>CAVZGN010000001.1:0-918908 GCA_963774895.1 uncultured Pseudomonadota bacterium
GTTCTGCATAGGACGGTACGAGGATGTCGCGGCCCACGTAGATGCGGGCACGCGAGCCTTCCTTGAGCGTGATGACAGGCAAGCGATCAAGAAAGTGATTCAGTACCTGTTCGCCTTCTGAGGCAGACTGCTGGGAGATGCCATTGCGGATCTCGGTCGAAGGATCGAGGATGCTTCCGTTGTTACCAATTTGGGCGAGGCCACCGAGGCCGCCGATCATGGTTGCGGCAGCAAATGCCTGAAAGTATCCGTGGTTGACCTTGGTGGCGAGTCCGGTGGTGCCGATCTGGTCGAGGCCGATGTACTTGTCGAAGTCGATGGAAAAGCCATCCGGACAGATAGCTCGATGGAAGGTGACGAACATCTTGCGCTGCTGCGCATTTCCGACGCTCTGTACTGTGCCAATCAGTCGCGTTCCTTGCGGCATCAGGAGATGCTGATGGTCATGTGAGTAATAGTCCGTGGTGAGCATGACGAGGGTGGGGCCGTTGAAGCCACCGTCGATATGGTTGGTCACAACGCCTTCAAGAATCGTTCCCTCAAAGATTCGATACAGCTTGCCCTGATAGTGGTCAAAACTGTACGGCGCCATCGAATTGGTGTCAGTGGAAGACTTTACTTCCTGTGCGGGAGTAGGTTTTGCCGTGGCCGTCTCTGGGTTTTCTTCCTGAGGAGCCGTCATATGCGAACTGGTCGCAGTGGTGCTGGATGGCTCGAAGTCAATGGCGACCGTATCGCTGTCCAAGGCATCCATGTGTTGTTTCTCTTTGGCTAGCTCGCGTTGCTTCGCTTCCGCACGCGCCTCGGAAACGCTCGACGTGATGACCGGAGCATTGGGGCTTTGGCCGTAGATCGCGGCCCGTTGCGCGGCGGTCATGGGCGGGGTGCTCTTTCCTTCGGGTCCGGGAATGCCTTCCGCCGCCTCAAGCTGCTGCATGGCCGCCGTAATCTCCTGCTGGTGCTGCTGTTCCTGGGCATCGCGCTCGGCCTGCAACTGTTGCTGCGTCTCGAAGGTGTGAACTTCCTGTGCATTCGGCGCTGCGGGTCGCATGGCCATCGCGGCTGCCGAAGCTGGTCGCTTGTTGCCCTTGAGTAAGCGGGAGAGATTTGCAATGCCGATGAGCGCCATGATGACAACCAGCGCAATGATGACGGGCATGGTCTTCCGGACAGGCGGCTTGGCTTCTGGCTGTTCGGGAACAGTTGCGGGCGTATTTTCATTCGGGTTCGGCATGGCTAATTGCCTCCGTCCGTGCGGTGGAACTCCACTTTTTGTTTACCGATGGTGAGGTAGCCCCGATCCAGTTCCTTGGGGACGATATACAGGCCGTTCGAGAAATCGAAGTTGATGAGCGACGGCTTGTGATCTTTGACTTCGTAGAGGGCAGGGTGCCGGCCTGGTTAAGCTGGCCGCCCAGCATACCGTGGCGCGCATGCTGGAGCGGGATGATTTCAGCAAGCGTTATGCCAGCGGCCAACCCATCGCCATTCATGAGTTCCTGTATCCACTGGTGCAGGGTTATGACTCAGTGGCGCTGGAAGCGGATGTGGAGCTTGGCGGTACCGATCAGAAGTTCAACCTGCTGGTAGGCCGCCAGCTGCAGGAGCACTACGGCCAGAAACCGCAGATCGTTATGACCATGCCGATCCTCGAGGGACTCGATGGCGTGCAGAAGATGTCCAAGTCGCTCGGCAACTACATCGGCATCAACGAGGCACCCGCCGAGATGTTCGGTAAGCTCATGTCGATTTCCGATGAACTCATGTGGCGCTATTTCGAACTGCTGAGTTTCCGTTCCAGCGACGAGATCGGGAAATTCAAGCAGCAGGTTGCAGAAGGCGCCAACCCACGCGATATAAAATTCCAGCTGGCGGAAGAAATCGTGGCGCGCTTTCATGGCGCTGCGGCAGCCAAATCAGCACAAGTTGATTTTATTGCCCGCTTCCAGAAAGGTGTCCTGCCGGATGATCTGCCCGAACAGCGGATAGAATGCAAGGACGTAGAGATGTCGTTGGTGCAACTGCTCAAGCAATGCCGTCTCACTACCAGTACCTCCGAAGCCCAGCGCCTGCTGGATCAGGGTGGAGTGCGCGTGGATGGCGATAAAGTATCGGAGCGCAACCTGAAGCTTAAAGCAGGCAAAACTTATGTATTACAGGTCGGCAAGCGCAAGTTCGCACGCGTACATTTGCAACCCGAACCTAAATAGATCTGATAGTTTCTATATATCTGTGGGATTCAATATAACGGTTTCTCACGCAAGGTGGTGCGCGCCAGCCACTTTTCTCCCTCGACCACCGGCTCACCGGTATGCAGGGTCATCGGATCGGTCTCACCCGCAGGCGTCGTGTTGAAATGACACAGCGCCATGCGGGTACGCCCCGCGACCTTCAGCTTGAGTTTTAGGTAATGGGTTTCCCCACCGGTCTCCGGGGCATGCAGATACACCAGGAAGGAAGCGATGCGCTGCCCAGACCTATCGCCGATGCGCTGGTTATATTTCAGCCGCGCCGCGTCGAAATAATCCACGTGCGGCGCATAACGGTGCGATCGCTGGTAGCGCAAGACTGATAACGGCTCCACATGCTCGACAGGTAGATCGAAAGCCGCGGCTATGCGCCGTTCCAGATTGCGGATCACGGCATCACAAAACATCTGATGAAAATTAGCCGCATGGCCCGTGAAGGCGGTCTGTTCCTGGGACAATTGGTCGTGCGTGCCTTCGCGGGCGGATTGCATGTTCAGGAGTGCCAACGCCATGAAGTGTGCAGCCTCTGTCTTGGAGACGAATTCATCGATGGTGAAAATTCGCGGCTGTGGGTTGATGACGGTTGGAGGAGCAGTATGTCGTACATCGGGTGTGGTTGGGTTTCCGGCTTGCGCATATTGCATGCGTTTTTTTGCATCGATGGCAAATTCTGATACACCCAGTGCAGAAAAATTATCCTCCACAATCTGCCGGTAGGTATCGATGGACGACATGGCGCCGGGTGTGCGACCAAGCGCCTGTTGTAATGCAATAAAATTCGCTTCGACGACTTTACTGAGTTCCCGTACCTGGATGCGCTGGGTTGCTTCGAGTTGCGCGAGCATCAAATCCAGCTCGGTTTTGGCAGTCGGATAACTCAGTCTTGCAGCGTTGATCATCCAGGCGCAGGCATGTACCGGATTCGAAGGCGCACCTAATCCCGCAGCGTATCGCAGACCCAGATTGAAATAGGCGCGAGCTTCGCCCTGGGCAGAGGCTTTTAGATACAGCGAGGTGGCGGCATTTTGGTCTGGCGGTGTACCCAGACCCTGTGAATGCATATACGCCAGATTGCACTGCGGCATGGCATAGCCTTGGGCGGCAGTGCGTGCATACCAATCGAAGCCCTGCGCATCGCTTTGCGTTACTCCCCGACCAAGCATGTAAAGATCCGCGAGCCGGTCCTGGGCCATGGGGTGACCCTGTTCGGCGGCACGCCGGTACCAGTATGCCGCTTGCTGGAAGGCATTCGGCAATACGTGAACCTGCGCATGCACATGCCCGAGAGTCACTTGCGCTTCGATGAAACCTGCGGCGGCGGATTTCTTCAGCAATTCTAGCCCATCGGTAAACTCCGGTGTGCCGCAGTGATTGGCGGCCACCAGTGCTTCACCTTGCTTGAACCAGGTTTCCGGAGTACTCATGCGGGCAGTGTAACAAAGGCCATGCGTGCTTGGTCCATTTGCGGGCGTGGAGTACCCTGTACACCCTTTTTTGAGGCGCTCGCATGGATTTGGCAGGCAAACATATTCTTCTGGGCATCACTGGCGGCATCGCTGTATACAAGTGTGCGGATCTGTTGCGGCGCCTACGGGAAGCAGGCGCTGATGTACAAGTGGTCATGACCCAGGGTGCACAGCGCTTCGTAACGCCCCTGACATTTCAGGCACTCTCCGGCCGCAGCGTACGCACCGATCTCTGGGACATGCAGGCTGAACATGCCATGGGGCATATCGAATTGGCGCGTTGGGCCGATATGGTGATAGTAGCGCCGGCCAGCGCCGGTTTCCTGGCGCGCCTCGCTCATGGACACGCGGATGATCTATTGACCACGCTGTGTCTTGCGAGCCAAGCACCGATAGCCGTAGCACCCGCGATGAACTTGGTCATGTGGGAAAGCACCGCCACCCAGGAAAATATCCGCACGCTCGTAGAGCATGGCGTGCGCCTGTTAGGTCCGGTAGCGGGTGAATTGGCGGAAGGCGAGGTCGGCATGGGGCGCATGCTGGAACCGGCAGAAATTGTTGCTGCTTTGAGGGATGGAAACATACTTGCGCTCCGGGGTCTGCGGGTACTGGTGACTGCCGGCCCCACACGTGAATCGCTCGATCCGGTGCGCTATGTAAGCAACCGCAGCTCCGGCAAGATGGGGTTTGCGATGGCGCGCGCTGCTGCAGAAGCCGGCGCCGAGGTCATGCTGGTGTGCGGTCCGGTACAACTGGCCACACCCAGGGACGTGCGGCGCGTGGAGGTGGAAACGGCGGCACAGATGCATGCCGTGGTCATGCGCGAAGCCGCCCATAGCCAGATTTTCATTGCAGCCGCGGCGGTGGCTGATTACGCGCCAGCGCGAGTAGCCCAAGAGAAAATAAAGAAGCGCGCTGACAGTCTGCAAATGCAGCTGGTGAAAACAACCGATATCCTGGCGGATGTAGCCGCGCAGAAAAAATCACGGCCATTCACCGTGGGTTTCGCCGCTGAGACCGAGAAGCTCGAGACGCATGCACGCACTAAACTGGTGAACAAGCGCGTGGACATGATCGCCGCCAATTGGGTGGGCCGTGGCCGCGGCTTCGACACGGATGACAATACGCTGAGTGTGTACTGGCAGGGTGGCTCAGTCGAGCTTGGCAGTGGACCTAAATTGGTACTGGCGCGGCGTTTGATACAGGTGATTGCCGAACATTACACACGGCATCCCTGAGCTCTGAACAACCACAATTATTTCTCTTCATCTGGACCGGGATGATGCACAGCATAAAAGTGAAGATTCTGGATGCACGTATCGGCAAACAATATCCTCTGCCGGCCTACGCCACTAAGGGCTCTGCCGGATTGGATATGCGTGCCTGTCTCAAGGAGCCACACACTCTGAAACCCGGCGACACACTCCTGATACCTTCAGGCATCGCCATCCATATCGAGGACAGCAGATACGCGGCCATGCTGTTGCCGCGTTCCGGTCTCGGCCATAAGCACGGAATCGTGCTGGGCAATCTCGTCGGGCTGATCGATTCGGATTATCAGGGCGAAGTCATGGTGTCGTGCTGGAACCGCGGCCAGAGCGATTTCACCATCCAGCCCGGCGATCGCATCGCCCAGATGGTGATCGTGCCGGTGGTGCGCGCCACATTCGAGATCGTGACCGAGTTCGATGCGAGCCCACGTGGTGACGGTGGTTTCGGTCATTCCGGCCGCGGGTAGAGCGCCAGGCGTTTTTAAGGCAGAGTTCGCCGGTATGGCAGTGGCGCCAGGCCGCCGTTTAACCGCCGCTGGATAGGCCCTGTCCGGTCAGTTGCTGGTAACGCTTGATATACGCGCTATATCGATCCTGCATGGCCTGCTTGTCCTGTTGCTGCTTGAGCAATAATTTCTGATTGCTGTCCAACTGTGACTGGGTGTCATCCAGATTCTTCTGCAGGGCAGCCGGTATCGGTTTGTGGGCCTTGGTCAGTTTTGCTGTCTGCTGCTGATAGCCAGCTAGCGTACTCTGTAAGCCGCTGATGGAATTATTAATCACCTTGATTTGTGAATCGATGGCATTGAGCCGGCTGTCCCGGTCACGTTCGATGTCGGCGACCGAGGTGTAGGTGTCCAGCAGCATTTGGTCGTTCTCATGCTGCGCCTGATCCTGTTTAGCCTTGGCTGCGGCGTCGGCCTGTTGCTGTTTTTCCTTGGCGATCTCCTCCGGAGTTTTCGGAGCCGCGATTGTCTTTACAGTGATGCCTTCGCTGTTAAGCATTTGCAACTGCTGGTCGGCATATTCAGGCGGCACGCTGCTGCCGTAATGCACCACACCGTTCTTATCCACCCATTTGTAGAGTTTCTGTGATTGGTTCTGCGCCAAAGCGCCGGTCGTGAGCAGGGCGGCAAGAATCGCTGCCAGTAAGAATGAAAATGTTCGAAGTTTCATAGGCTCGTTACGAATTGAATTAGCGTAGTAGCGTAGTAATGGTCAAAGTATAGCATCGCCCCCGGGTGGGGCATCCATATCAGGCGCCGTACTGTTCCCGATATGCCCGCAGCTGTGCAAGCGAAGCATGCATGTCCGGGCGGTCTCGTAGCCAGCCGATGATGTCCTCGAACCGCACTATACTGGCAACTTCAATGGCTTCACTGTCGCGCAGTTCTGCGATGGCGGATTTTTCCCCTGGGCCGCGCTCCTGCCGATCCAGTGCGATCACCAGGCCAGCGGGTTTAGCGCCGGCGGCGCGGATGATGCCCAGTGATTCGCGCAGGGCGGTACCGGCGGTGATCACGTCATCCACGATCAATACCCGCCCTTGCAGCGGTGCGCCCACCAGTGTTCCGCCTTCACCGTGATCCTTGGTTTCCTTGCGGTTGAAACTCCAAGGCAGGTCACGCTGGTGATACTCAGCCAGGGCGGCGGCGGTCACCGCCACCAGTGGGATACCTTTGTAGGCCGGACCGAACAGCATGTCGAACTGCATACCTGAATCCATGATGCTGCGGGCGTAGCAACGGCCCAGCGCTGCCAGCGCCGCACCGGTGTCAAACAACCCGGCGTTAAAGAAATACGGGCTCTTGCGCCCGGACTTCAGGGTGAATTCGCCGAAGCGCAACACGCCGCGCTTAAGAGCGAGCTCCAGGAATTGGCGCTGGTAATCCCGCATGCATAGATTCCGGTAAGGAGGAGATGCTCGAGTATGATACACGCTCCTTTTACGGAGTCAGGCATGCGTATCATCACACTGAACGTCAACGGCATCCGTTCCGCCGCCCGCAAGGGCTTGTTCGAATGGCTGCCGCAGCAGCGCGCCGATGTGGTGTGCCTGCAGGAGACCAAGGCGCAGGAAGATCAGCTGACCGATCCGGCCTTCCGGCCCGACAACCAGCACAGTTTCTACTTCGATGCCAAGAAGAAAGGTTATGCCGGCACCGCCTTGTACTCGCGCACCGAGCCGGAGGACGTGATCAACGGTTTCGGGGTCGCGGAATTCGATAACGAAGGCCGCTATCTGGAGGCACGCTTCAAACATCTATCGGTGGTGTCCTTGTATCTGCCGTCGGGATCCGCCGGACCGGAGCGCCAGGCCTCCAAGGACCGCTTCCTGAATGCCTTCATGCCGTATCTGAAATCCTTGCGGCGTAAAAAACGCGAATACATCCTGTGCGGCGACTGGAACATCGCCCACAAGGAGATCGATCTCAAGAACTGGAAAGGCAACCAGAATAATTCCGGCTTCCTGCCGCACGAGCGCGCCTGGATGGATGAACTCCTGGGTCCGGCGGGATTCGTGGACGCTTTCCGCAGCGTTGATCCGCGCCCCGAGCAATACACCTGGTGGTCGCACCGCGGGCAGGCCTGGGCCAAGAATGTGGGTTGGCGTATCGATTACCAGATCGTCACGCCCGGCCTGAACAATTCTGTTAAGAAAGCAACCATCTACAAAGATCAGCGCTTTTCTGATCACGCTCCGCTGATCATGGATTACGACATCAAATTATGAGATGTGCTTTATAGAAACGCTGCTCAGTGCTGTTGCCATACGGTTTGGCGTTCAGCATACGAAAGCATCTTCTTTACCCATGGGAGTAGTATAAAGGCAGGCACAGCTAGGAAGAATGTAGCGACATAGAACGGCCCATATCCAAAGGATTGCGCACCAATTCCGCCGGTCCAGCCTGCGACTGAGCGACTAAGGGCAAAGATTGAAGATAGCACTGCATATTCAGTAGCCGAACGTCGTTTGTCGATGATGGCCATAAGCAGAGACAGAAATGCAGCGGAACCTAAACCTTGTGCGAATGATTCAGCACTACTTACTAGGTAGATCAGGCCACGTTGCAGCACATCTGGATGAAAAGTGGGGCTGTAGAAGGGTAACGAGAATGCAAGTGCGGCATAACCAAGGTTAGGCAGCGCCTGTGCGATACCCAATGTCCAGAGACCATGAAAAATTCCGATTCGATCGGTAATCCAACCACCGACTAGACCGCCTAGAATGGACAAACCGAGACCGAGGTTGATGGAAACTAGGCCGATTTCTGCAGGAGTCAGTTTCAAATCCACCATGAAGGGTTTAACCATGAAACCGCCGGTTGTATCGGCGAGTTTGTAGAGCAGGATAAATCCCACAACCGGCAGAAATCCGGGACGTTCCACCATCTCCAGAAATGCACCGAGCATGGGTCCCGGTGTTAGCTGTTCCCCACCCCGCCTGCGCGCGATGATTCCCAACAAAATGCCGGCTGCAAGCAAAAGCAAGGCCCAGACGGGCAACTTAAGGCCGCCAGCCACCAGACCAAGTATCACCAGCAAGGTAGCGATTAATACGAGAGGCCGCTGCAAAAGGCCACGCAATTCAGTCATAGGATCTACCAATCCCGAATCCGGCCGCTCACCTTCATGTGGTGCTGTCAGACAGATAAATCCTGAAAGAACCAAGATGGCACTTGCGCCAATATATACTGCGGTCCAACCTATCCAGGGTTGCAGCATCAGTAGTCCGCCGGCTCCCAGCAAACCCGCACGCCAGAATGCGATACGTAGCCCATTCGCCCGGCCCAATTCACTGCGATTGAAAAGTTCCACCGTATAGCCATCGATGGCGATATCATTGGTCGCGGATAGCAATGTGAAGCATCCGATCGCAGCCCACATCCATGAATCGACCTGTGGATGGAAGGCGAACCCCAGCATTACGCCTGCCATAATCAAATTGACTATGAACATCCAGCGCCTGTGATGACGGAAGTAATCGACTGCTGGCGCCCACAGGAACTTGACCGACCAGCTCAGACCGAAGAGTGCGAGTATGCCGATTTGTTCGAGCGCGATACCCTTAACGCGAAAATATACGGGTAGCACGTCATAGAACAGCCCAAAAGGGAAACCTTGGGCGAAATACAAAACGCCAACCCAGAAAAATTTCGAGCGCAGTAGTGAGGGTGCTTTCATGCTATATAGCTTAACTTTGGGCGCTGGTAGCGCTCGGGCATGGTATCGGATTGTGCATCAGGACGGATTGACACCATGGATTTAGTGCAAACGGCCCTGTGGTTTTTCCATCGGGGGCTGGACGGCTATGGGCGAGGCGTGATGTAGGATCATCCGCCAGCCATCCTGGGTGAGCTGGTAGATGTTGGTGGCCACCATCGGCTGGCGTTCGGCGCTTTCCCCGGGCACGCTGATGTATTCGTTGAGCACATGCACCGCCAACAGGGCGTCCTGGGTGCGGCTGACTTCCGCCAAGCGGAAACGCAGGCTGGTGCCGCCGCGGAACATGTCGGCCCAGGCGGCGCGCACCGCTTGATGGCCGGTGACTTTCGGCCCGACAGGATGCACGCAGATGACCGCATCGCTCGCCAACCATACCTTCATCATGGCCTCCACATTGATATTGGCGAAGGCCGTGTAAAATGCGGTTTCAGCTTCGTCAGGAGTGGCGAACATAAGGTGACCATACAGACTGGAGCGTTGACGATAAAAGAAAAACCTGAAGCATGCAAAGTGTCCCGCCAGAAGTAAATATGCCGGAAAGACTGCGCCACGTCATCTGCCCACTGGCGGATATCCCTGATCCTGGAGCTCTTGGTTTTTCGCCCCCGGGCGCGCATTTTCCCGATGAATGGTTCCTGGTACGCCGTGGTGAATCAGTGCATGCGTATCACAATGTGTGCCCGCACGCCGGCAACTTCCTCAACTGGAAAGCCGATGCCTTCCTGACGCGGGACAAGACGCTGATCATGTGTTCCGCGCATGGCGCGTTGTTCGATCCAGTCACAGGCGCATGCGTGGCCGGCCCATGTCCGGGACGCACGTTGCAGCGGCTTCCGATTACAGTGGAAGAGAATATGGTGGTGGCGTACTTCAACCGCGAGGCGTGATCGGTTTCAGGTTCTTGCGGGGTTACCGATCCAAGTGATCGAGAGGATTCGCCCACAACTCATGGCGCTCCTCGTCCAGATCCACGCCGTAGTCCTCGCGCTCGATGTCCAGCGAGCCGGACCAGTCTTCCGGCGGATCCACCGGCTTGGCCTGCAGTTCATCCCAGGCATCCATGTCCAGTTCTTCCAGCGTGCCATCGAAGTATTGCACGCCGATGGTGCCATCCTCGTCATCCACAGCCACGACTTCAAAAGTGACGCCCTGTAAATCGGCGTACCATTCCCCGACTGCAGGTTTTAGCGGCTCAGGTTCCATAACAGTTTGACGATACACTCCATTCCGAATATTGCTACCATGCAAACTTATCGCTGCAAGTGCCTATGTTATAGAACCAGTGATGCTGTAAAGCAATAGGGGATTTGTGATACATAGGCGCATTGATTACCAGCATCTTGCAGCATTTAAGAACGAGTCCAGATTGAATGTGTAGTCGTGTGTAATCACTGATTATTTATTTGGTGGCACTGCAAGTAATGCTGGAAAGATTCGTCAACATGTTCATCGTGCTGTTCGTGGTGGTGGATCCCATCGGCGTGATCCCCATGTTCGGCGCACTCACGCGCGGCGCCAGCCTCGTCCACCGGCGGCGCATGGCCTTCAAGGGCACGCTGCTTGCGGCCGTCATTCTGCTGTTATTCGCTTTCATCGGTGACTGGCTGCTCAGGGCCCTGGGTATTTCCATCCCGGCCTTCAAGATCGCCGGCGGTGTGCTGTTGTTCCTGATCGCCATCGACATGGTGTTCGCGCGCCAGTCCGGTGGCCGCTCCGCCACTACCAAGGAAGAACAGGAAGCGCGCTACAAGGAGGACATCTCGGTGTTCCCGCTGGCTTTTCCCCTGATCGCCGGCCCCGGGGCCCTGGCGACCATCCTGCTGATGGTGAGCGAGGCACGCGGGGAGCCAGTGTATTTTGTCGGCATGCTGGTGGTGTTGCTGCTGGTGCTGGCGGTCACCTTGGCATGCCTGCTGCTGGCCGGGTGTTTGATGAAGCTGCTGGGTGAAACCGGCGCCAATGTGGTGGGGCGTCTGCTGGGCGTGATCCTAGCGGCGCTGGCGGTGCAGTTTGTGATCGATGGCGTGCGCGCGGGATTATTGAGCTAGGTGAACCATACCGGACACCTGCATTAGTCAAGACATGATTATTGTGATTGGGCTGTGCCGCTTGGAAGTTGCGCCGGATCACCACCCGACTTGAGGTAATCCGCCAGTTGCGAGTACTGCTGGGCAGCGCTCGTATCGCCGAGCGTGGTCTCGGTGTGCACCAGGTTTTCCAGATCATTAATCGAATGTGTGCGGTCATTCATGGAGAGCCGCACGTCGAGCGCGCGCTGCAGTTGCTGGCGGGCAGTAGCCCAGTCTTGCTGCCGCATCGAAAGTCCGGCCCATTCTTCCAGAGTCGCGGCGATGCCCGGGCGGTAATAACTGCCGCGATAGGTATCCAGAGCCTGCACATACAAAGCGACTGCTTTCTGGCTATCGCCATGGGCCTGTGCCGCCAGTGCCTGAAGCCGCTGGTAACGCGCCTGGCTGAGCGCATCGGGGGTGCTGCCGAGCGCTGTGCCCAGCTTCACCAGCCAGGCGGTAGCATCGGCTGATTTGAGATCATAGGCCGTCTGGGTGCGTGCGAACAACGCGGCCCGGCGGATGTCGGCGGGCGTGTATCGATCATTCAGCAAAGCATCCAGTCGCTCGGCCGCCAACTGATTGTCACCGGCCTGCATGTCGGTGTAGGCATTCAACAATGTTATGTGCGCTTCGAAACCGGAGTGATTTCCATCAGCGACGATCGGGTCGGCTTCGCTAAGATACACACGCGCCGCCGCAGATTCACCCTGACCCAGGGCGCTGTCAGCCAGATCCACGAGCGCATCCAGCTGGCCGGCACGATCATCCACGCTGAGATATTGAGCGAGCGCCCGCGAGAAATAATTGCGTGCTTCCGAATAATTATCATCCTGGTAAGCGCGCATGCCTAATGCCATGTTGGCATTGCTGTTCACCACCACCGCCGGTTGCCGCGCCGGCCGGCTGCCGCAACTGGTAAGCAGCACTGCCACTAACACGCCAATGAAAATAGGCAGGTAGGAGCGGCCGTCTCGGCCGCGATTTCGGATAGATCGCGGCGGTGACCGCCGCTCCCACAATTGAACGGGGCGACTGTCAGTCATTGGGAGGATGCACCGGTGTGACTACGGTGCTGCTTGGCTTGGGAACGGAGGATGAGATCGGCCAGGTGTTCTGGATGGCTTGCAGGGCCTGGTCGGTGTTGTCAAGGATCTGGCGGGTACGCATCACCATATCCGGCAGCGCCTGCAACTGGTAGTTCACCGTGCCGATGGTGGTATTCAGCTGGGTGACCAGTTTGCGGCTCTGGGCGATCAGCACCGGCAGATCGGCGGATGCCGCATTAGCGTTGCTGAGCAGGGGTTGGATGGTCTTGAGGCTGGTCTGGGTCGCATTCAATGTTCCCGCCAGAGCCTGCACCGCATCGGTCATATTGTCGGCGGTCTTGCGGTCGTACAGCAGTTTGCCGGCGGCGCCCTGGCCGGACGCCAGCTGGCTGCTGATGGCGTTGAGGTTGGCGCTCACCACCGCCAGGTTATGTACCACCTGGCCTATTTCCCTGGGGTTTATCTCACTGCTGACCGCATCGAACTTCGCCAGGGTATCCTTCACGTCATCCAGCACCGGCGCCACCTGCGCCATGATCTGATCCACCGACAACGGTTCCTTCAGCGGGATGGTGGCGCCGTCCGGCATCAGCGGCTGATCGGGCGAGCCGGCCGTGATCTCGATGGCGGCGTTTCCCAGCAGCGAGAGCTTGCTCATGCTCGCGCGCGAATCCGCACGGATGAGTTTGTGATTCTTTTCCAGGATCCTGAGGGTGATCTCGATGCGGTTGTCTGGCGTGATGTTGATACTGCTGACCGAGCCGACGAACAGCCCGGAAGCCGTCACCGGCGTGCCGATGCTGACGCCCTGGGCGTTATGCAGATAGGCATGCAGGGTGAATTTGCGCGCGAAGTAGCGCGCGGTCTGCTGGTTGAACGCCAATGCGGCGAACACCAGCGCAATGGCCAGCAGCACGAATGCGCCGGTCATACGTTCACGCGTCGTATACGACAGACTATGGATGTAGTGGGTGTGCTTGTGGGTTGGTTTTTCAGCCATCTGTCATCGCCCCCTATGCCGCAGCGTCCAGGAAAGCGCGTACCTCAGGCGACTTCGAGGCCGCAAATACCTGCCAGCTATCGAAGGTCCACGCGCACTGTTGCTGTATGAACAAAATCCGGTCAGCGAAACGTTTCACGAAACCCAGATTGTGCGTGGCCACCAGCAGAGTCATGTTGCGTTCCTGAACGAGGCGCCGGTAGAGCTCTGCTTCACTGCGGCGGCTGGCATCATCGGTCATATAGAACGGTTCATCCAGGTACATCAGTTGTGGCGCAAGCATGAGACAGCGGCCGATAGCAAGCAAGAGACGCTGGTGCTGGCTCAGGAACGCGGGCAAGCTGTGGGTATCGCCGGCATATCCCAGGAAATCCAGTGTTTCGTTAGCCTGGGCACGCACCTGCTCGGTGGTGCCGGCGCGGTGATAAAGCGCCGGCAGCATGAGGTTGGTAAGTCCATCGACCACTGACAACAACGGCGCACCCATTGCCACGAAGGCGGCGCGGCAGCGCAACCGTCGCCAAGCGGGGGCGTCGAGCGCGGTGGCGTCCTCGCCGAGGATGCTCAGGCGGCCCGACGCCGGCGGGTCCACGGCCGCCAGCGTCCGCAGCCAGGTGGTCTTACCGGCGCCTGCGGGCCCCACCAGTGCCAGCATGTGTGCTGCGGGTACCTCCAAGTTCAGGCTGCAGTCACTGGCGTTGCCGTCGCCATCAGCCACATGCAGTCCCTCAGCCAGCAGACGGGATTCAGTGTTCATTGGTGATGATGGCCAGTAAACCATCCACCAGGAACACCAGAACCAGGCTGGTGACGATGGCGCGCTGTGTCTGCTGCGGCAGTTCGGTGGGTGAGGTATGTACACGCAAACCATGGAAGCATGCAGTCCCGGCAATGATCATGCCAAACAGCAAATTTTTAAGTACGAATATCAGGATCTGTGCTGGTTTCAGTACCGCGAGCAGACGTGTTACTTCATGGCCGTACTGGGTGGAGAATATCAGGCCCGAGAGCAGCACGCCGCCGAACAGGGCGATGGCGGCGAAATAGATGGCCAGCGTGAGTTGCGAGATGGCCGCGCCCAGAATGCGTGGCGCGACAAAGAAATGATTGATGTTGATGCCCAGCAGCATCAGTCCCTCCACTTCGCCGCGCACCTGCATGAGACCCATATCCACGGTGATGGCGGAACCGGAGCGGCCGATGAGCACGATGGCCGTCAACAGTGGCGAGAGTTCCGTACCAATGATATTGGTAAGCAGCAGCTCCACATCGCGTTCGCTGCCGAATGCCTGGCCGAGATCCAGTATCTGCGAAGTCATGGAGATGCCCACCGCCAGCGCCAGCAGCGTGACCACCGGCAGCGCGTCCACGCCGGTGAAGATGATCTGGGTGACCAAGGTGTCTATGTTGGCGCGGTTGAAGTAACCGCGCTGATCGCCGCGTTCGCGCACCGCGCTGAAGATGAAGCTGGTGAGGTCCAGAAGGTAGGCGCCAAGCCGGAGAGAGCGTCTCCCGGTCCAACCGAATAGCGTGGATACCACACTGTTTTCCGCGTCCGCCATACGCGCTTCTCCCTGATGACAGCCTAGAAGAACCCCGGGCCGCCTGCAATGGCAGGATCAGCTCCGCCTGAACGCCAGTTCGCGCACCGTATGTCCCAGGTGAAGGCCACGCTTCTCGAACTTGGTGAGTGACCGTGTCTGCGCCGCAGGCATGCTACCGATGGCCGTGGTGTGCATGAAATCCGCACAGCCGGACAACACCGCCGAGATCTGCTCGGCGTATTCCGGCCAATCAGTGGCGGCACGAAACAGGCCACCGCTCCTGAGTTTGCCTGCCAGCAGCGCCACGAACTCCGGTTGCACCAGGCGACGCTTGTGGTGACGTTTTTTCGGCCAGGGATCCGGAAAATACAGCAGCACGCAATCGAGACTGGAGTCGGGTACGCAGCATCTGAGTACCTCGGGTGCATCGGCGCAGATCATGCGCACATTGGTCAGCTGTAGGTCCGCTAGCCGCTTGAGCAGATACCCAACACCGGGACGATGCACTTCGATGCCGATGAAATCCTCATCCTGATGTGTATGCGCCAATGTCAGCAGGTTTTCGCCATTGCCGAAACCGATTTCCAAAGTGCGCCGGGCATCGCGTCCGAACAGCCGGACGAAATCCCAGGGTGCCGGCGCTGTGTGCAAACCATAACGGGGCAGTAAGGTCTCCAGGGCACGGCGTTGCGCCGGCGTCATGCGACCCTCACGGCGTACGAAACTGCGAATCCGGCGTGGCTCCGGTGGGGTGGCTGGACTGATCAGAAGAACAATCCGTCCAGCGGCGAGGAGGCGGAGGCGAAGCGCTTGCGCGGGATGCGGCCGGCCAGATAGGCCTCACGACCAGCGGCCACGGCTTTCTGCATGGCCGCGGCCATGAGCACCGGATTTTTGGCGTGTGCCACGGCGGTGTTCATGAGCACGCCGTCACAGCCGAGTTCCATGGCGATGGCGGCGTCCGAGGCAGTGCCCACGCCGGCGTCCACCAGGATCGGCACGCCGGAGTTTTCGACGATGCTCAGGATGTTGTAGGGATTGCGGATGCCGAGACCGGAACCGATGGGCGCACCCAGGGGCATAACCGCCACGCAGCCGATCTGTTCGAGCCGTTTGGCGATCAGCGGATCGTCAGTGGTATAGACCATCACCTGGAAATCTTCTTTGATAAGGATTTCCGCAGCTTTCAAAGTTTCGGTGACGTTGGGATACAGGGTTTTGTCATCGCCCAGCACTTCCAGTTTCACCAGCTGGTGCCCATCGAGCAATTCCCGCGCCAAGCGGCAGGTGCGCACCGCCTCCTCGGCGTTGTAACAGCCGGCGGTGTTGGGGAGAATGGTGTAGCGCTCCGGCGGCAGCACCTCAAGCAGGTTCGGTTCGTCCTTCTTTTGGCCGATGTTGGTGCGGCGGATGGCGACCGTGACGATCTGCGCGCCGCTGGCTTCCACCGCGCGCCGGGTCTCGTCCAAATCTTTGTATTTACCGGTGCCGATCAGCAGGCGCGAGTGATAAGTCTTGCCGGCGATGCTGAACGCATCGCTGGATTGCTCAGTGTGTTTAACGGCGATGTTCATGGATCAGACTTCCTTACCCGTAAAAACTTCCCGGGTGCTTGGATCGGCACGTCGTTTGGCCGGATCGAAATACCAGCGGCATTCCCGTGTGTGCACTGGCGTTACCCACCGCCGATGGCGTGCACCACCTCGACCTTGTCGCCCGTCTTGAAACGAAAGCCGCCATGGGTGCTGCGTGGCACGATCTCGCCATTCACTTCCAGCGCGATGCGCTTATCGGCGAGTTCCAGCCGCTGGATCAGATCCCGGGCGGTGAGTGTTTCGGGAACCTCGGTCGGCTTGCCATTCACGAAGATCTGCATGTGCGATTGCTTGGCTAGAGACAGGCAATTTTACCGCAGTCTTGCCGCAGTCGCCGGGCGTTTGACAGGCAAGGGGCGGCCGCTAGAATGGCAGCGTCTGCGGGTGTAGTTCAATGGTAGAACTGCAGCTTCCCAAGCTGCTAACGTGGGTTCGATTCCCATCACCCGCTCCAGTTTCCAACCACAAAATCTGTATAACCCCGCACCCGGAAACCACGGACACTGGCGGGTGGTGACTTCGCTGCCGGGGCAGTTCAAACTGGGGGCTGGCCGGACATTACCCCGCCAATCTTGAGTCACCGACAACAGGTGTTGCCATGCCGATCAAGCCGGATCCAAGCTCCAGACCGAGCAGTGCCCCACCCGTCGAAAAACGCCGCAAGCCTTTCAAGATCATCGCCATCAGCATCGCGGTCATCCTGGCATTGATCATCCTCACCGCGATCGTGCTGCCGTTCATCATCACGCCCAACGATTTCAAGCCACGTATCACCAAGCTGGTGAAAGACAAGACCGGCCGGGAACTCACGATCGCCGGTGACATCAAGCTGTCGATCTTTCCGTGGCTGGGCGCCCAGATCGGCAGCATGTCTTTAAGCAACGCGCCTGGTTTCGGTACCCTGCCTTTTGCCAGCGTCACCGAGACCGATGTGCACGTACGCTTCTGGCCACTGCTGCGCGGCCACATCCAGGTCGGCACCATCAAGCTCGTGGGCGTGGATATCGATCTGGCGCGCGACACGGACGGTCATGATAACTGGCAGGATATCCTTGAGCACCTGAAGAGTTCAGGGTCAGCGGCGCAAGTGCAGAACGATGGCGCTGGCTCCAGTGGTCTTGAGGAGCTGCGCATCAATGGCCTGAGCCTCAGCAACAGCGGTTTGCGCTGGAGCGATGCCCAGAAGCATCAGCAATTTACCCTCAGCAATATCGACCTGGACATGGGTGCCTTCGCATCCGGCGTACCGCTGCAACTGAATACCGAGTTCGATTTCGCCGGCACCAATCCCGCGTTCTCCGGTCATGCAGCCTTCAAGGGCACGCTGAACGCGGATCTATCCAAGAAGATTTATACCTTCAGCAATGCCAAGCTGGATGTGGATGCCAATGGCGAAGCGGTCGCGGGCGGCCAGGTGAACGCCGAACTGCTGTGGCAGCAGACGGCATTGAACATGGATGTGGGCACGCTGGCGTTGAATGGCCTGTCGGCGAGTGCTTATGGCCTAAAAGTGCAGGCGGATATGGAAGGCCAGGGGCTGATGAAAGATCCGCAGTTCAACGGCAGCCTTAAATTGGCGGCGTTCTCGCCGCGCGAAGTGCTCAAGGCTCTGGGGCATGGCAACCTCGCCGATACCCGCGATCCGCAGGCGCTGACCCAGGCCTCGGGTTCGCTGAATTTCATCGCCTCGCACGCCTCCGCCAGTGTGCAGAATCTCAGTTTCAAACTGGACGACACCATACTCAGCGGCAGTGCCGCCATCAAGGATTTCAAGACCCGGGCGCTGGCCTTCGACCTCAACCTCGACCAGCTGAATGCCGACCGCTATCTGCCACCGCAGAAAGCCGCGACGCCCACCCAACCGCGCGAAGCCATCGACATCAATAAGGTCAGCATCCCGGTGCGCACGCTGCGCAATCTGAATCTGGATGGCCATCTGCATGTGGGGCAGTTCAAGCTCCTGGATGTGCATACCAGTGACCTGGATGTGAGCGTCAGTGACCATCAGGGGCTGGTGCGCATCAATCCGCTATCGGTGCAGCTCTACGGCGGGGCCCTCAGCGGCTCGGCGCAGATTGATGCCAACAGCGATACACCCATCGTCACCGAGGATCTTGCGCTGCACGATCTGCATGCCGGCGGGCTGATACAGGATCTGTTCAACAGCAAACAGCTGAGCGGTACCGCGAATATGCACATCGCGACACGCGCACTCGGACCGACAGTGAGCGAGGTCCGGCACACCCTGCAAGGGCGCATGAGCTTCTCCTTCAAGAACGGTGCCATCGAAGGCATGAACATCTGGGATGCGGTGGAACGCGCCTACGCGCGGGCCAAGCAGCTGCCGGCGCCGCCAGCGGCGCCGGCGCGCACCGAGTTCGCCGACATGCACGGCAGCGCCACCATTAAGAACGGGGTGCTGGATAACCGGGATTTTGCCGCGGCCCTGCCGTTCATGAGCTTGAGCGGCGCCGGTAAACTGGATCTGGCGGAGCTCAACCTGGATTACAATCTCAAGGCACATATCACCGGCACGCCGAAGCTCGGCGAGCGCACGGATCTGGGCGGATTGGCCGGTACTACCATCCCACTGCACATCACCGGCACTCTCTCCAACCTGAGTGTGCACCCGGACCTGGGTGACGCGGCGCGCGCCCGCGTACCGGTTGAAATCAAGACCCAGAAGACCGATCTCCAGGACAAGACCAAGCCGCAATCTAACTTGCATTCTTCCGGCTGATGCACGGCATCGCTGCGAGCACACCGGAGGCATGGTGCGGCACGCGTTCCTGATACTGCTGGCTGCGGTTGCATTCACGGGCGAAGTTCGAGCGGCGCAATTTTATGCATTCGCAGTCACGCACAATGACGGGCGTTATCAGGTAAGCGCGGACGTTTTCCTGGATGCGCCGTTGCCCCAGGTTTATGCAGTACTTACCGACTACGATCACCTGGCGCGTATCGGCGGCGCCATCCGTGAAAGCCGCATCCTCAAGCAGATCGATGCGCATACCTACGTGGTGTACGTGGAGAGTCGTGGCTGTGTGCTGTTCTTTTGCAAGACCATCCGGCAGACACAGCAGGCGACGGAACTCACTCCCCAGGACGTGGTCGCGGAAGCCATCCCCGATAAAAGCGACGTGAAGATGTCCAGCTCCTCCTGGCATCTGGAACCACAAGACAGCGGCACACGCATGCACTGGGAAGTCTCCATGCAACCGGATTTCTGGATCCCGCCGCTCATCGGCCCGCCGATGGTGGACCATGCGTTGCGCTCGCAGGGCCAGATCATGGCCGTAGGCCTGGAAAAACTCGCACGCGAACGCGCGCAACTGCCGCCCCTGACTGGCGATTCAGAGCATGGCCCGGTTAGCTGAGCAATCATTGGTAACCAAGCTGTTGCGTTGGCAGCGTAAGCACGGCCGGCATGACCTGCCCTGGCAGCAACAGCGCACGCCGTACCGCATCTGGGTGTCGGAGATCATGCTGCAGCAGACCCAGGTGGCCAGCGTCATCCCGTATTACACGCGTTTCATGGCGCGCTTTCCGGATATTGAGGCACTCGCCGCCTCACCATCGGATGAAGTGCTGCATCTGTGGTCGGGGTTGGGTTATTACGCCCGTGCGCGCAACCTGCAGCGCACAGCACAGATGATCCGTGAAGTTTACGTAGGCGTGTTTCCCAAGGAATTCGAACTAGTGTCATCCTTGCCGGGCATCGGACGTTCCACCGCCGCCGCGATACTGGCGCTTGCCCATGGAGAACGCCATGCCATCCTCGACGGCAACGTGAAGCGCGTCTTGGCGCGTGTGCATGCTGTCAAAGGCTGGCCAGGTGAAAGCCGCATAACCAAAAGATTGTGGACATTGGCGGAACGTCACACTCCCTACACGCGTGTGGCCGATTACACACAGGCCATCATGGACCTGGGCGCCACCGTGTGTACGCGTTCGCGCCCGCATTGTCAGGAGTGTCCGCTGGCGGCGGACTGCATCGCCTATAAGCGGGGACATCAGAGTCGGTTTCCCACACTACGGCCACGCAAGATTTTGCCGGTGCGCCGCACACGCATGCTGCTGGTCACCTGCAAGGGCCGCATCCTGCTGGAACGCCGCCCACCAGCCGGAATTTGGGGTGGACTCTGGGGATTTCCCGAACTGCCGGCGCGTCGGGACGTGGCCGACTGGTGCCGTGCGCATCTGCATGTGGCACCGCAGGCGCAGTCGGTGTGGCCGGTGTTGCGCCACACTTTCAGTCATTTCCATCTGGATATGCAGCCGCTGCAGCTGGAAGTATCAGAAAGCGCAGGTATCGCCGATGATCCCGGGCGTATGTGGTATGACATGGATATACCGGCGCGTGTCGGGTTGGCGGCGCCCGTCAAGCAACTCATCGGACAATTGCAATTATCGGAAAGGAGAACCGCAGCATGACGCGCACGGTGAAATGCGTGTTACTGGGTGAGGAGCTGGAAGGCTTGGAGCGCCCACCCTGGCCCGGCGAACTCGGTCAGCGGATCTACGAAAACGTCTCACGCCAGGCCTGGCAGCAGTGGCTGCAGCACCAGACTATGCTGATCAACGAGTACCGCCTATCTACCATCGATCCCAAGGCGCGCAAATTCCTGCTGCAGGAGATGCAGAAGTTCCTGTTCGGTGGCGGTTCCCAGAAGCCGGAAGGCTATCAAGCGGAAAATTCAGCAGATAAATAGCGGGCTTCCATTGTTGATGTGACAGTACGCAATCCAGGTAGCCGATGGCCGCCCGAATGATATGCCCCTCATCCCCACCTTTCCCACAGGGACTTCCTGCGGTCGCTCCCACAAAGGGGAGAAGGAGCAAGACTGCTTTCTGCGCGTCATCGCTGCACGGAAATGACAAGATTGGTGAATTCAGTCCACGGTCAGATACTGTACGCTGAACCAGCGCCGGTCATCGCTCCATACCTGGTTTACCGTAAGCCCCGCTTCCGATACCAGCGCTGCGAAACCCGGCAGCGTATGTTTATAGCTGTATTCGGTAATGATGTGTTCGCTGGCACGCAAGCGCACATATTCCTCCCCGATACGCACCACCTGATTGTCCAAACTCACCAGGTGCATCTCAATGCGGCCTTCAGATACGTTATATCTAGCGTGATGCCGGAAGCGCATGAGGTCGAAGTCACTGCCCAGTTCGCGGTTGATACACTGCAACAGATTCAGATTGAAGGCTGCGGTGATCCCCGCAGAATCGTTGTAGGCATTCTCCAGCACTGCCTTGTCCTTGCGCAGGTCCACGCCAATGAGCAGGCCGCCTTCTGCTCCGGCCAGACGCCGCAATCTTTTAAGCATTTGGATCGCGGCCCTGGGCTCGAAGTTGCCGATAGTGGAGCCGGGGAAATAGATGATGGTCCGGGATGCGGGACGCCGCGGGACGGGGACTTCAAAACTCTGGTTGAAGTCGGCGCATACCGGCAGGACTTCCAGATCCGCGTACAAGCGGTTGAGACGATTGGCGGCATCCAGCAGATGCGCGCGTGAGATATCCACCGGCACATAGGCGGCGGTGTGTACAAGATGATCTAGCAGCAGGCGGGTTTTAAGACTGCTGCCACTGCCGGGTTCCACCAGTAACACGTCTGCACCCAGCGTCGCAGCCATATCTGCCACATGCGTTTCCATGATGCCGAGTTCGGTGCGCGTCAAGTAATATTCCGGCAGCTCGCAGATGGCATCGAAGAGTTTCGAGCCATGCGCATCATAGAAATACTTGCAGGGCAGGGTTTTGTGCGTAGCCCGCAATCCACTGAGGATTTCCTCGCGCATGTCGGCGGCGCGCGGATGCTGATCGCGCAAACTGACTGCATGCAGCGTGGAAGGCTGCATGTCATGCATCCCTGGCGAGACGCAGCCCGGCAAACTGCCAGCGCTGCTGCGGATAGAAGAAATTGCGATAACTGGCGCGCACATGCTCACGTGGCGTGACGCAGCACCCGCCGCGCAGCACCATCTGGCTGACCATGAACTTACCATTATATTCCCCCAGGGAGCCCGCCAGCGGTTTGAAGCCCGGGTAGGGTGCGTAGCTACTGGCGATCCATTCCCACACATCGCCGAATAATTGATTGGTTCCTGAGTCCGCAGTCGCGGGGTGAAACTTGCCGCTCTCCAGCAGATTGCCTTGCACCGGCTGATTCGCCGCGAAGCTCTCCCATTCCATTTCCGTGGGCAGGCGGGCACCGGCCCAGCGGGCGAAGGCATCCGCTTCGTAATAACTCAGATGACACACCGGTGCCTCGAGATCCAATTCACGTTCTCCTGCCAGGGTGAATTCCTTGGTCATGTCCTGATCCCAGTAGAGCGGTCCGTTCCAACTTTCCCTTTTTACCGTGACCCAGCCGTCGGACAGCCATAACTCTGGAGAGGTATAACCGCCGGCGCGGATGAATTCTCGGTATTCACCGTTGGTGGTGAGGCGGTTCGCCAGGCTGTGGGCTTGGATGAATACCCGATGCTGTGGGGTCTCATTATCGAAAGCGAAACTGCCGCCCGCATGGCCGATAACTGACAGACCCTCGGGCCGGGAAATATATTTCAGTGGCATGACTGTTTTGTGTGCAGGACTCTGCAGTTCACGCCAGGCAGGTCGCAAGGGACTGCGGGAGAACAGGTGTTTGATGTCCATGAGCAGCAATTCCTGATGCTGCTGTTCATGATTGATGCCGAGCGTGGTCAGAAATATGTATTCCGGCTCGCCGGCGTTTGCTTCCAGCAGCCTGTGCATGTACTCATCCACATGCTCGCGGTAGCGCAGCACCTCAGCAACACCGGGCCTGGTCAACAACCCGCGTTCCGGCCGTGGATGCATGTTGCTGATAGTGTAATAGTAGGAGTTGAACAGATAGTTGAACTGCTGATTGAACAGCCGGTAACCCTTGAGATGGGGCACCAGCAGGAAATTCTCGAAAAACCAGCTGCTATGGGCCAGGTGCCATTTCGCCGGGCTCGCGTCCGGCATGCTCTGCACCGTCATATCCTCGGGCGTGAGCGTCCGGCACAGCTCCACCGTGAGGTCGCGTATCGGCTGATAGCGTTGCGCGATGGGTGTGCGCTCGGAGGACGGCAGCGGCTGGGAACGCGGGACAGTGTTCATGGTGCAGCAATCCATGTGTTTCCAGAAGCCTAGTCGCCGCGCCTGTATCTGTCAAAATGCGGCCAATCCCTTGACCCGGCGGCGGCCTGCCGGTTTAATAGCGCCCCTTCTGACTGGTTCCTAAATACGTCGTTTTGGCCAGGTAGCTCAGTTGGGTGAGGTCGGTGGATTTAACGAAATGCCAGTGGCATTTCGATCCGGCCGAACGCGAGGAAGGGATGCCGAGCTGGGGGCGTCACAGGGATGTATCAGTGTTGTGGCGTGTCGAAAAAATAAGGCCAGGTAGCTCAGTTGGTAGAGCAGCGGACTGAAAATCCGCGTGTCGGTGGTTCGATTCCGCCCCTGGCCACCATCTAATTCAAGCTATATCAACAACTTGAAAAAGAGACGCGGATACGGCTTCTTAATTTAAGTGAACGTAAGATATGCCGTAAGTCTTTGAAATACGTGGATGTACGTCATCGTACATCCCCTTTAGCTCCCAGATAAATACCTTCATAACAAGTGAGGGTATTTATGACAACTAATGCACATCAATTTTCTAAACAGACTAAAGATTCAATTCAGGTTGGAGAAGAAATCTCTTCTGAGGGCTTAATCTGGCGCAAGCTGGGTGATGGCACGGGGACGTGGAGATATGACTTCACAGTAAATGGACGGCGTTACAAGGCTACCATTGGCCGCGAGAGTCATGGATTAACATTCAGCCATGCTCTTAGTCACCTTAAAGAGATTCGCTTAAAAGCTCAGCTGGGAAAGTTAGAAGGTAAGAAGCATTCGAGCCTTGGGGATAAGCCATTCAAAGAAATTATCGATTTATTTCTGGCTAGTAGCAAAATCAAGCATAGAAGTTACTGGGACAACGAATCGAGAGCAAGAAAACATATTGCTCCATATTTTGGTAACTTGCGATTGTCTGATATATCCATCGCACTAATAGAATCATTCCAATCTGATTTAATCAATAAGAAGTTATCTAATGCAACAATCAATAGAATAATCTATTTGCTATCAGCAATTTTTCAATATGCAATTTTACATGATGAATCTATACGCAATCCTGTCAGGAAAATCCAAAAACTCAAGGAAGGTATAAAACCAACGAAGGTATTTACAGAAGATGAAATTCAAAGACTATTAAAAGCTGCCGATGGTAATAATACATATCAGGTAATGATAGGGTTGGGTTTATATGCTGGTATGCGCGCTTCTGAAGTATTGGGACTAGAATGGAAGGATGTAGATTTCAATAATGGTCATATTCACATATGCCAAATAGCCTTAGAAGGAAACATTTTTAAAGCCACTAAAAGTGAAAAAACAAGAGATATCCCTCTCCGTTCGATTTTGCGAAATCTTTTACTAAATCATCAAAATGTAACTGGAGCGGATGGATTAGTAATTAAGAGTGGTGGCGGTAAGCCTTATCATCATGTTCAAAAAATATTCGGGAGTCTAAGGAGCAAAGCTGGCATACGTGAAGACCTTGGATTTCATGGCCTACGCCACACATTTGCAACAAATGCGACAAGACTAAAAGTTGATGTTCCAACGGTTCAAACGTGGCTCGGCCATTCGGATATAAAAACTACTATGCGCTACGTACATGTTGATTCGGCTCATTCCCGAAGCATGATGGAACAATTAAATACCTAAATTACAGAGTGAATTAAAGCGACCTCTAAATTATTCATTCTAAGAGCGCGATGGCTCTATACATTTGGCGTCTGTGTTTTTAGGGCTATTGACGTAATTGCTCACAGGATAACCACACAAATCCTTGCCGTCATATGGCCGTAACATCGCTTTGAGTCGCGTCTCTTTCTCATCGGCAGCTAGCCAATCTTCACATGTTTTATTGTTGAGAATCACAGGCATTCGGGGGTGTATGCGAGCCGCAACCGCATTTGCTTCGGTCGTGATGATTGCATAGCTGTCAACGTCTTGCATTTCCTCACCCTCTGCATGCCAAGTAGTCCAAATACCGGCGAAAGCAAACATGCAATTATCTTTCAAGTAAATTCTATAGGGCTGTTTGCCATGTGTCGTCACCTGCCATTCATACCAGCCACTTGCCAGCACTAAACACCGCCGATTCAGCGCGGAGTGCTTAAACATCGGCTTGCCGAAAACTGTTTCAGCACGGGCGTTAATCTGTGCCTTGTTCTTGTCTTTCAACCAAGCTGGACGAAATCCCCAGCGTAATTCTTCGCTAATAGGTTCCTTATCCCGCATGCGAACTATCCATGATTTCTGCTGAGGTGCAATGTTGTAACGTGGCTTGAATACAGCAATGGGCGGCAGGTTGAGAGAAAGTGTCAACTGCACGGCCTCAATGAGTTGGTAGCGTCCGCACATCGTTAAGGTGTCCACTCATCCGGGCTAACCTGAAAGCAGCATAGCAAATGGCTAATCATTACTTGGCTGCCTAGACCGCTTTTATTTTGTTGCTAGAAACCCCATTTTACTTTCCATAAATGACAGTCCTCAGAATTCTAAGTAGCTATTGGTTTTGTATATTGTCCTATTCATTTCTTCCCAAGTAGCAATTTCCCAGACACCACTACCAGTATCACTGACCTTCAATCCATCCATTGAATTGTATACCTGTTTTGTAATATAGATTGTGTAATCTGACGCTAACGTCGTTAGCTTAGCTGCGTGGTCGGCAGCACGCCCCACCCATACGATATCATTATCCTCTCTAACTCCCGTCTTAACCGCCCAAAGAACGCCGTAATCAATTCCAATCAAATGGTTAGTCCTAAATGTCTCACCAGAATATTGCTTGATAATGGCTGGGTTAATAATATTTCCAACTGCGTAATTTATTTCAAGGGCTGTTGTAACTGCAGAGGTATTTTTGTAGTTTCCAGTGTATATAGCCATTACACGGTCTCCGTCGTACGCAGTTATTGTCCCTCCATTAGCACGGATTAGGCGCCCCGCACAATATAGATAG
Source organism: uncultured Pseudomonadota bacterium (assembly GCA_963774895.1). Classification (GTDB taxonomy): domain Bacteria; phylum Pseudomonadota; class Gammaproteobacteria; order Natronospirales; family REEB76; genus REEB76. The sequence goes on from CAVZGN010000001.1 coordinate 26,567, forward strand.
GCTTTATATATTTCAGAAGCTAACGTTTTATCCCTTGAGTCGACAAGGGAAGTCGAGTCAACCAAATCTGCGTAAAGAACAGTGCCTTTAAATTCAATCGCACTATTCACAGATGTCAACCTAGAAATATCTGGTACAACTCGCCCTTCCTTTACATCCCACTCATAACCAAAGATGTCCGATACCTTATCAACTAAATCATCGTATAGTGGCATTACTTTTTGACCTTACTGGGAGACTTTGACCAATGCCTCACAGTATTCCTTGCCATGTGTCGGACACCAAATAGATTTCAATACGTAGCCCCTGTCAAAATCAAAGTTATCGTTATCGGATAAATCCACAGTACTCCATAAAGTAGATTTAGTTCCAGTATATCTACCGTTACTGCAACCACAGGATTTAAGTGCTTTTTCGCTTGTGAGGTTATTAAAGTATCTATCTGAGACCATAATCTCATTGTCAGTCGCAAGTGAAGCTAACTTTGCAGACATATTTACAGGTCGTCCCGCCCATACTTCATTACGCCAATCTTCGCTGTCGTGGCGTCGCTTAAAACCGATTTTCCTAACAAGCACAACGCGTTGGTCAATTCCAATGTGATTTCCTACATCCTCACCCGTTAGATGTCTAATTTTAGGAATAATTTCTTCTGAGCAAAATGTTTTAAATGTTACCGCAGACGCCAAAGCAATGTGCTGGCATCCCTTATCAAATATCGCGAAAGCACCATCACCCCTTACATCAATATATGATGCTTCAAACGCTGAGAATAGGCGAACAGCAGTGCCTGTGAATAACTGATATGACGCTGCAGTAGTTTTATCCTTCTCTTCAGCGCTTAACGCTGTAGAACCACGCATGTCTACATAAACACAAATAATACTTGGAATCTTTAACCACTCCAGTTGATTTGCGTACGGATAATCTTCACTACTTGGTACTTCTTCAGATTGAGTTATAGTCACCTGCCTTGAAAATATATCAAGATGTTTTGATAGAGCCTGTCTATATATATCAGGTATCTGATTTTGAGTAAGCATGAACTCTCCTTTGCTTTAATAACTCAGCAGGCTAATCGAGCAAATTCTGCGATGACTAGTAATAGAATTCCAGCAATCAGAACCAAACACGCAAATTTAAATATGTGGTATTTGCGTTTTGCTATACAGCTATTGGTTGCAATTTGTTCAGCGTAGAATAGTTCAAGATGAGTTCTATTCTGTTTACCATCCCGATATAACTCTTCAAGCAAGTCCTCTGGGGACAATGTTGCAGTATGGCCAAAAAATAGTGGATTTCGTTTACTAACGTTATCTTTAACTGTTCCGCTTCGTATCGGTTCTAATATTGGTAAGAACGATATAAGTGAGATAACAGCGCTAAGGGCAAATGCCACTAGTGCCAGAATAAACATGGTCTTCGATATAAGGATATGATTACTGATTAAATTAAGTACGCCTACTGTCAAGGATGCAGATAGAGCAACAATGGCACCATTTTTGGCCTCAGAATATCTGACAAAACTTATTGTTCTATCCAACATGGATATTAAACGTTTCTCTCTTTCATCTGACATGTCGTACTCCGTTTAACTATGTATCACGGATAAGCCTCTATGGTCATGGCGCTGTCAATTTAAAGTAATTACAAACAAACATGGAATTAGCACTGCAACGATTTAATAAATTCTGACAAGGTTAAAGCGAGTAATTATCCATCGGATTATTATTATTTTAACGTATACTTTTAATTGAATATTCAATCTTATTGTTAAGGAATTAACTGTATTTCTAATCTATATTAATTAATAGTGAGGACTTATCTAGTTTAATTAAGCACGTTATATCGTTATTTTACCTGCTAATGTGTCCAGTAACGTTGGAGCGCGCGTTTTGCTGGGCATGACATATCTATATCAGGGGGCATTTATTACTTTGCTGCATCTACATTTAATGAATAATTCAATAATTATATTTTATAGATTTAAGAGAATATTCCGATAAAGCATCAGAAGAACACAGCATAGGTTCAAGGTGATTTACATTATATTTTTCTATGTCTCTTATGTTTAGCATTCTGTCGATACTTACAATCACTCAACTTATTCACCACCTAATTTACCTAGCACCTTATCGCCCCCCGCAAGTTCGCCGATAATCTTTGCAGCCTCTTGTACAGGATGTTCGTCCTGTTTGCGATTAAAAACCCTCAATGGGTCTTTCGATATTGCATCAATTACGACATCGGTCAATCGCGAAAGCGCCTTCCCATTGTCTCCCATATCTGCCATTTGCTTTTTGTATCCCTCAAAAACTCCAGAGAGAGATTGTTTATTAGCATAATCCTCTTGTATTCGGGAGGCATGTCCAAATTGGCGCGCAAAAAACCATGCCACCCAGATTAGGGGGGCTGCAAACGGCAATGCATGAATTAAAGATATGAGATATTCAGTTGTTGCTTGTCCGGAAGCAGGGAGATAGTGGTACTCGACATATAATAATGCGATTATAGAAATGACAAACCCTGTGAGCCATATCCATTTTGTGTTTGATTCCTCCTTAGACCTTGCCGCAAATGTGTGCGCAAGACTCACACTCGTAGCGCCCGGTAGGAGTGCTTCTATTTTTGCTTTCAGTTCCTTTAAATCATCATTTATTATTCCAAGATTCTGAAGCCCATCACGTATACCAGTGGATAGTGTTTCGCTGCGTGCAGCTAAAGCATCTATTGTTTCCTTTTTTGCTTCGGCGGTTGATGTTGTTGTCTGTAAAGTTTCTCTAATTGCCACAATTTGTGCGTATATTGCATCTACAGATTGTTTATTCTTGCTAATTCCAGCATCTATATCTGCTGCATTCTTTTGAATGTTTTCCAATGCCTCATATCGTTGTTCCGCATCTTGCACTTTTGTCACCACCGCATCAATTTTTGCATTGGACACTTCAAGTTGTGCGACTGCTTCTGCTTGCTGTGAAGTCAATGTTGCGACTGATGTATCGGAAACTTTTGAGCCAAGTGAATATACAGTATGAATGGCTGCAAGTGCATATACGCACTCCCGAATTACTTGTGTCATTGCTCCATGTTGACCGGCAATAACTTGCGTTAGAAATGTTTGGACGCTAGCAAGTGATGTACTCGCCAGCTCTATAGCAATGCGCTGTAAACTTTTTGCTTTTGTGGGGATTTTTAGCTGATTTGCCCATACACTGAGTGCAACAAATAATTCATCAATATCAGTGATGCTCAGACCAGGCACTATAGACCCAAGCAAAGCTGTATTACTTTCAAATACCTGCCGCGCAGTTTTCCAAGTCTCTCTGACTTGAGTTGCGAGTTCTTTGGGATGCTGCACGTTGTTCTCCTTAAACAGAGGTAGCAAATCACGACGCTAATACGTCAAATAGAGGATAGGTTATTAATTATAGTCGCCGCCTAGCGGTTCGTGCAGGTAACCTCAAAACACAGGACATTTTGCTCACAAAGTTTTGCACATAGAATCTTTAGCTGCACAGGCCGCTCTGATAGAGGCGCCTGATGAAGTTGCCTCATCTTCAAACAATTTAAACGCTGGTTCACCATATAATCTGTTTGATTCTAGGCTTAGGCTAACCATCCACCTTAGAAATGACCCGACATGCGGTTCGTTCAACTTCACACGATGTCCCTGACCCTGTTTTACAATCTCCTGTAAACTTTGAGGTAAAGGGCGTGGCACATCGCCAAAATAGAAGAAATGCCTAGACAATAAAACGTTGTTGCCACTTAAGTCTGTTTCGATATTTCCTGAATTATGCACACCTTTGCGTTGTCTAGGTGGCAATGCAGAATAGTCGTATATAGCATCACCCAATCGTCGCCTGATGTCAGAATTCACCCAATCCGGTATCTTATTAGGACATTTCTTGCGCGCCCATGTGTCATATTCAGCCATGGTCAGTATTTCAGTTACTTCCATCGCATATACGACTTGATTACTGATATCACCCATAGGCGAATTCCGAGAACCTGTACCTACAACCCAATCACCTATTTCGGCTGTCCTTCTGATAGCTGGCTTACAAATCGCCAATGTGCAGACACCCCAGAATGGATTGGGGGCTGCACCATCATCATAAGGGATGCAGTATGTATAGAGCCTTGTCACCGGATAACAAACCGGCTAAGAGACATTAGACCGCGCATGGTGACCATCCCCACTTCGATGATAATGTGCAACCGTCTAGCCATTTGCTGCTTTATATTTGTTATTGTTCTCGAAGAGAAAATATAATTTTCCATAAATATTATCTTATTTTAATGTGCATGTGTTGTGGCATATTCACCGAATAGAGACAAAAACATAGATAATGACCATACCATCCAAAATAGAATCACTCCTATCTTTGGTGTTTTTTTTGTAATCCATTTATATATGAAGCATGGCATCACCACGAATAAAAATGGAAATAGTAAACTCCCAAAACTTTCACCAAGAACTGAGGCTATTGTATATATATATAATCTATGGTCGTTTAGCACCCTATCAACCATGAATATTGCAACTCCTGCTAAGTACGTGTAAAGCCAGTGGTATCCAATAACGCTCACACGTTCGTTTTTATTTTCTTCTGATTCCATTATCTGTCTCCTTGGAATGCATTAATCGTTAATCCAATCATCATTTTCGTCTGTTCTTCTGATAACTGAGTTGCAATTCACCGATGTGCAGACACTCCAGAATGGATTGGGGGCTGCACTGCAGTCATACGGGATGCAGTATGTATAGAGCCTTGTCACTGGTCACGCAACTGCATATACATTTATATCCTTCTGCGGATAGCTCTCATAGAAATGTTCGAAGACGGCTGAACACTTCTGTTGATAAATATCAGGTGTATATTTCGACGGCAGTCCACTATCCAGTAAGTCCTTAATAGCACCCTCTACCTGCGCACGCGATGCTTGGCGCTTACGCCAGTCAAGGACCAGCAGTTCTTTCAAACGTCCCAATAGTTGCTTTGCTACTTTCTTCACTTCCGCTCGTTCCTCTGCACTTAACGCAGGCGCGGGTCGTGTTAAGATGTCGAAAATTACCAGCTCTTCCTCTGTCATATTTTCGCGGATGTGCCGCTTCTGCTCTTCGCTCAAGATATGGCTCAAGGCGATTAGTTGGTTAAACAGCTCTTCGATGTTTAGGCTACCGGCATTGTAGGATTCGATTAGGTCTTCGAACTTCGCTTGAAAGTCCGCCCTTGTCTTATTGAGACTCACGAGTCTTTCAAGCTGAGCGCGGATGGCAGCCTTGAGAACTTCCAGGTCAGTGTTCTTATGCGTCGATTTCTTGAGTCGTTCGCGCAATGCTTCAAAATCGATTTTCGACAAGTCTAACAATGGAGTGGCTCTGGCGGGCATCGAGACGCCAGTAATTGACTCGTCAAGCAATGTGCTGATATCACCCATTACCCCAGAGATATCCGCTTTATCAGGATGAAGCTTTGCCTGTATAGCATCGGCGATTGTCGAGAGACATTTCACAGAACTCCTAAAGGTAAAAGCCGCGGGGTCAGGTTTCACTGCGTTGAAGAGCGTACTCACTAGACGTTCATGACCAAGGAACTCACGCCTTAGAGGGTCGGGCGAGATTAGTGCATCCATTGCTTCACCTATACGGGTCAGCCGCTGCATATCACCTTGAGGTAGCTTCTCAATAGCTTCCAGTGACACCCCCTTGCTAATACAAAAGCGCGTTGCCGCATCGACAGCGTCTGCTAGCTCCTTCACAAGCTGTTGTTTGTCCTTTACGGGTGTTTTACCGTCCCGTGCGGCACCATAGATAGCCAGTGCCATTTCAAGCGATGTAAACACGTTGGCGTAGTCCACAATCACGCCGCTGTGCTTACCGGGGAATACACGATTGGCTCGGGCTATGGTCTGCATCAGTGTGTGATTCCGGACGGGTTTGTCGAGATACATCGTGGAGCAACTCGGTGCGTCGAACCCTGTTAGCCACATGGCGCACACAAACACCAAACGCAGCGGGTCATTCGAGTCTTTAAACTTCTCATCCAGAGCTTCTTCCCTCATCCGCTGGCGATGCGGGGTAATGTCAAGACCAAGCTGCTGCATCTGCACTATCTCGTTCTGTCCCGGCGAGACAATCAGCGCCATATCGGTCGTTTGAAGCACTTCCAGACGTTGGCTTAGAGCCTGTTTGTCCTCTTCATTCAGGTTTCGATTCGTCAGTGCATGCTTCGTCCGAGCCATATCAGCCGCCCAATACTTTCGTACCTTGTCATACATCTTGAGTGCAGTTGCCTTATCAATCGAAACGACCATCGCCTTGCCAATGAAACCACGCCCTAGAAAATGTCGTACAACGTCTTGGGCTACCGTCTCTAGTCGGTCATCGCGGGTAATGATGTGATATTGCCTGCTCAACTCGCGTTCGAGCCGTGCTTCCTGTTCAGGGTCAAGTTGAGCGGCTTCGATGAGGTTATATATGTTATCGTTCAAGTCTGGGTTGATTAATTTCAACTCAGGCGTCCGATTCTCATAAAACAGCGGAACCGTCGCACCATCCTGTACCGACTGCTGAAAATCGTATATGGAGACATAGTCGCCAAATACATCTTTTGTCCGTTCCTCACCGGCTATGAGGGGCGTTCCAGTGAAAGCAAGGAACATCGCCTTTGGTAAGGCAGCGCGCATATTTAGCGCTAGAGTGTCGTATTGGCTTCGATGCGCTTCATCTGTGATTACAATCACATCAGAACGGTCGCAAAGCAGTTCAGGAGTTTGAAACTTCTGGATGAGCGTAAAGACATAGCGATGGTTACCGCGTAATAACTCCTTCAGTTGTGCGCCACTGGCTGCGTGGCACTCATCACCTTCAGCTTCACTGACCGCACCGGTAGCTTTAAACGTTTTTGCAATCTGGTCGTCTAGCTCCACTCGGTCGGTAACAACCACGAAAGTCCAATTGCCAGAGACTCTGCGTAATATCTTCTGAGCAAAAAACACCATCGCCAAACTCTTACCGCTGCCCTGTGTCTGCCAAAACACGCCACCGCGTCCATGACCTGATTTACGGGCGGCAAGCATTGATGCGATGGCATTGTTGACTCCGAGATATTGGTGGTTTTGGCTAATGATTTTGACCAGTCCAGCCTTGTGTTCAGAGAAGACAATGTAGTTCTCAACCAAATCGAGCAGGCGCACCCGGTCGCAGGTTCCCCTAATCATCACTTCCAGCGAGACCTTTCGCGACTCGTCTTCCCGCTCGATGCGCTTCCACTCAGAAAACCGCTCCCAATCCGCTGTAAGCGTGCCTACACGGCTATCAGTGCCATTTGAGGCAATGAGTAATGCGTTATACCAGAGCAGTGCAGGTATCGCCTGTTTGTAATGGGTCAGGTTCTCATCGAATGCTTCGCGTGCAGGAACACCGGGCTTCTTTAACTCGATGACCACCAGCGGCAATCCGTTGATGAAGCCTACCAAATCAGGCCGACAGGTATAGAGCGCTCCCGTGACGCTGAACTGGCTGACAAGCAAGAAATCATTGTTCGTCGGTTGTTCCCAATCAACTACCCGCAAACGTTCCGTCTTCTGTCCCCCGCGTTCTCGGTCTGGCACGGATACCTTGATGCCTTCCTTGAGAAGGTGATACACCTCACGATTCGCCGCCTCTAAGGTCATGGCTGAGCGGTCGCGGGTCAATTCGTCAACGGCTGTTGTTATAGCTTCTGTTGGTAATGCTGGATTCAAACGTTCTAAGGCGGTGCGTAAACGTGTGACTAATACAACTTCACCTTTTGTCTCACGACCTAGCAAACCCGCATCATGCGGTTCGCCATCGATGCCAGCATTGGGAGGCGGCGCGGCCACAGCCCAGCCAAGCTTTGCGAATAACCGTATGGCTGGTTGCTCGACAAGCTGGTCTTCGCTGTATGCGTGGCCGCTCATGCTCTGTTTGCCGTCAGGCAATCTCCGCCTCTAAGTCCTTAAAGTATTCTGCATCCCAATCCTTAACGGACTTTAGACAGGCTTGGACGACCGCCTTACACTCGCTTATGTCTGGAATTGTGAGGGAACGCGTGATTGTCGCATGATGTGAATAATGGCTAATGAACTTCCATACACGTTCACGCACGATTTCGTCTGTAAATATTCGTTCCATTTTGCCATCCAACCCCGATGATGATGGAATCATGATTCCACCGAACGCCTCCATGAACCGACGCGTGATATTTGGCAGGCTCAACAAGCAATCGAAATCACCAGAACCAGTTTTGTCGAAGTGATAAATGGTCGAGAAAAGGTAGTGGTATTCTGATTTGAATTTCAGGAGTTCTTTTGGTATTTCCTCCAGAACCGCCTTTCCATCATCAGTCCGTTTCACAAGATACATGCCCCACTTCTTCCAGTTAGATTGGGGTTTTTTCTTGATGTCCCGCTCATCGTCCGCAGCCCATTCTCGGATGAGATTGTAGAACTCGAAACTATGGGTCAAAATGAAAAGCTGACGGCTCGTTGCTAGTTGTGTCTTTATCAGCGCGTATGTGTTGAAAAGATGATTCCCATCTAAGCTGGATATTGGGTCATCAATCACGATTCTAGTATCCGTAAGCGCATGACGCCCGTCCTGAATGCGCGTAATGAAGTAGGCGAAAGCGATTGCAGTCTTCTCGCCCTCACTCAAGTTCTTGGCGAGTCTGTTTCCCCTAATTATTTGGAATTGCTTCTCAGCCGATACCTTGATAAGTAAATCGTCCTTGCCGAAATAGGCGGCGAGCAGCTCGTTGATACGTTCAGCTCCTTTCGCGGCTTCTGAGAGGGATTGTTCAAGCGTGCGTATTTCAATATCCAGTTCGTCGAGTCTTTTTAACTGTTCACTGGTTGTTGTTGTGAGGTCTGCAATAAGCTGCATCCCCTCATTGTATTTTTGGTCGCGAACAAATGACGCAGCATAGTGCTTTTCGAGCTTCGCAAAAGCTTCTTGGCGCTTCTTGTCAAACTGTGCTGTCCTAATATTGTGTTCAGTAATTATCTTGTTTATGGCTTCAACTGTAGTGGCAATTTGTTCGCCGGGGTTTTCAACCGCTGGACATTCTAGAACCGTGAACGCTTTAGTTTGCTTTACTGTTACTGCAGTCGCAAGACGCTCCAGCGCTGAAACGCGGACTTTATACAACCTATCTAGTTCTCTCTTCTCGTCGGAAAACCGCTTTGACAGCAAAGAGTAAAAATCGGCTTTGTGGTCGAGTACAATTATTTCCTCTTTTGCGGATTCAATCTCTCTTCCCAGCGTACCCAGCTCCGCCATCAGATTTTCGTAATCGGCTGAGAAGTGTCCTGTTAGGTGAGCCATTAAGTCACTCGGCAATGGCTGTCCACAGAACTGGCATACATCTTTCCCGACATGCAGAGGTCGTCCTTCATTGACCCATGCTTCTACATCTGAACTATGCTTGAGCCGGGGAATTGGATTATTCGCAGTAACGGTCGTTGCCAGTAAAGATGCCGTCTTGTCCTTCAGCTTTGCGACTGAAGTTAACGCATTTACTTTAGGAGAAAGAGCGGGTTTCTTGTCAGTAGAACGGGAAACCGCAAGATTGTCTGCCAACGCAGTATCGTCCAACAGATGCTGTTCAGGGGCGACCTTGCACTCGACAACTTTCGGTTCGAAACGCCTCTTGTCATAGTTTACTTCTGCTAACTGGTTCTTTATAAAATCGCGTGCATAGTTTGTGAGTGCCTTCTCTATATCTTCAGTCTTGTCATCCTTCTTTCTGAGGTTAGCTGCCGTACTTACACTGAGCGTGTCCCGCTCTGCCTTTTTTACTTTAAGTTCTTCTTGCTTAGCAATATCTTCTGCGCCCAACACAAGAATTGGTGTTGCACTCCCATCAGCGAATCTGAGATTCTCACGGACAAAGTCACTATTGAAGACACGAAACACTGGTGCTGTGTCCGGCTCGGACAAGTGATGAACTGTTCCATCGTCGCCTTTTAATTGCACCTGAGCCTCAGCGAAGTCTACATGTAGGATTTTCAGTTCGAAGCATCGGAGCGCCCGAGACAACGTTGTTTTACCGGAATAGTTCCAGCCATAAATTAGATTGAACTGTTTGAAGTCTGGTAGGCCTGCCGGCCATTGAAAATCCGCAAATACCCCGAACTCTTTTATGTACTGGATGCGTCGAATCATGGCTCAGTTCCCGCAAGACTGGCCTGTCCAAGTAGCAGACGCGGCAGAAGTAGGTCGCGTGTTCGGCGGAGATTATTCAGGGCAAAGAAAGACTGAGAAAGTCGCGCAAGCATGGGAGCGACGACGCATTCAAAACGGGATAACAAAGGGTCTGGGGGTAGCACGAGTGGCATCTCGGCGAGCGAACCATCCCATACTGCGTATGGAATTGTTGCGCCCTGACTGTGCATATTTGCGTATGCTACGGTCGCTTCTTCAAACGCAGTCATGGTGGCGAAGGCGTGCCATTCCGGCCGAGCCGCTTTAAAGATAAAGCATGTTGTTCTAGTAACGCCGGCGAACGGTGCGATTACGACTTTATGGAAGTATGGCCGCATTGCCCCGAATAAGATGTCACCTTTCTCAAACAGCTGTAGGCTGCTTTGTGCCTCTTCGATAGATTTGGCTTCCAGCAAGGCAAGGCTTTTTGAAGGCAGGCAATCGATAGGGACGTATCTTCGTTCTTCCAGATGAGTGCCGGGTTTCGTGGCTCGACGATTATAGCTGATAATGTCACGGAGTTTTTTCACCTCCCACCCTTTTGGGATTTGACCTAATGGAGATGCAACCAGCGGTACCTTTTCATGGCCGCGGAAGCGAAACTGGACGAACCATTTGCGGTAGAGAGCGCTGGCCATTGTCTCCAGAATTCGGATGCGCTTCTGACTGTTCTCTATCAGCTCGTCGTAGGCCGAAAGGATGCCAGCTATCCGTCGTTGTACGGGAAGTAAGGGGAGTTTTATCTCCATAGTTTTTAGAAGAACAATTGTGAACGCCGACTGAGACGAACCAATAGTTGCTTTTTGTAGCTCTGCTTTTCCTTGGGGCGAGCCTAACCAATAGTAAAGAAATTTACTATCGAGTTCTTTGAAGTTTCGAAACCAAGTTAGGTTTCCGTCTTTGAAATAGAACCGGTCACTTGGCTTTACTACATAGACAGAACCGAGCGTGCCAACGGAAGTCAGTAACAAATCACCAGACTTCGGAGTCCCATACTTGCGCTCAATTTCACTGAATTTGTCCTCAGTGATGAACAACTCTGTCGTGACATCGAGATTCCCTTTGTATTTTTCGGTAATTTCTCTGCCGCGATAAAATGGCACACCTTCCGATACGTAGTCTGCTGCAAAGATTCGCTTGCTTGAGGTTATGTCGCATAGCTCGTCCATTCGTTTTATCGACCATGCTGCCATCGTCACGATTCCAGAATCTTCGCCACGTTGTCGGCAATGGTTCTTTCTAGGTCACGAGCTTGAGTGTTGAGGGTTTCGAGTTCCTCATTCAGTGTTTCGAGTTGTGTTTTAAAATCTTCGCCGCTCACGTCTTCACCGGGAGCCACACCCACGTAACGTCCGGGATTGAGCGACCAGCCTTGCGCTTCAATTTCCTTGAGCATGGCAGCACGGCACAGACCGGGTACATCCTTGAATTTAGGTTTCTTACCAAATATTTCTTCAATCTTCGCGCATGCCTCATCACTACCTAATGTGTAGTCGAGCGCTTCTCCACGATAGAGTCGCACTAAGTTGGCGATAAAACCAATTTGTGCAGGAGTCCACTCGCGGTGTGCGCGGTCTATCTGTCGGTAAATGTGGCGGGCATCAATGAATAGAACGGTATCAGCACGGGGTGTCTTGCCTTTACCCTTATCCAAGAACCAGAGGGTGCATGGCAAAGTAACGGTGTAGAACAGGTTAGAGCCGACAGCGACCATCACATCTACGGAGTGACTTTGTATTAGCTGGCGGCGGAGTTCCTGTTCAGACGAGCGAGCGTCGGAAGCGGAGTTTGCCATAACAAACCCGGCTCTACCTTTTTCATTCAGCGACGAATAGAACAATTGAATCCAAAGATAGTTCGCATTGTCAGTTCGCGGCAGACCGAACGGAAATCGCCTGCCGGAGCCGACGGAGTCCTTCAGTCGTTCCTTGTCCACGGCGTTGACATTGAACGGTGGATTAGCAAGAACGAAATCAAACTTACCGGTCGCATCGTGTGGGTCATCATAATAGCTGTTGACATTACCACCGTGGCGAATCTCGCCTTCCAGACCGTGTACAGCTAAGTTCATACGACACAAGCGTCCCGTCTCTTCAGTTTTCTCAACTCCATGGATGGAGAGTTCGGAAGATGGGTTTTTCTTGTGCTCCGACACGAAGCGCGCAGATGAGACGAACATGCCACCAGAGCCACACGCAGGGTCTAGAATGCGGCCGTGATAGGGTTCAATAACTTCAGTGAGTAGGCGAACGATTGCTGATGGGGTGTAAAACTCGCCCCCGCCCTGCCCCTCAGTCATGGCGAACTCACCTAGGAAGTATTCGTAGATGCGTCCGAAGGCATCATAGCCAAGTGTCGCAGGTATCTCGGAAACCTTCTTGAGCAGTTCCTTTAGAAGAGTGCTGGTAAACAGGTTATAGGTCTTAGGCAGAACACCGGCTAGCTGTGGGTTGTTCTTTTCGATATCGCGCATAGCATCATTGATAGCCTTACCTACATCGGAAGCTTCAGGCAACGCTAGCAAGTGGTCGAAGCGCGCTCCGGGTGTCAGAAAAAGTACGCCATCAGCATGATATGCGGCCGGGTCTTCGGTACGCGCACCGCGCCGCGATGATGCAGCGGTCTTGGCTAGTTTGGCCTGCTGTGTAGCAAAACGTACTTCAGCGAAGCGTAGGAAGATAAGGCCAAGTACCGGCTGCGAATATTGAGCCGCAGTAAGGCCGGAGTTCGCGCGAAACTGGTCGGCAGCATCCCAGAGCCGCTTCTCCAGTGCAGTAGTGCCTGCATCCTTCTCAGATGGTGCTATCCATTGCATGGTTCGACCTCAGGCATCGTCGAACTTTTGGATTCAGGATGCTTGTAACTCTTGGCATCAATAGATTTACGAGTTGACCCCTTACGTCGCATGGAATGCGCTCCCTTTATCCAGTGATATAAGCGTATGTTATAATGTCATACAGCGCCAATTTGATTCCAGCTTGCAGGCGCTCTACAAATTTAGCTAAAGCGGTGTAGTCCCGTATTACAAAGCCCGCTTTCAGCTATTTTGGCTGGCGGGCTTTTTCATTGCGGGGTATAGCACATGTCTAACGAACCAAAGCCGACTATAGGATTAGGACTCGAAGGCGCTTGGAAACATGCCGAAATTTTGGGGTTTATATCGGTAGATTCGCCTACCACGGGCTGGCATAGATACAAGGTCACAATTTCCTTTCATAGGCGATGCGGCTCGTTCATTCAGGCGGTCGGCTTGGACGATTGCATCGAAGCGGCGCTCCGACGTGCCATCAATGAGGCAGGTATTTACAAGGAATGATATGCATGACAATCATGTCATTCCAACACTTTCACCCAATTCGAGACAGCTTGCATGAATGATATTGAGCGACGCGCTAGGCTTAATCGAATACAAAACCTGCGTAAGTTCAAACCGATATTACCGCCCTTTCCAGAAGGCACCATCCCAGAGCGCGAAAAGACCATTGGGGATGTGTGGCAGGAAGTTCAAGGCTACGTGCCATATATCAATATCCAGTTGCTGGGCGTACCGTTATGTGTATTGATGTTTTTCCCAGATAAGAAATACATACCAATTCCATTTGCGGTGCTAGGGCAACGCGCTACGCTCCGGGAACTCTATCAAGTCGAGCAGATTTACAAGAAACGCATACAAGAAAAAGACTATATAAGTTTATCCTATCAAGAGCATCTCCATGGCTATATCTATTACCGTACTCCAACTGAGCGATATTATTACGACAAGGCTGGTGAGCCGCTGAAAATCGAAACCAACCTAGACCATTTCAGACCGGGATTTCAAATGACATTAAGTGGGAAGAACTTGGATGTGTCGAAGTTAAAAATCGATGGCAAGGATACGAATTAATAACATGAACTCACAATTATCCTGTATTACCATCAAATATGACTTCAGGTGGACGATTTTTGAAGAATCACGGTATTTACAATTCGTGTTAATGCATGTGAACTATCCATCACAAGGCGAGCAGCCATCATGGTTAGAGCTTCTCTGGGTGCGGTTCATTTTCTTTACGCGAATTCTCACTGCGCCCAGTTACGCACGTCACGTCTTGAGGTTTACTTATAATCGGCATCCATGCTCCGAATATCATTTCGACCGATGGGGTCGGCTACTCTGGAGTGTTACCTATAAGCCAGCAGACCCATACAAACGTCCTACTCCACTCCCTCTGCCAGATTAATCACGTTTTTATAGCAATTTTGACTTGCAAGCCTTGATACGTCTGGACATGGTTAATTTAAATAGGCTAAAAAGATTTTATAAAATATTTCTAATAGAGGAACGCGGCGAGAACCTTACCCAAACCATGACTAGTGATGAGTTCGCGTCTCTCAGCGCAATACAATTCGTTTGAACCGGGCTTGTATAAGCAGAGAGTATAGTCTTGCAGTGTTTTTCCTATTAGGAAATAGACCTTTCCGGTATTAAGCAGCATACTGTCCTTGGCGTCCTTTTATGCGTTCATCGTATGCTTTGATTGCAGCTTGCCATTCCTCTTCTTCTTTAAGTTTTCGTTGTATCAAGGCAGCATCGGATTTCATCCTTAGTTTATCTAAGGTTCCTACTTGTGGCTCTATCGCTCGTTTTCCACGTGTATATATTAATTGCTTAATTCTTGCTTCTGTAGCCAGTTCGTCTGCTTCATTATTTCCGTAATTATTTGAATGTCCACGCACCAATATCCATTTAACACTGCGATGTCGTTTAGTCGCTTTGTCCATTCGCTTCCATAAATCTTTATTCTTAATGTAATCAGGCCAGCCTTTCCGCTCCCACCCTCTAATCCATCTAGTAATACCATCCACAACATATTTTGAATCTGTGTACATTGAAACGTGCGTAGTATGTTCAATGGATTCTAATGCGCATATAACAGCCAACATCTCCATGCGATTGTTGGTAGTATATAGCTCTGAACCTTGTAAAACGGTCTTATAATTCCCATGGATAACAGCAGCCCAGCCGCCTGCACCCGGATTAGGTTTGCATGAGCCATCAGTATAAATTGCAATACGTTTGGATACAGGCTTTTTTATAAAATACTGTGATGTGGGCTTAAACTCATTTCTATCGAAATTGTATGCCTCAGTTTCGTACTTTAAATGCGCAGATAAATCATCATCAAATTCGTAAGTCATAAAATCTCCTTTATTATTGTAGTATCAACTTCAGTAAATCTTGAATGAAATAATCATTCAAGGTTCTCTAAAATATTTAGTCAAACAGCAATACATCTACCATCAAGCGTATTTAATACGTTTGAGTTAATTAATATATTAATCTTACCTTTTTCGTACCGACCATTAGTCCGAACGTTGTTTAAACCAAGTAAGAATTACACAGTCATCTATTTTTAAATATTTGTTTTGTTGAATAATCAACAAACTTATAAATATCACTGGGAGCGGATATATATTTGCAGTTAAATTGACGCCAACTACCGCCTATCTCGTCCCATATTTTCCTTAGTAGAGGTATGTACTTGGTAACGGTACATTTACCCAAATCAATTGGTGGCTGCACCAAGCAGTGGAAATGAAATCCATCCTTATAGTTTCTTTCAATAAAAACGACCATACTTAAACATTGTTTCACAGTTTTTCTTGCTCTGTGCTTGCCATATAAGGCTCGTTCGAACCTATGCACACAGCTAGTGAGTTTGCTAAACGCTTCACGTTCAGTTATGTCTATATATCGAAAGGTTAGTGTAATAAACCATTCAAAATTATATTTAGATATCCATTCAATATATGAATTCGCAGGTTGGTCCGAGAGCAGATATTCTCAATAATGGGAATTGATTGCTGAATATGAATTAATTGTTTATTTGTAGTTGTTATTATTTTCAAGGTATTAAATTAATTTAATTATTATTAACAAGTAATTGCCTTTATCATTTAATGCATTGTCAACGAAGTGCATTATTTCTTGTTTAGACAAACCATAACTAATCAATACAGATAATAAAAAATCCAATATTTCTAATGCCATATCACGGTTATCATCATCATTGAATATTTCAGTCAGTCTCATAGACGTTATTCCTTGTCTTGTGGGATGGTGACAGCTTGGGCATTAACCCAATCGAGAACTTCGCGTACTCTATATCGCACAGTTTTCGGCCCTAACTTGTATATGGGCAATTTTCGTTTTGAAGTCCAATCTTCTAGAGTGCGCATAGATAATCCAGTAATGAAACACGCCACACTTTTATCTACAAGTTCATCACCACCAAAACGACATGCCTTTAATACGTATCATTTGACCCATTTCTGTCTCCTTTTGTTGTTCTTACGTAGTATTTATAGAGGGAACATATTCAGATAGTGGCATATGTCTGGAAAAGTACTCTAAGTATTCATTGCTATTGAATGTCGTACTTTTGATGCGTATTAGCCGGCCTATATTTGTCTCCTTTTGTTGTTCTCCTATGTAATATTTAGAGAGAGGGCGAATGCAAAAGTGGCAGATGTCTAGAAAAATACATAAAATGAACAGATGAATAACACCGCCAAATCTAATCGAGAAGCAAAACTGAAACTCCTGAAAAGAGGTCAAACGCCTAAATAAGGGTAATAGTAGCTATCGGTCAATAAAGCATGTGAAGAAGTCGGCATATCAACTGACCAATATTACCGATGGCTTAGAAAGCTACATCAGGAAGGGGAAGTCGGATTAGAACCCGTCTCTAGACGGCCTCATAGGCTTCCAAGGCAGACCCCAAAGGCGGTGATAGATAGAATTAGGCACTAGCGTCTACGGGGATACAGTACAACGAGTGATATTGAACGGGTGTTGAAGAGCAAAGGTATACCATTTCACGTAAAACATTAATTGTAATTTTGAAGAAGCTAAGGCATGTATCTGGATGGTCGTAGAAGGCGCTGATTCGGAGCAACTACAGAATACATTTGGGGGCATTTTTGGGGGCAACTCAGAGACCGTGGGGGCAACTTTTCACACACAATGTACTTTGGGCATTCCTGAGAAAACATCCTCTATTGCCCTTGGCATGAGTTTCGGACACCGTAGGTCGTGTAGCTGATGAGAGCCGATATAGGGCAAATCAGCGATTTAACGAACGATGGAATTATCGTATTTTTAAGGCAGCAGCTGTGAATAGGTGACGACCCAAGTTCCCCTTGAATCCCCCCGAAAGAAATGACTTTTATAACCTCTTGATTCCGGGGATAATATAGACGGTATTTATTTGGGTATAAGGACTGAAAATCCGCGTGTCGGTGGTTCGATTCCGCCCCTGGCCACCATTTTCAGATCAATCAATTAAGTTGTAGGTTAAGCCCTCAATCAATTTTCCGAGGGGGGAATCGAACATCTTTTTATATCGGTGGTTCGCACGGCACGCTTCGCGTCCTGCTGCGCGTGCCTTCCCAAGGCAACCCTCATGGTTGCCCGCTCGGCCTGTCGGCCGAGCCCACCCATGGTCACCATTTAAATTATCAATTTAAAATCAGTACATCACCGCGTATCCATTGATTGCTGGGAGCGGAATCGAACACTGATTTAGTGTCGGTGGTTCTATGGCCGTTCATCCATGACGGCCTATCCAGCCAGCACCGCCGCATTGCGCGTCATGCGCACCTTGCAGTCCAGGGCCTACATCCATGTAGGCCCGTTCACCGCATGCGGTGAACCCTTGTACCAGCGATCGGCCGGATCGACCTCGCCCCTTTTTGCTACACAACCCTGTTTCGCAGAAAAGTCCAGGGCATACATCCCTGTATATCCGCTCGAAGCTGTGCATCAAGCCCTGGCCACCATCTTTAAATATTCTGTGGTTTCAAGTTTTGTACTTAGTCTATAGGTATCCAATCCCCGCAAAGCCATGCAGCCAGCGCTTCGCCACTGAACATGCCCGTGAGTTGATCTAAATCAGTTCATTCCCTTCCAGAATGACTATCTTGGACAAGCATGCCACTAGTGGTGGGGGGATGTGTGCGTTCTGAAGTCATCCAATCTTTGTGCGACGAACACCGCAACATCGAGCGTGTGCTGCTGCTGATCCGTTTCCAGGCGGATTGTTTGCAGGGCACGCATGACTTGCAGGGCTTCGAGTTGCTCACCAATGCCATCGGTTACATGCACAACTATCCCGGTGTCACGCACCATCCCTGCGAGGAGATCATGCTCGCCAGGCTGTCTGCCGTGAATCCATCCGTTGTGAGTCTTTGTAGTCAGGTGGCCGAGCAGCACAAATCATTCGCCCAACAGGAATCCAGCATGCTGCGACTGATTCGGGAAGCACAGGCGGGTGATGCGGGAGCCTGTATACAGCTCAAAGAGATCGGAGTCTCTTATTGCAAGGAACAGGCCAAGCACATCACCAGCGAAGAAGCAGAGCTGTTTCCGCTGGCAGGTGAATATCTCTCGGATGCAGACTGGCAGGAAATAGCCGCCCGATCCGAGGCGATAATCGATCCGATATTCGGTAAGGGTATCCTGCAGCACTACCAGAGCCTGTACGACTACCTTATGTCATACAAGGCGGACATTGGAGTGCACTGACAGCTTGCCGCACCATGTTGGCATTCTGATCCACCGGTTACAGCCTGGTATTTACGGCACGCAACGCTAGCAGGTCGGGTCATGTGAGTCGCACCCCAATTCACGGAATTAACACGGTTCGGTTAAGATTAGAATTCGAATTTTGTACCAAATAAAAGCAATATTGCATTGAAGAATCTGGTTGTTATTTTCACCGTAAATTTGTTGACGGCTGCGCCTGTGGCGCGGGCCGGCGGTCCACTCACGTCCCATCAAACCTGGGCGCTGGCATATGCCTCCGTCGTCGGAACCAGCTATTACGCCGAACCATTTCCCGTCGCTTACCGCTATGAGCGAACTCTCGAGGCAGTGCTGATCACTGAGTCAAGCCTGTGCCGCCACAAGCACGGCATCGATCATCGGGCCTATGGCTGTGGCCAGCTGCATCCTGACGCGGCTCACGTGGTGGATGATTCGGCGGTGAGCGCACGCGTGCTCAAACGCGACGATGCGCTCAATATCCGGCTGGCGGCGCGATACCTGTCCTATTGCCTGCAGCAGATGTCTTCCTGGGAGCGCGGCGTAGTGTGCTACAACAAGGGACCGAATCACACCCGCGCCATGAGTGACGCCCATGTGGCTACCGACAGTTATCTGGATACCGTCCGCCAGCACATGCATGAGGCCGACCAGCTCACCACCAGCAATGATTGATTATGCACTCATCGGCTAGCGATGGGCCGTATATCGAAGCTCGGCGCTTTGAGCCGATCACCTTGGTAAGCACGAACTTCACCGAAGCGCTGGTGCTGTTCCCAGTCTTCACGTGCTGCTTGGATTTCTTCCGCCGTACGTGCCACAAAATTCCACCAGATTATGATGGATTCTCCGAACGGCACGCCGCCGATCAGGACTACACGTGCGGAATTCTTCGTACTGAGCTCGATGCTGCTGCGCTGAGTCCCGATGTGATGCAAAGCATCAGGCATCAGTTGTTTACCATCCAGTGTGACTTCCCCCTCGATGATGACGAGGGCATGCTCCCAAAGTAAATTGAGCGGCAGCTGCATCCCGGCGCCCGCTTCGAGATTGAGCTCCGCACCCACGATCGGTGAGTAGGTGCAGGCCGGTGATCGCTGTCCTGCCAGTTCGCCCACAAATAAATGTACGCGTCCACCCTCCGGTTCCAATACCGGCAGATCCATATAATGATCGAAACTAGGTTGCCGCTGACGTTCAGCGGCTGGCAACGCGATCCATAACTGCAAGCCATGAAGTTTTCCGGAATTCCGGGACGGGGTCTCTTCCGAGTGGGCAATGCCCTTGCCGGCGGTCATGAGATTGAGTGCACCGGGGCGCGCCATGCCGGTGCAGCCCAGACTGTCGTGATGCAGTACTTCACCCGCGAACAACCAGGAGACCGTCTGCAGGCCGATGTGCGGATGCGGCGCCACATCCATGACTTTCCTATTATTAAAGGATAAGGGTCCGAAATGGTCTAAAAAGCACCATGGTCCTACCAGGTGCCGCTGCCGAAGCGGCAGGGCGCGTGCTACGGTAAGGCCACCGCCGAAATCGGCGCTGCGAACCGGGTAGCTCAAGATATCCATCCGCGTCACGGCCTGGGGTTGGATGTATTCCGGTTCTGGCGACGGCTTTAGGTTACTCATAACTGTTCTTACACAGGGTTCTGTAGGCTTTCACCGGGGTGTGGCCAAATCGTTATTGTGGAGCCGCCACAAGCGCAGGCCCCGCAGCCTTTACCACGCCGAATTACCCGGATACCTGCTACCTGAATGCACTATACTAAAAGTCAATAATAATACCGGGTATCGAGATGGCTAACCATAGAGGCGGTTTCGGATGGTGAGGGTGTTAATCGCGGATGATCACGCCATTTTCCGGGCGGGCTTGGTCAAACTGCTGCAGACCATGGCGGATGTCCAGGTGATTGCAGAGGCTTCCAGCGGGCGTCAGGCCGTAGAATTTAGCCGTCAATTTTCATCCTGATATCGTGATCATGGACCTGGCCATGGATGATATAAACGGGCTGGACGCTACCGCACAGATCCATGCACACCGCGCTCAAGTACGTGTAATCATCCTTTCCATGCACGCCAATGAAGAATACGTGACGCAGGCATTGAGCTCCGGAGCATCCGCCTACGTGTTGAAAGAAGCCACCCCGGATGAACTCAAACTGGCCATTGAGGCGGTTGTGCGCGGCGGCACTTATTTAAGCGCAGCCATCTCCAAACGGGTGATGGAAGACTTTTTTGGCCAGGCCACGGGCAAGCCCGGTCACGCCCATCAGCTGACCCCGAGACAAAAACAGATCCTGCAACTGATTTCGGAAGGCAAGAATGTCAAGCAAATCGCGTTCGAGCTCAAAGTGAGCATCAAGACCGTTGAGAGTCACCGCACGCAACTCATGGAACGCCTGGGGATTCCCAATGCAACGGCGTTGGTTCGTTATGCAGCGCGGCTGTCGCCGCTTTCGAACAAGTAAGCGGCGCGCTGGCCATTCTCACCGGGTCACTCAGTAGGTGATTGTCATAGTGAGGATTCTGGCGCTTACACCATTGGCCTCGCTGGTGCGGGCGGAAACTCTGTAAAAAACGGGCATCATCTGGGGCGCGCCATTACCCACGCCGGATACGCTTGCCGGGACCGGGGTGCCGGGAGAGTTAACTCCGGAGCCGAGACTTATGTCATAGGCGGTGTTCTTGGAGCAATTCAAGGCCACCGTTCCACGGACCATGGCTGTACCTTTGACGGTAGTTGACTCATCGATATCCATGTTCGGCATGCTGACATTGCATTCGCCGACGACTGTCACGGAAACCAAAAATTGTCCGCGAAAGGCATCCGCCGAGACCGCGAGCGGCGCCAGCGCCAGAGCGGCTAACATTGTTGCGAGCAGCCAAATATAAAAACCTCTCGACACCTGATATTTCTCCTGATGGCCAGCCACCTGCACTCAGTTGCAGGGTTGCTGGTAGCGCCGCCGCTATCCCGTGCTTAAGCCTTTCGGCTGGCTGGCTTCACGCAGCCCCTGTGTATGGGTTCCCATAGATTCATATATATAGCGTTGAGCGCCGGGAAAAACAGTTGGAAAAACACCGTAGTCGACTAGGGATTAATCCGGTTCAGTGCTAGGTGGCCTCAGAAGTATCGCCTGGACCTTAATTTGCCGACCGATAGATTGTGATGCCGGGCAGATCAAACCCTGCGGGTGTTAATCTGTAAGCCTTGCTGAAGTCGTAGCATGCAAAAGAAGACTGCTGAATGAGACCAATCTGGCCTGCGAACATACGCACCAGCCTGTTGTTATTGATGGCGGCCTGCATCCTGCCAGGCATCGTGCTCGCCACCTACTCGGCTATCGAGCGCTATCGCACCTCGATCGGCTATACCTATGATGTGGCCAAGCTGGCAGCGGATGCCGTCGAGGATCGCTACCAGAGTCTGGTCTCCAGAAGCCACGACCTGTTGACGGTCATGGCGTCATTACCTGCAATCAATATGGGGCCGGCAGAATGCAGCCACACGCTGGCAGCGCTTCAGGCACAGATGCCTGGCTATGAGAACCTCGATGTGGTGTCGCTGCATGGCGAATTTATCTGCAGCGCTGTGCCTTTGACGCAGCCTTACGATGCATCCGATCAGCGCTGGTTCAAGCAGGTGTTACTGACACATGATTTCACCAGCGATGTAATCCCATACGGACGCATTATCCATCGAGGCATGCTGATCTTCTCAGCTCCGCGACTCGACAACCAGGGCAATCTCATTGGCATGATCAATGCGGCAGCTTCGCCTCTGGCATTACAACCTCCCGAGAGCGAGATCACCTTGTCCCGCTACTCCCAGATTACGGTCTTTAGCAGCGATGGCACGGTGCTGATGTATTACCCCGGGGCGCAGGACTTTGTCGGCAGCAATCAATCGCACGCAGTCTTGTTCAAGGCAGTCATGAATACAGCCGGCACGCCTGATATTGAGTTGCCTGGACTAGACGGGAAAACGCGGTTTTACACCTACAGACATATCAGTACCGGCATTCCCGGTGCCGGTCTGTATATCGCCAGTGGTATCGATGGTAGCCTCATAAAACGTCTGGCGTTCCTGCCGCTGCTACGCGATTTCTCCATCATCGCCGTGCTTACACTGCTCATCATCCTGATCAGCTGGTGGGTTTCGGGCAAATTTATCCAACGGCGTGTACGGCCGCTTCTATCGACCCTGCAACGCATCGGCGCAGGCGAATTAGGCACGCGCTCCGGGCTTGCGGATGTCGAAGGTGAAATAGGCACCATCGCCCGTGGTGTGGACCGAATGGCTCAAGACCTTGAGGTGCGCGTTGCTGCCCAACGTGTCGCCGAGAGCTCCCGCGAAGCCAGTGAGGAACGTTACAAGGAACTGCTGGAACAGGCCTCAGATAGCATCATGGTGCGGCGTGTGAGCGGCGAGCTGGTGTTCGTGAATGCGGCGCTGTGCAAGATGTTGGGTTACAGCCGTAAAGAAATGCTGAAGTTGCGCGTTACCCACCTGATCGATGATTCCAACCTGTGGCGTCAGCGCCTCAAAGTCGGCGAATCCTTGCGCTTCGACGCCTGGATGCGGCATAGGAACGGCCATATTATTCCCGTCGAGGTCAGCACCATGCGGCTGAGCAATGGCGATCTGCAGTCAATCCAGAGGGACATCAGTCAGCGGCTGGAAACGCAGCGCCTGCTCCAGGAAAGCGAGCGCCAATACCGGGCAATCGTGGAAAAATCCATGCTTGGGATTCTGGTGAGACGGCCCACGGGCGAAATCATTTTCGCGAATCAGGCATTGTGTGCTATGTGCGGCTACAGCCACGAAGAAATGTTAAGTATGTCCATCTCCGATTTAGTGAACCGCTCTGATACCGCTGCCTTGGATGGTGTAAACCGGCTGGCTATCGGCGAATACTTGAGTTTTCAATACCAATTGCGGCATAAGGGCGGCGGCATCATACATGCTGAGGCCAGTGCTTGCCGCATTGATGATCTGAATATCCAGACCATGATCAATGATATCAGCAGCCGTGTGCAGGCCGAACAGCGCTTCTTGGAAGAGCGCAATTTTGTGTTTAATGCAATCGAAACATTGCCGGGTATCTTTTTTGTTTTCACTGCGGATGGCAAGTTTGTGCGCTGGAACAAACAGTTGGAAACCATCACCGGATACGATACGGCGGAAATCAGGAATATCACTTCGGCCGATTTACTGCCTCCGGAGCGCCGCGACAATCATTGGCAAATCGTGGCGGAAATTCTCAAGGGCAAAATGGCAGATGACGACATCGAACTGTTATGTAAGGACGGCAGGCGCATTCCCTACTACTTCGTAGCGCGGAAATACCAATGGCAGGGACAAGAGAGCATTGTCGGCATGGGCGTGGATATGACGGAGCGCAATCAGGCAGAACAACTCGCGCTAAAATATTTAAATGAAATGCAGTCGCTTTCAGCCCGCATCCTGGAATCCCAGGAGGTGGAACGCCGGAGCATCGCCCGCGAACTACATGATGAACTGGGCCAAGGCTTGACGGCGACATTACTCAGCCTCAAGAACCTGGAAGATCAGATGGGGGAAAGCCCGATTGCGGCGCAGGTCAAACATGCGTCGTCCATAATCACCGTGCTCACGCAGCAAGTGCGTGCCTTATCCCTGAATCTGAGGCCCTCGGTGCTCGACGATCTGGGGTTGGTGGCGGCGATAAACTGGTACATAAGGGAGCGGGTGGAAACCACAGGCTTGCGTGTGGTCCTGAACATCGATAAAAACCTGCCACGCCTGTCAGCATTACGGGAAACCGCATGTTTCCGGGTTTTGCAGAGCGCGTTTACCAACATTTTGCGCCACGCACAGGCGCAGGAAGCGCACGTCAGGCTGCGGCAGGTAGACGGCGACCTGGTGCTGGTGATCCGTGACGATGGCCGCGGGTTCGATGTGAAGACTGCCCGCCAGACAGCCTTGGATGGCAAGAGTCTGGGGCTGCTGGGCATGGAGGAGCGTGTACGGCTTGTCGGTGGCGCAATTGAGATCACATCAACCCCGGCACATGGCACGCAAGTGCGCGTAGTACTGCCCATGGCCTGATCTCAGGGGGTGTAATTTCGAGTCGGCTCGTGGCCTGTTAAAGGCTGATTCCCATCTAATTTAAGGGATTCTCTGTTGATGATCGCATGCTTCATGTCACATACTAGACGATGGACTAATGGGTAAATGCGCCGCAGTCTCTAGTCTCTTGTACAGTCATTGATCGGCGTTTAACAGGCTGATCTCGGGACGCGGGCCGCTATCCATGCTTGGCCATGCGCATGCTGGTTTAGATTTTTATCTTGCCCGTTTACGCCGCCTGGATATATCTCAGACAGCAGACATTAAGAGTGGTGACATGAAGAGCAAGCCAGATACCAAAAAAACCAGTACCCCTGAATTCAACGAGAAGAAGGAAGTGGCGCAGCTACTGGATCGTTATGCGTTCATGCCGCGCTTCTCCCGCCAGCTCGAAAATCTGTTCCGGCTCTCCTATGCCCATCACCACCGTACACGCATGCGCGTCACGCTGGCCATCGGCCTGTTGGTGTTCCTGTTGGCAGGGATGCTGGATCTGCAACTCGAGAGCGTGGCGCGCGATAACCTGTGGCTGCTGCGTTACCTGATCACCGCGCCATTCATCGCCGCCGCCCTGGGCGCTGCCTTCTGGGTAAGGCGCGATATGGCTTTGCAGATTGTTTGCACGCTGGCGGTGTTGGCGGCAGGCACGGGCGTGAGTGTGGCGATCGTCCTCTACCCACAAACGATTTTTTCAAGTTATGCATTAAGCCTATTCGTTATCCTGTTCTACAGCTACGTAGTCTCCGGCCTGCGCATCAGTTATGCGTTCGCATGCGGTATGTTGGTGAGCGGCGCATTCCTGGCTGGTACAGTCCTGAGCCCGCTGCCTGATTCCACTTTCAGCATGCTGATCGCCCAGCTGACGGTGGTAAACCTGGTGGGCATGTATGCGTGTTATCGCCTGGAAAAGGAGGCGCGCCGCAGTTTTCTGCACGGCCGGATGGTGAGATTGCTGAACAATGAAATCGTGGAACTGGCAGGTGTCGATGAACTAACCGGGCTCGCCAACCGGCGGCGCATGGATGAGTTCTATGCCAATACCTGGGCCAGGGCGCAGCGCGACCACGCGGAAGTGTTGGTGCTGCTGGCGGATGTGGATTACCTGCAGCTCCTCAACGAGCATCTCGGCCGCAACATTGGCGATATCTGCCTGCGCAAGGTGGGGGCCGTGGTCCAGCATTACCGCAAGCGTCCCGGCGACCTGGCCGCGCGTCTCGAGGGCGGCAAATTCCTGGTGGTCCTGTATGCTTGCGGTGAACGTCATGGCCGGACTATCGCCGAGCGCCTGCGCCAGGATATCGAGAGCCTGAATCTGATAAACCCGGCATCACCTGCGGGCTGGACAGTGACCGTGAGCATCGGTGTGCATAGTGTGGTGCCTACGCGCAACCAGAGTCCCGCGAGCGGGCTGGCGGCGGCGGAAACTTTGCTGTTCATGGCGAAGAACCGCGGACGCAACTGTGTGGTCAACGACAAGGATGCGGCCTCTGGGAATGCGCCTCAGCTTGAGGCACAGGCATCGCGTGCCGACAAGACCCAGCTATTGCCCAGGTCCGAAGCTGCCGGCTCATTGTGAGACACAGACTAGAGTGAGCGGATGGGAAGTTTCAGCACAACTGTGCTGAGCATCGTATTGACGATGACTGCGGCTGCCTGTTTGCCGGCACGCGCGAGTCCACCGCCGAAATACGGCCGATTGGCCGAAGCCTGCAGCCTGCCGCATCCTCCACAATCCACCGTCGCGTTGAACGGTGCTCAGGCGCTAGTGGATTTCTCACCGGGCGGGGATGGCCAGAGGTTGATTCTGCAGGCGATCACTCATGCGCAGCGTGCGATACTGGTGTAGGCTTACAGTTTTACCGACAGACGCATCATCAACGCCCTGGGCAAAGCCAAGGCACGCGGTGTCGAAGTGCATGTGATCCTCGATAAGAGCGACACTCAGCCTTATGAAGGCCATACACCGATAGCCTCGGTGATCAGCGCCGAGCACATCCCCGTGTGGATCGACAGTTCGGTGCACATCGCCCATAACAAGGTGATGATCATCGATGGCAAAGAACTCATCACCGGCTCCTACAACTTCACCTATGCAGCCGACTATGACAACGCCGAAAATCTTCTGGTAATCCGCAATGCACCGCAGCTGATCGAAGCTTACATCGGCAACTGGAAATGGCGGCAAAGCTGTGCGCAGCCTTATCGTGGCCAGAGTGTCAATTGAACCATTTCAAATGCAGCGCGCGGTCTATGCCTAGGTGGTAGTGCTTAAATCGCTGTAACTCAGCTACCGCACATCTGTGCGAGAGTGAAGGCCGCCACATAGATCGACTGCGGCACGCCGTTGATGGTGAAGGCGTGATATTTGAAGCCGCTCTTGTCCTTGAACATCAGGAACTGGAACACCGCAGTCGTGGGCTTGTCCTGGTAGGTGACGATGCCGCTGACGTTCACGAAATCAGAGCCGTCGGAAGTAGCGCCGGTTGACCAGCGGGGTGAGGCGAAGAAGCCATTGACCTCCTGTTCAACGGTCTTTCCTTGGCAGTTATCCAGATGCGCATGTTTCACGATCTCAATGTTGTTGGGATCCGGTATCCAGTGCGGGTCGGCAGTGAGCAGTATCGGGTTCCCTTGTTCCTTGGCCATTGCCTGCGGCGACGGCTTGCCGTAGCCAGTTACGGTGATCATCACGGCGAGAATGGTGCCGGCGATGAACACCGCTTCCACGATGAGCGCGCCCAGCAGCCAGTTACCTAGTTTGAAGTGGCGCCGCTGGCGCATATACGCGGGATACCCGACCGGCCATAACACCGCCACCAGACCCAGCCAGGTGAACATCGGTTTGAGCGGGCTGCCCGAATCC
Organism: uncultured Pseudomonadota bacterium; assembly: GCA_963774895.1. Taxonomy (GTDB): domain Bacteria; phylum Pseudomonadota; class Gammaproteobacteria; order Natronospirales; family REEB76; genus REEB76. The sequence continues at coordinate 54,365 of CAVZGN010000001.1, forward strand.
CAGGCGCTGGGAGACCGGTATATCTCGCCAGCCGCGAATCCAGCAGTGATCAGTACGGTGAGCGCCAGCAACCAGACCAGTCCGGGAATTGAGTGGGCGGCGAGCGCCACGATCAGCAATCCTACGGCGAAAATCAGTGGGATAGCCAGCAGGAATATGCCGTAATCCGCTTCCGGCATATCTGAAGACAATAATTTACGTGTTCCGGATTGGTTTAAAAATGCACCGCAGTGTACGCAGTGGGAAGCCGCGGGTGTGGATTTTCCGCAGGCAGGGCAGGTTAGCTTATCGGCAGTCTGGGCCATTGCAGCCCCGTTTGTCTTGATGATGTGCGTGTTTCTTGTTGCGCGCTTGATCGGTTTCATGGTTACGCGCATTTTGCGTATTTCGAATAGTAGTCATTTCATGATTTGAATGGAATTTACCTGGATTCTGCCACCCTGGCCGCCGTTGGGCTGGCTGCCGCCAGCGTTGCCGGCGGCGCATCTGCAGGGTGTGGAAGTTAGTGTAATCACGCAGCCGGTACCGGTAAGGCAGTTTCATCCGCTGTAGGGCGCGTGGCGGATGTTGCAGCAACCGCAACATCGCGCTGTGATTTTCCACATACCCATAATGACCTGCGGTAGCGAGGCTTTCTCCCGCCTGGTTCCTGAGTGAGATCGCGCCTTGGCCCACGCCTGTAAACAAGCCCTGTTCGCCGGCATCACAGTCAGCGGCGCAGTAACGAACTTCATAGCGAGTGCCGCGGATGCCGATCGTCGCTACCGGTGTTTCCACGGCGTAGTCCTGATGTTCCACATGGCCGATGAAGCCGGTGATTGCCTGGAAGCCCCCCTTGATGAGCCTGAACAGAGCGCTCTCGTGTTCCGGTGGAGCCTGGTCCGGTGGCCGGACTGGAGGCGTTGATGCCGGAGCCGTACTCGCCTGCGCCGGTGATAGGGCATAGCCGTGTGCCGCGGGATCGTAATGAAATTGCTGGATATGAAATTCAGTGTCCGGGCGCAGCAGGATGCGACCGCCATCCTCGAAATCGAGGTCCGCGTAGCTGTCATCGCCCGTGGTGATGCCATCGCCGGCGAACACACTGTCACCGTCTTGCAATTGGCGTGTATGGCCGTCGATCCCGGTATCTGTGACACTGCCCACGGCCACCACCGCACTGCCGGCCTGTTCGGATTGCGGCGTTGCCTGAATGCTCGCAGCTGGGGAGGCGGGTATAGCCGGATTCTGAGCCTGCAGATTAATCGACAGGCCGGCGCTGGCAGCGACTATCGCCAGTGCTAGAAGACGGTATAGGTTTGCGCGCATGCCCCATCGATTCTCATATCACTGTTGCACATACCTCGAGCTGTCGATATCTGTACTTAATCTGAAAAAAGCCGGAGAGATTATCCCCCCGGCCTCCTGAGACAGATTGTCCGGTAGCATGGCTACCATCCCTGATTATTTAAGTTGATCGAGTATCTTCATCTCCGGCACGGACAGGAAGGTGTCGGGGTTATCTGGATCGTTGCTGATCGGCAGCGTACCGCACATGAGCTGCGAGAGCGTATTCTTGCCATTGATACCCGGTTGGGAGCCTCCGCCCAGATCGTATTTGAGTACCTGGCCGCGCGCGTTCCATTCCTTGGGCAGGTCGCGGGCATTGGTGCGCACCTCCACGGTCACCTCGACCCACTTTTTCCATCCCCAGTTCTCGGTATGGTAGTTGTAGGGATTATCGCCGCTGGATGACATGGTGGCATGCCAGTTGATCAGATCGTAGGATTTCTCATTCAATCCGATGCAGGAGATCATCAGCTGCTTGAGAGCTGTCTTGATCATGGCCTGGTTGTCAGCCGGTGTCCCGGCGGCGATCTCGACGGTCTTTTCTGGCGCTTTGGTACAGGCGGCAAGCGTCAGGGTGACGAGTATCGCGATTGCAAGTTTTTTCATGAAGGCATCTCTCAATGCATGATTATCGCTCAGAAAGTATAGCTCATGAACGCCTTGTGGGAAGTGCGTAGGTTAATTCGCAAGCTCCATGAATCAGGTGTTAGCGCGAGCGATCATGCCAATGGCGGCTGATAAAATACGTGAACAGTGCCGCCAGCACCACGATGAGTGCCACGATGAAATACAGGCTGACTTCATCGAAATAGCCGGCATACTTTTGCAGGTGCCGGCCAAGACGGTAGGTCCCCAGACCCCACACACCGACCCATAGGAGTGCGCCGGTGGCGTTGAACAGCAGGAAGCGCCGGAAGGACATGGCGGCGGCGCCCGCCACGATGCCATTCACCTGGCGCAGCACTTCGACGAAGCGCGCGAAGGTCACGAACCAGCCGCCGTATTTCTCAAAGGCCGTTTCCATGCGATGGATCTTGCGTTCGCCGAAGCCCACGTATTTGCTAAAGCGCAGGATCAGGCGGCGGCCGGTCAGATTTCCGATCCAGTAACCGATGCTGTCACCGCTGACCGCCGCCAGGAAAGCTGTGAGCAGTACCAGGGCGATACTGAGTTTCCCGTGTACTGCCAGGATGGCCGCGGCGATAAGCAGTGTCTGGCCCGGTGCCGGTATTCCGAAGCTTTCGACGAAAATGGTGATAAATAACACCGGGTAACCGTAATGTACCAGATACGGTTCCAGATATTTCAGCAAGTCATTGAATAAATCCATCGACACGCATTCTTAATTTTCGGTGGGTGCAGGCATGTTAGCAGATGCGCCTGCCAGGATTCACGGCCTGTGTAACTCAATCTGCTTAGTTGACTTTGAGTGAAACTGGCGGATTATTGACTCGTGCCCGAGCGGCCATGAGTTTCTCGCAGGCATGCACATCCAGCGGTTCACTCAGCAGGAATCCCTGGATGAGCCCGCAACTTTCCATCTGCAGCCATTCGAGCTGGGCCGCGTTCTCCACGCCTTCCGCCACTACACGGTGACCGAGGGCATTGGCGAGTTTGATGGTGGCGCGCGCCACCGCCGCATCTTCATGATTCAAGGCTACATCCCGCACGAAACTGCGGTCCAGCTTGAGTACGTCGATCGGAAAACGTTTGAGATACGCCAGTGAAGAATTGCCGGTGCCGAAATCGTCCAGTGCCAGGCTGATGCCCATGCTGCGGAGCTTGGTGAGTTCCTTGAGATTAGTTTCCTCGTTAGCGAGCGTCACGCTTTCGGTTATTTCGAGTATCAGTGCCTGGGGTGGCAGACCGCTTTCGCCGAGAATGCGGCCGACGATGCTGGCCAGATCCGGTACTGTGAACTGGCGCGCCGACAAGTTCACCGCCATGTGGAATTCAGATCCATAGATACCACGCCAGTGTACCGCCTGTTTGCAGGCCTCGCGTAATACCCATTCACCGATCGGAATGATGAGGCCGGTTTCCTCGGCCAGCGGGATGAATTCCGCGGGAGCCACCAGGCCGAAGGCCTGGCTGTGCCAGCGCAGTAGCGCTTCGAGACCCATGATCTCGCCCTTGAGCATGTCGAACAGCGGCTGATAGTGCAGCACCAATTCGCCGCGTGTCAGTGCCTTGCGTAATTCCACTTCACGTTTCAGGCGTCTGAGTGCGGCCTCATGCATATCGGGGGTAAAGAACTGGTAACTGTTGCGCCCGCGGTGCTTGGCGCGATACAGCGCCGTGTCGGCGTTCGCGAGCAGGCTCTTGGCATCTGGACTGTCGGCCGCCAGCAGGGTGATGCCCACGCTGCCGGTGACGCGCAATTCGGTCTCGCTCAGCAACATGGGCTTGGCGAGAGTGCGCAGTATACGTTCCGCAAGATGCGAGACATCCTTGCGTTTATCCACATGCTCCACTAACACGATGAATTCATCTCCCGACAGGCGCGCCACCGTGTCGCGGTCCTTGATGCAGCGTTTGAGGCGCTGGGCGACGCGCTTCAATACCAAATCGCCGGTCTGGTGACCCAGTGAATCATTGATGTGCTTGAATCGATCCAGGTCCACGAACAGCACCGCCAGTTGTGCATCACCGCGCCGCGCGCGGGTGATGGCGTTGCCGAGTTTCTGCTCGAACAAGGTGCGATTCGGGAGGCCGGTGAGGGAATCATAGTTCGCGAGCTGCACCAGTTGTTCTTCGGCGCGCTTGCGATCGGCCATCTCAGTGCGCAATTCATCCGCGATGTCCGCGAACGCGAAGCGGGTATTGAGTTGCTCAACCAGGCGTTTGTGCATGCCGATGGCCATGCGCAGTAACAGCGCCAGCATCACGCAGGCCAGCACCGCGGCCGCCAGTTGCACCGCATTCAAAGTCAGCGCCAATCTGGCGATCAGCGGGAGTGCAGCCACGCATGAAAACATCGCATAACCCTTGAGAGAAGGTGCTAGCGCCGGCATCGCCAGCGCACACGCTGACATGATAATGGTGGCCAGGAACATCTGGTGGGCTACATCCCCGGAAGGAAACAGCAGCATTCCCGCCAAACCCCAACCGCCGGCCGCCAACAGATTGCCCGTCAGGAAACGCTGTTCCCACAGGTGCGTGTGTATGGCTTCGATGCTGCGTTGACGGAAGCGCCGGTTCAACAGCCCGCGACCGATCTCCACCGCCAGCATCAAGGTGAGCCAGGCCGTCAGGATCAGGTGACTGATGGGTGTACGCCAGGAAAGTGCCACCAGCAGTACCGCAACAATGACCGCGGCCAGATGCGTGCCACGGGTATTGTTATAGAGAAGGTTGGTGAGTTCCGCCTTGACCAGGGGACCGACATCGCGGCTGGGTACCAGTGTATCCGCCATGGTGGCAATCGCCATCAAGCCTCCCGGTCAGCTTTAAGCCCATGCTGTTATGAGCCGCAGGCTGCTTCATGTTGAGTACGGCGTCGCCAGTGTGCAGAAACTGCAGCGCGCTGTCCAGGGGGTTGGATGGTACCAATGGTGCAGTAATGCCGATGGGCGGTCTTGTAGGGAAATTATGTCAGGTTCATCATCTGCCGCATCCAACAATAACTTATAGCAAGCCTGTTCTCCGCGCTTGTTGTTTAAAACAGGGAGTCGGTAGTGGGGGCGAATGAAGTCGCTGGATCGCAGCTATTGCTGAGCTTCGGGCTTATCAGCCAAATGGCGGCTGTCATCCTGTTGGTCGTGCTGTTCATGTTGTTGCGGCGGCATGCGACCCGGCGACCGTACTTCTTTGCCTGGAGCAATGCCTGGCTGGCATTTGCCGTGGCACTCATCGCCCTGGTTTCCCGTTTTTATGTATTCCCAACACTCATGGGCCCCGGCTTTGAATCGGGTGGGTGGGCCAACATCTGCTATTTCGTCTACCAGTTCGGCAAACTGGCCTTTATCGTACTGCTGCTGCGGGGCACATTGCTTTATCTCAAGGGCATGTCGCATCCAGTCATAGGCTTGATGCGCTGGTTGTGGGCTGCAGTCGGTGCTTTCACTTTGATTTCGGTGACGTTTTCGCCGACGCTGCATGCCATGGTCTTTTGGCAAGGGCTGTGCAACGTGGTGGTGTATTCCATTTGCACTGTGGCCATGTTGTCCTTGCCCGCGCCGCGTCGCAGTCTGGGGACGTGGACCACCGGCACAATGCTGGCTGCAAGCCTGGTGCTATGGCTGGTTTACCTGGCCGCGCTATTGGGTGAAGTCATCCCGGGAGCACATATCGGCCTGGACCTGCAAAATTTGCTCAATGGCCCCAATAATTACTTGGACCTTACTCTGTGCATGCTGCTGGCCTTCGGCATGGTGCTGGTGCTGTTCGAGGACGCCAAGCGCGAAATCGACACCGCCCATCACGAGCTGCGTATCGCCCACGAACAATTGCTGCGCGAATCCTTGCTCGATGCAATGACCGGCGCCTATAACCGCCGTGCTTTCAACGAAGGCGCAGGTCTGGAGGATGCCCACGGCACCTTCGGCACGCTGGTGGTCCTGGATATGGATAACCTCAAGGATGTGAATGATATCTATGGTCACAAATACGGCGATGCGCTGCTCAAGCATTTCGCCTCAGTGATGCGCGCCGGCTTGCGACCCTCGGACAAACTCTACCGCCTGGGCGGTGATGAATTCCTGATAGTCATGCCGCGCGCGGTGGCCAGCATGGCCAGCCCGCGCGTCCAGGAACTGATCGCCACCGCGCCCGCGCTCAAAGTGAGCGACAGCGGTGCGCTTATCAAGTTGCGGGCCAGTGTCGGCAGCGCGAATTTCAGCAGCGTGGAAAACCTCAAAGTCGCCCTGCATGAAGCCGACCGCTGCATGTATGCGCAAAAACGCGCCAACCGGGATGAGCGCACCATACCCGCCAAGATGGTCAGAACCAGGGCTAGGGAACGGTGATGGCACTTGATTCAGATCATGAATTTTGATGATTTGCGAATGCCCGGACTTCTTTTTTCACTGCAGTAGTTTATGATAATCGCCTATATTTGGGGCGCGTAGACCGCCGTCCGTTTTCCAGAGGAAACCGAGGCAGCACAACGACCAGTCCCCGCGGCCGGAGCATTTGTGAAGCCAACCGACACCTCCAATCCCGACTACTTTCACCGGGTCGTGGATTGCCAATGGGCCTGCCCGGCACACACTAACGTCCCCGAGTACATCCGTCTGATCGCGCAAGGGCGTTTCACCGACGCCTACATGCTGAACCGGGAATCCAATGTGTTCCCGGGCATTCTGGGCCGGGTCTGCGACCGGCCGTGTGAACCCGCCTGCCGCCGCGGACGCGTGGATGAGAAACCGGTGGCCATCTGCCGGTTGAAACGCGTGGCTGCGGATAACAAGGACGACATCAGCGCACGGCTGCCACAGATCCCAAAACACAAGAACGGTAAACGCATCGCCTGCATCGGCGCCGGCTGCGCCTCGCTGACAGTGGCCAACGACCTGTTGCCGTTGGGCTACGAACTGATAATGTTCGAGAAGCAGCACGAGCCGGGCGGGTTGATGCGCACCAACATCCCCGCATTCCGTCTGCCGGCACGAGTGCTGAGTGAAGAGATCAACACGATCGTGGATATGGGAGTCGACCTGCGCTTGAACCAGACGATCACCAGCATGCGCGCACTGCTGCAACAGGGTTTTGATGCGATATTCGTCGGCAGCGGCGCGCCGCGCGGCAAGAATCTGGAGATTCCCGGCCGTTACGATGATAAGGCCCATGTGCACATCGGCATCGACTGGCTGGAGTCGGTAGCTTTCGGACATATCGATGCCATCGGCAAACGGGTACTGATCATAGGCGCCGGCAATACCGCCATGGATTGTTGCCGCAGCTCGCTGCGCCTCGGCGCTGACGATGTGAAGGTCATGGCACGCAAGCCGCTGAGCATGACCAAGGCCTCCGATTGGGAACTGGAGGAAGCCGTCGAGGAAAGCGTGGAAATGGTAGAGCGCCATTCACCCAAGGAATTTGTCATCAAGAATGGACGCGTCGCCGGCATGCGGTTCGAAGTACTGGAATACTACGATGACAAAGGTAGGATGAAATCCAGAGTGCTGGGTGAAAAGTTCTATCCCGCCGACGATATCGTGCTAGCGATCGGCCAGGAAAACGCATTTCCGTGGATCGAATCCGACGTCGGCATCGAGCTCGACCAGTGGCATGTGCCGGTGGTGGACAAGACCACCATGCAGTCCACCTTGCCGGGTGTATTCTTCGGTGGCGACTCGGCCTTCGGTCCCAAGAACATCATCTGGGCGGTGGAGCACGGTCACCAGGCGGCGATCTCCATGCATAAATACTGCCAAGGCGAGGATCTGAACGTGCGCCTGCCATACGCCATGAATCTCGCCAGCACCAAGATGGGTATCCACGAGTGGAGTTACAGCAACAGTTTTGATTCATCCGTACGCAGGCTGATGCCGCATGTGAGCCTCAAGGAACGCTTCAAGAAGATCAATATCGAAGTGGAACTGGGATTCGATGCCGAACATACCCAGGTCGAGGTCGAACGCTGTCTCAACTGCGACATCCAGACGGTTTTCTTCGCGCCGCTGTGCATCGAATGCGACGCCTGCATTGACATCTGTCCCACCGCCTGCCTCACCATCACTGCCAACGGTGAGGAAGATGATCTACGCTCACGCCTCAAGGCGCCGGCTGACAATCGCCAGCAGCCGTTGTTCGTGTCCGCGGCGCTCAAACAGACCGGCCGGGTGATGGTCAAGGATGAAGACCAGTGCGTGCACTGCGGCCTGTGCGCCGAGCGCTGTCCCACGGCAGCCTGGGACATGCAGAAATCCACTCTTAAGATTCCGTATGCCGCTGACCAGACGCCGCAACCGGCGCCGCAGCGGCGCAGTGCCTGAACCCATGCAATCGCGCGTCAACGATTTCGTCATCAAGATCGCCAACGTCAACGGCACCGGCTCGGCCAGCGCCAATGGCCTGTTGATGAAAGCCATCTTCCGCATGGGCATCCCGGTGGTTGGCAAGAATTTCTTTCCTTCCAACATCCAGGGCCTGCCCACCTGGTTCGAAATTCGCGTGAGCCGCGAGGGCTATCTGGCGCGTTCCGGCCGGGTGGACGTCATGGTGGCCATGAACGCCCAGACCTACACCCAGGATCTGGCGGATGTAAGTCCCGGCGGCTACCTGATCTACGATTCCACCTGGCCGCGGGACAAACAGCTCTCGCGCGACGACATCACCGTGGTCGGCATGCCGCTGGCGCAGCTGGTGAACACGCATTTCGAGAATCTGCGTGCCCGCATTCTAATGAAGAACGTGTGTTACGTCGGTGCGCTGGCGGCGCTGCTGGACCTCGACATGGCGGTCATCCAAGAGTTGGTCAAGGAAACCTTCGGCGATAAGGAAAAGCTCATCGCCGGCAATCTCAAGGCCATCGAGCTCGGTTACAACTACGCCAAGGAACATTGCGAATGTCCCTTACCGCTCAGGCTCGAACCCATGCATGCCACCCAGGATCACATCATGGTGGATGGCAACACCATGGCAGGCTTGGGCTGCGTTTATGCCGGCGCCACCGTGGGCGCCTGGTATCCCATCACCCCATCCACCTCATTAATGGACGCCTTCAAGGATTTCTGCGAGCGCTACCGGATGGACAAGGCCACCGGTAAGCACCGTTACTGCATCATCCAGGCGGAAGACGAGCTGGCGGCTATCGGCATGGTTTTGGGCGCCGCCTGGAATGGCGCGCGTGCCTTTACGCCCACCAGCGGTCCCGGCATCTCGCTGATGAACGAGTTCATCGGCTTCGCGTATTACGCCGAGATCCCGGCGGTGCTGTTCGACGTGCAGCGCGTGGGACCATCCACCGGCATGCCCACGCGCACCCAGCAGGGCGATCTTTTATTTTGTGCCTATGCCTCCCATGGGGACACGCGCCATGTGCTGCTGTTTCCCGCGGACCCGGCCGAATGTTTCCAGTTCGCGGTCACCGCCTTCGACCTGGCCGAGCGTCTGCAGACACCGGTATTCGTCATGAGCGACCTGGACATCGGCATGAACGACTGGATAGTGCCCAAAATCAAATGGAATCCGGACTACGTACCCGACCGCGGTAAGGTGTATACACGGGAACAGTTGCAGAGCATGCAGGTGTTCCGCCGTTATATTGACAGCGACAGCGATGGCATCTGCTACCGTACCTATCCGGGCGTTAGCCCCAAGGGGGCGTATTTCACCCGCGGTTCCGGCCACAACCGCTATGGCGGCTACACCGAGGACGCGGCCGAATATCAGGATGTGCTCGACCGGTTGCGGTGCAAATTCGATACCGCCAAGCAACTGGTGCCGGCGCCGGTGATCCGCAGCAAGAAAGGCGTGAACACCGCGATCGTGTCGCTGGGCAGTTGCGACGGCGCGGTCCAGGAAGCGCTGGATGTGCTGGCGCGCGAAGGTACCGAGGTGAATTACCTGCGGGTGCGCGCGTTTCCCTTCAGCAAGCCAGTGGAAGAATTCCTGGAGAACCATGCACACATCTTCGTGGTGGAGCAAAATCGGGATGCGCAGCTGAAATCGCTGTTGTTGCTGGAGACCAGCGTGGAGAAGCACAAACTCATCTCCATCCTGCATTATGGCGGCATGCCGATCGATGCGCATTGCATCGTCAGCGGCATCAACGCAGCGCTTGCCAAGGGGGCCGCGGCATGAGCTTCATGCAGAAACCCAAGGTCAGTCATTCGAAACTGCTGCGCAACGAGCTCGGGCTGACGCTGCGCGATTATGAAGGCGGCATGTCGACCCTGTGCGCCGGCTGCGGCCACGATTCCATCACCGCAGCGGTCATCCAGGCCTTCTGGGAACTGAGCATCGAACCCTACAGGGTCGCCAAGATGAGCGGCATCGGCTGCTCTTCCAAGACACCCGCCTATTTCCTGTCGCCGGCACATGGCATCAACGCCGTGCACGGCCGCATGCCGTCGATCGCCACCGGTGCCAACGCCGCCGATCGCAACCTTTACTATGTGGGTATTTCCGGCGACGGCGACTCCCTGTCCATCGGCCTCGGCCAGTTCATCCATGTGCTGCGCCGCAACCTCAACATGCTGTACATCATCGAAAACAACGGCGTGTACGGCCTCACCAAGGGCCAGTTCTCGGCCTCGGCGGATGTGGGCAGCAAAGCCAAGAAGGGTGAGGTGAACGAGCAGCCGCCCATCGACCCGGTGATCGCGGCACTCACGCTCGGTGGCAGTTTCGTGGCGCGCAGTTTCTCCGGTGACAAACAGCAGCTGGTGCCGCTCATCAAGGCCGGTCTCATGCACAACGGCTTTGCCATGCTTGATGTGCTGTCGCCATGCGTGACCTTCAACGATCACGAGGATTCCACCAAGAGCTACGCCCACACCCGTCAGTTCTACCATCCGGCAGTGCACGCGGACTTCGTGCTGTCCAAGAAACCGATACGCGCGGCCTATGACGACGGCGAAGCCATGCCGGTGGAACTGCACGATGGCAGTAGCGTGGTGCTGCGCAAGGTTTCCAAGGACTACAACCCCACCAACCGCGCCCAGGCCTATAGCTATCTGCATGCACACCAGAAGCGCGGCGAGATCGTCACCGGTCTGTTATATATAGATGAGGATCAGCGCGAGATGCATGACATCAGCAATACTGTCAGCCAGGCGCTGCGGGATCTGCCGTATCAGGAACTATGCCCCGGCAGCGCTACCCTGGAAGAAATCCAGAAACTATACCGTTGAAGAGCCTACCGCCGCCCTAACTGCGGCGCTATCACCCATCAGAATTAGATGACGGTTATTCAGTAACCGCGTGCCGCGCGTTTGGCGCGTTTCTCAGCGCGTTTTTCCTTCATAGTCTTGGCGGGTTTTTTCTTGGTCTCTTTTTTCCGTTCCATACCTTTGCTCATGTTGTTAGCTCCCGTGGTAGAAGGTGATGGCAGACGCCTTGGGCGTCTGCGCCGTTGTCCCATTCAAGCAGCATAAGTATGTATTTAGCACGCTACCGATTCCAGTCGTGCGTGACTGGCAGCGGACTGGATTCAAGGGATGCGGATCTTGCCGCCGCCGGGGATGGCGCCCGGCGCGCCGCCAGCGCTGCCCGGGAGCACGATCGAGGAGGCGGCTTCGCGGCGCAGTTCCTCCAGGCGTTTCATGGTCTGCTCAATCGCGGTACTGGCGCCGTCGCCGAATTTCTGTGCGGCTTCATGCAATGATTTGGCCTCGATCTCGAAGCTGATGGGCAGGGTGCCCATGGGCGTGAGGATCTGGGTCTGGCCTGTATACAGTACCGGCCGGGTCTGGTCCGGGCCGCCGTCGCGGGTCACCGGTGTCAGCCGCTGGATGGTGCCGACGCTGCGGTCGGTGAACACCTCTTCCTGATAGAGCTGTTCCGGATGCATCTGGATATCGAGGTTTTTGGGTTCGCTGGCCATAGGGTTGTCCGATTGGATTCAACTGAGATGCCGGAGGCTAGGTTAGCAGAAATGCGGAATTTTCGGTCCTGACGTCATCCCGATGCCGGCCTGCCATTATGATAGGACCCTATATCCAGTTTGGACGCACAGCGTATGGGAAACCCCAAGAGTATCTGTGTCCTGGGCGCCGGCATGGTGGGCGGCGTGATCGCCCAGGACCTGGCACAGCAATATGACGTCACCTCGGTGGATGTGAATGACGCAGCACTGGCGCGGTTGGCGAAGCATGGCATCAAGACCCGGCAGTTGGACATCGGCGATGCGCAGTCACTTGCGGCCTACGTGCAACCATTTGCGCTGGTGGTGTGCGCGGTGCCAGGGTTTATGGGTTATCACACCCTCAAGGTGCTGCTGGACGCGGGTAAACAGGTGGCGGATATCTCCTTCTTTCCGGAAGATGCCCTGGAACTGGATGCGCTTGCCAAACACAAAGGCGTGACTGCGCTGGTGGATATGGGTGTAGCCCCCGGCATGGACAACCTGATCCTCGGCCATCACGATGCACATATGCAGGTGTCGCGTTTCGAATGTCTGGTCGGAGGCCTGCCACAGCACCCCAAGCCGCCGTTCTTCTATAAAGCCCCGTTTTCGCCCATCGATGTCATCGAGGAATATACCCGGCCGGCGCGCCTGCAGCGCGGTGGCAAGGTGGTGACCTTGCCGGCGCTCACCGAACGCGAGCTGCGGGAATTCGAGGGCGTCGGCACACTCGAGGCCTTCAACACCGATGGTTTGCGCTCGCTGCTCAAAACCATGGCGCATATCCCGGAGATGTCCGAGAAGACTCTGCGTTACCCCGGTCACGTGGCACTCATCGAAGCGTTGCAACAGGCGGGATTCTTCTCGACGGGCGCGGTCGAGATCGAAGGCTCCCGCGTGCGGCCACTGGATGTGTCCGCGAAACTGCTGCTGGAGCAATGGAAGCTGCGGCCCGGTGAACCGGAACTGACGGTGATGCGCGTGACCGTGGAAGGCAGGCAGCAGGGCAAGCCCATGCGCCATGTATGGGATCTGTTGGACCGTTACGATCCGGAGACCGGCTTTTCCTCCATGGCGCGCACCACCGGCTTCACCTGTGCGGCTGCCGCCAACCTGCTGCTGCAGGGCCGATATCACGAAACTGGAGTGCATCCACCGGAAGACGTGGGACGGCAGGATGACTGCTTCAACTACATCCGTGAATACCTGGGCGCGCGCCGCGTGTATTACCGACAACGTACTCAGGCAGCCTGAGTCTGCATTCCGCTGAAGTTATACCGCGCGCATGGCCGGGAGTAGAATAGCCGCCTCTTTCAGGCCGCTGGTTCAAGACAATGGATACTGAAAATTCGCTGTTCGATACGGCTGCACAGCAGGCCGTGGAGTTGGCCAACCGATTCGCGGACGAGCATCCGGAGGCCGACATGTGGGACATCGCCGACGGCTTGCTGGCCGGAGCCATCCATTACTGGTTGTATTCACGCCAGCCCTGCGAAGATCCCATGTGCGAGGATTGCGCGCTGGTATCCACGGCGGAATTGCGCCAGACCGAACTCAGGAAACTCATCCAGCAGTTCTCGGAAGAAAGCGATTACTACCACGCACCTACGGATACCAATGCCGCCTGGGCGTGAGCCGCATGGGCGAAGCCCTGGTCTGCTGGAAGTGCGGCGCCTCCCTCAAGGAGGTGCCCATGCCCTTGTCACGGATCTCCGTATGCCTCAGCTGTCGGGCTGAACTGTATGTATGCCGCCTGTGCGTCTTCTTTGATACCCGCAAGGCTGAGAGTTGCAGCGAGCCACGCGCCGATCCGCCCAAGGACAAACAACGCGCCAATTTCTGCGAATTCTTCCAGCCGCGCAGCAACGCCTGGCAGGCGCCGGATCACAGCCTAGCCGACCAGGCCAGAGATGCGTTGCACAAGCTGTTCGGCGACAAAGGCTGATTTAGTAGCCGGCGAATTGCTTGGTCCATTGCATAAAGCTGGCCAGTGGCATGGCGCCTGATGTGCGTCCGGCTTCACGGCCGTTGCGGAAGGCGATGAGCGTGGGGATGCTGCGGATGTTGAGCCTGGCGGCGGTCTGCGGGTTGGCGTCGGTGTCGAGCTTTAGCAGGCGGAATTCCGGTTCCAGGGTTTTGGCGGCCTGCGCGATCACCGGCGCGAACATCTTGCAGGGTCCGCACCATTCTGCCCAGCAATCCACGATCACCGGCAGGTCCGTGTGCTGCAACAGCTCTTGGAAATTCTTGTCATGCACCGCACGTGGACTAGCGTTGAATAGCGGTGCATGACATTGGCCGCACTTGGGAGCTTGGCTGAGTCGCGGAGGGGGTACGCGGTTTACCGCCATGCAATCCGGACAGGCGATGTGCAGTGCTTCAGCCATGACGATTTCTTGGTTGTGGGAGGGGTGTGTTGCTGAGGTGGGGGGCCGACGCGCAATTTTCAAGTTCTGGATGGATAGTGCACGCAACTAGTTGCCGGTTTCCTCTGTGTAATCCACCCCGGTTATGAAAAAACGCACTTCACCTTCGGGCGTGAGCAGGCGCACTTCATCATCTGCGGCGCGTTTCAGCAGGGCGCAAGCCATGGGCGAATCGACGCTGATGTGGCCCTTGGCCGGATCCAGTTCGTCACTCCCGACGATGCGGTAGCGGAGTTCCTGGCCGCTTTCATCCTCGAGCGTTACCCAGGCACCGAAGAACACATGCTGCTGGTCCGGCGGTGGTTCGCTGATCACCCGCAGTTGCGGCATGCGTTTTTGCAGATAGCCGATGCGCTGGTCCGTCTCCCGCAGCTGTTTCTTGCGATAGATGTATTCCGCGTTCTCGGAACGGTCACCCTCGGCCGCGGCTGCCGACAATGCCTGCACCACTTCAGCGCGCAGCCGCCAGAGTTGCTTGAGTTCCTGCTCGAGACGCACATAGCCATCGCGGGTGATGTAGGGCGAGGATTTCGGCGGGGCGGGGCGCCAGCGGCTCATGGCTATGTTATTACCGGGTAGAGTGGAAAAGTATAGCGGCCATCACCCCCGGCGCGGCATACTCAGCCAGAATGCAGATTGGGCCAGCCACAGCAGGATCAGTACGATGGTCAGTTTCTCCATGAAACCGCTTGCCGGTATATGCGCCAGTGCGTAGACCAGCAACACCAGGAATTCGAATACCGCCAGCTGCAGTGCGGGACGCAAGCGCTTGCGCCACACGGGATCCTGTCGGAAGCGCCACGATTGCACCAGCATGCCGCAACTGGTGGCGATGAAGGCCAACGCCGCCGCCAATATGTGGATAGCGCCGTGTAGGGTCAGGTGGTCATTGGTATCCGTGGGCGATACAGCCGTTACCACCACCCCGGCCGCGCCCAGCATGAACAACACCAGGGTCGCGGCACTGCGCGCCTGCGGAACACTCACGAGATAGCAGCCGACGGCCAGCAAAGCGATGGCGACAGCCAGAACATAGAAGGCCGTATGCAACCAGCCGTTGTAGGGGCCCAGCAGGTAGAAGCTCAGAGGCGTGCCAATGAAACTGTAATCCGGACGCAGGAACTGCAGGACCGCGGCCACCAGGAAATAGAACAGCACGCCCGCGAAAGCGAGCCCGCCGCACACTCGCACCAGCAGGTATTGATGCCGCATGCGTTTATCATAAGGGCCATGGTCTTTAACTACTACCAGCGCCTGAGCGCCAAGAACAAGCGCATCTATCTGGCCAGTGACCGAATCGAGGCCATCGTATTGCCGGAACCCAAGCCGCTGTGGCCGATGACGGCGCGACTGGCGGCGGCATTGAAAACCGACAAGCGCGCGGTGGTGGAAGCCGTCTGTAGCCAGTTGGCGGTCGGCCTATTACAGCAACTCAAGACACCGCCGGTGAACATCAAGGTCATGGCCGCCAGGCCCGCGAATAATTACGGCGAATTGCATGGTTTCTATGAAGGCGTGGAAGGCCGGCTCAAGGTCGCCAAGATCACCTTGTGGATGCGCACGGCGCAACGCAAGCAGGTGGTGGCTTACAGGAGTTTTCTACGCACCTTCCTGCACGAGCTGTGCCATCATCTGGATTATGAATACCTGAAGCTCGAGGATTCCTTGCATACTGAGGGGTTCTATAAGCGCGAGTCCTCGCTGTTTCACCAGCTGGTGACCGACGCGGTCCCGGACTTGCGCGATTAGCGCGCCAGCGCCTTGAGCAGCCGGCTGTAAGGCAAGGTATTCAGCACGTCACCGGCTTCCAACCATGCACGCCGCGCCTGGTCGATGCCGAAACGCATAGCGTCGAGGCCACTGGTGGTGTGCGCATCCGTGGAGATCACCAGTTTGCAACCCGCCAGGTGGGCGGCGCGTGCATGGATGTCGTCCAGATCCAGGCGATCCGGATTGGCGTTGATCTCCATGGCCACACCAGACCTGGCTGCGGCTGCATAGATCTTATCCATGTCAGCGCTGATCTCCGCGCGCGTGTTGATAAGGCGCGTAGTGGGATGCGCCAGGATGTGCATATAGTGGTTGTCGAAGGCTTTGAGGATGCGCGCGGTCTGCTTCACTGCCGGCAGTTCCAGGTTGTAGTGCAACGCCGCCACCACCACGTCCAGTTGTTTCAGCACCGAATCCGGCAGGTCCAGCGAGCCGTCCTCGAGGATATCCACTTCCGTACCCTTGAGCACATGGAAATCCTTCAGCTTGCCGTTGAGCTTATCGATAGCGCGTATCTCGGCGAGCACCTGTTTCGCGTTCAGTCCATGCGCCACGCTCACATGCCGGGAGTGATCGGTGATAGCCAGATATTCATAACTGCGCACACGCGCCGCCGCGACCATGGCCGCCAGGGTGTCATGACCATCGGTGGCATCGGTATGAGCATGCAGGTCGCCGCGGATGTCGGCCAGGTTGATAAGATCGGGCAGCTTGCCGACACGTGCCGCTTCGATCTCGCCGCGTGCTTCGCGCAGTTCCGGCGGGATGTAGGGCAGGCCGACGGCAGCGAACAGCTCCTGTTCGCTGCGGCCGGCGATGCGCTTGGGTCCGCGGAACACTCCGTACTCGTTGATCTTGAGGCCTTTGGCCACAGCGATTTTGCGCACCGCGATGTTGTGGGCCTTGGAGCCGGTGAAGTAGTAGAGCGCTGCACCATAGCTGACCTCAGGCATAAGCCGCAGATCCACTTGCATGCCGTTGCGCAGTTGCACGCTCGAGCGGGTGGCGCCTTGCGACACCACCGTGGCGACTGCGTCGTACTTAACGAAACGCGCCATCACCGGCGAATCGCGCCCGGCGATCACCACGATATCCAAATCGCCGACGGTATCGCAGCGGCGGCGGTAACTGCCGGCCACCTCCACGCGTTTGACGCCGGGGATCTTGCGCAGATACGCCAGCAGGGGTGTGGCGATCAGCTCGGCATCCGCGAGCTTGAAGCGCTGCGGCCCCGGGCGGCACTTTTCCAGACTGGTGAGGATGCGCGCCACGGTCTTGGCGCCGAAGCCCGGCAACTCCCCAAGCTTGCCGCTGCTCGCGGCACGCTTGAGATCCTCGAAACTGCGAATGTTGAGTTCCCGGAACAGCAGCTTGACGCGCTTCGGGCCCAGGCCCGGCAGGCCCATGAGTTCGCTGAGCGCGCGTGGTACGCGCTTTTGCAGTTGCTCCAGTTGTGGCAGCTTTCCAGTCTGCACGATGACTTCGATCTTTTTGGCCAGGTCTTTGCCGATGCCCGGCAACTCGTCCAGATCGCGGCCCTCGGCCAGCAGTTCCGACATGCCCCGGGATGAGCCGGCTACCACCCGCGCGGCGTTGCGGTAGGCGCGCACCCGGAACGGATTGGCGTCCTGGATCTCCAGCAGATCCGCGTAGCGGTTGAAGAGTTGTGCGATCTCGGCGTTATCTGCGGGCATACTTTCCCCTGATTCGGCGCATTGAAAAGATAACCCGGCAGCGCCGTTACGGCGCTGATCTGGGTCAGCTGGACTTTCCCCGGCGTGGCTTTTGCTTGAAAATAGCCGGGCCCTCAGAGCTATTCACCTTCCAAGGAGGCCCACGTGGCCAGTTATACCGCACCGCTGCGCGATATGCAGTTTGTCCTGAACGAACTCGCGGATCTGGAAGGTG
Source organism: uncultured Pseudomonadota bacterium (assembly GCA_963774895.1). Classification (GTDB taxonomy): domain Bacteria; phylum Pseudomonadota; class Gammaproteobacteria; order Natronospirales; family REEB76; genus REEB76. The sequence continues at coordinate 72,311 of CAVZGN010000001.1, forward strand.
TCTCCAGGCTTCCGGGCTATGCCGAGGCCACGCCGGACCTGGTGGATTCGGTGCTGGATGCGGCCGGCAAATTCGCCGCCGATGTGATCGGCCCGCTGAACGCCAGTGGCGATCAGCAAGGCGCGAGGTTCAAGGACGGTGTGGTGACCACCCCTGAGGGTTTCAAGCAGGCGTATGCACGCTTCGTGGCGGATGGCTGGAACGCACTCGCCATCCCCGCAGAGCATGGCGGCCAGGGATTACCGCAACTGGTATCCGCGCCGGTGCAGGAGATGTGGCAGGCGGCCAACATGTCGTTCGCGTTGTGCTCACTGCTGACCCAGGGCGCGGTACACGCCTTGATACTCTGCGGTTCCCCGGAACTCAAAAAACGCTTTCTCCCCAAAATGATTTCCGGCGACTGGACCGGCACCATGAATCTCTCGGAACCCCAAGCCGGTTCGGACCTGGCGGCGGTGCGTTGCCGTGCCCAGCGCGAGGGCGATCATTACCAGCTCAGCGGCCAGAAGATCTTCATCACCTACGGCGAGCACGACTGGACCGAGAACATCATCCATCTCATGCTGGCGCGCACCCCGGACGCGCCCGCCGGCGTCAAGGGCATCTCCATGTTCCTGGTGCCCAAGTTCCTGGTGAATGCGGATGGTAGCGTCGGCAAGCGCAATGACGTGCAGTGCGCTTCCATCGAGCACAAGCTCGGCATCCATGCTTGTCCCACAGCGGTGTTGAGTTATGGCGAGAAAGACGGCGCCATCGGCTATCTCATCGGCGAGGAGAACCGCGGGCTCGAATACATGTTCATCATGATGAACCTGGCGCGCCTCGATGTGGGTGTGCAGGGCTTAGGGATAGCCGATCGCGCCTGGCAACAGGCATGCGCGTATGCCAAGGAACGGGTGCAGAGCGCCGACATCAGCGAACGCCGCGGTCAACCGGTGACCATCATCCATCATCCGGATGTGCGCCGCATGCTGATGAGCATGAAGGCACGCGTCGAAGCCATGCGCGCAGTCGCCTATGTCACCGCTACCGGTCTGGACCGTGCCCTACGTCACCCCGATGAGCTACAGCGCGCCCAGGCCCAGGCCTTGGTGGACCTGTTGATCCCGGTGGTCAAGGGCTGGTGTACCGAGAACGCCATCGACATCACCTCCCTCGGCATCCAGGTGCACGGCGGCATGGGCTATATCGAGGAGACCGGCGCTGCCCAGTATTTCCGCGACGCGCGCATCAGCACCATCTATGAAGGCACCACCGGGATCCAGGCCAAGGACCTGATCGGCCGCAAGATCGCCCGCGACCAGGGTATGACCGCCAAAGCCCTCATCGGCATGATGCGCGTTACCGAAAAGGAGCTGGCGAATACCAAAGTTGAGAGCCTGAAAGCCATCAACACGCGCCTCAAAGCAGGCATTGATGCGCTGGAAGAAGCCGTAAACTGGCTAGTGAGCCAGTACACCAGCGATGTGAAAGCCGCGGCCGCTGGCTCGGTGCCGTTTCTGATGCTGGTGGGTGTGGTCAGCGGCGGCTGGCAGATGGCCCGTGCTGCCTTGATCGCACAGCAGAAACTCGCTGCCGGCAGCGGCGATGCTGCGTTTTACCAGGCCAAGATCGGCACCACACGCTTCTATGCCGACCATGAACTGACGCGGGCATCAGCCCTCAAGGAGTCCATCGTCAGCGGCGCAGCCGGGACGCTGGCTCTGAGCGAGGACCAGTTCTGATCCGCATGGCTATCGGTAGGCGTTACCAGTAACCCATTTAAATATTGACATATCGGAAAAAGCCGATATACTCAGTGCATGCAACAGGTGGAAGTCTTCAAGGCACTGGCCAACGAATCGCGGCTCAAGATCCTGCAATGGATGAAGGAGCCGGGCAAACACTTCGGCGACTGTCCATCGGGCAGCGTGCGGGGCCGCAAGGTGTGTGTGGGCGAGATCCAGGCCAAGCTGGGCCTTTCCCAGTCCACTGCGTCCCAGTACCTGGCCACTTTGGAGCAGGCCGGACTGGTGGTCGCCCGCCGTGAAGGCCAGTGGACCTTCTATGAGCGCAATGAGCAGGCGCTCAAGGAACTGGGAGACTTCCTCAAGAAGGATCTGTAAGCAAGCAATTAAATGTCACCCCGTAAGGGGATTTTTAAACTGGATTTATATCGGCTTATTTAAATATGCAAAAACTTCTGAATGACGATGAGGATAGACCTATGAATACGCAACCGCTGTTGACGCCCGTGAAGCTCGGCCCGTATGCCTTGCCGAACCGCGTGGTCATGGCGCCCATGACGCGCTCGCGCGCCTATAACCGCGACCAGGCACCCACGGAATTGCATGCCGCATACTATGCGCAACGCGCATCCGCTGGACTCATCGTTTCCGAGGGCAGCCAGATATCACCCCAGGGCGTGGGTTATGTGCATACGCCGGGCATCCATTCCCAGGCCCAGATCCGCGGCTGGCAGAAAGTTACGGACGCAGTGCACGCGCGCGGCGGGCGCATCTTCCTGCAACTCTGGCATGTGGGCTATGTTTCCCATCCGGATTTCCATGACGGCCAGCTGCCGGTGGCGCCTTCCGCCATCAATCCCAATAGCAAGTCGTTCACACCGCTGGGACTCAAGAATACGGTCACAGCCCGTGCCCTGGAGACCTCCGAAGTCAGAGCCAGCGTGCAGGATTACGTGCGGGCGGCCATCAATGCCATGCTCGCCGGAAGCGATGGCGTGGAGGTCCATGGCGCCAACGGTTATCTCATCGAACAGTTCCTGCGCGACAGCAGCAACCGGCGCACGGACGAATACGGCGGCGACATCCCGAAGCGCGCGCGTTTCCTCCTGGAGATCGTGGACGGCGTGAGCGAGGCCATCGGCAGCGAACGCGTGGGCGTGCGCCTGTCGCCCGCCAACACCTGGAACGTGCCGGCGGATTCCGATACCCGGGCGCTCTATGACTATGCGATCGGCGCATTGTCAGGCTATGGACTGGCTTATCTGCATCTGCGTGAAGCCCAGGGCGATATGTCGGCCATCCCCAATATGGTGACCAACGTCAGCGAGCATTTCCGCAGCGTCTACCGTGGCACGCTCATCACCAATACCGGTTATGACCAGCAGAAGGGCAATGCAGTGATTGCCAAGGGTCAGGCTGACCTGGTGGCATTCGGCCTGCCTTGCATCGCCAATCCGGATTTGGTGGAACGCTTCCGTGCCTTCGCGCCGCTGGCGCAGACTGACCAGAACACTTTGTACCAGGGCGGCGCACGGGGTTACACCGATTACCCGCCGCTGCAGTCCGAGGCGGCCTGAGCGTCAGCACCTTGGATTTGTCGTGCCACATCACGCTTCGAATAGTTACACGCCGCAGTAATATCACAGCACAAATATTGGAGAGCAGCACATGCAACCAAAAGTAGCCATCGTCATCGGCAGCACCCGCCCGGGCCGCAAGGCGGAGGCCGTAGCCGAATGGGTCTTTGGGATCGCCAAGCAGCGCAGCGATGCCGAGTTCGAGTTATTGGACATCGAGGACTACAAGCTGCCGCATCTGGATGAACCCATACCGCCATCGCTGCGGCAATATAGCAAGGCGCATACCAAGGCCTGGTCAGAGAAAGTGAATTCCTTCGATGCCTACGTGTTCGTCACCCCTGAGTACAACCACAGCACCTCGGGCGCGCTCAAGAACGCTATCGATTACCTGTACCACGAATGGAACAACAAGGCCGCGGGCTTCGTGAGCTATGGCAGCATGGGCGGGGTGCGCGCCGTCGAGCATCTGCGCCTGATCATGGCCGAGCTGCAGGTAGCCACGGTGCGTGCGCAAGTAGCCTTGTCGCTGTTCACGGATTTCGAGAACTTCGGCGTCTTCAAGCCCGCGGCCCATCACCAGGCCGAGGTCAAGAGCATGCTTGATCAGCTGGTGGCTTGGGGCAAGGCATTGAAGACGCTGCGGGCAGCCTGATTTACCCTGGCGGAATGCGTGCGTGTGCCTCCGGCTGCTCATGGTTCCGCGGCCTCGCGCCGGCTGTGTATGATCGGCACGTCCGCGTGTTATCAATCGACCCAAACTGATCTGGGTCAATGACGCCGGCCCTGGCATACCCTATGTAGTAGGGTGAGTCTGTCGATGCGGAGGCGATTATGCGGGTCAACCCCACGATCGAAAAGCTGCGGCGCGAACATGCGGATATGCGCAGGATTATCATTCTGATTCGCATGCAACTGGACCTGCTGGAGCGGCATGCGGAGCCGGACTTGGTACTGCTGACCAATGCGCTGTACTACATGCGCAAATTTCCCAGCGTCGTGCACCACCCCAAGGAAGAGCTGATCTTCGAGAAGCTGCTGGCGCGCGGCGCGCCGGTGCACAAGGAAGTGGAGCAGTTGCACGCGCAGCATCAGGAGATTTATGCGCTGGAGGACAACCTGATCGAACTGGCGCTGGCCCTGCAACAAGGCGACCAACAGGCGCAGGCACGCCTGCTGGAGTTCGGCCGGCACTATCTTGCCGTCCAGGCGATGCATGTGGAGACCGAGGAGCGCGTCTTGTTTCCGGCCGCGCAGCAAAACCTGCGCGCCTATGACTGGAAGGAGGTGCGCAAGAAATCCGTGAGCATCGATGATCCGCTGTTCGGCAACAACCCGACCGCACGCTACCGCTATCTATACGATTATTTGATGCGGGAGGCGGCCGAGAGCGGAGTATCGCTGCCGGCGACACGCCAGACGCCCGTATCCAGCTCCCGCAAGACCAGTTCCTCCAGATAATCGCAATAGCGGTCCAGGTAGTTGCGCCCCTCTACCTGTTGGAGCAGCCAGGGATTCATGAGCGTGTGCCGCAGCAGGAACAGACTGTCGGATTGCAGTTGCGGATCATCCACACTGTCCACGAAGCTCGCGGCATCGATACCCAGAGCCTTCAGCACCCGCTCGAGTTCTCGCGGTGCAATCATGCGGCGCTCCACGGCGGTATGCGAGCTGAAGAAATCCTGCATCTGTACCGGGCCGGTGGCGATGCCGAGGTGCGCATACAGGCGCCGGCCGAAGCGGTTCATGGCGGCCAGCGAACGGTTGCCCTCCGGATTCACCGCCAGGCACAAGAGGTTGGTGTCCGGCTCGAACGGCACCAGCAGCCGCGCCTTGCCCTTGAGGCGCGCCGCCAGTTGCGGCAAGCGATCAAAGAAATACTCGGTGGCACGGATGGTCTGGCGCTGCAGCCGCCCGAGATTTTCCCGATCGGGCGGCAGCACCCGGTGCGTCACCCAGGCGGCCGCTGCCGGCGCGCCCGGCTTGGAACCCTCGAGGATATATTCGCCCAGGGATCCGTCGGTATCGGTTTGTTCATCGAACACATAGGTCGCGTGCTCGCCCAGGAACTGCAGCACCCGCCGGTCGCGCCATACGATACCGCCGACGCCAAACGGCAGATAGCCGAGTTTGTGCGGATCCACGGTCACCACATCGGCTTGCTTGAGCGCTGCGAAGCTGGCGTGCACTGTCGCTGAAGGAAAATAGCTGAATTCGCCACGTACTTTTTTGTGTGGCACGAAGCTGCCATCGGGTTCGCGGAAGATACTGGTGAGATAGCCGCCCCAGGCGGCATCCACGTGCAGCCCGAACTCGAGTCCACGGGCGCGGAATTTCCGGCGCAGTTCCGCCACCGTGTGGATGGGATCGATACTGCCGAATTCGGTGGTGCCGAGCACCGCCACCGTGGATAGCACCGGGATTTTCTGTGCAGCACATTCTTCGAGCCGTGACTCGAGCGCCGCTACGGCCAGACGCATATGTGCGTCCACCGGCAGGCATTCCAGCTGGCTGCCGCCGAAACCCAGCACCCGCATAGCCTTGTGCCAGGAATAGTGGGCGGTGATCGGAGCCAGGATGCGGGCTTGCGCCCACAGCGGGTGGCGTGCTGCGAAGGCCGCCGGCCCCAGATGCTCGATGCGCGCCCTAGCGATCGCCTGCTTGAACTCCCGTTGTTCGGAGGTTTTCAGACCTTGAGCGGCGGTTGCCAGTTTCGCGGGCAGCGCCAGCACCTGAGGTAGCGGCAGGTTGAACAGCGCCCAGTCGTCCAGGTCCGCGAGCCGGTGCCCATCATCGAGTTTGAGTGCCGGCAGATGGTGCGCGGCATGCAGGGCATCACGCAGCGCCAGCGGGTAGCATCGGAGTGTGCGCAGATAGGCCAGGCCTTCGTAATTTGCCAGGGTACCGCCGGAAGTCAGGTGTCCCCAGGCACACGGCGTAGAGGTGGGATCAATACCGAAGCCCAGCATGCGTGCCAGTTGCAGGCCCACTTCCAACTCCAGCCGCAGCGTTACCGGAGCCACCTCGGGACTGACGTTGTTGGGGTTATAGAGCGTGGTGATGAGTTGCGCCAGCAAACCCGGCATCAATGTGTCCGAGACCATATGCCCCAGGTAACGTGGGTTGAAGAACGGTACCGAACGCTTGAGCGCGGCGGTCAGGGTGTTTAGTTCGGTGCGCATGCGGTCCATGAACTCGACGTAGTCCGGATCGTGAGCGGCAAACATCGGTATCGGCGGTGGATCCTCAGGGTGGAAATTGCGCCGCCAGTACACATGGTCGCGCAGGAACTCCAGCAACACGCGCTCGAAGGATTCGCTGTTCTCACCGCTGGAACCCAGGAAGCAGGGATTGGCAAACGCCAGGTCGGCCGCCTGACCGGAGATACTGCGACGGGGTTTTTGCCGTGGGGGCATGGGCGCTCTCTCTATATATGTGGTAATTGAGTTTGACGTAGCGGGCTTTGATGCTCCTTGATACAGATCAGGTGCCGGGAAATTACCAGGGTATGTGCTTGCGGTCGCGCCAGAAATGGCCGCTGTCCGTGGCTTCCGGGGCGGTGGCCAACCACACGATGGTCTCCACACCTTGCTCCACGGAGCGGCTGGCGCCCGGCCCGCCCATGTCGGTGCGTACCCAGCCGGGGCATACGGAGTTCACGCTGATGCCGCGCCCCGTGAGCTCGTGGGCGAACACCCGGGTCACCACGTTGAGCGCTGCCTTGGATATCCGATACCCCAGATAGCCGCCGTTCATGTCGTTGAGCGCGCCCATGCCGGAGGACACGTTCACGATACGCGCACCTTCCGGCATCAGCGGCACCAGCGCCTGGATCAGCCGCACAGCACCCAGCGTGTTGGTGTTGAAGACTTGCATCACCGTCACCGGCGATACCTTGAGCGGGTCGGAGGATTTAGCGCCGGCCTCGCCGGTGGCTTCTGGCAGGATGCCGGCGTTGTTCACCAGCACATCCACGCGTGCGTGCTGTTCGCGCAGGTAACGCGCCAGCGCCTGGGCGTCCTCGGTTGAGGACACATCCAGCTTGCGCAGTTCCACATCCAGCTTTTGAACCTGTAATTCCTGCAACGCCTGGGCGCCGGCCTTGGCATCGCGGGCCGTGAGCACCACGTGCAGTCCGAGGCGTGCCAGCTGCCGTGCGGTCTCCAGTCCGAGGCCGCGATTGGCGCCGGTGATCACGGCGATTTTATGATCTGCCATAGGCCTTCTCCGAGTGTTACCAATGTCTGAAATGAAAGGCAGTATGATACGGTCTCTGTAGAGGCGTGAATCCCGCACTAACCCTTGCGAGTATATATAGATGCTTGGCACATCAACTAAAACCAAAATGGTACCTCCGACCCAGGCACTCCCGGGGCGTAACACGCCCATGCCGGTGCCGGAGAAGCATTTCGTCAACGGCCATCCGCTTAAGCCGCCTTTTCCCAAGGGTATGCAAGAGGCAATCTTTGGCCTCGGCTGCTTCTGGGGTGCGGAGCGTAAATTCTGGCAACAGCCGGGTGTCTACGTGACTGCCGCGGGCTACGCCGGTGGCTACACGCCTAATCCGACTTATGAAGAAGTCTGCAGCGGGCGTACCGGACATGCGGAAGTGGTGCGGGTTGTGTTCGATCCGAAGCTAGTGAGTTACGCGCAGTTATTGAAATTGTTCTGGGAAACCCATGATCCCACCCAGGGCATGCGCCAGGGCAATGACGTGGGAACGCAATACCGTTCGTGCATATTTACCTTCGGCGCAGCGCAGCAGCAAGCTGCTGAAGCATCGCTGCAAAATTACCAGCAGGCGTTACTCGCAGCCGGCCATCTGGCCGTCACCACCGAGATCAAACCGGCTGGCGAGTTCTATTACGCCGAGGATTATCACCAGCAGTATCTCGCCAAGAATCCCAACGGCTACTGCGGCCTAAGCGGCACCGGAGTGAGCTGCGCAATCTGAACACGCTTCATAGCACGATGCTTTCCTGTGATGGTTTATTATTTATCAGCTTGGAAATATTCCATCGCGCCACCGCCGCATGGCTACGCAAGACATTCGTCCGCGGTTGGGAAATTGGAAACTGATTAAATAAGATAACGAAAGCTGTTGGCGCCGCTCACTATCTGCCTTGCGTTATTTTTAATGGTTCACTGGGTGCGGGCAAGTGAAGTCGTGTTACATTCGCCGGAATAATCACGCAAATCAATTATGGGGTGGGCGGAATATGATGGGACATGGGGCGTGATCGAAGTCGAAGATCTGAGCTTCCGCTATCCGGGCGCCGAACGCGATGCCATCCGTGGATTGTCGATGCGGGTACGGCGCGGCAGCCTGTTCGGACTGCTGGGGCCCAATGGCTCCGGTAAAACCACGCTTATCTCCATCCTTACCGGACTGTTATCGTCTGATTCGGGACGGGTCTGCATTGACGGCAGGATCCTGCCGGCGCAGACGCGCGAAGTTCAGGCGCTCGGCGCACTGGTGCCTCAGGATTATGCCTTCTATGCGCATCTCAGCGTCATGGAAAATCTGCGCTTTTTCGCCGGCGCGCTCGGGATTCAGGCCGCGCAAACACACGCCCGCCTGGATGAAGCGCTGGCGGTCGCGGGGCTTGAGTCGTTTACCGCGGTTCGGGCCGCGCATCTGTCCGGCGGACTCAAGCGTCGCCTGAATCTGGCTATCGGCCTGCTGAGCAGGCCACAGCTGCTGTTCCTGGACGAACCGACTGTGGGTATAGATACGCAATCGCGGCATTTCATCCTGGAGGCGATCAAACGTGTCAATACAAATGGCACCACGGTGGTATACACCTCGCACTATATGGAAGAGGTGGAAATGCTGTGCGACGAGATCGGAGTGCTCGACGACGGCCGCCTGCTGGCCTGCGGAACCTTGCAGCGCCTGCTTAACGACACAGCCGGCCACACATTAACGGTGGTATTTTCCGGAACGCCTAGTGCGCCACAACGAGCGGCGCTGAACGTCGTTGCGGGTCTTGATTTTCACTATAAAGAATTACACCTGAAGCATTGCAGCGGGAGCGATCTGAACCGCCTGATGACGCTGTTTGCGGACCAAAGACTGGGTATCGCGCGCATGCAATATGGATATGGGAATCTTGAAGAATTGTTCCTGCATCTCACCGGCCGGCAACTGAGAGATTGAAGAATAATGATCTTGGTCGCGTTGATCTGGAAGGAATGGAAACTACTGTTGCGCGACTGGCACGCGTTATTGCTGCTGTTCGCGATGCCGTCGGTATTCATATTGGTGATGTCGCTGGCGTTGCAGGACAGCTTCAGTCTGCGTCAGGGCGTTAGCATCCACTATTACCTTGTGGATGAAGACCATAGCCGGCTGAGTGCCGCGCTGGTCAAGAGGCTGGATGCCCTGGACGATTTCAAGGCGCAGCCCCCGGATGCGGCCGTTAAGGAACTGATTGAGCGGGTACGACACGATCGGGTTCAATTCCTGGTGCGCATTCCGGCGGGTTTCGGCGAATCGATGGACAGCGAAAAACCAGTGGCGGTGCAGATGCTCGCCGGTCCGGATGTCGAACCTGCCGTATACAAACTCTTCGAAGCTGCCCTGCGCGACGTGCTGGCACGCGTGTATCTGCAACAGACCATGGCGCCGTTGCAGTCGCAGATGACAGGTACGGATGGAATGGCCACCGCCGGTGGGAATCTGGACGCTGCCGACAAATTATTAAACGTTCAGTCGCTTTATCAGATGAACGGAGAAAACCGGCGGCCCTCTTCGGTGCAGCAGAATGTCCCGGCATGGCTGCTGTTCGCGATGTTTTTTATCGCTATCCCCCTCTCCACGACCTGGGTGCAGGAACGTCAGCAGGGTACTTATGCTCGCTTGCGCAGCATGGGCCTGGGTGCCGGAGCCTTACTGCTGGGGAAATTGTTGCCGTATCTCGCTATAAATCTGTTGCAAGTAGTATTGATGCTGGCGGTGGGGGTCTTCGTGGTGCCGTGGTTCGGCGGCGGCAGCCTGACGCTCGGTCATGCGCCGCTGGCACTTTGCCTGATGGCGGTGGCCGCGAGTTTCGCATCGGTATCCTATGCGCTATTGATTGCAAATCTGGTTTCCACCAGCGAGCAAGCCACGATTTTCACCGGCGTATGCAATCTGTTGATGGCGGCTGTGGGCGGGATCATGGTACCGGTTTTCCTGATGCCGCCCATGATGCAGGCATTGAGCCATTATTCACCCATGGCTTGGGGCCTGCAGGGCTTTCTGAATGTATTCCTGCGCCAAGGTGATTTCAGAGAGGTGGCGCCACAAGCCGCCTACTTGTTTGCTTTTGGAGTGGCCTGCCTGGCGGCTGCGGTGTTATTGCTCGGCATGCGCAAAAGGAAATAGAGGCTTATGGACCGGGAGCAGCTGAAACTTGAACTCAAGAGGATGATTATCAGGGAATGCGAAAAAGACGTTTGCCCGGATGATATTCCGGATGACGCCGTTCTCATCGGCAGCCAGGGCGACCTGGCGCTTGATTCACTGGATGCTCTGCAGATCGCGCTGGCCGTAAAACAACAATATGGCAAACGCATTGACGGCAACAACCAGACGCGCGCAGCGTTGGCCTCTATCAATGCGCTCACCGATTTCATTCTTGCTGACAAGAGTTCCTGACAGACACATGACAGGCGTATACATCCGCGGCATGGGACTAAGCTGCGCGCTGGGCCAAAATCCGGAAAATTGCCTGTCCGCGATGCAGAGTATCCAGGTGCAGCCGATCACATTGCAGCTGGATGATTTCGATGAGCCATTGCGGATCCCGTATTACCGCATTCCCGATCCCATGGAGTTGTTCGACAGCCGCCGTTTCGAATTTCTACTGCCGCCGGTGGTACGTGCGGCGGTGGAACAGGCAGCGCTTACGGATGCCGAAATACAGCGGTTGCCACTGTTCATCGGCTCCTCGTGTTTTTCCATTGGCTGGTCGGAAACTCGTTATGCTGCGGCATTGGCGCGTCAGGCGGAAACGGCCTTGCCTATGCCCTTGTGCGGCTATCAGGATATCGCCGCAATCGCGCAGCAGGCTCTGGGTTGTGCGGGCGACACCTATACCTACAACACAGCATGCACATCCTCCGCCAATGCACTGTTGGGCGCGCTGCGTTTGATCGAGTTGGGCTGGTATTCACATGCCCTGGTGATCGGTGCTGAGCTGGCCAACCGTACTACGCTCACAGGCTTCTCGGGTTTGCAGCTGCTGGCTGAATGCGTGCGCCCGTTTGATCGGGCACGCGGCGGGATTGTGCTGGGCGAGGGCCTCGCTGCGGTACTGCTGTCGGCGGGCGGCGATATTAAGGAGTTGCGCATGCTGGGCGGCGCCAGCAATAGCGATACCTCCAGCGTGACTACCGCCAATACCGACGGCAATTCGGTAGCGGCAGTCTTGCGCCAGACGCTGTCGAACACGCGGCTGAAACCAGCGCAGATATGCGGGATCAAAGCCCACGGTACCGCCACATCCAGTGGCGATACTGCGGAAGCCATGGGCATGCGGCAGGTATTTGCGCATCTGCCGCCGATGTGTGTGTTGAAGCCCTATGTGGGGCATACCCTGGGTGCCTGCTGCGTCACTGAACTGGTGTTATTCGCGAGCGCGCTGGAGAACGGATTCTTACCCGCGACCCCCGGCTTTAAGTCTCCCGATCCTGAACTTGGCGTGCATCCGCTCAAGACACAGGGTTCGGCGCCCGACGGGCACTATCTGCTGAATCATTTCGGTTTTGGCGGAAACAACACTGTACTGGCGCTGGAAAAGACCGCGCCATGATCCGGGTGGTAGCAGCCAGCCATTATTTGCATCCGTTGCATGATGCTGAACCGCTGCCCAAGCTGGACGGAGTCTTGAGAGAGCTGTGCCGGGAGGATTTTCGCCGCACCGATCGTTTTATCCAGCTCGCATTGCTGGGTTCCGCACGCTGCGCGACCGGGCATGAATTGCAGGCGACCTGCGGAGTCTATCTAGGCTCGGGTCTGGGGCCCATCGGCAACAACATCGTGACCCAGCAACAGTTGATACGCGACCGGGAAATTCCCAAGCCCTTCAACTTTATCAACACGCTAGGTAGCAGCGCCGGGTTTTACATAGCCAGGAATCTGGGTTTGAGAGGCCAGAACATTTTTATCTCGCGGCGAAGCGCGAGCCTGGAAGCAGTATTGAGCATGGCGATCGCTGACCTCATGCTCGGCGCAGTCGGCCAAGCGCTGGTTGGAGTGGTGGAAGAAGCCACGCTGCCGCTGGCGGCGCATCGGCAGCGCCAGGGATTGGTCAAAGCTTTGCCGTTATCCGAGGGTAGCCATTGGCTGCTGTTGCAAGCCGGCGATACCGGCAGACAGATTCAAGTTATGCGGTTTGCAGATTATGCGGCACTCGAGGGTTTCATCGAGCCGCACTGTGGCTTGGGAGCTCGTTTGTACTGTATGCGAGGTATGGAGCCCAGTTTTGCGCAAAACCTCCGGCAATTGTTTCAGGACAATGCGCGGCAAAATCCGGTTGTGGCCTTTCATGACAGTCTGGAAGCGGCGTGGCTCACGCAATTTTTAACAGCCGGTGGATTGGACAAGCTGTTTATGGTGAGCGGTAACAATGTCCGTGGCTGGACGTTATTTTATTTCAGCACGTAATTGACGGTAGATATTTTCTTCGCATTTCGCGCAATGCGACAACTCATCCGCCAACAGGCCGTAATCCATCGGCATGCGGTCCTTGCACATCTTGGCGGCATGCAACGCGAAGCGCCGCCATTCGTCGCCAGCCGCAGTCAATTGTCCGGCGATTTCCGTCAGGTGCGGCTTATCCAGTAGCGCGGCGGCCTCCTGCAGGAAGGACGCATACAGAAACCGGAAACCGGCTCCACCGGTGCCGATTTCTTCCTGCATGCGCACGATGTGACCCAGCAGCAATTTGTTCCGATGTTGTTCGCGAGCATCCAGTCTGCGGATCTTGCGAGCCACGGTGCGTATGCCGCGCACCCCCAGGATCGGCACCGGTGTGTACAGCATCATGCCGGTAGTGAACCTGATGGCCTTGCGTATGGCGCGCGGCATGTCCACGTGCGCCGGAATGAATTCCGGATAGTAGAGTAATCCCTTTGGCGCCAGCACACCGCGTGTGAAGCGCGCCTTCTTGAGGGCTTCGGCTTCGCATTCGACCAGGATATCGATGACCGGATCGCTGATCAGATAGTTATTGCCGCGTTTGCCGTACACCACCAGGTTATGGGCGTTGAAATGAAAGCGCATATCCGGCGGAAAATACGTCAGCCAGTACGCCGAAGTCTGAATGCCGACTACCTTTCCTGCGGCCAAGTGACGATCAAGTGCAGCCATGCCCGCTGCAGGCTGCCGGAAACGTTCAAAGTGCATCCTGATGCCAAGCCGCCGGGTCAGTCCGCGGATCACATGGCCGGGCGGCATGCGATAGGCGAACATTGGCAGCCCGCCGAATTTCAGGAAAGGCAAATAGGCATAGCTCAGCGCCGCCGAGACACCGAACGCCATGGGTTCGGAGATCGGCATCTTTGCATGCCTCAACAGCGACGAGATGGCGCCGCTTTCGCAGTGGGCGCTTTGCTGATGATCAAAGGGGATCTCGATATCGTCGAGCGGGCGCTGGACATCGTTCATGGCTGTTCGGGCAACGTATCCAGTTGTTCCGGGGTGGTACCGAGGGCCTCGGCATAACGCCGGCGGCATTTGGCCGGGAGTTTCTGGAAGGCACCGGGCTTCAGGTGCCGGCGTACCCGCCATTTCAGATAACCGGTGCTTTGCGCCAGCAGCACTAGATCCATGCGCACACGGTACATGTGATATTCGAGTGCCGAAGCCTGCCCGAGTCGCGCCCGCCGCCAGGCATCCGCAGCCTGTTGTTGGTATTCGGCGATAGCCTGATCGAGCACGATTTCCTCTGCTTCCCAACCGCTCGAGGGAGCGCGCACGTAACGGCCGTTTTCGTCCAGTGCATACAATAATTTGCTATGGCCCATGAAGGCCTTGGCGTTCTGCTGCGGTACTTCGTCGCGTTTCATCCAGCCTCAGGAGCGGGTGTAGCCGTCCGGGCCGCACACGCTGAGATGTATCCAGGCGGTGTTGAAGCGCCCGCTTTCGGGCACGTAGCACAGCAATCGCTGGCCCGGTTTCAGTCTACCGGAACGGAACAGTTCCTCGAGCATGATGTAGATGGAGGCCGCACCGGTATTGCCCTTGGTATACAGATTAGTGAACCAGCGTTCGTAGGGAATATCGAAACCGGCTTTAAGCATGTACTCACGGACCCGCTCGCGAAAATAGTGCGAAGAATAATGCGGCAGGAAGAAATCGATGTGTTCAGGATCCAGGTTTTTCAGTTTCGGCAGCTCTCGCAACGGCCGTTCGACGGTGTAGGCCATCACGTGTTCATTGAGCTGTTTGACGTCCTGCTTGAGTGTGAACACCGAATGCGGCGCCCATTCCTCGGGAACATACGCGGGCCAGCCCTTCAAACTTCCGTCCTCCAGTTTCTCGGCGCCGCCATACATGCAGGCAGGCTGTTCATTGGCGTAGGAGCGTTCCACGATCCAGTCGATTTGCAGCGAGAGCCCTTCGGCGGCGGGTTGTGGTTCGAGCAGCGCGGCGCCGGCGCCGTCCGACAACATCCAGCGGATGAAGTCTTTCTGGAATGCCAGTACGCCGCTGTCCCCGAGGGCATCGATCTGGGCATCGGTCTCGGCCTTGAAATTGCGCGCATGCATTACCGATGAAGGCGTTTCGGAACCGGCGCTGACCGCATGTTGAAACTCGCCGGCCGCTACCCCGTACATCGCATATTTAAGCGCCGCAGTGCTGCTGATGCATACGCCCGAGGTGCTGATATTTTCACAGGGCGGGATCCCGAGCTCGCCATGCACCATATTGGTGTGGCTGGGTACAAGCTGGTCGGCGAAGGTAGTGCCGCAAGCCAGCAGATCAATCTGCTCGAGTTTGAAATGCGCATTGGCCAAGCGGCGCACAGCTTCAGCAGTAAGCTGTGCATTGGTGTGGGTGGCGTTGCCGGTGGCGGGATCAATCGCGTAATAGCGAGTCTTGATGCCGTTGGAACGCAGGATGATGCGGCGTGCGCGTGAAGGGCGGCCGTTGACCATACCCAGCACCGATTCCATCTCATCGTTGCCGATCGGGGCATTCGGTAGGTACGCCGAAAGATTGGTGATATATGCCTTGCCCGCCATGTTCATTCGCCCGACGGCTGACTGAAATAGTTGCGCTGTGCCGCGATGCGTTTGCGCAACAGCGGTGTGGCCATGGTTTTGAAAAGTGCACTCACAGGCAGCACCACGATCAGTAACACGATCAGAAACACGATATAGATCATGACCAGCGGCTGGCGCGCCCAGGCGCCTTGCTTGCCGAGTGCGCGCAACAGTTTTCCCCACGCAAGAAAGCTGCGGCGCGCGGCTTTTTCCGTGGCGATCAAATGAGTATTCACTTTGACCGCCCCCATGCCGCGCAGCAAATTGGTGTCGAGCGGGCGGTCCTGCTGGAGTGCCTGGGCGGTGCGCAAGCCGAATTGCCGGCTGCTTGCGATCTGTTCCGGTTTGACGCCGGCGCGCGGGATCAGGCCGCCAAACCGCGGCCCGCGCTTGCCGCTCAGCATCCATAATGGCGTGGCGAGAAAGCTGCCCACCGATCCGGCTTCGTCGGTCAGCACCACATTCCCTACAAGGCGGGCGCCACAAGTAGCCAGCAATTCTTTGGTTCGTTCTTGGGCCATCAGCCACATGTCGCGGCAGGCGATCACCGTGACCACAGGTGTGTCCCTGAGCAGCGTCTGCGCTGTGGGGTTTTTCAGGAACGCGGTAGTCGGCAGCGAGGGTGACAGGAACCACACCTGATAGCCGAGGATCACCAGATCGAAGCGTTGCTTTGGGTCCAGGCCCAGGGGTTCAAGCTCGGGAGGATCCAGGTAAATGGCTTCCGGGAAAGTATCGAAAAACCGCAGGATCGGCCAGGGAAACGGATAAGGGCGCTTGCAGCGCAAGACGAGCTGGCGCAGCTCAATGTTATCCGATTCGGCCAGTGGGGAAGTCAGGTTGCGGATGACCTCGCTCAACTGGCCGCTGGGGGATGAATAGTGGACCACCAGGACTTTCTTTCTACGCATAACTAATTGATTTTAAATACTTTTCAGCGTCTTGCTGGAGATGCCTGCTTCTATGGGTGCATACCATACTAATCATCGCACAGCTACATAACAATTCTGAAATATTCCGTAGCAGCCATTCATGTGCTGCGGCCGGTATGGAGTGTTGACAGCAGTATCATGGGCGCATGTCACTGGAAATATTCCATTCCGCCACCGCCGCGTGGTTCCGCAAGACGTTCGCAGCGCCTACCGAAGCGCAGGCTGCGGCCTGGCCTGCGATCCGCGCCGGACGCCCGACGCTCATCGCCGCGCCCACTGGTTCCGGTAAGACCCTGGCGGCATTCCTCGCCGCCATAGACGCCCTGGTGTGTGAAGGGCTGGAGCACGGTCTCAAGGATGAATGTCAGGTGCTGTATGTCTCGCCCCTCAAGGCCCTGTCCAACGACATCCAGAAAAACCTGCAGGCGCCGCTGGAAGGCATCCGCAACGAATTATTCGAAACCGGGCTGCCGGATGTGGAGATTCGCGCCATGGTGCGTACCGGCGACACGCCGCAGGCCGAACGGGAGCGCATGCGGCGCACACCACCGCACATCCTGGTGACCACGCCGGAGTCGCTGTACATCCTGCTGACTTCGGATTCCGGCCGCAAGATCCTGAGTACGGTGCGCAGCGTGATCGTGGATGAGATCCATGTGCTCGCCGGCAACAAGCGCGGCGCGCACTTGGCGCTCTCATTGGAACGCCTGGCGGCGCTGACGGCAGTGCCTGCGGTGCGCATCGGCCTGTCTGCCACCCAGAAACCCATCGAAGATGTTGCGCATTTCCTTACTGGCGTGGATGGCAGCTGCAACATCATCGATACCGGCCACGTGCGTGAACGCCGCCTGCACTTGGAACTGCCGCGTTCGCCGCTGGCCCCGGTGATGGCCAACGAAGTGTGGTCGGAGATCTATGATCGTCTCGCAGAACTGATCCGCGCACACCGCACCACGCTGATATTCGTCAACAACCGCCGTCTGGCGGAACGCGCCGCACGGCATCTGGCGGAGCGCATCGGCGAGGCGCATGTGACCGCCCACCACGGCAGCCTGGCGCGCGCCCACCGGCTGGACGCGGAGCAGCGCCTCAAGCGTGGCGAACTCAAGGCGCTGGTGGCTACCGCTTCGCTGGAGCTGGGTATCGACATCGGTGACGTGGACCTGGTGTGCCAGCTGGGTTCGCCGCGCAGCATCAGTGCATTCCTGCAACGCGTGGGCCGTTCTGGGCATGCGCTGGGTGCGCTGCCGGAAGGTCGCTTGTTCCCGCTGACGCGGGATGATCTGGTGGAATGCACGGCGCTCTTGGATTGCGTGCGCCGCGGTGAACTGGATGCGCTGCAGGTACCGGAGGCGCCGCTGGATGTGCTCGCCCAGCAGATCGTTGCCGAGGTGGCTTGCCGCGAATGGGACGAAGCGCAACTGTATGCGTGTCTGCGGCGTGCCTGGCCGTACCGTAATCTGAAGCGCGAGGACTACACCGATGCGGTGCGCATGCTGGCGGAGGGTTTCTCCACGCGCCGCGGCCGGCGCAGCGCCTACCTGCATCGCGACGCGGTCAACGGCCGGCTGCGTGGCCGGCGCGGCGCCAAACTTATCGCGGTCACCAACGGCGGCGCCATCCCCGATCAATTCGATTACGAAGTAGTGCTGATGCCCGTGGGCTTGCGCATCGGTTCACTCAACGAGGATTTCGCTTTCGAGAGCATCCCCGGCGACATCTTCCAGCTGGGCAACACCAGCTATCGGATGCTCAAGATCGAACAGGGCCGGGTGCTGGTGGAAGACGCCAAGGGCGCGCCGCCCAACATCCCGTTCTGGTTCGGCGAGGCGCCGGCGCGCAGCGCGGAACTCTCCGCCGCGGTATCGCGGTTACGAGAAAGAGCCAACACTTTATTAAGTTCCCCTCTCTCCCAGCTCGCGGGGGAGAGGGTGAGGGTGAGGGGGGTGCATCAGAGCAAACCACCCACTCACTCAGCCCCTCTCACGCCCGTGGGAGAGGATATTCACAGATGTCGCTGGAGCAATGTCTATGCCAAGAACTGCGCTTGGAGCCCGCAGCGGCTCAGCAGTTGGCCGAATATCTCGCCGCCGCGCATGCCGCGCTCACCGTGCTGCCCACCCAGGAGATGGTGGTATTCGAGCGTTTCTTCGACGAAGCCGGCGACCAGCATTTCGTGATTCACTCGCCCTTCGGGGCGCGCGTCAACCGCGCCTGGGGTCTGGCGCTCAGGAAACGCTTCTGCCGCAAGTTCAATTTCGAATTGCAGGCCGCGGCACTGGAAGACACCATCGTGCTGTCGCTGGGGCCGACCCACAGTTTCCCGTTGGAGGAGCCGGCGCGCTATCTGAATCCGGCCACCGCCCTCGAGGTGCTGACCCAGGCGGTCTTGGCCGCGCCCATGTTCGGTACCCGCTGGCGCTGGGTCACGACCACGGCGCTGGCGGTGCGCCGCAATCGCAACGGCCAGCGCACACCGGCAGCATTCCAGCGTGCCGATGCCCAGGATCTGGCGGCGGTGGTGTTTCCGGACCAGCTGGCCTGCGCCGAGAATCTCACCGGTGCCATCGAGGTGCCGGAACATCCGCTGGTGCAACAGACCTTGCATGACTGTCTGCATGAAGTCATGGATGTGGACGGTTTCCTGGAACTGCTGCAACGTCTGCAGGATGGTGCGCTGAAGGTGGTGGCGCGCGATCTGGCCGCGCCTTCGCCCCTGGCGCAGGAGATCCTGTCGGCACGCCCGTATGCGTTCCTGGACGATGCGCCCGCGGAAGAGCGGCGCACCCTGGCGGTGCAGGCGCGCGGTGTCATGAATCTCGAAGAAGCCGGATCCCTGGCGGAACTGGATCCGGAAGCCATCGCGCGGGTGCGCGCAGAAGTCTGGCCGGGGGCGCGCGATGCCGATGAACTACACGATGCTCTCACGGTGCTGGGGTTTATTACTGAAAACGAAGGCCTACGGAGGAAATCCGAAATTAATAATTCCCCCTCTCCCCTTGTGGGAGAGGGCGAGTCGCGTCGCGACGAGCGGGCGGCCATGGATGGCCGCCCTGGGCTTTTGGACGAAGCAGGAGTGCGCAGTCCGAAAGGGGGTGAGGGGTTGTTAAATTCCGACTGGCAACAGTTCTTCCAAGAACTGATCGCAACAAACCGGGCCACGCTCGCACGCTTGCCGAATGGTCATCGAGTATGGGTGGCGGCCGAACGTTTGCAGGAAATACTAGCCGTATTTCCGGATGCGGAGCTCGATCCGCCTATCGAACCGATCCTGGAACCTGGTGATGAGCCACCAACGCGCGAAGCGGCACTCATCGAATTGCTGCGCAGCCGTCTGGAAACTTCCGGTCCGATCACTGCCCAATCCTTGGCCGATGCCTTAGGCCTCACCGTTGCCGAGGTCGAGCCCGTATTGCTGGCACTGGAAGCCGAAGGCGCTGTCATGCGCGGGAGCTTCACGCGCCAACATTTAACCCCCTCACCCACACCCTCTCCCGCATGGGGAGAGGGGATGGATGTAGAGTGGTGCGAGCGGCGTCTGCTGGCGCGCATCCACCGCTACACGCTCAAGCGGCTGCGCAGCGAGATCGAGCCGGTAGCGCCGGGCGATTACTTGCGTTTCCTGTTTGAATGGCACGGCGTGGGCGCGCAGCACACTGACGGCGCAGCGGCGCTGGCTGTGGCCCTCGAGCAGTTGGAAGGTTTCTCGGCACCGGCGGCTGCCTGGGAATCCGATATTCTGCCGGCGCGGGTCGCGGACTACGCTACTTACATGCTGGACCAGTTGTGTGCCGGCGGCAGCGTAGCCTGGATGCGCTTGCTGGCGCCGCGCATTGGCGATGAGGAACATCACGCCGGACCGGTGCGCAGCACTCCGATCACATTCGTGGCGCGTGATGCTTTGACTCATTGGCGTGGTCTGGCGGACATGCCCGACCCGGCTGTTATCAATCTTTCGCATGCCGCGCGCAGCGTATATGACGCGCTCAAACAGCACGGCGCGCTGTTTTTCGCCGATCTGGTGCAGCTTACCGGCCTGCTGCGTACCCAGGTGGAAACCGGGCTCGGCGAACTGGCTGCCTGGGGACTGGCGGCATCCGATACCTTCGCGGGCTTGCGCGCACTCATCGCGCCCACTGCCAAGCGCGCACCTATCGGGCGTACGGCGCGTTACCGGCTACGCCAAGGCCGGGAAACCGGCGTCGTCCAGGCCGGACGCTGGTCGCTGATTGCGCGGCGCACGGTTGCGGGCGATACCGCCGCCGACGGCGAAGCGCTTGCGCATCTCGCACAGGTGCTGCTGCGGCGCTACGGCGTGGTGTTCCGCAAAGTGCTGGAACGTGAGAGCGGGCTGCCGCCCTGGCGAGAGCTGCTCTATATATATAGGAGGCTCGAAGCCCGCGGCGAGTTGCGCGGCGGGCGCTTCGTGGACGGGTTCGCCGGCGAACAGTTTGCCCTGCCGGAAGCGGTGGGTGCGCTGCGTGAGGTCCGCCGCCGGGAGAAATCCGGCGAACTGGTATCGGTGGCGGCTGCCGATGCCCTGAACCTGGTGGGCATCGTTACCCCCGGCGCGCGCGTGCCGGTGCAGGGCGAGAACCGCGTGCTGTACCGCGACGGGGTGCCGGTGGCGGTGCAGGTGGCCGAGGAAGTACGCTTCCTGGAAAGCGTGAGCGCCGAAGACGAATGGGCATTGCGCAATTCGCTGCTGCGACGCAGGCAGCCGCCAGTATCCGGTACGATTCAGTAACCTTCGATAACAGGTATATTCTTTCCCAATCGCCAGTCTATGCGGAGAGTCGCCATGAGCACCCTGCGACGCAAGCAATCCAAGAAGACAAAGAAATCGCGCCCCAAAATCAAGGCATCTGCCAGCAGCCGTTTTCCGAATGAGACCCCGGGTTACCGGCGCATGCGCGAGCGCCTATTGAAAGCCGAGATCGGCCTGCGTAGACAGGTCGAGACGGTGGCCACGCTGCGTCGCAAACTGTCAGTCGGCGGCGTGGTGCCGCAGGATTATGTGTTCGAGGGCGTGGATCCGCTCACCGGCATGCGCAGTGTGCGACTCTCGGAACTGTTTGCACCGGGCAAGGACACCCTGATCCTCTACAGTTTCATGTATGGACCGGCCATGGAGCGGCCGTGCCCTTCGTGCACGTCCATTATCGATTCCCTGGACGGTGCCGCGACCCACGTCACGCAGCGCGTGAATCTGGCAGTGGTGGCGAAATCGCCGTTGCCGCGCATCCTGACGTTCGCGCGTGAACGCGGCTGGCGGCATGTGCAGCTGCTGTCATCTGCGGGTAACAGCTACAACCGCGATTACCATGGCGAGGACGAAGACGGAAAGCAATGGCCGATACTCAATGTGTTCGTGAAACGCGCCGGCAGGATCCGCCACTTCTGGGCCAGTGAACTGCTGTTCACAAAAGCAGAGAAAGGTCAGAACCAGCGGCATGTGGACATGATTTGGCCGCTGTGGAACCTATTGGATGTCACCCCGGAGGGCCGCGGCATGGATTGGTATCCGAAGCTGAATTATTCCAGTTAGGAGACTACTGATTTATATCCTCTCCGTCATGCCGGCGAAAGCCGGCACCCAGTGACTTATTGATATTTCTGGATTCCAGCTTACACCGGAATGACGAGAATGGGAAAAGACTGAATCAATCAGTGCTTCCTTAACTTCCCTGGATCAATTTCGGCGCTCTATCCTGAACACAGGCGCATCAAGCACTGGTTTCAGTGGCCGGGGCAGCCGCTGTTTTGCTGCGGTTATCTTCCTCGAACAGACGTTGGAGTTCGGCGGCGGCTTCCTTGGTGGTTTGGATAAGCTTGTTCTCGTCGCGGAATACCGCGAATTGGCGCTTCAATAATTCCTCATCGTAGCGCTGGAAGCGTTCCAGCAAGGCGCGGGTTTCATGGGCAGGCTGTCCCAGGCCCTCGAAAACCGCTTCCGTGAGTTTGAGGCTGGAATAGAGTGTCTCCCGGACGATGTTGGTGACGCCCAGCTCCGTCAACAGGTGTGTATGGTGACGGTTGCGCGCACGCGCGTAGATACGCAGCTGTGGAAAATTTTTACGCACCACCTCCGCGGTACGCACCGAAGCAGCCACGTCGTCGATGGCGAGCACGAAGATCTTGGCCTGCTCCACGTGCGCGGCGCGCAGCAAGTCGAGACGCGAAGCATCGCCGTAATATACCTTGTTGCCGAAACGGCGCACCACATCCACGTCCTCGATATTGGCGTCCATGGCGGTAAAGGGGATTTTCTTCAGGCGCAACACCCGGCCGACCACCTGGCCGAAACGGCCGAAACCGGCGATCACCACCGGGTTGCCGGGTTCGTCGATGTTGTCGAAGGCCGGTGGCGCATGTTCCTTTTGGAAGCGCTGGATGACTTTCTCATTGAACAATACCAGGAACGGAGTGGCGGCCATGGATAAAGTGACGGCTAGATTCAGCAGGTCGACCACTGGCCGGCTGAAAATCTGATATTCCGCGGCGCTGTTGAAGATCACGAAGGCAAACTCGCCACCCATGGCAAGGTCAACGGCGAGGTTGCGCGGCGCCGCATCCGGCAGCCGGTAGAGCTTCGCCATGACGTACAACACTATGCCCTTGAGCGCCAGCATTCCAGCCACCACAGCGATGACCATGAGCGGAATTTTCGCCAGCAGGCCGAGGTTCACCGACATACCCACTGCCACAAAGAACAGTCCCAGCAGCAATCCCTTGAAGGGCTCCAGGTCGGCTTCCAGTTCATGCCGGAAACTGGAATCTGCCAACAGCACTCCGGCGATGAAGGCCCCCAGGCCCATAGACAAGCCGATGGCGTTGGCGATCAGTCCGGCCGCGATGACGATGAGCAGCGCGGTGGCGGTGAAAATCTCCTGGCTGCCGAACTGCATGATGAATTTGAATAATGGTCGTAGCAGGTAACGACCACCGGTTACAACTAACACGACAACTACGGCTACGACGATGAGGATGGAGATCAGCATGTGTGTCTGGTGCGGTGCAGCGCCGGCATTAAACACCTTGAGCAAGGCCAGTACCGGGATGGCGGCGATATCCTGGAACAGCAGGATGCCGAAGGCCGCGCGGCCGTGGTGCTCCATGAGCTGTTTCTTTTCCGCCAGCATCTGCAGTACGAAGGCAGTGGAGGACAGGGATAGTCCAAATCCGGTCACCAGCGCGGGAATGAGTCCGAGGCCAAATGCCTTGGCCGCCAGCATCAAAAGTGCGGTGCTCACCAATACCTGCACCAATCCCATTCCGAACACCGTGCGCCGCAGTGCCCACAGGCGGGAAGGCTGCAACTCCAGCCCGATGATGAACAGCAGCAGCACCACGCCGATCTGGGAGAAACTCAGGATCGCGTCCACGCTGGTGATGAGCTGCAGACACCTAGGGCCGATGACCACACCGGCGATCAAGTAGCCGAGCACCGAACCGAAACCGGATTTGCGTGACAGGGGCACCGCCAGGCAGGCGGCGATCAGGAACACAAGCACTTGCGGCAGGAGGTTCATGGCGGTATTTCCAGCGTGTGATGGCCTAGCTTAGCAAGCCGGCATACGGGGTGCGCGCAAGGCGTGGCTTATCACAGGCGATATTTTGTGAGAGCGGTGATACTTGCCGCTATTTTTCATGATCATGGTCGGGCCATCGCTCCTACAGTTTTCCCGGTAGCAACTCCCGCGCGGCCTTGAGAATGTCGGTGAAGACGCCAACGGCTGTCAGTTCTGGGCCGGCGCCGGGGCCGGCGATGGATAGCGGCACGGGCTGATAGCGGTCGCTCCAGATGCGGATCAGGTTTTCCCCCGGCGCGAGCAGTGCAAATGGATCGCTAGCGGCCACGTGAGTGACGCCGACGTGGGCGCTGCGGCCGTCGAAGCGTGCCAGATACTCGAGCCTCAAGCTGCGGTGGTGCGCGGCCTCGGCGCGTTCCGCCCAGGCGGCGTCGTACGCCGTGAGGCCAACGAGAAAACGCTCGGCGTCAGACTCAGCCGCGAGTCCCGCTGGCACCAGGCCATCCACCGTCACCTGATGCGGTTCCCAGGCCAAACCCGCTTCGCGCAGCAAAATCAGCAGCTTGCGGCCGCTGTCGGCACCATCCAGGTCAGCTCTCGGGTGCGGCTCGGTGTAGCCGCGCGCGCGTGCTTCGCGCACCGCCACCGAGAAGCGCTCGCCATGGTTGAGGCGGTGGAATATGAACGACAGCGTGCCGGAGATTACTGCTTCGATGCGTTTTACTCGGTCGCCGGCACGCACCAGGTCGGCGAGCGGCCCGAGCACCGGCAGTGCCGCGCCCACGGTGGTTTCGTAGGAATAGGTCGCGCCGCAGCGGCGGGCGAGTTCTTGCAGCTCCGCGTAACTCGCCTGCGAGCCGCTGTTGGCAAGCTTGTTGGGCGTGACAATGCCGATACCGTGCTTCAGCAGCTCGGCATAGTGCTCCACGAAGGCACCACCGGCGGTGCAGTCCACAAACAACCTCGCCGCCTCGCCAGAGGAGAGGAAACACCGCAGGATTTGAGGCCAGTCATCCGTTGTTCTGGCAAAAGTTTCCTCGCCGTTGTCGTGCGGATCGCGCCACAGAAATTCGCGCCGGTTGATTCGGCCGGCGACGACGAGATGCACGCTTTGCGCGCGCAACTCGGACTTGCACGCTTCCAATTGCCGGCATAGCACCCGGCCAATCTGGCCGCTGTGTCCGGCAATCAGCAGCCGCACTTGACGCTGATGCTCGGTCGCCTCGAATAGCGCGCGCGCCGCCGGCGGTGTGAAACTTTTTACAGCCTGCATGCGAACAGTTCCGGTTGGCATTGCGCGACCGTACGCATAAGCGTCGCGCAAAACTCCCGCACCTGCCGGTCGAGTGTCGCGGTTTCGATGAGAAAGGCGTCGTGTCCATGCGGTGAATCCAGCAGCGCGAGTTTTGCGTTCGGAAGCAGTGCCGCGAGTTCCTGCTGTTCCGCGAGCGGATAGAGCAGATCGCTGCTGATGCCGACAACCAGCGCAGGCATGCTCAGTTCCGGTATGCCGCCGCGGTCGCGGGCGAGATCGTGGCTGTCCATCGCGCGCGTGAGCGTCACGTAGCTCGCCGCGTCGAAGCGCCGCACCAGCTTGTCGCCGTGGTGCCGCAGCCAGGATTCGATCTCGAATGCGCCGTCTTCGCGCTGGCGGCGGCCGAAGCGCCGCTGGAATTCGCGCCAGTGGCGGTAACTCAGCATCGCCATCGCACGCGCGGCGGCCAGTCCAGCCGCCGGCGGTGCCGCGCGCGAATAGTCACCGCCGCACCAGTTGCGGTCGGCGTAAATCGCCTGGCGTTGGGCTTCGGACCAGGCGATGGCCCAGGGCGATTGGCGTGCGCCACAGCCGATTGCGACGATGGCGGCGACGCGCTCGGGATAAAGCGCGGCCCATTCCAGCACCTGCATGCCACCGAGCGAGCCACCGATGACGAGCGCGAGCCGCGCGACGCCGAGTTCATCCAGCAACGCCGCCTGCGCGCGCACCATGTCGCGCACGCTCACCGCGGGAAATGCTCCGCCATAGCGCCGCCCGGTCACGGGATTGAGATCGCCTGGGCCGGTCGAGCCATAGCAGCCGCCAAGCACGTTGCTCGCGAGGATGAAATCCCGTTCCGGATCGAGTGCGCGGCCTGGACCGAGCAGTCCGGGCCACCATTGGTCCACTTCCGCCGAACCAGTGAGCGCGTGGCATACTAGCACCGCGTTGTCGCACGCCGCATTGAGCCGCCCCCAACTGCGGTAGGCGAGCGTTACCTCGTACAACTGCGCGCCGCACTCCAGTGACAGGGGCTCCGCCAGTTGCACGAAGGGTGTTTCCGCGGAGAACGCCGCAGGCGCGCTCATGCCGCCGCCTTGGCGCGCACTTGCCGGAACGCACGCGCGAAGTCTTCCTTGATGTCCTCGATGTGCTCGATGCCAACCGACACACGGATCAGGTCAGGTGTGACGCCGGTCGCACGCTGTTCCTGCTCGTTGAGTTGCTGATGGGTAGTTGAAGACGGATGGATTATCAGTGTTTTTGCATCGCCTATGTTGGCCAGATGGCTCGCGAGTTTTACGTTGTCTATGAATACGCATCCAGCGGCTTGACCGCCGCGGATGCCGAAGCTCAGTACCGCACCGAAACCGTGGCGCAGGTATTGTTTGGCGCGTGCATATGACGGATGCTGCGGTAAGCCGGGGTAATTCACCCAACCTACGCCCGGTTGTTTTTCCAGCCAGCGTGCTAATTCCAGGGTGTTGTCGACATGGCGCTGCACACGCAGCGACAGGGTTTCCAAACCCTGCAGGAACAGGAAGGCGTTAAAGGGCGACAGCGCCGGACCCAAATCCCTCAAACCTTCCACGCGTGCGCGGATGATGAAGGCGATGTTGCCAAAGGAGCTTCCTGCCCCGAACGTCTCCCAGAAGTTCAGGCCGTGATATCCGGGCGAGGGCTCGGTAAACAACGGGAACTTGCCGTTGCCCCAGTCGAATGTGCCGGCGTCCACGATCACGCCGCCGATGGAGGTGCCGTGTCCGCCGATCCATTTGGTGGCGGATTCCACCACGATGTCGGCGCCGTGTTCGATGGGCCGGCAGAGATAGCCGGCGGCGCCAAAGGTGTTGTCCACCACCAGCGGCACACCGGCGGCGCGAGCCACCTGCTTGAGGCCGGCAAAGTCCGGCACGCTGAAACCCGGATTACCGACGGTTTCCACGTAAATGGCCTTGGTCCTGTCATCTATGGCACGCCGGAAATCATCCGGATTTTCGCCGCTGATGAACTTCACCTGGATGCCGAGGCGCGGCAAGCTCACTTTGAACTGGTTATAAGTCCCACCGTATAGCGCGCTGCCGGAGACGATGTTGTCGCCCGCCTGAGCAAGCGTGGTGATGGCCAGCAGTTGAGCCGCCTGACCGCTGGCTACGGCGAGCGCCGCCACGCCGCCTTCGAGTGCGGCCAGCCGTTGTTCGAATACATCATTGGTGGGATTCATGATGCGCGTATAGATGTTGCCGAATTTTTTTAGTGCGAACAGATCGGCGCCGTGCTGCGCGTCATCGAAAGTGTAGGACGTGGTTTGATAGATGGGCACCGCGCGTGCGTGTGTGCCGGGCGCCGGCTGCTGACCGGCGTGTACCTGCAGCGTCTCGTAGCGGTAATGATTTTGTGTCTCGGTAGTCATGGTGTGCTCCTGTGTTGGGATATTGCGCGGGGCCCTCCGGAGGGCGAACGCGCTCGTCTCGCATGCACCTGCATGCAATGCTCAAGAACCGCGGAAACAGCCGTCGGGGGTGAATTCAGGCACGAAAAAACCCGCTACGGCTGCGCCGTGCGGGTTTCTGGAATCAAACAATCATCGGGTTTCAGCTTTCAGTCATACGCATAGATCCAGCCCGCACAGCGTCGCGCATCAACATGCACATACACATGCAGGCAAGGATAACTAAAGTTGTAAACACGGAAACTGATTGCATGGCGCGAGTATTCATGAAGGCCGTGACCTTGTCAAGTTATGAAACCAGGGCTACCTTAAAGCGCATGTGGTAATCCGGGGATATGCCATGACCAGTCTGAAACGCATCTGCTGGTACACCGTACTGTTTGCGGTGCCTTACGGCGGGGTATTGTGTGCGGCGGTCTATAACCGCATGCAGCCGGCACTGTTCGGCATCCCGTTCTTCTACTGGTATCAGTTCGTATGGATCATCGTAACGGCGGTGATCACGGCGCTCGCCTATTTCAATAAAGTCTGAACATCAAGAATAACCAAAGGGGATTGCGATGAACTGGCCGGCCCTGATCGTTTTTGTGCTGCTGTTCAGCCTGGTGACGGTGGTGGGTTTCGTGGCCGCCCGCTGGCGGCGTGGCGATCTCAATCATCTTAACGAATGGGGTCTGGCAGGCAGGCGCTTCGGCACCATCGTTACCTGGTTTCTGTTAGGCGGTGATCTGTATACCGCCTACACCTTCATCGCGGTGCCGGCGCTGGTGTTCGGCGCCGGGGCCATCGGATTTTTTGCACTGCCCTATACCCTGATGGTGTATCCGTTCGTGTATGTGGTGTTCCCGCGGTTGTGGTCCGTATCCCACAAACACGGCTATGTGACGGCCTCGGATTTCGTGCGCGGCCGCTACGGCAGCGGGCTGCTGGCGCTGGTGGTGGCCATCACCGGCATCCTGGCGACTATGCCGTATATTGCGCTGCAGCTGGTGGGCATCCAGGTGGTGATTGCCGCCATGGGTTTCACCGGCAGCGGACTGGTGGGCGACCTGCCGCTGATCATCGCTTTCGTAATCCTTGCGGCCTTCACTTACACCAGCGGCCTGCGGGCGCCGGCGCTGATCGCCATCGTCAAGGATTTGCTCATCTATATAGTCATCATCGCCGCGGTGATCATCATCCCCATGCAGCTGGGCGGTTATGCCCACATCTTCGCCAGCATCCCAGCGGACAAGCTGCTGCTCAAGCCACCCATGGGCAACAACCTCGGTACTTACAGTGCGTATGTGACACTGGCACTCGGATCCGCCCTGGCGCTGTTCCTGTATCCCCATTGCGTCAACGGCGTGCTGAGCGCCAGCAGTCGCAGCGTCATCAAGCGCAACATGTCGCTGCTGCCGGCCTACTCACTGGTACTGGCGCTGATCGCGTTCCTGGGTTACATGGCGGTGGCTGCGGGTGTGTTGCATGAGCCTGCGTATGCAGACTGGTTCAAGCAGTACGGACCCAACTTCGCGGTGCCGGCGCTGCTGCTGCATTCCTTCCCGGCCTGGTTCGCCGGCGTAGGTTTCGCCGCCATCGCCATCGGCGCACTGGTGCCGGCGGCCATCATGTCGATCGCCTCGTCCAACCTGTTCACGCGCAACATATATAAGGAATATCTCAAACCGGATGCTAACCTGGCTCAGGAAGCGCGCATGGCCAAGCTCATGTCGCTGATCGTGAAACTCGGTGCGCTGGCGTTCATCCTGTTCTTACCGGGAAGATACGCCATCCAGCTGCAACTCTTGGGCGGAGTATGGATCATTCAGACTTTACCGGCGGTGGTCATCGGCCTGTACACCCGCTGGCTGCACCGCTGGGCGCTGGTCGTCGGCTGGCTCGCCGGCATGGCGGTGGGCACGGGAATGGTGGCGGCCCAGCACTTCACCTCATCCATCTATCCGCTGCAGGTGGGCGACCTGACTGTACCGGGTTACGCGGCGTTGTATTCGCTGCCCATCAACATCGGTGTTGCGGTCATCCTGACAGTAATCCTGCGTGCCTTGAAAGCGCCGGAGGGTGTGGATCACACCACATCCACTGACTTTGAGTTCGATACTGAATGAGTTTCGAACGCCTCATTGGCCTGGCAGCCGCAACAATCACCACTCTTTCTTTCCTGCCGCAAGCCTATCGATCGCTGCGCACCCGTGATACGCGCGCGATATCGCTCGGCATGTATGCTTTCTTCACCCTCGGCATTGCTCTCTGGCTTGTCTATGGTCTGCTGATCCACGACCTGCCAGTGATGCTCGCCAATGCAGTGACGCTAGTATTAGCGTTGGTTGTGTTGGTGCTTAAGCTGCGTTATGGCTGAGGCAATCTTGATTAGCAATCAAGACCGACGGCTGCCAAAGAATATTTTGTATAGATACAAGTGATGGGTGGCCGGAAATTTCGGATGTAAGGCAGTTTGCAAAATCCAGAATCGCGTCTAAGCTCAGGGTGCAGGCGTATATTTCATCGCGGTGAGTATCGATAACCCTTTCGGAAAAAAGGTGTGTGCATGAGTGACACGGTCGTTGCCGTCAGCAACCTGGAGGATTGGTTCCGTCAATCCATCGGTGGCGCCTTGGAGAAACGGCATGTGGCCGCCGAGGCACACACCGAGCACTACATGGTGCGCCTGGCCACGGATTTCGCGCGCTCCGAGAACCTGTATGAATACTCGCGTGACGGAGGATACGGTCTCAAACCGCTGGCGCGCATGCTGACGGATGCCTTCGAGGCTTCCACCGCAGAGCTGCGCCAGCAGACCCTGCGACGGCTCGGTGACGTGGCGCTGTTCATCGCCGGATTCTTCGCAGACAGCCTCAGCCACAAAGCCGTGGATGTGGATTACTACAGCAAGATGGGCGAAGCTGCATACAGCACTCTCGCGGAGTTGCCGGCACGCTCGATGCGCGAGGTGGCCTTGAACGCCGTGTTCGTGGAACTGGCGCGCAAGTTCGGCGAGTTCGTGGATGTGCTGAACGAAGTCGCGCAGCAGGCGCAGGTGACGGCGGAACGGGACATCTTCAGGCTGTACGAGTTGTGGGTGCGTACCGGCAGCCGCCGCGCGGCCGACAAGCTGCGGGAGCTGGGGGTACAGCCGGCCGAAAGTACGCGCGCGCGCTTCACACATTAACAGCATGCAGACGGCATCCGTTGCCACCCTCGGTTCACTGCAGGATTACCTTGCGAACCTCTATGAGCTGGATCTGGCCTTCCGGGTTGAGGACTTCCTGATCAGCGATGCACGGCTGGCGCAGAGCCTTGAAGGCGAGGCCTATCATCCTACCCCGGAAAAACTGCTGATCCGCGCAAATCCGGATGATGTGGAGTGCTCGCTGTTTATGGATGCAGACGTTTTGGCGCGCCTGGATGCCGGCACACCGCTATTGAACCTGAGTATGGCGCAGCTCGAAGATTTCTGGACAGCGCTGGAAGGCGTGAGCCACTTCCTGTATCTCGCCTGGAATGCACATCACGACCGCGGCATTCGCGGCGTTGAGCTGGAGTTGCAGGCGGAAGTGGATAAATACGTCGTCACCACGCATCTGGCCTCAGCTCAACACGCTGCGGGGTTGACTGATATCCACGCGCTGTTATTCGAACATACGCGTCTGCTTCCCGGCTTGAGTGAGTCGCTCGGGCAGCGCTATCGGGATGCCAACCGCAGCGCCGCGATCTACTGCCGCAGCCTGGCGCGGCGTTTTAATGTCTTGCCGCATCCGGATCTGGTGCGTGAACTGCGACGATTTTACCGCCTCGACCATCCTGCGAAACTACGCTTTATAGAGCAGCATTAAAATTCCCAATCGGACTCTGGTTGTAGTTCCATCACAACAGCTGTTACGGTCAGTGCAGGTCCCGGCCGGTAGGATAGGTGATGCGTATTATTTTCCTGTTTAACAGCCATGAATGGCGGAAAGCAGCTTAAACTTGGCGCTTAAATGACACAAAAAAAGCCATGGATTCTGTTGGGGTTACTGCTTAGCGCTTGTGCTGTCGCAGGCAGCGCGTACGCTGATGACAGCGAAAACTATGCGGGTGTCGGTGCTTCCGTGGATATCGGGCATTACCGCACGGATTTTGCCTATGCCAGTGGTAATTTTCAGGCTGACATCAATTATTACGGCCTGACATTCGTGCAGCCGGTGTCGCCGGAGGTGGGTTTCGGTCTACTCGCAGGCTATCAGACCACCAGCGTGGACGACCCCAGCCTGAATCCGCTGAGTGATGGTTTTGGGCCATTCGCGGGATTCTTCATCGACTGGCAGCCTGAGCTCAACGATTACTGGGATCTGGATCTACGTGTCGGCTATACCTGGCACGACATGAGTTATACGAGTAATAACCAGCAGCCATACCAGCGGGCGGACCTCACCTGGTACACCACGTATGTTTTCCTAGGACCGAAATTACACTATGGCCCTTGGCGGTTCAGCGCGGGCGGCTATTATCAAAATATCAGCGGTACCGAGAACGACAACGGCACACTGAACCAGAAATTGGATTTTTCCGCGGCTCATTCCACGGGTGCTTACATCGGTTTTGAATATTATATGAATCACACCCAATCGATCGGAATCTATGCCACCGGTGGCGCTATCCAGACCGTAGGCTTGACCTTCAAGGTGCAATTTTAGCGATAATGGAGCCTGCGTCCGGACTCACAAGAGCTGCGGTTCGATAACTTCATAATTCAGTTGTCTTTTGTCCTGGAGACTCGCATGGATCATTGGATTTCGCTGACGTTCCTGGCGGCCGGGATTATCCTGGTAGTCATTGAAATGACCACGCTCACATTCTATCTGGCAGGCTTGTCGTTCGCGGCTTTCATCGCCGCCCTTTACAGCTGGATCTATCCTTCGATATGGTGGCAAGCAGCCATGGTGTTCGCAGCCGCGGCCGTGGTCGCGCTGCCGATGGCGCATGTGCTGCGCAAGCGCATGCAGGCCACCCGAACCAACAGCAGCCTGGACGACATGGACAAGGGCGCGCTGGTGATCGTGGCCGAGAACAGCAACGGCAATCTCAAGGTCAAGTACCGCGACTCACTTTGGGAAGCAGTATGGGAAGGCGGCGGCCAACCGCAGGTGGGCACGCGCGCCGAAGTGGTGGCACGCATGGGTTCGCAGCTGCGCATCAAGTCCGTCGTCTGACAAGCATACTTTCATAGCTTAAGGAGTATTCATGGACATTTCAATTTCGGCAATCATCGGTTTACTCATCATCCTGTGGGCCGTGGTCATGCTGTTGCGCGCGGTGCGCATCGTACCGCAGCAGCAAGCCTGGGTCGTCGAGCGCCTCGGCAAATTCCATGCCGTACTTAGTTCTGGAATTCAGATCATCGTGCCGTTCTTCGACCGCGTGGCCTACAGGTTCGACATGCGCGAGATTCCCATGGACGTACCTGAGCAGGTTTGCATCACCAAGGACAATACACGCTTGTCGGTGGACGGCGTGCTGTACTACCAGATTACTGATGCACGCAACGCCGCCTATGGCACCAGCAATGTGATAACTGCCGTAGTTCAACTGGTGCAGACTACCATGCGCGCCGAGGTCGGCAAGCTTGCGCTGGATGAATGCCTGTCGCAACGCGACACGCTCAACCGAGGCGTGGTGGACGTACTCACCCAGGCCGCCACCAGTTGGGGCGTGAAGGTGCTGCGTTACGAGATCCGCAATCTCACGCCGCCGGACGAGATCCAGCGCGCCATGGAACTGCAACTCACTGCGGAACGACAGAAACGCGCGGCCATCGCCAAATCCGAAGGCGAGCGCCAGCAGGCCATAAACCAGTCGGAAGGCCAGAAGCAGAGCCAGATAAACAATGCCGAAGGCGAGCGTCAGTCTGCGATCCTGCGTGCCGATGGACAGGCCCAGGCGATTGCCACGGTGGCGGCTGCCACAGCCAAGGCGATTTCAGACATCGGTAAATCCGTAGCGGGCGAGGGCGGGACCGACGCACTGCATTACCAGCTCGGCCAGCAGTGGGTACAGCAGTGGGGACTGATCGCCAAGAATTCCACTGTTACAGTAGTGCCGGCGAACATGGGAGATCTCTCCGCGATGGTGGGGTCATTACTATCGCAAGCGGGGAATGCGAAGCCGGGAGTCAAGAGCTGAGTTTGGAAGGGCTGCTCCAACGGCAATGAGTTGCCGTGATTAGACCGTTGATCCGATTCGCATGGTCGAGCAACGAAGGTGGCCAGGAACATGACCGCATCCTATCGAGGATAGCGAGCCAATTTATCGGTGACGTCCAGCTATCCCCGCTCTCGGCCGCTGTAGACACACGAGAGTTAACAGCACTAGCAGCATCAAGTCATCTAGCGTGACCGTTCCTCCCCCTCCGCTGCTATCAGAACCCCCGTTCCCACCGCCCCCGGGACTTGGGGTTTGTCCAATGACCTGCCCGTCTGCCGTTACATGTATTGCGTCGATTTGATCGGGTTTGCCAGTCGCCGATTCAATCCAGGCCAGCATCGCGCCACCCGCGTTATCCGTGACCATCTGCAGGTCAATGTCCGAATTATTGACGGTGATGATCGGCATGCCGGTCGGGGCCGGGGACCAGCTGGTGACTCCAGCGGCTGTCACATGCTGCGCATAGATGTGATAAACCCCCGAGCTGTCAGCCGCTTTCCAGGCATACAGCGCGCCACCGGCGCCATCCAACGTCCACGCCACACTGGTTCCATTCGGTATCCCCGAGACCACTGAGAGCCCAGAACTCGCCCACAGCACGTTGCCCGTGGCATCCAGTTTCTGCGCCATGATGGCTTCCTTGGTGCTGTCATTGGGATCCGTCAGTGTCCAGGTGACGATGACACCATCGCTGCCTGTCGATAACAACCCATAAAAGCCGAAGTTGTTGAAATCAGCATAGGTCTGGAAATCGTATGGCAGGTAAGTACCGCCATTGGGGATGAGCTCGCTGCCATCCGTGGCCGCCAGGTGCTGGATCGCTATCCGGACCTCCTGCGCGCCCGGCCCGTATTGGAATAACGGGATATAGACGCTGCAATCGGCCGACATATAGACACCACCACCGACGTAGGAGGTGTTCGGCGGTGGAACAAAGGTATGGTCCCAGACAATCTGGCCCTGGATATCCAGGCGCCGGAGAGTGTTAGCCGGTGCACCGGGTTCCCATGGCGCAGTCAAGATCGAGCCATCGCCGCCCACGGGTCTCTGGCCCGCCGCATCCGGCATGGGGCCGCTGGTGCATGTCCCCGGGTAACCTGAAGCATACACAAGTGGATCTCCGACGTTGATCGTCCAGTCTGCGGTGCCATTCTTATTGAAGTGAATCCAGAGTGGATCACCCGGTTGACCGGGACCACCGTAATCAACAAACATGTATATCCCGCCCAACAGATCTGGCTGGATACTCTCACCAACCGCACCGAGATCCGGGTAGCCACAGGAAAAGCCGAGTGTGTTTCGCATGGGGTCAAATTCGCTGCAAATGGTATTTTGGGACTGGTCGCCGACCACATTGAAAATGAACATACCGTATGAACCGTTGCCAACCCCATAAAAATCAGTCGGGGCAGTGAAGTCATCAAGACCCAAATTTATACCCTGTTGCCCCATCAGCAATTGGCCGTTGGAATCCAGATGCTGAATGTAGGAATAAGCCTGTTGTGCGCTCTGTCCGGTCTGTACCCTGTAGGACAAATACATCCCGCCGCTGTCATCAGGGTACGAACTAATCACTTCAACTGTGGAATAGGTGGCGTTGGCACCACCGACTACCCAAGGTATGGGATTGTCAGCCAATCCTGATGCAGGTCGGTAGGCAGTTAGGATGCATACCAAAATGAAAGCGGCTCTTCTAATAAACATACGGCGCATCGCACTCCCTTTGCCCTCCGTTGCGTCATTAATCAATGTTTACACTAATTATAGTACCGATTCACGCTCCTTAACTCAGTTGAAAATCTGCAATTGGCCGTATGCAGGCAAATATCATAAATTTTATCCGAATGATGATGCCACCAGGGTTATGAACATAACATGATCGACTCCCTGTGATTGCCCATCATGCATGCAAAAGCAACGATTACTGCTGTCCATCAATCTATGAAATATTGATCTCGATCAATCATATGGCTGGTTGGGCTAGGGTACGGCTGCTATATTTAGGCTGCTGCGAGAACCAGGGGTTTTGAGCCAGAGGATTTTACTTTGACAGCATTTAGCGGCACATATTAAGGAGCAGAACATGAAACAAGCACCGGACGCGAACCGCGATAACCAAGATAGCTTCATCGATTTCGACATCAACGACAACATCTATGCAGGCGCTGCCGGTGTGGTCGATTGGGAGCGCCGCTACATCGCCAAGCGCCGTGGTGCAGAACAATCTGCATCCGGTGCGGAGCTCGACAATCTCACTGGCCTGGCCATCTCCGGAGGTGGCATACGGTCGTCCACTTTCGCACTCGGGGTGCTGCAGGCGCTTGCGCGCCGCGGCTGGCTCGAGAAGTTCGACTACCTCTCCACCGTTTCGGGCGGCGGCTACATCGGTTCCTCGCTCACCTGGTTTCTACACAAGACCGATTGCGGTCTCGGCCCCGAGGATTTCCCTTTCGGCACCCGCCGCCACAACCGCCAGGTGGCCGGCAAATTTCTCGAAGGCGGTGATCGGGATAAGAGCAGTGTATTGCGCTGGCTGCGACAGCACGCCGGCTACCTGACGCCCGGCAGTGGTATCGATATTGCCTCGCTCATCGCAGTGGTGCTGCGTGGCACGTTCCTGAGCCTGCTGGTGTATTTCCCGTTGCTTATGATCCTGTTGTTGGCGCTGCTGTGGCTGAGCGCAAATGCATTTTCAGCTGGTTCTGAGCTGGGAGCGTTCGGGGATTTCTCGCTGCTGGCAGTGCTGGCTGCGGGTGGTACCGCGTTGTTTCTGCTTGCCAGCATCGGCTACTCCATCGGCACGTGGCGTTCGGAACCGCCCGGCAACGCACGCCGCAGTACCTTCTGGTATCGCACGCGCCGCACTTACGAGATCTGGAGCGGGCGGTTGCTGATAGCAGTGGGTGCATTGGCAGTGGTCGTCACTTTGCCGTTTGTAAACCACACACTCGATCATTGGTTCGGGTTTGCGACCTCCGAGGGTGGCACGCTCATCGCGAGCATTTCCACAGCACTGGGCGTGGCCTCCGGGGTGGGCGCGTTCATCAAGACCCAGCAAGTGCCACGCGGCCTGCTGGTGGGCGTGGGTTCCATACTCTTGGTTTATGGATTACTGCTGCTCGGCTACCAGAGCGCGCATTATTTGTATGCGAATCCGCACATAGTGTTCATCGGTTGGGCGGTGCGCAACTGGCTGGTGGCAGCCGCGCTCGTAGTCGTATCGCTGGTCGTCGGCTCTCTCGCCAATCTCAACTACATCTCTATCCACCGCTACTACCGCGACCGCCTGATGGAAGCTTTCATGCCTTCACCGAAGATCATCACCGGCAATGAGGACAGCCCGACCGGCCCGGCAGTGGAAGCCAACTCCGCGCACCTGTCTGAGTTTATGGACAACAAGCATCCGCGCGGCCCTTACCACATCCTCAACACCAACCTGGTGCTGGTGGAATCCGAGATTCCAAAGTTCCGCGGCCGCGGCGGCGACAATTTCATCCTCACGCCGGGATTCTGTGGCAGCAACGCTACCGGCTGGGCGCGCACCGCCGACTGGATGGGCGGACGCATGACTCTGGCCACCGCCATGGCCATCTCGGGTGCGGCCGCCAACCCGCACACCGGCGTGGGCGGCGAAGGCGATACGCGTGGACAGGCGCTGTCCTTCCTTATGGTGCTGCTCAATATCAGCATGGGTTACTGGGCACGGAGACCAACCCCGCAGGATCCGGGTCAGAAGCCTTGGCAGGCGGCATTGAGGTCACCGATCCCGAATTTCCTGAAACCGGGATTGTGGGATCTGATTTCGCTGCAGAAACTCAACGAGCGCAGCTCCTTTCTGATGCTCTCCGATGGCGGGCATTTCGAGAACCTGGCGCTCTACGAACTTATCCGCCGCCGCTGCCGTGTGATCCTGGTATGCGACGGCGACGCCGATCCCGATTTCAGCTTCGATGATCTGGCTAACGCCCTGGAGAAGGTGCGCACCGACTTCGGGGTTGCGATCGATCTCGACAGCGAAAGCCTGCAGCCGCTGGTACCGCAGGACAAGCACGACGATGGAGCGGTTGTAGGCCAGGATGCCGATGCGGTGCGCGCGCGCTTCTCCAAGCAAGGCTACGTACATGCCACTATCCACTATCCGGATGACACCGAGGGCACGCTTATCTATCTCAAGGCCAGTTTTCCGCACGGCCTGCCGGCCGATCTCTATGGTTACCGGCTGGCGCATCCGGCATTTCCCAACGAGCCGACCGCGGATCAGTTCTTCGATGAGAAGCAGTTCGAAGCCTATCGCGAGCTGGGCTACCAGTTGGCGAGTGCCATGATGAAGTCAGAGGAGCTGCACGAAGATACATGGATCGGAAAGATCTTCCCCGCCTATCGTGCTGCTGGCCGCAATTCATCGACACGCAGACCATCGGCGAGAACTAAGAAACGCGGCTAAGAGTTTTGCAGTTCTTGAAGTGAGGAAAGCTCTGATTTATGCGCGCATTTGGACACTTCATCATTCCGGTGAGTGCCACAGGGATGTAGGCGGTAGGGCGACGCAGGACGCCAAAGCCGGAATTCAGAAAAATCAATCGCTAACTGGATGCCGGATCCGTGTTGTGGCAAAAAGCAATTTGTAAGCCCAGTGTGTGCATGATCTTGCCAAAGAATTCACGACTACCGGCGGTAAGCCTTGTAGGAGAGAAAAGCCCCAAGGGCCAGCATGATTATTGCTACAACGGGCAGAATGCCCGATATGCGGATGATTTGGACGACCAGCTGCGCGAGTAAAACCGGAAACAGGGCGCGAATTATCCCGACAATAATGCATGCCCAACCGATAAGTGTGATGATGACCGGCCAGCCATTTTCCCAGCGGTTATGCACGCGTACGATGGCGAGTCCGGCGACGAACGTTATGACACCCGCCAGGATCACGAGCAAAGGGTTTAACAGGATTTCGTCAACCAGCCGGGGGAAAAGCTTGATGTTGAGCAGTACCACGGCTCCTATCAGGAGCATGCTGAGGCCAACCAGGCCCGCGATCGTCTTGGAGTTATCCATGCGTGCAATTCCTACATTTGTTTGCCTATGTATATACGCCCTATCGTTGTCAGGCAAAAAATACCAAAATATAAATATGCTTCGTCTTATGGGGCGGTCTGTCCGAGACGTTGGACATCATGCACTCGCCAGCTGTTCATTTTTTGCGACCCGGCAACAGCAGCAACACACCACCCAATACGATAGCGCCAACACCCGCCCACATGGGTACATCCACATGCCCCTCGTTCTTAACTGATAACTGTACCGGGCCTATGGTGGCCTCGTGGTTGGATTTTGGATAATTGAATCCACGATATACCAGCCCCAGCGTTCCAGCGACGAGAAACAATATTCCAATAATCTTGGTTGGTTTCATTGTATTTGCTCCATTCGATTGAAATCTGTAATCAATAGCAACATGAGGATGCCCATGCGTTCAACCCAAATGCTGGCTTGGCCTTAACTATACGCCAGCAAAACACAGGGCATGGAGAGTTCAAGGAAATAAAAAGCGGCCCTCATCAAGGGCCGCTTGCTTCCATCTATTTGATGGGCAGTCTGCAATTCAATACCAACCTGCAGATTATTCAAGGAATGTAAAGTTGATATTTACTCATTTGATAGATGACCAGAGTGCTCGGGGCTGATAAGGTTTCACTGATGTTTGAATTCACCTCGGCGCCTTCGATCTGGTGCTCCATCAGAGACTGGCTATCCACCAGCAGTTGCACGCCCACGGCGTTGAGCTTGTTAATCAGGTCCGTATTCGGGTTGGCGACATGAAAGCGGGTGTTGTAGCTGCCATCAGATAACACGATGGGCGTGGCATCTCCGTGGATCACCACCACGAACTTGAGGTTGCTCTTCGGGACTCCGGCTGAGGCAAACGCGTTGACAGCTTGTGCGACTGCATCAAGACCCGCATTGACTTTGCCCGCATCGCCACCTTTGCCCAGGTCGAAGACCACCTTGTAGACCTTGTACTTGCTGGGCTGCGGTGAAGTCGCCGGCATCGGTTTTACTGTCCCGTATCCCTCGATCAGAGGGAATGGCGCGGGCTTGGCTTTGGCAAAGGCACTGGCTGAAAACGCGAGGCCGGCAAAAACGGCCAGCAAAATCGCAATCTTTCTTGGCATAACGAGAGCTCCTTTAGCGTTGGTTCTGATGATAGGGTTGGATTTCAGCATAGACTAGCACAGATGCGGGGATGGGCTATACGTGGCTGGAAGCGTACCTATCTGGCGGACCTGCGGTTCGGTTATGTGACAGTTTAAGTTTAATTGGGAAGATCGTTGCTGCTTCAGCACGGCATATGAGCCGCGCCCGCTCCATATGCTCAATGAACTGACCGCCCGTGGCGGCAATCTCGCCTGACGATTCCGATCAAAAGCACAGAATAATTGGGAGTGTAGTCTATGACTCGTTATCGCGCTGTCCTCATCTCAGTCACCCTCGCCATCGTTGCATTGCTCGCATTCAACGGATATGCGGCATTCAATCTTGGTTTCTTGCCTTTCACTCCACGCTTTGTGGATGCGCACACGGCAGTCGTCGAACCGATCGGCGGCGCACCTCTACCGCAAGGACTGCAAGCCGGTGACCGCATCGACATTGCTGCGCTGGATGCGTCAGCGCGCGCGGCCTTGTTCGCGGGTGGCGCCCAGGATTCCAACATGGCCCGCGGCGTCACCTACCAGTTCGTGATACGGCGCGGCACCACTACCACGATAGTGCCGGTTACCACAGGCGATCAGTCGCTCACTCCAGTGAAACGGCTGACCATCATCTGGATATGGGTCTATATGGAAATAGTGCTCGCGATCGTCACTTTGTTGGCCTTGTGGAAAGGCCGGGATCACGCCGCACGTTTCCTCGTATTGTGGGGACTGGCCTATCTCATCGGAGGCACTTTGATACGGGCACCCCTGTCTGGTGTCGCTCTGTATGAGTTCAATTTCTTTGAATACTTGTGCTTCTTCGTGGGTCGGTTTGCTTTATACGGCGTCGCAGAGTCTCTTGCCGGTGCCGCGTTATCCGCAAATGTGCGCACCACTCTCAGGATATGCCTGGCGCTGACTTTGTTTGCTGGCCTCACCGTAGTGCTCG
Organism: uncultured Pseudomonadota bacterium; assembly: GCA_963774895.1. GTDB lineage: Bacteria > Pseudomonadota > Gammaproteobacteria > Natronospirales > REEB76 > REEB76. Next base: position 113,364 of record CAVZGN010000001.1, read on the forward strand.
GCGGAGCCTGGCTGCTGGTCTATCGCGGTTCAGCCGCATGGATCGATCCGGCACTCACCTGGTTGATCGCAGCACCTTATATGGTGACTGCGGCCGCGCTATTCATCGCTCAATACCGGGCGAACGGAGCGCAAAAGATTCGCATCCAATGGATGCTGTGGAGCCTGGTGCCGTTTTTTGTGGGCGTGCTCGCACGTGATATCAGTGTATTGGGATTCGTAGGCACACTCGCGCTCAATTCGATAGGCGTAAGCTTGGGGGTATCGGGCTTCCTGTATGCCATCCTGCGCCACCGTATGGTGGAAGTGAGCGTGGTTATTGACAAGACCCTGGTGTACGGTGCCACCACCACACTGGTGGTCGGTGTGATCGCAGCAGCCAACAGCCTGGCGCTACGCGCCACCCTCGGGGAAGGGGCGAGTCTCTTGCTTCAAGTAGTTGTGCCGCTGGCGCTCGGTATCGTGCTCGGCAAAGTACGCACCTACATGGACAGGCTGGTGGAACGCGTGTTCTTCCGCAAGAAATACCTAACGGAGAAAGCGCTAAGGAGTTTCGCACGGCATTGTGGGCATATCGAGAATGTCCAACGTTTGCTGGATTCTGCCGTTACGGAATTACACCGCCATACACGCGCTCCCGCGTTGGCGCTGTATGAGATCTCTGATCAGGGATACATGCGGGTACGCCAGGCAGGTAATGTTTCCTACCCGAAGCATCTGGACAATGACGACCCCGCAGTTGTTGCAGCGCGCGCTGAACGCAAAGCCATGGAGTTGTCAGAGTTCGACAGCAGCCTGGGCAAGGACGGATGTGTGATACCTATCAGTGTGCTCGGCCGGCTACGCGGCGTGCTGGTATTGGCAAACCGCCCGGGGGAGCACTATGCCAGCGATGAGAAGACACTCCTCACCCGCGTGGCACGTGAAGTGGGGGCTGCCTGGCGCATCTTGCGGGCGCGCGACAACGAGGAATTCGTGCGTGCCGTGGCAAAGGGCACACTCAAACCCGCGGCCGCGAAACGCCGGGCGCAGACACTCGAGGCCACCTGGGTCGGCGCGTAATTAAATCTGGATCAACGGTATGCTAGCCTGGAAGCCCCTAAGGAAGGGTAGTTGGGTTTGTATTCAGCCAGCCGCCTGCTACTTGTAAGGGCGCTGGGTCACCGGGCTGCGAGACCCATGCGGCTAACGCATAACGCGAAGCTTGAGCCTTTACGCTCGGTGGCAACTGTATTGCAGACATGAATCCTGAAGCACTCGCCGTCAGCAGTTGCTTTGAGTAACCGATTACCAAAAAATCCTGGCGCAGTATGCGCCCGGCATTCTCACCGGCACCCACATTCGTGTTGACGCCGAACGCCAGCACAGCCACGTGCAATTCCAGATATTTGTAATTTGAGCTCACCGGGATGAAGCTGGCAGAAATACGTGCGCCGTCAACAACGAGTTTCAGATGTCCCGCATTCGCTGCACCAGGCAAGCGTAAGGATCTGAGGTTGAACCAGTTGGACCAGGGTTTGCCGTTCAACATGAATTCTGGCGTATAGATCACGCCATCGCTCGCGCGGTCTGCTAAATGTTGCTGGCGTTCACTATAGATGTGGCTGTCGAACGGGTCATGCCAACCCAGGTTGTCCCAGTAATCCACGTGAAAAGCCACCGGCACGATCTGCGTCCACAGGCGTGGGTCTTGCATAAGGCCGGAGAGCCATGCATCAGCCGGTGGGCAAGTGCTGCAGCCTTCGGAGGTATAAAGCTCCAAAAGGCTTACGCGTGTCATGCCACTGCTGATGATCTGCGGCGTAGCGCCGGCGGACATGGGCGCTACGAGCGTGGCGACTAAACAAAACATAACCCAGCGGCTTGATTGCATGCTGTATAGACTCCTGAATGTAAGCCTGGGACCGCTTGAGACTGGTCTTTATTACATATCTATTAGGCTCATGCGGCCAGTTGAAATTTACCCTCACCCCATTTAGGGTTCGCTGTCCTGCTACCCAAAATGTCCAGGGCTGCTATCCCTGGCAGCCCGCTCATCGCTGCGCGATTCGCCTTCTCCTGGAGCGAGAGGGGATATGTCGTATTTTTGACATGGCTTCTGGGTAGAATGAGCCCACCGTACCTGCTTCTGCGACAGTCCAACATGCGTAACGTCACCACCAAACATTCCGTCAACACCAATAAACTGGAGAAGCGCCTGCGCCGCAACGTGGGCAAGGCCATCCAGGACTTCAATATGATCGAGGCCGGCGACAGGGTGATGGTGTGCCTCTCGGGCGGCAAGGATTCCTACACGCTGCTGGATATCTTATTAAAGCTCAGGCAGAGCGCGCCGGTGGAGTTCGAGATCCTGGTGGTGAACCTGGACCAGAAGCAGCCGGGCTTTCCTGAGCACGTGCTGCCGGAATATCTGACCAAGATCAGCGTGCCGTTCCAGATCCTCGAGCAGGATACCTACAGCGTGGTCAAGCGCGTGATACCGGAAGGTAAGACTACCTGCGGCCTGTGTTCGCGCTTGCGGCGCGGCGCGCTTTACAGTTACGCGGCGGACAACGGCATCACCAAGATCGCCCTCGGCCATCACCGCAGCGACATCATCGAGACCTTTTTCCTGAACTTGTTCTATGGCGGCCAGCTGAAAGCCATGCCACCCAAGCTGCAATCCGACGACGGCAAACATATAGTTATCCGGCCGCTGGCCTATTGCGAAGAGCGCGACATCGCCAAGTACGCCGCCATCCGGGAATTCCCCCTGATACCCTGCGACCTGTGCGGTTCCCAAGAGCATCTGCAGCGCCGGGTGGTAAAGAACATGCTGGCGGAATGGGAGCGCGAATATCCCGGCCGCAGCCGCAACATTTTCGCCGCGCTCCAGAATGTGACGCCTTCGCATCTGGCCGATCCGCAGCTGTTCGATTTCGTCCGGCTGGGCGCGCGTCAAGCACCGGTGAAAAACTGGCTAGCGGATGGAGCGGAGGATGAGACGGGAGATGATGTACTGATGGCCACAGTCAGCGTGGAGGATCTGCTTAAGACCACCCCACGTGGACGCGTGGCGAGCGGAGCGGCCTGAGAAACCCGTGGCCAAAGCGGCTGCCAGTCGTAATGAGGAACAGTCTGGCGTGATGTATGTCGCCTGTGAAGCTGATTATTTTTCCAGCGCCCAGCTGACGGCGCTTGCAAAAGCCAATCTGCAGTTCGTGGCCGTCAAGAAACCCGCGGATTTGAAAAACCGCACCTATGCTGTGCTGTGTCTTACACCAAAACTGCTTGCTGGTCAGATAACCCGTGCCGAATGGCAAGCGGCCGCACCGGACGCAGTGCTGATGGTGGACGACTCGGTGGCAGAGGCGGGCGAGGTGCGGTTCTCGAACAAGTGGCCAGCGGCGGCCATCGCCAGCGGCCTGTCACTGGCCGCCGCCATGGCGCGCCAGCGCCAGCATCTGCGCCAGCTCACGGACGTGGGCGTAGCCCTGTCCAGCGAGCGCAGTCACCAGGCGCTGTTGGAACTGATCCTCACGGAAGCACGGCGTCTCGCGGGCTGCGATGCGGCCACCATCTTCCTCACCGAGAAACATCCGGACGGCTCCTCGGAACTGGTGGTGCGCCTGGCACAGAACGAATCCGTGAAATTTTCCTTCGAGGAACAACGCCTGCCGCTGGACCAGACCTCCATCGCCGGATACGTGACGGTCACAGGCGAGGAGATCAACCTGACTGATGCCTACGCGCCACCGGCGGACTTGCCTTGGCGATTCAACAGCAGCTTCGACCAGCATTTCGGTTATCGCACCAGCTCGCTGTATGCGGTTGCGCTGCGCATCCCCCAGGGCGAGATCATCGGCGGCATCGAGTTCATCAATCGCAAGCGCAACCCGGCAACCAAACTCACAGACCCCAAGACCACGCTCAAAGAGACCCAGCCGTTCAGCGACGATATCCTGCCGTTGCTGCGCTCGCTCGCCAGCCAGGCGGCCGTGGCCATCGACAACAACCGCCTGCTACTGGCCATCGAGGATATGTTCGAGGGTTTCGTGGTGGCCTCGGTGACCGCCATCGAGCAACGTGACCCCGCCACCAGCGGCCATTCATTCCGGGTGGCGCGCCTCACCACCGGCCTGGCCGAAGCCCTGCCGCGCTCCGGCTTGACGCGCTTCCGCAATCTCAATTTCAACGCCCGGCAGCTGCGCGAGCTGCGCTACGCGGCGTTGCTGCACGATTTCGGTAAGATCGGGGTGCGCGAGCACGTGCTGGTAAAAGCCCACAAGCTCACCCCCGAGCATTACCAGGCGATCCGCGAACGCATCAATCTGGAGATCGAACGCCTCAAGCGCCGTGCGCTGGCGCAGCAGCTGGTGATGCTACGCAGCGGCATGAGTTCCCGCGAGGAACTGCTCAGCATCGAACAGGAACTGGAGAGCAAGCTGGCGGCGCTGGATGCCTATTGGGCGGTTATCCAGGAAGCCAACCAACCGGACATGCTGAAGAGCAAACCCAGCAAGGCCCTCAAGACAGCGAAAGACTACAAGCTCTCGGAGCAGGACATCCCGCTGTTAACCGAGGCCGAGCACCGGGTATTGTCCATCCCGCGCGGCAGCCTCACGCCCGAGGAACGGCTCGAGATCGAATCCCATGTGGTGCATACCTACAACTTCCTGCGGCGCATCCCCTGGCCTGCGGACCTGTCCGCCATTCCCGAGATCGCCGGCGCGCATCACGAGAAGCTTGACGGCAGCGGCTATCCCCGTGGCCGCACCCAACGGGATATCCCGTTCCCTTCGCGGCTGATGACGGTGGCCGATATCTACGATGCGCTCACCGCCGCCGACCGACCATACAAGAAATCCATGCCCACGGAGCGGGCCTTCGCGGTGCTGGAAGACGAAGCCAAGCTCGGCAAGCTGGACGCGGATCTGGTGAAGATATTTGTGGAAGCGAAAGTGTTTACCCTGGCAGGCGAAGTGGCGACCGGCACGATCTAGGATCCAGTGTTGGAGCGGCGATGTTCGCCGCGAATCCTTCACATATCGCGACGCAGACCGTCGCTCCTACATGCAACCTGTTTAAAAGTACCTACTATGTAGGAGCGGCGATATTCGCCGCGAATTAGATATCGCGACCGTGACGATCGCTCCCACATATAAAATCTTCAAAAAGTTTCCCATACCGGCGCGAGATTCGCGGGCAGCATCACTTCGATGCCCGGCTGATTCCACGGCGTGGAAGGATTATGGAAGTCTGAGCCCACCGAGGCAGACAGTTCGAAACGCTTCGCGTAATGGGCGGCGTTGGCACATTCATCGCGGTTGCCGCCGCCGCAGATCACCTCGATGCCATCGCCGCCGGCCTGCTTGAAGGAAGTGAGGGCTTTCATTAGCCAGTTGCGCGTCATGCCATAGCGCAGCGGGTGTGCCAGTACCGCCCGGCCACCGGCCGCATGGATCCAGCCGATGCTTTGTTGCAGGCTCGCCCACTCGGTGGCCACATAACCCGGCTTGCCGTGCGCCAGCAGGCGCTGGAAAGCTTTCTGAGGCGTCGCCGCATGGCCGTTGGCGGTCAGCCATTGGGCGAAATGCGTGCGCGTCACGTTGTCATTACCAGCCAGCCGCTGCGCACCCGCATAGGCATCCGGGATACCACGTGTCTCGAGGCGCCGTCCGATGGCCTGCGCGCGGCCGTTGCGCACGGTCTGCAGATGTGCCAACCCGGCCTTGAGCGCTGAGTTACCGGCGTCGAAATTCAGACCGATGATGTGCAGCGTCTTGTGTTCCCAGGTGACCGAGATCTCCACGCCGTTCACGCAGCGGATGCCGGCGGCGCCTGCTGCGATACGGGCTTCTATCAGGCCGTCCACGCAGTCGTGATCAGTGAGCGCCAACAACTGCACGCCGCGCTCGGCGCACAACTGCACCAGCTCCGCGGGTGCCAGGCTGCCGTCGGAGGCGCGCGAATGCAGGTGCAGGTCGATCATGCGTCCAGGTCTGGGATCAGCAGGCTCTCGAGCTTGGTGATGTAATCCTTGATCTGCAGCTTGCGTTTCTTGAGGCGCTTGAGCTGCAATTCATTGGTATGGATATCCTCGGCCAGGCGGCTGATGGCGATGTCCAGGTCACGGTGTTCCTCGCGCAGTTGCTCGAGCTTGGCGGCGATTCCCTGGGGTGCCTTGGTTGTCGTCATTTGCCGATTTGATCGGATGCGATTTGTGCCGATGGTGCAACCAACATACGAGTCTGCCGCCCGGGGCGCAAGCGGCCAGCCTACCTCGATGCCGGCGACCGCAGCCGATGGGCTCCATGGACAGTGACTCGGCTAGAATAGTCAGGATTAAAGACAGGTTAAACAAGCATCACGATGGAAATATTCAAGGTATTCCACATCGAAGCAGCCCACCGGCTGCCGAATCTGCCAGCCAGCCACAAGTGCAGCCGTCTGCACGGCCATTCCTTCCGTGTGGAAATCCACATCCGCGGCGAACCGCAGAAGGACAGCGGCTGGATCATGGATTTCGCCGACCTCAAGCAGGCTTGCATGCCGGTATTCGATGCGCTGGACCACCGTTACCTGAACGATATCCAGGGATTGGAGAATCCCACCAGTGAGATGCTGGCGCGCTGGATCTGGCAGCATCTCAAAGCGGCGTTGCCGGATCTGTGCAAAGTGGTGATAGCCGAGACCTGCACATCCGGTTGTATTTATTGCGGCGACTGAAAGGTATCCCTAAACACTTAAGGAGAGAATCATGCGACGCAATCTATTGATGATGGCATCCATCCTGTTGTTGGTGTCAGCCGGGCTAACGTCTGCTTTGGCCATGAGCGACCAGCAATACATGCTGGCGATGGCCGACATGCATGCCGGCGATGCGCCGACAGCCAGTCCCGCGGCCATGCAGAAACCTGCTCAGCCGGTACACGGCACGGATGTGGTGTATGCCACCGTGGATGGCAAAGCCGTACACGGCTATCTCAGCGTACCCACGCAATCTAAATCTTCATTACCAGGCATCATCGTCATCCATGAATGGTGGGGGTTGAACGACAATATCCGCAGCATGGCGGATCAGCTGGCGGGTGAGGGTTATGCGGCTCTGGCGGTGGACCTGTACGGTGGAAAGTCCGCATCGAATCCGGATGAAGCCAAGAAACTTATGTCCGGCGTATTCAAGTATCCGGATGTGGCCAAGGACAACCTCAAACAAGCGTACGCCTACCTGCATGACCGCGAGCATGCGCCGCGCATCGGCGTCATCGGCTGGTGTTTCGGCGGCGGCTGGTCGTTGCAGACAGCACTGCTGTTCCCGGACCGATTAAATGCAGCGGTCATGTATTACGGAAAACCGGTGGATGATGTAAAGGCATTGTCTACGCTCAGGATGCCGCTCATGGGTTTCTTCGGCGAGCAGGACATGGGCATCAGCGTGCAGGATGTGCAGGCATTCCAGAAAGCCTTGCAAGCAGCCGGGGTGAACGCCGAGATCCACGAGTACCCGGATGCCGGGCATGCCTTTGCCAATCCTTCGGGCGATCGTTATCGACCCGCAGCAGCGGCCGATGCCTGGAAGCGCACCCTGGCGTTCTTTGCCCGTTACCTCAAGGGCGCGTAGCATGAGCTTTACGGAACGGGTTACCAATAACCAGGCTACAGCATGGAGATGATCATGAAAAAACTGCTAGTTATTCTGATGTTGCTAAGCGCCGGCTTGTCGGCAAGTGTCCAGGCCGCAACTTATAAAGATGTGACTGTGCCGGATACCGTCACGGTAGGCGGGCAGTCCCTGGTGTTGAATGGCATGGGTCTGCGCACCAAGTTCTTCTTCAATATCTATGTAGGTGCGCTCTATCTGACACAGAAAGCCAATACAGCCAAAATGGTGTTGGCCGAGAGCGGACCGGACCGCATCCTCATGCACATGACCTATGCAGTCAGCAAGGAGCAGTTCGCGGACGCCTGGAACGAGGGCTTTCATGACAACAACCCCAACATGTCCCAGGCGGTGCAAGCCAACCTGGTGCAGTTCCTGGCGTATTTCGGCGGTTCGAAGAAAGGCGATGTCATCACCCTGGATTACATCCCCGGACAGGGTACACAGATCAGCTGGAACGGCGAGTTCAAAGGCAACATACCCGGTGAGGATTTCCACAAGGCGCTGCTGAATGTGTTCCTCGGACCGAAGCCGCCCACGGAGAGTCTGAAAGAAGGCTTGCTGGGAAAGAATGATTAAGAATCATTAAAGATGCCGGCTTCTGCCGGCATCTTTTTTCACAGGTACTGTCGCCAGTCGCGTGAATCGTCCGCGTACGCAATGAAATGCGGATTGAGCAAGGATTCCTTGCTGTTATAAAGCAGAGGGCTGCCGTCCACGGCCATCACATGACCGCCGGCGGCCAGCAGCACCGCGTGTCCCGCTGCCGTATCCCATTCCGAGGTAGGCCCCAGGCGCGGATACACGTCCGCTGCACCTTCCGCCACCAGGCAGAACTTGAGGGCGCTGCCCCGGGAAAGGGTTTCGTGCGCACCGAGTTTGGCCAGATAGCCGTCCAGCAAGGGTCCGCGGTGTGAGCGGCTCGCGGCCACCCGCACAGGGCCGCCGGCGAGAGGCTGCACACAGATCGCCCTTGATGCCTTGCCTGTCACATGACGGTAGGCACCGGCGCCCACCACCCCGTAGTAACTCAGGTTTTCCACCGGGATGTGCACCAGGCCCACCACCGGCGCATGCTTCTGGATGAGCGCGATATTGATGGTGAAATCGCCGTTGCGGCTGATGAATTCCTTGGTGCCGTCCAGCGGGTCCACCAGCCAGTAACTCTCCCAGCACTGCCTTTCGGAAAACGGTATCTGTTTGGACTCTTCCGACAGTACCGGCAGATCTGGCGTGAGCCTTTGCAGTCCTTGCTGGATCACTGCGTGTGCCGCCCTATCGGCTGCGGTCACCGGCGAACGGTCGTCCTTGATGTCTACCTGGAAATCGGTGGCGAAGATCTTCAGGATGCGTTCACTGGCCAGCGCCGCAATCTTCAATAACGGCCCCAGCAGTTGTTCGTCAGCGTGCGACATCAGAGTGCTTCCGCAGTATCTACGTTTAATCGGTATCGGAGCAGCGTATATGATAGCCCCCATGCCCGCCACCTCTAAGCCGGTGCCCGACTGGTCCCGAATCCGTACCGTGTTCCTGGACATGGACGGCACGCTGCTGGATCTGCATTTCGACAATCATTTCTGGCATGAGCACGTGCCGCTGCGCTTCGCCGAGCGCCACGGGCTGACGACCGAGGCGGCGCGCACACAGCTGCTGCCGCGTTTTCGCGCCATGGAAGGCAGCCTGCAATGGTATTGTCTGGATCACTGGGCGCGGGAACTGGATATGGATATCCTGGCCCTAAAACGCGAAGTGCAACACCTGATCCGGGTGTTGCCGCACGTCGAGGAATTCCTAAACAAACTACGCTCTTACGGCAAGCGCCTGTTGCTGGTAACCAATGCGCACTGCGATGCGCTGGCGCTTAAGATGCAGCGCACGCGCCTCGACTGTTATTTCGATGCCATCGTCTCATCCCACAGTTTCGGCGTACCCAAGGAGACCATCGGCTTCTGGCAGAGCCTGCGGGAGATCGAGGACTTCGATCCGCAACTCAGCCTGCTGCTGGACGACAGTCTGCCGGTGCTGCGCGCCGCACGCGATTACGGCATCGGCAGCCTCATCGCCATGCGCCGGCCGGACAGCCGGCAGCCGTCGCGCGAGATCGGGGAATTTCCCTCGGTCGAAACCCTGGCAGAACTGATGCCGTGATGTAGGAGCGGCCTCCGGCCGCGATTCAAATATCATCGCGGCTGATAGCCGCTCCTACAATTTACCGTCTCCCACGCTGGCGCCGTCGTGAATCGCCGCGGCCGGCATCGCGGCGTTTGCCATCATGCCGGCGATACGGATGTGGCTGGTAGCGTTCGCGCCGTGCCGGCGGCTGTAGTTCCGCCAGCAGCACGGGCTGCAGGGGTTCGCGCGGTATGGGGTGGCCGATAAAGCGCTCGATATCCGGCAGTGAGAATGAATATTCCTCGCAGGCGAAGCTGATGGCATCGCCTTCGGCGCCGGCGCGCGCGGTTCTGCCGATGCGGTGCACGTAGTCCTCGGCATCCTGGGGCAGATCGAAATTGATCACGTGGCTGACGTCGGGGATGTGCAGGCCGCGGGACGCCACATCGGTGGTCACCAGGATCGGCAACTGACCTTCGGTGAATTCCTTGAGCAGCCGCAAGCGCTTGTTCTGGGGCACGTCGCCGGAGAGCACCGCGGCATTGAAACCATTGCCCTTCAGATAGGCCTCGACGTTCTCGGCCACGCGTTTGGTGTTCACGAACACCATGGTACGATGGGCTTCCAGTTGCCGCAGCAGCCCTACCAGCAGCGAAATCTTCTCGTTGGTGGCCGGCAGGTACAGCAACTGGCGCACGCGATCGACGGTAACCTTGTCCGGTTCGATGCGCACGAACTGCGCATTGTTCATGTGCTCGTAGGACAGCTCCATGACCCTGTAGGAGAGCGTGGCGGAGAACAGCATGTTGAGCCGCTCGGTGGGATGCGGCATGCGTCGCATCAGGAAGCGCACGTCGGCGATGAAGCCCATGTCGAACATGCGGTCGGCTTCGTCAAGCACCATCACGTCCAGGGCCTTGAGGTCGAAGACGTGCTGCTTGAAGTAATCGATCAGGCGTCCGGGTGTGCCCATCAAGATGTCTACGCCGGCAGCCACGGTGTCGCGCTGCTTGTCGTAATTCTCTCCGCCGTACACCACCGTCTGCTTGAAACCCGTATGCCGGCCGAGGAGTTCCGCATCCTTGAAAATCTGCACCGCCAGTTCGCGGGTCGGCGCCACCACCAGCGCGCGCGGCTGATTGCTGCGACGTCCAGGGCGGGCCGGGCGCGTGAGCAGTCGCTGGTACAGGGCCAGCAGGAAAGCGGCGGTCTTGCCGGTGCCGGTCTGGGCCTGGCCGGCCACATCCTGGCCCTTTAAAAGCAGCGGCAGGGCTTCTGCCTGGATGGGCGTGCAGCGGCTGAAACCCGCCTCCCGGAGACTTATAAGCAGAGGCTCGGCCAGCCCGAGGGATTCGAAACACAGCTCGGTCAGGTGTGGTTCCATGGGTCGCTTTTACTAACAGGATATGGGGCTTGCATTCTGGCGGCGGTTGGGCTCAAATATGTCTCAACGCCTTGAGCCCGCGCCCCGTGCGGGACATTTTCATACTTCATAAAGCAAATACTAGAACCGCGAGCCGACCGCGACATTGTGCCTGAAATGGGCACCTTACGTCACATCTCCCTGCCCATAGCCAACGTCATGCGCCCGCTCGCGCCATAAAGACAGAATCCATTCAAGCCACTGGAGGCCTATTAACCGTGAGTGACCAGATCCTATCTACCACCGATGCCAATTTCGAAAGCGACGTGTTGAAATCCAGCCTGCCGGTACTGGTGGACTACTGGGCGGAGTGGTGCGGTCCCTGCAAGATGATCGCCCCGATCCTCGACGAGATCGCCAGCAGCTATCAGGGCAAGCTCCGGATCGCCAAAGTCAACGTCGACGAGAATGCGCAACTGACCCAGAAATACGGCATCCGCAGCATCCCCACGCTGATGCTGTTCAAGGATGGCAACGTACAGGCGCAGAAGATCGGCGCCCTGTCCAAGTCACAGTTGGCGGCCTTTATCGAGACTAACATTTGATTGGACGGGCGGTGGGAGACCGCCCTTTTGCGTTTAGACGGCGAACTAAAACATTTAATTATTGGTATTAATCCTGATTTATTCCGGCATCCGCCGGCTAACTTCCATTGCAAACTGAGAGCGGGAACCTAACGTCTATGAATCTAACGGATCTGAAGAAAAAACCGGCTGAAGCCATCATCGAACTGGCGGAATCCATGGGCCTTGAGAACATGGCGCGCTCGCGCAAGCAGGACGTGATCTTCTCCATCCTCAAGGCGCATGCGCGCAACGGCGAGGAGATCTCCGGCGACGGGGTGCTGGAGATACTGCAGGACGGCTTCGGCTTCCTGCGCTCGGCGGAAGGTTCGTATCTCGCCGGTCCCGATGACATCTATGTATCCCCCAGCCAGATTCGGCGTTTCAACCTGCGCACCGGCGACAGCGTGGCCGGCAAGATCCGGCCTCCGAAGGAGGGCGAGCGCTACTTCGCGCTGCTCAAAGTGGACCACATCAACTTCGATCCGCCGGAGAACGCCAAGAGCAAGGTGCTGTTTGAGAACCTCACGCCGCTGTTCCCCAAGCAGCGCTTCACCATGGAGCGCGGCAACGGTTCCACCGAGGATATCACCGCACGCATCATCGACATGATCGCGCCCATCGGCAAAGGCCAGCGCGGACTGATCGTCTCGCCGCCCAAGGCCGGCAAGACCATGATGCTGCAGAACATCGCCCAGAGCATCACCGCCAATCATCCCGAGGTGTATCTCATCGTGCTGCTCATCGACGAGCGCCCCGAGGAAGTCACCGAGATGCAACGCTCGGTGAAGGGCGAAGTGGTGTCCTCCACGTTCGACGAGCCGGCCACGCGCCACGTGCAGGTGGCCGAGATGGTCATCGAGAAAGCCAAGCGCCTGGTGGAGCACAAGCGCGACGTGGTGATCCTGCTGGATTCCATCACCCGTCTGGGGCGCGCCTACAATACCGTGGTGCCGGCTTCCGGCAAGGTGCTCACTGGCGGCGTGGACGCCAATGCCCTGCAGCGCCCAAAACGCTTCTTCGGCGCGGCCCGCAACATCGAAGAAGGCGGCTCGCTCACCATCCTGGCGACCGCGCTGATAGAAACCGGCTCACGCATGGACGATGTGATCTACGAGGAATTCAAGGGCACCGGCAATTCCGAGATCCATCTGGACCGGCGCATCGCCGAGAAGCGCGTGTTCCCGGCCATCAACATCAACCGTTCGGGTACGCGCCGCGAAGAACTGCTGGTGCCGGCGGACGAACTGCAGAAGATCTGGATACTGCGCAAGCTGCTGCATCCCATGGACGAACTGGCGGCCAGCGAGTTCCTGCTCGACAAACTCAAGGAAACCAAGACCAATGCGGAGTTTTTCGACTCCATGAAGAAAGGCTGAGACCCGTGCAGCTTGGTTCAAAAGAAAAAGTCAGGGATTCGGGTTCAATCGGGGAATCTTGGCAGAAGCGTAGCGCTTCAACGTTTTTTCGACACTTCCTCATCATGTTTTAGCGCGCGCCAGCCGATGTCGCGGCGGAAGAACCGCCCCGGCCAGCGGATGCCGTCGGCGATATGGTAGGCGCGTTGCCGTGCGTCTCCGATGCTATCGCCCAGCGCCGTGACGCATAACACCCGCCCGCCGTTGGTGACGATGCGATCCCCCTGATCGGCCGTCCCCGCATGGAACACCTTCACGTTGTCCATGGGGAAGGGCGGCAGGCCGGAAATGGCCTCGCCTTTGCGGTACTCCCCGGGGTAACCACCGGCCGCCAGCACCACACCCAGGGCCATGCGTGTATCCCACTCGGCTTTTACCTTCTTGAGCTTGCCTTCCAGGGCGGCTTCACACAAATCCACCAGGTCGGACTTGAGCCGCAGCATGATGGGCTGGGTCTCGGGATCGCCCAGGCGGCAGTTGAATTCCAGCACCCGCGGTTCGCCGTCTTTTGAGATCATCAAGCCGGCATACAGGAATCCGGTGTAAGGCGTGCCTTCCGTAGCCATGCCCTTGATCGTCGGCCGGATGATCTCGCGCATCACGCGCTCATGGATGTCGCGTGTCACCACCGGCGCCGGTGAATACGCCCCCATGCCGCCGGTGTTGGGACCGGTATCGCCCTCGCCTACACGCTTGTGATCCTGGGAAGTGGCCAGCGGCAATACGTGTTCGCCATCCGCCATCACCATGAAGCTGGCTTCTTCGCCTTCCAGGAAAGCCTCGATCACCACCCGGTGGCCGGCTTCGCCGAAGGCATTGCCGGCCAGCATCTCGCGCACCGCGGTTTCCGCTTCGGATATGGTTTGCGCCACCACCACGCCTTTGCCGGCGGCCAGACCATCGGCCTTGACCACCAGCGGTGCGCCGCGCTCCTGCACATAGGCGAGCGCCAGCTTGAGTTCTGTGAAGCTGCGGTAATCCGCCGTGGGGATGTGATGACGCGCAAGAAAATCCTTGCTGAAGGCCTTGGAACCTTCCAGTCGGGCGGCGGCGCGGCTTGGACCGAAGCAGCGCACACCCGCCTGCTGGAACACATCGGTTATGCCTGCGACCAGCGGCCCTTCCGGGCCAACGACCGTCAAGCCGATACCCTGGCCGAGGGCGAAATCCAGCAATCCGGGGATATTGTCCGGCGCGACGCGCAGGTTTTCGCACTTGCGTTCACGTGCGGTGCCGGCGTTGCCCGGCGCCACATACACCTTTTCCACTTTGGGCGACTGGGTGAGCTTCCAGGCCAGGGCATGCTCGCGTCCGCCGTTGCCGATGACAAGAACTTTCATGTCAATGGCGGAAATGGCGGATGCCGGTAAACAGCATAGCCATCTCATGTTGGTCGGCAGCGGCGATGACTTCCGCGTCGCGCATGGAACCACCGGGCTGGATGATGGCGCTGATGCCGGCTGCATACGCGGCATCCACGCTGTCACGGAACGGCAGGAAAGCGTCCGAAGCCATGACCGCGCCGCGCAGTGGCAGCTCGGCTTGCTGGGCTTTGAGTGCTGCAATCTGCGCACTCATGACGCGGCTCGGTTGCCCGGCGCCGATACCGATGGTGCGACGGTCTTTGGCGTACACGATGGCGTTGGATTTTACGAACTTCACCACCTGCCAGGCGAACAACAAGTCCGGTAGCTCGGCGGCAGAAGCCGACCTGCGGGTTACGGTCTTTAAATCCTGTGCATCCAAGTTTTCATGATCGGCTTCCTGCAACAGCAGGCCACCGGATATGGAGCGGTAATCCAGTCCGCACACACTGGGTTTGAACGCCCCTGTGACCAGCACACGCACATTGGGTTTGTTAGTGAGCTCCGCCAGCGCCGCCGCCGATGCCGCTGGAGCTATCAAGACTTCCACGAACTGGCGTTTGAGGATCTCGGTGGCGGTCTCGGCATCCAGTTCGCGGTTGCAGGCAAGCACACCGCCGAAGGCTGAGCTGGGATCGGTGGCGTAGGCATGCGCATAGGCAGTCAGCAGAGTTTTGCCGAGCGCCACGCCACAGGGATTGGCGTGCTTCACGATCACGCAGGCCGGCTCAGCGAACTCACGCACACAGGCGAGTGCCGCATCGGCATCGGCCAGGTTGTTGTAGGAGAGCTCCTTGCCCTGCAATTGCCTGGCGCCGGCCAGCGTGCCGGCCAGATCGCCGCCAGTGGCGTAGAGCGCAGCCCGCTGGTGCGGGTTCTCGCCATAGCGCAGGTCATGGAGCTTATGGAACTGCGCGTTAAAGAAGTCGGGGAAGGGCGCCTGTTCGCCATCCGCTTGCAGGCTGCTCAGATGATTGGCGATAGCGCCATCGTATGCAGCGCAGTGGGCGAATGCCTTGACCGCCAGCTGGTAGCGCAGCGTGTCGCTGACCGCGCCCTTGTGTGCCCGCATGTCCGCGAGCACGCGTCCGTAATCGCTGTTGTCAACCACCACGGTCACGGCGGCATGATTCTTGGCGGCGGCGCGCAGCATGGCCGGGCCGCCGATGTCGATGTTCTCGATGGCTGCATCCAGGGTGTGGCCGGGGTCTGCCACCGTGGCCTCGAAGGGATAGAGGTTGACCACCAGCAGATCAATAGGCGCAATTCCATGTTCGCGCATCACGGCATCATCCGTGCCGCGCCGGCCTAGAAGCGCGCCGTGGATCTTCGGGTGCAGGGTTTTGACGCGCCCGCCCATGATCTCGGGAAAACCGGTGTACTCCGATATCAGTTTGACCGGGATACCTGCATCCTGCAGTGCTCGGGCGGTACCGCCCGTGGAAAGTATCTCGATACCGGATGCATGCAGGCTGTGCGCGAAATCCAGCAATCCGGCTTTGTCGGAAACGGAAAGCAGCGCGCGTTTGATAGGGCGCATCGGCTGGACCCTGGAGGCCGAGAGAGGTGAATTTTACAGGGAGCCTAGTGCCGCCGCTATATAGATTAGGATGTTCAACGCAGAAAACGTGTTTCTGAACGAGGGATTTTAACCACTAGTAAGGCGCGGATGGCCGAGCAACCGGAGCGTACAAAACAGTACGTGAGGATTGGGAAGTTGTCCGCAACGTCGCCAGGGGTACCCTCACCCGGCGCTTCGCACCACCCTTTCCCAAAGGGAGAGGGGTTTTAGATTCAGGTGTTGATTTTATATTGGCGTAATTTCTTGCGCAGCGTGCTGCGGTTGATCCCGAGGATTTCCGAGGCCCGCGACAGGTTACCACGGGTGTAATCCAGCAGGGTCTTGAGCAATGGCTGCTCGATTTCGCCCAGCACCAGCCCATAAAGGTCGGACGGGTCATGGCCGTCCAGATCGGTGAAGTAGCGGCGCAGGGTCTTTTCGGCGTAATCCCGCAGGCAATGGGAAGCCGGCGAATATTGCGCGCCGTCTCCGGATTTGCGGGTTTTCCAGGACTCGTTCATCACTTCCAGACGCTGTGCTCCCAGTCTGCTAATCATGCCGCCAGCTCCTCGATGTTGTTGTTGTGATCAAACAGGCTGCGCAGCAGCCTTTGCTGCTCGCAAGCCGACTCCACACGCAAGACCCGTTCACGCAAGACCGTGGTCTGCGGCCGTGTCTTGAGATACCAGTTGAGGTGTTTGCGGGCCATGCGCACGCCGGTGTACTCACCATAGAAGGCATACAGGTTGTCCAGATGTTCCAGCATGATGCCGGCAATCTCCCGGTCGTCCGGCGGCGGCAATTTGTGGCCCGTCGCCAGGAAATACTCGATTTCACGGAAGATCCATGGCCGCCCCTGGGCAGCCCGGCCGATCATGACTGCTGCTGCGCCGGTGGTCTCTAGCACTTCCCGAGCCTTCTCCGGCGAATCCACATCACCATTGGCCAGTACCGGAATCTCCACGGCGGCGGCGATGGTGCGCACAGTTTCATATTCGGCATCGCCAGCAAACATATCGGCGCGGGTGCGACCATGCACGGTGATAGCCTGGATTCCCGACTGCTGCGCGATTTCGGCAATGCGCACGCCGTTCTTGTGCTCCCGATCCCAGCCGCTACGAATCTTGAGGGTCACGGGGACATCCACCGCATTCACCACCGCCTCGAGAATCTGTCTAACCAGTTCTTCGTCCTGCAACAGCGCCGAACCCGCAGCCTTATTACAGACTTTCTTCGCTGGGCAACCCATGTTGATGTCGATGATCTGGGCGCCCTCAGCTACGTTCACGCGTGCGGCTTCGGCCAGCATGCCGGGCTCGCCACCAGCGATCTGCACGATCCGGGGTTCTACCTCGCCATCGTGGTCGCGGCGCCGGCGGCTTTTGGTGCTGGCGTAGAGGGCCAGCTGTGCCGTAAGCATTTCCGAAACCGCCAGGCCCGCGCCCAGGCGCTTGCATAACTGCCGGAATGGCCGGTCGGTGACGCCCGCCATGGGCGCTAGCACCACGCGTGTGCGCAACGAATAGCAACCTATGCGCATGTGCGTTGTCGTAGGTGTTACTGGGAACAGGAGGGGATAATAACTGCAATCATGCGGCTGTCAAACTTGAATTTTCGCAGCTACTGATTTATGGGCATCTATCCTGTAATTCCATCGCGTAGCGGGAGATCTTCCGCGATCTGCGCGCGACGCTGGGGAAATTTCGTGCAAAATCAATCAGTCGTAGCGTTGCTGCAGATGCGATTACCGTTGGTATCGAAGCAGGGCTGGACCTGGAAACCTACGGCTTCGGGACCTGGATCCATCACATCGATGCGGAAACGGGTCGCCGCGCCGGGACTGAGCAAGGTCGCGGTGTGCTTGGCCGGCAGATAGCTGCTGGAGGTAAAATCCCGCGCCCGCATAGCATCGCCATAACGATCCAGGAGTTCGATGCGCAGTATCGGCCAGGCTTGCGGAAAGCTTGCGCCGTTGGCGAGTGTACCGGTAATCGAGAGTGCGCCCGGGGCATCGGGATCCGAAGTCACGTTGATATCGCTGACCAGCCAGGTGTCCGGCACAGGTGGAGGCGTTAGCGGATAACCCAGGGCTGAATAAAGTCTCGTTATAGGCGAACCGATCACGGCTGTTTGGCTCAAGACCAAACGTTGGGCATTGACGACCTGAACGACCAGCAACAATCCCAGAATTGCAGCACCGACACCCCAAAAGTTGATGCGGCGGCGCTGACGCGACGTCTTTGGCACTGGCCGTTCCCGTGGCGGCAACTCCACATGTTTGTAGAGCGCCTGATCGCGGGCCTGTGCCGGTGGTTTGCGGATATGGTCTTCGATGAGTACGGGGGTGTCTCTATCCGTGGTTACAGGTAGGCCTGCGCTCGTCGTAGTCTTGATCGTGGATTTAGGCGCTTCACCCCACAAATCAGCAAACAGATCGTCCGCAGGCGCCGCCGGTTTTGTCGCTTCTAGATGGATTTCTGAAGCAATGTCTTCAACGACCGGCGCGTCATCGGTTGGCGTGATCAACGGCAGTTCCGCTGGTTGCGCCGATTCATTCGGAGCATCCGGTTCGTCGGCGGCGGCCTGCGGGGCAGCAGCCGGGGCTTCAAATTCCTCACGCAGGGTTTCGAACGCATCAAATACACTGTGGCAGCGGCTGCAGCGCACCAGACCATGCACCGCACGTAACTGTGCCGTGTTTACCCGGAATTGTGTGCCGCAGGCTGTGCAGATGGTCAGCATTCAGTGGTTTTTCCGACGCAAGTAATCCATAAGCAACCACTCCTCCCGTTGTACGACGGCGCGGGATTGGCACCAACGCGCATAGGCGTTCTGGATCTCATCCTTCTGGCTGCCAAGGATACCGGATAGCAGCAGGGTTCCGCCCGGCCTGATGAGTGTGGCGAAACGCGGAGCCAGTTCCACGAGTGGTGCGGCCTGGATATTGGCCAGCAGCACATCAGCCTGTGCGACCGTCAGTTCATGGGGCTGGCTGATCTCTACGGCTGTCAGTACCTGGTTGCGGCCGGCATTCTCGCGGGTGGCGCTGAGGGCCTGCGGGTCGGTATCTACAGCGTAGGCGTGCTTGGCACCCAGACTTACAGCGGCGATGGCCAATATCCCAGAACCGCAGCCGTAGTCGATCACGGTCTTTCCCGTGAGCTCGGTGCGCTCCAACCATTCCAGGCACAGTGCAGTGGTGGCATGGGTGCCGGTGCCGAAAGCCAGCCCCGGATCCAGCCGAATGTTAACGGCCTCCGGATCTGGCGGAGCACAACTGCTTGGGCAAATCCACAGCCGCTTGCCGAAGCGCATGGGCTTGAACTCTTTCAGCCACTCGTGCGTCCATTCTCGATCTTGCAGCAGTTGGACACGATGCGCCGGCAGTCGTTGAAGACCTAGCGTCGCCAGCAGGTAGACGCGCAGACTGTCCAGGTCGGTATCAGCAGGAAACAGACCGGATATGCGGGTGTTGTTCCAAAGCGGCGGGAGCGCTACATCAGCTTGGTAAATCGCAGCATCACCGGCGTCGTCGAAAGTAACCGAGAGCGCGCCGGCATCGCACAACGCGGCTTCCACGCGATCGGCATCCATTCCTGCGATAAGCATCTCGAATTGCAGCCAGGACATAAAAAATAACTAGTTGAGCCGTCAAAAGCGAGGAGGCAGAAGCTTGATATCCGATGCGCTGTCGTCCAACAGCATACTGATATTCTTCAAAGCCCCAGCTTCTTTTCCAGATAGTGGATGTTGGTGCCGCCGGCGATGAAGGCCGAGTCATTGAACAGGTCCTGATGCAACGGCACGTTGCTGCTGATGCCTTCCACCACGATCTCCAAGAGCGCGGTGCGCATGCGCGCCAGCGCCGAAGCGCGATCGTCGCCGTACGCGATGAGCTTGCCAATGAGCGAGTCGTAGTAGGGCGGCACGGTGTAACCGGTATACGCGTGTGCATCCACCCGTATTCCCGGCCCACCCGGCGCATGCCAGCGGGTGATGAGTCCGGGAGAGGGCGTGAACTTCTTGGGGTCCTCGGCATTGATGCGGCATTCGAAGGCATGCCCCTTGATCTGGATGTCCTTCTGCTTGAGCGTGAACGGCTTGCCGGCGGCGACCATAAGCTGCCATTTCACGATATCTATGCCGGTGATCATTTCGGTCACCGGATGTTCCACCTGCACACGGGTGTTCATCTCGATGAAAAAGAACTGACCATCCTGATACAGGAATTCAAACGTGCCCGCGCCGCGGTATTTGATCTCTTCGCAGGCCTCGACCACGCGCTCGCCCATGACGCGCCGCTGTTTCTCGGTAATGCCGGGTGCCGGTGCTTCCTCAATAACCTTCTGGTGACGGCGCTGCATAGAGCAATCGCGCTCACCCAGGTGCACAGCATTCCCCAGGCCATCGCCTAGCACCTGGAATTCGATATGCCGCGGGCGTTCCAGGAATTTTTCCATGTATACGGCATCGTTGCCGAAGGCTGCCTTGGCTTCGGTCTTGGTCATGTTGATCGCGGAAAGCAGCGCGGCCTCGCTGTGCACCACGCGCATGCCGCGTCCGCCGCCACCGCCGGCAGCCTTGATGATGACCGGATAACCGATCTTCTTGGCGATGGATAGGACCTGCTTGGGATTGTCCGGCAGGACTCCTTCGGAGCCTGGCACCGTAGGCACATCGGCTGCCTGCATAGCGTGTTTGGCGGAGACTTTATCACCCATAAGACGGATGGTCTCGGGTCGCGGGCCGATGAAGGTAAAACCGCTTTTCTCGACGCGCTCGGCGAAATCAGCGTTCTCCGCCAGAAAGCCGTAACCCGGGTGGATGGCCACCGCATCGGTGACTTCCGCGGCGCTGATGATGGCCGGCATGTTCAGATAGCTTTCCGAAGACGGCGGCGGTCCTATGCATACCGATTCATCGGCCAGGCGCACGTGTTTCAGATCCCGGTCGGCGGTAGAGTGCACCGCCACGGTCTTGATGCCGAGTTCGCGGCAGGCGCGCAGGATGCGCAACGCGATTTCGCCGCGGTTGGCGATCACAATCTTGTCGAGCATGGCGGGAGCCCGCGGTATGAACTTGGGGGATATGGCGGCTTACTCGATGATGATGAGCGGCTGGCCGAATTCCACCGGGTCGCCATTGTTGGCCAGGATGGCTTTGACGGTGCCGGCCTTGTCGGCTTCGATCTGGTTCATCATCTTCATGGCCTCGATGATGCACAGGGTGTCGCCTTCCTTGACCACGCTGCCGACATCCACAAATGGTTTGGCACCGGGGGATGAGGAACGATAGAACGTCCCCACCATCGGCGCTTTGACTTGGTGGCCGGCGGGAATTTCCTGATGGCCCGGTGCAGGAGCCGCTGCCGTTGGCTGTGGTGCCGCTGTCGGAGTAGCGGCCACCGTCGCTGTCGGTGCCGTTGCGTGAGTAGCGGCGGGTGCGTTTCCACCATAGCGGCTGATGCGCACCGATTCTTCACCCTCGCTGATCTCGATTTCAGCGATGCCGGATTCCTCCAGCAGTTCGATGAGTTTTTTGACTTTGCGTATGTCCATGCTGTACCCCGGGGATGTACTGGTCAGGTTTTATGAGTATGGAGGTATCGGTCAGCCGCTAGCAGGGCCAGTTCATAACCCTGAGGACCGAGACCGGTGATGCTGCCCACTGCCAGATCGGAGAAATACGAGTGTTGACGGAAAGCTTCACGGGCATGGATGTTGCTGAGATGGATCTCGATGAACGGCAGCTTGATCGCCGCCAGGGCATCCCGCAATGCCACACTGGTGTGGGTATATCCGCCCGGATTGAACAGCAGCATATCGATGCCATCCCGACGTGCCTGCTGGATCCGGTCGATGAGCGCGCCTTCATGATTGCTCTGGTAGGTCGTAAGGGTATGCCCGAGGGCTTTTGCCTGCACCAAGAGGCGCTTTTCGATGTCTGCCAGACTTTCATGCCCATAATGGCGGGGCTCCCGCTCGCCCAGCAGATTCAGGTTGGGACCGTTCAGAAGCAGGAAGTTCGCCACATTTTACCTTCATTTATGCAGATTATCACAGAAGTTATCATAACAATATCCACAGATTTCCCTGTGGCTAATGATTGGGCGATGGCAAGGTTTACCAAGATTATGCTGCGAAAACAGATCCTGCCCAAGCGCTTCCAAGAGGCGGGGATTCTGGGGCAAGATTTTGATTTTGTCTATGATCTATTTGACAGAAACCTGTTAAATCGCAGCAGATAGCCGCTAATTAGCGTGCGATGTGGTCACTGTCGCAGGGACTGTCAGCACCGTGTTGCTAACGGCTGTATGCACCAGGGCTTCAGCTTCTTTTGGTTCCAGTTCCCCCGGATGGATCTTTAATACCCGTCCCCCCTGGTCTAAAACCAGGGTATAGGGAAGGCCGATGTAGTTGCCGCCCAGGGCGGCGATGATTTGGGGCACCTGGTTATCGCCCATGAGTATCGGGTAATTCACCACCATCTCTTTCATGAAGGTGCGCACATCCTGTTCGTTTTGCTCGTCGGTGGCGATGCCCACAACTTGCAGCCCCTGGGCCGCATATTTGGCCTGCAGTTTCACCAGCAACGGTATCTCCTGGCGGCAGGGCAGGCACCAGGTGGCCCAGAAATTTATCAATAACACCTTACCGTGCCAGTCAGCGAGTGTGTGCGGTTTGCCGTTCAGATCATCCAGGTCGGTATGCATGGCCTGATCAGCGGACATCACCGGCACATCATCGGCTGCGGTATTCACAGCGGCGGAGCTCACGGGTTTGTGTACCGGTTGTAGCCACTCATAGGCGCCGAAGCCGGCGGCTGCCGCAGCGATCAGGATGGCGATAACAAGTCCGGTCGCCTGTGCGTGCTTCAATTTACAGCTCCACTGATTTTGAAAATCTGGTGGATACGCTGCTCGAAATCACGCGCATCCATATAGCCGACCACGCGCAGGTCAGTGAGTTCCTGGCCGCTGGCATCAAAGAACATGATGCTCGGCGGACCGTAGATGCCGAAATGCTTGAGCAAGATTTGATCCTCCGCATCGTTGGCGGTCACATCGGCCTGCAATAGCACAGTGTTTGCCAAGGCGGCTACCACGCCTGGATCCACGAAGGCGCCGTGTTGCATCTCCTGGCACGACACGCACCAGTCGGCGTAGAAATCCAGCATTAGGGTTTGGTGGTTGCGGCTTGCCTGGGCCAGTGCCTGGTCCAAATCCGTCAGGGTTTTTATCCGGGTGAATTGCAGGCTCTGCTGACTGACGGAGGAATGTTGCTTGACTGATCCAATCTGGAAACGCGTCAAAGGCCGGAGTGGATCGCTGCCGCCGGTGACAGCGCCCACCAGCATGATGATGCCATAGACCGCCAGCAGCACGCCCACGGCCATCCACAGTTTGCGTAATCTGCCGCGCGTATCCGCTAGCAACAGAAAAATACCACAGAAAATCGCCAAGCCCGCCCACAGTGCCAGTGTCAGCGGACCCGGCAGAATACGCGACAGGAACCAAATGGCCACGCCCAAGAGCACCACACCGAGCACGTACTTGACAGACTGCATCCAGGGACCGGCCTTAGGAACCAACTTGCCGGCGGAGGTGCCGACGATGAGCAGCGGGATGCCCATGCCGATGCCCAGCGCAAACAAGCTCAAGCCGCCGCGCACTGGATCGCCGCTCTGGCTGATGACCAACAGCGCGGCCACCAGCGGCGCGGTTATGCAGGGCCCGACGATCAGCGCCGAGAGCACACCCATAATGCCCACGCCCACGAAGGCCCCGCCTTTCTGGGCATTGCTGAATACCACTAGGCGCGTCTGGATGGCACTCGGTATCTGCAATTCGTACAGGCCGAACATGGAGAGGGACAGCAGCACGAAAATCAGGCTGAACAGGCTCACGATCCAGGGGTTCTGGAACCAGGTTTGCAGGTTGGCGCCGGCCAGGGCCACGACCACTCCGGCCACGGTGTAGGTGAGCGCCATGGCCAGCACATACACCAGCGAAAGAAAAAATGCGTGCGTCGTGGTGGGTTTTTCACGCTGACCGGCAATCAGGCCGGCGATGATCGGGATCATGGGCAGCACACAGGGCGTGAAGGTGAGCGCCAACCCCAGGCCCAGGAACACCAGCAATACCCAGGCGAGATTGCCGTGGCGGATGAGTTCCGCCAGCCGGCTTTGTTGCGAGACCGGTTGCGTCGTTGCGCTGGTCTGTGGCTTGATGGTGGCGCTTGGAATGACCGGCACACCAGGCTCCGAAAAATCGATGCTCAGAATCTTGATGATGGGCGGGTAGCACAGGCCCTTGTCGGCACAACCTTGATACGTGGCGCTCAGTTCGAACTTGGTATCGCCACTGCCATGCGTTACCGGAATGATGGCGCTCACGTTGTGACGGTAGATCACGCTGGTGCCGAAATACTGATCATGCTCGATCTGGCCGGGGGGGAAATCCGGCGCGCCCAATGCCATGTCGGTATTACTGCTGGTGAAATTGAACTTCTGCCGGTACAGGTAATAGCCGGCGGCGATCTGCCAACTCACTTCCACGGTATTGGCGTCTTTCGCCTGCGCCATGATCTGGAACACCTGGTCAGGCGGCGGGAAACTATTGCCGTTGCTACCACCTCCAACCAGCGCCGCCAGGTCTGGTGGGTGTACTGCGCCTACGGTTCCCGGCTTGCTGGTCGCGGATGCTGCTAGATTCTCCGCAAGTGTCAAATTGAATTGCTGCATCTGGGGTGGATAACAGAAACCCATGTCGGCGCAGCCCTGATACTTCACCTCCAGCTGTAGAGGTCCGGAACCGGTATAGGCGATGCTGGCAGTGACGCCATTGCGATAGATCTCCTGGGCGCCAAAGTACGGGTCGCTGTGTATCTCGCCCGTCGGGAATTGCGGCGCATCCAGCACGATCCCAGGGGTATGGCTGATGAATTGGAATTTGTTTTTGTAGAGGTAATAACCTGGCAGGATGTCCCAGTGGGCCATGAGCACTCCGTTCTGGGGCTGCACCTGCAGGCGATAGACCTGCTCCGGGGGCAGTGGCTGGAAATCAGCATGCGCCAGGGGTGACGAAAGGCCTAAACAGGTGATCAGCAACCAACAGGAATTTTTCATGGGAGTCGGGTGTTTTCCGTGAGCCACTGGAGATAGGCCGGGTCACCGTGGCTGACGGGCAGGGCGATGATCTCCGGGACTTCGTAGGGATGCAGAGTCCGCAAGCGGCTGCGCAGTGCCTCGAAACGGGCGGCGGT
The DNA here is from genome assembly GCA_963774895.1 of uncultured Pseudomonadota bacterium. Lineage (GTDB taxonomy): Bacteria > Pseudomonadota > Gammaproteobacteria > Natronospirales > REEB76 > REEB76. The sequence continues at coordinate 138,709 of CAVZGN010000001.1, forward strand.
GGTTTTGATGAGCAGCAGGCATTCGGGTTCCCGCCGCACGCTGCCCTGCCAACGGTATATAGAGGTGAGTCCCGGCAGCAGGTTCACACAAGCGGCCAGGCGTTCCTCAACCAGGGTCGCGGCCATGGCCTCCCCTGACTTGGGGTCAGGGCTGGTGCAGAATACAACTAACTGATTTTTATCCATAATTTCACTGATACCCAATTTTTTTCCTGTCCAGACCTTGACTCTGAGGGATTCGCCCTTATCATTAGCACTCAGCGCGGTTGAGTGCTAACAGCTGCTCATCCGCTTGTTAATCAGACCCCTAATCCCAAGCAAACATTTCGAGAGGAGAGTCTTTCCATGAAGCTGCATCCACTACACGACCGGGTAATCATCAAACGCCTGGAGTCAGAGACCAAGACCGCGGGTGGCATTGTCATCCCGGACACCGCTAAAGAAAAGCCCATGAAAGGCGAAGTCATCGCCGTCGGCAAGGGCCGCACCCTCGACAGCGGGCAGGTTATCGCACCTACCGTCAAGGTCGGCGACAAGGTGCTGATCGGCAAGTACTCCGGTTCCGAGTTCAAGATTGACGACGTGGAATACGTCGCCGTGAAGGAAGACGAGATCATCGCCGTCGTAGACGGTAAGTGATCGCACTTCCGCAAACCGAATCCCCAGAAACCATTTTAGAGGACAAGAGCAATGGCTGCTAAAGACGTAAAATTTGGTGATGATGCGCGTCAGCGCATGTTCCGCGGCGTGAACGTACTCGCGAACGCGGTCAAAGTTACACTCGGCCCCAAGGGCCGCAACGTAGTGCTCGACAAGAGCTTCGGCGCCCCCACCATCACCAAGGACGGTGTGTCCGTGGCGAAGGAGATCGAACTCAAGGATAAGTTCGAGAACATGGGCGCGCAGATGGTCAAAGAAGTGGCGTCCCACACCTCGGATGAGGCCGGCGACGGCACCACCACTGCCACCGTGCTGGCCCAGGCCATCATGCGCGAGGGCCTCAAGGCTGTAGCCTCGGGCATGAACCCCATGGATCTGAAGCGCGGCATCGATAAGGCCGTGGTCGTAGCCGTGGAAGAGCTCAAGAAGATCTCCAAGCCTTCAGCTGACAACAAGTCCATCGCCCAGGTGGGCACTATCTCCGCCAACGGCGACGAGTCCATCGGCAAGATCATCGCCGATGCCATGAACAAGGTCGGCAAGGAAGGCGTGATCACCGTGGAAGAAGGTTCCGGTCTCGACAACGAGCTGGAAGTCGTGGAGGGCATGCAGTTCGACCGCGGCTATCTGTCCCCGTATTTCATCAACAACCAGCAGGATATGAGCGCGGTGCTTGAGAATCCGGTCATCCTGCTGCACGACAAGAAAATCTCCAACATCCGCGAGATGCTGCCGATCCTCGAGGCCGTGGCCAAGAGTGGCAAGCAGCTGCTGGTGGTGGCCGAAGACGTGGAAGGCGAAGCCCTGGCCACACTGGTGGTCAACACCATCCGCGGCATCGTCAAAGTTGTGGCCGTCAAGGCCCCGGGCTTCGGCGACCGCCGCAAGGCCATGCTGGAAGACATCGCCACCCTCACCGGCGCCACCGTGATCGCCGAGGAAGTGGGCTTGTCGCTGGAGAAGGCCAGCCTTAATGATCTGGGAAGCGCCAAGAAGGTGGTTGTGGACAAGGAAAACACCACCATCATCGACGGCGGCGGCCAGAAGAAAAACATCGAGGCGCGCATCAAGGCGGTGAAGGCGCAGATTGAAGAGACCACCTCGGACTACGACAAAGAGAAGCTGCAGGAGCGGGTGGCGAAACTCGCCGGCGGCGTAGCCGTAGTCAAGGTAGGCGCAGCCACCGAAGTGGAGATGAAAGAGAAGAAGGCCCGCGTCGAAGATGCCCTGCACGCCACGCGTGCCGCCATCGAAGAAGGCGTGGTCCCCGGCGGCGGCGTAGCGCTGGTGCGCGCGCATGCGGCCATCTCCAAACTCAAAGGCGCCAATCACGACCAGACCACCGGCATCCAGATTCTGGCCCGCGCCATCGAAGAGCCGCTGCGGCTGATCGTGGCCAATGCCGGCGAGGCTCCGGATGTGGTGCTCAACAAGGTCGCCAGCGGCACCGGTAACTTCGGCTTCGACGCTCAGACCGGCGAGTACGGCGACATGGTGGAGCTGGGCATCCTGGATCCCACCAAGGTGACCCGGACCGCGCTGCAGAATGCGGCATCCGTGGCCGGCCTGCTCATCACCACCGAAGCCATGGTGGCTGAGCTGCCGAAAGACGAGAAGCCGATGCCCGCCGGCGGCGGTGGCATGGGCGGTATGGGTGATATGGACTATTGATGTAACCGACGACAGAGTCGGTTGTATCAAAAGGACAAAAAGCCCCGCGGAGACGCGGGGCTTTTTTTGCGTCTGCCAATACCACGCAAACAGCTTCGTTGGTGTACCCTGATTCTGTGACAATCCGTCACCGTGCCCGGGCACACAGGAGAAAACCACATGAATCTCACGGGGCTGATTCTGTTCTTGATCATCGGCGCGCTCGCCGGCTGGCTCGCAGGTCTTGTGATGAAGGGCCGCGGCTTTGGTTTGCTGGGCGATATCGTCGTTGGCATCATAGGTGCCGTCATCGGCGGTTATCTACTGGCGATAATCGGCTTCGTTGCCTGGGGCCTGATTGGTTCGCTCGTCACTGCTTTCATCGGGGCAGTGGTATTGCTCTTCATCGTTAGACTTATCAAAAAAGCCTAGTCTTGAGATTAGGTTTGAACGAAAAGTCCCGCGGAAATGTGGGCTTGCCGCATGCGGCAAGCGGGCGGCCACTGGCCGCCCAGGAGCGCGGCGCAGCCGGTCAACCCGTCATTCCACTGCCGCCATTCTCGTCATTCCGGCGCAGGCCGGAATCCAGGTCTTGTGCGACCTTCGGTCGCAACCGATTAGGTGGGGCTTCCGCGCCCCTACTGCAGGTTACTTTTCTTTGGCGCAAAGAAAAGTAACCAAAAGAAACATTTAAGAGCGTCAACTAGCGTCGGCGTTATTCAATATGTATCACGCTGCATTGGTGCAGTATGCTTCTTTGCCTCTAGTTCAACCGTGCCATTCAAATAGGAAATAGTAGTATTAGTTCTATTAGGCTAGAAAGTGTTGTCAGCTGTTCGTTTGAAGGACAAACTCGCGAGCTACAGTGCTTGACATCATCGGCGGGGTAGGGAATCGCTTCTAATTTTTGGTATCTTTAGCAAATACTTATCGGTCAGTTGTAAGATGCTCATGATAAATTATCATTTGCATTATGCGAAAATATGCTCAATACTTTTTGAATATAGGCGATTATTTTTTGGAGATATGCGATGGTTAAAACAAATATTGCTCAGTTACCCGCTCAAACTTTATGAGCTGCTTTCTTCATTAGACGCGGACGAAAGATCAAGAGTGATACAGGCAACTCTTGTCTTGTTTGGAGAAGAAAAAGCACAAAACACGGTACCACCAGGGAATGCATCAATGAATTCCAATCAACGGAATTCTATATTAAATAATGCGGGCGCTTTTTTTGACAGTAAAGAACCCAAAAATAAAGGCGAAGAACTAGCAGTCGCAGCGAGATTTCGTGAATTAAAACAAGACGGAAAAACTCATTCAAAAACAGATTTTAAACAGATTGTCACCGATGCTCGAAGAAATTTTGATAGTAGTAATTTTTCACGCGATTTAGACAATGCGAAGCGTCAAGCAGGATTTTTTAACCTTGGAACAGATCGCGAGGCAAGTCAATTATCTTATTACGGACAACAGTATGTTGACGCTTTGCCAGATAGAGAGGCAGTTGCCAAACTGAGGAGACCAAAGATTAAGAAAGGCACGAAAAAGAAAACTAAAGCAAAGAAAATCCCCAAATGATATGGAATGCTAGTTTCACTATAAATAAGAAATATTGTGACAGAGCCCAATTCGATTCTTGAGGACGAGTTTCTTGCCCTTCTGCCAAATGGGCTTCGCAATGAATTACTTAAATCCTATGCAGAAATTCTTAGGAACTACCGCGAACGCAGGTGGGAGCCATCTGAATTAAATGGCGGAAAGTTGTGCGAAGTGATCTATTCGATTCTGAATGGATATGTGATTGGAAGATTTCCAAAGAAATCTAGCAAACCACGCAATATAGTTGAAGCGTGTCGTTCTCTTGAGAACGCGGCTGTGACATTTCCTAGATCAGTTCGTATTCAAATACCTCGCATGATGATTGCGCTTTACGAAATTCGGAATAATCGTGGGGTTGGACATGTAGGGGGAGACGTAGATCCTAATCATATGGATGCTACGTGCGTTGTTGAAATGAGTAAATGGCTATTAAGTGAACTGGTCCGTGTATTTCATGATGTAACTACAGAAGAAGCATCTGCTGTTGTAGAGGTTCTTATTGAGAGAACAATACCAATTGTGTGGAGAACTGGAGATAATTACCGAGTTTTAGATCCCAATATGCACATGAAGGATAAAACGTTGTTGCTTTTGTATCATAGTCAAGGTGCTGTATCTGATAGTTATTTATTTCAATGGACTGAACATTCAAATATATCAATTTACCGTCGAGACATTCTTCGTGTTGCACATAAAAAGAAATTGATTGAATATAATAGTCAAAACAAAACAGTTGAAATATCTCCACTTGGTATTAGTTACGTTGAAGACTTGATCTTAAAGACCTCTGATTGAACGTATAACAAATGTAATACTTAAAAAATGAGCCAGTGCATGGACTAATAAGGAACAGACTATGATTCCTGATCCATTATCAGCCGCTTGTAGGTTTAAAACACCTAACGCGAGTAACTAAGGGTATCTAAAAACTCATAGTCTTGTGAAATTGGCCACAACCTTCTACCTGCGGAGCCGGTTTGAGTTACGCGCTGGCCCGTCTTTCCTTCGCGCCCATGATCAGCAGCCATAGCGTGACCGCGATCTCGCCCAGTTGGAACGGCAAGGACCAGGTGCTGATGGTACCCACGTACTGCGGCAGAAACATGTTGGCGAAGCTGATGATGATCCAGGTGGCGCCGTCCAGGATCAGCCACCATCCCAGGATGCGGGGGAACCAGCGGGATTTGAGAAACAGAATGGCCATGGGGAAGAGCCACACGCCCCACAGCACTTCGGCGGAGACCACCAGTTCGAAGTGCAGACGTGTGAAAAAATAAGCCAGCGCGTCCCGCTGGCCTTCTGTGAACACGTTCAGATAATCCGCGCCGCGCACCAGCAGGAGCGCGGCCGCGTCGTTCAACGTATTAACGAAATAGATGGCGCCGGGCAGGATGCCGCCGGTGATGACCAACAGCCACGCCTGGTATCGGTCCACGTCCTTGAACAGCCGATAGAAGGCCAGGGTCAGGAATACCAGCACCACGCCGCCCCAGGTATCCACGAAGATGCCAAACTGGAACAGAGTCTGGTGAGCGGCGATGTTGGCGGCGCTCGCCGTCGCGTCCCCGGAGACGAAGAGCTTGTTGGGGATGTAGAGGAGGCGCCAGGGACCGATGAACACCAGCAGCAGATACCAGAGTCCGACGATGCGCGCGTTCTTGCTGAGCGGAGTCATGGACGTCCTCCTGGTTTAGCCGGCAGCGGCTAGGCGGGCCCTATATTCCCACGTCTGCACATCGATGCCCATGATGGGCAGCCACAGCAAACGTAGGTTGGGTTGACGCAGGAAGCCCAAGGGTAGATAGATTCAACTCGCCGTCTTCCGCCACCATCTGTCCCCCGGCTCCTTGATGTACTTCCGATAGACATAGGGCCAGGGAATGGCGATGGGAAAGATCACACCCATGAGGCAAGCGATGATGGTCTGCTGGGTGTCCGCATCCACCAGTCCGGCGTTGTGGAGCGGTAGCGCAAAGGCCAGCAGCCAGGTGGCTTTCCAGATGAGTTCGAAGAACAGCAGCGGCAGCATCTTCAGCGGATAACGCAGGCCGATGATCGCGAGGATCGCCACGGTACCGAGAATGCTGGACACCACGCCATTCATGAGCGGCGTGGAGAGCTTGTGATGGATGATGCCGGGCCAGATAGTTAGGCCGAGTCCCACGAGCAGCAGCAGGTAGGTGGCCCGCAGCAGATACAGACGGAATGTGCTGACTTCGTTCATAGTGCCGCTCCTTAATTCCTGGTCTATTGATAGAGGTTTGTTGGTTCAAAACGCCCAACACGAACAACCCATGGCGCCCCAGAATTCATGATCCTGTGATGTTGGCATGTTGAGGTGTGCGTTGTTATGCCCGTGCACACCGCAAGTGCGATGCATGGCCGCAACTTGCGGACGGCTCTGGTAGCCGCCATAAGTCCGTACCGGTGACCAGTCGGGCATTGCGGGCGGCAGCGGCGGCGCGAGGTTCTTGAATTCCCCGGCGCCATGCACGGGTTTGCCGCCCAGCAGGGTGAGCACCGAAGTGAGATCCTGGATCGCATCCTCGGGCACGGCAAAGAAGTCGTCGGAGAGTACGGCAAGATCAGCGAGCTGACCCACCTTGATCTGGCCTTTCTTGCCGGTTTCCGTGGAGAACCAGCTGTTGGCTTCGGTCCACAGCCGCAGCGCAGTTTCCCGCTCGAGCCGTTGCGCGGATGGATACAGCGTGAGTCCGCCCAGAGTCTTGCCGCTCACCAGCCAGTAAAGTGATACCCATGGATTGTAGGACGCCACGCGTGTGGCATCGGTGCCGGCGCCCACCGGCAGTCCCATCTCCAGCATGCGTTTGATGGGTGGGGTACGCTCGGCGACTCTGGCGCCGTAGCGTTCGACGAAATATTCTCCCTGATACGCCATGCGATGCTGGATGGCGATGCCGCCGCCGAGTTTGGCGATGCGTTCCAGGTTGCGGTCGTCCGCAGTCTCCGCATGATCGATGAACCAGTGCAATCCCTGGAACGGGATATCGCCGTTGACCTTTTCGAACACGTCCAGCGCACGGGCGATGGTCTCGTTGTAGGTGGCGTGCAAGCGCCACGGCCAGCGGTTCTGGGCCAACAAGCGTATGACCGGCTCAAGTTCATTCTCCATGGAGGCCGGCATGTCGGGACGCGGCATGCGGAAGTCCTCGAAATCCGCGGCGCTGTAAACCAGCATTTCCCCTGCGCCGTTGTTGCGATACAGATCGTCACCCTGGCCTGGCTTCACCTGTTTGCTCCAGGCGGTGAAGTCGTCCAACTCATGTTGTGGCCGCTGGGTGAACAGGTTGTAGGCGATGCGGATGGTGAGCAGGCCTTCGCGATGCAACTGCTCGATGATCTGATAGTCCTCGGGATAATTCTGGAATCCGCCGCCTGCATCGATGACGCCGGTGACGCCGAGCCGGTTGAGTTCGGCCATGAAATGACGCGAGGAATTCTTCTGGTATTCGGGCGGCAGCTTCGGACCCTTGGCGAGAGTCGCGTACAGGATGGCCGCGTTGGGCACAGCCAGCAGCAGTCCCGTAGGTTCGCCTTGGCGGTCATGTTCAATTTTGCCGCCGGGGAAATCCGGCGTGTCCTTGGTGTAGCCGATGACGCGCAGTGCCGCCCGGTTCAATAAGGCGCGGTCGTACAAATGCAGGATAAATAGCGGCGTGTCAGGTGCAACGGCGTTGAGTTCCTCGAGGGTGGGCAGACGCTTTTCCTGGAACTGCTGTGCACTGAAGCCGCCCACCACGCGCACCCATTGGGGCGCGGGCGTCCAGTCCACTTGTTCCTTGAGCATGCGCATGGCAGTTGCCACCGAACGCACACCATCCCAGCGCAATTCCATGTTGTAGTTGAGGCCGCCGCGGATCACGTGCATGTGGCTGTCTATCAAACCCGGAATCACGCGGCGCCCGCCGAGGTCTATACGCTGGGTACTAGCACCGGCATGAGCCATCACATCTTTCTCATCCCCGACAGCAATGAAACATCCATTGCGAATCGCCAATGCCTGCGCAGCGGGCTGCCGGTTGTCGATGGTGGTGACCTTGCCGTTTGTAAGGATCAGATCGGCGGTAGTGTTCATGGCTTTTACATTGCCATTTGGCAGCAGACTTGGATTCTGCCCAAGTCTGCTGCCGCACTGTTCAAATCAGTTGCAGTTGAAGCATCACTTCGGCCACAGCCAGGCGAAGATGGCGGCCATGACCAGGCCATAGATAAGCCCGTCGATCACGTCCTTGCCCACGGCTTTCCAGGGCTGGCCGTACCAGATTCCCATAGGCAAGGATCCGAATGCATAGGCGATGAAGCCAACTGTGCCGATCACCCGGAATACCTGCATGTCCGCAGTGCCACCGGCGAGTGTGCTGCCAGCGACATACCCGGCGAACAAAGAGACCAGCAGGCAGAAAATAAACCACTGCGCCAGATTTTTTCCCATACCTGGAGCACCGGCAGCACGCAGGATCATGAAGGCCACCGGGCCCTGCTTGAACTTTTCCTGGGTCTCGGGTTTTTTCATGTCCTCCATCTTGCAGAAAGGCATCATATACATGCCGGGCGCAGGATTGCCTTTGCGGATGGCGGCACCCACTTCGTTTTCGTTGGAGAAGCCGTGGTAATCCGGAAAGTGCCAGAACCTGAACACCATGTGCAGGATGCTGCTGGCGATGAATACGCCGACAGCGGAAAGTAAAATCGGAAGCCAGAGAGAAGCGAGCGAGGTCATCATAAGGAACTCCCTGTAGTTAGGGTTGTGAAATAAAGTGATAGGATTCTACTCCGGATTTGGAAATCAAAAATACCAACAATAGCCTTGTGATATTGCCGTTTAAGATTGCTCATAAGCACGGGTCAGTGCCGCGATGTCGAACTTTTTCATCTGCAGCAGGGCCTTCATAACCCGTTCTGATTTCTTAGTGTCCTTGTCGGTCAACAACTTCGGCAGGATCGTTGGGACCACCTGCCAGGAAAGGCCGTACTTGTCCTTGAGCCAGCCGCATTGCTGGGATTTCGGGTCGCCGCCCGCCGAAAGCGCGTTCCAGTAATAATCCACTTGTTCCTGGGTGTCGCAGTGCACCTGGAAGGAAACGGATTCATTGAACTTGAACAGCGGGCCGCCATTCAGCGCGGTAAACCCCTGGCCGTCAAGCTCGAAATCCACGGCCATGACACGACCCGCCGGTTGCTTGTGGATTTCGTGGCCTTCCTGGCCGTAACGTGAGATGGTCCCGATCTTCGAATTCTTGAAGATGGATACGTAATACTTGGCCGCTTCTTCGGCCTGGCCATCGAACCACAGGAACGGCGTGATCTTTTGCATAGTTAGAATTTGCCGAGTGACACCGAGGGCGCACTCTTACGGAGCAGATCAGGCTTGGGCATAGCAGCCCGCAACTTTTCCAGTTCCTTGATGTGTCCCTGGTCATGTTCGACCCAGAGCCCCAGGAGCCGATTCAGGGTGATCTTGCCTATCGGTTCGAGGAAACCGGAGCGCGCGAGTTGGGTCTTCGTCAACTTTTCAAGCATCCTCAGATTCGTGTAGCGCGCCTGGATAAAGTCATCCAGTGCTGGCCGCAGTTCCTGTTTGTTGTAGCGGCGTTCGCGTGCCAGCCGCCCGCCGTCGATATCGGACAGTCTGGGGTTTTTTTCCGCCAGCAGTCGCTGCACGCGCACCCGGTAGCCTTCGATCTCGATGTCGCGCAAATGACAGATATTTTCCAGTACCGAAAAATATCCATCATCGGGCTGAAAGTGCAGCTCATCGTCTGTGAGACTGCTGAGATAGAGTTTCAGAATATCGGGTGTGTCTGATAGCGTACCTATGATCTGTTTGAGTTCCATGGCTGCCTCTATCATCCGGTTGGAGCTGTCGATCGCGCGTTGACGTTATTGCATAGCTTCCTGCATGCGCCTCTTCATTTCCTTGGGTGATACGTCCTCGATGTGCGTGGCGAGGTACCAGCGGTGACCGAAGGGATCGATGATGCCGCCGGTGCGGTCGCCGTAGAACTGGTCGGCCAGCGGTCGCTCGACCGTAGCACCGGCCGCCACGGCGCGCTCGAAGACCGCGTCCACGTCTTCTACGTACAACATGATACCGACCGGTGTGCGAGTGCCTGGCTGCGGTGCATGTGCGCCCACATCCGGGTTTTCATCTGCGAGCATTACATGCGAATTGCCGATGACGATCTCCGCATGTGTAATGCGTGCACCGTGAGGCATGCGCACCGTTTCATTCGCGCCGAAAGCCTGCTTATAGAAATCCAGCGCCGCGGCAGCGCCATCGATGATCAGATAAGGCGTCACGCTGTGATAACCGGCGGGGATGTGCTTGACCTTGCGGGTCTTGCGCGCTTTAGTCTTGGCAGCTTTGCGCTTTTTGGAAGAAGATTTCCTGGTGGTTTTCTTGGGCGCCATATAGAGCTCCTGAGATCCGTGACTAATGATGACATTAGTGTAATACCACGATATGTCAGTGGCATGAACTGGCTACGGAGCTTATGCATCAGGGTGCTTAGCCGCCGTCGCCGGCGCGCCGCCACGCATGAACCATTCCGGCTGGATATCGAACTGCAGCAGCTTGCACTCCAGCGCACCGTTATAGAAGGAGTTGATCTTGCGGGCGCGGATGCCGAGTTGCTTGCCGAGTTCCGGATCGCCGACGATGACACCTGCCTGCCAGCCGGGACATTGATCCTTGAGCCAGTTGCCGAGTGTCGTATACAGCGGACCCAGTGTCTCGACTGTTCCCAGCCGTTCGCCGTAAGGCGGATTGGTGACCACCAGTCCGGGCTGCAATCCCTTGGGTAATTGATTCTGTTCCAAAGACTTGTGTTCGAAACGCACCATGGGCAAGATGCCGGCGGCACGCGCGTTCCGTTGTGCGGTGAGTATCGCCCTGGCATCGTTGTCGAACCCCAGGATAACCAGTTTGCATGCACGGCCAGCGGCCTGGCGCGCACGCGCTTCCTCCACCAATTTCTTCCACAGCGCGTGGTCGTGCTTCAGCCAGCCGCTGAAGCCCCAGTAATCACGCAATATTCCCGGGGCCACGTCGCCGGCCATGAGTGCGGCTTCGATCACCAGAGTGCCGGAACCGCTCATGGGGTCCACGAAGCTGCCGCCTGTTGCGGCGATTTTCGGCCAGCCGCATTTGAGCAGCAGGCCGGCCGCCAGGTTTTCTTTCAGGGGCGCCGCTACGCTGGCGCGGCGATAACCGCGCTGATGCAGGCTATCGCCGGAAAGGTCCAGGCTCACGCTCGCGATGTTGCGATGCACATGACAGTTGATGCGCAGGTCCGGCTGCTCCCGGTCCACATCCGGACGCCGGCCGAATTTTTCGCGCAGCCGGTCCACGATGGCGTCCTTGACGCGCAGTGCGCCGTACTGGGTATGGGTGATGCCGGTGCTGCTACCGGTGAAATCCACCGCCAGACTGCCGTCGGGCGACAGATCGTTTTCCCACGGCATGCGTTGGATGCCCGCATACAGGCTGGCGTCGTCAGCCGCTGTGAATTTCGAGATCGGATACAGCACTCGGTTGGCGGCGCGCAGCCACAGGCAGGCGCGATACGCCATGGCCGGCGGACCTTCGAATGAAGCGCCACCGCGCGCCTCTTTCACATTTCTGGCCCCCAGCACACGCAGTTCATCGGCCACCACCGGTTCCAGTCCCTTGGGAGCAGTGGCAAAAAACTGCAAAGCAGCGTGAGATTCCGAGTGGCGTGGAGCAGACATGGGATTAGGTTACAGTTAAGTTTGCTGAGCTACCAACTGATGATTTCCAGCATGGCCAAGATCGACACCATCCCGGAATTGCTGCGTCCCGCCTGGGAGCGCTATCAGCAGTCGTTGCCAGCATTACCGGAATCATCCGCGGACGTGGCCGCCACCTTGCCACGGGTGTGGGTGTGCAGCGAGTTCGTGGCGCAAAACTGCACGCGCCATCCGCAACTGCTGGCCGAGCTCATTGATTCGGGGGATTTGCAGACTGTGGAGTCGCCCGCATCGCGTGTACGTGCTGCGATACAAGCCGTGCAGGATGAAGCCGAATTGTCGCGCCGTTTGCGCCAGATCCGGCGGCGCGAGATGACGCGTATCGCCTGGCGCGATCTGGCGGGCTGGGCGAAGCTGGATGAAACCCTGCGCGATGTTTCCGCGCTGGCAGATGCCTGCGTGGACGGCGCACTGACATGTTTGTCGCGCTGGCATGCACAACGACACGGTATCGCGCGCAACGCCAAGGGCGAAGCCCAAACGTTGGTGGTGCTCGGCATGGGCAAGCTCGGTGCCCATGAGCTGAATTTCTCCTCCGACATCGATGTGATCTTCGCCTATCCCGAGAACGGCAGCAGCGACGGTCCCAAGCCGCTCGATAACGAGGACTATTTCGTGCACCTAGTCCAAAAGCTGGTGCGCATGCTGGACGAAGTCACGCCGGAGGGTTTTGTGTTCCGTGTGGATCTGCGGTTGCGGCCGTTCGGTGAAGCCGGCCCGCTGGCCATGAGTTTCAGTGCGCTGGAGACCTATTATCAGAACCACGGACGCGAGTGGGAGCGCTACGCCCTGATCAAGGCGCGGCCGGTGGCCGGCGCTATCCAACAAGGCGAGCGGCTGCTGGGTCTGCTGCAGCCGTTCATGTACCGGCGTTATCTGGATTTCAATGCCTTCGAAGCCTTACGCGAGATGAAGCAGCTCATCATGCAGGAAGTGCTGCGCCGCGGTCTCGAGGACAATATCAAACTGGGCCGCGGCGGCATCCGTGAGATCGAATTCACCGGCCAGTTGTTCCAGCTGATCCGCGGCGGACGCGAGGCGCCCTTACGTGAGCACGCCATTATCCCGGTGTTGCGCCATCTGGCAAGGATGAAATACCTACAGCCCGCGGAATCCGAAGCACTCATCTCGGCCTACGAATTTCTGCGCAGCACCGAGAACCATCTGCAGGAATACGGGGACCAACAGACCCACGAACTGCCCACGGATGCGATCGACCGGGCACGCCTGGCTTGGTCCATGGGGTTCGATGCCTGGCCGGCATACAGTCAGGCTCTGGATGAACACCGCCGGCAGGTGCAAAAGATATTCGAAGCTGTGTTTGCCGCACCACGCACACAGCGTGGACAGCAACCGGAATCGGTATTCGCAGCGGTATGGCGCAGCCCGCAGGCAGATACCAACATCGAAATCCTAATGCTCGACGCGGGCTTCACACAACCCGAGGCAATCCTGCAGACGCTCGCACAGTTGCGCACCGGACCCTTGTTGCGCGCCTTGGGTGAGCGTGCACATAGGCGGCTGGATGCACTGATGCCGCGTCTGTTGGAAGTCGCCAGCAGCACAGCGCATCCGGACGAGACCTTCAAGCGGCTGTTGCGGGTGGTGGAAGCCATCGCCAAGCGTTCCACCTACCTGGCATTGCTGGTGGAAAATCCCACGGCGCTCGAGCATCTGGCGCGCCTGGCGGCGGGCAGCGCCTGGCTCACCGATCTGGTGGTGCGCACGCCGCTGCTGCTGGATGAACTCATGGACCCGCGCCTGTTCAGCGAGTTTCCATCCCAGGAGTCGCTGCAGGCGGATCTGGAAAGCGCGCTCCAGGATATCGGCGCAGACGATCTGGAAGCACAGATGGATGCGCTGCGCCAGTTCCAGCAGACCGCGGTGGTGCGGGTGGCGGCGGCCGATCTCTCCGGCAACGTGCCGCTGATGAAAGTCAGCGACTTCCTCACCTGGATCGCGGAGCAGGTGATCCGCAAGGCCCTGGAGATCGCCTGGCAGCCTCTGTTGCTGCGTCACGGCGAACCCTGGTGCCGGGATGCGTCCGGTGAGCGCCGCGCACATTTCGGCATCATCGCCTACGGCAAGCTCGCCGGTCTGGAACTGGGTTACGGCTCGGACCTGGACCTGGTGTTCCTGCACGACAGTGCCGGCGAGCAGCAACAGAACCGCGGTGCGCGGGCGCTGGACAACAACGAATTTTTCACGCGCCTGGTGCAGCGCGTCATCAACATCCTCTCGATTCCCACCACCTCGGGGGTGCTGTATCAGGTGGATACGCGCCTGCGACCCAGCGGGGCTGCCGGGCTGATCGTGAGTTCCATGGAGAGCTTCGCGCACTACCAGCGGCAGCAGGCCTGGACCTGGGAACATCAGGCGCTGCTGCGCGCGCGTCCGGTGGCCGGCGATGCGGCGATCGGCGCAGCTTTCGAACAGTTGCGCGTCGAAGTGCTCAGCCGTCCGCGTGATGATGCCACCCTGAGACGCGAGGTGGCTGAGATGCGCACCCGCATGCTCAAAGAACATGTGCATGTGGATGGCGAGTTCGATATCAAACTGGATGCCGGCGGCCTCACGGATATCGAATTCCTGGTGCAGTACTGGGTGCTCAAGCACGCCGCCCGCTATCCGCAGCTGCTCGATTGGACTGACAACATCCGCAACCTGGAAGGTCTGGTGAGCACCGGCATCCTGAGCGCGGAGCAGGGCGAATTTCTCGCCGACACCTACCGGGCGTTCCGCAAGATCGTGCACCGCTGCAGCCTGGAGGGCCGCGCGGCGCGCATTCCCGAGGCCGAGGCGGAACCGCGCCGCGGAGAGGTGCGCGCCCTATGGGCAGCGACCATCGGTGATGCCACCGCCGGCGATCCGGACTAGCTTGGTATAATCAGCATCCTTTCGAATATCGAGGTGCGATCGTGGACACAGCCGCCGTTCAGCAACCAGGCCTGCAGACTCCCAACGCGCGCCGCCATTACGATGTGACCCGCAAGGATCTGCCCTTGCATTGCCCCATGGACGGCATGAGTCTGTGGAATTCCCACCCACGGGTGTTCCTGCCGGTCGAAGCCACGGGCGAGATCGAATGCCCGTACTGCAGCGCCCTATATACATTGATTGATTGAGCTGCCAGTTGAAGATCACCGTATTGGTTGATTTGTCGCGACAACCGTCCCTGGTGCACCTACCGGCCCCGCCGTCCCTGGCGGTGCGTTCGCCGTGTCCGGCGAACCCTGCGCTGCGAGGAATTGCATGACCTCAGCGCTTGCACGCATCTCGGTGGTGCTCATGGTTCGCGATGCCGCCGCGACCCTGGCAGCGGCTTTAGAGAGCGTGCGCGAGTTCGATGAAGTATTGATCTATGACAACGGTTCCCGCGACGACACCCTCAATGTAGCCGGACGCTTTCCCAACGTCAGGATCTGTAAAGGCGAGTTCACCGGTTTTGGTGCCACCCGCAATACCGCCGCCGCGCTGGCGCGCAACGACTGGATCTTTTCACTGGATGCGGACGAGGTGGTGGAAGCTTCGCTGCGGGCGGGCCTCTCGGGCCTGACGCTGGATGATCCGCAGCAGACCTATGCAGTGGAACGGCAGAATTATCTGCTTGGCAAGCGCGTGCGCCACGGCGGCTGGGGCAGCCAGTGGCTCACACGCCTGTATAACCGCCGCACCCACCGCTTCACGGAGGTGGCAGTGCACGAGAAAGTGGAATTGAAAGGCGGCGAACAGGCACTGCAGCTGGCGGGCAGCCTGCGGCATACCGCAATGCGCGATGCCGGGGATTTCCTGGTGAAAATGCACCGCTACACCATGCTCAAAGCGGGGGAGTCCACCCGCACCTATGCACCGGGTATCATCTTGCTGAAAAGCATCTGGGCCTTCATGCGTGCCTACTTCCTGCGACTCGGCCTGCTGGACGGCTGGCGCGGGCTGCTGATCTCGGTATCCGAGGCCAACGGCGTATTCTATAAATACATGGTCATCTACTCGCAGAGACAAGCATCATGATCATCGTCACCGGCGGCGCGGGCTTTGTGGGCAGCAACCTGATGCTGGCGCTCAACCAACGCGGCCAGTCAGACATCATCGTGGTGGACGACCTAAAGGACGGTTCCAAGTTCGTGAACATGGTGGAGGCGGAGATCGCCGACTACCGCGACAAGGACGCCTTCCTGCAGCAGCTCACCGCGGGCACCCTCGGACCCATCGAAGCGGTGTTCCACAACGGCGCCTGTTCCGACACCACCGAATGGAACGGCCAGTACATGCTGGGGCTGAACTACGACTACTCCAAGGCGTTGCTGGAGCACTGCGTCACCCGCAACATCCCGTTCATCTATGCATCGTCGGCCGCCGTGTATGGCGGCGGCAAGGTGTTCAAGGAAGTACGCAAGTGTGAACAGCCGCTCAATGTATACGGTTACTCCAAGTTCCTGTTCGACCAGTACGTGCGCCGGCGTCTCAAGACCGCGCCCAAGAGCCAGGTGGTGGGTTTCCGTTATTTCAATGTCTATGGCCCGCACGAGCAGCACAAGGGCAGGATGGCCAGCACCGCTTTCCATTTCAATAACCAGATATTGACCACCGGCAAGTGCAAGCTGTTCGAGGGCAGCGGCGGTTACGCCGACGGCGAGCAGCGCCGCGATTTCATCCACGTGAATGACGTGTGCGCCGTGAACCTGTGGGCGCTGGAGCATCCCAAGGTCTCGGGCATCTTCAACCTGGGCACCGGCCGCAGCCAAACCTTCAACGACGTGGCCAAGGCGGTGATCAAATATCACGGTCAGGGCAAGATCGAATACATCCCGTTCCCGGAGAACCTCAAGGGCCGCTATCAGAGCTTCACCGAAGCCGATATGAGTGCGCTGCGTACCGCCGGCTGCGAGCATCCGTTCATGGCGGTGGAGCAGGGCGTGCAGAAATATATGGAATGGTTGAACAAATAAGTGGCACCTCAACTTTGTCCCCTCGCCCCTTGTGGGAGAGGGAAGGGTGAGGGGTGATCAACTCCCCCTCATCCCAACCTTCTCCCGAAGGGAGAAGGAGTAAAACTATGAATAACCCAATAAAGAATTCACGCATACTCGTCGTCGGACCTGCATGGATCGGCGACATGGTCATGGCGCAGAGCCTATTCATCGTGCTCAAGCAGCGTTTTCCCGATTCAGAGATCGATGTGCTGGCGCCGGCCTGGTCGAAGCCGCTGCTGGAGCGCATGTCGGAAGTAAAGGGCAGCGTTACCATGCCTCTGAGCCACGGCGAGTTCGGTTTTGGTGCACGCAAACGTCTGGGGCGCTTGCTGCGCGGCCGTTACGATCAGGCCATCGTGCTGCCGCGTTCCTGGAAATCCGCGCTGGTGCCATTCTTCGCAGGAATCCCCAAGCGCACCGGCTACCGTGGCGAATGGCGCTACGGTCTCATTAACGACCTGCGGATGCTGGATAAAACCAGGTTTACCCAGACGGTACAGCGTTTCGTGGCCTTGGGCCTGGAGGGTGATGCACCGTCGTTGCCTGCGGATATTCCCAAACCGCATTTGGAGGTGGAGAAATATAACCAGACCGTGCTGCTGAACAATCTGGCATTGAACCGGAATCCACCCATCGTGGCGTTGATGCCAGGCGCCGAATATGGCCCCGCCAAGCGCTGGCCGGTGGAACGTTACGGCGAACTGGCGAAGCAAGTACTGGCATTAGGTAAACAGGTGTGGGTGTTCGGCTCGGCACGGGAACAATCCTTGGGCGAGGAGATCACGCGCATCGCCGGCAAACGCGTTGTGAACCTGTGCGGTAGCACCCGGCTGGAAGACGTGGTGGACCTGCTGGCGCTGGCTCAAACCGCCGTGACCAACGATTCCGGCCTGATGCACATCGCTGCAGCCGTGGGCGTCAAGATGGTGGCGATCTATGGCTCTTCAACGCCGGATTACACGCCGCCGCTTTCCAACACGGCACAGGTCGTTTATCTGCGGCTCGCTTGCAGCCCATGCTTCAAGCGTGTATGTCCGCTGAAACATCTGAATTGCCTGAATAACATCACGATGGATGAGGTGTTGGGGCGGATCTGATTTGGTGTTGATCGACCTTCGGTCGCGCATGATCGAGAGAGCGGATGCTACCCGGCCGTGCCGCAAGCGTCACAGCGTTCGCCGCATGCGGCTCACCCACTCCCGCAATCAGGTTACTTTAATAAATTGATTGCAAAGACAAATTCGCCGGGAGCGAATTTGAACCGCCGAAGGCGGGCCCGAAGGGTGGAGGGCAGGACGCCCGGAATAAAAGTAACCAAAAGAAACAATCAAGAGCGTCTCTGAATCCATCTGCTATAAACATATACTTCACGCCGCATATGTTTTATTTCTGTGCCGGTTTTTCAGCAGCACCAATAAATTTGGTTGACGCAGTACGAAGGCCGGTAGTATTTTTTCTTGTATCAAATCCCCCTTGAACACCGCTGAGCACTGGACAGAGTGAGGGCGAGATGCGAAGCATCGAGCGGG
This sequence comes from uncultured Pseudomonadota bacterium, assembly GCA_963774895.1. Classification (GTDB taxonomy): domain Bacteria; phylum Pseudomonadota; class Gammaproteobacteria; order Natronospirales; family REEB76; genus REEB76. Next base: position 156,914 of record CAVZGN010000001.1, read on the forward strand.
CATACCAGGGATGCTATGCCCTGCTTCCAAGCGAAGCAGGGGCGGAGCGCGGAAAGAAGGCCGCGTAGCGGGCGAAGCCAGGGAAGGCGAGCCTTCGCAGCGGCACAGGGGCAAGAAGCACTGCTTCGAGCGGGCGCACAGGGATGTGTGCCCTGGGCTTTTCTGCTAAGCAGGATTGCACAGCAGAAAAGTGTCGCCTGCGAAGCCCCGAACGAGGGAAGCGCGTAGGGTACCGCCGCAGGCGGTGGTGTTCTGGGGGCGCGTTTCTTTCGTCCCTTTCTTTGCGCGTACAAAGAAAGAGACCTGACCTGTGGGCGCTGTACAGGGATATACGAGTGTCGCGCGAGGCAGGGGCACTCCGAGAGGAGTGCCGGAAGCGACCCCGGAACCCGCTATAAAATATTGTGGCTGGAAGCCACACAATAAACTGTTACGCGCGCCGCAGGTCCGCGATATCGACCACCGCCTGCTGCTCCACCAATTCCCTCAGCGTGGTATTGCCCAGCGCGGCATCGATAGCGTGGTCGAGTTTCTTCATCACCTCATCCACGGAAGCCACTGAGTTAATGTACCGATCCACGTCCTCAGCGCTGGGTGGATTGCGGCGCATGGACTCGATGATGTCCCGCAGCAGGATGGTGCCCATGTCGCGCGCCGGCACGTAACGTCGGATGTGTCCGGATACCAGCATCACCAATCCGCTCTCGCGCAGGCGGCCGAGCGCATCCAGGATGGTGTCGGTGGGCACGCGCAGGCGCCGCGCCAGATCTTCCCGCGACCACGGCTGTTTGTTGTCGTAGTAGCAGCGGCCGATGAGATACATGATGTGCAGCGCCAGGCGTTCGAGCGTGCGCCCGCCCACCGCCTCATGGCCGTGACCGTGGCGCACCAGTTCCGGATTCTGCACATAGAAGGCCACTTGTGCGCCCACGAACAGTATCAGCCAGCATAGATACACCCACGCCATGAACATCACCAGGATGGCGAAGCCGGAGTAGATGATGGTGAGGCGCGTGGAGGATACCGTCAGGGCCGCGAACGCCCAGCTGGCAAGCTGCCACAGCACACCGGCAAACACGCCGCCCGCCAGCGCCGCACGGAACTGCACGTGGGTATGCGGCACGAACGCGTAGGTGAAAGTGAAAGCCGCGATCACCAGCAGGTAGGGCAGCAGTTTGATCCCCACCACCAGCAGACGCCCCAGAGGGATGACCCGCATGATGTATTGCGACATGCTGGGACTGCTGATGGCGGCGGTGATGGCCAGCGCCGACACCAGCAGTACCGGCCCGATTACCAGTACGCCCAGGTAATGGCTGAAGCGTTCGCTGAGGGTTATCTCTTCACGCACCCTCCAGATGTAATTAAGACCGGATTCGACTTTCTGTACCAGCGAAATCACCGCATATAGCAGCACCAGCAATCCGATGACGCCCAGCAGGCCGACCTTCACGTTGTCCACAAAGTTGATGATCTTTATGGCGATCTCCCCGCCTTTCTCACCCAGCGGCGAGAGGAACTCGATCAACGTGGGTTCGAGACTTTCCTGTATCCCAAAAGACTTGAGGATGGCGAACGCAAACGCCAGCAGCGGCACGATCGAAAGCAGGGTGGTGTAGACAAGTCCAGTCGCGCGCAGCGTGATTTCACCGGTCCAGAAATCCTGGACCAGAAGCTGCAATATGCGCACCCAGAATATCGGAACACGCTTGTGCCACGGCATGGCGCGCAAATCACTGTGCCAGACATATCGGTCGAAGGCCTTGAGGATTCTGCTCAGCACTTACAGCTCGCTGTGTGTCTGGTGTCCTATTCTAGCCTTAGGCTAGGCGTCTAGGTTCAGGGGCGGTTCGTCCAGCAACGGCAGTTGTTCCCGCAGTACCTGGATATGTTCCTCCCAGTAGCGTGCTGCATCGAACCAGGGGAAAGCGCGCGGGAAAGCTGGGTCGTCCCAGCGGCGCGCGATCCAGGCGGCATAGTGGATCATGCGCAGCGTCCGCAGGGCCTCGATGAGCCACAGCTCGGACACATTGAAATCCGCGAACTGCCGGTAACCCTGCATCACATGACCGAGCTGGATCTCCATCTCCGTGCGCGATCCTGAGAGCAGCATCCACAGGTCCTGGACCGCCGGACCGGTGGCGCAGTCGTCAAAATCCACGAAGTGCGGTCCGGCGTCGGTCCACAGCACATTCCCGGGATGACAATCGCCGTGCAGGCGGATGTTGCGTACATCGGGTGCACGTGCAAAACAGCGCTGCACACCGGCCAACAGCAGATCCGTCACTTCCCGGTAACGCGGCGCCAGTTCCGGCGGCAGGAAACGGCTATGCAGGATGAACTCCCGCGGCTCCTGTCCCAGGGTCTGCGTATCGATGCGCGTGCGCCGTTCGAACTGTTGCACCGCACCGATCGCGTGCAGGCGGCCCAGATATCGGCCCAACCATTCCAGTTGCTCGGGACGTTCCAGGTCCGGTGCGCGTCCGCCTTGGCGCGGGAACAGGCTGAAGCGATAACCCGCATACTCAAGCAAAGTCTTGCCGCCGGCATCGGCAAGCGCAGCTACCACCGGGATCTCGGCTTCTGCCAGTTCCATCAGGAAGGCATGTTCCTCGAGGATCGCGGCATCGGTCCAGCGACCGGGGCGGTAAAACTTTGCGATCAGCGGTGCCTGATCCTGGATACCGATCTGATAAACGCGGTTCTCGTAACTGTTGAGCGCCAGTAGGGTGCCGTCCGTGAGCCGGCCGGTGGCTTCCACGGCCGACAGGATCGTGTCGGGAGTCAGGTCCTGGTAGGGCGTGGTGCTCGGTGTCGCTGCCTGCATGCGGGCAGTTTAGCGGAATAGCGTTGTGGCTTTTTCGCGTCGCGCCACTGTGGCGGGTGGCGGGCCGGGGGCTATCGATTTATAGGCCCCTGCTATCTAAGATATTCCGGCGATATCCCTGCATGGGGGGCGGGATGCGCGCAGGCCGTTCAGCCGCCGGCCGGCAGTGTTTCCGGATCTGGATACGGGGAGCACCCGATGTTCCGCAGGAAGAAAAAGAAGCCGCCGCCGCACGAAGCGATCTTATTGCTGCATCACTCGATCATCCGTGACATAGGCAAATCCCTTTCCAGTCTCGGCATCAACCTGCTACTGGGCTTCATCGCTTCCCTGATGATGTTGCACGTGCACCAGGGCGCCTACCAGAGCTTCCAGAGCTTCATGACCGGCGCCATCAGCCCCGACATCCTGTTGGTGCTGACGCCGATATCCATGATCCTGATTGGCGTCGAATTTTTGTTCATAGCCTTCACACCGTATGAGAAGGGCCGGGTGCCGCGCGTATTCACCACACTGATCCTGGGCGTCAAGGATTCCATCGTGGTGGTCTCGGGCTTGTCCATGGGCATGGCCTGCGCCACCTTCCTGCAGAATCCCTCCAATGCCTGGAGCGCTTTCCTGATCGCCATGTTCTATTTCACCATCGCCTTCTTTCTGGCCTTTATCTGTTTCGCGCCATTCTTCGCCGATCTCAAGGGTCTCAGGAGCCGCTTCGCGTTCATGCTGGTGGGCGCGGGTTTCCTGCTGCTGGCAATCTATTATCCGTACTTCATCAGCGAGATTTCCGGGCTGGGCAAATGGCTGTATCCCGTGAGCCTGCCATGAATGTGCGTGAGCCAGGCAATCGCAGGATCATGCGCATCGATCATTTCTTGTCGTGAATGCCGCAAACGGGAATCTGAGGATAGTTCTGCTCAGGGATGAAGTGCATTTTCTTTGCATCCCAGTGATAGGTTTCCACCGGCACTGAGGTGGTGGCACCGGGGAACGAAGACTGGGAACCATCTTTACGGTAGGCATAGTCCTGGACCAGTCCGGAGACCCGGATGGTCTGGCCGTCATGGCTGAAAGTCACAGAGTAGTTGTGGGTGACGAAGCGGCTTGGCGAGATTTTTGGATCTCCGGTATTCATGCCCTGCTTGTAGGTATGGCTCCATAAGGAAATGATCTTGCTGTCGTGTAGAACGACGAAATCCGCCGAGTCATGCACGCAATCCTTGGTTTCCTTGTCCACGTAGATGAACATCACTGACTGTCCCAGCACCGGTAATGTGGCTCCCGCCATGATCTTGCCGACGGCGCCCACCGAGATTGCTGCCAGGGGCTTGCCCGCGCAGTCCGCTGCGAATAACGCGCCCCACTCCGGCGAAAGCCACGCCAGTCCGATCCAGTTGATGTGCGGCTGCTGGGTCTGGAAGACCTCGATGGGGTGATAGATGAGGGAGTTCTGTGGGCTGTAGCGCAGGTGCGCTTGCGGATGGGCGCTGTCGTACCACTTGATCAGAGCTTGCGGAGTCGGCGTGTGGCAGTTTTCCGCAGCCTGTACGCGCGTGCCCCAACATGCGTAACCCAGCACTGCCATCAAGCTGATACCGATGATCCATGCTTTATGCGTAATGGGCACCTCTAATCACGGAATTTGATCCTGCACGGTCATTTATGCGGTCAGCCGCCGGTAGGCTTCGCGGTATTTCTCGGCGGTCTTGGCGATGACTTCCGCTGGCAGATGCGGCGCCGGCGGTTTCTTGGGCCAGTCCAGGGTCTCCAGGTAATCGCGCACGTACTGCTTGTCGAAGGACGGCGGGCTGATGCCGAGCTTGTAACTCTCGGCCGGCCAGAAGCGCGATGAATCGGGCGTCAGGGCCTCATCGATGAGTATCAGTTGGCCGCTGTCGTCGAGTCCGAATTCGAATTTGGTGTCGGCAATGATGATGCCGCGCGCGAGCGCGTGCTTGGCTGCAAACTCATAGAGCTGCAGGCTTTTTCCCCGGACTTTCTCCGCCAGCGGCCGCCCCAGCAGTCTGACGGTTTCCTCGAAGGAGATATTTTGGTCGTGTTGGCCTTTAGGCGCCTTGGTGGCGGGCGTGAAGATCGGTTCCGGAAGCTTGCCGGCCAGTTTGAGTCCCTGCGGCAGCAGGATGTCGCAGAGCATGCCGCTCTTTTGATAATCCTTCCAGCCAGATCCGATCAGGTAGCCGCGCACCACTGCTTCGATGGGCAAGGCCTCGAGTTTGCGTACCAGCATGGCTCGATCCTTGAGCAACGCCAGCTCGGCCGGGACCTGGATGAAATCCGAGAGCGCCAGCGCAGTCAGCTGGTTGGGGATGATGTGTCGGGTGCGTGCGAACCAGAAACGCGAGATGCCGGTGAGCACCGCGCCCTTGCCGGGAATCGGGTCCGGCAGCACCACATCGAAAGCCGAAAGCCGGTCGCTGGTGACAATCAGCAGATGCTTGTCTCCGGCCGCGTAGATATCGCGCACCTTGCCGCGATGCACAAGCGGCAGGCTTTTGAGATGGGTCTCGAAGACCGGAACAGATTCAGCGGACATGTACACATCCCGGCTGGTAGCAGGCGCCTATCTTCCGTGAGCGTTGAAATCCTGTCCAGCCGCAGGAAGCACAGCAGGTAGAATATGACTCAATTTTTCATCATCAGGTAACTGCGTGGCGTTGTGGGGCGCATTCATCGGCGCACTCTTGGGCTGGGCAATTGCCCGGGAGTGGGGCGCATTGCTGGGGGCGTTCCTGGGTTATAGCCTGGCCGCCAATCGCGGGCGCGTGCATTGGGTGCATATGGACGCGGGGCGTGCGCGGGCGGCATTCTTCAATGCCACATTCTTGGTCATGGGTTGCGTCGCCAAAGCCGATGGTCGGGTTTCTGAACACGAGATCCGTGCGGCGCGCGCCATCATGGCGCAGATGAACCTGACGGCGGAGCAGCAACGCGCCGCCATCGATTTGTTCAACCAGGGCAAGCAGCCGGATTTCCAGCTGGACCAAGTGCTCATCCACTTCCGCGAGGAATGCGGTGGTTATCCGGCGCTGCTGCGAATGTTTCTGCAGATCCAGCTGGCTGCGGCACTCGCCGACGGGGTGCTGAACCCGGCGGAGCAGGCGATCTTCGCGCGCATCTGTGCGCTGTTGGGCATTCCACCTATCGAACTTCGCCAGTACGAGGAATTTATCCGTGCCCAGCAAACATTCGGTGGCGGACGCGGACCGACGCGACCACAGCCGGATCGGCTGGCAGCGGCCTATCAGACCCTGGGCATGCAGCCCACCAACAGCGACGAAGAGATCAAGCGTGCCTACCGGCGGCTCATGAAGGATAACCACCCGGACCGGATGGTATCCCGCGGTCTGCCGGAAGCGATGCTGAAGATCGCCCAGGAAAAGACCCAGCAGATCAACATCGCCTATGAGGTTATCAAGAATGCCAGGAACATGAAGTAACTTCTGTGCGATTCAATACAGTTTAGCCAAACATTGCGGATGACAGCTTACGACTGCGATTTCAACTGATCGACGCAACACGCTAAATTCTGCGCGAGCAGAAGGAGGTGTTGCAAGTGACATACAGAACTCGGATTTATTACACCGAACGCCAGAAGGCCCTGATGTGGGAGCGCTGGCAGAAAGGGGAATCTCTCCAACAGATCGCCCAGCTGTTTGACCGGTCGCACGGATCGGTCCACGGCATACTGGTTAAGACCGGCGGCATTCGCCCGAGGCCGCGCCGGCGTTCGCGTTTAGCGCTAAGCTTGGCGGAGCGTGAAGAGCTATCGCGCGCCGTAGCACAGGGCTTCTCATGTCGCTCGATCGCGCGCTCCCTGGGACGCGCACCCTCGAGTGTCAGCCGTGAGCTTAAACGCAATGGCGGCCCGGGGTGCTACCGGGCGAGCCAGGCCGACCAGAGTGCTTGGGACCGGGGCCGCCGCCCCAAGGTCTGCAAGCTGGTCGAGCATCGAGCCTTGGCGCGCCTGGTGACCGACAAGCTGCAGTCATCCTGGTCGCCGGAGCAGATCGCCGGATGGCTGAAGCGGCGCTTTCCCGATGATGAGGGTCTGCAGGTGTCACACGAGACGATCTATAAGACTCTGTTCATCCAGGCGCGCGGGGCCTTGAAAAAAGAGCTGTTAGAGCACTTGCGGCGTAGCCGTGCCATGCGCCGTTCACGCCATCACACCCAGAAGACCGATGACCATGGCCGGATCCTGAACGCCGTGTCGATCCGCGAGCGTCCGGCCACCGTCGAAGACCGTGCGGTGCCGGGCCACTGGGAAGGCGACTTGCTGTTCGGCAACCAGCGCAGCCAGATTGCCACCCTGGTCGAACGGCATACCCGCTATGTCATGCTGGTGAAAGTCGCGAGCAAAGATACCGAGACCGTCATCAGCGCATTGATCAAACATGCCCATAAGCTGCCGCAGGAGCTCTATAAATCCTTGACCTGGGATCGCGGCAAAGAGATGGCCGACCACCAACGCTTCACCCTGGCGACGGATGTCAAAGTCTACTTCTGTGATCCGCAAAATCCCTGGCAACGTGGCAGTAACGAGAATACCAACGGGCTACTGAGGCAGTACTTTCCTAAGGGCACCGATCTGTCGGTGTACTCGCAGGCTAAACTCAACGCAGTCGCCAGGCAGTTAAATGAGCGGCCGAGGAAGACGCTGAACTATGAAACGCCGGCTGAACGCTTTGGCCAATGTGTTGCGTCGATCAGTTGAAACCGCAACCCAGAGTGGACGTTCAAATCATGGCTAAATTAACTCAATTTTGTGTCTAGGTACGTGGTTGAAATCCTAACAGCCACTTTTCGCGAGCTTATCCTTGCGGACACTTTTTAAGCTCAGTATCGAGAATCGTTACAATCATTCTGCCTCGTCATGCATCTCTGTACTCAAAAGCCTATTCCGAGCAAAATACAGAGGCGGTGAGAGCCGCATAGCCGATTTCTGGGGCAGGTGTCTCAGCCATGCACAAAGCCTTGTGGTTCGCCGTAATCAGTGTAGCCGTCGCCATCGCCATCACTTCCGTCATGGATGGCACCGGCTACACCAACTTTAGCGCTTTACCGCTCTGCCCGCTACTTTTGTTATTTTGGTATCTGCTGCGCGTACCACGCAAGGAGATCGGATTCACGTGGGGACCGTTGCGCTTGTATGGGCTGGCCCTGCTTTATCCGCTCCTGGTGATGGATATCATCGTGCTTATCGCCACCGCCGCCGGCGTGATCGATACCTCTCATACCCACTGGGGCAAGGCCGGTCTCAACCTGGCACTCATCGCCCTCACCACCGTGCCGGTCGTTCTGCTAACGGAAGAGGGCTTCTTCCGTGGCTGGCTCTTCGCGTCCTTGAAGCAAGCCGGACTCACGACGGCGCGCATGCTTATCTTAAGCAGCGTCGCCTTTGCCCTCTGGCATTGGTCCTGGGTCACCCTGGCCGCGGCCGACGCTCAGTTGCCCACGCCACAGATCCCACTGTTCTTGGTGAACGCGGCCATCATCGGCGCTACCTGGGGCATCTTGCGTCTCTGGTCCGGCTCGCTACTGGTCTCGTCCGTAAGCCACGGACTCTGGAACGGGCTGGCCTACGTCTTGTTCGGATACGGCACCAAGGTAGGGGCCCTAGGGATCAAGGACACGGCCCTGTTCGGACCAGAGGTAGGGGTGCTCGGTCTCACGTTCAATATCATGTGCGTCTTGTTGCTCTGGTATCTATGGCGAAAACAAGCAGGCAAGACGGTGTTGGCATCCATGCACGATTGACACATAACGATTTTGTACACATCTTCCCGCGTCAGCGAATTTCTCTTTTCTGAAGACCATGTCGAATGGCCGCTTATGGCTGCGATTTCAACTGATCGACGCAACACGCTAAATTCTGCGCGAGCAGAAGGAGGTGTTGCAAGTGACATACAGAACTCGGATTTATTACACCGAACGCCAGAAGGCCCTGATGTGGGAGCGCTGGCAGAAAGGGGAATCTCTCCAACAGATCGCCCAGCTGTTTGACCGGTCGCACGGATCGGTCCACGGCATACTGGTTAAGACCGGCGGCATTCGCCCGAGGCCGCGCCGGCGTTCGCGTTTAGCGCTAAGCTTGGCGGAGCGTGAAGAGCTATCGCGCGCCGTAGCACAGGGCTTCTCATGTCGCTCGATCGCGCGCTCCCTGGGACGCGCACCCTCGAGTGTCAGCCGTGAGCTTAAACGCAATGGCGGCCCGGGGTGCTACCGGGCGAGCCAGGCCGACCAGAGTGCTTGGGACCGGGGCCGCCGCCCCAAGGTCTGCAAGCTGGTCGAGCATCGAGCCTTGGCGCGCCTGGTGACCGACAAGCTGCAGTCATCCTGGTCGCCGGAGCAGATCGCCGGATGGCTGAAGCGGCGCTTTCCCGATGATGAGGGTCTGCAGGTGTCACACGAGACGATCTATAAGACTCTGTTCATCCAGGCGCGCGGGGCCTTGAAAAAAGAGCTGTTAGAGCACTTGCGGCGTAGCCGTGCCATGCGCCGTTCACGCCATCACACCCAGAAGACCGATGACCATGGCCGGATCCTGAACGCCGTGTCGATCCGCGAGCGTCCGGCCACCGTCGAAGACCGTGCGGTGCCGGGCCACTGGGAAGGCGACTTGCTGTTCGGCAACCAGCGCAGCCAGATTGCCACCCTGGTCGAACGGCATACCCGCTATGTCATGCTGGTGAAAGTCGCGAGCAAAGATACCGAGACCGTCATCAGCGCATTGATCAAACATGCCCATAAGCTGCCGCAGGAGCTCTATAAATCCTTGACCTGGGATCGCGGCAAAGAGATGGCCGACCACCAACGCTTCACCCTGGCGACGGATGTCAAAGTCTACTTCTGTGATCCGCAAAATCCCTGGCAACGTGGCAGTAACGAGAATACCAACGGGCTACTGAGGCAGTACTTTCCTAAGGGCACCGATCTGTCGGTGTACTCGCAGGCTAAACTCAACGCAGTCGCCAGGCAGTTAAATGAGCGGCCGAGGAAGACGCTGAACTATGAAACGCCGGCTGAACGCTTTGGCCAATGTGTTGCGTCGATCAGTTGAAACCGCAACACTAAGTAGACATTACAATTGAAGCGAATCCAATTACTGCCATATACAAGATAAAAGCCTCTCTATTTATAGAGACTTTTCATTATCAAGTTTTGGTGCATTGGCTACAGCATTGCGTTGCACTATTTATTCCGTGGCCTCACTTGCACGGACGCTTGCCCATGGTGAGACCTCCAGCGAAGTTGAATTCAATTTACAACTTTATATCTGATGCTTTTTTGTTGGTTGGTTCAAACACTGAAACCGCCTGGTCTGCTCTAGGAATCCCGGGGCGAAGGTGTGGATGACGCATGACGTACCCACCGTGATGCTCTCGGTGGCGGTATTGGATGTGACAATACCGTCACCGGCTGTGAAATTAAAGCTGTCACTGCCGCTAAACCCGGAAGTTGGTGTGTAGGTGAATGCGCCAGTTGTGGCATTGGTCAGAGTCACCATTCCGTGTGCGGGCAAAACCGTGATGGCGAAGCTGAGAATCTGGCCAGTGTAGCCAGGTGTGGCCGAGAGCATACCGCTGACGGTTGTGTCCATTGGTGTGCTGACACTGCCATTATTGGCGATCGGGGCAGTGTCGATCACGGTCAGGGCAGTGGCCATCAGTGCCGGTGTTGCCACCACACTGGCGCTGTTCGAGATGGTTGTGCCATGACTGCCTGTCGCCATCAGCATCACGTTTGCTGTCGCGGTGCCGCCGCCGCCGGCTATCTGTCCAAAATTACAACTCACAACGCCGGCCGTCTCGCTGCAGCTCCCCTGGCTGGTACTAGTCGACACATAGCTCGCCGCGGTCGGCACGCTCAGGGTCACGGCCACCGCCGCGGGCGTGGGCGTGCCCGCCGAGTTGGTGACGATTGCTTGGCTAGTGTATTGCGCGCCAGTGTTGACCGCTGTGGGTGCACTCAGGGCCAGATCCAGATCACTGCCGCCGTATATGTAGGCTACCCCCTGTTCCGACTTGAAGTCGACATTGGCATACGGCGCGCCCACCAAGGCGGTGCTGCCGTCGAGGGCCACCGCCCAGCCAAATTCGTCCAGTGACGCGCCGTCACTGGCGGTTAGTTTCTGTGTTTGGCTCCAGCTACCGCCGGAGCTGGTAAATACATAAGCCGCACCCTGGTAGTCGTTGCTCCCGATATTGGCTTGCTCCGCACCCACCAGCGCAGTACTGCCGGAGACGGCGACCCCATGGCCGAAGTTAGCGGCCTCCGCCCCGTCACTAGCAGTTAGTTTCTGTGTTTGGCTCCAGCTGCCGCCTGAGTCTGTGAACACATAGGCTGCCCCCTGGTAGGTATTTCCGCCGACAGTGGCAAACGGTACGCCGATGAGGGCGGTGTTGCCGGAGACGGTGACCGCCCAGCCGAAATGGTCGTTTGCAGCGCCATCACTGGCGGTGAGTTGCTGTATTTGGCTCCAGCTGCCGCCAGAGCTGGTGAATATATAGGCGGCCCCTTGATAGCTATTGCCGCCGACTTTGGCTTGTTCCGCGCCCACCAAGGCGGTGCTGCCGTCGAGGGCGACCGCATAACCAAAGTAGCCGCCCGAGATGGCGGGGCTGGCGGTGAATTCCTGCATTTGGCTCCAGATGCTACCGGAAACGGTGAATACATAGGCGTAGCCTTCGGAAGCTTTAAACGGCGCGCCGATGAGGGCGTTGCTGCCAGAGACGGCGACCGAGGTGCCGAACTCATCGTACGCCACGCCATCACTGGCGGTAAGTTTTTGTGTTTGGCTCCAGCTGCCGCCAGAACCGGTGAATACATAAACCGCCCCCTGGTTGGCGTTGCCGCCGACAGTGGCAAACGGCACGCCTACCACGGCCGTGCTGCCAGAGATGGCGACCACGGTGCCGAACTCGTTGCTCGCCGTGCCGTCACTGGCGGTGAGTTTCTGCGTTTGGCTCCAGCTGCCGCCAGAACCGGTGAATACATAAACCGCCCCCTGGTTGGCATTGCCGCCGACAGTGGCAAACGGCACGCCTACCACGGCCGTGCTGCCAGAGATAGCAACTACGGTGCCGAATTGGTCGTTCGCCGCGCCGTCACTGGCGGTGAGTTTCTGTTCGATCCACACCAACGGATCCACCGTCAGCGGATAGATGGCCTGTGTATCGTTGACGCTGATCAGGATCTGTCCATGCTCAGTCTTTAATGTGGCCGGCACTACTTTGTGGTTCGCATCGATGACCACCAAGCTACCGTAACGAAGTTGTCCCCAGATCAGCTCCTGGCCGCGAGCGACCGCGTTGTGGCTGGCAGTCAAGGCAAGCGTGAGCATTCCCTGACCCGAAAGCCGTTGTGTCAGACTGAAGCCCTGCTCGAAACCCACCGGTAGCACCTTCCACCATTCGGTGAGCGTGCCGTGAGCGTATTGCACATGATTGCCTTCGATTATGGGCGTGACAGCGTGGAGACGCTGGAGTGATTCACCGCGTCCGAAAGCCGCGAGCTGCAACGTAACCGCTGGCGCAACAGTACCTGCAAAGTGCACTCCGTCCGCAGTGAAGCAGCCGTATAACGCTTGTGCGGACACGTGGGCGCAGCCGGTTTTATCAATGGCATACGCCGGTCCCGCGTCCTGATCGAGTGCTTGGTAAAGCTCTGGGCGCAACGTTAATGGCAGAGCCGCGGTCTGCCCAGCGGCGACGATTCCTAGTGCTAATAGTGTAAATGTGGAAATAAGAAAACGTATCAGCCCATGGGTTTGCATAACAAGATCCTCGCAGAGTACCTGGAGAGGTCTTCCCTGACGGATTCTATAGCGTGCCTCATCACTTTGCAGTGGAAGCTGCGCCTGTACTATCAAATCACTAAACTTTGAGTATTAGATTATTTTTATTCAGTGATGCCATCATCGCTGCGCAAACGATAGCTGTATATCAAGGTCACGTATGTCAGGTTGTGAAAGCGAACTTCGACGGTTCCATAGTCCTAGATTTAGGGTGGTTAATTTTGGTTTTCCGCCATAGTGAGTACTGAGTCGTTCCTGAACTCCTACCAGCCAGATGTAGACGGCGTCAACGCAAGATCATCTGCTTACAGTCCAAGTGAAGTCAAGCATCCAAACGCCTGTGACAGTCCCTCTTGACGCAGGCCCTGCACTGGGCCGGCATCGTTCCAATATCCTTTTTCAAAGCTGTCTCATACATTTAACGCAGTTTCCCACGCTAATAACGTACTTCACTACCTCGCACAGACGAAGTTTTTGAATCGGAGTAATGTTAGCCAAAAGATTAGTCAATTTCAGTTCTAATTCCAACGTCTGCTGTTGGCCGGAAGCAACCGGCGTGCTCAATCGAAGTACGAATACGCTCCCATCATTGCCACCAGGATCACAACCAACCCCAGGATCAGGTTGATGAGCATGGTGATGCGTATCCGGTTCATGGCCTTGCGCGCTGCGTCCTCGTCGTTGGTCTCGACGCTGTGGCGCAAACGCCGGTAGGGCGCGAAGAACAGATGCGCGAATAACAGCATCATCAGGATGCCGAGCGCCATCATCAGGTCCACGAAAGGCGGTGATTGCCTGAAGCCGCCGAAGGTGCTGAACAGCATGTAGAAACCGGTCACCAAGAGCACCAGGATGGCAGCCCACACCCACGGGAAGAAGCGTTTGAAGACTGCCGCCCATAAGTGCGCGCGTGCCAGCACTGTGTGGGATGCCAGCGCCGGCCGCAATGCCAGGTATGCGAAGAACATGCCGCCTACCCAGATGACAGCCGAGAGCACATGTAGCGTGATGGCGATGGCATTCAACAATGTTGACTCCGCTGCTTGTGTAACCGATGGCCGTGACTGGCCCGCCGGCTGGCCTATAGGGTAGAGTGTAGCGCCAACCACGCTACAGGGTTACTGGGAACGCCCATGCGCGACTTTCGCATCGCCCCCTCGATTCTATCCGCTGATTTCGCCCGTTTGGGCGAAGAAGTGGACGCGGTCCTCAAGGCCGGCGCCGACATGATCCATTTCGACGTCATGGACAACCATTACGTTCCCAACCTCACCATCGGGCCGGTGGTGTGCGAGGCGTTGCGCAAGCACGGGGTCAAGGCCCCCATTGACGTGCACCTGATGGTGAAACCCGTGGACCGCCTGATCGGGGATTTTGCCAAGGCCGGCGCTACTTACATCACCTTTCATCCGGAAGCCAGCGAGCACGTGGACCGCAGCCTGCAGCTGATCCACAGCAGCGGCTGCAAGGCCGGGCTGGTGTTCAACCCGGCCACAACGCTGAACCATTTGCAGCATGTCATGGACAAGCTGGACATGATACTCATCATGTCCGTGAATCCGGGTTTCGCCGGCCAGTCCTTCATCTCGACGAGCCTGGATAAACTGCGCGCGGCGCGCGCGCTCATCGAGAAAAGCGGCCGCGACATCCGTCTGGAAATCGACGGCGGCGTGAAAACCGACAACATCGGCGAGATCGCAGCTGCCGGCGCCGATACCTTCGTGGCCGGATCCGCCATCTTCGGCGCCAAGGATTACCAGGGCGTTATCCAGGCGATGCGTACACAGCTGGCGCGCGCCACGCGCTGATGGCATCCATCAAGCTCGTAGCTTTCGATCTCGACGGTACATTGGTAGACAGTGCCGCGGATATCGCCCGCGCCGTGGAGCGCATGACCCGGGAACTGGGGTTGCCGCCGCCGGATATCGCCACGGTACGCAGCTGGGTGGGTGATGGCGTCAAGATGCTGTTGAAGCGCGCACTCGGCGGCGACCCGCCGGCGGATTTATACCAGCGCGCCTTCGAGGCCTTCGCCCGCGCCTACCACGAAAACCTGGCGGTGGAGAGCAGCCTGTATGCGGGCGCATTGGACACACTACGGTTTCTGCAGGCACAGGATTTTGCCCTAGCCTGCATCACCAACAAGTCGGCGCAGTTCACCACGCCGCTGTTGAACGCGCTCAACATCAGCACCTATTTCGGTATCGTGCTGTCGGGCGATTCGCTGGCGCAACGCAAGCCGCATCCATTGCCGCTGCTGCATGCCGCCCAGCAACTCGGCGTTCGGCCAGCAATGGCCTGCATGGTGGGCGATTCCCGGAATGACCTCTTGGCAGCGCGCGCTGCGGATTTTATGGCGGTCGGCGTGCGTTATGGCTATGGTGGCGACCTCGCCGGATTCGAGGCGGATGCCATGCTCGATTCGCTCACGGAGTTGCCACCACTGTTGACGCAAGCTGCGTTGCGACATGCTCCTGTATTATCTGGCTGAGCCTGCGGCGAACAGCGCCGGTCTGCGAGGCAATCCATGCTGTTGATGCTGGATAATTACGATTCCTTTACTTACAACCTGGTGCAGTATCTAAGCGAGCTGGGGGCGGATGTCCGCGTGCATCGCAATGACGCGCTGACGCTCGATGATGTGGAAGCCCTGCATCCTGAGTACATCGTGATATCGCCGGGACCGTGCACGCCCAACGAAGCCGGGATATCGGTTGCGCTCATCCAGCGCTTCGGTGGCCGGATCCCGATTCTCGGCGTGTGTCTGGGCCATCAATGTATCGGCCAGGCTTACGCAGGCAAGATCGTGCATGCTGGGCAGGTGATGCACGGCAAGACCTCCATGATCCATCATAACGGCTTGGGCATATATGCCGGCCTGCCCGATCCATTCGAGGCCACGCGCTACCATTCGCTGGTGATCGACAAACACAGTGTGCCGGATTGTCTGGAAGTGACAGCCTGGACGAATGATCAGGATGGCGGCATGCAGGAAATCATGGGCGTGCAGCATAATACCTATGCTGTTACGGGCGTGCAGTTCCACCCGGAGTCGATTCTGACGCAGCATGGGCATGACCTGTTACGGAATTTTTTGAAGCAACGACGGTCCGCCGGTATTGGGAAATCGAAATCGGAGGCCGGTCTCCGGGCCTAGTACCGGTGCGGTGATTGGACTTACATGAGTAACGCGGCTGGGGGCTTGATATGCCGTTGGTGAACAAGCTGTTTCTGGCGGCCGGCGCACTGGCCATCATCTATGGTTTGGTCATCCTTTGGTCCATGGCCAGCAGCGCCAGGGGAATAAAACAGGCAGACTGGCTTACATCGGAAGAAGTCACGCGCAGCCGCTTCTACAGTCTGAAGCACATGCGGCATCTGCTGGAGCCGGAACGCCCGAACATCAGATCCAGCCGCAGCCGGATGCGCGGCTACGCGATGGTTGTGATAGGGATCGCCTTGATCGTACTGGGGCTGAGCTGACGCCTGACAGATTTACTGGTCAGATCCAGTAGGCAGTTCCGGTCATGACTTTCGAGGTGAGGCGCATCAGATTGCGTACCGGCTCCGGCATACTGCTACCGCCCGCATGGGTGGCGATGGTGCCGTGGCGGGTCTCGTCCTGTTTCATTTGCTCCAATATCGCGCGGCTCTTGTGATCGCCGGCCGGCAGACGCTGCAGATGCCTGTCCAGGTGTTCTGCCACCTGGCGCTCGGTCTCGGCCACGAAGCCTAAGCTGAAGTTGTCGCCAGCGATTCCCGCCAGTGCGCCGATGGCGAAAGATCCCAGGTACCAGAAAGGATCCAGCTTGCTGGTCCCCGCACCCAGCTCTTGAAGACGCTGCTCACACCAGGCCAGGTGATCCACTTCCTCGGCAGCCGATTGCGCCATACCGTTGCGCACCGCTTCGCTGTGGGCGGTGAACGCCTGTCCCTGGTAAAGGGCCTGCGCGGCCACTTCACCGGCGTGATTGACGCGCATCAATCTCCCGGAGAGTGTGCGTTCCTGAGCGTTCAAATCATCAGTGGCAATGGATGATGCTGGATTACTGCGGGATGCCGTATGGGGCGCAGCTGGAAACGCGGTGCGCAACGCCTTATCCAGCTCGGCGATGAGCCGGTCCAGAGGATTGAGGGTGCGGCTGTCGTTCATGCAGTAATTATAGCGCTGGTGTCATCGGGTAGTTGCATCGCCAGCAGCTCGAGCGGGTGCAGCACGGGTATTGTCAGGCCATGACGTTGCAACGCCGCGCGCAGATGCAGGCTGCAACCGACGTTGGAGGTGACCAGGATAGCCGGATGAGCTAGCTTGACTGCCGCGACGATGTTATCCGCAAGCCGGTCTGCGATCTCCGCTTCGCTCATGACATAGCTGCCGGCGGCGCCGCAACAGCCGCTACCGCCTGGCAGGATCTCCAGTCTGATTTCCGGGATGCAGCGCAGCAGTTCAGCCACTGCCTTATCGGTCTTGAGTACGTTTTTCAGGGTGCAGGGGCTGTGCAGCATGACGCTTGCCGATAACGGCTTGAATCTGATGCGTTTGAGCTGTTCCTGGCCAGCAAGGAAGGCACTGATGTCCTGGCTGCGCTTGCTGAATACCGCGGCACGCTGATCCGATAGCAGCGACGGATATTCACCCAGGGTCGCTCCGCAGCCGCTGGCGGTATTCAGTACCGGCATGGCGGCATCCTGGTTGAATGCTTGCAGATTCTTAAGGGCCAGTGTGGCTGCCTGCGCACTGCGACCCGCATGCTGATCCAGAGCGCCGCAGCAGGTCTGTCCTCCGGGGATGCGAACGCTGTAGCCGAGAGCATTCAGCAGGCGGATACTCGCGCGAGTCACCTGCGGCTGAGTGATGCGCGCGATACAACCCAGGAACACAGCCACTTCCTGGTTGCCTGGCTGTGATGTCCTGTATACGGACTGCCAGCGCTGTGGCTTGGTCAATGGCGGCAGCATTCTAGCGAGCCGCCGCAGTCGCGGCCACAGGGATGTGAGTTTGAGGAGGCCGAACTTTTGCGTGAGCCACAACTTGAAATGCATGAGACGCAACAGCAGCGGATGACGCATGCATACGGCTAACAGCCTCACCAGCATGTTTTCCCGGTGCCCACGCTGGATGAGAAGTGCGCGCGCGGCATCGATGAGTTTTCCATACGGTACTTCAGCGGGGCATACCGCTTCACAGGCGCGGCACGCGAGGCAGCGATCCAGATGCCCGCTGAGTGCCGGCGTGATCTCAAGCGCGCCCGTCGCAAGACCTTGCATCAGTGCGATGCGGCCGCGCGGCGATTCACCTTCATCCAGAGACTGCCGGTAGGTAGGACAATGCGGCAGGCACAGGGCACATTTCACGCATTTGTCGGCGTCGGCGAGCGGGAAAGCTGTGGTTCGCTGCAGCATGTGATGTACCGACCTGAACTCGAAAAACCCTGTGGCTATGATAACAACTCACATCCCGGGCCGTCGGCCGTGGTTTATGCGCATCTCGTAGGCCTTAAAGTCCGTGTTTTTGTCTGGTCGGTATCCTGGATTACGAATATGCTGACCGCAGCGCGCCCGTTTAACTGGAATGCAGATTTTGATGGCTGCCACAGTAGTAATATAGCCAGCGTTAACTTCAGGCAGCGCCGCTCAAATCTATGTACTATCGCCGCCATATCTTTTTCTGCTGCAACAAGCGCGAGGATGGCTCGCCTTGTTGCCAGAACCATGATGCGGACCATATCCGCACTTATGCCAAGCAACGGGTGAAAGAGCTCGGGATCGCCGGAGCGGGCGGCGTGCGCGTCAACAAGGCCGGTTGCATGGATCGTTGCAGCGAGGGACCGATCGCGGTGGTGTATCCGGAAGGCGTTTGGTACAGCTACACCGACAGCGACGACATCGATGAGATCATCGAGGAACATTTGCTGAACGGCCGCGTAGTGGAACGATTGAAAATCTAGTAACAGATTGATTTAAGGGCATATTCGGCGACATTATTGCTACCCTTGCGGGTTTTGGTGGTCCGCAACCTGGCAGCCAAGTGGTTGAATAATCAGGCATTGTCGCGTAGCATGGCGCCCCTTTCAGCGCCCCCCGGAGTTCAGGTTCATGAAGACTTTCTCGGCCAAAGCCGAAACCGTCAAGCGCGACTGGTATCTGGTGGATGCCAGCGGCAAGACCCTTGGCCGGCTGGCTACCGAACTGGCGCGCCGCCTGCGCGGCAAGCACAAGCCCGAATTCACTCCGCATGTGGATACCGGTGATTACCTGGTGGTCATCAATGCGGAAAAGATCCATGTCACCGGCCACAAACTGGAAGATAAGATCTATTACCGCCACACTGGCTATATCGGCAACCTTAAACAGACGACCTTGGGCAAACTCTTGCAGGAACATCCGGAGCGCGCCATCGAGATCGCTGTCAAGGGTATGCTGCCCCGGAATCCGCTGGGCCGCAGCATGTTCAAGAAGCTAAAGGTCTACGCGGGCGCCGAGCACAAGCATAAAGCGCAGCAACCACAGAAACTCGATATTTAAACACCTGATTTTCTCAAGAGAAACAACCCATGGCAGTAAGCACCAGTTACGGCACCGGCCGCCGCAAGACCTCCAAAGCGCGTGTATTTTTGAAACCCGGCAAGGGCCGCATCCTCATCAATGGCCGTCCACTGGACGAATACTTCGGGCGTGTGACCTCGCGCATGATCGTGCGCCAGCCGCTGCAGGTCGTGAACCAGCTGGACAGTCTGGATGTCAGCGTGACCGTCAGCGGTGGCGGCAATACCGGTCAGGCGGGCGCCATCCGTCACGGCCTAGCGCGCGCGCTGATCGTGTACGATGAAATCAACCGTTCGCCCTTGCGCAAGGCCGGGTTCGTCACCCGCGATGCGCGTGCCGTGGAACGCAAGAAGGTCGGATTGCACAAGGCCCGCCGCGGACCGCAATACTCCAAGCGCTGATCGCGGACCGCGCCGTTCTGCTGGCAGCCAGTCTGACAGAGCATGTTGGGGGATCGTCTAGCGGTAGGGCTCGTCGCACAGCGACGAGCGCTGAGACAGGATGTCGAGGCTGGTAAGCCCACCAGGGATGGTTCTGTGATCTAAAATCATCGGAACTTGGGGGATCGTCTAGCGGTAGGACTGCGGACTCTGACTCCGCCAACCTAGGTTCGAATCCTAGTCCCCCAGCCAAATATAAAGGCCCACCCAACGGATAGGCCTTTTCATTTAGAAGTTTGTTGGGACTAGGATGAGAATCCTTGGGGCCCGGCGTATACGCCGGGCGACTGGACATGGATGTCCAGGCTGGTTGGCACACCAGGGATGGATAACTGGACATGGCTGATAACGAGTAGCAGTTTTTTGCACGTTGCGACAATCCTAGTCCCCCAGCCAATAAACAAAGGCCCGTCTTCTAGACGGGCCTTTTCATTTGTGCGGTAACCTATAGGTCTTCACGTAACCCCATAGGCTTAACATGGAACGTCATGCCGGTAATTCCCGCCAAATTTACCTATGGCACTGGGCACTGAGCCTCCCGCTATTCTTGGCCTGCGCAGGATGCGGTTTGCTACCCACCAGCGGTTTCGGGGGCTTCAATCCCCAGACTCCAGCAGCGAATCCGCTAGGGTGTAAGCTGCTAAAAGCCTCGGCTTATGCGTATAACGTGAACAGTACCGGGGCCATACAACCCGATACTGACCTTGCGACACTCCTGGGGGAAACAGGCGATGCTTTCGGTGTGAGTAGCACACGCAACGGTCAGACCAACAGTGATCGGGATGCTGTTTTGATGTGGCGTTCCGACAACGACGTGATCATTGCCTTCCGTGGCACATTGCCTTTCAAGGATGACGACCAGCAGGATCCTGCCAACCAGCAATTAATAATCGAAGATTGGTTCAACGATGCGGATTTCACCCCGCAGCCTGACCCGGAACTGGGTTTGGTGCATAGCGGATTCAAGGATGCATTCGATAATCTGTGGCCAGGCATGCTTCAGCAGATCAAGGCGTGGCAGGCGGCCGGCAAATTGGGACCACGAGTCAAGGTGTACATCACCGGGCACAGCAAGGGCGGTGCGCTGGCGATGTTGGCAGCTCTGAAGCTGAGGACGGAGAACCTACTTCCGGTGACCGAGGTGGTTACCTTCGCAGCACCACGGGTCGGCGGAACGGATTTCGCTGCCAAGTACACGACCCAGGGCATCGTCGGATACCGCTATGAGAACCAGGATGACGTGGTCCCGCATGTGCCGCTGGACAAGCAGGAACTGTCGATTCTGCCCTTATTGGAAAATACCCTCGGACTTAAGGGTATTCAAACCGGTGATTACGTCTCGGTGGGACAACTCAGATACATCACCACCGATGTCTCAATCATCGCGCCAGCGGATGCTTCAGCGGCAGCAGAACTCGATCAGACGCGGCTGGCTGAATTCGGCTTACTGCTGGTGAATAACCACCAGGATGCGATCAGCACCATCATCAACGCCCATGCCATCGGTGATATGAGCCAATCCGATACCAGCCGTTATTATCAGGCGGTGTGCGGCTCACCTAACGGAAACTAGAACTTATCTCAAAAACGTTGGTCATTTGTGGAATCGTCGTCCCCGCGAAAGCGGGGACCCAGTGATTTTAAAGTATTGAAAACCAAGAACACTGGATTCCCGCCACCCTCAGAAATTGCTCCTGTATTTCTGGGACTTCCGCCATCCCTAGCGGTCGCGCGGGAATGACGGGCAAGCGTGCCCGCTGGGCGATTTTGAGACAGCTTCTGGACAGCTGTCGGGCCTCTAAACGATCTTCTCCACTCTATCTCCATAACCTACCAGCAGCACATCTGCCGGCCGGCGGGCGAAGATGCCCACGCTGACGACTCCGGTGATCTGGTTGATCTGCGCCTCCAGGGCGGGCGGATCCAGGATGCGCAGGCCGTGAACATCCAGTATCACGTTGCCATTATCGGTCTTGAACCCGCTACGCCAATCCGGCCGGCCTCCGAGCTTCACCAGTTCGCGCGCCACAAAACTGCGGGCCATGGGGATCACCTCGACCGGCAGCGGGAATGCGCCGAGCACCTGCACCAGCTTGCTGTCATCCACGATGCACACGAAGCGCCGGCTCACCGCCGCCACGATCTTCTCGCGGGTGAGTGCACCGCCGCCGCCCTTGATGAGTTGCAGATGCCGGTTGGCCTCATCGGCGCCATCCACGTATACCGGCAGTTCTCCCGCCGCATTCAACTCCAGCACCGGGATACCCAGCGCCTTGAGCCGCAGTGTCGAAGCCTCGGAACTGGAGACCGCGCCATCCAGCCGCCCCTTGATGGACTTGAGTGCTTCGATGAAATGATTGACGGTGGAACCGGTGCCGACGCCGACGATGCGGCTGTTTCCCAGATAATCGAGGGCTGCGAGTGCTGCCCGTTTTTTGTTGTCTTCCGCGCTCATCGCGCCATTTTCCCCGCTGTTTGTGTAAAAAAATAGGCCCGCAGGAGCGGGCCTATTTAAGCAAAGCCTTAAGGCTTTACATCGCCGCGCTAGATTTCCTACGACGACGGCGAGCTTTCTTCTTGCCAGCTTTCTTTTTCTTGCCGGCTGCCTTGCGCCGACGACGGCGCGGAGCCTTCTTCACAGCAGCCTTTTTCTTTCGCTTGGCTGCAACCTTGACCTTCTTTGCTTTACGACGCTTCATATCAACGATCCTCCCGGTTAGATCACACGCACTTGAGTATATACAAGAAAATTCAAAATTCCAGTTTTACAATCAATTTTTGCCAGTTTGGAGTGCATTTTTGGTGTTTGCGTGTGTTTTGAAGTTAATTTCGCGACTGCAAATGACATTTTTTAATAATTTTTGCCAATTAGCGTTATCAATTTGGATGTCAGCGGTTAATTTCAGGATGTAACGCCACTGATTGGTGGTAACCGGCGTGACGGACAGACGGTTGCCACGGCGCAGGATGAGCATGTCATCGAGCAGCGGGTGCCTGCGCAGATCAGTGAGTATGATTGGCTGCTTGCAGCGCTCAACCAGGGTCATATCCACGGCATAGCGGCGCGGTTTTGCAGACCTGCTGCGTGGATCAAAATGCGGATTTCCCGGGTCAAATGCCGTGCTATCCGGGTGAGCGCCACGGCTGACCCGCATGACACCCACATACCCGGCACGATGCAACTCGAATGATAGAAGAACGCCTCATCGCCCTCGTGCATCCGGTCCCACAGCATGTTGCGCACCTGGTGATTGCGGCTCCCATCCCACGCCGTGGTCTTAGCTGGCGCTTTCACGAGATCGTTGATCCCGAAGGTACCGGCCTCGGATTTCTTCAACCAGTAATTCATCCCCGCTTGCCCTCCAGGTGCTTAAAAAAATGCACCCGGCGATCCGTCACAACGCCGGCGAGTGGCACATCCCAGAGAGCTGGCTGCAGACTGTCGAGATACTGGAATTCATAGGCCAGGCCCAGCATCAGCGGCTTGTCGCCGCCGGTTTTCAGGAACGCGAAGGTGCGGTCATAGAAACCTGCGCCCATGCCCAAACGGTTACCGCTGCCGTCGAAAGCTACCAGTGGGGTGAGCACCAGATCCAGTGAGCGTGGTTCAATCACATCCAGCCCGGATCTGACCGGTTCCGGTATCTGCAGGCGGTTGAGTTGCATGGCGATCTCAGGTGTCCAGCTATTAAACTTGAGCTCGGTCGAATGTTGAGAGGGCAATACCGGCAGATAGATGTGTTTTCCATCGCGATGCGCCTGCTGCAACAGCGGTTGGGTATCCAGTTCTCCGTCCACCGCAACATAGGCGGCCAGATGCCGTGCGGCGCGGTAACAGGGCAGCGTGGTAAGCAACGCCATCAAGGCTTCGGCTGCACGGGCGCGAGTTGCGCTGTCCAGCGCCCGCCGCCGGCTGCGCATTTCCTGGCGGATGTTTTTACGAACAGTCATGGGAGGTGTCAAAGAGGCGTCTCCCATCGGTGCCGTTACCGACTATCGCCCTTGAACCAAAAGTTCAGGTGGAGCCGGCCGTGATGCTTTAGGCTTTCCGCTGCATGGCGGACCTGCACACCGTCATCATCGGGCCAGTTCCGTGGGTTTGATTTAGGCTCAAAGAGTAACCCAGCCCGTATCGCACACCACAGGAGACGCCATGCTGTTAAAAACTCTGCATCCTGCATGTTACGGATGCGCGCGCTAATTTGCCAGTGACATGCCACCAGCCGTGGTACCGGCCAGCTGGTCGTTGAGTATGCGCAACCTGCCAAGCAGATGGCGATCCGCTTCATTGGCGAGAGCCTGGTTTTGCAATATTTCATGCGAGAGGTTGAGCGCGGCCATGACCGCGATTCGATCCAGGCCAACTACCTTGCCGCTCTCGCGGATCTCACGCATCTTGCGGTTCAGCAGTTCAGCGGATTCCAGCAGTGCCTCACGCTCGTCGTCCGGGCAGGCCACCTGGTAATCCTTGTCGAGGATGCGCACCGTGATACGTGCGAATTCTTCATTCATGCGCTTTCCTCCAGGGACTTGAGGCGCGTGATCATGGCTTCCACCCGGCCACGGACCTGTTCGTTCTTGGCCAGCAGGCCGGCGCGTTCCGTATTCAGGGATTCCAGCCGCTCACGCAGCGAGTGGTTGTCGCTACGCAATCTGACACAGGCACCCACCAGTTCTTGCACACGGCCTTCCAGCCGCTTGAGTTCCTGTTCCAGCAGTTCGCGGGTTTTTTCGCTATGCATATAATCACTATAGAGCGGCGCTGGTGAAGCGGTCAACGTACCCACGCACCCTGGGCGCACGATGCTAGGATAATACCTGAGCGGATGTTCCGGTAGCTGCCGAATGGCGGTATCCGAGTTACATTAGGTTCTTCATGAGGTCTTAACTACAGATGCCAACTCAGGAATTCGCCCGCCGCCGCCGAGAGCTCATGCGCATGATGGGGCCGGGCAGCATCGCCATCGTGCCCGCCGCGCATGAACGCATCCGCAACCGTGACAGCCATTATCCGTTCCGCCAGGACAGCGATTTCCACTATTTGAGCGGCTTTCCTGAGCCCGACGCGGTCCTGGTGCTGGTGCCGGGCCGCCGTCAGGCGGAATACATCCTGTTTTGCCGGGAACGCGATCCCCTAATGGAGACCTGGAATGGCCGTCGCGCCGGGCCGGAAGGCGCCACCCGCGAGTATGGCGCCGATGACGCCTTCCCCATCAGCGACATCGACGACATCCTGCCCGGCCTGCTGGAACGCCGCGAACGGGTGTTCTACACCATGGGTAACTATTCGGATTTCGACAAGCGCGTGATCGGCTGGGTCAACGGCCTGCGCGCCCAGGCCAAGACCGGTATGCATACGCCCGAGGAATTCGTGTCGCTGGATCATCTGCTGCACGATATGCGTCTTTACAAAAGCAAGGCGGAGCTCGCGCTCATGCGCCAGGCGGCAGGAATATCGGTGCGCGCCCATGAGCGCGCCATGCATGCCTGCCGTCCCGGCATGAACGAGGCCGAGCTGGAAGCTGAATTTCTGTATGAGTTCCGCCGTAGTGGCGGGGTGCCTGCCTACAACTGCATCGTGGGCGGCGGTGCCAATGGCTGCATCCTGCACTATGTGGAAAACAATCAGCCGCTGCGAGATGGCGAACTGGTGCTGATCGACGCGGCCTGCGAATACCAGAATTACGCCACCGATGTGACCCGCACTTATCCGGTGAATGGGCGCTACACGGCGGAGCAGCGCGCCATTTATGAATTGGTGCTTAGGGCGCAGCTTGCGGCTATCGACAAGATGCGCGCCGGCAACCATTGGAATACTCCGCATGAGGAAGCCGTAAAGGTATTGACCACAGGTTTGGTGAAGCTGGGACTGCTGAAAGGTTCTGTGAGCAAACTTATCAAGGATGAGGTATACAAGAAGTTCTATCTGCATCGTACCGGTCATTGGCTGGGACTCGACGTGCATGATGTGGGCGATTACAAGGTGGGCGATGAATGGCGCGAACTGGAGCCCGGCATGGTAATGACCGCGGAGCCGGGTATCTATATCACCGCCGGTACCCACGGCGTGCACAAACGCTGGTGGAACATCGGCGTGCGCATCGAGGATGATGTGCTGGTAACCCGTGGCGAGCCCGAGGTGCTGACCCGCGCGCTTATCAAACAGGCAGATGAGATCGAAACCTTCATGCAACGCCGGGCAGCGTGAGCATGAAGCGCAAGACCAATACAAAGCATCCCCGTAAACCCAAAAGCCGACGGGATGCACGCTTGCATGATGTGCCCGCCGTGGATTTCGACATCCTGATCGCCGGTGGCGGCATGGTGGGCGCGAGCCTGGCTGCCGCACTGGCGCCGCTCGCGCTCAAGATCGCTGTGGTGGAAGCCGTGCGTTTTGGCAGTCACGGCCAACCGAGTTATGACGACCGCATCACGGCGGTGTCCTGGGGCAGCCGCCGCATCTTCGAGGGCATCGGCTTGTGGCCGCGTATCGCTCCGCAGGCCACGGCCATCCACTGCATCCATGTATCCGACCGCGGTCATATGGGCATGACGCGTTTACATGCAACGGAGATGGGCGTGGAGGCGCTCGGTTATGTGGTGCCCAACCGTGTCATCGGATCGGCATTGAGCGAATTCCTGGAACGCCATGAACACATTACCTTACTGGCGCCGGCAAAACTCGAGGCCGTGCACATGCAAGCCCGTGCGGTTAGTGCAAGTGTGGAATGCGATGGGATTAAGACTGTCAGCAGCCGCCTGCTGGTGGCGGCGGACGGCGCGCATTCAAAAATACGCGAACAGCTCGGCATCGATACGCGGGTCTGGGATTACGGGCAGAGTGCCGTGATCTGCAATATCAGTGTCGAACGGCCGCAGCCACACACCGCTTTCGAACGGTTTACCCGTGATGGGCCGCTGGCGCTGCTGCCCATGGGCGAAGATCACTATGCTCTGGTGTGGACCGTAAGCAAGGCGCGCGTAGCCGGAATACAGGCCATGAGCGATATGGAATTTCTGCAGGCAGCAGCTGCCGGATTCAATGGACGCCTGGGGCGCTTCATCAAAGCCGGCAAGCGCCAGGCTTATCCTTTGAGTCTGGTGCGAGCGCGCACACAAATGCAAGGTCGTGCGGTGGTCGTGGGCAATGCGGCCCACAGCCTGCATCCGATCGCCGGCCAGGGATTCAATCTTTCATTACGCGATATCGCAGTGCTTGCGGATACCTTGGCGGACATCAGCGCTGCGGGCGGCGACCTGGGGGACGAGCAGCGACTCGCTGAATATAGTCGTGCACGCCGCCGCGACCAGGCGGGCACCATCTATTTCACGGATATGCTCACGCGCGTGTTTACCAATCCTCTGAGTGCCGTCGGCGTGGTACGCAATCTGGGCCTTTTGGGCCTGGAAGTATTTCCACCCGTACGCCGGCAGTTTGCGCGCGTCAACATGGGCATCTCCGGTCGCCTGCCGCATCTGGCGCGCGGACTTGGGATCAAAACCGGGACTGATTGCCTTGATAGGAAAGCCGATGGGCCAGACGCTGTCTCGGCAAGCAGGCGCAGGATGATATGACTGCGCGTCAAGTAGGCTCACGGTTCGATGTGGTCATCGTGGGGGCCGGTGCGATCGGTACAGCATTGGCTTGTGTATTGCGCAACAGTGGTTTGCAAATCGCGCTGGTGGATGCGCGCGAACCGCAAGCCTTCACAGCCGCAGTCGAGGTTGATCTGCGGGTGTTTGCGCTATCACCAGCATCCCGAAACCTCCTGGAATCCTTGGGTGCCTGGCAGACTATCCAGTCACAACGGGTTGCCGCATATACCGAGATGCACGTGTGGGATGCGACTGGCAGCGGCTGCATCCATTTCGACTGTGCCGACGTGGGCGAAGCGGCGCTGGGTTACATCGTCGAGAACGGTCTGATGCAACATGCATTGCGGATGCAACTGCAGACCGCTCACAACGTCACCGCGATCCATCCGGCCACGCCGGAATCTGTGGAGATCGATCCACAGCAGGCCACGCTCACACTGCAGGATGGCCGGCGATTGCATGCACGCCTGCTGGTGGCGGCGGATGGCGCGCAATCAGCCACCCGCAAGTTGGTGGGTATCGAAACCCACTCGGCATCCTATGGACAAACGGCCATCGTCGCCCACGTGGCCACGCACAAACCCCATTGCCGTACCGCCTGGCAGCGTTTCCTGCCCACCGGCCCAATCGCGCTGTTGCCGCTGCAGGATGGCCGTTCCTCAGTGGTGTGGTCGCTGGATAACGCGTGTGCGGCAGAAGTCCAGCGCTTGGATGAAGCCGGATTTTGTGCTGCCGTGACCACGGCCAGCGACGCCATTCTTGGTCAAGTTACCGCCAGCACCCCGCGTGCCGGTTTCCCGCTGCAGCGCATGCACACCCGCGAGTATGTGCATGCACGTTTCGCACTCATCGGCGATGCCGCCCATGCGCTGCATCCGCTGGCGGGACAAGGTGTGAATATGGGCTTTAAGGATATGGCGGCACTCGGCGCGCTGATTCTGGATGCGCAACAGCGTCACCGTGATTTCGGTGACTTAAGTGTGTTGCGCCGTTACCAACGTACGCGAAAAGGCGATAATTTAGTTATGATTACTGCGCTAGACGGATTTAAACGCCTTTTCAGCAATGATAATGCACCGCTATCATGGCTGCGCAATACAGGATTGCGCGCCGTAGACCGCTTTACGCCGCTCAAGAGCGCATTTATGCGGCGCGCAATGGGTTTGCCAGCTAATTTCACTGGAATATTGCGCTGAATTGGAAAAACTGCGCGGGCAGATACGATTTTGCTTCATGAATATCTGCTTGGCGTATTTCCGGACATGGCCTATTGAGCGGCCGGATCGATCAAAGTGTGGACGCAAGCCGGCGATAAACTTCGTTGCCGATATCGATGCAGGGATACACTGGGTAACAGCCTAATCCAGCTCCAATCCTGAATTAAAACCGGTGGCTGCTGGGTTGCAGAGTCTAAGGGCGGGTCAACAGCTGTTATTTCGCCATTAATCTGTCCACTTTGGCGGCGCAGATGAAGTCATTTTCCGACAGACCACCGATGGCATGGGTGGTGTAGTGAACCAAGCAGTGTCCGTAGCCCACTTCCAGGTCCGGATGGTGGCCTTGCTGATTGGCGATCCAGGCGAGCGCGTTCACGAAGCCCATGGTGCCGTTGAATCCTTTGAACTTGAAGTCCTTGTGGATCTGTTTGCTGTCGGCACTCAGCTGCCACTCCGGTGTCAATTTCTTCAGGTAACGCTCCGCTTCCTCTCGGGTCAGTGGTTTGACGCCGCCTTCACAGGGGACGCAGTGTTTTTCAGCCAGTTCCGTCATGACAGCCTCGTGGTGCGTTAGTTAGTGAACGAATGAATTGCTCAGGCCCAACTTTTTTTGGTGGCCGGCGGAAAATTGGGTGTATGCATCCCTAGCCGCCTGGCTTCGTCGATCAGGCCAATCAGACTTTTATGCGCAAGCTCGAACATGTCTTCCAGACCGTTGATGATGAAATAAGTGGTCTGGAAAATGTCGATGCGGTAGGGGGTGCGCAAGGCATCCACTGGATCGAAAGGTTTGCGCAAGGGTTTGTCACTGTCTATGGCATACGGGGTCTCACCGAAGGATGACACGATCCCTGCCCCATAGGTTTTCAGGCCCTTACTTGTGTTTATTAATCCGAATTCCACTGTGAACCAGTAGAGCCGTGCCAGCATTACGTGATCTTTCTTGTCAGCACGCACCCCGGCTTTGCCGTAGGCATGGGTGAACTCCGCGAAGCGGGGATCGGTCAGCAGCGGGGTATGCCCGAAGATTTCATGGAAGATATCCGGCTCCTGCAAATAATCCATCTCCTCGCGGCTGCGGATGAAGGAGGCCGCCGGGAATTTCTTGTCAGCCAGCAGGCTGAAGAATTGGTCAAAGGGGATCAGGGCCGGTACCGGGGCCACTTCCCAGCCGGTGTGTGCCCGCAGCACCGCTGAGACCTCCGCACATTGGGGTATGTGATCGGTTGGAAAGTGCATGCGTTTCAGGGCCTGGAGATAATCGTCACAGGCGTAGCGCTCGACGATGGGCCTTTGGCGGGTGATCAAATCGTGCCAAACGGCATCCTCCTCCGCTGTATAAGGTATGTGACCTTGCTTATCGGGGAATTTAGCGGTGTATTTGGAAGTTTTGCCCATGGAAAGCTGCCTCAAACCACGATTCTAACAGTCACTGCTGGTGAGACGGATGCTCGTAAAAATTTGGACCACTATATATATATGCATTGTTAGCTACAGTCGGTATCTGAGTAATGACTTCAAGTCAGTGATGCCGGGGCATATTTCTCATGACCGTACTGGATAGTGACTATGAATATAATCTTCTATGATCTTCTGGAATTCTGCTGCGATTTTGTCGCCTTTAAGCGTAACAGTCTTTTGTCCATCCACATAGACGGGTGCTACCGGCCTTTCACCAGTTCCCGGCAAGCTGATCCCAATGTTCGCATGCTTGCTTTCGCCAGGCCCATTCACCACACAACCCATGACTGCAACCTGCAGGTTTTCCACACCCCTATAGGCCTGTTTCCATCCCGGCATGCGGGTCCGTATATAGCCCTGGATATCCTGGGTGAGTTTCTGGAATACGGTGCTGGTGGTGCGACCACAGCCTGGGCATGCGGCTACTAGCGGCATGAAAGCCCTGAGTCCCATGGTCTGAAGAATCTCCTGCGCCACGATAACCTCGCGGCTGCGATCGCCATCGGGTTCGGGTGTCAAAGAGATGCGGATAGTGTCGCCGATGCCTTGTTGCAAGAGCACTGCCAGGGCCGCGGTCGATGCCACGATGCCCTTGCTGCCCATGCCGGCCTCGGTAAGGCCCAGATGCAACGGATAATCGCAGCGTTCCGCGAGGCGACGGTAGACATCGATGAGATCCTGCACACCGCTCATCTTGCAGGACAAGAGAATTTTGTCGTGCCCCAGCCCCAGCTGTTCGGCGCGTTGTGCGGAAGTGAGCGCCGAAGCCACCATGGCTTCGTGCAGGATTTCCTGCGCATCTTTCGGTGTGGGCAGGCGCGCGTTCTCGTCCATCATCTGAGTGAGAAGATCCTGGTCGAGGCTGCCCCAGTTCACGCCGATACGCACCGGTTTGTCGTACTTGAGTGCGATTTCGATGAGTACGGCGAACTGCGGGTCATGTTTGCTGCCGCGTCCCACATTGCCGGGATTGATGCGCAACTTGGCCAGCGCTTCAGCACAAGCCGGATGCTCAGTCAGGAGCTTGTGGCCATTGAAATGGAAATCGCCGATCAGCGGGACATCGACACCCATGGCGTCGAGCTGCTCGCGTATATGGGGTACGGCGGCCGCGGCCGCATCGGTATTCACCGTCACGCGCACCAGTTCCGAACCGGCACGCGCCAGTTCCGCCACCTGCTTGACGGTCGCCATCACATCCGCGGTGTCGGTATTGGTCATGGATTGCACCACGATGGGTGCACCGCCGCCCACGCGTACACGGCCGACCATCACGCCGACAGCGTGGCGGCGTTCACCAGCAGAAATGGAGGTTTGCATGGATCTCATGGCTGTATTCACAGGGCTAATGATAGCGGATTCCCGTAAACCTCTCCGGCGCTGCTGGCCAGAACCCTACAGGAGACCAGGGCGGAGTCCGGATGCGCAGCATTCACAGACCGGCTGCTTCTCATGCCGGGCATGCTTAAGTACCATGCGGTGCTGGTGTTAAGCGATACCAATGAGCAATCCAATAACCACATTGACCATGGCTGCCAGCAAGGGAACTGTCGTCTTCGTCCATGGCCTGTATATGACCGGCCTGGAACTGGGCCTGTTGCGCCTGCGCGTCACCCAGGACGGGTTCCAGACCCACATCTTCCACTATCACACGGTGCTGGAGTCGGTACGCGAGAACGCACGTCAGCTTGCGGAATACATCACCCAACTTGAAGCCACCACGCTGCATCTGGTGGGACATAGCCTGGGCGGTCTGGTGATCCTGCGCATGTTCGAG
The DNA here is from genome assembly GCA_963774895.1 of uncultured Pseudomonadota bacterium. Classification (GTDB taxonomy): domain Bacteria; phylum Pseudomonadota; class Gammaproteobacteria; order Natronospirales; family REEB76; genus REEB76. The sequence goes on from CAVZGN010000001.1 coordinate 188,592, forward strand.
CTGCATCCGGATATTCCACCCGGCCGCGTGGTGCTGATGGGCTCGCCGGTGCGCGGCAGCATCGCGGCGCGCAACATCGTGGACCGGAACTGGGGCTGGCTCCTGGGTCAAAGCGGCGCGGGTGGTCTGGCGGAAGAGCACGATCCGCTTTGGGATAGCAAACGTGAACTGGGCGTATTGGTGGGTACCGCCGGACCGGGCCTCAGACTGACACATCCGGATTTGCCGGAACCGCACGATGGGCTGGTGGCGGTACAGGAGACCCAGATATCCGGTGCCACCGACACGGTCGAACTCGACGTGCACCATACCGGCATGCTGTTCAGCCAGGAAGTTGCCGAACAGGTAATCGCCTTCCTGAATAACGGGCATTTCAACCCGCCTGCGACTGCTATCGGCAAATAAGCGACAAACATTCATCGCCTCTCTTGTCCTATGTCAAGGGCCCGCAAAGAATAAAACTTTAGAATTCCCCCGCACGGTACCGGCGTGATTCCCTTTTTAAATGCAGATCATGCGCATTCTTCCGATAGGCTGCCAACGCACAAGGGCACATCCTGGCCACGGACCCGCTGTGACCTGTCCAGGCATAGTTTTGAATCGCTAAACCATCAAACAAACAGGTGTTTCCATGGCATATGCAAAACCCACAAGACGCAGCTGGGCTGAGCCGTTCAAGATAAAAGTGATTGAGCCATTGACGACGACTACCCGGAGTCACCGGCTCAAAGCAATCAAGGCCGCGGGTTACAACACTTTCCTGCTGCGTTCCGAAGATGTGTATATCGATCTGTTGACGGACAGCGGTACCAATGCAATGAGCGATTACCAGTGGGCCGGCATGATGCTGGGTGACGAGGCCTACGCGGGCAGCAAGAATTTCTACCATCTCGAAACGAACATGCGCCGATTCTATGGCTATAAATACCTGGTGCCGACCCACCAGGGACGCGGTGCCGAGCACATCATTTCGCAGATATTGATCAAACCGGGGGATTTCATCCCCGGCAACATGTACTTCACGACGACACGCGAACACCAGGAGCGCGCCGGCGGCACTTTCGTGGATGTCATCATCGACGAAGCCCACGATCCGGAATCCACGCATCCATTCAAAGGCAACGTAGATTTACCAAAGCTCGCAGAGCTGATCAGGAAAGTCGGCGCCAGGAAGATCCCGTATATAAGCGTGGCGGCCACCGTGAATATGGCGGGTGGCCAGCCGATCTCCCTGGAGAACATGCGCGCGGTACACCGATTGGCCAGCAAGCATGGCATCCGGGTGATACTCGACGCCACCCGCGCCGTTGAGAATGCCTATTTCATAAAACTCAGGGAGACAGGCTATGCGAATAAATCGGTCGCTGCGATCCTGAAGGAGACCTGTAAATATACCGATGGGGCGACCATGAGTGGGAAAAAGGACTTGCTGGTCAACATCGGCGGGTTCCTGGCACTCAATGACGCAAAACTGTACGAAGAAGCCCGCAACCTGGTGGTGGTGTACGAAGGCCTGCATACGTACGGCGGTCTGGCGGGCCGTGACATGGAGGCTATGGCACGCGGCATGGAGGAGATGGTCCAGGAAGATTATCTGCGCGCACGCATCGGACAGGTGGAGTATCTCGGACAGAAACTGCTGGACTGGGGAATCCCGATCGTGAAACCGATCGGCGGGCATGCGGTGTTCCTGGACGCGCGCAAGATACTCGCGCATATCCCGCAGGACCGGTTCCCGGCACAGATCCTGGCCGCGGAAATCTATGTGGATTCAGGCGTCAGGACCATGGAGCGGGGCATCGTGTCCGCCGGACGCGATTCAAAGACCGGCGCGCAACATCATCCGAAACTTGAGCTGGTACGCGTCACGATTCCCAGACGTGTCTATACCCAGGCGCACATGGATGTCACCGCCGAATCGATCCTTGCGGTTTATGAGAACCGCAAGCAGATCCGAGGCCTGAAAATGGTCCATGAGCCGAAATACCTGCGGTTTTTCCAGGCCCGGTTCGACAAGATCTAGAGCCAGGCCCGGGAACCATCGCAGAGTTCAGGATTCTTGCCGCCACTCCACCGCGCGTGTCGCGCGCGGTGGAAGAGGGACTGTATTATCCGGGGAAACTAAAACCCTACTTTTTATGCTGGGATTCCCAATTTTTAATGGCCGCCAGGGTATTGGCCACGTGCTGGTCAGGATCGAGGTTGGTATAGGTGTAAATGATGGTGCCGTCCGGCGCGATCACGTACGAGGTGCGGTTGGCATACTTATCATGCTTCGGCAGCACCGCATCATAGGAGCGCATGATCTTCTGATCGGTATCCGCGGCCACCGGGAACTTGCTGCGGCATTCGCTCACCGAGAATTTCTTCAGGATGTCAATGTTGTCGTGCGACACGCCGATGACCGTGGCGCCCAATGCCTGGTATTCACCCATGGCGTCAGCGAAGTCGTGCGCCTCGATGGTGCAGCCCTTGGTGAAGGCCGCCGGATAGAAATACAGCACCACCGGACCTTTCTTGAGGGCATCGGCCAGCGAGAAGCTGTAGACCTTGCCGCCCAACGAAGCTTCGGCGGTGAACAGCGGTGCTTTGGCGCCGACGTTCAGGCTCGCCAGTGCCGGCAGCGACAGAATTGCACTCGACAATGCCAAAACAAAGAGTAAACGTTTCATGATAAGTCTCCTTGAGTGGGGATTCTCAGTTAGCAGTGATTCGAATCTGGGCTGAGGCGGAATCGCGCTTCACCCGCAGGCGGGTTCTGCGCGCATCCGTGGGCAGTCCGTGCAGATCAGCCGAATGACAGTAATATAGTGTAATCCAATTGCGCCCATGGCATTGATGGCTACCGGGCGGTGTCCGAGCCGGGGTGTGGCCCCGGCGATGTTGCGGTATGCAGCTCATTTCTACACAAGTTTTCTTTTCAGGTCGTAGAGCAGATCGAGCGCCTGTTTGGGCGTGAGGTTCTCCAGGTCCAGATCACGCAGTTCCGCCAGCGCCGGATGTTCGGGCGCGAATAAACCCAACTGAGGTTGCTGAGCGTGTAGGGATGCATCGCTGGATTGTTGGCGTGATCCGGCCTCCAGGGCGGCCAGCCGGCCACGGGCTTCCGAGATGACCGCTTTGGGGATGCCCGCGAGTGCCGCTACTTGCAGCCCATAACTGCGATCCGCCGGCCCGTCTTTCACGGTGTGCAGAAACACCAGGCTGTGTTGATGTTCGGTCGCGTCCAGGTGCACGTTGGCGATGCCCGGTACCAATTCCGCCAATGCGGTGATTTCGAAGTAGTGGGTCGCGAAAAGGGTGAAGGCCTTGAGCTCGCGCGCGATATAACTGGCCGCGGCCCATGCCAGCGATAGTCCGTCATAGGTGCTGGTGCCGCGGCCGATCTCGTCCATCAGCACCAGGCTCTTGTCGGTGGCGTTGTTGAGGATATTGGCGGTCTCCAGCATCTCCACCATGAAGGTCGAGCGCCCGCCGGCCAGATCGTCGGAGGCTCCGATGCGTGTGAAGATGCGGTCCAGCGGCCCAAACACCGCTTTGGTCGCTGGCACGTAGCTGCCGATATGCGCCAGGATCGCAATCAATGCTGCCTGGCGCATGTAGGTGGATTTCCCGCCCATGTTAGGGCCGGTGATGATGAGCATGCGGCGTTGCTGGTTGAGCCCCAGGTCGTTGGGTACGAAGGGCGTATCCAGCACCCGCTCCACCACCGGATGGCGGCCGGCTTCGATATGCAGCAGCGGCGCCTCGCTGAGTTCCGGCGCCGCAAACGACAGCGCGGCAGCGCGCTCCGCAAGATTGGCGATCACATCCAGTTCCGCGAGTGCGGCAGAGGTCTTCTGCAGACTGCTCAGTTGCTGGATGAGCTGGTCCAGCAGCCCGTCATACAGGGCTTTTTCCCGCGCCAGTGCCTGCTCGCGTGCCGACAGCACCCGATCCTCGAACTTTTTCAGTTCCGGGGTGACATAGCGCTCCACGCCTTTCAAAGTCTGGCGGCGCAGATAGTCAGCCGGCACCTTTTCCGCCTGTGCACGAGTGACCTCGATGTAATAGCCGTGCACGCGGTTGTAGTTGACGCGCAGTGTGCTGATGCCGCTGCGTTGGCGCTCGCGCAGCTCCAGATCGGCCAGGTACTGGTCGGCATGCTGGCTGAGTTTGCGCAGTTCATCGAGCTCGGCATCGTAGCCTTCCGCCAGCACCCCACCCTCGCGGAGCAGCGCCGGCGGTGCCTTGATCAAAGCTTTTTGCAATAACGCATGGATTGTCGGATGCTCGCTGACATTGGCGGCCAGCTGCTGAATCAATGGCGAATCCAGCAACTTTAGTTGCGCCTGCAGAGCCGGCAGTTCACCGAGCGCGTAACGTAATTGCGCCAAATCCCGCGGGCGCGCGGACTTGAGCGCCACCCGCGCCAGGATGCGCTCGATGTCACCGATGCCGCCGAGCAGTTCGCGCAAGGCTTCATAACGGCGGTCCTCCAGGCACACGCCGAGTGCGTGAAAACGCCGGCGCAGCAGTGCGTGATCCCGGAGCGGCCGACTCAACCAGCGGCGCAGCAGGCGCGAACCCATGGGCGTGGTACAGACATCCATGATGCCCGCCAAGGTATGTTGTGGCTGGTTGCCGAAACTGGTTTCCAGTTCCAGATTGCGCAGGGTGACGGCGTCGAGGATCAGGGCATCGTCGCGCCGCTCCACGCTCAGGCCGGTAATGTGCGGCAGTGCGGTGCGCTGTGTCTCCTGCACGTATTGCAGCAGGGCGCCGGCCGCCACGATGGCGGTATCGAGATCAGCGGCGCCAAAGCCGGAAAGTTCGCGGGTCCTGAATTGCACCGTCAGCAGGCGCGTGGCACTGGCCAGATCGAAATGCCAGAGCGGGCGGCGGCGCGCGCCATTGCGATCCGAAAGTGTACGCGGTAACACGCTGTCTTCAGCCAACAACAGTTCCGCCGGCTGCAGGCGTTCCACCTCGGCCAGCAATGCATCCTGGCCCTCCACTTCCAGCACCGTGAAGCGGCCGCTGCCGATATCCAGCGCCGCCAATCCATAGTGCGTACCCGTCGCATGCACTGCAGCCAACAGATTGTCGCGGCGCTCTTCCAACAGCGCCTCATCGGTGACCGTGCCCGGGGTGATGATGCGCACCACCCGGCGTTCCACCGGGCCTTTGGCTGTGGCCGGGTCACCGATCTGTTCGCAGATGGCCACGGACTCGCCGAGTCTCACCAGTTTGGCGAGATAGCTGTCCGCCGCGTGATACGGCACGCCTGCCATGGGGATGGGTTGTCCCGCGGACTGGCCGCGCTGGGTCAGGGTGATGTCCAGCAGGCGCGCGGCGCGGCGCGCGTCGTCGTAGAAGAGTTCGTAGAAATCCCCCATGCGGTAAAACACCAGGATGTCCGGGTGTTCGGCCTTGACCCGCAGGTACTGGCGCATGACCGGTGTGTGGTCGCTGTGGGGATCGTCGTGTGGGTCGTTCATGAAGTGCTCGGGTTGAGGGGCGATGCTAGTGACCGTGAGTACCGATGGCAAGCAGTGCTACCCTGTATATATGCGTAAAGCCACCATCCCCGAGACCGAGACCAGCGATACCGCACTGGCGGCACTTGCCACGAGTCTCGCGCAAAGGCTGCTGGCGCGCGAACTCAAGCTGGCGACCGCGGAATCCTGCAGCGGCGGCTGGATCGCCAAATGCCTGACCGATATCTCCGGCAGTTCCGAGTGGTTCGAGTGCGGCTTCGTGACCTATAGCAACAGCGCCAAGATGACCATGCTGGGCGTGAGCGCCGAGACCCTAGCTTCGCGGGGCGCGGTCTCCGAGGAAAGTGTGCGCGAGATGGCGGCCGGGGCGGTGCGCCACAGCCAGGCGCAGGTGGCGGTGGCGGTCAGCGGCGTCGCCGGCCCCACCGGCGGCAGTGCCGATAAACCCGTGGGCAGCGTGTGGATCGCCTGGGCCTGGCCGGACCGCCGTGTGAGTGCGAAACGCTTTGATTTCGGCGGCGACCGCGAGGCCGTGCGCCGGGCCGCGGTGGCTGAAGCCCTCAAAGGCCTGCTGGATGGCATCGGGCCCTGAGATTCAAAGGCTGTTCTTCGCTTTATGGCCTGACGATTCCCTGCGCCACCGTCTATACAAGACAACCCGGCGCCCGGTGCGGCTGAGCGGCGGGAAGCTGGTGCCGCCATCGAACTTCCATATCACCCTGGCATTTCTGGGTAGCGTGGACGGAGCCGGCGAACTGCAGGCCCGCCACGCGGCAGACAGTGTGGCGGTCGAACCTTTCGAATTGCAGATGGATTGTCTGGGCTTCTGGCCCGAACCCGGCTTATTGTGGTTGGGAGCCGCACAGGCCCCCGCTGCAGCTCGGAATCTGGCCGTGGATCTGATGAAGGCATTGCGTTTGCGGGGACTTGAACCCGACTCCAAGCCCTTCGTGCCGCACGTGACGCTGGCGCGCAAAGTGGTCAAGCCCGGGCAACTGGGCGCACTGCGTCCACTGCGCTGGCCAGTGCGGGAATTCGCATTAGTTCACTCGCTCACGCATGCACGCGGCAGTGAATATCAGCTACTCGCCAGCTGGCCGCTGGCTTCCAGGGCTGCGGGGTCCGGGGAACTGTGAAATAATAGATTTCCAGGCAATTTCAGCTGAAATTCTGGCCGTAACCCACAAGCACACAGGTGTCCAATGGATGAGAACCGCAAGAAAGCACTGGCTGCCGCGCTCAGCCAGATAGAAAAGCAGTTTGGCAAAGGATCGGTCATGCGTCTCGGTGACCATACTGCCTCCCGTGATGTGGACGTGGTTTCCACCGGCTCACTGGGCCTCGATATCGCGCTCGGGGTCGGCGGCCTGCCGCGCGGCCGGGTGGTGGAGATTTACGGTCCGGAAGCCTCCGGCAAGACCACCCTGACATTGCAGGTGATCGCCGAGATCCAGCGCAAGGGCGGTACCGCCGCCTTCGTGGATGCGGAACACGCCCTCGATCCCACCTATGCGGGCAAGCTCGGCGTGAACGTCGACGACCTGTTGGTCTCGCAGCCGGATACCGGCGAACAGGCGCTGGAGATCGCCGACATGCTGGTGCGTTCCGCGGCCGTGGACGTGGTGGTGGTGGATTCGGTGGCGGCGCTCACGCCCAAGGCCGAGATCGAAGGCGAGATGGGCGATTCCCACATGGGCCTGCAGGCGCGCCTTATGTCCCAGGCACTGCGCAAGCTCACCGCCAACATCAAACGTTCCAATACATTGGTGATCTTCATCAACCAGATTCGCATGAAGATCGGCGTGATGTTCGGCAACCCCGAGACCACCACCGGCGGCAACGCCCTCAAGTTCTATGCCTCGGTGCGCCTCGACATCCGCCGCATCGGCGCCATCAAGAAAGGCGAGGAAGTCATCGGCAGTGAAACCCGCGTCAAGGTGGTCAAGAACAAGGTGGCGCCGCCCTTCCGGGAGGCGGAGTTCGAGATCCTGTACGGCGAGGGCATCTCGCGCGCCGGCGAAATCATCGAGCTGGGCGTGTTGCAGAACCTGGTGGAAAAATCCGGCGCCTGGTACAGCTACAAGGGCAAGAAATTCGCCCAGGGCAAGGAAGCGGCGCGCGAATACATGCAGCAGAACCCGGAAGTGGCTGCCGAGATCGAGCAGGCCATCCGCGACAAATTGTTACCGAAGAAAGTGAAGGCGCCTGCGGGTGAAGCCGTCGCAGCACAGGAAGCTTGATGCAGAAGATGCCCGTGACCCGGCGCGGGTCAGGGCGGTAGCGCTCAGATTGCTGGCCCGGCGTGAACATTCCACCCGGGAATTGACCATCAAGCTAACAGCGCGTGGCTTTGAACAGCAGACAGTGGCGGCCGTCATCGAGGCGCTCGCGGACCGGAATCTGGTGTCGGATGGCCGCTTTGTGGATGAATTCGTCGCCAGCCGCCTGCGGCGCGGCAGCGGGCCGGTGAAGATCCGCGAGGAACTGCGCAGACGCGGTGTGGCGGAGTCGCTGGTTGATAACACTCTCGGCGACCACCGCAGTGAATGGCTGACCCAGGCAGAGACAGCACGCCGCAAACGGTTTGGTGCAGCGCTGCCGAAGGATTTTAAGGAACGCGCCCGGCAGGCGCGTTTTTTGCAGCAGCGCGGCTTCAGCGCCGAGCAGATCCGGCAGGTGCTGAAGGGCGAATTCGAAAATATATAGGAGCGGCCGTAAGGCCACGAGCATCGCAGCATCGCGGCGGGGACCACCGCTCTCACAAATTAATATGATGACCAGCAATCAGATCCGTAAAAGCTTCCTGGAGTTTTTCCGCTCCAAGGGCCATGCCATCGTGCCGGCGAGCCCGCTGGTGCCGGCCAACGATGCCACCCTGCTGTTCACCAACGCCGGCATGGTGCAGTTCAAGGATATCTTCCTGGGCCGCGAGAAGCCTGAGCACTTGCGGGTGGCCGATGTGCAGCCCTGCCTGCGGGCCGGCGGCAAGCACAATGACCTGGAGAACGTCGGCTACACCGCCCGCCACCATACCTTCTTCGAGATGCTGGGCAACTGGTCGTTCGGCGACTATTTCAAGCGCGAAGCCATCGTCTACGCCTGGGAGCTCTTGACCCGGGTCTGGAAACTGCCGCCCGAGCGGCTATGGATAACTATATATAAGGATGATGACGAGGCCCATGCCATCTGGACCAAGGAAATCGGTTTGCCCAAGGAGCGGGTGGTGCGCGTCGGCGACCAGCCTGGAGCGCCCAAGTACCAAAGCGATAACTTCTGGCAGATGGCGGATACCGGCCCCTGTGGACCCTGCACCGAGATCTTCTGGGACCACGGCCCCGGCATCTCCGGCGGCCAGCCCGGCAGCCATGAGGAAGGCGACCGCTACGTGGAGATCTGGAACCTGGTGTTCATGCAGTTCGACCGGGCCGCTGACGGCACGCTTACTAAGCTGCCCAAGCCCTGCGTGGACACCGGCATGGGGCTGGAACGCATGGCCGCGGTCCTGCAGGGCGTGCACTCCAACTACGATATCGACCTATTCAAATACCTGATCAAGGCAGCGGCTGAAGTCACGGGTGCAAAAGATTTAAGCAGCCCGTCGCTGCGGGTGATCGCCGACCACATCCGCGCCTGCGCATTTCTCATTTCCGACGGAGTGCTACCTTCCAACGAGGGCCGCGGTTACGTCCTTAGGCGTATCATCCGCCGCGCCGTGCGCCATGGCTACAAACTCGGCCAGGAGAAACCCTTCTTCCACAAACTGGTGAAACCACTCGACCAGGAAATGGGTGAGGCCTACCCGGCGCTGCACAAATCAGTAAAACATATCGAGCAAGCTTTGCTGCAGGAAGAACAGCGCTTTGCTGAAACCCTTACTAAAGGGATGCGATTACTTGAAGAAGGGCTTGTAGGGAAATTGCAATCTAATATTTGGGATGTGGGGAGTCCTGGATGGAAACCAACTATTAAACCGATAGGCCAAGAGATTCCCGGTGAGGTGATCTTTAAACTTTACGATACGTATGGTTTTCCGGTGGATCTCACCGCGGACATTGCGCGTGAACGCGGGCTCAAACTTGATCTGCAAGGATTCGAACAACAGATGGAGAAGCAGCGCGAGCGCGGCCGTGCCGCCAGTCAGTTCGGAGCGGAGTATGCTCAGGACGTGGATATCAAGAGCGAAACCATATTTACCGGTTACGATGCCTTGAAAGACAAGGGCAAGATCATCGCACTGTTCCGCGGAAAGGAATCCGTCAAGGCGCTCAAGACAGGCGAGCAGGGTATGGTGATCCTGGACCAAACGCCGTTCTATGCGGAATCCGGCGGCCAGGTGGGTGATAAAGGATTACTGCGCACAGCCAAAGGCGAATTCAAAGTCGAAGATACCCAGAAACGTGGCGGCGGCGCCCATGCCCATCTGGGCACGGTCATCAAAGGCGAGCTGAAGATCGGTGAAAGCATGGAGGCGCAGGTGGACGAGAAACTGCGTGTCGCCACTGTGTTGAATCATTCCGCCACCCATCTTCTGCATGCTGCGTTGCGCAAGCTGCTCGGGACCCATGTCACACAGAAAGGCTCGCTGGTGGCGCCCGACCGCTTGCGCTTCGATTTCTCCCACAATCAGCCGCTCACGCCGGATGAGTTGCAGCGCATCGAAGACCTAGTGAACGATGAAATCCGCAAGAACGCCGAAGCCGATGTGCGGCAAATGGGTTACGACGAGGCCATCGAGTCCGGCGCCATGGCGCTGTTTGGCGAGAAATACGGCAATATGGTCAGGGTGATGAAATTCGGTGATTTCTCCACGGAACTCTGCGGCGGCACCCATGTGCGGCATGTGGGCGACGTCGGCCTGTTCAAGATCGTGGGCGAATCCGGCGTGGCCGCCGGTGTGCGCCGCATCGAAGCGCTCACCGGCGAGGGCGCGCTCGCCTGGGTGCACAAGGCCGAACAGACGCTGCGCAACGTGGCCGACATGACCAAGGGCGGCCTGGATAACATCGAGGACAAGGTCAGCCAGCTGCTGGAACGCAACCGCAAGCTGGAAAAGGAGCTGGAACAACTCAAAGGCCAGATGGCCAGCCGCCAGGGCGGCGATCTGGCCTCTGCAGCCGTGGACATCAAGGGTATCAAGGTGCTGGCATCGCGGCTCGACGGCGCCGATGCCAAAACCCTGCGGGACACTGTGGACCAATTAAAAAACAAACTCGGTTCCGCAGCCATCGTGCTGGCGGCGGTCGAGGACGGTAAGGTGCGCCTGGTAGCCGGCGTGACTGCCGATCGCATGCACAAGATCAAAGCAGGGGATCTGGTGAACGTGGTGGCCGAGCAGGTGGGCGGCAAAGGCGGTGGCCGGCCGGACATGGCCCAGGCGGGCGGCAACGACCCAAGCAAACTCGATATCGCGCTCAAGTCCGTGCCCGATTGGGTGCGGGCGCGTCTGGGTTGAAGAGTTTCTCGCTCACATGAATGCGCTTGCGCGAGTAACCAATCTCTTTAAATCCCTCTCCCTCCGGGAGAGGGCGGCCGTCGCGAAGCGAGGGCGGGTGAGGGAAAACCGATCGCTTGAAATACATTTCGGCTACGCGAGCCATTCATGGCGCTGATCGTGCAAAAATACGGCGGCACTTCGATAGCCGACTGCGCGCGCATCGAACATGTGGCGGACAAAGTGTGCAGCACGCGCCGTGACGGCCATGACCTCGTGGTGGTGGTCTCGGCCATGGCCGGCGAGACCGACCGCTTACTCGGTCTTGGCAAAAGCATCGCCCAGCGCCCCAGCGCCCGCGAGCTGGATGTGCTGCTGGCATCAGGCGAGCAGGTGAGCATCGCGCTATTGGCCATCGCCTTGGAGAAACGCGGCTTGTCGGCGCGTTCTTTCACGGGAGCCCAGGTGTGCATACACACCGACAGGGATCACAGCCGCGCGCGCATCGAATCCATCGACGACGGCAAGTTGCGCGCCGCATTGGCCGACAACTGTGTGCCGGTAGTAGCGGGTTTTCAGGGCGTGGACGAGATCGGCGATATCACCACCCTGGGCCGCGGCGGTTCCGATACCACCGCAGTGGCGCTGGCGGCGGCGCTCAAGGCGGATGAATGTCAGATCTACACCGACGTGGACGGCGTCTATACCACCGATCCGCGCATGGTGCCGGAAGCACGGCGGCTGGCGCGCGTCACTTTCGAGGAGATGCTGGAGCTGGCGAGCCTGGGTTCCAAGGTATTGCAGATCCGCGCCGTGGAGTTCGCCGGCAAATACAATGTGCCCCTGCGCGTGCTGTCCACCTTCAAGGAAGGCGAGGGCACGCTCATCACTTATGAGGATGTCAAAATGGAAGCCGCTGTCGTATCCGGTATCGCCTTCAATCGCGATGAAGCGGAGATCACGCTCATCGGTATCAAGGATGAGCCGGGGTCTGCTTATCGGGTACTCGGTCCGATCTCCGATGCCCACATCGTGGTGGACATGATCGTGCAGAACCTGGCCCGCGACGGCCGCCTGGATTTCACTTTCACCCTGCACCGCAATGATTATGCCCAGGCCATGGAAATCCTGGAAGCCAATCTCAAGCGCATTGGTGCTGAACGGGCCATAGGCAATGAGCGGGTGGTGAAGATCTCGCTGGTAGGCGTGGGCATGCGCTCCCATTCAGGTGTCGCTACCCGTATGTTCCAGACGCTTGCCACAGCCGGCATCAACATCCGGCTGGTGGCCACCTCCGAGATCAAGATTTCAGTGGTGGTGGATGAGAAGAACCTGGAAGCCGGAGTGCGGGCGTTGCATGCAGCTTTCCATCTGCACGAGCCATCGCAGCAAGAGCACCTGCCACAACCAGCCGGCGCAGTGCGCAAAGGCGGCACGGCGGGTTGAGAACTGCACTGAAAACCCTCAGAATACGCACCCCCGTCGACTCTGGCGGGATGTTTGTAATTAAAAGCGCCTAACAAAATGAATACCCGTGCCTTATGGCCTCTCTCACAATCCCCTCTCCCCTGGAGGGAGAGGGTTAGGGTGAGGGGGAGTTAGGGCATTTTGTTAGATGCTATAAAAGAACAAGAACAATAAATGGAATTTCCATAACTAGGTGATTGAGTGTTACAAGGAGTTAAACCATGTTGATTCTGACCAGACGGGTGGGCGAGACCATCATGATCGGCGACAACGTCACCGTCACGGTACTGGGCGTCAAGGGCAGTCAGGTGCGCATCGGCGTGAACGCCCCCAAAGAGATCGCCGTGCATCGCGAAGAGATCTACGAGCGCATCCGGCACGAGCAGGAAGGCGGCAATACCGCGGCACCGCCGGAAGTCTGACGTTTACTGCAACTGCCGTTTTGACCCATCCGGTGGGGATCAGTATCATCCCCGGCGGTTGAAGTACTTTCCCCGATCGGATAGCCGAGCGATGTGCATGGATGCACAAGTGCCGCGAGAGGCAGGACGCCGGTAGTGGCCTGGTCGAAGCGGAAAGAGACAACGATCCAATGAATCGTTATCCCGCTGAGCGGGAGGGTAGGATGCCCGAAGTAACGCGCGCTCATGCTGTGGTTTGATAACCACCCTAGCTGGGGCGCTCGAACAATTATGTATTCGGAGAGATGGCCGAGCTGGTCGACAAATTCGCCGGGAGCGAATTTGAACCGCACGCTGTGCGGGCTCTGAAGGGGCGGAGGGCAGGACGCCCGGAGTAACGCGCGCATTATATTGGGCGCGCTTGAGACCAGCTTGCAGGAATTGTATTAGTAATGATGTATTCGGAGAGATGGCCGAGCTGGTCGAAGGCGCGCCCCTGCTAAGGGCGTATACGCGCAAAACGCGTATCGTGGGTTCGAATCCCACTCTCTCCGCCAAGATTAGCCTACAGCCCTTTAATAGCAAGGGGTTCAAGCTTTTTACCACAGCTACCCACACGCCAACTCACGTTTAAACGGCGCTGGGGGCGCGATCTCAGGCCGGTGGCAGTTATATGTCAGGGGTTCGGGGCCGTTTGGCGGCTTGGGCAGCCACTGGCGGCAGGGCTAGAATCGCGTCTCAGGGGTCGAACGAGGGGTGCTTCCATGAAAATCATCGCTGTTATTGCTTTCGCCTTAGTTATTGTGGGATGCGCGTCGGGCGGAGACGAGCCCACGGTTGACGATATTACAAATCGTCTTTCAACCGAATATGTGGGTTTGTCCTTTGCTGTTTTTGTCAACAACAATGGCGGGCCGGTGTCAAAGATTGACGACCCTGCGTCCAATACAACGATATACACATGGCTTTCCCCACCCGATTCAGACGTATGTAAGCTTTCTATCGACGTTGCAACACCAACAAATCTTATTAAGCGCATCACCATTCTGAGTTCAGAGACTGATAGCGTGGATACGTTTTGGTTTTTCCATCACAAATACGTAGAAGCGTGTAAGGCGGTTAAATAATCGGGTGATCTGCCAATGACCAAACTACTGCTGCTATGTGCAATCGTTTTGTCAATCGTCACCGCCTGCGCAACAGATTTATCTGAGGCAGGTAGTAAGGTACGGTTACTCGATTCCGCCGCCGAAGCATCTAAATGCCAAATGATAAAGACTATCTACGCGAGAGCCGCATATGGAACGGCTAATGTTACAAAGGAAGCGTTAAATGAAGCCGCTGCTGCCGGTGCAAATGCTTTTTATGTTATTTCTGCCACATCGGAAGGAGTAAATATACATGCCGATGTAGTCGGCAATGCCCTGATCTGTAAATAGACCTGATGATGCTGTCTTGCGTACAGACTTTTTATTTAGAGGTGATTTATGCGTACAGTGATCTCAACATTATCAGCTCTATTATGCGTGATGGCACTATTTGCTTGTGCATCTGCAACCGTTGAAACAAGAACGTATATTCCAAATCAGATGCAAAGTATATCCTCATGGTATATAGATTTTGAATATCAAAATGGTGCTGTAGAGAAACAACAATATAGTAATGGTTCTTCAAATGTAAAACTTGTTAGTGAGGGGCAAGACCCGGCTGACTTACAATTTCGGGATGATCTTTTCTATGGTCTACGCGATGATCATTCAATTCCGATGACTAAAAATGCTGATCAGGCGACAGGGCGAATTGAAATACTTCCTGTTCATGCAGTGGCCGGCGGATTTTTATCTGTGGAAGTAATATTCCTTAACAAACAAGGTAATACCGTTGCGAGAATGAAGGTGAGTAACTGCGTTAAGGTGTCTTGTTTTAAAGGCGACGCTGAATTTACAACATATGCGACAGAAACAATTGCAGATTTTATTCTTAATAAGTAGCAATTCTTAGGAATACCATTAGCACATCGATGGCGAATATTGTGAATACTCGATTTTACTTCACAAAAACATGAGTGCTCAGGGCATTTCGGCATTTTGGGTCACGGTCATTGGTTTAGGCTCGGCAGCGATTGGTGCGATTGTTTCGGCTTTGGTAACTGCGGGTTTTAATTACTTTGGTCAGCGTTTGGGACGTGACGCAAAGCGTAAAGAAATACTTTTGAGTAAGGCTATCGAGCTTGCCATTAGACGTACTGACGTCGGATTGAGGATGGCCGAAAAAATGGGTCGAAATGTGATTGTGCAGGATGATTTGACGCTTGCTGCCGTATATTTCAGAGATTTAGAACACCTGATAAATACAGGCGATCTTCCCGCTAAAACTAAAACCATAGCGGAAGAATCACTCCGCAAAGCAAGAGAATGGGACGCTGCGCTCAAAGAATCCATAGAGCAACAGAAGCGTAAAGAGCAGCGTCAGGTTGAAGATTTAAACGATCGTCTAGGCCGATGATAAGCAATCAGTTTATGGTCACGCAAAGTTTGAGGTGTAATTTATGGGATGGTTTTCAAAAAGTATATCAGTTGAAAAACAATCATTGGAAGGTGTAGCGAATCGTTGCGGTCGAATTGTCTCCGCGCTTGCGACGCTTCTCATTCCACAAACATGTCGATATCAGGAGAGTTTGAGAAATCGTCATTTAGTGAGAACGGCAGCGCAATTTAAAGGCCAAGTAGGAGCAATGCATACAAAAGAGTTTGTAGATGTCTTAGAAAAAGCATGTTTTGATGAGTGGCACAAATTTGGAGAACAACTCTTTCAAAAAGCATTCTCTTTAGTACAAGCATTTCCCAATGCTTCAGATGATGAAATAGTAAAGAAACTCTCTAATGAAATAGACGATGCAATCACTGCCGACGAATTATCAAATGATATTCCGTCACAATATTTGCAACTAAAATGAAAGCATATATTCAATTCTAAAAGAAGAAATTAGCAATCCTAGATCATGCAAGTAACAACATTTTAGAAGCCGCGCATTATTTTGAAGGAGTGTAATCATGATTGATATTTCTTTCATTATTTGGATTGTTATAGGCATCATCCTTGTCATAAGTGTTGTTGCAATATGGGCGCTATTAAAACCCAAACATAGGCCGGAAATGCGCGTTAACGAACGACCAGTACGTAAAATGTATTTCGGTGGTAATAGAAAAATCTAAATGTAGTGAAAAAGCGCATGATCATGGCTCATTTTTATCAGCCCAGTGGCGTGGCTTTTGTGCAGAATCTGTGTTTGATATAAGTACGTGCTACCCTGATATCTGAAATACCCGAGATGCTTAATAGGATTATGGAGTATTCGAGCAAGTACTATGCGACACAAGCAGTCCCACCTTTAGGAAGATAACCATGCTATCCGGTCTCGCGCTCCTGCGTGACCCAGCCCTTAACCACGGCACGGGCTTCACTGAAGCGGAGCGCGATAAATACAATTTGCGCGGCTTGCTTCCGCCACATGTGTATACTCAGGATGAGCAGGTGGTGCGTGTGTTGACGCACCTGCGCAAGCTGACCGACCCGCTGGAAAAATTCATCGCACTGAATGCCCTGCACGACCGCAACGAGTCGCTGTATTTTCGTGTGCTGTGCGACAACATCGATGAAATGATGCCGATTGTCTACACGCCTACGGTTGGATTGGCATGCCAGAAATTCGGTCAGATCTTTCAGCGCCCACGCGGGTTATTCATCAGCGCCAATGACCGCGGGCGGGTCGCGCGATTGTTGCGCAACTGGCCCTACAAGGCGGGTATCATCGTGGTTACCGACGGTGAACGCATTCTGGGTCTCGGTGATCTGGGCGCCAACGGCATGGGCATTCCAGTGGGCAAATTGGCGCTCTACACCGCATGCGCCGGCGTGCACCCGCAGTTATGTTTGCCAGTCACCATCGATGTCGGTAGCAACAATGCAGCGATGCTCCAGGATACATTTTATGTAGGGCTTCGCCGACCACGCCTCACAGGCGCCGACTATGACGGATTGTTGGACGAATTCATCACCGCGGCAGCCGAAGTGTTTCCCGGGGTGGTAATCCAGTTCGAGGATTTCGCCAATCACAACGCGTTCCGGCTGCTGAAGAAATACCGCAACCACATCTGTACATTCAACGACGATATCCAGGGTACGGCAGCAGTCGCGCTGGCGGGCATTCTCTCGGCACTGCGCGTTACCGGCCAGAAGCTTACTGAGCAGAGGCTGCTGTTCCTCGGAGCAGGCGAGGCCGCCATCGGCATCGCCGACCTGGTGGTTACGGCGATGATGTCCGAGGGGCTTAACGAAGTCGACGCACGGCAACGTTGCTGGACAGTGGATTCGCACGGTCTGGTGGTGAAAAGCCGTAGCGATCTGACCGAGCACAAACTGGCTTATGCCCACGAACACATGCCCATCGGCGATTTCCTCACCGCCATCAAGAGCCTCAAACCGACGGCCATCATCGGCGTGGCCGCAGCCAAGGGCGCTTTCAACCAGGACGTGCTCGAAGAAATGGCGCGCATCAACCAGCGGCCTATCGTGTTTGCGCTCTCCAACCCGACCTCACAGGCCGAATGCGATGCCGACGAAGCCTACCGCTGGACTCAGGGGCGGGTGCTGTTCGCCAGCGGCAGCCCGTTCGACCCGGTGCAAGCAGGCGGCCAGACCTTTATACCGCGACAGGGCAACAACTCTTATATCTTCCCCGGCGTAGGTCTGGGCGCGATCGTCAGTCGTGCCCACCGTATAACCGATGAAATGTTTATGGACGCGGCCTACACTCTGGCGCAACTCGTCACTGAATCTGATTTAGCGCAAGGCAGTCTTTACCCCGCATTGTCACGCATCCGCGAGGTCTCGACACAGATTGCCGTAGCAGTCACTGAGACGGCTTACAGGAATGGACTTGCCGGCAAACCCAAACCCGCCGATGTGCCGGCCGACGTGCGTTCACAGATGTTCGATCCGCGTTACTGAATGGGTGATAGCACAAGTTCAATCGAAATCTGATCCCATTGATAGCGCCATGTTTAGATTGAGATCACGCCATCTTGACGAGAATACTTAACTTCCTGCGTGCTTTTATCGGTGTGGTGTTGATATCGATCAACACCCTGGCGCATGCCATACCTCTGTTTCTAGTGTCGCTTATCAAAATGCTCGTGCCTGTAAAGCCAATCGGGCGGCTTTGTTCACGAATGCTGGCAGGCATCGCCGAGAGTTGGATCGCTGTGAACTCAGCGCTCATTGTGGCTATGACGCATACCCGCTTTCATGTATCCGGCGTCCATGGCCTGCGTAGGGACGCCTCGTATCTTGTGCTCAGCAATCATCAATCTTGGGTTGACATTCCCATACTGCAGAAAGTATTCAACCGGCGAATTCCATTCATGCGGTTCTTCCTCAAGAGCCAGCTTATCTGGGTGCCGGTTTTGGGGCTGGCATGGTGGGCCCTGGATTTTCCATTCATGAGGCGCCATTCGCGCGGTGCGCTTGAACGGCACCCCGAATTGCACGATCAGGATCTGGAAGCTGCGCGCCGCGCTTGCCAGCGGTTTCACGGCATTCCCGTGTCTGTAATGAATTTTGTGGAAGGCACACGCTTCCGGGCAGAAAAACACGCGCGCCAGGCATCTCCGTATCGTTATTTACTGCGACCGAAATGCGGTGGTGTGGCATTGGTTTTGGGCGCCATGGGCGATGCACTGCACTCGGTTCTTGACGTCACCATTGTGTATCCGAACGGGCAGCCCAGCATGCTCCATCTGATCATAAACCGGCTTGCGGATGTTTACGTAATTGTCCGCGAATATCCGATACCGGAAGAATTACGGAAAGGCGACTATGAAGCTGACCGCGAATACCGCGCCCGGGTGCAGCGATGGCTGAACACGCTTTGGTCCGAAAAGGACGAGTTGATTGGGCAGACCATCGAGTCCCATGCCGGCGTTGCAACGTGAAACACTGCTGATATATGCGGGCTGAAAGTTTCAGGAGATGCGCATCAAAACAGCCACTTAGGAAGGCGCCGTGCCAGATCAGATGCTGAGTAGAATTCTATTGAGACATAAGCACAAATGAGCTTCCTATCCCAAGAACGTGTCGGGTAATATGTACCTGTTTGGAATGATCCATTCGTTGGGCAGGAAGATCTCCCTAACGCAGACAGACCCGCGATTCATATAGTCGATGACGAGCCGCAAGCGCTCGCCGCCGAATTGGCAGTAATTATCAAGACTTTCCGCATCTTTCCGCGCGCGCTGCCCTCAATGCCATCAGCAAAGTGAAAGATGAAGATACTGACTCATGACCTAGATCAGTGCGGATAGATATCCAGTCCGTTACCTTTTGCTTACAGAAATCCCCTAACTGTAAGCCATCCATGATTGCCACATATTTAATCGGATTTACATCTTGCGAACGGCAATTAACTTCCCCGCAGCCCGGTGATATGCAGCGCCATGGGAAGGTTTTGTCATGCCGTTTGCAAAATAATCGAAATTGGCGCGGAACCACTCAAAAGCCCCGGCAACGCCATCGTGCTGCGCATCTGTAAGGATCAAACTACGGATTTCTGGTTTTCGGTAAATGGCCATCGACCCTTTCTGTTTGAACAAGTATTAATCTGAGCTTTGTCCTTCCACGTCGCGATCAGCGTACAATAATCAATCGTAGTACTCGATATTTTCAGTGTGACTGTCTATGCTTGATTATCCCGCTGGGCGATGCCGACAACCATTCTTGAGCATAAACTTCCGTCGTCTGGCGATTGGGAGTAGTCGATGAAAATCGCACAACTGTTCGCCGGTGTACTACTTTGTAGTGCACTCGCGGCCTGTGGCAGCGGCTCAGCAGGTTCTTCGTCCGGTTCACTCACGGTTTCACCGGCGAGCGTGTATGTGGCAGCGGGCAGCACCCAGCTATTTAAACTCACGAACGGCAATGGCGACACCATCACCTGGCAGGTCAACGGCGTCACCGGCGGTAGCGCCAGCGTCGGGACCATCTCCAGCGGCGGGCTGTATACGGCACCTGATGTACCGCCGATCTCACAGCCGGTGAGCATCACGGCCATGCAAGACAGCAACATCGGTTCCGCAGCCGCCACGGTGACCTACTCCAATACCTCACTGAATGGTCAGTTTGTCTTCACTTTTAATGAAAATACAGCATCAGGTACTTCGAATTTTGTGGGCAGCATCACAGCAGATGGCAATGGCAACATCTCTGGTACCGAGGATGTGCGCAGTACTACCAATAATTATCCATCCCAGCCCGTCACCGGCAATTACACACTCTCGGCCAACGGGCAGGGGACTCTGACGATCGATGGCGGTAGTGCGGGGACACTAAAATTGACCCTGAGTCTCGTAGCAGGCGCGGCTGAGGGAATATTGACGGACGCGACAAATGGCAATGTTGGGGGTGGGACTCTGTATCCGCAAACAGGCGCATTGAATTCAGGTAATGATCTGGATGGAAACTATACACTCAGCCTGAGTTCCTCGGCGTTTGCCTCCAACGATAATGGCATCGGGATCGTGACACTATCCTCACCTTCAATTTCCGGCACCAATTTCGATGTAAATGACGAAGGTGCATACACTTTGTATAACACAGTACTGGGGAGCTATACGGTTGTCAGCGAAAACTACGGCACCCTGTCGCTGACCTTAGGCACCAACACTAACATCTATGTTTTCTACGCCGTATCTCCAAATCAGCTGGAAATTATGTGTACCGATACCAACTGTACAAATACCGGCGAAATGACTGTGCAGACGACCCAAGCAGTAAGTACGGGGACATACGTCTTTCAGCTGATTGGCAGTGGAACCGGTCAGATGCCGGATGCACTGATGGCAATCGGGAGTGTGACACCTACAAGCGGGACCACGGGCTCCATGAATCTCACCATGTTTGAAAATTACGACGGCAGCTACCTGTCCCTAACCAATGTCACAACATATACTCTATCAACTACTGGTCGGGGCATGACGTCACTTCCGACACCATTCGGAACCGGATCCCGCAATTTTGTTTTCAACGTGCAATCCGCTGGCAACCTGAACTTTCTGGAAACGTCTTCCGGATTCGGCAATACCAGTGGTTTTGCGAGTGCTACGCAGGGCACGACAACTGTACCTGCCGGGCAGTATTTATTGACAACCATCAACCAGATTCCCGACATTCAGAGTATTGGCACTACCCAAGGCATCTTGCAGGTCAGCTCTTCGGGACAGGTCACAGGACAGGAACTGGTCAATACCGACGGGTCAATCTCAATTTTATCGGTGAGTGGTAGTATTACGGCCCAGACTGTGGCCGGAACATTTGCTATGACACTCAACCTGGGTGGCGGACAGATGGCGTCCTATGTGCTGGCTGTGGTTACACCGGGAGTGATGACGGCTCTACGCACGGATAATGGTGGGGTCGATGCCGGAAGTATGATTGTTCAATACGAGACGCAGTAATAGTTGGAGCCCGGCATCAAGCTGTTCCTTGGGTTTTTAAACCCTCACCGCCACACGTATTGCGCCCTAATCCTGTGAACCGGTATCCGCAAGCGCTTCTTCAATTAGTTTGGCGCCGCGTTTCAGCAGCATGTCCCGCAGAGCAACCGCTGCCGGCGTGAGGCGTTTACCTTTGCGGTAAATGACATGCCAGTTGCGCACCAGCGGCAGACCCTTGACGTTGAGTACAATCAAGCGGCGCATCCGTCCTTCGAGCCCCAGGGTGTGTGCCGATAGCAGGGACAGCCCCATGCCGGCGATCACGGCCTGTTTGATGGTTTCGTTGCTGGCTATTTCCATGCGGGGATTGAGCTGCAGGCCGTGGTTTGCAAACAACCGGTCGGTGAGCAGGCGGGTGCCGGAACCGAGTTCCCTGACCAGGAACGGTTCATTGACGATTTCTTCCAAGCGTATTGATTTGCGCTTCGCCAGATGGTGATTTGCAGGCGCGATGATGACGTGCGGGTGCGGAGCAAACTTCTCTGCCACTGCTGCCATCTTTTCCGGCGGCCGGCCCATGATGGCCAGATCCACATCGTTGTTGCTCAAGGCGCGCAGCGTCAGGTCGCGGTTCTGGATGTTGAGCTTCAGCTGCAGTCCCGGATAGGCATGCCAGAATTCCATCAGCACCCGCGGGGCGAAATACTTGGCGGTACTCACCACCGCGATCGCGAGCTCGCCGGCATCCACGCCGCGTATGGCGGCAATGGCTTTCTCCGCATCGCGCTGCTCCTCGAGTATGCGGCGGCTGTATTCCAGCACCTCGCGGCCGGCGGCCGTCAAAGTCAGGGCTTTACCCACCAGTTCGATGAGCGGCAGGCCCACGAGCGCTTCCAGTTGGCGCATCTGTACCGATACCGCCGGCTGGGTGATATGGACTTCCTCGGCAGCCCGGGAATAGCTACCGAGCCTGGCGACTGCCTCGAATATTCGCAGTTGGCGGAGGGTCGCATGGCGCATGGAGCTATAACTTATGCTTATTAAGCATGTAAGTAAATATAATTTTACTTTATATGCATCCACCACTATGGTTAACCCACGAATCACTATCGCACCCGCCGAGCGAGGATCCGATGCCTAAGGATGCAGATAAACCCAAACGCCTTTCTGTTGCCGACCGCTACCGTGCCGGCGTGTTGCCCTATGCCCAGATGGGTTATTGGGAGCCGGATTACGTCCCCAAGGACACGGATGTGCTGGCGCTATTCCGTATCACACCCCAGGAAGGTGTGGATCCCCAAGAGGCCGCCGCGGCCGTGGCCGGCGAGAGTTCCACCGCCACCTGGACGGTGGTATGGACCGACCGGCTGACAGCCTACGAGCGTTACCGGGGACGCGCCTACAAGGTGGAATCGGTGCCCAACCGCGAAGGCCAATATTTCGCATGGGTTGCTTACGATCTGGATCTGTTCGAGGCCGGCTCCATTGCCAACCTCTCGGCTTCCATCATTGGCAATGTGTTTGGCTTCAAGGCCCTCAAGGCTTTGCGCCTGGAGGATATGCGCATACCCGTGGCTTACATCAAAACCTTCCAGGGTCCGGCCACCGGCATCGTGGTGGAACGCGAACGCCTCGACAAGTTCGGACGGCCGCTGCTCGGCGCTACCGTCAAGCCGAAGCTTGGCCTGTCCGCCAAGAATTACGGCCGGGTGGTCTACGAAGGCTTGCGCGGCGGCCTGGATTTTCTCAAGGACGACGAGAACATCGGCTCGCAGGCCTTCATGCACTGGCGAGACCGTTTCCTGTATGCCATCGATGCGGTGGAACGCGCGTCCGCCGCCACCGGCGAGATCAAGGGGCATTACCTGAATGTGACCGCCGGCACCATGGAGGAAATGTACGAGCGCGCGGAGTTCGCCTACGAACTCGGCTCAGTCATTGTGATGATCGACCTGGTCATCGGCTATACCGCCATCCAATCGATGGCCAAGTGGGCGCGGGCCCACGACATGATCCTGCACCTGCACCGTGCCGGTCACTCCACCTACACACGCCAGCAGAACCACGGCGTGAACTTCCGCGTGATCAGCAAGTGGATGCGCATGGCCGGCGTCGACCATATTCATGCAGGCACCATCGTCGGCAAGCTTGAGGGCGACCGCGACATGGTGCAGGGTTATTACTCGGTGCTGCGCGAGCCGTCTAACAAGCAGGACCTGCAGCGCGGCATCTTCTTCGACCAGGAGTGGGCTTCCATGCGCCGGGTCATGCCGGTGGCCTCGGGCGGCATCCACGCCGGGCAGATGCACCAGCTGGTATCCCTGCTGGGTGATGACAGCATCCTGCAGTTCGGCGGCGGCACCATCGGCCATCCCATGGGCATCGCCGCCGGCGCCACCGCCAACCGCGTGGCCCTGGAAGCCGTCATCAAGGCGCGCAATGAACTGCGCGATATCTGGGTGGAGGGGCCGGAGATTCTGGATGCCGCGGCGCAACACTGCAAACCACTGTCGGTGGCGCTTGAAACCTGGAAGAACGTCACCTACGACTACACGTCCACGGATACTCCGGATTTCACACCGCTTGCCGCGGCCACCGTCTGAACGAGGTGTACAAAGATGCGACTTACACAAGGCACGTTTTCCTACCTTCCTGACCTCAGTGACGAAGAGATCGTATTGCAGGTCAGTTACATTCTGAGCAATGGCTGGGCACCCAGCATCGAATATGCAGATGACCCCCATCCCGGCAACTACTTCTGGGAGGTCTGGCGCACCCCCATGTTCGATGCCAAGTATCCCGATGAGGTGCTGCGCGACATGGCCACCTGCCGCCGCACGCACCCCAACTGTTACATCCGCATCTGCGGCTACGATTCCTCGCCCGGATGGGAATCCATGCGCCTGGCCTTTATCGTTCACCGGCCGCCCACCGAACCGGGTTTCAAGTTGAAACGCATCCGTGGGCCCGGCCGCACATTCAGATATGAGATCGAAAGTTATGCATGCGGACGCCCCGAGGGCGACCGCTACCCGCGCGAAGCCCGCGATGAACGCGAGGCCTTGCATGACTGAGCCTGCTGCGCCGGTTTCCATTGACCTGCAGGCCACGCTGCGGGATGCCGACATCAAGCCCATCCTGGAGCAGCTGGATTCCCAGTATCTGGGGCTGGAGCCGGTGAAGATGCGCATCCGCGAGATCGCGGCCCTGCTGCTGGTGGAAAAAGCCCGCCGCCAGCTCGGCCTGAACAGCACGGCTCCGAGCCTGCACATGAGTTTCTCCGGCAATCCTGGCACCGGCAAAACCACTATCGCGCGGCGCATGGCGGAGATCCTGCACCGGCTCACCTATATCGAGAAACCCACGGTCGTGGAAGTCACGCGCGACGATTTGGTAGGCCAATACATCGGCCATACCGCGCCCAAGACCAAGGAGGTGCTAAAGCGCGCCATGGGCGGCGTGCTGTTCATCGACGAAGCCTATTACCTGTACAAGCCCGAGAATGAGCGCGACTACGGCATGGAGGCCATCGAGATACTGCTGCAGGTCATGGAAGCCAACCGTGACCGGTTGGTGGTGATCTTCGCGGGCTATAAGCAGGCCATGGATACCTTCTTCCGCAGCAACCCCGGCTTGTCCTCACGTATCGCGCACCATATCGATTTCCCCGATTACACCATCGACGAACTCGTGGGGATCGGCAAGCTCATGCTGACGGAACAGCAATATGCATTTTCTCCAGAGGCTGAAAACACCTTCCGCAATTATCTGACGCGGCGCATGCGCCAGCCGAATTTCGCCAATGCCAGGAGTGTGCGCAACGCCCTCGAGCGTGCGCGCCTACGGCAAGCCCGGCGCCTGTTTCATGAGGCCAAGGGTGCCGTGGGCATGGCTCAGCTCATGACCATTGAATCATCCGATCTGCTCGGCAGCCGGGTGTTCCAGGACGCACAGCCAGACGAGCCCATGCTGTTGCATTCCACGCGTTGAACGGGATTCACATGTTCTACCATTGCAACATTCCATACTCCGGTAAGCCGCTATGTCGGTGAGGTATCCGGTCGTGGCCGTCACCGGTTCATCGGGCGCCGGTACCACCACAATCAAGCATACCTTCGAGCAAATATTCCGGCGTGAGCGCATTACCGCCGCCATCGTGGAGGGCGATGCCTTCCACCGCTTTGACCGGCAACAGATGAAACAGGCGATAACGGAATCCGAAAAGGACGGCGGGCGCGGTATCAGCCATTTCGGGCCGGAGGGCAATCTACTGAATGAACTCGAGGCGCTGTTCCGCAGTTACAGTGAAAGCGGCAAGGGCAGGACCCGGCTATATTTGCACAATGACCAGGAGGCGGCTCCCTGGAAACAACCTGCGGGCACTTTCACGCCCTGGCAGGATATTCCGGACAATACCGATTTGCTGTTCTACGAAGGCCTGCACGGAGGGTTTATATCCCCGCAGAATAACATCGCACAGCACGTGGACCTGCTGATCGGCGTGGTACCGGTGGTGAATCTCGAATGGATACAGAAGATCCATCGCGACATGAACTTCCGCGGGCACTCGCTGGAATCCATCCAGCACACGATTCTGCGCCGCATGCCCGATTACGTGTACCACATCACGCCGCAGTTTTCGCGCACCGACGTGAATTTCCAGCGCATACCGACGGTGGATACTTCCAACCCGTTCATCGCCCGCGACATTCCCAGCGCCGATGAAAGCCTCATCGTGATACGCTTCCGGTTCCCCAAAAAAGTGGATTTCCCCTATTTGCTGACAATGCTGCCGAGTTCCTTCATGTCCAGGCCCAACTCCATTGTAGTTCCCGGCGGCAAGCTCGCCATGGCGATTACCCTGGTGGTGACATCGCGCCTCCAGAATCTCATGGAACGCAAGAATGCCGCTTTCAGCAGCCACGAAAGACGATCCCAGGTGCATGCCACCTGAGGCCGCATTCACGTCCGCGCGCGCCTTGCGAATTTCTTCGCGGCTGGAGCCTGTATGCATGCGTGCCACGATTGCTTGTTGGGCTGCCACCTGGGTTTTCGCTACCGCGGCCGCCTATCGAGCTGCGCCAGCAGCTGCCCTTTGTGAACTTGTTAGCCTTCGACCACCAGCATTTTGGCGATACGGGCGCTGGCATTGAACGCCTTCAGGGCATCTGGCCTATTGGGGCCTTTAACCGCGGAATATTTCGAAAGGATCGATGCTCAGCACACGCCGAACGCCGATATAACTCGATATCGAGGCAATGACGAGCACCATGCCAAGAGCCAGCAGTAAATTTGAAAAGGTAATCATAGAGGCGTAATTCGGTAGGCGAGCGCGCGATACGGCGATCAACAGGCTGCACAGCCCGATACCGAGTCCATAGCCCGTGAGGCTGGTGAACAGGGCCTGGAACAGGATCATGGAAACCAGGGTCCGGCTTTTTGCGCCAATAGCCTTTAATGCGCCAAATTTCTCCAAGTTTTCGATAATGAAGGTGTAGAAGGTCTGCGCCGAAATTGACAGACCCACGATGAAGCTTATCAGCGTCATGATCAAAATGTTCATTCCAATACCGGTCTGATACGTGTAGAAGTCCGAGATCCGCTGGTCGAACTCGGCAGCAGTCAGTGCCGTATACCCGAGCTTGGCAACCTGAGCCTCGATCCCCGGCACATCGGCCGGAGTCTTGGGTTCCACCAGAATGTACGACAGGGTAAATTGCGATTGCGGCAGGTCTTCGATGGCGCGCGTATACGTCGTATACAGCGTCGGTACGCCGAACAATCCACTGCTCGCGACTTTGGCGATGCCGACGATGCGGACCGTGTTATCGTTCAATTCGAATTCGGAGCCGATTGTCGGATTTCCGAGTTTTGAAAACTCGGCGTCATGCACCACCAGGAAGGCGTTGTCACCATAGATGTCGTCGATATTGCCCTGTTCGAGCGCCGGCCGGCCAGCCAGGCTGGTGTCATCCAGTCCGTAGATGCTGACGGACTGGTAACTGCCATCCGCCAGCTTGACCAGTCCGCCACCGGAATACAGCGGCACCGCGTATTTCACACCCTGGATACTGCGCACCGCGTCCAGCACATAGTCCGGCATCGGGATGGTGTTGGCGACGGTATTCACCGCCGGATCCATCACCCACATGCTGGCGCCGATATTGGTCACCGTGGATGATGACCGGTACAGCACGCCGGCAAACATGGAGGTCATCTGCACCATCAGGAACACGGCGAAGGAGATGCCGATAAGCAAGGCCGCGAACTTCGTGCGGTCATTGGCCAGCAGTTTATAGGCGATACGCAGGTTGCCGTTGAATCTCACGGCAGTAACCCCCAAGGCGCTTCATTGTTGTTTGATGTAGACATCGACCATTTGTCCCGGATATACGGGATGTGTCGGGTTTGCATTGAATTCGAACAATAACGGCAGCACGCGCACATCCACCCTTTCCTGGCGTTCATCCGAAAGCTCGATCTTGGGCGTCACGTAGGGCTGCATGCGGATGAACTGCAATGGAATGCGCACGTCCGAGCCGCGGATCGACATCTCGGCAGTGATTTGTTGGGTGGGAGGTAATTCCGGAACCAGAATCTCGTCGACATAGACACGCACCGCCATGACATGCTGTAGCCCACCCATGACCACGACCGGGTCGTTGCCCTGGGTGTAGGTATCGTACACACCCTGCGGGGACAGATAGTCACCGACACCGGCGTTGACGGCCATGACGATGCCACTAACCGGAGCGCTGACCGTGTACTTGGTAAGCATCACCTGGTTGAGTTGGTACTGTTTCCTGGCGAGCGCCACGTTGGCCGCCGCCACCTTGACGGCGTTCAAATCGTTATCGATGGTATCGCGCGAGATGTAATCCGGGTTGATGTCATACACCGCTTTTTGTTTGTTGTACTCGTCGGTCGCGGTCTTGAATGCGGCCAAGGCAACGGTCAATTGTGCGCTGGCTATCAGCAGGTTAGTCTCCTGGATGGTGGTGTCGATCGTGAATAAGGGCGCCCCTTTCTTGACATCTTGCCCTTCATGCACGAATAAGGCACGCAAGGTTCCGGAAACTTCTGGATATACATTCATGTTGGAGCCGCTGGCCTGCTCGCTCTCGATGATGCCATTGGCATAGATGCCTTTGACGAACGGGTTGGAGGCCGGCTGGTATACCGGTGGCTGGGCGTGATGCGGCAGGTTGTAGATGTAGGCGCTCAGCAGCGCCGCCAACAAGCCCACGAAAGACAGGATAAATATCAGCTTGGTCTTCATGCCGCGGCCTTGGCTTGGCCGGTGATGCGACCGTCTTCCATGTTCATGGTGCGATCGGCGAATTCCAGGATGCGGGCATCATGGGTGACGATGACGATGCAGCGCGTCGGCGATAGGATTTTTTCCCTAACGAAGGCCACGATGCGTCTGCCGGTGTCGCCGTCCAGCGAGGCCGTGGGTTCGTCAAAGATGAGGATTTCTGGTTCGCTGACGATGGCGCGCGAGATAGCGACGCGCTGTTGTTCACCGCCGCTGAGCTTCACGGGCGGCAATTCGGCCCGGTCTTTGAGCCCCACGATCTCGAGATAATGCCGTGCCTGCTGTATCGCCTGGTCCCAGTCGATGTTTTTGAGAATCAGCGGTATGGCCACATTTTCCGCCGTGGTCAGGTGCGGGAACAGGTGATAGTCCTGGAACACAAAGCCGATCTTTCCGAGCCGCAGGTCTGCCAAAGCATTGGTCTTGAGAGCCCAGATGTCCTGTCCGCTGATGCGCACTTCACCGCTGTTGGGCCGTAGGATGCCGGAGATCATGCTCAGCAGGGTGGTTTTGCCGCTGCCTGAAGGCCCGACGATATACAACAT
This sequence comes from uncultured Pseudomonadota bacterium, assembly GCA_963774895.1. Taxonomy (GTDB): domain Bacteria; phylum Pseudomonadota; class Gammaproteobacteria; order Natronospirales; family REEB76; genus REEB76. The sequence goes on from CAVZGN010000001.1 coordinate 217,723, forward strand.
CTCGCCGTACGCGGCCTCGAAACTGCAGTCGCGCACCGCTATGGTTTTGGCTTGGCCCTCGCCAAACCACCTATTCAGATTTTTTGCCGAAATGGCTATTTTCGCCGGCATCGCTTCATGCATCCTGTATGGGCAGCTAAAAACCATATCAGCCTAGAAGCGCGGCCTGTCCTCCACCATGACGTGGATCAAGCAGGCAACCAAACCGAACCAATCGAAACAATCTGTATCAAATCATGGCAGACTGATCCTGTCCGCTGCCCGGTGGAGAAACAGCATCAAGTGCCTGTAGGATAAGGTAAAGCCGCACTGGCCCATCGGGTCTGGGCGATCCCGGACCGACTCCGGACCGCTGTCCGATACGCAATCTTGAGCGGCGATCAGCAAGCTCGCGAGGCACGCAGGCTGATTTGCACAGCGAGCTGTGATACTGAACCCATGGGGTCAAAGAGACTTGCCAGCGAGGCGTGATGGCTGATTTGACCTAGATCATTATTACTTGTGGATCGAGATGCGTATACTTCCTATTTGCAGACCATCTGTATGCAAACAACGATGAGCCCGCTGAATTAAGTCTTGGAGAAACGATGATCCCAGAACTCGGTCAGGTGGCACTGGTGCTGGCTCTATGCCTGGCGTTGGCACAAAGCTTCTTCGGGCTGGCGGGCGCACAGCGCGGCACCGGCTCATGGATGGCGGCGGTGCGCCCGGCGGCCATTGGCCAATTCCTGTTCACCGGACTGGCCTTCCTGCTGCTGGTGTATTCGCTGCTGCGCAGTGATTTCTCGGTGCTATACGTCGCGCAGAACTCGAACACCGAACTCCCCTGGATTTACAAAATCGCGGCCACCTGGGGCGCCCATGAAGGATCGCTGTTGCTGTGGGCCACCATCCTCTCTCTGTGGACCATAGTCGTAGCACTCTTCAGCCGTAATCTTCCGCTGCAGTTCGTTGCCCGCGTGCTCGGCGTCATGGGCATCGTCAGCATTGGTTTCCTGCTGTTTATGGTGACGACCTCCGATCCATTCACGCGTCTGCTGCCGGCAGCGCAGCAGGGCGCGGACCTCAACCCGATCCTCCAGGACCCGGCCATGGCGGGACATCCGCCCATGCTGTACATGGGATATGTGGGACTGTCGGTGGCGTTCGCGTTCGCGGTGGCGGCCCTGATCGGCGGCAAGATGGATTCCACCTGGGCGCGCTGGGCGCGTCCCTGGACGATCGTCGCCTGGCTGTTCCTGACAGTGGGCATCACCCTCGGAAGCTGGTGGTCCTACTATGAACTCGGCTGGGGTGGATGGTGGTTCTGGGATCCGGTGGAGAACGCCTCATTCATGCCGTGGCTGGTGGCCACGGCCTTGATCCATTCGCTGAACGTCACGGAAAAACGCGGCATCTTCAAAAGCTGGACAGCGTTGCTGGCGATCGCCGCATTTTCTCTCAGCCTCGTCGGTACTTTCCTGGTGCGCTCCGGGGTGCTCATTTCGGTACACGCATTCGCCACCGATCCGCGCCGCGGCATATTTGTGCTGGCGCTGATTGGAGTTGTAGTAGGTGGTTCCCTGGCCCTGTATGCCTGGCGTGCTCCCAAACTGGTGTCCGAAGATGGTTTCAGTCCGCTGTCGCGCGAGACCTTTCTGTTGCTGAACAACCTGTTTCTGGTGGTGGCGGCCGCGGCCATACTCTTGGGCACGCTCTATCCGCTGGTATTGGATGCACTCGGCCTGGGTAAAATTTCCGTGGGGCCGCCGTACTTCAACAGCATCTTCATGCCGCTGATGCTGCCGTTGCTGATACTGGTGGGCATCGGGCCCTACCTGTTATGGAAGCATGACACGCTGCAACGACTGTTGGCGCAGTTCAAGATCACCATATGGATCGTGGCCGGCGTGACTATCCTTATATTAGTGATGCTGGCGGGGCGCGCCGGGTTCGCTGCCGTCCTGGGTGTGATCATCGCCGGCTGGCTTCTGGTCAGCACGGTCATGGGCATGGTGCTGCGCTGGCGCCGCCGGCAGAAAATCACGCGCGGCACCTGGGGCATGACCTTGGCGCATCTCGGCGTCGGCATGCTGGCGCTGGGAATCGCCGTGACCAGCAGCCTGGGCGTCGAGGAAGACGTCACGCTTTCACCGGGACAGAGTACCGTGGTGCATGGCTACCGTTTTACATTTGATGGCACGCGCAACGTGAGAGGCCCCAATTACCAGGCAATCGAGGCTGAAATCAGTATCACCCGCAAAGGCGAACCGGTCACAGTGCTGCATCCCCAGAAGCGTGTCTACGACGGCGCCAACTCCAGCGCCACCGAAGCGGATCTGGATCCAGGTCTGTTCCGGGATCTCTATGTGGCCATGGGCGATCAACTGGGTGACAACGCCTGGAGCATGCGGCTCCAGTACAAGCCGTTGATACGATTTCTGTGGTTGGGCGGTCTGTTGATGGCGTTCGGCGGAGTGCTGGCAGCTTCGGATCGCCGCCGGCGCGCCACCATCAAGGTGACCAGCGTCGCCGCTGCCCGGCAAGCGATGGCCAAGGGATGAAAGCGCTGTTATTTCTGCTGCCGGTCGGCATCCTGGTGCTGCTGATCGTGCTTTTCTGGAGGGGCCTGTATCTGAACCCATCCCAGGTGCCTTCGCCGCTCATCGGCAAGCCGATACCGGTGTTCAGCCTGACGGGTGTGGACGGTGCGTCCGATTCACTGAATAGCACGGATTTCCAGGGACATGTCTCGATACTGAACGTATGGGCCACATGGTGTATACCCTGTCGCGATGAACACCCGGAGCTGGTGAAACTCGCACAGCAGAAGGTGGTTTCCATCTATGGCCTGAACTATAAAGATGATGCCAACACAGCGGCACAGCTGCTGCAGTCACAAGGCAATCCCTATTCGAAGGACGGCTATGATCCCAAGGGGGCTGTAGCCCTCAATTTCGGCGTGTATGGCGTTCCGGAAACTTTTGTGGTGGACAGCCATGGCATCATCCGCCATAAATACATCGGGCCATTGACCACATCACAAATCAGTACTCAGCTGATACCACTGGTGCACGAACTGGAACAGGTGTCTCAGTGATGCGTTATATCGCCCTGTCAATGTTATTGTTCACGGTACCGGCGCTGGCCGTGGATTCCGAACCCGCACTTCCGAACGCCGTTCTAGAACAGCGTTATGAAACATTGACCCACGAATTCCGCTGCCTGGTTTGCCAGAACGAAACCATCGCCGATTCTGGCGCAGGCCTGGCAGCCGACCTGCGTGCCCAAGTTCGGCAACAGTTGCTGGCCGGCAACAGCGATGCGCAGATCAAGCAATACATGGTTGCTCGCTACGGCGATTTCGTGCTCTTCAAACCGCCCTGGCAACCGGACACCTGGCTGCTTTGGGCTGGACCGTTGTTGTTGTTAAGCATCGGTGCGTTGGTGGTACTCACAGTGGTGCACCGCAAAGCGCGGCTGGTTGATAGCTCCCCGGTTGAAGACACTTGGGAAGATCCCGATACCTGACGCCGGTCATAGGAAGCCCGCAACATGATGTTCATCGCAATCGCAGCCTGCATGCTTTTGGCGGCCTTCGCTATGCTGGCGGTGCCGCTGTGGCGGCGCCTCAAAACCGCTGCCGCCGCTGATTCTGCCGAACTCAAGCAGCATAAGAAGCAACTCGCGATACTGGAACGCCAGCTCAAGAAGGGCGAACTGCGCATGCCGCAATACATGCAGGCGCGCAAGCAACTTGAAGAAACCTTGCAGGCGAAACTTTCCACAGCAGCTGAAACGCCGCCGGATGCGCCGGCAAATGCATCGAGCCCGAAAACCGCCGTCGTGGTTTCAGTTCTGCTGCCGTTGTTCGCTATCGGCCTGTATCTATTGATCGGCAACTGGCGGGTCGCGACCGGGGGAACGCAGGCGGCGGAGCAGAATTCGGTGAACCAGATGGTGGAAAACCTGGCCCGACGTCTCAACACCACGGACTCCAATGACGCCAATGGCTGGATAATGCTCGGCCAATCCTATGTGGTGATGGGCCGCTATGCCGAAGCCGTACCTGCTTATGCGCATGCCTATGCCCTGGCGGGTGACAGTAATGCGGATCTGCTGGCCGATTATGCCGAAGCCATCATCCTGGCGGATCCCAGTAAGCTGACCACCGATGCCGCACCACTGCTCACCAAGGCGCTGCAGACTGCTCCCGAAAATCCCAAGGCACTCTGGTACGGGGGATTGCTGGCATTCGCCGATCACGACACGACACTCGCGATCCAGCGCTGGCAGAATCTGCTGGCACAAAACCCGCCGCCGGGGATCCGGCAACTGGTGGTCAAGCAGATCGAGGCAGCGGGCGGATCAGCCGTAAGCCGGCAGATCGCCACGCCGGCGGATCAGCGTGTGATACCCGTGCATGTGTCTATCGATCCGCGGCTTGCCAAGCAGATAACGGCGGACACCACGCTGTTTGTATTCGTGCGCCCAAGCGGCGACAGCAACGGCCCGCCCTTGCTGGCGACCCGCATGCTGGTCGGAAAACTGCCCGCCGACCTGGAACTGACTGATGCCAATGCCATGATGCCCGGCACCAGTCTGGCCAGCTACAACCAAGTGGATGTGATCGCACGGCTGTCATTGAAGGGCGGCGCCGATGCCCAGCCAGGGGATATGGAAGGTATGACGCTGTTTAAATTCGCGCCCAAAACGCACGTCGCGAAGATCACCATCGACAAAGTCATCCCCTGAGCAGGGTCAATCAGTAGCCGGCCGTACCTTTCCTCCACCGGTTATGAAAAGTTCCCGTAAAGACAAGCCGATTACCGCGTACCAACCCGCGATGCCGGACTCGTGCATTCTCATCCAAGCCTTGCGCAACGCAAAATGCTACTCACACTCTGTATCCAAGCTCGACAGCATCGAAACCCACGCCTCCTGGGTGATTTTGACAGGCGCGCATGCCTACAAGATCAAAAAACCGGTCGATCTCGGATTTCTCGATTATTCCACACTCGAGAAACGCCGCAGCGCCTGTTATGAAGAGCTCTACCTTAATCATAGGCTGGCGCCGGAACTCTATATAGACGTGGTGCCAATAACAGGTTCAGTCAACACCCCCCACATGAACGGCGTGGGCGATGCGATTGAATACGCCGTGCACATGCGTGAATTCGACCAGAGTTGCAGGCTGGATCACATGCTGGAACGCGGCGTGCTCGGGATGGAGGACATGGACGCCGCTGCCAAACACCTTGCCGCCTTCCATGCGGCTGCTCCAATATCGGACCCCAGCAAGCATTATGGCCGGGCGCGGGATATTCACCGGGTGGTATTGGATAATTTTTCCGCAATAACCCCGTTGCTGGCTGGCAAGCAGGCATCCAGGTTCACCAGTTTGCAAACATGGAGCGACTCGCAATATCGGAAACGCCGGATAGAGATGAATACCCGGTTTAATCTCGGCTATGTGCGCGAGTGCCACGGCGATCTGCATCTCGCCAACCTCGTCAAGTATCGCGCCCGGATACTGGCATTCGACCGCATCGAATTCAGCGAGGCCTTGCGCTGGATCGACGTCATGAATGATTCTGCCTTCCTGGTGATGGATCTGCTATTCCACAAACGCACCGAGCTGGCCTTCAGATTCCTGAACAGTTATCTGCAAGTCACCGGAGATTACCGCGGCCTGTCAGTGCTGCGCTATTACCTGGTGTACCGGGCCTTGGTGCGCGCCAAGGTGGCCTTGCTGCAAGCCGGCCAGGCCGGTGATACGACTGCATCCGCAGCCACGAAACAAGACGCGTATAGGCACATCGAGCTGGCGGATTCCTTCATCCAGCCCAGGCAGGTGCAGCTGATATTGATGCATGGCCTGTCCGGTTCCGGTAAAACCTGGCTCAGCGACCGATTGATGACCGCAATGCCGGCGGTGCGCCTGCGCTCCGACGTGGAGCGCAAGCGCATCCATGGTCAGATCATCGAGGCCCAAAGCAGCGATGTACCGGGTGAAGGATTGTATTCCCAGTCGGCCGCACAACGGACTTACCGGGAACTGGCCGAGCTTGCGGAACAGGTATGCCGCGCCGGCTGGACGGTGATCGTGGATGCGGCGTTTCTGCGGATATGGCAGCGCCGGATGTTTGAGGATCTGGCCGCACGGCTCGCGATCCCCTGTGTCATCCTGGATTGCCAGGCTTCCGATACCGTCCTCAAGCAGAGGGTTGAGCAGCGCAGGGTGGAGGCTAACGATATATCCGATGCCGATGCTGCGGTACTGCAATACCAACTCAGGACTGCGCAGCCTCTGGAAGCACATGAACGGGAAGATAGCATCAGCATCGAAACACACGCGCTCATGGATCTACACCCCTTAGTACAGCAGCTGCGATCCAAACTCGACCACATCAGTCACTGAACTTGCGCGCGTTGCCGGCCGGTCTAAGGCTTGTCATAAAGCCCACCAATACCCGGATTCTTGATCCATGTCATGCCGCCAGGATAGGGCCCGCGTATCGTAATTACAGGCTTGCCGGCGTTGTTGGCACACGATGGATCAGCGGACACATGTGACTTCTGGAACTGCCATTCAGTCACTGCTGCAAGCAGAGATGGATGCGGCCGCGGCCGTGGAAGCGGCACGGCTCAAGGCTGCCCAACAGCTTGCAGCAGCCAGCCTGCGCGTCGGGCAGATACTGGCCGCAGCTGAGCGGCGCATCCGCAAAATTCACGCTTCCAGCAGCCAGTCACAGGAGAAAATCTGCCGGCAGGTGCAAACGCAGGGCGATACTGAGCTTGCGCGCTTGCAGGCAGCCTGGAAAGTGGATAAATCCGATATCGAAAAGGCGGTTGTGGATGTTGCCCGCGATTTGATTGGCGGGCATCCAAAGCCTGACGGGACATGACTACATGTGCGGAATTCACCTATATGCAGGCCCGCTGCCAGGCGCGCTTTTCCCTGCAGCTGCGCGGCGGATGGCAACGGCTCTCTGCTGTGCGGGATGCAAACGCCTTTCTGGCTGCGGTGTTGCGTAAGCCCTTGCATGCATCCCTGTCGGCCCTGTCCGCGAACCTGGGGCTACACGAAGTCGAGGGACTGTTGCGGACCGTTTACCGGCGCATGGTGAATGAGGTCGCAGACTGGATGCCAACGGAGTGGCGACCGGCGGTGAAATGCGTGACCGTGCTGGCGGATCTGCCGGCCATTCAATTTCTGATTAAGGGTGGTGATGCCTATGCATGGATGCGTGACGACACATCTCTGCGGGAATATTTGCCGAATCCAGCGCTGCAGTCAGACCATGCATATGCGTCCATGCAATTTGCGAAGTTTTTGAAACGCGAATCGTCTGTCGACTCACTGGTGGATATCTGGGTGCGTTATTGGCACACGCTGTGGCCCCCGATGGCCGATGCAATACTCAAGCAGCTGCTGGGGCTTGAGGCAATTGTCATGCAGGGCAAGCAACGACTTGCTGAAATAAAAATACAAATCAGCCAGCCGGAGATCGACACGACTGAGCGGGAATTCATCCGGATATTCAGACAGCAGCTCCAGACGCCGGCCGCCGCCTTCGCGTACCTGGGCTTGAGCTGGCTGGAACTGGCGCGCATACGTGCAGGGCTGCTGGAGCGCAGGCTTGCTGCGCCACCGACTTGAGAGACTGCAATGACGCTGCGGTCGATCAGTGCAAAATGGTTCCACATCGTGGTACCGGGTCCCGCTGTTGAACATGCGGCGGAGCTGCTGGCGTCATCTTCTCTGGTAGAGCTGGACAACGGTCCGTCGGATACGCAGACACCCGTTGATTTGACCGAGCTGGTCCCGGATCTGGTCAAATGCCAGGAAATATACCGGCGTTACCGGGATTTTCTGCCGGCTGCGCATCTGCCTCCGCCTATGCACGCAGGCAAACCTGCCAAGCTGCTCGCCCATGCCTTGAGGAACCTCATCCGTTGGGAGCAACTCAGCGGACCTTACCGTGAACGCCTCACACAGTTGAGAAATGAAGCCGCGGAACTGCGTCTGTGGCGGGAATTTGTCAGCGGCTGCACGGCCAAGAACATGTCACTGCAATTCCAAGGCATGACGCCCGCTGATGGGCACCTGGCCGGCGCCCTCCTGGTATTGCCCGCTGACTCTGAACTGCCGGACTATCCGGAGCGGCTGGTCGCATACCGTATCAGGACTGAAACCCATATGTTTCTCCTGGTAGTGGGCACGCGCGATGCCGGGCGGGAACTGGACCATCTTCTGGGGGCCAGAACCATTCACAAGCTGTTGCCACCGGCCTGGCTGAGCGATGAACCCGCGAAAGCGCTATCCATGATCGATACCCATCTAAAGGAATTGGAAACCGAACTCAACAAACAAACTGCAGCGCTTAATGCCATCAACCGCAAGCAGGCGATTCCTGTGGCGCTTGGTATCGTGGAGCGTGTCGGCTGGTCGGCGCAGAACCTGGGCGGCGCCAGCGTCAGCGAATACCTCAGCCATATTTACGGCTGGACCAGTGACACCAGCGGCGACCACTTGATGGGTTTATTGCTGGATGCCGGTATTCCCGCGGCCATCGAATTCCCAGCGGTGCCGGCGGACAAGACACCGCCGACGCTCAGCCGCAATCCAGCCTGGGCCCGGCCGTTCGAACTGTTTGTGCATTTTCTGGGCGTACCCGGACAATTTGAAGCCGACCCCAGCCGCCTGCTGACATTCATCGCGCCGCTGTTGTTCGGCTACATGTTTGGTGACCTGGGGCAGGGCGCCGTCATGCTGACCCTCGGCCTGGTGTTGCGCCGGCGCTGGCCGGCATTGGCACTGCTGATACCCGGCGGCCTCGCCGCCATGCTGTTTGGCTGGCTGTTTGGAAGCGTGTTCAGCCTGGAGCAGGTGGTGCGTCCGTTGTGGGTCAATCCCATGGACGCGCCGCTCACGGTTTTGTTTGTACCGATCGCCGGTGGTGCCGTGCTGATTCTGCTGAGTCTGCTGTTAAGCGGAATGCAGGCCTTCTGGAGCTTGCGCCTCGGGGATTGGCTGCGTACCGATGCGGGCTTGGTACTGCTGTATTGCGGCGCCATGATGTTTCCGCTGTGGTCGCGGATAGCCGCCATCGTGGTCGGCGCAGGATTGGTCTGGTGCATGACTGGCAACATCCTGCAAAGTATGCGACATGGTGTCGGAGCCGTGGCATCAGGGCTGGTGGAACTTATCGAGCGTATCTTTCAGCTGGGCGTGAATACGCTCTCGTTTGTGAGAGTCGGGGCCTTCGCGTTGGCGCATGCCGGACTGTCACTGGCGGTCGTGAGTCTGGCGCAGACCCTGCATGCAAGCTGGTTGATGGTGGTGGTACTGGTGCTAGGCAATATCCTGATCATGGGCCTGGAAGGTCTGGTGGTATTCGTGCAGACCACGCGTTTGATCCTGTTCGAGTTCTTCACGCGCTTCCTGCAGGCGGAAGGCCGCCAGTTTCATCCATCCACTCCGCCTGGGGTGGCGCAATAAATACATTCCGTAAGGAGACAGCTATGACATCTGACAAACGTTCCCGGCTGGCGATAGGTTTCGCTATCGCCGCGCTTTTCGTGGTTCTCGTGGCCGCCAGTTTGGTGTGGTTGCCGGCCGCCCTGGGGGCCGTGGGGGTTACCGGCTCTATGGATCCGAGCATAGTGCGTTGGGGTTTTGTGGCCGCGGCCATCGCCACCGGCATGTCCTCCCTGGCCGCCGGCTACGCGGTAGGCATGGTCGGTAGCGCCGGCATGGGCACCCTGGCGGAAAAACCCGAATTGCTCGGCCGGGTGTTGGTGCTGGTGGGGCTGGCCGAAGGTATCGCCATTTACGGCCTCATTATTTCAATTCTGATTCTGAACAAGCTAGGGTGATATGCCGCCGCCGGTTTTCATGGGTGATGAAATTGCCGCCGCCGGCTACCGGCTGGCGGGTCTGCACGCCTACAGCTGTGATCCTGCATCGGTGCCGGCGCTGTTCGACAAGCTGCTGGCCGAAAACCCGCCATTGTTCCTGATCGGCGAGAGTTGCGTGGCCCATATCGGTGAATTCAGGGTTAATGCGGCCGTAAGCCACGCGCAGCCGCCGGTGCTGGTGGTTGCAGATATTTTTGGGTGGACTACCGGGGACAAATTGCCGGACAGCATCCGTTCGGTCCTCGGAGTCATGACATGAGCGAGTCATTTTCGCAGCGCATGGAAAAAGCCCGGCTGGCGCTCGTGGCGCATATAGATGCGGTGCGCGATGCAAACATCGGCGCAATCACCACCCAAGCCAACCAGGAAAGCAGCCGCATCACCGCTGCCGCGCACGCGCGCGCCCGGATGCAGGTGCACAACGCCGTCAGGGAGGAACGCCGGCAACGTCAACATCAACGACGCATGGCTGCGGGCGAAGCCGAGCACGCGCTACGCAAGCTGCAGCACAGGCTGATACTGACGGCCCTCGATGAGGCACTCGCCAGGCTCAAAGACAAGCTCCCACAGCTATGGTCGGATGCCGAGGTGCAAATCGGCTGGCTCAATATGACGCTGGCGGTCGCGGAACAGCGCCTGACTGGAAATTCCTGGCGGCTTGATCATCCGCAGGGCTGGGATAAACGCCGGGCCGCGGCTGCGATCAACGCATTCACAGCGCAGCACCAGAGCGTGATTCTGGAACTGCATCCCAGTGACGAAATCAGATGCGGATACCGGATCCGCTGCGGAGATATCACCATCGACAGCAGCCTGGCTGGAATACTCGATGATCGAGACGAAATCCAGGGACGCTTGCTGGGTGTGCTGGAAATGACACCCGGATGGCCGGGTGGCGACCATCCGCAGGAACGCGGAGTTGGCCAACATGGCGGCTAGCACCAGCGCCGTTATCGTGTCTCTGGATGGACCGGTGGTGCGCGCCCGTTCACAGGCAGCCTTCAGCCTCAACGAGGCGGTGGCAGTGGGCGCCCACGGGTTGCTGGGCGAGGTACAGCGAATTTCCGGTGAGGTCATCGTCGTCCAGGTCTATGAAGACACCGCCGGCCTGCAGATCGGCGACCGGGTGCAGGGCAGCGGACGGCCGCTGTCAGTACCGCTTGGACCTTGGCTGCTGGGCGGCATTTTCGACGGCCTGCTGCGGCCGTTGAAGGACGCGCCTTCCGCCTATGTGCGGCCGGGAAGGATCGAACGCAAACAGCAGGCATTCAAGTTTGAAGCACTTAGCAAGCCAGGCGAAGCCGTGCATGCCGGCAGCGTCCTGGGAAACATCAGTTCGCTGACAGGCAAGCGGCAGCTGCTTTTGGTGCCGCCTGACATACAAGGCGAGGTGGTCGAGATTTCGCCCGCCGGCAGCTACCCGGACGACGCGGTGCTTTGCAGGATCAAGCAGGCGGATGGCGCACTCGCGGATATCCCCATGACCCAGATCTGGCCGGTACGCATTCCACGCCCCGCGGCACAAAGACTCGCGCCGCAGACGCCGTTGTTGACGGGACAAAGGATCATCGACGTGCTGTTCCCGGTGGCGCGCGGTAGCAGCGCCGCCATGCCGGGCGGTTTCGGTACCGGCAAAACCATCCTGCAGCAAAGCATCGCCAAATGGTGCGATGCCGACGTCATTGTCTACGTGGGCTGCGGCGAGCGCGGCAACGAGATGGCGGAGGTGCTGGAAGAGTTTCCCAAGATCGAGGATCCGCGCACCCAGCGTCCGTTGCTCGAGCGTTCGGTGATCATCGCCAATACCTCCAACATGCCGGTGGCCGCCCGTGAAGCCAGCATCTACACGGGCGTCACCGTGGCGGAATATTTTCGCGATCAGGGCATGCATGTGGCGCTGATGGCGGATTCCACCAGCCGCTGGGCCGAAGCCTTGCGCGAATTGGGCGGACGCCTGGGGGAACTGCCGGCGGAGGGCGGCTATCCGGCCTATCTCGGCAGCCGTCAGGCGGAATTCTATGAACGCGCGGCGCGCGTAACCACGCTCTCGGGCATGGAAGGTTCGGTGACGCTGATCGGCGCCGTCAGTCCGCCGGGCGGGGATTTCTCCGAGCCCGTCACCCTGCACACGCAGCGTAACGTGCGCTGCTTCTGGCCGCTGGATCGCGACCGCGCGCGTGCGCGCTTCTATCCCGCCATCAATCCGTTGCAGGCGTACTCGGATGACGTCGCGGAACTGGTTGCCTGGTGGCAAGGCCAGGGCGCGCCGGAATTCGCGGCGCAAAGACAGCGATTCATGCAATTGCTTGAGGAGCAGGCGCATCTTAACCGCATGGTGCGCATCGTCGGAAAAGACGCCCTGCCGCCGCCCCAGCAACTCACATTATTGTGCGCGGATCTTGTCAACGAAGCATTTCTCCGACAATCGGCGTTCTCCAGCGTTGATTGTTTCGCATCACCGCAGCGCCAGATCGCCATGCTGCAAGTGCTGGATCATTTCATCACGCGCGCCGGCCAGGCGCAGGCGGCCGGCACCGCCATCGGCCTGCTCGAGCACCTGCCGGTGCTGCGGAGTCTGCGGCGTATGGGCGAGGAAATCGGCGAATCCGCACTCCCGGAATTCAAGAAATTGCACAGCCAGATCGACGCGGCATTCGCAGAATTGCAACTGCGATCGGCGTCTGCGGAAAACAGCCATGTTTCCTGAGGTGATATCCAGCGGCGCCGCCCAGGGCATCGAGGGTCCATTGCTGTTTCTTGAGCGCAATCTGCGTGTCGGCTTGAATGAAGCTGTCGACGTGCTGGACACCCACGGCGCAGCGCGACCCGGCCGGGTCACGGCCCTGGATGAAACCCGCATGATTGTCGAAGTGCTCGAGCCCACCCAGAATCTGGCGCTGACGGGGATGCGGGTGCGTTTTCTCGGCAAGCCGCTGCAGTTCGGCGTCGGCCCCGGCCTGCTGGGCAGGATATTCGACGGCGTCGGGCGGCCGCTGGATGGCGGGCCGCCGGTGGCCATTGTCGAGCAACGGCCGATTGACGGTCTGGCAATCAATCCCACGATGCGTGCCCTGCCTACGGATTTCATCGAAACCGGCATTACCGCCATCGATCTTTTGAACAGTCTGGTCAGAGGCCAGAAGCTGCCGGTATTTTCCGGCGGCGGATTGCCGCATGCCCGCATCTCCATCGAGATCGCACAACACGCGCGCCTCCTGAAGGATCCCGAGTCCGGATTCTCCATTGTGTTTGCGGGCATCGGCGTGTCGCATACCGCTGCCGAGCAGTTCCGCAGCGCCATGGAGAACAGCGGCGCCCTGTCGCATACCGCACTGTTCCTGAACCTGGCCAGCGATTCCAGCACCCAGCGTCTGCTGACGCCCAGATTCGCACTCACCGCCGCCGAGTATCTGGCCTTCACAGAAGGCCGGCATGTGCTGGTGGTGCTCACCGACATGACCAACTATTGCGAGTCACTGCGGGAAGTGTCCTCGAGCCACGGCGAGATTCCGGGACGCAAAGGCTATCCCAGTTACCTGTATTCCGATCTTGCCAGCCTGTACGAGCGCGCCGGCAGGATACGCGGTCTGCCGGGTTCCCTGACCCAGCTGCCGGTGCTGACCATGCCGGGCGACGATATCAGCCATCCGATACCGGATCTCACCGGCTACATTACCGAGGGGCAGATCGTGCTGGACCGGCAACTGGACCGGCACGGCATTTACCCGCCGATCGCGGTGCTGCCGAGCCTTTCGCGCCTCATGGACCAGGGCACCGGCGCCGGTTTTACCCATGCGGACCACCCAGCCCTGGCGGGACAGCTGTATGCCGCCTATGCGCGCGCCAATCAGGTGCGGGTGCTGGCGAGCGTCGTTGGTGAAGAAGGACTGCCGGAGAGCGACCGCCTGTATCTGGCGTTCGGCAATGAATTTGAAGCGCGTCTCATCCAACAACGGGAGCCGCGCACACTGGAGGACAGCATGCACATCGGCTGGCAGCTGCTGCGCACACTGCCGCGCGAGGATCTCAGCCGCCTCAACGACCAGCAGCTGGCGCGCTATATTCTGTCAGCGGAGACTAACCATGCCTGAATATAATGTCTCACGTGCGGCGCTTCTGGAGATACGCAGTGAACGGGTGGTGGTGGAGGAAGGACACCGGTTCCTGGACGAGAAACGCATCATGATTGCGCAGGAATTGCTCAGGCGGCTTGCCCATTACCGCGATCTCATGCAGGGCTGGAATCAATCGCAGCAAAAGGCCCGGGAGGCACTCCAATCCGCCGTCATCCGGCACGGCCTGGAAGGCTTGCAGGTCTATCCGGTGAAACCGTTCACCTTTAATGTTTCGCCGGTTGCACAGCAGCACTTCCTCGGCATAATGCTGGTGACCGAGTCGCGCGTTTTTAATGCGATCCCGGGGCCACAGCCTGCAGACGCGATGCCCTGCAGTCCATCGCCTGAAGCTGAAGCCTGCGCGCACAGCCATGCATCGCTGTTGGGGCCGGCTATGGAACTGGCGATCGCGCGTGCCAATCTGCTACGTTTGCGGGACGAATACCAACGCACGGAACGGCGCGTGCGCGCGATCGAGAATGTGATCCTTCCTGAAATAGTCATGCAGGAGGGGACGATCGTGGACAGGCTCGATGAGCTCGATCAGGAAGAAGTGATCCGGGCACGTCTTTTTTCACTAGAGCTAAACACCGGGCATAGGGACAACTGAACGCATGGCAGGTATGCGGGAAATCGTTCGGGTTACATCCAAAGATGGAATTGATATGCTCAACAAGCCCGGCTGTACGACCTACCAAACGGCAGACGCATGATGAGATTTCTTCATCACCAATGGGAGGCTGCACTGTTGTTGTCACTTATCCTGGCAGCCTGCAGCGCGCCCACGCCGCTACCGCTTGTGGGCACGCTGGAGCGCGACCGTATCGAGCTGGTGGCGGAAGCCCAGGAACCGATCGTGCAGATCCTGGTGCATGAAGGCCAGCGGGTCACGGCAGGGCAGGTGATCATGCAGCTGGATACCACCCGCTATCAGGCGCTGACGGATCAGGCGCTGGCCGCATGCGATCAAGCAAAAGCGCGCACCACGGGTGACAAGGCCACCCTGCTGGACGCCCAGAAAAGTTTTAAGCGTATCGAAGCACTGGTCAAAAAAAACGTGCGCAGCCCGGCTGATCTGGACGCGGCGCGCGCGGCGCTGGATACGGCACGTGCCATGCTCGACGCGGATCTATCCGCGCTTGATGGCTCACAGGCCGCACTCGCAGATGCCAGACTCACACTCTCTCGGTTTACGGTGCGCGCGCCGCGCGCTGCTGTGGTCGATTCGCTGCCGTTTCATCTGGGAGAGCGCCCGCCGGTGCACGCGGTGGTGGCGGTGTTGCTGGATGCCGAGAGCGTGTATGCACAAGTGTATGTGCCGGAGGTGCTGCGTACCCAGGTCCAACCAGGTATGCGCGCCAGCCTGCGCTTTGACGGCGATGAGCATAGTTACACTGGTAGCGTGCGTTTCGTGTCATCCGATGCGGCGTTCACTCCCTACTATGCGCTCAACGACCGTGACCGCGGCCGCCTCGTCTATCTCGCCAAGGTGTATCTCGATGCCGGCGATCTGGACAAGCTGCCCAGCGGCGCGCCGGTGATAGTGGATTTTCCCTCGTTGCATCATCAAACCAACTGATGTCCGCCAATTACGCCATCCAGGCCGAGCATCTGTCACGCCGCTTCGGCGCACTGGTGGCTGTGGACGATGTGAGCCTGAGCGTATCCCGTGGCCAGATCTATGGCTTTCTTGGGCCCAACGGTTCCGGGAAGTCCACCACCATACGCATGCTGTGTGGGTTGCTGCGGCCAAGCGCCGGTCATGCCAGTGTCCTCGGCCACCAGGTGCCACGCGACGCCGAAATGCTACGGCGCAAGATCGGTTACATGACCCAGCAGTTTTCCCTGTACCAGGATCTGTCGGTGCTGGAAAACCTGGAATTCATGGGACGCATATTCACAATGCCGCACGCACATCGGGCTGAACGCATCCATGAAGTATTGAGACGCTATGGCCTGGCGGAATGTCGTGGACAGCGGGTCGCCACCATGAGCGGTGGCCAGAAGCAGCGTCTGTCCCTGGCCGCCGCCACCCTGCATGATCCCGAGCTGCTGTTCCTGGACGAGCCCACCAGCGGCGTGGATCCGCAAACGCGGCGGGATTTCTGGGACAGCCTGTTCGAGATCGCCGCTGCCGGCGCCACCTTTCTGGTATCCACGCACAATATGGATGAAGCGGAGCGCTGCCATCGCCTGGCCATCCTGGACCGCGGCCGTGTGATGGCCGAAGGCTCGCCGAAGCAGTTGATGCACGACATCAAGGCACTGGTAGCTGAGGTGGAGACTGCAGACCCACATACGGTCATGCAGCGTCTGCGTCACCAGCCATTCGTGAAAAGCGTGGCGCAACTGGGCGAGCATCTGCATGTATTGGTGGCTGAGGATATGCAGGATCCGGTCAAGCGTATACGCCAGGTCGTCGGTGAAGACGACGGCAAGCCGGTAAAGGTCGAGCTGATTCCCGCGAATCTGGAGGACGTATTCGTGGCGGCTACCGGTTTCAGCCAGCGGGAGTCGGAGCATGCGTGATTCGTTGTTGCGGCTGCTGGCTATCGCTGGAAAAGAGATCCGGCAGTTGCGGCGCGACCGTCTGACATTCGCCATGATCGTCGGCATACCGTTGTTACAGATCTTGCTGTTCGGTTACGCCATCAACATGGATGTGCGCCATCTGCGCGCGGCCGTGGCTGACCTGTCTAATACCCAGCTGTCACGCACCTTGGTGGCGGAAGCTCAGGCCAGCCAGGTGCTGGACGTCATCGCCCAGGTACACTCCGCCGATGCGGTCCAGAAGCTGCTGCGCGATGGCAAGATCGCGGTCGGCATCTACATACCGCCGGATTTCGAGCGCCGTGTGATGAGCGGCGAGCGGCCGGCGGCGCAACTCATGGTGGACGGCAGCGATCCGACTTTGTTCGGCATCGCCCAGGGGTTAATGGATATGCCGCTGGTCAATCGTGATTGGTCGCCGCCACAAAAAGCCTCGCTGTTCGAATTACGCAATTATTACAATCCGGAACGGCGTTCGGCGGTGGCCATCATACCGGCGCTCATCGGCGTGATCCTGATGCTCACCATGGTGCTGTTCACAGCCATTGCCGTAGTGCGCGAGCGTGAACGCGGCAACCTGGAGCTGCTGATTACCACGCCGGTGAGTACCCTGGAGATCATGGTTGGCAAGATCGCCCCTTACATCATCATCGGGATCGTGCAGGTGACACTGGTGTTGCTGGTGGGTGCCTGGCTGTTCCAGGTGCCGTTGCGCGGCAGTATTGTGGACCTGTATCTAGTATCGTTGTTCTTTATCGCCGCCAGCCTGGGGTTAGGATTGCTCATCTCCACATTCGCACAGACCCAGTTTCAGGCCGTGCAGCTCACGGTATTCACCTATCTGCCTTCTATTCTGCTCTCCGGCTTCATTTTTCCATTTGACGGCATGCCACGCATGGCGCAATGGTTCGGGGAGCTGCTGCCCCTCACACACTTTGTGCGTCTGGTGCGTGGTATCGTGCTGCGGGGTGCAAGCTTGAACGGACTGATGGCCGAAGTTTATCCGCTGTTGGCCTTCTTCCTCTTGACCATGACGTTGGCGGTGTTCAAGTTCCACAAACGGCTCGACTGACCGGTTGGAACGTTACCGATTCGCAAACCGACGAGGTTATCTGCATAGTATCCAAGAGATTTCAGGAGATGTGACTCATGGGAACGGAGAGCGACATGACCAGCTCGCAGGACATCGAACGTTTCAAGTCGAATCTGAGCGACGAGATCGACGGCGCGGCCTTGTACGCGGCGTTAGCGGCGGCCGAAAAAGACCCGGTACGCAAGGACCTGTTCCTGCAGCTGGCGGAAGCCGAGTCCCGGCATGCGGAATTCTGGCGCAAGAAACTCGCGGCGCAAGGTATCCACGACATCCAGCATGTTCCCAGCCTGCGTACCCGGGTGCTGGCGCGGCTGGCGCGGCGCTTCGGCCCGGGTTTCGTGTTGCCGAGCATCGCCGAGGCGGAGTTCGCCGACCGCGACAAGTATTCCCAGCAAAGCGACGCCGCGGCATTGTCAGCGGAGGAACGCGGTCATGCGGCGGTGGTGACTGCCGCGCTCCAGGGCGATCGGCCACCCACCAGCATCGGTTCGGACATCGCCCATGCTGAACCCTGGCACCGCGGCGCTTCGGGCAACAGCCTGCGGGCCGCGGTATTGGGCGCCAACGACGGCCTGGTCTCCAATTTCTGTCTGATCATGGGCGTAGCCGGTGCCGGGGTCGGCAACCAGGAGATCCTGCTGACCGGTCTGGCCGGCTTGCTGGCGGGCGCTGTCTCCATGGCCCTGGGCGAATGGCTGTCGGTAACCAATTCCCGCGAACTGGCGCGCACCCAGATCGCGCGTGAACGCATGGAACTGGAGCAGACACCGGATTCGGAACAGAAGGAGCTGGCGCTGATCTACCAGGCCAAGGGACTGAGCCGCGAGCAGGCGCAGAAAGTGGCCGCTGAATTGATGCAGGACAAACAGGCGGCGCTTGACACCCTGGCGCGCGAGGAATTAGGCATCGACCCGACCCAACTGGGCGGCAATCCATGGACAGCCGCGGGCGCATCGTTTGCGTTATTTGTCGTGGGCGCTGTGTTCCCAGTCATCCCATTCATCTTCGGCACCCACGGTTTTGTTGCCATTGGCTTGTGCATCGGTTTCAGCATCCTGGCGTTGGCCGGCATCGGCATGGCCACGTCGCTGTTTAACGGGCGCAGCCCGTGGTTCTCGGCGGGCCGGCAGGTGGTCATCGGCAGCGTGGCCGCCGCCGTGACCTACGGCGTGGGCGCATTGATTGGCATAAGCCTGTCCTAACCGAGGCCCCGGGAGAATTGATCGGATTTGATCTGGGTCAAAACGTTCGCGTGTGCGGCGGTTAACCTGCTGGGACATCCGCGGCATCGCTCGGTAGTGAAACGCTATACACAATACACAGGCGACCATCCATGATGCAGGAAAGTCTCGGGGTTTCCACACTTATTCCCCTCCTCTGGCCGGATGAGAAACGCAGCCTTGGGTTCACGTTGCGCGAATGGTGGCGTCTTGCCGGGCTGTATGGCTGCGTCGGCGTCCTGCATCTGCTGGGCTGGGGGCTGTTTCTGTATTACGCCACCCGTTATCCAGCACTCGTGGGACTGGGTTTCGTCGCTTACATGTTCGGCTTGCGGCATGCCTTCGATGCCGATCATATTGCGGCCATCGACGATACCGTGCGCTACATGCTGCAAAAGGGCAAGAAACCGCTGGGTGTCGGATTCTTCTTTTCCCTGGGGCACTCCACGGTAGTGTTTGCGCTCGCGATCGGGATTACTCTCGCCGCCGTTACCATCAAGCACTCATTACCGGCGATGCAAAACCTGGGTGGAATCATCGGCGCCGGGGTATCCGCCACATTCCTGTGGATCATCGGCATCATCAATCTGGTGGTGCTGCTGGATGTACTCAAGGTCTGGCGCCAGGCGAAGGCCGGCAAGCACAGCCACGAGCATCTGGAAGAATTATTGGGCAAGCGCGGGTTCATCAACCGTATTCTCGGTGGACGCTTACAAAGCTTCATCAAATCCAGCTGGCAGATGTACCCGGTGGGGTTCCTGTTCGGACTGGGATTCGATACCGCGTCTGAGATCGGTCTGCTCGCCATGACCGCAGGCGCTTCGGCCGGGAATCTGCCGGTGCCGGCAATTCTGTCATTACCAATCTTGTTTGCGGCGGGCATGTCGTTGATGGACACCAGCGACGGCGTGCTGATGTGCAAGGCCTACAACTGGGCCTTCATCAATCCACTGCGCAAGATTTTCTACAACATCACAACCACAGGTCTGTCGATCGCGGTGGCGCTGATCATCGGCAGCATCGAGATCATCCAGGTGATGACTTCGGTAATGGGTCTCAAGGGTGCTTTCTTCGTAACTATCAATCGTCTCGACTTCAGCGGGCTCGGCTACATCATCGTCGGGCTGTTTATCATCGCCTGGCTGTTGTCGCTGCTGGTATGGAAAGTCGGGCGCATCGAGGAGCGCTATGGCTTCCGCTATCAGGCGCATTCCCATGAGCATGTGCATGCCAACGGCCTAAAGCACGCGCACAAACATTTCCATTGAGCCTGTGTGCGGCGCACCGCTGCACCTATTTCTTGTGTGGGTGCTGATGCACCGTTTTCTTGTGTCCCTCATCGATTTCCATGTCATCGTGGGTATGCTCGTGCACTGTGTGGCCGGCTCCCGGGTGCTGGTGCACATGCGTATGTGTCAGTTGATCGTGGCTGTGCTCATGTGAGTGGGTCGTACCATCGGCATGGGTGTGTTGATGCTGGTGCACGACTCCATCGTGGCGATGTTCATGCTGGTGATGGGAATGATCCTTTCTTCCGGTATCATGCTGTGCCATGTCTGAATTCCTATAAGAATTGATACTGCTTAAACAATAGCACGCGGCCAGGCGAAGTGTTGCCCGCTCGTGGTGGATACCCCGGCGTTGAGTTCGGACTGCGGTCGTCGCGCCAGCTGCTCAGCAGATCCGGGGCAGGGGATCCTCTTCCAGTTCCTCCAGCACGCGCTCGCCACCCAGTTCTGTCTGCATGATGACCTGCGCCGGCTCATCAGTCAGTTCGCCGATGATGCGCGCCTCAGCAGACGATTTTCGCAGTGTCGCCAGTGCTGTATCGGCGGACTCGGCTGTCACCACCGCCACCAGGCGGCCTTCGCTGGCCAGATACAGCGGATCGTAACCCAGCAGCTCACACACCGATTGCACCGGTTCCCTGATAGGGATGGCAGCTTCCTGCAGGCGCACACACAGAGAGGTGGCGCGCGCCATCTCGTTGGCGACCGTGGCCAGTCCGCCGCGTGTCGGATCGCGCATGAAACGCACGCCTGAAATCTTGCACAAGGCCTGTGCTGCGTCGAGAATGCTGGCGGAATCGGATCGCAGGTCGCCGTGGAAACCGAATTCCTCGCGTGCCAGCAGCACCGCCGCACCATGGTCGCCCACCGAGCCACTCACCAGGATGCGGTCGCCGGCGCGGATATGCTGCATGTCAAGCTGCAGTGACTGCGGACGAACACCGAATCCTGTAGTCGCAAAATACACACCATCCGCCTGGCCTCGGGGCACTACCTTGGTATCGCCGGCGACCACGCTCACCTGACTCTCGTGAGCTGCCTGGGCCATGCCATCGATGAGCCGTTCCAGCAGTGCGATCTCGGTGCCTTCTTCGATAAAGGCATTCAGCGTGAAGTAGTGCGGCACTGCACCGGAGACCGCCAAATCGTTGATGGTGCCGTGTACCGCCAGCGAACCGATGTTGCCGCCCGGGAACTCCAGCGGCTGCACCGTGAAGCCGTCGGTGGTCACGACCAGGACTCCGGCAGGCAGCGCCGGAATAGTCGCGGCATCCAGGCTGGTGTCCAGCACTGCGTTACCCAGGCGCGCAGCGAACAGTTCCTCGATGAGTTCGCGCATGAAGCGCCCGCCGTTGCCGTGGGCAAGCGCGATATGGGTTTCTTTCAAGGCCATGCAATGCTCCCAAGATGCGTTTCTGTCTGCGGCTGCGGTATTTGACGGCGACAGTTCAAGCAGTCTGGATGCCACGCGCACCCACTTCGATGATCTGGCCGAAGCTGATGCCGGCGTCGTTGACCGGCACACACCGGGGGATGTGCACCTCGAAACCGTGGGCAGCCAGCAAGGCCTGCGCCTGTTGTGTCAGAACCGCATTCTGGAACACGCCGCCCGTCAAAGCTATATGTTGCACGCCATACATCTGCCGCATGCGATCCGCTTGTGCAAGCAGTGCCTGTGCCAGGCTGGCATGAAAACAGGCGGCCCGCTGCGCCGCCGGTGTGCGCGCATCCATGAGCATCCCGATCAGCGGTGACCAATCCATGCGCCACAGGCCGGTATCGTCTTTAACCAGCGCCAGCTCCAGCGGTTCGCCCGCATGTTCACACAGCGCTTCCAGCAGCATCGGTCCCTGACCCTCGAAGCTGGCTTGAGTAGCGCAACCCACCAATGCCGCAGCTGCATCGAACAGTCTGCCGACCGATGTGGTGACCGGGCAATTCATGCCGGTTTGCCAGGCTTGATACAACAGTGGATCGGCAAAGGCGCCGCTTTGCGGCCAATTCACCCCGGCTTCCCAGCAAATCCCCAAAGCCGAACGCCAGGGTTCGCGGGCCGCGCGTTCGCCGCCCGGCAGCCGGAAAGGTCGCAGGCTGGCCACGCGCCGCCACGCGCCAGGCCGCCCCAGCAAGGTTTCGCCGCCCCAGAGTGTGCCGTCGTCTCCGAGTCCCACACCATCCCAGGTGAAACACAGACAGGGTTCAGTAATTTTGAATTCACCCACGGCCGCGGACGCGTGCGCATGATGGTGATAAACGGAAATCGCCGGCAGTCCCGAGCGTTTTGCCCAGCGGGTGTTAGGAAAATCCGGATGGGCATCACAGGCGATGGCTTCGGCATGCGTGCCATATAACTCCTGTAGGTCGTTAACCACTTGCCTGAATACTTGCTGGCCGCGCGCGCTTTCCAGGTCGCCGATGTGCGGCGATATGACCACGCGATCCTGCCAGGCCAGCGCCACGGTGTTCTTGAGGAAGGCGCCGGTGGCCAGCAGCGGACGCGCTAATCGCAATGGCAGGCTGAGTTCCAACGGTGCGTTGCCGCGGCCGAGGCGCAGCGGACGCATTTGACCGGCCACGAACCGGAATACCGGGTCATCGGCGGGGCGCTGGATCGGGCGGTTGTGATGCAGATAGGCATCCGCCACCTTGCAAAGCCGCCGTTCGACCTCGGCTGCATCGGTCAATACCGGCTCACCGCTGATATTGCCCGAGGTCGCCACCATCGGCCTGGCGAAATCCCCGAGTAATAGATGGTGCAATGGGCTATAGGGCAGCATGATGCCCAGTTCCACCAGGCCGGGCGCAATACCGGCAGCGATGGGCGCTTCCGGTTTACGGCGTGCCAGCACGATGGGACGCATCGGGTCCAGAAGCAATGCCGCCTGTTCTTCATTTAGGTGCACAATTTGGCGCGCGGCGTCCAGGCCATCGTTGCCCATGAGTGGCAGCATCAGCGCCAGCGGTTTATGCGGTCGCTGTTTACGCGCGCGCAA
Source organism: uncultured Pseudomonadota bacterium (assembly GCA_963774895.1). Taxonomy (GTDB): domain Bacteria; phylum Pseudomonadota; class Gammaproteobacteria; order Natronospirales; family REEB76; genus REEB76. The sequence goes on from CAVZGN010000001.1 coordinate 240,886, forward strand.
CCGTGCTACGGCTTTTTCGTTGGCGGCGTCGCACACCAGGTGATAGCCGCCGATACCGCGCACCGCGATGATCTCGCCGCGCTCCAGCGCGGCCACGCATACCGCCAGTGAGGCCTCGTTGCCCTCGATGATGGCATCTGCATGTTTGAAAATCAGATGCGGCCCGCACACGGGACAGGCCAACGGTTGCGCGTGGAAACGCCGGTCAAGCGGATTGCTGTATTCAGACAGGCATGCCGGGCACAGCGGGAAATCCGCCATGGTGGTGTTGGGCCGGTCGTAGGGCATGGCGCGGATCAGGGTGTAGCGCGGCCCGCATTGCGTGCAGTTGATGAACGGATAGCGGTAACGGCGTGCGGCCGGATCCCGCAGTTCTTTCAGGCAGTCATCGCACAGATAGTAATCCGGTGGCACATGGATGCTGGGCTGGCTGTCGGCATGGCTGGCACGAATGCGGAAATCAGCATGGCCTTCGACGGGCACCGGTTCGCTGCGCACCAGATGCGGCCGCGCCAGCGGCGGGGCCTGGCTGATGAGATCTACAGTGAAGCGTTCGAGGGCGGATGCCGGACCTTCCGCCTGGACATGCACGGAACCCGCGTCGTTATACACCCAGCCATGCACGTCATGGGCATGCGCCAGACGGTACACAAACGGCCGGAAACCGACGCCCTGCACGCGCCCGTCGAGCACGATCCTGCGGGCTGCTGGGGCGGAGTACTGCATGCGGGCACCCGGTTATTCTGCGGTCACGGCCTGGAGCCCGGATGTGCGGCGGGCTGGCGGCTTGGTCGTACGTTGCCGATGTCGCGCCAGGTGCAGCGGCGTCCAGGCCTGCGGGATGCGGTACACGAACTTGTAGCGGGCCACATGGTAGCTGGGATCAAACCCGTAGAAATTCAGCTGCATGTGGCGCAGTTCTTCATCCCGATACTGTTGCAGCGGCTGCTGTGCCTCGTCCCGCGCAAGCCGCTCACGCTTGGCATTCAGCAGCGGCTGGAACATTTTCTCGCTGGCCAGTTCTCCGGCGAGTGCTGCGATGCGTTCAATGAATTGCTTTTCATCGTTGGACAGACAAGCGTCAATCAATCCCAGTTGTGCAGCATTTTTTGCCAGCAGCGGCAGGCGCTGATCCATGACTTTGTGCACGCCGTCGTTGCCTATACGGCGCGGCAGCAGGTAGGTCCAGTATTCCGAACCGTAGAGATTACCCATGTTCTTGTAATGGGGATTGAAGATGACGCCGTCGCGCGCATAGATGCGGTCAGCCGCCAGCGCCAGGAACACGCCGCCCGCGGCGCTGTTGCCGCCGATGGCCGCGACTGTCAGCTGCCCGTCGGTGCTGATAATTTCGCGGCACAGGTCGTCCATGGCGTTGATGTTGCGCCACGACTCATCGGCCGGACTGGCCGCCGCTTCGATGCAGTTCAGGTTGAGCCCGTTGCTCCAGAAATCCTGTCCGCCCATTAGCGCAATCACCCGCGTGGGGCGCTGACGGGCACACCGGTAAGCCGCAAGCAGCCGCAGGCATTGCGAGGTGCTCATAGCGCCGTTATAGAAGTCGAAATACAGGTAGCCGACAGCGTCCTGTTCCACATAGCGGATCTCATCCATGCCATCCGCGGTCAGATCCTGTTGATATACGGATTTTAGTTTCTGGATGACGTCGGGATATTTACCCAGGACCTGGATCGCTGGCAGTTTCAGGGTCTGCTTTCCGGGAATAACTTCTTTCAGAGTTCCGATCCATACGGCGCCGTCACGGGTCGCGCGGCACACGGCTTCCCCGTAACGCGCGATCAATTCGCCTGGCAGCCCGCGCAGCTGCTTTTCCGGGCGGGCGTTAAACAGGCGCACGCGCACGCCACACAGCTCGTCTTCGACACCCGGATCACCATCGCCGGCATACAGTTTGCGCAGCACCGTATTGGTAGTGTCGTGTTGCCAATTAACATGCCGGTCTGTCTGCCGCATGCGCGCATGCGGCTGGCCGACCCGGCCAGGATCACAGCTTGTTGCCGGCAGCGGCACGAAGTTATGCGAGGTAAATTTATCGATGGCTTCGAATACTGCGGCCACGGCCGCCTCAGTGATTTCGTGTCGGTAGAGACTGCTCTTGCGCGCCAGGCGCATGGGAAACTTGCGCCATGACCATACCGGCCCGGCATCCAGTTCCCTCTCGGCCTGCAACACCGTCAAGCCCCAGGTATCCTCGCCGTTCAGAATCGCCCAATCCAGTGCCGAGGGGCCGCGATCACCGGGAATGCCGGGGTGTATGATCAGGCACACGTGGTTGCGCCACAACGGTTCGGGGATGGCGCGCTTGAGAAATGGCGCGATAATCAGCTCAGGTTGCCACAGCCGCACCGCTTCGATGCTGACCGCATCATTAATATCAAATTCGATGGATATCTCGTGACCAGCGGCTTCGAGTTCCGCATACAGGCGTTGCGTCAGGCTATTGAATGCGTGGGTGAGCAGCAGGATGCGCATCAGGGCTGGTCAAAACTGCTGACGGCTTCGGAAGGCGATTTCCTGGAATATGTACGACGGAAGCGGTAACGATAATAGGCGGCGCACGCGCCTTCGGAGGACACCATGCACGAGCCGATGGGATTGCGCGGCGTGCACACGTTGCCGAAGATGCTGCAATCGGTGGGTTTCTTTGCGCCACGGATGATGGCCGGGCACTGGCAGGCTTGGTTCTCCCGCACCGGCTGTTGCACCAGGCCGAAACGTCGCTCCGCATCGTACTCGGCATAGGCTTGCTTGATTCGCAAGCCGCTATAGGGCACGTTGCCCAAACCGCGCCATTCGAATTCCGGGCGCAGTTCGAAGACTTCGGCCACCAGCGCCTGGGCCTTGCGGTTGCCGTCATGCGTCACGCCGCGGGTGAATTCATTTTCGACCTCGGCGCGACCCTCGTTCAGCTGCTTGACCAGCATCTGGATGGAACGCAGCACATCCAGGGGCTCGAAACCCGAGATCACCACCGGGCGCTGATATTCTTCGGCGAAAAACTCATATGGGCGGCTGCCGATGATGGTGCTCACATGCGAGGGGCCGATGAAGCCGTCCACATGCACGCTGCCGAGTTCCCGCACCTCGGGCGAATCCAGGATGCTCTGGATCGCCGAAGGCGTGAGCACATGATTGCAGAACACGCTGAAGTTCTTCAGCTTGCGGCGCTGGGCTTCACGGATGGCGAGCGCGGTCGGCGGAGTAGTGGTTTCGAAGCCGATGGCGAAGAACACCACTTCACGCTCCGGGTTGTGCTCGGCGATCTCCAGGGCTTCGGTGGCGGCGTAGATCATGCGCACGTCGCGGCCGGCGGCGCGCGCTTTCAGCAGGCTGCGTTTGCGCGAAGCTGGCACCCGCAGCATGTCGCCGAAGCTGGCGAGGATCAGATCCGGCTGGCGCAGCAGTTCCAAGGCCATGTCCAGCCGCGCGATTGCCAGCACGCACACCGGGCAACCAGGTCCATGCACCAGATGGATATTCGCGGGCAGCAGATCCTGCACACCATGCCGGAAGATCGCATGCGTATGCCCGCCGCAGAATTCCATGAGGTGGTAGTCCCTGCCGGGGTTTACCTCAGCGGCAATGGCGCTCGCCAGGGCCGTAGCAATGTGGCCGTCACGAAATTCGCGGATATACCGCATCGGCCGGTTCTCCAATGGCATGGGCGATCTCGGCGAACAACGCCAGGGTCTTTTCGGCTTCCTCCACATTCAGCCGGGCAATGGCAAAGCCGGTATGCACGATCACGTAGTCGCCGACTTCCACGTCCTCCACCAGCGCCAGGGAAATGCGATTACGCACACCGCCCAGGTCGATGAGGGCGTTATCGTCCTCCAGAAGCTCGATCACTTTGGCGGGAACAGCGAGGCACATGTTTGGGTACCGGTAGTTAAATATTAGGAATGCAAGTCCACGAATCGCTGGCCGCCGGTCACGGGTCTGAAACGGCGGCGTGCTTCACGGTGTGCTACAGATTCAGCGCGCAGCCAGTTAAGCCAGCTGTCCAGACTCCTCTGGCGGCGTGCTGCCGTTTGGATGACTGGTATGTCCCGGCCTAGTGACCGCAGCGCAGCTTCGGCTGCGGCGGTATCGAAATCATCCAGCACCTCCAGCAGATCGGCTTTCGACAACACCAGCAGATCGGCGGCCCGGAACATGACCGGGTACTTGGCGGGCTTGTCGTCGCCTTCAGTGACACTCAGGAGCACCACATTACGGTGCTGGCCAAGGTCGAAACTCGCCGGGCACACCAGGTTGCCGACATTCTCGATGAACAGCAGGTCGATGGAATCCAGATCCAGGGCATGCAAGGCCCGGTGGATGAGGTGGGCATCCAGATGACAAGCACTGCCGGTGGTGATCTGCACTGCCGGGATCCCATGGCTGCGAATGCGCTCGGCATCATTCTCGGTTTCCATGTCGCCTTCGATGACGCCGATGCGCAGTTGCTTGCCGAGGGCTTCGATGCTGGCTTCCAGCAGCGAAGTCTTGCCGGCGCCCGGCGATGACATCAGGTTGATGGTCAACACGCCATGGCTGTCCAGGTGCTCGCGGTTATGGGCGGCCTGCCGGTCGTTATCCGACATCAGATCCTTGAGAACTTCCACCGCAGTGGTGCCGTCTTGGCCCGGTTCCTGGGCAATATGCAGGTTGCCTGCCGTCAGATTGCATCCGCATGTTTCACACATGGCTGTTCTCCTGCAGATTCATTGGCCGGGGTGCTCCCGGTTGAATGAGTTCGACGCGCTTCAGCACCAACTGGTCGCCATCCAGCAGGTCGGTATGAAAATCGCCGCACACCCCGCAGATCAGACGGGTGGGTGTGGCCTCGGATTCGGCCCCGCAACTACGGCATCGCACCCGTACATCCGAGCCTTCGATGACCAGCTCGGCGCCTGCGGCCGGTCCGCCGGCACGTGCCAGGTAATACGCACGTTCCAGAAGTTCCGGCACCACACCGGACAACGGGCCAACGCACAAGGTTATGCGCGAAACATCCGCATCCGCATGCTCAGTGGATATCGCATGCACCTGATCCAACAGCGCTTGGCAAATGGCTAATTCGTGCATCAGGATTCCAGAGGTTTCAGGCCTGGTTTGCTAAACACCTATCCTAAATCCATTTAAACATAGCAGCATTTCACCGGCGGGATTTGACCCAGATCAAGCAGGCGGCCATGGGTAAGTGCAAGCTTCGCCGGAAGTCGGTCAGTTTCACGGTTACTTGATATGGATCAAAACATCCTGCTGAAAATGGGTTTATAAACTTCGGCTATTAAGTCGTCAGACGGGGTTTCCAATGCGGACAGCCACGTTACATAAGGAGATTTCAGTCGACGACCCCCTGGAGCAGAGGGCCGCCGTCATGGTCTTGGGTCTCGGCAACACGCTGCTGGGCGACGATGGCGTCGGCGTCAGAGTGGTGCACGAGCTGCGCACCAGCCGCAGGACGCCATCCGGCGTGTGCTTCGTGGATGGTGGCACGCTCAGTTTTTCGCTGTTGGGCGATATCCAAAATTCAGACAGTTTGATCGTGGTGGACGCCGCACAACTGGGCGAACCACCGGGCACGGTGCACATCTATCGGGATCAGGCCATGGACCGGTTCTTGCTGAGCAAACGCTGTTGCTCGGTGCATGAAGTCAGTCTGTCGGAATTGCTGGACATGTCGCGTCTTACCGACCGCCTGCCGTCCCGGCGCGCATTCGTGGGCATACAGCCGGAGTGCATCGACTGGAATACCGAGGTATCTGAATCGGTACGGGCCGGCCTGGAGACCGCCTGCACGCATGTCAGAGCATTGATTGCACGCTGGACCCTATGATTACCCGCCGGCTCTCCGATATTCCGGTTAAAGTCGAGGGCAGTTCCGGCAAAAACAGTACTACCACCGGCACCATCGGTGGCGGCCTGATCGCCATCCTGCGGGAACTTTCCGAAATGCTGGAACGCCTCGCCGAGTATGACGAAACCGCGGCTATCGATTTGCGCAGTCTGCCGTTCAGTCCCAGCGATTACCAGAGTCTGCGTGATTTCCTCGGCGATGGCGAAGTCGAGGTCACGCTCAACGTCGACGGCATGTCCCGGGTCAGGGAAACCGGCTTTTCGGGTGTCTGGTGGGTCGAGCATCGCAATCCTGAAAATGAACTGCAGGCCGAACTGCTGGAGATCACCAACATTCCGGAAATCATCGTCACCGAAAAGGATGAGGTTGCCAGAAGCGCCAGCAAATTGCGCGAGCGTTTATCTATTCATACCGCCGGAGGGAACATACAGTGACCACCGCCAAGCGTCTGGAAACAATCGAAGATGTGCTGACCGCCAACGGCGTGAGTCGGCGCACGTTCCTTAAATTCTGCATCTCGACGGCGTCCTTCATGGCGCTGGCGCCGAGCATGAGCACGGTGATCGCCAAGGAGTTGCTCAAAGCGCGGCGACCCTCCGTGATCTATCTATCGTTCCAGGAATGCACTGGATGCCTTGAATCCCTGACCCGCTCCTACACGCCCTCCGTGGAAAACATGATCTTCAACATGATTTCGCTGGACTACGACGACACCCTCATGGCGGCGGCCGGCAAGCAGTCCGAGGAGGCTCGGGATCAGGCCATCAAGGAAAATTACGGCAATTACCTGGTGGTGGTGGATGGCGCGGTGCCCTTGGGCAACGGTGGTGTCTATAACACCCAGGGCGGCAAGAGTGCGGTACAGACACTTCAGGAGGTTGCAAAAGGTGCGGCCGCCATCGTGTGTGTCGGCACCTGTTCCTCCTTCGGCGGCATACCCCTTGCTGATCCCAATCCAACGGGCGCGGTGCCTGTTTCAGACATCATCAAGGACAAGCCCATCATCAATGTATCCGGCTGCCCGCCGATCCCCGCAGTCATCACCAGCACCCTGGTTCACTATGTGACACTGGGAATCCCGGCGCTGGATGCCCATCATCGTCCCCTGGCCTTCTTCGGCAACACCATTCATGACCGTTGTTATCGCCGGCCGTTCTTTGACGAAGGCAAGTTTGCCAAGACCTTTGACGATGAAGGCGCCCGCAACGGCTGGTGTCTGTACGAACTGGGCTGCAAAGGTCCAACCACCTATAACGCCTGTGCCACGGTCAAGTGGAACGAGGGCACCAGTTTTCCGATCGAGTCCGGTCACCCGTGCCTGGGCTGCTCTGAGCCCCATTTCTGGGATCGTAACGGCAGCTTCTATGCACCGCTGGCCGCCGGACTGATCGGCAGTGTCGCGCCCATCGGCGAAGCGGCGGGAGTCGGCGCCGCGGTCGGCATCGCTGCGGCCGCAGTCTCACGCTTGCGCAACCGCGGGAAGGCCAAGAAACCAGAATCCGAGAAACAGACCTCGAAGGAGGAATGACCATGGAATTACTGGAATTTGCCCGCGGTCCGGCCCTCAAAGTCGCCTTAGCCGTATTCTGTTTCGGAGTGTTATGGCGGCTGGTGGGGACAATATTGCTGCAGTATCACCGACATCTGTCGGTACCGCGCAATGGTTTATTCAAATCCTTCATGCTGGGATTGCTGGTAGGCGGCTCGCGCTCTTGGCCGCATCCGCAGTTCATCAAGCGCACCGGCTATGGTGAAGCGCTGGGTTACAGCTACCACATCGGCCTATTCATCGTCATTTTGTTCTTTGCGCCGCATGTGTTGTTCATCAAGAGCCTGTTCAGCGTCAGCTGGCCGAGCCTGCCCAACAGCATCATCACAGTCATCGCGGTGCTCACCTTCACGTTACTGCTGGCGGTGCTGGTCAGGCGGCTGGCCTATCGGGTGCTGCGTAGGCTCTCGAATTTCGACGATTACTTCAGCTGGTTCGTCACCACCCTGGTGATCGTGACCGGCTTGATGGCCACGGCCCATTTCGGTGCGCCCTACGAAACGCTCATGGCCTGGCACATCCTGAGTTTCGACCTGCTGTTGATCTGGTACCCCTTCGGGAAACTGATGCATGCGTTTTACATTTTCCCGTCGCGGATCATCAACGGTTACTTCCTGGCACGTAAGGGAGCGCCCTCATGAGTGCACAGTCTGTGAATGCTACAACCGCCGGCAGGGTGCGGGCCATGCCGGCCGACCTTCAGGGTGACCTGAGCGATCAGGCGCGGGTGGAGCGCGCCATGCGCAGTTTCGCCATGGACTATGGAGCCATGACCGCGATGCGGATGGAATCCTGCATCCATTGCGGGATTTGTGCCGATGCCTGCCATTTCTACATCGCCACCGAGGACCCGCAATACACCCCGATTGTGAAAGTCGAACCGTTCAAGCAGGCCTACAAGCGCGAGGCCAGCCCGTTCGCATTCTTTTTCAAACTGTTGGGACTGAAGCAGCGTGTGAGCGTCGGCGAACTGGAAAACTGGCAGCATCTGCTGTTCGACAGCTGCAACATGTGCGGTCGCTGCAGTCTCATTTGTCCCATGGGCATCGACGTGGCCGCGCTCATTGAACAAGCGCGAAGCGCCATGTTCGATGCGGGACTGGCGCCGGCCGAGCTGTATGCCAAGGCCAAGCACCAGCAGCAGACCGGCCAGCCGGAAAGCTCCACTGAGCCGTACCGCGAAAAGCTCAAAGCCATTGGCCGTCAGTTCAAGGTCGAGATTCCCATGGACAAGGCCCAGGCGGAGGTCATGCTGTGTGTGCCGCGTACCGACATCGAGCATTATCCGAAAGCCGTGGCTGCGCTGGCGCAGGTCATGCAGCACCTGGGCGTTAACTGCACCTTCCGCAGCGAAGGGCTGGTGGCGGAAAACTATGGTTACTACGCCGGCGGGCGCGACTGGCAGCGCCGCATCAGCCTCAGGCTGATCGATGCGGCACAGGCCTGCCATGCCAAGGTGCTGGTGGTGCCGGAATGCGGACATGCCTACACGGCTTTGCGTTGGGAGGCGGCTGAGCTGTATGGCAAGCCGCTGCCGTTCCGCGTGCTGCATGTGACCGAATATCTGGCTGAGCAATTGCATGCCGGCCGTTTGAAATTGCGCAAAGCCGGTAACGGCCAGGTCGCGTTCCACGACCCCTGCCAGCTGGTGCGTAAGGGCGGCGTCATGGATGCGCCCAGGCAACTGATGCAGTCTTTGGGGCTGGATCTGCACGAGATGGAAAACAACAAAGGCTTCAGCTACTGCTGCGGTGGAGGTGGCGGAGTGCTGGACATCAAGCGCGCGGCGCCGCTGCGCTACCGCGCCATGGAATCCAAACTACGCGAAATCGACGATACCGGCGCGGGAACATTCCTGACCAGCTGCTCTGATTGCCGCGCCACGTTCGATGATGCGAAAGCGCATTTCAATTGGGATAAATCGCCACGCAGCTTATTGGAGCTGGTAGCGGATAACCTTGGATGATGCATAGAGGTTCCTCATGAACGCACAACCGAAGCTCGTCGTCGACCCCATTACCCGCATCGAAGGCCATCTGCGCATCGAGGCGGAGATGAACGGCAATACCATTGCCCGGGCATCAAGCAGCGGCACCATGGTGCGCGGGATCGAGATCATCCTGCGCGGCCGCGATCCGCGGGATGCCTGGGCATTCGCGCAACGCATCTGCGGCGTGTGCACGCTGGTGCACGGCATCGCCTCGGTACGCGCGGTCGAGAATGCTCTGAACTACGAGATTCCGGCGAATGCGCAGCTGATACGCAACCTGATGATCGGCGCCCAGTACGTGCACGACCACGTAATGCATTTCTACCACCTGCATGCGCTCGACTGGGTGGACGTGGTATCGGCCCTCAAGGCGGATCCGCAGAAGACTTCGGCGCTGGCGCAATCCATCTCCAGTTATCCAAGATCCTCGCCGGGACTGTTCAGCGACGTGCAGCAGCGCGTCAAGAAGCTGGTGGAGACCGGTCAACTGGGCATTTTTGCCAATGCCTACTGGGGCAGCCCGGTCTATAAGCTGCCGCCGGAAGCCAACCTCATGGCCGTGTCCCATTACCTGGATGCTCTCGCCTGGCAGCGGGAAGTGTGCAAGCTGCACACCATTTTCGGCGGCAAGAACCCGCACCCCAATTTCCTGGTGGGCGGAACCCCGGCCGCCATTAGCGTGGGCACCGGCAGCACCACGGGCACTACCGCCGTGAACATGGTTGGGCTGGAAACAGTGGCGAACATCATCGAGCAGATGCAGACCTTCGTGGATCAGGTGTATGTCCCCGATACCCTGGCGATCGCCTCTTTCTACAAGGATTGGTTCACGCCCGGGCATGGGGAGGGCACGGGGAATTTCCTGTGCTACGGAGATTTCCCCGAAAAAGGTACCGCCGATCTCTCCAGCTACATGGTTCCACGCGGCGCGATCCTCAACCGCAACCTGAATGAAGTGCTGGACGTAGACCTGAACGCCGAGGACCAGATCAAGGAATATATCGGCCACTCCTGGTACGACTACAGTGTCGGCAAGAATGAAGGGCTGCATCCCTACCACGGCGAAACCAAGCTTGATTATTCAGGCCCGAAACCGCCGTTCGACTATCTGGACACCAATGCATCCTATTCCTGGCTGAAGTCGCCGCGTTGGCGGGGTCACCCCATGGAGGTGGGACCGTTGGCGCGGGTCCTGGTGTTGTATGCCAAGGGCAATGAACAGACCCGGGAACTGGCGCAGATGGCACTTAGCAAACTAGGCTTGCCGCTGGAAGCCATGTTCTCGACCCTGGGCAGGACCGCTGCGCGCACGCTCGAAACCAAGATCTTCGCCGACTGGATGAGCGCCTGGTACTCCAATCTCATGGCCAATATCAAAGCTGGCGACGTGCGCACCTTCAATGAGAAACTGTGGGAGCCCTCGACCTGGCCGAAGCATGCCCAGGGGGTGGGATATACGGAAGCGCCGCGCGGTGCCTTGGCCCATTGGATCGTGATCGACGACGGTAAGATCAGCAATTACCAGGCGGTGGTGCCCAGCACCTGGAACGCCGGGCCACGCGATCCGGCCGGTAATGATGGACCCTACGAGGCTTCGCTCAAGGGTCAGACGCTGAACGATGTGAACCAGCCAGTGGAGATCCTGCGCACCATCCACAGTTTCGATCCTTGTCTGGCCTGCGCCGTGCACATGGTGGACCCCGCCGGCGAGGAATTGCTCAAGATTCGCGTCTGCTGAGACCAATTTGGCAGGCATGTTTTTGTGTTAGTTCGCAGCACGGCGGAGTAATAGCTGGTTTTGTCGCGCTTCTGTTTTGTCTGCTGGCTTTTCGATATCATAACCAGCATTGGACACAAGACAGACACTACACGTGAAGATGGTTAATTACTTCGAAACCACACAAACAATGCCATGAATCCGCTGGTTTCAGTATTGAAATCCTCACGCGCGAATTTCCTCACGCTGCCGCCTGTCTGTGTGTTCCTGGGGACCGCGATCGCCTACCGGATGACCGGACATTTACCCATTCCGGATGTGCTGCTGGTTCTGCTTGGCGCACTCATGGCCCATGCCAGCGTCAATCTCTTGAACGAATACCAGGACTTCACCAGCGGCCTGGATGCCATGACCGTGAAAACGCCGTTCAGCGGCGGCAGTGGGGCGCTGCAGGCGCATCCGGAAGCTGCGGCCCTGACACTGACAGCCGCGATGCTCAGCCTCGCGATTACAGCGGCCATCGGTCTTTACTTTCTTTATATGCATGGTCTTGCGCTGCTGCCCTTGGGGATACTTGGGTTGCTGATCATCGCTGTCTATACCAACTGGATCACGCGCTATCCATTGCTGTGCCTGATCGCACCAGGCCTGGGTTTCGGCCCGCTGATGGTGATGGGCACCAGTTATGTATTGATGAACCAATATAGCTGGGCGGCTTTTCTGGCTTCCCTGACGCCGTTTTTCCTGGTGAGCGAACTGTTGTTGATCAATCAGTTCCCCGATGTGGAGGCAGACCGGCAGGTGGGGCGGCGCCATTACCCCATCACCATCGGGCGCCGTCCAAGTGCCAGCATTTATGCAGCATTTCTGCTGCTTTCGTTCGCGCCGATCGTTGTCGGTGTCGGCATCAACCTGTTCCCGCGCATGACTTTGCTGGGACTTATTCCATTACTGGCAGCGTTGCCGCTGGCTTTCCAGGTGCTGCGCAAGGCCGATAAACCCGCACAGCTGACGCCTTACTTGGGCATGAATGTGGCGGTGATCATGTCGACGATCACGTTATTTGCAGTTGGCTGGCTGTTGTAATTTCTAACACGACCGTAATTTTCGGATTGGAGACAGACTATGGAACTCAGTGTAGGAAAAATTATCCTGATCTTGCTGGTGGTGGTGCTGGTGTTTGGCACAGCGAAACTGCCGAAATTGGGCGAAGACCTCGGCAAGGCGATCCGCAGCTTCAAGAAGGCATCCCAGGAAGGGGAGCGCGAGGAAGCTGACAAACCGCAGGTCAAGACTGAAATTGGGCCGTTCAATAAGTAACAGAAGCCTTTGCGGTCAGATCAATCCATATTATTAGCTGAAATCACGGGGTGCTTGGACTTGTGTATAAATTTCTGCGGCGCGCCGCTCGAAGGCGAAAATCAATACGCGGGTAAATGTATCCATCCATGGCGTCAGCAGCGCGGCCAGTGGCGCTGAGTGGGTTGCACAGTCGACCTGCACACGCACACCGCAGCCTGGCTCCTGTCTCGTGAAAGTCCATGCGATCAAAAAATAGCTGAAGGGCTTGCTGGTGGATTCGATGCGGATCCAGTCGGGCCTGTGGAAGCCGGCGGTGGATTCGAAGGCCAGACGTATCAGCCCGATGCGCAGCATCTGGCTGGCTCGCAAGGTGTCGGGGCCATGTTCAATAATGTGACCACTAAACTCGATGGGCATGAAGTCGTGGTAGTGTTCCATGTCGATGACGAGATCGAACATCTGCTCCGGACTGAAGGGAACGCGACGTTCTAGGGTGCAGGACGGCATGTCCGTATATCACCGTGTTGCATGAGTCTCAGAATATCCAACTAAATGACAGCGTTCCCTCATCCTTACCCTTCTCCCGGAGGGAGAAGGGATCTAATTTCCCTCTCTCTTTGGAGAGCATTCCCTCATTCCCACTTTTCTCCCTTCGGGAGAGGGTTGGGGAGAGGGAAACTCCTCGAGTTATAATTATTCAGGATTTTGTTAGTCGCCCTTTAATGAAGGCCAGACGTGTGCGTTTTGGAATCACGAAGCGCTTTTTGCCGCGGCAGCAGCAGCCTGGGCGGCTTCAGCCTTCTTGATGGCTGCGCCTACTTCCGGCGGCATGTAGGTGGCATCGTGCTTGGCCAGCACCTGCTGGGCTTCGAATAACCCGTTCTTGTCCAGCTTGCCGTATACCACGATGCCCTGACCTTCACGGAACAAGTCCGGCAGGATCCCGGAATACACCACCGGCACGGATTTCAGCATGTCGGTGAGGGTGAAGCGCACCGTCATGCTGCCGGGGCTACGCTGCACGCTGCCCATAGCCACCAGCCCGCCCATGCGGAACAGTTGGCCGGGATGGGCATCGCCGGCCGCCACCTGTTCCGGGGTGTAGTAGTACAACAGGTTCTTCTTGAAGGCCTGTAGTCCCAGGGCCGTGGCCACCGCCATGCCGACGATGATCACCGCCACGATCAGCAGGCGCTTGCGGCGCACCGGAGTCATGCGCGTAAATCCGCAAGATGGGTGCCCGGGCCCAACGGCCTGGGCTGCTGTCGCCAGTTGTCTGGCCTCGGAGTATTGGCCGTCCACGATGATGCTAATAACAGCTGCATACTGTGATCTCCTTTTGTACTGTTCATTTCAAATAGTCCTTGTTCATACATAAGATGAGACGATCGTCACGAACAGGGCAATGATCAGCGCCAGACCCAGGATGATGGCACTGGCACCGAACAGGGTCGAAACCACTTTCAGTAAAGTGGACGGCGGTCCCACGATCATGCTGTCCAGCTTGCCTTCCGCGACCATGCGTTCGTATTGGGCCGGGCGTTCTTCCTTGAAGCGTTCCAGCGGTATACGCCCCGTGAACACGGAGATGTCCATGGGGAACTTGTCGGGCCGGAAGTGATTATGGAAGAAATGGAACACGAAGATAAAGCCCACGGCCAGCAGGGCCTCTTCGCCATGTATCACCAGTGACACATTCAGGAACTCACCGGGTATGACCCGCGAGAAGAATTCCGGGAACCGGAGCATGAGGCCTGAGATGCCGATGATTACCATGCCCCAGAACACCGCCCAGTAATCGAATTTCTCCCAGTAAGTCCAGCGATCCAGCTTGGGCTTGGGTCCGAGATACAGGAACCAGCGGAAGTTGCGGAATATGTCCACGATGTCCTGGCCGCGCGGCACCATCGAGTTCACGCCCCAGAAGAACCGGCGCCAGTCGCGTGATTTGGAGTACAGATAGAACACCACGGCGATATGCACCACGAAATAACCGAAGAAGATCGCAGCACAGATGATGTGCACGGTGCGCATGATGGGTTCGCCGCCCAACAGCCGGTACAGGATATGCGCCCAGCCAGCAGACGCATACTTGAGCGGCAATCCGGTTACGGCCAGCCCCAGGAAGCTGACCACCACGAGTACGTGCAACCAGCTCTGATAGGGAGTAAAGCGGCGTACATATTTGCCGCTGGCCGGTGGCATGGGCTCGGCTTCATGGGATGCACGCTCGACCAGGGAACGCTGCAACCACAGCAGGGTGTGCAGGCCGAAGAAACCGAAGACGCCGGCCAGCAGCAATTCCATAAGCAGTTTGCTGTAATACACCAACGCGTTATGTGCCCGGTTGTCGGGCTGCGGATGGGGATCGAACTGCACGAAGTTCGCATTGATGTCCTTGTGGCAGGCGCCGCAGGTAGTGATCAAGTTGGCTAGTGCGATGGTTGACTGCGGATCATTAGGCGGCAGCGGCATGTGCGGGTTGTGGCAGTTCGAGCAGCGCGGCGCATTGGCCACTCCCAGTATGGAAGCCTGGCCGTGGTAGACGTCCATGTAGGCTTTGAAGCGTTCCTTGTGGCAGGAACCGCAGGTCTCGGGGATGGAATTGCGGAACACCATGCTGTCAGGCTTTTGTATATTGTGAGTGCCGTGGCAGGTCGCGCAGGTGGGCACGCCTTTGTTGTCAGGTGTGTGCATGCCCTGGCGCAGTTGATGTGCAATGGCACGGTGACAGCCGCCGCAGTCCACCGGCTGTAGCTGCTGAGGATGCGGGATGTTGTTGATATCCGAATGGCAGTCGGTGCAATTGAGCTTGGCGTGCACCGAATGTGCCAGCATTTCGGGATCCACGGTCGGGATGCGTTGCGGCGCATGGCAGCTCTCGCAATTCTGATTGGTCAGAGGATGTGGTGCTGTACCAGAAATGGCTGCGGCAGCAGCAGGACTGGCATCTGTTTGCGCTTGGATGGGGCTGCAGATGCCCGCCAGACCCAAGCCGGCAATCAACAACAGATACGGAATAGTGACCTTGGATGCCGCATTCATGATGCCGCCTCCCAACTAAGTTTATTGATTAAACCTATCACCATAAGTATAAGAGTAGCGTTCCTTTAATGTCTTCTACATCGCTTGCGGCAACTCGTGAGCCACGCCCTTGTGGCAGTCGATGCAGGTCTTGCCGGTTTTTGCGATATATTCGGGCGAGTGGTGCTTGGCCGCCTCATGACTCTGTTCATTGAGCGCCATGGCCTCGAAGCTGTGGCATCTGCGGCAGGTTGCGGAGTCCATATTCTTCAAGTCCTTCCACACAACCTCGGCCATGCGCAGTTTGTTTTGCTCGAACTTGGCCGGCGTGTCGATCCGGCCGGTCAGGTGGGCCCAGACGTCAACCCGGGCATCGAAGTGGGCCACCAAGCTGGGCCCCAGTTGGGGAGGCAGATGGCAGTCTGCGCAGGTTGCCCGGATGCCGAATTCATTCGACCAGTGGGGGCTGTGTTGCAGCTGCTCGAAGGGGATCTGCATCTCATGGCACGAAGTGCAGAATTCCTGTGACTCGGTGAAGGTGAGCTGTGGGCGCAGTACGAAGACCACGAACACGACGCCAATTAAAAAGAAAATCAACGCGCCCGCGGGTATGCCCAGTAGGTACCAACGCTCCGGAGGCTTCCACAGCCAATGCCAGAATCCGCGCCGCGGCGGCGGCGCGGATTCTGAAAGTTCATTTTTAGCCACGCTGATCCCTTTTTAGGTTGCCAAATATATGTGAGCAGATTATTTTTTACCTTCACTCGCATAAAACTGGACCAATGCGTTGACTTTATCCGGCGTCAACGCGGTGATCTTGGGTTTCATCTTGTCAGGTGCGACTCGTTTTCCGGATATATATTCCTTGAAAGTCTCCTGCAGGTAGGGCGCCCATTGTCCGGCGAGGATGCCGGCATCGTCGTCAGCCACGCTGCCGCCGTTGGTGTGGCAGAGCTCACAGTCTTCGGAATGGATCTGTTTTCCAATGGCAGCGGCCTTAGGATCAAAAGTCTGGGTAGCCGGCACGAACGGCTGCGATGCCAAGTACTTATCAATGGCAGTAGCATCCGCCGGCGACAGTTTCTTGGCTATCGCGCACATGTCGGTAGCCGGTTTGGCGGCATCGTTCGGGATTTTGGTCTTGGGGCAGGGGCGCAGGCCTTTCTGATACGCTTGCAGTTCGCCATCCAGATAGAAGGCCGACATGCCGGCGATGATGGGGATGTTCTTGTCGGTGCTTTGGCCGTTCGACCCATGGCAGGCCTCGCATTCATGGAAGGCTGCCGGGGCCGCGGCCGAAACGGTTCCTGCGGCCATAAAAGACATGAATGCGGTCAGTAAAATGATCATGGAATAGCGCATGGCGGTCTCCTCTGGAATCTTGATTCAAATTCTCCCGCACGAAGGTCCAAAGCGGGTACTGGGACGCAGCATAGCCTACTTGAATGGGGAGGCAAATCTTTGATCTAAATCAAGCGGGCGATCATTGTTTCTGGTGACAAATCATTGATCCATGGCAGGCCTTTCATTGATCTAGGTCAATCCGCCTCTGTGCAGTCCGGTATAGGCTTTTGCCAGTCGGTATCCAGGTGTCCTTATCCTTAAATTAAGACGACTGCAGCTTGCATATGAGGAGATTCGGTATGCGTACTCTGAGGCTTGATGTGAAGGGCTTCCTTGGTCAGGCAGCTCTGGTTTTAGTGCTAGTACTGGCAGGATGTAACTCTGGCAATACCGGGTCAACGGGAGCGACCGGTCCTGCAGGTCCTGCAGGTCCCACCGGTTCGCCAGGCCCGGCCAGCGGCACGGCCACCGCCCTGAGCATCACTATCAATGACGTCAAGATCGGATCGACCTCGACGGTGGATTTCACCATCAGCAACCAAGC
This sequence comes from uncultured Pseudomonadota bacterium, assembly GCA_963774895.1. GTDB lineage: Bacteria > Pseudomonadota > Gammaproteobacteria > Natronospirales > REEB76 > REEB76. The sequence continues at coordinate 258,222 of CAVZGN010000001.1, forward strand.
GGGATATCCCTATCCGGGCGTGCCTGAGAGCGCGCTTGAAGTGATGATCGCCAAATTGGTTCCCGGCACCAACGGTGACCCTGCAGCCTGGCAGAATTACATTAACGTACTAGCTCAGCCGAACGGACTCGGACCCGGCACCCAGCCAGCGATCCAGGCGACCACCGATTCAGGCGGTACCCTGGTGGACCACGGTGATGGTACCTATACCTACACCTTCGGCACCAACATCGAGAGCGTCACCCAACCGCTTGCGGTTACCTACGACGCCAGCCTGGTGCATCGCGTAGCGATTGACATCCGTTCCTCAACATTACCTACAGCCAACAATGGTTATTACACCTGGATACCACAGACCGGTGCCACTTCCGGCTTCGACGCCGATGACATCGTGGATATCGCCTCCTGCAACGAATGCCACGACCATTTAGCGGTGCATGGCGGCCCACGTCAGGACGTGCACGAATGTGTGCTTTGCCACAATCAGGGATCCACCGATCCGAGCAGTGAAAACACGCTGGATTTCAAAGTCATGATCCACAAGATCCATGATGGCGACAACCTGCCCAGCGTCGTGGCCGGAACCGATTACATCATCTGGGGCTACATGAGTTCCAAGAACGACTTTTCGACGGTCAAGTTCCCACAGAATATTATGAATTGCACCAAGTGCCATGCCCCCAATGATACGAACGCACCGGATTCCGGTAACTACGCGTCGGTGCCCAACATGGCGGATTGCGGTTCCTGCCATGACGATATCGATTTCGCCCAAGGCGTGGCCGGCGGCCATCCCGGCGGCGTGATGACGGATAATACCCAGTGCACGGTTTGCCACACTTCAACCGACACTGCCAACCCCTGCCCGGGGCCCTTCCCCTGCAGCGTCGCGCAGTCGCACGTGGTGCCCACCAAGGTGGCGGCACTGAATTATCAATACAATATTTTGAGTGTCACCAATACCGCGCCCGGCCAGACCCCGGTGATCAAATTCTCGGTCACCAATCCGCTGAACAACAACACGCCCTACAACCTGGCAACCGATCCCACATTCGCTCCGAGTTCGGGAGCCAGCCTCAGCATCGATCTCGCCTGGAGCAATACTGATTACACCAACACGGATGTGACCGGCACGCAAATCGGCAACCCCACGGCGCAGGTGAAGAGCATCAAGGTCCTGAACCCGCTAACGGCGACCGCCAACGGTGATGGCACCTATACGGTTACCTCTCCGATCGCCATTCCAACCAATGCGACGGGTTCGGGTACCGTGGCCATCGAAGGCCATCCGGATACGGATTCCACCACACCTGGGACGTATAACGTGGCGGTACCAGCGGCCAATGCTGCGATAGCGTTCGCCATCACGGATCCATCGCCGGTCGCGCACCGCAGCGACGTAGTGCTTGCCAATTGCCAGAAATGCCATGGCGAGAACGATGGGCTTTCGCTGCATGGCGGCAACCGCACCGACAATCTGACCTTGTGCGAGATGTGCCACAACCCCAATGAGACGGATCTTACGGAACGCCCTGCCGACCCCGATATGACGCCCAACGGCGTGAATACTGCCGCAGTCGATGGGTTGGAACAGCGTCAGATTGATTTCAAATACATGATCCATGCCATTCATGGCGCTGCATTCCGTGCGACCAACAATCCATCAGACCCGTTCATTGTCTATGCATACGGCAATAACCCCACGGATTTCAGCACCCTGCTGTTCCCGGGGATTCTGGCGGATTGCACCCAGTGCCATTCGTCCACCGGCTATATACTGCCGTTGCCGAGCGGGGTATTGGGCACCACTGTCGATACGCATGCAACCGTGAAGACCGCCAGTCCAAGCGGCTCCAAGTCTTTCTACGGCAACGTGGCGGATACCGCCGACTATGACAGGATCACGCCCACGGCCGCGGCCTGCTCAGCCTGTCACGATGACGCCCTGACCCAGGCGCATATGCAGCAGAACGGCGCGTCCTTCTACATCACCCAAGCACTGATCAATAGCGGCTCGACCACTGAGACCTGCGCGGTATGCCATGGACCGGGCGCCATTGCGGATGTTTCGGTGGTGCACGAGATCGGTGGAGGTAATTGACAGTACTGGCAGTCGTTGGCCGGAAGTAATAACTAACTAAGGTAAACAACAAATGCCGGGAACAGCTGGGGCAAAACGTCACGGGCATAGGCTAGTCTGGCAGCGGCACATCGGAGTGATATCCGGATGCACCGCTGTCTTGTTCTTATTTAATATGGGTGGTCAGGCGGCGGATGCGCCACAAGCGACCACCCAGGCGGCACCCATCTCCTATACACCGAGTGGCGCCGACACCTGCCTGCGCTGCCACGACGATCCCCAGACACTTGCCATATTCAAGACCAAACATGCGGTCAGCGCCGATCCGCATGCACCGTTCGCGCACTTGCAGTGTGAGGCCTGCCACGGCCCGGGCGGTGAGCATGCCGCGCACCTGCATCCCGGCGAACCGCGTGTCCCCATCCCGCGCTTCGGCATGCATTCACCGGCCACGGTTGCCGACGATAACGCGGTCTGCCTGAGCTGCCATCAGGACAGCCACCGGATCGGCTGGCAGGGCAGCATCCACGAGCGCGAGGGGCTGGCCTGCGTCAGCTGCCATACCATCCATGTGGCCAAAGATCCGGTGCTGGTGAAGGCCCAGCAACCGGCGGTCTGCTATACCTGCCATCAGGCGGTGCGCGCGGATTTCGCCAAGTTCTCGCGACATCCGGTACCAGATGGCAACCTGGACTGTACTTCCTGTCACGAGCCGCATGATTCCCTGAACCCGTCTTTGCTGGTCGCCAGCACCGTCAACGACACCTGTTATACCTGCCATGCGGAAAAACGCGGCCCGTTCCTGTGGGAGCATCCGCCGGTGTCCGAGAACTGTGACCTTTGCCATGTGCCGCATGGTTCCGTGAATCCATCCCTGCTGGTCAGCCGGCCGCCGATGCTGTGTCAGTCCTGCCATTCCCAGGCCGGCCATCCGAGCCTCGCGTTTACCGCCAATGGCTTGCCCAGCGGCCAACCTAACGCATTCCTGCTAGCAGGCAGTTGCCTGAATTGCCATGCCCAAGTGCATGGCTCGAATGATCCATCCGGCGCAGCGCTCAACCGCTAAAGGGAGCAGGTGACAACTATGCGTAGTTCTCATCAAGCAGGCAAGGAAAATCGGGTGTTGACGGTGCGCTGTTTGTCAGCGGCAACAGCTGTGATTCTCGGTATCGCATTTACCACCGCGGTGTATGCGGATTCCAGCAGCGACGCCGCCAGTGTGGATACCACCAAATGGCAATGCCGCTTGTGTACCTATGCCTATGGCTGGACTGGCAACCTGGACGCTGGACTCACGGATGTTTCGTCCAGCAGTTACAAGTTCGGGGAATACACCGGACTTCAAAAGTCCGGTATTTACTTGCTGTTGGGCGGCGATGCCGCCTATCGCAGCAAAGATGGCCACTATATGGATGTAACAGCCACCAATCTGGGGCTTGTCTCGCGTGATCTCAGCATTGACGGTGGCCAGCAGGGTCTCTACGAATTGAGCGCCGAATTTCAGGAGATACCGCAATATATTGCCAATAGCGGACGCACGCCGTTCCAGGGAATTGGTTCCGATGACCTGACGCTCCCGGGCAACTGGGCGACCGGTGGTTCGACGGCGCAGATGTCCAATCTGAACCGCGACCTGCAGAATGTGGACATCGAGAATACCCGCCGCATTGCTTCCCTGGGTGTCAAGCTCATGCCGCCCAAGAGCAACTGGAGTTATTCAGTCCACTTCCAGCGCGATACCCGGGACGGCACCACTGCGCTGGGCGGCAACTTCCTGACTACTAGCAGCATCCTGCCAGCGTATTTCGATTACCGCACCAATCAAGTGCGGGCGTCGGCGGACTATGCCGTTGAAAAATGGCAGGTGAGCTTTGGCTATTACGGCTCGTTTTTCCAGGATACCAATTCCGCCATCACCTGGAGCAACCCGTTCACGCCGCTGTCGCCGGGTGCCACCCAGGGACAGATGGCGCAGCCGCCGAACAACAATTTCAATGCCATAACCTTCAGCGGCGCCTGGCAGGCATTCACCAACACCCGCTTGATGGCTACCGCCTCCGTTGGCCGCGGTATCCAGGATGCCACCTTTATCTCATCGACCTCCAACACCCAGCTGTCTGCGGCGCCGCTCCCGCTGAACAATCTGGATGGAGTGATGGATACATTGAATTACGCGCTGCGTGCCTATTCCTATGTGCTGCCTGGGTTGAGCCTGACGGCGGATTACACGGTCAACAAACGGGATAACCACACGCCTCAAGAATCATTCCAGCAGGTGCTAACGGATACCTATCTGTCCGACTACGCGATCAACATTCCCTACAGCTTCAGCGACCAACTCGGGCGCGTGATAACCGATTACAGCCTGACCTCCCATGTACATCTGGAGGGCGGCGGTTCCTACGAGAACCAGGAACGCTCCTACACCGAAACCGCGAGCACCCAGACGGACTCACTGTGGGCCAGCATTCGTGCGAATCCGATCTCAGCGCTCAGCACCAATCTGAAATTTACCCATGAAAGGCGCTTCTCGCCGGACTACACGCCGGACGATACCTTGTTTATCCCCGAGAACCCGTTGATGCGGCAATTTGACCTGGCCAATCGCACCCGCAATCAGATCACCGGGCAGCTCTCCTACAGCATCAATACGCAATGGAGCGCTGGAGTATCTGCCGAGGATGATGATGATGAATATGACGCGACCACCATCGGATTGACACAGGGCAAGGATTCCAGTTACACACTGAACCTTACTTATTCGCCCACTGGCATGGTGAATATCAATGGGTATTACACCCAGGAACGCACCAGCTGGCGCCAGGCAAACAGCCAGAGCTACTCGACCGCCGACTGGTATGGGGACTTTGAGAACGCCTTCCAGACCGTAGGCCTGAGTGCCGAGATGCGCGACATCAAGCCGGGACTGGATGGCGGCGTCGATTTTAATTATTCGCTAGCCAACGGCGCAACCGCGGTTTCGACCGGCGCCCCCGAACCGGCTTTCCCGAACATCACCATGCGCATCCAGAGTCTGTCGCTGTATGCGAGATACCGGATCAATACGCAATGGGGCGTCAAACTCGCCTACCGTATCGAGCGCTATTCCACCACTGATTGGAGCATGGATGGGGTGACGCCCAGCACCATCCCCAATGTGATGGCGTTGGGTATCTACAGCCCCAATTACGTGGTCAACGTGATCTCCGTGTCGACCCAGTATTCGTTCTGAGTGATTACGCTACATCTCAAAATCGTCCAGCAGACATTCTTGTTCGTCATTCCCGCGATAGCGGGAATCCAGGGTTCTTGGTTTTCAATACCTTAATATCACTGGGTCCCCGCTTTCGCGGGGACGATGATTCTGTAAATAACCGGCGTCCTATTTTGATAAGTTCTAATTGGTCCGATACAGCGCTGTTGCTTTATACGGAAATCATCTGGCGCAGGTAACGAGCGCTTAACCTGGCTATTTCCCCCAGGTGAAAGTTCACAAATCGCCGTTCCCAGAACAACTCGCGCTTGTCGCATACCGTGGAAATGCTGAAGCGCGAAATATCGCCTTTCAGGATTTTCAAAGCGGCGCTGTCAGCGGCACTTTCGCCGGCGGTATCCAGGCGCGCGCGCAAGGCCCGGGCGGCTTTGACACGCTGGGCAACCGCACGGCCACGATGCCGTGACAAGCGGCCATACTGCATTTTCAGATCATTGAGTTTCTCGGCCGCGTCATAGGTGGCATCCACCAGTTCTCGCCGCGTCATCCATTGGGTCTCGTAATTGAGTATGGATTCCCAGGTGGGCTGGATCAGCAGCTGACGGTGCTCCTCCAGGGTGCGCGCGAACAGTTTGTAACCGAAGCGCTCCGGATCCTCGAAGCCACGGCTGCCGGGGTCGATGAATGGGCCCATCGGTGAGATGAAACAGGAGAGGCGCTGATCCGTGGTCTTCAGCAGGTGTTCGCAGTAGGCGATAGTTTCCAGGACCGAGGCATAGGTCTGCTTGGGTAGTCCGATCATGAAGAAGATATCCAGGCGCGTGCAGTTGAGACGCAACACGCCCTGCAGGAATGCTTCCATTTCTTCATTACTATATAGTGGTTCGCCGTCCTGGGCGCGGCGGATGGCATGGTCATGGCTGTCCGGGCTGATCTCGATGCTCCAGTGGCGCACGTGCTTGTCGATCAAGTGCATGAAATCCATGGGCGGCACCGTGAAGAATTCGAACACGATTTCGTTGGGAAGGTCTGCTTGCCGAAGGCATTCGAGCACCGCCTCGGCATGCTGTCTGCCGGTTTGCAGCAGGTCGCCCACCAGCAGGATGGGGCCGCGGATCAATTTGCTGATAGCCTGCATGTTGGCCACCAGACTCGCGGGACTTCTGAAAACCGGTCCCTGCCGTTTCGTCAGGCTCTTGCAGGTGGTCTTGGAGCTGCCGCAGGTGACGCACTCGTTGGCGCAGCCTTTGGCGGTGAACACCGCAGTGATCGGATTCTCCCACCAGCCATTGAAAGGCAGCAGGCTTTCCAAATCGCTGTGCCGGATCACCATCTGCACCATGAGGTCTGGACGCAGATCCACATAATCGAGGGTATCCGGCACGAATGTTATGGGGTTGACGTGGGGTTTAGCATGACTCTTCCAGGTGAGATTTGGAATCTTTTCCAGGGATTCGCCGTCGCGTAACGCCATCAATAACCGGTACAGCGGTGGTTCGGTGCTGTCGCCACGCAAGACATAATCGACCTGCGGGTAGGTAATCAGTTCGCGATGATAGTACGTGGAGGATAGCCCGCCCATAATGACGGGTACGCCGGGATGGACTTGTTTGACGATACGCGCCACTTCCAGGGCGCCGTGCGCGTGCGGCAGCCAATGCAGGCTGATGCCGACAGCTCTAGGTTGCAACCTGGCCAGGAATTTTGCGGCATCGAAATGCCGGTTATTCATCATCCTGAGTGCCAGGTTGACGATGCGCACACTCAGGCCTTTGCCCTGAAGATAGCTGGAGATTGTCAGGAACCCCAACGGATACATCTCGAAAACGGTGGAGGAGGGAATGACATCGCTTACCGGCCCATACAGGATGGAACGGTTGCGAAAATCATAGACACTGGGTGCATGCAGCAGCAGCAGGTCGATTGGTTTTTCTTTTCTCCACAACATAGCTACAGTACCTCGCTCGGAGCTCTGCCATTCTATGTCAAAGTCCGGATGATTGTTGTTTTACGATGTATGCAATGCAAGTTCACAAGACCACCTATCCCGGGAGCGAGTGATACACTGAATCGTTGGATATAGTTGGATCAGAGCATCAACCCAAGGAGCTGTCCATGGCAACAAATAAATGGCTGACTGATCTGTTCAAAAGCATAGATTCCAAGGATTCCCAGAGGTTCACGCAGAATCTATCGGATGATGTGGAATTCCGCTTTGGCAATGCGTCAGCTGTGCAGGGCCGCAAAGCCGTCTCTGGAACTGTGGAGACGTTTTTCAAAAGCATCCGCGGCTTGCATCATGAGATTTTACAGGCCTGGACGCAAGCTGACTCGGTGATCTGCCATGGCATGGTTACCTATATCCGGCATGACGGCAGCACGCTGTGCGTGCCATTCGCCAATATTTTTACCTTAAGGAGCGGGAAGGTGTCGCGTTATCTGATCTTCGTGGACGTGTCGGAATTGTACGCCAGCCCGGTCAAATGATGGCATTACGGTGCTTGTCCATGAAAGGCACGTCTTCACACATCCGGGCCAGGCGAACCTGATCCAGGATTTGGATATGGTGATGATCCGATTCTATGATGCCTTGCCGCTCCAGCCTTGAAAGCGTGCGGCTGACCGTCGCCAGCGCCAGACGTAAATATACCGAAATATCGCTACGCGACATGGGTAGATATATCTGTTTAGCCTGTTCGCTATCCCGCAATTTATCCTGAAAGTGGAACAGGAATGCCGTGACACGTTCTTCGGCGCTGAGACTTCCCGATAGGAAGATATTGTTGACCAGTATTTGTCCGACCTTACGGAGGATGGCCGGCAGCAATGCCGGGAGCTTGCCGACGACCTCATTGAGTTGTGCCTGATTGATCTGGCATACCGTGGATGTGCTCAAGGCCACCGCGTTGAATTCATGTACGCCCGAGAAAAAGCCGTGCAATCCAATGGCATCACCCGATACGCGGAAACCGGGGATATACTCACGGCCGGCGGAGTCCACCCCGTAAAGCTTGAAACAGCCGGACTGGACGATGAGCAGCCCCCCCATGGGATCCCCTGCGCGGAACAGGTAGTCACCGTGACGCAATGGGCCGAGATGGTGGATATAGCGTTCGAGTTCTGGAATATGGATGGTGCCGATATCGACTGGCAAACAGGCCCTGTACAAACCACACAGGCTGCATGGCGTTGAGCGTTCTTTATTGAATGCCAATTCGGCCATTTTATGCATCACTTAAAAAGTAAATGCCGTGATCCACTGTCCTTAAACAATCTTCGTGTTTCGCAGCAGATCGCTGCCTAGCTACTATTTTGAAGTTTAGATTACATTGTAATTTGATCCAGGCAATTGATACAAATCAATATAATCTCATCTCAGTATCATAATATTCTAATAATCCAAGTCGGTAATATTTTGTAATAAACAGTCCAAGCGCATGCGGTCTCTGCCATCAAGATCCAGAGGTGGCCAGGTTGGTTGGCTCATTGAGATAAGGTATCGCGGTAATACCAGCAATAGATAATCATGCAAGGGGATGGGCGAATCATGCTACGTGACTGGTACCGGCCTTCAGGGGGGGTACCCGGTAGATAATCCACCCCGCGACTTCGTCTCGCGTTTCCTGTTTTCGGCGCGCTTCATCATCCTGGTTATTTAGGCCCAGGCCGCTATAGGTATGCGGAAAGTACCTGCCGAAAAATGTTACCGAAGCCAGGGCAAGCTGCTCCAAATCGGGGAGAATGGTGTTAGGGTTCAAGATCCAAGATCCAAGATCCAGATCCTGAGATGAATAACCACCGTTTTTGGAGACCGCCCGTGCAACCTGTCGTCTTGCGACATATCCCGCGGCAAACAGTCAGCAGCATGAGCGCAATCCCGGCGGCAATCATGCTGGTGCTCGCCGCCGTGGTGATGCCACGAGCGAGCGCCGCTCCAATAAATATTATCGCCGCTGAGAATTTTTACGGTGACATTGCGCAACAGATCGGCGGTGCCGATGTGGCGGTCGCGAGCGTGCTGCAAAATCCGGAGCAGGACCCGCACATGTTCGAGGCTGGCGCACAGGTGGCCCGCGGACTCACGCATGCGAGCATTGTGATTTATAACGGCATCGGCTATGACCCCTGGATGCCAAAGCTGTTGGCGGCGACCCCGACTTCCGGACGTAAGGTCATCGTGGTTGCAGATCTGATCGGCGCCGTGAACGGCGCCAATCCGCATATCTGGTACCAGCCGGGCACTATGTTGGCGCTGGCCAGGAACCTGGAAATGGTGCTGGCCGTTGAAGATCCGGTTCACGCGCAAGCTTACCGGCAACGCCTTATGCGATTCGAAACTTCGCTGCTACCGCTGACGGCGCGGGTTGCAGCATTGCGCGCGCGCTTCGCCGGGACACCGGTAACAGCGACCGAACCGGTCTTCAACTACATGTTTCAGGCCCTGGGCATGCAGGTCAGAAACCAGCAGTTCCAACTGGCGGTGATGAACGGCACCGAGCCCGGTGCCAGGGACATCGCCGCCTTCGAAACCGACTTGCACCAGCAGCGGGTCAAATTGCTGGTTTACAATAGCCAAGCGACAAGTTCGCTTGCCCTGTACATGCTGGAGATGGCTAAAACCGCACACATCCCGGTGGTCGGCGCTACTGAAACCGAACCGCCGGGTAAAGATTATCAAGGCTGGATACTGGATGAGCTGGAAGAGGTCGAAAACGCGCTTGCCCGGAATACTCAGTGACTGCCATTGAATTCCGCGATGTCACTATCAATTTAGGTGGCCGTGAGGTACTCGCTAAGGTAAATCTCGCGGTTAAGCGCGGCGAGTTCGTCGGGGTATTCGGCCCCAACGGCTCCGGCAAGACCACGCTCATGCGGGCGATCCTCGGGCTTATTCCCGCTGCCCAAGGCAGCATTCGTGTGTTCGACACGGCGCCGACCCGCGGCAATCACACGGTCGGCTATATGCCGCAGCTGCACAGTCTGCCGGCGGGGATGCATTTGCGTGGCTGGGATTTCGTCGCGGCCGCTGTGCGCGGTTACCGCCCGGGGTTGCCGTTCCTGGATGCCGACAGCCGCCGCCAGGTGTTGCAGGTCCTGGAACGTGTGGGCGGACTCGACATTGCGCGACGTCCGCTCGGCGAACTTTCCGGTGGCGAACGCCAGCGTCTGCGTTTGGCACAGGCTCTGCTCGATGATCCGAAAATCCTGCTGTTGGATGAGCCGCTCATCACACTCGACCTCAATCACCAGCGCACCGTCATCGAGCTTGCGAAGTCCTTGCAGCGCGATCTTGACGTTACCGTACTGTTCAGCGCCCATGAGCTCAATCCGCTGCTGGGAGTCATCGACCGGGTACTTTATCTTGGCAGCGGACACGCCGCACTCGGTACCGTGGATGAGATCGTCACTGGACCGATGCTCACGAAGCTTTATGGGGCGGAAATCGAAGTCCTGCGCCACGCAGGACGCATCTTCGTCATGTCCGGTCGTTACGGCGTCGAGCAGCACGTTCATTTACACAACCAAGGCCATGGCCACGATGCTTGAATACGAATTCATGCAGAGCGCGTTTGCGGCCGCAGCGATTGTGTCCGTGGTTGCCGGCCTGGTCGGCTACTTCCTGGTGCTGCGTGGCCAGACCTTCGCCGGTCATGCGCTCGGACACATCGGCTTCACCGGCGCGACCGGGGCGGTGCTTGTTGGCATGTCGCCGCTCGCTGGCCTGGTACTGGTCACCGTCGCGGCGGGTGTGAGCATGGGTTTGCTTGATGAAAAATTCATGTACCGCGATGTCGCCATCGGAATCGTGCTGGCGCTGGCTCTGGGAATGGGTCTCCTGTTTCTGCACTTCTACGTTGGGGCGGCGACCCAAGCTACGACCATTCTGTTCGGCAATGTGTTCGCGGTTGATTGGCCCACGGTATGGAGCCTGCTGGCGATCGGCGCGCTGACAGTGGCAATCCTGGGCTGGGCGGCGCGACCGCTGTTGTTCGCGAGCTTGCAGCCAGAAGTAGCAGAGGCCAAAGGCGTGTCGCTGCGATTTTACTCGATTCTGTTTCTGGCCCTGGCGGCACTAGCGACCGCCGAATGTGCGCAAATTGTCGGAATCCTTCTGGTATTTGCACTGATGGTCGGTCCGGCGGCTGCCGCCCAGCGGCTGGTTTTTGATGTCCGTTGGGGGCTGTTGTTGGCGGTTGCGCTGGCGCTGGCTGAGGCCTGGTTGGGTATCGCCCTTGCATATTGGAGCAACTGGCCGGCAAGTTTCTGGATCAGTGCGCTGAGCGCCGGCGTGTATTTGCTGGCGGCGCTTACTGACCGTGAGCACCCTATGGCTGCTGCCTGAGCCGGTTTAACAGCCAAGGTCATTCGACCGTCAATATCTGCTGAATATGATATTTTTATATCAAGCGCTTGTAGTGCACGTCTTTCGTGCGTGTCCTCTATGAACATGACCCAGGTCATGGAGTAGCAATCCTATACGGCCTATGTTGATCTTATTGGTGTTGTTTCCGAGAATTTCAGGTGTAGTAAGCAAGGATCAAATGATTCTCCAGAGTCCTCGATAAAGACACAGGCATGCCAATGGCAACAGATACTCAGGACGCTAAATAGCCTTATCACATAGGTTATGTTTGACAGGAGTGCTGCATGAAACAGCTGATAATTACGGTTTTTATTCTGATGCTTGCTGGCTGCTCGGCGTGGGAGGCTCATCAGCATGCCGATGAACTCTCACAAATGCGCCAGGACGATGACTATTGCGTCAACAAAGGCGTGCACTATCCAGATGCTGACTATGTGAGCTGCCGCTATGAATTGCAGAATCACCGTTTATACTATGAATGGAAATGCTTGCAGATGGCCAGGTGCGCAAGTACGCAGCCAAGCACGTCACCCCAGGCATTTACCCAGACAGAGACCTACAGGCCATTGGATAAGAAGCATTTTCAATGCTGGAAGGAACCACAGTTCGGCGGTGACTATGTTTACTGTGGCGAGAAAGACCAATCCTGACGCCTCCATAAGACAACCAGTTCATACAAACAAGCGCAGCGACACTGCCATTGCATGAACTGAGCTGCGAATGAGCATCCGCAATCTTCGTGCACTCCTGCAACCACGTAGCGTGGTACTGGTAGGGGCCAGCGACAAGCAGGGCGCGGTCGGTGAAGTGCTGGCACATAATCTGCTGAGCTTCAAGGGCGATCTGTATTTCGTAAATCCGAAGCACGCCACGCTCTTCGAGCGACCCTGTTGGGGGAACATCGATGCGCTGCCAGCTACACCGGATCTGGCCGTGATCTGCACGCCGGCAGCGGCAGTACCGGATCTGATACGTGCACTTGCTGGTCGTGGTACGCGCGCAGCCATCGTGGTGAGTGCGGGATTCGGCGAAGCCGGCATATCCGGCGAGGCGTTGCAGCAGGTGATGCTGGATGCCGCCCGCACCAGCACATTGCGCATCGTCGGGCCTAACTGCATCGGCGTGCTTAGCCCACCCATCGGCCTGAACGCGAGCTTTACCCATGACATAGCCCTTACCGGTTCGCTGGCGTTTCTGACCCAGTCAGGCGCGCTCTTGACTGCCGTGCTCGATTGGGCGCGTACCCGCGGCATCGGTTTTTCACACCTGATTTCTCTTGGGGACATGGCGGACGTGGATTTCGGTGACCTGCTCGATTACCTCGCTACCGATCCCGGCACGCATGCCATTTTGTTGTATATCGAAGGCATCCGTGATGCGCGCAAGTTCATGTCGGCGGCGCGGGTGGCGGCGCGCCTGAAACCGGTGATTGTGGTAAAAAGCGGCCGACATGCAGAGGGCGCACGCGCTGCCGCTACCCATACCGGAGCGCTGGCGGGCGCGGATCGTGTGTATGACGCCGCTTTCCGGCGCGCCGGCATGCTGCGCGTACCCCATCTCGGGGCATTGTTCGGCGCCGTCGACATCCTGACGCTGGCCGAGCTTCCCCGCGGTAATCGTCTGGGCATTCTCACCAATGGTGGCGGCATGGGCGTACTCGCCACCGATGCCCTGCTGGATCGTGGCGGGCAGCTTGCAGACATGAGCACGCCCACACGCGCACGGCTTGAAGCAAAACTGCCGCGTACCTGGTCCCACAGCAATCCCGTGGACATCGTCGGGGACGCCGACGGCGCGCGCTATGCTGCGGCACTCGAGCCGTTGATCGGAGATCCGGGCTTGGATGCAATCCTGGTGCTGTACTGTCCAACCGGAGTAAGCGATCCGGAAGAAGTCGCCGAGGCTGTGATCAGAGTTGCTGCGCATACCGATAAACCGATATTAACCAGCTGGATTGGCGGCGAGAAGGTCGCCACTGCCCGCCGTCGCTTGGCGGCGGCGCGCCTGCCGAGTTTTGAGACGCCGGAGGGCGCGGTGCAGGCGTTCATGTATCTGGCGGGTTACCGCCGCAATCAGGAGATGCTCACCCAGACGCCGGCATCGCTGCCCGAGACATTCATGCCTGATTTAAGCCGCGCACGCGCGCTCATCGCGCAGGCACTGCGGGAAAACCGCGAATGGCTCACGGAGATCGAATCGCAGACACTGCTGGGTTGCTACGCCATCCCCACGGTGCCGACACGCTTCGCGCAGACTGAAGAGCAAGTCGGAAGCCTGGCGCATGAATTGCAGCCACCGTATGCACTCAAGATCATCTCACCCCAAATAATCCATAAATCAGATGTCGGCGGTGTGGCGCTTGGCCTGGCGGATGCTGAGGCAGTGATTGCCGCAGCCCGGCTCATGCGTGACCAAATCACGGCACGCCTTCCGCATGCCACGCTTACCGGTTTCGCCGTGCAGACCATGGTGCAGCGTCACCGGGCCCACGAACTCATTGCCGGCATCAGCAATGACGCACAGTTCGGACCGGTGGTGCTGTTTGGCCAGGGCGGCACCGCGGCGGAAGTGGTGGGTGATACGGCACTGGCACTGCCGCCGCTCAACCTGCACCTGGCTGAGATGCTCATGGACGAGACCCGCATCGCGCGGCTGCTGGCAGGTTATCGTGACCATCCACCGGTCAAGCGCGAGGCCGTGGCCCTGACCCTAGTGAAACTCGCGCAATTGGCTGGCGATCTGGCGGAAGTGGTGGAGCTCGACATCAATCCGTTATTGGCGGACGCCGACGGGGTCGTGGCTCTGGATGCGCGGGTGCGGGTCGCAGCCTCCAGAGTGCCGGCCGAAGACCGCCTGGCGATCCGTCCCTATCCGCGTGAACTGGAGCGGGAGTTCGCGCTTGCCGACGGCCGCAGGCTGCGGTTGCGGCCGATACTGCCGGAAGACGAAACCATGATCCAGCAGTTGTTCAAGCGGCTCACGCCGGAAGAGATTTACATGCGTTTTCACGGCGGCATGAAAGTACTGCAGCATACCTTGGCGGCGCGCCTCACGCAGATTGATTACGATCGTGAGATGGCGCTGGTGTTAACCGAAGCCGGAGTCCCGGGCAAGTCAGACATTTACGCTGTGGCGCGACTGGCGGCCGATCCGGATTTTCAACGCGCGGAATTCTCGCTGCTGGTGCAACATGACTATACCGGCCATGGCGTAGGCACGCGCCTGATGCAGGTACTTATTGAATATGCCCGCGATCACGGCATTGGTGAACTCGACGGACTGGTATTGCGAGAGAACACGGTGATGCTGGATCTGTGCAGGCGCCTGGGGTTCCGCGCTGTGATCATTAGCGGACAATCGGATGCTGTCAACGTAGTGCTAAAACTGCGGTGATAATGGGGTCATGATCGAGGTAAATGATCACACGGATGTTAAGAATCTAGACCTCTATCCCCATAACGCGCCGGGGCCAGAGCCGCTTTGGCAGACAGCTGCGGATGCGCTGGCTGCTGGCGCGCGTCAGGTTCTTGGCGATGTAACGCACCGGCACCGTCAGCCGCCGGTTACGCAGTTCCATGCGCAGCATGCCGAGAAATTCCGGATCGGCGATGATGAACAGACGATCCAGGGCTTGTTTGCGCCATTTATCGGCGATGGTCGCGCCGATATCGTGGGCGAAGCGGCGCGCGCTTTCATCCTGCAGGTTATCGCGACCCAGAGCCGCACGACTACCGCGTTCGCGGTTCAGTGACCTTCCCTGCCGATCTGATGCCAGCGTATGTGCCGGCCGGCGTGCATCCGCATTCACCAAGTCATTGAATTCCTGCAACTGTTCCTGGTTATGGGCAATGCTGAATACCCGCGCCCGGCCGCGGTCGGCGGCCACCACCAAGATTTCCCTAGTTATACCCATCAGCTGCTCCGCCGTTCTTCATCGAGTGGGGCCATGTTTTCCAGCTGCCATTCAGGTTCGGCATCCGCGCTGGGGCGCGTGTGGTTCAAATACACACTCGCGCCACAATAGGCGCACATGACTTCGTGACCGACTGCCAGTACATGCAGCGGGATGGCATTCTTCTCACCGCATTCCGGGCAGCGCAGCTGGCAATAATTCATGAAGTTCTCGCTCTTAAATCCATAAAACAGGCGCGCGGCCCGGGCCGCGCGCTAGGTCCTCAGGAAGCCTTCACCGGTATGCGTTTCGGTTTGTGGGTCTCGCCCTTGCCGATCTCGATCTCCAGCACACCCTTGTCATAGTGTGCGTTGATCTTCTCGGGATCCGCAGAATCAGGCAGCGTGAAGCGGCGATAGAACTCGCCCGCCACGCGTTCCACCCGATAATAGTCATCCCGGTCTTCCTTGATTTCCGATTCGCGGGTGCCCTTGATGGTGAGCATGCCGTCTTCCATGGTGACTTCCACGTCCTTGGGTTCCACACCGGGAATATCGGCCTTTACCAGGAAGCGATTATCCTCTTCCTTGATATCGACGGCTGGCAGCCAGCCCCCCAGTGACAGATCGTTCTCATCCACGGGCAGCCATGTGCCCATGCGTGCACCCAACAGCCGATTGAAATCATCGGACAATTCACGGATGTAGTTCCGTGGTTCATAGCGTGTGATATTCATAGTCGACCCTCCGTACAGTGGCGGAGGCCGTATTCGATCCACCGGACCGTCGCGGTTGCTCCGCGAAATAAAACTCTTATCGGATTTATTATGCTACAGGCATTTATCCACGCATTGACTTAGATCAAACTGCATCCACAAAGGTTCCAAGCTTTGCAGCCGGTGGTATGTACCTGTGGTTTGGACCCGGTCTTATCCGGTCAGAGCAACGCCCGGTGATTCGAGGCTGCTGTCTTTGGCAGCGCCCAACCCAGCAAGCGCACCTTCGATGACCGCTTCCGTCACCTTGCGTGGGCGCACCGCATCACCGACCGTGAACACATGCGGCACCAGTCCCAAGACATCCTGTTCCAGCTGGTTTTCGGAACGGGCGCCCAAGCATAGCACCACGGTATCAAAGGCCATCTGCGTGGTCTCGCCATCCACCATCAAATGCACCACCTGATTTTCGATGCTCAGCAAGCGCGTATGCGAGAGTATGTTGACCTTGAGGGCGCGCAACCGGCTGAGCAGCAGGGTGCGGTCGTCCAGAGGAGCATCGGCTGCAATGTCGCCTTCGGCTTCGATGAGGGTAACCGCATGCCCGGCCCTGGCGAGGTATTCGGCGGTCTGTGCCCCGGAACAGCCACCGCCCGCCACCAGCACGGAGCCAACCGCCGTGCTATGACCTTCCAACACGTCTCGGGCTGTCACCACATACATGTCATTGACGCCGGGGATCTGCGGACGCACCGGCTGTGCGCCGGTCGCGATCACCAGCGCGAACGGTTTTTCGCGCTCTACATATTTGCGGTCCACGTGTGTATTCAGCCGCACCTCGACGCCCAGCCGCTGTAAGCCGCTGCGCAGACCCTCGAGCAATTCGTGCCAGCCGGGTCGGTAGGGTGCGGCACCCGCGGCCAGCAACTGACCCCCCAGCTGGGGCTGTGCTTCGCACAAGATGACCTGCAAGCCGCTGCCTGCCGCATAGTGGGCGGCCTGCATGCCGGCCGGTCCACCACCGACCACCAGCAGCTTGCGCAGTTTGCGTGCGCTCGGATGCTCGGCGAACTCACGTTCACGGCCGCATTCAGGGTTGACCGTACACCATACATCGCGCTGATCGAACAACCGGCTGATGCAGCTTTGGTTGCAGGCTATGCACCTGTGGATGGTTTCGGCCTTTCCCGCCTGGGCTTTGCGCGGCCAGTCGGGATCGGCCAGCAGTTCGCGGCCGAGGGCGATGAAATCCGCCTGGCCGTTGGCCAGCACGGCTTCGGCGAGTGCCGGAGTGCGCAATTTGCCCACGGCGATAACCGGAATTTTCACCTGTTTGCGCACCGCAGCGGCGTAATGTACGAGTGGCGCGTCCTCAATCGCCATGGGCGGTATCATGTAGCCGCGGGTGTAGGAAGCATAGTTGCCTGCCGAGACGTGGATTGCAGCGATGCCCCGGCCTTCGAGCCAGACGGCCAGTTCCGCAGTGTCCGCCAGCGTAAGTCCGCCTGGGACCATCTCATCGGCTGACACCCGGATGGTCACTGGGAAATTATTACCCACACGCGCGCGCACTGAAGTGATTATTTCATCGAGGAAACGCCGCCGGTTTTTGACGTTGCCGCCATAACCATCGGTGCGACGGTTGCTGAACGGCGACAGGAACTGGGTGATGAGATAACCGTGGGCCGCATGGATCTCCACGAAATCCAGACCGGCTGCTTGGGCGCGTGCCGCTGCGGCGCCGAAGGCATCCACCAGTGTGCGTATCTCGTCGGGATTCAGTGCCCGTGGCAGCTCGTTCATGAGAGGACAGGGTATCGCCGAGGGTGCCAGCGGCTGTTCACCGGTGACCTGTAGGCTGGTCTGGCGGCCGGCATGGAACAGCTGGATGCCGAGGCGAGCGCCTTGCGCATGCACCAGTTCGGCGGCCTGCCGCAATCCGGGGATCACGCTGTCATCATGCAGCCCAAGCTCGTTGCGGAAACCACGGCCTTCACGGCTCACGAAGCTGGCTTCCAGGATCATGGCGCCGACACCGCCGTGCGCGATCCTGTGCAGGTGCGCCAGGTAACGCGGCGTCATGTGGCCGCGCTCATCCGCATAGTTACGCACCATAGGCGCCATGAATAGGCGGTTCTTGAGGGTCAGCCCAGCGATCTCGCCGGTGCTGAAAAGTAGCTGCGGGGCATGCATGGCGCTGTCCTGCGTTGATAAGCCATCCTTATTAAGATAACTTCGACTCACCCTGGTAGCACTGACCTGGATCAATTAGGCCCACATCTACCTTCGATAGACTGCAGATCAAGGCGGTCATCCCCGCCGGCTGGCTGCCTATGAATATGTTTGGAATCACAGGTGTCCCCACACGCCAGAGGATTAGCCATGAAGCAGGTTCTGGATGAAAAGCAAAGCACTGCTGCTCAAGATGCAGGCACGCTATGGTGTATTGCGCGAGGAGATCCGCGCCTGCCTGGAAGCTTCCGGTAAAGAGGATTACCGCAAGCTGGCGGGCGAGGTAGCCGATAGCGGCGAAGAATCCCTCGCCGACCTGCTAGTGGATGTGCGGCTCGCGGAGATCGACCGGGATGTGGAAGAGATCAAGGATATCGACGCGGCCCTGGCGCGCATGCACAGCGGCGATTACGGCCTGTGCATCGATTGCGGCGCGCCGATACCGTATGCCCGCTTGCAGGCCTATCCCACCGCCAAACGCTGCGAACCCTGTCAGCGCAAGCGTGAGCGCACCTTCAGTTCGCCAGGTGCGCCGACACTCTAACCGATGGTTTCGATCCAGGCTGCGAGCCTGGAACGGGCGCTTTGTGGACGGCGTACCAGCGCAGCCGCTACCTGCAACAGCTGGAACTTGTGCATCGGCAGCCGCGACCCATGGCGCATCAGTACCTGCAGCGTATGTGCGCCTTCGCCCTGAGGTATGTGCCGGCCGCCGTCTGCCACATACAAACCGAGTGCCCGATGATGGGAACTGCGGCTGGTGGCGGTGGTAACCAGATCCGCCAGTCCCGCGCTGCCATCGGCGGCATGGCGGACACCGCAGAAACGCTGCACCAATGCGTTGATCTCGGCGAGTGCCGCGGCCAGCAGCTGGCCGCGCAGGTTATCTCCCCAGCCCAGGCCGTCGCTGAGGCCTATCAACGGCACGTACACGTTCTTCAGTACCCCGCACCAGGAGACCGCGCGTGGATTTCGGTTCGGCGTCAGATGCAATTGCGTGCCGCTGAAAAGCCTGTTGATCAGGCGTAGGTTTGCGGCCTCGCGGCTGCCGAGTTCAGCGAAGCCACAGCGACCAGCGCGCAGCTCGTTGGCGATCATTGGCCCGCCGAGCACGCCCCAACACCCGCGCTTCCCCAAGCGTGTCTGCAGGATATCGGCGGCGGTTTTGCCGGAATTATCCAATCCTTTAGCGATGCTCAGTACCGCGGTGTGTTTGTTTAAATAGGCTTGCAATGGTTTTAGGGTGATGGCAACAGCGATGGTCGGCACGCATAAGATTACAAACTTGGCTTGTCCGGCCGCCTCGCGGATAGTGGCTGGCAGTTGCAGGTTATCCGGCGTCACCCGCCAGATGCTGAGGGACACTTTATCCTTTAACAGCGTTTGCATGGCGTGGCCCATCTGGCCGAAGCCCACGATGAGCACCGGCATTCGGCGCGATGGTGGTGCTAGCTGGGTCATGAGATTGCTGCTCCGGATGGATGCGCATGCATAATGTTCGTCACGTGGTATTCGTCACCGGTATGAATCGCAAACCGCCGCCGGCAGAACACCGGCCGCTGTTGTGGCGCTGCATCACCGGTGGCGCGCAGCAGGCGGGTATGGCGGCGGAACAGCTGGCGCCGCTGGCCGACCATTTTCACCTGGCCGCGTGGAATCACCTCTATTACGGACGCTATGCGGATATCGATATCGACCGCCCCTGGGTCGAGCATATGCTGCGCGGCGAAGGCCAACGCTTTTGTGCGCCCGAAACCTCGCGCTGGACGGTGTTGCGCACGCGTTTTATGTACACATTGGGCGATCTGCTGCCATGGCTGGCGCGGGTATTCGGCGACGCCGATATTCTGGCGAACATCCGCGACACTGCGCGCTATTTTGACAATTCCGATGGGATCGGTGCGCGAGTACGGGCAGTGGTCAAGCAGGCGCTGGCACCGCTGATGGAGCAGGACGCCGAGATCATGTTGGTGGGTCATAGTCTGGGTTCGGTAGTTGCGTACGACACCTTGTGAGAACTGTCGCGTCGCGACCGCAATCCCTGGCGCTGCCCGCTGTTTCTTACTCTCGGTAGTCCGCTGGGCATGTTTTACATTCAGCGCCGGCTGCTCGGACATTCGGAACATGAGGCCCGTCGCTATCCGGACAACATCGGCCGGTGGATCAATATCGCTTCCCGTGGCGATGTGATTGCCACCGACCGGCATCTGGCCAACGATTTCCGCGGCATGCGCCAATATAGATTGATATCGAATATCGAAGACGTAACTACCGGTGTGCATAGTTGTTTCGGTACAGGGGCGGGCCCTAATGCGCATCGCTGCTATGGCTACTTTTTTCATCCGTTGGTGGCGGGACTGATCGCTGACTGGCTGTGCGGGGATGGTCTGCACGTAGCTTGACCTCCACCGGCATATGCGCCAGCTTCATGAAGATCCGGCGCCGGCGTTGCAGCGGCCACCATTCATATAAATAGATCTGCATGGGCCGCCACATGGCTACCCAGCCGCCGATCAGCAGGCTCTCCCGCACGACCAAGGCCAGAGCGCCTCCTGAACGACCC
Organism: uncultured Pseudomonadota bacterium; assembly: GCA_963774895.1. Classification (GTDB taxonomy): domain Bacteria; phylum Pseudomonadota; class Gammaproteobacteria; order Natronospirales; family REEB76; genus REEB76. The sequence goes on from CAVZGN010000001.1 coordinate 279,282, forward strand.
AGAAATTCGGACAGCACAACTGTGATAGCCAGTGCCGCCATGCCGATGAGCAGACTACGCCAGCCCCTGCGCATCAGGCGCCGGAACTCGAGGCGCGCCAACCGCGCCTGGTTGGCAAAGTGGTTGTGTACCGCTTCCGTCGCGATGGCTTGAGCATCGCCCTCGGTATTGCTTTCCAGGTGCAGTACCAGGCTTACCGGCTCGTGCAGCGGATATTCTTCCACCCAGCCCACGATATATTCCTCGGCATCCGCATCCAGATCCTTGCGGTAGAACGGCGAGGGGTCCATGGAATTGAAAAGCTGCGTTAGCGTGTCCAGATGTACCTGGATGTTGTGGCGGCGTTGTACGGCGTGTTTCATGGTATTCAGTAATGGCAAGCATGATGATTCGCCAATGCGCCGGCCGGAGCATTGATATGGATCATGCAAACCAGCGTTCGCAAGCCATCGATTCCTGTGATGTTAAAACAGATCAGGCAGCATCTAGCCTCGGTTGGCGAAGTTTGCGCATAACAATTTCATGCGCCGTGATAGCGCCGGTCCGATCTCCACGACTGCGACACCCAGCAGGATGAGTGCACAGCCAACGGCCGCCAGCGGAGTCAGGCGTTCGCTCAATATGAGCGCACCGGCGAGGGCGGCAAACACGCTCTCCAGGGACATGATGAGTGCCGCTTCGGGCGCCGGTGTGTGTTTCTGGGCGATGATCTGCAGCGTATAGGCGACGCCTCCGGACAGCAGGCCGGCATACAGGATCGCAGGTAATGCTGTGGTAATTCCCGTTATGACCACGGGCTCGGATAGGAATCCGCAAGCAAGCGCCAGTACCGCGGTGACAGCAAATTGGGCGAAAGACAGGAAATAGACGCGGTCAGTGCGCTGCAGGAAATCTGCGACCAGTGTGATGGCCAGTGCCCAGGCCACGTCGGCGACCACCACCAGCAGATCCCCCAGTCGCCATGTCTTGGCCTGGCCGTTATCCGCCAATAACCACGCACCGATGATTGATATCGCGCAGGCCAGCACAATGATGGAGCGCGGTCGCTGGCGCGCCATGAGCCAGAGAATGAAAGGCACCATCACGACATACAGGGCGGTCAGGAACCCGCCATTGGTCGCGGTGGTCGTGACCAGGCCGATTTGCTGGAGGATCGCGCCGGTGAATATGCAAAGGCCGATTGCACCCGCCTGGAGAAAATCCTTCCGGGTTAGGACCGAGGTGCTTCTGTTTGCTTCATACCAGGCCAGCGGCAGCAGCATGAGCGCGGATAGCAGGAAGCGTGCGCCCACGAACAGCACCGGCCCCATGCTTAGATTGGCGTTTTTCTGGGCGATGAACGCTGTGCCCCAGATGACGGCCGTCAACAGCAATAGCAGGTCAGCGCGCAGTCGATTCATGCAAGCTTATCCGGGCATTTTTCGGTGACCGGATTATGCCTGTAAATGAGCCAGGTTATAACAACGCATACTTACGAATATACTGCCATCCGTGGCTCAGGCCCGCGATATCCGGACGCTGTAACAATTAATATTTCGAAATGGGCTATCCTATCGACCATCGAGGATATTGGGTATTTCCAACCCGGGAATCCTTATGATTCCGGTGTTGGTTTACGTTGCATCGATTGATCCGTATACATCTCATGCTAATTGGAGAGCATTATGCATAAATTCTTAGGAGACACGCCGGTACGTATCACCTGCCATGCCTGTGGCAAGGAGCTCGAGAAGAAAATCAAATGGATCAAGAAGAACAAGAACTTGAAATGCAAGAAATGCGGCAAGAAGATCGACCTTAACAAACAAGAGGTCAAGAAAGCAGTCAGGGACGTGGCACAAGCGATCAGTAATTTCGAGGCGGTTCTGGGCAAGTTACACAAAACGGCTGCGAACAAGAAATCACGGAAAACATCAGCAAAACGGACATCCAAGTCTGCTTCTGTGGAGGCCTCTCCCGCGCAGTCACCAGCCGGTAAATAGTGTCGCATGCGTTTGAGTAAAACTGAGCCGGGTAGGCGTCAGGCCCGTAAGCATTCTTGGTGCAGCAAGGCGAAGAACTAATTGGATTTCAGTTAGCGGATGTCCTTATAGGAACGAGTCACGGGCCGTTTTATGACTACTTCCGAGAGGAAATTAGCCACATATTTCAGTGCCGTGGCCCATAGGCCTTCGGCATGCAGGCGGCGTGATGACGTAGGCATCGGCAAGCGCATGCTGAACTTTACCTTGCCGACGGCCGAAAGCCGGCGCGCGATATTGGTGTCCTCACCATAGAATTCGATGTTGGTGTCAAAACCACCGATCTCAAGCAGGGCGGATTTCTTTGCCGCGAAATTGCCACCGACGACCATATAACGCGTGATCCAGTAGGTCGGCATTGCCAATAATGTCCAGTAGAGCCTGACGAAAATACGGTTCAATAGCGGCGCGTCATAATAAATATAGGGACCGCTGATGCAAACCATGTTGGGATTTGCTGCGAACGAAGTAAGTACACGTTTTATCCATCCCGGCGGCATGTGCGTGTCGGCGTCGACAAACGCCAATATGTCACCCTGAGCCTCATTCAGGGCTCTCTGACGGGCACGTGTCAATCCTTTCTGGGTCTCATGCACGACACGTACGCCGTTAATTACCCTGGCGATCTCTGCAGTACGGTCGGTGCTGGCGTTATCGACCACGAGTACTTCAACCGGACCAGCATCGCTGCAACGCAAGACGTCTGCTTGCACATGCTGCAGGCATTCGGATATGAATTTCTCTTCGTTATAGGCCGGTATGATGATGCTCAAGCGCATGGTTCATTCCTTGGGTGAATTGTGCTGCCGGTTCTGAGGGCAGGTTCTGAGAGGAGTGTTCATGTATGAGATTCTTATAGAGGTTTTCCCAGGCATCCGCGATGCATGACACCGAGAACTTCCTGGCGAATTTGTGGGCTTTGCGTCCCATCCTTTCACGCAATGACTGCGAAGCCAGGAGCTTCACAAAGTGTGAACTTAAATCCGCCAGGTTGCCGGGTTCCGCGAGCAATCCGGCTCCCGATGGTATATGTTCGGGCAGGCCACCGCAGCGTACTCCTATGGCGGGTAGTCCACACGCCATGGCCTGCAGCAATACCATGCTCTGGGTTTCGGATGTGCTGGTGATCGCAAATAGATCGGCAGCGGAGAACAGCTCGGCAAGTTCTTTATGGGGAACCGTGCCGACGAAATATATCCGTTGGTTGACCCCGAGTTCGTGAGCCAAAGTTTTCAACTTGCCCCGCGAGCTACCGTGTCCTGCCAGTACCAACGAGATGTCTGGAAGCGATACACGTGTTCTGGCAACAACGTGGATAAGCTGGTCGATATGCTTCTCGGGTGCAAGGCGTCCGGCATAGATGACGGTGGCAGCACCCAGACCGAGTCGCTCTTTAAGTCTTTGTTTTCCGTTCCCAGAGATCTTGTGGAAGATCTTGGTATCGATCGGGTTGGATATCACCGTGCCGGGCCTGGTGAGGCCGGTCGTCCGCATGTCCTGGATCGTAAAATGCGACGGCCCGGTTACATAGTTGCAGCATTGATAGTAACGGACCACCGCATTCGAACTCAGGTGGCGGAAAGCACGGCGCGCCAGCGGTGCATACATGTCAAATGCGCTCATGGCCCAGTGGTTGGTGCCAACCACCGGTACGCCCAAGCGCCGCGCTGCCCATAAACCTTCCAAACCGACTCCCAGGAAACTGTGCGTATGCACGATATCGGGCTGGAACGCACTAAGCTCCCGCCAGCATTGGCCAGTCGGTATCACCATCCGAGATTGCTGGCTGGAGCTAAGCATTGGTACTGAGAACAGTCGTTGAACAGTCACATTCAGGCCCAGCTCGAGTTCACCTACAGGCAGGTTCGCGCGTCGATAGTCACGCTCAGCGGCAGCCGGGGCGAACACCATGAGGTGATGACCGCGGGCACCCAGTTCGCGCACGCTTGTGCGAATCGAGTCCTGAATCCCGCCGATCTCAGGATAAAAGTTGTCGGTAAAAACAGCGATGCGCATGCTTACTCCAGTCCATCACGCCGGTGATGCGAGGCCCATAACTGATGCATCAAGTACACCGTCATGAGCATGCCAAACACCAGTGCCACCAAGCTGATTGTCCGGTATTGGGCACTCAGATCCAGATAGAAGCGACCGAAGAAATACCCGATGACCACCAGCAAACATGATTTCGGCAAAGTGCCGAGGAGGTTATAGAAGACGAAGACACTGATACGGATCCGTGCTGCTCCGGCTGCCAATAAAACTGCAAACCCTACCGCATGCGTCAACTTCCCGATCAACAGGAAATGGCCGGCGCGCCGAGTGATATCCGTGCACAATAGCTTGATGCGGTTTCTGGATGCCTGACTGCGAATACTTAGCCGCCATGGCAAGCGCCCCAAAAGCCAGCGCCCTACGCCGTAGATGAGCACGTCACCTGCCAGATCCCCGGCTATAACCGTGGCAGCGACAGCGAACACATCCAGGATACCTTGTGCCGCGAGAAAAGCGGCAAACACCGTCACGAGTGGTCCTTCGACAATTGATAACAAGAAGACCGCAAGATAACCGTAGAGGGAGATGTAGTGCGGCCAAGCATGAAAATCGAGCATGATTGTCGATTTACCGTTGCGGGGGATGCTTGGCAAGTTTGGGCAATTGTCTTAGACGCCATATTTGCAAACATGTTGCTGTCACGGTAGAAGAACAAGATTGCAGTTTAGTGACGTAACGGTTATGGATTTATGTCAACGCCATATCCGGTTTCCGATATCATTTCTTAAGACATCATCCTAACAATCCATTAATTAAGAAATTACCGGAGATGCATCTTCACAGGCCAGTCACCCATTTGTCCCGTATCTGTAACACTCGGAGGTTAGTTTCGCCGTCATGGAAACAGGTATTTGAGGGCCATCGTGACGCTTCATGAGCTTGCACCCCTGCGTTACCGCAGTATCTTTATCTCCGATGTGCATCTCGGGTTCAGGGGATGCCGGGCCGACTTCCTGCTGGATTTTCTCCATCATACCGAATCCGAATATCTGTACCTCGTCGGCGACATCATCGACGTATGGGAGATGCGCAACCGTCTTTTCTGGCCACAGGCGCATAACAACGTGATCCGTACGATCCTCGGGAAAGCCAAGCGTGGCACCCAGGTGGTTTATATCCCCGGTAATCACGATGAGGTGCTACGCGACTATGTGGATATGGACTTCGGTAACGTGGCCATCCGACGCGATGCCATCCACGTGACTGCCAGTGGCAAGCGCCTGCTGCTGTTGCACGGAGACGAGTTTGACAGGGTCGTGCAATGCAGCCGGTTCCTGGCGATTCTCGGTAACCGTGCCTATGACTGGCTGCTATACGCGAACCGCTGGTTCAATCTGATTCGACGCAAGTTCGGTTTTCCCTACTGGTCATTGGCTGCATACATCAAACACAAGGTCAAGAATGCCACCAAGTTTATCAGCGACTACGAGCAGGCCGTGACCCGTGAGACCTTGAAACGCAATGTCCATGGTGTGGTCTGCGGCCACATCCACCACGCGGAGATCACCATGCACGGCAGTGTGCTGTATTGCAATGACGGCGATTGGGTCGAGTCCTGTACCGCGTTGGTGGAACGACATGACGGCAGCCTTGAGATACTGAAATGGACGGATGAACAGATGCTGATGCATGGTCATGCATCCAGTCAGATGCAGTCGGGTGTTCCCGTTGTCTGAGATTAGACATCTCCAATTAACGAATTACCAGAATGGCAAGTATCCCGCCATGATCATGCCGGCTAACGGCGTGTCTCTCCATGTCTGTCCTGGGTTTGGCACACCATGAAAGTACTCGTGACGGGTGGTACAGGCTATATCGGTTCCCACACCAGTGTGGAACTTCTAAGTGCCGACCATGAGGTAGTGATCGTGGATAATCTTGCCAATAGTTCGCCCAAGGTCATCGAGCGCATTGAACAAATTACCGGCCGACAGGTCAGGTTTTATCAAGTTGATATACGCGATCTATCAGCGCTTGAGCATGTGTTCAGCAAGCAAAAGATAGATGCGATCATGCATTTCGCCGGCGTAAAGGCGGTGGCGGAATCGGTCGCCGATCCACTCAAATATTACAGTAACAACATACGCGGCAGCCTGTCACTGCTGGAGGCGGCTTCGCGTCATGGCGTAACACGTATCGTTTTTAGTTCATCGGCAACTGTGTATGGACAAACTGCCATTTCACCACTGAGAGAAGATTGCCCCACGCTCCCGTCCAATCCTTACGGACGCAGTAAACGCATGGTGGAAGAGTATCTTACCGACCTATGCCTGGCGAACCCGACTTGGCGTGCGGTGAGCTTGCGGTATTTCAATCCCGTGGGCGCCCACCCGAGCGGTCTAATCGGCGAAGCCCCGCTGGGCAGACCTGATAATCTGATGCCTTACCTGTGCCAGGTGGCCGTCGGACGTTTGCCGCAGCTCGCCGTATTCGGAAATGATTATCCGACACCCGATGGCACAGCGATCCGTGATTATATTCATGTGGTGGATCTGGCGCGTGGCCATAGGCAGGCATTGGAAAACAGCCATGCTGGGGAAAATGTCAAGATAATCAATCTCGGAACCGGCTGTGGTACCAGTGTTCTGGAGTTGCTAGAAACTTTTGAGCGTGTAAATCATGTCTCGATCCCCTACCGGTTTGCAGAGCGCCGCGCCGGCGACACGACAATTACCTATGCGGATCCGACGCTTGCTGCGGAAAGTTTCAATTGGCGTGCGCAACTTTCGCTGGAGGACATGTGTCGCGATGCCTGGCGCTGGCAGCAACAGAATCCCGACGGCTATGCTCGGAAACTCGATACGGATCGACAAGTCCAGCAGCCTGAGTTAACGGCCGATGCCTTAACTATGCTCTGATCCGTGGCATCGGAGCGTCTGAGTACTTTCTAGGCGGACAATACCGTGTGCGGTGTGGTACCCAGAACGCCTTCGTTGACCTTGCAGTCATCATCCTTGGCAAGCGAGTCCACCAGTCTCTGTAAGGCTGCATTCTCGGCTTCCATGAGGCAGACGCGCCGCAGCTGATCCATGTTCATATTCTGGTACAGGCTGTGCCAGGTCAACAGGATGTCTTCGGTTATCCCGCACTTCAGCAGAATGGTATATATGGGAACACCTGCTTGGTATTGCAGCAGTGCGGACATGATCTTTTCGGCACGGTTTACCGTGAAGTCTTCCATTTCGGATAACCTAATGTTTTCAGCGCCGCCACTATCAGGGTTGAATATGACGCAGATATGCAAATTCAGTTAAGACACTGTTACAGAGCGCGCTAGATGTTGGTTCGCTGTTGTCAAATATTTGTCACATAGCATGTTTAGGCTGTCATAGGTTATCCCGAGTCACGGATGACTCCAAATCCCGGGTTTTCAATGCAGCTGGCATACAGTCAATATCATTAAGGTGACAACGCAGTATTTAATACCAGAGTCATATATGCAAAGTCTCTATGACAGGCTGACTAACGGATTCCGATACTTATATGACCGCCGGATCAGCACACCGACGGTGCTGGATAAGGACCGCTATTTTCCCGGCCATCGGAAATTCACCGATCAATGGCTTTCGATACGCGCCGAGTGTTTGCAAGTGATGCAGGATATGCAAGCAGTTCCAGAGTTCCATCAGCTGATGCAAGCACAGGCGCCACTCTCAGAATACGGCGGACGTTATTGGCGCGTATTCGTGCTGAAAGCCTATGGTGTCGTGCATCAGGCCAACCAGGAAAAATGCCCAGTAACTGCCGGGCTGATACACGAAAATCCCGCAGTACAGTCCGCGACTTTTTCGTTTCTGGAAGGTGGCAAACATCTGCCCGCACATCGTGGACCGTTCCGCGGCGTGTTGCGTTACCATCTAGGATTGGTCATTGCAAAAGACGCACAAGGTGCCTCCAACAACCTCTTTTGCATCAACGGAAAATACCATTCGCTGAATGAGGGCGAGGGTCTGCTTTGGGACGACACTTTTGAGCACGAGGTCTGGAACAACGCCTCGAGTGTACGCGCAGCTTTGCTGATCGATGTGCTTCGTCCGGAAATGCCGCGTAGCCTTCATTATCTGACGCGCCTGATAATATTGCTGGTGGGTTTGAGCATCCGTCTGCGAGGTACCTTGAGGGAAGTACCGGTTGGGCAACGAACAAGGCAATCCACTATTTCATGAAAATCCTACCTGATGCCGACCCGTCAAAGGGGACGGCTGGCAGCAGCCACGACCTAGTTAATGCTCTACTGATAGCGGGTATTGTTTGTCTGAATGGCACGATCTACTTCCTGTTGCCGTGGCTACATCTACCAACATTAATTGCAGGGACGATCCTCGCATGCGCGGCGCTGACCACACCGCTTTATTGGGCACTGATTCATGAAGCGATTCATGGAAATCTTTGGCCGGATCGGCATGTGAATTACTGGCTCGGTCGGTTATTGGGCATCGTTTACGGTGCACCTTTCGTGGTGTTGCGCGCTGGCCATCTGATGCATCATCGTCGCAATCGCGGCTCGCTGGATCGTACTGAAGTGTATGATCCAGCCCAAAAATCCTGGTGGGCGCATGCTGCAGTCTATTATCCACGGCTGCTGGGAGGGTTGTACCTGGCGGAGGTGGCGAGCGGACTGCTTGGCTGGCTGCCTAGACAAGTCCTGCGCAGACTCATCATGCATCAATTCCATGGCGGCAGTGCGACCTGCCAGCAGGAACGATCCGTTATCCACAGCGAGCTGCTAGGCGCCCGTGGGCTATGGGCCTGGCGTAGCGATATTGTGCTTATTGTACAGCTGCTTGGCTGCGCATTTTCCAATTACGGAAGTGCGGTCGGACTGCTGGTGTTCTACCTGCTTATGCGGGCCTTGCTGATATCTCTGCTGGATAACTCCTATCACTATGCCACGCCGCTGGGCGAATCACGCTACGCACTTAACTTGCAGATGCCCTGGCCATTGTCGTTCGCCATGCTGCACTTTAATCTGCATGGCGTGCACCATGCGCATGTGAAAGCTCCCTGTCATGATCTGCCCGAGCTGTTCCGCGCCGGGCGCTGGTATTACCACGCTACATTTGTGACTCAAGTATTCAAGCAGTTCAGGGGCCCGATTGCCGTTGGATCGCTGCCTCAGATCAACGCATGCTAGATAAACGCGCTGGTATCGGCACTGTCACCAAAATTACATCAATTCGTCATGTGAATTACATGCTTTAAAGTCAGGATGACCGTGCTTCAATTACCTGATGAGGTAATGCAATGGCCAACTTGCAGCGTCCCGGTGGGATGCCAACAGCTGCACCCTCTGCCCAGGTCAACACCGCAGCAGCGCCAGCACGTAGTTATGTCGTGGCATTGGCCCAACACGAAGATGAGATCCGCGAATCGCAACGTCTGCGTTTTAAGGTATTCGCTCAGGAAATGGGCGCTACGCTGAAGAGCGCCGCAGACGAGCTGGATTACGACAGATTCGACCAGTATTGCAAACATCTCATAGTGCGCGACCGGGAAACTGGCGAGGTGATTGCCTCAACACGGGTACTACTGGATGTCGATGCGCGCCGTGCAGGCGGTTATTATTCCGAGGGTGAGTTCGATATGCAGCCGCTCATCGCACGCTGTGGACCACTCATGGAGATTGGCCGCACCTGTGTGCATGCGAATTATCGGCGTGGCGCAGCCATCGCAGTACTCTGGTCCGGTTTGGCGAAGTGTTTCGAGCTACGCGAATATAGCCGAATGATCGGCTGTGCCAGCATCCCCATGCAAGATGGCGGAACTGAAGCATTATCCGCCTTCCAGTGGCTGGTCCAGCACAATCTGGTGATCAATTCCTTCGGTGTCATGCCGCGCCTGCCATTGCCGGCGATTGCAGGCATGCCTCCGGCACCCATGCTGCCGCCACTGATCAAAGCTTATGTACGCCTCGGCGCGCGCATCTGCGGGACGCCATGCTGGGATCCGGATTTCAATTCCGCGGATCTGCTGGTGGTGCTTGATCCGCAGGAAATCCGTAGCCGCTACGCCCGGCATTTCCTGCAGCGCGCGTGCTAGGCATACCCGGCGACCACGTTTCGATTCTCCGCCGGGTAGTGCGTGCAGGCCGGATAGCGCTCCATCTGGTATACGGAATGCTGCTTGCCTGTATGCTGTGGATCATTTCTTTCATGCTTTCGCACAAATATCCATCCATCCGCGCACGCTGGACACGCCGCTGGCTGTCATCCGCAGTCAGTATGTTAGGAATTCGCATCGTGGTTGCGGGACATTCACCAGCGCATACGTCCCTGTTTGCCGCTAATCATATTTCCTGGCTGGATATACTCGCCCTGGCCGCGGTGACTGAAGGTGATTTCATCGCCAAACAGGAAGTTCGCGGCTGGCCATTGCTGGGCTGGTTGGCTTCGCAGGGCGGCACACTGTTCGTACGGCGAGGGCATGTGAATGCCTGCAAGCGGGTGATTGAGGAAGCTGCATTCCGTCTCAAATCAGGGCGCAACGTCATACTCTTTCCAGAAGGGACCACGACTACCGGAGAACAGGTGTTGCCGTTCAAGCCGTTGCTTTTGCGAGCAGCGGTTCTGGCTCAAATGCCAGTACAGCCGGTGGCCTTACGTTATGAAATCGCTGATGGCCACCAGGAACGTGCGGCATTCGTAGGGGAGATGGGGTTTGTGTCCCATCTTTGGAAAGTAATGGGCTTGCGCGCCATGCGATTGCACATCAGCTTCACCCAGCCACTTTCAGTGATTGGTCATCATGAGCGCCAGTTGGCGGAAGCTGCCTGCCGGGCAGTCGCTGGTGAACTCGGTGTTGGTTATGAAACCAGACGGATAACAGCGGCCTGAATCCTGCTTTCGAGACCGGTTATTTTTTACTGCAGCGCGCCTTTATCAATCCAGGTCTTTAGTATGTCAATGTCGGATTTTGAAAGACCTATCTTGTGATAGGGCATGTTGATTTTAGGATCGGCCCGGTGTTCGATCAGCTCCACCAGAACGCTATCGTAACTGTCACCCGGGATAATCACCGGACCGTATTTCGTGCCTTTCATGAAGCTGTCATAGGTCCGCATATCCAGCCCGCTACGTTCATATCCGATGCCTCCCGGTTGATGACACTCGATGCAGTTTGCGTCCAGGATCGGGCGTATGTCCTGTGAAAAGCTGGGTGTTCGCGAGCAGCCAGATGACAATGCCAAGCAGGATGCCAGTATGATGATGCCGACCGAATAGTGATCAGTCAGTCGGTATTTCCGTAGCGTATCAATTATTTTGTTGGCGCATTTACTCATCTAGCCTCCTCACGCATCCCCGCTGCTGGCGACTATTCTATGCGGAAACAGGGCACGTTTTGGTTAAAATATCTACTAATCCATCCTGCTTGTCTTTGATCCGGGTCATGTCGAGCTTAAATCAGGCCTAAGCCGGCGGCATCTAACCACAGGCGTGCCAGGATTAGCTGCCAAGAAACAATACTGCGGGTTTGACACCCAATCCCCCGGTGTCATAACTTGAGCGGCGTCACACGCCTATTATATAAGGCTTGATCGATGCGTACCCCGACGACTCCAAGAGTCATGGGTACTAGGGAGTTTCCGAAACACGCCAGCACGGCAAAGCGGCGGGTGACTGATTTCCTTGACCCTCAGCAGAGGCTCCGGGATAATTTGCGCCCCTTGTCGATTGAAAGTACGCGCCTGTAGCTCAGTTGGGTGAGCCGGCTTTCCCAGACGAAGCACCGCTTCGTCCCGGCGAACGACGCAACAGGACGTTGCGGCTGGCGGGTACACCAAGGATGGTTCTTGCTACCGATAGTTTTAAGAAAATACGCGCCTGTAGCTCAGTTGGATAGAGTACCTGGCTACGAACCAGGGGGTCGGGAGTTCGAATCTCTCCAGGCGCGCCAAATTAAGATGCCCCCATGTGGGGCATTTTTATCGGGTCGCGGTGCTCAAGGCATATATCTCTCTAGGCACCTAACTAGTGGCACGGGCCGGCAAGCGACCACCCAACTCCGATGCTACTATTGTTACTAGTTCCTAGTGTATGAAGGGGTAAAAACATGAATCCGCTGGCATATTCGCATATACGTCATTCCTGGTTTGAATCCATGTTCAAATGGCGATCAGGCGCCGCAGCCTTACTGCTTTCGATGGGTGTGATCTGGGTTTCCACGGCCAATGCTGGGATCGGTAGTGGTGACCGTTACGCCGGCGCACCCTGGGCCTCGCGCTCCCCGGTGCTCGCCCAGCACGGCATGGCGGCTACCGAGCAGCCGCTGGCGTCGCTCGCCGCCATCGAAATAATGAAAAAAGGGGGCAGTGCGGTGGATGCCGCCATCGCGGCCAACGCGGTGCTCGGCGTGATGGAGCCGGTGCTCAACGGCATCGGCGGCGACGCCTTCGTCATCGTCTACGACCCCAAAACACACAAGCTTTATGGCTACAACGGATCCGGTTGGTCACCAAAGGGCCGCGATCTCGCCAAGATGCGGGCCGAAGTGGCGGCTGCCTACAAGAAGGCCGGCATACAGCCCTCAGATCAGATTCCACTCGTCGGCTCGCTCCCGATCACAGTGCCTGGGACAGTCGATACCTGGTTCGCACTGCACAAACGCTTTGGCAAGCTGCCGATCAGCGAGGACCTGGCGCCGGCGATCGGGTATGCAAAGAACGGTTTCCCGGTGACGGAAATCGTCGCCAAGTACTGGCAGGGCAACTTCAAGGCATTCGAGAAAAACCGCGGCTTGATCGAGGAGTTCGCCAATGCGAAGCACACTTATCTGATCGACGGCCACACGCCGTCCCAGGGTGAAGTGTTCCGCAACCCCGATCTCGCCAACACCTTGTCAATGATCGCAAAGGGCGGGCGCGATGAGTACTACAAGGGCAAGATTGCACACACCATAGCCGACTACTTCCAGCGCATCGGCGGCGATCTGCGCTATGCGGATTTTGCCGACTTTCACGGCGAGTGGGTGCAGCCGGAGTCGGTCGATTACCGCGGCTACGACGTTTACGAGCTGCCGCCGAACGGTCAGGGTTTCGCCGCTCTGGAAATGCTCAACATCCTGAAGGGCTTTGATCTGAAGCAGATGGGTATCGGCAGCGTCGATGCGCTGACCGCGGAGATCGAGGCCAAGCGCCTGGCCTATGCGGATCTCGCCAAGTACTACGCCGACCCGCGTTTCTACCAAGCGCCGATCAAGGGCCTGCTGTCGGACCAGTACGCTGACCAGCGCCGCCAACTGATCAATCTCAGCCACGCCAACCCGGACATTGGGCCCGGCGATCCGCGCCTGTTCAACGGCGACACCACCGATTTCGAGACCGCAGACGAAAGCGGCATGATGGTCTCCATGATCCAGTCCAACTACGCCGGCATGGGCTCGGGTCTGGTCCCCGACGGGCTGGGCTTCATGTTCCAGGATCGCGGTGCGCTGTACTCGTTGCAAGACGGTGCCGCCAACGTGTACGCGCCGCGCAAGCGCCCGTTCCACACCATCATCCCGGCCTTCGTGATGAAGCACGGCCAGCCGTGGCTCGCGTTCGGTGTGATGGGCGGCGACATGCAGCCGCAAGGCCATGTGCAGGTGCTGGTCAACATGATCGACTTCGGCATGAACGTACAGGAGGCCGGAGACGCCGCCCGCTGGCGGCACTACGGCGACGCCACCCCCACCGGGCTGCCGTCGCAGGGCATCGGCACGGTGGAGATGGAAACCGGCTTCGATCCGGCCGTGAAGGCGGAGCTGGCCAAACGCGGCTATAAGATCGTGCCCGGCACCGGCGCCTTCGGTGGCTATGAGGCGATCATGTACGACCCGATACAACATATGTACTGGGGCGCCAGCGAGATGCGCAAGGATGGCGAAGTGATTGGATACTGATACTAATTTATTACTACGAACTAGGTAGGTCGGAAGTTCAAATCTCTCCAGGGGCGCCAAATAGAAATGCCCACTATTGGGCATTTCTATTTTGTCATAATCCGAAAGGTGTTCCGTGCCGACGCTATGATCAGCGTACACCGGCGGACATCCAGCACCGAACAGTAAGGCCAGCTTATGGGGCAGTGCGGACGTCTTAAGCACTTTGCCGTAAGCAACGGTCTGGAATTGATACACAGCCCGCCGTCCACGCACTCCCGCAGGCTACAAATATCAGGTATGTCCTGATGCCACAACCCGCCATTTTCCGATTGTGCAACTGGCCGCATCCGGACATATTCACTGCATGCAAATAAGCTGGAGACCCGATGAATACCCATGAGACAACCGGACATATCCGCGTGTTACTCGCCGACGATAATGCTTATTTCATGGAAAACATGCGTCATATGCTTTCCAGGTATGAGTGGTTGCAGATAGTGGGCTCAGCTTACAACAGCAATGAGTGCCTCGCGCTGGTCGCTGAGCTGCATCCCGATGTAGTGGTTCTGGATCTGGAAATACCGGAAATAAACGGTTTTGAAATCACCAAGCGCATCCAGTCACTGTCTACCAAGCCCCGCATTATCATTTTGTCGTTTTATGATGAACCTGAATACCGTGAGGGTGGGCAGAATCTGGGCGTGTTTGGATACGTCTCGAAAGCCGAGATCTCAACCGATCTGATCCCAATGCTGCGGGATCTTTCTCAAGTACATGAGTGCAGGACTGCTTGATCCCACCTGTTTACACCATCATCACTCTTCGATCCTTGGACTTACATAGCGGTCATAACATCACCTTGTTTGTGGAAAACTGACGCAATTTGTCAGTTCCTGTGGCTGCTGAACAGCACAAAATAACACGCTCAATATCTCAGATTACAGGGCACAACGGTTTGGCACCAGATATGCATATATTTAGGTGTAGGAGACGTATACGTAAAAAAATTGGTGAATTGTCATGTTCAGACACATACGCAACCTGGCTCTTACCTGTGCCACCACAATGCCGCTAGCCATCGCGGCCGTCTGTTTGATGTGCATTCTGTTCACAATGGCCGTTCTGCATTTATTCCATGAACAGCTGAGGTTTTAGACAGGGTTAATGAATCATGTATACCATAGCCGATGACTTCTGGGATAGTTACTTCCGGCATAAGAAAGAAATGCGCAGCCTGAGACGTGAAGCCACCAACGCCCCAGTTCTACGCCGTATTACTTCAGTGGGTATAAACGAGGTGCCTGATCGTATAGTTCACACGAATCAGGCGGGGCGCAATAACAGACCACAGATAAGAAATATTACTGGGGAATGGAATACACACAGTCACCCTGGGGCTAACAGCAGCCATTTTAGAAATCGATAGAATCCAATGGGTCCATATTATTCATGAGATTCTGTCGGCGATCCCAGCAGATGACCGCCGACAACCTGGCAATAATGCTTTATTGCTGTGGTACTTCTTGCGTGTCTCTTCGACATTACCGGTGAAACGCGGATCCTGCTGGCGTTCATTGCTCATCACAAATACCGCCACGTCCCACACGTCCTGGCCTGATGATGTGCCACCGGCGACCGATGGCGAGTTTGTGACTAAGTGCGAGCCAGCTATCTGGTAAATTTATAAACAGGCATATTAATTTAGCTGTCACTGCGAACCAGGGGACTGAGAGTCCGAATCTCTCCAGGCGCGCCAAATAATAATGCTCCTTCGTGGGGCATTTTATTTTGCTATTATAAAGTACTTAAATCCGACATCCGCAATATTACAGAGTTCTTCCAAAGGAGTATAAAATTATGGCTTACAGATCCACATGGATTAACTTTCGGAAGGAGATTTGATATCCATGTTGGACAAGGCTCAGCTGTACCCCGGAAAGTATAAGCACGATCAAGTGAACTTCGTTCCTGAATCGTTATTCGGATTCTGGTTTCTGGGTACGCATATATGGGAACGACATGTCATCCAGATCACACTCGATGATTTGATGCATCTGATCAGTGCACGGAAGAATTCATATCCAGTGATACTGGATGCAGGCTGCGGCCAAGGTCGTGCATTGCAACTGCTATATTCAAGGCTTCACCCGCGACGACTTATCGGTTTAGATGCTGAAGAAAAAGCCCTAGTACGTGCTCGCAAGCAAGCTGCGCGGAATGGATTGGAAGTTGAATTCTTAAAGGGTGATTGTGCCTCGATTGATCTGCCGGACATCAGCGTTGACTTGCTTTTTTGTCACCAGACTTTCCATCATCTAGTACATCAGGAAAAAGCCCTGGCTGAATTTTACCGGGTACTCAAACCCGGCGGGTTGCTGTTGTTTGCGGAATCCACGCGTGCATACATCGATACCTGGGTTATTCGTCTGTTGTTCAGGCATCCCGTGGAAGCTCAGCGCAGCGCCGAAGAATATCTCTCGATGATTCGGAACGCAGGGTTTATGTTTGATTCATGTAATGTGTTGCTGCCCTATCGCTGGTGGAGCCGTACCACTCTAAACGGCTTGCTGGAACTATGCCGCCTGCGGCGTGTGCCACCGCCGGGGCAGCGCCAGGAAACCTTGGTGTTTCTAGTTGGAGCAAAGCCTTATTAGAGACTAGCAGCTAATCGATTCTGCACTTGCTCCTAATTGTTTAATTCTTACCTACATGTGTGAAAGCGTTGCACAGACATTAAAATAATCCTCCATTTACTGAAAATACTTGACGTGTAATATATCCTGCAGAGTCTGAAAACAGAAAAGCCACGAGTCCCGCAATTTCTTCAGGGCGTCCAAGTCGGCCGAGTGGGATCTGACTGATGATTTCTTCGAGGGACAAGCCGTGGAGCATCTCAGTTTCAATCAGTCCCGGCGCAACACAGTTTACGGTTATTCTGCGGCTGGCTAGCTCAACCGCCAGCGCTTTGCTGGCCCCGATAATGCCGGCCTTGGCTGCGCTGTAATTGGTTTGACCCCGATTACCGATAAGACCCGACATCGAGGCCATAGTTATGATGCGACCACCATCGCGCATGCGTACCAGCGGCATTACCAAGGGATGCAACAGATTATAGAAGGCGTCCAGATTGACGGCCATAACACGATCCCAGTCCTCGCCGGACATGGCAGCAAACGTATTGTCGGCGGTGATGCCGGCGTTGCATACCACGCCCCAGTACGCGCCATGCTTATCCAGTTCCACCTGTAGGACACGCTGCGTCGCGTCGCGATCAGTGAGGTCAAAAGTGAGTGTGTGAGCATCGCCACCGTTAGCAATTATTTTCCGTGCCAGGGCATCTGCTTTTGCTGCGTTGTGGTGATAATGCAAACTGACATCAAAACCCGCAGCGCCGAGCTGGCTGGCGATCGCACCGCCGATACCACCACTTGCACCAGTGACCAAAACTCTTTTAGGTTCACTCACGGCATATTCTCCGGGTCGATTTCAATAACAATTAACCTGGCCTTCGCCAGCGTTTGTCCCTCACACTCGATAGTACAAGCACAAGCGCCAATACCGCCGCTATCCCCGAATTCACGCTCTGCCAGGATTTCCAATCGCGCGCCTTCACGAAAGTATGGTGTCATAGATTGATAATGGCGTGTGCCCAGTAACATGCCGGTCCGCGGAGGTTGGCGCGAATGACGCCCCATTATTCCTGCATGCGCAGCAATCGCTTGTGCCATGAGTTCGATACCGACCCATGATGGCACACCATGATCGGCGATATAGAAGGGATGCTCACGTGTAATAAGCGCGACTACACGAATGCTGTCTTTAGAATCCATTAATACTTTTTCTATCAATACAGCGCGTCCCTGATGGGGAAGTAACTTGGCAGTCGGTGGGAATGGTGCTTTCATTAGCCACGACCCAAGACAATGCATGCATTGTTACCACCAAATGCAAATGAATTGCTGACGGCGATATTACAAACACAAGGGGCACAATCGAGTGAGCATAAGTTCAGTTGGGCCAGTTTTGGATCCGCTTCGCGATCCCATAGATGTGGAGGAAGACGTGTCGGTAAAGACTCGGTCAACAACATCCAGCAGAAAGCAGTTTCAGTGGCGCCAGCTGCTCCTAGCATATGGCCTACAAGTGGCTTAGTAGAACTGCACGGTACTGTCGTCCCCAGCACACGCTCGACGACATGACTTTCCATCAAATCGTTCTCGATCGTGGCGGTACCATGCAAATTCATATAATCCACCGCCTTTGGCTTTACACCCGCATCCGAAAGTGCTTGACGCATTGCGAGTTCGGCACCGCGTCCTTCAGGATCGGGGCCCGAGATATGATAGGCATCGGATGATTCACCGATTCCAAGTAGGCACACGGGCCCCGGATCGCAGCTCATCAGGAATATTGCTGCGCCTTCCCCGATGTTGATGCCGTCGCGATTTTTGCTGAACGGATTACAGATATTTTTCGATAGCGATTCAAGCGCCGCGAAACCATTGAGTGTAAGGCGGCATAGTGAATCAACACCACCCACAATCACCGCATCACATAGCCCGGTAGTGAGCAGGCGCCGGGCAGAGGAAAATGCCTTGGCGCTGGAAGTGCAGGCAGTGGATACGGTCCAAGCCGGACCGCGGACGCCCAACGCATTGCGTAGGTATTCACCGGGGCTACTAATTTCCTGCTGCAAATAACTGTAACCCGCTGGGAACACACCATCATGCAGATAGGTAGCCAGACCACGCTCACCTTCGGCGATACCCGCAGTGCTGGTACCGAGCACGATGCCCACACGAGTCGTGCCATAACGGGCGAGAGCGGATTCAATCTGATTCTGGATTTGAAGGGTGGCGGCACGCAAAAGACGATTATTACGCGACGCGTACTCTATCCATCGCGGTTCCAGTTCAGGTAGGTCGTTCATCACTGCGCCCACGCATACCGTGCGGCAGGGTATCAGATCATCCCGTGCCTGCATTCCCGATGTGGCGCCTTTGGACAAGGCAGCACGAACGCCGTCCACATCGTTACCCAGTGCATTAATGATGCCAAGTGCATGTAGAAACACACGCGTCATGGTTGCGGAACGCCGTTTGCAACCGGCGTCATTCGTACTGACAAATTCTCAGATGGAATCTGGATATCAATTTGTGCATCGGCGAGCGGTGCATTTGATATCTCAATGCGGGCGATTAAACGGTCATGCTCGAACAGTTCGCGCACCTGGCCGTGATTATCTGTGTTCACGTTGATGGTTAAGTGATGTAGTCGGCTCTTCAATATAGCGGGGTCGGCAACCGACAACTCCAACATTACCACAAGCATTTTGGGTCGGATATCGGTTTGCGGCGCTTCGCTAGTGATTGTATGTCCATCATATACAACCATAAACAGATTGGTGCCGAAAAGACTGGTACCAGCCAGTCGCAGTGTATCCGCATTTATCTGCAATTGGCCCAAAAACACATCTTCATGGCCATCGCGACGAATATTGACCATGTGGGTTGCGCGCACCGCCGGTAGTGCTTCCGGCGCGAGCAGGCAAACGTACCCACTGCGCCCCACCGGGGTGCAATCGGGCATGGCGGGTGCCGATGCGCAGCCAGCAACCAGCGCTATCATCGGTAGTATCAACAGGCAAGTCCGATGGATCATGCCAGACCCCCATGGGTTGGCGGCAAGGATAACGGAGTGCTCAAATAACTGGCCAATATGCCTATCAATGTGGCCAACCCGAAGGCATGCAGCGCGGGTATCTGGCTCAAGGCAAGCAGGCCGAATGAACAAAGGGTGGTCAGAGCCGAGAGCGTGACCGCCAGTGCAGAAGGTTGCAGATGCGCGATGCCTTCACGCAGAAACACCGCGTAGTCACGTCCCAATCCCAGAATCAAAATCAATGCGACTACCACGAATATGTTCACGGGTACGTTGAGCCAGCCGAGTACCCCGAGCGTGATAGCCAGTGCCAGTAACGGCGGAAATAGCATGCGCAATGCCTCACGGCGACCGTATCGCCATAACAGGATCGCCGAAATCAGCAAATAGCCGATGATCACCAGCCAGCTGGCACGCACCCGGATGCGATGGAAAGTATCCGTAATGCGCGTCAGCGGCGCAACGAAACTAACACCTGATACCGCAGCAGCAGCCTGTTGTAGTACTACGGGATCGATGTCCGTGCGGCTGTTGACGGTTGCGAGCAGTGCAACAGTGTTACCTGCCGGGATTACGAAAGCTTTTAGATCGGGTGAGGCTTCAAACAGGGTCTGAGCGCGCAATAGCTGGTGTGTTGCTGTTCGCCATTCAGCTGTGATGCGCGTTGCTAATGCCACCGGCAGGCCGAGACGTATGAAAGCGCGGTCAAGTGCCGTGGGGGTAGCGAATATTTTATCCCAGGCAGAGAGACTTGCGCGTTGTTGCAGCATTGAGGGAAGGAAACGCGACAGTCCCAGCAGCGCGGCATCGGGCAGTGTTTGTCGGAGATTTGCAAACAGCGTCTCTTCACGATGCAACGCCTGATCCAAATCAGACGCTTCGATCAGAAAATACCCGGGAGGCGGGATCTGTCCCAGGGCGCTGCGAATCTCTTGATCGCTGTGTGTGAGTTGTCGCGGAAAGTGTTGCAGATCACGCACGTCGTCGCTGGTGTGCAAACGTAGCCAGCCTGGTATTGCCAGCAGCAAGGCCAGCACCGGCAGCAGATAGCGCCAGTAGGAAGGCCGGCTGGCGAACTTGATGAAGCGTTGGGGCCAGACTGCTGCTGGATGCAAGGTGACGCGGGAATGTTGTGTTAGTGTGACCGGAAAGATCAGCACGACTACTAGCCCGGCTTCCAGCAGACCGGCGACCGAGAACACCGCGATTTGGTTGAGTGCTGGGAAACCTGCCAGTGACAGGAATGCGAATGCCACCACACCGGTGAGCAGCCCCATATACAAGCCAGGACGTACATTGCGCATCACATCCTTCGGCGTACTTTCGCCGAACCAATATTCGGCGAAATACAGGAATGCGTAATCGATGGCGATACCGAGCAATGTAGTCCCGAATACTAGGGTCAATATCTGGATGGAACCAAAGCAAGCAATCACCGCGGCGCTGGCTGCCAAAATGCTGGCAACCAGCTGCAATGCTGCCAGTACATGCGGTGCCAGACTGCGGAACACGAAAGCGATCAAAGCCATGATCAGCAAGGTAGAGACGATTGTTAGCCACTGGATCTCATGCTGTGCTTCGTTACGCGCGGCATCGGTGTACAGGGATGCACCGGTGGCGAGGATCCTGCAGGGGCCACAGGTCTTAAGTACGGCTGCTTCGGCATGACGTGTCGCGCGTGCCGCTAAAGCCGCGCCTTGTTCGTCAAATGCGGAACCAAGAAGCTGCATGTGAACCAGGTAATAGCGTTGGCCGCCGCGCACGGCGGTTAGGAACGGCCCATCCGGCAGAAAATCCGGATAGGGGCGCGGTAATTCCGAGATGAAACGGTTGAGGTATCCACCCGGGTCGCTCTCGAACACATTCACCATGGCGGTTGGGCTCGCCATCGATGCAGCGACATCAGTTGCGAATGCATTCACGCCGCCTTTATCAAGGCGTGCAGTTTGTGCAGCGTTCAGCAATGCGAAGTGGTGTGCCTGGTAGATCTTTAGCAGGCGCTCCAGCTCCCGAACTGAATTATCCATGCGCAAGCCGGCCGCCAATAATGCCTGTTGTGCGGCTAATGCGGCACTGCGTGTTTGTGGCGTGTCCTCACCACTGACCAGTACCAGCAATTGGTGTGCGAACGCATCCCGGCTACGCTTAGTGGCGGCGGCGATAGCTGGCGATTCTTGTTCACCGGGCAACAGGGAGAGAATGTCAGTATTGATCGGATGCTGGATATCCATGCGTATCCAGGCAATGATGCACAACACGCTTAGGGAAGCGAGCCAGATAGCCCATCTGGCGGCTGTCGGAAGGGTCATTCTCAAACCCCGGATGGTCTGCTGGATAGGGGTGAGAAGCGAATTTTCATGCTGCCACCCGAATTATCCTTGATGATAAGACTTTCAGGATGACCCGGCGATATTTCTGTCACCTGGATGGTATCGATAGTACCGGCTATGGGGCCCGGCTTGGGTTTCAACAGGATTTTCTGGCCTTTGGGCAGTTGCATGATGCTCACAGCAAAGTACTGCTGCAGGTCTGAACGATCCCCAGACAGTGCACTGACAAAGATGCGTTCGATGGCTGCCAGCCATGGCGTCTGCTCAGGATCAAGTTGCCGGATTGTACCGTCCGGTAATTGTTCTTGTGCATGCTCACCGTCCATTTCGAACACATAGTGATACGGTGAATTGATTTCCCAGCGGAATCCGTGAGCATTATCAATATGAACTATGCCGCGACTGACAAGCGGTGTATTAAAACCCGGCAGTGTTCGAGTCTGCACAAAGCTTGCATCGAAATCCGATGATAATAGGGACGTGTTGCCGGCGGCCGATGCTACGGATGCCGCGCACACAACCCACACACCTGCCAGTAAGTGCGAATATTTCATAAATAATTCTTAAGGCGTTCCAGCAACGCTGGGGGACTGACCAACTGCAGTTCTTGGGTATGCGCGTCAAGGGCGCACTGGATGGTATAACCTTTGGTGAGACGCTTGCCGTTTACGACATCCAGAACTAGGTAATCGATCTTCATACGATTTTCCCACTCCATCAATGAAGCGCTTACACGTATGTGTTGCCCATAGCGCAGAGGTTTTATGAAACGCGTATGCACCTCGATTATGGGCCACAGGAAGTTTGATGCTTGCATCTGTGGATAGTCATAATTAATTTTGCGCAACAACTCTGCACGCGCGGCTTCGAAATATCGGAAATAATTACCATGCCATGCAACTTGCATGGGATCGACGTCCTGAAACGGGATCTGGATGTCGACTGTGGCAGAAATTAAAGCCTTGGGCATGGTTAAGCGAATATCATCCAACGACGTTGTTTAATCGCCTCGCATAGGTGGCGAAGTTCAAAATCCAGCGCACGATCTTCTTCTACATATGGAAATAACTGAAAAACTTCAGTTTGCATGCCGTGTATTTCAGGGTTTAGAACATTAGCCGGGATCTCGCCTCGACGGCGGCGGATTTCAAGTGCCTGACAGGTAGCAGCTAAACATGCAGCCGCGACTTGCTCTGTCAGATCCAGTACCCGAATGGCATCACGTGCCGAGATAGTACCCATGCTGACCTTGTCCTGATTGTGGCATTCAGTGGAGCGGGAGAATACGCTGGCGGGCATGGTTAGCTTGAGTGCCTCCGCGGTCCAGGCCGAGACCGCAATCTGCACTGCCTTGAAGCCGTGATTGAGGCTGGCACGCTCACCTTCACTCGCAGAAAGGTTGCTGGGCAGGCCATTGTTGAACCGGGTATCCACCAGCAGGGCAAGCTGTCGGTCAAGCAGGTCGGCGATATTGGCGATAGCGTTCTTCATGCTGTCGGCTACAAATGCGATATGTCCGCCGTAGAAATGCCCGCCGTGATACACCTTACCCGACTCGGGATCGATGATCGGGTTATCGTTGGCGCTGTTCAATTCATTTTCGATGTCGCGACGCATCCAGCCGAGCGCATCTGCAAGCACTCCGATCACATGGGGTGCACAGCGGATCGAATAACGATCCTGGATGCGGGTGGAACTCTCGCTCTGCGAGGCGCGCACATCTTTATATATCCAGGCAGCGATCTGTTGTTGACCGCTATGTGGCTTGACCGCGAACAGCCCGGGTGCGAAATGTTCAGCATTACCACCCAAGGCGAGGCTGGCCATGGCAGTGATGCGAGCAGCCAGGCGTGACAGATATTCGGCCCGCTCCCAGGCCAGACAGGTGAGCGCGGTCATCACCGAAGTGCCGTTCATCAGGGCTAGGCTTTCCTTCGGTTTGAGGGTGATTGGTGGCAGTGAGTTAGCCTGCAATGCTTCGCTCGCGGAACATAGGCGTCCCTGGAAAAGTACCTGGCGCTCGCCCATCATGGCTGCCGCTACATACGAGAGCGGTGTCAGATCGCCGCTGGCCCCCACGGAGCCTTCCTCGGGAATCAGCGGTGCAATGCGATGCTGGATCAGCGCTTCCAGCTGCGTGAGAACCTGCATGCGCACGCCGGAAAATCCGCCAGCAAGTGAGTTCAAACGCGTGGCCATAATGGCGAGCGTGGTTGGTTCATCGAAGTAGTTTCCCAACCCACAGCCGTGATAGCGCACCAGATGTGCTGGCAGTTGTTCCAGTACATGGTCAGGAATCGATACGGTACAGGAATCACCATAGCCGGTGGTAACGCCGTAGATGGGGCGTCCCGCGGTGATGTATTCCGCTAACAATTCGGCGCCGCGATCGATGCGCTTCCGGAAACTGCTACTGCGCTGCAATTCCAGCCGTGTTCCGCGGGCGACGGCGCCTACCTCATTCAGCGTTAGGTGTCGCCCACCGATGACTACCAGATTCTCCGACGAGTATGTTGTTGTGTTGCGCATCGAGTTTGTTCTCATCCAAGGTGTTTGATTCAGAGATTACCGGGGTCATGGATTTGGCCCAGAAATCGTAGAAGTTGTACCACTGTAATGGAAAACGGGTGGCGTAGTGCGCCAGGCGTTGAGCGTAGCGGGAAGCCCACATCGAAGCGGCCTCAGTTCGTTGCTGGCGCGGTAGCTGGATGCGTTCAGCGAACGGCTCCAGGTAGATGCGATAGCCACGACCTTCGCGTACACACATAAACAGGTATACCGGGCATTCGAGCACGTGCGCCAGCATATACGGGCCGATTGCGAACCGTGCCGGACGTCCCAGGAATTCCGCCTCGACTACCGGGCTGTGTTCTGAAACCGGGATACGGTCGCCCACGGTTACCACCACTTCTCCGGCATCTATCTTTTCACGCAGCATGACCGCCGTATCCGGACCGATTTCCTGGACATGGATCAGCCGCAGGCCGTATTCCTGGCTGGTCTCGGCCAACATGGCATTCACTTTGCGTGCGTTATTGGTATACATCAAGGCATTCACGCGCAGGCTTGGAATGAGTGTCGATAACGCGCGCGCCAGTTTGAGGTTACCAAGATGTGCGCTCAACAACAGTACCCCATGTCCACGTGCTACTGCCGTGGTCAAGAGCTGCTTTTCAGGAAAATCAATCTTGATGCGCGATGGATCGGACCAGGCCAACACCATGTCCAAGATCGAAATCGAGAACTGGGTGAAATGCGTGAAACTGACACGCATTTTTCTCGAGCGTCCGGCTGCAATCAGGAATTGTCGTGAAGCACGGCGTGCCTGCGGGTGGGTCAGAAAAAAATATGCATTCACCGGAAACAGGATCGCGAGACTCATATACCGGCCGAAGACGCGATCTATAAAGCCTATGAACCGCAGGCCATTTAGACTTCCGCGCTCATCGATTTGTGCCCAGTGTTGCCGCCGGTTACGCGTGAGGTTGCGATATATAAGTTTAGGGATACGCGGGAGCATGCCTAGAAACAAACGAACGTGCAGCCAGGTCATGCGCGCATTGTCCGATATCATCCGGAAATGCGAGGTTCCATCTTGCGGATAATGAACTTTGGTAGGCAGAAACCGACTTTCAGTTCCAGCCCAATACAAACGTGTCATGATATCGGTATCGAAGTCCATGCGCTTTCCGATAGACACGCATTTGCTCAGTTCCAAGGTTGGCGCTATCGGATATACACGGAAGCCGCACATGCTGTCGCGAAGCTGCAGTGACAATGTATCAAGGTAGATAAGCACATGCGTGAGATAGCGACCATAGAAACGCGCCGCAGGTATCGAATCGTCAAATACCGGGTCGCCAGAAACCAAATGCAGCGGATACTTCCGGGCAAGCCCACACATAGCCGGAATATCGTCCAAATTGTGTTGGCCATCGGCATCAATCTGTAAAGCATGTGTGAAACCTTGTTCTGCGGCACGTGCGATGCCGGCAACCACGGCCGCGCCCTTGCCTGTGTTTTCAGGCAACGTCAGACATTCGATCTGCGGATCGCGCTCGGTGATTTGTCGGATCGCGTGCTTTGTGGTTGCGTCACTGCCGTCGTCCACTAGGATGCAAGGCAACTGATTGATGCGTAATGCAATTACGATCCTCTCCAGGCAGATGTGATGATTAAATATTGGGATTACTGCACAGGCTTTGAATTTCATTCTGTTGCCTCGTAATACAGTTTTCCGCTGGAATATATATGCTCAGCATTACGGTACTCATAGCTTAGTTTCTTGCGTTCGACGTCCGCTGTCAGATGTAGCGTCAATTGTGTATTTGGGAGAATAGGCCGTTTGAATTTAATCTGTTCGAGCGTACCCACGCTGGTATTTATCCTGTAGATCTCACCCGCAAAATGCACTGCCCATCCAATCTGGACCACACCAGGCAGGATCGGCTGATTCGGGAAATGACCCTCGAACCACGGGTTATCTGGAGTAACTAATAGGTCCACCTCACAGTGCATGTTGTGATACCGCTGCGCAATGATCACTGGCAATCCCGTCATGGTAGAGGCTCAAAAAGCTGTTGCAGACGTTGATGACCGACTTTCCCCATATCGGTTTCAGGTAGCGTGTCAATAAAACGCCACTTGCGGGGAATCATAACGGGTTCATAACTGGTACGTAACCAGGTGCGAAGTGCATCACGGATTTCGGTCTTACCGGATGTCGTCAGCGTGGCTTGACCTTGCGCATTCAGCACCACTACCGCGCCGATTAGTGCACGGCGCCCCTCGATCAGCAACAGGCGCACATCCTGCACCCAAGGATGTGTCATAAGATACGCTCGCATCTCAGTAAGCGAGATGCGCTTATCTGCAAATTTGATCACATCATCAGCACGACCCAGGAGCACGAATTTTCCGTGGTCGCTACTGCGTGCGAGATCACCGGTGGCCACCCAATCACCCAACCAGGTATTGCCGGAGCGCACCCAGAGTCTGTTACCCGCGGATTCTTCCCGCAATGAAATCTCCACGCCTTGGATAGGCTGCCATGGCCGACGATTCTGCGGCCCTGACCACGTACGCCAAGCGATTCCGCCCGTTTCAGTACTCCCATACACTTCGATGACCGCACGCCCCCAGCCCCGCGCAAGCATGCTGGCGGTATTATCCGCGAGTGGCGCACCCGAGCTGAATATGGCAGGTACTTGTGAAGGATTCGGCAGCTCAGTAGGGTTGTCTATCCGGCTAAGAAATGTCGGGCTACTGACGATCGCGCACCTGATGCGTGCAGCCGCCGCACGTAATGACGCGGGATTCAGACACACGCTGGATTGGAAAGGACGTTCTGACAGGATTGGCCACAAAATCCTGAAAAGCAGGCCATACAGGTGATAGTGTGGAACCGTTCCTGCAATAACTGCTTGCCCAATTTGTTCACCCCACTCATATTCCAATGTTTCCACTTCATGGCGCAATTGTGCGAATGTCTTGGGTACACATTTGGGTGTACCGGTGGAACCCGAAGTATTAAATTCGATACATGCTGAATCTTCCGGTATAACAGGAATAGCAGATGAGGAGACTACATCTGCACACATGGTTATAAGTTCGAAACCTGGGCATGGTTCGTGCCTATCGCTGAGGATGGCATCGACTCGCGTTTTGAAAGTATTCAGGCTGCCAGCCAGTGGTGCTTGTGGCAGGACCATGACGCGCCGGCTATTGGCGAGTGCAAACAAACCGATAGCAAACCAGGCGCTGTCTTCACATATCAGGGCCCAGCGTTGAGCGGGATGCTGTGTGATAATTTTAGTAAGCCCATTCACACGCCGCCAGAAAGTTGTGCGATCTAACACAGTGCCGGTTTGCAGTGCCACGATGTCATGAAGCGCACTGGATTTATAAATCCTGGCATTCATGCTGCGACCCACTTGCGGCGCAGGTATGTGCGTACTATATATTCACACACGAATACCCCGCCGAACAGGAAGTAAACAATCACGCCATTATAGAGAGACCATGCCTCAAAGGATGTGCCGATAGCTGTATACAACGACACCAACGCGTTGCAGAGCAGCACGCCACACCAAATCCAGGTTAGGTGACGGGTATATATGATGCCCTGCGGTGGTAATTCGTGATGTTCCATGCGGGCTAAGCGTTCGGCAAGCGGCATGCGGGTGAACAGTGAGCCGAAGAAGAACGCGAACACCAGCAAGGTGAGCAGCATGGGGTACAGGCGTAAATACATCAGTTTTATATTGGGCATCAGTAACGGTACTACAAGCGCCGCAACCAGTATGATCGCAGCCAGACATATACTCCAGAAACGCATCGTCTGATTTATCCATGCGGCGACCAGCAGGCGGGCAGCCAACAACAACAACAATCCGGCCATAAGCACGCTAGGCGACAGATAATCGTCAGCAAAATAGATGGCAACCGGATAAATGAGCAGCGCGCCAACTACAATCAGTTTTATTGGAGTAAGTGTCATTTGCAGGCCGCCGGCGGCTGCCCTGTGCCTGTTCGCACTTCCCATATAGCGCTGACCGGTTCATGCTTCACTTGCTCACCAGAGATGTTCTTGATTTGATTCGGGGCTAAGGTGGAGGCCACGCAGTCGCTATTCAAGCTTTCTGTTGTGACTGAATAAACTTGGCCAAGTTTTCCACCGAATAAAAATGCTGACGAGTGTTGGCCGAATTCGCGTCCAGCTTAATCTGGTACCGTTTCTGTATAGCGACACCCAATTCGAGTGCATCGATAGAATCGAGCCCCAAGCCGTCACCGAACAATGGAGCTTGCGCGTCGATATCGTCGGGCGTGATCTCTTCAAGATCAAGCGTATCGATGATGAGCAGTTTCAGTTCTTGGATTAGGGTATTCATGATTGGCGAGCTGCTGTTTAAAGAAATCTTCCAATGCACGTGTGAGGTGACGTGCTGCAACACCATTAGGCGAATCACTGGGGTATTCCAGAGCCGCGAGCATTTGCGGCGGATAGGCCTTTATTAGTAGCCGCCAGGGCCGGTTAGGCACCTGGTACCACTGAGTATTTTTGATCAGCGCGGGTGGTGAACAATGAATCACTAACGGAAATATCTTGCAGTGACTGCGCACGGCGACCTGTGCTGCACCACGTTTGAAATGCAATGGCTCACCGGGAATTGAGCGGGTACCGGCTGGAAATACGATGAGTGTATGACCGTTCCGCATCGAATTGACGCAAATATCGATAAGGCTAACCGAGTCTCCATTGCTGATGTAGCCTGCGGCCTTAGCGAAATAACGTGTGAACGGATTGCGCATGGTTGAGCTTTTTACCACACAATCCGCCATGGGGAGCAATGAGATCAGGGCGACTGCATCCAGATACATAGGATGGGTCGCCACTACCAGCTTACCTCGTGCCTGTGCCAGCCATTCTTGGCCCTCTACTTCGACCCAACCGAGCCTGAGCATTGCGATTGATGCGAGTAAGGCACGGAAGGAGTAACTGATAAATATCCGGATACGTTGCTGGCGTTTAATAGGAGCAGCAGGCCATAGCAGCAAAGCCGGTAGCACTGTGAAATTGGCGACAACACTACAAATGCCGAACCCGGCAAAACATAAACCAGTACCAAGGGCACGCCAATAGGTGTAGAGTTTAGCCAGCACCAGCACGCTCCAGCTGCCACGTTTGATCGATGCCCAAGACTACTTGGGGGGTATCCTCGATCAAGAAGCGGATCAGAGCATCCCCCGAAGATTGCTGCTGTGTGATTGGTCCTGTATGCCGCCCCAGGCGACAACGCAAAGCCGAACCAACTGCCGGGGTTAGCAACAGCGAGATAGCGATGGGCAGACGAGCACTCTCGGAGATATATGTGCGATATATTTCTGGCACTGAGTCGTCTGCATAAGTGACCAACACGTGTTTATTACCTTCCGCAATCATATTCGCACCTTCCAGTATGCTTAAGCCCAGGGTATCGGGACCAGCCGCCATGGCTGTAGCTGCACTCCTGTCGCCACGTGCGATTGCAAACAAGCCCGCGACACTGTTGTGGACTGACAAGGTAAATTGGGTTGGCGACAAAGTGTCTTCATTGGCCAGCGCGGTCATCAGCTCAACAGTTCGATTCAGGACTCCATGCCGCGAAGCGAATATATACCTAACCTCATCCAGTCCCTCGGCGCACGGCCAAGCTGTGTGTAGCGCCATGCGTCCAAACCGATCAAGGCGGCGACGCAATAATCCTGGCAGAAAGCTTACGTCCAGTCGATCATCGGGCGAAGGCGGCAACTTCCCTTTAAGCCAACTGCGCCAATCCTGCACATCAAGAATCCCCGGCGCCCAAGCCCGCCAACGGGCTATTCCAAAATATCCAGTAAAGTCAGGAGTGGGGCCCACTTTTATATTAAAGCCAAATACCCATTTTCATTATACTTACCTACATAGCTCGAGCGACTAGTGCTATCAATGCATTCTAATGGCGGTGTTTTGTGACTCGCAAGACAAAACCTGCCTTTCCCCAATGATTCGGCGTGTTTCCGCCATGTTATCCCAGTTCTGCCGTACCCCGCACAACGCCCTGGCTCGGAAGTATTTGTAGAAATAGCATGCTTACGCACAACCCCAAGGCCGCTCCGGACACAAGATCAATCGCCAGATGTTGTTTGGTGGCTAAGGTGGAATAGGCAATCAGTACGCACCAACATATATTGATCACGCGTAGAATCCAGGGAGTGCGCATTTGCTTGAGCATGCGGTGCAACCAGACCCCGGTGAGCACCCCGAAAGCCACGTGTAATGAGGGACACGCATTTCCAGAAGCATCCACCGATTTAAGAAAGGCGACGGAGGGGTACTGGGCCCAATCTATACCTAACTTGGGTACGACTGTCGGCCAGAAAAAGAATATGGCAAATCCGGCCAGGCTCAGGACCGTTACCGCGCCGAAATAGGGTGCCAGCTCTTGCCAACTGCAGATAAGCAACGGCACCAGTGAGATATATAGCCATAAGGAGGCATAGAACACGATGCACCATGGCTGGAAACTGATCAAACGATCAAGGCCGATTTCCGGTATTACAGTGACTGGATACATCGGGTGTTTGAGTAGCCAAAAATAGCCCATCAAAAATAATGTCATGTAGGCAGTTACACCGAGCATTTTGAGTAGCCAATGGGTTTCAATCCTGAAAACGGCCTGCCTTAACCAGCTTGTTTGTTGGGAGATTACAGTCATACTAAATTAGCCGGTACCTTCGTCTATGAAGTTCAAACGATCAAATTGCCAGCCCGGCTCGCCCGTGTCGAGTAAAATTACCGGCAATCCTCCGTTAGGCATTCTGACAATATTGTCTAGTGAAGTCTTGCCGCCAGGCTCTTCCCTGGTAGGCAGCCAGAGGGGTAACGAGCTTTTTAGACATGCTAAATTTATTAGTAGTGTAAAGTGGCAGGGGGTATAGGGCATGGCAGAACCTGTATTTTGATCATGAATTTTATCCAAAAAACTATCAGATTAAATTACAAACAGTATTCTACACATGGTTGAAAAGGTCAGCATCTTAAGAGGCCATTGCTCAGTAGTATTATGGGGCATGATATGAGCCATACGCAGATAGCGTTCTCACAGGAAGAGCATTGCGATGTGTTAGTAATTGGCGGGGGGCCTGGCGGCAGCACTGCCGCAACCCTACTAGCGCGGCGCGGCCACCATGTGATATTGCTCGAAAAAACGCATCATCCACGCTTCCACATTGGCGAATCACTGTTGCCGATGAATCTGCCGATGTATGAGCGTCTGGGGGTGCTGGAAAAAATCCGAGCTATGGGTGTATGCAAACACGGTGCCGATTTTGAGGCAGACAATGACCGTGGTTACAAGACTTATCCTTTCGCCCGTGCGCTGGGTAACAGTCCGCCGTATGCTTTCCAGGTGTGGCGTCAGGATTTTGACAAGATGCTGTTTGAGCATGCGCATGAGAACGGCGCAGATGCACGCCAAGGCGCCGAAGTCGTGGCCGTGGAACAGCGTGGCGCACGCGAAACTCACGTCGAGGTGCGCACTGAAGATGGCGGCACCTATCATGTACAGACCCGCTACCTGCTGGATGCCAGTGGCCGTGATGCTTTCCTGGCCAGCAAGAAAAAAATCCGCCACAAGAACCCGCAACACCAGAGCGCAGCAATCTTCGCTCACTTCCGCAATGCTGAGTATCGCCCTGGCAATGACGCCGGTAACATCAGTCTCTATAACTTCGAATATGGCTGGATGTGGATGATCCCATTGCCTAATGGGGTCATGAGCGTCGGCGCGGTTTGCCGCCCGGATTATCTCAAGCAACGCCGCGGACGCACTCGCGAATTTCTTTACGAGACTCTCAAGCTTAATCCTGCATTGTGGAAGCGAGTGCAAAGCGCGCAGCTCATTGGTGATGAAGTGCGCGTTACCGGCAATTACTCCTACGATTCAAGCACCATCGGTGGCCCCGGTTGGATGCTTGTCGGCGACGCTTTCGCATTCCTGGATCCCGTGTTTTCTTCCGGTGTGTATCTGGCCACCTGTGGCGCGGAGCAAACCGCGGCGATTGTGGACGCGGTTTTATATGATCCATCCCAGGAAATTCGCATGCAACAGCGGCTGGAAAAACGCCTGCGCAAAGGAATGCGCCGATTTGCTTTCTTCATCTACCGGTTCAATTCGCCGGTAATGCGATATTTGTTCAAGCATCCGCGTAACACTTGGAAGGTCGAACAGGGCGTGATCTCGATGCTGGCGGGTGACCTGTTCGATTCACGGCCGGTGTGGTGGCGGCTGCAACTGTTCCGTGTCATCTACTACATCGGTGCGCTTTTTAACTTGCGCCGCTGGTACGCAGAGCATCGCTATCGACTGGCGCAAGCGAAAACGAATTTCAGCAGTGGTACTACGTCGGTAGATCCCGAATAAATGCAGGCGGGATTGCTTGGGAGAAAGAGTAGCTCATTTGTTATTTATGAGTTTGATTACGCGTCTTTATTTCTTGCTATGTGCATTGATACCAGTCGCGGTGCATGCAGACGTGCCAAGCGTTATGCAAACAATGCAATTGGAGATGGGTCTCGGGATAGGTGCTCTCCGTTTCCCGGACTATCCAGGCGCAGATGAGCACCGCACACTACTGTTGCCGTTTCCTTATATCGTTTATCACAGCCGGTACCTGGATGTGAATCGTGAGCAGGTGCGAGGTAAATTGCTCAGTGGCAAGCGTCTATCCTTGGAGGTGGATTTCGCCGGATCAGTGGCCGTGGATTCATCCCGCGACCAAGAACGCCGGGGCATGCCCAATCTAGGCTGGATTGGCGAAGCTGGGCCGGCCTTACGTTATCAGATCTGGAGTAATCACACCGAAAACATGCATATTTCAGTTGTACTGCCGGTGCGCATAGCGGTAAGCGCTGACGCGCTCAATCTACATTACCGTGGCGAAGTGTTAGAACCACGGCTCGAATTGGTAAACGATATCGGCGATGGCGATCGCATCCTAAATCTCAATACCAGCCTGTCGGTACTCTACGGCAGTCGTGACTACTTCCAGTACATCTATGGTGTGCCTCTACAGTACGCTACAATCGTCCGTCCCGCATATAATGCGCCCGGAGGATACGGTGGGTACCGTATATCGCTGGGCGGAAGTCTTCAGCGCGGCAGCATCGTTTATGGTGCGTTCATTGCATACGTGAATTTCAATGGTGCCGCATTCGTCAATAGTCCGCTCGTGAGCCGCGCTCAAGACTCGTCATTCGGAATCATGGTTGCTTGGATATTGAAGCGCGGCAACAATTGAATATTGTCACCGGCAGAAGCGATGATGCCAATGCCATTCTAGTGAATAAGGGCGATCTCTTTTTTTAGATGCATAAATTAGGATGAACACTGTGCTGCAGCCAAGGGAATCTGCGTGATCATCAAACCTAAAGTTTGGAATTTTATCTGCACCTCGGCCCATCCGCTCGGGTGTGAGATGAACGTGCTAGAACAGATCAACGTCACCAAGCGTCTAGGTAAACTATTGGATGGACCTAAGCGTGTGTTGATAATCGGAGCATCCACTGGTTATGGCTTGGCTGCCCGAATAACAGCGGCTTTCGGGTTTGGTGCCGCCACCCTTGGGGTGTTTTTAGAGAAGCCAGCCAGGGGCACAAAGACGGCCAGCGCCGGCTGGTATAACTCGGCGGCATTCGACAAGTTCGCTAAACAAGCTGGATTGCAAAGCAGATCCATCAACGGCGATGCTTTTTCGGATGAGTTACGTGCCTGTGCAATCGACTTGATCAAACGCGAGATGAGTGACCAAATCGATCTAGTCGTCTATTCGTTGGCATCTCCTGCACGCCGGCTGCCGGATACAGGTGATGTCATACATACCTCGCTGAAACCAATCGGTGGAGTTTTTTCTGGTAAATCGATTGATACTGATCGCGACATGCTCATTGATGTTTCTGTTGAACCGGCGACCGAACAAGAGATCAACGACACCATCGGGGTAATGGGCGGGGATGATTGGGCTCTCTGGATTGAGGCACTGCATAACGCAGGGGTTTTGGCAAAGAACGCAAAGACCATCGCCTTCAGTTACATCGGGCCAGAAGCTACCTGGCCCATCTATTGGCACGGGACCATTGGCCGCGCAAAACAGCATCTTGAGGATACTTCCAGACAGCTTCAAGACAAATTTCGGACCCAGGGTTTAAGTGTGTATGTTGCAATGTTGAAATCCGTGGTCAGCCAGGCGAGCGCGGCTATCCCGCTCATGCCGCTGTATATCTCGCTCGTATATCGAATCATGAAAGACCGGGGATTCCACGAAGGAAGTATTGGGCAGATGAACCGTTTGTTCCAGGAGTTTCTCTATCAGAAAGATGGCGACCCACCCAAGACCGATGATCAGGGCCGATTGAGGTTAGATGATCTGGAATTACGTGATGATGTGCAAAAGGCATGCACTGCAGCTTGGGCGCAAGTCACAAAGGAAAATTTTGTCGATATTACCGACTACTATGGGTATAAGCAGGGGTTCCTACAACTGTTCGGCTTCGCCAGACAAGACGTTGACTATGAGCTGGATATACCTGTGGATCTAACGTTTGATTGTATCGACCTTTGAAATATTTAACCCCGCTGAGCATGCCTAGTATGGTGATAAACAAAATCAGTCTGCCATGAAATATAGCGATCCATTCCCCATCAAGCATGTTAAATTTCCAAATAAATTGTTTAATTGAATTATGCCAACCATGATCCAACTTATGTTTGCGAGTGCGGGCACTTATACGCACGTTGAGCAGGAGCACGCCCTATCAAGATTACATGCGAGAGAAAGGCTACGTTATGAGAGGTTCTCTAGCATACGAAGGAGGCATACCTGGTTAGTGGGACGTACCTTCCTTCTCGATGCACTGCAGCAACAACTGGGGAAATTTAACGCTCAGTCGCTACGTACGGATGGGCATGGCGGTATTCGCCTGCTGGGTGAGCCGCATAGGTTGAGCTTGAGCCACTGTCGGGATTTATTTGTCGTAAGCTTGTCACGCATAACCACAGGCGTTGACATTGAGAATCTGCGGTCACGCAAGCTGCTTCAGCATATCCGACAGTTATTTAACCGCAGCGAAACCGACCATTTGAATGGTCTTAAGGAAGCTGAGAGGCTGGATGCGTTTTATATCTACTGGACGTTGAAAGAAGCGGCTTGTAAGGCGGCGAATATATCAGTATGGGAGGGCTTGCCTAACACATGTTTCGAGTTGGCCGTAGGCGGATTCAAATCACAGGCGCCATTTCCAAACGGGGATTGGCAATTCATGTCTGCCTATATCGAACCGCATTGGCGCGTAGCGCTAGCCATGCGCGATGCTAAATGTGCACCCCGAATAGATTGTTGGTGTAAGACAGCAGCCCGGCAATGGTGCAGGCATAAACTTGACCATCAGATATTCTTGCATGGAAAATAAACGAAGAGTTGCTATTAATCTGTGTGGAAACTGCGATTCCCTATGCATGACCGGCATCATGAGTTAATGGACGCAATCTCATCGCAACACATGCGATTTCGGTTCATTCGCTGGAACCTGCACTACATTACTCATGCCTATATTATATTCAGTGTTATCGGCATCTTTGTGTTTGACTGGTCTGTGCTTCTCATCGGCATACCCGCAGTCCTGCTGGTGCTATTGTTGACTGATGGAATCGCGCGTCCAGGATCTTCGCTTTTTTATCCAACCATCACACACGGACCACGTGGTAGCAATCGTATCGCGCTGAGTTTTGATGATGGCCCCGATCCAGACGTCACACCGCAAGTGCTGGATGTGCTGGCGCAAAATGGCACGCGCGCTACATTTTTCGTCATCGGTAAACGGCTAGACGCATATCCGGAACTGGCAAAACGCATGATCGCAGACGGCCATGTCCTGGGCAATCACTCATGGAGTCACTCACGCTTGCAAAATTTTTATTTGACGAAGCGACATCTAGCAGAAATTGAGAGTTGTGAACGGGTCATTATGCGTACAACTGGGAGTTCATCGCCGACATTGTATCGGCCGCCGATTGGTTTAAAGAGTTGGGACCTGGCGCGCGCTGCCGATCGGCATAACCTGACTCTGGTCGCATGGTCGCTGCATAGCTGCGATACTCGCCAGCCTGACCCGGGAAAAGTAGCTGGGCGGGTGCTCAGGAAAATATGCGGTGGAGACATCGTGCTGTTGCATGACGGCCATGACCTGCCAGGCCGGCACCGGCCGTATTGCGCACCAGCGGTCCAACTGATCCTGCAAGGTTTACGCGCTAAAGGCCTGGAATGTGTCACGATACCGGAATTATTAGGAGTGCATAAAAATGCCTAACTGTATGATATCTGTGGCCCATACGACCTTTGCCGAGGTATCTGTTCCTGGCTGGTGCTTCGTGGCTATTCGAATCAGAATAAAAATTGTCAATTTTGTGGCCAAAATGAGGTAAAGTTGCCTCTTCATCGCTTATATAAGAAGCTAACGAGAGAACGATTCAATATGGTCACTCAGGATATATACCAAACACTTAAAAATACTTTGGTGGAGCAGTTTGATCTGGATCCCGCCAAAATCACTCCGCAAGCGAGGCTATCAGAAGACTTGGATCTCGACAGCATTGATGCCGTGGATATGGTGCTCAAATTACAGGAAATCACAGGTTGCAAGGTCAGTCCGGATGATTTCAAAGAGGTGCGAACTGTTGGGGATGTACAAAAAGTTATCGAGAAACTCCTCTCAGAGAATAAATAACGCACTGTGTGTTTACAGGCTGCAAGCCGACTTCAGGGGTATTTTGCGATAATCTGGGCTTGGCAGGTCGATGTGTTTGAATAAACCAAGAACGAATGTTTTTGTATCCGCAATTATTATTACCCAGCAAGGAGGTTTCGAGTGCATCGACGCGTAGTGGTGACCGGTGTAGGTGGCCTGACTGCGCTTGGACATGATTGGCCTGCGATCAGGAAAAACCTAAAGACGCGGGTCTCAGGTGTGAAATTCATGGACGCCTGGTCGGGATTTAAGGACATAAATACCAGGCTGGCTGCGCCAGTCGCGGCCTATGACCTGCCACCTCACTATACCCGCAAGACAACGCGGAGCATGGGACCTGTGGCGCTCATGTCTACACGCGCCACGGAAATTGCGCTGGACGATGCTGGGCTGCTTAAAGATCCGATACTGACCTCTGGCCGAACCGGGATCGCCTATGGAGCATGCGCGGGCAGTGCAGCGCCGGTGATGACTTTCGGGCACATGGCCAGCACCGGAAGCCTGCGCGGTGTGACCTCCAACACTTACATGCAGATGATGAGTCATACCGGAGCCGTGAATATCAGCCTATTCTTTGGGATTACCGGACGCATCATTCCCTCCAGCAGTGCTTGCACTTCGGGTAGTCAGGCCATCGGGTTTGCCTATGAGACGATCAAATACGGCAAGCAGGTAGCGATGATCGCAGGTGGTGCTGAAGAACTGAGTCTGGGCCCATCTGCGGTGTTTGATACCCTGTTTGCCACCAGCACTCGCAATGATGCACCGCACACCACGCCTCGTCCTTTCGATCGGGATCGCGATGGTCTGGTTGTAGGTGAAGGCGCTGCGACCCTGATACTTGAGGACTTGGAGCATGCACGTGGTCGCGGAGCACATATCTATGCAGAAGTCATCGGATTTGGCTGCAATGCTGATGGCTCACACATCACACAACCAAAGACGGGTACCATGGCCGCTGTCATGCAGCTGGCTTTAGAGGATGCCGGCATTGCGTCCCAAGCTATCGGGTACGTGAATGCTCATGGAACCGGTACTGACATCGGTGATATTGCTGAATCTATCGCTACCCAGCAGGTATTTGGTAAGCGCATACCGATCAGTTCCCTAAAAAGCTATTTTGGACATACGCTTGGGGCCTGCGGCTCACTGGAAGCCTGGATAACAATCGAAATGATGCGGGAAGACTGGTTCGCGCCCACCATCAACCTCGAAAACATCGATCCTGAATGCGCAGAACTAGATTACCTTATGGATGGTGGCCGCAAACTGCAGGTCCAGAATGTAATGAGTAACAATTTTGCATTCGGCGGTATCAATACCAGTTTGATATTCCGCCGTTGGGATGTCTGATAACGGGTTTATGCTGGGTATACTTTAGTGTTAATTCAGTGACGCATAGACTCTCCAAAATTACCATTAACGTTTTGCAGATGATCCCAGCAAATGGCCATCGATTATCAGGCCATAATAGCTGTCATGGCTGTGGTATTTCTTGCGGGTCTCTTCAACATTGCCGGTGAATCGCGGATCCTGAGGGCGTTCGTGGCTAACAACGAATGCCGCCACATCCCAGGCTTGCTGGTCCGTGAGCGTATCGCCAGCGCCGTACGGCATGTTGGCCTTTATGAAAGCGGCCGCGGTGCTGACACGTTCCATGCCGGCACCCCAGTTGAAGGATTTTGGGCCCCACAAGGGTGGGAATACCTGTGTACTGTTCGTTTCGCGTCCTTGGCCATCATCGCCATGGCAGAGCGCGCAATTAGAAGCAAACACACGTGCACCTCGCTGGACATCCGCTGGCTGTGATGGCGGCGCCAGGTTCGGGTAACCCGCGCCTTTGGGCGTGATGCCAACCGGCAGGCCGATAGCCAGCCAGTGGAAATAGGTGACCAGCGCTTTCATCTCCGGACTGTCGGCTGCCGGTGGTGTGCCGTTCATACTGTAGCGGAAACAACCCTGGATACGTTCTTCCAGGGTATTCACCTTCTGGTTCTTATCACGGTATTTGGGATAGACCACATACGCGGCCCACATGGGGGCCGAATCTGCGCGCCGCCCATGATCCATGTGACAACTAGAACAGTTCAGGCTGTCGTCTACATACTTGCCGGTTTCGTGTTGAGTATCTTCAAAGACTTGCATCCCATGCCAGATCATCTCGCCATCCGGCCCGGATGGAATGGCTGTTTCAGGTGGTGGCACGAAATCATCCGGTGACTGAGGCATATATTTGTACGCTGTATCGTGTGGCGGACGAACTATTGTCACTCGTTCATCAGGCTTCAAATGCGATATATAGCCCATAACCGCCTGCAGATCAGCGTCATTCAAGCCTTTGCTCGCACGACTCATTACCATCATCGGCAACGATCCACCGGTTACATTCCTGAATATCTGTAGTCGCGCCAGCATGTATTCCGGTGATTGTCCAGCGAAAGCAGGAATACCCGGCGCCACACCCGCAAGATCCGGCCCGTGACAATCCATGCAGGCGGGCGCGTTCCTGCTCCAGTCGCCTACGGTCACCAACTCATGTCCTCGGGTAAGTTCCGAGACGGAAATTGGTCGGTTCGATGGCACAAAGGGTGCTTTGATGCCGCTGAAATAATCTGCGAGATCGGTAATGTCTTTATCGCTCAGGCTCTTGGCTACCGGCTGCATGAAGTCATTGACTCGCGTTCCACTGCGAAAATAGCGCAGTTGCTGCTGCAGATAATCGGACGGCTGACCGGCGATGCGTGGATAGATGCCGCCACCCAGACCCTGCGGACCATGGCATCCCGCACACACTTGAGCTGCTGCCGGTGCCTTGCGGAACGAAAGAGCAGTATCAGCAGCGCACAGTGGGGTGCTCGTGCCGGCTGAGGTGATGACTATCAGAAAGGCGATTATCGAGTGCAGTCGCATCCCATGATACCTATTGGCAATGAT
The DNA here is from genome assembly GCA_963774895.1 of uncultured Pseudomonadota bacterium. Classification (GTDB taxonomy): domain Bacteria; phylum Pseudomonadota; class Gammaproteobacteria; order Natronospirales; family REEB76; genus REEB76. The sequence continues at coordinate 319,466 of CAVZGN010000001.1, forward strand.
GGTCTATTCGCTGTTCACATCGGGATCAAGGTATAACCTTGTTGTTGCAGAATTATCATTGTGGAGAGGTAGGAGAGAGCGATCTTGACGTCTGGGTTCACCCAGCTGTGTTCGTATTTATCACCTGCCAGGGCCTGACCGCAAACCGCAAACTCTACGCCAGCGGCTTTCAACTGGCTGATGAGCGCGATGTCAGGATTGTCCACGCCGAATTCTTTGCGATAATGTGCGTTATCAAGCACAATCGAGACGGCACCGCCGGTGATGATAACCACGAATTTGAGATGTTCTAGGGGCACGCCCGCCGATACGAATACATTGATGGCGCGCGCCACGTGATCCAGGCCATCATTGATGCTCTTTACATCCTTCGGGTCTTTATTGCCACGGGTAATGCTGAAAACCGCCTTGTAGGTGACATCTTTCTGCGGCTGGAATGCAGCATCCGGTAATGGGAGCATCTCGCCGGCAGCCTTGATAGCCGGGTTTTGCCAGACGACGGCCGGGGGATCAGCTAAAATGCTGGATGAGAGAGAAATGCCAATTAAAACAGCAGCTAAGCTTAGATGTCTGAACATGGCACGACTCCTGACTTGCGGTAGACAGTATCCCGGGGTGGGGGAGTGTCGAAGTTTAGATGATAATGCAGATAAACACAGCATGACGCGCGCGCGTGCTTTCCATACAGAACTCTTCGGGTGTATCGCATGCATGTAAATAACCTGACCGCACAACTACTGTTGGCAGCCACACTGCTCGGGTTGCCGTGCATGCCAGCCATGAGTGCCGGATCTCCGGCCATAACACCTCAATCGATTAATATCACTCATGCCGATGTGCAATATGCACTGGTCAAAGGCCATGCTGTGCTTGGCTATCTAAGCCAACCCGCCAAAAAAGCAAGCGGCGCACCGGGACTCATCCTCATCCCTATGTGGTGGGGGCTGAATCGGCACATGCGTGATCTGGCCGATCAGTTTGCACGCCAGGGCTATGTGGTCTTGGCCGTGGATCTGTTCAATGGACATACCACCCGTGATCGGACCGAGGCTGCACATCTCGCGGATATCGCGGAGGCAAATCCGATTACTACGCTCTCCAATCTGGAGCAGGCCACATCTTATATGACCGCCCAGCAGCAGGTGAATAATCTCGGTGTGATCGGCTGGTCCTTCGGCGGTCGCTGGGCATTCCGGATCGCCAGCGATCTACCCCAGGATTTCGATGCGCTGGCTGTATTTTATGCACCACCTTATACAGAACCCTCGCAACTCGCCGCCCTGCGTATGCCGATACTGGCCTTTTTCGGTGGCCGTGATCCGTTCGTACCGGTAGAACTGATTAGTAAATTCCAATGGGCCGCAGGGCTGGCGAGCGCCAGTTTGACGATCCATATCTATCCGGATGCCAGTGCCACATTCGATGATCCTAATTCCACGGCCTATGAGCAGCGCGATGCAGAAGATGCCTGGCGGCAACTGGATGCATTTCTGGCAAGTAATCTTAAACAAGATTAATACATGCTTGCATAAAGTTAGCGCAAGCTTGTGTGTGCAGGCCTGTAATGATTTTATTAACAAAGGGTCAAACCAGATTAATCGAGTTGTTTCAATTGTTGATTGAATACGGATTTTCCAACTGGAGAACCTCATGGTACATGTTCGGGTTTGGGTAATATCACGCTGGTATGCGGCGGGACTGCTCGCTGTATTGGGAGGTTCCGCACTCGGGGCCAATTCCCTGGCTCCCCTGTATTCCCAACTCCACTGGCGCGAGGTTGGTCCATTTCGTGGCGGCTGGTCCACCATGGCGGCGGGAATCCCCGGTCAGCCCAATGTGTTTTATTTCGGTGGTGCCGATGGCGGTGTATGGAAGACCAGCGATGCGGGCCTGACCTGGCAACCTTCCTTTCAGCAGGCGGGTTCCATCTCTATCGGCGCCCTGGCCATCGCGTCCTCGAACCCTGACGTCCTGTATGTGGGCACGGGCCAGGTGGCAGCGCGGTATGACGTCGTCGAAGGTGACGGGGTCTACCGCAGTACGGATGGCGGCAAGAGCTGGCAGCATCGGGGCCTGGATGAAACTCGGCACATCGGCCGCATCTGGATCGATCCCAAGAATCCGGATGTGGTGCTGGTGGCCGCGCTCGGCAATTATTTTGGAGCCAGCGCACAGCGCGGCGTATTCCGTTCCACGGACGGCGGTCAGCATTGGGACAAGGTGCTGTTCGTCAACAATGATACCGGCGCAGTGGATATCAGCGCTGATGATGCGCACCCTGAGCTGATGTTCGCCGCCACCTGGCAGACGCGCATGTATCCCTGGTTGTCTTATTACAAGCCGGGTGTGGAGGCGGGAAGCGGCATCTGGAGATCCATGGATGAAGGCAAGACCTGGGTCAGACTTTCAGGGCATGGGTTGCCAGCTGAATCCATGGGACGCATCGGCCTGGCGGTCGCGCCAGGGACTAGCGGCCAGCGCGTATATGCCATCATCCAGTTACGCAAGCCGGATGACAGCGCCCTGTACCGCTCAGATGACGGCGGAGAAAACTGGAAGCGATTGGGCGGCAACGGTCTCGGTAATTCCTATTTCGGCCGGGTGACTGTGGATCCCAAGAATCCCGATACCGTCTATGTCATGAACCGTTCGGTGGCGCGCAGCACTGACGGCGGCAAGACTTTCATCTGGTTCAAGGGCGCGCCTGGCGGCGATGACTATCACTTCATGTGGATCAATCCCGACGACGATGATTACATGATCCTGGCCAGCGACCAGGGCACCACCGTCAGCGTGGACGGCGGCCAAAACTGGTCGAGTTGGTATAACCAGCCCACCGGCCAGTTCTATCACGTGGTGGCCGATAATCGCTTCCCATACCGCATCTACAGCGGTCAGCAGGACAGCGGTACGGTGGAAACCAAGACCCGCGGCGACTACGGCGAGATCACTTTCCGTGAATGGCACCCGGTGGGCGGCGACGAGCGCAGCTACGCGGTGCCCGATACCGGTGACCCCAACATCGTGTATGTGGGCGGTTTGGGTGGCCATGTATCGCGTTTTGATGCGCGCACCGCGGATGTGCAGAATATTTCCGCAACACCGGTTTCACACTATGGAGAACGGCCCTCGACCCTCAAGTACCGCTATAACTGGTTCTATCCGGTGGTGGCGGACCCGCACGCGGCACATACCCTGTATCTGGGATCCCAATACCTGTTCAAGACCAGCGACGAAGGCCAGCACTGGCACACCATCAGTCCAGACCTGAGCGGCGCCGATCCCAAGAACGCTAAGAACTGCAATGCAGATGACATCACACTTCAAGATGCGCGCGCCTGCGGTTATGGCGAGATCTTTGCGATCGCGCCGTCACCCATCAAGCGTGATGAGATCTGGGTTGGCAGTGACGACGGTTTTATCCACTTGACCCGCGATGGGGGAAAGCACTGGCAGAACGTCACGCCCGCCGGCATGCCGTTCTGGGGGCGTGTCAACCAGATCGACGCTTCACCGACCGATCCGGCCAGTGCCTACGCGGCCGTGGATGTACATCGCCGGGATGTTCGCGCTGCCTACATGTTCCGCACCCACGATTATGGACAGCATTGGACCAAGATCACGGACGGCATCCCCGCCGGCCAGTATGTTTACGTCGTGCGCCAGGATCTTAAGAATCCGGGCTTGCTGTATGCAGGCACGAACGCGGGCGTCTATGTATCGTTTGACGACGGTGATCACTGGCAGTCACTGCAGCTCGACTTGCCGAGTGTGCGGGTACGGGATCTCACTTTGCATGGCGATGATCTGATCGCCGCGACTCAGGGCCGTGGACTGTTGATACTGGATAACGTGACGCCGTTGCGCCAGGCCAGCGAATCGTTAATGCATGCCACGGCCTACCTGTTTAAGCCGGCTGTCGCGATACGTGTGCGTGACAATAATAACAAGGACACACCGCTACCACCGGAAATCCCCGCTGCGCAGAATCCACCCGCGGGCGCAGTGTTGGATTACTGGCTGGGGAAGGACGCACAGGGCCCGGTCAGACTCGCGATCTATGATGCGCACAACAATCTGGTACGCGCCTATGCAAGCGACGCAGCCATCCCAACCCTCAAGACTCATCGGTATTTCAACGCAGGCTGGTTGGTGCCTACGGAAATGCCATCAACCATACCGGGTGCGCACCGCTTCGTTTGGGACCTGCGTTACGCCCGGCCACGAGCGATCCTGTATGACTATTCCATTGCCGGCCTATTTAACCAGGGCACACCGGTGGTGCCGGAAGGACCGCGAGTCTTGCCGGGTGATTACCGTGTGGAATTGAGCGTGGACGGCGTCAATTATAGCCAGCCACTGACAATCTCTTTGGATCCGCGCATGCATCCGGCCGCCGGTGAGTTGCAGCAGCAACTCAGCCTGGCACGCCGCATCGATGCAGCCATGGACGAAAGCTTTGCTGCGTATGCGGCACTCCAGGATCTGCACGCACAGCTGACGGCGCTCAAATCCCAATTAATGGCTGAACCCGCCAAGGCAAAATTGCCGCAAACAGTGAACGCGCTGGACCAGCAGGTGACGATGCTGGCGGACAAACCCAAAGAGCGGAGCAATTTCGCTGCCATCAATCGCGGACTCGCCGACCTGGCGACCCAGATGGATGATGGGGATCGCACACCGCCGGCTTCCTACTACGAGACTTTCGAGTCCTATCGGGTCAATACCCGGACCGCCATGCAACATTGGCAGCAACTGCGCTCGAATGAGATCCCTGCACTTGATGCGCAACTGAAAAGCCTGGGGATGCAACCACTAAAATTATGAAGCGACATCCATAACAAGACCATGAAAGCAAACGCCCGGCGAGAGCCGGGCGTTTGAATCTGTAAGGAGGAAAGACCGGATAGTTAATTCGATCCCGCCACTTTCTTGAGACAGGTTATGATTTCATCGCTCATTTTCATCGCGGCTTCATCAGTTTTGGCCGGGTTCTTGACTTCCGGGCAACCTGCTTTCTTGGCATAGGGCTCAAACGCTGGTGACGCCACCAGCACACGCGCCTTATCCAGCCATTGGTATTGGTTGATCAAGGCATTGCGGAAGGCAGTCTGGGCAGTGTTTACTTCCTTGGGTGCTGTCTTGACCTCCTGGTTATATTTTGTAGCGCGTGCAATCCAATCATTCTGGCGTTTGTTCAACTGAGCTGGTTCAGACTTTAATTGATCACTTGTCTGTTTGAGCTCGGTGTTCTGTGCCTTGCAGGCATTGTACTGATCGGTAGTTTTTGGTTTCGCACATGCCGCCTCGTAATCGCTGGCTTTCTGGTTGAAATCAGCCGAAGCCTTTTTCAAGGCATCGATATCGGCTTGCAACTGCTGCTGCTGCTCCTGGATCGACTTGCCTTCGGCCACCAGAGCGTCATTATTTTTGACGGACGCGTCCAATGCGGCTTTGGTGGAATTCGTCTTCCCCGTAGCGGCCTCACCTTGGGTGATTAGACTCGCGACCGATTCGGCGCCCCAAGCGGTAGTCAGTGCACTGTTAAGACCGAAGATGGTTGCCAGCATGAAAATACGTACGGTGGTCTTCATTGAAAGCCTCGTTGGATGGATTTATAACTCTAATTGTAGATGGAAACCCCTGCCGTCACCAAGTGCTTACGAGCCGGTCGGCTAATTTCAGGGCCGCCAGCCTAAGCTCGGGCACGGCCGTGCATTCCCAGTCGCGGGCTTTGAGCAGCGGGCCGGTGTAAAAAATAACCTCGGAAGTACGGTTGGTGTGATCAAGCAGGGCGCCCTCGTTGTCAGTCTGCAAGCCCAGCCTTAATGGGTCGGGCATCAGCAACCCTTGTTTCAAGAGTGAATGGATCAACGGGTCGCGTAGCTTGGTAAGATCGCTTTGCGGGCCGGTGCAGTTGACGACGATCGCTATCTGTGTATGTTGGATCAAGGAGTGATGGCGCGCCTTCCAGGAGACCGTGATCTGTCTATTATTGGACGTTAGCTTAAGCAATCGTCCCGCCTGGGTAACGAGTTTTCCAGCACGCAATAACCCATCCAGTCTGGCAGCGGCCATGGGCGCGGTGCGGTGGCGGTGGGTATCCCAGTAAGGTTGCAGATGGCGAAGAAATCGCCGCCGTTCTGCGAGATCCAGTGCCTGCCATAGGGCCGGCGTGACCGAACGCAACGAGCCGATGACATCACGCCAATCAACGCCCGCAGCAGCCAGTTCGCGAATGTGCCGTCGCACCGTATGCAGGTACTGATGAATTGTAGCCTGACCGCTCAGCATTCCCGGAGGCAGCAAATTCTCTGCCGGCATGGATGGCAGATCACGATGAGTCTGGGGTAGCAGGCCGCGGCGTGAAAGCGCGAACAAAACACTGGAGAAACCCCGGCGCGTAAGTTCCAATGCTACATCCATCATGGTGAGCCCGGTGCCAATTAGAAATACAGGTTGCGCCAGATGCACATTATCCAGGGCACCCGTCGCCCAAGGGTCACGGATGTAAGCCGGGCTTTCAAAAAAATCCAGGTCCGATACCGGTGGATCGGCGGCCGGATAATTGCCTACGGCTAAAACCAGGCGATCTGCTGTATGTTCACTGCCATCTGCAAGCAGTAGATCCAGCTGTTGATTTCCACGCGCAAGCTTCAGGTCAATCACTTCACCCGTGATGGTCTTGAGCCGAGCTTGTGTGGAGGCAGCCGCTGCTTCCTCGAGACGGGTGCCGAGATAACGTCCATAGATATCGCGTGCTACGAAACTTGCCCCAGTGACGGCGGCATCACTGACGCGTGCAAAATCCAGAAAATCATGCTCACGATCCGGAAATAAACTCATGCGCCCCGCCGGGACGTTCAGCAGGTGCCAAGGCGAATGTGTGCCATAGGCAACGCCGCGTGCCATGCTGGCGCGACGATTGATGAGCAGCACCTCAATCGGTTTATTTCCATGGCGGGTAAGCAGCTGGATGGCGGTAGCAGTGCCGCTGAAACCGGCACCGATGATGGCAATCGTATGCTTCATAGTATGCCACGATTGTAATGGCCGCATGCTGTACGATTTTTCATTTGTGATATTAGAGTATCGCGGCGTAATCATCCTGGACGCGCGCCAGGTCCAGCTTGTTGAGGAAATTCGAGTAGCACATCCATGCAGTGATGCCGTTCAGGTCCGCGAACGGCGGCGGCAGGAAGCGTGGCGGCGTGATGATGCCTTCGTCCACATACTGCGCCAGGGTGCGTACGTCTTCGAGCGTGGTCTTGCCGCAAAACAGCATGGGGATGCGGTGCAGCATGCCCTTCTTGACCGCCAGCCGGATGTAGTTGTAAATCATGATGAAGCCCTTGTTATAGGACAGGTCCTTGGTAAAGGGCTGGCCCGATGGCGTGCTGCCACGGAAGATGCGTGAGGCGTTGGCGAAACTCTCCTCTTCGGTAAGGTTCTGGGTAAGGTAAAAACGGTACACGTCCAGGAAGTCACCGCCCTGTTCGGCCATGTGCACGGCCGTGATCCGGTTCGCAAGACGTTTGAGGCGGCTTGGATAGGAAGCGAAGGTTACGATTTCCATGAGGATCGCGAGACCTTCCTGGGTGATGGTGGAAGAGGGTGGGCCTTTGGAGAGGAAGGTGCACACAGGCTGGTTGCTGCCGTTCAGGGTGGTGCCCAAATGTACCCAGCCTTCATGCACTTCCAGCACCCGCAGGTCGCGTTGGTTGAATCTGGCATCCTTGCGGATCTTGATGTAGTCGGCGCCGGCAGCGGCATCCGCCAGGATGCCGTCCGACAGCCTGACGTGCATGGCGGCATTCGATTCACCGTAAACCTGGTTGATGCGCTGCTGCAGGATTTTTACCGCATCCTCGCCGGAAATATTCTTATCCGCCGGTTTCAGCAGTTCGCTTTGGTCGATGTTCGATATGGCGTCGCTCAATAGTTTGCCGAGATCGGCCAGTGTCGGGCCGCCCGCATGGAAGGCGTCGCTGGCCGAACCATAGAGTTCCTGGGAAAGGGCCGCGAATTCCGGCGTGCCGCGGGTTTCCAGCATGCGCACGACCTGGATGTACTCACGACACATGCGCCGCATGATTCCGCCCAGAGGATTGTATTGACCCAAATGAGTGGAGACATCGCGTTCGATGTCATGAAATTCCTGACGTTTCTGGGCCGCGTCGAAGCCCAGTGGACGGCCGTCATAGTAAGCCTGATCGACATTCGGCAGTTCCCTGGCCCCGTTCCTGAAGAAGTCTGCCTGGATGCTGCCATCCCACTTGATCTGGTCAAGAATCCGGATAGGCCTCTGCGCCACGACCAGGCGGTCGGAGAGTGTACGCAATAGTTGTCTGTAGTCAGCGCTGTTGTCCGGTGTCGACATACTCGAGAACGTTCAGCCGGCCGCAATACGCGCCAGCTTGCGTACTTCTTGCATAGCCACCGCCAGGCTCGGAAAATCGGTGATATTGGCGTTCTTCATCTCGCCCAGGACACGTTGTGTATGCTGGATGCGTGAGGTGTACTCCGCGAACCAGGTATTGACGTGATCCATGGCATCGCCCACGTTCGTGACCTTGTTCAGCGCTTGGGACGTGAGCAGCCGCTGTTGCAGATACAGATTTTCACGCAGGGTGGCGCGCGCTTCCGCCTGCCAATGACCATCGACTGAGAGCGATTCTATTTGGCCACGCAACCAGTCAAGACCCAACTCACGGCCGATATGGAAGTAGATTCGCGCCACCGCATCTACTGGCAGTTTGGTCTGCTGGGCCACGTCCACCAGGTCGAAGGCGGGATATAGGGTCGGGATCGTGGCAATATGATGTGCCAGGGATTCCGGCACTCCAACATCGGAGTACTGCTGCAGCATGCGATGGTAATGCTCCATCTGGGGTTCGCTCAGGACCGCCGCCATGTGCGTGCTGAGATGCTCGATGCCGGGCCGGTACATCGGTACGGTGGCGGCGATATCCAGGCGGCCGTGGAGGTGATCCAGCAGCCAGCGGCTGGCATGCTTCAGTAACCCGACGGTCTGTACCGCCATTGCGACCTGCACGTTGGCCGGTATGCGGTTATCCAGGGCCTCAATGGCGGACCAGATGCTCACCATGCCAAAGCTTTCACGCGCGATGGTATAAGCGCGCGCCACCGAGGCGATGCCGACGCCGCTTTCCTCCTGGGTGCGCTGCGCGAACGTCGGTCCCATGCGGTTCACCATGCTATTGGTGATGGCGGTGGCCACGATCTCGCGACGCAGGCGGTGCTTGGGCATGAACTCGTGATATTTTCTGCGCAGCTCCGTGGGGAAGTAATTTTCCAGTTCGTTGGCGAGATACGGGTCTTCAGCCACATCCGAGGCCAGCAACGCGTTGTAGATGGCGATCTTGCTATAGGCCAGCAGCACCGCGAGCTCCGGGCGGGTCAGCCCATGCGTGCTGGAGCGGCGTTCCTTGAGTTCCTCATCACTGGGCAGGAATTCGATAGCACGATTCAGTATCCCGGATTTTTCCAGCTGGTACATCAGGTAGGCATGTTCATTGATGCGAGCTGTTGCCTGGGATTCAGCCATGGACAGGGCCTGGGCCTGCATGTAGTTATCGCGCAATACCAGTGCGCCCACCTCGTCGGTCATGCTGGCCAGCAATGTGTTGCGCATGGCTCCGGTTAAACGCTTTTCGTTCGCCACCAGATTAAGCAGGATCTTGATGTTGACCTCGTGGTCCGAGGTATCCACACCGGCGGAATTGTCGATGAAATCGGTGTTGAGACGCCCGCCGTTTAGCGCATACTCCACACGCCCAAGTTGCGTAAGGCCCAGATTGCCGCCTTCACCCACGACCTTGCAGCGCAAGTCGCGGCCATTGATGCGCACCGCGTCATTGTTGCGGTCGCCGACTTCCGCATTGCTCTCATGGCTGGATTTCACATAGGTGCCGATGCCGCCATTCCATAACAGGTCAACCGGGGCTTTCAGGATTGTGCGCATGAGTTCCGCGGGCGTCAGTTGATGGGCTTCGATGCCCAGAGCCTGACGTGCTTCTGCGCTGATCTTTATCAGTTTGGCGGAGCGTGGGAATACGCCGCCACCGCCTGAGATCAGTTTGCTGTCATAGTCGGCCCAGGAGGAACGCGCCAGATTGAACAAGCGCGCGCGTTCCTTGAGACTTGTCGCCAACTCTGGATTCGGATCGATAAAGATATGGCGGTGATCGAAGGCCGCCAGCAGCTTGATATACGGCGACAGCAGCATGCCGTTGCCGAACACATCGCCGGACATATCACCGATGCCGACCACCGTGAACTCCGTGGTCTGGGTGTCAAGGCCCATTTCACGGAAATGGCGCTTCACGGACTCCCAGGCTCCCTTGGCGGTGATACCCATTTTTTTGTGGTCGTACCCGGCGGAACCGCCCGAGGCAAAGGCATCGCCCAGCCAGAAATTATATTCAGCCGATATGCCATTGGCGATGTCGGAAAAACTCGCCGTGCCTTTATCCGCAGCCACTACCAGATAGGGATCATCGTCATCATGTCGCACTACCTGCGGCGGCGGCACGATCTTGTCCTTTACGATGTTGTCGGTCAGGTCCAGCAGGCCGTGCATGAATGTCTGGTAGCAGGACACCACTTCCTTCATGACGGCCTCGCGGTTTTCACTGCGTGGCGGTTGTTTCACATAGAAACCGCCTTTGGACCCTACCGGTACGATGACGGTATTCTTGACCTGCTGGGCCTTCATGAGTCCCAGCACTTCCGTGCGGAAATCCTCGCGCCGGTCTGACCAGCGGATGCCGCCACGTGCCACCTTGCCACCGCGCAGGTGTACTGCCTCCACATGCGGTGAATACACCCAGATCTCATACATTGGGCGTGGCAGTGGCAGTTCCGGTATCTGCGAGGAATCGAACTTGAAGGACACGTAGGGCTTGTGTCCGTTGCCCTTGAGGGTCTGATAGTAGTTGGTACGGATGGTGGCACGCACCACGTTCAGGAAGCTCCGTAGGATGCGATCGTCATCCAGGCTGGACACCGATTCCAGGGCCTTGTCAATTTCTTCCGTGAATCGCACGATCAGCGCATCACGGTCTTTGGCCCCCTTGGGATTATGGCGAGCCTCGAAATACTGCACCAGCAAGGCTGCAATTCGTGGATTGTTGGTGATGGTGCGTTGCATGTAATCCGGACTGAAAGTCAGGTTGGTCTGCAGCAGGTATTTGCAGTAAGCCCGCAGCAGCATGGCCTGCCGCCAGTTGAGTTCCGCACCCAGCACCAGGCGGTTGAAACCATCATTTTCGGCTTCACCGCGCCATACGCGGGCAAATTGTTCATGAAAACTGGTCCTGACCTTATCGATATCCAGCGAGCCGGCGTAGATCAGCTCGAAGTCCTGGATCCACACGATGGATTCGTCCGGCAACACCATCTTGTAGGGGCGTTCGCCCATGACGCGCACACCCATGTTTTCCAGCATGGGCAATGCATCGGAGATGGAGATTTCCTGTTCACGGTGGAAGATATTGAAGCGCAGGTAGCCTTCGGGCGCGTGTTTGGGACGGTACAGGCTCATGCGCAAGTTGTCCTCGCCGACCAGTCCATCCATCTGTTCGATGTCGAAGGCTGCGGCTTTTGCCTTTATATCCTCCTGGTAAGCGACTGGAAACTGGTTACCGTAGCGGCTGAAATATTTCAATCCCTGTTCTTCGCCAAACCGCTCTATCAGCACCATGCGTAACTCGTCTGACCAGGAACGTATTACCAGGGCAATTTCCTGCTCTAGAGCGCTACAGTTGTATTCCGGCAGTTTCCACGGGGTCGTGCGTATGATGATATGCACGCGCGCCAGTGCCGATTCGGACAGATGCACTTCACGCTCGACGCTCTTGCCGTTGAGCGCCTTGAACAGGATGTTTTCTATCTTGGCGCGCACCTGGCTGTTGTAGCGATCGCGTGGTATGTACGCGAGGCAGGAGAAGAAACGCCCGAAACTGTCACGGCGGATGAAAAGTTTCACCCGCTGGCGCTCCTGCAGATGCACCACGCCCATGGCGGTTGCCAGAAGTTCCTCGACTGTGCTTTGCAGCAGTTCATCGCGTGGAAATGTCTCCAGGATATGCAACAAAGCCTTGAGGTCATGGCTGCCTGAAGGCAGACCTGAGCGGCGTATCACCTCGGCGACTTTCTTGCGCAATAACGGAATGTCACGCGGACTGCGGCTATAGGCGGTGGAGGTGAACAGCCCCAGGAAGCGCCATTCACCATTGACCTTGCCATCCTTGCCGTAACGCTTTATTCCGACGTAATCCAGATACCCGGGACGGTGCACGGTCGCGACCGAGTTCGCCTTGGTGATGATCATGAATTCCCGGGCGCGCGCGCGTTTGCGCACGTCCTGGGGCAGCACCAGGAAACTGGAAGAGATTCTTGCGCCGCTGTCACGCAGGATACCGAGACCGGATTGTGGCACGATCCTGAGCAGGTCCTCGCCTTTCTCATCCACCAGGTCGTATTCGCGGTACCCCAGGAAAGTGAAATGGTCATTGGCCAGCCATTCCAGGAAGCGCTGGCCTTCGTCAATCTCATCGTCGCCGAGGATCGGGCGATATTGGTCCACGGCGGCACACACTTCACCGACTTTCTCACGCATCGTGTGCCAGTCATCCACAGTGGCGCGTACGTCGCGCATAACCGAGCGCAGTTCGTCTTCCAGACTCTTGAGTTTGACAGGATCGCTCTGGTGATCCACCTCGAAATGTATCCAGGATTCCACCAACCCGCTTTGATGCTGTTCTTGGTCAGAATCCAGCCGCACGATGGCATCTTGTTTGTCGCGCAAAAGGTAGAGGATGGGATGCACGGTCAGGTGTACGCCGATCCCGTGGCGCGTCAGCGTCATGATGGTGGAGTCCACCAGGAACGGCATATCACCGTTTACCATCTCGATGATGGTATGCAAACTCTTATAGCCATCTTTTTTGGGATCAGGGTTGAATACCCTGACCAGGGTTTCGCCGGCAGGCCGTCTCAGGCCGAACTTCCAGTGGCCGAGGGCCGCGTAATACAGGTATTGCGGCGTGCATTCCATTAGATCTTCCGCGGCGATATCGTCGTAATATTGCCGCAGGAAATTTTCGAATATCAGTGTGGCGTCTTGTTTCTTGGCGAGGGCAACAATCTTTTCGAGATGAGATTCCCGGGATTCGGATTTGCGTTGCATGGTGGCGCGGGCTTTGCGAAATTTTGCGGTTTTGACTCTGTGTATTTTAGCGCTTTTTCTTTTGCAGTGGCTTTACAGTATCGGGTGTTTTAAAGTTAACGGTGGTCGAAGCCGCCGTAGTTAGCCACCGCGAGTCGCTTAGCGTCTAATGGGCTTTTTGCAGATCGCTGATCACTGCTGCCAGCCAGCGGCAGGCGGTGCCGCCGGTGATACAACGATGGTCGAAAGTGATGGAGAGCGGGACGCGTTTGTGCACCTCGACGCCACCCAGCACTGGTACCACATCGTGGCGCAGTCCACCGGTGCCGAGAATGGCGACCTGCGGCGGCACCACCACCGGTGTGGCATAACGTCCAGCCATCATGCCGAAATTGGACAGGGTGATAGTGGCATCCTTCATGTCTGCGGGTACCACCGTACGGTTGCGCGTGGTCTCTTTGATGCGGTTGAGATCAGCGCGCAGTTGTTGGGCGTGCTTGCGGCCCGCATCCCGTAGTACCGGTACGATCAGTCCATCCGGTGTATCCACCGCCATGGCCACATCCACGCGTTCATGCAGGGTGCGTTCCATCTTCTCGCCGTCGTACCAGGCATTGAGCTCCGGCTCGGCGCGGCAGCCGGCCACGATGGCACGCAGGATACGCACCGTGATGTCCTGACCCGGCGCCCAGTTATGGATGTCGGCGTCATCGAACAGCGTGCACTCCATGACTTCGTTGCGAGCCCGCGTCATGCTGGCATGCATGGCGCGGCGCGGGCCGCGCAACGGCTCGGCCAGACCATATTTGAAGTCGGTGCGAGCGGGCGGCAGATCCCAACGGGTTGTAGAAGCGTGAGCCGCAGGCGCGGGTGTTTGTCCGGCCGATGAGCGACGCACATCGTCTGCGCTGATCGTGTCATTCTTACCGGTGGCCCGGCAGGTGGCAAGGTCCACGCCCAGCTGCTTGGCGAGGATGCGTACCGAGGGCAGGGCCTTCACATGTACCGGCCCCTGTTTCTGTTTCTTGCGGATGATGGCGGTCTCGGCCACCAACTCGTTGCCGGTGGGCATGTTGCCCACCACCGTGCCGCTGTCCTCCGCGATGGGTTGAGATTTCGGTTGCGCAGGCGCGACCGGCGTTACTTTCGCCGTGGATTTCGCTGCCGGCGCATTACCGCCTTCAATATCGAATTCCACCAATGCGGCGTGCGTGGGGATGATGTCACCGGCTTTGCCGTGTAGCTTCAGGATCTTTCCGGCCCAGGGCGACGGTACGTCCACCACCGCTTTGGCGGTCTCCACCGACAGCAGCGGCTGGTCCACCTTGACCACATCGCCTTCCTGCACGTGCCAGTTGACGATCTCCGCTTCCTGCAGACCCTCGCCTAGATCCGGGAGATTAAACGTTTTCATGTCAGGCCTCCAACACTTTACTGATCCCCCGCATAATCCGCTCCACGCTCGGCATGTAGTCGTGCTCCAGCTTGAACAGCGGCATGGGGATGTCATAACCGGTGACGCGTTCGATGGGCGCTTTGAGTGCGTAGATGGCTTTCTCGGCCACCGTGGCTGCAACTTCAGCGCCCACTCCGCAATTCCTCGGCGCTTCGTGGATGATCACCAGCCGTCCGGTTTTCTCCACCGATTCCAGGATAGTTTCGAAATCGATGGGACTGATGGTGGCCAGATCGATGACTTCGCAAGCCACGCCTTGTTCTGAGAACTTAGCGGCCGCTTGCAGGGTCTCGTGGATCATGGCGCCCCAGGACACTAAAGTCACATCGCCACCTTCGCGCAGTACGAAACAGGTATCCAGCGGCAGGGCTTCGCCGTTGTCCTCGACCTCCTGTTTGTTCATGCGATACAGTCGCGTGGGTTCCAGGAACACCACCGGATCCGGATCGCGGATGGATGCCAGCAGCAGCCCATAGGCGCGCGCAGGGGAGGATGGCATGACGGTGCGGATGCCGGGCATGTGCGCGAATAGGGCTTCGTTGCTTTCGGAATGATGCTCGGGCGCGTGGATGCCGCCGCCGGAAGGTGCGCGCAGCACCATCGGCACATGCAGGCGTCCGCGGGTGCGGGTACGCAGTCGGCCTGCGTGATTGATCATCTGGTCCACGGCGGGATAGATAAAGCCCGAGAACTGGATTTCCGCCACCGGTTTCATGCCCATGGCCGCCATGCCGATGGACATGCCGGCGATCAGCGCTTCCGCCAACGGCGTGTCCATGACGCGCTGTTTGCCAAAGCGCTGCTGCAGGCCGCTGGTGGCACGGAACACGCCGCCATTCACGCCCACATCCTCACCGAGTACCACCACGGCGGGATCGTGTGCCAGCTCATAGGCCAGCGCCTGGGTGATGGCTTCCACCATCGCGACCTTAGCCATGCTGCTGGCCATCCGCGACCGCTGCGTCCCGCTGGGCCACGAGATTCTCCGGGAGATTCGCGAACATGTGATCGAACATGCTTGCGATCGGCGGATTACCGCCATCTTTATATAGCTTCACTTCCGCATCCATCTGGGCGGTACATTCCGCCAGCAACTTGTCTTCCTGCTTCTGGTCCCACACACCGATGTCCATCAGATATTTGCGGAAGCGGATCAGGGGTTCTTTCTTTTTGGCATCTTCCACTTCATCCTTGCCGCGATAGCGAGTGGCGTCATCAGCGGTGGTGTGGTCGCTGATGCGGTAGGTGAGGGCTTCGATCAACGTCGGACCTTTACCGGAGCGCGCCTTATGCAGGGCGTATTCCATGATGTCGCGCACTGCGATGATGTCGTTGCCATCCACCTGGATGCCCTCGAAACCGCCGGCGACGGCTTTCTGCGCCAGGGTCTCGCAGGCGGTCTGCGCAGACAGTGGCACCGAAATCGCCCACCGGTTGTTGGATACCACGAACACCACCGGCAGCTGATAAGCGCCGGCGGCGTTCAGGGATTCGTAAAAATCACCCTGGGAAGTGCCGCCATCGCCGATGACGGAAACCGCCACGCGCTTTTCGCCGCGCAGCTTGAAGGCCAGGGCCGCGCCGGCGGCGTGATGGAACTGGGTGGCGATGGGTACGGCCCAGGCGAAGTCATGCGCCGGGCCGGAGAAATCGTTGCCGCGTTCGTCGCCGCCCCAGAACAGCAGCACATTGTGGGGTTTTACGCCGCGCCAGAACTGCGTGCCGTATTCACGGTACATGGGAAAGAACACGTCCTCCGGCCGCATGGCGGCGCCGATGCCCACATGTGTGGCTTCGTGGCCGAGGCAGGAGGCGTAGGTACCGAGCTGGCCAGTGCGCTGCAGGGCGATGGACTTGGTGTCGAACACCCGCACGAACGACATCATGCGGTACATCTTGAGGAGGTCGTCGTGGTTCTCGGCGAACTTGGGCAGCTTCTTCTGGGTGAGTTTGCCTTCGGGATCCAGATATTGCTGATACTTGATATCGAAGCTCGCGACGGTCTTCAAACTACATCCTCCTCAAGAGCGGGAAGAAACGGGCGGAAAAGCGGAAAAACCATTGGAAACCCTGGCATCGGCAGGTCCGGCATTATACAGGAGCCCCCCGCAGGCCGCCTTGACCTGACTGCCGCCAGCTCTCGGCTAGAATGGACCTCGTATTCCTCAATCCGGAACCGCCATGACCGCCAACAAACGCGAACTGGAGCAGGGTATCCAGACCGACCTCAGGGGGCGGCTCACCTATGCGGGCTACCTGTGCCTCGACCAGGTGCTCAGTGCCCAGAAACCCCTGAGCAAACCCCTGCACCACGACGAGATGCTGTTCATCATCCAGCACCAGACTTCGGAGCTTTGGATCAAGCTCATGTTGCATGAACTGGAAGCTGCCATCCGTCATATCCAGCGCGACCAGCTGGAGCCGTGCTTCAAGATCCTGGCGCGCGTGAAGCAAATCCAGATGCAGCTGTTTAATCAGTGGTCGGTATTGGAAACGCTGACACCCTCGGAATATTCCCAATTCCGCCACCTGCTGGGAACTGCTTCCGGTTTCCAGTCGGTCCAGTATCGGGCGCTGGAATTCGTGCTGGGCAACAAGTCCGCGGAGATCATGAAGGTATACGAATATGATCCGCAGGCGCATGCGTATCTTGACAGCCTGCTACGCCGCCCAAGCCTGTACGACGAGTTCCTGCGTTATCTTTCACGCCGTGGCTTGCCTGTGCCCAAGGAAAAGATCGAGCGCGACTGGTCGGAAGCTTACGAGCGCCATGCCGGCGTGATAGCAGTCTTCAAGACTGTCTACGAGAACACGGCAAAATGGTGGGATGCCTATGAGATGTGCGAGAAGCTCGTGGATGTGGAGGAGTACTTCCAGCTCTGGCGCTTCCGCCACATGAAGACCGTAGAACGCATCATCGGCCACAAACAGGGCACCGGCGGTTCTTCGGGCGTGGCTTTCCTCCGAAAAGCCCTGGATCTGACCTTCTTTCCGGAATTGATCGACGTGCGCACCGTGATCGGTGTCGTTAAATAAGACATGCCTGACACTTTGGGCTGCAATCAGGGCGGGCTGTATAATCAGTATTTCTGAAATCGATGCAGCACAGGCCGGGTTCAGTAGCCCAGCCGCGGCACCAGGAGGACAGACCATGAACGCACAGTCCAATGTCGGCATAAAACCGATACAGTTCGACAACCCCATGGGGGTGGACGGTTTTGAATTCGTGGAATTCGCCGCCCCGGAAGCCCGTCTGCTGCACGAGTTGTTTCCCCGTCTCGGCTTCAGTGCGGTGGCGCGCCATAAACGCCGCAAGATTACTCTGTACCGCCAGGGCGACTGCAACTTCCTGGTGAACGAGCAACCCGATTCTTTCGCCGCCGATTTCGCTGCCTCGCACGGACCTTGCGCCTGTGGCTTCGCCATCCGCTTCAGCAAGCCGGCTGAGTCGGTGCGCAAGCAGGCCATAGGCAAGGGTGCGGAGCCGATCACCAACAAGGAATCCACCAAGGCCGTGGATGTCCCGGTCATCAAGGGCATCGGCGGCAGCATGCTGTATCTGGTGGATCGCTACGGTTCCAAAGGCGAAGTGTACGCTTCCGACTATGAATATCTGCCCGGTGTGGACCGGCATCCCAAGGGTTTCGGCCTGACGTTCCTGGATCATCTCACGCACAACTTGTATTTCGGCAACATGGAAAAGTTCGCCGATTTCTATCACAAACTGTTCAACTTCCGCGAGATCCGCTATTTCGATATCAAAGGCGCCAAAACTGGCCTGGTCTCGAAAGCCATGACCGCGCCGGACGGCATGGTGCGCATCCCTCTCAATGAGTCGTCCGATAAGAAAAGCCAGATCAACGAATACCTGGACGAATACCAGGGCGAGGGTATCCAGCATATCGCGCTGTTTACCAATGACATCTACGTGACCGTGGAATCCATGCGTGCCGCGAACATGAAATTTCTGGATACGCCAGATGCTTACTTCGAAATGATCGATGAGCGCGTGCCCAACCACGGTGAGGACGTGCCACGGCTGGCCAAGAACAAGATATTGATCGACGCGGACCGGGAGACCAAGAAAAAATTATTGTTGCAGATCTTCACGGAGAATTGCATCGGCCCGGTGTTCTTCGAGATCATCCAGCGCAAGGGCAATGAGGGCTTCGGTGAAGGCAATTTCCAGGCACTGTTCGAATCCATCGAACGTGATCAGATGAAGCGCGGGGTGCTGTAAATAATTATGACGGCGTTTGCCGTCACTCCTTATCCCCTCGCCCCTGGTGGGAGAGGGAAGGGTGAGGGGGAAATCAGGAGTTGTTTATGTCCAGGGAGCCGAGCATGATCAAGTCGAGGTCCGACATTGATCCAGCGATAAAAGTTCATTATCAATCCGGCTTCGGCAATGAATTCGCCACCGAAGCGTTACCCGGCGCCTTGCCGGTCGGGCAGAACTCACCGCAGAAAGTCCCCTATGGTTTGTACGTCGAGCAGCTTTCCGGCACGGCGTTCACGGCGCCGCGCCACGCCAACCGCCGCAGCTGGCTGTACCGAATCCGTCCCGCGGCCATGCACCGGCCCTTCGAGATGCTGCCGGACGGACGCTTTCATAACCGCTTCGATGAATTAGCCGCCAACCCGAATCAGCTGCGCTGGAATCCGTTCCCGTTGCCAACGAAAGCCACGGACTTCGTGGATGGCCTGTTCACCATGGCCGGCAACGGCAGCGCTGCGGCCCAGACAGGCGTCGGCATCTATATCTATGCCGCCAATCGCTCCATGCAGCAACGCTTTTTCTATAATGCCGACGGTGAACTACTGATCGTTCCGCAGCAGGGCCGCTTGCGCATCGCAACGGAATTGGGTGTGCTGGAGCTCAAACCACTGGAGATCGGCGTGATACCGAGAGGTATCCGCTTCTGTGTGGAACTATTGGATGATTCTGCGCGCGGCTACATGGCCGAAAACTTCGATGTACTCATGAAGCTGCCGGAACTCGGTCCCATCGGTTCCAACTGTCTGGCCAGTGCGCGGGATTTCATCTATCCCGTAGCGGCTTACGAGGATAAAGAAGGCCGTTTCGAACTACTGGCTAAGTTCCAGGGACGTTTATGGTCGGCGGCGCTGAATCATTCGCCCCTGGACGTAGTGGCCTGGCACGGAAATTATGCCCCGTACAAATATGACCTGACGCGCTTCAACACCATTGGCTCTATCAGTTACGACCACCCGGATCCATCGATATTCACGGTACTGACTTCGCCCAGCGATACGCCCGGCACCGCCAACATGGACTTCGCGATCTTTCCGCCGCGCTGGCTGGTGGCGGAGCACACCTTCCGTCCACCCTGGTACCACCGCAACGTGTCTTCGGAATTCATGGGGTTGATCACCGGCGTGTATGACGCCAAAGAAGGCGAGAAAGGCGACGGCTTCGTTCCAGGCGGCGCTTCATTGCACAACTGTATGAGTGGCCACGGACCGGATGCCGCCAGCTATGAGCAGGCAGTGGCGGCGGACACTTCCAAGCCCCAGCACATCACTGACACTATGGCGTTCATGTTCGAAACCCGCGCCGTGATCTGCCCCACCAGGCAGGCCATGGAAGCCGAGGAACTGCAGCCGGATTACTGGCAATGCTGGCAAGCGATCAAAAAGCATTTTGATCCAAAGCGCCAATAGTTCTTCGAATATGAGGCGTTACTTAGATTTCGCACAGCGCATATTCAGGTGCGCAATTTTTCTTGTTTATTGTTTATTATTAGCATGCGCTACACATCAGTACACGCTTTTAAATAATTATTCTGGATGGATCAAACTCTCCAAACCACCAATCGAGGCTAAGAATATTTTAGCTGTCGCTGACAGGCGGATACAGGATCAATACGCTTCTGATAAATATGACTTCGTATAGTTTTCTAGCGGTCAAGATGAATATCTAATTTATTTCCACGATCACTATTGGACAGAATATTATAATTATGCAAGTCCACATTGTGGAGACGAGACAGTCATTTTTAAGAAAACGGATAGCAGGTAGGTACAAACCAAGAATGGAAAATCCGTCATTTGCGTAGATTGAATAGGCAGAAATAATTCCACACCTGGAGATACAGTGAAGCTAGCAAGTCTTAAAGTAGGTGATCGCGACGGCACGCTGATTGTAGTGGACAAGAAGCTGCAACATGCGGTCGAAGTTCCTGGAATTGCCGCCACTTTGTTGCGGGCACTGGAAAACTGGAGTGCAGTCGAGCGCAAGCTGGCACTCATTTACAACTCGATTAATGTTAAAGACTGGGCCGATAAACGCACCAGCGAGATGTCAGCTGACATGAAAGTACAACAGCGAATCGTGGATGCGGCAGCCTATCAACAGCATATGAAAGAATTATCCGAAACGCTGAAAAATGGCAGGGTCACCAAAACCTTCGAGTTAAACGTGAGCGAACTGGCGGCCGCATTGCCACGTGCGCCGCAGTTCGTGGACGGCAGCGCCTATCTTATCCACGTGGAGCGGGTGCGCAAGGCGCGTGGTGCGGAAATGCCTCCGAGTTTCCTCAACGATCCGCTCATGTATCAGGCTGTGAGTGACCACTTTCTATCACCCACCGAGCCGATTCGCATGGCCGATGAAGCCTGGGGCATCGATTTCGAATCGGAAGTGGGTGTGGTCGTGGACGATGTGCCCGTGGGTGTGACGCCTGATGAAGCCGCAAAACACATCAAGCTGGTGCTGCTGATCAACGACGTATCATTACGCAACCTCATCCCCGATGAACTGGCCAAGGGTTTCGGCTTCCTGCAGAGCAAGCCGCGCTCAGCCCTGTCGCCCATCGCCGTCACGCCCGACGAATTGGGCAATGCCTGGATGGACGGAAAGGTCCATCTGCCATTGGTGACCCATTTGAACGGCAAGCTGTTCGGCGAACCCAATGCCGGCGTGGACATGCAGTTCAATTTCCCGCAGCTCATCGCCCATGCCGCCAAGACCCGGCCACTAGCCGCGGGCAGCATCGTGGGCTCCGGCACGGTCGCCAACCAGGATGAATCCAAAGGTTCGTCCTGTCTCGCCGAGAAGCGCGTGCTGGAGATCATCAAGGAGGGCAAGCCCAAGACGCCATTCATGAAGTTCGGCGACCAGGTGCGTATTGAAATGTGCGACCCGCGCGGAGCTACAATTTTTGGCGCGATCGAACAAATTGTCGAGAAATCTCCATGATGCAGATTGTGATAAGCCTGCACGCTCCAATTATCTGGTATCGTCCCCCTCACCCCAGCCCTCTCCCACCTGGGGAGAGGGAGCCAAGATAGCGTGCAATTCAACTTTCGCTATTTGCGTAGTTGGACCAATAGTTTTCCCTCGCCCCTTGCGGGAGAGGGGCAGGGTGAGGGGTAGATATGGAGTTTTACACTTATTTTAGATCGTCGGCCGCCTACCGGGTGCGCATCGCACTCAATCTCAAGGGATTGAAAGCGGATTACCGCTACGTGCATCTGGTGAAGGACGGCGGCCAGCAGCACAAGCCGGAATATCTAACAGTCAATCCACAGGGATTAGTGCCGGCGCTGGTGGATCATGGTCATGTGCTCACCCAGTCTCTGGCCATCATCGAATACTTGGAAGAGACCCATCCGCAGCCGCCGTTATTACCCAAGGATGCTTTGGGACGTGCGCGTGTGCGCGCGCTGGCACAGGTCGTGGCCTGCGATATCCATCCGGTAAACAATCAACGCATCATCAAGTATCTGGAGCAGGAATTCGGAGCCGACGAAGCCGCACGCAAGCGCTGGATCCAGAGATGGGTCAAGGATGGTTTCTCAGCGCTGGAGAAGATGCTGGCCGGCCATCAGTCCACCGGCAGATGCTGTCAGGGCGATCAACCGGGCCTGGCTGATGTCTGCCTTGTGCCTCAGGTATTCAATGCCAGGCGTTTCGAAGTGGACATGGCCGCATTCCCGACGATTCAGCGCATTGATGCCCATTGCCTGAGTCTTAGGCCGTTCGCCGATGCCGCGCCCGGAAAGCAGGCGGACGCCGGCTGACTCTAGGGCCCGGGTTGCATCATTACATGCTCATGCCGGAACTGCTTCGTGATCGATGCGTGACACGGGCGAACCATCCGCATTCCAGCGGCGGTCGTCATTGACCAGGGAGTAGATCCACTCGGCCCGTCCGGAGATATTGCCGCTGATGTCCTGCCAATCGATCTGGCCATCGCTTTGTTTGGCAGCGCCGCTATCGCCATGTTCAAGCCGGGCAGCTTCCAGCTGCCACTTGAGCGCGAAATAGCGGGCGGCATCGCGGCAAGTCTTGCCCGCGCCAGCTTCCGCATGATCTGTGGGCACGACACCGGTGATGACCCAGAGTTTGGGGGAGACGCCGTGTTTGGGCCAGACGCGTCCCAACATGGCGCGGTGGGGCACCATCCACAACCATTCGCCGGTGATATCGGTGTCGAATACCTCGAGTTTCCGCAGATACTCGGCAACCTGCTGTTGCTGGGCTTTGTGCCATTCGGCAAAAGCGGCATCATCAAAGGGCATGGGTGAAGACATGGAAAACCTCGTAACGTTGATAATACAGATTTTAAGGTAGATGCGGCTCGGAAAGATATTCCCGGCTCTGCATCTCCCGTAAACGGCTGGTGGTACGCTGGAACTCGAAGCCGAGCCGCTTGCCATGGTAAAGGCCGGCGATATCGGTGACCGCTGAGATCGCCAGCTTCACCTTGCGGTCATAGAATTCATCCACCAGTGCTACGAAGCGTCGGGCTTCGTCTTCCAGATCGGTGCTCAACCGCGGGATATCCGAGATCAGCACCGTGTGAAAGCTGCGGGCGATCTCGATGTAATCCAGCTGGCTGCGCGGGCCGCCGCAGATGTCCATGAAATGGAACCAGACCACGCCGTCGGCATGCTGTCTGATGAGGATCGGGCGATCGTTGATGAGCAGCGGCTCATCGCTGCCATGGGAACCAGCGGAGATTTGTCCGAAGAAGGCTTGCAGATGCGCATCCGCTTCGGCGCCTGAGGGTGTGTAGAACAAGCGGGCATTTTCCAGGTGCCGCAGGCGGTAGTCGATGCCGCCGTCCACATTCAATACATGCGTGTGTTGCTTGAGGGATCTGATCGCCGGCAGGAAACACTCTCGCTGCAAACCATCTTTATAGAGCTTGTCTGGCGGGATATTGGAGGTGGCCACCAGGGTCACGCCATCCGCAAACAGGTATTCGAATAACCGGCCAAGCAGCATGGCATCCGCGATGTCGGATACGAAGAACTCATCGAAGCACAGCACCCGTGCCTGTTCACTGAAATGGCGCGCCACGATCCTGAGCGGATCCTGCTGTTCGGGCAGGGATTTGAGCTGTGTGTGCACCATCTGCATGAAACGATGGAAGTGCAGCCGGCGTTTTTCCGGAAATGGCAGGCATTCGTAGAAACAGTCCATCAGCCAGGTCTTGCCGCGGCCAACCGAGCCCCACAGATACAGTCCCTTCAGCGGCGTCTGTGTCTGGCCCAGCCAGCGACGCCAGCGGGGCAGAGGCGGGCGTTTCACTAGGAAATGGTAGAGCACATCTAATGCCGCCACGGCCTTAACCTGGGCAGCGTCTTTCACGAATCCCGGTTTTGCCAGATCCGCTTGGTAACGTTGCCGCGGTGTCAGCGGCAGGGTGGCACTGTCCATCATCGATTCAATCCTGCTGCAACTCAGGCAGGTTCTGGTAGTGCTGGAGCGCCTGCGGGTTGGCGAGTGCGTCGGTATTCTTGACCGGCCGGCCGTGGATTACGTTGCGCACCGCCAGCTCGGTGATCTTGCCGCTGATGGTGCGCGGGATATCCGCTACCGCGATGATCTTGGCCGGCACATGGCGCGGCGAGGTATTGTCGCGGATGGTTTTCTTGATCTTCGAAGTCAGCGCTGTGTCCAGCATCACGTCATCGCGCAGGCGCACGAACAGCACCACGCGCACATCGCCCTTCCAATCCTGGCCCACGGCCAGGGATTCGACGATCTCCGGCAGTTTCTCCACCTGCCGGTAGATCTCCGCGGTACCGATGCGCACGCCGCCGGGGTTGAGGGTTGCGTCCGAGCGTCCGTAGATGATGAGACCGTCGTGTTCGGTGAGTTCCGCCCAGTCGCCATGGCGCCAGATGTTCGGGAACACATCGAAGTAGGCATCGTGGTACTTGCGTCCGTCGGGATCGTTCCAGAAAAAAACCGGCATGGAGGGGAACGGCTTCACGCACACCAACTCGCCCGGCCGGCCGCGCACAGGCTGGCCGGCATCGTTCCAGATTTCCACCGCCATACCCAGACCCCGGCATTGCAGCTCACCGGGATACACCGGCAACAGCGGATTGCCGAGGGCGAAACAGGAGATGATGTCGGTGCCACCGGAGATCGAGGACAGGCACAGGTCGGATTTGATATCGCGATAGACATATTGGGAATTTTCCGGCAACAGCGGCGAGCCGGTGGAGGTGATGATGCGTAGCTTCTCCAGTTTGTATTTTTGCCTGGGATGCATGTCGAATTTCTCAGCAGCTGCCAAATATTTGGCGCTGGTGCCGAAGATGCTCAGGCCCTCCTCGTCGGCGATGCGCCACAAGATGTCCAGCTCGGGATGGAAAGCAGAACCGTCATAAAGCAAAACCGTGGCACCCACCGCCAGGCTCGATACCAGCCAGTTCCACATCATCCAGCCACAGGTGGTGAAGTAGAAGATCATATCGTCGCGCCTGAGATCGGTATGTAGCACCAGTTCCTTCAGATGCTGGATGAGTGTGCCGCCGGCGCCGTGCACGATGCACTTGGGCACGCCGGTGGTGCCGGAGCTATACATGATGTACACCGGATGCTCGAACGGCAGTTGTGCGAATTCGATCTCCGTGGCATCGGTCAAGTAATCATGCCAATGGATAGCATTAGGTAATCCGGTGATATCCGGGTCGGCGTTTACATAGGGAATCACCACCAGCTTCTGCACCGAGATCAGCTGCTCCAGCACCCCACGTATTCGTTCCAGTGAGTCCACGGTCTTGCCGGCATAGAAATAGCCGTCGCAGGTGAATAGTATCTTGGGTTCGATCTGGCCGAAGCGGTCGAGCACACCGTTGATGCCGAAATCCGGCGAGCACGAAGACCAGATGGCGCCGAGGCTGGTGGCTGCCAGCATGGCGATGATGCTCTCCGGGCGGTTGGGCATGAACCCCGCCACCCGGTCGCCGCTTTTCACGCCGGACTTCCTGAGCGCACCGGCCAACGCCGCCACCTGTGCGTAGAGTTCCCGATAGCTCAGGTTGAGGCGCTTGCCATCCTGTTCGCAGCGGAACACCAGGGCAGTGCGTTCATCCCGGTAGCGCAGCAGGTTTTCGGCGAAGTTCAGGCACGCGCCGCTGAACCATCGGGCGCCGAGCATTTTATCGCCGTCCACCAGTACCTGGTCCCAGGGTTTTGAGGCTTTGATGCCGCAGAAGTCCCAGATATGCGGCCAGAAGCGCTCTGGATGCTCGACCGACCAGTGGTACAGCTCAGGGTAACTTTTTACTTCCGGCCCAGCATGTTTCCGCACATGCTCCAGGAAGCGCGTCAGATTGGTGCGCTCGATGACCTGTGGGCTGGGTTTCCAGAGCGGTTGGGTCATGGGATATAAGTCCGGGTCGCATAGGCTGAAAAATAAATTATCTCAGGTTTTGCACTGCTTGCGGCCGCATGGGGTGCGCGGACCCTGGCAGTGAGCACAAGGTTGCAGGATTCTAAGCCCGGCGCATATTGCAAGATGGGGGCGAGACAGCAGCGGAAAGATGGGTTATCGTGCGCGCGCCATCCCCGCTAACCAATAACCATGGGATGGGGTCCGTCCGGCGGACGGGAATGCATTCCGGCAAATGGGAGAATCCCACGTGAAACCAACAACCTCCAAAAGCATCACGTCGCTGACTGAATTTACCATCCGTGGTGTACTCATCGGCATCATCCTTACGGTGGTGTTCACGGCAGCCAACGTGTATTTCGGCCTCAAGGCCGGTCTCACGTTCTCCACCTCGATTCCGGCAGTGGTGATCTCCATGGCGCTGCTGCGCTGGTTCGGCAACGCCACCGCGCAGGAGAACAACATTGTGCAGACGATCGCTTCCGCGGCCGGCACCCTGTCCTCCGTCATCTTTGTGCTGCCCGGTTTCGTCATCATCGGTTGGTGGACAGGCTTCCCGTTCTGGTTGTCGGCCGCGGTATGCGCCACTGGTGGTGTGCTGGGCGTGATGTATTCGATCCCGCTGCGCCGCGCGCTGGTGACCGACTCCGATTTGCCTTACCCGGAAGGCACTGCTTGTGCGGAAGTGATCAAAGTGGGCACAAGTCCCGAGGGCGCCGAGGATGTGGAGGCCGGCACTGCCGGGCTCAAGGCAGTCATCGGCGGAAGCATTGCATCCGCCGTGTTCTATCTCGTGGTGCAGACCAAGATTCTCGCCAGCGATGTGGTCAGCTATTTCCGTCTCGGCGGTGAAAAAAGCTCGGCCACCGGTTTCGACTTTGCGCTTTCCTTCGCGCTGTTCGGCATCGGCCATCTGGTTGGTATCACCGTAGGTCTGTCGATGCTGGTGGGCGCACTCATCGGCTGGGCCTGGGGCGTGCCGCACTTTACTGCATTGCATCCGGTCGTGGGTGCGGCCGCAGACGTAGCTCAAGCCGGTTGGAGTCATTACGTGCGTTTCGTGGGTGCCGGCGCCATCGGCGTGTCCGCCATTTGGACGCTGTTCAAACTCATCAGGCCAGTGGTCGGCGGCCTCAAGGGCGCGATCGCGTCGTCACGGGTGCGCAAGGCAGGCAAGGGCGATACCCTGCCACGCACGGAACACGACATCCCTGTGAACCAGATGGCGCTGGTCTCGCTCATCTGCATCGTGCCTATCTGCTGGCTGCTATGGAGCTTCGCGAGTGGCGCGGGCTTGGGCCAGCACGCTTTGTTGCTGACCATCGGCGGCATCATCATCGTGGTGATCATCGGTTTTCTGGTGTCTACGGTGTGCGGCTACATGGCCGGACTCATCGGCGCTTCCAACAGCCCGCTCTCAGGCATCGGCATCCTAGTGGTCGCCACCACGGCGCTTTTCCTGGTGGTGGCCGTCAAGGCCTCGCTGCCGCCTGAAGCCGGCAAAGCGCTAGTCGCCTACGCACTGTTCGTGACATCGATCGTGTTCTGTGTGGCGGCCATCGCCAACAACAACCTGCAAGACCTGAAGACCGGCCAGCTGGTGGACGCCACGCCCTTGAAACAGCAGTGGGCGCTGGTGATTGGTGTGCTCGCAGGCGCGGTAGTGATACCACCGGTGCTGGATCTGGTCAACAAAGCCTACGGTTTTCTGGGCGCACCCGGTGTGAACCCGGCGCATGCACTGCCTGCGCCCCAGGCGGGACTGATCTCGGCCCTTGCCCAGAGCGTGATTCAGAACGACGTGGAAAAGTGGAAGCTGATGGGCATTGGCCTGGGTATCGGCATTGCCAGCATCCTGGTGGATTGGGCGTTCACCCGCACCACCAAAACCGTGCGCATGCCGCCGCTCGCCGTCGGCCTCGGCATTTATCTTCCCACCGCCTCGACGCTGATGATCGTGGTGGGTTCGGTGGTCGGCTGGTGGTATGACCGGCGTGCGCAGCGCGCGCCCAGACCGGATGCCGCCAAGCAACTGGGCGTACTGCTGGCCTCGGGACTGATTGTCGGTGAAAGCGTGCTGGGGTTGGTGGTGAGTGCACTGGTGGTGTTCTCCGGCAATTCATCGCCGCTCGGCGTAGTGGGCGACAGTTTTTTCATACCCTCGCTTTTCATCGGCGGGATCGCGTTCGCGGTGGTGGTGTTCGTGCTGTACCGGTGGATGGAGAAGCTGGTGCGGAAGTAAGTTGTTTTGCCTACCAATTTTAAGCGGGCTTCCGCGCCCGCGCGGCAGGTCCCTTTCTTTGTACGCGCAAAGAAAGGGACGAAAGAAACGCGCCCCGGGGTTTCCGCGCCTGCTTGAAATCGAAGGCAGGAACCCTTCGATTTCAAGCGCGTTCCCTTGTTTCTCGCCTGACTCAGGGCGGCGCAGACGGGTCATCCATGACCCGCTGCGCCGGCTCGTCGTCCTGACTTCGCCCCGCCCCAAAGAGGCGGGCCTGTTCTTCGTCAGGCTGCGAGACT
The DNA here is from genome assembly GCA_963774895.1 of uncultured Pseudomonadota bacterium. GTDB lineage: Bacteria > Pseudomonadota > Gammaproteobacteria > Natronospirales > REEB76 > REEB76. Next base: position 348,294 of record CAVZGN010000001.1, read on the forward strand.
CGGCGGAAAACACGGGGGTCTGAAGAACAAGAAACGCTCAACATCATGTGGTTTTTGCACCCGTAGCGCGAGCCGAGCACTGAAGCGAGCAAGGTTAGCCCAGGGGCGCGGACTGGATGTCCGCGCTCTCGCCGTCAGGCCAAGGATGGCCTGTCGGCGAGACTCCGCAGCGAGCAAAGCGCGCAGGGCAGTCGCCGTCTGCGGCGGCCCGCGCTTCGGGGAAATGGTTTTGGTGACTTTTGCCGAAACAAAAGTCACCCGTCGTGCGGGGCGGAACCCGCTATCTTAATTAAAGCTTGTCCAATTCCTTTTCTAACTCCGGCAGCACCTGAAACAGATCCCCCACCAGTCCGATGTCGGCTATCTGGAAAATCGGTGCATCCGGATCCTTGTTGATGGCGACGATGGTGCGCGCATCCTTGATGCCGGTGAGGTGCTGGATGGCGCCGGAAATGCCGACTGCCACATACAGGTCCGGCGCGATGATCTTGCCAGTCTGCCCCACCTGCAGATCATTGGGCACGAAGCCGGCATCCACGGCCGCGCGTGAGGCGCCCACAGCCGCGCCCAGCTTGTCGGCGAACTTGTAGATGATGGCGAAATTCTCCTTGCTGCCGACGCCACGCCCGCCGGACACCACACGCGGCGCGGATTGCAAATCGGGCCGGTCGCTTTTCTCGGCCTTGAGTTCCACAAAGCGTGTATGTGAAGGCAGCGCCGCATCGGTGCTGACAGCGGTAATCTCTGCCGCGCCGCCACTGCCGCATTCCTGCCAGGATGCGATGCGCACCGTGGCTACCACACAGGGTTTCTCCGGAGCCTTGATCGTGACGATGGCGTTGCCAGCGTACATGGGACGCTCGAAAGTGGTGGCGTCGATTACTTTCATCACGTCGCTCACCTGCTGCGCGCCCAACAATGCGGCGGCACGCGGCAGTACGTCCTTGCCGAAGGTGGTGGAGGGCGCCAGTACGTGAGTGTAATCCTTGGCCAGCTTCGCAATCTGTGGTGCGAGTATTGCCGCGAGCGGGTGGGCATTTTCCGTACGCTCGACTTTCAGCACTCGTTTCACACCCTTGAGCTTGGCCGCGGCCTGCGCGACGCTGCCGGCATCGGTGGCAAATACTACAATTTCGATGTTGCCGCCGATGGCGTGTGCGCAGCTTACCGCTCTGGCGGTGGCTGGGTTTAGTTTCTTACCATCATGCTCGGCGATTACCAGTATCTTGCTCATTAGGCGTGTCCAGAAAATTTCTAGATCTTGAACGAGGACAAGGCGCAGTGCGTGCGAGGGGCGGAGTCAACAAACCAGTTAGTGAGTACCCGAGCACGCGCTGCAACGCCGTAATCGGGCAAAAGATTAAGGAACCTCTGATCAATTTCCTTTCCGTCGTTCCCGCGCAGGCGAGAACCAAGTGAAATCCGCCCTCTGGATACCCGCCTTCGCGGGTATGACGAATAAATCAGAGTTACCTTAAATTTTATGGGCATGACTACAGCACCCCCCGTTGTTTAAGTGCGGCAATGAGTGCGGGAACATCTTCCACTTTCTGGCCACCGATTCGCGGCGGCGGCGGCGCGTATTTTGTTACTTCCAGATGCGGAGCTGCGGCAATGCCCAGTTCTTCCAATCTCAGGGCTTGCAGGGGTTTGCTGCGGGCTTTCATGATGTCGGGCATCTTCACGAACCGCGGGGTGTTGAGCCGCAGGTCGGTGGTGATTACCGCCGGCAGATCGATCGACAGGATCTCCAACCCGGCGTCCACTTCGCGGGTGACGGCCGCGGTCTTGGCTTTCAATTCCACCTTGGAGGCAAAGGTTGCCTGAGGACGGTCCCACAGGGCCGCCAGCATCTGGCCGGTCTGGTTGCTGTCGTCGTCGATGGCCTGTTTGCCGAGGACCACCAGTTCGGGATTCTCGCGTTTCACCAATGCATGCAACACGCGCGCGATCATCAGGGGTTGCAGTGCTGCGCCAGCTTCCACCAGTATCGCCCGGTCAGCTCCCATGGCCAGGGCTGTGCGCAGCTGTTGCTGGCTGTCCGCTATCCCGATGCTCACGGCCACGATCTCCGCCTGCGTGCCGCCTTCGCGGATGCGCAAGGCTTCCTCCAAGGCGATCTCGTCGAAGGGATTGATGCTCATCTTGACGCCATCGGTGTTGACGTCGCTGCCGTCCTTTTTCAGCTGCACACGCACGGAATAATCGATGACGCGTTTAATGCCGACCAGTATTTTCACTTTGTCCGCCTGATGTTTATCGAAACACTAGGTTGTATTCTTGTCCAAACACGATCGGGTGATGGGTTGCGTGAAGTATACAATCTTCGTATGTGACTGACGGCAGTCACCGCTTGAAGATAGCACCCCATGCGGTTGCGTGTGTGGTGGATATGCCGGTTACGGGTTTTTGGTTGCTACGATGACCTGGAAGTTGCCGCAGAAGTAGGTGCGGCGCTCGCAGGTAAAACCGCCGATCTCATGGAATAGCATCACCGGGTCGTGGGTATCCCACAGCGCCAAACCCAAGGGCTCGAAGACCTTGAAATAGGTCCAGCTGAGCGCCCGTAATACCCAGCGTTCCGGCTTGTGGAATTCAGCCAGATAGACCTTGCCGCCCGGTTTGACCACGCGCCCGGCTTCCCGCAGGGCCTGAATCTTGAGGTGGTGCGGGAGTTCATGCAACAGGAAGAAGATCACGTTGGCCGCCACCGATCCGCTCTCAAGCTTCAGGGATGCGGCGTTCTGTTCCAGCATCTCGGTCTTCTCCACATGGCCGAGCAGCTTGCTCTCCGCATGGCTCAGTTCGTTCTTGATGATGTCGGCGATCAGCACCTTGCGCGCACCGGTCTCGATCGCGGCCGTGACCACACGCGGGATCACGTTGCCGAAGGCACAGGACGTGATCAGGACTTTCTGGTCGCGCAGGTCAAGACGCCGCAGCCCGTCCACGATCGCGGAAACCAGCCGGTGATACTGGAACAGCAGGATCGCGGAGATGATCGGCTGGAAATCGATAAGGCGTATGAGTCGCATATTCGAGTAGATCGGATATATATGCGAAGCGTCCGTGTCTTCTCCCGAAAGCGCGCTGCGGACCATGAGGGCGCCGCGGGTCAGCGTGAAGAAGAACAACGCCGTGCCCGTGAGCAGGGCTGTGATTGACCCAATAACATAAATCATCCAGGTTCCCATATTCTTATATCCTCTTTTGCCCTTGAGACCGGCCTATTCCCGAGCCTGAACCAGCAGATGCCGGAGGCAGGCTAAGAATACCTTATCAACGCCAATGCATAAACCGTGACCAGGGTTGCAACCAGCGGCAGCCCGTAACAGAAAAGTTTGGCGATCACACCCGTATGCATGCCGAAGTCATGCAGACTGTGGAAGATGCGATGCCCGGCATGCCAGAAGAACAGCATCACCACGACGAACAGGAACGCGGCGCCGAGCCACGAATGCGCGAAGGCCAGTACATACGAGTAGGACAGGGTATCAGCGGGCAGCAACAGACCGAGCGGTACTGCGATACCTGTGATCAGCACCAGCACCGGGCCTATCAGTGCGGACAGCATGCCGCCCGCGCCGAACAGCAGCCAGAACACCGGCGCATTGGTGCGTTGCATATTGATCTTCATGCCCATAGACCCCAGACCAAGGCGAACAGGATAATGCTGACGATGACAGTCGCCGCCAGGCCGCTGCGCGTGATGGCTGCCGCGGACAGGCGCTTGCCTTTCAGCATGATCGGCGGCAGGGTCCGCGGCATGATGTGGAACCAGGTCCAGCTGTGATAGCTAATGGCGACCAGCGTGATCACTTGGAAGGCGACGGACGACGGCGACTTGAGCGCAGCCAGCCAGGCATCCCAGGCTGCCTGGCCTTGCGACAGGCGCACCAAACCTACCAGCAACACCAGTGCATAGGCGGCCACGAACACCGCGGTGGCCTCGTGGAGCATGTACTCGATATAGAAAGTGTTGCGCCGCCACCATCCCTGCATGGGGCGCCTATACGGCCGCCGGCCGCTGCTGGCAGGAGCGGTCATTTATCACCTCCACGTGGAGTCACGAAGCGCAGGAAATAATCCTTGGCCGCGTTGGCCTTGTTCACGTTCACCGCATTCGCCGGATCCACCAGCTTGGGGCAGACCTCGGAGCAGTAGCCAACCGCGGTGCAATTGAAGACCCCGTCCTCGGAGTTCACCAGCGGCTTGCGCTGCTGCTCTCCGCTATCACGCGAGTCCAGGTTGTAGCGATGCAGCAAGGCGATGATGCCCGGCCCCAGAAACTTCGGGTTCAGGCCATACTGGGGGCAGGCGGCATAACACAGCATGCAGTTGATGCACGAGCTGAACTGCTCATACACATCGCGCTCGGCCGGGGTCTGCAGGTATTCGCCCTGTGCCAGCGGGCGCGGCTGCTTCTCGATGATATAGGGCTTGATGCTCTCGAGCTTCTCGATAAAGTCGTCCATGACGATCACCAGATCGCGTTCGATGGGGAAGTGCGCCAGCGCTTCGACCCGCACGCGTCCGGGATAGAATTCCCGCAGAAAGGTCTGGCACGCGAGCCGCGGCTTGCCGTCGATCATCATCCCGCAGCTGCCGCAGATGGCCATGCGGCATGACCAGCGGAAACTCAGGGTGCCATCCAAAAAATCCTTGATGTATTGCAGACCCTGCAGCACCGACATATCCTCGCTGAAGGGCACGCTGTAGGTCTGCAGCACCGGCTTGGCATCCTGCTCGGGCCGGTAGCGCAGCACATCCATCATGATGGTGTTTTCGGTATTCGGCATCTCAGTGACCCGCGGCTTTTTTGTCATGCTCGGCTTGCTCTCCGGCCGCGCCGTAGGCGCGTACCCCGGGCTGTGACTTGGTGATCTTGACCGCGCCATATTCGATGCGCGGTGCGGATTCACCATTGTAGTAAGCCAGCGAATGTTTCAGATAATTGGCGTCATCGCGTTTTTCGTAGCCATCGAGCCGCTGGTGGGCACCGCGTGATTCCTTGCGGTTGAGGGCGGAATGCACCATGGCCTGGGCCACTTCCAGCTGATAACCGAGCTCAATGGCTGCCAGCCAGTTTGAATTCCACACCCGGGACTTGTCCTCCACATCCACGTTCTTGAAGCGCTGCCGGAGTTCGCCGAGCTTGTCGCAGGTGGTCTGCATGCTGTCGGCCAGCCGGTAGATGCCGCAGCCGTCCTCCATGCTCTGGGCCATTTGCTGGCGCAGCGTCGCGAGCCTCTCGCTGCCATCGCTGCGTTTCACCAGTAGTTCAGTGCGCTGCTGCGCGGCCGTGGCCTGGTCCAGCAAGGTCTTGGTATCGCCAGCAGGCATAGTTTTCGCAAACCGCGCCGCCTCGTCACCGGCCACTTTGCCGAATACACACAGTTCCGCCAGTGAATTTGAACCCAAGCGGTTGGCGCCGTGGATCCCGACACTCGAACATTCACCGACCGCATACAGTCCCGGGAGCGGTGTCGCACAATGTCCGTCTACCAGGATCCCGCCCATGGTGTAATGAATTGCGGGGCGTACCGGTATCGGTTGCTTGGCCGGATCGATGCCCATGAAGATCTCCGCCATCTCGTAGATTTGCGGCAGGCGCTCGCGCAGACGCGCTTCGCCCACATGCCGCATGTCGAGTTGCACGTAGGTGCCGTGGGGCCCGTCGAGGGTGAGCCCCTTTTGCTGTTCATACCAGAACGCCTGGCTCAGGCGGTCGCGGGGTCCGAGTTCCATGTACTTGTTGCGGGGTTTGTCTTCCGCGGGTCCCAGGCCGTAATCCTGCAGGTAGCGGTAACCGTCCTTGTTCAACAGGAATCCACCCTCACCACGACAGGCTTCGGTGAACAGCAGACCGGTGCCCGGCATGCAGGTGGGGTGATATTGCATGAACTCCATGTCGCGCAGCGCCACCCCATGCCGGTAGGCCAATGCCATGCCATCGCCGGTGACGATGCCGCCATTGGTGTTCTCGCGGAACGCGCGGCCGGCGCCGCCGGTGGCGATGATGACCGCTTTGGATTTGATCAGCGTGAACTGGCCGGTGCGTATCTCGATCACTACGACGCCTTGCACGCGCCCGTCCGCGGTCACCAGATCCACGCAGAAGTGTTCATCGAAGCGCCTGATGGAAGGATATTTGATGGAAGTCTGGAACAGGGTGTGCAGCATATGAAAGCCGGTCTTGTCGGCGGCGAACCAGGTGCGCTCGACCTTCATGCCGCCGAAGGCGCGCACGTTTACGTGGCCATCCGGCTTGCGGCTCCAGGGGCAGCCCCAGTGCTCCATCTGCACCATCTCTTCGGGGCAATGGGCCACGAAATACTCGACCACGTCCTGCTCGCAGAGCCAGTCGCCGCCGCCCACGGTATCGTTGAAATGATAGTCGAGCTTGTCGTCCGGACGTGTGACGGCGGCCGAACCGCCTTCCGCGGCCACCGTGTGGCTGCGCATGGGGTAAACCTTGGAGATGAGCGCGATCCTCAGCGCAGGATCAGCCTCGGCCACGGCGATGGCCGCGCGCAGGCCCGCACCGCCCGCTCCTACGATTGCGACGTCCGCTTCGTAGACTTCCACATTATGTCCTTTGGCCGATGGATCTGAATCGATATACCTAGATTAAGACCTGGATGGTAGTCTTGAATTGATCCAGGTCATAAGGACGACTCTCCTGACCTATAAACGATGTTCACAGGTTCTGGTAATTTGGCCCGGAACCGCCCTCCGGCGTGGTCCAGGTAATGTTCTCGTAAGGATCCTTGATATCGCAGGTTTTGCAGTGCACGCAGTTAGCGGCATTGATCTGCAGTCGCTTGCTGCCGTTCTCCTCGACGATCTCATAGACCTGCGCCGGGCAGAAGCGGGTGCAGGGGTTGCCGAATTCCTGGGAGCAACGGCCGATGCACAGATTGGTGTCCGGCACCTTGAGATGCACTGGCTGGTGTTCGTCGTGGGTGGTGGTGGCAAAGAACACCGAAGCCAGCCGGTCGCGCGGCGGCAATGTACGGGTCACGTAGTCCTTCACTTTGGCGTAATTTTCATCACGCTTTTTGAGGCTCTTCCAGTCTGCATGATTCTTGAACGTCCAGGGCAGCTTGCCGAAGGTGATGGTCTCCAGCGCGCCGTTCAGCAGTCCGAACCATAAGCCCCGGTGAAAGCCGGGACGGATGTTGCGGATCTTGTGCAATTCCTTCGCGGAACGCGAGCGGCGCCAGCGGGCGTCGAAACCCTCGCTGCTGCCGTGTTCCGCCAGATGTTCCGCCGCCAGCATCCCGGAGCGCAGCGCCATGTGTACGCCCTTGATCTTGGGTACGTTGAGCATACCCGCCGCATCGCCCACCAGCAGCGCACCGGGCATCTCCAGTTTAGGCAACGATTGGATGCCGCCTTCGGTGAGTGCACGCGTGCCCGCGGAAAGGATCTCGCCGCCTTCCAGCAGCGATTTTACACTCGGGTGGTTCTTGAATTGCTGGAAGGCTTCGAAAGGCATGAAATCCGGATTCTGGTAATCCAGCCCCATCACGTAACCCGCGTATACACGGTCGTTGTCCAGGTGATAGAGGAAACTGCCGCCGTAGGTCCGGGAATCCACCGGCCAGCCGATGCTGTGTTGTATCAATCCGGGTTTCGCCCGGCCCGCCGGCAGTTGCCAGAGTTCCTTGAAGCCGATGCCGTAGGTTTGCGGTGAACACTCCGCATCCAATCTGAATTCCCGGATGAGCTGTTTGCTGACGCTGCCGCGGCAGCCTTCCGCCAGCACCGTGACGCCGGCATGGATATCCACGCCAGCGGCGAAGTTGGGTCCCGGCGTGCCGTCTTTGTTCAGACCCATGTCGCCGCAGCGCACGCCAATGACCTTGCCGTTATCGATCAGCGCCGCCGCCGCGGGAAAACCCGAGAAGACTTCCACACCCAAAGATTCCGCCTGTTGCGCCAGCCATGCACACAAACTTCCCAGCGAGATGATGAAGTTGCCGTGATTTTTCATCTGCGGCGGTAATGGCAGACGGATGCGTCCGGTCTTGGTGAGCAGCGCGAATTGGTCCTTGGTCGCAGGTACGCAGATGGCGGGAGGCGTTTCGCGCCAGTCGGGCAGCAGTTCATCCAGCGGCGCTGGTTCCATCACGCAGCCGGAAAGGATGTGCGCGCCCACCGTTGAGCCTTTCTCCAGTACGCAGATACGGCTCTCGGGCTTCAGCTGTTTCAGGCGGATGGCACAGGCAAGACCGGCGGGGCCGGCGCCGACTACCAGCACGTCGTATTGCATCACGTCTCTGTGGATATCGTCAGACATTTTGAAACTTACCCTCACGCTCGTCATTCCTGTAAAAGCAGGAATCCAGAAAGTCATGGATCCCGGATAATCGCGTGCCCACGCGATTTCCGGGATGACCCCGCATGAGCCGGGTCATTTAGGTTGCATCCTTATTGCGCCATCCAGCCGGATGGTGGTGCCGTTCAGCATCACGCTCTCGCAGATCTGCTGCACCAGTTGTGCAAATTCCTCGGGCTTGCCGAGACGCGAAGGGAAGGGCACCTGCGCCCCCAGGGATTTCTGCACTTCTTCCGACATGCCCGTCATCATTGGGGTCCAGAAGATCCCTGGTGCAATGGTCATGACGCGGATGCCGAAACGTGCGAACTCGCGTGCGATCGGCAGGGTCATGCCGACTACGCCGCCCTTGGAAGCGGAATAGGCAGCCTGACCGATCTGGCCCTCGAAAGCCGCCACCGATGCGGTGTTCACGATCACACCGCGCTCGCCCTCGGCGTTGGGCGCGTTGTGCTGTATGACGTTGGCGGCGGCTTTGATGAGATTGAAACTGCCGATGAGGTTCACATGGATGACCTTGGCGAAGAAATCCGTGGCCATGGGACCTTCCCGGCCGAGAGTGCGGCTGGCACCCAGGATGCCGGCGCAGCTCACCGCCAGCTGCAGATTACCGAATGCGGCTTTGGCTTTCTCCACTGCTGCATTCACGTCTTGCTCAGAGGATACGTCGGTCTTGATGAACAGCGTGTTGGCGCCGAGTTTCTTGGCAGCTTCCTGGCCTTGCTGCTCGTTCACATCCAGCATCGCGACTTTGCCACCGGCCTTGACGATGCGTTCGCAGGTGGCGAGCCCCAGGCCGGAGACTCCGCCCGAGACGATGGCGTTGATTTTTTCAAATTTCACTTGGCAACTCCTCGATAGCGTGCAGTTATCAATGATGTGCAGGCGGCTGTGACTGCCGGGTGATGGCGGAAATGCAGCAATGCAGGCGCTGAAAAATCTGCCTTGCCGCGATCATCGCTTGTAGGAGCGATGGTACCCGTCGCGATTATCGCGGCCGGTAGGGCCGCTCCTACAAATTTATTTCTGTTTGCCCTGATTAACGACCGCTGCGGCCGCCGCCGCAATCTTGTCCGCATCACCCAGGTAATAGTGGCGCTTAGGGTTCAGGTCCCGGTCGAACTCGTACACCAGCGGGATACCGGTGGGGATGTTGAGATCCACGATGTCTTGGTCGCTGATCCTGTCCAGATATTTCACCAAGGCCCGCAGCGAATTGCCATGGGCCACGATGATGATGCGCTCGCCGCGCTTCAGGGCCGGCATTATTTTGGTCTTGTAGTAAGGCAGAAAGCGCGCCACCGTATCCTTGAGGCTTTCAGTGGCGGGCAGTTCTTTTATCTTTAAGTTGGCGTAGCGTGGATCATGTCTTGGATAGCGCGGGTCTTTCTTCGTCAGGGGTGGCGGTGGAATGTCGTAACTGCGTCGCCAGATCTTCACCTGTTCCTCGCCGAACTTCTGCGCGGTCTCCGTTTTGTTCATGCCCTGCAATGCGCCGTAATGGCGTTCGTTCAGGCGCCAGTGGTTGTACGACGGAATCCACATGAGGTCCATGTCGTCCAGTATGATCCACAGGGTGCGGATGGCGCGCTTGAGCACCGAGGTATAAGCGATGTCGAAGATGAATTCCTCCTGTTTCAGCAGGCGCGCGGCTTCATGGGCTTCGTCAACGCCTTCCGGATTCAGGTCTACATCTGTCCAGCCTGTGAAACGGTTTTCCTTATTCCACTGGCTCAGACCGTGGCGCAGCAATACGAGTTTTGTCATTTAATATCCGTGTAATATCTGTTCCAGGAAAATCCCTCTCCCCGGGTGAGAGAGGGTCTGGGTAAGGGGGTATTTTACTCACCCTCATCCTCGCCTGTTCCGTATGTTGCTTCCTGCACCACCGTAACGCCAGGCTGCCCATACCTGGGCACCCGTTCAGCAGGCCGAAGCTGTGCTTCGGCTATTCCGCTTCACCCCATCGAGGAGAAGGGTGCAAATCATGTGTTGTACGAGGTCTTCAGATCCTGTTCCCGCTGGAAGCGCTGCATGGCGAGCTCTATGAGCTTGTCGATGAGTTGCGTGTAACTGACGCCGGACAAGCTCCAGAGCCGCGGGTACATACTGATCTTGGTGAAGCCGGGAATAGTGTTGATCTCATTCACCAGGAGCGTGCCATCGGTTTTCAAGAACATATCCACGCGCCCCATGCCCTCGCAGTTGAGCGTTCTGAACGTATCGATAGCCAGGTCCTGCACGCGCTTCACCATCTCCGGTGAGAGCTTCGCCGGCGCCTCCAGGCGCGCGCCGTTCTCGTCCACGTACTTCGCTTCGTAATCGTAGAACTCATGGTTGGGAATGATCTCGCCCGGTACAGAGGCCATGGGTTGATCGTTGCCCAATACCGCGCATTCGATCTCGCGTCCCAGTACGGCTTCTTCGATGAGGATCTTGGTGTCGTAACGGTAGGCGACCTGCACCGCCTTGCGGAAACTGGTTTCATCCTTGGCCTTGGTGATGCCCACGGAGGAGCCCAGGTTGGCCGGCTTCACGAATACCGGGAGCCCGAGTGCCTGGGTTACGTGGCTATAGTTCGGCTGTTCCCCATGACTGTAGACCATGAACTTCGGCACCGGTATGCCGGCATCCCGCAGTAGGCGCTTCATCACATCCTTGTCCATGCCCACGGCGGAGCCCAGGACACCAGCGCCCACGAACGGCACGTTGGCGAGTTTCAGCAGGCCCTGGATGGTGCCGTCCTCGCCCAGCGGCCCATGCAGGACGGGGAATACCGCATCCACCGTTTTGTCCAAGGGGCCTGCGCCTAGACTGGTGAGCCGCCCTTTGCTCTGGGGCACCAGCGCCACGAACTTGCTGTCGGCCTTGTTGATGGCTATGAGTTTCGGATCGCCGGTGTTCAGCAGAAATCGAGACGGTTCGCCCATGAGCCAGCGGCCGCTCTTGTCGATGCCGATCAGCACCGCTTCATATTTATTTTTATCGAGCGCCTCGATGACGTTCTTGGCGGACAGTAATGAGATCTCGTGTTCCGCCGATTTGCCGCCGAACAGGACGCCGACGCGGATTTTTTTTGTCATGTCATGACTGCCCGGTTAAACCTCTTCACCGATAGACGTCGCTTCGGTGTCCGATGCGGACGACCAGGATCGTAATGGCCTCATCCTGTATCGAAGCTATGATCCGGTAATCGCCCACCCGATATTTCCAGTAGCGCCGCAATTCCGGTCCATGCAAGGGTTCGGCTATGCTGCGCGGGTCAACCAGCACCGCTACCCGGCTTTCGAGGAAGTCGAGGATACGCTTTGCAACGGGTCTGTCGAGTTTCCGAAGCTGTTTGAGAGCTGACCCCGCCAGCTCAATCTTCCAGGCCAAGTTCTTTCTTCACTTCTTCGAGGGTATGACTACGCATCTCACCCTTGCGGAGCTTGTTCATCGTGGCCTCAGCCAGATAGTAGTCTTCCAAGTCATCCAGATATTCCTGGATGGCTGCGCGCGCGTAATAAGTCTTGCTGCGGCCGGTTTTCTTGGCTAGGGTTTCCAGGCGTTTTTCGATATTGGGGTTCAGACGAATAGCAAGCATGATGTTTACCTCGAGTGCTATACAAGTATAACACGTACCAGTTATGGATTTCGGCGGCTATCGGGTGGTATACGTCCGAGCTTGCTTTCTGGTGTGCGGGCCAGCGCTTCGGATATGAACGCACCTGCCGCCAGCAGCTTACCCATGTCTACGCCGGTTTCAATGCCCATGCCGGTGAGCATGAACAGCACATCCTCGGTGGCCACGTTGCCGGTGGCGCCCTTGGCATAGGGGCAGCCGCCGAGTCCCGAAACAGAGCTGTCCACGACACTCACGCCAAGTTCCAGGCAGGCATGGATGTTGGCCAGTGCCTGGCCGTAGGTGTCGTGGAAATGCACCGCCAGTTTCTGCATCGGCACTTCCGCAGCCACCCCCCTGAGCATGCGCTGCGCCTTGACGGGCGTGCCCACACCGATGGTGTCACCCAGCGAGATCTCGTAACAGCCGAGCTTTGCCAGTTGCCGAGCGATGTGGGCCACGACCTCCGGTTTGATGGATCCTTCGTAGGGGCAGCCGATGACCGTGGAGATATAGCCGCGTACTCGGATCTTGTGTTCGGCGGCCAGGGCCATCACCGGCTTGAAGCGCTCGATGGATTCGGCGATGGAACAGTTGATGTTTTTCTGGTTGAAGGTCTCCGAAGCGGCTGTGAAGATCGAGACGTCTTTGGCGCCAGCAGCCAGTGCCCGCTGCATGCCTTGTTCGTTGGGCACCAGCACCGGATAGGCCACGCCGGATTTCTTCTCGATGCCCTTGTAGACTTCTTCCGCATCCGCCAGCTGCGGGATCCATTTCGGACTCACGAAGCTGGTGGCTTCGATGGTTTTCAGGCCGGTCTGTGACAACCGATTGATGAATTCGATCTTCACCGCGGCCGGCACGATGTTCTTTTCGTTCTGCAGGCCGTCGCGTGGGCCCACTTCGACGATCTTGACTGATTTGGGAAAGTTCGCCATCAGCTTTCATCCGCCTTGATATCCACCAGTGGTGCTTCCGCATCCACGATTTCACCTTCCTTATATAGGACCTTCTCGATGGTACCGGAAACGATCGCCTTGACCGTGAATTCCATCTTCATGCCTTCCAGCACCATTAGCACTTCCCCGGCCTGGACATTATCGCCCGGCTTCACGTGCACTGCGACCACACGGCCAGGCATGGGGCTGACCGGATGGGTCGCGTCATCGGCCATACCTGGCGCTTTGGGCGCAAACGGTGAGGCCAGTGTGAAATTGAATGCTTCATCCTTGAGGGCGATCTGGAGTTCGTCGCCATGCCGCAACACCACGGCACTGTAAGGCGTGCCGTTGAGCGTGAATCGGCAGTCATGTGCGCCTGATTGGATGCCCCAAACTTCATACAGTGTTGCATGCAGTGTGAAGCTGAAGCCGGCGGCGTTGCCATTGATATGGACCGTATGCTCAAGGCCGTCCGCTCCAAGTACATGGAGGTGGCGACCGCCGGGGCTCGCGAGGCGCCAACCGTCGGCCTGCCAGGGGCCCAGCGATTCGTCATCGCCTGTGCCGAGTTCATCCGCAACAGCTGCGGCCAGTGCCGCGGCGGTGATAGTGGGCTGGATGAGCAGATGCTTGAGTTCGCGTTCGATAAAACCGGTATCGTAGCGACCGGCGGCGAAGTCCGGATGCCGGACGATGCCGCGTAGCAGCAACAGATTGGTAGTGAGACCGAATACTGCTGTTTGTGCCAATGCCTGCCGCAGACGCTGGATAGCTTCAGCGCGGTCTTCGCCGGACACGGTGAGCTTGGCGATCATGGGGTCATAGTGGATGCTGATCTCGTCGCCATCCCGTACGCCGGTATCTACGCGCAGGTATTTGTCAGGTGGGTAATGGAATTTCTCGATGCGTCCGGTCACCGGCAGGAAGCCTTTCTCCGCGTTCTCCGCATACAACCGCACCTCGACGGCGTGACCGCATTGCTTGATCTGCTGCTGGGTGAGTGGCAACTTTTCGCCGGCTGCCACGCGTAACTGCCATTCCACCAGGTCCAGTCCGGTGGTCTCTTCGGTGATGGGGTGCTCCACTTGCAGGCGGGTGTTCATCTCCATGAAGTGGAAGGACCTGTCGGCGCCCACGATGAATTCGATGGTGCCGGCATTCACATAGTCCACGGCTTTGGTGGCCGCCACCGCCGCTGCGCCCATCTTCTTGCGCATGGACTCGTCCAGAAACGGGGAGGGAGTTTCCTCCACGACTTTCTGGAATCGCCGTTGCAAGGAGCATTCGCGCTCGAACAGATGCACTACATTGCCATGGCTGTCACCAAACACCTGAAATTCGATATGTCGCGGCTGCTGGATGTATTTCTCCAGCAACACGCGATCATCGCCGAAGGCATTCTTGGCCTCGCGTTTGGCACCCTCGAGTGATTCCTTGAACTCCTTGATCTCATGCACCGCGCGCATGCCTTTGCCGCCGCCGCCGGCGGTGGCCTTGATCATGAGCGGAAAACCGATGCGTTTGGCCTCGGACTCCAGTTTCTTGAGGCTCTGGTCATCGCCGTGATAACCCGGCGTCACCGGTACGCCGGCTTTTTCCATGAGTGCCTTGGCGGCGCTCTTGGAAGCCATGGCGTCCATGCTCTCGGGCGAAGGGCCGATGAACACGATGCCGGTTCTTTTGCAGCGTCGGGCGAACTCGCTGTTCTCCGAAAGAAATCCGTACCCGGGATGGATGGCTTCCGCACCAGTCTGCTTTGCCGCCGCCAGGATGCGCTCCATGTTGAGATAGGATTCGGCGGTTTTCGCCGCACCTATATATACAGCTTCATCCGCCGTCTGCGCATGCAGGGCATGACGGTCCGCATCCGAATACACCGCCACTGTGGCGATGCCGAGGCGTTTGCAGGTGCGGATCACGCGGCAGGCGATCTCGCCGCGGTTGGCGATCAGGATTTTTTGAAACATTTTTCGGCTTATCCCGCTGGCTTAAGTAATCACATAATAGGGGGAGCGACTTTAAGCCCCACAATTTATTGCGGGGTCCCGACCCCGCGCGACGGGTGACTTTTGTTTCGGCAAAAGTCACCAAAACCATTCCCCCGAAACGCGGGCCGCTACGCGGCTACCCTGCGCCCTTCCATCGCTACGCAGTCGCGCTCACGTCACATCCCTGTGCCGGTCGCGCGAGCTCGCCATCCATGGCATCGCCCCTTTGGGCTATGCTTGCTCAGTCCAGTGCTCGGCTCGCGCTACTGGTATAAATCCATGATTTCTACTCTCCGTCTCAGTAATCTAGCGATTCACTTTCTCGCGATAGGAATCTGGATCGATTAGCTTGCTTGCCGGGAGGATACTCTTCATAGGCGCCCAATTTACGGGAATCCGTGTAGTCACAGATTTCCACTTCAGCCAGTAACGTAGATTGGGCTGAATGAATTGAAGCCCAACAGAAATACAATGTTGGAGTTCGCTACACTCACCCACAACCTACGGTCACTTGATCCATCTCGGTTGACGCTTCTCAAGGAATGCGCTTAATCCTTCCTGGCCTTCTTCTGAAACACGCAGCTGCGCAATTATGTTGGCGGTCTTGCTGTGCAGGTTGCGGCGTGCCGAGGTGGAAAGTACCGCCTGCCCGGCGATCAGTTCCTTGGCGGCAACCAATGCCTTTGGACCACCCTTGAGCAACAGCCCGATCTCCTTCTCGACCGCGGCATCCAGCTGCTCCGCGCTTACTACCTCGTGTACCAGACCGATCTCGCGGGCCTGGTCCGCACTCAGGAGATCGGCGGTCAGAAAATGGCGGCGCGCATTACGGATGCCGATGGCGGCGATGACATAAGGGGAAATCACCGACGGCACCAGGCCCAGGCGCACTTCGCTCAGGGAGAATTTCGCGGCCGAAGAGGCGATGGCAATGTCACAGCAGGCCACCAGTCCTAGACCACCACCGAAGGTAGCGCCGTTTATGCGCGCGATGCTGGGCCGGCGCAGTGAATTCAGCGTATCCATGAGTTCAGCCAGTTTGAGCGCATCCTCGATGTTGTGCGCTTCATCGTATTGTGCCGAAGCGCGCATCCAGTTTACATCCGCGCCGGCGGAAAACGACTTGCCGGCACCGGTGAGCACCACGACGCGCACCTTCTTGTCGTTGTTAACCTTGATCAGCTTGTCGGTCAGCTCGGCGATGACGGCTTCGTCGAAGGCATTGTGTTTTTCCGGACGGTTGAGCGTGAGCGTAGCGACGCCGCGGGAGTCGGTTTGCAAAAGTACAGATTCAGTCATTTGTTTCCCCTAGGGCGCAGGGATTTTTCGCGAGAACGCGACGCAGGGTTTTCGAGGAGCGGAGTTTACAAGATGAGTAAATGAGCATCCGAGAAAATCCTGCAACAAAGTTATCGTGGAAAAGACCAAGCCCTACATTCGGAATACGCCGTAACGCCCGCCATATTCCAACGGCGCATTCTCGGCGGTGGCCAAAGCGATGCCCAACACCCGGCGCGTATCAGCCGGATCGATGATGCCGTCGTCCCAGAGGCGCGCGCTGGCGTAGTAGGGATGGCCCTGGTGTTCATACTGCTCGCGCAGCGGCGCCTTGAAAGCTTCTTCCTCCTTCTCGCTCCATTTGTCGCCCTTGGCCTCGATGCCTTCGCGCTTGACGGTGGCCAGTACCGAGGCCGCCTGTTCGCCGCCCATGACGGAGATGCGCGCATTCGGCCACATCCACAGGAAACGTCCGCCGTAGGCGCGGCCGCACATGGCGTAATTACCGGCGCCGAAACTGCCGCCGATGATGACCGTGAATTTCGGCACCGTAGCGCAGGCCACGGCGGTCACCATCTTGGCGCCGTCCTTGGCGATGCCGCCTTGTTCGTATTTCTTGCCCACCATGAAACCGGTGATGTTCTGCAGGAACAGCAGCGGGATGCGGCGCTGCTCGCATAGCTCGATGAAATGCGTGCCTTTGAGTGCCGATTCAGAAAACAGGATGCCGTTGTTGGCGAGAATGCCCAGCGGATAACCGTAAAGATGCGCGAAGCCGCACACCAGGGTCTTGCCGTAGAGCGCCTTGAACTCCTGAAATTCGGAACCGTCCGTAAGGCGTGCAATGATCTCATGCACATCGTAGGGATAACGCGTGTCCTGGGGAACGATGCCGTAAATCTCGTCGGCCGCATAGCGCGGTTCCATGGGTTCGCGTTTCGCCAGCCATTCGGGGCGCTGGTAATTCAGGTGTGCAACGATCTCGCGGGCTATGGCGAGCGCGTGTGCATCATTGTCCGCCAGGTGATCGGTGACCCCGGAGATCTTGCTGTGCACTTCACCGCCACCCAGGGTCTCCGCGTCCACCACTTCACCGGTGGCGGCTTTCACCAGCGGCGGGCCGCCGAGGAATATCGTGCCCTGGTTGCGCACGATGACGGCTTCGTCACACATGGCCGGCACGTAAGCACCGCCGGCGGTACAAGAACCCATGACCACGGCGATCTGCGGGATGCGTTCGCGCGAGAGGCGCGCCTGATTATAGAAGATGCGCCCGAAATGCTCTTTGTCGGGGAACACTTCATCCTGCAGCGGCAGGAAAGCACCGCCGGAATCCACCAGGTAGATGCACGGCAGTCTGTTTTCCAGTGCCACTTCCTGAGCGCGCAGATGTTTCTTGACGGTGATGGGGTAATAGGTGCCGCCCTTGACGGTGGCATCGTTGGCCACCAGCAGCACTTCACGGCCATGCACCCGGCCGATGCCGGTGATGAGGCCGGCAGCCGGCGCAGCATCGTCATACATTCCATGAGCGGCCAATGCCGAAAGTTCCAGGAACGGCGAGCCGGGATCCAGCAGTGCCTGGATGCGCTGGCGTGGCAGGAGCTTGCCGCGGTCAGTGTGCTTCTTGCGGGCTTTTTCGTCGCCGCCGAGCGCGGCCTGCGCCAATTTCTCGCGCAGCTCCGCCACCAGCTTCTCCAAATGCGCGCGGTTGGCGGCGAATTCCTTGGAATTCCTGTCGATGGTGGATTTCAGGGGTGGCATGGCAGGTGGCCCGAGGCTGAGATGGGCATATTATGAACGGGCATGCGGGGAAATGCCTGTACTGCGACACGGTCCTTGGGGCGCAATACCTCTATATACATACTTCCACTGAATATTGTGAACTGTGCGATATCGGCTTCCGATCATCTACTGGCACATCCATCCGGTCTGACCGATGAATGCGGTACAGGTTACTTGGACGCTGAAAGATTGGCTCTGGACGTATTTAAAGGTCACCGCGTTGTTGGGCAGATCGTAGGTCAGCTTCGGCTCATCCGGGAGCTGCTTGATGTATTTCGGCACCAGAACATCCAGGTTCTTGGGCATGCGTGCATTATCGGTCATATAGGTGTGGATGGCTTCCAGCACCGGCGTGGCCGCAGCCTGCAATTTCTGGCCTTTGAGATCCTCACCGGGCGGGTAAATGGCGCAACCGCACAGGGCCAGCACCACAGCGATGACGAGATATTTACTCATGGCCCATTCCTGGTTGTAGCGGCAGATCAGTGTGAGTATAGCTGGCGTGAGCTGCTTGGGCAGGCCGCACGCCGGCTTCTACAGTCTTGAAATTCCCTGGGATGCAGGTCACTGCTGATAGATACCAGACTGGAACTAGAGCACAAATGGAAGCAGGGCCGCGACTTTCGCACGATACTGACGATAGGATTCGCCGAACTGCTCCGTGAGCCAGCGTTCTTCGAGGCGCAGTTTGCGCCATAGGGCGGCGAAGGCGATCAGCACCGCCAGCCATCCGCGCCATTCATCGCGGGCCATGGCCGTGCCGATGAATCCCAGCAGCAGGCCTGTATAGATGGGGTGGCGTACCAGGCGGTAGGGACCGCTGCGTATCAGCTCATGTTCTTGCTTGAGCGTCACGACGCCGCTCCAGTTACCGCCGATGTGGAGGCGCGCCCAGACACTGAACACCAGTCCGGCAACCAGCACGAAAACTCCGACCCAGTAGATGAGTTCAGTCATCGGAAACACACGACCGCACAGGAATCTTCCCGGCAGTGTCGGCAGGGCCAGCAGCAGCGCCGCGACAATAAGCGGTACCACATGACCGGCACGTGACTGGGGGGATTCACGACGCGCAACAGCTTTTACGTTACGGCCTGCCAGCCACCAGTAGCACAACCACAGAAACCAGATGATAAAAATCAGGTTTTCGTAAATGATTCGCATAATAGAGGCAAATCCAATAATTGGAATCCTAGATCCTAATCACAGTAACAAGCGCTGTTAATCCTTCGTACCGTCGAAGTCTTCAAGTGACTTGATCTCTGCCTTCGACAGGCTGTTGAACAGCCCTTGCTTGTCGACGAATGAGTCGCTCAGCATATAGCTGTTGTCGATTTTATCGAGTGCGAAGATGAAATATCCGGTAACCACGATTTTATGGGGTGTGAGCGTGAAGTATGGCTGGCTGCAATACACGAGCGCCCGGCTGTCCTTCGGAGTCACGCTATTGACACAATAAGTTCCTGCTGGGAGTCTGGCGATCGCATGGCCTGAATTCAATTCCATGCTGTAAACCTGGCTGGTACCCAGGTTCTTCACGGACACAGCGCTGACGGCCCGCTCTGTGTTGTCGACAACCCAGTCAGCGTTCATGGATCTGAGTTGAGCACCGATGACCAGCATGCTGTCACCCGCGGTGTTGTTGTCCATGCTATTGACGCTGGCACAACCCGCCAACAGCGCCATAAGGCAACAGCAATTTATTAAAGTCGTCTTAAGGGGCATGCTTGCATCCTCCCTTGGAAATTCAGCTTTATGAAACCTGCTTGCGCGTACCCAAGAATGATCCTATACCGTCTCCACAGCAATCGCCGTCGCTTCGCCGCCGCCGATACATAGGGAGGCGATACCGCGCTTGAGGTTACGCGCTTTGAGGGCGTAAAGCAGCGTCACGATCAGGCGCGCACCGCTGGCGCCGATGGGATGGCCGAGTGCGCAGGCGCCGCCGTTGACGTTCACTTTGGCGTGCGGCAGCTTGAGTTCGTGCATGGCCGCCATGGTCACCACAGCGAAAGCCTCGTTGATCTCGTAGAGGTCCACGTCCTTTTCGGACCAGCCGAGTTTCTTCTGTAGTCTGTCGATGGCGCCCACCGGCGCCGTGGTGAACCAGGCGGGTTCCTGGGCGAAACCCGCATGCCCGAGGATGTGGGCCAGCGGTTTGAGGCCGCGTTTTTTAGCTTCGCTC
This sequence comes from uncultured Pseudomonadota bacterium, assembly GCA_963774895.1. Lineage (GTDB taxonomy): Bacteria > Pseudomonadota > Gammaproteobacteria > Natronospirales > REEB76 > REEB76. Next base: position 368,419 of record CAVZGN010000001.1, read on the forward strand.
TCGCGCATCAGCACCAGCGCCGCGGCGCCGTCGGAGATGGAGGAAGAGCTGGCGGCGGTCACGGTGCCGCCGTCCTTCCTGAAGGCCGGCTTCAGGCCCGGGATCTTGCTGACGTCGCAACGCCCCGGTTCTTCGTCGCTGTCCGCCACGCGTTCGCCCTTGCGGTCCTTGACCGTCACCGACGCGATCTCGGCTTTGAAGATGCCGTCCTTCACGGAGTGCTGGGCGCGTTTCACCGACTCGATGGCGAAAGCATCCTGCTGCTCGCGGCTGAAATGGAATTTCTCGGCGCACAGCTCCCCGAAGGTGCCCATCATCTGGCCGTCATAGGGATTCTGCAGGCCGTCGAAAAACATGTGATCCAGGATCTGCTGGTGACCCATGCGCAGGCCGGCGCGCGCGCCGGGGATCAGGTAGGGCGCGTTGGTCATGGATTCCATACCGCCGGCCACGGCGATGTCGGCGGAACCGGCGGCGATCAGATCATGGGCCAGCATCACGGCTTTCATGCCGGAGCCGCAGACTTTATTGATAGTGGTGCAGCCCACGGATTTCGGGATACCGGCAGCGATGGACGCCTGGCGCGCCGGCGCCTGGCCGAGACCCGCAGGCAGTACGCAACCCATGATGACTTCATTGATATCCTCGGGTTTGATTTGGACATCGGCCACCGCGGCCTTGATGGCGACGGCGCCCAGCTGCGGCGCGCTTACCGGCGTGAACTGGCCCTGGAAGGAACCGATGGCGGTGCGGCGCGCGGAAACGATGACGATAGGATCAGACATGGTATGACTCCGGCAAATGGTAACGCGGCTGATTACCGCTCCTACATGATATTGATTAGCATTGCGTGTGGAATCGCGTCGGGGACCGGCGCTCCTACGGGTAGGAGCGACCGTCCCGGCCGCGATTCTCATTAAACAATCCCCGTCCGATGAGCATGCGCCTGATTTCATTGGTACCGGCGCCGATATCGTAGAGCTTGGCATCGCGCAGCAAACGCCCGGTAGGATATTCGTTGATATAGCCGTTGCCGCCCAGGCTCTGGATGGCTTCCAGCGAGACTTTCACCGCGTTCTCCGATGCGAACAGCAGGCAGGCGGCGGCATCCTCGCGCGGATCCTCGCCGCGGTCGAAGCGCTCGCAGGTGCGGTAGCTGAAGGCGCGCGCAGTCTGCAGGGCCACGAACATGTCCGCGAGCTTGGCCTGCATCATCTCGAACTCGCCGATGGGCTTGCCGAACTGTTTGCGCTCACGCACGTAGGGCAGCACCACGTCCAGGGCTGCCTGCATGATGCCGATGGGCCCGGCGGACAGCACCAACCGCTCGGAATCCAGGCCGCGCATCAATATATACACGCCTTCGTTGACCTCACCGAGCACATTGGCATCCGGAATCTCGCAATCCTCGAACACCAGCTCGCAGGTGTGGGAGCCGCGCATGCCCAGCTTGTCGAGTTTCTGGGCGGTCTTGAAGCCGCGCATGCCCTTCTCGACGATGAAGGCCGTTATGGATTTGGAATTGGCGTCCTTGCCGGCGGTGCGCATGTAAACCAGCAGCACCTGGGCTTCCGGGCCGTTGGTGATCCACATCTTGGAGCCGTTGGCGATCCATTTGCCGCCGTGCTTCTTTGCGTGGCAGCTCATGGACCCAACCACGTCGGAACCGGCCCCAGGTTCGGACATGGCAAGCGCGCCGATCCACTCGCCGCTGCACAATTTCGGCAGATACTTTTTGCGCTGCGTTTCGTTGCCATTGAGGAACAGGTTGTTGACGCACAGGTTGGAATGCGCCGCGTAGGACAGGCCCACCGAGGCTGAAGCCCGGGAGATCTCTTCCATGGCCACCACGTGCGCTAGATAGGAAAGTCCGGCGCCGCCATAGCTGGTGGGGATGGTGATGCCCAGCAGTCCCAGCTCACCGAGTTTATCCCACAGGTCCGCGGGGAACTCGGCCTGCTCGTCGATATGCGCGGCGCGTGGCGCGATCTCGGCCTCGGAGAAACGCCGCACCGTCTCGCGCAGCAGATCCAGCTCTTCGCTTATATGGGTGTTGACGGTGGCCAATCCAAGATCCTCTTTATATTGTTGGAGCGACGTTCCGAGTCGCGATGATTTAGATCGCGGCGCGGACCAGTGGTCCGCCGGCCGCCCCTACAGCATTATCAATGTCCATTCCGGTGTCCCGCGAAGAAGCGTTCATAAGGCTGGTTCACCGTCGGCAGTTTCACCCGGCCGATGGCGGCGATGCGGTGCTCGGCCATGCGGTCCGCGGCCCGGTAGTTGGGGATCTTTTCCCGGTCGGCGAACTTGAAGATGTTGCCGATGATGTCGTAGATTCCGGTGACCATGCGATTGGCGCGTTCCCGGTTATAGCCCTGCAGTTCGATATACACGTTCATGAGGCCACCGGCGTTGATGGCGTAGTCCGGCGCGTACAGGATGCCGCGCTTGTGCAGCTCGTCGCCGCAGGCGTCGTTGGCCAACTGGTTGTTGGCGGCGCCCGCCACGATCTCGAACTTGAATTGCGGGATGGTCTTTTCGTTGACGCTGGCGCCCAGTGCGCAGGGTACATACACCTTGGCGTAGACCCCGTAGATATCATCCATCTTCACGGCTTCCGCGCCCATATCCACGCACACGTCGATGCGGTCCTGCTGCATGTCGGTGACGAACACCTTGGCGTCCGCATCGCGCAGGTGCTTGACCACGTGAAGGCCCACATGCCCGAGTCCCTGGACCGCATAACTGGCTTCGCTGAGATCCGTATGGCCGTATTTCCGGTTTAGGCAGGCCTTGATGCCCTGGATAACGCCCATGGCGGTGAACGGCGAGGGGTCGCCGCTGCCGCCGTGCACCGGATGCACGCCGGTCACGTAGCCGGTCTCCTGGAAGATGTATTCCATGTCCTGGACATTGGTGTTCACATCCTCGGCGGTGATGTAGCGGCCGCCGAGCGATTGCACGAAGCGCCCCAGGGCGCGGAACATCTCCTCGGATTTCTGCGCGGGATCGCCGATGATCACCGCCTTGCCGCCGCCCAGATTCAGACCCGAGACCGCGGCTTTGTAAGTCATGCCACGGGACAGGCGCAGCACGTCGGTGAGCGCCTCCTGTTCGTTCTTGTAGGGCCACATGCGCAGGCCGCCCAATGCTGGACCGAGCACGGTGTTATGGATGCCAACGATGGCCTTGAGACCAGACTCCTGATGATGGAAGAACACGACTTCTTCGTGCCCCATCGTATCGAGGGTGGCGAACAGATCCATAAATCCTCCTAGAATTAAGGGATTGTGCCGTGGGCATGACAGGCGATGGAAGGATAATCGCCGCTGGATACCTTGCAGTGCCGGGGCCCCGCGTGGTTCGAGGTTGAAATTCCCGAAGCACGTCCCGGGAATCGCCAATTATACAGGGAAGGTCCAGACCGAGGCAGTGTGTCCGTGCCCGGACCGTTATAATGCCAGGGTCATTCAGTAACCGAGGCCGCGATGAGTACCATCCCGAAGCCCAGCGAAGCCAAGTTGGAGCAGACCAACCGTCTGCCGCTGCGCTTCGTCACCGCCGCCTCGCTGTTCGACGGCCACGACGCCGCCATCAACATCATGCGTCGCATCATCCAGAGCCAGGGCGCGGAAGTGGTGCACCTGGGTCACAACCGTTCGGTGGAAGACGTGGTGCGCGCCGCGCTACAGGAAGACGCGGACGCCATCGCCATCAGTTCCTACCAGGGCGGGCATATCGAATATTTCAAATACATGGTGGACATGCTGAAACAGCGGCATGCCGCGCACATCCGCGTGTTCGGCGGCGGCGGCGGCACCATCACCCCGGAAGAGATCGCGGAACTGCAGAGCTACGGCGTGGAGCGCATCTACCATCCCAACGACGGCATGCACATGGGCCTGGTCCAGATGATCGAGGACGTGGTGACGCGGGTGCACAAGCACCGGCTGGCGCCGGAGAAACCCGCCAGGGTCTCACCCGACGACGAGATTTCCATCGGCCGCATGCTCACCGCCATCGAAGCCGGTGTGCTGGGCGAGCCGGAGCTGGCGCGGTTGCGCAAGCAGTGGGCGCTGGCCGGCAAAATGACACCAGTCGTCGGCATCACCGGCACCGGCGGCGCCGGCAAGTCCTCGGTGGTGGACGAATTGTTGCTGCGTTTCCTGCATGCCTTCCCGGAGATGCGCATCGCGGTGCTGGCGGTAGACCCGACGCGCCGGCGCACCGGCGGCGCGCTGCTGGGCGACCGCATCCGCATGAATTCCCTGCGCTCTAAGCGCGTGTTCATGCGCTCCATGGCCACGCGCCGCGCGCACGCCGCCACCAGCGAGATGCTGCACGACTGTATCGGCTTCCTGCGCGGCCAGGGCTACGACCTGATTCTGGTGGAGACCGCCGGCATCGGTCAGAGCGATTCCGAGATCGTGGACCTGGTGGATTTCTCGACCTACGTGATGACCAGCGACTACGGCGCCGCCAGCCAGCTGGAGAAGATCGACATGCTGGATTTCGCCGAGCTGGTGGTGCTCAACAAGTTCGACCGGCGCGGCGCCGACGATGCGCTGCGCGACGTGAAGAAACAGTGGAAGCGCAACCGCACGGCCTTCAAACTGTCGGACGATCAGGTGCCGGTGTATCCCACCATCGCCAGCCAGTTCAACGATCCGGGCATTACCTGGATGTTCGTGAATTTGTGTCGCCTGCTGCGCGAGAAACTGCATCTGCCGGCAGACAAGTGGACGCCGCAGCTGGATACCAGCTTGAAGGAACCACGTGCCACGATATTGATCCCCGGCGCGCGCGTGCGTTATCTGGCGGAGATCGCCGAGCAGGGGCGCGGCATCAATGCGTCCATCGGGCAGCAGGCGGAAGCCGCTGGCCGCGCCCAGCATTACTACGAAGTGCTGCGCGACCTGGGCGATGCAAAATTGCCGAAGCCGCTCGGTTTGTATGAGTCGGATGATCTCATTTCCGTCATACCCGCAAGGGCGGGTATCCAGTCCAAATCTAAATCACTGGATTCCGGAACCGAACCGTCCTTGATAGTTTTGCGCCAGCGCTACCAGGACGCGGTCAAATCATTATCTTCCGAAGCGCTGCATCTCTTGCGCGAATGGCCACAGCGCCTCAAGGCCATCACAGACGCGCATTACACCTACGACGTGCGCGGCAAAGCCGTCACCGGCAACAACTACACCGAATCCTTAAGCCACACCCAGATACCCAAGGTGGCGCCGCCCACCTATAGGAGCTGGGCGGATCTGTTGCGCTACCTGATGCGCGAGAACCTGCCGGGTGCTTATCCCTACACCGCCGGCGTGTATCCCTACCGGCGCACCGGCGAAGATCCCACGCGCATGTTCGCCGGCGAAGGTACCCCGGAACGCACCAACCGGCGCTTCCATTACCTGTCCCTCGGCCAGAAGGCCGCGCGCCTTTCGACGGCCTTCGATTCCGTGACCCTGTATGGCGAAGACCCGGCCACGCGCCCGGACATCTACGGCAAGGTGGGCAATTCGGGCGTGAGCATCGCCACCCTGGACGGCATGAAGAAACTGTATTCCGGTTTCGACCTGTGTTCGCCGTCCACCTCCGTGTCCATGACCATCAACGGACCGGCGCCCATGATCCTGGCCATGTTCATGAACACCGCCATTGACCAGCAGGTGGAGAAATACCTGAAGGAGGATCCCAAGCGCTGGGCGGAAGCAGAAAAGAAGATCGCCTCTATATATAAGGATAAGCCGCGGGCTCAATACATCGGCGAGCTGCCCAAGGGCAACGACGGCTTGGGGTTGGGCTTGCTGGGTATGAGCGGCGAGGAAGTGGTGGATGCCGAGACCTACGCGCGCATCAAGGCGCACGTGCTTTCGACTGTCCGCGGCACGGTACAGGCCGACATCCTCAAAGAAGACCAGGCCCAGAACACCTGCATCTTCTCCACCGAGTTCGCGTTGCGCATGATGGGCGATATTCAGCAGTACTTCGTGGAGCACAAGGTACGTAATTTCTATTCGGTATCCATCTCCGGATACCACATCGCCGAAGCCGGCGCCAATCCCATCTCGCAACTGGCCTTCACGCTCTCCAACGGCTTCACCCTGGTGGAGTATTACCTGGCGCGCGGCATGAAAGTGGACGACTTCGCCCCCAACCTGTCGTTCTTCTTCTCCAACGGCATGGACCCGGAATACACCGTCATCGGGCGGGTGGCGCGCCGCATCTGGGCGCGCGCCATGCGCGAGCGCTATGGTGCGAGTGCCCGCAGCCAGATGCTCAAGTACCACATCCAGACTTCCGGGCGCTCGCTGCACGCCCAGGAAATACAGTTCAACGACATCCGCACCACGTTGCAGGCGCTGTACGCATTGTTCGACAACTGCAACTCGCTGCACACCAATGCCTACGACGAAGCCATCACCACGCCCACGGAGGAGAGCGTGCGCCGTGCAGTGGCCATCCAGCTGATCATCAACCGCGAGCTGGGGTTGAACTTCAACGAGAACCCCTGGCAGGGCAGCTTCATCGTCGAACAGCTCACCGATCTCGTTGAAGAAGCGGTGTACAAGGAATTCGAGGCCATCTCCGAGCGCGGCGGCGTGCTGGGAGCCATGGACACCATGTACCAGCGCGGCAAGATCCAGGAAGAGAGCCTGTACTACGAGCAGAAGAAGCACGATGGCTCCCTGCCGCTGATCGGCGTCAACACCTTCCTGCCGCGGGAGCACGCCGGCGACATCGTCACCAAGATCGAGCTGATCCGCTCGACCGAACAGGAAAAACGCCAGCAGATCGAGAACGTGGAGAACTACCGCGCGGCCCGCAATCCCATTGTAGGAGCGGCGGTCACCGCCGCGAATGCCGCTCCCGGCTCACTCGCCCATCTCCAACAGACCGCCCGCGACCGCAAGAATATTTTTTCCTCGCTCATGGAAGCCGTGAAGTTCAATTCCCTGGGGCAGATCAGCCATGCGCTCTATGAGGTCGGCGGGGAATACCGAAGGAATATGTGATAAAAACCGATCTTCTGGTCCCGGGCTTTGTTAAAAAACGCTGGCGCAATCCTCATGTACTACTTTGTACACTCCGGTTATGCCGTCATTTTTGCCTAGCCAGTGAGCCAAAATCTCTGGCTTTTATCTCGCCTTTTCTTAACAGCGGAGCGATAAAGAGGTATGGCCTTTAACGTGCATGAGATTTTTGCCGCCTTGGATAAAACACAGGTGCGCTACGTGGTCGTAGGCGGCTTGGCGGTCATATTGCACGGCCACATCCGCTTAACCCAGGACCTAGATCTGGTGATTGATCTGGATCCGGCGAACTGCAGGAGGGCGTTGGAATCCCTTGAGGGCATCGGTCTCAAACCGCGACTTCCTGTTGTTATGCAGGATTTTGCCGATCCCGCCAAGCGCGAGGATTGGTACAGGAACAAGCATATGCTGGTTTTCCAGCTCTGGGACCCCAAGAACGCCCAGCGATCCATAGATGTTTTCGTGCGCGAGCCGGTGAATTTCGGGGACTTGTGGCGCGACTCAGTCGTCAAGGTCTATGATGGTGTGCCGATCAGGATAGCCAGTATTTCCCATATGATAGCGATGAAGATCGGCACGCATCGCGTACGCGACCAGGACGACATCGAGAAGTTGCGGGAAATACAGCGCCAGATGTCCGACAGTGAAGGTAAAGCCTAGTGGAAGCTGAACGCCAATACGATCTGAGGTGTACGTTCGAAGATGCGGAGCGCAACCATCTATTGGATGGTATCCGCATGAGCACTGACGACAAGATTCACATGTTTGAGAGCATGCTGGATTTCGCCTGGCGCGCGGGAGCGATCAAGCAATTGCGAGAATCAGCTCCCGCGGGTAATAAGGCTGAACAGCGGGAAGCATAAACCGCTGGCGTATCCCGGGAGCCGACAATGATTAAATTGACCAGCGCCGAATATAAAAAAGATTACAAGATACTGCTGCGTTTCTCCGACGACAGTTGGGGTGTGTACGATTTCGCCCACACTGTGAAGGCAGGTACGCGCGTGACCGCGCCGCTTACCAACCCAAAATTATTTCAGCATTTCTTCATAGAATTGGGGGCGCTCGCCTGGCCCAACGGCTTTGACCTGAGCGCCGGCTCGTTGCACAAAAGCCTGGATGTTCAGGGATTGCTGCATCACGTCACAGCGGCGGCTTAGCCGGGATCGTACTGCTTGTCCCTCGCCCGCTGGGCGACCGTCACGAAAGACGGAAGTCCCGGAAACGCAGGAGCAGTTTCCGGGAATAGGGGCAAGTGGAGAGGGTAAACGATCTTTCTTCTACCCATTGGCGGGAGACGACTGCATGGATGCAGGAGGTAGGGCAACGCATGGAGCGGTTGCCGAGGGTTGGGGTGAGGGGGCATATCCAGGCTCACTCGCCCACCTCCAGCAAACCGCACGCGACCGCAAGAACAACGTCTCAAGCTTGATTTAAGAGGTGAAGCACAACTCTCTAGGGCAGATCAGTCATGCGCGGTACGAAGTGGGTGAGGAATAAGGAATATGTAATTAAAAATTGACTTTGGTAAGCAGGACATTTAATTGGTGTGGAAGGAGGATGAAGATGAAGAAAATCGGATTGCTTCTTCTATCAGGGATGACACTGCTATTGATTGCCGGAATGGTGTTTGCGGATAATCTCAACAATCCTCCATGGCCGTATTTCCTGGACGATCAACCGATCAATGACTCCGGCTCCAGAATTGATCTGCCAAGTTGCTGGCAGTATGTCTATGCCGCTCCTAAACAGCCGCATGGCCCGGGGATGTATTTCGGGCAGGAATTGCAGTTGGATTACGTCCCATGGGTGAATTGCGCAAGCCCCAGAGCGGTGCTCAGGTGGCCGGATCCCCGCGTACCTGTACCCGTGCAGTGGCAGACCCTTCCGCGCGTCAGCGATGATTTTTCCAGTCTCGAACTGTATTGCACTCCCACAGGCAAGGAATATTTAACACCATTGAAAGAAGTTGATCGCGGGCCACTGTATCAATGCCAACTGAATGAGACAGAAGAAGTTGGCCGCTGATATGAATATTAAAGCAAGCTCTAAACGATTTAACCAGGTTTGCATGCTTGGCGCATTACTGATATCGGTAATATTTACCCTGGTTTCTGGATGCGGCGGAGGGGGTGGGGGTGGCTGCACGAACCTCCCGGACACACAGACCCTTAAGACTGTAATTAGTGGCCTATACATTATAGACAGTGGGAATTCAAATGCAGACGATGAGATCGAGATTGATACGCGGACTTTAGCAGTCACTCTGAATGCCGGTTCATATATAGTCAATGCGGGTAACGGGGCTTGCTTCGGTTCCGTTAGCTGGCCGGGCGGAGGGCAGACGGATACCATAACGGCGGTTGTAGGCGACACTTATATTGTGAAATTTGCCGACGGTACCTTCATGCTTTTTCAAATAACATCAGACAATAACAACGGTATGGTGATTATGGTCGCGGATGCGACGCAGATGTGAATCTGTGTCTTTTATAAAAATATATATATCTTCTAGGTTATAGGAAGTGAGTTATGTGTATTGAGGGTGATATAAACGGGCTCTCGTAAAATGCCACGAGAGCAAGATTCCGATAATATCCAATTGGGGAGATTCAAAATGGACAAGCAGATCATGGTTTCGGAAGAGATGCTGGGCGCTCTCAGGTCGACCCGGCCGTGGGTGATGTTTCTCGCCATCCTCGGGTTCGTGGTCCTCGCATTTATGATATTAGGTTCGCTTTTCTTAATCGTCGTTGGTAACGTGATGACCCATCAAGCCAATATGCCGGCATTCTTTGGGCCGGGTATTGGAGTTGTTGAGCTGTTACTGGCATTGGTCTACCTCTTTCCCTGCCTTTACCTGTTACGTTATGGCATCGCCATCGGGAATATCCCGGGCTCCGGGCAAGACGCCATGGAACAAGCGTTAAAACAGCAGAAATCCTTCTGGAAGTTCATGGGGATACTCATGATCATTTTGCTCGCGCTCTATGTACTCATCTTCATTGGCGCGATTGCGTTTGGGGTTATGTTTGGGGTAAGTCATCATCCGTGATGTTGATTTAGATATGGCAATGTGGTGAAAGAATGATGAAAAAGGGTAGCGTCCCTTTTTACCGCCCCCTTTTACTGAACTGCAAGTCCATCATTAAGGCATGCTCGAGGGCAAGATAGTGCCGAGTCTGAACGTAACAAATGAGCGCATGGAGAGCACCTATCGTCGAATAGTGAGCGACGTTATGTGCGCTAAGCGTGCGCTCTCTCTCGAAATGGTTGCGCGCGTGCAAGCCGTGCTTGGAAAAACGGAAGGCTCGGCGAAATCCGTAATTCTGTGCGCCGTTGAGCAAAATAATGAATATAGAAAGCGAGTCGAGAAGTGGATAGTTGATAGCACAAGAATAAGATTGTGGCCACTTAAACGCTTTATAGGAAAACTACGCAATGGGCCTAGCAAATTATTTCTTATGGGATTTTGGATTGATCATTATTACGCTACAAGGTCACACATATTAACGAAGTATGCCTATGATGATTTCGAAAATGAAGATGGCGCTGCTCCTGCTTACGGGGTAATTAGTATTGAACCGGGCTTTCCCGATAGCAATCGCTATCTGAATGATGGTGAGGTTGATTACCGGAAGCTCGGAGAATTAGTGGCAGACTGGGAATCAGAACATCGGAAGATCGGCATCTTTATTCGTAATTCAACCACTTATTTTATACGCGGAGATGACCGGCAGGCAATTAGTAACGCTTTGCATGATCTTCAGCGACAGATAAATAACACCGATGAGGTAGCCGTCATTCACCGCGATGGAAAACCAATCTTCATTAGATTTAACGTGCGCTATGCGGTGGGCGGAACTATAGAGGAAGCGGACGATACCTGCTTCAATCGTTCATTGCACGCGCCGATCCCTGTGACCACTACCGCGCAGCTTGACACGGATGTGCAAGGATCTCCGACTCACCACACGAAACCATCCCGTGAACGGCCGGAACACTCGGGCCGTAAACTGCTCCGTACAACGAAAGCAGCGCTTGTGGCGCTATTACCTGACCCATTGCTTTCTATGGTTCAGAAAGTTTTCCTTCCGATCAAAAGCACCGGCCTGCGCCGTGCGTGGCACAGACAACGAACTAAGGTTGGGCATCTCTTGGCCAAGGCCAATCTGCTAATCCTGATGCCGCACTGGTTCTTGATTCCGGAAGTATTGGTGCCCGGAAATATGGTTCGGTTATCCAATCAAGATGAGCCTAGCAACGACCGGTACAAATGCATGGCGGAGTTTCATGCAATAAGTAGGAAAGAACAATTTGCTTATAGGCGGGTTTACAGACGCAAAAAAGAACCTGAATTTGCAATGGCAACTAATCTCCTCAACCGTGCACGCTATGAGTGGGAGTCCAATGAAAGGCTCTTCGAACATGCTTCAAAAGTCCGCAAGGCGTTCTTTAAGAATATTGATGACGTCAATAAGTTTAATTTTATGGAAGCGGTTGACAACATCACAGACGTCTCAAGCTTTAAGATCACGGCTGGACAGGTTGCTGATCTTACACACCTCGCCAATTTCTACCGCGGGCTATTCAAGTACATGACCGCGATTGAGCAGGCATTTGGGCTTGCTGTTAATTACCACCGCAACCGTTTTCCGGCCATCTGGGCAAACCCGTATGCCGTGCAGAAATGGATTTCAGAGAATATGGATGTTTTGCAGTTCGACGGCGTTGAAAGCACTGGAATGCAACTACAGACGCGATGCTTCAACTTTCAATTGATAGTTCAGCTGCTCGATGCCGGCTTTACGCCGTACGATTTCAACCCCGAGAATTTCATTCGTGCCCGCTGGGGATATCACAACCGGCTGGCATGGCTCGCTTATGCCCTACAACGGCTTGAACATTATCAGCTTGTTAAGCGCGGGCAAACTGAATCAACGCTCAGATTTGAAATCAAAACGAAGACCTTTGGCACGATCTCAGGCTTGTTCTCGCGCGATATGCAGCGGCTTATCTTCAACTATTATGCGAAGGAAGATTATCTGCCTGGTTCTAGCATTACCCTGTTGGTACCGGAGATATAGCTGTGAGCAAGAACCATTCTGCTCTAGCTAGATATACGGCTGAACACGCAATCTGTGTGCGAGATGCTTGGATTTCTTATCTGGTCGAACATATTCCCCGATCTCATACACTGCAAGGAATACAAGGAATAGCGAACAAATCACGTTTACCGCACTTTGATCACATAGTCCGGCATAAATCCAATAATTCCTCTGATATGATTTGCATATCAGCGCATTATTTGGCGTCCTATATGTTTAGTCCGGTGTTAATCCAAGAATATTTGCGATCCAAGAATATATTTTTATAATCCTAGAATGTGGACGTGTGTTACCAAGAGGGTCATATAGTAGTAAATTATTATAAGTAGTACCAAAGAAAGAACGATAATTAATTTCAACGTCGACGTGTGAGAGAAATTCGCACAATTCCACATGCCTGGTAGTGTCAGTACGGTCTATCTGTAAAACCGACATGCTATCAGAAGGGCCTATTACCATACTTCCGTTAACCCAAAAGGTGTATACAGGAGGAGGATTCTGGAAATATTGGAGTGGCGGCAGTTTAGTGGCGGTATGGGCTTCAATGACGTTTAGCCATAAGTGTTTAAACCATACAGCATGCGTTGCTTCCTCGCTTACTTTAACTCCGGTAGTCTTGTTGTGATAAATGACAGTAATGCTCATAACAATGGCTGGGCCCGTTCCGCTATTTATCATATTGATACTAGTGTCGATCGGATTGGTAGGAAATAGGTTACGGACCATATTCATGGATGGTGCCTTACCGAGCAAATTATTTAGAAATGTTGATAAACCAAACAGTAGGGCCATCAAGACAGATAAAATCGACAAGATAATTGAAAAGATACTGATTACGGTGGCGGGAGAGATGTTCATGTCATGTAATCCATCTTGTAATGTAAAAAAAGGCGTCGTATCACGCTTTATCTTAAGAAACCCTGATATCGCCGTTCCAACGCCTGTTTCGACGGTTGATCTGAGGTTCGAGTGGGCAAAAGCAATTCAGTATTGTGCAGCGCCTGCAGTCCATACTTCAGCATTGGACCATCTACCTCTTTAAGCACGTCTTCTCTGACTTCGATGATGTAGTCCGGCCGTACGCCCAGAATCCCGCGATCAAATGCAGTGTGGTGGATTTTGCAAAGTGATAGGCCATTTGAGACTTCTGGGCGTCCATCAGGATCGGAGTCGGGAATGATATGGGCTGCATCCAAGAGTTCCCGGTGCTTGAGCCGACACATGGCGCAGTGGGTGCGGTAGGCATCCAGCACCCGCTCCCTGAAGGAGGCTTGATGTAGTCGAACCTGAACCGCGGCTGTTGCGTATTGTCGTCGCAATTCTGTACGCATCGGTTCGGCAGCTTTTGATTCTGCTGTTAGTGTACCTTCGAATGTCCCAGCTACATCTGCCATGATTGTAAACGTCAGCTGTGACGGATCATCGCCAGTCACATAGACAGGTTTGATAGCTTGATAGCGACCTTGCGCTAAAGCAAAGAAATACACCAGCGGAATATTATTCTGCATGGCATTACGGAGCCCAATATTGTCCCTATGCTTTGGGTCTTTACCCCGATAGCGGTATGAGAGCCGATGCGCGTCTTCAAACCGATCCGGATATGGCCCGTTCAAGACTGTAGTTATGGATAGGGGATATACACAGCCCTTTGGGGTAAATATCCCATTCGGCGCTAGCAGTGGAACCCTTTGACCTTCTAGTTCAAAGCCCCTCTGAAGCTGAGCCCGCGGCAAAATATCCTCATGCGCAGGGGAAATTTCGTCCAGCCACTTAAAGGCCGCTAGTCTGACCTTGGTATCCCAGCTCTGATCCGGCATGCTATGAGCATAGCTAATTTTTAAATGGGCAACACTATTATTTGACCATTGGAATCTAAAGATGTCCGCCATACGCGATATATCACGCCTTCCGGAAGCGCATGAGCTTGGAACCCATGTAGGATTTGTTTTACTTGATGCGGCAATTGGAACGGAGGTAATTGGCTGCATACAAACTGCCCATGGTCGCAATACTGAAGATGCTAAGCGCTACATGCTATATGGTGCAGCCAGAAGGCTGCGAGTAATTCAGCGGAGTTATTCGTTACTTTACGAAGTAATCAAAAATAATCGAAAAAACCCACTGAAAGGGTTAGAACAGGTTGATCTCGATTTACATTTAAATTCGTTATATCTCCATCTTAGAGGAGTGCTCGATAATCTAGCATGGGCGATAGCATATGAATTAGAACTATATACGCAAGAAGCATTGCAAAAGAACCCTACAATAATCGGATTATTTAATAGCAGCTACATCCGCATGTTGGGGTCGCGATGCCCAGCGTTAGGTCAACTTCTCTCGGAACGTAAAGAATGGCATGATGGTTTGAAGGGCATACGTGATCCAGCCGCACATAGAATTCCAAGTTATGTGGCGCCAAGTGTACTTAAGCCAGAAGAAGCGTTGAAATATCGCGAATTGGAAAAGAAAGCAAGCGAGTTAATTCAAAAAGGCGATTTCGCCGGTGTTGAATCGGTTCATAACGAAATTGATAATCTAGGCGTATTTGAACCACTATTTATTAATGAAATCGGGACAGCCTACCCAATGCAATTACAAATAGATCTAGATATTGAGAATATCATTACAATAATTCGAGATGTTAGACAAGAATTTGAGAGTCATGATCAGTGCAATAGGTGAAAAATCACACGATCACGCCAGTACGGCGTGGTACAACCCAGGGGAATCTCAACCATGATTTTCTATCAACGTCTGTGAAAAAGCAGTAGCACAAAAAACATCGTATCGATTGACTATTCGCTAATTCCTTGGGGTAAATAGCATGACGCACGTGCGCTTTCTCACACTGACGGCATTGATCCTGCTTGCCTTTGTATGTCCGCTCACGGTCCAGGGCCAGGACATACAACTGCACGCGGTCCGCTGGCCCAACCGGATCAGCTATTGGCAGCAGTCCGGTTTCGTGGAGATGGTGCCGCCCGTCTGGCTGCCGACGGACTTGAGCATCCATGAATACGTCAGGGTGTGGCTGCACATTCCGGCGGGGGAAAAGCTCAGCGTGCAGTGGCTCCCAGACCAGAAGCGCTATACCTTGAAGTTCCCACCGGGCACGGTGGCCGATCGGATCGATGGCGGAGAGAACCAGAAGCAGGCGATGTTCACCGTCAACGGCATCGCCGATGTGCGCGGCGCGAAGATCGCCGCCGATGGTAAGACCTGGTGGCATGTCTACGAGCCGGTGCCCGGCGAGTCTTCGAAGTGGCTGCGGGGCTATGCATGGCTGCGCACCGGGCCTGTGGGCGACAACCTGGCCGCCGACAGTCTCATCAAACTCTACTATCCAGGCGCGCCGGCCAAAGCCAAACAGGAGATAGCGCTGTTCCGCCGTCTCAACCAATGCGGCGCCTGCCATCAAGCCAATCGGCCGGTACCGACGACCGAGACGAAGGACGGCGAATCATTTTCAGAGACCGACGCGGACGGTTTCTTTCAGCCCATCACGGTGCTGACCGACAGCATGACTCTGGTCAACGATCGGCCCTGGGATCTGAATGTAGACGATCCCTACATCACAGTCTGGTGCGGCCAACAGAAGGCCAAGCTAACCACCAAGGACGATACCTATCGGCGCTATTCGTGTCCGCATCAGGCGGTGCCCACCGGCAAGCTGGATATGCTTGCGGCACTCAAGCACCAGGATGCACACGCACTGGGTGTCTGCGCCGCGCGGAAGTATCTCTACGAATATATGGAAGAGGATGGGCGAAAAGCCTTCGCACCGTTCTTCGCGGAATGTGCTATCCATTGACGCTGCAAGAAATAATCAGGCTCAGATTCGATAGATCCAGCGCGCGACACAGTAACCAGCCATTGGAAGGCCTGACCCGAGTTACACCATGATGCGGCTGACTAGGGCTAACAAGCCCAATGGCTACCTTCTCGCCTCATACCGCATCGCCACCGCCCCCGAGCCGAACTCCAGCCGGCTCACGAGCTTCAAGTCGATAGGCTTCGATAGCCCCGCGAACAACGTTGGCCCGTGGCCCGCTATCCTGGGGTGCACCACGAACTCGTACTCATCGATCAATCCCAGCTCCGCCAACGCCAGCGGGAGCTTCACGCCTCCCACGAACAGTCCCTTACCCGGCTCCTGCTTGAGCCGCTGAACGGCCTTCCCCAGATCCCCGCGCACCAGCTCTGCGTTCCAGTCGACCCGCTCCAGGGTGCTCGACACCACGTACTTCTTTACCGCGTCGATGGTCCGGGCGAAGGGTAGCCCCCAGGGTTCCATCCAATCAGGCCGCACTCCGGTCCGCGCCGGCTCCCGCCACGCTGCCTCCATCATTTCGTAAGTCACCCGGCCAAAGAGCAGGGAATCGGCCTGCTCGAGGTTCTTGACCGCGTTACGATGCAAGTCTTCGTCCGCGATCATTACACGATGATCGCAGCAGCCGTCCAAAGTGACGTTGATGGAATAACGCAGGGGTCGCATTAAGTAAGCGTAGCGCCGATGCTGTTGATGCAGCAACACACGATTTGCGGTTTAATAGAGCTATCCAACGATCACGCCTGTACCGGCGTGGCGCAACCCAGGGAGATGTCGACCATGAATTCCCATCAACGCAAGCCTATCGCCTCGTTTCTTGCGAGCCTGCTTTTACCGCTGCTGGCCGCCGCATCTATGGCAACAGCCGCAGCGACCACCCAACCGCCGCCCCCGCCCGCCCAGCCGGTCACCGACACCCTCTGGGGCCAGAAGGTCACCGACGATTACCGCTTCATGGAGAAGCTCGGGCCCGAGACCATCGACTGGATGAAAGCCGAGGGCGCCTATACGCGCGCGCTGCTGGATTCCATTCCCGGCCGCGCGGCGCTGGGCAAGCGGGTCTCCGCCTTCACCGGCAGCTTCGATGCGATCGGAGATTATTCGATCTATGGCGGGCGCGAGTTCTATGAAGAACGTCAGCCCGGCGCCGACAATTACGACGTGATGGTGCGCGACGCGCACGGCACGCGCAAAATCGTCGACATCGAAGCCATTATGAAAGCCAACGGCGGCAAGCCCTTCGCGGTCAATTATTTCCTGGCCTCGCCCGACGGCTCCAAGGTTGCCGCCGGCGTGTCGGAAGGCGGTTCGGAAGCCGCCAAGATCAGCGTTTACGATGCCGCCAGCGGCAAGCAGATCGCCGGCCCGCTGGACCGCGCGCAATTCGGCGCCACCAGCTGGAGCCCGGATTCAAAAACGCTCTACTGGATCCGCCTGAAGCAGCTCACGCCCGGCGAGAGCCCGCTCGACACATACAAGGACGGCGCCGTGGTCGCCTGGAACCTGACCTCGGCGCCCGTGGCCGTGGCCGGCAACGGCGTCAGCAAGCACGCGGCGTTCTCGCCTGACGAGTTCCCCGCGATCCAGCTGGCTCCCGACTCTCCGATCGCGGTGCTGGCGTCCATCAACGGCGTGCAGCGCGAGGTCAAGCTGTGGACCGCACCGGCGGCCGACGCATCCAACCCGGACGCACCGTGGAAACTGTTCGTGGACCGCCGCGACGACGTGACCGGCATGGATATCCGCGGCCACGAGATCTTCCTGCTTTCGCACAAGGATGCGTCCAATTTCAAAGTGCTGACGGTGAAGGCGGGCGCGCCGCTGACCTCGGCCAAGGTGCTGGTGCCGGAAACATCCGGCCGGGTGATCGAAAGCATCAATGCCGCCGCCGACGGGCTTTATGTGATGGCGCGCAACGGTGCCTATTCGCAGCTTCTGCGCGTACCCACCGGCAGCGACAAGCTCGAGGCGATCGCGCTTCCCATCGAGGGCCATATCGGCGAGGTCTTCAGCGATCCGCGTGTGGCCGGCATTACCTTCGAGATCTCAAGCTGGGCCGTTTCGCCCACCGAATATCGCTACGATCCCAAGGCCGGCAAGTTTACGGATCTGCATCTGGGCGTTCACGGCGACATCGACGCGGCGAATTACGTAGTCAGTGATCTTCAGGCCAAGGCGCATGACGGCGTCCTGGTGCCCTTGTCGCTGATCGAGCCCAAGGGCGCCAAACGGCCCGGCATCGTGGTGCTCGAGGCCTATGGCTCCTATGGCATCACCAATCTTGCCGACTTCAGTACGCGCCGCGCTGCTTTCATGAAGGAAGGCATCGCCTATGGGCTCTGCCACGTGCGCGGCAGCAGCATCAAGGGCCAGGCCTGGTACATGGACGGCAAGGGACCCAACAAGCACAACACCTGGGAAGACCTGATCGCCTGCGGTCAATATCTCGTCGACCGGGACATCACCACGCCCAAGCAGCTGTTCATCCTTGGCGGCTCGGCTGGCGGCATCACCATGGGCCGCGCGATGGAGACGGCGCCCGATCTGTTCGCCGGCGTGATGGACATCGTGCCCGCCGCCAACACGCTGCGCATGGAGTTCACGCCCAACGGCCCGCCCAACATTCCCGAGTTCGGCAGCATCAAGACCAAGCAGGGCTTCGAGGATCTGTACGCCATGGATTCGCTGGTGCACGTGAAGCAGGGCAGCACCTATCCGGCGATCATGATCTCGACCGGCTTGAACGATCCGCGCGTGGCGCCCTGGGATCCGGCCAAGTTCGCTGCCGTGATGATGGCCGCGGATTCGCCCAATCCGGTGCTGTTGCGCATCGATACCCAGGCCGGTCATGGCATCGGCTCGACCCGGACGCAGAGCGACGAATTGGCGGCCGACTGGATCGCCTTCGTCAAATGGCGCGCGGGCCTGCCGGACTGGCAACCGACGCTCAAGACGCATTGAGGATGAGCGCATGAACAGCCCCGCGGTGTAATCCCGCGGGGTTTTTTTATTGTGGGATTTGGTCAGTCGTTTATTTTATTTTCGTCAAGTTGTAAGTAGTATTATTGCGTACCGGCAGCAATAACATGCGGTGCTGCCCCGCATTAGTCACAATGGGAGGGATATCATGCGTAACTATTGCCTGTTAATTGCAGCTTTGATTGGAATTTCGCTTTGTCCGGCGGTTTGGGCCTCACCACCGATGATCGGTCCATGGGTGATGCCGGCAATCCAGGCGGGCCCGATGCATCCGCTTCCGGATGCGGCTTACCAACCTGACAAGACCACGATCTATAAGGCGGTATTCGCCGTAACCCGCCCATCCAAGGGTGCAAACGACCCGGACGGTGGTCTGACGCCAGTGGCGCGTGCCGTGAACATCTTCGCTTCCGCTAAGGTGCCGTTTGATCACCTTAAATTCGTGGTGCTCATCTATGGCCTCGATGGGGGTTCGATGGTTCTCGACAACGCCCACTACAAACAGAGATTCGGCAAGGACAACCCCGACCTTGCAGTCATCCATGCACTGAAGGCAGCGGGAATCCAGGTGGTGGTATGCGGCCAGGCCCTGGCGGCGCTTGGCATCGAGCACAGCTGGGTGGATCCAGATGTGACCATATCGCTGTCCGCACTCTCCACCATGGTGATCCTGCAAAACCAGGGTTATGCCATGATGCACTGGGGGTAATCGGAGACAGGCTACTGTTTGCAACCCGAGTGGATTTCAAGAGTCTGAAACGGAAAGCCCCGCATTAGCGGGGCTTTCTTTTGATCAATTTACGGAGCCATTCGTCGTGATAAAACTATTTCGCTTCGCTGTTTGTTTGGCATTGGCAACCACGAGTGTGTACGCCCAGGCGGCTACCTGGCAGCCATCGCCCGGACATACGCAAATTCCGATATGGCCGGGAACGCCGCCGGATGCGCAGCCTCTCCCGGGGCCTGAAACTGTAGGGGTGAGCAAAAACCAGGTGGCTGGCAAGCCTTACCTTTTATATAGACAATGTCGCGCAGCCCACCATGACCATCTATTCCCCGAAGGGAAAGCATACAGGCGCTGTGGTAGTGGTGTTCCCCGGCGGAGGCTTTCAGGTCCTGGCCATCGATCTGGAAGGCACGGAAGTCTGTGACTGGTTGACGTCCAATGGGATCACCTGCGTACTGATGAAATATCGCGTCCCGAGCGTGCCCTATGACTGGCACTGCGATTGCCGTCCCCACAATCATGCGATATCAACGCAGTCTTTAGAGGATGCGCAGAGAACGATAGGATTGGTACGCCTTCACGCTGCGGAATGGCACATTGATCCGCACAAGATCGGCGTGCTGGGGTTCTCAGCAGGCGGTTACCTGGTGGCGGAAATCAGTACGAACTTTTCGCATCGCTTGTATCCACCCGTAGACGCTGCTGACAAGGAAAGCGCACGCCCGGATTTTGCCATGGCTATCTACCCGGGGCATCTAGCGACCGATGCTGACAAGCTGAACCCGAACGTCCCGGTCTCCCGTGACACTCCGCCCACGTTCCTGGTGCAGGCCGAGGACGACTACGTGGACGGCGTGCAGCAATCGCTGGTTTACTACACGGTACTTGCTAAGGCTCGCGTGCCGGCAGAGATGCATCTGTATGCGCACGGCGGACATGCGTTTGGGCTGCGGCCCACAAAACTTCCGATTACCCGCTGGCCCCGGCTGGCGGAGCAGTGGCTGAAAACAATCGGAATGATTCCGCAATAGGTATCCCTGTCGGTGATGATAGGGACAGGCCATCGCCGGTAATCACGTGATTAAAGGCCACATGCTGATTCCTGCGTAAGGCCAGGCTGACGGGAACTTCTGCACCCCTACCGGAATCAGAATCCAGGATAATCAGATACAACCAAGCGCGTATCATTCAACAATTCGGTTTAATCCCCGAAACCTTTTCAACCGGAGGAACTCATGAAACTTCTCGCTCATACTTTCATGGTCGCCGTTCTGCTTGCGCTCGCACCTCTGGCCGCCCTGGCGGCCGCCACGCCCATCCAGCTTCAGGACTTTCGAGCGCTGGTGCGCATCGATTCGCCGCGCTTCTCGCCCGACGGCAGGCAGATTGCATTTCTCACGCTGCGGCCGGACTTCGTGCACGACCGCTACGACGCGACGCTGCGGGTGACGGATACCGCCGGCGGCGAGTCGCGGATTCTGGTGCAAGGGATGCGCGATTTGAAGATGCCGCGCTGGTCGCCGGACGGCAAAACCCTGGCGTTCACGGCCAAGGTGGACAAGCGGAAAGCCCAGATCTACACGGTGCCGGCCGCGGGCGGCACGCCGCAGGAACTCAGCGACGCGGACCACGGCATACAGCAATTTTCCTGGAGCCCGGACGGGCAGACCATCGCCTATGTGACGCCGGACGATTCCCCGATCAGCAAGCAGGACTGGCGCACCCACCATGACCTGTTCACCATACACGACGACGATTATCTGATCGACAAACCGCCGGTGCCCTCGCATATCTGGCTGCTAACGGTCAACAGCGGTAAGGCGCGCCAGCTCACATACGGTTCCACCAGCGTATTGGAGACCGCGCCGCCTTTCGGCGGCGACATTTCAGCGCCCGCCTGGTCGGCGGACGGTCAGTGGATCGTGTACACCCAGCAGGCCAATGCCAACGATAGCGACAGCGACCTGACCCGCATCGCGGCCGTGAACGTAGCCACCGGCGCGGTACATCTGGTTACCGGCAAATCCAGCTATGAATACACGCCGCGCTTCGCACCGCGGGGCGACATGGTTGCCTGGCTGTATCCCCACGGACCAGGCCCGGTGAGCGACATGGATTTGTTGGTGGGCTCGGTCAACGGCGGCACAAACTACGACATCAGCGCCGGCCTGGACCGCAACGCTTTGGCCGGGTTCGCCTGGCTGCCCGATGGCCATAGTCTGGTGGTGATGGCCGACGATCATGCGGGCAGCAAACTTTATGTGCAGCCGCTGAGCGGCCAGGGTCACGCACTGGATCTGGGCGAGCTGAATCCGCTTGAGGTCGCCGTGTCATCCGATGGCGCGCTGGCGGTGGTGGCCGACAACGCCATCCAGGCGCCGGAATTATATTTATTGCGCACGCTGGACAGCCGTCCGATGCGGCTCACCGAATTAAACCGCGACTTCGCCGCCTACGCCTGGCCGCGCAGTGTCGAAGTGCAATGGCGCGCGCCCGACGGGCAGCTCAACGACGGCATCCTGACGTATCCGGACAATTACCTGGCTGGTAAGCGTTACCCGCTGGTGGTCTACAGTCACGGCGGACCTGAAGCCGCTTCCACCGAAGGCTTCGATACCGGCGAGATCGGCCCGCTGCGCGAGCTGTTCGCGGCGGACGGTTATCTGGTGTTCGAGCCCAACTACCGCGGCAGCGACAACCTGGGCAACGCCCACACGCACGCCATCTACCGGGATCCCGGCGCGGGTCCGGACAGCGACGTGATCTCCGGCATCCAAATGTTGGAGCAGCAGGGCATCGTGGATGAGTCGCGCATCGCCGCGGTGGGCCATTCCTACGGCGGCTACATGACCGCCTGGCTGATTTCGCACCAGCACTTCTGGCGTTGCGCGGTGGTGGCCGACGGCGCTGTGGATTGGACCGAGGAATATGATCTGTCCGCCGCCGGCAACCTGGCCTGGACGCGCGACTCCCTGGGCGGTGGCCCGTGGGACAAGGACAGCGCCGCGCTCTACCGCAGCGGCTCGCCCATCACCTACGCCGGCCAGATCACAACGCCGACGCTGGTTCTCTCCGGCACCGACGACACAACCGTGCCGATCACTGAATCGTTCGCGCTCTACCACGCACTCGCCAGTCGGAATGTGCCAGTGAAGTTCATCGGCATCCCCGGCGCGCACCATTCACCGCAGGACCCGGTGCACCGCGAGCTGTATTACCAGGCCATCGATCAGTGGGTAGTGAAGTATCTGGGCAGCTAGTTCCGCAGAATAATGGGGAACAGACCACGTCTATCGCTTGTAACCCTGAAGGCATCGGTACGCACCCGATCCCCATTGGGCTTTGCAATATTTCCCAATCCGTCAGAGACTAGCGCACATTGCGGCGGCGTCACGACAAGATAGACGTAAACATGGGGGTGTTATGGCCACGGAGACTATTGAAAATCGGCTGGCGGCATTGGAACAACGGCTTGCACGGATCGAAGCTCAGCTGAACCTGCGATCTCGGGCGCAAGCGCCCCAGGTACCTTCACCCGCGGAGCAATTAGCGGCCGCACGCGAGTTCACACCTGGGAAAGCCAGGCCGGATTCGGTAACTCCGGCGCCAACAAAGCCCGTGCCTCGGGACCGGACTTCCCTTGCCACTAATATATTAGGGTGGGGCGGAGCGATGGCTTTTGTGCTGGCGGCCGCCTATCTGATTCGTCTCGGTATCGACAATGGCTGGCTAACTCCGGTGATCCAGGTGGCGGCGGCCGTGGTCGGCGGTTTTCTGTTGATGGGCGCCGGTTTCGGGTTGCGCAAATTCTATCCCCGCTACGCCGGATACCTGCCGGCTTGCGGCGTCGTGATTCTGTTTCTCGCTGTGTATGGCGCACATCTTTACTACGGGCTCATCGGTGTGCAAGCGGCCTCATTGTTCGTCACGTTTGTGTGCGCCTTGTCCCTGTGGTTGTGTTGG
This sequence comes from uncultured Pseudomonadota bacterium, assembly GCA_963774895.1. Lineage (GTDB taxonomy): Bacteria > Pseudomonadota > Gammaproteobacteria > Natronospirales > REEB76 > REEB76. Next base: position 392,062 of record CAVZGN010000001.1, read on the forward strand.
GCTTTTGACAGCGATCTGTACGCGCTGTTCGCGGTGGCCGGCTCCTATTCCGCGCCGTTTCTGCTGCGAAATCCGCAAGCTTCCATCACCGACCTGGTGATCTATTTTTCCGCCTGGAGCGTGGTGTTCAGCGTCTTCGCCGTCTGGTACGGCCGGCGCTTGATCTATCTGCTGGCGCTTTATCTGGCGCTGGTGGGTTTTGATGTGATTTGGCACCTACATGCACCGACGTATTGGATTGCAGCCCTAGTGTTCCAGGCCGTGCAGTTCGTGATCTTCGGTTTTGCCATAGCGGTGTTCTCCGTGCGCCGGCATGAGCCCATGAATACACTTACGGCGCTTGCGCATTTGCCTCCGTTGCTGCTGTTTTATGCCTTGCAATACTATGTGTTGAATGCGCATCTACCGGCATTGGCGCCATGGATCTCAGTCGCCAGTCTCGCCGCCGTGGGCTTGCTGTATTTTGGCGCGCGCCAGCTGCTGAAACGGCCGCTTCCCGGCGGCGAGTTGCTGCTGTGGTGTTATCTGTCATTAGTGCTGTTCCATGCAGGTTACATAGAGGCCTGGCCGAAGGAGTGGGCGCCCTGGGCCAGTTTTGGCCTGGTGCCCATCGCGGTGCTGGCCACAATGATACGCAAGGATAGATTGGGGCCGCTGTGGGTGTTATGGGGAACGGTGGGCGCGATCTTCCTGCTCAATTATCTTCGCGTCATCGTGGATTTCAATCTGGGACAGGTGCCGGGCCATACGATTTTATCCATCGCTTATGCGGCCTTGCTGTATGCCGGCTATTACCTGATTTCAGGCCGGGAAGGTTTACGCGAAATCAAGATGCTGTTGATCTATGCCGGCCACATCAGCGCCATGGCGGCGGCGGTGCATTTGCTGCACGTGCATATCGTTGAATCCACTGCCTGGGGCCTGCTGGCGCTGGCATGTCTGGGCATTTCCATTTGGAAAAACAATCGGATGCTTGGCCAGTCATCGCTGTTGGTATTCGGTGCGACCGCGGCAAAGGTGCTCATATACGACCTGAGCGGTGCCGGTCCCCTGGTGCGCATCATTAGTCTGGTGGTGTTGGGAGCGACATTCTATGTGGGCGGTATGCTTTACCAGCGATTGCTGGGAGTTCGAAGCGCTGCCTGATGAAAAAGTACAGCACTTTGGTGAGATCTTAAGTAAGAATAAATAGCTAACCTAGATGTCTTACGCCCGCGTCCTCGCCCTCACGGCATTAACCATGATTGCCTTTGCGGGCAATTCGCTGCTTTGCCGCGCGGCGCTCGGCCATACCCACATAGACGCCGCCAGTTTTACCAGTATCCGTTTGATCTCCGGCGCGTTGGTGCTGTGGCTTATCGTGCAGTTCAGGCAGGGCACGCACACTGGCAAGGGTAGTTGGTGGTCCGCAGTTGCACTCTTTATTTATGCCGCCGGTTTCTCATATGCTTACCTGAGTCTCTCGGCTTCTACCGGCGCCTTGCTGCTGTTCGGCGCGGTGCAAGCCACCATGATCGGTTATGGCATGCGGTCTGGTGAGCGCCTGCGCGCCATCCAACTCGCTGGCCTGTTTCTGGCATTCGCAGGACTCATCGGCCTGTTGTTGCCGGGCGTCACGGCGCCGCCGTTGATCGGATCGTTACTGATGCTGGGCGCCGGTGTGGCCTGGGGTGTGTATTCATTGCGCGGTCGGGGCGCTGGCAATCCCATCGCCATAACCGCCGGCAATTTCCTGCGTACAGTTCCCATCGCGCTTGTGTTGAGCGCAGTGACTTTCAAAGGAATATCCATGGATGCCAGCGGCATCGGCTATGCCGTCGCCTCCGGTGCGCTGGCTTCCGGACTGGGTTATGCGATCTGGTACACGGCTTTGCCGGCCTTGAAAGCCACCAGCGCCGCCACGGTGCAGCTCAGTGTGCCGGTGATCGCGGCTCTGGGCGGTGTTTTACTACTGGGCGAGCACATCAACCTGCGGCTGGTGCTGGCTTCCATCGCCATCCTCGGCGGCATCGCGCTGGTGATCCTGGAGATGCGGATCGCGAATGACGCTCGACAACCCGCCACTGAACGGCAGTCTTAAGTACATGCCACAACGCGGTTGCGTTGATAAGGTGGAATAGTTATAAAAACACTGTAAGACAACTTTCAGCTATTTCAGGGAGATTATGTCATGCATGGGAAATCTATGAATCGATCATCAAATCGCAGCCATAGGCAGTTTGTAATGCGCGCTATCGTGAGCACTTTGCCTTTTGTTTTGCTGGCGGCAGTCGCGATACCTCTGTGGGCCGCGCCAGCTACGGGCAAGTCATCTGCGGAGGCACCTGAGTGGATCTATCCGGTGATTCCCAGAGTCGGCGGCGTGCATCCACGCCCGGACCTGCCGGTACGCCCGGACCCGAAGGTGGATTACCGGATTTTCGTGGATATGGTCAGTGACGGCCGCGATCCGGCCGGGCAGTACAACGCGCTGGTTCGTCTTGCCCGGCTGGTCAACTTGATGGCCTATGCCAAAGTACCACCCGAGCACGTACACATCGTAGCGTTATTCGACGGCGAAGCAGGCTTCGCTGCCGCCACCAATGCGTTTTATCGCAATGCTTTCAAGGCCGATAACCCCAATCTGGCAATCGTGCATGCGCTCAAGAAAGCCGGCGTCGAACTGCTGGTTTGTAGCCAGGCCCTGGCCGAAAACAATTTGCCGGACGGCGCAGTGGATCCGGATGTCACTATTACTTTATCGGCTCTGACCGATGTGGTGGTGTATGGCCAGAAGGGCTACATCTATATGCAACTATAAGACGGAAGAATCATCATGTATGCAATAGTAGCGAACATGGTGACATGGATCGTCAGACTATTGGTACTTGCCACGGTACTGTCCGTTGTGTGCTTCGGAATTCTCGTATGGAAAGTGAAACCGCTGGCTGTGGCGGTGTGTCCTGTCTGCTTTGGCTTTGAGAAAATCGCAAGCGGCATCTACGTACAGCAAGGGATGCCTGTTGAAGAACAGGCGCTGACCAAACGCGTACTGATGCTCGCCGATGATCAGATCCGGGATTTCTACGGTGACATCGAAGATCATCCACGGATGCTGATATGCGCGACCCAAGAATGTATCGGCAGGATCGGGGGCGGTAATGCCGCCAGCGGGTCAGTGGGAGCATTGGTGCTGTTGCTGGGCCCTGAAGGCATGAATCAGATCGATATCACCCATGAGCTGTCGCTCATTGAGGTCGCAGGGCGCATCGGCCTATATCATTCGATCATGAATACGGTCCCGGCCTGGTTCGATGAGGGTGTCGCGGTGGTGGCATCGGATGCGCCGGAATTTGCCGCACTGGCGAAAGCCAATGCCAGCGGTTGCCGGAATAAACCCACTGATGATCTGCCCGTGTATAGGTCACAGTGGCTCGAGGAAGCCCACCAGTACCCATTTATTTACGCACAGGCCAGCTGCCGGGTGGCGGAGTGGATGGCGGTCCGCGGGGGCAGCCATGCAGTCAGCCGGTTGCTGACGCGGGTCGCCAACGGAGAATCGTTTGATAAGGCGTATGCCGAAAATTAACACGCGTCGCACGCGCCGGCCGTACATCATCGATTGTACACTGCATGAGACTTTAATCATCTAGGATCCCACATGCCTGAAACACAATCTCAGAGTTTCGAAGGCAGCTGCACCTGCCGCGCGGTGCGTTACCGCATGCACGGCACGCCGCTGTTCGTGCACTGCTGCCATTGCCGCTGGTGCCAGCGTGAGACCGGTGCGGCCTTTGCGCTCAACGCCATGATCGAGGCCGACCGGGTAACGTTGTTGCATGGCATGTTGGAAGTCGTAAATACACCCTCCAACAGCGGTAAAGGACAGAAAATCAGCCGCTGCCTGGTTTGCAAGGTCGCGTTGTGGAGCAACTACGCCGGCGCCGGCGATGCCATCCGCTTCGTGCGCGTCGGCACCCTCGACGAACCGGACCGCTTTCCGCCGGACATCCATATCTTCACTTCTTCCAAACAGCCGTGGGTGGTGCTGCCGGAAGGCACGCCTGCGGTGCCTGAGTATTACGACCGCAAGAAATACTGGCCGGAGGCCAGTCTCGAGCGGCGCGCGGCGCTGCTGGCAGCTGCAGCCCAGCGCTGACACGCGTGGGGCACACTCAGACTCGATCCAGTGTGCCCACGCCACTACGCGCCGGTTGCGCTATGCTTTAAGCACTGCATGGAGGAGGGCATAGCCATGAGACTTTCAGATGTGCTGGATTCCAAGGGTTGGGAGACGGTAGTCACCCATGAGAACGTGACCGTCACGCAAGCCGTCAAACTCATGTGCGACAAGCATGTGGGCGCGGTGGTGGTTACCGACGCCAAGGGCGGGATCGTTGGCATCCTCACGGAGCGCGATTTCCTGCGGCGTTACGCCGAACACGGCAACAAGCTCGGCGATCTGAAGATCAACTGGTTGATGACCCACGAGGTGGAAACCGCTACGCCCGACGCCGGCGTCGACGAGGTGCTCAACACCATGACTAACAAGCGCTTCCGCCACATGCCGGTGGTACGCGGCGGCAAACTCGTGGGCATCGTCTCCATCGGTGATCTGGTGAAGGCCATGCTGCAGGAGAAGATGCAGGAAGCGGACTCGCTGCGCGAATACATCACCTCGTAAGCTGCCATTGGTAAGTCCCCGATGATTTCTGTGACGGTACGCTGATGGACAGTTTCTGGCTGCACCACGGCCTGTGGTTCATATTCTTCATGTGTTTCTTCCCGCGGCTGACGCTGCTGTTTTCCAGCGTACCGTTCGGCGGTCTGCTGTGGTGGCTGGGCTGGATGTTCGCGCCGCGCCTGCTGGTGGCGATCCTGGCTACCTACAACTACGGACATACCAACCTGATCCTGGTAATGCTCACCTGGATCTGGGCATTCGCCGGCGAGGGCACTGAGAAGACCGTGGTGATCCGCAGCGTTCATTGACGGGATGGCCGGATCGTCTATATATGGACCGCACTGAAGCCGTCGAAATCCAGTGTCCCTATTGTGGCGAGCGCATCGAGCTCAGGGTGGATTGTTCGGTGGAGCATCAAAGCTATATCGAAGACTGCCTGGTCTGTTGCCGACCCATGGATGTCGCAGTCGTCATTGACGCAGCCGGAGTGCTGAAAATCCAAGTCTCTAGGGAAGACGATGCCTGAGATAAAATCAGTCGAAGTAGTTTCCCGTGGGATTCATTAGGGGGTTTCGTCGCGTGGAATCGGTGGGGAGACCTCGGCGGGTTCTGCCGCTGCTTTCTTGGCGAGTTTCTTCAAACGCTTGCCTTCCTGTTTCTTCAATCTGGTCAGATCGCGCTGGCGCTTGTCGAACTTGTAATTGGCGTTGGCCACGATGGTTCCTTATGATGAGTCGGCAGTATAGGCTTATTCCGGTTGTGTTGCTGACCGTAACACAACAGCCAGCTAAGAACACGATGTGCCAACATCAGCTGAGTGATGAAGGCGCATGCATGTAACCGCGAAATGGGATACTAGAGTATCATGTGTTGGCACTATACCAGCCGATTCAGCGACAAACAGAACCTGCCAGCGAGCGTGGGAGCTATTCCCAGGTTCAAAGCGCGCTACAACATCGCCCCGCAACAGGACGCACCTGTCATCAGGATGCTGGACGGCAAGCCGGACTTCAGGGAACTGCGCTGGGGCTTCCGGCCTTCCTGGCTCAAGGACAAGAACAAGGCGCAGATCAACGCGCGCGCCGAGACTCTGTTTACCAAAACCATGTTTAAGCACAGCGCCATGCAGCGTCGCTATCTGGTGCTGGCGAGCGGCTGGTACGAATGGCAGTTGCGCGAGCACGGCAAGCAGCCCTATGTATTCCATCTCAAGGCCGATCCGCTGTTCGCCTTCGCGGGCATCTGGACGCGCTGGCACACCGAGGGCGAGGAACAAGCCGACAGTGATAGTTATGCCATCGTGACCACCGACGCCAATCCTGTGGCTGCACCGGTACACAGACGCATGCCGGTGGTACTCACCAAGAAATCCTGTGAGACCTGGCTGGATGAAGCCGTTCAGGATGTCGCGGTTTTATCCTCACTGCTCACGCCATATCCCGGCGATGACTTGCAGACGTATCCGGTGAGCACCTATGTGAACAGCCCGCAGCACACCGGTGAAGAATGCATCAAGCCCGTGTGAGAGCCATCAACATGTATAGCCGCCATGCAGATCCGCGAAATCAACGGGTCGACGTCAAGCAGGCTTGGCCTGAAAGCTGACTGTAGGTAAAGTGCGTGCCCCCGCTGGTTGCCCGCCGGCCAGATTTTCCAGAACAGGAGTCCTGTGATGATTCGCAACTTGATATTCGCATTCGCCGGTACGCTGGCTTTGGCCTGGCTCCCGTTTTTTTCCGCGTTCGCCGCTCAGGGTATGACCATGACTCCACCCGCTGCCGCATCACAAGCCAATCCACTACTGACACCCAGCACGCTGCCGTTCCATGCGCCGCCCTTCGACAAGATCAAGGACAGCGATTTCCAGCCGGCCTTCGAGGCAGGCATCGACCAGCAGCTGAAGGAAGTGGACAAGATCGCCAACGATCCGGCGCCTCCCAGCTTCGAGAACACCCTGGTAGCCTTGGAGAAAAGCGGACAATTGTTGACCCGTGTGAACCAGATCTTCAACGGGCTTACGGGCGCGAATACCGACCCCGAGCTCCAGAAGGTGCAGGAACAGATGGCTCCCAAACTGGCCGCCAGCCAGGACGCCATTTATCTGAACGACAAGCTCTTCAAACGCATCGAGAGAATCTACGCCGAGCGCCACACGCTCAAACTCACTCAAGAGTCCCACCGACTCATCGAGTATTACTACCAGCAGTTCGTGATGGCGGGCGCCAAACTGTCCGACGCTGACAAGGTTAAGCTCAAACAGCTCAATGAAGAGGAGGCCACCCTGAGCGCCAAGTTTGTCAACCAATTGTTGGCCGCCAACAAGGCGGGCGCGTTGGTGGTGAGCGACAAGTCGGAACTGGCCGGTCTTTCCGAAGGTGAGCTGGGTGCGGCCGCGCAGTCGGCCATGGCCCGCGGCCTGGAAGGCAAATGGGTGATACCCCTGCAAAATACCACCCAACAGCCCGACTTGCAGTCCCTCTCGGACCGCGACACTCGCGAGAAGCTGTTCGAAGCTTCATGGATCCGGGCCGAGCGCGGTGATGCCAACGACACGCGCGCCACCATCGCGCGTCTCGCCCAGCTGCGCGCCGAGCAAGCCAAACTGTTGGGTTATCCGGATTACGCCAGCTGGAAACTGCTGGACCAGATGGCCAAGACACCGGCGCATGTGGAGCAGTTCCTCAACCAGTTGATCACTCCTGCCACCGCCAAAGCCGGCGCGGAGGCCGCGGACATCCAGGAGCTGATCGACCAGCAACATGGCGGCTTCAAGCTTGAAGCCATGGACTGGGATTTCTACGCCGAACAAGTGCGTAAGGCGAAATACGATGTGGATGATGCAGAGATCAAACCGTATTTCGAACTCAATCGGGTGCTGACGGACGGTGTGTTCTACGCCGCCAATCAGCTGTATGGGCTGACATTCAAGGAACGCCATGATATCCCGGTATACCAGAAGGATGTGCGCGTGTTCGAAGTCTATGACAGCAACCGCAAGCCGTTGGGCTTGTTCTATTGCGATTACTTCAAGCGTGACAACAAAACGGGCGGCGCGTGGATGGACAACTTCGTCACCCAGTCCAAGCTCCTGAAACAGCAGCCGGTGATCTACAACGTGACGAATTTTCCCGAACCACCACCAGGCCAACCCGCGTTACTCAATATCACCCAGGTCATCAGCCTATTCCATGAGTTCGGCCATGCCCTCAATGGCTTCTTCGCCGACCAGGAATATCCAAGTCTCTCGGGCACCGCCACGGCGCGCGATTTCGTGGAATATCCTTCGCAGTTCAACGAACACTGGGCACTGAACCCGAAGGTACTGGCGCACTATGCCTTCAACTACAAGACCGGCGCGCCCATGCCCCAGTCGCTGGTGGACAAGATCAATAAAGCCGAGTTCTTCAATAAAGGCTATGACATGACGGAGATGCTGGCGGCGGCCGAGCTGGACATGCAATGGCACATGCTGCCGGCGGACGCGCCGTTGCAGAATGTAGACAAGTTCGAGTCCGCTGCTTTGCAGAAGACCCATGTGTACATGCCACAAGTGCCAACGCGCTATCGTTCCAGCTATTTCATGCACATTTGGGGTAATGGCTATCAGGCCGGCTACTACGCCTATCTGTGGACCCAGATGCTGGCGGATGATTCCTACCAGTGGTTCCTGGACCATGGTGGGCTGACGCGCGCCAACGGCCAGCGCTACCGCGACCTGATCCTGTCGCGCGGCAACACCGAGGATTACGCCAGGATGTTTCGTGCATTCTACGGGAGCGATCCCCAGATCGGCCCAATGCTTAAATATCGCGGCTTGAGCGGCAATTGATGAGCGTCTGCGATACCGGGCCGCATAAGCCTGCCCTGTTCTTGAAAATGCATGCGAGGTGAAGTTCATGATGTACGCGGGCAGTTGTCATTGCGGAAAAGTCCGTTATGAAGTGGAAGGTGAAATCGGAGAAGTTACGGAATGCAATTGCTCCATATGCCGCCGCCGTGGACATCTGTTGTGGTTCGTGCCACGGGATAAGTTGTACCTGCAGACGCCGGAGTCGGAATTATCCAGTTATAGTTTCAACAAACACCGGATCAAACACCGCTTTTGCCCCACCTGTGGCAGCGCAACCTTTGGTGAGGGCAGTGATTCCAAGGGCAATAAAATGGCAGCCATCAACGTGCGCTGCCTCGAAGACGTGGAGCTCTCCACCCTCAAAATCAAGCAGTTCGATGGCCGCAATCTATAGTATGCTGGCGAGCTGTCGCTGTAAGGTGACAGTTTTTAGTCGGATGTTTTTCTGCGTCGCGTGCAGTTATCGTGGTAATTCGATTTAAAATATATGTGTATTGACATCTGATGAGTCAACTTTGTCGATCGGCCGCCGTTCTACAATTCTTAGCCCCACAAAGTCGAGGATCCGCCATGAAACGTACGACTACCGCCCTGATGATTGCCGCCGCACTCGCTGGCATTGTGATAGCGTTGCCCATGACCGCTTCCGCACAGGTTAGCGTCGGCCTATCGGTAAATATCGGGCCACCTCCGCTTCCTGAGTATCCGCAGCCCTATGCCCCGGGACCGGGTTATCTCTGGACCCCTGGTTATTGGGGGTACGGCGCTTATGGTTATTACTGGGTACCCGGCACCTGGGTGCTGGCGCCGGCCGTGGGCCTGCTCTGGACACCCGGATGGTGGGGCTGGGAAGGCGGATTTTATAGATGGCATACCGGCTATTGGGGCCCGCATGTGGGCTACTACGGCGGCATCAATTACGGACACGGTTACCCCGGCGCGGGCGGCCGCGTCAGCTATAACGGCGGTGAGGGCGGCGTTAGGTTCCATCCAAGCCCCGAACAGGAGGCTTACGCACGCGAGCGCCATAGGGATGCCACCGCGGCGCAAATCCAGCAGCAGCATGCCGCTATGGATAATCCTGCGCAGCGGTTTTCAAGCAATCATGGCCGGCCCGAAATAGCCGCCACCGCTCGTGCGGGAAAGTTCAGCGGCCCAGGTGTGGTTCGCATGAATAAGCAGGGGGGGTCTTATGTTTATAAGCCGGGTAAGCAGAAACCGCCGGGTAGCCGCATCAATCAGCCGCGCGGGATGCCCGGTCACAAAGAGAGTGCTCCAAGGCCTGAACAGAATATGCATCGAAACGAAAACCGTGGTGTGGGACATCCCGAGGCGCGTCCGGAAGCTACCCATAATGCCAAGCCACCGGAATCGCGTCCGGGGCAGCACGCGGAACCTTCTAAATCCAAACGTCCACCAGAGGACAAGAAAAAGGAGGAGGGCCATCCTCCGCCTCGTTGAAGCTTTGGTTTGAAGCCGGCCGATGCTTCAGGCATCGGCCGGCTTCATCTAAGGGATGATTTTTTCACACACCGGCATCCAAAGGTGGTGGATTCCGGCGGCTCCCATCCCGACTTTTTGGGCTCTATCTCAGGCCGGATCCCCGGATTCCAGCCGTTGCCGCTGCCGCAATGCCGGAAACCACCGCATCCACAAACCCACAACGACGAGCGTGCCAATGCCACCGATGAGGGTGGCGGGCACGGCCCCGAACCAGGCGGCGGTGACGCCGGATTCGAACTCACCTAACTGGTTCGAGGTATTGATGAAGATGGCATTCACGGCGCTGACGCGCCCGCGCATCTCATCCGGGGTTTCCAGTTGCACCAGCGCCGAGCGGATCACCATGCTGATCATGTCGAGCGCGCCCAAGCTTATGAGCGCCAGTATCGAAAGCCAGAAGGCTCTTGAGAGCGCGAACACGATGGTGGCGATACCGAAACCCGCCACCGCGACAAACATGGTGCGGCCGATGCGGCGCTTGAGCTGGTTATGCGCCAGCCAGATACCCATGCAGAGTGCACCCACAGCCGGTGCGGCACGTAACAGACCCAGACCCCAGGGACCGGTATGTAGGATGTCGCGCGCGAAGATCGGCAGCAATGCAGTGGCGCCGCCCAGTAATACTGCAAACAAATCCAGGGAAATGGCGCCCAGGACCACCGGCCGATGGCGTATGAAAGTGATGCCGGCAAACACGCTGCGCAGTGTCGGCGCTTCGCGCGGCACGCGCGGACGGTCGGTCTTGAGCCGCCACATCAGGAAGGATGCAGTTATATATAACAGACACGAGACGGTGTATACGGCTCCGGGTCCCGCCACATACAGGAAGCCGCCAAGCGCGGGACCAATGATCATCGCAGACTGCATGGCCGAAGAACTGGCCGCCATGGCGCGTGGATAGAGCGCGATAGGCACCAGACGCGGAAGCAGTGCCTGCAGCGTGGGGAACTCGAAAGCCTTGGCCACGCCAATGACGAATATCAGGCTGAGTATGCTGGCTTCCTGGAACCAGTGCAGAAAACTGCCGATCGCAAGCAGTCCAACCGCCACAGCTTCGAGCAGCTGGCAGATGAGTACCACACGTTTGCGTTCAAAGCGGTCGGCAACATGACCTGCCACCAGTGCCAGTGTGATCGAAGGTATGAACTGCACCAGGCCGATCATGCCCAGATCAAACGCCCGGTGGGTCATGGCGTATATCTGCCAGCCCACCGCTACCGACAGCATTTGGAAGGCAAATCCGGATGCACCGCGAGCGAGCCAGAATTGCAGGAATGCGGACTGCTGCAATAATGAGTTTTTGGTATTTTCTTTTCCGGCGGCGTTGGTCGGCATCGGGGAGAGCGTGTTTCGTCGGAGCATCAGTGTAGCAGCTGTCATTGGCAGCCTGAGTGCGGCCGATCATCTTTCTTCAATCCGTCTCATCCACTTTTGGAGATTGCTTTCGATCTCAAGATTCATGAAGAGTTTTATGGGAATAGTCGGGTTCGCCGCAACGTTGCAGGATGCTCGCACGCACAGCATCGCGCAGCGCACGCGCATCATCGCCGCGTTTGCCGGTGGGCATGATAGGCGCAAGCAGTTCCACCTCCACTTTGCCTGGACGCGGACGCAGGGTCTCGGCCGGCAATATGGTGCGGGCACCACGGATCACCACGGGCACCACAGGGATGCCGGCCCGAGTCGCCGCCAGAAATGCGCCCATATGAAAGGCCCGTAATCCCGGCTCCTTGCGGAAGGTACCCTCAGGGAATACGCCCAGCGATTCACCGTCGCGTGCCAGCTGGATCAGACGGTTGGCATCGCTCAAGGCGATCTTGGTGTTGAAACGCTCCACAAATTCCGAGCCCAACCGCGTAAATAGCCAGCCCAGTAACGGCATGCTCATGGCCTCGCGTTTTATGACAAACCCAAAACGCGCAGGCAAGGCGGCGGTGAGCAATGGCCCGTCCAGGTAGGTGCAGTGATTAGATGCCAGAAAGCAGGCGCTCGCTGGAACGTTATCCAGCCCGGTTACCATAACGGGGATGCCAGCCAGCCAGAACAAAACGCGACTTGCTCTGCGGGCGACGCGTCTGCGGCGATGACGGCCAGGCAGGACGATCACACACACGGCAGCCGGCAAGCCAAATAACAAACAGACTGCCCAGACTCGTAGTGGAAATATCAATGGATATAATGGCTTAGGGGGTTTGCGCATGTGTAGTAGCCGTACTCTGATGCATTCCTCGCCAGGCGAGGAATCTGTGCTAATATTTTACATAAATGAATTTTATGGCATCGAAATTTATAGCGTGTTTGAACCTTACAAGATAGTGTCTCGTAGTGTTATTCGTGTACGAAATAACATTATCCACCTGGCGAGGTGCATTCCATGAGTGACTCAACTATCACCGGAAACACCGCTTTCCATAATGCAAAAGAACTCATTCAACCCACCCCTGTGCCCGGTCAGCAGGAGGTGGAACGTTTTCTGGATGCTATGTGGAGCGAGCGCGGCTTGGCGGATAACACCCTTTCCGCCTACCGTGCTGATCTGGTCGGGTTATGTCGCTGGCTTGATCATCAGCATGTGGGTATCCTGCAGGTTCAGCGAGATCAATTACTAGCCTTTTTGGCTTGGCGCGTGCAGCAAGGTGCGCGACCACGCTCCACGGCGCGCCAACTGTCGAGCGTCCGCCGGTTTTATCGTTATATGTTGCGCGAGGGACGCATCCACGAAGATCCCAGCACTCGCATCGATATGCCAAAGCTCGGTCGCCCCTTGCCGAAATCGCTGACTGAAACTGAAGTGGTGGCATTACTTAAAGCTCCGGATGTGACGCAGGCGCTCGGTGTCCGCGATCGCGCCATGCTGGAACTTTTGTACGCTACCGGCTTGCGTGTATCCGAACTTGTGACGCTGCGCATCGATCAGGTCAACCTGCGCCAGGGTGTGGTACGGGTGCTTGGCAAAGGCAAACGCGAACGTCTGGTGCCCATCGGTGAGGAGGCCCAGACATGGATCGAAAAATACCTGCAGTCATCGCGCACTGAGATCATCGGTAAGCAACAAAGTGATTTTCTGTTTTCCACACGCCGCAGCGACCATATGACACGTCAGGCCTTCTGGCACATCATCAAACGTTATGCGCAGAAAGCAGGTATGACGGCTGCCATGTCACCGCATACTCTGCGGCACGCGTTCGCAACGCACCTCTTGAACCACGGTGCCGATTTGCGGGTAGTGCAGATGCTCCTGGGACACAGCGATGTGTCGACTACCCAGATCTATACACACGTAGCCCGTGAGCGTCTCAAGGACCTGCATGCCCAGCATCATCCCAGGGGCTGATTACTTATCTGGTTGAATATTTGATTAATGCTCTTTCAATGAAAATCTTTCTGAGTTGTTTATTGATCGGCCTGTTAATGGGTTCTGCTGTTGCGCGTGCGGATAGCGTGACCAGTGATGAAGCTCGTCTTGCCAAGCTCCTCGGCCTCAAAGTCGCAGACATTGTGCCGGCACCCATTCCTGGCCTGTATCGGATCACGATCGGACCACAAGTAGCTTATGTCAGCGCCGACGGGCGTTATATCATTCGTGGCGACATCATTGATGTGCATAGTGGTGAAAATCTCACGGCTGTCCACCGCGCGGAACTGCGCCTTGACTATTTACGGGAACTTGCTCCTAAAGACATGATTGTGTTCGCTCCATCGCATCCTCGACACACAATCACGGTGCTCACTGATATCGATTGTCAATACTGCCGTGTATTTGAGCATCAGCGTCCGGCCTTGAATGCCATGGGAGTTGCTGTCCAGTATCTGTTTTTCCCGGCTGATGGTGTCGGTTCTCTATCCTGGCACAAAGCCATGGCTGTATGGTGCGCGAGCGATCGCAAATCCGCACTCACGGCTGCCATGGACGGTAAGCCGGTGAAAAGCACACCCTGCGACACGGCGACGATGTCGGTGGGTTATCAGTTTGGTGAGATGATGGGTCTGGATGGAACGCCGGCCATTATCACGGACCGTGGCCGTTTGATTAACGGCTATCTGCCGCCTGCCGACCTCGTTGCCTTACTCGATGCCGGTACGCAGTCTGCTAAAAAGGCCGTTAAGTAGGTTTTGCTGACAGCAGTAAAACGTCCGCCAAAGCTGGATGCTCAACCGCCGGACGGTATTCAACGATCCAGCAATTTCAACTTGCCGGGCTTGCCTTCCCATTCTTTGGCATCAGGGGGGGCGGGTTTCTGCTGGGTGAGCACTGGCCAGGCTTTGGCCAATTCGGCGTTCAAGGCACGGAACTGCTGCTGGTCCTCGGGCAGATCATCCTCGGCATAGATGGCATTGATGGGGCATTCCGGTTCGCACAAGGTACAGTCGATGCACTCGTCCGGGTCGATCACCAGAAAATTCGGTCCTTCATGGAAACAGTCCACGGGACATACTTCCACGCAGTCCGTGTATTTGCATTTGATGCAGTTTTCCGTGACGACGAAGGTCATGGTGTATGCCTCTGTGTCGGTGTGAAGATACTTGATTCTGCCATAAGCATCGGCGGGTTGCAGGCTCAGACTGCAGCGGGATTCTGCGAGCTGCTGATATGGAATCCAAACTGGCCGCGGCGCCGGTCCGCGAAGAAGCATTCCAGGGTATAGCGTACGCTCGGGAAAGCGATGTCGTTCCAGGGGATGCTTTCCTCGCTGAATAGGTCCACTTCCGAGGTTTCCATGCCGATGCCGTATTTCCCGTGCAGCAGCCGGCCATGAAACATGAAATGCACCTGGTTGACGTGAGGAACGCTTACCGATGCCAGCGGCGCCAGCAGTTCCACCTCCGCCAAAGCTTCTTCCTGTGCCTCGCGCAGCGCCGCCTGTTCCAGGGATTCGCCATTTTCCATAAAACCCGCCGGCAGTGTCCAGAAACCGGCGCGCGGCTCGATGGAGCGCCGGCACAGGAGCACCCGACCTCCACATTCCGGCAGGCAGCCCACTACCAGCTTGGGATTTTGGTAATGGATGGTCCCGCAATGCTCGCATACGTAACGTTGCAGGTGATCGCCGGTCGGAGTCTTGACCGTCACTTCGTGACCGCACTGGCTGCAGTATTTCATTCGGTATTGAGATCTGGAGTGGTGCCCGGAGTCGGAATCGAACCGACACTCCTTTAAGGGGAACGGGATTTTGAGTCCCGCGCGTCTACCAGTTCCGCCATCCGGGCAGGGGTTGTAAGCCTAGGAAAGGTGCAAATTATATCAGCCTGTATTGGCATCGAACTCCCATGGCTTCATTTCCGGCTGTAAGTTTATGAAATTTTACGCTTCACCCGCGACCTTTCTCCCCGCTCAGGTATCTTAGTTATATGCCAAGCCTGTTCCAGCAGACAGTCGCAGATTCGCTACTGGCCAACGCCCGCAATGGCGAGAGCGCGGCGCATGCGGAACTGTTCAGATTGTTTGGGCAGCCGGTCTATACCTTGGCGCGGCGTCTGTTGATAAAGCCGGAACTGGCCGAAGACGTATTGCAGGATACCTTTGTGGAAGTGCTGCGCAATCTGTCCGCATTTCGCGGAGAAGCGCCATTAGGCATATGGATCCGGCGCATCGCTGTCAACCACTGTCTGTTACATCTACGCTCGCCCTGGCATAGGCTGCGCATGCAGCTGGAAGACAATGACCAGGATGAGCGTGCACAAGCAGTAGCTAATGAGATCGAGGCATTAGATATGGAGCGCGCCCTGGACATGCTTTCGCCCGAGACCCGTGCTGTGGTGTGGCTGCACGACGTGGAAGGCTACACCCACCAGGAGATCGGACAGCTGATGAATGCCACCCCGAGTTATTCCAAGTCACAGTTGGCACGAGCTTATCAACGCATGCGCCGCTGGGCCGACCATGAAGCAGGTGAAAGAGCATGCACGCCAGTCTTGAACAATTGATCGCTCTGCGGGATGGCGAACCTGTAGTCGCCGACGTCGAGTCACACGTAAACACATGCCAGAATTGCATGACTGGCCTCAGACATCTGGCTGGTCTGAGCGAACAGCTTTCACAACTGCCGGATTTCAAGGTTCCTGATGGCGCCTGGCTGAAAATCACCGCACGCATGCAGCCTATATCCAGGAAGCGTTTTAAGCAAAACACCGCTACTGTGATTGTCGCCGTGGCCGCAGCGGCATCAATCATGATCACGGTCGGGTTAATGTTATTCCGGCCGGCTTCGCGGCAACTGCCCGCATCGCAGGTAGTGGCTGATACAACGACTCGATCCATTGCGGAACTGGTAAATCAATCGCGCAATCTGGAGGATGCAGTGTTATCCCTGAACGCCAATGCGGATCACATGGTGATCAGTGTAGGTACAGCCGCAACAGTAGCGGCACTCGAAGACCGCATCGCCCTGGTGGATTATCAACTCAACTCTGCATCGGTACAGGCTGGCGGCAATCCGGAACTCGCTCAGCTGTGGCAGCAGCGCGTTGATCTGTTGCAATCGCTGGCTGCGGTGCGCTACGCCCAGGTGACGAACGACAGTATATGAGCAATCAAGCGAGGTGTGTCATGAACAAGCTGATGACAATAGTAACCGCGATGACTTTAGCTGCGGTACCGGTATTGGCACATGCGGTTGGCAGCCCGACAGCCGCACCCGCCAGCGCCACTTCCGTAAGCGCCGCAAAGAATCAGGCCAAGCTGGAGCAGGAACTGGAACAGGCGAGGGCAAAACTGCAGGAAGATGTGCGCCGCGTGAGCGAGCTGTCCATGCAGTTAAACGGACCATCGATGCAGCGTTTCTACTATATCAACGAGAACGATCAGGGGGCGGAACAACATGGTTTCCTGGGTGTTGATCTCGCCGATGTGCAGACTGGTAGCTCACAAGCTGGTGCGCAGTTATCCGGTGTGACCCCGGATGGTCCCGCCGCCAAGGCCGGACTGAAGACAGGCGATGTGATCACGTCCATCAACGGCACCCGGTTCAATGCTTCCGGCGATATAAGTGCGGTTGAGAAATTGGTGCAGTACATGCGCGGCGTTAAACCGGGACAGACTCTCGAATTGACTTACACGCGTGACGGCAAACCGGGCAGCGTCAAAGTCGTCGCCGGTGAGGTGGCGGATAATTTGACGGACATGGTGAATATTCCCATGCCGGCATTCATGCATCGTGCAGGGGTGGGCATCATCATTGACTCGATGGCCAGCGCTAACGGTGTGCAGATTGTGGGCGTTACTCCCGGTGGGCCCGCTGATAAGGCGGGTTTGCGTACCGGCGATGTGATTACCGCCATCAACGGTACAACGTTGAAATCGCGCGAAGGCGAAAACAGCAATGACACGCTGCGGGAGTTCATGGACACGGTCCATCCCGGCGATAAACTGAAGGTGACTTATTCGCGCGGCAGCAAGACCGAGGTGGCCACAGTGACGGCGGAGATCCCAGGGGATATTGCCTTCCATTTCCGGATACCAGCCCTGTCGAAGATGTCTCCGATCCCTCCAGCACCACCGATCATGATGGGCGGATACGCCATGTTTTTGGACAGTGGGCAATGGGCTGACGTGCAGCTAGTGCCCATGAGTCCCGGACTGGGACGATATTTCGGCACCGACAAGGGCCTGCTGGTGTTGCACACACCCGGAGATTCGGTTTTGCAGCTGCAGGATGGGGATGTGATTCTGAAGATCGGCAGTCGTGATCCCGGTACGCCACCCCACGCCATGCGCATCCTTGGTTCCTACGGGCCGGGAGAAACCGTGCCGCTTACCATCATGCGCAAGGGCAAACAGCTGACCCTTAACGTGAAGCTGCCCAAGGATAAGAACATGGACATGAACTTCGATACCTCGGAGTTGTACCACTCCCTGAACAGTGACCTAGATATGCTGAGCTCCGCGGTCAACTGATCCACTGACCGGCGCCATCGGAACGTAACCGGCCCCAGTGATGCGGGGCTTTTCACCCGCAAAGGGCGGATGATACCTGCTACCATGCTGCGCGCATGCGCAGACAGGATTTCCATTATGTACTTCCTGCTGAGCTGATCGCCCAGCATCCCTTGCCGCGGCGCAGCGCCAGCCGCCTGCTGTGTCTGGATGGCGTGACTGGCAAATATGTTGACCGACAATTCCGCGAGCTGCCTGCGTTACTCAATCCCGGTGATCTGCTTGTATTCAACAACACCAGCGTGATCCCGGCGCGGCTCTTCGGCCGCAAGGGCAGCGGCGGGGCAGTAGAGCTGCTGGTGGAACGCATCCTGGATGAAAAGCACGCACTAGTGCTGGCACGCGCCAGCAAGCCGCTCCGCCCCGGCATGCACATACGAGTCGCGGATGCGGCTGACGTCACGGTACTGGGTCACGCAGGTGAATTCATCGAGGTGGAATTCAAGGATGCAGTTCTGCCGGATTTTCTCTATGTACACGGGCATGTGCCGCTGCCGCCCTATGTGCAGCATGCGGACACTCCCCAAGACCGCGAGCGCTATCAGACTGTGTATGCGAAGGTGCCGGGGGCGGCGGCGGCGCCGACCGCCGGCCTGCATTTCGATTCAGACATGCTGCAGGAATTGCAGCGCTTGGGCATGCAACGGAGTTTCGTGACCTTGCATGTGGGTGCGGGCACGTTCCAGCCGGTGCGCGCGGAGAACATCCTCGAGCACCGCATGCACAGCGAGCAGCTGTTCGTATCCCAGGAAGTCTGTGAGGCGGTCACCGATACCCGCAGACGCGGCGGGCGGGTAGTGGCGATCGGCACCACGGCGGTACGCAGCCTGGAGACGGCCGCCGCTGACGATGGCAGCCTGCGGCCGTTCTCCGGTGAGACCGCACTCTTTATATATCCCGGGTATCGGTTCCGGGTAGTGGATGCCCTGCTCACCAACTTCCACCTGCCGGAGTCCACGCTGCTGATGCTGGTGTCGGCCTTCGCCGGCCGCGAAAACATTCTGGCCGCCTACCGCCACGCGGTCGAACAACGTTACCGCTTCTTCAGTTATGGCGATGCCATGTTCATTACGCCTGTGCCAGAAGCACGGAGTCGCTAACAGATGTTTGTGCTGCCTGAGGCTGCGACTATTCAAGAGGGCGGGCTTCCGCGCCCGCGCGGCAGGCGACTTTCTTTGTACGCGCAAAGAAAGTCGCTAAAGAAACGCGCCCCGGTCGCGTGGTCGTCGAAGACGACGACTACCCTGCGCGCTTCGCTCGCTGCGGAGTCCGGCCGACAGTCCGTCCATGGCCTGACGGCCGGAGCGCGGACATCCCTGTCCGCGCCCCTGTGGGCTTAGCCTTGCTTGCGACAGCGCTCGGCATGCTCCAACGGGTTAGAAAGAACAAGAGTGCGCCATCGAACGTATCTTTTTCTTTAAGCCCCCTTGGACGCCGCCGAGCACTGGAGCGAGTGAGGATCAGGCCCGTGTCGCTTCGACACGGGGCGAAGCCAGGATGGCGAGCCTTCACAGCGGTGCAGGGATGCACAGTCTGCGAAGCCCCGAACGAGGGAAGCGCGGAGGGAACAGCCGCAGGCGGTGGCGCCCCGGGGTGTCGTTTCTTTTCGCCCCTTTTCTTTGGACAAGCAAAGAAAAGGGGCTCGTCACGCGGGGGCGAAACCCCGCAATAAATTTTTCAGTTATCGAATCCGGTAAACTTCGACACATGCAATTTGAACTATTGAATACGGATGGCAGAGCACGACGCGGCCGCATGCAATTCAGCCGCGGCACGGTAGAGACGCCGGCTTTCATGCCGGTGGGCACCTATGGCACCGTCAAGGCCATGACACCTGAAGAGCTGCGCGAAGTGGGCGCACAGATCATCCTCGGCAACACCTTCCATCTCATGTTGCGCCCCGGCACCGAGATCATCCGCGCCCACGAGGGACTGCACCGTTTCATGCACTGGGACGGTCCCATCCTCACCGACTCCGGCGGCTTCCAGGTCTTCAGCCTGGCGGAACTCCGTAAGATCAGCGAGGAGGGCGTGACCTTCCAGTCGCCGGTGAACGGCGATCCGGTGGTGCTGACTCCGGAGGATTCCATCCACATACAGCATAGTCTGGATGCCGACATCATCATGGTGTTCGACGAATGCACGCCCTACCCGGCGGACGAGACCATGGCGCGGGACTCCATGGAGCTGTCGCTGCGCTGGGCCCAGCGCTGCAAACTCGCGCATGCTGATCATAAAGCGGCGCTCTTCGGCATCGTGCAGGGCGGCATGTATTCACAGTTGCGCGAAGCCTCGATCGTCGGGCTCAAGGACATCGGCTTCGATGGCTATGCATTGGGCGGCCTGTCGGTAGGTGAACGGGAGGAGGAGCGTATGCAGGTATTGGAGGCGGTAGCTCCGCACCTGCCCACGGACAAACCCCGCTATCTCATGGGTGTGGGTACACCCGGTGACATGGTCGAAGCGGTGCATCGCGGCATGGACATGTTCGATTGCGCGCTGCCCACCCGCAATGCACGCAACGGCCACCTATTCACCTCCCAGGGCGTGGTGCGCATCCGCAACAGCCGCTATCAGGCGGATACCGGCCCGATCGATACGAACTGCGGTTGCTATACCTGCAGGAATTACACCCGGGCGTATCTGCGGCATCTGGACAAGTGCGGCGAAATCCTGGCGCCGCGGCTGATGACTTATCACAATCTTTATTATTACCAGTCGTTGATGGCCGCGATCCGCAGCGCAGTGGAGGCAGACCGGTTCGAGGCATTCAGGGCGGAATTCCATGTCCAACAGCGGAAAATCTCGTCGCCTATGCCATAATGCGCCGCCTTTGCAGCCAAAAGCCGCGCCGGACGTTGTAGAATTCGCGCTCGCGACGGGGTTGAAAGCCTCGAACTGGATATAACCTTAAGACAATATCAGGATAGCCCATGAATTTTTTCATCCAAGATGCCTATGCAGCCGGTGCAGTGGCCCCACAGGGCGGCGACCAGTTCATCACCATCATCATATTCGTGGTGCTGATCGGGTTCTTCTGGTTCTTCCTCATCCGTCCACAGCAGAAGCGCCAGAAGGAGCATCAGAAGATGATCGCGGCCATCAGCAAGGGCGACGAAGTGGTGACCAACGGCGGGGTGCTGGGGCGCATCAAGGACCTGGACGAGCAATTCATTACCCTGGAAGTCGCCCCCGGTGTCGACCAGCGCGTGCAGCGGCAGGCCATCAACGCGGTCATGCCCAAAGGCACTCTCAAGAATCACCTGAAATAATAATCCGGATCTGCACGCATGCTGAACCGCTATCCGGCCTGGAAAAATATTACCGTCATCCTGGTGACGGTGCTGGGCATCCTGTTCGCGTTACCGAATCTGTACGGCGATGATCCGGCGGTACAGATTTCCGAGAACAATGCCACGCTCACGGATGCCACCACCACCCAGGTAGAACAGGCGCTGGATGCCGCCAAACTACCGTACAAATCTGCAGCTCTCGGCGACAACCGCCTGCTGGTGCGATTCAACGACACCGATCAGCAGTTGCGGGCTCTGGACGTAGTCAAGAATACCCTCGGCAGTAACTATTCAGTGGCGCTGAATCTGGCGCCGCGCACGCCCCAGTGGATGCGCGATATCGGACTCAAACCCATGGCCAAGGGCCTGGATCTGCAGGGTGGCGTGCATTTCCAGCTGCTCATCGACATGGATGCCGCGGTACAGAACAAGCTGCAACGTGATGCCACCGATATCCGCGGCAGCTTGCGCGAGAAACTCATCCGCTATGAGGATGTATCCCTGTCAGGAGATGCCATCAACATCAGCTTGCGCTCACCGGACGACGTAGCCAAAGCCAAGGCATTCATCAATACGGAATATCCGGAGATGATTGTGACAGCCGGTTCCCAGCCCAACACGCTGGTGGCGCGCATGAGTCCCAAGGACATCCAAGCGCTGCGCCAGACAGCGGTAGAACAGAACATCACTACCCTGCGTAACCGCGTGAACCAGCTGGGGGTCGCCGAGCCGGTGGTGCAGCAGCAGGGCGGCAACAGCATCGTGGTGGAATTGCCTGGTGTGCAGGACACGGCCCGTGCCAAGGAGATCCTGGGAGCCACGGCCACATTGGAATTCCGCCTGGTGGATTTCGGCGCCAACGCCGCGCTCGCCCAGCAGACCGGCCATGTCCCACTGGATGACCAATTGTTCCCGGATAAGGCCGGCAATCCGGTGTTGCTCAAGCGCGATGTCATCGTCAGCGGCGACCAGCTGGTGGACGCGGTCTCCGGTTACGACCAGGAATCCGGCACGCCGGATGTGAACGTCACGCTCGATTCGGTGGGCGCCGCCAAGATGGGCGAAGTGACCCGCACCAATCTCAGCAAGCCCATGGCGGTGTTGTATATCGAGACCAAGACCGAGAACACCACGGTCAACGGCCAGGTCGTGCCGGTGCATAAGAAGGTGTACACGGTCATCAATGTGGCCACCATCCGCGGCATTTTCAGCAAGCGTTTCCAGATCACCGGGCTCGGTCAGGAAGAAGCCCAGAACCTGGCGTTATTGCTGCGCGCTGGCTCCCTGGCGGCGCCCATGGATTTTGTCGAAGAGCGCACCGTGGGACCGAGCCTCGGCCAGGAGAATATCAAACAGGGGTTTTACGCGGCCCTGCTGGGCTTCATCCTGGTGGTGGCGTTTATCGCTATGTACTACAAGATCTTCGGCGTGATCGCCGACCTGGCGGTGTTCATGAACCTGGTGTTGACAGTGGCCTTGCTGTCGTTGATCCAGGCGACCCTGACACTGCCGGGTATCGCCGGCATCGTGCTGACACTGGGCATGGGTGTGGACGCCAACGTGCTGATCAACGAACACATCCGCGAGGAAGTGCGCGCCGGTAATTCACCCCAGGCCAGCATCCACGCGGGTTATCGCCGTGCCTTCGCCACCATCGTGGACGCGCACGTGACCACGCTCACTGCCGCCATCATGCTATTCCTGTTCGGCGCCGGTCCGGTGAAAGGCTTCGCCGTGACCCTGTCGCTCGGAATCCTCACCTCGCTGTTCACCGCCATCATGGGCACGCGCTCTCTGGTCAACTGGCTCTACGGCGGGCGCAACCTCAATAAGCTGCCGGTGTAAGGGGAAACCATCATGGAATTTTTCCACAAAGTACCGCAGATCAACTTCCTGGCAGCCCGCAAGCTGGCCATGGGCATGTCGGTGGTGGTGCTGATCATCGCGGTGGTGTCCCTGGTTATCAATAGACTCAATTTCGGCGTGGACTTCACCGGTGGCGTTACCGTGCAGGTCGCCTACCCACAAGCGGCCGATCTGCGCCAGATTCGAGAGATCCTGGGAACCGCCGGCTTCAACGACGCCATCGTCCAGAACTACGGCACGCCCGAAGAAGTGCTGATCCGCCTGCAACCCAAGCGCGGGGTGTCCGAAAAAGATACCGGCAATGCGGTGCTGACGGCGCTGCAGAAAGCCTCGCCGGCAGTGAAGCTGCAACAGGTGAATTTTGTGGGTCCTGAGGTCGGCAAGGACCTGGCTACCAAAGGCACACTGGCATTCTTCCTGACGCTCATCGGCATCCTGCTGTATATCTGGTTCCGCTTCGAGTGGCGGCTGGCCCTGGGCGGCGTGGCCGCGACCCTGCACGACGTGGTGTTCACCATCGGCTTCTTCTCCATCTTCCATCTGGAATTCGACCTCAACGTGCTGGCCGCGGTGCTGGCAGTCATGGGTTACTCGGTGAACGACACGGTGGTGGTGTTCGACCGCATCCGCGAGGACTTCCGCATCACCCGCAAGGGCACGCCTTTCGAGATCATCAACCTGGCCGTAAACCAGACCCTGTCGCGTACCATCATCACCTCCGGCGTGACCCTGCTGGTGGTGATTGCGCTGCTGATCCTTGGCGGACCTGTGCTGCATGGATTCTCGGTGGCGTTGTTCGTGGGCATCATCGTCGGCACATATTCATCAATCTATATCGCTAGCGCCACCGCGCTGATGCTGGGCGTCAGCAAGAAGGATCTCATGGTTGTGGTCAAGGAAGACCGGAAAGTGGATGACATGCCGTGAGACGGGTTGTTCCCAAACAAAAAGAGCGCCGTCGGCGCTCTTTTTGTTTGTATCTGATAGATCCCTTTCCCTCCGGGAGAGGGCTAGGGTGAGGGTGCGGCTTCGCCGCAAGCTTATCAAGATAGCGGGGTCCGCCCCGCGGTCAGGTTACTTTTCTTTGGCGCAAAGAATAGTAACCAAAAGAAACATTAAAGAGCGTCACCAGGCGTTCAAATTCTTTTTACTGCTTCACGCTGCATTGGTCAGTACACTTCATAACGTCTTTTCAGCCTTGCCATTCAAATAGGCTGGCGGTGGATGACATGCCCTAGCGGTTTGTCATGCACGCCGGCTAGGCCCATGAGTGATAGACTTTATTCTATGGCGATATTCGCTCTGACCCATTTCTCAAACAGCTAAAACGTCAAATCACAATAGTCTGCAAACGAAACAACCGCCTGCCAAACCGTGCAGTAACAGTGATGTGAGTAAGAGTAATAATCCAAATCTCAGTAAGAATATGTTAATTGGTGCGGGAGTTTTTGCTGGAGGTTTCATAGCTGCAGGTATTGGAGTTGGGATTGCTTTAAACGTCTTTGGTGCTCCAGAAGTGGAAATTGGAGAAGGAGGAGCAGCAGTTGTAGGAGGGGCTATGTATCTCAATTGCTACTAATCCAGCTGCGACAGCTGGCATCATCGCATTTAATGCGGGTAGCTTCGGAACTCCCTTTGGCATGATGACAGGCTACCTACTAACCATACCTGAAACGCCATGCAACTAACTGAGTGTTTAGAATGCAAGCTAATAATTTTTTGAAGTGGGCGAGTTTATCACTGATCGGAAATATAGTTTTAATTGAGCTATGCGTTTCGATTCCATTATGTCTTGTCTTTCTAGTTTTGAACTATTCTGAGGGCACGCTAACAATTAATTGGGCATTGTATACTGTCTTCATTTCAGGCCTTATGGGAGTAGTTGCTGGTATAGGCTTTAGGTACATCATAGTATTGCCACTCATAAAGCGAACTAATCGCAGATTCTAATCTATGCTCAAGAGCGCTGAGCTTGCCCCTGAATTCCGGATACGGACATATATGGAGGTTACGACATGTACAAGATTCCGAGGCAAAGTTATACGGTGGATTTCAAACGGGAAGCCGTGAGACTTGTGCAGAGAGGTGCAAGGTTGGCGGCGGTGACAAAGCAACTGGGGATTAGCGAACAGACGCTGGCTAACTGGCGCAAGGCCGAGGCGGCTGGGAAGCTGGCGGCCAGCTGCCAGAAAATGGCACTGGAGGAGATGGAGTTTACGCGACTGCGCGCTGAGAACCAGCGGCTGAAGATGGTGTCCTGTCCGCGCGTCCGCGGTAATCTGCCTAGCCGATTTTGAGTGAGAAATTCAAAAATGAGTGGCTCTTAAGTATCGGCATCGTAAATTTCGGTGGGATAGATCAGGCTCAGAGCGAATATCTCAACTAGCATGTCCGATGCCGCCATTTTTCGGTATGGAACACAATCAGGCAGCCGCAATTAGCTGTTTGAATTCTTCCGCCAGCGCCTGATAGATCTTCTCACCACCGGCAAGGATGTTACCGTCATCAGGAAAGCCCGGGCTGCCGTCGAAGTGGCCGACGAGGCCACCACACTCCTGGATCATGAGTACGCCGGCGGCCATGTCCCAGGGCTTCAAGCCCATCTCCCAGAAACCGTCCATGCGCCCGGCCGCTACGTAGGCCAGGTCCAGCGCCGCGGATCCCGCGCGCCGCAAGCCGGCCGCCTTGCGCACCACCGCTTCGAACATCTGCATGTAGAGATCAAGATTGTGTTTCTCGCGGAACGGGAAGCCGGTGCCGATGAGTGCGCCATCGAGTGTTTTCAGGGAAGTGACGCGCATGCGCCTGCCGTCCACCTGTGCGCCTTCGCCGCGGCTGGAGGTGAACAGTTCCTGGCGCATGGGATCGTAGATGACGCCGTGTTCCAGGCGGCCGCGATGCCTGAGGGCGATGGAAACGCAGAATACCGGGAAACCGTGCAGAAAATTGGTGGTGCCGTCCAGCGGATCGATGATCCACTGGAATTCATCGTTGCCGCCGAGTGCGCCGCTTTCCTCGGCGAGGATGGCGTGGTCCGGATGGGCCTTGCGGATGGTGCTGATGATCTCGTCTTCGGCGAGCCGGTCCACCTGGCTTGCGAAGTCATTGTGTTCCTTGACCTTGATCGTGAGGCGATCGATCCGGCCCACATGCCGGATGATGATGTCACCGGCGCGGCGTGCTGCATTGATAGCGATGTTCAATAACGGATTCATAAAGCCTCATCACGGGCGCGGGTGAGTGTGGATTCCGGTTAAAGAGCGGGCCGCGCATGTCGGGCAGCGCGGCAGGGCGCGTAGAATAACAGAAGCTGAAAACCGCCTCCAATCAAATGCCACGTCATATACGCATCGTACTGGTAGAGACCAGCCACCCCGGCAACATCGGCGCCGCCGCCCGGGCCATGAAGACCATGTGCCTGGATCGACTGGTGCTGGTGAACCCGCTGGAATTCCCGCATGCGGATGCCAGTGCACGCGCTTCCGGAGCTACCGATATATTGGAGCAAGCGCAAGTGGTGGCGAGCCTGGATGAAGCGCTCGCCGGTTGCGTGTTGGTAGCCGGCACCAGCTCACGCCGGCGCGCACTCGGACCCACCGCGCTGACACCGCGGGAATGCGTGTGCAAGCTGATGGCGGTGTCGCCGGTTCAGGATGTGGCTGTGGTGTTCGGACGCGAGCGCATCGGCCTCACCAATGAGGAGACTGACCGCTGCCACTACCTCATGCATATACCCGCGAACCCGGATTACGGCTCGCTGAATCTGGCCGCCGCTGTGCAGGTGATAGCCTATGAGTTAATGCTGGCCAAAGACAGATCCGGCACACCAGCGGATCTTGAGGCGCCCTTCGCCACCACCGACGACATGGAGGGCTTGTATGCACATCTGGAAGCGGCTGCACACGACAGTGGCTTTCTGGATCCGGTCAATCCCAAGCACCTCATGCGGCGTCTGCGCAATCTGTTCAACCGCGCCCGGCCTGATCAGAGCGAGGTGAATATCCTGCGTGGTCTCTTGAACGCGTTGCAGCAAAACAAGTATAAGCGAGCCCCCGGGAAAGGCTGATTTCTCGACTTGGTATAATGCCGCCCTTAATACCTTGATTATGGTTACTCGTGAGCAAGTCTATCTACCTGGATAACAACGCCACCACGCCACTGGATCCGCGAGTGCTGGACGCCATGCTGCCATGGATGCAAGACGTGCATGGCAATCCGTCCAGCATCCACCGTCCAGGACGCGCAGCGCGTGCCGTTCTTGATAAGGCGCGTGCACAGGTGGCGGCGCTGGTGAATGTCCAGCCGGCGCAGGTGATCTTCACCAGTGGTGGGACGGAAGCCGATAACCTGGCACTCAAGGGCGTCTGCCACAGCACACCCCACGGCCGGGTGTTGATTAGCACCATCGAACACGCAGCTGTACTGGGACCGTCCGATGATCTGGTCCAGCAAGGTTGGGAGGTGCAGCGCATACCCGTGGATGCCGATTGCCGGCTGGATTTCAGCGCGCTGCGCAAGATGTTGCATGATGACGTGCGCCTGGTATCGGTGATGCTGGCGAATAACGAGACCGGTGCCATCCAGGATATTAAAACCGTGGCTGCGTCTGCCCGGGATCACGGCGCGTTGGTGCACACGGATGCCGTGCAGGCAGCCGGCAAGTTGCCGGTGGACTTCGCCGCATTGGGTGTCGACCTTATGAGTCTATCAGCCCACAAGCTCGGCGGCCCACGTGGCGTGGGTGCGCTCATCATGGATGGCCGCGTGGACCTGGTGCCGCAGATAAGCGGCGGTGGTCAGGAACACGGACTGCGCGCTGGTACTGAGAATCTTGCCGGCATCGTCGGTTTCGGTAAAGCTGCGGAACTGGCGCAGCATGAACTGGAGGCACGCAAGCGCCACATGCGAGCGCTGCGCGATGCACTGGAAGCCGGCCTTCGGTCTATGCATGGTATCGATATCTTCGCAGCACAGGCTGAGCGCCTGCCCAACACCGTGCAGCTCGGTGTCGCAGGTTACGACGGAGAGATGGTGGTGATGGAATTGGACAAGCGCGGCATCGCGGTATCCAGCGGATCTGCCTGCCATAGTGGCAGCGGCCGACCCAGTCATGTGCTGCTGGCCATGGGTATGGACGAAATGCAGGCGCGCAGTGCGGTGCGCGTCAGTTTTGGTATGCAGAACACTGTGGATGATGTTCACACACTGTTGGCGTCGCTCATCACGATCGCTTCGAAGCGCAGCGGCGCGCTGGCGTTCGCATGAATGTTCATGGGTTCATATATGAAGCATAAGGTCATCTATCTGGATTACGCCGCCACCACCCCGGTGGATCCGCGGGTAGCGGAAAAAATGTGTGAATGCCTAACTTGCGATGGCACGTTCGCGAATCCGGCGTCCGCGCATGCGCCGGGACGCGCCGCGCGCGGCGCAGTAGAGCGCGCCCGCAGCCAGGTGGCGGCGCTGGTGGGCGCCGAGCCCAACGAGATCATCTTCACCTCGGGTGCCACGGAATCCGACAACCTGGCCATCAAGGGTGTGGCGAATTTCTACAGGCAAAAAGGCCGGCATCTCATCACTTCCCGCATCGAACACAAGGCGGTGCTGGATACCTGCAAGCAACTGGAGCGTGAGGGTTTCCAGGTGACCTGGCTCAAGCCGGATGTGGACGGTTTGATCCAGCCGTCCATGGTGGAGCAGGCTCTGCGTCCGGATACGGTGCTGGTCTCCATCATGCATGTGAACAACGAGATCGGCACTGCCAATGACATCGCCGCCATCGGTCGCGTCACCCGCGAACGGGGTGTGTTCTTACATGTGGATGCGGCCCAAAGCGCCGGCAAGCTGCCCATTGATCTTAAGAACCTGCAGGTAGATCTGATGTCTTTCTCTGGTCATAAGCTCTATGGTCCCAAGGGCATTGGCGCGTTGTATGTGCGCCGCGAACCCCGCGTGCAGCTTGATCCCTTGATACACGGCGGCGGCCATGAGCATGGCTTGCGTTCCGGGACTCTCGCCACCCACCAGATCGTCGGCATGGGTGAAGCCTTTGATCTCGCGCGACAGGAACTGGCGAAAGAAGCTCCGCAACTGAGCGCTTTGCGGGATGAGTTGTGGCGAGCGTTGCATGCGGCCATCCCCCAGGCAATGTTGAACGGCCATGAGACTCAGCGCGTGTGCGGGATCCTCAATGTGGCATTTCCCGGAATCGAGGGTGAGAGCCTGCTGTTTGCCTGCAATGCGCTTGCGGTCTCCAGTGGTTCCGCCTGCACGTCGGCGGACCGGCAACCCTCGTTCGTATTGCGGGCCCTGGGACGGGATGATCAACTGGCCGGCAGCAGCATCCGCTTCAGCGTCGGGCGCTTCACCACCGCCGCGGAAGTGGAACAGGCGGCACGTATCGTGGACGAGGAATATCACCGGCTGCTGGATTTGGCGCCGGCGGGATAAGTGACGGCATGCTCTCCGATTCCGATTACAACGCCACCGTCTGGAGCCATTTCCGTGCGCCCAGAAATGCCGGTGTGTTCGTGCCGGGCACGTCCGGAGTGCTCAGCGGTACAGCCGGTGCGATTAAGCAGGGTCGAGCGATTGAATTCCAGCTGCAGGTAGGCGCTGATGGCCGGGTGGTGGATTGCCGTTACCATGTCTATGGTTGTCCCGCCACCATCGCCCTGTGCTCCATGACTAGTGAACGGCTCAAGGGCGGATCATTGGCGTCTGCCGCGGCCTACAGCGTGGTGCAACTGGCGGAGCAGCTGGGTCTGCCGGCCGAGAAACGGGCGGCGGCGATCACGGTAGAAGATGCAATCCGCAATGCCGCCGGGAGGTACAATAGTCTTCCACGGTCACCGCAGGCAGTCACCCCATAACTACGGAGTTTCGAGACAGATGGCCATTACCTTGACGGATGCCGCGGCCCGGCGGGTCAGCAGTTTTCTGGAGAAGCGCGGCGGTGGCCTGGGTCTGCGCTTGGGCGTGAAAAAGACCGGCTGTTCCGGTTTCGCCTATGTGATGGATTATGCGGATTCCGCCCAGCCGGAAGACGTGATCTTCGAACAGCACGGCGTCAAAGTACTGGTGAGCCGCGACAATCTGCCGATCCTGGATGGGACCCAGGTGGATTTCGTGCGCCACGGCTTGAACGAATCCTTCCAGTTCCATAATCCCAACGTGAAGGACGAGTGCGGCTGTGGAGAAAGTTTCAACGTGTGAAAACCCTTGAATTTCCTGGGCTTCCGCCCGATTTTCATTGCCTGCCATAGTCCTCTGCCGTTACACTTGAACCTGCAGAATTTGCTGAAAGCCGGTAGTCAACACTGCGGGTTTCCGGCATCCACCCTAAGCAACGCATCGGAGATCTATTCGTGGCTATCGAGCGCACCCTGTCCATCATCAAGCCTGATGGCGTGGCAAAAAATATCATCGGTGAGATCTATACCCGCTTCGAGAAGGCCGGATTAAGGATCGTGGCCGCGCGCATGCTGCAGCTGAGCCGTACCCAGACTGAAGCTTTCTATAACGTGCATCGCGAGCGGCCGTTCTTCAAACCGCTGGTGGATTTCATGATCTCCGGACCGGTGATGGTGCAGGTGCTGGAAGGCGAAAGTGCCATCGCCCGAAATCGCGAAGTGATGGGGGCTACCAATCCCAGGGACGCCAAGCCCGGCACAATCCGCGCGGATTTCGCCAAGACCGTGGATGAGAACGTGGTGCATGGCTCGGATGCGCTGGAGACCGCGCGTGACGAGATCGCCTTCTTCTTTTCGCAGAACGACATCTGTCCGCGCACCCGCTGAGCACCCATGGCCGTGAATGACACCAAGGTGAATCTGCTGGGCCTTGATCGCCCGGCGCTGGAGACGTTTTTCGCGGCACTTGGCGAGCAACCTTTCCGTGCGCGCCAGCTCATGCAGTGGATCTATCACCGCAGTTCCACGGACTTCGAGGCCATGACCGATCTCGGCAAAGCGCTACGTGCCAGGCTCAAGGATTGTGCTGAGATTCGATTGCCGGACGTGGTGAACGAACAATTATCCAGCGACGGCACACGCAAATGGCTGTTGCGCATGGACGCTGCGAACAGCATCGAGACGGTATTCATACCTGACCAGGAACGCGGCACCCTGTGCATTTCTTCGCAGGTGGGCTGCGCCATGGATTGCAGCTTTTGCGCCACTGGCAAACAGGGTTTCAACCGCAATCTCAGCGCCGCCGAGATCATCGCCCAAGTGTGGGTCGCGAACCAGCGCCTGGACGCCATCCATGGAGTGGAGCGTGCCATCACCAATATCGTATTCATGGGCATGGGCGAACCGCTGGCCAATTACAAGCACGTGCTGACGGCATTACATGTGTTCCTGGATGATTTCGGCTATGGTTTGTCGAAACGCCGTGTCACCGTGAGCACTTCTGGCCTGGTGCCAAATCTCAACAAACTTGCCACAGAATGCGATGTGGCGCTGGCAGTCTCGCTGCACGCACCCAACGATGCGCTACGCGACGTGCTGGTGCCCATCAACAGAGTGCATCCGATCGCCGAACTCATGGCCGCCTGCCGTGAGTATGTGCGTAATCAGGACCGCAGTCACGTGCATATCACCTTCGAGTACGTGATGCTCGCGGGTGTCAACGACAGCCTGGATCTCGCGCGGGAGCTGGTGGAACTGATCGGGGATATACCCTGCAAGATCAATTTAATTCCCTTCAATGATTTTCCGGGTACCGGATATCAGCGCTCGTCCGACGAGGTGATTGAGCGTTTCGGCGAGTATCTCTGGAATAAAGGTATAGTGACCATCACGCGCCGTACCCGTGGCGACGATATCGATGCCGCCTGTGGCCAGCTGGCAGGCAAGGTTCAGGACCGGATCCGGCGTGAACAACGAATGCGCGAGCAATTGGAGGTACGGACATGAAGATACTGATTGCCAAGATTTTTTGGATACCGGTCTTGGTGCTTGTGCTCGCGGGCTGCGTCAGTACGTCCTCGACACCGGAAAACAAGATCTCGCTTAAGCAGGCATCACAGGACAATGTGTCGCTAGGCGTGGGCTATCTGCAACAGGGACGCCGAGATCTGGCCATGCAGAAACTGCAGTTGGCATTGCAGCAGGATCCCGACAACGCCAACGCCTACTCAGCTCTCGGCCTGCTCTACAACAGTAGTGGTGACATCGAGCGCGCCGATCAGAATTATCGTGAAGCCCTGGACAAGGCACCGGATGACCCGCAGATCCAGAATAACTATGCAGTATTCCTGTGCCAGCAGGGCAAGCCCAAGGAATCTGAAAAGTACTTCATCGAGGCGGCACAAAACCCGTTGTATCCGACTCCCGAAGCCGCTTATGCCAACGCCGGCGTATGCGCCAACCTCATTCCCGACCCGGTGACTGCGGAGCAGTACTTCCGCAAGTCACTGGCCATCAATCCTAATTATGCCACGGCCCTTTACCAGATGGCGCGATTAAGTTTCGATCAGAAACAGTATCGCAATGCACTGATATATATACAGCGCTTCGAATCGGCCTCGCCCACGCCACGGCCGGAAGTCTTGTTATTGGGCGTGCGCACAGATAACGCTCTTGGTGACAAGCAGGGTGCGGAAGGCTACGCGAAGAAATTACGCATCCTGTTTCCCAATTCGCCCGAAACTCAGCAGTTGATTCAGAGCTATAACAATGCGGGAAACCCAGGCTAATAGACCCTTGAGCAGCGCAAGCGACAGCCTGGGAGCGAGGTTGCGCAGCGCGCGTGAAGCGCGTGGCCTGTCGGTACATAAAGCTGCGCAGGAAATGCACGTCAGCGATGACATTATCGATGCCCTGGAACAGGAGGATTTTGCCAGTTTGGGGGCTCCAATCTTCGTGCGTGGCCATTTGCGTAATTACGCACGGCTCCTGGGTTTACCCGAGGATGAAATTCTGGCCGCCGAGCACACGGCCGATAAACTCGAGTCGCCTCCGCTGATAACGCAGCAGCCGGGCGGGGCGCATGCTTTTGGACAACGATTTGCCATGCCGGTCATTTCCATCATAGTCATGGTTTTGTTGCTAGTGCTGGGCGTGGTCTGGTGGCAGCATCGCCCTGCCGAACAATCAGCGGCGACGCTGGCGGAACACGCTATGAGTACAACGCCGCAACCGGTGATGCCGGCGACGCCCGCCGCGGCTTCGATGTCTCCAGGTGCATCCGCAAGCAGGCCTGTCAGCATTCCGGAAACCTCTACACAGAAACCCAAAGAGAAGCAGCATCGTGAAGCAGCGTCCGCTCCCATGGCGCAGGTCGAGCAAACGCCTACGCTAACGTCAACGGCGATGTCCGGAGCGCCTAACAATGATGTGCAGCTATCCTCGAATTCGGCAGTTACAGTCCCTCATTTACAGCATATCCTCCATGCTCAATTCAACCTGACACAGTCTTCGTGGGTAGAAGTGTATGACGCAAGCGGCAAGCGGCTGTATTACGGCCTGGCTCGGGCTGGGGATACACTCAATGTATTCGGTGCCGGACCGCTGCAGGTATTTCTCGGCAATGCGCCGGGCGTGAGCGTAGATATGAATGGCGCGGTCTTCAATCTCGCGCCATTCATACATCCAGACAATACTGCGCGTTTTCACCTGGGTGAAACCGCAAACAACAGCGGCCCAGCCGGCTGACAGGCCAGGCCGTCAGTAATCAACTCGGGGTGGATGCTTGACGAAACAGATCGAGCCCATTAGAGGCATGAATGACGTTTTGCCGGAGGCAACTCCGCGCTGGCAATACCTGGAGAGCGTGACGCGCTCGGTGCTGGGGGCGTACGGTTATCAGGAAATCCGGGTACCGGTCGTCGAGAGGACTGAACTGTTTGCGCGCTCTATCGGAGAAGTCACGGACATCGTCGAAAAGGAGATGTATACCTTTGAAGATCGCAATGGCGAGAGTCTGAGCCTGCGTCCCGAAGCCACCGCCGGCATGGTGCGTGCGGGCATCAGCCATGGGCTCCTATATAATCAGGTACAGCGCCTATGGTCTTCAGGCCCGATGTTCCGGTATGAACGGCCACAAAAAGGCCGCTATCGCCAGTTTTACCAGATCGATGTAGAAGCCTACGGACTGCCCGGACCGGATATCGATGCCGAGTTGATCGTGATGCTGGCGCGGCTATGGGAAAAACTTGAAATCAACGCGCTTGAGTTGCAGATAAATTCCCTGGGAACTCCCGAAACCCGTGTGTCATACCGCACCCAGTTGCTGGAATACTTGCGGGTCCACGCGCAACAGCTTGATGATGATAGTCGCCGCCGGCTTGCTACCAACCCGATGCGGATACTGGACAGCAAGGATGCCAACACGCGTAAAGTTGTGGAACATGCCCCCAACTTGCTGGATCACCTGGATGATGAATCGCGTGTGCATTTCACTGAACTCAAGCATATGTTGGATGCCGCTGGGGTAAAATATGCGATCAATCCACGTCTGGTGCGTGGATTGGATTACTATTCGCGCACCGTGTTCGAGTGGGTAACGACACGCTTAGGTGCCCAAGACGCGGTTTGTTCCGGCGGGCGTTACGACGGGCTGGTGGCGCATTTGGGCGGTAAGCCCACTCCGGCGATCGGTTTTGCCATAGGCGTGGAACGGCTGGTGGCACTCATGGAGGTGGAGGGTGTCCCCATACCGGACAGTTCGCCGCATGCCTATCTTGTAAGGGTCGGCGCCCAGGCACAAACCGCAGGGCTGCAACTGGCGGAACAACTGCGAGAAGCACTGCCACGGCTCCGTTTGATCATGGATTGCAGTGGTGGCGGTTTTGCAAACCAGCTGAAACGTGCTGATAAAAGTGGTGCGCGTGTAGCCTTGGTTCTGGGTGACGACGAGGTCAGGGCCAGCCAAGTAGGATTCAAGCCCCTGCGCAACTCTGCCGAGCAGGTGAATGTAGCCTGGGATGCAATCGCCGCACGCCTTGCCCCTTGGCTGGAATAATCATTATCAATATGCGCAGCGGCGCGTTTCGTAATTCAGGAGTGCAGTGTGGACGAGTTTCTTTCAGATAAAGAGCAAGTAGAGCGCCTGAAGAAATGGTGGCTGGAAAATTACAAATCTATTTTGGCTGGCGTTATCATCGCGGCAGCCATCATTTTCGGATGGCGTTGGTGGCAGCATCGTACGCAGGTGCGCAGCCTGACCGCTTCGATGATGTACAACCAGATGGGCGCCGTGCTGGCCGCCAATAATGGGCCGCCGGCCTTGAAAATCGCCAACGAATTGATCGACAACTACAGCGATACTCCCTATGCGTCTCAGGCGGCCCTGACCATGGCCCAGCATGATATCGGCATGGATAAACCCGATGATGCCATGCAGATGTTTACCTGGGTCGTCAATCACAGCAAAGATGACGGGCTCAAGCTGCTGGCAAACCTGCGGTTGGCACGCGTCAAATTGATGGTGGGCGATCCGCAGGCAGCCCTAGATGTGCTTGCGCGTATGCAGCCAGGTGGGTTCGCGGCACTCTATGATGATCTGCGCGGCGATGCCTATTTGAAGCTCGGCCAGGCCGATAAAGCCCGTACAGCTTACCAGCAGGCCTTGAGCCTATGGACAGTGGATATGGGTGATAAATCCCTGGTGCAGATGAAGCTGGATAGCTTGACTCAAACACCGGTTACCACGCTCACCAAGACACCGGTGGCAGGCACACATTCAGGGGCGAGCAAACTTTGAATAAATTCATTGCCTTCGCAACCGCCGCCTTGCTGCTCGCGGCCTGTGCCAGCAGTAACATCGAGCCGCCGGCACCGCTGGTTAAATTCACGCCCAAGCTGGAGGTGGAACGGGTATGGAGTACATCCGTAGGATCTGCGGATGCGATTCTGCGTCTGGCTATCGCGCCTGCCAATAATGGCACCAACGTCTATGCGGCTGCGCACAGCGGCTTGGTTTATGCTTTTGCACTCCAGGATGGTCATAGACTCTGGAGAGTTAATACAAAACTGCCGATATCGGCCGGACCGGGTGTTGGGCAGGGAATAGTGGTCGTGGGCGCCAGTGACGGTACGCTAGCCGCACTCAGCGCAATCAACGGCAAGCAGCTATGGAAGACCGATATCAATGGCTATATTATCGCCAGCCCAGCTGTGAGCCAATCGGCTGTCATAGCCTATACATCCGATGGCCATATCATAGCCGTGTCGCCAGTCACCGGGCAGCAACTCTGGAGTGTATCCCACGATGTACCGAATCTATCGTTGCGCGGGGCGTCACCGC
Source organism: uncultured Pseudomonadota bacterium (assembly GCA_963774895.1). GTDB lineage: Bacteria > Pseudomonadota > Gammaproteobacteria > Natronospirales > REEB76 > REEB76. The sequence goes on from CAVZGN010000001.1 coordinate 428,421, forward strand.
CGGTGATATCTGGAGATTTGCTGTTGCAGGGACTGGACACCGGTCAGCTAGTGGCACTCAACCTGGCTGACGGCAGTCAGCGTTGGATTGCCACTATCTCTACGCCCAAGGGCAACAATGACCTCTCTAGACTTGTGGACCTGGATGGCGTATTGGCAGTGGACAGTGACAATATTTATGCCGTGAATTACCAAGGACGAATAGTGGATGCAGCCAGGGATACCGGTCAAATTCTGTGGTCACGGGACATGTCCAGTTATACCGGTGTGAGCGAAGATGATACGCAAATATATGTGACCGACATGCATAGCGCTGTCTGGGCATTGGATAAGAACACCGGTGTGCCGGTATGGACACAGCCCGCCATGCGCGCACGTTATCTAACGGTGCCGGTGCCGTATGCCGATACCGTTGTAGCTGGTGATCTTAAGGGATATTTGCATTTCCTGTCCAAGACGGACGGCAGCATAGTGGCGCGTGTGAGTCTGGGTAGCGATCCGATTCTGGCGCCACCGATCGTGGCGAATGGTTTGCTGGTGGTGCTGACGACCGCGGGTAAACTGGCGGCTTACAAATTTGCACCACGCAGCCAACAGTAACCACGGTTATCGGTGTTAATGTCCCTTTCGGGGAGAAATCCCTCGCCTTCAGGCGAAGCAAGTGCGAGGCGGTGTCCGCGCGAGCGGACACCAGTCCGAACCCTCGCCCCGCGAGGGGAGAGGGGAGGAATTCAAGTCGGCTTCCAGCCACCACCCGCAAACCCCTCGCCTTACAGGTGAGGATTGTTTAGTCCGTTACTTCACCGGCGGAGAACCACCGCGGGTATGGATTCCAACATGTTGCCTGTCATCGCGCTCGTCGGTCGCCCCAATGTGGGCAAATCCACACTCTTCAATCTGCTGACGCGTTCCCGTGATGCGCTGGTGGCGGATGTGCCGGGGCTCACCCGTGACCGCCAGTATGGTTTCGGAAAACTGGGACCGCGGCCGTATGTGGTTGTGGATACCGGCGGCCTGGACGGCACCGATGTGGGCCTCATGGGACAGATGGCCAAGCAGACCCTGAAGGCGTTCGGCGAATCCCATGCCGCTATCCTGTTGGTGGACGGGCGCGCGGGACTGAATGCTGCCGATCAGGCCATTGTGCAGCAGCTGCGGCGCGCTGGCAAGCCACTGTATGTCGCCGTCAACAAAACCGAAGGCCTGCCGACTGATGTGGTCACTGGCGAATTTCATGCGCTCGGCCTCGGTCAGCCGTTCGCCATCGCGGCTGCCCATGGAAGCGGCGTCGAAGCACTCATCGAGACAGTTCTGGAGCAGTTACCTGCGGACACTGACCAGCCACCGGAGGACGATGCGCGCATCCAGGTGGCCGTCATCGGCCGGCCAAATGTCGGCAAATCCACGCTCATCAATCGCCTGCTGGGTGAGGAACGGCTGGTCACCTTCGATCAACCCGGCACTACCCGCGACAGCATCTACGTGCCTTTCGAGTGCGACGGCCGTGCTTATATGCTCATCGATACCGCCGGCGTACGCCGGCGTGCACGCGTGAGTGACAAGCTGGAGAAATTCAGCATCGTCAAGACCTTGCAGGCCATCGATCGTGCTCAGGTTGTCATCGTGCTGCTGGATGCCAGCGAAGGCATTACCGAACAGGATGCCTCGTTGCTGGGCTTGGCTTTGGACCGTGGCCGCGCCTTGGTGTTGGCGGTCAACAAATGGGATGGTCTGGACAAAGACCAACGCAACAATGTACGAAGGCTGATGGATCTGAAACTTCCATTCCTGGATTTCGCTCGTGTGCATTTCATCTCGGCGCTGCACGGCAGCGGTGTCGGCGAGGTGATGGATTCAGTGAACCGCGCGCATGCGGCCGCTAACCGGGAAATGTCCACACCGGAACTTACGCGTGTGCTGGAGGCCGCCGTGGTGCAACATCAGCCCTCGATAGTACGTGGCCGGCGTATCCGGCTGCGCTACGCCCATCAGGGTGGGCGCAATCCACCGGTGATTGTGATACATGGCAACCAGACAGACGAAGTACCAGATACCTATCGCCGCTATCTGGAAGGTACATTCCGCGACACTTTCGATCTATACGGTACGCCGGTACGTATCGAGTTCCGCACCGGCAAGAATCCCTATGCGGAACGCCGCAAGAAGCTCACGCCCAAGAAAGCCATGGTGGCGCGCCGCCAGCGGCGCATAGCACGCGGTCGCAAGCCAAAAAAATAGCCTGGGGTTATCAGGCTATCTCTGCACCAGCAGCGTGCTGATCAGTGATGATGGCCGCCTGCGCCATGTACATGGCCATGCGCCAGTTCCTCGTGGGTAGCTGCACGTACTCCGACTATATTCACATCGAAGTTAAGGGTCTTGCCTGCCAGTGGGTGGTTGGCATCCACCGTGACATGTTTAGAATCCACTGCGGTCACCGTCACGGTATGTTCGCCGTGTTCGGCTTCCGCATGGAAGCGCATGCCGGGTTTGATCTCATTTTTTGCATCGAACATATTGCGTGGCACTTTTTGGCTCAAGGCTTCGTTGCGTGGACCGTAGCCCTTCTCGGGCGGCACGCTGACCTTGATCGAATCACCCGCGCGCTTGCCTTCGAGCGCTTGCTCCAGCCCGGCGATGATATTGCCGGAGCCATGCAGGTAATCCAGGGGTTTCTGGCCCTTGGAACTGTCCAGGACAGTGCCGTCACTGTCGGTGAGGGTGTAATCGATGGAGACCACGGCGTCTTTGGTGATATGCATGCAGATATCCCGGGGCATAAAAACGAGGGCGCATTCTACGCCGACCCGGGTTTGCTGGCCAGATAGAAAGCGATTGTCATGCAGCCATTCAGCGGTTAGAGTCAGTACCGCAGTAACTATCCATAACCTCGTCCACTAGATATGCGTGATCCATGATGGATTCCAGGCATCGACTGTGCTCCCTGTGGTTGGTGTTGGTAGCCGCTGCTGCCCTGGTGTGCTTCTGCGCCTGGCCAGCACCGGCAACACAGGCGTCCACACCGGCCGGCGACCGCGTACGGTCATGGCAGCATCCTAATCACGTTGTCATTGTGATCGAGGAGAACAAATCGTACTCAACCATCATCGGCAATGCGAATGCGCCATATATCAATGCGCTGGCAAAGCAAGGCATGTTGTTCACCGATATGCATGCGGTGATGCATCCCAGTCTGCCGAATTACGTGGCGTTGTTCTCCGGGTCCACCTATGGGCTGACCGACGACTCCTGCCCACACGATTTCAGCGGGCCCAACCTCGCCACTGAACTACTGGCCAAGAAGCTCAGTTTCGCCATCTATTCGGAAGATCTACCCGAGACCGGTTTCAGCGGTTGCATCGGCAGCGGCGGATTGTATCGCCGCAAGCACAATCCGGTAGTCAACTGGCAAGTGGCCGGTCTGCCGGAATCACTCAATCGCCCATTCCGCGACTTCCCGCGGGATTATTCCAAACTACCGTACGTGGCGTTCGTGGTGCCCAATATGCAGAACGATATGCACGATGGCACCATCGCCCAGGGCGATGCCTGGCTTAAGGCAAACATGGGTCCCTATGCCGTATGGGCCAAGACGCACAACAGCCTGCTCATCATCATCTGGGATGAGAGCGATGCCAACAGCGTCAGCAACCAGATCCCGCTGATCATTATGGGCGCCGGCGTGAAACCGGGGCGCAATGCTCAATCTCTGGATCATTACGCCGTGCTACGCACCATCGAGGATATGTTTGGACTCAAGCCGCTCGGCCAAAGCGCTGTCGCGAGTCCCATCAGTGAGCAGGTGATTACAAAATCAACGGACGAGAAGTTCAATCCTTGAATACGTAGGCGTCCATGCAGAGTGTGCGATCGAAGCTGTGATGCAGGCGTGCCGCACGCTTTCCGCCGGCACCCAGGGCTACGAACAGCGGCAGGAGATGTTCTTCTGTGGGATGGTTGCGTTCCGCCTGGGGAGCGCGCCGGCGATAATCCAGCAGCGCTTCCTGATCGCCACGCATCAGTGCGTCATGCAGCCAGGCAGAAAATTCTTCATAAGCCTGGTGATCACCCGTCGGATGGAAATATTCACGCAGATTATGGGTAGCGCCGCCGCTGCCGATGATGAGTACTCCCTGGGTACGCAACGCTGCCAGTTCCCTGCCAATATTCAGATGATGTTCGGGGCCGAGCGCTGTCTGCAGCGACAGCTGCACAACCGGGATTTCGGCCTTGGGATACATGAGCATCAACGGTACCCAGGCACCATGGTCCAGGCCGCGGGTGGGATCGATACCGGCCTCGCTATCAAGTAACCTCGTGACTTTTTCCGCAAGCATCCGGTTTCCGGATGCTGGATAGCGCAACGCGTAGAGTGGCTCGGAGAATCCATAGAAATCGTGGAGGGTCTGCGGTCGTTCCGTGCCCGTGATGCGGGGTGCGGCCGTATCCCAGTGGGCGGAAATTACCAGGATGGCTTTTGGTGTGAGTAGCGAGTCGCCCAAATTCTTGAGGAAGGCATGTGCCTGATTGGCGGCGTCCAACGCCAGCATGGGGGAGCCATGGGATAAAAACAGGCTGGGTAATCTCGTTTCAGTCATAGGCATATTAGCGGCCTCGCGCGACGCAAGTCGGCCCATGGAATCCGGGATATCCGCTGCGCTTACTCCATGGCCATGGCGGGTTGCGCCTTGGCTGGCTGGGGAGCGTATCTCGGTCGACGCATCAGAAACACCAATGGGATTGCCACCAGGCTCAATATCATCATCAACTTGAAGTCGTTGTTGAAACTGATCATGGCCGCCTGTTGGGTCACCCAGCCGTTGATGATGGCCAGGTCATGTGGATTGTACAGGCTCAGTTGCGAGGCCGATGGTGACAGCTGCATGGCGTCGTTGTACGCATTGATATGCGCTCCCAGCACCTGGTGGTTGATCTGGGTATTACGGCTCAGGAGCGTGAAAGCCACAGAGATGCCGACGCTGCCGCCCACGTTACGCACCAGGTTATAGACACCGGTGCCTTCGGTACGCATCTCCGCCGGCAGGGTGGAAAACGCCATGGTCATGAGCGGTACCATCACCTGACCCATGCCCAGTCCCTGGACAAATCCTGTCCAGGTGATGGTCCAGACATCAATGCTGGTATCGAAATGGCTCATGTAATACATGGACAGGGCCATGATGCCCAGGCCCATGCTCATGTTGATGCGCGGATCGATGCGGGTGGACATACGTCCCACGACAATCATCGACAGCATGGTGCCGATACCGCGAGGCATGAGCACCAGGCCGGTAACGATGACCGGATAATCCAGCAGATTCTGCATGAATGGCGGGATCAGCGACATGATGGAAAACAGGCTGATGAACACCACGAACCCGATGGCGTTGCCGAGCACGAAATTGCGGTCCTTGAACAATTTCGGTTCGATGTAAGGATGCTCTTCGGCGGTCATATGGATGAAAAACAGCCACAAGCCGATCAGCACCAGCCCGAATTCGATGATGATCTCGGCCGAGTTGAACCAGTCCTGGCGTTCGCCCCGGTCCAGCATCATCTGCAGGGCGCCGATGGCTAAACTCATGAACAGGAAGCCCCAGCCGTCAAACGTGCGTATCTTGTTGATCACCGTCTCATGCACATAGGCGAGCGTCATGAGCACCGCCAGAATGCCGATGGGGATATTGATGAAAAACACCCAGCGCCAGGAATAGTATTCGGTGAGGTAGCCACCGACAGTCGGACCCAGGATCGGGCCCAGCATGATGCCGACACCGAAGATCGCCATGGCCATGCCGTGTTTCTCGCGCGGATAACTATCCAGCAGGATGGCCTGGGAGATCGGCACCATGGAGGCGCCGAACAGACCCTGCAGCACCCGTAGCAGCACCATCTCGGTCAGCGAGGTGGCGGTGCCGCACAGGAATGAGGCGATCACGAAACCCACCATGCTGATCAGGTAGATGCGTTTCCTGCCGAAGTGGCCCGCCAGCCAGCCTGTGGGCGGTGTCATGATGGCGGCGCCCACGATATAAGATGTGAGTACCCAGGATATCTGGTCCTGTGTGGCCGACAGCGTACCCTGCATGTTGGGCAGCGCCACATTGGCGATAGTGGTATCCAGCACCTGCATGAGCGTGCCCAGCATCACCGCGATGGTGATGAGTGCCGTGTGCTGTTTTTGGTCAGCCGGTTTGGGAAAATAGTTCATGCTCGCCGTTATTAGTGATTGGCGGACGGGGATTTACTGGAACCAAATAGCGGGTTGTAATGGGTGTCGATGGACACTTCCGCGCTCATGCCGGCGCGCAAATCGGGACCATCCGCGGTAGTATCGATGGCGATGCGCACCGGGATGCGCTGCACCACCTTCACCCAATTGCCGGTGGCATTCTGTGCCGGCAGCACTGAAAATATCGAACCGGTGCCCGGGGCGATGCTTTCCACGGTGCCCTGCCAGTGATGTCCGGGATAGGTATCTACCGTGATTTCGACTTGCTCACCGGTGTGCACATACGTGAGCTGCGTCTCCTTGAAGTTGGCATCGATCCAGCGTTTGCCACTCATCACCAGAGCGAATACCGGCCGGCCGGCGGTCACCACGTCGCCGGGTTTGATATCCACTTCCGTGACCACACCCGCGGCGGGTGCTGTTATCGTCGTGTAGGAGAGTTCCAGTACTGCCTGGTCGCGTTGTGCAACGGCTTGTTGATAGGCGGCTTGCTGGGTGATCGGCATATCAGGATTGCCGCCGAGGCTGGCCTTGATCTGGCCGATCTGCGCCTCCAGTGTTACGGCTTTCTGTTGAGCCATGGTGAGGTTGGTCTTGAGATCATCCAGACGCGCGGCTGCCACCACGTCGCGTTTCACCAGATTGGTTTTACGCTGCACATCACGGGTGAGATACGCCACATTGGCTTGCGCACCGGCCAGCTCGGCCTGGGCCGCACGCAGAGATTGCAGTTGGGCGCGCAACTGGTCACCCACGTTCTTGAGATTGGCGTTGGCCTGGTCGAGCGCCAGCTGAAACGGTGCAGGGTCAATCACCAACAGCACTTGACCGGGCGCTGCCGCTTGGTTCTGGGTGACCGGTACGGCGATCACCCGCCCGGCAATCTGTGCCGCCACGCCCACCTGATCGGCGACCACATACGCATTGTCGGTGCTTTGATAGCGCTCAGTGTGGACCCAATACCAAAGGCCCAGCACGACGAGCAGCAGCGGTCCGGCGACCATCAGTGCGAGTCGCAGTGCACGCGGGTTCTGGGAAAGATTCTGGAAGGGGTTCATGTTTTTGACATCCATCAGGGGAGCTGGCAGAATGGACTGGACGGTCTAGTCTAATTTGCCGGGTACTGCATGTCAATTAAGGCCTTACAAATCAGAGTCGGAGATCCACAGGCATGCCGCCGCCGTTTGTTTGAATGGCTGTTAATCGGCGTGCTGCTAACCGGCGCAGCGGCTGTGCGCGCCGATACCCTGGAGCAGGCCTTTGCTCAAGCCTATGGCGGCAATGCGATGATCCAGTCGCAACAAGCGCAACTGAATGCCTCGGATTATGACCTGCAAAAAGCCCGGGCCGGCTATAAGCCGCAAATCAGTTTTGATGCCGGCATTGGCACGGCACACAATGATTTCTCCTCGCCCTTATTTTCTTCCATCACAACCTACCCCCAGAACATCCGGACGGCGGGATTGACCATCACCCAGCCGCTTTACACCGGCGGCCAAGTGTCGTCCAGCGTGGATGCGGCCCAGAATGTCCAGTCCGCGGAACTCGCCAACCTATACGCGGCGGAAGAGCGGGTGTTCCTGGACGTGGCTACGGTGTACACCAACGTAGTGCGCGATCAGGCGGTGTTGAAACTCGAACAGAACAACGTAGACCTGCTCAACAAACAACTCGAGGCCACCCAGGCGGAATTCGAGAACGGCGAAGTAACCCACACCGACGTGGCCCAGTCCGAGGCGCGGCTGGCCGGCGCTCAAGCGGCACTGATTCAGGCCCGAGGTGCTCTGGCCGCGTCGCGTGCGGCCTATGTGCGTGTGGTAGGCATGGAACCAGGTACCCTGGAACAGCCGCCGATGCCGGCGGAGCTTCCGTATACACAAGCGCAAACCGTGGAGTTGGCGCAGCAGAACTACACCGTGTTGGCGGCACGCTACATGGAAAATGCTGCGCAACAGCAGGTTGAAGCGGTGGCCGGTAAGCAGAAACCCAGCGTGGCACTCACCGGCCAGTTGCTGGAAGCTCAGGATCCGGAAATCGGGTTCAGCCGCATTGACACCCGTGCCATACTCTTGACCTTATCCATGCCCATCTACCAGGGCGGCTCGCTCAATGCGGAGAAACATGCCGCCGAACAGCGCGCTATCGCCAGCCACGATGAGCTGGTGGATTCCCAGCGCCAGGCACAACTGGATGCAGTCGATGCCTGGCAGGGGTATCAGACCGCGACAGCCCAGCTCGCCGCCATTCACAGCCAGATCGAAGCTGAACAGATAGCCGCCAGCGGTGTGCGGGACGAAGCGTCTGTGGGCGAACGCACCACGCTGGATGTGCTGAATGCCGATCAGGAGCTCCTGAATGCACGGGTGAATCTGATCCGCGCGCAACGGGACCTGCTGGTAGCGGCTTACGCACTCAAAGCCGCCACCGGTCAGCTCACGGCGGAACACTTGCACTTGCGTCAGCAGATTCGGACGAATCAGCCGAGCCTGGGGGAATGAAACGCGCGTCGGTTGGAGTAAAACTATGAACGTAGCAGCAGCAGACAACACCGCCAATGTCGGGAAACGTGATGCCATTCTCGAGGCCGCCAATAAGGTGTTTCTCGAAGTAGGTTTCGGCGCCGCCAGCATGGACAGCATCGCCAGCGCCGCCCAGGTTTCCAAGCAGACCGTGTATAACCATTTCGGTTCCAAGGAAGAACTGTTCGCGGCCATGGTGCGCAGCAGCTGCGACAACATGACGCTGGCTTTTACTGAAGCCATCAAGGACAGCAATCCTGAAAAAGCCCTGCGCACCATGGCCGGGCATTTCATGGACGTGGTGTTCTTGCCGGAAAAACTCGCCATGTACCGCATCCTGATGGCAGAAGTGGCGCGTTTCCCGGAACTCGGCCGGGTGTATTACCAGTCCGGCCCGGCCATCATCCGCAAATTCCTGGCGGATTATTTCGTGGAACAGAATAAGCGCGGCACCCTCAAGGTCGAGAACCCGTCGATTGCTGCCGAGCAGTTCATCAGCATGGTGACCTGTTGCCGTCTGCGTGTGGATCTGGGACTGGAACCGATGCCATCTCATGAGGTCAAGCAGCGCTATATAGACAGTGCGGTTAACCTACTGATACGTGCCTGCAGGCCGTGAATCCTCGACACCTACGAATACCGACGACCAACGCGTAGTGCATACAGGCAAATGAATAAACGATCTATAAGCAAGTATGTGCGGGGCCTGCTGACAATATTGGCGCCAGTAGCACTGGCGGCCTGCGTGGTTGGTCCGACTTATAAACAGCCTGCAGCTCCCACAGTGCCCAGCTATACTAGCGCACCGTTTTCCACATCCATCCCGGCTGCGGTGTCCGCAGCCGGACCGGCAGCCTCCGCACAGGTCTTGCAGCTCGGTGCCAAGGTCAATGCCGAGTGGTGGAAGGAATTTGGCTCATTGGACCTGGATGCGTTGGTGGCGCAGGCTCTGCAGCATAATCCGGATCTCGAGGCCGCCCTGGCCACGTTGCATGAAGCACAGTTCAACCTGAAGGCCGCCAATGGCATTTTCTATCCGCAGGTCTCCTTGGGCTTGGGAGCCGAACGCAGCCGTCTCTCAGGCGCCTCCAGTGGCGGCCTGACCGGACCGCAGCTCTACAATCTGTACACCGGCGAAGTATCCGTAAGTTATTACCCGGATGTATTCGGGCTTAGCAGCCTGGTCTCGAGCAATGAACAGGCACAAGTGGATGTTGCCCGGGACCAGTTGCAGGCTGCACGTCTGACGCTCGAAGGCAATGTCGTCAACGCGGCACTGAACCTCGCGGCTCTGAACGAGGAAGTGAACGCAACCCAGCAAACCGTGAGCGACCAACGGCAGATTCTGCAGCTTACCCAAACGCTCTACCGCCTGGGCGCGGATACGGAACTCGATGTTTTCACCCAGGAAAGCCAGTTAGCCAGCAGCGAGGCACTCTTGCCGGCACTGGAGCAGTCACAGGATGCGGTGCGCCATCTGCTGGCCACATATCTCGGCAAGTTTCCCTCCGAGGCTGGCGGTTTGAGCACACCGGCTCTGTCGGACTTGCGTTTGCCAGGCGCCTTGCCGGTCAGCCTGCCGTCTACGCTGGTGCGCGAACGGCCGGATATCTTGGCTGCGGAAGCGCAATTACGTGCCGCCAACGCACAAGTGGGTGAAGCGGTGGCACGTATGTACCCAAGCCTGGAATTGACCGGCGATTTCGGTGACCAAAGCAACATTGGTGGCCAGTTGTTCAATCCGGCTAGCCGCATCTGGGATCTGGCCGCCAGCATCGTGCTGCCGCTGTTCGAAGGTGGCACGCTGGAAGCGCAAAAACATGCAGCGGAATCCGCTTACCAAGCAGTGTTTGCCAATTATCGCAGCACCGTGTTGGGTGCATTCTTGAATGTGGCTGATACCCTGCGCGCCCTGCAGCATGATTCCACAGTCCTAGACGCCCAGGCGCGCGCGCTGCATGCGGCACAGCAGGGCTTCGCACTGGTGCGCATCGAATATCAGACCGGTGCGGTTAATTATCTGAACGTGTTGACCAGCGAAACCCAATATCAGAACGCCCGCATCGCTTTCGTGCAGGCGGCTGCGCAGCGCTACGCCGATACCGCCGCCTTGTACGTGGCGCTCGGCGGCGGCGAGTGGGCAACGGACAAGAACACGAGTCAGACTGACGGCCAAGCCGACAGCATGGATGCGCTACCCGCGGGCTCCAGAAAGCCCAATTGAAACAATCCGGCATGCACTGCATCCCGTACGCGAACAGCGGAGTGAAATGCAATGAATAAGAAAACCTGGTTGCTGGTGATCCTGGCATTGATCGTCGTATTTGGCGGTATTTTCGGTGGCAAGATGTATGCCAACCACCGAGCGGCGGTGGCAGCGGCGCACCGCGGTATTCCTCCGGTGACGGTATCCACCGCGATGGCCGTGGACAAAAACTGGAGCCCATATGCCCAGGCCGTAGGCAGCCTGGAAGCGGTGAGCGGCACCGAAATCACCGCCCAGATAGCCGGCAACGTCACTAACATCGCATTCCGTTCAGGACAACGTGTCCACAAGGGCGAGCTGCTGGTGCAGTTGGATAATTCCACGCAATTAGCACAATTGCATGCCGATCAGGCCAAGCTGCAGCTCACGGATACCACCCTGGTGCGTACCCGCAAGCTGTATCAAGCGCATGCCGCCAGCCAGTCGGATTTGCAGACCGCGGAAGCGGATTTCGCGGGCGCACAGGCGACCGTGGAGGGCGACCGGGCGACGCTCAACAAGCTCGCCATCAGCGCGCCGTTTAGCGGTACTGTCGGCATCCGTGAGGTGAGCCTCGGCCAGTACGTTTCACCCGGAACATCGGTCGTCAATATACAGACTTACGACCCGATGCTGCTGGACTTCTCCATGCCCCAGAGCGCAGTGAGTGAGATAGCCGACGGCAAAACCGTGCAATTCACGGTGAATGCCTATCCCGGAAAAAAATTCAACGGCCGGATAACTGCGGTTGGCTCACAGGTGGATCCGGCCAGCCGCAACATCGCCCTGCAGGCAAGACTCGGCAACCCCAAGGGCCTGCTGCGTCCCGGCATGTACGGCGACGTGCAGATCAGCATCGGCCGCGAGCGGCACGGCGTGGTGGTGCCGAATACCGCCATCAGCTACAACAGCTTCGGCGACTATATCTATGTGGTTACGCCGCTTGAGGAAAACGGCAAGCACGAACTGGTGGTCCACCAGCGTGTGGTGCAGGTCAGCGACGAGCGCGGCGGTGAAGTGCTCTTGGCTGGAGGCGTGCAGGCCGGTGAAACCATGGTCACCGCCGGCCAGGGCAGCCTGCGCGACGGCGCCGCCGTGGCGGTGAACAACAGTGTGCAACCGTAAGCGCGGGACTCACACATGAAATTTACTGATATTTTTATCCGCCGCCCGGTGCTGGCGAGCGCGGTCAGTCTGATAATCCTGTTGGTGGGGTTGCGTGCCTGGTTCGGGATGACGCTACGCGAATATCCCATGGTCACCACCACCGTGGTAACGGTTACTACTGCTTACCCAGGCGCAGACCCCGAAACCGTGCGCGCCTTCATCACCGGCCCTCTGCAGCAAGCCATCGCCAGCGCGCCCGGCATCGACTATATGACCGGTACCAGCGCCGAGAGCACCTCTACCATTACGGTGTACATGCAGCTCAACTATGACCCGAATGCCGCAGTCTCCCAAATCCTGTCCAAGGTGGAACAGGTCAGCAACCAGCTACCGCCCCAGAGCCAGGTGCCGGTCATCAACGAGACCGTGGGCGACGCCACCGCGCTCATATACCTGGCGTTCTCCGGCAAGCAGATGAGCCAGCAACAGGTGAATGACTACGTACTGCGCGTGGTGCAGCCCAAGATCCAGAGCGTGAACGGCGTGAGCCAGGCGCAGATCGTGCCGGCCGGGACGGACCCAAGCGGCAATGCGTTCGCGCTGCGCGCCTGGCTGAACCCCACCAGCATGGCGGCACTCGGTGTCACGCCGGCGGATGTCTCGAATGCGCTGCAGGCCAACAATTACATCTCGGCGGTGGGCAGCACCCGCAATGCCCAGAAACAGGTGACCATAACCGCCACTACATCGCTCAACGATCTCGCCCAGTTTCAGAATCTGGTGGTTAAGAATATCGGCAACACGGTGATCCGGCTCAAGGATGTGGCCTCAGTGCAATTGGGCGCCGAGAACTACAACCAGGCGGTGTATTTCAACGGCGTTCCGGCGGTGTTCATCGGCGTGCAACCGACCCCCAATGCCAATGACCTGGATGTGGCGGCCGGTGTGCACCAGGCTTTCAGCCAGTTGCAGTCAGGTTTGCCGCCGGGCATGCAGGCCCTCATCGCCTATGACGCCAGCACCTACATCACGCGCTCCATTCACGAAGTGCTTGTCACCATCTTCATCACCCTGGCGGTGGTGGTGGTGGTGATCTTCCTGTTCCTGGGCTCGCTGCGTTCACTGTTGCTGCCGGCGGTGGCCATACCGCTGTCCATCATCGGTGCCGGCGTGTTCATGCTGGCGGCGGGCTTTACTATCAATCTATTGACGCTGCTGGCGGTGGTGCTGGCCATCGGTCTGGTGGTGGACGATGCCATCATCGTGGTGGAGAACATCCACCGCCACATCGAGGGCGGCATGCGGCCGTTCGACGCCGCCATTCTCGGCGCGCGCGAGCTGGCGAGTCCCATCATCGTCATGGCCACCACGCTGGTGGCGGTGTTCGCGCCCATCGGTTTCCTGGGCGGACTCACCGGCAGCCTGTTCACGGAGTTTGCCTTCACGCTGGTGTTCACGGTGGCGGTGTCCATGGTGGTGGCGCTGACGCTCACACCCATGCTGAGCTCCAAGGTGCTGCGCCTCACCCCGCCCAAGGGCCTGACCCATTTCCTGGATAAGAATTTTGAGCGGTTGCGGAGGTTGTACGACCGCACGCTGCACGAGGTGCTGGGTGTGCGTCCCTTGGTGCTGTTGGTGGCGGCCGTGGTGTTCGTGAGCATCCCGTTCCTGTTCCTCGGCACCCGCAGTGAACTGGCGCCCGATGAAGACCAAGGTATTATTCTGGTGGAGGGCCTCGGCCCGGCCACCGCCACCCTGCATTACTTGGACAGTTACGCAGCGCAGATACGCAAGATCTTCGATGGCTTTCCCGAAACCGGTAACGTGTTCCAGATCAACGGCATCGCGCCGCCCGGCGGCGCCGGCTACACCGCCTTAATCGCCGGTCTTAAGATGAAAGACTGGAGCGACCGCAAACGCACCCAGATGCAGGTCATGCCGTTGGTGCAGCAGCAACTCGGTTCCGTGGCTGGCCTGCAAGCGGTAGCTTTCGCCAGACCGGCGCTGCCCGGTTCCGCCGGCGGTTTACCCGTGCAGTTCGTGCTCACTTCCAGCCAGGATTACGCGCAGATGAGCAGCGTGGCCGACGCTTTTATCGGCCGCGCCATACACAGCAGCCAGTTTGCGTTCCTCACCAAGGATCTGCGTTACGACAATCCGGAGATCGTGCTGGATGTGGACCGCAATACCGCCGCCAATCTCGGCATCAGCATGTCGGATATCGGCTCAGACCTGGCGCCGCTGTTGAGCGAGAACTATGTGGGCCGCTTCGACATGTCGGGTCACAGTTACCAGATCATCCCGCAGGTACCGGACGCGCTACGCGCTACCTCTGACGCGCTTGGCGGCTACTACGTGCGCACCGCCGCCGGCGGTCTGGTGCCGCTGTCCACCGTCGTGAAAATCAAACAAACGGTGGTACCGGAATACCTGCCGCAGTTCCAGCAGCAGAACTCGGTTACCGTGCAGGGCACCATGGCGCCGGGCGTACCGCTGGGCCAGGCGCTCGATTATCTGAAGAATCTTGCCGTCACCACGCTACCGGCGGGTTACAGTTACGACTACGCCAGCCAGTCGCGCCAGTTCATCCAGCAAGGCAACACCGCCATCACGACTTTCGTGCTGTCCATCCTGCTGGTGTATTTGCTGCTGGCGGGCCAGTTCGAGAGCTTCCGCGATCCGCTCATCGTGCTCATCACCGTGCCCATGTCGGTGTGCGGCGCGCTGATCTTCTTATATTTGGGCGCCGCCACCCTCAATATTTATACCGAGGTGGGCCTGATCACGCTTATCGGGCTGATCACCAAACAAGGCATCCTGATCGTGCAATTCGCCAACGTCATGCAGGAAGAGGAAGGTCTGGACCGGCGCGCGGCCGTGGAGAAAGCTTCCAGCATCCGCCTGCGTCCGATCCTCATGACCACCGGCGCCATGGTGTTCGGCGTGGTGCCGTTGCTGCTGGCTTCGGGCCCCGGTGCCGTCAGCCGTTTCGACATGGGGCTGGTGATCGCCACCGGCCTGGCCATCGGCGCAATATTTTCACTGTACATAGTGCCGGTCATTTACACCTACCTGGCCACGGTGAAACAAAAACAGGCTAAGGAAAAGGAAGTCTCTACACCGAGCTTATCAACTGGTCGTGAGGAAGTGTCTCACTGAGCCAATACGGATAGACAGGTATCCAAAAAAAGCCCCGCTGTGCGGGGCTTTTTGTTGGTTGTCTGATACCTCAGCGCCGGGTATTGCCCAGCAGCCGCAGGATCTCCAGATACAGCCATACCAGGGTCACCATCAGGGCGAAAGCGCCGTACCATTCCATGTAGCGGGGCGCACCGGCCGTGGCCTGTTTGGAGATCATGTCGAAATCCATTATCAGGTTGAGAGCGGCGACGGCTACGATAAACAGGCTGATGCCGATGGACAGGCCGCTGTGGCCGAACAGCATGCTGGTATCCACATGGAACATACTCACGATCCAGGTGAGGGCGTAGAAGATGAGTATGCCGAAGGTGGCGGCCGCCACGATACGGTAAAAGAACGGCGTAGCCTTGATGACGCCGGTGCGGTACAGGATCAGCATGCCCAAGGCCACCGCCATGGTGAGTCCGACCGCCTGGATCACGATACCGGGATAGGCGGCATTGAAGAGCGCGGAGATTCCACCCACCGCGAAACCTTCGGCGATCGCATACAGTGGTGCCGTGATCGGTGCCCAGGTGGGCTTGAACGCGGTCGCCAGACCGAACACCAGACCACCGATGACGCCGCCGATCACATAGGGCATTACCGCTGCGGTGTTGAATACCGCCGGCGTAGTGGCGGTTGCGGGCGCAAAACCTGAGAATGCCTGTGACCAGCACCAGGCGGCGGTGATCATCAGCAACACCAACATGATCAGGCTCTTGCCGATGGTGCCGTTGAGCGTCATGCGCTCGCCTGTGACGACGCCGGGGTTCAGGAAAGCCTTGGCCCTCAGGGCTGGGTTGCCGGTCTTCTGGGGGAGATTCATGGGCATGTTGATTTACCTTTATTTTCACTGAATTGGGATAGGACCACTTACCGATATCGCAGCCGCGAGTCCAGTGGCGGCGCCGGGGTAAACTGTGAGACTCATTATATATGGGGATGTTCCCGCGTGACGCAACGCCTGTGGCATGAAAACCAGATTTTGAAGGCGCTGGCGGCGGGCGCCACCGTGGTCGCGGCCAGCGAGCGGCTGGCGCGCAGCCTGCGTCTGGCGCACGCGGACGCGGCGTGTGCGCGCGGCGTCCGGGTGTGGGAACGCCCAGCGGTGCTGACCTGGTCAGCATTCCTCCACGATCAATATTCACGCGTTGAAGCACTTGCCCTGCAGCCGGGTCCGCGGCTGCTGGCAACGCATCAGGCGGAGGCCCTGTGGGAGACCGTGATCCGCACGGACCCGGGTAGTCCGGCTCTGCTGCAGCCGGCGGCCACGGCGCGGGCCGCTGCATCTGCATGGGAGGCATGCCGGGCCTATGGCATCTCGCTCGCGCAATTGGACGAGGAAAACACCGGCGACGACCCGCGTCAGTTCGCTCTGTGGGCGCGTGCCTACGTGGCTCGCTGCGAAGCAGACAAGCTTCTGGAGCCTGGGCAGCTGCCAGACTATCTGACAGACAGATTCAAGGCGGGCGAGGCCACACCACCGAAACATTGTCTGTACATCGGTTTCCAGGAGTTCACGCCACAACAACAGCGTTTTTTGGATGCATTGCGCGCGGCCGGCGGTGAGGTGGAACAGTTGCCGGTCTCCGGTGAACGTGACAACCGACGGCGGCGCATCGTGTGTGACGATGCGCAGGCGGAGATTATGGCGGCGGCGCGCTGGGCACGGGCGCTGCTGGAATCCTCGCCGGGACTGCGTATCGGCATCGTTGTCCGAGATTTGAGCGAACAGCGGCAAGCGTTCGCGCGCAGCCTCGACCAGATCCTGTGTCCCGGTGTGCGGCCGGCGGATTTCACCGCGCGTCCCTATAACTTATCGGCCGGTCATGCGCTCGTGGATTGCCCGCTGGTGAGTGATGCGTTGATCGTGCTGCAATGCCTGCGCTGGCGTTTGCCGTTCGCACAGGCGAGCCGCCTGCTGCGCTCGCCGTTCCTGTCGGGCGCTGATACGGAGTCGGCGGCGCGCGCGCGCCTGGAAATTAGATTGCGGGTTGCCAACCTGGATCAGGTGGGCCTCAACCGGTTGCTGGCCTTGGCACAAAAAGGTGGAGAGGCCAACGTATTCAGATCGATGCTAGAAGCAGTGTTGCAACTCCAGCGAACTACGCCCGGGCGGCAACTGCCGAGTGAGTGGTCGAAGACTTTCGGTGCGCTACTCAAGACCTGCGGCTGGCCGGGAGAGCGCACACCCGACACCGATGAGTATCAGGCGGTGCAGGCCTTGCGCGAATCGCTGAGTGAGTTCGCGCAGCTGGATGCGGTGCTGCCCGCTATCGACGCCGAGGATGCGCTTACGCGTTTTATGCGGCTGGTCGCGCGGCGCGAATTCCAGCCGGGCGGCGCGGATGTGCCGCTGCAGGTGTTGGGCATACCGGAGAGCGCCGGTTTGCAGTTCGACCATTTGTGGATCATGGGCCTGACCGAAGATGTGTGGCCGCCGAGTCCGCGCCCCGACCCATTCATCCCCTGGACCCTCCAGCAGCGTCACCGCTTGCCGCACGCCAGCGCCGCGCGTGAACTGGCGTATGCCGAGCAGGTCACGCAACGGCTGCTAGAGAGTGCTGCTGATGTGATCGTAAGCACGCCGGAGCGCGATGCGGATACGGAATTGCGCCATAGTCCGCTGCTGGCAGATATCGAAGAATTCGTACTTGCGGATCTGCCACAGAGTTCCGTGCGAGACTGGCGCCAGCAACTGCAACAGGAAGCATCGACCGCCCTGTCTGAATTCATCGACGACCGGGGTCCGCCGATAGTGGAGACTGGCAGCATCGCCGGCGGCACCCAGCTGCTGCAGGCCCAGGCGGCCTGTCCTTTCCGCGCCTTCTCTATATATAGGTTGGGCGCCCGGGAACTGGCCACGCCTTCGCCCGGACTCAATCCGAAGGAGCGGGGCTCTCTGCTCCATGAAGTCCTGGCACGTCTATGGATTCAACTCAAAGATCATGCCACCCTCACGGCCTTGCCGGCCGGCGAACGTCTGCGATGCATCGAAGACAGCATCGCCCCGACGATCGACAAGTTCGCAGCGCGCAATCCTGAAGTGTTCACGCCGAATTTCCGGCGGCTGGAACAGGAACGCCTGACACGATTGATCGCGGCCTGGCTCGAGATCGAAGCCGCGCGCGCCGCGTTCAGCGTTGAGCAGTCTGAGCAAGAGCACAGCGTCACGCTTGGGCGGCTCAGGCTCGACACCCGGATGGACCGCATCGACCGGTTGCCGGACGGCAGGCGCGCACTCATCGATTACAAGAGCGGCGCGGCCGATCCGCGCGACTGGCTGGGTGAGCGGCCCGATGCACCGCAACTGCCCATCTACGTGGTGTCCGACTTGAAAACGCCAGCCGCAGTGTTGTTCGCACAGCTGCTCACCGGTGATCTAGCTTTTCGCGGGTTCGCCGAACAGGGTGGGCTTGTGCCGGGGGTGGCTGCCTACGGCACCGCGCGCAAGCAAGCTGTAGACCCGCAAGATTGGCCCGCGTTGCTGGAGCACTGGCGTACCGCGGTCACCGCACTGGCGGAAGAATTCGTGCAGGGGGAGGCGCGCGTTGACCCCAAATACCAGGGTGATACGTGCCGCTACTGCCATCTGCAAGCGCTGTGTCGTATCCATGAGCGCGATGGCCTGAGCATGGAGAACGCTGATGCAGAAGAGTGAACAGGCCCCGGCGGATGCCGCGGTGCGCGCCCGCGCCCTGGATGCGCGCCAGTCGTTCATCGTGCAGGCGCCGGCCGGCTCCGGCAAGACCGAACTCCTGACCCAGCGGTTCCTGACGCTGCTGGCGGTGGTGGATGAGCCGGAAGAGATCCTGGCCATCACCTTCACCAAGAAAGCCGCCGGCGAGATGCGCATGCGCGTGGCGCGCGCGCTGGAACTGGATGAAGCGCCGGCGCCGGCGGCAGCGCACCAGCGGCACACCTGGGAACTGGCGCAGCGCGCGCGTGCCCGCGACCGGCAGCGCGGCTGGAACATCGCACGCCATCCGGCGCGTCTGCGCATCCAGACCATCGATTCCCTGAACGCCGAGCTCACCCGGCGCATGCCGCTGCTGTCGAAGTTCGGCACGCAGCCGGGTATCGCCGAACGCCCTGAAACACTGTACCTGGAAGCCGCGCGCCGCACGCTCGCTCAACTGGAGGAGGGTGAGCCGCAGCAGGCCCAGGCCGTGAGCGCCTTGCTGGTGCATCTGGACAACGATCTGCCCAAGGTGATGCAGCTGATCGCCGACATGCTGCCGCGCCGCGACCAATGGCTACGGCACACACAGAAGCGGTCCGAAGCTGCCAGGCGTGAGGATCTGGAACGCGCCCTGCGGGAAGAACTGCGCGCGGCGCTGGCAGAATTGCTGGCAGCCATACCCGATGATTGCCGCAAACCATCGGCAGAACTGACGGGTAAAGCAGCCGCTTGCTTGCGCCTTCAGGCTGCCGCCTCGGAGATCATCGCCTGTGCAGAGCTCGTGACTCTGCCCGGCAACGACCCGCAGGACCTGCCGGCCTGGCGCGGCATCGCCGAGCTGTTTTTGACCAAGGATGGCGATTGGCGCAAACAGATCAACGCGCGGCAGGGTTTCCCGCCGGAGAGTCGTGACGACAAGACCCGCGTGCATGAACTGTTGCGGCGTTTCCGCCAATCCGAATCCCTGCGTGTCCTGCTGGCAGGTGCACGCACTTTGCCCGAACCCCGTTACGCGGAGAATCAATGGCAAATTCTGGATGCGCTGTTGAGTCTGCTGCCGCTGGCCGTAGCGCAGTTGCAACTGGTGTTCATAGAGCACGGCGAGGTGGATTACGCCGAAGTGTCATTGCGCGCCCTGCAGGCACTCGGCACCGTGGACGAACCCACTGACCTGAACCTGTCTCTCGATTACCGGCTACGGCACATCCTGGTGGATGAGTTCCAGGATACCTCGGTGAACCAGACCAAGCTGCTCTCGTTGCTTACTGCCGGCTGGCAGGTTGATGACGGCCGCACCCTGTTTCTGGTGGGCGATCCCATGCAGTCCATCTACCGTTTCCGCGAAGCGGAGGTCGGTCTGTTCCTGCGCGCCCGGCTGCAAGGCATTGGCGGGTTGCATCTCGTTGCGCTCACGCTGACTGCGAATTTCCGTTCCCAGGCCGGGCTGGTGCAGTGGTTTAACAATGCATTCCAGCAATTGTTTCCGCCCCAGGAAAACATCGCCAGTGGCGCCGTGCCATACGCAGAGACCACCGCACAATACGTTGCATTGGAAGGCGAGGCGGTCAGCCTGCATACGCTGCTGCGAAAAGATCCCGTGGAAGAGGCGCAACAGGTGGCCGCCGTCATCGCCGCGGCACGCAAGCAGCGTAAGGAGGTGCGCATCGCGGTGCTGACGCGTGCCCGCGCACATCTGGCCGCCATCGTGCGCCGCCTGCGTTCGCAAGACATCCCGTTCCGCGCCGTGGAATTGGAGAACCTGGGCGAACGGCCGGTGGTGCAGGACCTGCTGGCACTCACCCAGGCGCTGCTGCATCCGGCGGACCGCACGGCCTGGCTGGCGGTACTGCGCGCACCCTGGTGCGGACTCAGCCTGACAGCGCTGCATGGGCTGGCGGGCAATGATGTCAACGTGACGATTCCTGAGCGTTTACGCGATGAAGGGCTCATGGACAGTCTCCAGTCGCAGGTGGCCGGCACGCGTTTCATGCCGGTGCGCGCGATCCTGCTGGAAGCGCTCGCCGCAAGGCGCCGCGGCAGTCTGCGGGAACAGGTGGAGCGGGTCTGGCTGCTACTGGGAGCACCGGCCACTCTGAGATCGGTCGAAGACCTGGCGGACGCGGAAGCCTACCTGGAATTGCTGGACGCACTGGGTGACGGCGGCGAGCTGCGGGATGGCGCGGAACTGGATACCGCGCTCACCGAATTGTTCGCCCGGCCGGATCCGCGCGCCGATGAATCGCTGCAGCTCATGACCATGCACAAGGCCAAGGGACTGGAGTTCGATGTGGTGATCGTGCCCGGCTTGGGATCCATACCGCGACGGCGCGACCAACCGCTGCTCACCTGGCTGGAACGCCCGCGGCCCGCGGGCGACAACGACCTGCTGCTGGCGCCGCTGGAACCCAAGGGCGACGACAAAGATCCCATCTATCAGTTTGTCCTCTCACTCAAGGATGAGCAGGAGCATCTGGAAATGGCGCGCCTGCTGTACGTGGCGGCCACGCGGGCGCGGGAAAGGCTGCATCTGTTCGGTCACGTGACCGTGAAGGAGAAAGATGGGGTACGCAGTCTTGCGGAGCCGCGCAAGGAGTCGCTGCTGGGCTTGCTGTGGCCGGTGGTGAAGGGCGGCTTCGAAGCGGCGCTGCACAGGCAGGAGTCGATGGCGCCAGTGGTGGCGGAACCACGCCCGGTGTCCGGGCCGCTGCGGCGTCTGCGTCCGGAGTGGCGGATGCCGGAGCCGGAAAGCGGCTGGATCTTGCCGGGCGCGGCGCAGACCCTGGCGGCGGAAGAAGAGATGCTGGCCTTCGAATGGGTCGGGGATACCCTGCGGCATGTGGGCACGGTGGTGCACCGTCTGCTGCAGCGCATCGCCGCGGATGGACACACGCAGTGGGATGAAGCGCGCGTGCGCACTCTGATGCCGCTCATCCGGCATTGGCTGAAACAATTGGGCGTCGTGGATAAGGAACTGGATTCTGCTGCCAAGGATGTGTCGCAGGCGGTGACCGAGACCCTGGCGGACAAACGCGGCCGCTGGATACTGGATAACTCGCATGCGCAAGCGCGCTCCGAATACGCATTGAACTATTTCGACGGACAGCGCCTGGATACAAAAATCACCGACCGCACGTTCGTGGACACGGACGGCACCCGCTGGATCGTGGACTACAAGACCAGCCGGCATCGCGGCGGCGATGTGGAAGTGTTCCTGGCGCGTGAACAGGCACGTTACCGCGGGCAGCTGGAGACCTATGCGCGGCTGATGCGCGGCCTGGAACAGCGGCGTGTTAAAGTGGGCCTGTACTTCCCGCTGTTGCGGCGCTTCGTGGAATGGGAACCCGCCTATGGCTGAAACTCTGGCGCATTGTCTGGTGGTGGCGATTTCCTCGCGGGCGCTATTCGATCTCGAAGAAAGTCATCGCATCTTCACCCAGCAGGGACTCGAAGCGTATGCCCGCTATCAGATCGAACATGAAGACGACCTCCTGGAACCTGGTGTGGCGTTCACGCTGGTGAAGAAACTGCTGCATCTGAATATCTCGGGCCAGGACCAGCGCGTGGAAGTGATCCTGCTATCCCACAACAGCGCCGACACCGGTCTGCGCATCTTTAATTCCATCCAGTATTACCAGATGAATATCACGCGCGCGGCCTTCACCAACGGCGCGGCGCCCTGGCGTTATGTGGAACCCTTCAGCGCCGACCTGTTCCTGTCGGCCGAACCCAAGGACGTGGTGGCGGCGCTGGATGCGGGCCGGGCGGCGGCTGCCATCGTGCCGTCACGCGCCGAGAGTGAGGTATCCGAGCAATTGCGCATTGCCTTCGACGGCGATGCGGTATTGTTCTCGGACGAGGCTGAACGCGTCTATCAGGAGCAGGGGTTGGCGGCTTTCGCCGCGAGCGAGAAGGCCCAGGCACACGCACCCTTGAGCGGCGGCCCCTTCAAGAATTTCCTGGCGGCGCTGCACCGCATCCAGGCGGACTATCCCATGGACCAATCGCCGATCCGCACCGCGCTGGTGACCGCGCGCTCGGCGCCGGCCCACGAACGCGCGATCCGCACGCTGCGCGCCTGGAATATACGGATAGACGAGGCGCTGTTTCTAGGCGGCCTGCCCAAAGGCGCATTCCTCAAGACTTTCGGCGCGGATATCTTCTTCGATGACCAGAAGGGCCACGTGGAAGCCGCCGCCGGCTATGTGACCACCGGCCATGTGCCGCATGGCGTCACCAACAAATAATGACTTCACAGGTGCTTAATGACTACTTATACCCTTCTCCCCTGGTGGGAGAGGGTGAGGGGGGGTAGTCATTTTGATAATCACACTTACTCATTTAATTAATAAAACTATCAGTAATATAACGTTATGAACGAACTCGACAGTTGGCAGGAAGAACAGCAATCGGCGCATCTGTATCGGGTAATCGCCGACTGTGAGCCCAAGCCGGAACTGCGCACCCTGTTCGTGAAACTGGCGGAAGCCGCCGAAGCGCAGTCAAGGTATTGGGCGCAGCTTGCGACTGGCAAGGGCGCGACAGTGCCGGCGCACTTTCATCCGGCGTTGCGCGCGCGCCTGGTGGCGCAGTTAGTGAGACTCATGGGACCGCATCGTCTGTTGCCGATCCTGGCGGCTATGAAAGTGCGCGGACTGTCGGTGTACACCGGCGCCACGGCGAGTGGTCACGACGCGCCCGTAGCCGGCTGTCAGGAATCACGCCACCGGCATCTGGCCGGCGGCGGCAGTTTCCGTGCCTCGGTGTTCGGCGTGAACGACGGGCTGGTGTCGAACGCCAGCCTTATGCTGGGCGTGGCCGGCGCGGCCTTCAATAGCCACGTGATCCTGCTGGCTGGCATCGCCGGCCTGCTGGCGGGCGCGGCTTCCATGGCCGCCGGTGAGTACGTGTCCATGCGTTCCCAGCGGGAGATGTTCGAATACCAGATCGGCCTGGAGCGAGACGAACTGGCCGCCTATCCGGAGGAGGAGGCCGAGGAACTGGCGCTCATCTATGAAGCGCGCGGTGTGGCGCCTGGCGAGGCACGGCATCTCGCCGATACTTTAACCCGCGATCCTACGCGCGCACTGGACACGCTGGCGCGCGAGGAACTGGGACTCAATCCTAAGGAATTGGGCTCCGCCTGGGGCGCGGCTATCTCATCGTTCGTCGCCTTCGCCCTGGGAGCATTGATCCCCTTGATCCCGTTCTTCTGGCCGCAACCACGGCACGGCATCTACTGGTCCATCGGTTTGACAGCGGTAGTGCTGTTCGCCACCGGCGCCACCGTCAGCCTGTTTACCGGCCGCGGCCTTTTGTGGAGCGCGCTGCGCATGGTGTTGATCGGCGCGCTGGCCGCCGGCGCTACGTTCCTAGTGGGGCACTTGTTTGGAGTAGCACTGGGTTCGGCTTAACCGCAAATTCAATGGAGTCAGACTCGATTGATTGATGAGCTATTGCTAGTGTAGACCCGGATATTAGCCAGGGAGTGGCTGTGATGGCGCGATTACCACGATTTGTATTGCCTGGACACCCGCAGCTGTCATCCAGCGAGGAAATAATCGGCAGAGTGTTCTTGTGATGCTAACACGGTATCAATCGAGTCTGTCCCCTATTATCATTATCATTCTAGGAGAAAGAATTGTGACTCGTATGTATAACCCCGCGCATCCCGGCGAAGTGCTGAGGGATGGCGTATTTTCTGAGACTGGAGTAACGGTAACGAGCGCTGCTGTAGCCCTTGGCGTCACGCGCGTCGCCCTGTCGCGGGTACTGAATGGCAAGGCCGCTGTCAGCGCGGAAATGGCCATACGGCTCGGCAAGTGGCTGAACACCGGCCCGGAGGTATGGCTCAACATGCAGGCACAGTATGACCTGTGGCGGGCGGAGCGCGGTTTGCGAGGCGAAATCAAACGCATTCGGGCTCGGGTGCATGCCGATTGATTCCTTCAGTTGAAGTGCTGGCGATTTTCAAGGATTAATATTTCTGCTATGAAAGACAGGTTCATATTTTTTCTATTCGCACTCAGTGCCGGGTTCATGGCTAGCAGCGCCGGCGCGATGGATATGCCATACCATCCCCCTCAGCCGTATGACCTGCAGACGTTGTACAAGCAAGCCAATACCGACTGTCATAAAAATGACTGGCCGTGTTTCGAAAACGAGCTGTTTGGTTTCACCATGACCTATGGCCCGAAGGCGGCAGTCGATACCTTCACGCTTCTCAAGCAGCGCAACGATATCCCTCCGACTGTCGATGCGCATCATTTCGTGCACCATATCGGACACCATACCGCCATGGCGTTCGGCTCAAATCTCCAGGCCTTCAAGCTCTGTCCGACCGACTTCGATTACGGTTGCTTGCACGGATTCTTTCAATATGCTCTTAGCGAGGGTGGGATGACCGAGGCCGCCGCCGCCGGTATCTGCAAACAACTCCGGAAAGATTCGACGGCGTTGGATAAGACCAAATATGAGTGCTACCACGGATTCGGCCACGGGGTCATGATGCATGAAGATCATGACCTGATGAAATCGCTGGCTGTGTGCGACAACCTGAGATTCTCCCTTGGACAGGATGGCTGCTGGCAGGGCGTATTCATGGAAAACGTGGATGTGGCCGAGGAAGGCGCATGGCAGAAGGGAATGTTTTCGATGCAGGACCCGCTCGCGCCCTGCGACAAGGTGGAAGATAAGTACCAGTATGAGTGTTTCATCAACCACTCGGGTTGGCTGATGAAGTTTTTCGGAAACGACATGACCAAGGGTGCACAAGCTTGTCTGAAAGCCCCGCCAGCCCAGGTTGACACCTGTCTACAAACACTGGGCCTGTTAGCCACCAACCCATCCTGGCAGACTGCGCTCCTGAAGGATGACTACACACCGGATATCTCCGAAAACGCCTGGAGGATCTGCAAGAAATTTCCGCATGATTACGTGGAGCGGTGCGTGCTCTCTGCATTGGATAATCTTATGAACTCCACTAACGTCGATGCGCCCTTGATCCACAGAGCCCAGAACTTTTGCCAGGTTGTGGATACTCAGTTTCGTACCGACTGCTACAAACAGATCGGCAAGGACCTGCGTTATCTGACGGCCGACACCAAAGCCGCCCACACTGCTTGCCGGTACCTGAAGGGCGATTCTGAGCAACGCCAATGCCTCTTGGGTTTGGGTTAAAGAGCAGTTCCTGATGTATTGATGATAATTGTTCGCCGGCTGGCAGCATGCATGCGGCTCGTGCGGATGCGTTCCCAGCCAGGATGCTCCGAGCGCAGCTGCCCGGTGCGGGAGCCAAGTCCTGAGCGCCGTTCATTCCGTGAACTGCACTGGGCAACGGAGCCGTAGCAAGGATTTGAGATAGAATAGCCGCGTCACTCATGACACATGGAAGTGTTGCAATGCATTCATCACGTCCCCCTTTCATTTTAATTTCCCAATACTTCTTTAGCATGTGCCGTTGTGGGTGCGCCGCCGGCACTTCTCATGGATCACAGTGATGTAGTTCAAACAGACGACAAATGGAGGTTGTTATGTCCAAGTCCAAACAGAATGCCTGGTATGGGTGGGTACCTGACCGGCCCGATTACCGCGACAAACTCTATGCCAGCATCGCGGCGCCACCCAGGAAGCTGCCGCGCAAGGTGGATCTGAGACCCGGTTGCCCGCCGGTGGAGAACCAGGGAACACTCGGCAGCTGCACGGCCAACGCGCTGGTGGGCAACCTGGAATTCCTGGAAAAGAAAACCCGGCGCACGGCCACCAACCTGAGTCGCCTGTTCGTTTACTACAATGAGCGCGCCATGGAAGGCACCGTGAATGAGGATGCGGGTGCGGTAATCCGTGACGGGGTCAAATCGCTCGTCAAACAGGATGTATGCGCGGAAAAAATCTGGCCCTACCAGATCGCCGCATTCACCAAGAAACCTTCCGCAACATGCTACCGGCAAGCCAGGAATCATCAGGTGACTTCCTATAATCGCATCCTCGGGTTGCAGCAGATGCGCCAGTGTCTGGCGGAAGGTTATCCCTTCGTGTTCGGCTTTTCGGTGTATACCGCCTTCGAATCGGCCGCGGTGGCCAAATCCGGTCGCTTGAACCTGCCGAAGCGCGGCGAGAAGAACCTGGGCGGCCATGCCGTGTGCGCCATGGGCTATGACGACGGCGACAAACGCCTGCTAGTGCGTAACTCCTGGGGTTCAGACTGGGGTGTGAAGGGTTATTTCACCATGCCGTACGACTATGTGGACAACGCCAACTTGGCGGATGATTTCTGGACGTTGCGGGCGTTTGAGAATAGTTGAAGCGGCGGGGATTCCGCGGTCTCACGGCGGACTTATTTTCTGGCGCTGCGCCTGAAACCGCTCCCAGCCGGGGTTCTCCGAGCGCAGCAGGTGCATAAGGTTGTTGTGTATACGGCGGCGGAACCCGGTATCCGGATTCGTAGGTTGGCCCAGCAAAGCAATATTGGTCACGCGCCGCGTCAATGTCAGCGGTACCGGCTGCGGCGGTAGTACGTAGTCGTCGGTACGGTCGGTGGTGCCCTGGTTGTTGGTCTGCACGAAAAACGGCACGAACGCCTGGCCGATGATGGTTAGAGACTGGTAGTCGCCCAGGAACAGGCCTTCCGAATCGGGCGCCAGATCCAGGTCGAAGGGGCCTGAGATGTGTTGCTCGCTCCAGTGCACACTGTCGGTGGATGAAGTGAACCAGTAATCGGTGATCAGCTGACTCGGGTTGCTGGTGTTGTTCCTGAAATCGAAATAACTCACGCCGATTGTGCCGTCGTTGAGCACCGCGACGCTGGGCGTGAACGCCGGCACCGACGGCACCGAGTTGATCTCCACCGGTGCGGACCAGGTCTCGCCGTCGTCCGCTGATTGGGACAGGGCGATGCCATCGTGTTGGCCGTTGCTGAAGCGCCCGTCCTGCCATACCAGCACCAGCTTGTTGCCGGGTCCGGCTGTCATTTGCGGCAGGCCGGCACCGGCGCGCACCAAGGCGCCGGTGTTCGGGTCCTGGGTTCCGACGGACAGATCCTGGGCCACCATGACCGGCGCAGACCAGTTGGCGCCGTTATCGATCGAAGTGATCACCTTGAGCGCGGCGCTGGCGTTATTGGTATTGGTGCCGTCGATCTCCACGAACACATCCACGAGAGTGCCATCCGCCAATCCCACGATCTCGTTGCTGAGGGTCTGGTTGTTGACGCCTGGGTCATAGATGGGCGCCGCTGTCTGCCACGACGTTCCGCTATTGGCGGTGCGCGCGAAATACGCGGGGCCATGGCCGCTGCTATCCAGCCGGTCCCAGACCGCATACACGTAATTGGGATCATTGGGGTCGGCGGTGATGGTCTCCTTGTCGTTGAAGGCAGTCGCGCCGTCGAGGATCAGCGTGGCTGGATCGCTCCAGCTGGCACCACCATCGGCAGAATTGCTGACCAGCACGCTGCTGAGCGAACCCGGCGTCAGCATGTTGCCGGTGAAAGAGATGGAAATCACATAAGCCACGCCATTCGGCGAGAACGTCACCCAGGGATCCGAAGCGCGGGCATAGTCGCCACCGTTACCACTGTTACCGCCGCCGCAGATGGACAAGTTCAAGGTCTGTTCGCTCCAGGTCTTGCCATTATCCAGGCTGCGCGCCACCACCAATCCGTGGGCACCACCGTCGGACCAGCGGTCCTGCTGCCAGATGCTGATGAGATTGGAAGGATTGGTCGGATTGACCGCCACATAAGGCTCCACCTCGGCATCTTCGTAATTGACGCTACCCGCCATCGCGCCGCCACA
Organism: uncultured Pseudomonadota bacterium; assembly: GCA_963774895.1. Lineage (GTDB taxonomy): Bacteria > Pseudomonadota > Gammaproteobacteria > Natronospirales > REEB76 > REEB76. Next base: position 457,179 of record CAVZGN010000001.1, read on the forward strand.
TCCAGAGGCGTAAGGAGATGCGCCGGAGACTCTCACCAGCGGTGCACCTGGTGGAAGCAGTGTTACCGGGGGTGGCGTGCTTGACGACGTGGTGGATGCACTGGAACCGCCACCACAGCCGGCGAGTGCCAGACACAGCGGTAGGCCGAAGGACAACAGGTGCCAGCGCATCGCCCGGATCATCTTCGTCACCGTGTGATATCCACTATGTCTAATACGAGTTATTTATAGCACGACTGTAACGGAACGCCGTTCTTCACGACTCTATTTGATAAATATTTCAGGAATAAAGGCAAAGAAAATCGGCGGGCTGATGCCCGCCGATTTTTTGTATCTGTAACTACGTCGGGCAGTTACCAGATCACGCAGATATCCTTGTTGACCATGGGGCCGTTGTTCGGCACCTGGAAAGCCTGCCGAAATTGCGGCAGATTGGAGAGTGTGCCGTTGACCCGGAATATAGCCGGCGGATGCGGATCTGTCGGCACACGACGGCGCGCCTCTTCGGATTTTAAGGATTGGCAGGGAGAGCCAATCCTTAAAATGAATCTGCGACCCCGTATTAAACGGACGTCGCAGGTTCTATTGAATGAGCAGAATCTTGTGGATGCGAAATTTAATTGGTCGGGGTGACAGGGTGAGACGGGTGTTTTAACAGACTGCCAGTGGCAGTCTGTTCCCGCCGAACGCCACGCCATGGATGGCGTGGCCGGTTAGCCGGCCATGGATGGCTATGTGAGTGAGAAGTTTTGTGATTGGTCGGGGTGACAGGATTTGAACCTGCGACCCCTACGTCCCGAACGTAGTGCTCTACCAGGCTGAGCTACACCCCGAAAGGCCGCATACTATAGGTGAAGGTGGTGAGCAGTGCAATTACATGTTTCTGCCCGGCATCGGAATCTTCACTTCATAGAATGAGCTACGAATGGCGTTCCACCGAAAACCTGACCAAATCGCCCAGCGCATCCTTATAAGCGGAGTCTGATAACAGCTTCAGGGCATCGAGAGCCTGGGTGGCTTGCTGTTGTGCACACTGATAGGTGTATTCCAGGGCGCCGGTCTTGTGGATGATGGTCAGGATCTCCTGGATGTGCTCACGGCCACCGTCCGTGATCGCCTTGCGGATGATTTCGCGCTGCTTCGGCGCAGCCTTGTGCATGGCCTGGATCAAAGGCAAGGTCGGCTTGCCCTCGGCGAGATCGTCGCCCACGTTTTTGCCGAGCTCGCTGGTGGAGGCGCTGTAATCCAGCATGTCGTCCACCAGCTGGAACGCGTTACCCAGGTGCAGGCCGTAGTCCGCCAGCGCCTGCTGCTCATTTTCTGGACGCTGGGCAATCACCGCGCCGAGCTGCGCACCAGCTTGAAACAGGGTCGCAGTCTTGCGGCGGATGACCTCCAGGTAGCGCGCTTCGGTGGTATCGGGATCGTTGCAGTTGAGCAGTTGCAGCACCTCACCCTCGGCGATGAGGTTGGTGGCATCGGCCAGAATGCGCATGACACGCATGTCGTCGACCGCCACCATCATCTGGAAAGCGCGCGAATATAAAAAGTCACCCACCAATACGCTGGCTTCGTTGCCCCAGATGGCATTGGCGGTCTCGCGGCCGCGACGCAGGCTGGAGGCATCCACCACATCGTCATGCAGCAGGGTGGCGGTATGGATGAATTCGATGATGGCGGCGAGCGTGACATGGCAGTCGTCATGCACCCTGCAGGCGCGCGCCGCCAGCAGCACCAGCATGGGGCGCAGGCGCTTGCCGCCGCCGCTGATGATGTAGTCGCCCAGCTGGTTGATAAGCGCCACGTCCGAGCGCAGTTCCTCGCGGATCAGCCGGTCGGTGGCGCGAAAATCCTCCGCCACCAGCGCGCGCAACTTGCCCAGATCAGGCGCAGCAGCAGTCTTGAGGGTGGCTGAAAGCATGCTTGAGTCGTAGAACGCGGCGGTGGCGGAAGGGCGATGCTAGGGGTGGCCTCTGGGGGTGTCAAGGCGCAGGTAGCCGGTTTGACCCGCAGCCCCGCAAGCCTTAGAATTCGCGCCCTTCGACGGCATTTAGCCCAAGATTTTCCGGAGATTCCCATGTACGCGGTGATTGAGACCGGTGGCAAACAGTACCGGGTGAGCGAGGGCGACGTGGTCCGCATCGAGAAACTCGAGGCGGAAGCGGGCGCCGCGGTGGAATTCGTCCGCGTGTTGCTGGTGGCCAAGGACGATGGCGCGCCGGTGCTGGGGACACCGTTCCTGAAGGGCGGCAAGGTCACAGGCACGGTCAAGGGACTGGGCCGCCACGACAAGATCTTCATCTTCAAGATGCGTCGGCGCAAGAACTACCGCCGTCGCGCCGGTCACCGGCAGGCCTATAGCGATGTCCAGATCACCGGCATCCAGGCCGGTTGAGTTTTAGAGGTTAAGCGAACATGGCACACAAGAAAGCAGGCGGCAGCACCCGCAACGGTCGCGACTCCGAATCCAAACGCCTGGGCGTCAAGCTCTACGGCGGGCAGCAGGTGATCGCTGGCAACATCATCATCCGCCAGCGCGGTACCCAGTATCACGCCGGCGTGAACGTAGGCATGGGCCGCGACCACACGCTGTTCGCCAAGGCCGACGGCAAGATCAAGTTTGCTCTCAAGGGCCGGCCGCAGCGCCGTGTCGTGAGTGTGGTGACTGAATAACTGACCCGCAGCCGCACTATGCGAAGCCCCGGCTAGCCCGGGGCTTTTAGTCTGTGATGGTTGAGGCTTGAAGCGCAGGAGTGACAGTCAGTCGCCGGGATGATGTTTCGAGCTCACGCCTGATTCTTTACTCTTAACGCTTCAAAATGCACCCATGAAGTTCGTAGACGAAGCCATCATCAAGGTCATCGCCGGCGACGGCGGCAAAGGCGCCGTGAGCTTCCGTCGTGAGAAGTTCATCCCTTATGGCGGGCCGGACGGCGGCGACGGCGGTGATGGTGGCAGCATCTTCCTGGAAGCGCGCACCGGTCTCAACACCCTGGCGGATTTCCGCAACACCCGCAGCTACGAAGCCGAAGACGGCGGCAAGGGCCTGGGCCGCGACATGACCGGCCGCAGCGGCGCGGACATGGTGGTGCCGGTGCCCGTTGGCACGCTGGTGTACGACGTGGACACTCAGGAACTGCTGGGCGATCTGGTGAATGCCGGTGAACGTCTGCGGGTCGCGCAAGGCGGCTTCCATGGTCTCGGCAACACGCGTTTCAAGAGCAGCGTGAACCGCACACCGCGCCAATCCACGCCCGGTTCTGCTGGCGAACGCCGCACGTTGCGCCTGGAACTCAAGGTGCTGGCGGATGTGGGTCTGATGGGATTGCCGAACGCCGGCAAGTCCACGCTCATCCGTGCGGTCTCGGCAGCGCGTCCCAAAGTGGCAGACTATCCGTTCACCACACTGTATCCGAATCTGGGTGTGGTCGCGGTCGGTGAGCATCGAAGCTTCGTGATGGCGGACATCCCCGGACTGATCGAAGGCGCGGCCGAAGGCGCCGGGCTCGGCATCCGCTTTCTCCGGCATCTGCAGCGCACGCGCATCCTGCTGCATCTGGTGGATGTGCTACCGATGGACGGCGGCGATCCGGTGCGCGATGCACGCGCGATCGTTAAGGAGCTGAAGAAATTCAGCCCGGAGCTGGCGAAGCGCGAACGCTGGCTGGTGCTGAACAAGATCGATCTGCTGCCGGCCGCCGAACGCCAGCGGCATTGCGCCGCCATCGTTAAAGGCTTGCGGTGGAAAGGCCCGATGTTCCAGATATCCGGTCTGAGCGGTGAGGGCACCCGCGAGCTTTGCCAGAAGATCATGCGACGTCTGGAGAGTATCCAAAAGGAATCGCCACCGGATACGAAGAACACGCAAGCAGAATAGTCGGTCATCGACTTTAGAATGTATCCAGACCACTCGACAACCGCTGTCTGTTGGCGGAGGATTTAGCTGTAAAACAGGGTGCACCTATCGTCAAAGGCTACTACCGATGCCCATGTTTGAGACCACCAAGGAAAAAGTCGAATTGACCGAACGCCAGATCTCGGAACTGGATGCCGGATTTGGCGCGTTTCTTCATGCCGGCTATTGCACCTGGGAATCCACCACTGATACTGACAATAGCATCCTGTCTTTCGCAGTGCATTGTCCCGAGCAGCTTCCTCTGGACTTGACTCTGATGCTTGGGGAAGTGATTACTAATCTCCGTTCAGTACTTGATTATGCAACGAGTGAACTGATCGGCATCGACACTAAAACAGAAGATGTCAGGATGGTCTTCCCCACAGCCGCGAAACAGGCGGAATACGTGGCGCGTTGTCGCGATATCAAGACGCGGCGTGACGATACCAAGGCCTTCTTCATGAATCTGGCCGTGTATCCCGATGGCGCTGGAAAGCTGCTATATGCACTGGATCAGCTGGACGCCACCGGCAAACACACGGTATTAACCCCTGTCGTCGGTATCGCCAAGATCGGTCCGGTCAAGGTTCTTAATTCGGATGGTAGCTTGGCTTCGACGGCTGCTAGCATGGATTGCTCGATGGAAATCGATGGGCGCACCCGATTGGTGAATCTGAGTGCCGGTAAGTCCGTTGAGATCGATGTAAACGCTAAACCCACATTTGATGTATTTTTCGGTGATGTCGGGGCATTCAAGTTCCAGCGAATCGTTCCAACACTCCAGATCCTGCTAACCACGGTGAAAGATACGGTACGGCGAATGGAGCGATTCGTGACTACGAGATTCTAGATATGACATATAGATTTTCGAAATTGCTATAAAAAAAGCTCAAGTTGAGCAGCTGCTTCCAGCCAGAAACGGACATTCAACCGAGTCAGATATTCGCGAGATTACGGTGAAGCCTCGAACCAGGTAATTTTTAGAATTAAGGAAAAGGTAACGCAATAAAGGATGGCTGATTTAACGATACGCATGCTGAACATTCTCATATATTTTGTAGCCGGTAGAATCATGACCATGGCCATAGTGCTATTGGAGGAAAGCGGTTATCGCCTCCTTTCGGGATTGGCAACTCTAATGCGGGCGTTCACACTCGTAGCATACTTCTTCGTGGGCGAATCGCGGGGCGGCAAGGCTCTGAACCAACATGCTGAATTGATGCTAGTGGACACGCTCGCCGCGTGGGTGCCTTAAATGCTCGCGGTCATCGTGCTGGCGCCGCGTCTTTCTACTTACAAGACGATCGGCGCAGGTTTCCTTGTATTTTTATTTGTGCGGTGGTGTTCCTATCGCTTACCCAACACTTTCGCTGGTTTCGCTAGGGGCAAGGACGCATCCATGCCATCCGACATCAGCGCCAAGGTCGTCCCGTAAGGGGTGGTGGATGACGCCCCTACAGTGTTCTAATCGGGTCATCGCCCCCAAACGGCCGGTATGTCCACGCCGCCCGTGACACTGTTCCTGGTCTGCGTCGCTGCCATCTTCCTCATCGGCACTTTCGGCGAGTTTGTATTCTCGCGCACGAAAGTGCCGGACGTAATCTGGTTGATCCTGGTAGGCATCCTCCTCGGCCCCGTGCTGGGGCTGGCGACCCGCGCCCAGCTCCTGAGTGTCGCACCGTATTTCTCCGTCATCACCCTGGTGTTCGTCCTTTTCGAGGGTGGTAGTCGGCTGGACCTGGTAGAACTTTATCGGGCCGCACCGCGTTCGGTGTTTCTTTCACTGCTCACATTCCTATTTTCCACTGTGGCTGCCATGCTGGCGGTCAGGCTGATGGTCGAGGCTGGGATGCTGCCGGCGGCCTGGTCCTGGCGCCAGGAACTCCTCACCGGCGCGATTGTCGGGGGCACCAGTCCCATCGTCATCATGGCTGCCATCGCTCGGGTCGGGATGCCGTCCCGGGTGGCCAACCTGCTGAGCCTGGAATCAGCCCTGAGCGACGTGCTTTGTATTGTCGCAGTCAGCTCGCTAATCGAATTCTTCAAGTTCGGCCCCGCGGCAGACGCCGCACCGTGGCTCCCCCTAGTGCGTTCGCTCGGTCTCGGCGTGGTCCTCGGCGCTGTCGCCGGCGCGCTTTGGTTGATGCTGCTCAACTGGCTGAAAGAGAACGAGCACGCGTACCCCATCACGCTTGCGGCCTTGCTGCTGCTATACGTGGCGGTGGAGGCGGCTGGCGGTGCCGGCGCTCTGGGAGTGCTGGCCTTCGCCGTGGTGGTGGGCAATGCCGGCCACATCGGCCGCATGGTCAAGGTTTCCACGGAACTTGGGATGCATGATGACCTGCGTGGCTTCCATAGCCAGATGGTCTTCATCATCAAATCGTTCTTTTTTACCTTCATCGGCGCCATGCTCGGCCCGCCTTGGGGCCTGGCCGTGGCCGGTGTGTTGCTGGCAGTGGTGCTTCTGGTGGCGCGTTTCCCCGGCGCTTGGCTCGCGATGTTGAGATCACCGTTCAGCCCGCAAGAAAGGCGTATCGTATTTCTCAGCCTGCCGCGCGGTGTGGCGGCAGGCGTGCTGGCCACCCTGCCGGTGGCCGCAGGCCTTGCCGGCATGGAAGAATTGCCGGTAGTGGTATTTGCTTGTGTGTTCGGTACTCTCATCATCTTCGCTGTGGGCTTCCCGCTGGTGATGCGCGGCAGCTCGGGAGCGACAGATGCTGAGCCTGCAGGCGATGCCCATGTGTAGATTTTTGATTTGCGCGGAAGACCGCTTTGGGTTGCGATTTCAACTGATCGACGCAACACGCTAGATTCTGCGCGAGCAGAAGGAGGTGTTGCAAGTGACATACAGAACTCGGATTTATTACACCGAACGCCAGAAGGCCCTGATGTGGGAGCGCTGGCAGAAAGGGGAATCTCTCCAACAGATCGCCCAGCTGTTTGACCGGTCGCACGGATCGGTCCACGGCATACTGGTTAAGACCGGCGGCATTCGCCCGAGGCCGCGCCGGCGTTCGCGTTTAGCGCTAAGCTTGGCGGAGCGTGAAGAGCTATCGCGCGCCGTAGCACAGGGCTTCTCATGTCGCTCGATCGCGCGCTCCCTGGGACGCGCACCCTCGAGTGTCAGCCGTGAGCTTAAACGCAATGGCGGCCCGGGGTGCTACCGGGCGAGCCAGGCCGACCAGAGTGCTTGGGACCGGGGCCGCCGCCCCAAGGTCTGCAAGCTGGTCGAGCATCGAGCCTTGGCGCGCCTGGTGACCGACAAGCTGCAGTCATCCTGGTCGCCGGAGCAGATCGCCGGATGGCTGAAGCGGCGCTTTCCCGATGATGAGGGTCTGCAGGTGTCACACGAGACGATCTATAAGACTCTGTTCATCCAGGCGCGCGGGGCCTTGAAAAAAGAGCTGTTAGAGCACTTGCGGCGTAGCCGTGCCATGCGCCGTTCACGCCATCACACCCAGAAGACCGATGACCATGGCCGGATCCTGAACGCCGTGTCGATCCGCGAGCGTCCGGCCACCGTCGAAGACCGTGCGGTGCCGGGCCACTGGGAAGGCGACTTGCTGTTCGGCAACCAGCGCAGCCAGATTGCCACCCTGGTCGAACGGCATACCCGCTATGTCATGCTGGTGAAAGTCGCGAGCAAAGATACCGAGACCGTCATCAGCGCATTGATCAAACATGCCCATAAGCTGCCGCAGGAGCTCTATAAATCCTTGACCTGGGATCGCGGCAAAGAGATGGCCGACCACCAACGCTTCACCCTGGCGACGGATGTCAAAGTCTACTTCTGTGATCCGCAAAATCCCTGGCAACGTGGCAGTAACGAGAATACCAACGGGCTACTGAGGCAGTACTTTCCTAAGGGCACCGATCTGTCGGTGTACTCGCAGGCTAAACTCAACGCAGTCGCCAGGCAGTTAAATGAGCGGCCGAGGAAGACGCTGAACTATGAAACGCCGGCTGAACGCTTTGGCCAATGTGTTGCGTCGATCAGTTGAAACCGCAGTCGGAAGCGGTCGTTCGCAGCGAAACGTTATCAGACCTGTTTCTCCAATCGAATGCATTGACGTTCTCATCCAAGTACAGATGATGCCATGGAATCCACTCGGTTATTGGTCCTGAATTGATTCGCACTTTCTTGATCACCTCCTGCCGCACTGAGCAGGTACATGGCAGCGTACGCACGCCAGGGCTTCCAGGTTTCAGCACGTCGTAGTATTGCCTCTCGCAATGGGTTAGTGCTAATTATAGGCTGTAGTACCCGATGTCCAATCGGAAACGCGTCCGGGTCATTAAGTGCACGCATCGCAATATATTGAATAGTAGGTTCTTCAATATCTTTGATGTCTTTTAATTTGGCTAGGAGTTGGTCAAGAGATGTGTCAGCCCCAGACATGGTCACGGCCTGCGCAGCGGTCCGAATTGTGCGTGCACATGATGACGGTAGGCATGAAAGACGGGCGCTGGCCAGTGTCTTAGTTTGCGGAAAAATACGGGAAAACTCCTGCGTATCAGAAGATGCCATTGGTTCACCAAAACACTCGACCAATCGACCTGCCAGCATCCCGGCCTCGTGCAAAGGGAAGTGCTGACTTAAAATTGCATGCACGATGAGCTCAAAACTATCCCAAGTTCCAGGTATCCGCATTCCTGGATGACGTCGTAATAGGTGTACCAGTAAGCGATCGCGACCTAAGTGCTTGCAGATAACTTCCGGATCTGCAGCCAAGTCAAACATCGCACGCACCCGTGTGACGATCTGAAGCAAACATTCCGGTTGAGGGAATCGGATGTGAGCTCGCAACATATGGGTGCCGGCCATCGGTCTTACTTCTAGAATTCCATGATGATCGTGGATTGCGATACTGCGGCGATAAATGCCCTTCGTTATTGATTCCACCCCGGGCGTCAAACTAGCGGTAAGGTATGTCAGCAGTGAGTTCCAATTGTACGGCGGGCGGTAAGCCAGATGAAATACATACTCGTCTGGGACTCGAGAGTGAAGGCCCATGCGCCGCAATTCGGAAGGTGGGCGCCCATAGCATTTATGAAAAACCTCATTAAATCGCCGGATACTTCTGAAACCAGAAGCCATCGCGATTTGGGCCATAGACAGATTGGTATCACTAATTAACTGCTTGGCAAAATGCAGTCGTCGCGTCTGGGCAACAGTCGTGGGTAATGCCCCCAAATGCCGCAAAAACAGTCGTGACAGGTGGCGCGCACTCATTCCAAGGCGGTTTGCGAGCATTTCTACATTACCTTCATCCAATGCACCCTCGGCAATGAGTCGCAGGCCGCGGTTTACGGTGGCCGATGTTCCATTCCAGGCAGGTGTGCCTGGCGCCACTTCCGGGCGGCAGCGCAGACAGGGGCGAAATCCGGCTTGGGTCGCCGCCGCGGCCGAGGGGAAATACCGCACATGCACACGTTTTGCATGTGGCGAGGGGCAAATAGGTCTGCAATAGATGCCTGTGGACGTGACTCCAATAAACACACGTCCGTCAAAACGCGCATCCCGATTGAGCCGCGCTTGCTCGCATGTTTGTTCGTCTAGTAGTTCCACTTGGCAATCCAAGCTTAGAGAACACACTGGTCATTCTACTGACATAGATTCTTCTTCGGCTAGCCGTTTTCAGACGTTATTGTCTTTGGTTCGTTGTTTCGCCTAGACACTATGGTTTGCACTGTTGAATGTTGGGGCGAAGGTGGAAACATTGCCCGCAGGCACGTCTCACATATGAGTGACCATGAGAGACCGTAATTTGATACACATTGAGGTCCTAATACCGCCAGCAATTAAATGCGTTCGGCCTAGTATTTTGTCGCAGGGTGACGAATGTGCTCTCCGAATTGAAATGCATCGCATACGTAACCTGTCAGTGCTCGCGATCCCACCCTGGAGTCAATTCAAAGTGTTGAGTTGGATTTCGTAAAGGAGAAAATTATGAATATCAAATTTATATCCAGACTATGTTTGATGTCGGCCGCCCTGCTATTCGCTCGCAGCGCCTATGCTGGCAATTCCGAAAACACGCTTTATCAAGTAATTAACCTCGGAAATCCGCTTGGTGGCGCTTTGAGCCAAGGCACCAGCAATAATCAGCCGGGACAGGTTCTTGGATTTTCCACCTTTCCGAGTACCTACATCATGCACGCGGAGCTATGGCGGGATAACTCTGCGCATGATCTTGGCACGCTGGGCGGACCCAACAGCGCGGTGGCTTGGCCGAATCGTAACGATCACGGCGTGATCGTGGGCATATCCGAGACTACCAACCTGCAGCCTCTGGGTGAGCTATGGAGCTGTTACCTGGCGGTTTTCTACTACGCCGACGGGCATGTGTGCCGCGGATTTGTTTGGCAGGATGGGGTGATGACCACGCTTCCCACCTTGGGAGGCGACAACGGCTTTGCGACTGGTGTCAATAACAGCGATCAGATTGTGGGCTGGGCCGAAAATACCAATCATGATCCCACCTGCGGCGAGTACACGAATAATAACCAGGTACTGCAATTCGAGGCTGTCATGTGGACGCGACAGAATGGTCACTATCAAGCGAGCGAACTACCCCCCTATCCCGGCGATATGGACGGTGCGGCCACGGCAATCAATCAGGAAGGCCAAGTCGTGGGTATTACAGGCATCTGTGACGGCGCAATCGGAGGCGCAACGGCTGAGCATATGGTGATGTGGCAGAACGGGAGAGTGGTCCGTGAGTTGCCGACGTTGGGCGGTGCTTACTGGAATACACCCATGGACATTAACAACCGCGGAAACGTCGTTGGATTTTCCGATCTTCCCGGCGATGGGCCGACGATTGGTGACGCGAATTTCCAGGCCTTTTTCTGGTCTACAAAGCCTTTCATTTGCAACGACAAGCGAATCACGGGCACTTGCAACCTGGGTGCGCTTCCGGGCGACAGCATAAGTGAAGCCCTAGGAGTCAATGATCGGGACCAGGTCGTGGGCGTGTCATTTCCTTCGGGTCACGCATTCATTTGGCAAGACGGCGTGATGACGGATATCAATACCCTGCTGGCGCCGGGTACCACGTTGGTACTCACCGATGCCCAGGATATCAACGACCAAGGTGAGATTACCGGTCAAGCATATGACTCCAATACCGGCACAACTGTCGCGTTTAAAGCGATTCCCACGCGTACGGCACATTGAGAACCCGGCTTAGACCGCGCCTCGCTGACGTCGAGTCGGAACGCGAGGAAGTGTGGTAATCAATGCCATAGCATGGGGGCAGGATAATATCCTGTCCCCATTTTTAAGATTGAACATAGAAATGAAATCCCCTCAAAATCGGAGATCAGTCATGAGTACGAACTTTCAGCGCGGAATACTGCTGGGTATTGCGGCGATTCTCTTGTTCGCTGCATTGACGATCAGCGCTTCCACTTCGCCCTTTGTAGGCTCTATCATGACGGAGCACGCTGCATTGTATCTGAATATAGATCAGCGAGCCCCCCAAATCTGGCCTGTGGAGATCTGGGCCGTGGGCGGAGTTCTGAGCAACCGGTCGAACCAAGGGGTGCTGTGGATCCGGCCCGGTGTCTACACTTTCACGCTGCGTGTCAGCCAGGCAGTGAACCTAGCCGACGTGCCAGGGCTCGCCCGTTCTGCAGGTTATAGTCGGACTGAACATGAACTGAAGCTGCAGGCACAAATGGGCAAAGCGTATTACATCGGCGCCAAATTCGAAGCCTCTGGCGTCTGGAAACCGGTGGTATGGAAGGTCCGGGACATCAGCGCTAAGTGAGCGCTACTGCAAAGCTAAAACTTAGCTATCGAATTTATATAAAGATTTCTATGAAAAACTAGAAATGAATAAGTTTTATTTCAAATAATGATCAGAGTTAACTTAATGGAGATGCGCTATAGATTATATAATTATTAATGTTCGAAAATTCGAAAGCTGACGAGCAGCATTTATAACAGTACCAAACAATGTCCACACTAAAACTGGGAGATAGCATGTGTAAATGGTTGCTCACGATCATCCTGCTGGGCCTCAGTTTGCCTGTCTTGGCAGTAACATCAACAGCTTGTACGGCTCCGGAATACAACCGACTCAATTTTTGGCTCGGAGACTGGGATACATACGAAGCAGACGGCAAGGGACCATCGGAAGCCAGCAATCACGTTACATCCATCTTGGGCGGCTGTGCCATCTTGGAACGTTACGAAGGGACTGACGGTCACATCGGGGAGAGCATGACTGTCTATGACGCTTCACGGAACGTCTGGCACCAGACCTGGGTTACGAATCAAGGTCATCTCTTAGTATTGGAAGGGCACTTCAACGGCTTTATGCTCACGCTGGAAGGCTCTGAGATGAGTAATAATCACAAGCAAGAATTGATCCGTGGGACATGGTTACCGCAACTGGATGGGGTGCGCGAGACGGCGTATATATCCAAAGATGGCGGCAAAACTTGGAGTATAGATTTTGACATCCTTTTTAAGCCGCATCATGGAAAGTAACAGTAGATTAATATTTACTAACCCTCACAGTGCATTAAATTCTTGTGATCTCATATTCGAAGGCTACTTTTTGAATGACTGCTACGGGTCGACTGCAGAACTTGAAGGAGTGAATCACCGATGCCGGATATTAAGTGCTGCATCCGGCCATAAGCAGCCGCTCGGGTTTTTGCACGTTGCCAAAATTATTGTGTCTGCGGTAATAAGCGAAGTCCAATTGGCCGAATTTGACCGTATGGGCTTCCGCGAGCCGCGCTGCCTAGTGAAGCAATTCCGAGCTTCTTCTTCCAGTGCCAACTTTCTACTAAGCGTTTGAGCGGTCAACGCATTTTGGCGTCCGTGCGACTGCCACTTGCTACGACGCGTTTAAAGCCTGCGCTAAAAACGCAAATCTGCGACTTAATATTCGGATATACCTGTCGAATGTCTTCTACGCTGCTGAATCTGATTGCTTTCTATGTTAGGGGCCGGTCGCCTAGTAGACACGTGTAGAGCGTGGAGTATATTGAATTTGGACAGCAAGAGGTCGCGATACAAGGTCGTCTGTACTAATGGTTGCGCCCAATATAATGTTAATCAAAGCCAGATTAACCTTCGATCGCATCCGCGACACTTGGATAAAATTTCCAGGGCATCTCCTGACCCTCGTCGCGATCTTCATTCTTGTGTTCCTCACAGTCCTCGTCATCTGTTATGCCGCGATCACCGTGCAGTCCGGCGTACGCGCATATGTAGCTGGCGAGGGACAGTGGTCGAAATCGGAGAAGGATGCCTATATATATCTGTCGCGTTACGTCGACACCGGCGATGAGCGGTACTTTCGCCTCTTCCGTGAGCAGATGGCGGTACCAATAGGCGATCACGACGCCCGTCTTGCCATGCTCGTTCAAAATTTGGACTGGAAGGCGGCTACCGATGGTTTAATTCGTGGGCGTAATAGCCCGGCGGATATCCCAGTGATGATTCGCATGTTCCGCTACGCAGGTCGCATGCCATACATGGCGGACGCGATCGCTATCTGGACCAAAGCGGATCCCATTATGCTGCAATTGGCGGCCTTAGGGGAGCAAATACATGTGCTGCGCGCCAGCCAGCCCCGCAATCTGGGCCAGTTGCGCCAGCTGCGTCTGCGGGCATTCGCAATCAATTCCGAGTTGCGGCCAATGGAAGACGATTTCTCCGCCTCTCTTGCGTTAGGCGCTCAATTTATCAACAAGCTGCTGCTCGCTGTGGTCGCCTTAGGTGCTTTACTAGCCATGTTACTGGAGTTCTTGCTGGTGCGGCGTATCGTTCTCACGCTGCATGATTCGGAAACGAGATTCCGTGGGATGTTCGAGCAAGCAGCCGTCGGGCTGGCTCATATCTCGTTGGACGGCGTCATACTGCGTGTCAATGACAAGTATTGTGCGATCACAGGTCATAAGTACGATAACCTGATTGACCATAGTTTTCTGCCCGTACTCAGTTCGAAAGATGCAGGCGACACTTGGCTGCATTGTGGCCGTCTGCTGCGCGTTGAAGAGCAGGAATACACCACCAGACTGCAGTTGGAGAAATCGGACCAGACGCGCTGGGCACGCATAACGCTGACCCTGGTGAAGAACACGAAAGGCGAACCCCTGTATTTCTTGAACGTGCTGGAAGACATATCCAGGGAGCGGCGCCTCGGCGAACAACTGTCCTATCTGGCAACCCACGACGCACTTACGCAATTGGTGAACAGAGTCGAATATGAAAAACGCGTCAGCGTTGCTCTCGGCAAGGTAGCAAGCGGCGGAGACGCGGGGGCAGTGTTTTACCTGGATCTTGATCAATTTAAGGTGATCAACGACACCCTTGGACACATGGCGGGTGATGAGCTGCTGCGACAGTTGGGCATGGAACTTAAGAACCGATTGCGGGCCGGCGATACACTGGCAAGGCTTGGGGGCGATGAATTCGGAGTACTGCTGGAGGGCTGCCCGATCAGCGCGGCCAGCAACATCGCGGAAGGTATGCGCCGCACCGTGGACGAGATGGGTTTCGTTTGGAAAGGACGTGAATATCGGGTCGGAGTCAGCATCGGCGTGGTTCCCGTGAAACCGGACACTGAGTCGGTACAGCAACTCCTGAGCGATGCGGACGAAGCCTGTTACATTGCCAAGGATAAAGGCCGTAATTTGGTCTATATGCACGAGCCGAGCAGCGCACGTTCTATGCAACGGCAGCATGAGGTGCAGTCGGTGAACCGGTTACGTGAAGCGCTCGATGGTGAAGGATTGTTCCTCATGTTCCAAAGTATCCAACCGCTGCTTCTCACGCACACTACTGGCCTTCATTTCGAGATGCTGCTGCGCATGCGGCAACCCTCGGGTGAGATCGTGACACCGGCATCCTTCTTGCCAGTGGCTGAAAGATACAACTTGGCTTACCGTGTGGATGAATGGGTGGTACGCAAAACTCTCGGCTGGCTATCCGATCACCTCAACGAAATTCACAAAATCATGCTTTGCAGCATAAACCTCTCTGCGCAGTCCCTAAATAACAGCCGCTTCCTGGAGTTCCTCGAATCAGAAATTTATCGCAGTGGTGTTCCGACTAACAAATTGTGCTTTGAACTTACGGAGATGAGCGCTGTGGCAGACATCGCCGTTGCCACCAAATTTATCAACAGGATTCGTGACAAAGGCTGCCGCTTCGCGCTGGATGACTTTGGCGGTGGCATGTCCTCGTTCGCCCACCTGCATGCTCTGCCGGTGGATATAATCAAGATCGATGGCTCGTTCATTCGGGACATGGACCGAGATTCCGTCAATCGTGCGTTGGTGTCGTCCATTAACGACATCAGCCACATACCAGGCAAGCTCACGATTGGTGAATTTGTGGAGACCGACTCCATCCTTGAAGCTGCGCGCGAGCTCCAGCTGGACTATGCCCAAGGCTATGCCGTAGCCAAGCCCAGCGACCTCTCGGATCTCTTCAATCGAGTCGCGAAAGAGAGCCTCACACTTGAAGGCCCACTGTCAGCGCCAGGAAAGAATCCGGCGACCTAATCAAACTGCCCGTTCACGCGTCATGCATGGAGAACTCGTGCTGACACGCTCAGTTCACCCAGGGCTTCCAGCACTAGCTGTGTGTCGGGGCTTCAGCGGTTTGGGTGTTTAGGGATCGCCCGCGCGGTGCCCAGGTGGGACATGCGGATACGTAAAATACGCAAGTAGATAAAGCTACCACTTAAATTAGCATAGACCCATGTTATCTGCTCATTTACATAAACGACCGCAATGGGTCGGGAGCAGAAGTGGAGGGAGTAGAATCTCATGGATGCTGGAAGTACTACTGGAATATTACCTACAAAGGAGACCAAATTATGCGCCGTCATATCATATTCAATTCAATCTTGCTTAGCCTGACGATCCTGCTGACTGTTGCTGCCCCATCTTCCGCGCTGGCAAAGAAAAGCGCCGATACGAAACAACCTTTTCAGACACAGATGAGCCTAAACTTGGCAGACGGTATCAGCGGAGCTAACGCTGCCGTTACTATTCCATCTGGCAAGCGGCTAGTAATCCAATATGCCTCTGCATGGGCTCAGACACCGAGTGGACAGACAGTGACGTTCACGATCCAGACGATGCTCAATGATGCCACGAAATTCACACCACATTACCTGCCCGCTGTCCAACAAAATTCAGATGCCATCAATGAGATTTTCATTGCTGGCACGGCTGTCCACCTTTACGCTGATGCACCCCAGGTGATGCTGCGAGTCGATCGTGGTTCGGTTATCACCGGTGCAGTGATAGCGTACATTTCTATATCCGGATACCTCATAGACCAATAAATATTTATAGACGATGAGTGTTGTTTTTAGGTGCATCCAAGGACGCAGGGGGTCACGAAGTGGCGCTGAATTTTCATAATGATTGTATTTGAGGCGAGTTTGTTGGTGGTGCAGAAATAATTATTACTGGGTCAAAATCGGTTAATGGCTGCTTTGGGTTGCGATTTCAACTGATCGACGCAACACGCTAGATTCTGCGCGAGCAGAAGGAGGTGTTGCAAGTGACATACAGAACTCGGATTTATTACACCGAACGCCAGAAGGCCCTGATGTGGGAGCGCTGGCAGAAAGGGGAATCTCTCCAACAGATCGCCCAGCTGTTTGACCGGTCGCACGGATCGGTCCACGGCATACTGGTTAAGACCGGCGGCATTCGCCCGAGGCCGCGCCGGCGTTCGCGTTTAGCGCTAAGCTTGGCGGAGCGTGAAGAGCTATCGCGCGCCGTAGCACAGGGCTTCTCATGTCGCTCGATCGCGCGCTCCCTGGGACGCGCACCCTCGAGTGTCAGCCGTGAGCTTAAACGCAATGGCGGCCCGGGGTGCTACCGGGCGAGCCAGGCCGACCAGAGTGCTTGGGACCGGGGCCGCCGCCCCAAGGTCTGCAAGCTGGTCGAGCATCGAGCCTTGGCGCGCCTGGTGACCGACAAGCTGCAGTCATCCTGGTCGCCGGAGCAGATCGCCGGATGGCTGAAGCGGCGCTTTCCCGATGATGAGGGTCTGCAGGTGTCACACGAGACGATCTATAAGACTCTGTTCATCCAGGCGCGCGGGGCCTTGAAAAAAGAGCTGTTAGAGCACTTGCGGCGTAGCCGTGCCATGCGCCGTTCACGCCATCACACCCAGAAGACCGATGACCATGGCCGGATCCTGAACGCCGTGTCGATCCGCGAGCGTCCGGCCACCGTCGAAGACCGTGCGGTGCCGGGCCACTGGGAAGGCGACTTGCTGTTCGGCAACCAGCGCAGCCAGATTGCCACCCTGGTCGAACGGCATACCCGCTATGTCATGCTGGTGAAAGTCGCGAGCAAAGATACCGAGACCGTCATCAGCGCATTGATCAAACATGCCCATAAGCTGCCGCAGGAGCTCTATAAATCCTTGACCTGGGATCGCGGCAAAGAGATGGCCGACCACCAACGCTTCACCCTGGCGACGGATGTCAAAGTCTACTTCTGTGATCCGCAAAATCCCTGGCAACGTGGCAGTAACGAGAATACCAACGGGCTACTGAGGCAGTACTTTCCTAAGGGCACCGATCTGTCGGTGTACTCGCAGGCTAAACTCAACGCAGTCGCCAGGCAGTTAAATGAGCGGCCGAGGAAGACGCTGAACTATGAAACGCCGGCTGAACGCTTTGGCCAATGTGTTGCGTCGATCAGTTGAAACCGCAGTCGGAAGCAGTCCTTCGTATTTAAGGCAAAACACACATAAAAGCCGGTCATTGACCGGTTTTTATATTGGCATGAACCGTCGGGCTTAATGCGGAGGCGCACCCGCAGAATCATCGAGCTTGATGCCTTCCTGCTGGAAGCGCGCGCGGATGCGTTTCACCAGTTCCGGTGCCAACACGTCTTTACCCCACTGCTCGCCATCCTGCATGCTGGCTTGGGCGATCGCGGGGTTGTTCTGGATGATCTTCTGACCGAGCGGCGTCTTGTAGAAGGCGATCATTTGGCGCACGTCGGCGTCGGTGTAGTACTTGGCATAGATCGGCACAAGCATCTCCACCAGCTGCTTGTTGATGGCCGGATCCGCCAGCATGTTGCTGGTCTCTTCCTTGATGATGGTGAAGGCCTTGGGCGTGATGTCGGGATGGGAGGCCTGCAGGTTGTTGATGATCTGCTGAGCGATGGCATCACCGAACAGCTGTCCCATATGTGTGCCGCCGGTCATGTCGATGAGCTGCAGGATGTCTGTGCGCAGGGGTGCGGGTATCTTGTCGGTTTCGGCGGCGAAAGCGGATGCCGGCAGCGTGAATAGAAGTGTGAAAAGCAGAATCCCTGATTTCATGGTCGTACCCGCCGGACTATTAAATAGGTATGGGAGCATACGAATCAACTATGGCACGTTGAACCACAGTCGGCAATAAAAAAGCCGGCACTGGGGCCGGCTTTGGATATGGGATAGGATACGCAGGTCTCAGGCTTTGAGCGCGCGGATGCGTTCGTTCAGGCGGCTCTTGTGGCGCGCGGCCTTGTTGTGATGAATCAGGCCCTTGTCGGCGATGCGGTCGATGACCGGCACGGCCTCCTTGTAGGCGGCTTCGGCCTCGGTTTTCTTGCCTTCGGCCGTGAGTTTCACCACTTTCTTGATGTAGCTGCGCACCATGGAACGCAGGGCGGCGTTGTGCTCGCGATGCACCACCGACTGGCGGGCGCGCTTCTTGGATTGCTTGGTATTGGCCAAGTTACAGACTCCTGAAACTACTGGTTGGCCGCCCCGAAGGCGGCTGGAAAGGTTGCGTACTATACGGATTTGGGCCGGCCCGCGCAACGCGGTTGAAGGTTGAAGCACGCCTGCGCCGGTTTGCGTGGCAGCGACGGCGGAAGGCCGGTATCATGCAGGCCACAGAATAGTTTGGTTTTTGGGATCGCGTTCCATGTCTCGCGCACTCTTCAAGGCCACCTCCCTGGTGGGAGGTATGACCCTCATCTCGCGCATCCTGGGCTTCGCCCGGGACATGGTGCTGGCGCGCTATTTTGGCGCCGGTACCGTCATGGACGCATTCTTCGTGGCCTTCAAGATTCCCAACTTCATGCGTCGCACCTTCGGCGAGGGCGCCTTCTCGCTGGCTTTCGTGCCGGTGATCTCGGAATACAAGACCACGCGCGAGCATCATGAAGTCCAGGAACTGGCGGACCAGGTAGCCGGCACTCTGGGTCTGGTGCTGGTCGGGATCACCGTTATCGGCGTGATTGCCGCACCGGTGCTGGTGTGGATCTTCGCGCCCGGGTTCAGCGTCAACCAGAGCAAGTACGACCTGACGGTCGCCATGGTGCGGGTGACGTTTCCCTATCTGTTGTTCATCTCGCTGACGGCCTTCGCCGGCGGCATCCTCAACACCTATGGCAAATTCGGCGTGCCGGCCTTCACGCCGGTAATCCTTAATATAGTGATGATCGCCGCCGCCATCTGGCTGGCACCGCATATGGCCAACCCCGGCATGGCGCTGGCCTGGGGCGTGTTCATCGCCGGCGTGCTGCAACTGCTATTTCAGGTGCCGTACCTGTTCAGGCTCAAACTCATGCCGCGTCCGAAACTCTCGGAGGGCCACGAGGCGGTGAAGCGCATCATGAAACTCATGCTGCCGGCGCTGTTCGGTTCCTCGGTGTCGCAGATCAACATGGTGGTGGACACGGTGATCGCATCGTTCCTGGCCACTGGCAGCGTCAGCTGGTTGTACTATTCCGACCGCCTGATGGAATTCCCGCTGGGGGTATTCTCCATCGCGCTGGGCACCGTGATCCTGCCGAACATGGCGCAGCACTTCGCGGCGAAATCTGACGCCGGGTTCTCGGCGACACTGGACTGGGCGCTGCGGCTCACGGCGGTGGTGGTGGTGCCGGCGGCGGTCGGTCTGTTGTGCCTGTCCGGGCCAGTGCTGATCACGCTATTCCATTACGGCCAATTCAATACATTGGATGCGCGCATGGCTACCGTCAGCCTATCGGCATATGCCTTCGGCCTTTTGGGATTCACACTGGTGAAAGTCTTCGCACCTGGATTCTATGCGCGCCAGGATACGCGCACCCCGGTCAAGATCGGCGTGATCTCGGTGGTCGCCAACATCGTGCTCAACATCATGATTACCATCCCCTGGGCCATGAGCGGCGTCAGCGCGCCGCACGCAGGACTGGCGCTGTCCACATCACTGGCGGCGTTCATCAATGCCTGGCTGCTGTACCGCGGTCTGCGGCGTCTGGGCGTATATAGCCCGGCCCCGGGTTGGAAGCCTTTGGCATGGCGGGTGCTGATCGCCAACTTGGCGATGGGTGGGCTGTTGTGGCTGGGCAGCGGCAATCTGGATGTGTGGCTGGGCCGTAACGCCATGCACCGCGGACTGTGGCTGGCGTTCTGGATACTGGCAGCGATGGCAATGTATTTTCTGGTGCTGTTCCTCAGCGGTTTTCGCCTGCGGCATCTGCGGCGGGTGCCAGCCGCCTAGATGGGCACATACCTTATATATAATCACGGGCACTGGTCATGGAGCTGATCCGCGGTCTGGTCAATCTCAAGCCGCGACATCGCGGCTGCGTCGCCAGCATCGGCAATTACGACGGCGTGCATCTGGGCCACCAGCACGTACTGAAGCAATTAGTCGGCCATGCGCGTGAGCACGCGCTGCCGGCGACGGTGGTGGTGTTCGAGCCCACGCCACAGGAATATTTCGCCGCCGCCGCGCCGCCGGCGCGCCTCATGAGCTTTTGTGAGAAATGGCAGGCGCTGGCGCGACACGGCGTGGACCGGGTGGTGTGCCTGCGTTTCGATCGCCGGCTCGCCGAGACGCTGGCCGAGACGTTCATCGAGCGCGTGCTGATCCACGGCTTGGGCGTGCGTCATCTGGTGGTGGGTGACGATTTCCGTTTTGGCCGCGACCGGGCCGGCGATTTCGCCATGCTTAAGACGGCCGGTGAGGTCCATGGGTTCGAGGTGCAGGCGGCGCGCACACTGAGCGTGGCGGGAAAACGGGTGAGCAGCGGACGCATTCGCAGATACCTGGCTACCGGCGATCTGGAATCCGCGGCCCGCATTCTGGGCGCGCCGTTTTCAGTCAGCGGACGGGTAGTCCACGGCGACCGGCTCGGGCATGCCCTGGGATACCCGACGGCGAATATCCCGCTGAAGCGGCGGGTCTCGCCGGTGCACGGCATCTTCGTGGCGGCAGTCCATGGCATCGGCGGCGCTTCACGCCAGGCAGCCGCCTATGTGGGCAACCGGCCGGCGGTCGGAGGCAGACACGAGATGCTGGAGGTTTTCGTGTTCGATTTCGACGGCGAACTGTACGGACAGCGCCTTAAAGTGCAATTGCTGCACCAGTTGCGCGCGGATGCCAGTTTCGCAAACATGGAAGCCCTCAAGACGCAGATGACGCGAGACATGGACGCGGCGCGCGCCTGGCTGCGACACTAGGGCATGAACTGGGGTGACGGGCATTATTTAAAAAACACAGGCATGACAGTGAGCAACTATAAAGACACCCTGAATCTACCGCGCACCGCCTTCCCCATGAAGGCCAATCTGCCGGTGCGCGAACCGGAACTGCTGAAACACTGGCAGCAACAGGACGTGTACCAGCTGCTACGCAAAGCGCGCGCCGGCCGGCCCAAGTTCGTCCTGCTGGACGGACCGCCCTACGCCAACGGTAACATCCACATCGGCCACGCGGTCAACAAGATCCTCAAGGACATGGTGGTCAAATTTCGCGGGCTTGACGGAATGGATGCGCCTTACGTGCCCGGCTGGGACTGCCACGGTCTGCCCATCGAGCAGCAGGTGGAGAAAAAGATCGGACGGGTGGGCCAGAAAGTGGACGCCAAAGCGTTCCGGGCCGCCTGCCGCGCGTATGCACAGGAGCAGGTAAACCGCCAGCGCGCGGATTTCAAACGCCTGGGAGTGTTTGGCGACTGGGAGCACCCGTACCTGACCATGGATGCCAGCTATGAAGGCAACCAGTTGCGGGCCCTGGGAGAGGTGATCCGGCGCGGACACCTATATAAAGGTCTCAAGCCGGTGCACTGGTGCCTGGAATGCGGATCGGCGCTGGCGGAAGCGGAGGTTGAATACGAGGACAAGGTCTCGCCGTCCATCTACGTGATGTTTCCGGTGGCGGATGAGAAAGCATTCCTAGCAAAAATGCAGCATGGAAAATTTCTTGGTGATGGGCCGTTAGCTGTACTTGTTTGGACCACTACACCTTGGACATTACCAGCAAATCAAGCTGTTGCACTTCGTCCTGGATATACTGAGTATTCTTTATTACAAATTAAAATTAATGATAAGCCAATACGCATTTTAGTTGCCACATCTTTGGAGGATGTGATCGCAAAGAAATGTGGATTTATTATCCAAGGAGCGTCAGCAAGAGCGAGAGGCGATGATCTGGAGGGTTTGAAACTCAAACATCCATTTTATGATCGCATCGTACCCATCGTGCTGGGCGAGCACGTAACCCTGGATGAGGGCACCGGCGCGGTGCATACCGCTCCGGGTCACGGTCGCGAGGACTTCGCCCTGGGCATCCAGTACGACCTGCCGCTGGAGAATCCGGTGGACAGCCATGGGATTTTCGTACCCGGCACGCCGCTGTTTGCCGGCGAGCAGGTGTTCAAGGCCAATGAGCACATCATCGAAGTGCTGCGCGAGCACGGTACGCTGTTGCAACATGCACCATACACGCATAGCTATCCGCATTGCTGGCGGCACAAGACGCCGGTGATTTTCCGCGCCACACCCCAATGGTTCATTGGCATGGACCAGAATGGCCTGCGCCAACAGGCGCTGGAAGAAATCAAGAAGGTTAAGTGGACACCGGGCTGGGGCGAGCAACGCATCGAGGGCATGGTGGCCAATCGTCCCGACTGGTGCGTGTCACGCCAGCGCACCTGGGGCGTGCCGATCGCCTTGTTCGTGCACAAGCACAGCGGCGAACTGCACCCGCGCACTGCGGAGCTCTTGGAGCAGGTGGCGCAGAAAGTGGAAAAACACGGCATCGATGTCTGGTTCGATATGCAGGCGGCGGAACTCCTGGGCAAGGACGCGGACCAGTACGAGAAAGTGCCTGACATCCTGGATGTGTGGTTCGATTCCGGCGTGGCACATTATTGCGTGGGGGAAAAGCGCCTCGGCATCGGCGTCAACCAAAAAGCCGATTTATATTTGGAAGGCTCCGACCAGCACCGCGGCTGGTTCCAATCCTCGCTACTGACCTCGGTGGCCATGCGCGGCCAGGCGCCGTACCAGGGCGTGCTTACCCATGGGTTCACCGTGGACGAGCAGGGCCGCAAGATGTCCAAATCCCTGGGCAACGTGATCGCGCCCCAAGACGTCATCAAGCATCTGGGCGCCGACGTGCTGCGCCTGTGGGTGGCGGCCACGGACTATAGCGGCGAACTCTCGGTATCCAACACCATCCTGGAGCACATGGCGGAAGCCTATCGCAAGATGCGCAACACCCTGCGTTACTTGCTGGCGAACCTCTACGATTTCGATCCGGCGGCGAATGCGGTGCCGGCGGCTGACATGCTGATGCTGGACCAGTGGCTGCTGGAGCGCGCGCGGCAGTTGCAGCAGGAGGTGCGTTCGGCCTATGAGCGCTATGAATTCCATCACATCTACCAGAAGATCTATCACTTCTGCGTGGTGGATCTTTCCGGTTTCTATCTGGATGTGGTCAAGGACCGTGAATACACCACCCAAGCTGACAGTCCGGCACGGCGCTCCTGCCAGACGGCCATGTGGCAGGTGGCGGAAGCCATGCTGCGCTGGCTAATGCCGATCCTGAGCTTCACCGCCGAGGAAGCCTGGGGCTTCATGCCCGGCAAACGTACTGCCTCGGTTTTCCTGGCCACCTGGCATGAACTTCCGCCGGCTACCGGTGTGGACCAGGGGCTTTGGCAGACGCTGCTGAAAGTGCGCGAGTCGGTGAAGAAGGAGCTGGAATTTCTGCGCATGATGGGCAGCATCGGTTCACCCCTGGATGCGGAAGTGGATCTGTATTGCGATCCGGAGCTCGCCAACAAGCTGCGGCCACTCGGCGAGGAACTGCGCTTTCTGTTCATCACTTCATATGCGCGTACCCACGCCGCCGACCAGCGACCGGCGGATGCCAAAGCCTCCGAAGAACTGCCCGGTCTGTGGGCGGTGGCACATGCGTCCACACACACCAAGTGCGTGCGCTGTTGGCACCATCGGGAGGATGTGGGCAAGAATCAGGAACATCCGGAACTCTGTGGCCGGTGTGTGCAGAACGTCTCAGGTAAGGGTGAAGTCCGGAGGTTCGCATGAATGTACCTGCTGGCAAGCTGAGTACCGCGGGTTACGGCGCCTGGCGATGGCTGTGGTTATCTGCGGCAGTCATCGTAGTGGATCGGATCAGCAAATACCTGATTGCCGGCCATCTGGGCCTGTACGACTCCATCGTGCTGCTGCCGGTATTCAACCTGACGCTGTTGCACAACAGCGGTGCCGCCTGGAGTTTCCTCGCTGGCGCGTCCGGCTGGCAGCGCTGGGTTTTCATTGTTCTGGCGCTGGCGGTGAGCGTGGGCATCATTGTGTGGCTGCGTTATCTGCCAGGTAGGCAGCACCGCTGGCGCGCGGCGGCACTGTCGTTGATATTGGGCGGCGCACTCGGAAATGTCATCGACCGTTTAGGACATGGCTACGTCATCGATTTCATCCAGGTCCATTACCACAGCTGGTATTTTCCGGCTTTTAATCTGGCGGATTCTGCCATCACCGTCGGTGCCATCATGCTGATCTTCGAAGGGCTGCGGTCGGACCAGCGAAGCGTAAAATAGCCTCATGGATATATTGCTTGCCAATCCGCGTGGTTTTTGTGCCGGTGTCGACCGTGCCATCGAGATCGTGGAGCGCGCTTTGGAGATCCACGGCGCGCCCATCTACGTGCGTCATGAAGTGGTGCATAACCGGTATGTGGTGGAACGCCTGCGCGATAGGGGTGCGGTGTTCGTGGATGAACTGCACGAGGTCCCGGACGATGCCATCGTGATCTTCAGCGCCCATGGGGTGGCGCGCGCGGTGCGTGACGAAGCCGAACGCCGTGGTCTGCGCATATTCGACGCCACCTGCCCGCTAGTGACCAAGGTGCATCTGGAAGTCAGCCGCTATGCGCGCGCCGGCCTGGATGTGGTGCTCATTGGCCACCAGGGTCATCCGGAAGTGGAGGGCACCATGGGCCAGTTCGATACCCGCTTCGGCGGCGCGATCCATCTGATACAGACGCCGGAGGATGTCGGCAAGCTCCAGGTACGCGATCCGGCGCGCGTGACTTTCGTGACCCAGACGACCCTGTCGGTGGACGATACTGCGCGCATCATCGAGGCGCTGCGCCGGCGATTTCCGGACATCCAGGCACCGCGCAAAGACGACATCTGCTATGCCACCCAGAACCGCCAGGATGCGGTCAAGCAATTGGCGCGCGCCTGTGAAGTATTGCTGGTGGTGGGTTCGCGCAACAGTTCCAATTCCAACCGTCTCAGAGAGATCGCGGCAAGCGAAGGCGCAACTGCTTATTTGATTGACGGGCCGGACGACATCCGGCGCGCATGGGTGGAGGGTAAAGAGCGTGTGGGCGTGACCGCCGGTGCATCAGCGCCCGAGAGCATCGTCCAGAAAGTGGTGGCGCGTCTGGGTGAATGGGGTGGTGCCAGCGTCCATGAGACGCATGGCATACCGGAGCATATGGTGTTCGCCTTGCCCAGGGAATTGCGCAAACCGCTAACCAGCACTTGAATGTCAGGGGCAGGTGAGTGTGGTATCCGCATTCGGCCTGTCCGAAATCCTTACCCTTCCCATGACATTTACGATCAGTGCACGATCGTTACGGCCATCTTCGGAACAGTACCGGAACGTACCGTTGACGCTGCGCACATCCATGGGTCTGAAGGTGAACGAATTATGGTTGCTGACGATGGGTGTCTGCGGCCGGGCCGGGCCATGCACCTGCAATGTGGGTTCACCTGGGTCCACATGCGCCGTGCTGTCGCGATCGAGATTGTCGAAGATCAGCCAACCGCTGTTCCAGTCGCTGAGCGCATGATTACAGCTCACGCCATCGTTGCTCTTGCACATCACCACGTAGCTGTTACGGGCGATGGCCGCCTGGCGTGCAAAATTCAGTGAAGTATGTAACCCGTTGACCTCAGCGGCAGCCCGGTCGTGGCGGATCATGGCGGTAAAGCCGGGTACCGCGATAGTCGCGAGTATTGCGACTACCGCCAGGGTCGTGAGTAATTCTAGGATAGTAAAACCAGCATCCGTGCGCATAATATCCTCCTCGGCAAACATCCTGTTTTGCCCTGACCGGAATCAGCACCCCGGTCAGTTCAGCGTCTAAATGATTATCATTTTGATCGAGTTAGTCAATAAAGAGTCCGTAAGCAAGCCTGAGGCTGCAGACGTAGACAGTATATAATTCTTGCGCCTATACTAAATCCAATCTGGGCGGACTACTTACTCTAAGTGACTGATTTAACTGCCATATCGCTGAACGGTGAGAAGCTTGCGGCGCATCTTGCCACCCACGGTGTAACACCCACATCCCAGCGACTCAAGATCGCAGAGGTGCTGTTTCGCAAGCCGCAGCATCTATCGGCGGAGCAGATCATGGCCGCCGTCAACCGCCAGCCGCCGAAGGTCTCCAAAGCCACGGTGTACAACACCCTCAAGCTGTTTTCGGACAAGGGCCTGGTGCGGGCAGTGATCGTGGATCCGGCGCGGGTGTTCTACGATCCCACCGCCGGCAACCATCACCATTTCTACAATGCCGATACTGGCGAGCTCATGGATATCGAGCCCGAGCAGGTGAAGTTTGCACAACTCCCGGAATTGCCGCCGGGCACCCAGCAGGCTGGCGTCGAAGTCATCGTGCGGCTGAGGCGCAGCAATAAAAACTGAGTTTTACCGTCACGCACGCGTTCCGATATACTGCGCGCCTTCAAATAAGTTTGGTCACACAAGCCGGCGTAGCTCAGTTGGTAGAGCAACGCATTCGTAATGCGTGGGTCGGGAGTTCGACTCTCTCCGCCGGCACCAATAACGACGCCCGAGAGATCATGCGCCTCTAGAAAACCGTGGTCAGTCCCAATTATACGATGATATATTTCGGCCTCAGCGAGATATTTCAATGAGCTTCTTGGTAAACAAGGAATATACAAGAAGGAATGCCCCAAATGCGGCTACTGACTAATCAAGGCAGTCAGCAATAGACAAGAGTAAGAAGTTATCATTACCATTTTTAATCAAGATTATATTTCCATTAGTGTATTTCAGCTGTGCGCTGTTATCTCCACTCGCTGTCCAATCCATATGTGGAATGTTCTGAATAATACTATTCGCAATTGATACGGCAGTTAATGATGACTCATTACCAGGTATATCAACATAAATTGCGTCAATGGTAGGATTCGCAGTTAATCCTGACCATTCTAGGGTGATGATTCGATGATTTAGCACTATCTGTGATGCATATTGACCACAGGCTGGAAAGGCTTGTGCGTGAATATCAATTCTGTTACCTAATTGTTTTTCTACATCGCTGTGTGTTTCATTTATATATATTCCAGACCAGCCAAGTCTTCCAGCATTTATAGCTACATAATCACCTGTATTATTTAAATGCGGGGTAGGGCGTGAGGCACACGTACAAATAAGCGTGCAGGTGCACAACAACCCCAATAGTTGGCCTAACCTCAAAGCGATCACTACTTGCATCAACTCTATCCACAAGCACCGGCTAATCGGAGTCCCATGGGGCGTATGTAAATAGATTCGAATGCGCGCATTATTCTGTCGACTCTCTCAAATCTGCTTCGAATGTATTAACACGCTCCGATCCATCCAAAGTAGAACTATCCACCGACCCCACGATGAGTTCATTGTCGATTACTTGAGTGGCATATTGGCTTCCGTACTCAACGATCTCCTCCGGGGTCGCGTAAATCCCCTTTGGATGAATCCAATGTATCTGATCCGACAGCCTGCCTTCTTCGGGTCGAATTATTGCAATTGAAGCTACATACTTAAGTTGCGCAATCGTGTTCAATACACTTGATGGCAATTTATGTGCCGTCACTTTTATTACAAATCCCTTGTATCCAAATACTTTTGGTTGCATCGAAAAACCCTCCAAGTTCGTAATGATGACTACTGACGGCCAGTAGATATCAACCGCACATAATCGATGTAATGCCCTATATCATAAAATACATTGATGATCTAAAAAGTATTATCATTCACGCTCTACCCTAAAGATCCATGTCACTAACTACATTTGACTGAGAGATCATTCTCGACAGACTTTACGCCTTTAACATGTCTGGCAACGTTGACGGCTTTGTCAATATCAGATTTAGAATTGATAAAGCCGCTCAATTTGACAATGCCTTTATATGTTTCAACGGTGATTTCGGTAGATTTGAGTCCTGTCGTGTGTAATAACGCGGTTTTGACGTCGGTTGTAATGACCGCATCGTCTGTGTATGCAGCTGCGTTCTCACACCTGGCGCCGGAGGAATATGTTATTAGCGGTGCGAATAGTAATATTGAGAGAATGAATGCAATCAGACGTTGATTAATTGACATGAGATATCCTCCGCATCAAGTTGAGTAATCGTATCGTTGCTCATCAAGCATGACTTAAAGTCAGATCGCTAAAAGTTGTGCAACATAACCCATCATCTAGAGTGCGCATCGCAAACTGCCTTCCATGTTCCAAAGCTCTCTGTGGAGAGCTGGAGATTCTGCCAGGGTGCAGCCATTTCTCCTGGCATTTATCCGGCATCCACGACATACGCACAATTGCAATGGAGACAAATCGCGGGCGATTACTATTACTTTTTGAGGCTAGTTTTACCGGAACTACTTTTATTATGAATCCCATGTATTCGAAGTTTTCTTCTAGCATGGCAATACCTCTTTACTCGTATGGTTATGTGAAATGCCCAATGAGGAATTCAAAAACCTATTCTCGACTCAGAGAGATATTGAGCAATTGGAATGCCAATGCGAAAAAGCAGCATTCCTCCAATGGGTTATCTCGATTTTATAAGTATGGAATTAATAAAATGCAGATGAAGGATGTCTCCTTGTGGAGACGAATTTACGCAGGTTGTTGAGTAATACCTTGAAAAAAACGGGTATGCGGGTGTCGGCTCAAGGAGACAGTGTTAACAAAAGCGAGCTACCACTCATTCCAAGGCATTAATCAGTACCTCTGCATTGAAGAAATCGTCCGACCTCTTTGTTTACGGAGAACTGCATCTGTCGTCAACGGATGACGTTCGATTTGTATTTGTGCGTCTTTCGCACAACCGGCGTTAATAAATTATCAGTAAATGTCCCAGTTTGGCAGCGATGCAGCCTTGGCATGGCATTTGCTCCTTTGTATATGCCGGCACGCATAAGCCTATTTGCCGTTGGGAAACTGCATAGCCGCTGCATATTTCTTCAGGAGCAGTTATGAAAAGCGTATGCCTAGTACTGCTAATGATGTCGTCAGCTTTAGGGTTCAAGTTCGTTGATGCGTATAGCACTGCGCACATCAGCCAGGCTCTAACCCAAGCTGCAACAGGCAAAACAGGCAATAACCAGCAGGTAGGAAGCACGTCGCCATTTACATTGGCGTTGGCAGACGCGACGGCAGTGCCGCCTGCGTCAGCTTCCAAAGTTCCAGCAGCGAAAGCGAAAAAAGCGGGTGCGCCAGCATGCAGCAGGCAACCCCCAGTCAATCATGACGCCCAAGTGATTCCGGCTCGAAATAAGGCGCAGTGGCCGCAATCAAGACTTCCAGCTGAACAGCAAACGCAATGCCAGGCTCAAAAGCCGTTGCATAAGCCTCCGCCCATCTAAATAGATGATTCCTATGCATGCCGGCAGTGCGTCAAGACTTAAGACCAAGCGAATCCCAATAACACACAGTGAGAGGAGAGCCAGCATGATCATCGAGAAATTCAGCTATAAGGGTTTCACCATAAAGGTGAGTGCACACGAGTTGTTTCACGGTTTTGGTCCTTCGGGAGTCAATTTAGGCTGGTATACCAGTGCAGTCGCCATATCAAAAAAACCGGATGGCGAGTGTCACGATTGTGAGGAAACCCTGCATCCCGGCAGGATTTCTGTCAGCCCCGAAAGAGCCATGGACTATGGCAAAAATTATGCCAGGCACGTTATTGATGAAGAAATTTTGTATTCAAACCTGAGTAAATTTCTGACGACGCGTCCGATATGAATACGTTTATTAATCGGACATGACTCTTTGGAAATGGAGGGATGCACATGAATGCCGTGACCGACCCAAATATCAACAATATTATCAACCCACCCAACCTGTCGCTCGGCCAACTTGTGCTGCATGCGGATCCAATCGTGCAAGCCGTATTGCTGCTGCTCTTGGTATTGTCCATATGGAGCTGGGCTGTCATTGTGCAGAAGGCCTTTGAACTGCATCGCGCTAAAAGGGTAGTGAAAAAACTGGAAACCGCTATCGAAAATGGGCATTCACCGGACGAAATCGGCGTAGTTGAAACGCATCCAGCCGCGGTCGTAATCAAGGCCGGGGTATTGGAATGGCAAACACAAATTCAGCCGAACTTAGGTGAAACCCCGGGCGAAGAACGTGAACGCATAGAACAAAGCATGCGCAACGCCCTGGGTCGCGAGATGCGCCGCATGCAGAAACGCCTGCCGCTACTCGCTACCGTGGGTTCGGTCGCAGTATTCATCGGTCTATTTGGCACGGTTTGGGGAATTATGAACAGTTTCACGGCAATTGCCCAAGCCCATGACACAAGTCTCGCTGTGGTAGCTCCCGGCATAGCCCAAGCGCTCATCGGCACAGCAGCTGGTTTGGCTGCGGCGATTCCCGCCGTCATCGGCTACAACAAATTGGTAACCGAACTGAACTATTACGCGGGGCGGCTGCAGACGCTTATCAGCGTTTGCAGCAACATGATGGTCAAAAGCATTCGCGTTGGAGCATGACGACATGGGCATGAATGTAACCCCCGGTGCGATGTCCGAAGATACGTTATCCGGTTATCAGCCAATGGCTGAAATCAATGTGACGCCACTGGTTGACGTTATGCTGGTATTACTCATCATATTTATGATTACAGCGCCTCTTATGATGGCGCAACTGCCCATTGAACTGCCCAAAACCAGCGCGGCGGAACTAGGTAAACCGAAACAGCCGCTGATTGTTAGTCTGGATACAAAGGGGCAGTATTATATCGATGACAAACCTACTGCATCTGTGGACTTGCCCACGCAACTCAAGACACTTGCCAACCAGGATCCCGATCAGACTGTGTATGTACGCGCTGATAAAGCCATCCCCTACGGGCAAGTGATGGCACTGCTGGGCGAAGTAGGCCAATCCGGGTTTTACAGGATATCCTTGATAAGCAAACGGGCGAGTGCCTCAACGAATAGCTCCGGCGCCGCATCGCCTGCTCCCTTGGCAGGCACGCAGCCGCCACGCTGAATCATGCTCCAATTCAGCCACAGTCTCGGGATATCGGTCGGTATCCATATAGCAGCGGTTCTGCTCCTAATCTTGATTGCCGAATATCATTCGGCCACACCTCTGCCACCTTCCAACGCATCTTTGGCCGATGCCATCGCCGTCAACATTGTGCCACCACCGCCACCGCAATCACCTCCGCAGCCGCCACAACCACGGGTGCCACAGCCGACGCCGCCGGTCCTACAGCCGCCCCCGCAGACTATTTCTACCGAAGCCGCTCAGGCCGATATATCAACACCACCGCCCAAGAGCATTCCAGCTCCGGCACCGCCGCCGCCCACGCAGAGTCAAACTACGCCTCTGGAAGCGACCTATGCGCAGATTGTCAGCGCCCTTCTGGAAGCAAATAAGCGCTACCCACGCCAGGCATTGCTTGCCGGAGAACAGGGCACCGTGATCTTGTGGTTTGTGCTTAACCGTGAAGGTACGGTACTTGCGTATCGGATTGAACAGTCTTCAGGGCAACTGATATTCGATGAAGCAGTGAAACGCCTTATTCAGCGTATTCATTTTCCACCCTTTCCGAATCGCGATCTGAGCCAACGCAAGACCTTCATGGTACCCATACAATTCGAGTTAACGGGATAAATTGTTGTTGTCTCATTCCACCGACATCATATTTTTCACTGAATTCAAGGCGTTGTAGATTCAATCCGGTCTAAGCGTCACCCTCAGGCGACAGATTTCCAGATAACGGTCGGTAAGACCCGCCGAATTAACCGTGTTTGCTGAATATCGGATTCTGGCACGTCGTTTGCAGGAGTATTCATCGGGTATCGAACCCAGGCTTTTCACTCCATTAAACATGCAGGTGGCGTTATGAAAATCATAGTTGCTGGATGCTTGACAGCTTCGCTGATCCTCGGGGCACTCTGTGCTTGTAATGGCAATAATCCACAAAATAACCCGCAAGCGACTCCTGCCCCCACTACCCAGCAGGCGCCCGCACAGACAACACAGCCGGCGCCTACAGCCACGACCAAATCGAAGGCAGGATCGAACGTCGTACCGCCACCCCTCTGAGGAAAGCCGTTTCACCAGGAGAATTGCCATGACCCATAAAATCTTCGGCTATAAGGGATTTATCGTAAAGGTGATACCGCGTGAAGTCATTGCCATGCAATCCGCAGCCAACAGACGTATCCGTTATGCAGCATCCGTGGTGATCATGCGTTTTGTGGATGCCACACGCCACAAAAACGCGATGCGCTGCTATCCGGGTGGCACATGCGTGACGCCGGAGCAAGCGCTGAAGCTGGGCACGGAATATGCCACTCACCTGATTGACGATGATTTCTCCATTACTGCGACGGCTGAACAATTCTGAATTGACCGGCATTATTTTACGCTGCTGATCGTCGCAATGAGACAACGCTTCATTCATACGTTATGCCTATAACAAATGCTATTTGGAATTGGATCTATGCAAAAGGCTTTTAAAATCGGGTGTATTCGAAGCTTGGCATGCAGCTTGCTGCATTTCAATCGGAGACGATATAAAACCATCGTGTTGCTTGTATCAATTTCATCACAACTGGGAAGGAGAGAACCATGAAAATCGCTAATGCATTGGCTGCGCTACTGACACTCGGCCTTATTGCTGGGTGTTCTGGTAATCCGTCGCAGGACTCACAACAACAAGGTATGAACCCTGCAGGAACCACCACACAACAGGCGCCGGCTCCGGCCACGCAGCCAGCACCGGCTCCAACGACCCACCAGCCACCACCCCCGTCGATATGATCGTGTCATCAGCCTCAGACTGACAACGAAAATATCATGTTCAGAGGTAAATCACGCACTCTTATTTTAGAGGCATTTATGAAAAACGTAATCGCAGTAATTTCAGGAATTGTGTTGGCAATCAGCCTGGGCGCCGCTTTCGCGGGCAATACACCAGCTAGCGGCAAGCAGGATATGCAGAATCCGGAGCAGGCATCGCAGACTCCATCCGATCCTCAAAATGCATGCAATACCAAATACCCAAGCTTCAGCCAGCTTGATACCAAACATAAGGATTATCTCACCAAGAAAGAAGTAAGCCGGGTTCACGGCCTGGAACAGGCATTCAAGAAAGCTGACACCGACCATAATGGGAAACTGAGCGATTCTGAATATACGGCGTGGGTGGAATCCCATTGCAAAAGCAGCATGCTGAACCAGCAACCGCAGGGGCAGACACCACCACCGGTTGGATGATTTAAATCGCGCGGTTATTAAACGCGTCTGCTATCAGCAGAACCTGTGTTCCGGCAGGGTCCGTTGGACCCTGCCGGAATGTTGTATATTTGAATGGCAACTGTGCAAACTATGAAAGCCAGGCACCACCAGCTAGTAGCAAATAAGAAATAAACAGGCGGATTTTGCTATAGCTCTTGGCAGAGCTCGACTACAAAGTTTCAGGGAAGGCGCGCAGAACCGCTGTATTTTGGGTGTCAATGGAAATAAGGAGTGTGTGTAGCACTTATGAAAATTCTTCAGCCCAGCTCGATACGCAAACGGATCCTGTTCTCATTTTCGCTAGTCATGTTACCCCTGGTCTTTGGACTGGCAGTAGCAATACTCTCCATACATAATCTGGCTACACAGGGGCAAAACGCAGTTCTAAACGCCGCCGATACCGTTCAATACAGCCGCACGTTGCTGGAAGAACTACCCGATATGGAACGTAATGCGCTCCAGTACCGGGTACTGCAAGATCAATCGCTGTATAAGCTTTATACAGAACGGCATCAAGAATTCCAGCAGACCAGTACTGCCTTCTCACGCTTGAAGCTTAATGACACCATGCGTGAAAAACTCAACGAACTTACCACACGAGAGCAAGTCGTTTTCAATAATTTTTCGCGGTTCGATCCAAATTCAGACGATTCCAATATGGCAGTGGATCAATTTGAGGATTTGAACAATCTGGCACGCTCCATACTCGCATTAGGCACGCAATCCATCGAAAATGAAATCAATAATATGCAGACGACTTCCAAAACCCGTCAAAGCCAACTGGCGTGGCTGGTGGCAATTCTGATACTCGCGGGTTTTTGCATGGCTGCAATATCCATCGTTCTGATCACTCGGCCAATGCGATCAATAGACCAGGCGATAAAGGGAATCGGCGCCGGAGATCTGGCCACCCCGATCGCGGTGAAAGGACCCCAGGATCTGAATGAACTTGGCAAACGCTTGGACTGGTTGCGCTCCAGGTTGCTTGATCTCGAGCAGCATCGCGTTCGCTTTCTCAGGCATATCTCACATGAACTCAAGACACCGTTGACAAACATCCGTGAAGGTTCGCAGTTGTTGACGGATCAGATCGTGGGACCGCTTAATACTGAACAATTGGAAATTGCGCAGATTCTGCAAAAGAATGGCATGCAGTTGCAACAACGCATCGAAGATCTGCTGAATTACAGCGCCGCGCAAGGGCCTCAATTGTTCGGTGAAAACCAATTGATCAAGTTCAATCAGGTGATTGTCAAAGTGATCGAGGACCAGAAGATGGCCATCAAGGCCAAACACATAAAAATCGATGCGCACTTGCATGAAGTCGCCATACTGGCTGATGCGGAAAAAATTCGTATCGTAGTGGACAATCTGCTTTCCAACGCCATCAAATACTCGCCCATGGGCGGTGTAATCGGGCTGAATCTAAAGGTAGAGAATGGTCAAGCGGTTTTGAATGTGGAAGATCAAGGTCCAGGCATCAAAGCGGATGAGCGGGAGAAGGTTTTTGAAGCTTTTTATCAGGGCCAGGGCAGTGACAGCGGTTATGTAAAAGGCACCGGATTGGGTCTATCCATCGCCCGCGAATATATACGTCTGCACCAAGGTATGATTGAGATCGTCGAACGACAGCATGGAGCAGGCTTTCGGATTGCTCTACCCGCTACGGGATCAGGAGGCTGAATGCGCAGGAATTTGCCTGGCCTAGTTGTATCGCTCGTCATCAGCATTATTCTGGTTTTGACGGGATGTATTCCCCGCTCCACAAAGCCGGATGTGCTTATGATCCCTGAAACAGGTGACGGCCAAATTGTCAGATTGATGGACTACGTCAACACCGTCTTGAGTCTGCCACCGGCTGCTCAGGCGGCCACGCAGGAAAACCTTAGGCAGCAATATAATCTAACGCAGTTCCCCGAAGACCGGATGCGACTTGCGCTTTTGGATGTTCTGTCGGACAGGCCGTCGCGCAATCTGGATGAGGCTGTGTCATTAGTATCTGGATATAACTGGGAAGTAGTGGGGCCGGGATTCAAGGGCTTGGCCAATCTGCTATTAAATATTGCCAGTAGTCAGCAAGCAATCGCCACAATTGACCAGTCACTCGCGCAGCAATTGGCTTCGGAGCGCTCACAAAAAGATCATCTTCAACAACAACTGGACGCGTTGAAGAGTATCGAGAAAACCATGGATAAACGCGACAAGTCGATAGTGGCTCCACCCATCCGCAAGCTGCCGCCAGCCTCAACCAGCAACTCACAACCTCCAGCCACACCCCCTGGGGAGCAGCTTTGAAAGCCACGCCCGCAAAAGCGATCTTGACTACGGGACGTATTCTGGTTGCTGACGATGACCCCGGCCTGCTGCGCCTGTTAGTCATGCGTCTGACCGCTGCGGGGCACGAGGTGCGTACGGTGGAAAGCGGCGAACAGGCCTTGGCGCAGATCCCGCTGTTCCGGCCACACGCGGTCATAACCGATATGCGCATGGCGGGTATGGATGGTATTGAGCTATTTAACAACATACGGCGCCATGATCAATCTTTGCCAGTGATCATTCTCACCGCTCATGGCACTATTCCTGACGCCGTGGATGCCACCCATAAAGGAGTATTTGCCTATCTCACCAAACCCTTCGATAGCAAATCACTGTTGAAATGGGTGAACGATGCCTTGCGGATATCCGGCAAGCTTGAATTAAAAGATGTTGAAAACGCAGATGCTGCATGGCGTGCGGACATTATCACACGCAGCCTGCTGATGGAGGATTTGTTGCGTCAAGCGAAGCTCGTATCTGCGGGCGATACGGCGGTTCTCATACAAGGTGAGAGTGGTACCGGCAAGGAACTATTGGCGCGTGCCATTCACAACGCCAGCCCGCGCGGCGACAAGCCGTTCATAGCCGTCAACTGTGCCGCGATCCCGGAAACCCTGCTGGAATCCGAGCTTTTCGGATACAGCAAGGGCGCATTCACCGGTGCAACCTCGGACCGGCGCGGCCTGTTTCAGGCCGCACATACCGGTACTCTATTCCTGGATGAGATTGGCGACATGCCTTTGAGTTTCCAGGTGAAATTGTTGCGTGCGTTGCAGGAGAAAGAAATCCGGCCGGTTGGTTCGAATAATCCTATCGCAGTGGATGTACGCATTATTTCGGCCACGAACCATGACCTTGAAAAGAAGGTCTCGGAACAGGGGTTCCGCGAAGATCTATATTATCGGCTGGCAGTAGTGCCGCTGACCATGCCACCGCTGGCAGCCCGCCGCGAAGATATTCCGCTCCTGGTTACCCATTTCCTAAGCCATGCGGGAGGAAGCAATACAAAAAGCATCAAAGGATTTGCACCCCGGGCCATGGAACTATTATTGAGTGCGCCTTGGCCGGGCAATGTGCGGCAGCTACAGAACGTAGTGGAACAAACCGTAGCACTTACCACCACCCCCCTCATACCGGAAGTCCTGGTACAAAATGCCCTGCGTGAGAAGACCGGACAAGTCACTTCCCTGGTCGAAGCGCGGGAACATTTTGAACGCGAATACCTGGTACAACTACTGCAAATCACCGAGGGCAACGTAAGTCAGGCAGCACACCTGGCGCAGCGGAATCGCACTGAATTCTACAAACTTTTACACCGTTACCAACTTAAACCAGAGGAATTCCGATCCTGATTCGGTGCGAGTTGATACCGCCCATATATTAACAGCGGATTCTGTACTTTGAGAAGGGCGAGCGCCGCATGTAAGTGATTTTGATCGAACGCTTAAATATAACTTGTATTCGTAATGCGTGGGTCGGGAGTTCGACTCTCTCCGCCGGCACCAAAAGAGCAAATGAATTAGCTAGTTGATTGATTTCTTGGTTCCGCTACTGGCGTTCAAGTAGCGATCGTTTACAGACATCATCAATTGATGATATATCCGCGGAAGGGTAATATTCGAAGGGATGAGTTTCAGTAGTGCCGGCCGCTTAAGGAAATTCAAAGTCGCCTGTGTGACAAGGAACGGCCAGAATGACGCCGGTACGCCGCAAGCGTCTGATGGTTGTCGCCGTTATCATTGTGGGCCTGGCGACCGCCGCTACTGCCTTGGGTTTGCAGGCATTCAAGAAAAACCTGCTGTATAACTTCACACCCGCACAGGTAGCGGCCGCCGTGCGCACCTCGGCCAGCTGTTCCACATAAGTGGCCATGGCGGCCATGGGGAGTATTCTGTGCCACCCTGGCAGTATGACACCTCCAAGGTTATGCAGAAATCCAGCCCGGTGGTGTATTCTGGGATGCTATCGGACCTGTTTCGTGAAGGCCAAGGCATAGTGGTGTATGGCAAGCTGGACAAGAATGCATTGTTCGTGGCTCAACAGGTGCTGGCCAAGCACGATGCCACCTACACGCCGCCGGAAGTGAACGCCGCCATCAAGAAAGCCGAGGTCGAGCAGCGGGCCGCGGCCGTAAAAGGTGTTACATGATTCCCGAACTCGGTCATCTTGCGTTGATTATTGCCCTGTGTCTGGCAGCGGCCCAAAGTTTTTTTGGTCTCGGCGGTGCGCAGCGCTCCAATCTTATCTGGATGAGCGCAGTGCGCTCGGCAGCAGTCGGACAGTCCTTGTTTGTATTGCTGGCTTTTACAGCGCTGGCTTATTCGTTTCTGATGAATGATTTCTCCGTGGCTTACGTGGCAGCCAATTCCAATACTGCCTTGCCCTGGCCTTATAAATTCACGGCGGTTTGGGGCGCGCATGAAGGTTCTCTGTTGCTGTGGGTCAGCGTGCTTGCTATATGGACCCTGGCGGTCGCGCGCTTCAGCCGTCATCTGCCACAGGATTTTTCCAGCCGCGTTCTGGGCGTGCTCGG
The DNA here is from genome assembly GCA_963774895.1 of uncultured Pseudomonadota bacterium. GTDB lineage: Bacteria > Pseudomonadota > Gammaproteobacteria > Natronospirales > REEB76 > REEB76. Next base: position 495,727 of record CAVZGN010000001.1, read on the forward strand.
CGTGATCAGCATCGGATTCTTGCTGTTCATGCTGACCACCTCTGATCCGTTTGGACGGCTGTTGCCGCCTGCGCAACAGGGCGCAGACCTGAATCCCGTACTCCAGGATCCCGGCATGGCGATCCATCCGCCGATGCTGTACATGGGCTATGTTGGGATGTCGGTGGCCTTCGCCTTTGCGGTAGCCGCATTGCTCAGCGGCCGCATGGATGTCATGTGGGCCCGCTGGTCGCGGCCCTGGACCCTGGTGGCCTGGCTGTTTCTGACCTGTGGAATCACGTTCGGCAGCTGGTGGTCCTATTACGTGCTGGGCTGGGGCGGGTTCTGGTTCTGGGACCCAGTGGAAAACGCGTCGTTTATGCCGTGGCTGGTTGGAACGGCGCTGGTGCATTCGCTGGCAGTAACTGAAAAACGCGGCGCCTTTAAAAGCTGGACCGCTTTGCTGGCTATCACGGCGTTTTCTCTGAGCCTGCTCGGCACCTTTCTGGTGCGTTCCGGGATCTTGATTTCGGTGCACGCCTTCGCTAGCGATCCTAAGCGCGGTATTTTTATATTGGCCATGCTCGGTTTATTTATCGGTGTCGCGCTCACTTTGTATGCCTGGCGCGCTCCCATGTTCAGCCAGCGTGGCGGGGGATTCAAAATATTTTCCCGTGAGACTTTCCTGCTGCTCAACAATGTCTTTCTGGTGGTGGCCGCAGCTGCGGTTCTGCTCGGCACGCTGTACCCGCTGGTGCTGGGAGCGCTCGGGCTTGGCCAGATTTCAGTCGGTCCACCGTACTTTGACCATATATTCGTACCTCTAATGGTGCCATTTTTCATTCTGGCGGGCATAGGTCCGTATGTACGCTGGAAACACGGCAATATCTCTGAAACACTTGCAAAATTGCGGGTGCCGGCAGCATTGGCATTGCTGGCGGGCGTGGTGGTGATCGTGCTGCTGCGGGCTGAGGCCAGTTTCATTGCTACGGCCGGTGTGCTGCTGGCGGCCTGGATGATCTTCAGCGCATTGCAGGAACCCGTGCAGCGTATGTGGCAGCGGCTGCATCATGGGCATGCCAGCTTGGCACACAGCATTCTCGGCATGAGCGTCGCACATTTTGGAGCTGGTCTCATGATTCTCGGCGTAACCGTAAACTCCATGCTGGGGATTACCGTGGACCAGGTGATGAAACCGGGTACCAGCGTCGAAGTGCACGGTTATAAGTATTCATTTCAAGGCGTACGGGATGTATCCGGCCCCAATTATCAGGCGGTCCAGGGTACCGTGGCGGTGACCCGTGGCGGAAAAATACTCACGCTGATTCACCCGGAAAAGCGCCAGTTCGATACTGGTGGCATGACTACCACCGAAGCGGCCATTGCTCCGGGACCATTCCGGGATCTGTACGTGGCGCTCGGCAACCCGCTGGGGCAGGATGCCTGGAGCGTGCGTATTGAATATAAACCTCTGGTCAGGTTCATCTGGCTGGGCGGGCTGACCATGATGTTGGGCGGAATCATCGCGCTTATGGATAAGCGCTACCGGCGTACCCGGGTGCCAGTCGCAATCGACGCGAGCACCCCACCCAAGGATGCTGACGCGAATCTGCCTAAATCTCCTGCAACGGAACGCTGATGCGCCGTCGATTGATTTTCATTCTGCCGATGGCGGTGCTGATTGCACTCATTGGGTTCTTTTGGCGCGGTCTGTATCTCAATCCAACCATCGTGTCGTCACCGCTGATCGGCAAGCCGGTGCCGGATTTCAGCTTGTCGCGTTTGCATGATCCGAAACAGACATTCGATCAGAACCAGCTCAAGGGTCAGGTGTCCCTGGTCAATGTCTGGGCCACCTGGTGCGTGGCCTGCCGTGATGAGCAGCAGACGCTGGTCGAATTCTCCAAGCAGAATGTCGTGCCGATTTATGGGTTCGATTACAAAGATGACCGGCAGAGCGCCATTCAATGGCTCGCTGAACGCGGCAATCCTTATACCGCGGTGGTTTTCGATCCGACCGGTAACGTGGCCATCAACTGGGGAATTTATGGAGCACCAGAGACCTTCTTGATTGATTCGCATGGCATCATCCGTTTCAAATATATCGGCCCTATCACCCCCGATGTGATCCAGAAGGAATTGCTGCCTCGTATCCAGGCATTAAACCGCGAGCATACATGAGATCCTGGATCCTGATTGTGGGCTGCATGATGTTGATGGTGTCCCACCTGGCGTGGGGGATCGATAGCGAACCGGCATTCACTGACCCCGTATTTGAGCACCGCTATGAACGTTTACTCCAGGAAATCCGCTGTTTGCAATGCATGAATGAAAACATTGCCAACTCCGATGCGCCGCTGGCCGTTGATTTCCGCCGCCAAATCCACGCGAAAGTTGCAGAGGGTCAAAGCGAGCAGCAGATCCTACAGTACATGGTCAATCGCTACGGGGATTTTATCCTTTACGATCCCCCGCTGCAGGCCAACACCTGGCTATTGTGGATGGGACCCTTCTTGTTGTTGGGTATCGCGTTGATCGTGGTGATTATGATAGTGCGGCGGCGGGCCAACATGGATGACGGGCGGGAGTCATAAGCATGCTGTTTATTGCAATTGCAGCTGTCATGCTCTGCGTCGCAGCCGCGTGCGTGGCGGTACCGCTGTGGCGGCACCGTTCGCCCGACGCTCCCTCCTATGAAACCGCCTATCGGTCCGCACATTTAAACCAAGTGGATGAACTGGCGAGGGATCTGGCGGCCGGCCGGCTCGCAACAGCCGATCATGTGGCGGCGCGCCGGGATCTGGAACGTGAGCTGGCTTTAAGCCTTAAAGCCGGTGATGTTGGAACGCATCAATACAGGTCGCCAGGACCGGGTAACCACATATTGGCGATCGCTGCCGGAGTGATTTTGTTAATCGCCATGGCCATTGGCTACTGGCAGTTGGGGAATTGGCGGGTGGCGGTTGAAGGTGTCACAGCCGCAAGTGCTTACAATATCGAGCAGATGGCGGCAGAACTATCCCATAAGCTTAACACCACTGAACCAAACAATTTGGAGGGCTGGCTGATGTTAGGACGTGCCTATGCGCTCATGGATCGATATAACGATGCAGTCCAGGCCTTTGGAAAGGCGAATAAATTATCAGGTGATGCCAATCCGGACATTCTGGCGGCTTATGCTGAAGCGATCTCGCTTGCGAATCCGGACCAATTCATGCAAAAAGCGGCGCCATTGTTCGAGCAAGTCCTGAAAATTGACCCGAACAATGAACAAGGATTATGGTACGGTGGGCTTGCTGCTTCAATACGTGGCGATAATAAGCTGGCGGTGCAGCGCTGGCAAACGCTACTTGGAGAGAATCTATCCCCACAATATCAAAAGCAGGTAATTCAGTATATTGAAGAAGCTGGCGGTCAGGCGATCGCAGCGCCTCCCATAACTGCGACAGCAATCCATATTTATCTGACGCTGGATCCAGCGTTGCTAAACAAGGTTAGCCCTGATGCAACTGTGTTTGTGTTTGCAGAATCATTGCAGCAATCTGGTGGACCACCGCTAGCCGTGCGTCGGCTTCAGGTACGCGATTTGCCGCTTGATGTAACTCTTAGCGATGCTGACTCCATGGTGGCGGGCAGGACTTTGCAGGGTTTTCCTAAAGTCAAAGTAATTGCCCGCATTGCAATAAACGGGAATCCATTGCTCAGTCATGGGGATTTTGAGGGTAGCGCCGTGTGGAATCGTAGCGCCAGCGATAAACTACTTGATATCGATATTAAAACCAAAGTCCCGTGAGCACTGTAATAAAGCTGTGCTAGTTTCAACGCCAATTGCAGAGTTCCTTTTTAATCTTTCAATGGGCAGCGCATATGTAATAGATGCTCGCAAGCGGCTCTCCGGTTCCAATGGCCTTTATCTGTTGAGCAGCCTGCATCGCCAGGGGAGTACCACGAGCTCCAATTGCCGTTTGCACAAAATGTAATGCGGCACTTGTCCGTGTCTGACGAGAAAGGCCAGTGTCAATATCATCAGATGAAAGATAGGTATTGTCATTGACATTAGAAAATTCGGCTAAGCCAAACCAATCTTCAAATGCAACTGCGACCACGAAGTTTATCCATGGATTTCTTGGGTCATCGGGGTGAGCACGAATATATTGTTCACCGAGCCGGATCATGGTGTGCAGCTCCTGATTTCCCTGCGCACAATTAAATGCATTTTTCAGATCCAATAAGAATGCATCTTTGCCCCACGTAGTATCTGGATATTCCTGCCATAGACTATGCAATATTTTTTCATAATCGATGGATCCCTTTGTAGGTGTGTTCTTAAATGCGATTCCATATCGTTCTAGTGTGGCACGAGCAGATTGCCATGTAGGGTCAGTTATATCCGCATTGTTGAGTCTAGCGGCTAGCCGCACCGATGCCAGCAATAGAATGGGTTTACTAACGGTAGGCGCACTTTCAGCTTTGCTCGAAACCTGAAGAAGCAGGCTGGTAAGTTGCCGTTGGTTGGCCCGTATCTCAGCGGCGGCGGTTAGAGAAGTGTAAGACAGTACGCTCTTTGCAAGCGCGGCCTGAATTCCGGGGAATTCGCTGTCTAGCTGTAGTCCCAGCTGGCGATCCACATATTGGTCGAAGCCGTCATCATCTTTGCTGGTTAAGAACCCTAAGCCATCCCGGCCGTCATATTGAATATCTACGGAGGTCATCGGACTAATGGGTACTGATTCTGAGCTTGAGCCTGCAGCTGCCAGTGCGGGCCTAGCCAAGATGAGTAAGGTTTCTATAGTGATGTAAATTTTCATGAGCTGCATATGAAAGGCCATGCGATGTCTTCTAGGAAGATTTGCTGTAGATTTAGGGTTTATTGAAGAATGGATGCTGAAATCAAAATCATTTAGCATTAAAGAAATCTCATCATGCCTATGCATTTAAAATGCTAGCGTAAATTTTCAATGCATATTTTGCTTAACTATGCTTTGGCAATTATTATGCCTGAACAGGCTGGGTGGGATACCCACACTCTGTCTAAAAACGCTGGTAAAGTGGCTTTGCGAAGAAAAGCCACAACGCTCGCTGATATGGCTCATTGATAAAAATGTATCCGTGAGCAGTTGTTTTGCAAGTGCAATCCGACAACTGAGGATGTATTGATGTGGCGATGTTCCGAAAGTTGCCCGAAATTGCTTGATGAAATAGAAATTACTCAATTTTGCGATTTGGGCAAGTTTACTGAGTTGCAGGTTTTTATGGAGGTTCTCTTGTATGAATACGGCCACGTGGCCAAGATCGGGTGTTTTTAGCTTCGGTGACCTATAGGATCCTAGTGAATCAATTCCATTGTTTCCATAAGCCTCAGCAAGGTGGAGCACCAGGAAGGTTGCCAGAGAATCCAAATAGGCGATACTGACCCGTTTTGTATTTCCAGATATGAGCCTGGCAATTTCATGGGCAATTTGCGCCACGATGGGATCTCTCAAGCCCATATTGGCTAAGTTCAATAGCTTTGAACTATGCAAGTCATGTTTTGTAGCGAGATCGCACACGAAAGTATGCGATAGCCGCATTTGCAGAACTTCTACGAACCCATCCCATTTGCAATAAACGGATTCTCCTGCCGGACTGAAACTTACGGTATCCAAACCTAATTGAACAACCGACACCTCACCGCGCAAATGGCGTTCAAACCGAACACTTCGAGTGGAGAAAAATACGCTGATCCACAGATCGGGGTTTGCTGGAAGCGCAACTTCTCCAGCTGGAAGGTTATAAAATAAGGCACGCAAGGCACTCCACTGGGGAAATGCCTCGGTACTCGAATAAGTGGCCGGCCTTGGCATACAAGCATCCAGGTCCTCCGAGGCCTGGATTGCCACGTCATACATGCTGCTCCGCCCCTCACTAGATGCGTCTGTTTATAGGAGCTTGTGTCTATTTGGCAACTTATAGGCCAATGGCCAGATGGCGTCAAGTCATATTTAGGCGGCCGTTGATACCGGACATTAGACGAACTTTGGGCGGAGGTGTCGTATATATACGTCACCACAATAGCAAGAAAATGACATGGCAATAGCAATATTTTGACAGTATTTACGCCAATTCTTGCCAAACTTAAATCCCTAACGCGGAAGTCCAGCGTTCCTCTAAACCGATTTTCGAGTGGAGGCCTGACGATGAAAATGTCCCGAACGACCTTTATAAGTCTCGTGATAATCGCTGTAGTTGGTTTCTTGGCCGGTATCCCGGCATGGGCCGGTGATCCTTCGGATAATCAACCTGATCAATCCCAGGTAATGGGCATGGCGACGCAGTTGTGGAATGGCCCGACGCAGTTCCAGATGCACTGTTCCGGATGCCACGGATACTGGGGGCAGGGCATCACCATATATGGCCCACCCCTGAAAGGCGATGCTTTCGTAATGCATGCCAGCGTCGACCTCATTGCTCAGACCATCGAGCAGGGCAGGCAGGGTGCCTTCAAGCACTTTCGCGCTTACTCCGGTATGCCTAGATTCAACCAGCTGTCGGTCGGGGAAATTTACTCGATCATCGATTACCTGAAAAACGGACTGCAGAGCGCGACTGAAGAGTCAGGACTTTCTGCAAACCGCACCGCCATTCCGTCAGGCGATCCTCCGTGAGGATCACGGATACGAGATTCACTGGGTATAGCAACTTCTTCTGGGGAACTAAACCATGAAACATTTACAAGAGTTACTTATCCGACTGGGCCTGACGGCGATAGGCGTGTTGACGTTGAGCGTGCTCACCGTCGGCGCGGTGCAGGCCATGCCGTCATTCTCACGCCAGACCGGCATGAGCTGCAACCAATGCCATTTCACCCATGACCCAACGCCGAGCTTCACCATCCAAGCCATGAAGTTCCGCGCCAACGGGTACCGGTTTGCGGAACGCAGGACCAAGCTGCTGGCCGGCCAGCCGGGCGCGGAGGGCGGCGAGACGCTCGATATTCCATGGGATGACTATCTGTCTTACCGCTTCGAAAGCGTTGTCGCCAACAAATCCCAGGCGCCGGGCCAGGCTTCCACCGAACTCACTTCCAATCCGACCACCCGTCTCGCGTGGTTCGTGACCGGTCCGGTGACCAAGAACATCGGCTTCTGGAACGAGTTCTATATCGTCGGCGACTACGGCGCCAACAATTGCAGCCCGTCGACTGCGTGTACCGGGGGCAGTACCTGGGCGCCGGGTCTGGTTACTTGGGATGAATATGATCTGGTCTATACCATCAATCCCGATGCGATCCAGGACAATGGCGATATCTATAACATCCGCTTCACCAACCAGGGTCTCGATGAAGAGCCTTGGGGTCCTAATCAGATTGGCGCACCCTCCGCGATCGGCCCGCGCGGCGAACTCGATGGCAATGCGCATCCGAACCTCGGCGCCTTCCGCTTTACTGCCTGGATGCATGACCGCTGGGTCTGGCAACTCGGAGCGTGGACCGGTGATAACAACAGCGGCTGGGATCAGAAGATGGAAGATGGTGACATCGAATATTACTTCGATAACCGCAGCGACAACACGGTGGCAGCAAGGATACAGGCGCAGACGGGTGATGATGAAATTCCGTATGTCACCACTGATGCCCTCCAGGAAGGTGCCAACCAGAATCCGCTGGTATACACCTACCATGACGCCATCACCGGCATTTCGGCGACGCGGGCGTGCGATTGCGCTTACCTGAATACCGATCTGAAGAACAACGTCGCCGTCGACCCAACTTTCCGCTGGCAGCGGTCGGACGTCGGGGATGACGGCGATATAAGCTGGGCCTGGGCGATCGGGCTGGCCTATGGCAGAGATGAGTACACCGATGGTGCCAGCTTCACGGAGGAACTCTTCGGAACCGGGCTCATCTGGTGCTACGCGCATACGCACTGCTTGCAGCCGACCTTCTCACACACCCTGAAGTACACATTCACCGACCACAACAATGTGTCGTACGACGTCCCCGAGCCTAATTCGTACTCTCTGAGCTACGTCTATCAACCGGCCATGAACTTCGCGGTTGTTGTCTCGCTCTCGACCTCATCGACCACATCGCTGACCGGGCCGGCTAAAACGGGTGGGTGGAGCTTCTCGACAACCCTTGACTTCCCAATGTAACCCGTAGAAATCATCTGGAGGGTCGGGAAATATTCCCGACCCTCCATTTTTTTTGCTATGATGATGTATAGGCTCACACTGCGGAAGTTAGAGATTTAAAACTCCATAATTTTTAGATAATTGTGGGAGAACCATTCTCATGAACAAAAGCAACTTGATTAAAGCACTGGCCTGCGCTGTTACTGCAGCAGGACTTATCGGATTCAGTAGCGCCGATGCAGCCGATGACGACTCAGCCGGCGCCAAAATATTCCAGACCCAGGACTGCACCGGCTGCCATGGCCCAAAAGGAGAGGGTATCGAAGGTCTGGCACCGCCGCTCAAGGGCAGCAACTTCGTGATGACGGCCAGCGAAGCGGATGTTGCACACACCATCAAGTATGGACGTAGCGGATCGGAGAAGCATTTCAAGGACATCCAACAGGACATGCCGGCGCATCCCACTCTCAGTGATCAGCAACTTCAGGAACTTGTTCAGTATCTGAAGAACGGCTTGCAGAAAGGATAACAGGCAAGTGGCTGTTTTTTAGAACCAGAGCCCGGTGTAACGGCTGTACAGGCAAGGTTGGCGTTAACGTAACTCCAGCCTGTATCGTGATTCACCCGCATCACAATGTGAATTGAGACAAAGCAAGATGTATCAGTGCCGGCTCATTGTCTGTATGACTATGATCAGCTTATTGCTGATTGCCTGTGCGACAGCCAACGAACCGCCGCCCATCGGTTCCGAACCTACCGGCCCTACCACTTATCCCGTTACTGTGAGCGCAACGACGCTGAAATTTCTCAGCTCACCACAAGATCAAACACAAAATGGACTTGAAATAAGCCTGCATGCCTTGGATACCGTACCGCAGCTTTACTATCGCTACCAGATGGCTTCCAAGGTCAATGGAACTTACCTCGTGTTTATGATAAAACCACCAAAACTGTATTCGGTTTATCGTGTTCCATTTTATAAAAATGATCCCGACCGGGTCATCGTCAAAGTCGAATTGACAAATCATTCAGCCCAAATCCTGGATACCGCTAATGCCGTGTGCGCGTTCGAGCTGGATGGACAAACTGTGGTGACACAGCCGCTCAAGGCGGGTGACTTACTGCCGGACCAAACGAAGGTTGTACCCGTTCAAGGACCAAGTCTGGAACAGCTCAAGGGACATGAAGAACTGGCCGTATGGATTTTTCAGCCCAGCTCGGCAAATGCGGCACTGAGCAAAACTCCTTTCAAATGGACCCTTCATTACACTTTGACAGTCGAAACCGAGGCTGCAAATGCAATATTGGTGGCTCAGTCGCCGTACGAATCAGGGGTCAGTAATTATGCGGGACGGATTGAACCGGCCAATTCTGATACCACATCAACATCAGATACTGCGAAACCACCCCCAATCCGGTAACCCGGTGCCGAAAGAATGCCTGATCCTGTAAAACAGGATTATCAGGGCCTGAACCGCCAACGGGCCGAAATTGCGGTAAAGAAAAATGCAATTCAGAGCTTGCTGAAGTTTCGTTAATTGTGAAAATATGCGCGTCCTTGGTAATGCTTATAGCTGCGAAAGACATCTTTTATCCACGAAAAACCTGCAAGCAGTGCGAACATCAATTAATAGCCTTTAGTGTAATTGGCTTATTTATTATTGCTTTTATTACAGCGACTGCTGTATTTTGCTTGAGGTAAATTATTGTGCACATTCAGCATCAGATATCAGCAGTATCTGATGGCGCTGGCTTTCGTAGAAACTGAACGATTAGGTCATTCCGCTAGCGCTTCGGCCGTGCCAGCGAGTCTGCCACCACCCAGGCGACGCCGATCAGGGCGAGAGTGGTAGCGCTCTCAGTCCAGTTCTCATGACTCCCGGGTGCGACCAGCAGCATAGGCACCCACACCAGCAGGGCGAAGGACACATACATGGCGGTCAGCAGAATCGCACCGAGGCGCGCCCACACGCCCGTGAGTATTGCCAAGCCTGCCGCCATGTGGCCGACCCCGGTCGCATAGCCCCAGAAAACTTGCGAAGGCGGCAGCCATTTGGGAACCACCGGGGCGGTCAGGTTCATATAGACAAAATGCGCACCGCCGAATAGCAGCGCACAAACTCCGAATGCCAGTTGGCCGACGCGCGTGAGGCGCGCGGCCAGGGTCGCATCGATTTTCGCGTAGTTGGCGTAGACGATCAGCGCACCTGCTGCGATCGCGACCTGCTCGGCGAGGCTTTCGTAGGTATAGTATTTATCGTAATGGGCGAGCACCACGCGGCCGTTCATCAGGATGACGACGATGAGCGTGTAGTAGGCGGTGAGTGCAGCGGCGCCCCAGGCTGCGGTCCGGCGCCATTCGACGGCCGCGCCCGCGACCAGCATGAACACCGCGGCGGCGTAGGCGAGCGTGGTGCGGTCGGGAAAGTTCTTGGGCACCGGCTGCCCTGGATCGAAGTTCCCGTACACCAGACAGAGAATGGCCAATGCCATCACGCCCAGGCCGTAGACGTGCCAGCCAAAGACCATCGACCTTTTTTCTGTAGTCATGTTTTTTTACCTTCGATTGCGAACGCCCGACTGGGGCGATGATTGCGCTAAACAATAGCATGCCGCCATTTTCTCAGCGGAGTCTTGCCTCCAGCGGCTCAAGGCCGTGGATCAATCGCCAGATCCTCCACATAAACCAGCTCGCAGGCACCGGGGCCGGTGTCATCCCGGGTCATGGAGCTGCGCCAGCGCCAGCCGCCGGGGCGGTCCGCTTCCACCAATAGACCGTCCAATGTCACCAGATCACCCACGCGTACGCGCTTGAGCGCGCGCGCCACCTCGTCATTGGCGGGGATCATGTGCATGTTGGCGCTGCTGGTCTCGATCTCGCGGCGCGGGATGGGGAACTCCTGCACGCTCCAGGTGTAAAAGCGCACGCCCTGATGGATGTCGATGTGGCTGAGCACCGCGCTGTCGGACATGCGCCCCCAGCCCAGGGCCAGGTCGGTGGGCGAGAGCACGGCGCCCTCATCGAACTCATAATCCTCGCGCGACAGCACGCGCGCCGTGAGCGCGAATTTCGCCAGAGGCTCCAGGGTGGCGTCCTTCATGTGCAGCAGTGGCTGCGGCTGGTCAAGATCGGTTTGCAGCGGCGCGTCCGGCGCTATAACACCGGCGCTGTGCTCTACTGGGCGCGTGGAAAATTTGTGCAGCGCCGCCAGCGCGACCAGCACTATCGCTGCAATCCATAGGATTCGTCGCATCATTCAAGTGCACTCGATGCTTGAGAGTTGTTTAATTCTAAAGTGATAGCCGTCCGCGAACTAGCGTCTTTCTTGTTTACCAACCAGCTTATTCAGCAGCGGGATCACGGCGCTCATCACCAGAGCGCAGACGAGCGCACCGACCCCGAGCCCCGTGAACAGCCGCATGTAGATCGGCAACGTTGTTATAGCTTCTGTAATGCCGGCGGGGATACCGGCGAGGCCGGCGATGGCGCCGCCCAGGTAGTTGCTTACGCCCATCCCCAGGAACCAGGCGCCCATGACGATGCCGCGGGAACGTTCCGGCACCAGTTGCGAGACCATGGAAAAACCCAGAGCACTGATCAAAAGTTCGCCCAGCGATTGGGCCGCGTAGCCGGCAACCAGCCACCAGGGGGATACGATGCCGGCCCGTGCCGTAAAGCCGCTGGCCGCATACAGGAAAAACGCGGCAGCCAGAAGATATAGGCCGGCGGTGTACTTGACCGCAATGGAGAAGTCTCCACGGCGGGATTTTTGCAGGCGGTTGTAGAGCCAGGCCAATGGCAACGCCAGCAGCACCAGCCAGAACTGGTTGAGATCCTGGAACTGCGCGGGCGCCACATGTATGCCCAGCAGTGTGTGCTCCACGTTGCGCAGGGCGAACAATGTGAGTGAGGTATAGATCTGCTGGTTATAGATGGCCCAGATGGCCGATATGCCGGTAAACACGATGCAGGCGATGATGCGTTTGCGCTCGTGTTGTTTTCCGCTGATCAAAAGGTGTGCGAATACGTAGATCATCAGAATAAAGAACAATCCGACGACGCCGAGCGCCAGGGCGCGATGGCGGATGATCTCCGAGAGCAGATAGGCGATGAGCAGCGAGGCCGCGATCACCAGTGCGAGTTTCCGCCAATTCAATTTCTCGAAATCCGGGGCCGCGCCATAGGGACGCAGGTAATGCTGGAAGGCTCCGTAGTTGAGCAATCCCAGCGTCAGGCCGATGGCGCTCAGGCCGAAGGCCAGGTGCCAGCTGTCGAAGTGCAGGGGGCCCAGCGTGATCACCCAGCTGGTCTGGTCCTTGATCCAGGGCGTGAGCAGGATCGAGACGAACGAGCCGATATTCAGTGAGGTGTAATACAGCGTGAACAGGATGTCGAGCTTGGAATGCTGGCCCTCGTACAGCCGCGACACCAGATTGTTGGGATTGACCTTGAACAGGCCATTGCCCAGGGCGATGAGTCCCATGGCCGGGAACAGGGTCTCCGTCAGCGGGATGGACAGCAGCAGATAGCCGAGACCCAGGGTGATGGCGCCCAGCACCAGCGTGCGGCGTGCGCCGAGCACACGGTCGCCCAGGTAACCGCCCAGCATCGGCATGGAATACACCAGCGCCGAGAACGCGCCCCAGATGATGTCGGTCTGCGCATCGGCGAAGCCCAGGCGCTCCACCATGTAGAGCACCATGAGCGAGGCCATGCCGTAGTAGCCGAAACGTTCCCAGATCTCGATGAAGAACAGGACCAGGAAGGCTTTTCGAGGATGCCGGTCGATGCTTGTTGTTGTCATCTATAATCTACCGCTGTTCACCCTTGCGCATGATATTCACAAGTACCGAGGTCGCTGCGTGAAGATCAGTAACATGAACTGGGCCCAGGTCGAAGAATACCTGAAGAAGGATGACCGGGCGGTGCTGCCCATCGGCAGCACCGAGCAGCATGCCCAGCTGAGCCTGTGTGTGGACTATATCCTCTCCGAACGGGTGGCCGTGGAAGCCGCGGAACCCCTGCAGGTGCCGGTATTCCCCGGGGTGCCTTACGGCATCACGCCTTATTTCATGGGTTATCCGGGCACCGTCAGCCTGAGCGCGGATACCTATGTGCGGGTGATACGCGACATCCTGGACAGCCTGGCCACCCATGGATTCAAGCGCATCGTCATGGTCAACGGGCACGGTGGCAACACGCCGGTGCAGGCCGCTCTCAAAGAATGGCTGGCTGCCCATCCGGGCGTGACGGTGAAATTCCACAACTGGTGGAATGCGCCGGCCACCTGGAAAAAGGTCATGGAGATCGATCCGCTGGCGTCGCACGCTTCGTGGATGGAAAACTTCCCATGGACCCGGATCGCGGGCGTGGATATTCCGACAGAACAAAAGTCCATGATCGACATCGCGCGCATCCGCTCACTGGATCCGGCTGCGGCCAGACGCCACATCGGCGACGGCAATTTCGGCGGCTACTACCAGCGTTCCGATGAGGACATGCTGGCTGTGTGGCGCACCGGGGTCGAAGAGACGCGCCAGGTGATCACCAATGACTGGACGTGATGCCTGGGTTGATATTGATCAGTGGCTGGGAATTGTCCCAATCAGGTGAACACCCCGAGCAGTGCCGCGTACACGCCGAAACCAGCGGTGATGGCGCACTCACGAGTGAAGTTGATGACTGATGTGTCATATAGGTGATATATCCTCCAGTTTTATAGTCTAAAAAATCAAAAGGTTACAGGCCGTTCTAAAAATTGTATTCAATATTGAAGCACGCGAGCGTGGCGCGCTTGAATTTGAGATTTGTAAGTGTGACTATCTGCCCCTTGGGGGCGAATAGCTCTGGGTGCGATGACAGTTGCTCTACCTGCCATCTAAAAGAAAATAAATCCAAGCATTCGTTGTGAGTGGCACACATCATAAATATTTTATGTCCTTATGGATGTGGTGCACATTCTCTCCCTGAAAAAATCCTGGTACTTGTTACAATAACCAGGTCCGCGCAACGCATACCAGGTGGTGTTGCCATGGCCTCAGAGGAGAAATTAAGATGAAACGTTTATTTATTGCGCTACTTGGCATATTTGCCATCGTCGCCGTGACGCCGGTGTTTGCTCAAGCCAGCCCGGCAATGTCTTCGGCCAAACAAACTTCAACGCCGGTCATGCATCGTTACCTGATCCAACGCACCTTCCCAGCCGGTGCCCTCGATGGTCTCGATCTAGCGACCAAAAACAAGGTCAATGCTACCAACGCCAAGTACCACGTGAAGTGGGTCGAGTCCTACGCCACCGGCGACAAGAACATGACGTTCTGCATCTACGAAGCGCCCAACGAGCAAGCCATCCGCGATGCCGCCAAGGCTAACGGCTTACCGGTGGATCAGATCTTTGCGGTGCCGGTGACTCTGATGCCGCATAGCAAGGATGTAGTCGGTCACTGAGTGCATCAGGAACCAAAGTAACAGGATTGCAGGTTCGGCGTCGCGGCTGACCGTGGCGCCGAACCTGTTAATTCCCATGTTGCTGGTTTCAAGCACAAGCTGGTGATTACCTGTACCTGAAACGTCATCACCTGTTTCAGATATTCAATAGACAATTATGACCATGAAAACCTGGTTGTTTCTAATCGCCTGTGTCATCTGCGCCAGCGGCGCCCAGGCACAGGAGTACCCGGCCCCAATCAAGGCGCTGGTTGCCAGGGGCATCACGATCATGGGTACGATGCAGGCTCCGCCGGGTTTCAAGGGCTATGTGGGCGAGTTCAGCGGTCAACTAACGCCGGTTTACCTGCTACCCGATGGGCAAACTGTCACTATCGGCGTGTTGTATGACGAACATGGCAAGGATCTCACCAATGCAGCTTTCCGTGCGGCCACCATGTCCAGATTGGACCCTGCCTTGTGGCAGCAGCTTGGACATGCCACCTGGATTGCCGAGGGTTCATCTAAGCCCAAGCACATCGTCTATATTTTCACTGACACCGATTGCCCGTATTGCCATATGCTCTGGCTTGACACGCAGCCGTATCTGAAGCACGGCGATGTACAGATCCGCAATATCATTGTGGCGGTGATCGCGCCAACCAGCCTGGGGCGCGGTGCAGCCGTACTCGTAGCCAGCGATCCAGCCGCGGCTCTGCGCAGGAACGAGCTGGCGTTCGGCCACAGCCCGATCAAGCCGTTGGCATCGGTGGACCCTAAGGTACGCGCCGAGATCCAGTCTAACGAAGCCCTAATGAACCGTGTCGAAGCCTTTGCCACACCGGCCACTGTCTATCGCGGCGTGCACGGCCATATCCATATGATTCTGGGTATACCTGATACGGCGACTATGCAGGCCATCTTCGGCAACAGCTAATGTAGGCGTGGCGATTAAACCGGCTCATGTTCGTAAACGCTTGCCCGGGCGCAAGCTTCTGCGAAATTATTATCCCATCCAGTTATTCGGCTCTCTCCGGCGTCGCCATACCTGTAGTTAGGTAAATACCCCAATCAAGGCCGCACACACCGAAACCGGCAGTGAGGGCGATCACGATGGCGACGGCAATTTCGGCGGCTATTACCAGCGTTCCGATGAAGAGATGCTGGCCGTGTGGCGTACCGGGGTCGAAGAGACGCGCCAGGTGATCGCGGATAGCTGGACGTGAGTGCAAAAATCAAAGATTGATGCCATTCAAGCACCGGGTTGCATAGACGTAAGAGTGACGTAATCAACCTTGCCAGTGCCCAGCAACGGCAGTTTATCCAGGTGGCGAATATCGCGTGGCACAGCCAGCTCCGGCAGCCCGCCGCTGCGGGCAACACGCAGCAGTGCGTCGCGTGTCAGGTCTGAAGCCGTAGTAAACAACACCAGTGCCTCGCCTTTGGATGCATCTGCACGGGTGATGACTGCATGTTGGTGGTCCGGCGCAGCCCGGGTGGCGATCTGTTCCACTACTTCCAGGGAAACCATCTCACCGCCAAGTTTGGCGAAGCGTTTAGCACGCCCCTGGATGGCTATGAAACCATCGGCGTCGACAGCCACAATGTCGCCTGTGTCGTACCAGCCTGGCTCGTCCATGAACTTGGGATTTTCGAGAATGCCTGGGCGCTCAAACCTCAGGTATCCCAGCATGAGATTCGGGCCCGAAACCACCAACCGCCCACCTGCGGCAATTCCCTCCACCGGTTCAAGCCTGCGGTGCATACCCGGCAGCAGGCGACCGACGCTACCTCTACGGTTGGCTTGCGGTACATTAACCGCGATCACAGGCGCGCACTCGGTGACACCATAGCCTTCAAGCACGCGCAGCCCGAATTTATCAACCCATAGTTGGCGAACCTCGTCGCGCAGTTTTTCTGCACCGGCCACTACGTAACGCAGCCGGCCAAAATCATATGGGTGTGCGAACTTGCCATAGTTGGCAAGAAACGTATTGGTACCAAATAGTACCGTGCAATTGCGGTCGTAGACCAATTCCGGAATAATCCGATAGTGCAGCGGTGACGGATACAGAAATGATTTGCAGCCGGCGATCAACGGCAGCATGGCACCACACGTGAACCCGAAGCTGTGAAACAGCGGCAACGCCACCAGGAACCGGTCGGTAGGCATGAAGTCGGAAATGCTCCGCACCTGTGCGATGTTCGCCAGGATGGAATTATGGGAATGCACCACGCCCTTGGGTTTGCCCTCGGAGCCGGAAGTGAACAGGATCACCGCCGGGTCACGCGCCTCACTGCGGTGAACCGCGAGTCTAGGGAAACGAGACAGAAATAGCACCGCAAGTTTGTCGATCCAGTTCAGCTCACCCCGCAGGTCTTCAAGATAAATGAGTTCCAATCCGGTGAGACGCGCGATCGTATCGGTGAGTTTGGCTTTTTCCAAGAAGGCATGCGAAGTGACCACGCGCTTGACTTTGGCAGCGGTGCAAGCCGCCGACATGCCGTCAGCACCTGCCGTATAGTTGAGCATGGCCGGTATGCGGCCCGTCCGCCAAAGTGATAGCACCAGACCCAATGTCACTACCGCATTGGGCAGCAACACGCCCACCGCTTCATCGGGCTCTGTCTTGCGCGAAATCAAACGTCCCAAGCCAATGCTCATGCGCGTCAAGGCGCCGTAAGTTTCTTCCGTGAGATTGATATCCTGCAACAAGGGATAGCGGCGGCCGAACGTCGACACGCTATCGAGAAACGCGCGATATAACGTGGTGCGCGGACGGGTGGCGACCAGCATCTCCAGCAGTACATCGCGCATGGCTTCGCCGGCTTTACGGCGGCGCTCTTTGGCGGTACCGACGGTCGGCATGGGTATGCGCGTGGGCGGCTGGATAGACAGGGTGATGCGGGGGAACAGACGGCGCGGGAACAGACCGGCCAGGCGCGAGAAATAGCTCTGTCCTGCTCCATGGATGCGCGTGGGCACCACCGTTGCGCCGCTCTTGGCGGCTACGAACGCGCCACCGTCATAGACCTTCATGAGCGAACCGGTGTTAGTAATACGACCTTCCGGAAAGATGACCACGCGCTCTCCGGCTTCAACAGCACGTAAAGCCGCACGGATCGCCAATGGCGAGGTTGGATCCACAGCTAGATGACGGATGTGCTTCAAAAACCACCGGAATAGCGGCTTGCGTAGCACCTGGGTGTGGACGATGAATGTGGTTTCCACCGGCAAAAACAGTGCCAGCAGCAAACCGTCCAAAAAAGATTCGTGGTTGGTAACTATCAGGACCCGTTCATCGTGCAGAGGGTGTGTATCACCCTCAACCCGTACTCGGAACACCAACTTGAGAAGGTATCGCATAATGCGTTTGAACATCGGTGTTTCTCCTGCAATCTTTGCTAGCGACTATCGCCGCGCAATGCCGCAACACGCTCACGCAGGTCGTCCAGACTCAAGTTTGCAGCTGCGACCGGCGTACCGATGCGCAGCGTCACTTTACGGAATAAGGCCAGGTGCAATCCCAGTTTTTTCCTCCAGGGAGCGCGCGACCAGACGCTGCCCCACAGTCCGGAGACTGCCATAGGAATCACCGGCACCGGCATCTGCTCGAGAACACGCAACATACCAGGGCGAAATTCAGCCGTCTCACCGTCGGCA
This sequence comes from uncultured Pseudomonadota bacterium, assembly GCA_963774895.1. GTDB lineage: Bacteria > Pseudomonadota > Gammaproteobacteria > Natronospirales > REEB76 > REEB76. Next base: position 513,909 of record CAVZGN010000001.1, read on the forward strand.
CATATGCGTCCTTCCGGGAACACGCAAACCAGTTCGCCATCTTTAAGCGCCTGGATGATTGCCGCATACGCCTGCTCGAGCATTGCTGGATCTTCTTTACGCGAGGCGATTGGAATTGCTTTGCTGGTACGGAATATCCAGTGTAATACTGGAAAATCGTAGATGCGGTAGTCCATCACAAACCGCATCGGCCGCCACACGCCTGCGGCGGTGACTAGTGAGTCGGCGTAGCTCACGTGGTTGCACACCACGAGAGCCGCGCCGCTGTCCGGAATGTTTTCTGTGCCCCTGACGCGGAAACGGTAAACCAGTGTGACCAGGCACCAACACAGGAACCGGTAAAGAAATTCAGGAAGCAGTGTGTAGATATAAATTGCAACACCAGCATTGACTATGGCTGCAATCAATAACAGGGTAGGTAATTTAACCCCAGCTTCCAGCAGCAGGCCGCTGGACACGGCACCCAGCACCAGGGCAAGTGCGTTCAAAGTGTTATTGGCCGCCTGTATTCGGCTCACGTGGCTCTTTTCACTGCGTGCTTGCACCAGGGCATAGAGTGGCACAATAAAAAAGCCACCAAAAATACCGATGCTCAGCAGCGCCAGAGCCACCGGCCAGTCATCACGCAGAAATTGCCAGCCGTCAAGCTGCGCGGCGGGAACAGCTGGTAAACTGCGGTATACCCACCAGAGCGCGAGACTCAAGCCGATGGAGCCGAAAGGCACCAATCCGATCTCCACGGAGCGACGCGAAAGTTTCTCGCAAGATAGAGAGCCCGCGCCGATGCCGATGGAGAAGATGGCCAGCAGCACAGTCACAACCGATTCGCTGCCGCCCAGCACGAAGCGGCTTAGCCCCGGCAGTGCACTGAGAATGATCGCGCCCAGGGCCCAGAACCAGCTGATACCCAGCAGCGACAGGAACACGGTGCGATTGCGATGAGTGTCCCGCAGGATGGCCCAGGTAGTGGTGAAGGGATTCCAATGCACCGTGAGTTTGGGATCGGGGGCCGAAACCTTGGGGATGCTACGGCTGGCGACCACCCCCAGCAGCGCCACGGCAAACAAGCCAATGATCACTGCTGTAGACGTGGCGCGTCCTGCCAGCACACCGGCGATCAAGGTGCCGGCCAGGATGGCGAGGAATGTGCCGGATTCCAGTAGTGCATTACCGCCCACCAGCTCACGTTCCGTGAGTGTCTGCGGCAAATACCCATACTTGGCCGGTCCGAAGAACGTTGAGTGCATGCCCATGCCGACAAGCGCCGCAAGCAGCAATGTCAGACTGTGCATTGCGAAACCAACTCCGGCGACAATCATGATGCCGACCTCGGCCAGCTTCACGAAGCGCATGATGCGGGCTTTGTCGAATTTGTCGGCAAGCTGTCCGGCGGTGGCTGAGAACAGCAGAAACGGCAGGATGTACAGTCCACCTGCCAGCTGTGTCAGCACATTCGGGTCCATGCGGGTGAATTCCACGGCATGATAGGTGGCGAGAATCACCAATGCGTTCTTGAGCAGGTTGTCGTTGAGTGCCCCCAGGGCCTGAGTGATGAAGAACGGTGCGTAGCGGCGCTCGCCCAACAACCGGAATTGCGAATCGCTCATGGGTTTTCTCCGGTTGAAGTGTTCGCTCCCGGCCGACCGCTCAGGCGCTGCTCGTGTATGGCGAACAGAGCCGCCCCAAAGGCCCAGTCCAACAACCAGAAGTAAGAGAACACCATCAGTATATAGAGCAACATGATCAACTCCGCTTGGCTACTGCCCTGGACCCAGGCGGGGCGGGCGTAATGGGTCGGAGAGCATACTGATATGGGGTGTTATAAAAGACAACCAAAATGTGAAAAGTCGTTATGAATTTGACTAAAGGTATCGATAAGCGATACCTTCACGCCAATTACTGGAGGTATGCACACATGGCGCAATCCGCTCAACTAATCGCAGCTTTGAAAAAGGCTCTTAGATCGCGCGATGCCACCTATTCGCAACTAGCCAAGGCATTAAAACTTAGCGAGGCGAGCGTGAAACGCTGTTTCTCCCGGGGAAGCTTCACTCTGGAGCGTCTTGAACAGATCTGCACGTATATCGGACTGGAGATTTCAGATCTGGCCGAGCTGGCCAAGGAGGCCAAGCCGCCTTTTACAAGTCTCACGCCCGAGCAGGAAGAGGCACTCTTGAGTGATCCCAAGCTTCTGCTGGTCACTTTTCTGGTGCTGAGTCAGTGGCAGTTCAATGAGATCATCGAATGTTTCGACGTGAGCGAGCACGAGGCTATCCGTCTTCTGTCACGGCTCGACCGGCTCGGTATGATCGATCTCTTGCCAAATAACCGCATAAAACTCCGGACTGCGCGTAACTTCTCATGGCGCAAGGACGGTCCCATGCAGCAGTTTTTCGAGAAGGAAGTACTGCGTGATTTCCTGCATTCGCGTTTCAATGGACCCCATGAGGATATGAAGTTCGTCGGTGGTCTTCTGTCCTTGTCCTCACTGGAGCGTGTCCAGCAAGGGATGCAACGGCTTGCCAAGGAATTCAATGAACTCGTTGAGGCCGACGCTTCCCTGCCACTGACGGAGCGCTTCAGTTGTGCCGCCGTGCTGGCTGCGCGACCCTGGGTATTCTCACACTTCATGCGTCTTGAGCAGTCTCACATGTCGGCCCGGCCGATGAACAAGACCAGTCAGCAAACGGCAAACCGTGTCCCTCTACCCAAGCGCTGAACAGTAAGTATTAGATAAAGATACCGTCAGCCGCATTACTTTAGTCTTTCATGATTTTAGTTGCGAGGTATACGACTTTGCATGATGCTGCACTCCGCCACAATCGTGGAAGGAGGCATACCATGAATCGCAAGATAGTTTTGTCATTCGTCCTGCTGGCAGGAATATTAGCTGGCTGCGCCAGTGTCGGACCAGGCGTCCGCCGGCAAACTACCAGCAGTCTGGTGAGCTACCTGTATCCCGCCGGCCAGCCACGACCAATGACCGCCGAGGTCGCCAATATCAGACTTCCGGTCAAGGTCGGCATCGCCTTCGTACCGAGCACACATGAGAGTCGCCGCAGTAATTTCTTTGGCGGAGGCTATAACAATGGCATCTTCGATAGTAACGGACTCAGTACGGCAGATCAGGTGAAACTCATGGACGGGGTCGCGGAGCATTTCCGCAAATATCCGTACGTGAAGAGCGTGGAAGTGATCCCCGATAACTACCTAATGCCAGGAGGCGGTTTCGACAATCTCGATGCGCTGGCACAAATATACGACGTGGATATCATCGCGCTGGTGTCTTACGACCAGGTGCAGAACACTGATGAAGGCGCATTGTCATTTTTGTACCTGACGGTGGTAGGTGCATTTGTTATACCGGGGGAAAAGAACACCACCACGACTTTCGTGGATACCGCGGTATTTGATATCAAAAGCCATAAACTGTTGTTCCGTGCCCCAGGGCTTGACCGCCGCAAGAGCTACGATACTTTGGCCGATAATGCCAAAAATCTGCGCGATAGCAGCCGCGCGGGCTTTGAGGCAGCGTTCAAAGACATGACCGTCAATCTCGACAGTGCATTGGGAAGTTTCAAACAGAAGATCAAGGACAATCCCGATGAATATAAAGTGAGCCGTGCGCCGGGCTATACAGGCGGCGGCGGTGGCGCTGGTCTGTGGTCATTAATGTTACTAGCGGTATTGATGCTGATGCGCACCTATGTAGTTGATCGCATGCGATCTGATGGACTGCAACTGAGCGGCGACGCATGACCGGAATAGGCACAGAACACGCACACCGTATGTCACCGTCACGTGAAGACGCCGAGCAGTGCCGCATACACACCAAAACCAGCAGTAAGAGCGATGACGATGGCGACGACGACGGCATAAGTGCCTTTCAGACGGTGGGCCTCCGGCAGTGCGTGCCGCGACAGCAGGTAAAGAAATCCCAGCACCACCGGCAGCAGCAGGGCATTCATAACCTGCACGCCGACGCTAAGCTTAACCAGCGAGATGCCGGAGACCACCAGAAAGCCCCCGAGGATCAGCGATCCGGTGTACACGCCATAGAACCAGGGGGCTTCCCTGGGCAGGTATTCGAGCGAATGTTTGAAGCCCATCACTTCACCGAGGGTGCGGGCGGCCGTGAGTGTCACCACGATGGTGGCCACCAGTGCCGCGCCGATCATGCCGAGGGCGAACATCAAGGTACCGACGCGCTCACCCAGGAAGGGCGTGATGGCCTGGGCGATCTGTTGCACGGTCTCCAGGGGCTGGCTCTTGCCCGCGTAACCGATGGTGGCGGCGGTGGCGATCAGTACCGCCGCCATCACCATCTGGGTGACCACCGACCCGATGGCCGTGTCCAGGCGTGCGGAGTTCATATCCCCGATCTTGAGTTTCTTCTCCACCACTGCGGATTGCTGGTAGAAGACCATCCACGGCATGATCACAGCGCCGATGTTGGCGGCGGCCAGATACAGATATTTCGGGTTTGACAGCGGCAGACTGAAGGTACCGGAGAGTATAGCCGCCGGATGTGCATGCGCCTGCCAGGCGACGATCAAAAACACCAGTTCGAACATACCGATGGCGATGGCGATGCGCTCGACGGTCACATACGAACCGGTATACACCATCAGCATGAGTCCGATGATGACGATGAACATGCTGATCCAGGCGGGGATGCCCACCAGCAGGCCGACGCCGGCGATGCCGCTGAGCTCGGTGATCAGGGCGCCGATGCAAGCGAGCATCAGCGTAGACACCGACACCCAGGCCCAGAGTGATCCGAAATGCTGGCGGATGAGTTGTCCGTGGCCTTTGCCGGTGACGATGCCGAGCCGGACTGTGAGTTCCTGCACTATATATAAGACGGGGATCAGCACCGCCTGCAGCAGCAGCAGGCGATAACCCCATTCGGCGCCACTCTGGGCGGCGGTGATGATGCTGCCAGCATCGGTATCCGCCAGCATTACCACGATTCCGGGGCCGACGACCGCCACGAAACGCAGCCAGCGTGAGCGCAGGCGGGGAGGCAAAGCGGTCTGGAGTTCGGGCATGGGTGTTATCAAAAAGCTTAATGAGAATCGTTATTGATTGTAAATTAACATGGCTGCAAGCTTTCTGAAATAGTTCTTAATGATCTAAATCAAGAAATGATGGTTTTATGGCGGTAGGAATCCGGGCGGTATCGCAACACGCTACAGATCATCGAACATGCATGGCCAAACCAGAGTTTATCGAAGCCAGTTCAGGGAACATCTATGTTTCCCGACTTAGTTTGCTGCAACATCTTCCGGTGACCACTTCCTTATATCAGCGCCACAACATCAAGCCTACCGGTTAAAGTTCATGCACGCGCTTAGCGAACGCCATCACTCTTTGCCAGTCAGTGAAATCCTGGACTGTCGAAGGATCGGTCGGTCCGCCGGTCACCAGCATGATGAAACGGATGATGTTGCGGTCCATGAACCGGTAACGCTGATACTCCAGCTTGCCGGCGAATACCGCCAGCTCGGTGGGGCACCAGGGCGTGTGGCGCAGCAGTTTTTTCACGTAGGGATTGGTCTCGGGCGTGTCCCGTCCGAGCTTGCGGGCCACCAGATTGACGCTGAAAAATGCGCTGGGTTTGCTGTTGAGCACTTTGGCGTGCTGCTGCACGAAAGCCAACAGCCCGGGGCGGTAATTCCCGTAACGGATGCTCGCTCCAACGATGATCTTGTCACATCCAGACAGTCCCGTGGCCGGCAGTTCATCCACGGATGCCAGTCGCACGCTGTTGCCGCCGGCCTGCAGTGACGCACCGATGTATTCGCTAATGGCGCGTGTATGGCCATCGACGGTGGAGTACACGCTCAGGATGTCAGCCATAGTCGCCCCGAATTCCGGATACAGCCTGGTGACAGGCAGGACTTGAAGTCAGCAAAGTATATCCGTGTTTGTCAGTAAGCAGACCGCATCCGGCAGTATGCAACCCGCTGTTTGCGCAGTGCTTGATCCATGTCATCGCTACCTGCGGGTATTCACCGCCATAATCTATATGCTCAGCAAGCGCTCCAGTGGCGAAACGAGGTTGCCGCGGTGAGTGACAAATCCTGCATCATGGTGATCCTGGACAAGGGCCTGGAACAGTCGCCGGCTTTGTCGCGCGCGACCGCGCTGGCGCGCGAAAGCGGTGCGCGTCTGCTGCTCGCGCTGTTTGAGTATGACCGTGCCCTGGCGCGTGCCGCCGCCCGCAAGTTAGATCTGGATGCCTATCTGCAGGGACGCCGCCGGAAACTGGAGGAATTCGCCGCGAGCCTGGGCAAGGACGGCCTGCAGGTGGACGCCCGATATTACTGGGGCCGTCCATTGCTGGTGCGCATGCTGCTGGCGGTGCTCGCCGAACGGCCGCAGATGGTGTTCAAGGATGTGCATGCAGAGCCGGCGCTGCGCCGCTTGCTGTTCACGTCCCTGGATCTGGATCTGCTACGCCAGTGCCCGGAACCCCTGATGCTGGTGCGTCCGTCGCCCAACATGCTGCCCAAGCGCATCCTTGCCGCGGTGGATCCGCTGGATGAGCACGGCCGCCCGCATGAACTCAATGCGCGCATCCTGAGCATGGCCGTTCAACTGGCCAAGCAGTGCGATGCACAGCTGGACGTGGTGCACGTGTTCGAATATCTGCCGTTTCCCGCGGACCCCGAAGTGCTCAGCGGCTGGATGCCGGACGTGGCCTTGATACAGAAACTCCGGGACCTGCACACCGAGGCACTGCAAAAGCTTGGCAAACACTATGGGATTCCACCGGAACAGGTGCAAATGCTGGATGGCGAGCCCGGCAGAGTGATTGCCGAGTTCGCGGCCGCCAAACATAGCGACATGGTGATCATGGGCACGGTGCAACGCAGCGGCTTCGAACGCCTGGCCATGGGCAGTGTCGCGGAACGCCTGCTGGAACTATTGAGTTGTGATGTGCTGGCGCTCAAGCCGGACGGATTCCGCGCGCGCCTGCAGAAAGAACTGCAGCGGGTTGAGTCGGATCGTGAAGATGTGGCCCTGGTAAGGGCCGAAGGAGGTTGATATGCCATTGACCACAAAAGGCCGCAAGATTCTGCGGCACATGCAAGCAGAATACGGGGCCGAGAAAGGCAAATCGGTGTTCTACGCGGCGCGCAACAAGGGCCGCATCACTGGCGTGGATCAGCCGCGCCAGCCGGCAATACGCAAGCCAAACAGTCCGCGTGCCTGAGCAACAAAGGCCGCGAGTTCCAGGCCGATGAGGAGTTAGCTGTGCCTAAGACAGACGATCCTGTGGTGACAGTCCGCCGTACCACCGGTATTTCCATCGCTGTGTCCGTATTGTTGATTCTCCTGGGTCTGCTGGCCCTGACCTTGCCGGGCGCCGTGGGTATCGCGGTGGCCATCCTGGTGTTGTGGATCATCGTGTTCAGCGGTGTCGCCCATCTGGTGCACGCCTGGGATGCGCGCGGCACCGGCGAATTTCTGTGGCGTCTGCTGGTGGGCGTGGTGTACATCGTCGTGGGCATATTCCTATTGCTGCACCCGCGCGAGAGCCTGGCTTCGCTCACCCTGGTACTGGCGATCCTGTTCCTGATGGAAGCTGGATTGATGCTGGCGGCCTTCCTATGGCTGCGGCATCGCCCCGGTTCCAGCTGGCTGTTGCTCAATGCACTGCTGGCCGGCGCCATCGGTCTGCTGATCGGCATGAACTGGCCCTCCAGTTCCGCCTGGGCGATCGGGGTGCTGGTGGGTGTGAACATCCTGTTCAGCGGGTTTGTCCGGCTGATGCTGGCCTGGAGTGCGCACCGCGCAGTGAAATTCCTCGGTTAGCCTGCACGGCATATTTGACCTAGATCAAGGTCGCGGCATGTCCTAAGATTTAATCTAAGTCGGTATTTCAGGGGAGGGACGATGGATTCATCCGCAAACCGGCCAGCACCACGTGGAAAATTAGGCCGGGAAATCGTAGTGGTTTTGGCATTCAAAGCGTTAGCCTTGTCCCTGATCTGGGCATTGTTCTTCAGCGCCCCTCCGGTCCCCCATCCCGGTCCACAAGCCACGGCGGCACATTTATTCGGCAGGTCCGTTCCCAACACGCAGGCTCCACGAGGTGCTTCACATGATTGATTTTGATCCGGTGCTGTTGTCACGCATGCAGTTCGGACTCACGGCGCTGTATCACTTCCTGTTCGTACCGCTGACGCTGGGGCTGTCGTTCATCCTGGCAATCATGGAATCGGTGTACGTGATGACTAACCGCCCCATCTGGCGGGACATGACGCGTTTCTGGGGAAAATTGTTCGGCATCAACTTCGCCATGGGCGTAGCCACCGGCATCACCATGGAGTTCCAGTTCGGCACCAACTGGGCCTATTACTCCCATTATGTGGGCGACATCTTCGGCGTGCCGCTGGCCATCGAAGGCTTGATGGCATTCTTCCTGGAATCCACTTTCGTTGGCCTGTTTTTCTTCGGCTGGAATCGCTTATCCAAGAATCAGCATCTGGCTGTCACCTGGCTGGTGGCGCTGGGCTCCAACCTCTCGGCGCTGTGGATCCTGATCGCCAACGGCTGGATGCAGAACCCGGTAGGCGCGCATTTCAATTACCAGACCCTGCGCATGGAAGCCACCAGCCTATACGACGTGATCTTCAACCCGGTGGCCCAGGCCAAGTTCGTGCACACCGTGGGCGCCGGCTATGTGGTGGGTTCTGTATTCGTGCTGGCCATCAGTTCCTATTACCTGCTGCGCAACCGCCATGTGGCGTTCGCCAAGCGCTCGTTCGCGGTGGCCGCGAGTTTCGGATTGGCAGCGGCGCTGTGTGTGGTGGTGCTCGGCGACGAGAGCGGCTATGAAGCCACCCTCAACCAGAAGATGAAGACCGCGGCTATCGAGGCGGAATGGGAGACCACCGCGCCACCGGCGAGCTTCACAGTATTCGGCATACCCGATGTCAAAGATCAGACAACGCACTACGCCCTACGCATACCCTGGTTACTGGGACTGATTGCCACGCGCTCGCTGGATACGCCGGTAGCCGGCATCAACAATCTGGTGCAGCAAGCGGACACACGCATCCGCGACGGCATCCTGGCGTACCGGGCACTCGCCACGCTGCATCAACATCCCGATGACGCCGCGGCGCGCGCAGACCTGCAGGCGCATGTGGACAATCTTGGTTATGCACTGTTGCTGCGTTCCATCGGCGTGGATCCATTGACAGCGACCGATAGCGACATCGAGCGTGCCGCGCGCAGCACGGTGCCACCCGTGGGCCTGATGTTCTGGTCGTTTCGATTCATGGTGGGGTTGGGATTCCTGTTCATCCTGATGTTCGCGTTCGCGTTTTATGTATCCGCGCGCCAGAGTTTCGATCGCCACCGTAAATTCCTGGTGCTGGCCGTGTTCTCATTGCCGCTGCCGTGGATCGCGGCAGAACTCGGCTGGATCGTGGCGGAAGTAGGCCGACAGCCCTGGGTGATCGATGGCGTATTGCCTACGCAATTAGGCGCATCCAGTGTGAGCGGCGGCCAGGTGCTCGGCAGTCTCATCGGATTTCTGCTGTTCTATTCGATCCTGGCGGTGGTGGATATCTATCTGATGCTGCGCTATGCACGCTTCGGACCCGTGACCGGTCCGATCGGCGGAGCTGGCGGCCAGCATGCTGAAGTCACCGGAGGTGCGTCATGAGCATCCCACTGGACTACGAGACCCTGCGGCTGATCTGGTGGCTGCTGCTGACGGTGCTGATAACCGGCTTCGCGGTCATGGATGGTTTCGATCTGGGCGTGGCCGGACAGTTGCTGTTGGTGGCGCGCAATGACGACCAGCGCCGTGTGGCCGTCAACAGCATCGGCCCGGTATGGGACGGCAACCAGGTGTGGTTCATCCTGGGGGGCGGTGCGGTGTTCGCGGCCTTCCCGCTGCTGTATGCGGCGGCTTTCTCCGGTCTGTATGCCGCCATGTTCCTGGTGTTGCTGACCTTCATCGTGAGGCCTGTGAGCATCGATTTCCGCAGCAAGGTGGCGGATGCACGCTGGCGCGCGACCTGGGACATCGTCCTGTCGGTCGCAGGTCTGGCAGCGGCGTTGTTATTCGGTGTGGCGGTGGGCAACTTGTTCCTGGGACTGCCGTTCCATTTCACCGATGAGCTGCGGCTGGTGTACGAGGGCGGGTTGTTCGGCCTGCTGCGGCCGTTCGCATTGCTCTGCGGTCTGGCCTCGGTGGCCATGTTGCTGATGCACGGCGCGGCCTGGCTGATGTTGAAGACGGAAGGTGAAGTAGCCGCACGCGCGCGCCGGGTATTGCTGGTGTGTGCGGGCGCGCTGATCGTGCTATTCGCGGTAGGCGGCGTGTGGCTTGCGCATATGGATGGTTACTCCATCACCAGCGTGCTCGATCCATCCGCGCCCTCCAATCCGCTTGCCAAGCAGGTGACACGTATGCCGGGTGCCTGGCTTTCAGTGTATACGCGTGCACCCTGGACCCTGGCGGCACCCGCCATCGGATTCCTGGGGCCACTGCTCGCCTGCCTGTTCGCCGGGTGGCGGCGTGGCGGATTGGCTTTCATCTGCAGTGCGCTCGGCGTCATCGGCGTGATCTTCACCGCGGCCTTGAGCCTGTTTCCGTTCCTGCTGCCCTCGGACCAGGATCCTTCCGCCAGTCTTACGCTCTGGGATGCGTCCTCAAGCCAGCGCACCCTGTTCATCATGCTGGTGGCAGTGGTGGTATTCCTGCCGATCGTATTACTTTATACGGGCTGGGTGTTCCGTGTGCTGCGCGGCAAGGTCACTGAAGCTTACGTGCGCGAACACAAACAAACGCTTTACTGAGGTGCAGAAACATGTGGTACTTCGCCTGGATTCTAGGTGTGTTACTGGCCTGCGCTTTCGGCATCGTCAACGCCATGTGGACCGAAATCAAGATGCACGATGCTTCCATCGAGCTGTAAACGGCGTACACATCCCACTTGTGAGGCAAACGTAGGTATCCATCGGGCGCCTATAGAGCTGAGCCGGCGGCGGCTGTATGGACCGAAGGCCAAAATTGACCCAAACATGATCCACGTCATGGTCATACCAGTGGAGGAGGGTTAGCTTATGGTCGCATGTATGCAAGCTAAACATGCCATAGCTGATATCGGTTTTGCTCCCGAGCTCGTGCGACGTTACGACGTGGCGGGTCCACGCTACACCTCCTATCCGACCGCCCGGCAGTTCGGGTCGGCGGTGGACGAGGCGGCATATCAACGTGCGGTGAAGCGCAGCAACGAAGACTTCATTCCCAGCGCGCTGTCATTGTATTTACACCTGCCATTCTGCAAAAGCCCGTGCTTCTATTGCGGCTGCAGCCGGCTGATTACCAGCAGGCCGGAACGCATCGCCACCTATCTGCGGCACCTGCACCAGGAGATCCAATTGCAGGGACCGCGGTTTGACCACGACAGGCCGGTGCGGCAACTGCATCTGGGCGGCGGCACACCCACCTATCTGGACGATGAACAGCTCGCGGATCTGTTCAGTGTTTTGCGTCAGGTTTTCAGTCTTGATGAGCATGCACAACGGGAATTTTCCATCGAAGCCGATCCACGCGGTCTCACGGCTGAGCGTCTGCTGATGCTCGCCAATCTGGGGTTCAACCGCATCAGTTACGGCTTCCAGGATTTCGATCCACGGGTGCAGGAGGCGATCAACCGCATACAGGATCCGGAACATTGCCTCGAGCTCATTGCGGCCGCACGCCGCGCCGGTTTCTGCTCGGTGTCGGTGGATCTCATCTACGGTCTGCCACGGCAGACCGAAGCCGGATTCACGGCGACACTCGAGGCGGTGGTCGGGGCACACCCGGATCGGGTGGCGGTTTACGGTTATGCCCATCTGCCACAATATTTCAAAGCTCAGCAGCATATCCATAACCATGAACTTCCGAATGCCGATCTGCGTTTGCGCCTGCTGCAGACCGCCGTCGAGGTGCTGACCCGGCAAGGTTATGAATATCTGGGCATGGATCACTTCGCCCTGCCGGATGACGAGCTGGTGCTGGCGCGCACCAATGGCACGCTGCAACGCAATTTCCAGGGCTATTCGACCCATGCGGGACTGGACCTGGTGGGTCTTGGCATGACCGCCATCGGCCGCGTAGGCGACGTGTATGCCCAGAACTTCAAGACCCTGGACTGTTATTACGCCGCCGTGGAATCCGCGCACCTGCCCATTGAGCGCGGCTATGAAATGTCGGCGGATGACTGGTTGCGGGCCGATATTATCGGTCGGCTGATGTGCTATGAAGAGCTGCCGTTCGATGCCATCGAGCGCCGCCACGGCATCGTGTTTTGCGAATATTTTGCCCGCGAACTGCTCGCGCTCGAGCCAATGGAGGCGGACCGGCTGGTGCGGGTGGAGCCGGACAGGCTGCTGGTGCTACCGCGCGGCCGCTTCCTGCGCCGCGCGCTCGCCATGGTATTCGATGCCTATTTGCCACGGGAAAACGCTGTCAATACCTATTCCCGCGTCGTGTAACAACGTGTAACAACAAGCAGCTGCATTCCGCAAGACTATTATTCCTGACGACGCACGGATAGGTTATCCTTAAGCCTCTCAAATCCGAGGCTATCAGGGTAGTGCCAACCTCTTCTGTGGAAGTCGCCAGCGTTCTGCGCGAAGCCTGCATGACCTGTTCGCTGCAGGAACTGTGTCTGCCGCGTGGCCTGTATGGCCACGATCTGGAGCGCCTGGATGCTTTGGTAGCTCGCCAGGGGCCCTACCATGAAGGCGACCATCTGTTCCGCATCGGCGACAAGTTTGCAGCGATCTATGCGGTGCGCGCCGGCTCCTATAAGAGTTATACCGTGGACAGCGAAGGCCGAGAACATGTGCTCGGCTTCCATCTGCCCGGTGAACTTCTGGGCCTGGATGCCATTTACCCGGGTCATCACGTATGCAATGCACTGGCGCTGGATACTGCTACGGTATGCGTTCTGCCGTATGTGCAACTCAGCACGCTGGCGAGCCAGATCAGCGGGTTGTTTACCCAGATCATGCGGCTGATGAGCAAGGACATTTCCGATACTGCGACCCTGGCAGGGGACTTCACCGCTGAAGAGCGGCTGGCGGCATTTCTCGTCGGTCTGTCGGAACGCTTCCGGCTGCGCGGTTATTCGCCCAACGAATTCAACCTGGCCATGTCGCGCCGTGACATTGCCAACTACCTTCGACTGGCCACCGAGACCGTGAGCCGGGTATTTGCGCGCTTCGAAAAGGATGGCCTGATCAAGGTGGACCGGCGTGCCGTACATCTGCTGAATCTGTCGCAGCTGCAGACCTTATGTGAAGCCATGGGCGGCCAGCAGCTCTAGCTGTTGCTTATCCGGCTTATGTATCACGGCTTGACCTAAGTCAATTGCCGGTATCACCCCAACCGATAAACTCCGGGCATAAGAAATCCGATTATCCGCACCATGGATGGCGCCTTTCCGGAGTCGTCCAAATGCACGCCAAGTCGCCGCATACCGTGCGTCATTCAACAATCCTTTTAGGCCTGCTGCTCGCCGTGCTTTCCATGCATGCACAGGCGGTCCCGAGTTTCGCCCGTCAGACGGGGCTGGCCTGCAGTGCCTGCCATACGGTAGCGCCGCAGCTGAATGCCTTCGGCCGCTATTTCAAGCTACACGGGTACGTGCTCGGCCCGGAGAAGCTGAGTGGCGGTAGTCAGCAGCTCAGCATTGACAAGTTTCCACCACTGTCCGCGATGATGATGATCTCGGATACGGTGACGCGCAAAGCTCAACCCGATTCGCAGAACGGTTCGGTGGAATTTCCCGATCAACTGAGCATTTTCTACGCCGGCGCCATCGCCGAACACATGGGGGCTTTTGCCCAGATCACCTATGAGCAACCGGCCGATCATTTCAGCATCGACAACACCGATATCCGTTATGCGCGGGATTTCAACTGGGGCGATCAGACACTGGTATGGGGGCTGACGCTCAATAACAACCCCACCGTACAGGACGTGTGGAACAGCACGCCGGCCTGGGGTTATCCATATATTGCCTCGGGTGTAGCCCCGGGGCCCGCGGCGGCACCACTGCTGGACGGGGCGCTGGCGCAGAATGTTGCCGGGCTGGGAGCCTACGCCTGGCTCAACAGCACCTGGTACGGTGAATTGAGTATGTATCGCTCAAGCCAGCCGGGTGTTAACCAACCCTACAACAGCAGCACCGCCGAAGTGATCTCAGGTTTGTCGCCGTACTGGCGACTTGCATGGGAACATCCCTGGACTACGGGCAGTGGCCAAAGTGATTTCGAAATCGGCACCTTTGGCATCAATGCTCATATTTACCCGGGCGGCGGCAACCCGCTGGCCGGGCCGACAGACGATTATCAGGATCTGGGTTTGGACAGCCAATACCAGTACATTACCGGCCAGGACTCGCTGGCTGTGCACGCCACCTATATACATGAGCGCCAGAATTTGAACGCCAGCGTTGCTGACGGACTGGCCGACAATCCGAGCAACCATCTGGATTCCTGGAACATCAATCTCAGCTATTACTGGAATGAGACCTACGGCCCGACCATCGGTTACTTCAGCACCACCGGCAGCGCCGATCCGGTGCTGTATGCACCGGCGCCGGTTTCCGGCAGCGCTACCGGTTCACCCAACAGCAACGGCTGGATACTGCAATGGACCTGGTTACCCTCACTCAACGTCCAGGCGACTGCTCAATATGTGATCTATAGCAAGTTCAACGGCGCCTCCAGCAACTACGACGGCTCCGGTCGCAATGCGTCGGACAACAATACGCTGTATCTCAACTTGTGGCTGTTGTGGTGAAGTATGGACAAAAGAGGTCCGGGATCTTGAACATTGGACCAAGCAGTTGCTACTCAATGAGTCAATCCCAGTGATGCAAGGTGGGTGTGACATACCGGACTCTATAGAAATCTGAAACTCCTAAAATGCGCATGAGGTAGTGACGATGAAACGACATACAGCAACGGTGGTTTGCCTGCTGTTTAGCGGGCTTTGTCTGGGTTGCATGAGCGCTGAGGCACAGCAGGCGACCAAAACTGCACCAGAAACAGTGCGCAGTACTTGCTATATGTGCCACAGCACCCAAGGCAATAATCCGGATCTGGGATTCATCCCGCGGCTGGCGGCACAAAATCAGACCTATATTGAGGAGCAGCTCAAAGCATTCCGCGATGGCAGCCGTGCAGACCCGCCGGCCACAATCTATATGTGGCCGATCGTCCAGGCGCTCAGCGATATGCAGATCCAGCAGACAGCACAATGGTTCGCCTTGCAGCCTCCCCCGTCACCATTCTCTCCGGGAGCCTCAGCAAGCGAAGGCAAAGAAATATACCTGCACGGCGTGCTTAAGGCCGATGTGCCCGCCTGCACAAGCTGTCATGGTGAGAAGGCCGAAGGCAATGGAATATTTCCGCGTCTCGCCGGGCAGAATCCGCAATACTTGCTGGCGCAACTGCGTTATTTCCGTTCCGGGGTGCGCAACGACAAGAACGCCGATATCATGAAGCAGGTTGCGCTGCATCTTAACGACAGCCAAATGAATGCGCTGGCGGATTATCTCAGCTCACTGTAATCAGACGGTAAAACCGCCGGCAGCCGGAGCAACCTGATTGGGCATAACTCCCAGGGACACTACCAGGAGCTGTTCTGCCCGCTGGGCCAATCCAAATCAGCGCTACAGCGGCATAATGTCCACATGAGGACGCTGTTTCCATTCTTCATTCAAAATCGGATAATCTCCTCCCTATGGGCTAGCCAAACCGGCTGAATCCCCAGGTAGTTACCGGCCCCAAGCTGCACGCCAATGAAATATAAGGACTATTACAGCGTCCTGGGTGTCCCGCGCAGCGCCGGTGAGGCGGAAATCAAGAACGCCTACCGCAAGCTGGCGCGCAAGTATCATCCGGACGTGTCCAAAGAGCGGAATGCCGAGGAACGCTTCAAGGACATCGCCGAAGCCTATCAAACCCTCAAGGATCCGGAAAAGCGCGCCGCTTACGATCAATTGGGCCAGCAGCAGCCCGGCGAGGAGTTCCGGCCACCGCCCGATTGGCAGCAGCGATACAACGAGAGCCAGTTCTCGTTCGATGACATCGATTTTGCGGACCTGTTCGCGGGTTTGCGGGGCACGGGCTCGCGCCGAAGCCGCGGGCCCATGCCCGGGCAGGATTATGAAGCCGTGGTCCACCTGACACTGGAGGAAGCCTTTCACGGCACCCAGGTGAATGTGGATTTGAGCATGCCGGAATACGATGCCCAGGGCGTCATGCATCGGGTACTACAGGTTTTCAATGCGCGCATTCCCAAAGGCGTTACCGACGGCCAGCGCCTGCGGGTGCCGGGAAAAGGCGCAGCCGGGGTTAACGGCGGCCGGGCCGGCGACCTGTATCTCACCATAGCCCTGCATCCACATCCCTTGTTCCGCGTCAGCGGCCACGATCTGTACCTGGACCTGCCGCTGGCGCCCTGGGAAGCGGTGCTCGGCACCAGCATCGAGGTGCCGACGCCCGCGGGCAAGGTGCGCCTCAAGGTGCCTGCGGGCACCCGCGCCGGCCAGCAATTGCGTCTTCCCAAGCGCGGGCTGCCCAAACCCCACAGCGGCGCCGGGGATTTATATGCCATGGTGCAGATTGTGGTACCCAGCGAGCCGACGGCCCAGGAGCGTTCGCTTTTCAAGCAGCTGGCTGATGGCTCCCGATTTAATCCACGCGGGCATTTCGATCAGGAGGTGAGCAATGAAAGCCGTGCTCACTGAGATGCTGTGGCTGGACGAACACACTACCATCTCGTTATCGGAACTTTCCGAATTGTCCGGCCTGTCTCCGGATGACCTGAACGAGCTGATTGATTACGGGATCATTGCGCCGGTCGAGCCGGGCATGACCCGAACTGCTTTCCATGCTCACTGCGTACTGACGGCAAAGACCGCACGCCGCTTACGCGACGATTTTGAACTGGATACGCGGGGACTGGCTTTGGCCATGACCCTTATCGAACGCATGCATGAACTCGAAGCCCAATTGCGAGAGCTGCATGCAATATATCCAAGCATAGCGTCACATAAGTCGCGCCATATAAAATAATTCAAATTGCTTTCCAAGTTCTAAATTGGATCTTATCTTTAAACTTGGAGTCGAATTAGCGATTTAGTCTGCGGGTCTGACCAGAAGACTTTTGGCCATTTGACCATGCAGGTATCCTATGCCGCGCGCCAGGTGCAGCAAGCCGATCAGCAATAGGATGCCGATAACGATTAACAATGGCATGGCTATCCACGAAACCGTGACTGGGCCGTTAAGGTAGATGAAATCACCCCATATGTACGACAGTGGTGACAGGATCAGTGCCAGTGAAACTGCCAGCCAGCTTATGACCAATGTAAAATATATGATCCCGAGCGGAAGCCGCAGTACCATATATAAGAGTGTGGACCAAGTGCGTCCATCCGAGAGCAAATCCTTGATATGTGTAAACAGTGGGACAGAGCCACCTGGATGCGGCGGGCGGCGTGGCATGCGCACACCCAATAAGGTCTCGACAATGCGGCCTTCCACCAAAGACAGCAAGCGCACGCTGCCGAGAAATAACAGGAAGAATGGAATTCCGATGATCAGCGGCAGCAGTCCGAACGAGAGTGCTGTACCTGCCACCACCCAGACGAAATAGAAAATTCCGGTGAACAGCGCCAGCAGCATATAGAACAAGCTGGTGTAGGCACGTGGATCCGCCAGCACCCCGAAGAATCTACCCAATAGGGAAGAGCGTTTTTTCGGCCGCGGCGTGCGCAATGCCGCCTGCACCTTGACCTCGGTGGCGCGGTAAGCATCGGCCACCTCGTCAGGCGCGCCGTAGGTGGTGGCGATAGCGGCCAGAATCTGTTCTTCGGTTTTTTCCGGATGCTGGTGCAATTCACCGCGCAGGTATTCTTCGGCGTCGTACAAGGCATCCTGGATAAGCGCCGGATCGGCGCCCGCCAGTTGTTCGCGCAATTGGTCCAGGTATTCCTGAATGCTGCGGGGCACAGGTTTATTCATGGCGATTGTCCCTCATAATGGCGTCCACAAAATCCCGGGTGCTGGCCCAGGCGTTTTTCCATTGATTGAGCACCGTGCGGCCGGCCTGGGTGATGGTGTAATAGCGCCTCGGCGGCCCGGAGACCGAGGGCTCCACATAACTGTCCAGCAGCCCGGCCGCGGACAAGGAACGCAGGACCGGGTAAAGGGTGCCCTGTTTCATGACGGTGTTTTCCTGGTTATCGCGTTCGAGTTGTTTGGCGATCTGATAGCCGTAGAGCGGTTCACGGGCCTCGGCAAGGGTGGCCAACAGCACCAAGGCCACAATGCCAGCATTGAGTTCCTTCTGGAACTTGCGTAAATGACCATCTTCCTCGCCCATACCGCCTTTTCTTAGGTGTGCTGTACTATTAGATAATGTATATTATTAACTTAACAATAGTCAAGCATTACTATGCTGATTATCGGAATTCAGGGGAATCAATGATCGGGCCAGCCGTAGCGCCGTATGTCGATCCGGCCTTTCAAATCGAAGTGCACACCTTCGGCCAGCAGCCGCAGGCGTTGGTTGCCGGCGCCGCTGCCGTGTTTGCGTTCGCTGACCTCGCCTTTGTGGTTGATGACCCGCTGCCAAGGCACCTGGCTGCCTTCAGGCAGGGCTGCCATGGCGTACCCCACCTGGCGGGCGCTACACCCAACCACCAGCCGAGCGATACGTCCGTATGTGCTTACCCTGCCACGGGGAATGCGGCGCACCTTGGCATAGATGCGCGCGTACAGGGAATTTGCTTTGCTATCGGGCTTTGGGCCGTTCGCTACACAGAATGTAATCCTGGCCATCTTCGCTGACGTATCGGCATTGGTAATTATCTGGATCCAGGGGGCGATAGACATCCCGGTAAGGGTAAGGAGGTGGCGCCGAGAGGTTCTGGTAATAGGTCGTGTGCATCTGCTGCAGGCTCTCCCAATATTTGTGCTGGCGCTGGTCGTCGATATCCAGGCGGCAGGTGATATAGCGGGGATCCGGGTAACGCCAGCCCTGGGATTGGCATTCCTGGTCGTCCTGGACCGCCAGTTTTAGGGTGTGCGCATGCTCGTCACCGGCCAGGTGGGCGCAGCCCACAAGCATCATGACGACCATAACCAGGCCTTTGGATTTCATGGCGTGAGATTAACCCGGTTGCGGTGCGTTGACCATGCCCAATACAGAAACATCCGAAACTAATTGGCTTTGTCAGCAATGAGTCGGGTAACCCAGGAACCACCGGGGTACTATATAGTTTCGTGTGCCGTCACGGATCAGCAGACATAAATACAGGAAACGGAGTCACCCATGACCATCATCAAACCGATGCGAACGGCGTTTTTCATACTGGCGACAGCCTTGTTGTTGGCCGCCTGCGCCGGCAAACCGGAAAGCGATATGGGCATCGAGGGTGCTCCTGATTGGGTGAACCAGGGCAGCCAGGCCCTCAAGGATGATGACAACCGCTATATTTATGGCATCGGTTCCGCGCCCGCCATGAATGATCTTTCTTTGCAGACGTCCACTGCGGACAATCGTGCCCGCGCAGAAGTGGCGCGGGTATTGTCCACATTCATGCATGTGGTATCCCAGGATTACGGCGCCTCCACCGGCATGGGGCAGGACATTCAAAACGAACAATCCGTATCACGGCAAATCGAAAGCATCACCGACCAGATCGTCGGTGGCGCGCAGATCGCCGCGCACTGGCGGGATCCTAAAACCGGCACCATCTGGACGCTCGTGAAACTGGATATGAACAATGTCAAAGCCATGGTGGTGAGTTCCGCTGCCATGAATGCCGGTTTCAAGAGTTACTTCTCCGGACATGCAGATAACGTGTTCGACAGCATGACTACTGGCGGCGGCAATGAGTAACGTCATGTGTAAAATCTCAGCGACCGTTTTGTTGGCGGCTTAATGAAAACGTAGGCATTTGATAACATCGTGATCCAACCCCGATAGATGACATTTGCCAACCGACATTGGATATCGTTCTGAACGAGGGGAAACCATCGTGAAGACACTTAATCAGTCAATGCTGCTTATCCTGCTTGTGGGTGTGTTCACGGCCTGCAGTCAGGGAACCAGACCCAATGCACAACCCGGCTGGATTCTGGGACAGGACGCCAAATACCCGTCATCCAGTTATCTTCTGGGTCGTGGCCAAGGCGAGAACCTGGCCATCGCCAAGGATCGCGCACGCGCTGATCTCGCCAAGAATTTTTCGGTGAATGTGAGCGAGCAGCTTGAAGATATTTCCACCTACACCCAGAGTACAGCAGGTCCGGCAAATAACAGCCAGGATGTGAGCCGCAGCCTCAGCACCCGCACCGGTGAGATGCTGCGCGGTGTGGAGATCGGCGAGACCTGGCAGGATCCGGTGACCCAGGTATATTATGCATTGGCGGTGTTGTCGCGCCTGAAGGTGGACGCCGCGCTGCGGCAGCAGATCAGCGATCTGGATGCCAGCACCAGGTCCTATCTGAATCAGTCACAGGCGAGCAATGACCTGTTCGTGAAAATCTCCAATGCCACGCGTACCGTCGATGCCCAGACTACCCGCACCGGCCTGCAACAGGAGTTGCAAGTCGTGGATATCACCGGCCGGGGTATGCCGCCCGTATGGCCGCTGGGCCAGCTGCAGGCTGATCGCAGCGCATTGCTGGCGCGTCTGAAAATTTCCGTTGCCGCCACCGGTCAGGATGCGGCAGCGGTGCGGCCGATACTCGCCGGCGCGCTTGCGAATGCAGGCCTTACGGTAGCCGCAGGCGGGGATTACACCATGACGGCGAATCTCAACTATGCGAACACGGCGTTGCGCGGCAACGGCTGGTACTGGATCACCGGCACGTTGCAGGTGACGCTGGAGTCCAATAACGGCGAACAGGCGCACGGCGTGCATCGCTGGGAGGTGAAAGTCTCCGCCACCGATCCGCAGCTGGTGCATCAACGCCTCATGGATCAGATCGCTCTGGATCTGAACACCGACATCCAGGCGACCATCCTGAGCTTTGCCGATGGTAACGCCGCCATACAGTGATATGGCTAGTTTGTAGCGTTAATGACCCGGCTGAATGCCGGGTCGTTTTCATCTAGTCCCGGTAATGTATACGTTTATGCATGTGCGGCCCGCTGTCGTTAGCATGGATGAACAAAGCGATCAATGCATGATCACAGCAATCTCGTTAGCTGACAACGTATTTGTGGTGCTGTCAAACCCGCCTATCGAATAGAAACCGGTGACCGTGCCGCCAGCGTTTATCCGACTGGTGAGATCGGTTACAAATCCAGCGAAGCTCACGTGTACCTGCACGCTGCCATTCTGGAGGATCGCATAGCCCCCCAAGGATTTCCCGAGGATAGCGGGTGAGGCCGGCAGGGCTGACAGGGCAACTATCACACCGCCGCGACGCAATAGATCGGTCGACGGATTACTGGACAGATTTACCACCAGCCCAGTGGTCGCATCGACGCTGCTGAAGGCCTGAGTGCTTCCGGGCGTAGCCCAGTTGGCGCGTACCAGGGCATTGGCGTTCGCAAAGTCCGCGACACTGGTGGCGGAAAAATCCGGCGGGGCGGAACCGAAGGGTGTCACGAAGCCATAGCTGACCAGCGGGTCATTGGCAGCGAAGCTGCTGTCCGACAAGCCATTGAGGGCGATGTCATAGTCGGCAGGATTGCTGTTGGTGCCGGTGAAATCAAACAGATTTATGGGCCGGTCTTCGAAGCCTTGCACGTTCACCAGCATGCCGGTACCGGACCCATCAAGCCCATTGAAAGTCGCATCCACGCGAGTGTATTCCATACCCACCCATCCGCTGGTGGCGTCCAGGTCCACTGGATTTGTACTGGTGACGGTGCCGAACACCAGCACTCGCTGGCCTACCGAGATATCGGCGACTGTGAATGTACCGGTGGGTTGGCCTTCTTCACGCACCTTAGTGTTGGGGCCGACTGTGACCGATACATCATCGGCGAAGCTGACGCTTTGACTGCTGCGGATAAGGGTGGCGCCACGAACCGTAATGCTGTCGCCGTTGACGCTGGTCACCACGCCCTGGGCCGCGTCCAGGGCGCCGCCCGGCACGCTGGAACCCGCATCCACTTCCGTGGCCACATACTGATTGGTCGTGAAGTTATAGCTGCCCAATGCCACAGTCGCGGTAGTGGGTCCCGCGGTTTCCAGGGCCGTCAATCCGGCACTGCCCATGTAACCTTGCTGATTGATTTCATAAACAGTGTTGCTGGTGGTGTAGATAGTCATGCGTCCATAAGGATTGCTGCCGCTGGCGGCTGTCCAGAAAGGCGCGATACCGATGGTATAGCTTGAGTCGCCTATGTCCACGCTGGCTAACGGTCCGCGCAGGCGGATCATGTTATCGATGTTCGGATTGACCTCGGCATCCAGGAAGGGTTGCACCGTTACGGTATCGTTGTTGAGGTCCACCTGATTCGAGGCAACCAGGTTGAAGTCCACATCCAGCAGGCGCGGGACGCCCGGTGCCACATGCAATGCGCCACTGTTGGTATCCAGATCGATGGTGAGGGTGAGATTCCCGGTGATGGGATTGCCATTCTGGTCTACCGGCGTTACCTGCACCGCGTTGCCATTCGCGTCCTGCACTTGAATATCAGCGCTGCTGTAATCCAGGGTTATGCTGCCGCTGACGTAGTTTCCCGGCGGCATCGATACTCCGGTAAGGAATTCGGTGAGGTTGCTATACTGGGCGAAATCCACGCGGGTGCTCTGGGGCACCATCTGCACCGTAACCCCGTCTGCACGGGTCAGGGACAAAGCAGTGACATTGACGGTATAGGTGAGGAAATCACCTGGGGCATCGGTCACAGCCACATAAACGCATCCCTGTGCATCCTGCGGCGTGGGGTTGGCACAATTGGTGGTGGTCGTAGAACCGGGAGTTGAACTGCTGTCGCTACCACCTGCGCAGCCCGCAAGGGCCAAACACATACACAGGCTGATCAGGAGCAGTATTTTCCCAAACCAAGAACCTAAGGTGTTCATTGTGCTGACCCCGAGATTGAAGTATTGGGAGTAGTAACGGTCATTAAGCCGGCAGGTTTACTCGGGAATAGCGATATCGGCGCGTATTTTTAATAATGTTATCCCGGGCCTGTGACCTGCCAGCCTTGGCAGATACTGGAGAGCAGTCCGATTCATGGCGGGCCTGTTACAAATTGATTAAAGTAGGCTGCCATGGGGTAAATCTGGATCATTACCCCGCGACAAGAAGTTTGCGGTTTATGCCACCTCACCTGTTTGGCGCCAACTCGGGTGTTGAGTAAAGCGGAGAACACGTGCCAATTACTACCGCCATTGTTCCGGAGATCGGCGACAGCCAGTTTGAGCAGCAGGTCAAAGCGGATCAGACCAATCTACTGTTTCACTGGGGACGCTGGCTGGATGTATCCGCAGTCATCGCAGCTGTGGTTTTATCCTTGTTGTTCTGGGACGGTGTGAACCACGATGTCCTGAAAATCTGGACCGCTTACGTCATCGTAATCTGCGTCATCCGGTTTGCCGTTAGCTGGATCTTCGAACGTTCCACCATCCAAGTGGAGAAGCACCGGATCTGGGAATCAGTCTATTTACTCGGGACTTTGTTGCTTGGGGTCGCATGGGGTGTGGCCGGGGGGCTGGTTTTCCATTCCGACTCCATCATGTATGAAGCGTTCATCGCATTGCTGTTGTCGACCATGGTAGCCATCGCAGTGCCTTTGTTTGCCGCGAATCTCCTGCACTACTTCGCGTTTCTTGTCATCACGCTGGTCCCATTGACATTGCGCATGCTCTATCAATTTACCAATAGCAGCCTGGTTATCGCCGGCGTATGTATTGTTGCAGGCATGCTGCTGGCGCTGACTGCCTATCGAACTCATGCACAGCTGCTCAAGGGGTTGCGACTGCGTTATTCCTACGCGGGGGCCATGGAAGAGCTCACCAGCCATGTATCGGAACGCACGCGTGTCGAGACGCAACTGCGCCAGGGTGATGAACGCATGCGCCGCCAGAGTGATTCCCTGCTGGATCTGGCGCGTGAGTCCAGCATCGCCGCAGGCGATATCAGCGGAGCGCTGCGTGCTATCACAGAAAAAGCCGCCAAGGCCATGCGTTGCCGGCGCATTAGCGTGTGGTTTTTGGATGACACAGCCACGATGCTGCGTTGCATGCACGTGCTCACGGATGATAAACACGATAACGCACCGCGTTACAGGTTTGAGGAAAAGCAATGCAAGGCGCTCTTTGAGGCCATGCGTCAGACGCGCACCTATGCCATCAGCGATGTGAACAGCGATGCACGCGTCGCGGATATCATGCAAACATATCTGCAGCCGAATCACATCACTGCCTTACTGGGCGCGCCCTTCCGGCAGGGCGTGCGCGTGCGCGGCATCATCCTGCATGAATACACTGACGGCGAACGCGAATGGACGCGTGATGAAGCCAGTTTCGCCAGTTCGCTTGCGGACTTCGTGGCGCTGGCTATCACTGCCTATGATCGGCACACGGCTGAAAATAAATTGCGCGAGCTGGCCAATTATGACCGGCTCACCGGTTTGCCGAACCGTTCGCTGTTTATGGATCGGCTGGCGCAGGTACTTTCCAAAGCTCGTCGCAGCAAACAACGGGTCGCATTGCTGTTCATCGATGTGGACCGCTTCAAAGGTATCAATGATTCTCTGGGCCACCAGGCAGGTGATCTGGTATTGCGGACAATCGGCAAGCGCCTGAGCAATTCATTGCGCTCCCCGGACTCGGTCGCGCGGCTGGGCGGTGATGAGTTCACCGTCATTCTTGATGAATGCGAGAGCCTGGAAGCTATCACTAGTGTCTGCGATCGTCTCCTGGAAACCGTGTTGGAACCCATCCTGCTGGGGCAGACCGAAGCCACATTGAGTTGCAGTATCGGTATCAGTCTGTTTCCGACCGATGGCAAGGATGTGGAGTCGTTATTGCAGAATGCCGATAGCGCCATGTACAAGGCCAAAGATCATGGCCGCAACAATTATCAGTTCTTTACCGAGGATATGCATGCCAAGGCCATGCTGCACCTGTCACGCGAAAATTCGCTGCGCAAGGCCCTGCAACGCAAGGAGATGGTGCTGCATTACCAGCCGCAGTTTGATGTGCGCAACGGTGGGGTGATCGGCGTGGAAGCGCTGGTTCGCTGGCAGGACCCGGAATGGGGGATGATCTGGCCGGCTGAATTTATCCCGTTGGCGGAAGAGACCGGTCTGATCGTCCCGCTCGGCCAATGGGTGCTGAAGGAAGCTTGCATACAGGCCAAGCATTGGTATGAGGCCATGGGCGGCCGGCCCTTCCATATAGCCGTCAATCTGTCGGTGCGGCAATTCGCCTCCGAAGGCCTGTTGAGTTTTGTGCAGGAAGCCTTGAAGGAATCCGGCCTCAAACCGGATGTGTTGCAACTTGAAATTACCGAAAGCACGGTGATGCGGGACATCGATGCCAACGTCAAACTTCTGAAAAAGCTCAAGGACCTGGGCGTGCGCATCGGCCTGGACGATTTCGGCACCGGCCATTCTTCGCTCATTTATCTGAAGCGCCTGCCGGTGGATGTTCTCAAGATAGACCGGGCATTCGTGGAGGAAATCGCCAGCAGCAATGCCGATACCGCCATCGCCCATTCCATCATCGCATTGGCGGAAGGCCTCAAGCTGGAGGTGATCGCCGAAGGTGTGGAGACAGTACAGCAGATGGAGCGGCTCAAGCAGGAGGGCTGCTACAAGATGCAGGGCTACCTGTTCAGCGCCGCCCTGGACCAGGAGCAATGCGACCGGTTGTTGCGCGGCCAGCCGGATTTCGAGATCTGATGCCGATCTCCACTATCTTAGCCTAGAAATCGAAACGCATAGACAGATCCACCGCCTGTACATGCTTGGTGAGTGCGCCCACTGAGATATAGTCCACTCCAGTCTCTGCCACCGCGCGCAACCGCACCAGATCGATGCCGCCAGAGGCTTCCAGTTTGGCGCGTCCGGCGTTGATACGTACGGCCTCGCGCAATCCATCCAGGTCGAAATTGTCCAGCAACAGGATGTCGGCACCCGCTGACAATGCTGCTTGCAGCTGCCGCAGGTTCTCCACCTCTATCTCCACTGCCATTTTGATGTTTTGACGCCGGGCGGCGGTGATCGCGGCACTGATCCCACCAGCGGCCATGATGTGATTCCCTTTGATGAGGATGCCGTCATACAGTCCCAAGCGGTGATTACGAGCGCCGCCGCAGCGCACTGCGTATTTCTGCGCGCTGCGCAATCCCGGCAGGGTCTTGCGGGTGTCGAGAATGACTGCGCGTGTGCCTTTGATGGCGTCCACGTAAGTGCGGGTGCGGGTGGCGGTGCCGGACAGAGTTTGCAGAAAGTTGAGAGCGGTGCGTTCACCGCTCAGCAAGCCGCGTGCCGGACCTTCAAGCCGGCATAATACCTGGTTGGCAGTGACCGCCTCGCCATCCTTAACGCGCCACTCGATATGAATGCGTTCATCCAGTTGTCGAAAGACTTCATCGAACCAGGGGCTGCCGCACACTATCGCCGGCTCACGTGAGATTACCTGACTGCGCGCCTCTGAGCCGGCATCGATCAGGCTGGCAGTGAGATCGCCGCTACCGATATCCTCTGCGAGCGCACGCTGAACAGTCGTCTGGAGATCTTTGGGTAGCGTGACTGGCACTGTTCATAGTCCGGCAGGCAGGGCAGGCCATTATAGCGGCATGCCTGCCGGCAGATGGGCAAAAAAAGCCCGGCCTGTGCCGGGCTTTTACTCGGTCCCGAGTAGAGTGCTTTTATAGTCCGTGACCCGCAGCCGCCATGCAAAGCAGCATGGGTATCGAGAGCACGACGTTGGTGCGCGAAGCCAGGAACGCGACTTTGCGGGCCTTGACTTTCTGCTCGTCGGTGGCCGACACCATGCCCAGTATCTTCTTCTGGTTGGGCCAGATCAGCACCCACACGTTGAATAGCATGATGGTGCCGAACCAGGCACCGATGCCGATGATAAACTGATACAGATTGATCGGTTTGCTGGCCATCCCCAGGATAAATGCCCCCAATTGACCGTTGTATGCCAGGTATGAAAAGCCCAACAACCAAGTGAGCAGTGCCGACCAGCGGAACCATAACAGGGCCAGAGGCGCCACATATTTGGAAATTCCCGCGCCGCCGGGGCCGCCCTGGTCTGCGGCCGCTTTCGCCATTGCGGGAGTCTGTACAAAATTGAAATAGTAAAGCAGACCGATCCAGGTGATTCCGGCAATGATGTGCAGCCAGCGTAATATGGTCATCCAGTTTGGCTGCATGAAGCCCATCTTGATGAGGAATACTACAATCACCGCCAGCACGAAGCCGGTGATCACGGTGCCTTTGATGCTGTTTAACGGGTTCATCACTTCACTCCTTAAAATATGTTTATCGAGAGAAGGTAGTACGCAGAGGGTTTAGTTCGCGCCGCGGCATGCCACATAAATGCCGCTTCTCGCGACTGGATGCTAGTATAGGACCAACATTTGACAGTTACCATTGTCCAGTCCGGGCATTAGCCGTGCCAGTCAACCCTGTTTTGCGGCATAATTAACCCTGATCCTCAACGTCTGGCGCGGACCGAGCGTAACTGCGGCAGGCACACAGAGTGGGAGAAATGCATCGTGGCCCCAAGATACAAAATATTACCTATCGTGGCACTAGCCGGCATGGCAGTACTGGGAGGCGTAGGCTGTGCTTCGGATAACAACCAGCCGATGCTCGGCCAGCGGGTAGGTTCGTATGTGGATGACTCCTATCTGACCAGCGCCATCAAGACCAAGCTGGTCGGCGATATATCCCTCAAGTCGTTTGACATACATGTGTTTACCAAGAATGGCGTAGTAACCTTGAGCGGTACCTTGCCGAATACCGACCTCAGGGATGAGGCCATCCGAACCGCCAAGAGCGTGGGTGGAGTGAAGGACGTCATCTCTGAGATCACAATTCCAAACCATTAAAAATCTATCTGAGATTTACAATTGCGGAGACGTTTATGGACGTGATGGATAAGATCAAACAGCAGGTCAGCGGACAACCGGTGCTGCTGTACATGAAAGGCACCCCTGATTTCCCGCAATGCGGATTCTCGGCGCGTACCTCCCAGGTGCTCAAGAGCCTAGGCGTGGAATTCGGCCACGTGAACGTGCTGGCAGAACCTGAGATCCGCGCCAGCCTGCCGAAATATTCCAATTGGCCAACTTTCCCGCAATTGTTCGTCAAGGGCGAACTGGTTGGCGGCTGCGACATCGTGGTGGAGATGCACGCAACTGGGGATCTCAAGAAATTGCTGGACGAGAAGGGCGTCAAATACGGCTGATGCGAACAGTTGGCATGATGACAACGGGGCTAGTCGGCCCCGTCGTCATTTATACCCTGAAACAATTGCGCTGATTGCGAAGTTAGTCCTGATGGTGCGCGTAATCCGATTGATCCTGGAGACTCGAGGCAAAAAGCGCCTGGAAGCGGTTGACGATTATGCAGAACAGGTCGGCGGTCTTCTCAGCGTCGTAGGCCGCGGAATGCGCCGAACCGCTGTCCCAATCCATGCCCATGGCCGCCACCGCGCGTGCCAGCACCGTCTGTCCCACGGCCACGCCGGCGAGGGTGGCGGTGTCGAAGCTGGAGAACGGGTGGAACGGATTACGCTTGATGTCGCTGCGGGCCACTGCGGCGTTGAGGAAACCCAGGTCGAAAAAGGCGTTGTGCCCCACCAGGATCGCGCGCGTGCAGTTATAGTGGTGCAGGGCGGTGCGCACTTCGCGGAATATGCGCTGCAGCGCATCGCGTTCCGGGATCGCCGGCCGCAAAGGGTGATGCGGGTCGATGCCGGTGAATGCTAGGGCCTCCGGGTCCATATTGGCACCCGCGAATGGCTGCACATGGTAGGCGACGGTTGCGCCGCGATGCAGGTTGCCGGCATCATCCATGTCCAGCAGCACTGCGGCGATTTCCAGCAATGCATCTCTTCTGGCATCGAAACCACCGGTCTCCACGTCCACCACCACCGGCAAAAAGCCGCGGAAGCGCCGGGAAAACGGGTGTGTTGCATGGGTATCTTGCATGCGTGCAGCATACGGGATATCGCCTGGACGCGGTACTAGTCAGCAAGTGCCCAGTGGATTTTTTCAGTGGCGCGCAGCGGCACGATCTGCTGAGCGGCGAGCGGGTAGTGATCCGGCAGGGACCAGGATTTTTTCAGCAGGGTGATTTTTGCCTGGTTACGCGGCAGGCGATAGAAGTCCGCGCCATGGAAACTGGCGAAGGCTTCCAGCTTTTCGAGCGCACCGGCTTGTTCGAAGGCCTCGGCATACAGTTCGATTGCGGCCGGGGCGTTGAAGATGCCGGCGCAGCCGCAGGCGGATTCCTTGGCGGCACGCGCATGCGGCGCGCTATCGGTACCCAGAAAAAATTTCGGATCGCCGCTCACCGCCGCCTGCACCAGCGTCTCCCGGTCGCGTTCCTGCTTGAGCACCGGCAGGCAGTAGTAGTGCGGTCGCAGACCGCCCTGGAACAGGGCGTTGCGGTTGTATAGCAGGTGATGCGGGGTGATGGTGGCCACAAGGTTTTTGCCGCTGGCCAGCACGAACTCCACCGCAGTCCGGGTGGTGATGTGCTCGAACACGATACGCAGCTGCGGCAGGCGCTTGATCAATGGCGCAAGGATGCGCTCGATGAACACCTGCTCGCGATCGAAGATATCCACATTCGCATCGGTAACCTCGCCGTGCACCAGCAAGGGCATGTCCAGTTGCACCATCTTTTCCAGAACCGCGGCGCATCTGCGGATATCGGTAACCCCGGATTCGGAATGAGTGGTGGCGCCGGCGGGATAGAGTTTCACGCCATATATATGTCCGCTGGCTTTGGCTCGTGTGATTTCCTCTGGTTGGGCGCTGTCCGTGAGGTACAAGGTCATGAGTGGGTGGAATCCGCTGCCGCTGGGCAGCGCCTTGAGGAGGCGGTCCCGGTAGGCGAGGGCTGACTCGCTGGTAGTCACCGGTGGCTTGAGGTTCGGCATAATGATGGCGCGCGCGAAACGCCGGGCTGTGTGAGCCAGCACATCACGCGACTCCGCGCCGTCGCGCACATGCAGATGCATGTCATCGGGGCGGGTTATGACGAGTTTGTCGATCATCGTGATAACAATCCCTGATCCAGCAGCAGATTCAGGCTGAAGCGCACGCCGAAGCCGGTCACGTTGCCCGGAACATGCCCAAGGCCGCCCTTGTGTTCGGAAGACGACAGATCCAGATGCACCCAGGGTAATGTCGCCGGCACGAAGCGCGCCAGGAAGCGGGCCGCCAGGATATGGTCGGCTTCTGCCTCGATGATGCATTGTTTGACGTCGGCGATGTCGCTTTCAAGGGCCTCATCGTAATCCGCGTCTACCGGAAACGGCCAGACGCGTTCGCCGCTGGCGCGCCCTGCTTCCATGACCGGCGCCTGCAACTTGGTCTGGTTGCAGAAAGCACCGCTGTAGCGCGTGCCAAGCGCGGTCACACAGCTGCCGGTGAGCGTGGCGTAATCCAGCAGCACATCGGGTTTTGATTTGCCGGCCAGCGCCAGGGTGTCCGCCAGCACCAGGCGGCCTTCGGCATCGGTGTGCACGATCTCGATATGCACGCCGTTGGATGCCGTGATCACGTCGTTCTGGGTATAGGCCTTGGGTCCGATCTGATTGCGCGCCATGGCCAGCCAGCAATCCACCCTGAAGGGCACCTGTAGCCGGGTGAGCGCCAGCAGCGTGCCCAGGGCCACCGCCGAACCCTGCATGTCGCCGTGCATGCCGAACATGGACTTGGCGGATTTAAGGTTCACGCCGCCGGTGTCATAGCAGATGCCCTTGCCAACGAGCGCTATAGATTTTTTGGCAGAGGCTCTTTTTGCCGGTGTAAAACTCAGATGTGCGATACCTGCATCGCGGCTGTCGCTGCCCTGGGCCACCGCCAGGAAAGCGCCGGCTTTGAGTCTCCGGAGTTGTTTCTCACCCAGGAACCGGAACTTCCAGCCTGCATGTCTCGCGAGTGCCGCGACATAGGCACGGTAGTCCGTGGGCGTGAGCTTGTTGGCGGGCAGTAAAGTCAACCAGCGGGCCAGTGCATTGCCTTCCGCGGCCGCCAGGGTGCGTGCGAAATCCATTTTCTTCGCGAGGCCCATCAGAGTGATAGATGCAGGCACCGGCTTATCGTCAGCGGTTGTCTTGAACACCGGTGGCTTGAACACCGCTGCCGCCGTGGCCGCCACCACCGCCTCAGCTGCAGATCCCTGTTGTACCGGCTCCATGCCCGGAGTGAGCACACCGAGGTCGCGTGGTTTGGATTCCAGCGCTTTTGCCAGAGTTTTGCGCGCTAGTGTCAGCAGTTCGAATGTCGAAACCGGGTTTTTGACGAACGCCACCACCGCACTGGTGGCGCGTGCATTCGGCAGATCGATCCGCTGGGGCGCAGGTAAATCCTTGCTAGTGGGGAGCTGCTTTTGCAGCCGCTCTGCATAGGGAAAATCGGGCCAGCGCTTTTGGAGGGCGCTTTCCGGCAGCAGTATAATAAGCGCGTCCAGGGCATCCACCCGGCCGTGGGTGGCCGTTGTGAGTTCCTGTTTCAGCTCGAATTTTGGCACCGGCGGTATGGGCAATTGTCGCTCCCGAATCTGCCGGTGCCGATGATATAGGGCTTCCTGCTCCGCCGAAAGGCGCGGCGGCGTGTGAACCAGAAAAATGATCGACGCGCGCCTGTTCGTGCCATGGTTTTTAGGTGTGCCGGCGCTTCCCCGTAACGATATGCAGCATCGAGGACGATCTTTCTATGGCTGACGATGTCGATAAGCTCCAAGACGGGGATCCACAAGAGACCCAAGAATGGCTCGAGGCGCTGGCTTCGGTGCTGGACCGGGAAGGCAGCGGACGCGCCCATTTCCTGATTGAACAACTTATCGATCAGGCCCGGCGTTCCGGCGCCTATCTGCCCTACAGTCCCAACACCGCCTACGTCAACACCATCCCGGTAAGCCAGGAGCCTCAATACCCCGGCGACCGTGCCATCGAGAAGCGCATTGAGGCTTACATCCGCTGGAACGCCATGGCCATGGTGGTACACGCCAACAAGGAGAACTCCGGCATTGGCGGGCACATCGCCACCTACGCTTCGGCCGGTACTCTCTATGAAGTTGGTTTCAACCATTTCTGGCGTGCGCCATCCAAGCAACACGGCGGCGATCTCATTTATATACAGGGGCATTCTTCGCCCGGCATCTACGCGCGTTCCTTTCTGGAAGGCCGCTTCAGCAACGAACAGCTGCTCAATTTCCGCCGCGAGGTGGAACGCAACGGCCTTTCGTCCTATCCGCATCCCTGGCTGATGCACGATTACTGGCAGTTCCCGACGGTCTCCATGGGCCTCGGCCCGCTGCAGGCTATCTATCAGGCGCGCTTCATGCGCTATCTGGAGCACCGCGGATTCCTGCCGGAGAGCGACCGCAAGGTGTGGGCGATGCTGGGCGACGGCGAGATGGATGAACCGGAATCCATGGGCGCCATCTCGCTGGCGTCACGCGAAAAGCTAGACAACCTGCTCTTCGTGGTCAACTGCAACCTGCAACGGCTGGATGGCCCGGTGCGCGGCGACGGCAAGATCATCCAGGAACTGGAGGCGGTGTTCCGCGGCAGCGGCTGGAATGTCATCAAGGTGTTGTGGGGCGGCCGCTGGGATCCGCTGTTCATGCGCGACAAGCACGGCCTGCTGCCCAAGCTGATGATGGAATGCGTGGATGGCGAATATCAGAATTTCAAGTCCAAGGATGGCAAGTTCGTGCGCGAGAAATTCTTCGGCAAATATCCGGAGCTGCTGGAGCTGGTCGCCAATATGAGCGACGAGGAAGTCTGGAACCTGAACCGCGGCGGCCACGATGCGCGCAAGGTGTATGCCGCCTACAAGGCGGCGGTGGACAACAAGGGTCAGCCGACGGTGATCCTTGCCCATACGGTGAAAGGTTTCGGCATGGGCAAAGGTGGCCAGGGCGCCATGGGCGCGCACCAGCAGAAGAAACTCGATGAGGATGCCCTCAAGGAATACCGCGACCGCTTCAACATCCCGGTGAGCAACGACGAAATCGCCGAGATACCGTTCGAGCGTCCTTCCGACGACAGCGAAGAGATCAAGTACCTGCAGGCCCGGCGCGCGGCACTCGGTGGGTATCTGCCACAGCGCCGCACCAAAGCCGAACCGCTGGAGGTACCGGATGCGGAAATCTTCAAGACTTTCCTCGAAGGCACCGGCGATCACGCCATCTCCAGCACCATGGCGCTGGTGCGCATGATCACTGCACTGGTCAAGGACAAGAATGTGGGCAAGCACGTGGTGCCGATCGTGCCAGACGAGGCACGCACTTTTGGCATGGAGGGACTGTTCCGCCAGATCGGCATTTATTCATCGGTCGGCCAGCTGTATGAACCCGCGGATGCCGAGCAGCTGATGTTCTACAAGGAATCCAAGACCGGCCAGATTCTGGAAGAGGGCATCACCGAGGAAGGCTCCATGGCATCGTGGATCGCGGCCGCCACCGCTTACAGCAACCACGGCGTGCAGATGATCCCATTCTATATCTACTACTCGATGTTCGGCTACCAGCGCGCCGGTGACCTGTTCTGGGCCGCGGGCGACATCCAGGCGCGTGGCTTCCTGGTCGGTGGTACCGCCGGGCGCACCACCCTGGAAGGCGAAGGCCTGCAGCACGAAGACGGCCATAATCATGTGATGATCGCCAACATCCCCAACTGCATCGCCTACGACCCCACCTATGCGTATGAGATGGCGGTGATACTGGCGGACGGCATGCGCCGCATGTTCAAGCAACAGGAGAACGTGTTTTATTACCTCACTGCCATGAACGAGAACTACGTGCATCCGGCCATGCCCAAGGGCGCCGAGCAGGGTATCCTCAAGGGCATGTACCTGTTGCGCGCGGGCGCACCGGGAAAACTGCGGGTGCAGCTCATGGGTTCCGGCACCATCCTGCGGGAAGTGGAGGCGGCTGCCGAGATGTTGCAGAAGGACTGGAATGTGGCTGCGGATGTCTGGAGCGCCACCAGTTTCACCGAGCTGCGCCGCGAGGGCCAGGATTGCACGCGCTGGAACCTCTACCATCCGGACCAGAAGGCGCGCGTGCCGTATGTGGCACAGCAGCTGGAGAAACATGCCGGCCCGGTGATCGCCGCTAGCGACTATGTGAAGCTGTTCGCCGACCAGATTCGCGAATTCGTGCCGCGGCGGTTCGTGGTGCTGGGCACCGACGGTTTCGGGCGCAGCGACACCCGCGCCGGCCTGCGGCATTTCTTCGAGGTGGACCGCCGCTACGTGGCGGTGGCCGCACTCAAGGCATTGGCCGATGAGGGACAGTTGGATATGAAGAAGGTGAACGAAGCCATAAAGAAATATGGCATCGATCCCAAGAAACCCAATCCACTAACGGTGTAGGAGCGGCGTTACACGCCGCGATTTAGATATATCGCGACGGAGACCGTCGCTCTCACAATTTAGAAGAAGATCGATCGCGGCGTGTAACGCCGCTCCCACAACATTTAAGAGCAACGGCATGGCAAAGACGGTTGAAATCAAAGTCCCGGACATCGGCAACTTCAAGGACGTGGACGTCATTGAAGTGATGGTGAAACCCGGCGACACGATCGAGAAGGAACAGGGGCTCATCACCCTGGAGACAGACAAGGCTGCCATGGACGTGCCATCACCTCAGGCGGGAACTATCAAGGATGTGAAGGTAAAACAGGGCGACAAGGTTTCCGAAGGCTCGGTGATCCTCACGCTGGCAGTGGCGGAAACCATTACTGCGTCCAAACCGTCAGTGTCTTCCCCCTCACCCCCTTCCGGACCCAACACTCCTGCTGGACCCGGAAGCCCTGGGCGGTCGTCCATGACCGCCCGCTCGGCGGATGCCGCCTCGCCCTCTCCCTCCAGGGAAGAGGGCCTCAAGGGCGGCGTACCTTCTCTGAATAAGGGAAATGACGCAAAAGCGAGCATGGCGTCATCGGTCGTCGGACCGGCAGGCGTGTCTGCTGTTAAAACCCCTTCTCCCCTGGCGGGAGACGACTACAGGGATGTAGGAGGTAGGGCAACGCAGGGAGCAGTTGCCGAAGGCAGGGATGAGGAGGGGGTTACACGATTCTCCGCAACTATCAACGAAGCTGGCTTCGGCAAGGCGCATGCTGGGCCCTCGGTGCGCAAGCTGGCACGCGAGCTGGGCGTGGATCTTGCGCGGGTAAATGGCAGCGGCCAGAAAGGCCGCATTACCCACGAGGACGTGAAAGCCTTCGTCAAAGCCGTCATGCAAGGCGGGATGCAGCAGGGCGGCGGCTTACCGAAAGTGCCGGAGGTGGATTTCGCCAAGTTCGGTGCCATCGAGATCAAGCCGCTGTCGCGCATCAAGCGGATCTCCGGTCCGCGCCTGCAGGCCGCCTGGGTGAACGTGCCGCATGTCACCCAACACGACGAGGCCGACATCAGTGAACTCGACAACGTGCGCAAGGCGCTCAAATCCGACGCCGAGAAGGTCGGCGCCAAGCTCACGCTGCTGGCATTCATCGTCAAGGCCTGCATCGAGGGACTCAAGCAGTTCCCGGATTTTAATTCCTCATTGGATGCAAGCGGCGAGAACCTGGTCTACAAGAAATATTTCCATATCGGTTTCGCGGCGGATACGCCCAACGGCCTGGTGGTGCCCGTTATCCGTAACGCCGACAGGAAAAATCTGTTTGAGGTGGCAAAAGAACTGGGTGAACTGGCCGCCAAGGCCCGCGACGGCAAATTGAAGATCAATGAGATGCAGGGCGGCAGCTTCAGCATCTCCAGCCTCGGCGGCATCGGCGGCACGTCCTTCACGCCCATCGTGAACGCGCCGGAAGTGGCGATCTTGGGGGTCTCCAAGTCACAGATGCAGCCCATCTGGGACGGCAAGGAATTCCAGCCGCGGCTGATGTTGCCGCTGTCCCTGTCCTACGATCACCGCGTCATCGATGGCGCTTCGGCGGCGCGTTTCACCACCTTCCTGTGTCAGGTGCTCTCCGAGGTACGGGGGCTGGTCCTTTAGGACCGTCCTTCATAGGCAAGGAACATTGTACTCATGGCATTCTTCTGTCCGGTGTGCTTTGGGCAGTCTGAAAGTAGCAGCGGACAGTGTTTGCAGTGCGGCACGGACCTTGTGCTGTGGACACAGACGCATTCCTATACCGAGAGGTTGATGCAGGCTTTGCAGCATCCAATCGCCGAGGTACGCATGGGAGCCATCATTGCACTCGGGATGCGTTGTGACATTAAAGCGGCCGGCGCTCTCGTTGATTGTGCGATTGCCCACCCTGCGGATATACCGGAGGGACTTGAGATAGTAAATACACTTGCACATTTAGCGGGTTCCACAACCGGAATTGCGAGTTTGCAGAAACTCGCCGCCAATCACCCGGCACAGCCCGTGCGGGCAGCTGCCCAGAAGGTATTAAAGTATTTATCGGTATAGGATTTAGGAGATTTATGCTGCATTACAGCCGACTCTGCTCGATCATCATCGACTGCGACACCCATGACCTGGATGCTGCCACATCATTCTGGAGCGCGGCACTTGGTCGCGCTGTTAATCTGGAGAACAGCGGCAATCTGGAAAAATACCGCGCGCTGGAGACACCACCCGGGCAGATTAAATGTGAAGTGCAGAAGGTTGATCACCCCAGCCGTGTGCACATCGACATCGAGACCGATAACATCGAAGCTGAGGTCGTCCGCCTCAGCGGGTTGGGCGCCAAAGAGGTGCAGCGCATCAAGCACTGGGTGGTCATGGAGGCGCCCACCGGCCAGCGGTTCTGCGTCGTACCGCCGCAGTTGCCGGATTTTCCCAAGGGCGCGAACAAATGGTTATAAAACCCTGTGCACTTCTCCACTGCGCGGTGAAGCGGAACAGCCGAAGCATTGCTTTGGCTCGCTGTACGGGTGGCCATGGATGGCTACCCTGGAGTTCAAGAGGTACAAGATGTACCAAGCTGAGCTGGTCAGAATGAGGATAGCGATTAAAAATAGTTCTTCGTAGGAGCGACGGTATCCGTCGCGATAGTATTTAATCGCGGTGTGTAACACGC
This sequence comes from uncultured Pseudomonadota bacterium, assembly GCA_963774895.1. Classification (GTDB taxonomy): domain Bacteria; phylum Pseudomonadota; class Gammaproteobacteria; order Natronospirales; family REEB76; genus REEB76. The sequence goes on from CAVZGN010000001.1 coordinate 551,168, forward strand.
TCCCACAATCAGAGTACAAACATGGCGAAGATCATCGAAATAAAAGTTCCCGACATCGGCAACTTCAAGGACGTGGACGTCATCGACGTCATGGTAAAGCCCGGCGACAAGCTCGAAAAAGAGCAGGGACTGATCACGCTCGAAACCGACAAGGCCGCTATGGATGTGCCTTCGCCTTATGGCGGCACTGTAAAGCAGCTGAAAATAAAAAAAGGCGACAAGGTGTCGGAAGGCACACTGATCTTGACGATGGAAGTGGCGGAGTCCGCGGCATCATCAAAAAAGACAACTTCTTCCCCCTCACCCCCACCCTCGGCAACTGCTCCCGGCGTTGCCCTACCTCCTGCGTCCATGCAGTCGTCTCCCACAAGGGGAGAGGGAATAAAGCCGGGAACTGCTACTAAATCAATATCCAATGAATTCCCTTCTCCACCTTCAGGGGGAGAGGGCGAGACGCGCAGCGGTGAGCGGGCTGCCAGGGATGGCAGCCCTGGACTTTCTGGCGGAGCGGGATTGCGGAGCCTGAATGAGGGTGAGGGAGGCAAAACTGTCTCAAGTCCTAATGTTGCCGAATATTCCGGCAAAGTTGATATGGAATGCGAGGTGCTGGTGCTCGGTTCTGGTCCCGGCGGCTACACCGCCGCGTTCCGCGCTGCAGACCTGGGTAAACAAGTAGTTCTGGTAGAGCGTTATCCATCACTCGGCGGCGTATGCCTGAACGTAGGCTGCATTCCCTCCAAGGCCTTGCTGCATGCCGCCAAAGTTATCGAGGAGGCTGAATCCATGTCGGAACGCGGCATCAGCTTCGGCAAACCCAAGATCGACACCGGTAAGCTGCGTACCTGGAAAAAAAGCGTGGTCGGCAAGCTCACCGGTGGTCTGGCGACGCTGGCGAAACGGCGCAAAGTCCAAGTCGTCCAGGGTGTCGGCAAGTTTATTGCCCCTCATCATCTGAGTGTCGAGCAGAACGGCAAGCAGTCGGTGATTCGTTTCCAGCAGGGCATAATTGCCGCCGGCTCGCAGGCGGCCAAGATTCCCGGATTCCCGGACGACCCGCGCATTCTGGATTCCACCTCGGCGCTGGAACTGGAAGATCTGCCGGAGTGCATGCTGGTGATCGGCGGTGGCATCATCGGCCTGGAGATGGCCTGCGTGTTTGACGCCCTGGGCGTGAAGATCACCGTGGTGGAACTCACCGACACACTGATACCGGAGGCCGATCGCGACCTGGTACGCGTCCTGCAGAAACGTATCGAGAAGCGCTACGAGAAAATCCTGTTGGGCGTTAAGGTCGCCAAACTTGAGGCTGCCAGGCAGGGCATGAAGGCGACGTTTGACGGAACTAACGCACCGACGGCGCAAACCTATGGCCGCGTGCTGGTTGCTGTGGGGCGCCGGCCAAACGGCAAGCTGATCGATGCAGGCAAAGCCGGCGTCGCCGTGGACGAGCGCGGCTTCATCCCGGTGGACCGGCAGCAGCGCACCAATATCCCACACATCTTCGCCATCGGCGATATCGCCGGCAATCCGATGCTGGCGCACAAGGCTAGTCACGAAGGCAAAGTGGCGGCGGAAGTGGTCGCAGGTATGAAAGTCGCTAACGACGCTCGTGCCATCCCTTCCGTGGCCTACACCGACCCGGAGATTGCATGGGTGGGTCTCACGGAGAAGCAGGCGCAAGAACAGGGCATCGAAGTGGGCAAAGGCACATTTCCCTGGATCGCCAGCGGCCGCAACCTTTCATTGGGGCGCGACGACGGCATGACCAAGCTGTTGTTCGATCCCAAGACTGAACGCATCCTCGGCGCCGGCATCGTCGGCAGCAACGCCGGCGACCTGATAGCGGAAATGGCATTGGCCATCGAGATGGGTTGCGATGCGGCCGATATTGGATTGACCGTGCATCCGCACCCGACGCTGTCCGAGACCGTGATGTTTGCGGCCGAGGCATTCGAGGGTACGATCACGGATCTCTATATGCCTAAGAAGCATTAACCTAATTGCCAATTGTTTATTGAAATCTGATAAATAACTTCTACACTCGATGGACAAAATCAAACTGTCACTAATTGGGGAATAAACATGCATTCCATCCTGAAATGGTTGGGCATCGTATTTGGAAGTCTTGTACTGCTTTGTGTATTAGCCATCATCGTGTTCTATGCTGCATCTGAATACCAGTTTCGCCGGACCTATTCCGCTCCGCAGGTTGCCCTCGCTATACCGCATGATCCAGTATCCATAGCTGCCGGTCAGTTCATCGCCACAACCCGGGGTTGCGATGGCTGTCACGCAGGACAACTCCGAGGTCAGGTATTGGACGATGATCCCTGGTTTGGAAGGCTGGTGGCACCGAACATCAGTCAGATCATCCCGCATTACAGTAATGTGCAGCTGGCAAGGCTGCTGCGTTACGGTGTGCGTCCGGATGGTACAAGTGTAATCATCATGCCTTCGAGTATGTTTTATAACCTCACGGACAAGGACCTGGCCGATCTCATCGCTTTTCTGCGCACGGTACCGCCGGTAGTCAGTACTTTACCCCCGATGCAAATCCGAATCCTGGGCAGATGGTTGTTTTTGAGCGGTAAGATTAATTTTGAAGCGGCTGTTATAGAAAAATTAGGACCGCGCATGTCAGTTGTCGAGTCAGCGCCGACCGCCGCCTATGGGGATTACTTGGTACACACCACCTGCACTGAGTGTCATGCCCCTGATTTACACGGCGATAAGGCTTTCGGCATACCGGATCTCATTATCGCAAAATCCTACACACCTGATAATTTCGCACGCCTGATGAGCACCGGTATCGGCAATGGCAATCGCAACCTGGGTCTGATGAGCCTAGTGGCCAAGGAGCGTTTCAGTCATTATGACTCTATCCAAGTGGCAGCGATCTATGCTTACCTGCAATCGCGTTCTGTATCACAATGATGCTCCATGGCGAACACCTATAAAAAAGACGACGACTCCAGCTTTTACGAGTCCTACGCGCACTTTTCCCGCACCTTGCGCGCCTGGCTGGTGGCCTATGGCGTGGGCGTACCGGTGCTGCTGGTGAGCCAGGAATTCATCGCCAAGTCCATCATCAGGGCGGGCACCGGTGGTCTGATTACCTGGCTGTTTCTCACAGGCGTCGCCATTCAGGTGCTGGCAGCCTTGCTGTATAAATATTCCATGGCCTATCTGTACAACAGCGAGGGGAATTCGGAGTTGAACGATACTTGGCGAGTGCAAGCGGCTGTGTGGCTATCCAAGACTATCTGGCTGGAAGCGTTGTTCGATGTCTCCGCCATTGCGTTGTTCGTATGGGGTACTTTCCTGGTGGTTGCAGCAGTACTGGGCCAGCACATCTGATAATCCAAGTAGTGCCGCTATTGTTCATATTTTTCAACGGTATCCGCGCTGCGTTCTTTAGCCTCGTCAGGATTGTCCCCGAATTCCTGTTTCGCACGCCGCTGGCGCAAAAGGTCCCAGCAGCGATCCAGCTCTACCTGGATCGCCTTGAGCCGGGCGGATTCCTGCGGCTGCATGTGCTGCTTTTGAAAAAGCTGGTGTTCCTCATTGACCAGCGATTCGATATGCTTAGTGATATTGCTGTCTTGCATGACTCACTCCTGGGTCGACTGGCCGGTGGATGATACTACCAATTAGAAGTGCCGATTGAGGTTTTCCCAATGCTTGAAATGAGACCGACCTGTGAATGCTGCGACCGGGAACTGCCGCCGGATTCGACCGAAGCCATGGTCTGTAGCTTCGAATGCACTTTTTGCAAAGAGTGTGCCGCGCAACGTTTCCATGGCGTCTGCCCCAATTGTGGCGGGGAATTTACCCGCCGGCCGGTGCGCCCGGCGCGTTTGCTGGGGAAATATCCGGGCTCCACCAAACGCATCCATAATCCGAATTGCGTCGGGGTAAAATCCAATACATGAGTCCATCACGGTAAGCAATGAAAAAACTTGCGGAGATTTTTGCCAATAATCGAACCTGGGCTGCGGACACCACCCGGAAGTCGCCTGACTTTTTCAAGCGTCTTGCCGAACAGCAGAACCCGAAGTATCTGTGGATCGGCTGTTCCGATAGCCGCGTGCCCGCAAACGAGATCATGGGGTTGATGCCGGGCGAGGTATTCGTGCACCGCAACGTGGCCAACGTGGTAGTGCACACGGACCTGAACTGCCTGTCGGTCATCCAGTACGCGGTGGACGTGCTCAAGGTGCAGCACATCATCGTCTGTGGACATTACGGCTGCGGCGGCGTGCAGTCGGCCTGGAAGGGCGCACAACTGGGTCTGATCGACAACTGGCTGCGGCATGTGCAGGACGTACGCGAGCTGCGTATGGGCGCGATCGCGGCGATCGGCGATGAACATGGGAAACTGGATAAGTTGTGTGAGTTGAATGTGCTGGAACAGGCCAAGCACGTATCCCGCACAACGATAGTCCGGGACGCCTGGGCACGTGGGCAGTCACTGACGGTGCATGGTTGGGTCTATGGCCTGCAGGATGGACTGCTGCATGACCTGGGTTTTTGCGTCGCGAATCAGCAAGAACTTAGCGACATCGATAAACAATCTGTCTGATAAGGCGCGCTGGAGAACATTACTCATGCACTGGCAGCTACCAAACATTTTCAGGAAGCCGCTGCGCATGACACTGATCATCGGCCTTGAAGGAGCGCTCATTACCTTGCTGAGTTTCTATCTAGGCGCGCGCTTCACGGCTGTGTTCCACGGCGCCTCCGCCCAGCTCGGCGGTCTGTGGTCGGTTATCTCGGGTCTGGTGGTGCTGCAGAGCACCATCCACGAGACCCTCAAATCCTCAGTATTGCGCATGATCGGCACCTTCATAGGTGCGCTCATCTGTGCGCTGTATCTCTGGCTGTTCGGCTTCAGCCTCCTGGGCATGGCGCTGTGCGCAGGCCTGACATTGGCTGTCTGCTATTTGCTGGACATTTTCGAGTACGCGCGGCTGGCCGCCGCCACGGTGGTGGTCATCGCCGTCGTCAGCAGCAGATCTCCGGAGATATCGCCGTTTTTGAATGCGTTTCTGCGCTTTGCGGAAGCCGCGATCGGGGTCGGCATTTGTATCGTGTGCGTCTACGCACTGCGCCTGCTCCTGCGGCCGCGTGTGACGACTTGAAATTAAAATTATATGGAAATAAAAAGAGCGGCCGAAGCCGCTCTTGTTCTACATCCAGATAAAATTAGCGCCGCCCGCGGCCACGCCCGCGTGCATGTTTTGGATCTTCTTCATTCACCTTGAGCATTTGGCCACGCAGTGTGTGGCCGTTGAGCGCAGCCATGGCGGCGCGCGCCTCGTGACCTTCCATTTCCACGAAGCCGAATCCCTTGCAGGTGCCCTTGAATATGTCGTGGGCCAGAGAGATGGAAAATACCTTGCCATGCTGTTCGAACAAGCCACGGATCTCGGCTTCAGTGGCATCGGGCGGCAGGCTGCCGACAAACATTTTTTTCATGCTGGTGTGTCCTCCGGGTTCGATTATAGGCGCTTGTGACTAGCGATTGCCGCTGCGGCTGGACGAGGGACGCGAGCTGTGGCTGCGGGAGCCGGAGCGGCTATGCCAGTCGGACTGCGGTTTATGTGCATGCCGCGGAGTATGTGTACCGTGACTGGGTCTCTCGGCGTGATCCGACTGCGGGTTGGGATTCGGCTTGAAGCCTTTCGCTGTGGCCCTGGGAATATCCTTACGCAGTAGGCGTTCAATATCCTTGAGCTGGCCGCGTTCCTCGCCGCACACCAGCGACACGGCTTCGCCGCAGCTGCCGGCGCGGCCGGTGCGGCCGATGCGGTGCACATAGTCTTCCGGCACATGCGGCAATTCGTAGTTCACCACATGCGGCAACTGGTCGATGTCGAGGCCGCGGGCGGCGATATCGGTGGCCACCAGCACGCGCACACGGTCGTTCTTGAAATCCGCCAGTGCGCGGGTACGCGCGCCCTGGGTCTTGTTGCCATGGATGGCAGTGGACTGGATGCCGTCGCGCTGCAGCTGTTCGGACAGCCGGTTGGCGCCGTGCTTGGTGCGAGTGAACACCAGCACCTGCTGCCAGTTGCCGGAACCGATGAGATGTGAGAGCAGCTCACGTTTGTGGCCCTTGTCCACCTGATAGACGCGCTGGCTGATGAGATCCACGGTGCTGTTGCGCGGCGCCACGTCGATGGTCTCGGGATTCTTCAGCAGGCCGGCGGCCAGCTTGCGGATATCCTCGGAGAAGGTCGCAGAGAACAGCAGGTTCTGGCGGCGGTGCGGCAGCAGCGCGAGGATGCGGCGGATGTCGCGGATGAAACCCATGTCGAGCATGCGGTCAGCCTCGTCCAGCACCAGGATCTCGACTTTGGAGAGATCAATGGTTTTCTGCTGCACGTGATCCAGCAGCCGGCCGGGTGTGGCCACCACGATGTCCACGCCACGGCGCAGCTTGTCGAACTGGGGGTTGATATTGACGCCACCGAAGATCACAGCGGTGGTGAAGGGCAGATACTTGCCATACGTTTGCACGCTGTCGGCCACCTGGGCGGCCAACTCGCGGGTGGGCGTAAGCACCAGCGCGCGCACAGGTTTCCTGCGACCGGCTTCGACCGGATTTTTTTGCAGATGTTGCAGCAGCGGCAGGGTGAAACCGGCAGTCTTGCCGGTACCCGTCTGGGCGGCGGCTTGTAGGTCGCGACCTGCCAGCACCAAGGGGATGGCGCGGGACTGCACCGGTGTGGGTTCGGTGTAGCCCTGATCGGCCACAGCACGCAGCAACTCGGCCGACAGGCCGAGGGATGAAAATGACATAGAAACTCCTGGAGCCGCCTGCTGACGCACATTCGCGTCATGCCGGTCCAGGCAGTGATTTTTATTAAGGGGATCGGGGAATACGCTCTAAAAGGTAGGCCGCGATGGGTTTGTGGGACAAGGACCGGATCGCGTCACCTCAAACTCGGCGCGGAGTATACGCTATCGGGCCGGATTTACCTAATGGTTAAGAGCCAACAAGCAGCGTTTAGCAGTGACAGTGGTCTTTAGTTGCAATGCTCATCAATGACTGTTTCCGACTGCGATTTCAACTGATCGACGCAACACGCTAGATTCTGCGCGAGCAGAAGGAGGTGTTGCAAGTGACATACAGAACTCGGATTTATTACACCGAACGCCAGAAGGCCCTGATGTGGGAGCGCTGGCAGAAAGGGGAATCTCTCCAACAGATCGCCCAGTTGTTTGACCGGTCGCACGGATCGGTCCACGGCATACTGGTTAAGACCGGCGGCATTCGCCCGAGGCCGCGCCGGCGTTCGCGTTTAGCGCTAAGCTTGGCGGAGCGTGAAGAGCTATCGCGCGCCGTAGCACAGGGCTTCTCATGTCGCTCGATCGCGCGCTCCCTGGGACGCGCACCCTCGAGTGTCAGCCGTGAGCTTAAACGCAATGGCGGCCCGGGGTGCTACCGGGCGAGCCAGGCCGACCAGAGTGCTTGGGACCGGGGCCGCCGCCCCAAGGTCTGCAAGCTGGTCGAGCATCGAGCCTTGGCGCGCCTGGTGACCGACAAGCTGCAGTCATCCTGGTCGCCGGAGCAGATCGCCGGATGGCTGAAGCGGCGCTTTCCCGATGATGAGGGTCTGCAGGTGTCACACGAGACGATCTATAAGACTCTGTTCATCCAGGCGCGCGGGGCCTTGAAAAAAGAGCTGTTAGAGCACTTGCGGCGTAGCCGTGCCATGCGCCGTTCACGCCATCACACCCAGAAGACCGATGACCATGGCCGGATCCTGAACGCCGTGTCGATCCGCGAGCGTCCGGCCACCGTCGAAGACCGTGCGGTGCCGGGCCACTGGGAAGGCGACTTGCTGTTCGGCAACCAGCGCAGCCAGATTGCCACCCTGGTCGAACGGCATACCCGCTATGTCATGCTGGTGAAAGTCGCGAGCAAAGATACCGAGACCGTCATCAGCGCATTGATCAAACATGCCCATAAGCTGCCGCAGGAGCTCTATAAATCCTTGACCTGGGATCGCGGCAAAGAGATGGCCGACCACCAACGCTTCACCCTGGCGACGGATGTCAAAGTCTACTTCTGTGATCCGCAAAATCCCTGGCAACGTGGCAGTAACGAGAATACCAACGGGCTACTGAGGCAGTACTTTCCTAAGGGCACCGATCTGTCGGTGTACTCGCAGGCTAAACTCAACGCAGTCGCCAGGCAGTTAAATGAGCGGCCGAGGAAGACGCTGAACTATGAAACGCCGGCTGAACGCTTTGGCCAATGTGTTGCGTCGATCAGTTGAAACCGCAACCCAAAGCAGTCATCCAGGATCCCCAATTGGCAGACCCACACGCGCATACATCCGCGCATGATTTCTCTTGATTGCGCCTAATAAACGCACTATCAAAATGCATGTTCATATATTAATTTGTTGTTGATATGCGAATTGACACCAACAAGCCGATCTTGGCGATCCCGTGCTGTTTCTATTCGGCTGAGTCTAGGTGCAGTTCCACGTCCCGAATCGTGCTTGCCCTTTTGACTCGCACTCGGTAATCAGCACCTGGGATCGTTAGCATTGTCTGCATGCGTTCAAATCCCAAACTCTGCACGGTTGCTCCATCGATTGCGAGAATGCGATCGCCGACGCTCAAGCCTGCCGCAGCTCCTGCCGATCCACTCCTGACCTCATGGACGATCAACGTACCTTCTGCTGGTACAGACCACAGTTCGAGACCGCTGCGGTCTCCGCGATAGGCGTCGGCGAAGTGGGCCCCCGGTTCTAGGATTATATGGTGGCGTGAATAATCCAGGATGATTCGGAAACGCCGTAATACCTCACCCCCGATCAGCGAAATACCCGGGGCAACGCTGGGCAAGTGACTGAGTTGGAATCGTCCAAGCTCAAGCTGTTCCACCCAGCCAGAGATAACTTTGTAAGGCTGACCGAGGCCTACTCCACCCGTGACCTCGCGATGGGGTCCCGTTGATTTCAAGATGAGATTGTCATCTACAGCATCCTCAGATCCAGTGTCAATCAGCAGACGTCGTTGTACTGGCGGCACACCAGCGACTGTGAGGCGTGCCGTCACATATGGCAGGCGCTTGTCGAAAGTCAGCGGCAGCACATCCCCCATACCGCGGTACTCGAACCTTGTGCGGTCATAGAGTTGTAGAACTTCGGAATCGTAGTCAATTACTACCACGTACTGGGAAATGAAGTCTGAGCCAAGAAATCCGTCGACCGTTCGACCTAGAATCGCCGGTTGCTGTGAGAGATCAAGAGAAAACAGATGTTCGCAGCGGAACTGGATTCCGTTAATATCAAACAATGCGCTCTTACGCGCATAGCGCCGGTACGGCACTGGTCCCTTGCCGGCACCTGAGCCTTCTGCTGAAGCCCGTGCATTTAGATGCAGCGTTTTCGCCAGCTCGTCGGCGAGTCCACAGTCGTTAGCCCCTGTGTCCAGAATAAACCATCTCGGCCGCGAGCCATTGACACGGATAGGAACGAAGATGGTGCTTCCAACTGTCTCAAACGGAATCAATATCGGCAGGTTCGCCGATATTCCTTGAGAGATCGCAATGGTGGCAGACGCACGCGCCTTGTCGACGTACAACGACAAGCCCGTAATCAGCAGAGCGGCCAGCTGCAAGGCGAGCAGTTTCTTCCTCATTCGGTTCACGTAACTGGGTGATCAGTCGACATTTTTAACACAAAACAGAACTTGAATTTCGAGGGTAATGGTATATCCGATAAGTATCTCGTTTATTACGTCAGGGACCAATCGAATGGCTGCTTATGGCCGGATGCATCACTCTAAACAGCGCATCCGCAATTCTACCTCTTGATTTTCTACTCCCGATTCAACCAGCTCCTAAGGTTTATTGGCAGACGGCGATACAGGCTGTTGTGTCTCCGCCAAAACCTCGAAGACGGCATCCACCACGGCCTGTGGCTGATCCCACTGAATAAAGTGCCCCGATTGCGGCACAGTGCGGTTGACACCCCGTGTAGATAGGGCCGCGAGCTCGTCGTGCAGCGTCTCCCACATCTTGTTGCGCACATCCCGCTGTTCCTGCGTCTCATCCGGGGCTTTCGGGAAGGGCGAGTGGGTCAGAACTATCAAGGGCATGGCGCCATAGCTGCGGCGTGCGGCGCGCAGTTCGTCCGCGCTCGTGGTATAGAAGCTCTCCAGCTCCGAGAGCCCCGCCCGCTGGTTTGACGGCGCGGCGCTGTGCCGCAGAATCACCGCATTCAAGGCGTCGCTGAAATGCGCCACCCGTGGCGGCATGCACCGCTCATATAGAGCGTTACCCCAGACCAACTGACGGGATATTGCAACGGCCACACACTGATATTTGTCCTCCAGGGATTTGTCTCTGGACCGATCCCACCTCGCTTTCGCGGGTTGACCCCCTGTCTGCAACTCGCGCGACCCCTCGTCTTCATCAGCGGGATCCACCAGCACCATGCCGGCCACCTCCGCCGGGTAGTCATCGGCGTAGAGCCGCATGTTCATACCGCCGTAGGAATGGCCCACGAGTATGTAGGGCGGTTTGATGCCCGCCGCCGTCAGCAGACGCTGCAAGTCGTCCACGATGTTGGCGCTGGTGGACGACCGGGTGGCGGGATCACTGAAGCCTAAGCCTGCGCGATCGTAAGCGCAGGCGCGGGTCTTCAGGGCCACGGCCGGCTGCACCAGGTCCCAGACGGCGGAATTACCGCCCAGGCCCGCGTCGAACACTACCGTGGGCGAACCCTGGCCCACGCAGTAGAGGTTGAGACGGCGGCCGTAGTCTATGTCCACCAGCTGCTGGGCACGGGTGTAGGGCAGGTCCCGGGCGTCGGCACCGGGATCCATGGCGGCGTCGGCGGGCATCAGCACCGCCGCAAGGACCGGGAGGCTCGCCAGCAGAGAGACGCGGATCAAGCTCATGGTTATGGATTCACTTATCCAGGACGCGGGTGGTGACGGGCCAGGAGATTATGTGCCCCGAGGGCAAGAACGCATGCAGGGCCTTGTGCGCCGCCTGCACCACCTGGGGCTCGTCGAAAAACTCCACCACCAGCGGCAGGCGCTGGGTGAGCCGCAGAAGAACAGCTGAATGCACCGTGCCCTTGGCGCCGAATGCGGCGATGCCGCGGAATACGGTGACGCCATGCACCCGGTGTTCGTCGTGGAGCATGGCCATGATATCGAATGACATTGCTGTTACTCCGTATGATTTGTTGAGTTTTTCTCAATATCTGCTCGTGGCTGCGGTTTCAACTGATCGACGCAACACATTGGCCAAAGCGTTCAGCCGGCGTTTCATAGTTCAGCGTCTTCCTCGGCCGCTCATTTAACTGCCTGGCGACTGCGTTGAGTTTAGCCTGCGAGTACACCGACAGATCGGTGCCCTTAGGAAAGTACTGCCTCAGTAGCCCGTTGGTATTCTCGTTACTGCCACGTTGCCAGGGATTTTGCGGATCACAGAAGTAGACTTTGACATCCGTCGCCAGGGTGAAGCGTTGGTGGTCGGCCATCTCTTTGCCGCGATCCCAGGTCAAGGATTTATAGAGCTCCTGCGGCAGCTTATGGGCATGTTTGATCAATGCGCTGATGACGGTCTCGGTATCTTTGCTCGCGACTTTCACCAGCATGACATAGCGGGTATGCCGTTCGACCAGGGTGGCAATCTGGCTGCGCTGGTTGCCGAACAGCAAGTCGCCTTCCCAGTGGCCCGGCACCGCACGGTCTTCGACGGTGGCCGGACGCTCGCGGATCGACACGGCGTTCAGGATCCGGCCATGGTCATCGGTCTTCTGGGTGTGATGGCGTGAACGGCGCATGGCACGGCTACGCCGCAAGTGCTCTAACAGCTCTTTTTTCAAGGCCCCGCGCGCCTGGATGAACAGAGTCTTATAGATCGTCTCGTGTGACACCTGCAGACCCTCATCATCGGGAAAGCGCCGCTTCAGCCATCCGGCGATCTGCTCCGGCGACCAGGATGACTGCAGCTTGTCGGTCACCAGGCGCGCCAAGGCTCGATGCTCGACCAGCTTGCAGACCTTGGGGCGGCGGCCCCGGTCCCAAGCACTCTGGTCGGCCTGGCTCGCCCGGTAGCACCCCGGGCCGCCATTGCGTTTAAGCTCACGGCTGACACTCGAGGGTGCGCGTCCCAGGGAGCGCGCGATCGAGCGACATGAGAAGCCCTGTGCTACGGCGCGCGATAGCTCTTCACGCTCCGCCAAGCTTAGCGCTAAACGCGAACGCCGGCGCGGCCTCGGGCGAATGCCGCCGGTCTTAACCAGTATGCCGTGGACCGATCCGTGCGACCGGTCAAACAGCTGGGCGATCTGTTGGAGAGATTCCCCTTTCTGCCAGCGCTCCCACATCAGGGCCTTCTGGCGTTCGGTGTAATAAATCCGAGTTCTGTATGTCACTTGCAACACCTCCTTCTGCTCGCGCAGAATCTAGCGTGTTGCGTCGATCAGTTGAAATCGCAGCCGATAGCAGACACTCGGAAAGGTTAGGCTAACGCAGATAAGTCTTAACTTATATAGTTAACGGCCGTTATCATTTCACATTGTAACTTTGCCAGAAGGCCATGCGATCGCGGATATGTTTCGCGGCGAGGTTGCTGCGCGCTAAGTGCTGTGTGGGCAACCGAAGCGCGGCAGCACCCATTTCTGCAGCAGATGATCCAGCGACAGCTCGCCGGGACCGTAGAACACGATGGCCAGTAGCATCAATCCCCAGACTTTGTGATCGGTGAAGCCGCCGTGCCAGAAATCCTTCCACAGGCCGTTGGGCCACAGGTCAGGGTAGGAGACAACGGCGACGATGTTGTAGAAGAACAGCACCACGGCGGTAAGGCGTCCCGCCAATCCCAGGCCCAGGAACCAGGGCAGGATGAGCTCGACGGCGGTGCCGAGATAAGCAGCCACCACCGGTGCAAGCAGCGGCACGTGATACACATTGGTGAACAGGCTGGTGGTGCTCTGCATGTCGGCGATTTTCACCAGGCCGGCGCGGAAGAAATCCACCGCCACCCATACGCGGAACAACAGCAGGCTGACGGGTGAGAGCAATTCAAGGCCACAGACGGTTTTGCGATACAGGTGGCAAGTGCTGGTCAATATCTTGTTCATGATGATTTCCAGTTGTTATGTATTAAAGGCGATTAACTAAGAAAATTTCCACTGAATCATTCACGCACTTATAAATCTCGTCATGCCGGCTTGATCCCGGCTTCCGCCGGGAGGCATCCAGCAAGTGATTGATTTTTCTTGATTCCGGTTTCCGCCGGAATGACGGAAAATGAAATTAATCAGAACCAGTCCTGAGATTAATCACCAGGCCATTCGTGAACAGCCAGTGGAGACAGGCGCTGAAATCGAAATCGTTATCCACAGCCAGCGCATTTTCATGTGCGGAAGCCAGAGTCACGTCTTTTAACAATGCGGCAATCAGCGCATGGGTGCCGCCACTCACTTCCTGCATGGCAATCTGTGTTCCGTCACGCCACAACAGAACCCGTTGTTGTTTACCGGCAAGGTCCAGATGTTTCGCTTGGGATTGCTGGCAGAATTGCCAGATATCCAGTACCGGATGCGTTGATGACACCAATCGAACACTGGGATGCAGTTGTACGCGCAAGCCATCCGTTTCCTTTATGTCCGCTAATGCTATCAATGAGATTGATTCAGCGTCCGCCGCCAGATAACTTTCCTGCCGGGCCCATTCGAGGCGTGCCACGTCGGGCAGATAGGCCAGTCCGGAAGCTTCCGGCATCTGCGCCAGGAATTCCGCGAAATCGTTACCGTAATCCTGCAAGTTGCCGCTGGTTGTGGGGCAGTCACTCAAGTAACGCACCGCGGCGCTTTCGAAGAAATCCTCACCCACCAGCTTCAGCACCGTCGGGAAAGCAGTGCGCAGCGCTGCCGCATGATTATTGCGGACGATATTGCGGTAGATCTGCAGGCGCGCTTCCGGCGTGAGTCCGTTGCCCAAAACCCAGGCGTCGAGCGGCGAGGACTTTTCGTCCAATACGGCAGCAGCGAACTGCCGCTGTAATTCAGGCAGCGATGGCGCGCTGTGCATGCAACAGTCCTTCGGCTTTGACGGCTTCCGCCAGCAGCACTTCCAATTCGGGGATATCCTGGTCCCATTCGATGAGCGTTGGCACCGGCCCGGTATGCGCGAGGGCTTCGCGGTACAGGTCCCAGACGGCATCAGCGACCGGGTGGTTGTGGCTGTCGATCAACAGTTCCACCGGCAGATTTTCCTTGCGGGTGAAACCCGCTAAATGAATTTCGCCTACCGCCTTTGGCGGAATGGCGTGCAGGTAGGTGCGCGCGTCGAAGCCGTGGTTGATGCTATTCACGTAGATGTTGTTCACATCCAGCAGGATGCCGCAGCCGGAACGTTGCGCCAGCGCCGCGATGAACTCCCATTCGGGGATGGCGGAATGCCGGTAGCTGAGATAACTGGAGACGTTCTCGATAAGAAGTTGCCGGCCGATGAATTCCTGCGCGGCTTGCACGTTGGCCACCATGAAATACAGGGCTTCCTCGGTGTAGGGCAGCGGCAGCAGATCGTTGAGATGGCGCTCGCCGATGGCGCCCCAGCAAAGATGCTCGGAGACCAGCGCCGGTGCGAAGCGCTGTATAAGTTGCTTGAGCTTGGTCAAATGTTCGCGATCGGGCCCGTCGGACCGGCCCAGCGACAGACCCACGCCGTGCAGGCTGATGAGATAGTCACGGCGCACGCAGGTGAGCACCTGCAGCTGTTCGCCGCCGGCGCAGAAGAAATTTTCGCTGTGCAGTTCGAACCAGGGGACCGGCGGGCGCTCGCTCAGCACCCGTTTGAAATGAGGAGGGCGCAAGCCGATCCCGGCTTTCACCGGGACCGGTTGCGTATCAAAAGCCGGTTCTTTGGACACCGGCACGGGTCTTACATCTTGCTGGCGGGTGAAGTGCTGCCGCCGATCTTCGCGCACATGCCGGCTGGCATGAGCACGAAGGCGTTCGGATCTTTCGCTTTGGCGTCCTGGCCTGCACAGGAATGGCCGGGGGACTGACAGTCGTTCTTGTTGGCGGCATTCACGCCGTAGCATTTCTCTGCACTCGCCATCTTGTCAGCGTTGGGGTTGGCAGAGGCGTTTTGGGCCAGGCCGACCACGCCCAGGGCGAGGGCGCCGGCGAGGGCGGACTTGAGGATCAGGTTTGAACTTTTCATGACAATAATCTCCCTTGAGGGTTACGGATGGATCACAGGTTAATGGACCCGGGGGGCAGGAATAATATTACGCCGGACTGGGATTTATCCGCCGAGCCGGCTTTTAAGGCAGTCCAGGTAGGCTTCCTCATCCGGCAGACGGCCCTCCCGCTGGCCGCGCCACAAGGTTTCCGCCAGGCATTCCAGCATCAGGTGCTCGGTGGCATGCGGGTCGCCGGTCTTCTTCAGCAGGGCTGCGTAAGCGGCTTTCACCCCAGCAGGACGGTCGATGGAGAGCTGTTCATGGATGGCGATGTGCAGCCCCATGTGCAGGAATGGGTTGGTTTCGCCGCCTTCAGGTCGCCAGTCCCGATCCAGGACCTTGTCTGGTTTTTCGAGCAGTGGCTGGTATTCAGGGTGCCGGCGGATTATGTCCGCGACGATTTCTTCTAGCGCCGACAGCGGTTCGCGTACATGCTGCTTGCGCCATACTTCAAAAAATATCCGGCGTGTATCGGCGCGGCTATCCGGCTGCAGCGACATGGGATTCAGTATACCGCGATCGCATCGCGTGGGATTAGCTGATGAACAACCATATGCGTGGGTTTATGGCAGTAATTGTGCGTAGGAGCGGCGGTATCCGCCGCGATTCCATTCGGCCCATACCACAATCGCGGCCGGGACGGCCGCTCCCACGCAAGCCAGAGCGGCATGTGATTAATTCTCCGTGCGCACGCGACGGCGCGCACCAGCCTGCCGCGCATAGGGAGCAGGCGTCTTACGGCGGTATTCGCACAGGTCGGCGATCACGCAGCGCCAGCATTCCGGCGTGCGCGCCTTGCACACGTAGCGGCCATGCAGAATCAGCCAGTGGTGCGCGTCCTGCTTGTATCGGTCCGGTGTGAATTTCAGCAACTTTTCTTCCACTGCGCGTACGTTCTTTCCGGGCGCCAGTCCGGTGCGGTTGGCGACACGGAAGATATGCGTATCCACGGCAATCGTGGGTTCGCCAAAGGCGGTGTTCAGGACTACGTTGGCGGTCTTGCGGCCCACGCCCGGCAGGGCTTCCAGGGCGCTGCGATCGCGCGGTACCTGGCCGCCGTGTTTTTCCATGAGGATGCGCGACGCGGCCAGGATGTTGTGGGCTTTGGTGTTGAACAGGCCGATGGTGCGGATGTAGTCCTTCAGGTCCGCCTCGCCCAATGCCAGGATGGCATTCGGTGTGTTAGCCACCTGAAATAATCGGGCGGTGGCTTTGTTGACGCTCACGTCGGTGGCCTGCGCCGACAGTACGACCGACACCAGCAGTTCGTAGGGCGAGCGGTATGCCAGCTCAGTGGTGGGCTTGGGGTTCGCGCGCTTGAGGCGCGCGAAGATCGCGGCACGTTTCTCAGGATTCATGTTTCTTCGATATGTGCAGACGCTGTGCGCGTTTGGCCTTAACGCGTGCCACTGCCGCGGCGATCTCAGCTTTGCGCTGGGCGATGAGGTCCAATTTACTGTCTGAAATCACCGCTTGTCCCAGACGTTTCTCGTTTTCAGCCACGTTATCTGACAACCGCGCACCCCGGCCGTGATAACGGGCATGGAAGAAATCCGCGCGCCCGTGCGCGTCTGACGGAACCGAAATACCTTGGGTGAGTCCACATGCCGGCTGCATGCGGATGCAATCTACCGGGCAGGGCGGGATGCATAGTCCGCAACCGGTGCACAGGACCTCGATGACCGTATGTATCTGCTTGGTGGCCCCGACGATGGCGTCCACGGGGCAAGCCTGGATGCACTTGGTGCAGCCGATGCACTCGGGCTCGATGACGAACGCGACTGTGCCGGGTGTGAATTCGCCGAGCGCCGGATCAACCCTGGTGGCGGCGCAGCCGGTCAGTCTGGCCAATGCCTTCAGGGTTTCCTGGCCGCCCGGTGGGCAACGGTTGATCTCGGTCTCGCCCGTGGCGATGGCCTCGGCATAGGCACGGCAGTCCACATAGCCGCAGCGCCGGCACTGGGTCTGAGGCAAGAGCGTATCTATACGGTCAGCAAGCATGTTCATGTATAGCAGGGCGGCGGTCATGAAATATGTAATACCAACGTCATTTTCGCATGCCTGACAGCAGTTGTGGTGGATTGCATAAATGTCTGCCGGGTTTAAACAAAATGCTCATCACCAATTGACATGCTACCTCTTGCAACATTGAACGTGATGGGTGGATGATGGTTTCCCAAAAAGGATTCTGGGATGGAGGGATCACCATGAATTATTGTAAGCGAGCATTGCTAGTATTGCTCTTAGTCGTATTTAGTCTTCCGGTCCGCGCTGACCTCTATACTCAGGTCACACCCATTTATGAATTTCTCAACACGCCCATTGCCCAGGACATGTTCGGATCCACGGGCGTGCAAATTTCCAACGACGGCCTGACGTTTCTGGCAGCATCACCTAATTTTTATAATTCTGGTTTTAACGACGGTCCAGGTGCGGGATATCCATTCCAGTATGCGAATGGTGCATGGACATCCCTCGGTGGATATCTCTCAGGACCGCAAGAATTAAGTGGCTATGGTACTGGTCTTTCCCTGTCATCGGATGGCAACATCGCCTTTCTTGGCTTTGCTCCAAATGATCCTATGAATCCAGCACCAGTAACGCCCATAGCCAATGTGTTTCAACTGCCCTTTGGCTTGTATCAGTCGTTCATCGATCCGACGGGAGACCAATTTTCCGGATTTGGCAGTACCGGCGCATTGTCAGGTAACGGTTACGCAGTGATCATCGGCGCTCCCGATGCAACTCTGAGCGCGGTGCCACTAATCGGCGAGGCGAATTTTTATACCTATGACGGTTCAACCTGGAGTTCCCCCACTACCATTTCAGATCCGAATACCGGCACTGCCGATTACGATGAGTTCAGTAACGCGGTGGCCATTTCTGCCGACGGCAGCACCGTACTTATCGGATCTTATGCGAATGGCGGTACGGTATATCTGTATAACCCGATAAGCGGCACGCCGCTCGAGGAATTCGACAGCGTTGTTGTCTGCCAGGGTTGTATGGCGCTTGCGGCCGACGGCCAGACAGCGGTTATTGCGACCGATACCGGCGTAACGGTGTATGCAGCAACCGATAGCCCCGCCTGGTCGGGTACGCCAATCGCCATAATGGATCCCTCAGGTCAGGTCGCCATGTCAGCAGATGGCAAGGCTATCCTCACTGGTACCTATGACAATACGGTTTATCTGTACACCCTTACGGGTGGTGTTTGGACTCTGAGTGGGCATGAATTCGATGGTGGGAGTACATCCGACTATGACGGCTACGGTTGGACCGGCATTGCGCTTTCATCAGACAAGCAGACTGTGGCAATCAGCGCAGGCTTCGCCACAATAAACAGCCTGTCATTTGCCGGCGCAGTTTATGTTTACCAGTCATCGGCAGACCTCAGTCTGAGCATGACAGCGAATCCACCGCTGGTTGCCCTTAACCAGCAGGTTGCTCTGGAAATGACGGTTACCAACAACGACGCAGAAGTGACCGCTTATAACGTCACCCTCACGGACACCCTGCCGGCAGGGATTTCTTACGTGGGGGCCGTTGCTGCCGGCGGCAGTTGCGATCTGAGCGGTGCGATAGTCACGTGCACATTAACAAGTCTCGCACCAGGGGGAGTATGGCAGCCAAGCATTAATGTGAAGGTAACCACTGCCGGCAGTTATACCGATACGGCGACCGTTTCCAGCAACCAGCCGGATACCAATCTTGCCAATAACACAGCCAATGCCAGCATAAGTATGCTGCCGCCCACAGTCAGTGATGGCAACGTAACCACCAATCAAAACATGCCCGTTAACGGAACACTTTCCGGCAACAATCCCTGCAACTGCGGCACGCCGGTGTTCAGCGTTGTGACTCAGCCGAGTCATGGAAACGTGAACATTACCAACACTTCCACCGGCGCATTCACCTATACACCCAATGCAGGTTATTTCGGCAGTGACAGTTTTACCTTCCAGTTGGCCAATGGCCTGAATACATCAAGCGCTGCGACGGAGAGCATCACAATAAATGCTTTACCGCCGACTGTAACCAGCGGCAGTGTAACTACAGATCAAGACACGCCTATCAATGGCATGCTGACCGGCAGCAATCCCTGTAGCTGCGGCACGCCGGTGTTCAGCGTTGTGACACTACCAAGCCATGGTAGCGTGTCGATTACAAACGCCGCTACAGGCGCGTTCACCTATACACCGACTGCAGGTTACAACGGCAGTGACAGTTTCACCTTCAAGTTGGCCAATGGCGTAAATACTTCAGGTGTTGCCACTGAGAGCATCACCGTTACTCCGGGCGGAGGCGGTGGAGGTGGCGGCGGCAGCGTGGATTTCCTCGCGCTCGCCCTCCTAGGTGGATTGTTGGCCATGATTCAACGGCGCAGAGGAAAATACTGAGTTTCAGCAGCCTGTGAAAAAAACGGGCGCATTAGCGCCCGTTTTTTAACCTGCCGGTGCAAACTCGATCATTTCACCGCATATTCGCTGCATCGGCATTG
This sequence comes from uncultured Pseudomonadota bacterium, assembly GCA_963774895.1. Lineage (GTDB taxonomy): Bacteria > Pseudomonadota > Gammaproteobacteria > Natronospirales > REEB76 > REEB76. The sequence goes on from CAVZGN010000001.1 coordinate 570,904, forward strand.
GGTCTGGTGCAGGAGCACGTGATACGGTCAGCGAGCACAGGGTCAAACTCTTTATCCCCTCTCCCATTGGGAGAGGGTGCCCGAAGGGCGGGTGAGGGCAAATCCTGAGTGAGGCGTTTCCCCACTAACAGACCCTCACCCCCCTCTCCCGGAGGGAGAGGGGAGATGTAGCGGTAATTAGATATTTATGTGGAAGCCCGGACATAGATCTTAATGATTATTTAACCCGCATCCCCGGCTGTGCGCCTGCATGCGGCTCCAGCAACCAGATTTCCTTACCGCCGGGACCGGCCGCCAGCACCATGCCTTCGGAGATGCCGAACTTCATCTTGCGCGGCGCCAGATTCGCGACCATCACCGTGAGCTTGCCTTGCAGTTGTTCGGGCGCATACGCGGATTTGATGCCCGCGAACACGTTGCGGGTTTCGCCGCCGAGATCCAGCGTCAAGCGCAACAATTTCTCGGCGCCCTCGATGTGCTCGGCCTTGAGGATGCGAGCGATGCGCAAGTCCAGCTTGGCGAAATCGTCGTAGCTGATTTCCGGGAAAATGGGTTCCATGTTGGCGACAGCCTTTGCAGTGGTTTGGGTCAGGTTTTCCTTGGAGGCATCCACGATGGCTTTTGTATTCACAGGTTCAATGCGGACAATAAGATGAGTGTATTGATTGATCCGATGCCAATCAGGCAGATGCGTGGACAGGTCCGCCCAGGTAAGCGGATCGATGTTCAAGAATTTCTCGACTTTTGCAGCGGTGTCCGGCAGCACCGGTTTGAGCGCGACAGTCAGTAATTTGAAAGCTTCAATGGCCACGCTGCAGGTATCATGCAGCTTACCCAGGTGGTTTTGCTTGGCCAGTTCCCAGGGTTTTTGCTGATCCCAGAAGGCATTGATGTCATCGGCAGTTTTCATGATTTGCGAGATCGCCGCCCCGAATTGTCTGGCTTCATACAATTTATGGGTAGCGGCCAGGTTTTTCTTGATTTCCTGTAGCAAGGAATGCTTGTGTGGAGCGTCTTGTAAATCACCGCCACCGGGCAGTTTCACCGCCCCCTTAAAATATTCATGAATGAAGCCAGCCGAGCGGCTGGCAATGTTGATGTATTTGCCCACCAAGTCGGCGTTGATACGCTGCACGAAATCGTCCAGGTTCAGGTCGATGTCATCTACGCCGGCGCTGAGCTTGGCGGCGAAGTAATAGCGCAGGTATTCCGGATTCAGATGCTCCAGGTAAGTGCGTGCCTTGATGAAGGTGCCGCGGGACTTGGACATCTTCTGGCCGTTGACGGTCAGGAAGCCATGCACGAACACCGCCGTGGGCGTGCGGAAATCTGCGCCCGAGAGCATCGCCGGCCAGAACAGTGTATGGAAATAAGTGATGTCCTTGCCGATGAAGTGATACAGCTCCTGTTTGCTGTCCTTGCCCCAGTAGTCGTCGAATTTAAGGTCCTTGCGCTGCTCGCACAGGTTCTTGAAGCTAGCCATGTAGCCGATGGGCGCATCCAGCCATACGTAGAAATACTTGCCGGACGCGTCGGGGATCTCGAATCCGAAATAAGGCGCGTCGCGGGAAATGTCCCAGTCCTGCAATCCCACCTTGAACCATTCGTCCAGTTTCGCGCGCACCGCCGGGTGCAGGTTGCTTTTACTTATCCAACCCTTGAGGAATTCCGTAAAGTCACCGAGCTTGAAGAAATAGTGCTCGGATTCCTTTTCCACGGGCCGGGTGCCGGAGATCACCGATACCGGATTCTTCAGGTCCGCGGGCGAGTAGGTGGAGCCGCAGTGCTCGCAGGCATCGCCGTACTGATCCGGCGTGCCGCAGCGCGGGCAGGTGCCCTTGATGAAGCGGTCCGGCAGGAACATCTTGGCCTGCTCGTCGTAGAACTGGCGGATGGTACGCACCGCGATGTGGCTGGCGGCCTTGAGACGCTTATATATTAGCGTCGCCAGTTCACGGTTTTCCGGCGAATGGGTGGTGTGGTAGTTGTCCACACTGATATGGAAGTCGGCAAAGTCGCGTTTGTGCCCCACCAAGGTGTCCGCCACCAGTTTCTCGGGCGTGATGCCCAACTCGCGGGCCTTGAGCATGATGGGCGTGCCGTGGGCATCGTCGGCGCATACGAAGATGCACTGGTGGCCGCGCAGGCGCTGGAAACGCACCCAGATATCCGTCTGGATGTATTCCAGCATGTGCCCCAGGTGGATAGGGCCGTTGGCGTAGGGCAGTGCGCTGGTAACCAGGATGTGTCGTTTTGTGCTCATGAACCTGTGGATTTCGTCGATATTTTTTCGGGAGCAGCGCTCGTGGCGTGCCGGTGAAAGTATGCCATAGACGGCGTCATCGCTGGCGGATACCAGCGAGCCCGGTGTCGCTGGATGCTAAAATGCCGCGTCATTTCCGATGCAGCAGCCATGAACGACGTCACCCGCAAACAGATTGAGACTGCATTGGGCAGCTGGAAAGAACCGTATCTCGGTACCGATCTGGTTACCGCGAATGCGGTGCGCGCGATCGAAATCAAGGATGATCGAGTCTCCGTGGATCTGGAAATCGGCTTTTCCGCGGACGGTTATACGAAAGAACTCGGCAATACGGTACGCGCATTGCTCGAAGCGCTGCCGAGCGTGCGCAAGGCGGATGTGCAGGTCAAAACACGCATCCTCTCCCACGCGGTGCAGCACAACCTGAAACCGCTTGCGGGCGTGAAGAACATCATCGCCGTGGCCTCCGGCAAGGGCGGCGTGGGCAAATCCACCGTAGCGGTGAATCTGGCGCTGGCGCTCAGCCAGGACGGCACGCGCGTCGGCATCCTGGACGCGGATATCTATGGCCCCAGCCAGCCGCGCATGCTGGGGCTCACGGGTAAACCATCCACCAAGGACGGCAAGCGCATCGTGCCGATGGTGGGCCACGGTGTGCAGTGCATGTCCGTGGGATTTCTGGTGGATCCGGAGACGCCCATGGTGTGGCGCGGACCCATGGTCACCCAGGCGCTCATGCAGCTGATCGGTGATACCGACTGGGACGAGCTGGATTACCTAATCGTGGACATGCCGCCCGGCACCGGCGACATCCAGCTGACCCTGGCGCAACGGGTACCAGTTTCCGGCGCGGTGATCGTCACCACGCCCCAGGAGATCGCCTTGCTGGACGCCCGCAAGGGACTGAAGATGTTCCAGAAGGTGGAAGTGGGCATACTCGGCATCGTGGAGAACATGAGCACCCATGTATGCTCGCTGTGCGGCCACGAAGAACATATCTTCGGCGAAGGCGGCGGCGAACGCATGGCGGCGCAATACGGCGTACGCTTCCTTGGCAGCCTGCCGCTAGATATATCCATCCGCGAGCAGACGGATAGCGGCAATCCGAGCGTGGCCGCTGAACCCAAGGGACCGATAGCGCAGCGTTACCGGGAGATCGCGCGCCGTGCGGCGGCGCAGCTGGCGCTGGCAGGCAAAGATTATGCGGGTGCGTTTCCTAAATTAGTTATTGAAGAATAAAATACTTAGCTTGGATCAGATTGGCGAATTCTGGTATGGCACAAATCGGAGACTGGGGTGCATTGTGCTATTAGAGCAACACAGGTTGGATCATATCGCAGAAATCCAATACTGATAATTGTACGAATAGTGTGGATAATAGAATCAGTCCATTCGGAAACAAATCCAATACAACAACCCATGCTACAGGAATTATATTTGCCGGATACACATTTGGATCTTGGATGCGGGATAGAACCTCATAATCCCTATTTGCGGGGCTCCCTATATGGCATTGACATTCGTCCCTATCATGGAAATAACAATATAATCCATGTGGTCGCGAATCTTGCGCTTGAACCAATACCTTTTCCTGACAATTTTTTCGGATCGGTATCCGCATTCGATTTTCTGGAGCACATACCCCGGATATTGACGACTCAGGACAACAGAACGACTGTATTCCCCTTCGTACAGGTGATGAATGAAATATCACGAGTACTGGCGCCCGGTGGTCGACTTTATGCAGTGACACCATGCTTCCCGAGCCAGGCAGCGTTTCAGGATCCGACCCATGTAAATTTCATTAGCGTGCTGACTCACGAATACTTTTGTGGCAGCAAGCCACAAGGCGCCATGTACGGGTTTAATGGACATTTCCGTGAACTCAGAACAGGATGGGTGGTGCTGAAAGATAGTACCATCGCAGACCAACGTAAGTTCTCGCATCGCTTTCGTTGGTTACGCCGCAAATTGAAGGGCAAGCTAACGCATTACTTGTGGGAATTCGAAGTAATAAAATAGAATCGATGATCATTAGCGTTGAAAATAATGGAGCAATTTATAACAAGGGCGCTCTCGATGTCTGATGTCCACAAGTAGAAGTTAAAGTATCACTTCGCGCAGGTTGCCTAGATTACTACCTCGATCAGGTGAATTGTGAGAGGAAGTACATTTCGCATACGCATACCGATGTCGGCATCATGAGTACTGCTGACCGTGTGTCGCATATATGAGGTATTGAAATGAGCATCAAATCCGACAAATGGATCCGGCGCATGGCCGAGCAGCACAAGATGATCGAGCCGTTCGAGCCGCGGCAGGTACGCGCCAACGGCGGCGGCAGGATCGTGTCCTACGGCACCTCCAGCTACGGCTACGATGTGCGCTGCGCCGATGATTTCAAGATCTTCACCAACATCAACTCCACCATCGTGGATCCAAAGAATTTCGACGAGCGCAGCTTCGTGGATTTCAAGGGGCCCTGTTGCGTGATTCCGCCCAATTCATTCGCCTTGGCACGCACTGTCGAATATTTCCGCATTCCGCGCGACGTGCTTACGATTTGCCTGGGAAAATCCACCTATGCCCGCTGCGGTATCATCGTCAACGTCACTCCATTGGAGCCGGAGTGGGAAGGCCACGTGACGCTGGAGTTTTCCAACACCACGCCGTTGCCCGCCAAGATTTACGCCAATGAAGGCGTAGCGCAAATGCTTTTCCTGGAATCGGATGAACCCTGTGAGACCAGCTATAAGGATCGCGGCGGGAAATATCAGGGGCAGAAGGGTGTGACGTTGCCGAAAACCTGAGCCCCCAGGATGCGGTGATTGAGATTGATTGGCGCTGGGAATGTTAGACTGCCTAATGTCATACCTATCAGGCAAGGACTGGGCATAAAATCACAGTCGTTTTTTTTTTGAACGACTTTAGCGAGTAGCATTATTGTCATCAAATTCATGTTAGAGCTCTAAAATTGGCGATGCTTATTATAAAAAGCTGGGATTCTGATCTCTCATGGGTTGGGCCATCCAGCTGGCATATGTCTGCGTTCTGCAGTCGTATCCAGGACTGCACAAATCTTCGCGGTACAGAATTAAAGCGTGTCGCACGCCGCTTGATGCGTAGGGAGCTGGTAACCCTCGATCAAGTGGACATGGAAAGGGCGTCTGCACTTTTGCACACTCTGGAGTCACTTGGCGCTAAGCTGATTATCAAATCGGCAGATGCGTCTAGTTCCTAACCACTCGTCAAAGCAGCTTGTAGGTTGGGGTGAGCACAGAGAACCCCAACGTAATCAACTGTTGGGCATCCCCCGGATCAAGTCCGGGGTCAGCCCAACCTACTTTGAATTTTCGCTATCGAATTTGATACCCGTCAGCACCAGGCTCCAGGTGTCCTTGTCCGATTCGGTCTGCTCCATCTGTACCAGCAGATAATCCAGCTTCGGCGCCAGCCAGAAGGTGGTCACGCGATCCTTATGCGGGGCCCTGCGCGCAATCACCATGGTTTCATAGTTGCCAGCGGGTGTCTTCAGGTTGGTGTTGTCCTGGCGCAGCATGTGATAGACGTTGATCTCATTGTGATCCAGTACCGGATAATTCTCGATGTCCCGGCCCGCTTGCAGATCCATGGAGATAGCAAGTTGCGCCAATAGGCGGTCGTAAATACCGGATTTGATGGGCAAAGTATGCTGTTTGCCGTCCTCAGCGGTATATGCCATGCCATTAGCCCAGTCGAATCGGATGTTCTCCTTATCATTTCTGTCATGGCCGGTGTGTTCGTAGGTGTACTGCAGCGGTTGCAGTTTGCCATCCATTACTTTGAACTGGCTGGTTTCAGTGACCACGTCATTCAAGAATAGTGCTGCCAGCCCGGCACTCTTGGTTAGAGATTGATAGGTGTAAGTACCGTCCGCATTTCTTGACAGTGAGAAACTGGCAGTACCAGCGCGCAAACTGCCTATACCCACGGAATAGGTTGCTTGATATAAGGGGACATTCAACTCCGTGTTTTGTGCAATGGTGGTAGCACTGAACATGCATGTCGCCACCAAGATGCCCATCAACAATCGCTGACGCTTCATCAAATCATTGCTCCTGTGCCGCAAATTCAATCGGCGCCTGTAATCGCTTGCCATCCAATATCACATGCCCATCATCGAGCCGCAGACGTGCGGATGCAAACCAGCCGATGACCTCTGGATATAGGCGGTGTTCCTGGCGCTGCACCCGCGTGCGCAGCGAGTTTCCGGTGTCGCCCGGTAATACCTTCACTTTAACCTGGGCGATCACCGGGCCGCCATCCAGTGTCTGGGTGACAAAATGCACACTGCAGCCATGTTCCTGTTCCGCCGCCTCCAGCACTCGCCGATGAGTACCCAGTCCACGATATTTTGGCAGCAGAGAAGGGTGAATGTTCATTAAGCGGCCGTGAAAATGTTGCACGAAGTTATCATCGAGAATGCGCATGAAACCTGCCAGTACTACCAGTCCGGGTTTATAGCGATCGATAAGTTTGATAAGCGCTGCATCGTATTGTTCCCGATCCTGGTAGTTATCGGGCAGACAGGTTTCCGCTACGACGCCGGCCCCGTGCGCACGAACTAGCGCGCGGGCCTGAGGACGATCGCTGATAACGGCTTCCACACTAACCGGCAAGGTTCCATTAGCACAGTTATCCAGAATCGCCTGCAGGTTGGTGCCTTCACCGGAAGCCAGCACCACGATGGGTAAATTGGTATACGCGGTGGTCGCCGGCATCAGCGAATAACGATGCCTTCGTGGCTGCTTTCCACCTGACCGATGCGCCAGGCCCGCTCACCCAGGTCATTGAGTAAATTGAGCGTGCGCTGGGAATCCGCCGGACTCACACATATCACCATGCCGATACCCATGTTGAAGGTGCGGTACATCTCTTTCTCGGAGATGTTGCCGTGTTGTTGCAGCCATTCGAAGATTACAGGATGTGGCCAGGATTTCGTGTCCAGGGTGATACCCAGACCTGATGGTATCACCCGCGGGATGTTTTCCAGCAGACCGCCGCCGGTGATATGCGCCAGCGCATGCACCGGCACGCTGCCGATAAGCTTCAACAGCGGCTGCACATAGATGCGTGTCGGTTCCAGCAGATGGTCGATGAGTGCGCGTTCACCGATACGTTGCTTGAAGGTCGCGGCGCTGACCGAGAGTACCTTGCGGATCAGCGAGTAGCCGTTGGAATGTGGCCCAGAAGATGACAGGCCGATGAGTACATCTCCGGCCATGACCTGGCTGCCGTCGATGATTCTGCTTTTCTCCACCACGCCCACGCTGAAACCGGCCAGGTCGTAATCCTTGCCGGCATACATGCCGGGCAGTTCCGCGGTCTCGCCGCCCACCAGCGCGCAACCCGCTAGTTCGCAGCCGCGCGCGATGCCGCTGATGACCACGGCGGCGGTGTCCACATCCAGTTTCCCGGTGCCGAAATAATCCAGGAAGAACAGCGGCTCTGCTCCCGAGACCACGATGTCATTCACGCACATGGCCACCAGGTCGATGCCGATGGTGTCGTGACGGCCACTGTCGATGGCGAGGCGCAGTTTGGTGCCGACGCCGTCGGTGCCGGACACCAGTACCGGTTGCCGATAGCCTTTGGGGATTTCCACCAGTGCACCGAAGCCGCCGATCCCGCCCAGCACTTCCGTGCGCCGGCTGCGTTGGGCAGCCGGAGTGATGCGCTCCACCAGGGCATCACCGGCGTCGATGTCCACGCCGGCATCACGGTAGGTGAGGGGTTTCTTTGCAGTCATGGATATACCTGGAGGGCGTGTCTATATATTGCCAAGGCAGCATTACTCGCCGGACAGTGCCTCAAGCCTGTATATTCTACACGCACGGGCCGCGCACTATGGGTGTGCGACCGGCTTTGGGTTTGGAGGAAGAGTGGTAACAGCACGCGCATGTTTATATAGTCTTCTGGTTGCATGCCTACTATGCGCTGGTCACGTGGCACATGCCGCGGTGATGCCCGGGCTTTACGAAGCGAGTGTCTCAGTGCCCGATCAATCCGCCGCCGCCCGCAGTGTGGCCCTGCAGCAAGCTTTGGCGGCGGTACTGGTGAAGATCACCGGCGAACGCGCCGCACCCGGGCTGCCGGCACTGGCGGACGTCCTCAAGGATCCCAGCCAGTTCCTGCAGCAATACCGCTATCAGCAGGCGACCACTGACGGCAATGCAGCGTCAACACCCACGGTCTTGTTTGACCTGACACGCACCGGTACACCAGCGATTCCGCCCACCAATCTAACGCTGTGGGCCAAGTTTGACCCTGAAGTCCTGAACCACGCGGTGCGCAGCGCCAACGAACCGTTGTGGGGGCAGGAGCGGCCAGTGACATTGGTGTGGCTCGCGATCGAAGATGCTTCCAGCAAGGGTATTTTATCCGCAACCAACAATCCTGCAGTCATGCAAGCCATGACCAGCGCAGCTGATGAACGTGGCATCGCGTTGATATTCCCGCGCATGGATGCGCAGGACCAGCAGTCCGTTGCCTTTCCCGATATATCCAACGATGATGTCGTCCGCATACAGCAGGCTTCACAAGTTTACAAGGCGGACGCCACCCTGGTAGGCAGCGTGTATATGACCACGCCGGGACAGTACGCGGCCCGATGGCAACTTGCCGCCGGTTCCGAATCGCAAACCTGGACCGCGACACCCGATGCGATCGCGAACGTGACAGCTGAAGGCATACAGACTAGCGTAGATCGTTTCGCGCAGTGGTATGCCGTAGCGGCCGGTTCTACCGGCATAAGCGGTGTGACAGTAAGTATCGCGGGCATCAACAACGTGGATGCGTACGCTAAAGTATTGGCCTATCTGAGCGGGCTCACGGCGGTCAAGGGCGTACAGGTGACGCGCATGGAAAACGCTACGGCGTATTTCAGCCTGGATACGCATGGCTCGCTCGATAATCTGCGGCAAGCCGCGCTGCTGGGTGGCATACTCAAGCCGGTCACGCAAGCCCCGGGAATCGTGACGGCTGCCGCACCAGTCACAGCAGCGGCGCTGCAATTCCAATATATGCCGTGAACATGCGCTGGCTTCCGAATGCCATCAGCATCGCGCGCATCGTGCTGGTGATGCCGGTAGCCTGGAGTATCATCCATAGCGAGGATGTAATCGCACTTATACTCATCATCATCGCCGGTATCAGTGATGCACTCGACGGTTTTCTGGCTAAAAGATTTGGATGGACCACGTATCTGGGTACGATTCTCGACCCATTGGCCGACAAGCTATTCATGGCCGGCAGCTTCATCGCTACCGTGTGGGCAGGATTGATACCGTTATGGATAACCGTGATCGTGGTCGCGCGTGATGCCATCATCGTAGGCGGTGCATTTGTATATCGTTGGCAGGTTGGCGATTTTAAACCACAACCCAGTGTGCTCAGCAAAGTGAATACTTTTTTGCAGATATTGTTAGTACTGGCAGTCGTGATTCAGAATTATATTTTTCTGCCCAAGGGCACGGTGCTGGCACTAGTGGTTGCAGTCGCCATCACTACGCTCACCAGTGGTGCGGATTATTTCATACGCTGGGGACGGCGTTTAGCACGTGCGCCCAGGAGGAAAACGGCATGAGCCTCGCTCAGAGAATCTGGATCATACTGATTGTGGCCGCCACCGCGGCATTCATCTATTACCTGCGGCCAATCCTTACTCCATTCCTGGCCAGTTTCATCCTAGCGTATCTTGGCAGCCCACTGGTCAACAGGCTTGAACGCTGGAAGCTGAACCGTACGCTGGCGGTGCTGCTGGTTTTTGTGCTGACGCTCATCGTGCTGGCTCTCATCCTGATCCTGGTGATCCCCATGGTAGTGCGTGAAATTGCCGTACTCTTCTCCCATACGCCGCAAGTGATTTCCTGGTTCCAGATCAATGTTCTGCCGTGGCTGACTGCCCATCTGGGTGTGCAGCCGGAGTCGCTGGCTCCGGAGAAGCTCATTAATCTCGTGGGCTCGAATTTTGTGTCGGCCGGCAAGCTTGTAGGTCAGGTGCTGGTCTCTGTGTCGAGTTCCGGCGGGGCGGTTTTTGAGTTCTTTATCAACCTTATCCTTATACCGGTGGTCACCTTTTACCTGTTGCGAGACTGGAACCGCATGCTTGAACGGTTCGCAGCGCTGATACCGCGCGCTGCGGCGCCAACGGTCAAGCGTCTGGTGCGCGAATGTGACGTGGTGTTGGGGGCGTTTTTGCGTGGGCAACTGCTGGTGATGGCTTGTCTGGCGGTGTTCTACAGCCTGGTACTATCGATCATCGGACTTAATAACGCCGTCGCAATAGGCGTGGTAGCCGGCATGTTGAGTTTCGTGCCTTACCTCGGCGTCATCACCGGTGTGGGGCTGGCATTGATCACGGCCTTGCTGCAGGGCCAGGGCTGGTTGTTGCCGCTGGAAGTCGTGATCGTTTTTACCGTCGGCCAGCTGTTGTCGGACCTGGTGCTCATGCCGCGGCTGGTGGGCGAGCGCATCGGCCTGCATCCGGTACTGGTGATATTCGCGATCCTGGTGGGCGGAGCGTTGTTTGGTTTTGCAGGCATCCTGCTGGCATTGCCGGTGGCCGCTGCCGGCACGGTGCTAGTGCGTTACGCGCGCGAGCGCTATGTTGAGAGCCGGCTCTATCAAGAGGGCGGCGACGCACCATGACCGCCATTGGGATATCCAGCCAATTACCATTGCCTATCAGTCTGGAGGCAGGCGCTACCTTCGAGAATTTCTATCCGGCCGCGAACCGCTCGGCGATGGAAGCATTGATGCAGCTCGCGCGCGTGGGCGGCGAGCGTGCCATGTTCTTGTGGGGCGGCGATGGCCGCGGCAAGTCGCACCTACTGCAAGCTGCCTGCCGTTTGGCGGATTTATCCACACGCCGCGCGATCTATATGCCCATGGCTCAGGCGGTGTTGCTGGATCCGCAGGTAGTGGAGAATTTGGACAGCTACGCGCTGGTCGCAATCGATGATATCCACCGGGTCGCCGGCATCGAGGCCTGGCAGCGGGCCTTATTGGTGCTGTTCGACGCGCTGGCTGAGAAAGGCGGCAGTTTCGTAGCTACGGCGCGCAACGCACCCAACGCCATCAAACGTCTGTTGCCAGACCTGGCATCGCGCCTCGCTTGGGGGCCGGTGTTCCAGCTAGAACCGCTCACAGATGAGGAAAAATTAATAGCTCTCAAACAGCGCGCCTCCCGTCGCGGCTTCGAGTTACCCGATGAGAGCGTACATTTTCTGCTCAAACGTCAGCAGCGTGATATGCACACACTGTGCGCAACACTGGATGCGTTGGATACAGCTTCGCTGGTGGCGCAGCGCAAGCTCACATTGCCTTTCGTAAAATCGCTGCTGGAGAAGAAGACTTGAAAATCGAAAGCGCGACACACGCCGGTCTTGAGCTATCGGGCATGTTGTCTTCCGGCGCGCAGCGCCGCACTCGCAGCGGTGAACAGCAGCAAGCTTAAGAATACTTCCATGCTTGCATAGCCCGCGTCGCTCTTACTGGTCAACACCGTGGTAACACCCTGGGCGAGATAGCCGAGTGCCAGGAACCCGCAGCAGGCGAACCCAGCCTTGCGTTCACGCCAAACGTGATAAGATACTATCGCAAGTGGCAACAGCGGCAGGCACAGCCACAGGATGCGTTCGTTGGTGTCGGCAGCTGTGGTCAGCACCCCGAGCCAGACCGATAGCCAAATCGCAAGCAGTCCCAGGGCCGCAAGTACAAGTGCGCGGCCGGAAAATCGCGTCTTCATCCAGACAGCAGTTTGTTTGCAACCTGCGACACACGCGCGCCGAGTTTGCGGCAGAGCGTCTGTTCCATGTCGCTGAGCGCTCGATCACTATCGACGCCGGCATGATGGCTCGGTCCGTAGGGCGTGCCTCCGGTCACGGTCCCCATGAGCTCACGCTCGGTATAAGGCGTGCCTACGATCAGCATGCCGTGATGTAGCAACGGCAGCATCATAGATAGCAGGGTGGATTCCTGTCCACCATGCAAAGAACTGGTGGAGGTAAACACACCGGCGGGTTTTCCGGCCAGCACCCCGGATAGCCACGGGCTGCCGGTGCCATCAAAGAAGTATTTGAGCGGTGCCGCCATGTTGCCGAAGCGCGTTGGACTGCCGACGATCATACCCGCGCATTTCCGGAGATCGTCATGGTTCGCGTACGGCGGGCCGGATGCCGGGATGCTGTCTTCCATGGTTTCGCATACAGCCGAAACCGCAGGCACAGTGCGCAGGCGTGCGCGCATGCCCGCTATGCTTTCCACGCCGCGGCACACCTGCTGCGCCATGCTGGCGGTGGCGCCGTAGCGGCTGTAGTAGAGCACCAGTATTTCCATGGCCTAAAGGATGTCCAGGACTGCCGCGGGAGGACGGCCGATACAGGCCATGCCGTTGGCAAACACAACTGGACGTTGTATCAGAATAGGATGCTCGTGCATGGCGGCGATGAGTTGTGCACGTGTCAATCCCACGTCGTCAAAATTTAGTGTTTTATATTCGCGTTCGTTGGTGCGCATCAATTGGCGTGGCTGCAAGCGCAAAAGCGTGAGTGTATGGTCGATCTCATGGGCGGACGGTGGGGTATTTAGATAGTCAATGATCACTATTTCGATGTGGCGTGATTGCAACAACACAAGTGTTTCCCTGGATTTCGCGCAACGTGAGTTATGCCAGATTGTGACTTTTTGCATACGTTATGATCAGCGTCGATAATACCAGCAGCCACACCACTATAAACCAGTTGCGGGTGCTTGACGCGTCCATGACACGTTGTTAGCTTGATTATCAGAGTATCCAGTCCAGCCATCACTCGCTGATTCAAGTGCAACACAGAGTCCCAATACTCCCATCATTCGCCGTAGCGGTCGTAATACTGGTGCTTTGTGCGTGTGCTGGCGCACCCGTACAGGACATGAGCAATGCCCGGCAGGCGATCGCGGCCGCCCAGCAGGCAGGCGCGCAACGCAATGCAGCCAGCGAGATGGCTGAAGCTCAGCGTCTGTTGAAACTTGCCCAAGAGCAGCTTGACCAGGGGGATTACAGTGACGCGCGCCAAAATGCGGTACGTGCCCGCAACGCCGCGGAAAAGGCCCTGCACATTACTCAGGAAAGCCCCACCCCACCTTAGTTTTTCCAGTAAATTCCCTACGTTATGGCTTGTTGTTCACTTGACCCGAAGCTTGTGGAGCGTTATCCTTTTGAACCAAATTTACCACTGCCTATCAAAGGCATTATAGTTTCCCTAATTGAACATTCCAGTTATCGTTATCAATACCACAAGGTTGGAGATGCCTACATGATCAAGAATTACACCAAGTACCTGGCTATTGTGTTGTTGACCGCCTGCATTGCCGTCGGTTGTGCTACCCATAAAGTGCAACCAGTTGCAGCTCCGGCTCCTACAGGCCCGAATGCGGCGACTACCCAGGCGATTGCTGATGCCCAGGCTGTAATCAATGGCGCCCAGGCACCGTGTACCGACACCGGTGATGCTTCGCAATTGCTCACCCAGGCACAGGCGGCAGGTCAGGCTGGCGATAATGCCAAGGCCCAGCAGCTTGCTGCCCAGGCCAAGCAGGATGCGGAAACCGCCATCAACAACTGCTATCTGAGCCACGCGCGTGATTTACTTGCCCAGGCACAGGAATTCACCAACCTGAACTCCGATCAGCAGAACCGCCTCAACCAGGGCCAGACGGACATCAACAACAACCAGGGCAAGCCCGCCTATGATGTGCTGGCCGCTTTGGTTGCGGAGCTGCAGGCCGCCAAGAGTACTTATAGCGTGATGCGCGGTGACAGCCTGTGGCGGATCGCCGGCAAATCCGAAGTCTATGGCAACCCGCTGGAGTGGCCGTTGATCTTCAAGAACAATGCCGACTCCATTAAGCATGCGGACCTGATCTATCCGAAGCAGGACCTCAACGTGGTGAGCAACCCGCTGAAGACCGATGTGGATTCCGCTACTTGGTATGCCCAGCATCGCGGTGCCTGGAAGAATCACAAGGCTGACCGTCGCGACCGCCGCTGGCTGAGTGGCGATCTGGCGGCACCCGCTGCGGGCGCTATGTCCAACACGCCGGCTGCCAGCCCAGCCGCACCGGCTACAAGTGCAGCTCCCGCACAGAGCATGGCGCCAGCAGCTTCTGCGACGCCGGCGCCCAGTGCTTCAACGCACTGATACCAAGCCGTACAGGCATCGGTATTCGGTTATTTTAAAGGGCCCTTCGGGGCCCTTTCCTTTTAGTTCGACACACGCCGATGACCATCTGCAAGCTTTGTTTTATCTCCGGTCGCGTGCAGGGCGTGTTCTTCCGCGCCAGTACCGCGCACCGCGCCAATGAACTCAAGCTGACCGGCTATGCCAGAAACCTGCCGGATGGACGCGTAGAAGTATTGGCCTGCGGCGAAACTGCGGAAGTGGATTCGCTGTGCGAGTGGTTGTGGGAAGGGCCGCCGGTGGCGCAGGTCAGCGATGTAGTGATCCGCGAGGTGGAGTGCACGGAGATTCCGCTGGAGTTCACTACGCGGTGATTTCCGCCGCCTCGACGGCCGATCACCAACTCCCAAATTCCGTCATTCCGGCGAAAGCCGGAATCCAGGTTTTGTGCGGCCTTCGGCCGTGGTCGTTTTTGAAGTGGGTTCCCGCACACGCGGGCGGGGCACTTTCGTTTCGGCGAAAGTGCCCAAAGCCATTCCCCCGAACCGCGGGTCGCGGCAACGCGACTACCCTGTACGCTTCGCTCGCTGCGGAGTCGCGCTCACGCTCACGTCACATCCCTGTGCCGGTCGCGCGAACTCGGCATCCTGCCTTCGTCCCTGACGGGCTGACCTTGCTCACCTCAGTGCTCGGCGCGCGCTACGGGTTAAGAACTGCGTTTTGGTTGGCGCGAACGATGCGAATCCAGCTAGTTTTGAGGCAGTATAGGTTCAGCCGCAGCCACACTCCAACCTTAACCCAACCCGACACTTGACCTACGGCAAGCCGTTGGTGGCAACGCGCTTTGCGACTGGCTATAGAAAGGTCCGTCGGCGGCACGGGTCAGCCATGCTGATATGTGAAGTGGAGTGTGTCGACATTCCAGAGGCATTTACTATCGATTGAAAGTTGCTAACTTGAACACCGGGATGCGCATCCGGCGTTACACCAGATGAAAGCGCTTTAGTTCCAACTCCAGGTCCTGCTAAGTGCTTTGAGCACGCTGTCAGAGTAATCGATGCCGACGGTGGCGCCGTTATAGCGCTGCAGGGCTTCACGGATGTCGCCGTGGGAGCGATTCAGGTAGTACTTAAGGATGGTGCAACCGAGCCTTAAGTTGGTGCTCGCATGAAACAGGTTGCCGTCCGGTTGGCCGCTCAATTTCAGCCAGAAAGGCATGATCTGCATAAGCCCCTGGGCGCCGGCGTGTGAAACTGCGAAGCGATCAAATTTGCTCTCCACACTGATGATGGCTAGCACCAATTCCGGTGATACGCCAGCGCGCGCGGCTTCCGCATGAATCAGCTCGAGTAGTGCCAGGCGTTTGTGCGGATCGGTCATAGTCGATGCCAGTCGGTTGGACATGCTCATGAGCCAGACCTGGGCATCGTACCTGTCCTTGAAGCTGCTGTTGTCAGCGGCGGCCTTCTTTACCAGCGCCAGCAGTTCGGGGCTGGGAGGGGTGAATGCCTCGGCGAGTGCCGGTGCATTCACCAGCGTGCATACCAACAACAATAACAGAGGCAAGGAGTGTCGCATCAGTCCAGTTGCGAAGAGGTTCGCACGCGTTCTTTCAGGAACGCGAGCAATTCGCCGCGCGGCAGGTCGCGGTTATCAGTATCGCGGCGTCCCTTGTATTCCAAAGTTCCGGCATCCAGCCCGCGTTCCGACAGCACTATGCGGTGCGGAATGCCGATGAGTTCGGCATCGGCGAACATCGGGCCTGGACGCAGCTCACGATCGTCCAGCAGCACGTCATAGCCGGCTGCCACGAGCTCGGAATAGAGCGATTCCGCCGCCGACTGCAGCGTTGCCGATTTGTGCATATTGAGTGGCAGGAGTATCAGCTGGAAGGGCGCCAGCGGTTCCGGCCATGCAATGCCGCGCTCATCGTGATTTTGTTCAATGGCGGCGGCCACGATACGCGAAACGCCTATGCCATAACAGCCGGTGATCGGCGTCTGCGTGCGACCCTGATCGTCCAGCACGCTGACATGCATAGCCGCGGTGTATTTGCTGCCGTTCTGGAAGATGTGTCCGACCTCGATGCCGCGCACAATCTTAAGCGTGCCTTTGCCGTCAGGCGAAGGGTCGCCTTCCGTTACTTTGCGGACGTCTGCGACGATATAGCCGTTTTCGATATCGCGATCCAGATTGAATCCGCGGCAATGATACCCGGGTTCGTTGGCGCCACAGACGAAATCCGACATCTTGTCAACGGAGAGGTCGACGATCACCAGGAATGGTTTGACATTGTGTGCGCGTGTGTGTGCTGTCATGTTGTACAGCACTCTTTTGTGTTCGAGATCTTTAACTGGATTCAGGCCGGCTGGACCAATATACCCGGCCCGGCATCCCAGATATCCCTCGATTTCTGCTTCGCTAGCCAGGCGATGGTTCTCGAGACCCGGAATTTTTTTCAGCTTGGTCTCGTTGACTTCATGATCGCCTCGCAGCAGCACCATGGCGAAATCATTTTCACCCATGACCGCGACAGCTTTTACGGTTCTGGTCAGGGGGACCTTTAGAAAGGCGGCGACTTCCTGGCAGGTGGTTTTGCCCGGTGTCGCGACTTTTTCGCACTTTTCGGCGGGCGCTGGACGCGGGTATGCCGGCGCTAGCGCTTCCGCCAGTTCGATATTCGCGGCATAGTCGGACCGGTCGGAGAACGCGATCGCGTCTTCGCCCGAATCGGCCAGTACTTGGAACTCATGGCTGAGGTCGCCGCCGATGTCCCCGCTGTCGGCGACTACGGCGCGGAATTTCAAACCGAGCCGGGTGAAAATGCGCGTATACGCCTGGTACATCGCGTCATAGGTTTTATCCAGACTGGCTTGGTCCATATGGAAAGAGTAAGCATCTTTCATCAGGAATTCGCGGGCGCGCATCACCCCGAAACGGGGGCGGATCTCATCGCGGAATTTTGTCTGGATCTGGAAGAAGACGGCTGGTAGCTGCTTATAGCTTTTGATCTCACTGCGCACGATATCGCAGATGACCTCCTCGTGCGTCGGGCCGAAGCAGTACCACTGCTGCTTGCGGTCCTGAATGCGCAGCAGCAAGTGGCCATACTTGTCCCAACGCCCGGACTCTTCCCACAGCTCTTTCGGCTGGACGGCGGGCATCAGCAGTTCCCGGGCCCCGGCGCGGTTCATCTCTTCGCGCACCACGGTTTCAACTTTGCGCAGTACCCGCAGGCCCAGGGGCAGCCAGCTATAGATGCCGGCTGCCAGCTTACGGATCATACCGGCCCGCAGCATCAGCTGATGGCTGACGGTATCCGCATCGGCCGGGGTCTCCTTGACGGTAAACAGGGGGAAACTGGAGGTGCGCATTATTGGCTGGGGGCTATATATTGCAAGGCCGCTATTTTAGCGGTCGTGGTCGAGTCCAGTATAGTCATAGGCCGCTTGAGACTGCTTATTTCCGCCGGCCATGTCCTGTTGATTTCAGGGCCGGCTGCGGTTAGCGTGATGCCGCCACTCGGGGTATGTCTATATGGCTAAAGTGCTCTACGACACCGGTATCAACCCTTCATTGATCAGGGCGCGTCGCGTCGCGATTCTGGGTTTCGGTGCCCAGGGGCGCGCGCAGGCAATGAACCTCAAGGACTCCGGCGTCAATGTGAGTGTCGGTTTGCGTCCTGGTTCGGCATCGCGCGCGGCGGCGGAAGCCGCTGGACTGCGCGTCGTCGAACCAGCCGCCGCCGTCGCCAAGGCGGATATCGTGGTGCTGCTGATACCCGATGAGAACCAGGCACGCGTGTATACGGAAACCATAGCACCCGGTCTCAGGAAGAACGGCGCACTGATCTTCGCCCATGGCTACAACATCCACTACCAGCGCATCGTTCCGCGCGCTGATCTGGACGTAATGCTGGTTTCTCCCAGCGGCATCGGCGAGCAGGTGCGGGCTGAATATCTGGCGGATCGCGGCGTACCGGCGCTGGTGGCCGTGCATCAGGATATCAGCGGCAATGCGCGGCCGCTGGCGTTATCTTACGCATGGGCACAAGGCCATGGCCGCGCCGGCATCGTCGAATCCAGTTTCCGCGAGGAGACCGAGACCGACTTGTTCGCCGAGCAGGCGGTGCTGTGCGGCGGACTCACGCACCTGATCGCGGCGGCGTTCGATACGCTGGTGGAAGCCGGCTATGCGCCAGAAGTGGCCTACTTCTCCTGCCTGTATGAAGTGAAGCTCATCGCCGACATCGTCAACCGCCACGGCATCGCCAGCATGCGAGAATCCATCTCCACCACCGCCGAGTTCGGGGATTACACCCGCGGTCCGCGTGTCATCGGGCCGGCATCACGCGCGGCCATGAAAGAAGTGTTGACCGAGATACAAAACGGCCAGTTTGCCAGCGAACTGGAACGCGAAGTCGGCGCCGGCATGCCGAACGTGAAGATCGCACGTGTGCGGGCGCGCACCCAGCTCATCGAGACCGTCGGCAAGGCATTGCGCAAACACCTGCAGGGCGCCGGCTGATCTGTCCGACATGCACCTTGGTCGCGCGACACAGCCGGTCATGGCATCATAACGCCCCATGAATCAAAAGCCTGACATACAACCGCCCGTGAATCTGGATTTGGATGTCGATACCGAAGTCGGTATCGACGAGCAGGTCGGCGAAACGGAAAATGCCGGTGTCGAAGCCACGCGCCGTCGCGGCATCTATCTATTGCCGAACCTGTTCACCACTGCCGGCCTGTTCGCTGGATTCTATGCGATCGTCGCTGCCATGGCCGGGCATTTCCAGCCGGCGGCCATCGCAGTGTTCGTGGCCATGCTCATGGATGGGGTTGATGGCCGTATCGCGCGACTCACGCATACGGAAAGCGCTTTCGGCAAGGAATACGACAGTCTCTCGGACATGGTGTCCTTCGGTTTAGCCCCGGCACTGGTGATGTACGAATGGGCCTTCAAGGACATGGTCAACTTCGGTTTTGTCTGGGGCAAGATCGGTTGGCTGGGCGCATTCTTCTATGCGATCACCGCGGCCCTGCGTCTCGCGCGTTTCAATGTGCGCACCGGCGTGGTGGACAAACGCTACTTCCAGGGTTTGCCGAGTCCGGCCGCCGCCGGTATTCTCGCTGGCGCCGTATGGTTCTGTGCGGATCTCGACATACCCGGGCCGGCGCTGCTGATCCCGGCCTATATCATCACGGTAGGGGCTGGCGCGCTCATGGTGAGCAGCATCGGCTATTACAGTTTCAAGGATTTCAATCTGCACGGCCGCGTGCCTTTCACGACGATCCTGTTCATCGTCATCGCCATCATCGTCCTGTATCTGGGTACACCGTGGGTGCTTTTCATAGCATTTTTTCTGTATGCCTGCTCCGGACCGATCATGGCGCTGTGGCGTTTGCGACGCCGACTGGCACACCAGCAAGCACATTGAACTGCCATGGATGCGCGCCGCGCTCAATATCTCCATGATCTTGGTATAACCGTATGGCAGCAGCGTGGGCAGCCTGGTCAACCGGCGTCCGCGCCGGCCGCGACCATTTCATCTGATACCCAGGATGCATCCGTCACCGGCATGGACTGGCCGGCGCTGGAGCAGGCGGTCAAGGCCTGCACCGCCTGCGGCCTGCGTGCCGGCTGCACCCAGACGGTGTTCGGCGTCGGCAACCGCCAGGCGGACTGGCTGGTGATCGGGGAAGCGCCCGGCGCCGATGAGGACAAGCAGGGCGAACCGTTCGTGGGGCGTGCCGGCCAGTTGCTGAATTCCATGCTGGCGGCCATCGGGTTGAAGCGCGAACAGGTGTACATCGCCAATATCCTCAAGTGCCGCCCGCCCGGGAATCGCGACCCCAAACCGGAGGAAGCCGCGCTGTGCCGCGCATTCCTGGAACGGCAGATCGCCCTGATCCAGCCGAAACTGATCCTCGCGCTGGGCCGCATCGCCGCCCAGAACCTGCTGGCCACCGATACACCGATCGCACGCCTGCGCGGGCACGTGCATGAGCTGCATGGCATCCCGGTGGTGGTGACCTATCACCCGGCTTATCTGCTGCGTTCGCCCAGCGAGAAACGCAAGGCCTGGACCGATCTGCAGTTCGCGGTGCGCACCATCGGTGGAGGTCGGGCATGAGTGCAGTGGTCGCCATGGCCGAATCCCCGTTGTACCGCCCGATGCGCGGGGCCGACGTGCCCGTAGTCCTCGAAATCGAGAAACGCGCTTATCAATATCACTGGAGCGAAGGCATATTCCGTGACTGCCTGCGCGTTGGGTATGGCTGTTGGGTGATAGAATTGGGCGGCGGCATCGGCGGCTACGGCATCCTGTCGCTGGTGGTGGGCGAGGCGCATCTGCTCAATATCTGCGTGGCGCCCGAATGGCAGCAGCAGGGCTATGGGCGCTTGTTGCTGGAGCATTTCATCGAGCTGGCGCGCGAGCGTGGCGCCTACCAGATGCTGCTGGAAGTACGGCCTTCCAACAAGGCCGCGCTGCGCCTGTATCGTGCGCGTGGCTTCGAGGAGACCGGTCAGCGCAAGAATTATTATCCCAGCGCACATGGACGGGAAGACGCCTTGATACTGGGCCTGTCGTTGTGAAGCCGCGCGCTGCAATCGGGTAAAATACCCGCTTTCCCGTGAGTTGCGTATCCATGTACGACCAGGAAATCGGCCGGCGGCGCACTTTTGCCATCATCTCGCATCCGGATGCCGGCAAGACCACGCTCACCGAGAAGCTGCTGCTGTTCGGCGGCGCCATCCAGTTCGCCGGCGCGGTCAAAGGCCGCAAAGCCTCGCGCCATGCCACTTCCGACTGGATGCAGCTCGAGCAGCAACGCGGCATCTCCATCACCTCCTCGGTGATGCAGTTCCCCTACCGTGAACGCATCGTCAATCTGCTGGACACGCCCGGCCACGAGGATTTTTCCGAGGATACCTATCGCACGCTCACGGCGGTGGATTCCGCGCTCATGGTCATCGACTGCGCCAAGGGCGTGGAGGAACGCACCATCAAGCTCATGGAAGTCTGCCGTCTGCGCGATACCCCCATCATGACCTTCATCAACAAGCTTGACCGGGACGGCCGCGACCCGACTTCGCTGTTGGATGAAGTGGAATCGGTACTCAACATCCGCTGCGCGCCCATGACCTGGCCGCTGGGTATGGGCCGCGATCTCAAGGGCATCTACCATTTCGCCGAGGACAACATCCACATCTATGCCGGCGACAAGACCGGACGTCTGGGTGAAGTGCGCATCCTAAAGGGTTTGCGCAGCCGCGAAGCGGATCAACTGCTGGGCAACGATGCGGCCAGGTTTCGCGCCGAAGTGGAACTGGTGCACGGCGCCTCGCACCAGTTTGACCAGCAGGAATACCTGGCGGGCCGGCTGACCCCGGTATTCTTCGGTTCCGCCATCAACAACTTCGGCGTGCGCGAGCTGCTGGATGCATTCGTGGAGCATGCGCCGCCGCCGCGTCCGCGCGCCACCACCACGCGCATGGTTATGCCGCCGGAAGAGAAGCTTTCCGGTTTCGTCTTCAAGATCCAGGCCAACATGGACCCCCAGCATCATGACCGCATCGCCTTCGTGCGCCTGTGTTCAGGACGTTATCAGCCGGGCATGCGCGTGCAGCACGTGCGCATCGGCCGTGAGATCAAGATCGCCGACGCCCTGACCTTCATGGCCGCGGAGCGTGAACTCGTGGAAGCGGCGTATGCCGGCGACATCATCGGCATCCATAACCACGGCACCGTGGCCATCGGTGACACCTTCACCCAGGGTGAGCAGCTGCAGTTCACCGGCATCCCAAACTTCGCGCCGGAACTGTTCCGCCGCGTACTGCTCAAGGATCCGTTGAAAGCCAAGGCACTCAATAAAGGCCTGGCGCAATTGTGCGAGGAGGGCGCCACCCAACTGTTCAAGCCGTTGCGCAACAACGACCTGATCTTGGGCGCCGTTGGCATGCTGCAGTTCGACGTGGTGGCCTACCGTCTGCAGACTGAATACAGCGTGGAGTGCAAGTTCGAGAGCGTGCCGGTGGCCACTGCCCGCTGGGTGGAATGTGATGACAACAAGCGGCTGGAGGAATTCCGCAACAAGGCATTCGACAACCTAGCGCTGGATCACACCGGCAGTCTGGTGTATGTGGCACCCACGCAGGTGAACCTGCAGCTCACCCGCGAACGCTGGCCCGAAATCCGGTTCCGCGAGACCCGCGAGCATGCCGTTGAACCCATCGATGCCTGAGTGCTAACGCCGCTGTCATAGCCGCGTCACTGCATTCCTGCTAGCCTGTGCCTTCCTCTAAAGCGAGCCGACGCATGCAGTTACCCAAGAGCCGCAAGGTCTGGAGTTGGGCCCTGTACTACTGGGGCAACCATGCGTTCGCTACGTCTGTCATGACGCTGTTCTTCCCGATCTTCTTCAAGGGATACTGGAGCCACGGTGCCGACGTGACCGTCAGCACCTTTCGTCTGGGCGTGGCCAATTCGGTCGCCAGCCTGATCGTGGCGCTGTCGGCGCCGGTGCTCGGCGCCATCGCCGACCGCGGCAGCCGCAAGAAACAATTCCTGATCTTCTTCGCGTTTTTAGGCGCGATCATGGTGTTCGCACTGCACTTCGTCGCACAAGGCGCCTGGCAATGGGCCGTGGTGTTTTATGTGCTGGCTTCCATCGGCTATTTCTGGGGCAACGTGTTCGGAGACTCCATGCTGGTGAACGTGGCGGAGAAGGGCAAGTTGGATATGACTTCGGCCGTCGGGTATGGCATGGGTTATCTGGGCGGCGGGCTATTTCTGATACTGGGTGTGCTCATGAGCCTCAAGCCCCAGTGGTTCGGCCTGGCGAACGCCACCGCGGCGGTGCGCTGGATCCTGGTGTTCACGGCCATCTGGTGGGCGCTGTTCGCGCTGCCGTTGTTGTTCTTGGTCCCGGAGCCGCGCAAACCATCGGTTCGCATCAGTCTCATCAAGTCCGCACGCGAAGGTTTCGGCCAGTTCATCACTACCTTCCAGCATGTGCGCGCCTACAAACCTGTGTTCATGTTCCTGATCGCCTATTGGGTATACATAGACGGAGTCAATACCATCATCCAGATGGCGGTGGATTACGGTAAAGCCATCGGCTTCAGCACCACCGATCTGATCCTGGCGGTGCTGCTGGTGCAGTTCGTGGGCGTGCCGTCGGCTATCTTCTTCGGCCGTCTGGGTGAGCGTATCGGTCCCAAGCTTGCGATCTTCATCGGTCTGGCGGTCTACGTGGTGGTATCCGTGTTTGCGGCATTCATGCAGTACTCCTGGGAATTCTTCGTGCTCGCCACCCTGGTTGGGCTGGTGCAGGGCGGCGTGCAGTTGCTGAGCCGCTCCTATTACGCCCGGCTGGTGCCGCTGGAGCGTTCCGGGGAATTTTTCGGCTTTTACAATATGCTGGGGGAGTTTGCCGCCATCATCGGGCCGTTCCTGATCGGTTTCGTGAGCTATACGACCGGCAGCCCGCGGTTGTCCATACTTTCGGTGATCCTGCTGTTTGTACTGGGAGCGGTGCTGTTATCCCGGGTGGATGCCCGTGAGGCTAGGCCGGGTTCGCCGGCGGCTGGAGCCCCCGGGTAAACCGGATGCCGACCAATTGCAGTCTCCGAGCTATCAGGACTCTGCGATAATGCGCCAGTCATGGCACAATCTGCACCTCGACCGCGGCGGTTTGCCGCTACCAACACTCTTGGGAGGAGCTTATGAAGCGCTGGTCCATGTGTTCGCCTATCCTGATATCGGCGGTTCTGATATCGGCCTGCAGTAACAAGCCTACCTTCGCGCTCGTGGGTGTGCCTGGGCAGTTTTCCTACGTCGACAGCGCCAACATCCTCATCAGTAACGGGGAGTGTAGCTATGTCGTGTATCGCGGCGACGGCACCAATCCGGCTGAAGCCGTAGTGCCCTGCGGGCTGGGCGTTGACAAGGATGATGCCCTGGGTAATCCACACGGCAAGATTGAGATCGGATTCAACTCTCCCAAAGGCCAACAGATATTGACCCTGACCGAAGCCGGCACTAACGGCGAATTCGCCCAGAGCGTTCCGGATATCGGCGTGTATCTACCCAATAACTGGAATATAAAAACCCCCGCAGACAATCTGCTACTAAAAGCCACAGCACAGGGCACTGTTTATTCGAATCTGGTGATTGCCATCGGCGGAGTGCGTTGTTCGCTGACCGTGGTGCCGGTCGCCACCAATGCGGCGGTCAACATGCCTTGCGGGCTGATGTCCTGGAGCGATAGCTCGGTGTCCGTCAGCGTTCCGGGCGCGTTGGTCTCAACGGTTTACACCCAGCGCTCCTGGCCGCTGCATTTCACCATCGATGCCACCGGCAATACCTGGAATCTGGTACAGCCACCGCCGGGGTTCCCTGCGACTTATACCTTATCCAGTAATAATGCTACTCAGTGATGCTGAAACTGCACGGGAACGTCCAGGCACCTAAGAAATATTTGTGCAGTGACCTGAGGGGGTAGATTGTCCATGCTTAAAACCAGTGGCGTGATCCTTGCGATCAGTCTGTTCGTTGCAGGCATGCAGCTGGCCAGCGCCTCACCACTGGAGACTTGGGCCATTTCGAATAAGGCTGCTTGCAAGGGATTGACCGTCGGCTGGACACCGACGATCCCCGATCTGCAACTGATGGTGGGGCAGCACTGGCATCCGGCGCCGGGGCCGGTACCCGGACATGGCATCCTGCTGCTGTTCGCCACCTCCTGCCCACAATCCCATATCGGCAATAAACCCACAGGCGCTTTCACCATCGGTGCGGTGATCGTGCCGGTGGAGAATCCTGAAGATACTCACAGTATACAACTGACCAACGGGCACGGCTGGGCCGTGATTACGGATGTGTTAGGCGCGGAAACAAGTCCGGTGATGCAACTGTTCAAGCGTCATGGCTTTTCAGTGACGGACGCCAAAGTTAAACTGACGATGCACAAGGGCGCGAAAGACATCGAACCTACCGTGAGCATCGTGACACCGGCAGGGCATATGGGAGTGCATACACAGGTAACCGGTCCGGCCAAGCGCTTCGACATCATCAGCGCACTGGCTGGCAATGATCCGGCGATCTTCTCGCTCTTCACCGGGGCTGAATCCTACTCAAGACAGGAACAGGGGACGGCGATCGTCACTTCGGGAGGCGAGACTCTGGTCTCCCGTCTGGGACTTGAAGCCAAGCCCACGAAAGTCATGCTCGACCACGATTTTATCTGGTCATTCCAGTTTTCGGATAAGCCGTATTGAATAGCGCAGCGACGGACGATGCTAATCGAAAGTCCGCAGAACACAGAATCAATCGAGTCTGACCCAATTGATCCCCCTGAACGCATCACTTCTGTGACAAAAGGCAGCAGCAACGTCGCTTACAGCATTACCTACGAGCCCTTTGGTCCGGTGACCGGCCTCACTTACGGCAATGGCATCACTGAGACCCGCAATTATGACCAGGATTACCGGGTAACCGCGATTGCTGTACCCAACACCCTCAGTTGGCAGCTGGCCTACAACGCAGGCGATGACCTCACCTCAATCACCGACGAGCTGAACAGCAGCAACACACAGACATTCACGACTGATCTATGGAACGAACTGGATACCGCGCAGGGAGCCTATGGAAGCATCAACTACTCGAGTTATAACGATGGCATGAACCGGACCTACGAAACGATCAACGGTAGCCAAACCAATTACACATACAACACCACGACCGGCCGGCTTTCGAGTCTGAGTGGAGGCACTAATAAAACCTATAGCTACGATGCCGATGGCAACCTCACGAGCGACGGTACCAATACCTATACTTACGATGACACCAATCGCTTAGCCAGCGTCGCCACCAGCAGCGGCACAGATGCCTACCAATATAACGGGCTGGGCCAGCGAGTCGAGAAGACCGCCGGGGGCGTTACCACCGTATTCGTGTACGACGAAGCCGGACACCTGATTGGCGAATACACCTCAACGGGTGGTCTCATTGCCGAGCACATCTGGTTGAATAACCGTCCCGTTGGAGTCATTACATCTGCGGGTCTCTATTACGTGCAGACCGACCAACTGGGAACGCCGAGAGTCATCACCAACTCCAGTAAAACAATCGTATGGCAATGGCACAGTGATCCGTTCGGCAACGGTTCACCCACCGGCTCACTCACCTACAACCTGCGGTTCCCCGGCCAGTATTACGATGCCGAAACCGGTAAGGACTACAACTACTTCCGGGACTATGATCCGATTACAGGAAGGTATATTGAAAGCGATCCGATTGGATTATGGGGTGGCATAAATACCTATACATATACAAGTAACAACCCACTTATATGGGCAGATCGATTTGGTCTTGCACCTGGCGATCTGCCTCCACCCCCGCCTGGATATAACCCCAACGCGTGGAGAACTCTTGAATGGGATAATGGGACATGGGTATTAAAAGACCCAGAAGGAAATAGCTATACCATTCATCCTGAAGATACAGGACATTGGCGACATTGGATATACAGGATCCAAATGGTAAAAAGTTGGGACGATGCCCGGTCAATTCTCTTAAGCCCCGACCCGATCAGCTGAAACTCAAAGCAGGTCAAAGTCTTGTGGATCCAAACGGAAATGCCGCCCCATGGGAACCACCCACAGAATTGACGCCACTTGAACCACCATCAATACAGGACCCGGAAATAGAACCTGAACCAGAGGTGCCAATCATCGAGCCACCTCCCATGTAATCAAATAATTTCATCACCAATTTAGGGTTTCTCACTTTAAGGGTGTATTAGACTGTGGAAAAGAAGCAATATTCAGCGCTTAGTAAAGAAATCAAAAGCCGCCGGCTTAAGCTACGGTTAGATGATATTTTTGTTGCGCACCAGGCGCGTTTATCGATTCATGAATACTATGATATTGAAGCTTATTCTGATGAACTTTTCTCAGTCGTACCGCTTTATCATGTAAAAAAGATTTGTGGCATCCTGAAACTGGATTTTTTATCGTTGTTCGATATTCCATGTGTCTTTTGCAATAAGGCTACTCCTCACATAGAAGACTATTGGTTGAACCGGGCTTCCTTGGTGCACAAAAAACGAATTGCCATGAATTTATCCGAAAAAGATCTCGCTAACATGGTCGGTTTTGACGAAAAGGAAATAAAATATATCGAGACTTACTCTGCTCACTTAGAGTCGTGGGTCATCGATAACGTAATCAAACTCGCAGAGCAGATCGATATACCACCGCAGATTCTACTCGACGTCCAATGTTCAAAATGCCGAAATTAGTTGCCCTCGTGGCCTGGTGATACTGTTGAAGCGATAATTTGATGGATTTGAAGCCCTTTAAAACCGTAACTGTCATGTCCAGCATCAGCGCGATGTCCAGCCTTTGCCGGTCTAGATGTCCACATCTTGACAGTACAGCGTCCATTTTGGACCAGTGTATGCAGTTAGTAACATATGCAGTGAAAAAGTTCCAATCGACCGCAATGATGCTTGCCAACTTTCTGATTGAAACGTTTATATAACTTCAGCAGAAGCAAGCATCTCGATTGCAACACAGCTAAGGCCGGAACGCCTGGACCAAGCGCTTGAATTCCTTTGAGCTGCCGGTCTCCGCATAACGCAGGTTGATGTACAGCGTGGTGATCGTTTTCACATGCTCCGCCAGATCCGGCCGCTTGCGCATGACGCGCTTGGCGTAGTTCAAAGGCCCCTCGCTGGCACGGCGCGCCAGGCCGATCCGGGTAAGCTTATGGCAGAAGCGCCGGTAGTCACGCACCACGGCGGAAGCTGGCGGTGTGCGATTGCGCAACCACAGCAGAAGCCAGACTAGTGTGAGAACCCCGCCGACCATAACCAACAGCACCAGCGCCAGCTCCAGCCAGTTGCTGTAATCAAGGCCGATATGCGCGAACAGGCGCTGCTGAAGTTCCGGACCGTAGGCCAGCACCCACTGGTTCCAGCCGTTGTTGATCGCATCCCAGGTATTACGCGCATTTGCGAGCCATGGATGCGCATCGAACAGATAGCCGGGCACTTCAGTACCGGGCAGGGCCGCGGCCAGACCATCGTCCACACGCGCCGGATCCACGGCCGCAGTGGGATCCACCCGCACCCAGCCGCGATTCGCCAGCCAGACTTCGGCCCAGGCATGGGCATCTTCCTGGCGTATCACGTAATAGCCATCCAGTGGATTGCGCAAACCGCCCTGATAACCGATCACCACATGTGCGGGGATCCCGGCGGCGCGCATCAGGAAAACGAAGGCGCTGGCATAGTGTTCGCAGAAACCGCTGCGGGAATCGAACAGGAATGCATCGATGCGGTCGGGGCTGGTGATCGCCGCGGGTTGCAAAGTGTAGCGGAATGGCTGCACATGAAACATCGTGAGCGCGTCCTGCACCACTTGCTGCGGGGAGTTGGCGGAACTTTGCCATGCTTGCGCCAGCTGGCGTGCACGCGGGTCGATGTCTTCAGGCAGTTGCAGTTCGCGGCGCTGGATCGTTACCGGCAGCTGTGCGCCATAACTATAATCGGTATAGGAGGTGACGCTGTAAAGTTTGCGCTCCGTGACTTCGTGCAGCGTGGTCAGTTCATAATCGCTGCTGAGCAGAACGTTATCGGGGACCAGTACTGGCAAGTCCAGCGCATACAGCACATGCAGATTGTTGGGCTCCAGGGTCACCTGGTAATGGACAGGCGTACCCGGGGTGGAGAGCGTCTCATTGTTGTTCGACAGCACTTTTCCGGGCGTCCAGGTCTCGCCGTCATAGTCGTGCAACACCAAGGCACGCCAGTAAAGCTGCGAGCGCGGTGGCGGGACTCCCAGGAACTTGACCCGGAAAGCGATGGCATCGGATCTCGCCAGCCTGCTCAAGCTGTCCTGCGCCATGTGTGTGGACAAGCCGGTGATGCCGGTATGCTGTGATAGAGGCACTCCCCACATGGGGCCGGGGATGCGCGGGAACACCAGGAATAGCACCACGGCAATCGGCAAGGTCAGCAGTAACATGCGCGCGGCGGTCTTCATCGAGGTTATGGCCCTGCGGTTCATATCCGGATGGGCGATATTCAGCAGCGCCGTGATCGCCAGCCACACGGCGGGGATCATGTACATGGCCAGGAGTATGGTCTGGTCGTAGAGAAAATTGGCGACGCCGATAAACAGCGTGATGGCCAGTACCAGGAAATAATCACGCAAGCCTCTGGCTTCCATGAGTTTTAAGGCTGCCAGCAGGATTAGCAGGGCGGTACCGGCTTGCGGTCCATTGAGTGTATGGTAGGTGGCGAATACCCCGACGAATGCCAGCAATCCAAAACCGATACGCGTGACACCGCTGAACAACGGCCAATTCTGGTAGGCCGCTGCCAACCGCCAGAGCGCGATGATGGCTGCGGCGATCACGATCCATGGGGCCAGGTGCAGTGCATGCGGCAGGGTCATGACCAGCAGCGCTGCCAGTACCCACAATAATCGGGTGCGCTCCTGTTGCGCCTCGAAACTCGCCTGCATGACGACGCTCATGGGGCTTGCTCGTCGATGGCGAATAACGCCAGGGCTGACAGGCAGTCGTCACGATGGGCTTGTCCGCCGGAGATGGGGATGGACTGGCCTGGCAGCCGCAGGCCATAGACCAGGTTCTCGGCATGGGCCTGCAGTACCCAGCGGCACAACACCGACAACCGTTGTTCCTGATCGAGACCCGTAAGCGTGTTCCAATCCAACCAGCGGTTCTCCTGGCCGCTTCCGCTGAACTGTTTGGTGAGCAGTTTTTGTTCACGCGCCGAGGACTTCCAGGCGATGTGGCGTGGTGAATCGCCGGGACGGTAATCACGCAGGCCGCTGAAATCTTCTTCGCCCGCATCCGTCTGCGGACCGCCGCCACTACCCTCCGTAGCCTGTGGCAATGGTGGAGCTGATTCTGCCGGTTTGGGATACACCAGCACCCGCAGGTTCATGTATATCCAGCACCAGGCACGGCACAGGCCGAATGGATAGGTAGTCTCGATCACCAGGCGATCCAGTTTGAGCCAACCGCGTTGGTGTGCGGTAATCGGTACCGAAACCTTGCCGTGTTCTGCGGGTGCCATATCACCGGTGACCAGCGTGTCGCTGGCATCGGCGCTGAGACTGATGGCGATGCGTGGATTGCGCCCCGGGTTGGTGATGTGCAATTGAAAGCGTGCAGTTTCATCCACGAACACCGGCAACGCGCGCCCCGCACCGAGCTCCAATCCCGTGAGATTGGCATGGCAGGAATACATGGCCACGAACCCCAGGCCGATGAGCACGAAGGTGAGCATGAAGCCCATGCTGTTGGAGTAGTTCATAGAGCCCAGCAGCATCATCATGACCATGAGCCCGTAAATAACGCCTTGGCGGGTCGGCAGGATATAGACGCGGCGGCGATCCAGAGTAACCGTATCGCCATCCAGGCCCTGGCGCCGGCGTGCCCAATCCTGGGCGCGTTCATTGATGAATTCACGTGCGTTGGCAAACATGTCTAGGAACCGGTATTCGCAACCAGCGTGTAGCTGAGTTCAGGCTCGAGCTGACGAGGACCCGATGAGCTTGCGGGGTTGTGGAATGCTTCGATGGGCGTTGTCATGCGAATCCGGGGCCGATAGTGACGTGCATGCTTCACACGGCAAGCAAAACTCGAGGCACCATTACGTCTTTTACTTACGGAACCGGTACGGCTTCAAGCAACTCTTTGACGACCGCCGCCGAGGTGGTGCTTTCGTGGGTGGATTTGAGACGTAGGCGATGCGCCACCACGCCGGGCAGTACCGCCTGTAAGTCCTCGGGTATCACCGCATTGCGGCCCATGAGCAGCGCCCAGACCTGGGAGGCATGTTTTAGCGCGAGGGTGGCGCGCGGTGACAGCCCGGTCTCATAGATCGGTGACACGCGGGTGTAACGCACCAAGGCCTGCAGGTAATCCAGCAAGGCATCGGAGACCTGCAGATTGAAGGCAGCGGCCCGCAGCGCCATCAGTTCCGGCGCGCTCAGGATCGGCTGCACATCATGCAGCAGTTCGCGCCGGTCGCGGCCCTTGAGCAATCCGCGTTCCGCCTGCTCGCCGGGATAACCCAGGCCGATGCGCATCAGGAAACGGTCGAGTTGAGATTCCGGCAACGGGAAGGTGCCCACCTGATGCAGGGGATTCTGGGTAGCGATCACGAAGAACGGCTGCGGCAGGGGGCGGGTGACACCGTCCACGGTGACCTGACGCTCTTCCATGGCCTCCAGCAGCGCGCTCTGAGCCTTGGGGGTCGCGCGGTTCACTTCGTCGGTCAGAACCAGGTTTGCGAAAATCGGCCCTGGATGGAAACGGAATTCACCGGTTTGCTGTTCAAAGATGGATGCGCCGATAATATCCGCCGGTAGCAGGTCGCTGGTGAATTGGATGCGCTGGAATGACAGTCCCAACAAGCGTGCCAGGGTTTGTGCCAACGTGGTCTTGCCGACTCCTGGGATATCCTCGATCAGCAGGTGGCCGCCGGTGATCAGGCAAACCAGTGACAAACGGATGGGCGCTTCTTTACCGAGGATGATGCGATTGGCTGCGGCGATGACGGCGCTGACCTTGCGCACCATGTCGGGGATCGACATCTCGCGGATTGGGATCGGCTGCTCATTAGACATAAGGTGTCTCCTTATGAATAACCTTATGCTATTTCACTTGAGCCGTCTATATCCGTTACCCTTGGAAAACCAGAAGATTTGGAGGTCGGCGTGAAGATTCTGCAGATTTTGTTCGTGCACGTAGTATCAGTAATGCTGTTGGCAGGCTGCCAGGGTAGAAACAATACGGCATTCCTGGCTGATCAAGCCCTCATCCAAGCCGACCAAGCCTTTTCCAGTATGTCGGCACAGCAGGGGTTGGAGCCCGCATTCAAACAATACGCTTCCACGGATGCCCTGTTACTGCCCGAACAGCATGCAGCCATTGAGGGCAGGGCTGCGATCCTCGAGAATTTGCAAGCCATGCCAGCCGGCAGCCAGCTCACTTGGAGTCCCCAGGCTGCGGATGTGTCCGGAGATCTGGGTTACAGTTGGGGCATCTATACGCTGACCGGCAAAGACAGTACCGGCCGGATGACGGCAGCCTACGGGAAATACCTTTCCGTGTGGAAGCGGCAGGCAGGTGGCTGGCGATTGGCGGTGATGATGATCAATAGCACGCCCGGACCCGCGGGCGGCTGAGGTAAAGCTCAGAACCGGCCTTACAGAATCGGCGCGAACAGTCTGGCAACGTTCATAAGCAAGCGCCGCGGAGCGGAC
Source organism: uncultured Pseudomonadota bacterium (assembly GCA_963774895.1). Lineage (GTDB taxonomy): Bacteria > Pseudomonadota > Gammaproteobacteria > Natronospirales > REEB76 > REEB76. Next base: position 603,682 of record CAVZGN010000001.1, read on the forward strand.
GACTGTTCATATTCGTCGCGCGCGATTTGAACCGATTGGGCAAAATCCTTCTTCAGCATTCTTCCCACTGATGTCGCGAAGCCCTTGTCGACCGTCAGCACGGTGATTTCGAAATTCAGCCGCAACGAACGGTTATCCAGGTTGGCGCTGCCCACCGAGGCTGCATCCTCATTGATGAGCATGACTTTCTCGTGGATGAATCCCGGCTGGTAACGATAGACCTTGATACCCGCACACACTGCCTCATAGGCATACAAAGACGAGGCATTGAAGACGATGTAGTGGTCGGGGCGGTTCGGTATCAGCACGCGTACATCCACGCCCCGCAGCACCGCGAGCTTGAGAGCCGTGAATACTGCTTCGTCCGGCACGAAGTAGGGCGTCGTGATCCACAGGCGTGAGCGTGCCGAGTTGATTGCCTGCACGAAGAAATATTTGCAGGTCTCGCGTGTATCCGCAGGTCCGCTTGGGACCACCTGGCAGTGCATGTTGCGGCGTCTCAATCTGGGCTGCCAGCGCAATTCCGGCACACGCCCGGTGGCCCAGAACCAGTCTTCCACGAACGTCAGCTGTATGCCGGCTACCGCCAGTCCGGTCACATCGATGTGGGTATCACGCCAGGGGCTGAGCGGAGGTTTGAGACCCAGGTACTCATCACCGGCATTGTGGCCGCCCACGAATGCGCGTTCACCGTCCACCACCACGATCTTGCGGTGATTGCGGAAATTGAGCTGATAGCGGTTCATCAGCCTGCGACGGCGAGTCAGGAATTCCTGGACCTGCACATGCGCGGCGCGCAACTCATCCAGGTAGGGTTCCGGCAGATCGTGGCAGCCAATGCCGTCATACAGGAAGTGCACCTTAACGCCGGCCCGGGCCTTGGAGATCAGCGCGTCTTTCAGGCGGCGTCCAATACCGTCGTCATGCACGATGAAGAATTGCACCAGGACGTATTTTTTTGCAGTAGCGATCGCGGCGAGTATGGCCACGAAGGTTGCCTCGCCGTTAATCAGCAGCCGCACTTCGTTGCTACGTGTGAATGGAAGTCCGGTGAGTTCCGCCAGCGTTTGGATACCGGTAAGCATGTGCCCGACCTGCGCTTCGGCTTCCACACGCGCTTGCTTGCTATATTGGAAAGCACGCGCATGGGTATAGAACTGGTGGTTGCGTGCACGGCGGGCGGCTACATAACCCTCGAATTTCGTGCGGCCGAAGATCAGATAAGGCACGAGCGCCAGATACGGCATGAATATCAGCGACACGGCCCAGGCGATGGCGCCCTGTGGCGTGCGTGCCGTGAGAGCCGCGTGTGCGGCCGCCACCAAGCCCATGAGGTGCAGCAGGGCGATGCTAGAGACGATGGCGGCGTGCAGGATCTCGGTATGCATATCAGTGAGCGTCGAAACCGGTCAGCCGAGCTGGCGGATGTTCGCTATCCGGCTTTCTAGTTCGCGTAGAGTACTGGCAACCTCAGTCGCCCGGGCACGTTCCTTTTCCACAAGTTCAGCAGGGGCCTTGCCAACAAATGCATCGTTGCCGAGTTTTGCCTCAATCCGTTCTTGATCGCCACGCAACTTGGCAAGCTGCTTTTCTAGCCGCGAGAGTTCCGCCGGTACGTCGATCAACCCTTCGAATGGTATATATAGCTGCGCATCGTCAACTGTAACTATGGCGGAAGCGCGTGGCGGAGGTTCTCCGGGTTTCAAAGGTGTTATGGATTCCAGTCGGGCCAGGAATGATAACTCAACACCAATTCGGCCGAACAAGCCCGGATTACGGTTTCCGGCTTCGAGGATCACACATATGGGTTTAGAGGGCGACACATTATGTTCGCTGCGTATCTTGCGGATATCACCGACCGCACCAATCAAAAATGTGATATCGCTGGTCACACTCCCGGATTGCTGCAATTCCTGTCTGAAAATGGGGTATTTCTGTAGAGAAATTGAATCACCTTGAATGCCGAGTCTGGGCGCAACCAGTTGCCATAATTCTTCCGTGATAAATGGAATAATCGGGTGTAGCGCACGGAGCAGAGCTTCAAGAATGTACAAAAGCGTATGCCGAGTGGAGTCCGCGGCCTTGCGATCTGGGCCGTTGAGCGCCGGCTTGGATAATTCGATGAACCAGTCGCAATACCTGCTCCAGGTGAACTCATACAAATCCTGCGCCATCAGATCGAAGCGGTAGGACTTGAAATGACCTTCGATATTCAATAATAGATGTTGAAGCTCGTTCAGGATCCATTTTTCTGCCACAGTCCTGGGTTCAAATTTTGTGGGCGCCTGAAACTCTTGGGTATTCATGAGCACATAACGCGCTGCATTCCAGAGCTTGGTGCAGAAATTGCGGTAGCCCTCGCAGCGCTTCAGGTCGAAGTTGATGGTGCGGCTGTAGGTGGCCAGGGCCGCGAAGGTGAAGCGCAGGGCGTCGGCGCCCACCGCCGGTATCCCATCGGGGTAGTCGCGGCGGATGCGCCTGGCGGCTTTGTCACGCACCTGCGGCAACAGCAGGCTTTCGGTGGATTTCTTCACCAATGCGTCCAGGCCGATACCATCCATCAGATCCAGCGGATCGATGGTATTGCCTTTGGATTTGGACATCTTCTGTCCTTCGGAATCCCGCACGATGGCATTGATGTACACCTCTTTGAAGGGCACGCGCTTGGTGAAGTACTGGGTCGCCATCACCATGCGCGCCACCCAGAAGAAGATGATGTCGAAGCCGGTGACCAGCACCGAGGAGGGCAGGAATTTCTGATCATTCGACCAGTCGGCGACGATCTTTCCATATTCATTCTTCACCGGGCCTGTGGACGGCCATCCGAGGGTGGAGAACGGCCAAAGCGCGGAGCTGAACCAGGTGTCCAACACATCTTCGTCCTGACTGAGCTTTCCAGCTGGTGGCTTGTTGCCGTGTTTTATCGCATCGGTTTCATTTTCGCCAACGAAAATATTGCTGGCCTCGTCATACCAGGCCGGGATGCGATGTCCCCACCACAGCTGACGGCTCACACACCAGTCCTGGATGTTTTCCAGCCACTGGGTGTAAGTCGTTGACCAATTGTCCGGCACGAACTTGATGTTGCCGTCTTTGACTGCATTCAGTGCTTGTTCAGTAATGGCTTTGCGCCCACCAAGGCCGGGTTTGCCATCCACCCGTGTATCGCTGGTGAGATCCAGAAACCACTGGTCCGTGAGCATGGGTTCGATGACGGCGTCGGAACGCTGGCTTACAGGCACCATGAGTTTATGTTTACGGGTTTCAATCAGGAACCCGGCTGTCTCCAGATCTGCGAGTACATGTTTGCGTGCAGCAAAACGATCCAAGCCGCGATACGTCAACGGTGCAGCATCGCTGACCTTCGCATCCAGGGTAAATATAGTCAGCACTGGTAACTGGTGACGTTGACCGATCTTGTAGTCATTGAAGTCATGAGCCGGCGTGATCTTCACTGCGCCGGTTCCGAATTCCTTATCGACGTATTCGTAGCCGATAACCGGGATTTCACGTTCTGATAGTGGCAGCTTGAGTTTCTTGCCTATCAGTTTTTTATATCGGGTATCTTCAGGATTGACAGCGACCGCCACGTCGCCCAGCATGGTTTCCGGTCGCGTGGTCGCGATCACCAGGCCTTCACCACCATCGGCCGCTGGATAGCGGATGAACCACAGATGGCCATCGCGTTCCTCGTTGTTGACTTCAAGATCGGAGACCGCAGTCTGTAGCACCGGATCCCAATGCACCAGGCGTTTGCCGCGATACAGCAAACCCGCGCGGTACCAGTCAATGAATACGCGGCGCACGGCGGCAGACAGGCCCGCATCCATGGTGAAACGTTCCCGCGACCAGTCGATGGAAGCGCCGAGCCGGCGCATCTGTTTGGTGATGACCGATCCGGATTCGTCTTTCCACTGCCAGACGCGTTTGATGAATTGCTCGCGTCCCAAGTCATGGCGGGACTTGCCCTCGGCCGCCAGCTGGTTTTCGACGATTTTCTGGGTGGCGATGCCGGCATGATCGGTGCCGCCCTGCCATAGCACGCATTCGCCGCACATGCGGTGGTAGCGGATGAGGATATCCATGAGCGTCTGCTGGAAGGCATGGCCCATGTGCAAGGTGCCGGTGACGTTCGGCGGCGGCAGCAGTATGCAGTAGGGCTTGTCGCCGTCTACACGCGGAGCGAAATAGCCGTGCCGTTCCCAGTTGTCATACCAGCGCTGTTCGATGGCCTGCGGGTCGTAGGTCTTGTCCATATACTTGTGTACAAGCGATGCGGAGCGCCGCGCGGGCACGGCGAGTGGGGGATTATATCAGCGGCTACCGGCGCAACCGGGCTTCAACTGCCGTGGCCATTTTCCTTGAGCACGGCCACGACAATCGCCGGGATTTCCTTGCGCAGCTTCTCCCGGAGCTTTTCCATGAGCATGGCCTGGACCTCCGTCGAGGCATCGCGCAGTAACCGCTCGGTGAGCGCTGCGATGCGTTGCGTGAGCATCTCGCTCAGGACCTCCTTGGAGATGACGGCGGTAGCCGGCTGTTTCGCAACCGGCGCAGCTGCTGGAGGTTTTGGAGGCACGGGGTTGCCGTCACCGGGCGTGACTACGTCTTCCAGTACGGGTATATCCGGGGCCGGTGGCGTATCGAAGGGGCGGATAGGCGACATGCGCTTGCTCAGAGCTTATGGGTTTCCAGAGGATAGCCCCGATCCTTGTAGAAACGGAAGCGCTCACGTCCCTGGGCGCGGATTTCATCGTTGGCATCCAGGACTTCGGCCACCCGCTCGAAGCGGCTGAAGAAACCCGGTATCTCCGGGCTGAGGTTGATCAGTAGATGAAAATCCGCGGACGGTTCCTGACCGAAACCCAGGTGTATCGGTGTCTGCAGATCTTCTCCGGCGAAGCAATGCGGCAGGAAACTCCGGTCACGGAATGTCCACATGAGATTATCCAACTCGCGTGCATCGACTTCCGAAGCCAGGTGCACGAAGCTGCGGTGTCCCAGCCCGAAGGCTTTCTCCGCGAGTTTACAGCTGAACAGCGCGCGTCCCCGGGGATTGCTGTCGGGAAGTACGTAGAAATCAACTTGCGTCATGGCCCCCTCACCCCTTTCAGGCTACACAATCCTGTTCCGCCTGTAAGTCCAGAGCTGCCATCCTTGGCAGCCCGCTCATCGCTTCGCGATTCGCCCTCTCCCGCAAGGGGAGAGGGGACATGCAGTGTGTAGCTTTGCTACGCACGGTCCAATAAATATTGCACCAGTAATGGCACTGGCCGGCCGGTGGCGCCTTTTTCTGCTTCACTCTTCCAGGCGGTGCCGGCGATATCCAGATGCGCCCAGCGCATGCCTTGGGTAAATCGCGACAGATAGCAGGCGGCTGTGATAGCGCCGCCTTCTCGTCCCCCTACATTGGCGAAATCCGCGAAGTTGCTCTTCAGTCCTTCTTGATAATCGTCGTACAAAGGCAATTGCCAGGCGCGGTCGGTGGATTTTTCACCGGCATTCCAAAGTTCCTTGATCAGGCTGTCGTCATTTCCGAACAGGCCGGATAACACATGACCGAGGGCGATGACGCAGGCGCCCGTGAGCGTGGCAATATCCACGATGGCGACAGGCTTGAAGCGCTGCGCATAGGTGAGTGCGTCGCAGAGGATCAGCCGACCTTCCGCATCGGTATTTAGGATCTCAACCGTCTGTCCGGACATGGTCTTGACGATATCCGCGGGTTTAACGGCGTTGCCATCGGGAAGATTTTCCGCGCTCGGCACCACGCCGACGAGATTGATCTTCAGACCCAACTGCATGACCGCCTTGAGAGCGCCGAACACACTGGCGGCGCCACACATGTCGAATTTCATCTCGTCCATGGCGGCGGATGGCTTGATCGAGATGCCGCCGGCATCGAAGGTGATGCCCTTGCCGACGAGCACTTGAGGCGGTGCGTTTTTGGGGCCACCGCGATATTCCATGATGATGAATTTTGCCGGCTGGCGGCTGCCGCGCGCCACCGCCAGCAACGCACCCATGCCGAGTTTTTTCATCTGCGCTTCTTCCAGCACCGTGACTTTCAATTTTCCGCCTTTACCGAGTTTGCGTGCTGCGTTCGCCAGATAGGCGGGTGTGCAAATATTCGGTGGCAGATTGCCCAGATCTTTTGCCAGAGCCACGCCGGTGGCGATGGCATTGCCATCACGTAGACCCTGTTCCCCGGTAATCAATTCTTTTTCGCTGGATACCAGCAGTACCAGTTTCTGCAGCGTCGGTTTGTGGTTGTCCTGCTTGCCTTTGCACTGATCAAACCGGTAGTTGGCATCCACGGTCGCTTCCAGCGCGTGCCGGACGCGTTGATAGGCATCCGTATCACGGACCTGAATCTGCGATAGGGTGCTGGCAGCTTCGTGGACGCCATTGTCGTTGAGCGCCCGGGCTGCCTGAAGCGCGGCCTTTCTATAGGCTTGCAGGTTGAAATCCTGCTGTTTGCCGAGCCCCACGAGCAGTAGTTGGGCGGCACCGATTCCCGGTACCTTGAGCAACAGCAGGTTCTGGCCGCTGCGGCCATCAAACGTGCCGTCCTTGATGAGTTTGCTGAGATAGCCGTGGCTGGCCTTGTCCAGCGTCTGGGTAGCCGGCGCCAGGTTGCCACCGGCAAATACCCCGGCCACCAGGCAAGCAGTGGGCAGCCGCTCGGGCTTGGTATCTTTTATCGAAAATTGCATGTGGGTCTCTCTTTGCGGCAATCGTGGCTGATGGGCCCGTGCTTAAAAGCCATGGCGGAAACTGTTACCCTTGGCATTGCCGTGATTGCAATTGTTGTGTATCAAGACTGTTTATGTGTAGGCGTAGGTTTCCGATGGCGTGACCGCGAACAACGCGGGCGTTAGTTTACCGCATCACGCACAGCACCGGCATCACCGAGGACGACATTGACACGTATTGTTGACCGTTATCTTGTCCGCGAGACCCTGCTGACCTGGGCGGCGGTGACCGCGATTCTGATGCTGATTCTGCTAAGCAACCGCTTCGCGTTGCTGCTGGGGGACGCGGCCGCCGGCCGGCTGCCTAGGGACACGGTATTTGAGTTGCTGGGGCTTGCCTCGGTCAGTTATTTCATCGTGGTCATACCGGTATCGTTGTTCCTGGCGGTGATGCTGGCATTGGGACGCCTGTACCGTGACAGTGAGATGACCACACTCATGGCCTGCGGCGTGAGTCCCGGGCAGATCTACCGGCCGCTCATGGCCGTCGCTGTGGTGCTGGCGGTGATTCTCGCAGCCCTTTCCCTGGAGGTCGCGCCGTGGGCGGTACGGCTCACCACCGTTATCAAGACCTACGGCCAGCATAATGCTCAAGTGGGCAGTTTTGAATCCGGACGTTTCAAGGTGGACCAGAACGGCCGCGGCGTTTTATATGCAGCGGGAGTAAGCGCTAATGGACATGACCTACAGAATGTTTTTATGGAGGGACCGAATGGCGAACGCCAGGATGTGATTTCCGCCAATACCGGCACGCGCCAGACAAGCGGTGATAACGGCGCTGGCACACTGGTGCTGCATGACGGTTACCGTTACGACGGCATACCCGGGCAGGCTGATTTCCGCATCGTGCAGTTCGCCGAGCACGGCATCCGTATCTCGCCCTCCGTACCTAATCTGGGTCAGGAGGGCTACGCCGAGATGCCCACGCCTGTACTGTTGCATTCACCGGATTTGGCCGCGGCTTCAGAATTCCAGTGGCGCCTGTCGGTACCACTGGCGGCGCTGCTGCTCACATTTCTAGCTGTGCCCTTGGCACGCACTTCGCCACGCCAGGGACGTTACGGCAAATTATTCGCCGCCATCCTGACGTATGTGATCTATTCAAATCTGATCGGTATTGCGCGCGTGTGGCTCGAGAAAGATATCTTCCCAAGAAGTATCGGCATCTGGTGGGTGCCGTTGCTGCTGTTGTTGGCGACAGTTGCGCTTCTGTATCAACAGTATGGTTGGCGCGGTCTGTTTTTCCCGCAACCGGGTGCTAACCATGCGAGTGATTGACCGGCATATCGCCACACAGGTGATTCTCAACAGCCTGCTGGTGCTGTTGGTGCTCACGGCACTCGCCAGTCTCATCACTTTCGTGGGCGAGTTCAATCATGTGGGGCAAAGCCGGTATTCGCTTACGGAAGCCGGCATTTACACCTTGCTTTACATACCTTCGCAGGCCTACAGCATGTTTGTGGTGGCGGTACTGCTGGGCGCTATGCTGGGGCTCGGCGATCTCGCCAGTCATAACGAACTCATGGTGATGCGCACGGCCGGCTTGTCAGTCACGCGCCTGGGAATTTCCGCCATGGCCGGCGGTCTGGTGCTGCTGGCCCTATGCTTAGTGTTGGGTGAGTTCATCGCGCCGCCAGCGCAGCGCTACGCGGAAAACCGGCGTTCAGAATCTTTATACAACCAGGTTAATATTCTGGGTAACGGCGGCATCTGGGCCAAGGACGGCGAGATGTTTCTGAATGTCCGGCAGATGACCGAGCGCAACAGCGCGCAAGGTATCTATATCTACCGCGTTGACAGCGGACATCATTTGCTGAGCATGGCCGAGGCGACTTCAGCAGTATTCAGCAATGGCACTTGGTTGCTCAAAGATCTACATGAGACAAAACTCACTCCCGCAGGCGCCACCACTCAGAACCTACCGAGTCTTGAATGGCACACGTATCTTGGGCCGGAGCTATTGAGCCTGTTTGTGGTGGAAAGCGACAGCCTCTCGGCCCGTGGACTCTATCAATATATCGAATACCTGCGCGCTAACGGCATCGATGCCAACCGCTACATCACCGCATTCTGGGCGCGCATCGCACAACCTCTATCACTGCTGGTGATGCTGGTATTGGCTTTGCCGTTCGTATTTGGGCCATTGCGCTCCGCGACCACAGGCCAAAGGCTGGTGACCGGTATGCTCATTGGCATCGGCTTCATAGTGTTCAACAGCATCTTTACGCAGAGTGGTGTGGTGTTTGGCCTTAACCCAGTACTCACGGCGTGGCTGCCCACCCTTCTGCTGGCTATTATCAGCGGCCTCGCCGTGAGCCGCATCCGTTGATAGGTTTACTCCGGTTATGCGGGTGAGGATTATTCGCCGGTATTCACGTCCTTGAGCGCTTGGCTGATACGCGCGGCATACTGCTGAGTGGCATCGAGATTCTTGGCATGCAAAGCCTGTTCCACGAGTGCCAGCACATGTACAAGCTTGGAATGCTCTGGTGATTTTTTCCCGACGTCGTTTAATGCACCATTGCCCATGCCATTGCATGGGTTGCCTACATCCGCATCGAACTGTTTGCCTTTCGGTCCCTCCAGGCAGTTGATTACATGATGAAAGTGCATTATCGCGGTGGCTGTATCAGCGGCATTTGCCGCCATCGCCGCATGTGTAGTCGCGGTCGATATCTCTTGGTTGGCATTGCCGGCAGCAAAACCAACTATAGGCATGAGTAATGAAAAAAGCGCTGCAAGGCCAAAAGACAAAGTTTTCTTGTGCATAATTTGCTCCTCCTGGTGGGATATTCAATAGTGGTGGTATCGTAATCGTTCTGAACTGGATCTTGCCTGGATACCGGCCTAGACGCTAAATACTACCCGTAAATCATACCCGCTGAGCAGATTGTCTGGCTCCGGCGGCCGTGAGTGGGTGCGCGGTGGCTATGCCCGTTCTTGTGAACGTAGCGATCCTACTAAAACCAGCCGCGTAGCTGAGAGATGGTCGTGACATGCGAACCGGTTCCGATCCAAGGCCGGCCAGACAAAGGCTGCAATCGCAAGCAAGAAAACAGCCATGGCAGAGACCAAATAGATGTTTGCATAGGCTTGGTTACTGGAATTGATGAGAAACTCACATCCCAGCAGCACCAGTAACCAGGGAATCAGCATTGTCAGGTAGCGGATCAACGCCCGGCGCCAGCCGAGCAGGCTGCCGTCAATGCATACCACACGCAGTTTCCAGGCACGCATGCCGATGGTTTGTCCGCCGTGGGTCCAGAAACCACCGAAGAAAGCAAAACCCAGGGCCAGCAGACCCAGCTGATAGAGCAACTTCAAGACCGGATGATGAGTATAAAAGGATTCAAAAGCCTGGCCATGGGTAAACGGCATGATCAGCAAAGTGGCCAGGATCCAGATGGCAATCAGAATGAACGCGTCGTAGATACCCGATGCCAACCGCCGGAACAGTCCCGGTGATATCGATGGCGTGGGATACGAAGATTGCTCAGGAATGTGCGGCATGCTCATTGCAGGGGACATATCCGCAAGTGGCGCTCCCTACCGGGCGAGGTTGGTGAATTATATCGGCATGCCGGTGGCATGCCGATCCAACCGAGCGCCCGGACAAGGGCGATGAAGCAAAGCTTCGAGCGGGCTGCCATGGATGGCAGCCCTGGACCACGAGCGGAGCAGGATCGCGTAGCAGAGTGGTACGGGCTGGACAGCCTACCAGGGACGGTGCATTGCTAATCATCTTCAATTACGAGTGGCGCTCCCTACCGGATTCGAACCGGTGTTTAAGCCTTGAGAGGGCTCCGTCCTAGGCCTCTAGACGAAGGGAGCTGGGGTATAAAGGGAGTGGTATTATACGGACGCTCCGGATTAGCTCAAGCACTCTATCAAGAAGGGCATCGCAAACAATCACACGTGTATCTTCAGGAACCCTTCAAACTGTCTCCCAACATCATCGCCCGCGCCGACCACAATATCTCACGGGCCCAAATATCCGAAAATGCGCTCAAGGTGCTGTATCGCCTGAAAAGTGCCGGCTATGCATCCTTTATGGTGGGCGGCGGAGTCCGCGATCTGCTGCTGGGCCGTGAACCGAAAGATTTCGATGTCGCCACTGACGCGCGTCCCGAGCAGGTACACACGCTGTTTCGCAATTGCCGGATCATCGGCCGGCGTTTTCGGCTCGCGCATGTGCAATTCGGCCGCGAGATCATCGAGGTCGCCACCTTCCGGGCCAACCAGAGTCCTACCGGCGACTCGGACGAATCCCACAACGATACCAGCCGTATCCTGCGCGATAACACCTACGGCACACTCGAACAGGATGCCTTCCGGCGTGATTTCACCGTGAATGCACTGTATTACGACATCCGCGATTTTTCCGTCCGCGATTACGTCAATGGCCTGGCAGATCTGCGGTCCGGTACTTTAAGGCTCATCGGCGACCCGTACACACGTTATCGCGAGGATCCGGTGCGCATGCTGCGGGCCGTGCGTTTTGCCGCCAAACTCGGGTTCCGCATGCATGCGGATACAGCGGCACCGATCGCATCGCTGTCAGCATTACTGGATGACATTCCGCCCGCGCGCCTGTTTGAGGAGATTCTGAAACTGTTCCTGTACGGCTTTGGCCTGCAATCCTTCGAGAGTCTGCGGCATCACAGACTGTTCGCGCGTCTGTTCTCGCGCACCGATGCGATATTGAATACCGAGGAGGAGGGTTTCCCGCATACCTTCATCGCCCAGGCACTCGCGAGCACCGATGCGCGTGTGAATGCCGACAAGCCAGTCACCCCGGCGTTCCTGTTCGCTGCGCTGTTGTGGGAACCGGTGCGCCAGCAGACGAATGTGCTTGAAGCGCAGGGACTGCATCCGGGCGAAGCCGTGCGGCGTGCCGCCGACGAAATAATCCCGCAGCAGATCAGCCGGGTGGCGCTGCCGCGCCGCTTCGCCACACCCATGCTCGAGATTTACCAGCTGCAACCGCGTTTTGCGCAACGCGACGGCAAGCGCCCCTTGCGGCTGCTGGCGCATCCGCGGTTCCGTGCCGCCTATGATTTCCTGGCGCTGCGGGCGGCGGCCGGTGAAGTGGACCCGGAACTGGCCCGCTGGTGGACCGAGATCCAGAATACCGATGTCGCCGGCCAGGCCAGCCTGCTGAATGCCGCGCCGTCGACTGGGCGACACCGTACCCGTCGCCGGCGCCACCGGCGCCAGACTACGCCTTCAGCGTGATGCCTTGAGTACCGGAGTTTCTGCCTACATAGGTCTTGGCGGCAATTTGGATGCGCCTGCCAAGCAAATCCAACGCGCTTTCGCGGAACTGGATAGCTTGCCTGTCACCCGACTGCGGGCGCGCTCACATCTTTATAAGAGCCGGCCGCTCGGCCCCCAGGATCAGCCGGATTACCTCAATGCAGTGGCGATGTTGACCACTGAGCTTGCGCCCCTGGAGTTGCTGCAGGCATTGCGGCGACTGGAACGCGATCATGGCCGCCGCCGCCATCACGAAAGTCGCTGGGGCGCACGCAGCCTGGATCTGGATATTCTGGTTTATGGCGATCTGCGCCTGGTCACAACCGGATTGACGCTGCCGCATCCGCAGATGCATGTGCGCAGTTTCGTCCTGTATCCTCTGGAGGAGTTGGCGCCGGATCTGATGATCCCGGGTCACGGGCGTGTTCGAGACCTGCGCGACCACTGTCAAACGCCAGCCATCGAGCCCTATGAGGAAGCTGTGAATGAGTGACAAGCAACCCCGCTATCTGGTGGTGGAAGGTCCCATCGGAGTGGGCAAGACCAGCCTCACGCAGCGCCTGGCACAAACCTTCGGCGGCCAACCGTTGCTGGAACACGCAGAAGAAAACCCGTTTTTGGAGCGCTTTTACCGCGATCCCAGGAATGCGGCCTTGCCGACACAGTTGTCATTCCTATTCCAGCGCGCACGCCAGTTGCAGCAACTGCGTCAAGGCGACATCTTTACGCCATTGCGGGTGGCGGATTTCATGCTGGAGAAAGACCGATTATTCGCGCAACTCAATCTCGATGATGACGAATTCGGGCTGTATAAACAGGTCTACCAGCATCTGACCGTGGATGCGCCGTTGCCGGATTTGGTGATATATCTGCAGGCGCCGGTAGAAGTACTCATGCGGCGCGTCGTGCGTCGCGGTGTCAGTTATGAACAATTCATCCAGCGGGATTATCTGGAGCGCGTCGCCGAGGCCTACGCGCACTTCTTCCATTATTACAATGCTTCACCGCTGCTCATCGTGAACGCCGCTGAGATCAATCCGGTGGACAGCGACGAAGATTACGGGATGCTGGTCAAGGAAATCAGTCGCGTTAAGAGTGGCCGCCACTACTTCAATCCCGGCAAGGGCAGGCAGTTCGTCGCCTGAGAAGCCACCCCGGGCTATAACCCGGCGTTTTACTTTCATACCGAATAATCACAACATACTGTCGATCCATCCGGGAGAGTCAAAGTACAAATCATGCTTACATTACACGGCATCATAGAGTTGCGCGATTACGTCAAGCATTGGCGCATCGATGGCCAGAGGATCGCCTTGGTGCCGACCATGGGTAACTTGCATGCCGGACACCTGCGCCTGGTGGAGCGCGCACGCGACGCTGCCGAACATGTGGTGGTGAGTATTTTTGTGAATCCGCTGCAATTCGGCCCCAACGAGGATTTCAAGAACTATCCCCGCACGCTTGAGGCTGATAAAGACCAATTGACATCGGCAGGTACCGAACTACTGTTCGCGCCGTCAGTTGACGAGATGTACGCCGGCGACCGTGAACAGATCACGCGCGTGGATGTTCCCGGGTTGACGAACATCCTGGATGGTAAATTCCGGCCGGGGCATTTCAGCGGCATGGCTACGGTCGTCACCAAACTCTTGAATATGGTGCAGCCGGATGTGGCGCTGTTTGGTGAAAAGGATTATCAGCAATTACTGATCATTCGCCGCCTGGTGGATGATCTATCCCTGCCTGTGGAAATCATCGGTGTGCCAACCACGCGGGAGGCGGATGGCTTGGCCATGAGTTCGCGCAATCAGTATCTGACGCCCCATGAGCGGGGACAGGCACCGCAGCTGTTCCACACCCTGGAAGCACTGGCGCAGGATCTGCGTGCCGGCAGACGTGAATTCCAGCGCCTCGAGTCCGAAGCCGTGCGCAAACTCTCCGCGATTGGCATGCGTCCCGACTATGTAGCGATACGTGCAGCCAATATGCTGGCCGTACCGGAGAACGGCATGGCAGATCTGGTGATATTAGCCGCTGCCTGGCTCGGCAAAGCACGTCTCATCGACAACATACAAGTGCATGCGAACAGCGCGAACAACGCCTGACCACTTGAGCGCTTGTACAGGAGCAAGGTAAAATCAGCTCAACTCTTCGCTTGATCTGATCCCCATGCAACTCACACTGCTCAAAGCCAAGCTGCACCGTGCCCGTGTAACCCATGCCGAGGTGGATTACGAGGGCTCCTGCGCCATCGATGGCGATCTGCTGGAAGCCGCCGGCATCCTCGATTTTGAGCAGTTGCAGATCTACAACGTCACCAACGGCGAGCGTTTCACCACTTATGCCATCCGTGCGCAAGCCAGTAGCGGCATCATTTCCGTGAATGGCGCCGCTGCCCATCGCGCCGTACCCGGTGATCGCATCATCATCTGTGTGTATGCGCAATTCAATGCCGCCGAAGCCATTAACCACAAACCACGGCTCGTTTATCTGGACGAGCACAATCGGATCACGCGCACCGCCAATGCCATCCCGGTACAGGCTGCGTGAATCGATTGCGGCGGCACCGTAGTTGACTGCAAATCCCAAAGGGATAAGCTGAATCCATTCTCTGGGCAGCATCCGTCCGCATGAATGTTTCTGTCAGCCAGCCGCCATCTTCCGCCAGCAGTGCCGAGCAGTTCCGGCGCAGCGGCTATACAGTTTTGGCTCAGGCCATCAGTGCCGAAAGCGCCCGCGTCATAGCTACCTACGCGCTGTTGCAGCAGAAATGGCCGAATTACTATCAACCTGAGGACATGTTCCGTGCGGCACTTGGTCGTTACGCGGATGCCCTGAGCGAAGCGCTGCTGCTGGAGTTGCAGCCCGTGGTGGAGCGTGCCACCGGCCTCGAGTTGCTGCCCTGTTATTCCTATCTGCGCATCTATGGCCGCGGCGCAATCTTGCCGAAACATCTGGACCGGCCTTCCTGCGAGATCAGTACTTCGTTGACTCTGGGATTCAGGGCGCCGGCTCCGTGGCCGATCTGCGTGCAAGCAGACGGCAGCGACAAGTCGCTGGCGCTGACACCTGGCGACATGCTCGTGTATCGCGGCGCCGATGTACCGCATTGGCGGGATACATTTACTGGCGAATACTGGGTGCAGACTTTTCTGCATTACGTGGATGCCAACGGCCAGTTTACCGATTTCAAATTCGACGGCCGGGAGCGCATCGGACCGTTCGACAAACTCAGCATGCGGCGGGTATTCCAGCGACCCGCCAGTCTTGGTGAGTTCGATGAGCCGGTGGCTGTGGGTCCGGATGCACCCTGTCCCTGCGGCAGCGGTCTGCGCGTTCGGGATTGTCATGGGAGAAGCATCGAAAAGAAGTCTCAATGATTCTGTAAAACAATCCTGAACAAACCGAAGATCCTGACCGTATTAATATCCCTATCGGGGATGGTTGAAATCCCTCGCCTTCAGTTGAAGCAAGTGTGAGGCAATGTCCGCATGAGTGGACACCAGTCCGAACCCTCGCCCCGAGAGGGGTGAGGGAAGGAATTTTAGTCGGCTACCAGCCGACCACCCGCAAACCCCTCGCCTTACGGGAGAGGGTTGTTTAGTCTTGTGAGATTACCAGCAGTCGCTTGTTGTTGAAGAACAGATATATATTAAACATGCTGATGTTGATCTAAAGCCCACATCACATGTTCGCGTACAAGTGCTGAAGGATGCCCGGCACGCGATTCCAGTGAAAAAGTGATATCTGGAGTCGTCGGCGCATTACCCAGTGCCACGGCGATATTCCGCAACCAGCATTGGTAACCGACACGACGGATGGCGCTGCCTTCGGTACGCTGCAAAAATTCTTGCTCACTCCAGTTGAATAATTCAACCAAAGCCGCCGTATCTAGATCGTGACGCGGCTTGAAATCCTGTTCATGCGTGGGACGGGCAAACTTATTCCAGGGACAAAACAGTTGGCAGTCGTCGCAACCGAATATACGATTGCCGATGGCTTTGCGGAATTCAGTCGGAATCGAACCCTTGTATTCAATGGTGAGGTAGGCGATGCAGCGGCGCGCATCCAACTGATAGGGTGCGACGATCGCCCGCGTCGGGCACACATCCATGCAGGCATGGCAGCTTCCGCAATGATTTTCTGCAGGCGCGTCGATCGGCAAGGGCAGGTCGGTGAATAACTCGCCCAGGAAAAACCAGGATCCGGCATCTTTATTTATTAGATTGGTGTGCTTGCCGATCCAACCCAGGCCGGCATCGCGCGCCAGGGCTTTTTCCAGTACCGGCGCGCTGTCGGTAAATGCCCGGTAGCCAAACTCACCGATTTCTTGTTCAATGCGCACCGCCAGCTGTTGCAGTCGAGTGCGCAGGACCTTGTGGTAATCGCGGCCCAATGCATAGCGGGCGATGTAGGCGCGATCTTTGTGTACTTCCAGCAGCCTGTCCGTATCCATGGCGTCTTCCGGCCAATAATCCATGCGCACGGAAATCACCCGCAAGGTTCCGGGTACCAGTTCTGCCGGGCGGCTGCGGCGTATCCCATGACGTTGCATGTAATGCATCTCGCCGTGACGCTCTTGCCGGAGCCATTCCAGCAGGCGGCGTTCATCTTCCGGCAATTGCACACCGCTGATGCCGGCTTGCTGGAAGCCCAGATCCTCCGCCCAGCCGCGGATGCGCCCGGTGAGCGCGCTGAGATCAGTGATAGAGAGGGCTTCAGGTTGCATGGGCTACCGCTGAGGGCATGCTGTATATAATGCTGCCATGCGGACCATTTCCCAAGCGTTATATACGGCTGCCCAGATGCGGGAGCTGGACCGCCGCGCCATCGAGCAAGGCGTCCCTGCCGAGGAACTCATGCGGCGGGCTGGCAAGGCGGCATGGCAGGCACTCGCAAGCCGCTGGCCCGCGGCAAAAAAAATCGTGGTGTTGACCGGCACTGGTAACAATGCCGGCGACGGTTTGGTGCTGGCTGCGGAAGCATTGCGTGCACGCCGGCGCGTGAAGGTCGTGACTGTGGGCGATGCAACCAAGCTTTCCGGTGCCGCCGCCAAGGCGCGCAAAAAATTCCTGGCAGTCAAGGGTAAGGAACAGAAATATTCAGGTGCTACCCTGGATGACGGCGATGTCATCGTGGATGCGCTGCTGGGCACGGGCCTGGATCGGGCGGTACAGGATCAATGGGCCGAAGCCATACATCTGATCAATAACTGTGGCAAACCGGTAGTGGCGCTGGATATCCCTTCAGGGCTGAATGCCGACAGCGGCGCCGTCATGGGAGCGGCGGTGCAGGCCACATTGACCGTGACCTTCATCGGCAGGAAGGCAGGATTGTTCACCGGCCAGGGACCGACCTGTACGGGGGAGGTCGTGTTGGCAGGGCTAGAACTGCCGCCGCAGGTTTACGCCAATGTCACCCCAGTTGCGCGCTGTATCGATGCAGCAGAACTGCATCTGCCACGGCGCGTGCGTTCGGCGCACAAAGGCCGTTTCGGTCACGTGCTGGTGATCGGCGGAGATATTGGCATGGGTGGATCGGTACACCTGACAGCGGCAGCTGCTCTGCGCAGCGGTGCCGGACTGGTGACAGTCGCTACCCGTCCGGCACACGTGCCGCCATTGCTGGCAGGCTTGCCTGAGGCCATGGTGCATGGTCTGAAAAATGCTGCCGAGCTGTTGCCGCTCATCGAACGCGCCACGGTGATCGCCATCGGTCCGGGCCTCGGCCAGGATGATTGGGGCCGTATGTTACTGGCCATGGCTTTGGATACACAGCTGCCGCTGGTAGCGGATGCCGATGCACTCAATCTGCTGGCGGCACATCCCATCGTTCGCGGTCAATGGGTGCTGACCCCCCACCCAGGGGAAGCCAGCCGCCTGCTCAAACGATCCATCAGTGAGATTCAGGCCGATCGCTATCAGTCAGCTCAGCAGTTGATTGAGCAGTATCGTGCCGTGGTGGTACTCAAGGGAGCCGGCAGCATCATAGCGGCCGCCGACGAGCTGCCGGCGGTATGCACCTTTGGTAACCCGGGGATGGCGGCACCCGGTATGGGCGATGCACTTACCGGCGTGATCGCAGCGCTGATCGCCCAGGGCTTAGCGTTGCCACAGGCAGCCCGGATGGGTGTCGCTTTGCACGCGTTGGCGGGAGACCGGGCAGCCGCCTACTGCGAGCGTGGTTTGATGGCGCGAGATCTGATCAGTAGTTTGCGCCACGTCATGAATCTGTGACTCAGTTTGTAGTGGAAGATGCGGCGGTCATGGATGCGCTGGGCATGCAGCTGGGACACGCCCTCAGCAGCGGCGCCGTGGTGTTTCTTACGGGTGAGCTGGGTGCCGGCAAAACCACGCTGGTGCGGGGTGTACTCCACGGACTGGGATATACCGCAGCGGTGCGCAGCCCAACGTATATGCTGATGGAAGGCTACGAAATCCAAGGCCGGATATTCCAGCATCTGGATCTGTATCGCATCCAGGATGCGGCAGAACTGGAGTTTTTAGGGGTTCGCGAACTGGACGATCCGGACCACTGGGTATTCGTGGAATGGCCCGAGCGGGGCCTACGACATCTACCCACCCCGGATCTGGAATTGAAGCTTGAATTTCAGAGGTCCGGTCGCTGGATCGGGTTGAATGCCCGCAGCGAGCGGGGGCGTAGACTGGCGGAAGCCTGGCGGAGCAGGGCTCAAACCAAAGTGAAATCGGGTTTAGTCATCCAGGATTGAGTGCTTTTCTAAGGACTCGCTCTAAGTTTCAACTGTATCTCCATAAATTCATTGATAAAAACTTGAATTTCGATGGGGATCATGTATAACTATCCGCATGACCACAAAATGCGGTGTGGGCCTGAAGGCATTACTAACGCTGGCACTGTTCTGGCCAGTGATGCTATCGGCCGCCCCGGTAAACCTGATGCGGGCGCAGTTCCTACCAGTCGATGGTCAGCCGGGCCTGATATTCGACTTCTCCGGGCCGGTGGAGCACCGGCTCTTTACGCTCAGCAACCCCAACCGTATCGTCATCGATATCGATAACGCGCGTCTGGCTGCAGCCTTGCCGGCTGGGCAGGGCGTGGTCAAGGACCTGCGCAGCGCGGTCCACGACCAGAGCGGTTTGCGCGTGGTGCTGGATCTGAGTTCCCGCGCCATACCGCGCAGCCAGTTACGGAACACGGCATCCGGTGCGCAGCTGGTGGTAAGTCTGTATGCCAACAGCCCACAAATTGACCGCAAGCCGGTACTTACGGCGGCCACTGCTGTACCCAAGACCGGTCGTGACATCGTGGTCGCCATAGACCCGGGCCACGGCGGTATGGATTCCGGCGCCCGCGGTCCTCACGGCATCATGGAGAAGACCATCACCCTGGAGATCGCCCGCCAGTTGGCTGCACAGGTGGCCAAGCAGCCTGGGTTCAAACCTTTCCTGACCCGCGACGGTGACTATTACCTGACCTTGCGCCAGCGCATCGATCGCGCACGCGCCGCCCACGCGGACATCTTCGTCTCCATACACTGCGATGCTTCGCGTGATCACCAGGCCGACGGCGCGACCGTGTACGCACTTTCCATGCACGGTGCCAGCAGTGAACAAGCACGTCTGCTGGCGGAACGCGAGAACGATTCCGATCTGTTGGGCGGCGTGAACCTGTCCGACAAGAGCGACATGCTCGCCTCGGTATTGCTGGATCTTTCCCAGACCGCCACCATCGGCGCCAGCCTGGATGTGGGTAATCGCGTAGCGCGTCAACTTTCACGGCTCGGGTCCATGCATCGCGAAGAGGTGCAGCAGGCAGCCTTCGTGGTACTCAAGTCGCCGGATGTCCCTTCGATACTGGTGGAGACCAATTACATCACCAATCCCCGTAAAGCCAGCCTGCTCAAGACCTCCAGCTATCAGGATAAGATTGCCGATGCAATACTCAGCGGTGTGACCGATTACTTCAATCAGTATCCACCGCCGGGCACCGAACTGGCCATAACCAAAGCACATAACCAGCAAGGCGTACCGGTTGCCGGTACAGCGCAGGAACCCGCGGATTACAGCGTCGCCAGCCGCACTCAACGCAACCAATAAACTTCCATTGTTTATTCAATAGCCGCAAGCCGCTAAGCTAGACGCTTGGCGTTGCAGCGGTGTCCCATGTCGATCCGATTGTTACCACCCCAGCTCATCAACCAGATCGCCGCCGGCGAAGTGGTGGAGCGGCCGGCCTCGGTGGTGAAGGAGTTGCTGGAAAACAGCCTGGATGCCGGCGCCACGCGCATCGATGTGGAGCTGGAAAAAGGCGGAACCCGGTTGATCCGGGTGCGCGATGACGGCGGCGGTATTCACAAAGCAGAGCTGAATATGGCGCTGGCGCGGCATGCCACCAGCAAGATCGCCAGTCTCGACGATCTGGAGCGGGTGGCGACGCTGGGTTTTCGCGGTGAAGCCTTGCCCAGTATCGGCGCCGTGGCGCGCCTGAGCCTGACTTCACGCACCCGCGACCATGAGCATGGCTGGCGTATCGAGGGCGACGGTCATGGGCATTACAGCCAGCCGCAACCGGCGCCACACCCGCTCGGCACCAGCGTGGAAGTGCATGAACTGTTCTTCAATACGCCGGCGCGCCGCAAATTCCTGCGCAGCGAAGCCACTGAATTCGGCCATGTGGATACCATACTGCGGCGCATGGCATTGGCACGCATGGATGTGGCGCTGCATGCACGCCACAACCAGCGTGGCGTGTACGCGCTGGCGGCAGCCGGCGAACAGCGCGAACGCGAGGCACGGGTCGCGGTGCTGCTGGGCAAGGAATTTACCGCGCATGCCCTGTTCATCACCCATGCCATGAGCGGATTGATGCTGCGCGGCTGGATCGCCCGACCCATATTTTCCCGTAGTCAGCCGGATATGCAGTTTTTCTACGTCAACGGGCGCATGGTGCGCGACAAATTACTGGCACACGCCCTGAAACTTGCGTATCACGATGTGCTGTTCCATGGACGCCATCCGGCCTACGTGCTGTATCTGGAGTTGGATCCGGCGCGTGTGGATGTGAATGCCCACCCGGCCAAGTACGAAGTGCGTTTCCGTGACAGCCGGCTGGTGCACGATTACGTATTCCGCACAGTGGAAGCAGCGCTGAAGGAAACTTCGCCCAAGCCGTTGGCGGAATCCGGGCCGGCGGCGGTACTGCGGTCATCCTCTGCCACGCCGATAGTGGGCATGCGATCGCAACAACCGATCGGGCTGCGGGTAGCGGAGGATCTGGCCGGTTATGCAAAGCTGCATGCTCAATGCTCTATTCCGGAGACATCGCCGGATGACACCCGTGACATACCGCCGCTGGGCTTTGCGCTCGCGCAATTGCATGGGGTCTATATCTTGGCCGCCGGCCGTGATGGTCTGGTACTGGTGGACATGCACGCCGCCCATGAGCGCATCACCTATGAGCGCATGAAGAAATCCCTGGAGTCGGGGCGTGTGGTCTCCCAGCCGTTGCTGGTGCCGATGAGCATGAGCGTCAGCCGCCGCGAGGCGGAACTTGCCGACACAGCGTCGGCCGGCCTTGCAGACGTGGGTTTCGTGGTGGAGCGCCGTGGTCCCGAGACGCTGGTGATACGCGAAGTCCCGGCATTGCTTGCTGGCGAGGATGTGGCGCAGTTGCTGCGTGACCTGCTGGCCGACATCATCGAAAATGGAATTAGCCGACGAGTACAAGCGGCACTGGAGCATGTGCTTGCAACTCGCGCGTGCCATACTTCGGTACGCGCGCATCGCGAACTGACTCTCGCGGAGATGAATGCCCTGTTACGCGAGATGGAACGTACCCCGCGTGCCGACCAGTGCAACCATGGACGGCCCACCTGGAAGAATCTGAGCATGGCGGAGCTCGACAAGCTGTTCCTGCGTGGCCGATGAGATACGAAGCAGCCGTCGTCCTGTGATGCATGCCCGAATGATTCAGCGATTCTTTATATAGAGCTACGCTTGGATTTCCAGACACTGTTTGTGGATTGCAAATGAGTAGCGCACCTCTGCCACCGGCGATCTTGCTCATGGGCCCGACTGCTTCCGGCAAGACCGCGCTGGCTGTGGATCTGGTCAAGCAGTTCCCTTGCGAGATCATCAGCGTGGATTCGGCCATGATCTATAGCGGCATGGATATCGGTACCGCAAAGCCCGGCGCGGATATCCTGCGTATTGCGCCCCATCGGCTCATCGATATCTGTGATCCTGCCGAAAGTTATTCCGCGGGCCGGTTCCGCGAGGACGCACTGCGGGCCATGCGGGAGATCACAGGCGGGGGCCGGATACCGCTTCTGGTTGGCGGGACCATGCTGTATTTCCATGCTTTGCAGCACGGGCTGGCCGACTTGCCGGTCGCCGACTTGAAGATTCGCGCGCAACTGGATAGACGCGCGGCTGTCGTAGGTTGGCCGGCCTTGCATGCGGAACTGGCGGAGGTCGATCCGATGGCCGCAGCGCGGATCAACGCCAATGATTCGCAACGTATCCAGCGCGCACTGGAAATTTATTATGTCACCGGCCGGCGCATGTCGGAACTGCATGACAGCAGCGCTGTCCAAATCTTGCCCTATCGTCTTATTAAATTGGCGATGTCGCCATCGAGTCGCGGATTGCTGCATGCGCGCATCGAACAACGGTTCCATGACATGCTGGTGAGGGGATTTGTGAAGGAGGTAGCAGGCTTACGTGCGCGCGGTGATTTGACCATCAATCACAGCTCCATGCGCTCGGTGGGTTACCGCCAGTTATGGCAGCATCTGGATGGCGACGGCAGTCTGGAGACGGCGGTGCAACGAGGGATCGTAGCCACGCGCCGCTTCGCCAAGCGTCAATTGACTTGGTTGCGAGCTGCAACCGATGTCCGTTGGTTGCAGTGCGATGCCCCGGGTGTGTCAGATGACGCGCAGTTGCTGTTAAAACAGGCGCTGGCGGGCAGAGCCTGAGGGCGCTGTGTTACAATCTTGTAGTGTTTAAATACAAGAACTAAGCCGACCATGAGGCTTACTTTATGACGGACATAACTAAAATTAGGAGAAAAGACATGGCCAAAGGTCAGTCCCTGCAGGAACCTTTTCTGAACACACTGCGTCGGGACAAAATCCCGGTATCGATTTATCTTGTCAACGGCATCAAGCTGCAAGGACAGGTCGAATCCTTCGACCAATTCGTTATCCTGCTCAAGAACAGCGTGAGCCAGATGGTGTACAAACACGCCATTTCCACCGTAGTGCCGAGCCGCAACGTGAACATGGCGCCGGATGAGGGTGGTGGCGAAGCCAACGGCGTGAGCGCCCCATAACGCATGCCGAGGCCGCGCATTGTTTGAGCGTCCGAAGAGCGGTGAACGAGCCGTTTTGGTTCACCTCAATCTCGATCCTGCGACCGGTGACGAGCTCCTCCAGGAATTCACCGAGCTTGCAAAAACCGCCGGTGCAGAAGTGCAGGCCACAATCATCGGCAGCCGGCGGGTGCCGGAAGCGCATTTCTTCATTGGCGAAGGCAAGGCTGCGGAAGTACAGGCCAAGGTAGTGGAAACCCGGGCGGATCTGGTGCTGGTGAATCACACGCTCTCACCCAGCCAGGAACGCAATCTGGAGAAATTCCTGAGTTGCCGTGTATTGGATCGCACCAGCCTGATTCTGGATATCTTTGCGCAACGCGCGCGCAGTTTCGAAGGCAAGCTGCAGGTGGAACTCGCCCAGCACCGGCATCTGGCCACGCGTCTGGTGCGCGGCTGGACGCACCTGGAACGTCAGCGCGGCGGCAGCATCGGTCTGCGCGGTCCCGGCGAAACCCAATTGGAGACCGACCGCCGACTTATAGGCAAACGCATCCAGCAATTGGCGAAACGCTTGCAGCGCATGCGCGAACAGCGAGATCAGGGGCGGCGCACGCGGGTACGCCGGGCGGTACCCACCATATCGCTGGTGGGCTATACCAATGCCGGCAAGTCAACGTTGTTCAATGCGCTCACCGGCGCAGACATGCTGGTCGCCGATCAACTGTTCGCGACCCTGGATACCACGCTGCGCCGCCTGCCTCTCGACAAAGGACCTGAAGCGGTGCTGGCGGATACCGTGGGCTTTATCCGCGAGCTGCCTCACGATCTGGTGGCGGCATTCCGTTCCACTCTCCAGGAGACCGAGGAGGCGGCGTTGCTGTTGCATGTGGTGGATGCCAGCGACCCGCAACGCGACACCTATATTGATACTGTGAATCAGGTGCTGGCGGAAATCGGCGCGCGCTCTATCCCGCAACTCGAGGTGTTCAACAAAATTGACGTCACCGGACAATCACCGGCTGTCGAGTACGGTCCGGACGGCATGCCGCGTCGCATATGGGTTTCAGCCCACACCGGCGCCGGTCTGGAACAACTGGGAAAAGTCATCGAAGCACGGTTGCGCCGCGAGACCGTGCATGGCTGGTTGCGGCTGGCACCGGCCAAGAGCCGCGCACGCGCCGCACTCTTTCAGCTCGGTGCGGTTCGCGGCGAACAGCTGGACGAGGATGGCAGTTTTCTGCTGCAGGTGGAATTGCCGCGCAGCGATTACCAGCGCTTCTGCCATCGCGAGGGACTGAGTCCATCCTTGCTGACAGGCTGACAAGCGGATTGCTTATTATGCCAGCCGCTGGTCATGCAAGGCATACAGATTATGTTTCTGCAAGCGACAGCGACATGCGGAATGCTGAGAACCGGAGCTAGCACTCCGGATTGTGTTTTGGGATAAACCTGGATATTTTTACCAGAATATATAACTGACTGTATGGGAGTGCACCGCCATGGTGTGGAATGAGCCGGGGAAAGACAAGGAAAAGGATAAGAATAAGAATAAGAATAAAGATCCCTGGAACAGCACAGAGCGTCCACCGGAGCTGGAGCGGATCGTCAAGAGTCTGCACCAGCGATTCGGCTGGTTGTTTGGCGGTAAACGCGGCGGCCCGCCGCAGCGTTTCAATGTAGCCATATTATGGTGGCTGTTGCCCGTTATTATCGTTACCTGGCTGTTGTCGGGATTCTACAAAGTGGCCAGTGGTGAACGCGGCGTACATTTTGTTTTTGGCCGCTATACACAGGTCGTGTCTCCGGGATTGCAATGGCATGTGCCCTGGCCCATCGGGCATGCGGACATCATCAGCGGCGTGGAAGGCCGGGATTACACCCGCAGTTATAACCGGCTGATTACCAGCGACGGCAATGTCGTGACCATCGACGCGGTGGCGCAATACCACGTGGTGGATATGCGCGATTACCTGTTCAATACCGCGGTCGCCGCGGGCACTGTAGAAAGCGCCGATGCCGGTACCCGGACGCTGCTGGGGACGCTGGTGGATACCGCTATCCGTACAGCGGTGGCCCACAGCACTTTGGACAATCTCCTGGATTCGGGACAGGATGCGGTGGAAGCGGATGCCAGCCAACGCCTAGATTTACTTCTGAAACCCTACACTACCGGCATTGCCGTTACGCGCCTCGCATTCCAGCATGTCAGCCTGCCGGAAAGCGTCAGCGGCAGTGACGCGGATTTAAGCGCCGCTCAACAGGATGCCGGCCAGGCCAAGACCGCGGCCCAGGCGTATGCCAACAATCTTCTGCCTCAAGCCAGAAGCGAAGCGGATGCCAAAGTCGCGGCCGCTGAGCTCTACCGCAGCATGCTGGTGAATCAGGCGCAGGCGGATACCGCCGGCTTTAATGCGGTGTTCGCCGCCTATCGCAGGGCGCCGGCACTGACCCGGGATATGCTCTATACCCAAAGCATGGAAGAGATCCTCGGGCATGCCAATAAAGTGGTGGTGGACACACGCAGCGGGAATGTCAGCGTGCAATTGAACCAGCCTTACCAACCGCCAGAACCGGGCGCCGCCAAGAAACCCGCATCCGCAAAGGCTTCGACCGGGAATGCCAATGTCTCGACCAACGCCGGTGCTGCAACCTCGGCACCTGCGGCCGGTACCCACAAGGGGACGCTGCGATGACACTCAAACATTCGATCACCAGTCTCATCATCGCCCTCGGCCTGTTGATCATCATCAGCCAGAGCGTGGGTGTGGTGCAGCAAGGCCAGGTGGGTGTGCGCTTGCGGGCCGGCGATGTGACTGACACCGACCTGCAGCCCGGTCTGCATTTCATGCTGCCTTTCATCGGCCGCATCGTAGGTCTGGATGACCACTGGATCACGCTCGACAGCGACCATCAGAACGGCGGGCGTCTGAAACTGGTAAGCGCCGACGGCAACGACTTGGAAGCAGGCTATGCTGCTGTCTGGCGCATCAGCGATGCCATGGCCTTTTGCCGTGCCACCGGCTGCGACCAAACCAGCGGCGCACGCCGCATCAACGACACGCTGACACCGATGCTCAAAAAGCTGTTCGCGGGACACACGAGCGCCGAGCTGCTGGCTGGCAAGGATGGCTCCTTGACCAAGGACCTGCCTGCGGCTCTGTCTGCGCAATTGCAGGCGCTGGGTGTGACGGTGCAGGCGGTTTACATCACCGCGCTGACCTGGCCGAATGACCAACTATCCGCTGTATATGAGCGCATGCGCGCCGCCCAATCCAACAAGGCCGCGCAGATACGCATCCAAGGGACCGCCGACGCCGATGCCATACGCAACAAGGCCGATCAGCAGCGAGTGGCCATGCTCGCGCAGGCAGACATCCAGGCGCAGAACATCCGCGGGCAGGCGCAAGCCGCAGCCACGGCGATCTATGCACGCGCGTATGCACAGGATCCGGAGTTCTTCAATTTCTATATGCGCTTGCAGTCCTACAAGCGCACCATAAAGAATGATAATAGTGTGATCGTACTCGGCCCGGACAGTGGGTTCCTGAAATATTTCGATGGACTAAAAGAAGCTGTCAAAAAACCTTAGTGAAATGGGGGAAGGCGACATGTGGCTGGCGTTGTTGACCGCGCTCGGACTGGTGCTGGTGATTGAGGGCATCATGCCGTTTCTCAATCCGCGTACTTTCAGGCAGGCCCTGGTGGCAGTCACCCAGGCCAACGACAGGGTGCTGCGTATCGCCGGGCTGGTGAGCATGCTCGTGGGCGTTATGCTGCTGTATGTGGCGCGCAATCTGTTATGAAGACATCGGGGAGTCGCAGGTGAGCAAATCCGGCAAGAACATCATCGTCATCGGCACCCAGTGGGGCGACGAGGGCAAAGGCAAGGTGGTGGATTGGCTCACCGACCGCGCAACGGCGGTGGTGCGTTTCCAGGGCGGACACAATGCCGGCCACACCCTGGTGATCAACGGTGAAAAGACCGTACTGAAACTGATCCCTTCGGGCGTGCTGCGCGCTGAGGTGCGCTGCTTCATCGGTAACGGGGTGGTGCTGTCGCCGCCGGCGCTCTTGGAAGAGATCGGAATGCTGGAAGCCAAAGGCGTGCCGGCACGCGAGCGCCTGCGGATTTCGCCGGCCTGTCCGCTGATACTGCCTTCGCACGTGGAACTCGACAAGGCGCGCGAGCAAGCCAAGGGCGCCGCCAAGATCGGCACCACCGGCCGCGGCATCGGCCCGGCTTACGAAGACAAGATCGCGCGCCGCGCCGTGCGCGTGGCGGATCTGTTTCATCGCGAGCGCTTCGCCGCCAAGCTGGGCGAAGTCCTGGATTACCACAACTTCATCCTCAAGAATTATTTCCATGCAGCACCGGTGGCATTCCAGAAGACCCTGGAGGATTATCTGGCGCTGGTACCGGAACTTGATCCCATGGTGGCGGACATCACGCCGCTGCTGTTCGAGCTGCACCAGCAGGGCAAGAACGTGCTGTTCGAAGGCGCGCAGGGTGCGTTGCTGGACGTGGATCATGGCACCTATCCGTACGTGACCTCGTCCAATACCACCGCCGGCGGCGCCGCCACCGGCACCGGCTTGGGCCCGCTGTATTTCGATCAGGTGCTGGGCATCGTCAAGGCCTATGCCACGCGCGTGGGCGAGGGTCCCATGCCCACGGAACTGTTCGACGCCATGGGCGAGCATCTGGCGCGCCGCGGCCACGAATTCGGTTCGGTCACCGGCCGGCCGCGGCGTTGCGGCTGGTTCGACGTGGCGGCCATGCGCCGTTCCATCATCAACAACAGCGTCAGCAGTCTGTGCGTGACCAAACTGGACGTGCTGGACGGCCTCGACACCATCCGCATCTGCGTGGCGTACAAGACTCCGCAAGGCGAGATGACGGTGGCGCCCATGGGCGCAGAGAGCTTCGCCGAGTCGGAACCGGTGTATGTAGACATGCCCGGCTGGAAGACCTCCACGGTCGGACTGACGAAATACAAGGAACTGCCGGACAACGCCCGCGCCTATCTCAAGAAAATGGAAGAACTTATGGACGTACCGGTGGACATAATCTCCACCGGCCCTGATCGGGCCCAGACCATCGTGCTGAAACATCCATTCGACTAGCAATGCTTAAACGAGCAGTCATTCAAGACATATTCAATAAATCAATTACTGTTGCTGGATTATTCATAGCAATATGGTCAGTCTCGCTCTCCGTAGCCTGCTCAACCACAAGCCCAACCGGATCAAATCCAAGCCCTGTTGTGACCCAGAATGGGGCAGTTATCGATTACTCGATGCCCGGCAATCTGAAGCCCACTCATAAAGTGGGATGCGTCTCCATGGATAAAGCCAGCAACACATGGACACCGGCTGATGTATTTCCGGCCATGAGGGCTTGCATTGACAAGGGCAACTACACGGATGCCGTTGACCTTTTTTCTCTGGCTACCAGTTATGGACGATTTGACATGGCACGTGTCCCGGATCGGTCGGCATGGAATGCGATTCAGGTGCTGCAGATGCAATACCTGCAGGATGTGACGCCGGCTCAAAAGGCCGGTTTCAATAAAGCTGCCGAAGCCATGCTGCAGAACCGCGACGACATATGCATGCAGCTTGAAAAGCTTGGGCCTCCTGATTATGTTCCGAAATATATGATCGAACACGGCATGGTCGCGTTTACGGGGACATTAAAGAATGGCGGGTTGGTGAATGATTTCAATGGGCAGTCTGCATGGGCAGAAGTGCTGCACGATTACGCGCATTGCAAATAGATTTAGTATTCAGCGTGTTTAATTCAGAGTGCGTATGATTCGATTCATTAACAAGACGATACCGTGGAGAGGCGCTTACCCACATTGTGACGCGGGCAAGCGGTTGTGTCGTTATAGTGTTAAATATCGCGATAAGCTTTGTTGGTGCCCAGGAGAGGGTGAGGCCGGTGCATTTAGCGCGAGCATTGCTCGCATCTGGACGAACGCCCGCCATGGATGACGGGCCGGATGTCTCACCAGGGATGTTCAATGATTGGAATGCAATATGCCGAGAACGTTGGTGCCCAGGAGAGGACTCGAACCTCCACGGTGTTACCCGCTAGTACCTGAAACTAGTGCGTCTACCAATTCCGCCACCTGGGCAGGGGCAGGTTAAAGTCAGCCGATGCGAGAGGGCGGCACTTTACCGACAGCCTCATACTGTGTCAATGTCACATCTTATCTAACTCACTCATTCCATGAAGAAAAAACACAAATCACAAAAAACAGCACGGCGTCCGCACGATCCCTATGCGGAGCGCGAGGCGCAGAAATATCAGCGCCCCATCGCCAGTCGCGAAGCGATCCTGCATTGGCTGGAGAAAGACGGTAAACCGCTGCGCTTCGAGCAGCTGGCCCATGATCTGCATCTCCGTAATACCGATGAACTCGAAGCCCTGAGCCGGCGGCTGGCGGCCATGCTGCGCGACGGCCAGCTGGTGCAGAACCGCAGCGATGAATACTGCCTGGTGAAACTCCTGCCGCTGGTGGCCGGTACGGTCATCGGCCATCGGGATGGGTTTGGATTCCTGAAGCCTGACGAAGGCGGGGACGACATATTCCTGCCGCCGCGCCAGATGCGCACGCTCATGCACGGCGACCGGGCGCTGGTGCGGGTATCAGGGCGGGATGCGCGCGGCCGCGCCGAAGGTTCGCTGGTGGACGTGCTGGAGCGCAATACCCATGAGGTGGCGGGGCGCTATATAGAAGAACATGGCGTGAGCTTCGTGCAGCCGGACAATTCCCGCATCGCCCATACAGTGCTGGTGCCTGCCGCGGAACGCCACGGCGCCCGCACCGGCCAGATGGTCGTGGTGGAGATCACCCAGCAACCCGACAAGCACAGCGAACCCATCGGACTGGTGACGCGCATCTTGGGCGAACGGCACGCGCCGGGTATCGAAGTGGAGCTGGCGGTGCATTCCCACGGATTACCCCATCAATGGCCGGCAGACGTGGAACGGGAAATACGCGGGTTCGACGAATCGGTGCCGGAAGCGGCAAAACCGGGGCGCCTGGATCTGCGCAACACACCGCTGGTGACCATCGACGGCGAGGATGCCCGCGATTTCGACGACGCGGTCTATTGCGAGCGTAAGGGCAATGGTTTCCGCTTGCTGGTGGCCATCGCCGATGTCTCTCACTATGTACAAACGGGCAGCGCACTGGATCTGGAAGCACGCAACCGCGGCACCTCGGTATACTTCCCGGACCGTGTGATCCCGATGCTGCCGGAGATTCTTTCCAACGGTCTGTGTTCCATCAAGCCGCAGGTCGATCGTCTGTGCATGGTCTGCGAGATGCAGATCAGTGCAGATGGTCACATCAGTCAGGCGCGTTTCCTCGAGGGGCTGATGCGCTCGGCCGCGCGCTTCACCTACACTCAGGTAGCCGCCATTCTGGTGGACAAGGATGAAAGACAGAGGCGCGAGCATGCCCAGCTGGTGCCAGATCTTGAGAATCTCTATGCGGTCTATCACGCCTTGGCCAAGGCACGCGCCAAGCGCGGCGCCATCGATTTCGACAGCACCGAGACGCGCATCATCTTCGGCGAGGACCGCAAGGTCGCGTCCATCAAGCCGCTGGTGCGCAACGATGCCCACCGGCTCATCGAAGAGTGCATGATCGCGGCCAACGTGGAAGCCGCGCACTTCCTGGAAAAGCATCAGATTCCCACGCTCTACCGTGTGCATGCCAGCCCGGATGCGGATGGTCTCAAGGAAGTGCGTCTGTTTCTCGGCACCCTGGGTCTGTCACTGGGCGGCGGCCAGAAACCTGAAGCCGCACACTATGAGAAGTTGCTGGACAAAGTCAGGTCGCGTCCCGACAAGAACCTCATCCAGACCGTGCTGCTGCGTTCCCTGTCGCAGGCTGTCTATGGTCCTGACAACATCGGCCACTTCGGTCTGGCATTGAGCCACTACGCGCATTTCACCTCACCGATCCGCCGCTATCCGGATCTGCTGGTGCACCGCGCCATCCGCCATGTGCTGCGCGGTGGTAGTGCAAAGAACTTTTATTACTCAATGACGCAGATGGTCAACCTGGGCGCTCATTGTTCGATGACCGAGCGGCGCGCCGATGAAGCCACGCGCGACGCCACCGACTGGCTCAAGGCCGAGTATATGCAGGACAAGGTGGGCGAGGAGTTCGAGGGTTTCATTACCAGCGTGCTGCCGTTCGGACTGTTCGTGCAGTTGAAGGATCTATATGTAGAAGGTTTGATCCACGTGACTTCGCTGCCCAGCGACTACTATTCGTTCGACGCGGCCGGCCATCGCATGGTGGGCGAGCGCAGCGGCCAGGTGTTTCGCCTGACGGATCCCATTCGTGTGCGCGTGAGTAACGTCAATCTGGAAGAACACAAGATCGATTTCGTTCCGGTGATCGCTGCACAGGAAGAACGCCGGCACAGTCCGACGGCGCGCCGCTCGAAGAAACATCGCCGCAAGCAACGCTGAACATGGGCAGCGAAAATCTCGTGTATGGCTTGCATCCGGTCATGGCGCTGTTGACGCAGCGCCGGCCGGTGCGGTGTGTGTGGGTGCAGGACAGCCGCCATGATCAGCGTCTGGAGGAACTGCTGACCAAAGCCGCGGAGTCCGGTATTCCGGTGCAGCATGTGGCGCGCGACAAATTGGACAAACTCACGGGTAATGGACGGCACCAGGGAGTGGTGGCGGAGGCCGGTGCGGCCCAGGCCGGCGATGAGCACGATCTCGAGGCCTGTATCGTTGCACTTACTTCACCCGCGTTTATATTGGTGCTGGACGGCGTGCAGGATCCGCATAATCTCGGTGCCTGCCTGCGCAGTGCCAACGCCGCCGGCGTGCATGCGGTCATCGTGCCCAAAGACCGGGCGGCGGAACTGACACCGGTGGTGCGCAAGGCCGCGGCCGGCGCCGCCGAGATGACACCGTTCTTCCAGGTCACCAACCTGGCGCGCAGCCTGCGCTGGCTCAAACAGCAGAACATCTGGCTGGTGGGCTTAGCGGGTGAGGCCCATGACACGCTCTACGAACTGGATCTCAAGGGTCCGTTGGCGCTGGTACTGGGTGCGGAAGGTTCAGGACTCCGGCGTCTGAGCAAGTCCGAGTGCGATTTCCTCGCGCGACTCCCCATGGCGGGTGCCGTCGAGAGCCTGAATGTCTCCGTGGCCGCCGGCGTGGCCCTCTTCGAAGCACGGCGCCAGCGGAGCGCAAAATAGCCAAACAGCTGGTTTCGTTCAATCCAAACTATATGTTTGGCTTATTGTCCTGGTACTTATTTAATAATAACTTGAAGTTTGGATCGTTGCGGATCGGATCCCAAGCCGGATCGAGCCACAGCAGCACGGGCGAGTAAAAGCCTCCGATGCCGGGCATGGCAAGCGCTTTGACGAGCAGCGGTATTGCAAGATCGGGACGGTTAGCTTCCGCGTACAGTCCCGCATCAATCACCCTGTCGAGCGGGCCGTAGGATTGGTCTGTGATTTTGTTGACGATCGCCTGCGCCTTGGCGATGGCGTCTAAGCCTTCCGCGGTGTGGCCGAGCCGCAGTTCGGCGTCGGCGATGCTCTGCCATACGAACGCCTGGTTGATGCCCTGCATCATCGCGAGTTGCACACGGAGGTGGGGGAGCGACTGCTCATACAGCGGACGCGCGCGCGCCTTATCGCCCATCAGCCAGTAGAGGTCGGCCTGTTGCTCCTGCTTGGAGCCACCTTGTTGGGCAAAGTTGTCGGGCGTATCCGGCACACTGTCGAGCAAGTCCAAAGCATCGCGGTATTTGCGCTGGTCGGTCAACAGGCCGACGCGCGCTAACTTTAGAGCCGGATCGTCACCCTGGGCTGCGGCCAGCGCACGCGGAATGTCACCAGTGCTAAACAGGACCGCGTTGGCATAGTATGCCTTGGCGTTTCGATTATTGGGATCCAATGCCAGCGCACGTTGGAAGGCGTTCTCGGCATCCGAGTAGCGGCTGGCCAACATGTTGGTCAAGCCCAACTCGAAGGCCAGCGCGGAATTGCGCGGATCAAGCATCAGCGCCTGTTGAAATGAGGCAATCGCTTTGTCGAAGCGACCCTGGCGGCGCTCGACGTAGGCTTGCGCTGCGAGCGTATCAGCATCGTTGGGCTTGAGCTTGAGTGCCGCCGCGAAGGCTTTCAACGCGGCGTCGTAATCGCCGCGGCCCCAGTACTCGGTGTAACCGATAGCGAGTTGCGCAGCGGAAAGGTTGGGTTGCAATTGCAATGCGCGTTCGGCATCCGCGCGCGCCTGCTGGTTTAGCTGTTTGACATCCTCGCCGCCGCCGCCGAACCAGGCGAGCTGGCTTTCGTTAAAGGCCAACCGCGCCCAAGCCAGCGCAAAGTTCGGGTCCTGTTCGACCGCCTGCCGATACAAGGGGATCGCGGCTTTCCAGCTAGCCGTATCGTAGTTGATGAGGCCCTGGTTGGCCTGATACTCGGCGCGCAGGAACAGGTCGTAGGCCGCGCGGTTCTGGGTCGGCACCGCCGCCAGGCTCGCGGCTTGCGCGGGCGAGAGTTTGGCATTGAGCGCGGTAGCGATCTGTTCGGCCACCTCGCCTTCGACGCCGAATACGTTGTAGAGCGTGCGCGTGTAGGCCTGCGCCCAGATGTGCTCATCCGTCTGGGCATCAATCAACTGCACGTTGATCAGCACCTGGTTGCCGGCTTTCTGGACGCTGCCTTCCAGGATCGTCGCCACGCTCAGTTGCTCGCCGATCCGCTTGAGGTTTTCCGGATGGCTGGCGTACTCCGCAGTCGAGGTGCGCGAAATGACCTTCAAGTCGCCGATATCGGCCAGCTTGGTCAGGATCAGATCCTGCATGCCGGCGACGAAATATTCGTTGTTCTTGTCGGCACTGAGGTTCTCGAACGGCAGCACGGCAATCGATTTCGCTGGAATGGCCGGAGCGGGTACAGCTGCTGTGCCCGCCGGAGCCGCCGCCGGTGTCTGGGCTTTGGCTGCGGTTTCGGCCTGGAGGAGCGGCGCATGCGCTCTGGAAAACTGCAAAGCATAAAAACCCGAGATCACGACCAGCGCGATCACGACAGCCGTGAATACCGCGCTCAACTTCCAGTGACGCCGCTGCCAGGTATTGGGTTGGGTCGGGCCTTTCGGTTCGATCAACAGCCAGGCGAGCACCACGACAACCGGGAAACCCAGCAGCAGCACGATGATGACTGCCGGTACCGCGCCCGCCCAGCCGAAATACGGAAAAGCGCGGCTCACCAGTTGAATCAGGAACCCAACCACCACGGCATAGGCGACTACCACCCCGTAGAGATGGTGCTGCTTCAAGCGCGCCATGAAGCTTATTGGCTCTTCCGGAACGGGTTTCTTCTTCGCCATCAAGCCCCCCCAAAACATAGAAGCAGCCATACTATAACTTGGAAGCGCTTTTATCCCGACACACCCGCCACTGATGTGATCCATAGTGACGTGTTTATTGATCGATGAGAAGGTGGGCGAGGGCACGAATTCCGCTTTAACCCCATGAATTGCAAGCCATAGGCTGTTCCGGTATAGTGCGCGCCCTCCCGGACAAGGCCGGGAGCCCTTGCTCCACCGCACGTCGGGGAGCCGGACAGTCCGTGAGGAGTACGAGTGAGACACTACGAAATCGTGTTTCTGGTCCACCCTGACCAGAGCGAACAGGTGCCCGCGATGATCGAGCGTTACCGCTCGATGATCGAATCCGAAGGCGGCAAAATTCATCGCGTCGAAGACTGGGGCCGCCGCCAGCTTGCCTATCCCATCGCTAAGGTCCACAAGGCCCACTATGTTCTGATGAACATCGAGTGCGGCCAGGCCACGCTCAACGAGCTGGTGGGCATGTTCCGTTTCAATGACGCCGTGCTGCGCCACCTGGTGGTACGCCGCGAAGCCGCCGTCACCGAGCCGTCGCCGCTCATCAAGCCCAAGGAAGAGAAAGAAGAGCGCATCGAGCGCTTCGATCTGGACGACCGTGATGACGATAGCGATGATGAAACTCGCGCTG
Source organism: uncultured Pseudomonadota bacterium (assembly GCA_963774895.1). Taxonomy (GTDB): domain Bacteria; phylum Pseudomonadota; class Gammaproteobacteria; order Natronospirales; family REEB76; genus REEB76. Next base: position 639,029 of record CAVZGN010000001.1, read on the forward strand.
AACCAGCGTGATGACCTGAACCGAACACGAGGAGAGCCACATGTCACGTTTTTTTCGCAAGCGTAAGTTCTGCCGGTTCACGGCCGAGGGCGTGGAGGAGATCGATTACAAGGATATCGCCACCCTCAAGGCCTACGTCACCGAGACTGGTAAGATCGTGCCCAGCCGCATCACCGGCACGCGCGCTTTCTATCAGAGGCAATTGTCGCTGGCCGTCAAGCGCGCGCGTTTCCTGGCGCTGCTACCCTACACCGACCAGCATTGAGGCGGAGGCATACCGATGGAAGTCATCCTGCTGCAAAAAGTCGAGAATCTCGGCAACCTTGGCGACAAGGTCAAGGTGCGTCCGGGTTACGGCCGTAATTTCCTGATCCCCCAGGGCAAGGCCAAGGCCGCGACCGCGGCCAACATCGCCGAGTTCGAGAAGCGCCGCGCGGAGCTGGAGAAACAGGCGGCCGACACTTTTACTTCAGCCACCGGGCGCAAGCGCGAACTGGAAGGCAAGACCATCACCATCACCGCCAAGGCCGGCAATGAAGGCAAGCTGTTCGGCTCCGTGGGCACGGTGGATATCGCCGAGACCCTGACCCAAGGCGGCACCAAGGTGGAACGCAAGGAAGTGCGCATGCCCCAGGGCCCGATCCGCGTGGCCGGCGAACACAAGGTGGAGATCCATCTGCACACCGATGTGAACGTCGAGATCACCGTGGTGGTGGTAGCCGAGGAATAGGTCGTCTGTGTATTTAACCAATTTGCGCGCGGGGGCCACGGCCCCCGCATGCATTTTCAGTAACCATGCGGTTTGCGCTGTCATCAGTTGCAAGCAGCGAGTTGACTCCCTTAGAGTCTAGCCACCACCCTCATTCGCGATCCAGCCAGCATGCCGGGAGCCGTCAAAAGTCTCGATACTTACGCCAGTGCGGCGCTCGAAGCTGTGCGCGTGCCGCCGCATTCGGTGGAGGCGGAGCAGGCGGTGCTCGGCAGCCTGATGCTGGACAACGCCACCTGGGAGCAGGTGGCCGACCGGATCCGCGAAGACGATTTCTACCGCCAGGATCATCGCCTGCTGTTTCGCGCCATCAACGAACTCACCGACAGCAATTCACCTTTCGATGCCGTGACCCTGTCCGAATGGTTGCAGAGCCGCAACCAGCTGGAAGCGGCCGGTGGGCTGGCTTACCTCGCCACGCTCGTGCGTGATACGCCCACCGCCGCCAACGTGCGTGCCTATGCCGACATCGTGCGCGAGCGTGCGGTGCTGCGGCACTTGATCCGAGTGGGTGGTGAACTGGCAGAAGCCGCGTATCGGCCCGAAGGGCGCGGCACCGAAGAACTGATCGACTACGCTGAACGCCAGGTGTTCGACATCGCCGAACGCGGCGGGCGTCTGCAACGCAGTTTCGTGAAGATTACCGAGCTGTTGTCGATGGCCGTGGACCGCCTCGACGCGTTGATGCATGCCAACAATCCGGTGACTGGATTGCCCACCGGGCTGGATAAATTCGACCGCATGACGGCAGGCCTGCAACCCGGCGACCTGATCATCATCGCGGGACGTCCTTCCATGGGCAAGACCGCATTTGCCATCAACATCGCCGAATATTGTTCCTGCCGTCCCGAAAATCCGATACCCACGGCCATCTTCAGCATGGAGATGTCCGGTGAGCAGCTGGCTATGCGCCTGATCTCCTCACTGGGGCGTATCGACCAGCAGAAAGTGCGCACCGGGCAGCTGGACCAGAGCGACTGGCAGCGAGTCAGTTCGGCCATCGCCATCATGTCCAAGGCGCCCATGTTTATAGACGATACCGGCGCGCTCACGCCCACCGAGCTGCGGGCCCGGGCGCGGCGCCTGAAGCGTGAGCACAATCTGGGCCTGATGGTGGTGGATTACCTGCAGCTGATGTCGGTGCCCGGTACCCGCGAGAACCGCGCCACCGAGATCTCGGAGATCTGCCGCAGCCTGAAGGCTCTGGCCAAGGAGCTGAATATACCGGTGATCGCCCTGTCGCAGCTCAACCGCAGCCTGGAACAACGTCCTGACAAGCGGCCGATCATGTCGGACTTGCGCGAATCCGGCTCCATAGAACAGGACGCCGATGTGATCGCCTTTATCTACCGCGACGAGGTTTACGACAAGGACAGCGCCGATAAGGGCATGGCGGAGATCATCATTGGCAAGCAGCGCAACGGCCCCATCGGCACGGTCCAGGCCACGTTCCTCGGTATCTACACGCGCTTTGAGAATTACACCGCCGAGGATTCCGGGGGTTACGCGTGAGTCGCGCCACCGGCGCGGTTATCAATCTATACGCACTGCGCTACAACTTGCAGCGGGTGCGTGAGCTGGCGCCGCGCTCGCGCATCATGGCGGTGGTCAAGGCCAATGCCTATGGACATGGCATCGCGCAGGTGGCCCGCGCGCTGTCGGCCACGGATGCATTCGCAGTCGCGTGTCTGGATGAGGCGCTGGAAATCCGGCGCGCGGGACTGGTGCACCCCATCGTACTGCTGGAAGGCGTGTTCAACATCGCGGAGCTGGAAGAAGCGGCCCGCAACGGCTGTGAACTTGTGGTGCACGATGCCCGCCAACTCGCCTTGCTGGAGGATGCGCGTATTCAGCACAGCCTGGGCGTGTGGCTCAAGATCAACAGCGGCATGCATCGCCTGGGGTTTCCACCCGCACAAGCGCGCGAGCTCTGGGAGCGCCTGAGTCATGCGCACGCGGTGCGCAACCCGGTGCGCCTGATGACACATCTGGCCAGTGCCGATGAGACCTCGAATCCGCGCACGCGTCTGCAACTGGAGACGTTCGCTGCGGCCAACGCCGGCATCCAGGCGGAACGCAGCATCGCCAACTCTGCCGGCATCCTCGCCTGGCCGGACAGCCATGCGGACTGGGTGCGGCCGGGGATCTTGTTGTACGGCGTTTCGCCATTCACCGGACGCATCGGCGCGCAGGAAGGTTTGATACCCGCCATGACCATGGGCACCACGCTCATCAGCGTGCAGCAGGTGAGCAAGGGCGAGGCGGTCGGTTACGGCGGCGCCTGGGTGGCGCCGGAAGATATGCGCATCGGCATCGCCGCCATCGGTTACGGCGATGGTTATCCGCGGCATGCGCCCAATGGCACGCCGGTGCTGGTGAATGGCGTGCGCGCATGGCTGGTGGGACGCGTTTCCATGGATATGATCGCAGTGGATCTGCGCGGTCTGCCACAGGCGCAGACCGGTGATCCGGTGGTTTTGTGGGGGGCCGAACTGCCGGTCGAGGAGATCGCGCGCGCCGCCGGAACCATCCCCTACGAACTGCTGTGTGGCGTCACCCAGCGGGTGAAGTTCAGTTTAGTGGACGAAAGCACGACAGCTGTCCTTTCGAAGGCCAGTGCCAAGGGTTGATAGAAATCAGTTGATTGATCAGCTATTGAGTAGCGAATAAAAGCCCATCTTGACGCCCGCCAGCTCGATGACATCGTTGTCGCTCAGCTTGCGTGCTTCAGCGCCGATCTCCTTGCCGTTCACTGTTGGAAAGCCTTGTCCCTGTCCGCTTTCCACGTGCACGATATAAAAACCATCCGCGCGACGGGTGATGGCGGCCACCTGCACGCCGGGCCGGCCAAGCGTGGTAAGCGCTTTGGTCAATTCCAGTTCCTTGCCGGCGAAACCACCGGAAAGCACCTGCAGTTTTCCCTTGGGCAAGGCGGCCTTGGCCGTTTCACCCACTGGCGCCGAGCCGGCGCCTGATTGCGCGATGGCACGGTTGACGCTGTCGAGACTGGGTGCGCCCGGCTGGCTCGCAGCCCCCGGCTTGATGACCATAGTGCGTTCAAATTCGTCGTCGTTTTCCTTATTGCGGCCGCTCAAGTACTTGAGCTGGTGGCGGCCGATGGTGATCACATCGCCATCCTGCAGCGCATGTTTCTTGATGAGCTTGCCGTTGACATAGGTGCCGTTGGTGCTGTTGAGATCCTCCAGGAAAGAATCCTTGAGGATATTGAGGATCAAGGCGTGATGGCCACTGACGGCCATGTTGTCGATATGGATGTCGTTATCAGACAGTCGACCGAGGGTATAGCGCTCCTTCTCGAGCTCGTATTGAGCCAGTTCCTGCCCGTCCAGCGTGAGTATGAGCTTACCCATGGATCATCCTCGTTAGTATCGATTCCCGTTAATGGCAGTCTGTTATTGCCAGCGTTTCATGAAAACCAATCGCTAAAGCGCTCGAAGAACCCTTTTTTCTCGTCCTCGAACGTGGTCAGGGGTTTGGCCAGCACCACTGAAATGTTATCACGACCACCGTTGTCATTCGCCAGCTTCACGAGCTGTTGCGCTGCGATTTCAAGGTTATCACTAAACGTATCCACGGTTAAGTGAATATCCGGCTCCAGGACCATATCGTTCAGGCCATCGCTACATAATAGATAGATATCGCCCGGTAATGCCACGTCCTCCAGCAGGTCCACTTGCACCATGGGCTCGATACCCAGGGCGCGTGTGACCAGGTTTTTATTCAGCGATTGCCGGGCTTCCTCCATGGTGTAGAAGCCACGCACCACCAGTTCCTGCAGCAGCGAGTGATCGGTGGTGATTTGTTCAAAATAACCATGGCGCAGACGATAGACCCGTGAATCGCCCGCATGGGCGATGGTTACGCGGTTGTTGTAGAACAGCGCTGCCACGATAGTGGTACCCATGCCCTCACATTGCGGCTGACTCTTGGCAGTGTCGTGGATCACTTCGTTGGCCCGCATGATGGCGTTACGCAGCAGCACGCTTTCGTGTGAGTAACCGCTATCACTGACGCCATGTTTTTTGCCTATGTCCTTCAGTCCGCTGGTCACGAACCCCTGGATGATCTCGATGGCAATGCCGCTGGCGATCTCGCCGGCTTTGTAACCGCCCATGCCGTCGGCGACCATCACCAACCCGGTCTCAAGATCGGTAAGGATGGCATCTTCGTTGTTGGAACGCAGCATGCCCTTATCGGTGCGCCCCACGAATTCCAGTTTCCCCTGATAACCCATGACCTGCGCATTCAGCCTAGTGTGTGAACTTTGCGGCGCAAGCGCGCAGATCGCGAGCCAAGTCCGCACCATGCCGATAGCGCAGTTCCGGATTCTTCTGCAGAGTCTTATCCATGATGGTGTTCACACAGCCAGGCAAATCCGGGCGCAGGCTGGTCACCGGCGCGTGTGCATCGTTGGCGATCTTGAACATGAGAGTCGAGATGGATTCCGCCCGGAATGGCAGTTGTCCGGTGAGCAACTGATACAGGGTCACGCCCAGCGAGAACAGATCGGAGCGGCCATCGACTTTGCGACCCGCCAGTTGTTCGGGAGACATATAGGACGGCGTGCCCAGCACCGTGCCGGTCTTGGTCTTGCTGGAGTCGGTGATGCGCGCGATGCCGAAGTCCGTAATCTTGATGGTGGCGTTTTCCTGTTCGTACATGATGTTCGCCGGTTTCACATCGCGGTGTACCACGTTTTGTGCATCCGCGTAATCCAGTGCCTCGGCGGCTTTAGCGCCGATTTCCATCACCACAGACGCCGGCAGCAGGCTGCCAGGCTTGGTGTAGTGCGTCAGGTTCAGGCCCTTGAGGAATTCCATGGAGATGTAGGCCAGGTCGTGTTCCTCACCGGCATCGTAGATGGTGACGATGCTCGGATGGTTCAGGCGGCCGGCGGTCTCCGCTTCGCGGAAGAAGCGCTGCTTGACCTCAGTGAGCTCGTCGGCTTCGAATTCCCGTGACAATGCCAGGGTCTTGATGGCCACTATGCGGTTGATCTTGGGATCGCGGCCCTGATAGACCACGCCCATGGCGCCCTTGCCCAGTTCTTTTTCCACCTGGTAGCGCCCAAGCATGGGGTTCTGCAGGTTATCGCCCAGTATGAGGGTGCCGTCGGTGGTGGTACTGCCGCCCAACACCACGCGGCCCTCGAGTTGCTGCGAACGGCTCAGGCGCTGGTTCACATCGCGGAATTTGGGGTTGTAATCGCTGACGTATTTGTAAACCGAACCGGCCTTGTTGAACTGGCGCTTGCGCTCGTAATCCAGCCCCAGGTTGTAGAGCAGGTCGGCGATGCTGTCATCCATGGGGCATTTGCGGAATTTCTCGAAGGCCATGTCCAGTTGTCCCTGGCCCTGAAAAGCCAGCCCCAGCATCTTGTTGCTTTCGGCGCTGTCCGCCTCGGTGCGCAACCGCAGTTTGTCGGTGACGCGGAAAAGTTTGATGGTCATGAACAGATGGCCGGTCACCAGCAGCAAGGCCGGCAGCATCAGCTCGATCCACACGAAACGGCTGCGCATGAAGCCGAACTCGGTGAGGCATAACGCCATCAGCAGCAACAGACTGACCAGCGCGGCCCAGCCAGGCTTGAGCTGAGGCAAGACCAATGCCAGATACACGATCAGCAACAACAAGGCCGCCAGTGTGACGATATTGGTCCACACCGGAACCGTATAGAAATTCTGCTGCAGGATACTGGAGACCACATTGGCGAGGACCATCACCGGCGCCATGCTGGCGGAAGTGGGCGTGGGAAAGCTGTTGCCGATGCCGAAGGCGGTGGCGCCGATAAGTACAATCTTTCCCTGGAAGGCGGAAGCCGGGATCTTGCCGAGATAGACATCCGCATAGGAATACACCGGAAACGGCGTATCTGTGTTGTTGCCGGTGTAATAGAAATTGTGCATACGGAAATGCGCATCTGTGCCGATGAACAGATTGCCTACTTTCACGCCTTGGCCCGGCAGCACCTGCACGTCACCCGGCTGCAGGTTCAGGTATTTCATGCTCACGGCCAGCGCCAGGGACGGATAATAGATACCGTAGTAGCGCAACACCAAGGGTGCCGAACGCAGTGCCCCATCCGGATCCGGCAGATCATCCAGGAAACCAATGGCCGCGGCCGGTATGGCAAACTCCGCTTCCGGTGCAGTCATGGATTTGCTGGTCAATGGCTGATTGGAGTCGTTCGGCGTGTTCACGACCGGACCGAGGGCATTCTTGAGCAGATAGTCCGGAATCTGGCTGTTGGGTTTGCCCAGAGGCTCACCCAGGATGAAAAGTGTCGGGATCACCACAGCGCCGGAGGATTTGATGCTGGCGGCGAGTTTGGCGTCGGCGTTCAGAGTCTGTTCCGCAAACTGCAGCTTGCCACGCATTGTCTGCAGATCCTGCTGCACCTGTGCAGGCAGCACCACCGTACCGACGCTGGGCACCGGTGTATGGGCAGCATCGCAATTGGCGGGGATTGCCGGCGCATTGGTCACAGCCGCAGGCGTGTTACTTACCGCATACGGCGCCAGGATGCCGAGGCTCGAGCAATGGTCATAGAAGTTCACCATGTCGCGGATGAAGACGTCGCCCTGATCCACTTGGGGTTCGGACAGGAACAGGGTCAGACCCACCACCTTGGCAGAGTCTTTTGACAACCGGTTGATGAGGTCAGCGTGATAATCTCGCGGCCACGGCCAACGTCCCAGGGTATTGATGCTGGCCTCGTCGATGGCGATGACGGCGATCTGGTTTCCAGGTGAGGCGTGCGTGAGATTCACACCTAGGTCATAAGCCGCGTTTTCCAGACGCTGGAATGTCCCGGGAAAAACACCGTACGCGACCAGCAGGAACACTGCGCCGTAAACAAGTCCCGCGAACCAGTCGCTGGTCCAGATGCGTCGCTTCACCCTGCCACTCACTTATGTAGTTATGTTAAGGATTCAGCATAATACCTTGAATTTTAACCACAACGGAAGCTAATCGGCTTCCGGGTAAGGTCTGATACGCGTGCTAACATCTATTCGCCTCTACAACGCCAGACAGCGCTTCCCGTGAACAAAACCCGCGTACTTTATGTGTGTGATGCCTGTGGCGGGCACTCCCTCAAGTGGGCCGGCCAGTGCCCCGATTGCGGCGCATGGAATACGCTGGTCGAAACCCGCATACCTGACCGTCCGTCGACCCGACAAATGGTTATGAACGCCGGTGATAATTCCGTCCATCGTCTGGCGGAACTGGAAGACCGTTCCGACCCCCGCTTCACCACCGGACTCGATGAACTGGACAGGGTACTCGGCGGGGGGGTGGTCTCCGGTTCCGTGACCCTCATCGGTGGCGATCCCGGCATCGGCAAATCCACCTTGTTGTTGCAGGCGGCAGCCAGCATGGCAAGTGGCCGGTCGGTCATGTATATCACCGGGGAAGAATCTCTTGGGCAAGTGGGTGTACGCGCCCGGCGTCTGGGAGTGGCAGAACACCCGCTGCAACTGGCAGCCGAAACTTGCGTCGAACGCATGTTCGAGATCGCTGCTAAATCCAAACCGGCGGTACTGGTAGTCGACTCCATTCAGACCATGTTCACGGAAATTCTGCAATCCGCGCCTGGCGCGGTTGCGCAGTTGCGCGAGTCAACCGGATTGCTGGTGCGTTTTGCAAAAGCCAGCGGCACCTCCGTATTCCTGGTGGGGCATGTCACCAAGGAAGGGGCTATCGCCGGTCCGCGCGTGCTGGAGCACATGGTGGATACGGTGCTGTATTTCGAGAACGACGCCGGCAGCCGCTATCGGATAATCCGTGCGGTCAAGAATCGTTTCGGCGCCGCCAACGAACTGGGCGTGTTCGCCATGACCGAGTCCGGACTCAAGGAAGTCAAGAATCCATCCGCGATATTCCTGTCGCGTCACGCCACGCCGGTGAGCGGCAGCGCGGTCACCGTCATCCGCGAAGGCAGCCGTCCGATGCTCATCGAAGTGCAGGCGCTGGTGGATGAAAGCCATCTCGCCAATCCGCGCCGCGTATCCGTGGGCCTGGATCCCAACCGTCTTTCCATGCTGCTGGCGGTGCTGCATCGCCATGGCAGCGTCGCCATGTTCGACCGTGACGTGTTCGTGAACGTGGTGGGCGGACTGCGGGTCAACGAAACCGCTGCGGATCTGCCGGTCCTGCTGGCGGTGTTATCCAGTTTTCGCGACCAGCCGTTGCCGAATGACCTGGTATTGTTCGGTGAAGTGGGGCTCGCCGGCGAGATCCGGCCGGTGTACAACGGCGAAGAACGGCTGCGCGAGGCCGGCAAGCACGGCTTCAAGCGTGCCATCGTGCCGCGAGGCAACGCGCCACAAAAACAAGCAATCGATGGCATTCAGGTGACGCAGGTGAGCCGGCTCCAGGAAGTTCTGAATGCGATATAGCAGGATGTTGATCAACAGTTCGTCGGGCAGGATCAATCGGCCTTCAAGCTAAGGCAATGGTTCCCGTACTGCCTCGATCCGCGGGTAAATGCGCACGGTCTTTACCGCGCTGCCGCTGGTTTGCACAATCTCCAGGGGGTAGCCTGCAAGCTTGAGGCTGGTGCCTGGCTGCGGGATCGCTTCCAGATATTCGAGTATCAGCCCGTTCAGGGTTTTGGGACCGGTGGTTGGCAACTGCCATTTCATGACGCGGTTCAGCGCGCGCACATTGGCGCTGCCGTTGACCAGAAAGCTACCATCCGTCTCCTTATATATATCATGCTGTTGGGCCGCGGGATCGGATGTGAACTCACCCACGATCTCCTCCAGGATATCTTCCAGAGTCACCAGTCCCTGGATGTCTCCATATTCATCCACCACCAGGCCGATGCGGCGCTTGACCGCCTGGAAGTTCAAGAGCTGGCGTTGCAGAGGGGTGCCTTCCGGGACGAAATAGGCTTCCCTGAGTATATTACGCAATAGTTCGCGACTGGGCTGTTCACTCATCACCAGGTGCAAGAACTCGCGTGAATGTAAGAATCCAAGCACATGTTCGATACTGCCTTCATACACCGGCAGGCGGGTGTGCTGGCTGGTACGCAGTTGCGCCATGATCTCGTCCCAATCGGCACTGATGTCGATGCCGCTGATCTCATTGCGCGGCACCATGATGTCCTCGACGGAAATCTTTTCCAGATCCAGGATGCTGAGCAGCATGCGCTGATGGCGCTTGGGGATGAGGCCGCCGGCTTCCATCACTACCGTGCGCAGCTCCTCTTGGCTCATGGAATGAATAGTCGGGCTGTTGACCAGCACGCCAAACAGGCGCAGTACACCGTTCGCGATCAGGTTAACCGTCCACACGACGGGGTAGAGAATCCATAGCAACGGCGCCAAGATGAAGGTGGCGGGAAACGCAAGTTTTTCCGGGTGCAGCGCCGCCAGGGTTTTCGGCGCCAGGTCACCGAAGATCAGCACCAGCAGGGCAATCAGGATGGTAGCCACCAGCACCGCGCTGTTACCGCCGATACGTAACGCGATCAGAGTGGCGAGCGCGGTGGCGAAAGCATTGGCCAGGGTGCTGCCCAGGAGCACGATGCCGATGAAACGGTCCGGTCGCTTTAACAGACGCTCTGCCAGTTGCGCGCCGCGGTGACCGGCACGCACCAGGTGCCGCAGACGATAACGATTGAGCGCGATGACACCGGTCTCGGAACCGGAAAAGAATGCAGACAGGATCAGCAGAATGATCAATGCGACGAACAGTACCCAAAGAGGAACATGTGCCAAAGTCAGATCACCCCACTCAGGACATGAGATCCCAGTGCCGGCCCAGAATCAATTCCAGAACCGCTTTGCTGCCGAAGTACGCCAGCATCAGCACCACGAAACCAACCAGCGTCCAGCGGATCGCGGTGCGCCCGCGCCAGCCGAACTTCCATCTACCCCACAGCAGAATAGCGAATACCAGCCATGCCAGCACCGATAGCACAGTCTTATGCACCAGATGCTGCGCCATGAAGTTGTGGACGAATATGAAGCCCGCGAACAACGCCAGCGTCAGCAGGCTGAAACCGGCGACGATGAGCTGGAACAGGAAGCGTTCCATGAGTTGCAGCGGCGGCAACCTGCTCCAGATGCCGTTCGGAACATGCCGGCGCAGCCGGCGTTCCTGTATCGCCATGAGGATGGCTTGGAGCGCCGCCACCGTCAGTAGGCTGTAGGCTATCAATGACAATACGATATGTGCATCCAAGGGCCAATCGCTCTCGATCACCATGAGACGATCGCTGGGGAATATCTCTGCCAGCAGGATGCTGAGGCCGGCCAGCGGCAGCAACACCACACCGAGATTTTCGAAATGCGGTTTGAAAAGAGTCGCGAGCGCAATCAGCGCTACCAGCCAGCCGACCAGCGATGCGGTGTTGAAAATCCCCAGGTCCATACTATGCGGAGTGAATATCAAGGCATACAGCAGCAGGGTATGCAGCAGGATGGCGGCCACAATTACGCTGCCAACAAAACCCTTGCGCTCGCGAATGAACGCCGGTCCGCGTTTGAAGAAAGCCAGTAACAGCGCCAGCGCCGCTACCCAGTAGAGGACCAAATCAATAACTGCCAGGGCGGTGAAACGCATAGAAATCGCTCATGAAGCACGTGACTGCGTAAGCATCATCGCATAGGCGCTGGCATGGGGTGAAGCGGGGACTGAATACCATGCGCAATACGGGCTTTCAGACAACCCGGCTGCCGTTGCGGTGTTACCCACTGTCTTGAGGGCCTGATTTTGGAAGCCATGCCAAAGAACCTTCAAAACCAGACCGGTTGTGGAAACAACCGGGCCAGTTGCCGGAAGTGCAGGCGCTATAATCCGATCCTTAGTTTCGATGGTGCGAACCCATGTTTGATGTCTTAAGCGAACGCCTGACGCGCACTCTCGACAGACTGCGTGGCAGCGGCCGCCTTACCGAGAATAATATCCGCGACGCGCTGCGCGATGTGCGTATGGCGCTTCTGGAAGCGGATGTGGCACTACCCGTGGTCAAGGCCTTCACTGAGCAGGTGCGTGTGCGGGCCCTGGGCAGTGAAATGCTCAAAAGCCTCACGCCCGGTCAGGCATTCATCCAGATCGTGCATGACGAGCTGGTGGCGGTCATGTCCGGCGGCGATGCACAGCTCGATCTGAATACCCGGCCACCGGCGGTGATTTTGCTGGCGGGTTTGCAGGGCGCCGGCAAGACCACAACAGCGGCGAAACTGGCGCATTTTTGTCAATCAAGGAAGCATAAAAAAGTAGCCATGGTGAGCACCGATGTCTATCGGCCGGCGGCACGCGAACAGCTGCAGAAACTTGCCGCTGAAGTCGGCGCTACTTGGTTCACCTCGCCCGCTCATGATCCCGTGGAGATCGCACAAGCCGCGTTGAATGATGCCCGCAGACAGCTTATCGATGTGCTGATCGTGGACACCGCCGGACGTCTGCATGTGGACGATGCCATGATGCAGGAAGTGCAGCGCATACATGCGGCCCTGACCCCTGTAGAAACCCTGTTCGTGGTGGATGCCATGGCCGGCCAGGATGCCGCCAATGCCGCCGTGGTCTTCAGCAAGAATTTGCCGCTCACCGGCATTGTACTCACCAAGGCCGACAGCGATGCCCGTGGCGGCGCCGCTTTATCTGTGAAGCAGGTTACCGGTGCGCCCATCAAGTTCCTGGGTAGCGGCGAAAAAACCACGGCCTTGGAAATCTTCGATGCGGAACGGTTGGCTTCGCGAATTCTCGGTATGGGTGATGTGTTGTCGCTGGTGGAACAGGCGCAGCAGACAGCCGACCATGAGGCGGCCGGCAAGCTTGCCGACAAGCTCAAAAAAGGCAAAGGCTTTGATCTGGAAGATTTTCGCGCCCAGCTGCAACAGGTCTTGGGCATGGGCGGTCTGCAGGCCATGCTGGAAAAGCTCCCGGGCAGTGGCCGGATCCCGGAACCGGCCAAGGCGCAATTCAGTGATCGGGACGTGCGCCGCCAGATCGCCATCATCAATTCCATGACCCCGAAAGAGCGGCGCCGACCGGAAACCATCAATGGCTCACGGCGGCGGCGCATCGCCGCAGGCTCCGGTAACCAGGTGCAGGATGTGAACCGGCTGCTCAAACAGTTCGAGCAGCTATCCCGGATGATGAAGCAGATGGCGGGTGGCGGCATGGCACGTATGTTGCGCAACATGAAAGGACGCCTGCCGCCGGGGTTTCCCACCATCTAATCCAGCCGAAGTTAGCCGCAAGTCCTTCTTAACACTTCACTTTTGGCCAGAATCCCGTAGAATGCGCAGTCCTCCGGCGAGTCAAGCAAGCTGCCGGCCCGGATTTGTTTTTAGAGGATATTGATTTCCATGGTGACCATTCGTTTGACGCGTGGTGGCGCCAAAAAGCGCCCCTTTTATCATGTGATCGTGACCGACAGCCGTTCGGCCCGCGATGGCCGTTATATTGAACGCCTGGGTTTTTACAACCCCTTGGCCGTGAGTCATGAAGAAGTACTGCGTCTGGACGCGGAACGCGTCAAGTACTGGCTTTCCAAAGGTGCGCAGCCGTCGGAGCGCGTGAGTTATCTCATGCAGGAGCACAAGGTCGCCGCCTGATTCCGGCGTCTGTTTGCGCCATGTCCGCAGCGGAATCCCGGCGCATCGTTATCGGCAAGGTCATGGGTCATTTTGGCGTGAAAGGCTGGGTCAAGATCCAGTCCTGGACCGAACCCCGGGAGAAGATCATTGAATATCGCCCTTGGCTGCTGGAGATCGGCGGCGGGTGGCAGGAATGGCAAGTGCTCGAGGGCCGCATCCACGGCAAAAGCATGATCGCGCATTTGCGTGGCGTTGATAACCGGGAACAGGCTGCGGCTTTCATCGCCGCGAACATCGCGATACGTCGTGATCAGATGGCAGCGACCAAACCCGGTGAATATTACTGGGATGATCTGATGGGTCTGCGAGTTCTGCTGGCTGATGGCCGGGAACTTGGCACGGTGAAGAACCTGTTGGCCACCGGTGCCAACGATGTGCTGGTGGTGCAAGGTACACGTGAACATTTGATCCCTTTCATCCGCGGGCGGGTGATCAAGGATGTGGATCTTGACGCGCGCGTGATGCGCGTGGACTGGGATCCGGATTTTTAACATGGGCGTCCTGCAGATCCAGGTAGTGACGCTTTTTCCGGAGATGCTGGATGCGTTGCTGGCGTTCGGCGTCACCGGACGTGCGGTGCAACGCAGTTTGCTGCAGGTGCAGGGCTGGAATCCGCGGGATTACACCAGCGACAGGCACCGCACTGTGGATGATCGGCCCTTCGGCGGCGGCCCGGGCATGGTGATGAAAGTACAGCCTCTGAGCGCGGCGATCCGCGCAGCACGGGAGGCGGCCGGACCGCAAGCGCGGGTGATTTTTCTGAGTCCGCAGGGCAAACGGTTCGAACAGCAGGATGCTGTGCGGCTCGCCGCTTCGACCGGCACGGTGCTGGTGGCGGGCCGCTACGAAGGTGTGGACGAGCGCGTCATCGAAGCCGAAGTGGACGAAGAATTGTCCATCGGTGATTACGTGCTTTCCGGCGGCGAACTGCCGGCACTGGTAGTGATCGATGCGCTGGCGCGTTTGTTGCCGGGCGCATTGAATGATGCGGACTCCGCGGCCGAAGATTCGTTCATGCACGGCCTGCTGGACTATCCGCATTACACGCGGCCGGAGGACATCGACAGCCGGCAGGTGCCGCAGGTGTTGGTGAACGGCGACCATGCGGCCATAAGGCGCTGGCGACGACAGCAGGCGCTGGGTCGTACCTGGCTGCGGCGACCGGAATTGCTGGAGAAATTGGAATTGAGCACGGATGAACGCCAATGGTTGGACGAGTTCATCCAGGCGCACCCGAAGCGGTAACTAACTGATTTGTGTAAAGGTAAATGACTATGAACAAGATCATCGAACAGATTGAAAAAGCGCAACTGAAAGAGATACCGGCATTTTCACCCGGCGACACTGTCGTCGTGCAGGTGAAAGTCAAGGACGGCGAGCGCGAACGCCTGCAGGCTTTCGAGGGCATGGTGATCGCCAAGAGCAACCGCGGCCTGAACTCCTCGTTCACCGTGCGTAAGGTCTCTCACGGTGAAGGCGTGGAGCGCACCTTCCAGACCCATAGCCCCACCATCGGCGCCATTGAGCTGAAGCGCAAAGGCGACGTGCGCCGCGCCAAGCTCTATTACCTGCGGGATCTGTCCGGCAAGGCCGCACGCATCCGCGAGAAGGTCTGAAAACCCAAGCAAAAACCTGCTGCGCTCGGCATGATTTCGTTGCGGTCCGGTGCGCATTCCTCATGTACTGACGTGTACGCTCCGGTTGCTCAGCGTCCCGCGCCTCGTCCTGCCTTCGCTCGTGACGGTTTTTGAGCGGGTTTCGACGCTCATCAAACACCTGCTGCTACAATGACGGGTGCCGCCGGCACCCGTTGTGCTATCAGCTCTGCAATCCATGCGCATGCTGTCACGCAGTCTTGTGATCTTGTCCGCCGTCATACTGGTGATGGCGCTACCGGTGCATGCCGCGAAAAAACCCACAAAGCATAAACCCGCAGCGGCTGAAGCCGTCCCGCCGCCGGCGCACCCACCACCGAATCTGAACGCCGCCCCCACACTCCAGGATATCAGCGGGTTTGCCTCGGCGGGCGCACCGAATCTGGCGCTGCAATTCATCGACCGCGACCAACCGGAGTTTACCCAGGACCCGGTAGGCTGGATGGCCTGGGAGCGGGAACGCATCTATCTCTACCAGTCCACCCGGAATTGGCAGGCCATCATCACACGTGCTCAGCATCCACCGATCGGGATCGGTGCGGATTTCAACCAATGGGAACAGATGCAGGCGGCCGCGGCCTGGTTGCAGCTCGGCAATGGCGATGCAGCCCGGGAAATCGTGCGCAGGCTCATCTGGAATCCAAAGGCTCTCCCCGATGACCAGAGCCTGAGCCAACTGCGGCAACTGGTGTTGCGCAGCTATCTTGCAGATCAGCGTCTTGACGATGCCCAGACGGCGGTGATCCGCTACCGGCAGGATTATCCCCAGGACGCCGGTGACTGGCCGCTGCTGGAAGCGCGCCTGTTTCTGCGCACCCAGCAGCCACAAGCGGCGCTGGATGTGCTGCAGGGTAACAAGAGTCCAGATGCGGACATGCTGAGATTGTTGGCGCAGCTACGCACCGGCCAGATGCCTCCAGATGCAGTCATGAAATCAGCCGTGAGCATGGGCCTGAACGGCAAATTGCCACTAGAGCAACGCCTACAGGCCTGGTTCATCGTGGCGCAAGCCGCCGGATCGCTCAATAATCCGGTGGCGAGCATCCAGGCATTACACAATGGCCTGGGCTTGCAGCCGGGATTGCTGGACCAGGATCCGGTGTTCGCCATCACACCCGAGATGCTCTGGCATGCGTATATAGATTATGGCCAGGATCTTGGTAACCAGCTGCAAGTGGTCGTAGGCGACGACCAAGCCTGGTACTTGGCCGCATCCAATCGCTTCGATTCCAGCCCGGTGGCCGCCTGCGCGCTATTCAGCGTCGTGGCCTTCAACGCACTCGGCGCCCAGCAGCAGGGTGTCGCGCATTGGCAGTTCGCGAGTCTTATCCAGAAACAGAAGTATGGCCCGGTGGTGTTGCGACATTTGTATCTGGATTCCACACGTTTCAAGTCGCCAGGCGATATTCCAGCGGATGTACGCTACATCCTGGTCAACGACGTGCTGGCCATTCCCGATATCCCGCTGGCTTCAAGACTCATGCAAGGTCTGGATCAGCCGCCGCCGGATACCGATCCGGTAGCCTGGCAGCTGCAGCGCGCGCGCGTGTTCATCCTCGGCGGCAAACCGGATGCGGGTATCCAGGCGCTGAATACCTTGTTCTCCAGCGGTACACCGGTGGAACCGGACGATGTGCTGCCGGTGCTGTTCGATCTGCAGACCATCGGCCGCAACCGGGAAGCGATTCCGTTCTTCGATGCGCTGTTGCAGGCGAATCTGACTTCCGATCAGCAGCGCCAGCTGCTGTTCTGGATCGCGGATTCCTATAAAGGCATCGGTGATTATCCGCAGGCAGCGGAACTGTATCTGCGCTCCGCGATACTGGTGGATCCCTATGCCATGGATCCGTGGGCCAAGAGCGCGCGTTATCAAGCGGCGCAGATGCTCGCCAAAGCCGGCTATATAGAAGATGCGCGCAACCTCTTTCAGGGGCTGCTGAACGCCACAAAAGATCCATCACAGCAGGCCCTGCTGCGGCACGACATGCAACAGTTGATGCTGGTAAAGCCTGTCAAACCAGCAGATAAACCTTGATCGGGTAACCCAAGATAATCGTTATGCTGGAGAGCGACAGTCTGCAATATCTTGATGAGGCCTTGGCAGTTCTGGAGCGGGGGTTCAGCGAGCTACCGGCCTTCGAGACAGCCGTAGAGCCGGAGCGCCTGCGTGCCGTATTGCGGGATGTGGCATTACGGCTGCAGGACAACTTCCCATATCCCCACCCGTTGTATGCCGGTCAGATGCTGAAACCGCCGCATCGGATTGCGCGGCTGGCCTATATGCTGGCGCTGTATATCAACCCGAATAACCACGCGCTGGATGGCGGCCGCGCCAGCTCGGCCATGGAGAAAGAAGCGGTCGCCAACATCGCCCGCCTGTTCGGCTACACCGGCCATCTTGGCCATCTGTGTGCCAGCGGCACGATCGCCAACTTGGAAGCCTTGTGGGTAGCGCGCCATGCAGGTGCGCAAGGCCTGGTGCTGGCCGCGGAACAAGCCCATTACACCCACGCCCGTATGTGTGAAGTATTGCAGCTGCCTTTCCAGAGCGTGGCGGTGGACGCAATAGGCCGCATGGACATGAACGCGCTCGAAGATACATTGAAACGTGAACACGTGGCTACCGTGGTGGCGACGCTCGGAAGCACTTCCCTGGGCGCTGTGGATCCCTTGGGTGAGATCTTGCGATTGCGTGAGCGTCATGGATTCCGCGTGCATGTGGACGCGGCCTATGGTGGTTATTTCATACTGGCCGCCAATCTGGACGGCGAGACGCGCGCCGCCTTCGATGTCATCTCACAAGCCGATTCCATCGTGGTGGATCCCCACAAGCATGGTCTGCAGCCCTACGGCTGCGGTTGCGTGCTATTGCGCGATCCGGCGGAAGGCCGGTTTTACAAACATGAATCTCCTTATACCTATTTCACTTCCGCGGAACTGCATCTTGGAGAAATCAGCCTGGAATGCTCCCGGCCCGGAGCGGCGGCCGTGGCTTTGTGGGCCACCCAGAAATTGTTGCCGATGGTGCCAGGCGGCGAATTCGCCCATGGACTCGAGGCTTCACATCGGGCGGCACAGGCATTGCACCAGCACGTGACGGACGGCCAACAATATATCGCCGGTCCAAAACCGGAATTGGATATCGTCGTCTGGACTCTGGCGGCTTCCGGCAGGGCGGCGGCCAGCCGCCGAGCACAGGCAGTATTCGATGCCGCTGCGAAGCGGCAACTGCATCTGGCTCTGTTGCGTGTTCCTGATCGCCTGGCCACTGACTGGTGGTCGGAATTGGCACACGATGCGGACACGGTCATCGCGCTGCGTTCCTGCCTCATGAAGCCGGAACACGAAGAGTGGCTGGCGCGTATCCTGGCACTGTTGGATACTGCCACGCATGAATCGCTGAGCGCATAATATGTCTATCCGTTGTGTTACAGACTTAACCAACACTTCCTCTTAGACAACTTCTGGAACCTTCATGAGCGATAAGAATTTTTTCGTACGGATCTTTGGCGGCACCTGGCACCTGTGGGATTTTCTGTGCCGGCTGGCCATAAACCTGCTGATCACTGTCATTGTGGTATTCATACTGGTGGGAGTGTTCGGTTCTCACCGGTTGCAGGTGCCCGCATCAGCAGCCTTGGTGGTGGACCCGCAGGGTGATTTGGTGGAACAGTTCTCAGGCGACCCGGTGCAGCGCGCCATCAGCAGGATGATGGGGCAGAAGCAGCGGTCACAGACGCGGTTGCGCGATGTCATCGCTGCGATCGAACATGCTAAAGATGATCGTCGCATCAAAGCACTGGTTTTGGAAACCGATGAGATGGGCGGTGGCGGCATCCTCGGCGGTGCCGCATTGAGCGATTTGCAGGATATCGACCGTGCCATCCAGGAGTTCAAAAAAACCGGCAAACCGGTATTCGCCGTCGGCGACTCCTATAGCCAGAGCCAGTATTACCTGGCGTCCCAGGCCAATACAGTCTTCATCCATCCGCAAGGCATGGTGTTCCTGCACGGCTACGGCATCTTTCAACCCTATTTCAAGGAAGCACTCGATAAGCTGGGTGTGGATGTAAACATTTTCCGCGTGGGTAAATACAAATCGGCGGTCGAGCCGCTCATGCTGAATAGTATGTCCGCGGATGCACGCAGTGATTGGAGTGGGGTGGTGAACACGCTCTGGAGTGCTTACCAGCAGGATGTCACCAAGGCGCGCAATCTCAAGCCGGATGCGCTCAGCAAATACATAAACAATGCAGACACGGGCTTGGCGAGTGTCGGCGGCGATGCCGCCAAGCTGGCCCTGAAAGCCGGTCTGGTGGACAAGATCGCCACCGAAGATCAGATGGCGGATGCGGTCTCCAAGGTGGTGGGCGAATCCAATCACAGTTTCCGCCAAATCGATTTCCGTGATTACCTGCAGGTTACAGGCGTTGATGGGATTCACCGCATGGATGGCGACGCGGTGGGGATTATCGTGGCCGCCGGCGACATCCAACCTGGCGATCAACCCGCAGGCAGCATCGGCGGTGACTCCACTTCCGATCTGATCCGCAGCGCACGCTACGACGATTCCATCAAAGCCGTGGTGTTACGCGTAGACAGCCCCGGCGGCAGCGCCTTTGCATCCGACTTGATACTGCGCCAGATCGAGCTCACCAAGGAGGCCGGCAAGCCGGTGGTGGTCTCCATGGGCTCGGTGGCCGCGTCCGGTGGTTACTGGATATCCATGGCGGGCGACGAGATCTTCGCCAACCCCACCACGCTTACGGGCTCCATTGGAATCTTCGGCCTGTTCCCGACCTTCCAGAAGACCTTGGCCAAGATCGGGGTGCATACCGACGGCGTTGGCACCACGCCCCTGAGCGATGCCTTTGATGTGACCCGGCCCATGTCACCGATGATGCAGAAGATCTTCCAGCTGGATATCGATAACGGCTATCAGGATTTCATCACCAAGGTGGCGCATAACCGCCATATGAGTATCGCGGATGTGAACGCCATCGGCCAGGGCCGGGTATGGAGCGGAAAGGCAGCCAAGCGTCTCGGTCTGGTGGATAAGATCGGCGATCTGCAGGACGCAGTGGCGGCGGCTGCCAAACTCGCCAAGCTCGGTCCGCATTATGCGGTGCGCTATATCGAGCAACCACTGAGTCTCACCGACCGGGTGATCATCGCCATGGCTAATAACAGCGATGCCAGTCTTAACACGAATCTGACATCCAGTTTGCTATCGTCCGCTGACTTCAGTAGCTCACCCTGGTATGCGGAGATGCTGCATCTGACCGAAAGCTTCAAGACATTCACCGATCCACGTGGCATCTATGCCTACTGCTTCTGTGCCATCCAATAGGCGGTCAGTCGCGGATTCTTAACCATGTTTGAAATTAAGACCGCCCGGGCTGAGAACAAGAGCGCTTTATACCAGCAACTGGCTGATCAGGTCCGTAGCCTGCTGCATGCTGAGCATGACCTGATCGCCAATGCCGCCAATCTCTGCGCCTTGCTGTATCACGCCTTGCCGGATGTGAACTGGGTGGGATTCTATTTCCTCAAGAATGGGGAACTAGTGGTTGGTCCGTTTCAGGGCAAACCCGCGTGCGTGCGCATCGCCTTGGGCAAGGGCGTATGCGGAACGGCAGCTGTCAAACGCCAGATCATTGTGGTAGCGGATGTGAACCAGTTCCCGGGACACATCTTCTGCGATGCGGATTCCCGTTCGGAAGTTGTTGTACCGCTGGTAAAGAATGATCAACTGCTGGGTGTGCTGGATATCGACAGTCCCATGCTCGCGCGCTTTGATGAGGAAGATCGCATTAATCTGGAAAAATTATCAAGAGTTTTCTTGGATGCGCTAGGTTAAGTTACAGCTTCTCGCCAATCGCCTGCCCTATGCGCATACTCGCACCGGCTTCCAGCCCGGCTCTCCAGCGGATCTTTTGTCGGCCGAACAGCAGGATTACCGTGGATCCCATGTTGAAGCGCCCCAGCTCCGCGCCTTTTTTCAACTGCACTGCATCACACTGATAGTCCCAGCTGCGCATCTGCTTGAGGTACGGCGGCGTTATTTCACCCGCCCACACGGTCTCGATACTGCCCACGTTGAGCGCACCGACCATGACGACAGCCATGGGACCGGCACGCGTATCAAACATTGTTGCGACACGCTCATTGCGTGCGAACAGCTTGGGTACGGAACGGGTGGCGGATGGATTGACACTGAACAGGCGGCCGGGCACGTATAGCATCTGCCGCAGGCTGCCGTCCACAGGCATGTGAACACGGTGATAGTCCCTGGGCGACAGGTACAAGGTCGCAAATTCTCCGTCCGCGAATTGATTGGCCAGTGCGGCACTGCCGGCGAGCAATTCCAGCACGCTGTAGGTCCGGCCCTTGGCCTGGAGAATGTGATCTTGTTTGATCCCACCGATCTGGCTGATACGGCCGTCCACCGGACAGGCTATGTCTTTACCCCCGGTCCCAAGCGGACGCACGCCGTCACGCAAGGCGCGAGTGAAGAACATGTTGAAGCTTGAATAGACGCGGTAATCCGGCTCAGCAGCCTCGCTCATGTCCACATGAAAGCGCTGGATGAAACGGTGAATGAACCAGTTTTTGACAATGGGCGTTTCCACGCGCGCGAGCCGGTGCACCAGGCGCGAGATGGCATGCTGCGGTAGTGGGTATTGCAAACCAGCCTTTATCCGGTCCAGGAGTGAGACTTCGGTTTCGTGCATGCCGCTTTGCTTGTTCAGCTTTGAGGCTGATCATGGCGCACGGGCGCCATGATGGTGAGCGAGGAATGGTCTGAGAACGTCAACGTCAGTGTCACCAAGTCGCCGTCGTATAGTTGCTTCGCGGGTTTTATGAGCACCAGATAATAGCTGTCGGGCGCGAAGCTGAGACTCTCGTGGGCAGCAATGCTTACTTTCGATATAAGCTGCTGAGCGGCCTCGCCATCATCCGAGGTGTCGCGGCGGATCACGATCGAACCAAAATCCGGACTGGAGATCGTCGCCAGTATCAGTGTCTGGTCGGAAAGATTCTTCAGAACCATATAACCAGTCATAGCATCAGTTTCGGATTTTGCCGGGTGGACCCAGACATGCGTGGCGGACACGCCCGGACCATCCGCGTGGGCAGTGAGCGGCAGCATTCCGATAGCCATGAGCAGCAGCACAACAAACTTATGTGGCATCAGCCTCTCCAGAAAGCGGCACGCTAGTATGGAGATTTATCAGCATACGTTCGGGCGTGCATGGGGAAGAAGACAGGGACACGTGGGTCCAACAGTCTGTCAAGCAACGCCCGCTGCAGCTACAACCTGCGGCCATCCAAATAGCATGCAGCTGTTCAAAGTATGCCATGCTGGGATGGCGCACGCATATTTCGTTTATCATATGGGCATAGTTTCAGGATATTTATGGAAAGTTACCAAGAAATCAGCCCGCAATTGCACACCCTGGCAGACTTTGTACGTTGGGGTGCGAGTCTGTTTAATCGTTCAGGATTGCATTTCGGTCATGGCACTACCAATGCCGTGGATGAAGCGCTGAATCTGGTGTTGCATGGCGTAGGTCTCGATCACGAGATCCCTCCCTGGCTCCTGGAAACGCGCCTCACAGCCGTGGAAAAGCATGCGGTCTATGAGTTGCTGCGCCGGCGGGTGGAGGAACGCAAACCCTATGCCTATATAACCGGACATGCACGCTTTGCCGGCCTGGATTTCTATGTGGATGAACGTGTGTTGGTGCCGCGTTCGCCGATCGCCGAATTGATCGAGAAGAATTTCAAACCCTGGGTCGATCCGCAGGGGGTAACCCGGGTGCTGGATCTGTGCACAGGCAGCGGCTGTATCGCCATCGCCTGTGCCTACGCTTTTCCGGACGCGCACGTAGTCGCCACGGATATCTCCGATGCAGCACTGGAGGTCGCCCGCATCAATGTGGACCGCCTGAGCGTGAAACAGCGGGTGACACTTAGGAAATTCGATGTGTTCGAAGGCCTGCCGGCCGCGCACTTTGACATCATCGTCAGCAATCCACCCTATGTGGACGCGCAAGATATGCAGGATCTGCCTGATGAACACCAGCAGGAACCCCCGCTGGGTTTGGCGGCAGGCGATGATGGATTGGAGATCGTACGGCGCATCCTTGCGGGCGCGCCTAATTACCTGGCAGCCGATGGCATCCTGGTAGTGGAGGTCGGCAACAGCCGCTGGGCACTGGAACAGGAATTTCCACAAGCACCATTCACGTGGCTGGAGTTCGAGCGCGGTCAGGCCGAAGTGTTCCTGTTGACAGCGGAGCAGGCTGCGGACGTGCGAAGCCACCATCAGCGAGCGCAGCGTGTCCGGTAATACCTTTGGAAAGCTGTTTACCGTCACCAGCTTTGGCGAAAGTCATGGAGCGGCATTGGGCTGTATCGTGGACGGATGCCCGCCCGGCATGTCGCTATGCGAGGCTGACATCCAGCGCTATGTGGACCGGCGCCGCTCCGGTACCACGCGGCATACATCGCAACGCCATGAAGCGGATCAGATAAAGATTCTCTCCGGAGTGTTCGAGGGTTCGACTACCGGTACACCCATCGGACTACTTGTAGATAATACCGATCAACGTCCGCAGGACTACGAGGCCATCAAGGACAAGTTCCGGCCGGGACATGCGGACTACACCTATCTGATGAAGTACGGCCGACGCGATCATCGCGGTGGCGGGCGCGCCTCGGCGCGTGAAACGGTGATGCGCGTGGCGGCCGGCGCCATCGCGCGCAAATATCTCGAGGAACACTATGGGGTCGTGATCCGAGGCTGGCTGTCGCAATTGGGGCCTCTGGTAGTGGAACCCAGGGATCTGGATACTGTCGATGACAATCCATTTTTCTGTCCCGATCCGGCGCGTGTCCCGGAACTGGAAACCTATATAGATGCGTTGCGCAAGTCCGGTGACTCCATCGGCGCGCGCATCACAGTGATGGCGCGGGGCGTGCCGCCCGGGTGGGGTGAGCCGGTATTCGACAAACTGGATGCCGACATTGCCTCCGCCATGATGGGCATCAACGCGGTGAAGGGCGTGGAGATCGGCGCAGGTTTCGCCGCCGTTACCCAGAAAGGCAGTCAACACCGGGATGAGATGACACCGCGGGGATTCTTGTCCAACAACGCCGGCGGTATCCTCGGCGGCATTTCCACCGGACAGGAGATCAGGGTGAATATTGCCGTCAAACCCACATCCAGCATCCGGCTCACGGCCCATACCATCGATACCCAGGGCCAGGCGGTGGAGATCAGCGTGCATGGCCGCCACGATCCCTGCGTGGGCATCCGTGCCACGCCGATCGCCGAGGCCATGCTGGCGCTGACGCTGATCGACCATGCTTTGCGTCAGCGTGGGCAGAATATGGATGTTTCACCAGTGCTCAAACCAATTCCGTGAAAATCGACCTACTATCAATGTGCATGGATGTGTTAAATTTTATTTGGAGTGGGCGTGGATACATTTGATATAGCTGTAGTCGGAGCAACCGGGACCGTCGGCAGCAGCATGCTGGAGATTCTGGAAGAGCGGAATTTTCCTGTTGGCAGGGTATATGCACTGGCCAGCGAGCGCTCCACCGCCAAACATGCGGTATTCAACGCGGTTCAGCTGAAGGTCGAGGAGTTGGCTAAATTCGATTTCGCCAAAGTGCGCCTGGCGTTGTTCTCCGCCGGTGCCGCGGTATCGGCGCAATTCGCACCCCGGGCCGCCGCCACCGGCTGCGTGGTCATAGACAATACTTCGCAGTTCCGCTATGAACCGGATATTCCACTGGTGGTACCGGAAGTGAATCCCCAGGCGGTGGGGAAATACAAGAATCGCGGCATCATCGCCAATCCCAATTGTTCAACCATTCAGATGGTGGTGGCACTCAAACCCATCTATGACGCGGTGGGCATCGAGCGTATCAATGTGGCCACCTATCAGTCGGTTTCCGGCGCCGGCACCGGCGCCATCGAAGAGCTGGCGAGTCAGACCGCACAGTTGCTGAATGGCCATGCGGTGGACACGGGCGGCACGTTCGCCAAACAGATTGCCTTCAACGTGCTGCCGCAGATCGATGAGTTCCAGGACAACGGTTATACCCGCGAGGAAATGAAGATGCTGTGGGAGACCCGCAAGATCCTGGATGATGAGTCCATCCAGGTGAATGCCACGGCTGTCAGGGTGCCGGTTTTCTATGGACATTCAGCGGCGTTGCACATCGAGACCCGGGAGAAACTCACGGCCGCCCAGGCTCGGAATCTGCTGCGCCAGGCACCGGGGGTGGTGGTGCTGGACGAGCACCGGCCCGGGGGCTACCCCACGGCGGTCACTGAGGCTGCTCACAAGGACGCGGTTTTCGTGGGCCGCATCCGGGAGGATCACTCTCACCCCCGGGGATTGGACTTATGGGTGGTGGCTGATAACGTCCGCAAGGGCGCGGCTCTCAACAGTGTGCAGGTGGCGGAGTTGTTGGTGAAAAGCTATTTATAAGCTATAGTTAGCCCAGTTTTATAAAGAGCATTCTGAGCTATCGGTGGCATGCCGTTGCCCGGCCGCACCTCATTCCGGGTCGCGACAGGGGGCGGGGAGACGGGGAGAGATCATGAGCAAGACGCTTAAGTTTGTCCTGGCCTGTGTAATCGCGGTGTTGCCGTTGGCGGCAAACGCACTGGGTCTTGGCGAGATCAAGCTCAATTCCGGACTCAATCAACCCTTGGATGCGGATATCCCGATCGTGGGGGCGGCGGCTGATGAGATCAACAGCCTGCAAATCAAAATCGCGAGCCCCGCACAGTTCAAGCAGGTGGGACTGCCGATGGCCGGTGTGCTTAGCCAGCTAAAGTTTCAGATCGTACCAGGGCCAAACGGCACTGCCAGTGTGCATATCACCACCAATCAGCCCATGCGTGAACCGTTTCTGGATTTCTTGGCGGATGCCACCTGGGACAACGGCGAACTCATCCGTGAGTACACGGTATTTCTGAATCCGCCGAATTTTGAGATTACAACCCAGGCGGCTCCGGCTGCCGCGACTACTGCAGCTGCTGCTGCTGCCGCACAACCTGCGGCAACCGCACCGCTGGGTACCACGGCAGCTCCTGCTCCTACCGCGACTCCAGCTCCTACTCCGGCGGTGGCCCCTGTGCCCGTGACAACGCAATCGGCACCGCAGCCGGCTGCGACTGCCGCGGCGGTAATTCCAGTGGTATCCGCGGGTACTTCAATGTTGGGCGGGAATTACGGTCCCATCCATCGGGGTGAAACACTTTCCGAGATCGCCCTGAACATGCGGCCCCAGGGCGTGACTCTCAATCAGATGATGATCGCGATTTACCGCGCCAACCCCGAAGTCTTCATGCATAACATCAACCTCATGAAGGCCGGTTATGTTCTGCGGCTTCCGACTATGGACGATATTCAGGCGGTGAGAGTCGCGGAGGCCAATTCTGAAGTGCGTACGCAGATTGCTGATTGGCGCGCCAGCCGTGGACTGGCCGGTGCGCATAAGCCGGCCACTAATACCGAACAACCCTCGTTGCAGCTGGTAGCGCCGTCATCAGCTGCGCAGACTACCGAGAACCAGGTGCCAGGCGCAGGCAAGAGTGCGAGTGGCGCAGAGACCGGGGCTGAAGCAGCCGGCAATGCAGCTCAAACGCAGTCCACAGGTGCCGGTGCGGCAACCACTGCATCCAACGCACCGATCGCGGTCGAAAGTAACAGCATGTCGGCAGTGCAAGAACAGGCCGGCAAGCAAAACAAACAAGCGGCAGCAACCAAGAGCACGCCCCTGTATCCAGAAAAACCGGCAGCGGTAAAACCTTTGCCGAAAACCAAGATCATTCCGGTCCAATCCACGGCTTCCTCCGGTGGATTACTGGATTCGCTGCTCAATCCCTATGTGATCATCGCCATCATCGTGATAATTCTGGTGCTGATCACCGGCATCTATATCAAGAGGCGGCGCGCTTCAGACGCAGCCATCAGCAAACCCGTCAAGATCAGAAAAGCACCCACGGCTGATGCCGACTGGGAAAAAGAAGAAAAAGCCGGCTTGAAAGACGTGACCAACCTCGATTCCGTTGATGGATCAGACGCAGGTGGATCAGCCAGTGATGCCGCGATGGGCTCGACTGCATCCCACATGACTACCACGAATCTCAAGCTGGATGAATCCGATCCCATGGCGGAAGCGGATTTTCACATGGCTTACGGTCTCTATGATCAGGCGGCAGATGTGCTTAATAAGTCCTTGCGTCAGGACCCGAGCCGCCGCGATCTCAAGATGAAACTGCTGGAAGTATATTTCACCGCCGGTGACCGCGCTAACTTTGTGGAAACCGCCCGCGGCTTGCGCCAGGAGATGGGGGCATCGCCCGACAAGGATTGGGAAAACATCGCCATCATGGGCCGTCAAGTGGCGCCAGAGGAGACTCTGTTCTCGGGTGAGGGCGCGGCTGCAGGTGCGAGCGTGGATATCCCGCTGGACAGCGGCGGTACGGGTACCGCCGTGCATACAGATCTGGATCCTTTGGCAGGTGCATTTGAGGGCATGCGTCCCGTGAGCATACCGGCCGCTGCTGCAAAACCCGCGCCTGCTGAACAGCAGGTTGTGGATTTTTCGCTGCCGGATATCGAGCCGGTAACCAAGAGCAAGAAAGCTGCACCGGCGGCCGACGCCACCAGCGGGGACAAGAAACCCGTGCCAGCTCCGGCTAAGAAGCCCGGTGAAGCCACCGTGACCGCGGATTTCGGCACCGATTCCCAGGTGGAGTTCGATAAGGCCCTTAAGGAATTATCGGATTTCGTGAACACCAATGTACCACCACAGGAAGAAGGCACACGCAGTGGCAGCGGTCAGTCCATGTCGCTGGCAGCAGATGCGGAAGTTCCCGGTAAGCAAACCGGGACCAGCACCGGTACCGGTGAGGATACCACCGGGCTGAATGAAATCGGCACCAAACTGGATCTGGCGCGCGCCTATATCGATATGGGCGATTCCGATGGCGCCAAGAACATCCTCCAGGAAGTATTGGAGGAGGGCGACGGCCTACAGCAGCAGGAAGCCAGGAAACTGCTACAAACCCTGACCTGAGCCAGTCACACTGCGGGTGGTAAAGGCGGAGTGTCTTCGCCAGTGGTCTGATTGCCCCATTAGTTTCGTCGGCAGCACGCCGTGAGACACACATATGTAATTTTCATAACCTGCTGCTATCTTCATGCGGGTGGAATCTGATGGCGCGTATGGCAGTGGGCCTTGAGTACGACGGCACCGCCTTCATGGGCTGGCAACGGCAAGCGCATGCCGGACGTACAGTCCAAGGTTGTCTCGAATCCGCCATCGCCAAGGTCGCTGATCATCCCGTGGAAGTCGCGTGCGCCGGTCGCACGGATGCAGGCGTGCACGCTCTCGGTCAGGTAACGCACTTCGACATCGAGGCGCGGCGTGGCCTGCGTGGCTGGTTGCTAGGTATCAATTCGAATCTGCCAGCCGATGTGGCGGCGAACTGGGTCCAGCAAGTACCGGACGATTTCCATGCGCGCTACCAGGCGTGTGCACGCCAATATCGATACACCATCCTCAACCGCCTGACACGACCAGCGCTCATGCGGTCGCAGGTGACGTGGGTACATCATCTATTGGATGAAGCGCGCATGTGTGCAGCCGCGAGATTTTTGCTGGGAGAACATGATTTTTCCGCCTTCCGCGCAGTGGAGTGCCAGGCACGTTCGCCGGTGCGCCGCGTCCATCGTCTTGATGTACGCCGCGATGGCGAGATTGTAACGATCGACGTGGTGGCCGACGGCTTTCTGCATCATATGGTGCGCAACATCGTCGGCGTGCTGATTGACATCGGCACCGGGAAGCAGGAACCGGAGTGGGCACGACGAGTTTTAGCGGGTCGCGATCGAACCTTGGGCGGCATCACTGCGCCGTCACACGGATTGTGCTTCATGGCGGTGCTGTATCCCACGGCTTATGGCGTACCTGTGCCGGATGGTGCACTATTCGATGGCCTGTCTGCGGACATCGAACTTGTGTCCAGCGGATAAAAGCATCATGGACTCGTTTACCTCCATAGGCGCTAGCAATGCACCTTATAGGTGAAGGCGGCGTACGCGGCGTGCTTCAAGGCCGCGGGATTTGGAGACTGTCTAGCCAGGCGCCGGCGCCGGCATCACCAATAGCGGGATTCGTTTATCATATAGTTGTATCGTTGTACAAAGCATGTCCCGTAACGCAGCGCAAGCAACCTGCAATGCGTGCATAGGCGACAGCCAAGTTCATCCATCACAGGATATTTATAAAGCATGAACTGGTTCAAGAAAATCGTCCCATCACGCATCAATACCGATGAATCGCGGCCAGCGCGGCGTGGTATTCCGGAAGGATTATGGAGCAAGTGCGAGGAGTGCAATTCGGTACTTTACCGCGCCGAGTTGGAACGCAATCTGTATGTCTGCCCCAAGTGTGGCCATCACATGCGACTTACGGCACGCCAGCGCCTGGAAGTGTTTCTCGATCCGGGCACCGGTTCCGAGATCGGTGCGAGTATCGAGCCGGTGGACGTGCTGCGTTTCCGCGACAGCAAAAAATACAAAGACCGGCTGATGTTGGCCCAGAAAGCCACCGGTGAAAAGGATGCTCTGGTGGTCATGAAGGGGCGTCTCAAGGGCATGCGCATTGTGGTGTGTGCCTTCGAGTTTAAGTTCATGGGTGGATCCATGGGCTCCGTTGTCGGGGAGCGTTTCCTGCGCGGCGCCGAGACCGCCATGGAGGAAAATGCGCCACTGGTGTGCTTCTCGGCCAGCGGCGGCGCGCGCATGCAGGAAGCGCTGATATCGCTCATGCAGATGGCCAAGACCAGTGCCGCTTTGGCCAAACTCTCGCACCGCGGTATCCCATTCATTTCCGTGATGACCGATCCCACCACCGGCGGCGTGTCGGCTTCACTGGCCATGTTGGGAGACGTGAATGTAGCTGAACCTAAGGCGCTGATCGGTTTTGCAGGTCCACGGGTGATCGAGCAGACGGTACGCGAGACCCTGCCGGAAGGTTTCCAGCGCAGCGAGTTTCTGTTGGAACACGGGGCCGTGGACATGATCATCGACCGCCGCGAGATGCGCGACCGGCTCGCGTCGCTGCTTGCGATGCTCACACGCCAGCCGCCGCTCAAAGAGAGCGAGGAAGCACATAGCGAAGCCTAGCCACATCTATAACCCGAGTTCCCGGATATCTTCCATCCGTTGCCCTATTGCTCGACTCGCACCGTGACCTGTCCACGCGATCATCCAACACCGGATCTATGTCATGCGTTTCACCACGCTCGCTGACTGGCTCCGCTGGCAGGAGCAGCTGCACCCGAACCCCATTGATCTGGGCTTGGAGCGTGTCAGGCAGGTACTGCAGCGCATGCATCTGGCGCACGCACCTTTCCTGGCGCTGACTATCGGCGGTACCAACGGCAAGGGCTCGTGCGTGGCTTTTCTGGATGCCATGCTGCGCGCCCAAGGATACAAGGTCGGCACCTACACCTCGCCGCATCTCATGCGTTACAACGAGCGCATTTGCATACAAGGCGCAGAAGCCACCGATTCCGAACTGGTGGATGCGTTCGCAAGCGTGGACGAAGCCCGTGAGGATATCAGCCTCACGTATTTCGAATTTGGCACCCTGGCGGCTTTCGAGCTCTTTCGCGGGCATGGCGTACAGGTGGCGGTGCTGGAAGTGGGCATGGGCGGGCGCTTGGACGCGGTCAACGCCATCGATCCCATGGGCGCACTGGTGGCATCTATCGGACTGGATCATCAGGAATGGCTGGGCCATGACCGGGACAGCATCGGCTTCGAGAAAGCCGGGATCTATCGCAGCCGGCGGCCGGCCATTTGCGGCGACCGCGATCCGCCGGATCGCCTGCTGCAAAGCGCCAGGCAGCTCGGCGCTGAGCTATTGTTGTTGGGAAAAGATTTCGACCGGCAAGCATCCGGTCACAGCTGGGATTGGCATGGGTGGCGGGTGGATTTACAGGACTTGCCGCTACCGGCACTGCCGGGTTTCATACAGCTGGACAACGCCGCGAGTTGCATAGCACTGCTGCAATCGCTGGCCGCTGCGTTGCCGGTCAGTGAAGGCGCTATCCGCGCGGGCCTGAAAGCGGCGCGCATTCGAGCGCGCTTTGAGCAATTGCCGGGTGCGGTGACCTGGATATTGGACGTGGCCCACAACCCAGCGGCGGCCGCCGTGCTCGCCGAGAATCTGGTCTCGAACCCGGTGACCGGCAAGACCCTGGCGGTGGTGGGCATGTTGCGCGACAAGGCTGTCGAGGAGGTGGCGCGATCGCTGGCAACGCATGTGGACCACTGGTTCGTCGGCGGACTGGAAGGAGCGCGTGGCCAGAGCGCTGCCGAGCTGGCGCGGCGAATCCTCGCGGCGATACCGGACGCCACATTGTCCGAATGCGCGCTGATGGCTGATGCTAGCCATGCGGCACAGTCAGTGGCGCAGCGCGGTGACCGTATCCTGGTTTTCGGTTCCTTCCAGACGGTGAGCGCCATATTGCGTCTCAGGCAGGAATCCGGTACCAATTACATCTGAGGGCGCGTGCGCGCCCGTTGGAGGTCGGGAAATGGAGATCGGACTCAAAGAGCGCCTGATCGGCGCAGTGGTGCTGGTGGTCCTGGCGGTGATCATCATTCCCTGGGTGCTGAAGGGCGGCTCGGCACCCGATTCCACGGTGACCAAGTCATTGACGCTGCCGCCAGCGGCCGCCACCAATGGGCAGCCCGCCTATCATATGGACCTGAGCAACCCGGCCACAGCTAGCAGTGGTTCCTTGCCGGCGATTGCGAGCACCCATGCGGCGCCGACTAGCACCCCGCAGCCGGCTGTACGGCCCGCTGCGCAACCGGCAACGGAGCAGGCAAAGCCCGTGGCGCCGGCCAGCGGTGGCTGGGCGGTACAGGCAGGCAGTTATAGCAATGAGGCCAACGCACGGAATGTGCAACACAAACTCACGATGCATGGCTATCACGCCTACATCAGTCGCTTCCAAACAGGCAGCCGCACCTATTATCGCGTGCGTGTTGGACCCTACACGGATAAGGCCTCTGCGGAGCGTATGGTCTCCGGAGTTGGCAAAGCCTACGGTGGAAAGGCGGCGGTGGTGCCGAACTCCTGAAGTTGGACAGTCGGGCGGTTTGCACGCTCCACGTCTGTTAAAATAACGACCCGTTTTAAAGACCGCACGCCACGGCGGCCAGGGCGCGCATGAATTGGGTTGATTATCTGATCCTCGTCATCATTGTCATCTCGACTCTCATCAGCCTGCTGCGGGGATTTTTGCGCGAGATCGTGTCGCTGGTCACCTGGGTGGTTGGTTTCTGGGTAGCCCTGCGCTTCGCCCGGCCGTTGGGCGACGTATTTAGCTTCATCCACAACCCGTCGGTGCGCGTGATCATCGGTTTCGCGCTCCTGTTCGTGGTGATCCTCATCATCGGCGCGGTGATCAATTTCCTGATCGGCAAGATCATGGAGAAGACCGGCGCCGGCGCGGCCGACCGGGTGCTGGGTCTGCTGTTCGGCATGCTGCGCGGGTTCGTGATCGTGGCAGTGCTGGTGATCATGGCGGGTCTTACGACCCTGCCGCAGAATGACTGGTGGCATGCATCGCGGCTCATACCTTATGCCGAGTCAGTCGCCGGCTGGATGCGTACGGTGTTGCCGGCACGGGTCGCCGACGAGATGATGCGCGGTGAACACAAGTTGAAGGACCTGGACCATAAGTGAACTAGCGGGGGCGTGCATGTGCGGGATTGTCGGAGTCGTCGGTCACGCTAACGTCAATCAGATCCTGTATGACGCATTGACGGTGCTGCAGCACCGCGGCCAGGATGCGGCCGGCATCATGACCTGCGATCACGATCGCCTGTACATGCGCAAGAGCAACGGCCTGGTGAGGGACGTATTCCAGCAGCGGCACATGCTGAGACTGCGCGGCAGCATGGGCATCGGACATGTGCGTTATCCCACCGCCGGCTGCGCGAATTCAGCCGAAGCCCAGCCGTTCTATACCAACTCGCCTTATGGGATCGGACTGGGGCACAACGGCAACCTCACCAACGCCCGCGCCCTCAAGGATATGCTGTTCCGCGAGGACCGGCGGCACCTTAACACCGAGTCCGATTCCGAGATCCTGCTGAATGTGTTCGCGCACGAGTTGCAGCGTACCGGCAGCCTGGAGGTGGACGAGCGCGATATCTTCAAGGCGGTGAGCGCCGTGCACCGGCGTTGCCGCGGCGGGTATGCCAATGTCGCCATGATCGCCGGCTACGGCATCGTGGGGTTTCGAGATCCTTTCGGCATTCGCCCGCTGGTGTTCGGTCGGCGCATAACCGATGCCGGCACGCAATATATGCTCGCCTCGGAGAGCGTGGCCCTGGACGTGTGCGGATTCGAACTGGTACGCGACGTGGCGCCGGGCGAGGCCGTGGTCATCGACCGCCACGGTGGCTTGCATACCCAACAGTGTGCCGAGAAGCCGCAGTGTTCGCCTTGCATCTTCGAATACGTATATTTCGCCCGCCCGGACTCCATCATGGATGACATCTTGGTCTACAAGGCGCGCATGCGCATGGGCGACAAACTGGCGGAACAGATCCAGCGCGACTGGGCCAGCCATGATATCGACGTGGTGATGCCGATCCCCGACACCAGTCGCACCAGCGCCCTGCAGCTGGCGAACGTGCTGGGGCTGAAATACCGCGAGGGTTTCATCAAGAACCGCTACATCGGCCGTACCTTCATCATGCCGGGGCAGAGGCAGCGCAACCATTCGGTGCACCAGAAACTCAACGCCATCGACATGGAGTTCAGCGGCAAGAACGTGCTGCTGGTGGATGATTCCATCGTGCGCGGCACCACCTCGCAGCAGATCATCCAGATGGCCCGGGACGCCGGCGCCCACAAGGTGTATTTCGCCTCGGCCGCGCCGCCGGTGCGTTTCCCCAACGTCTATGGCATCGACATGCCCACCTCCAGGGAACTCATCGCCTTCGACCGCAGCGAGGAGCAGGTGTCGGAGTTCATCGGCGCCGACAAATTGATCTACCAGAACCTCGATGATTTGATCGACGCGGTGCGCCGCGGTAATCCCAAGATCCAGCGCTTCGACACCTCGGTGTTCTCCGGCGAGTACATCACCGGCGATGTCACCAACGACTATCTGGCGGTGCTTGCCCAGGAACGTTCCGACGAAGCCAAGCAGCATCGCCAGCGCGATGACCGGCAGGTCATCGAAATGTACAACGTTTTCTGATCCGTGCGTTGAACCCGGAGGACGCTTCACAACCACGTCGCTTGCTGCTGAAATTCTTTCAGCAGGGATTGGCGGCGGTGAACGGCCGCCGCTGCGTGCAGGCGGTGTTGCAACAGCAGGTTTTTCCCGGCGGCGTGTTGCTGGTGGCCATCGGCAAGGCCGCCACGGCCATGACTGCCGGGGCCATGGATGCCATCGGCTCTCGCGTGACAGCTGGCCTGGTGATCACACGTCATGGACACCAGGAATCATCCGCTTACGCCGATACACGCATCCTGTCTTTGGAAGCCGGACATCCCTTGCCGGATGAACAAAGCCTGTCGGCCGGCAACGCCCTGCGCCTGTTCTTGGCGAATGCGCCGGCGGACGCACAGTTCCTATTTCTAATTTCCGGCGGAACGTCGAGCCTGGTGGAAGTACCGGCTGAAGGCGTGTCGCTCGCCAAGCTGCGTGCGCTTAACCGCTGGCTGTTGGCCAGCGGCCTACCCATCGATGCGGTGAACCGTGTGCGCACGGCCTTCTCACAGATCAAGGGCGGGCGACTGTTGCAGCATCTCGCAGGCCGTGAAGCGGAACTGTTGCTGATCTCAGATGTGCCGGGTGATGTGCCGGCTTACATCGGCTCCGGTCTGCTGACGCCGCCTGTATCGGATCCGTTACCGGAACTGCCGGTACAGTTCGCGGACTTGCCGCGTTCTTCGCCACCGAATATTGGCTCACGCAATGTACATACACGCATCGTTGCCACCAACCATCAAGCCATGCAGGCGGTCAATGTGGCTGCCGCAAGCGCCGGTCACGAAGCCTACTTGCACGATTCGTTGCCTGCTTCTGATGCGATCGTCGGCGGCGAACGGATAAGCGGCTTTCTGTTGGATGCGTCGCCGGGCGTGCATGTGTGGGGAGGGGAGACCACTGTGAAGCTGCCGACGCACCCGGGACGTGGCGGCCGTTGTCAGACGCTGGCATTAGTAACGGCGCGGCGCATCGCGAATAAAGACGGAATATACCTGCTGGCAGCGGGCACCGATGGTACTGATGGCACAACCAGTGACGCGGGCGCCCTGGTAGACGGCGGCAGCATCGCCCGGGGTGAAGATGGGGGTTTCGATGCATCGGATTGTCTGTCACGGGCGGATGCCGGTGCGTTTCTGGAAGCCAGCGGCGATCTGATATATACAGGTCCCACCGGTACCAACGTCATGGATCTGGTCATTGCTTTAAAAGAATGATGATTGATCAATTTTATGAGTACTTCGAGTACACCTGAGAGAACCTGATGGAAGCAACATCTGATAATCATGGCCTGTTAGCCTGTGCGACGCCGCAGACATGGCTGAGCGCAGCCCGGGAGAACCTGGATATCTTGCTGCTGGATCATGCCAACTGCGAAAAAAAGGCGGCGGCCACAGCCCTGAGTCTCATGTTCGAGTATGGGGGCCGCCATCCCAGGATGCAGGAGAGCCTCTCGCGTCTGGCACGCGAGGAACTGCGGCACTTCGAGCAGGTGAGCCGCCTGTTGCAGCGCCGCGGCATTCGTTTCAGACCGTTGAGCGCTGCCCGTTACGCCAGCAGTTTGCGTAAACATGTTCGCAAGCACGAACCGGAAAGGCTTGTGGATCTGCTGTTGGTCGGGGCTTTCATAGAGGCCCGTTCCTGCGAGCGTTTCCAGGCGCTGACTGCGATACTGGATGCCGAACTGGCGGATTTTTATCGCGGCCTGCAAGCAGCCGAAGCCCGCCACCTGAATGTCTATTTGAAACTGGCGAAGCACATCGGCGGCGATGCCATCGTGGACCGATTCAAGTTGTTTGCGAACATCGAGGCCGGGCTCGTGACAGAGCCGGACAGGGAATTCCGTTTCCACAGCGGACCGCTACACTGAGGACGATCAGTTGTTTAGAACTATTTCTGTGTATTACTGGGAGAGAGGAAGAGTCACAAGTACCGGCTCAGCGCCGTCAACCCGCAGGATGCTGCCTTGGTAATACCAATCCCCGAGGACGATGCGGGTTTTTTGCTTTCCGCCTGACTGGAACTTGTGCACCGCCGGCCGATGTGTGTGGCCATGGATCAGGCGGTCAACGAGCTGCTCGCGCATCACCGTCTCCACTGCCTGCTGGTTCACATCCATGATGAACTCGGACTTCTGGGCAGTGCTCAAGCCGCTGGCGGCGCGCGCATGCGTCACGAACGCCCGACGTTCAGCCAGTGACGAAGCCAGGAAGGCTTGCTGGCGCGCCGGGTCGCGCACCATTTTACGGAACCCCTGGTATTCCACATCATCGGTGCATAGCGTGTCGCCGTGCATGAGCAGGGTGGGGATGCCGAAAAGATCCACCACCGTCGGGTCCGGGAGCAGCTGCACCCCGGTCCGCTTCGCGAAGTCCGTGCCGATGAGAAAATCCCGGTTGCCATGCATGAAATACACCGGCACGCCGCTATCCGTGAGTTCGCGGACACTGTCCATGACCTGGGCATGGTGCGGGTCCGGATCGTCATCCCCGAGCCACACTTCGAAGAAATCACCCAATATATACAGTGCTTCTGCGCTGCGCGGTTCTTGCTTGAGAAAATCCAGGAACAGATCCGTGATGCGCGGCCGTGAGGCGTCCAGATGTAGGTCAGAGATAAAGAGTGTAGTCATGGATCAATCGAGTGATTGTTTGAGAACCATGGCTTTTAGTATGACAACCGGCGTCAGTGGGGCATCAGTGTCAAAGGGACCAACTTTGCCGGTAGGCACGATGGCGATCTTGTCCACCACGTCCATGCCTTGTACTACCTGCCCGAACACCGCATACCCCCAGCGGTCAGGCCGCGGGTCCAGTTTCTGGTTATCCACCAGATTGATGTAGAACTGGGCGGTGGCTGAATGCGGATCGTCCTCCCGCGCCATGGCGATGGTGGCGCGCAGGTTGGAGAGGCCGTTGCCGGATTCATTGGGGATGGGTGCGTCGGTCTTTTTTTCAACATAGGCGCTGGTGAATCCGCCGCCCTGGATCACGAAGCCCGGCACCACGCGATGGAAGAGTGTGCCGTCATAAAAACCGGTGTTTACGTAGTGCAGGAAATTGCTCACGGTGAGCGGCGCCCGTTTGCGGTCCAGTTGCACCACGAAAGTTCCAAGGCTGGTCTCGAACGCCACCTCCGGGTAAGGATTGGGCGGCGCAGCAGGTTGAACAGGTTGCACCGGCGCATGACTGCATGCAGCCAGCAGCATGCACGTGAATAGACCTGTCAGCGGTTTTTTCATGATAACTCCTGCGCTCCGGCCACCATCATAAACGCTGGTCCGGAAAATTAGCAGCACACGGGCGCAGGCTGTATTTTGCCTGATAAGATGATGCGCCATGAGTGTGCGCACCCGATTCGCCCCCAGCCCCAGCGGCCAGCTGCATGTGGGCAATGCCCGTACCGCCCTGTTCAGTGCCCTGCTAGCGAAGCACAGCGGCGGTGAGTTCATCCTGCGCATCGAGGATACGGATGCGGAGCGCTCGCACACTGCGATGGAGACCGCGCTTATTAAGGACCTGCACTGGCTGGATATGGAATGGGCAGAAGGGCCGGATGTGGGTGGCAAGCACGGGCCGTACCGCCAGTCCGAGCGCGGCCAGATCTACCAGACTTATATAGAGAAGCTGACTGGGCAGGGACTTACCTATCCGTGTTTCTGCACACCCGCAGCCTTGTCCATGTCGCGCAAGACTCAGCTGGCTGCCGGCAAGCCGCCGCGGTATGCCGGCACCTGCGCACATCTGTCCAAATCTGAGATCGAAGCGCGTCTGGACTCGGGACTCAAACCGGCCCTACGCTTCCGGGTTCCGGAGCAGGGCGAGACTGCATTCGATGATCTGGTGCGCGGTCGCCAGGTATTCGCACACAACGACATCGGTGACTTCGTGATCCTACGCGGCGACGGCAGCCCGGCGTTCTTCTTTAGCAACGCCGTGGATGATGCGCTAATGGAGATTACTCACGTGTTGCGTGGTGAAGACCATCTGGCGAACACGCCGCGGCAGTTACTGATACTCGCCGCGCTTGATCTTTCCACACCGCGCTATGGACATCTCTCCATGGTGGTCGGGCAGGATGGTCAGCCGCTTTCCAAACGCCACGGCAGTGCCAGCGTGCGCGACCTGATCACGCAGAATTACATGCCTGTGGCCGTTATGAACTACATGGCTCGGCTGGGGCATGCCTATATCGATAGGGATAACAGACTCATGTCATTCGCGGAACTGGCGGCACAGTTTGACATCGCCAGGATCAGCCATAGCCCGGCACACTTCGATGAGAGTCATCTGCGTCATTGGCAGAAACTCGCCATCGCCAATACTGGCGATGAGGAGTTATGGGACTGGATGAAACTCGGTGCTGATTCCGCCGGTGGAGAAACGCTGGAAGGCATCGTGCCAAAGGATAAACGTTCGCTATTTATTCAGACAGTGCGACCCAATGTTCTACTTAGTACAGAAATAAAATCTGACTACAAACCGCAGTATGACGCGCTGCACTGGGCCCGGACGCTATTCGGAGATTACGACTTCATGATGAAAGAAGGCCGTGCGGCCGTGAGCGGCGCAGGTGCCGAGTATTTCAAAGAGGCGTTAGCCAGTTTAGCCGACAACCCAGAATACAAACCCTTTGTTGATGCATTGGCGAGCAGTACCAAACTACGCGGTCCTGAGCTCTACAAACCGCTGCGCGCCGCGCTCACCGGGGATACCCACGGCCCGGAGCTGAAACTCTTCTGGGAGCTGCTCGGTCAGGAACGGATTAAGCAGCGGCTGGAAGCGGCTGCAAATATTTCGAAGAGCTAAAGACCCATGCTGAAAATCTATAATTCACTTACGCGCAAAAAAGAGAGCTTCAAGCCTATCGATCCGCCGAAGGTTCGTATGTACGTGTGTGGCCTGACGGTGTACGACAACATGCACTTGGGTCATGCGCGCATGCTGGTGGTGTTTGATATGGTGGCCCGCTGGCTGCGGACCAGCGGTTACCAGCTCATCTATGTACGCAATGTCACCGATATCGACGACAAGATCATCAAACGCGCTGCCGAGAACAAAGAATCCATTGATTCACTGACGAAGCGCTTCATCGCTGCTAATCATGAGGACGAAGTGGCTTTGGGTGTGCTGCCACCCGATCTGGAACCGCGGGCCACCCAATTCATCGATGCCATTGTGAAAATGATCTCGGTGCTTTTGAAGAAGGGCTTCGCCTATCAAGGAACGAACGGCGACATCTATTATGCAGTCAATAAATTCAAGGATTACGGACAGCTCTCGGGCAAGCGTCTGGAGGACCTGCGGGCTGGTGAGCGGGTCGAGGTAGATGAAGCCAAGCGCGATCCACTGGATTTCGTGCTGTGGAAAGTCGCCAAACCCGGCGAACCCAGTTGGCCAGCACCCTGGGGCTTAGGGCGGCCCGGCTGGCATATCGAATGCTCCGCCATGTCCACGGCAGCGCTGGGCAATCATTTCGATATCCACGGTGGTGGCATGGATCTGCAATTTCCGCACCACGAGAACGAGATCGCCCAGTCGGAAGCCGCCACCGGCGAGCATTTCGCCAACCTGTGGATGCACAATGGCTTCGTTAAAGTGGATGACGAGAAGATGTCCAAATCCCTGGGCAACTTCTTCACGGTGCGTGAGATACTGAAGAAATATCGTCCTGAGGTCGTACGGTATTTCATCCTCAACAGTCATTACCGCAGCCCGCTGAATTATTCGGACCAGTCTCTCGATGTGGCGGCCGCCGGGCTCGCGCGACTGTATACCGCGCTGCGCGGTATTACTGCCGGCAGAGCGACGAAGAACAGCGAATACCGGAAGCGCTTCGAGGAAGCTATGGACGATGACTTCAACACGCCGGTAGCCATCAGCGTGCTTTTCGATCTTGCCCGGGACCTCAACCGCCAGCGGGATGTGGGCGCCGATGAAGCTGCAGGGTCGGCTGCTTTGCTGGTGGAGTTGGGCGGCCTGCTGGGTATCCTGCAATCGGATCCGAATTTGTATCTACAGTCGGGTGTTCCAGATTCATCCGTGTTGAGTGCTGAAAAGATTGAAGCGCTGATCGCTGCGCGTAATAAGGCACGCGAGAACAGGAACTGGGCAGAAGCGGACCGCATACGCGCAGAGCTAACGGCTGCTGGCGTGGTGTTGGAAGATGCGGCGAGTAAAACCACTTGGAAACGCGAGTAGCATATGCAGATACTTTCTTCCAAAAGGCTGCTCCCGGCCGCGAGCTCAATAGGTCGATGCAACACCAGATGCAGTAAGTTTACCTGCAGAGGTGGTGCATATGGGAAGACGATCTGGACCGGGGCTTACCCCGGCACATAAGGATGAGATCTGGCGGCGCTGGGGATTGGGACAGTCGGCTGGGGAGATCGGCCGCGTGCTCGATCACCGACAGCATCAGACGATCTTTAATGTTCTGGCCAAGCACGGCGGAATCAAACCAGCCGTCCGTCGCCGCGCCCTGGTTACGCTTACGCTGGTGGAGCGGGAAGACATCTCCCGCGGTGTGGCAGCCGGCCAGTCGATCCGGTGTATCGCCAAGCAGCTGGGTCGAGCGCCCTCGACCGTGAGCCGGGAGGTGGCTCGCCACGGCGGCCGACGGGAGTATCGAGCATCCGAGGCCGATAGCGCTGCCTGGATGTGTGCGCGGCGTCCGAAGCCCTGCCGCCTGTCCCTGAACCCAGCCTTGCGCCAGGCAGTGGCAGGTAAACTGAGCCTCGAATGGTCGCCGGAGCAGATCTCCGCGTGGCTCAAAGAAGAGTATCCCAGCGATGAGGCTATGCGCGTGTCCCACGAGACGATCTACCGGAGCCTGTTCATCCAGGCACGGGGAACCCTGAAAAAGGAGCTGATTGGGCACCTGCGATCGAAACGCAGCGTGCGCCGTTCGCGGCAGGCGAGCAACCACAAGCAGTCGCGAGGTCGGATCGTCGATGCCATCTCCATCCGGGAACGCCCGGCTGAGGCCGAAGATCGTGCCGTGCCGGGCCACTGGGAGGGGGACTTACTCTGCGGTTCGAAACACAGCTTCATCGTGACCCTGGTCGAACGTCAATCGCGCTTCGTCATGCTCATTAAAGTACCGGACAGTGAGACCGCCACCGTCGTGACGGCCCTGAGCAGGCACGTCAGCAAGCTTCCTGCCGCCCTCAAGCGTTCACTGACGTGGGATCGCGGCCACGAGATGGCCGATCACAAGCTGTTCACGGTCGCGACGGATGTGCAAGTCTACTTCTGCGACCCTCACAGCCCTTGGCAACGCGGGTCGAACGAGAACACAAACGGATTGTTGCGGCAATACTTTCCAAAGCGGACGGATCTCTCAGTTCACAGCCAGGCCCATCTGAACAAGATCGCTCTGCGTCTAAACCAGCGCCCTCGCGAGACCTTGGGATTTAAGACGCCAGCGTATAAACTTCAAGCCAGTGTTGCAGCGACCCATTGAGGCCGCCGCCATTAGCGGCTGTTCTAATTGGTCTCCGGATGGGAGGAAACATTCACACGCTGAAACTGAAGAATCGGGGAA
Source organism: uncultured Pseudomonadota bacterium (assembly GCA_963774895.1). GTDB lineage: Bacteria > Pseudomonadota > Gammaproteobacteria > Natronospirales > REEB76 > REEB76. The sequence continues at coordinate 680,984 of CAVZGN010000001.1, forward strand.
TTCATGAAATATAAATTATCCGTTACAGTCTTATTGCTGGTTTTCTTTTCAGCACTGCAGTTCGCCAAAGCATCGGTGAACGACGAGTCCTCGCCAACGCTGAAGGCGATTGTCCCGGCTGATAACGATATTACTCCTGGCAGTTCGCCGGACGCGGGGCAAGAAGCTGTGCCGGCAATCGTAAACGATGAAATAAATAGCATTGTGTATGCGGACTTCAAGTCCGTCGAAAAGAATGAATGTGGGACTGAAGACTGCCAGCTCAAGATAGAGGATATGTACGGTTCAGTATTCCGGATTAAAGCCCCGACCGGTCTGGATTTATACGTTTTCGAAGAGATAGGTCCCATGGGCTGGTCTAACTACTACTTCATCTTCTACGATGCCAAAAGTGGAAAACTGACGAAGAAGCCTGCTTACATCTATGGCAAATGGTTAGATATGTTCTTTGAAGACAAAAATTCGTCACTTTTGAAGAGACCTTTTGTATCGTTCACTGAGATTGATGGAAACGAATCCATAATTATTGAAGACTATGGTCACAACGGTACTGTGTACAATGCTGTCATATATCGCTATTTCAGAATAAACGATGATCTATCGCTGACACCTATACTGGCTTTTGAAGAGAGAGCACTTTGGCCATTAGAGATTGATGGCTCTTACCGAAATACAATTGTGCGGAAGTTACAGTTTACTGGGAAGAAATCAGCAGAAATATCAACATATTTGAATTTGACCAAAAATGAAGAACCACTCTATCTGGGCAAAATAACTATTGAGATGACTGATAAAGGCCAGTTCAAAATCGTCAAAAAGAATTACATAGACAAGAAATATGAATTTGCTCTTGTCACACTTTCGGAAACAGACGAACAGCAGTTTATTATCGGCGGTGATAGCCTATTTTATTAAGCGTAAGAGATGGCGAATGAACGTAAAACTTAACTTTGTGAGCCGCGCTATTGTTGCTATACCGCTCTTCGCTTTTATAGCTTTTCAAGGTAACGCTTTTGCAAGCGATTCCAATAGCCAACCATATCTGATTACTAAACGCGAAATACCGAAGCAGTACGACAGGACCTATAGATTTCTTGAATTTATTAAAGACACGAAAACCTCAAATGAGGCGTTTGATGCAAACAAAGCCCCTCATTGGGAGGTTACAGAGATTTTATCATTTATTGCGAATAACGGAGTGACTTTTACAGATGTAAACGGCTACATAAATGGTCACTTTAGTACTGCAGTCATTCGTAAGGCACTCATAAGCAGAAAGGGACAAATATTCATAACATTTGCGCATCTCGCGCATATTTATTCAATACCGTATACCCAATATTCTTCATTAAGTTTCGATTCAATTCATGACGGGGTTGTGGTTCACATTGCGGAAGAATATGACCTGACATTCAAGAACGAAAAAGGGCTACTGTATTTGACGGATTGCTCCTACAAGATGCTCGAAGGCGACTGATCGTCCCCGTTTTATGCGAGGCATCTGCTATGGGTAGGAAGCAGCCTTCGAAGCAATCGAGATCTCAAATACACACTTGAGTATTGGATACGCGCTGTCGCGCTATTTATGATGCTCGGCTGCAGTCAGGGTATTACTGAGCAACATCGTCACGGTCATGGGGCCAACACCGCCGGGTACCGGTGTGATGAGCGCGGCGCGTTCGCGGGCTTTCTCGAACTCCACGTCGCCCACTAGCTTGCCATTGGCCAAGCGGTTCATCCCGACATCAATGACAGTTGCACCGGATTTGATCCATGCTCCGGGGATGAGACCTGGTTTGCCCACAGCTACCACCAGGATCTCGGCTGCGCGCACTAGTTTTTCCAGATCACTTGGGCTCGTGAAGCGATGACAGATGCTCACTGTCGCGCCCATCAGTAGCAATTCCAGGGCCATGGGTCTGCCGACGATATTGGACGCGCCCACCACCACTGCATACCGCCCTTCGAATGGCTCTCCATATTTTTCCAGCAGCTTGATGACGCCGTAGGGCGTGCAGGGGCGTAGCAACGGAATCCGCTGCGCCAGACGGCCTACGTTATAGGGATGAAAGCCGTCCACGTCCTTGTCCGGCTGGATGCTTTCGATGACGGTCTCGGTGTTGATCTGCGCCGGCAAGGGCAGCTGTACGAGGATTCCATCGATGGCAACATCTTCGTTAAGCTCGTCAATAAGCTTTAGCAGCTTGGCTTCAGAGGTATCCGCAGGCAGGTCGAAGGCGCGTGATACAAAGCCCACCTGCTTGCAGGCTTCACGTTTGTTGCGCACATAAATCTGAGAGGCGGGGTCGCTGCCTACCAGGATCACCGCCAGGCCCGGTGCGCGACGTTTTTCCCTGACACGCGCGGCGACACGGTGAGCGATATCCTCGCGGATCTCACTGGCCAGGGCTTTACCGTCAATGATCTGGGCTGTCATGTTAATGATTCGTTGGGTGTGCAGCGGTGGTGCGGATTGTCGCATGCACCCGCTTCAGCGCCAAAAATGGCCCTTAAATTGACTGGGGTGGAGTGGCACCGTATCATTCCCCGCCTTGCGCGGGCCGCTTCGAGGGAGCCTCGCAGGCCGCGTCGGGCGGGGCATAGCGCAGTCTGGTAGCGCACCTGCTTTGGGAGCAGGGGGTCGGGGGTTCAAATCCCTCTGCCCCGACCAAATTTGATATGAATTTGCGCCTGTAGCTCAGATGGATAGAGCACCGGCCTTCTAAGCCGGCGGTCGCAGGTTCGAGTCCTGCCAGGCGCGCCAATGCGGTGAAGCCGGCAGAAGTACAAATTTATCCAGCCGGTTATGGTGGACGTAGCTCAGTTGGTAGAGCCCCGGATTGTGATTCCGGTTGTCGTGGGTTCGAGTCCCGTCGTCCACCCCATTTTGGTTGTCCAAGCTCCCTTGTTGGGCCGTTAGCTCAGTTGGTAGAGCTGCTGACTCTTAATCAGTAGGTCGTAGGTTCGAATCCTGCACGGCCCACCAAGGGAGCTTGGACAATTTTTACTTCCCGAAGACAGCGATCCGCTTGTTGTTGCCAGATACGGAGTAGTTGATTTGGCAATACAATTACGGGAGTCGATCCAACAATGCAGCAGCTGCTGACACAACGCTCAGCCTGGAAGGCGCTGGAAGCGCATTACCAAAATGTGCGCACGCTGCACCTGCGCCAATTGTTTGCAGACAATCCCAAGCGTGGCGAGCGCTTTACTGCAGAAGCCGCTGGGCTGTACCTGGATTATTCCAAGAACCGCATCACCGACGAGACCCTGGGATTGCTGTTGGCGCTAGCCGAAGACTGCAAATTGCAGACGCGCATCGAGGCCATGTTCAGTGGCGAAAAAATCAATGTGACCGAGCAACGTCCTGCCTTGCATGTGGCCTTGCGTGCACCCAAGAGCGAGAAGATCGTCGTTGACGGCGCCGATGTAGTGCCGCAGGTGCACGCAGTCCTGGAGCGGATGGCGCATTTTTCACAACAAGTCCGCAACGGCCAATGGCGCGGCTATACCGGTAAACGTATCCGCAATATCATCAACCTGGGGGTCGGCGGCTCGGATCTGGGACCGGTGATGGCTTATGAGGCCTTACGCCATTACAGCCAGCGGGATCTGCTGTTCCGTTTCGTGTCCAACGTGGACGGCACGGATTTCAAGGAAGCCACCCGCGATCTGGACCCGGCCGAGACCCTGTTCATCGTCAGCTCCAAGACATTTACTACCCAGGAGACCATGGCCAACGCGCAGGCAGCCCGTGACTGGTGCCTGCAGCAGCTGGGTGATAAGCAAGCAATCGCCAGGCACTTCGTCGCGGTCTCCAGCGCTATTGCGCAAGCCACGAAGTTCGGTATCGAAGCGGAGAATATTTTCGGTTTCTGGGATTGGGTCGGCGGACGCTACTCTATGACTTCCGCTATCGGCCTCTCTACGATGATCGCCATCGGCTCGGAATATTTCCACGCCATGCTCGGTGGTTTTCATGCCATGGATCAGCATTTTCGCAGGGCTCCATTGGAGCGGAACCTGCCAGTACTTATGGGGCTGTTATCCATCTGGAGCAACAATTTCCTCGGAGCCCATACCCAGGTGGTATTGCCCTACGATCAATACCTGAGATATTTCCCTGCCTATCTGCAGCAGTTGGCTATGGAAAGCAACGGCAAACAGACCGACCGGGACGGGCAACGCGTCGCCTATCAAACGGCCCCCATCTACTGGGGCGAACGCGGCACCAACGGGCAGCATTCGTTCTATCAGCTCATCCACCAGGGCACCCGACTGGTCCCCTGCGACTTTATCGGCTTTTGCCAGAGTCTCAATCCACCCGATCATCAGCATGCCATGTTGATGGCCAATCTGTTTGCCCAGGTTCAAGCTCTGGCTTTTGGTAAAACCAAAGAAGAAATCCAGGCCGAGAGTACTCCTGAAAGTCAGGTTCCCTACAGAGTGCTTGAGGGTAATCGTCCCAGCAATATGCTGCTAGCCGAGCGGCTGACACCGGGAACCTTGGGCGCGTTGGTGGCTCTCTATGAACACAGCATGTTTACACAGGCCGTCATATGGAACATCGATCCCTTTGACCAGTGGGGCGTGGAGCTGGGCAAAACTCTGGCACAGGCTCTACTCCCCGAGTTGGATGCTGCCGGCGAACCGCTGCTCAAACATGACAGCTCCACCCATGCGCTGATCCGTCGTTACCGCCGCTGGCGCAAGGCCTGATTACCGGCTTCTGAACTCAGTCAATAACCGGAACGCAGTTCGCAGGTTTTATGGGGCACACGCCCTTTAATTCCCGGAGTTTGTATAATGGTTCCCAGAATCCGCTTCGCCGCCATCCGCGGCTCAACAGATTGGTCCAAGTGTTTGATATAATTTGAAAATCACGTAACCGCAAGCGATTCGGCGTTGCGAAAGTGGCGGAACTGGTAGACGCGCTGGATTTAGGTTCCAGTGGGGTAACCCGTGAGAGTTCGAGTCTCTCCTTTCGCACCATTCGCAATCAGAAACACATCGATTAAGCGGCTTTGAGTCCGCTGCATGTTCAGAGGTAAGCAGTCAATGCAGGTTTCAATCGAGACAACCACCGGTCTGGAGCGCCGCATGAAAGTTCAGGTGCCGGCAGAGCGCGTGGAACGCGAAGTAGAACAGCGACTCAAATCCCTGGGAAAGAATGCCAAACTCAACGGCTTCCGCCCAGGTAAGATTCCCTATGACGTGGTTAAGAAACGTTTCGGCAACGAAGTCCGCCGGGAAGTCTTGGGCGACTTGCTGCGTGACACCTGCAATGAGGCTTTCCTGCAGGAGAAGGTCAATCCTGCAGGCGGACCGCGTATCGACAGCGTCAACAATCAGCCAGGCACAGACCTGGAATTCACCGCCACCTTCGAAGTATATCCCGACATCAAACTCAGCGGCATAGAAGGCATCCAGGTTGAGCGCCCGGTGGCGGAGATCTCCGCAGCGGATATCGATGCCATGGTGGATAATCTGCGACATCAGCGCGCGACCTGGGAAACTGTGCAGCGCAGTGCACACAAGGACGATCGGGTGCAGCTGGATTTCAACGGCAGCGTAAATGGCGAGGGTTTCCCCGGCGGCCAGGCCGAGAAAGTCTTCGTGGTGCTGGGTGAGAATCGCATGCTGGCAGACTTCGAGAAAGATCTTGATGGCATCAAGGCCGACGAGCGTCGCGAGTTCGATGTGCATTTTCCGGATGACTATCATGTTAAGGAAGTCGCGGGAAAAACCGCGAATTTCAAAGTACATGCGTATCGCGTGGACGCCCAGATATTGCCGGAACTGGATGAGGCCTTTTGTAAAAGCTTCGGCGTTACCGAGGGCGGCATCGCAAATTTACGTGCTCAAGTATCCGAGAATATGCGCCGGGAGATGGCGGATACGGTGCGCAAGCGCATGAAGGATCAGATACTGGCTGCATTATTGAGCGCAAATCCACTGCAGCTACCCAAGGCCTTGCTGGATGATGAAATCGAGAATCTGCGCCGCGATGCATTGGAACGCATGGGTGTCAAAGACAACATGAAGAGTGTGGAATTGTCGCGTGAGCTATTCGAAGAGCAAGCCAAACGGCGCGTGAGCCTGGGCCTGATCGTCGGCGAGATCATCGGCCAGCAGCAATTACACTTGGATGCGAAACGTGTACAGGAGCGTCTCGAGCGCATGGCGGACGATTACAGCAACCCGGCGGAGGCCATGCACAGCATGCGTTCCAACCCGGCGGTCATGCGTCAGCTTGAATCCCTGGTGTTGGAAGATCAGGCCGTGGATAAGTTGCTGGAAAAGGCATCGATCATCGATAAGTCCGCCAGCTTCCAGGAGTTGATGCACTTTCACGAACACCCGCATGAACATGCACATGACTGAACAGGCCGACAAGCCGAGGACGCAATGAAGAAAACCAGCGAAGTTCAGGGGCTAAATTTGGTCCCCATCGTGGTGGAGCAGACTGCCCGCGGGGAACGTTCCTATGACATCTATTCACGCCTGCTCAAGGAACGCGTGGTATTCATCGTCGGAGCCATCGACGATTACGTAGCCAACCTGGTGGTGGCGCAACTGCTGTTCCTGGAATCGGAGAACCCGGATAAGGACATCAGTCTGTATATTAATTCACCCGGTGGGTCGGTTACGGCGGGTATGTCCATCTATGACACCATGCAATTTGTGAAACCCGACGTGTCCTCTATCTGCGTAGGCCAGGCCGCGAGCATGGGTGCCTGGCTGCTGGCGGGGGGCGCCAAGGGCAAACGCTACTGCCTGCCCCACTCACGCATCATGATCCACCAGCCTCTGGGGGGCGTGCAGGGACAGGCCACAGATATCGATATCCACGCCCGCGAGATTCTGTACTTGCGGGAGCGGCTCAACGACATTATGGCCAAGCATACCGGCCAAACAATTGAACGAATTCAACAAGATACGGAGCGTGACCGCTTCATGAGCGGGGACGAAGCGGTCAAATACGGTCTGGTGGACTCGATACTGGAACAGCGCACTGCCAAGCCCTGAAGAACATCGACCTGACGAAAGGCTCTAAGATTACTGGGCCAAGCTATTGAAGCGGAAGTCAAAAATCCCCATAGTGTTTACACACGAGCGGTTTTCCAGGCCTTTTCAGAGGTGAAAATGAGATGGTGAACGAGACGCGCGGCAAAGGTGAGGACGGCGGCAAGCTGTTGTACTGCTCTTTCTGTGGCAAGAGCCAGCATGAGGTCCGCAAGCTGATCGCCGGACCCTCGGTGTATGTGTGCGATGAATGCGTGGAACTGTGCAATGACATCATCCGTGAGGAGATGCAGGAACAAGCGCAGACGACGCATAACAAGCTGCCACGTCCCCAGGAGATCAAAACCGTCCTCGATCAATACGTCATTGGCCAGGAACGCGCCAAAAAGATACTTTCCGTGGCTGTGTACAACCACTATAAGCGCCTCGATGTTCGCAGCACGCATAACAAGGATGATGTAGAGCTGGCCAAAAGTAACATCCTGCTCATCGGTCCCACCGGTTCAGGCAAGACCCTGCTGGCCGAGACGCTCGCGCGCTTATTGAATGTACCGTTCACCATCGCCGACGCCACCACTCTGACAGAAGCGGGTTACGTGGGCGAGGATGTGGAGAACATCATACAAAAACTGCTGCAGAAATGTGATTACGATGTGGAGAAGGCCCAGACCGGCATCGTATACATAGACGAAATCGATAAAATCTCACGCAAGTCTGACAACCCATCCATCACCCGTGACGTATCCGGCGAAGGTGTGCAGCAGGCATTGCTGAAACTCATCGAGGGTACCATCGCATCCGTGCCTCCGCAGGGCGGTCGCAAGCACCCGCAACAGGAATTCCTCCAGGTTGACACCAGCAATATCCTGTTCCTCTGTGGTGGCGCGTTCGCTGGCCTGGAAAAGATCATACGCAACCGCACTGAAAAGAGCGGCATTGGATTCATGGCCGAGATCAGAGGCAAAGCCGATGTCAAGAACGTCGGCGAAGTGCTACATGATGTGGAGCCGGAGGATCTGATGCGTTTTGGCTTGATCCCGGAATTTGTCGGACGCCTGCCGGTAGTGGCGACCCTCGACGAACTGGATGAAGCTGCGCTGGTGCGTATCCTCACCGAACCCAAGAACGCGATCACCAAGCAATATCAGAAACTATTCGATATGGAAGGCTGTGAGCTGGAACTGCGTGAAGACGCGCTACGCAGCACCGCGCGGCGTGCCATGCAACGCAAAACCGGTGCCCGCGGTCTGCGCACCATTCTGGAACACGTTTTGCTGGACATCATGTATGAACTGCCCTCCATGGAGCACGTCTCGAAAGTGGTGATCGATGAAGCGGTCATCAGTGGCGAGAACCAACCTTACATTGTCTACGAGCGTGGCAAACGGCAGTTGGCGGCCTCGGATGGCTAATTCGCCAGCTGGCCACTTGAAAAAATGAATTTCACCCACATGCATGTTTTGCATGGTCTGAATAATCTCCAAGCGTATCCATATTCCGAATTACTAGAGGACATAGTGTGAGCAGCGAAACCCGCCAATCTGATCTGCTTGAAGGCCAGCCTGTTCTGGTGCCAGTGCTGCCATTACGCGATGTGGTGGTGTATCCGCACATGGTCATCCCGCTGTTCGTCGGCCGGGATAAATCCATTAAGGCGCTGGAACACGGCATGCAGGCGGGCAAGCAGATCTTGCTGCTGGCCCAGAAAAGTCCGGAAGTGGACGATCCCAAAGAAAGCGATCTCTACCGCATTGGCGCCCTGGCCACGATCCTGCAACTGGTGAAGCTCCCCGACGGCACCGTCAAAGTGCTGGTGGAGGGTGGTGATCGCGCACGTATCCTGCAGATCAACGATGGTGAATATTTCTCCGCGCTGGTGACCGCCATCCGCACTCAAGGACAATATGACGAGCGCGAGATGGATGTACTGATGCGTTCGGCACTATCGCTATTCGATCAATACGTCAAACTCAACAAGAAGATCCCGCCGGAACTGCTGACATCGCTGGCAGGTATCGATTCACCCGGCCGGCTTGCGGACACCATCGCCGCTCATATGCAATTGAAACTCGATGAGAAACAGAAGATCCTCGAACTCGAGGACGCACGCGCACGCCTGGAACACGTGATGGCGCTGATCGAAGGCGAGATCGATATCCTGCAGATCGAGCGGCGCATCCGCGGACGCGTCAAACAGCAGATGGAAAAAAGCCAGCGTGAGTATTACCTGAATGAACAGATGAAGGCCATCCAGAAGGAGCTCGGTGAGCTGGAAGACGCACCTAACGAGCTCGAGGAACTCGAGAAGAAAATACAGAAAGCCGGCATGTCCAAGGAAGCGCGCGACAAGGCCATGGCGGAATTCAACAAGCTCAAGCTCATGTCACCTATGTCCGCCGAAGCCACCGTAGTCCGCAACTATATCGATTGGCTGGTGAATGTACCGTGGAAGAAACGCACGCGCGTGCGCCATGACCTGGAGAGCGCGGAGAAGATCCTGGCCGAGGATCATTACGGCCTCGACAAGGTTAAGGAACGCATCCTTGAATATCTGGCGGTGCAGCAGCGCGTCAACAAACTCAAGGGGCCGATACTATGCCTGGTGGGACCACCGGGTGTCGGCAAGACCTCCCTGGGGCAGAGCATCGCGCGCGCCACCAATCGCAAGTTCTCGCGCATGTCGCTGGGCGGTGTGCGTGATGAAGCGGAGATCCGCGGCCATCGACGCACCTATATCGGCTCCATGCCAGGCAAGATCCTGCAGAACATGGCCAAGGTAGGTGTGCGCAATCCGCTGTTCCTGCTGGACGAAGTGGACAAGATGTCCATGGATTTCCGTGGCGATCCCTCTTCGGCGTTATTAGAGGTTCTGGACCCGGAACAGAACAACACCTTTAATGATCATTATCTGGAAGTGGATTTCGATCTATCCGAGGTATTGTTCGTGGCCACTGCCAATACCATGAACATACCGGCGCCGTTGCTGGACCGTATGGAAGTTATCCGACTTCCGGGTTACACCGAGGACGAGAAGATCAACATCGCCATGCGTTACCTGATCCCGAAACAGATGCGCAACAACGGCCTGAAATCGTCAGAACTCACCATCAGTGAAAGTGCCATCACCGACATCATCCGTTACTACACCCGTGAAGCCGGCGTGCGTAACTTGGAGCGCGAAATATCCAAGATCTGCCGCAAAGTGGTCAAAGGCTTGCTGCTCAAACCGCGCGACAAACAAGTGCATGTCATGCCGCGCAACCTGGATGATTATCTGGGCGTGCGCCGTTTCCGTTACGGCCGCGCCGAGGATCATTCACAGGTAGGTCAGGTTACCGGCCTCGCCTGGACCGAGATGGGCGGCGAATTGCTTACCATCGAAGCTACCGTAGTGCCGGGCAAGGGTAAGCTGATCCACACCGGCCAGCTGGGAGGAGTCATGCAGGAATCCATCCAGGCGGCAATGACCGTGGTGCGCAGCCGCGCAGCATTGCTGGGTATCGAACTGGATTTTCACCAGAAATACGACGTGCATATCCACGTACCGGAAGGCGCAACCCCCAAGGACGGACCGAGCGCCGGTGTCGGTATGTGTACCGCATTGGTGTCAGCACTCACTAAGATTCCAGTACGCGCGGATGTAGCCATGACAGGCGAGATCACCCTGCGCGGTGAGGTGTTACCCATCGGCGGACTCAAGGAAAAACTCCTGGCCGCACATCGTGGTGGTTTAAGCACTGTATTGATACCGCAGGAAAACGCCAAGGATCTTGTGGAGATACCAAAGAACATCAAGGGCGCACTCGATATCCAACCGGTACGCTGGATCGATGAAATATTCAAAGTGGCCTTGGAGCGCATCCCGGAACCCAAAGCAGCTGAAGTAGCCGGCGGATCAGAGCCGCAAGTCAATGTACCGGCAGCTAAAACAGAACCCGAAGGCGTGCGGCCGCATTAGCATTTTTAATGCGCGGCAGCGACAATTTCATGTTTAAATAATGGCTGGCCATGCTCAAAATCAGTTGCTGCTTTTCCAATTTTATCAATCGCTTACACGCATGAAAAAAGACACTACCTGCATACGCTTCATGGTTAGCTCCAATCAACTTGAAGTTTCGTCAAGTTGACAAGTGTTTATCACCACCTGTATAAAATTGCGCACGACCGCAGGTTACGCAGGGCATTACTTACATGTGCCTGGCGGAAAGAAACGTGGAGGCAGGATGTGTATCTCAAACCCGGGCAGTGGAGCTGTCCATCATCAACACTCAGGCAATCAGGGGACACAACATCATGAATAAGGCTGAATTAATCAACTCGGTGGCGGAAGCCACGAAACTCTCGCACGCAGATGCAGATCGCGCCGTACAGGCAGTGCTGCATTCCATCAGTGGTGCTCTCAGTCGAGGTGACCAGGTGGTGCTGGTGGGCTTCGGTACGTTTACCGTCAAGCAACGTGCCGCGCGCACCGGACGAAATCCGCAGACGGGTCAGACAATTCAGATTGCGGCGAGCAGAGTTCCCGGTTTCAAAGCTGGCAAAGCCCTGAAGGATGCCGTAAACTGACCAGCTCTTGGGGTGCTTAGCTCAGCTGGGAGAGCATCGCCTTTACACGGCGAGGGTCGGGGGTTCGATCCCCTCAGCACCCACCACCCGCTGCGGAGTGGTAGTTCAGCTGGTTAGAATACCGGCCTGTCACGCCGGGGGTCGCGGGTTCGAGTCCCGTCCACTCCGCCATACTGAAGTCCCTTATAAAAGGGCGCCCGCGCGGCGCCCTTTTTTATAATTGACAGCAATAACTGGATTTTTCAGGATTAACCGCCATGGTTATACAAGCATTCCGGGACAATATTCCCAAGTGGTTGACAGGCATCATTCTGGTTTTAATTATCGGGCCGTTTGCGCTGTGGGGCATCAATTCGTATTTTTCCGCCTCGGGTGATACTTCGGTTGCCAAGGTCAACGGCACTGAAATCTCACCGCAGGATTTCCAGCAAGCTTATCAAACCCGTTACCAGCAATTGCAGCAGGCATTCGGCACCTCTTTCAAACCCGGGTTGATCGACGAGAAACAACTCCGTCAGGAAGTTCTGCGGCAGCTTACAAACGAAACGCTACTAGACCAGCAGGTTGAAAAGCAGCATTACAGCGTCGGCGACGCGGATCTGGTGGCCACTATCCAGCAGATACCGGCGTTCCAGGTTGACGGCAAGTTTTCCCCACAGGTTTATCAGGCGACCCTCGCTGCCAACGGCTTGACGGCCTCTGGATTTGAACAGCGGGAGCGGCAAGGTCTTAGCGTCAGCCAGCTGCAGAATGCCATCCAGGCGAGCGCTTTCGGGACGCCGCAGCAACTCGAGATCGATCAAGCGGTACGGGGTGAGCAACGCCAGATCGCATATGCCACGATCTCATCCAAGCAATACCTCGATCAGGTGAATGTCTCGGATGCCGACATTGCGGTCTATTACAAGGCCCATGCGGATCAATTTATGACACCGGGAAAAGTCACGCTGGCTTATGTGGAGTTGGATGAGGCACAGCTGGCCAAGGGAATACAAGCCAGTGATGCGCAATTGCAAGCCCTGTACGATCAGCAGATAGCTGCATTCAAACAGGATGAGACCCGCGAAGCACAGCACATACTGATAGCGGTGAATGGCGATGACCCCAAAACCGATGCAGCCGCCAAAGCCAAGGCCGAGGACACACTCAAACAACTCAAGGATGGAGCTAATTTTGCCCAGCTCGCGGAAAAATATTCAGATGATTCGGGCTCAGCCAAGAATGGCGGTGATCTCGGCTGGATAGGGCGCGGCGCGATGGTTAAACCTTTTGAGGACGCACTTTTCAATATTCCCAAGGTGGGCGATGTGGTAGGGCCCATACGCACCCAGTATGGATATCACATCATCAAGCTGGACGGCATACGTGCGCCTAGTACCAAACAATTTGCGCAAGTACGTGACCAATTGCTCGCGGAATACCAGAAGAAGCAGGCAGATGACCAGTATTTCGCACTCGGCGATCAACTGGCAAATCTGGCTTACGAGCATCCGGATTCCCTGCAGGCAGTAAGCAAGCAACTCAACCTGCCCATCGAAACAGTGGAAGACGTGACCCGTGATGCAGGCAGTGGGATCGCCAGCAATCCGGCGGTCCGGCAGAAGGCATTCAGCGATGAAGTTCTGACCCAGGGCAACAACAGCGATCCCATCCAGATCGGTCCCAACCATGTGGTGGTGATACGCGTTAAAGGGCATACACCCAGTGTTCAGAAACCGTTGACAGATGTCCGCGATCAGATTGTCGCGCGTCTCAAACAACAACAGGCAACCCTAAAAGCGCAGCAAATCGCCCAGACCGCCAATGCCGCCTTCAAGTCGGGGCAGACGATTGCCCAGGTGGCTAGCCGATACGATCTGAAGTTCACTCCGGAAAAGTTTGTAAGCCGTACCGATGCCAGTGTTTCACCTCCGGTGCTGAGCGCGGCATTCGTATTATCCAAGCCAGCGAACGGTGTTTCTGAATCCGGTACGGTCGCTCTGTCTGATGGTGACCAGGTGATATATGTGCTTACCGGGGTAAAAGCCGGCGCTATATCCGGTTTAAGCCAAGACCAGATTGTCAACAAGCTTCAGGAGTTGACGCGGCTGAATGCGAACGCAGAATTTGCCGCCTATCTGGAGAATCTACGCCAACACGCCAAGATCCAGATCAATGACAATAATGTCCAAGAATAGCAGTTTTTTCAGTTAGATTGAAAATAAGGCCCGCAACGCGGGCCTGATTCTTTAGCATGCCGGATTGAAATCATCCGAAGTTCATGGCTACTTGACTGTAGCCGGCGTCCACGTACAGGATTTCGCCGGTTATGCCCGCGGCCAGATCCGAACACAGAAATGCCGCTGCGTTGCCCACATCCTCGATGCTGACACTGTGCCTGAGCGGCGCCTGATTGCGTACGTGGTCAAGTAACGCACGGAAACCGCTGATACCCGCCGCCGCCAGCGTCTTGATGGGACCCGCAGAAATACCATTGACACGTATGCCTTCCGGACCGAGTGCATAGGCCAGGAAACGCACGTTGGCTTCAAGACTGGCCTTGGCGGGACCCATGACGTTGTAATTGGGTATTGCGCGCACTGCACCCAGATAAGTAAGGGTCAGTAGGGATGCGTGACGCTCCTGCATCATCGGCCGGCCGGCCTTGGCGAGCGCTGCCAGGCTATAGGCACTGATGTCATGGGCGATGCGGAAGCCCTCGCGGGTCACCACGTCGGCATAATTACCCGCCAGTTGTTCACGCGGCGCGAAGGCCACGGAATGCACGATGATATCGAGCCCATCCCAGTGCTTTTTCAGGGCTGAGAACGCTGCGTCGATCTCGGCATCGCTGCTTACGTCCATGGGGAATGTTAGCTGTGAGCCGAATGCTTGCGCCATCTTTTCCACGCGTTCCTTGAGGCGCTCACCCTGGAAGGTAAAAGCCAGCTCCGCGCCCTCGCGACGGAAAGCTTCGGCGATTCCATAAGCGATGGAGCGTTCACTGGCGAGACCGACGATCAGTGCACGTTTACCGGCGAGAAATCCCATGGATACTCCTTGCATCGGACAGGGTGATTAGCTGGGGGCAATCAAGCGATTAACCGCTGGTGGATTGGTCAGTAACATCCACATGCAATTTGAGCTGGTCGCCCGCGTGGATATACTCATGTTTGTCGAGAGCATTCCAACCGGCGATGTCGGTAACGTTTACGCTAAAACGTGTAGCAATGGAGTTCAACGAATCACCCTGGCGGACCGTGTAATAAACCGTGCGCTGGATATCCCGGGAACCCGGTCCGGCCGCAGAGGCGGTATCGAGGTTGTCGGTATGGCGGGGCCGGATGGTGAGCTTCTGACCCACACGCAGGACAGCTTTTGAGCTTAGCCCGTTCCATTGCATCAGATCAGCCACCTTGACGTCATAGCGACGCGCGATGCTCCACAGAGATTCGCCCGGTTTCACGTGGTGTACGATCTGGCCGCGAGATCCATAGTGGTCATGGCCATAGTGTGGCCTGCGCGCCACGCGCGCTTCTGCCACCAGTGTGGCATCGGCCATGGTGTTGTGCGCCGCTGGAATCAGCAGTACCTGGTTTTTACGGATGAGGTTGGCGTGGATGCCGTTAAGATCCCGTATCACTGCAACCGTGGTGTGATAATGACGTGCGATTCCGCTCAGGGTGTCGCCGTCAACAACTTTGTGGGTTGCCCATTGGACCCGGTCATGAGGCGGCAAGGAAGCCAGTGCAGTGGTGAGTTCATTTTTTTTATCGAGTGGAACCAGCAGGTTATAGGGTCCTTGCGGATCGGTTGCCCAGCGGTTGAAGCCAGGATTTAGGAGGAACATCTGTTCACTGGTGATACCCGCAAGTTTTGCCGCTGTCGCCAGATCGATTTGACCGCCAACATCGACCTCTGTCAGGTATGGCGCATTCGGGATCGGCGGCAGATCGACGCCATAATTACCTGAAGTGGCAATCAGCTGGCAGATGGCCAGCAGACGCGGGACATAGGCGCGCGTTTCCGCTGGCAGGTCCAGATGCCAGAAATCCGTGGGCAGGCCGCGTTGCTGGTTGCGATGGATGGCGCGGCTCACGGTACCACCGCCGGAATTGTAGGCCGCAAGTGCCAGCAACCAATCGTTGTTGAACTGATCATGGAGATATTGCAGGTAATCCAGAGCCGCATTCGTGGAGGCCACGATGTCGCGTCGGCCGTCATACCACCAGCCCTGTTTCAGATCCCAATGTCTCCCGGTACCCGGAATGAATTGCCACAGACCCGCAGCCCGACCATTGGAATAGGCAAACGGATCGAAGGCGCTTTCCACCACCGGCAGCAGTGCGATATCCAGCGGCATCTTGCGTGCCTGCACTTGCTGCACGATGTAATACAGATACGGGCGGGCACGATTGGCAGTACGTTGCAGATAGGTGCCATGGCTGGCAAACCAGTTCAGCTCGCCTTGTACGCGCCCATCACCGCCAGCAGCTGGCAGGCTGAAATTCTTGCCAAGATAATCCCAGAGATTGTCGTATTTGATTTCCGCAGGCGCTATGCTGATATCTTGCCACTGGATCAATGGTGAAGTGTCGTCCACATCCGGAATGGGTGTGGCGGTGTCGGCATTAATGGTCGGGTTGGTGGTCGTGGTAGCAGCTGGCGACGCGGTTGATGCGGCCGGCGGGGCAACAGCTGATGGGTCCGCAGATGGTTTGGAACCGGTCGTAGCACAGCCGCTGATGACCACTACGCAGGCACATATAAATGTGGATAATGTCGAGCACCGGGTCATTTGCATACCGCCCATTCAGGTGAAAATGTCTTTCCAACTTCGGATCACGGCAAATACCTCAATCGGTCCTTGTAATTCATGCCCCGCATGCCGTTGCGCGGCGGTCACCACGGCCGGTTCGCCGCAGCGCAAGAATGGATTCACGCGACGTTCCCGCCCCAGCGTGGATGGCAGGGTCGCCTGATTGCGGCCGCGCAACTCTGCCGCTTCAATGGCGTACTCCATAATATCCCGATTGCCCGGCTCCACTACGCGTGCAAATCGCAGATTTGCGACGGTGTATTCATGCCCGCAACAGATGTTCGTGGCATCTGGCAAAGCCATGAGCTTTGCCAACGAACGGCTCATCTGTGCGGCGGTGCCCTCAAACAACCGCCCGCAGCCGGCACTGAATAAGGTGTCACCGCAGAATACTATATTGTGGCCGTAATAGGCGATATGTCCGGCCGTATGGCCAGGGATTTCAAGCACATGGAAACTGGATTCTAGGCGCGGGATGTCCACTTGCTGGCCTTCCCTGAGACGCTCAGTTACGGCCTCGATGGATTCGCCGGCTGGTCCGTACACAGGACAACCATACTGCAAAGCCAGGGCCGCGGCGCCGCCCATATGATCCGCGTGATGATGGGTGATGAGAATGGCCACCAGCATCAGATGACGTTCCTCGAGCGCCTTGCGCACAGGCGGTGCATCACCCGGATCAACCACGGCTGCGCTCTTGGCTCCGGCCATGAGCCAGATGTAATTGTCGCGAAACGCCGGTACCGGTATGAGCTCATATGCCATGCGATCATGGTAGCGAACTCGACGGCAGGCTCCAAATCGAGGTGCATTATGCTAGTGTCCGGCCGGCGGAAAGGCTGGAGATGAAATGGTGTATGGCGGCATGCGAGCTGATCTGAATTCCTGGTTTGAAGGGCGCATGGGGGCCTATTTGCTGCGGCAGGAGCGCAAGGTGCTGCGCGAAGTGCTGCCGACGGTTTTCGGCTATTTCCTGGTCCAGGCTGGCGCCTGGGGGCCGGCTGGTGCGTTACTGGAATCCAGTGTCATACGTGCGCGCTTCTTGCTGGATTCGCACTATGTCGCCGGTATCCAGCTATGCGCGCATCCCGGAGATCTGCCGTTTGCCAGCGATTCGGTGGACGCACTATTGCTGCCGCACACTCTCGAATATTCCACCGATCCCGCGCGCATATTGCGCGAAGCCGAACGCGTGTTGATGGGCGAAGGTCATCTGATCGTGCTGGGGCTTCATCCTTGGGGACTGTGGGCCATGCGTCAGCGATTCAATGCAGTTGCACCCTGGGTCGATAACTATGTGGGTATGGGTCGATTGCGGGAATGGCTGATGGTACTAGGTTTCGAAATAGTAACTACCAGGCATTATCTTTTCCGTCCTCCGTTTCAGCATCGGCTGTTATCGCGCAGTGCGTTTCTTGATCGCTTGCACTGGCGCATGACGGCCAGCGCCTATATGCTGGTAGCCCGCAAGCGGGTATTTGCCGTTACGCCCTTACGCCTCAAGCGTGTCAGACCGCGTTCGGCTTTCGCAGGCGTAGTTAATCCAACAGCACAGTGAAAATGAAATGAATGATGTCGAAATTTATACTGATGGCGCATGCCGTGGAAACCCGGGACCAGGAGGTTGGGCAGCAATACTGCGGAGCGATGGAAAGGACAGGCTATTACAGGGAGCGGAAACGGATACCACGAATAACCGCATGGAGCTCACCGCGGCAGTCAAAGCGTTGAATACACTCGCACAACCCAGTCGCGTGACCCTTTACACTGATTCGGAATATGTGCAACGCGGCATCAGTGAGTGGCTGTCTGCTTGGAAAGCACGCGGCTGGAAGACCGCCAACAAGAAGACGGTGAAGAATCGGGATTTGTGGCAGCAGCTGGACGCGGCCGCTAGCCGCCACCAGGTGAACTGGCAATGGGTGCGCGGCCATGCAGGCAATGCCGGCAATGAGCATGTGGATAGGCTGGCGAATGAGGCCATAGACGCGATGTTGTCAGACGATGCCGGCTAGCGAAAGCGTCATGATCGGCATTCGATCTTGTGACGATGGAAATACGATTCTGTAAAAGTACTGATCTGAGTAACCGGAAGACGCATGCGACAAGTATTTTTGGATACTGAGACCACCGGACTGGAACCTTCCGAAGGTCATCGCGTCATCGAAATCGGTTGCATCGAACTTGTGAATCGCCGGGCCACTGGCCGCACATTCCATGAATACATCAACCCGGGACGTGAGGTGGAAGCCGCTGCGCTTGAGGTCCACAACATCAGCAATGAATTCCTGGCCAATAAACCGCCCTTTGCCGGGATCGCCACATCCTTCCTCAAGTTCATCGAAGGTGCTGAATTGGTGATACACAATGCTGCCTTTGATGTCACGTTCATCAATAATGAATTGCGTAAACTGGGCGACGCTTCGGCGGATATAGCGCAAAACTGCGGAATACTGGACACCCTGCAACTCGCACGCCGACTGCATCCGGGACTGAAGAACAGTTTGGATGCGTTATGCAAGCGCTATAACGTGGATAATTCTGCGCGCCAGTACCACGGTGCATTGCTGGATGCGCAGATACTCATGGATGTGTATCTCGCAATGACCGGAGGGCAGGCGGCGTTGCTGCTGGATGCCTCGAGCGAATTCTCCGGAACAGCCAACAACGCCAGGCATAAACACATCGACCGGAACGGGTTAAAGTTGCATGTGCAGCACGCCGCGCAGCAGGAACTCGAAGCACACAGGCTCAGGCTCGAGGCTATCGCCAAGTCCAATGGCGGGCTGTGTCTATGGCAGGAGGACTAGATGGACAATGAACAGCATTCTGTGCATGTGCGTTTGTACGGTATTGGCGGCAGGATGTTCACTTTATTTCTGGGTTCAGTTCCCGTCTGGTACAAAAACTGCATTCTCGCCTTCCTGCTGATCAATCCCTTGGTATTGTTCAGCAGCGGCGCAGTTGTCGCTGGTTGGCTGCTGGTGGTGGAATTCATTTTCACCCTGGCAATGGCCTTGCGGTGTTACCCGCTGCAACCCGGCGGATTGCTGGCATTGGAAGCGATCTTGCTGGGTATGGCACAACCAGCAGCTGTATACGCTGAGGTCAGCCGTAATCTGCCGGTGCTGCTGCTGTTGATGTTCATGGTGGCAGGCATTTTTTTCATGCAAGAGCTGTTGCTCAGCGTGTTCACCTGGCTGTTGTTGTCAGTCAGGCGTAAGTGGCTGTTAAGTCTGTTGTTTTGTGCGGTCGCTGCGCTGTTATCGGCGTTTCTTGATGCGCTGACAGTGACCGCGGTGCTGATCACCGTATGCGGCGGATTTTATGCGGTCTATCACTCCAGCATCAGCGCGGCTGAAATGCTTACGCCCGATACTGCCGAACTGGAAGAATTCCGCGCCTTCCTGCGTAGCCTCATGATGCACACCCTCGTGGGTACCGCGATAGGCGGTGTGGCCACGCTGGTTGGCGAGCCACAGAATCTTTTGATCAGTGAAACCGTGGGTTGGCAATTTATGGATTTTATCCATGCCATGTCGCCGGTATCGTTGCCGGTTATCGCTGCGGGGCTGATTTTGGTGGTAGTGCTGGAGAAAACCCGCCGCTTCGGCTACGGAGCCAGGCTGTCTGACGCTGTGCGTGGCGTACTGCAGCAGCACGCGGAAGCTACAGCCAAACAGCATGATTGGCGGCGCCCGCTGATATTGCTGTTACAGGCACTGGCTGGGGTTCTGTTGATCGCCGCTTTGGCATTGCATCTCGCAGAAGTGGGTCTGGTGGGGCTGGCGCTGCTTGTGCTATTGACTGCATTCACGGGTGTGGTCGATGAGCGACGCATCGCGCATGCTTTTGAGGAAGCCATGCCGTTCACGGCCTTGCTGGTAGTGTTCTTCGCGATCGTGGCTGTTATTGAACAGAGCCGGCTGTTCACGCCGATCATCCACTGGGTGTTGGCTTTCGATGGGCACATGCAATTGGGCTTGTTATATGCTGCCAATGGCTTGCTTTCCTCGGTCAGCGACAATATCTTCGTGGCCACAATCTATATCCAGCAGGTACATGCGGCCTTCCTCGCGCACGCCATCAGTCGCGAACAATTCGAACTATTCGCAGTAGCCATCAACGTAGGCACCAACATTCCCAGCGTGGCCACTCCCAACGGCCAGGCAGCATTTCTGTTTCTGCTGACTTCCGGGGTGGCGCCCCTGATCCGCCTGTCTTATGTGCGCATGCTGTGGATGGCGTTGCCCTATACCATCATATTGACTGGGGTGGGCTTGCTGGCGTTATTGTTTCTCGTCTGATGAATCTGTATCGGATACACTGCATGCTTGAGCCCGCCAGACGAAGCCATATCCTGTGAACTGTTCTGCTTGAGTGAAGGAGGGAAGTAGCCATGAAAGTAACCGGTTTATTGCTGAGCACTGCCTTGATGGTGACTCCGCTGGCGGTGCATGCGGATCCACAGACCCAAGCGGCACAGACTCAACCTATACCTGCTACTCAGAATACCCAGACAACCCAAAGCACCCAGGACCAGACCACCCAGGATGTATTCAGTTACAGCTATCTGCAGGTCAACCGTGTCTCGGAGTGGTCGGATTATTTCAATGACCGATCGAAAGGCAATGGTGTTAGCTTCTCCTATGGTTTTGACAGCGGTGTATATCTATTCGGGCAGTGGGACCGGCTGAATTTCGAGATCTTGGATGGTCATCACGACGTCGCAGGCTTTGGCATCGGCGCTCATCAGCAATATAACGACAGCACTTCGTTCTTCATCGACCTGCAAATACTTCGCGATCGTTTAAGCGGCAGCCTGGGTGGCGCTGAAGATATCTATTGGCGTGTCGATTATGGTATTAATACATATCTAACCGATTATGTGGCGCTTACTGGCGCCATCTTCACAGAACGTAATACTGATTTCGGCCGCCGCCCGTTCGGTGAGCGGCTGGGGCTGAGCTTTGGCAGCAAAATGCTGACGCTGGGCGTTTTCATTGCACACACAGCCAATGGCAATCAGCAGGAAGCCGCATTGACTTGGTACTATAAATAATCCGATCTTCGTCCCTAGGTCTGAGATAGCGGCATAGCTGAATGAAACCGTACTCCGATCTTGAAAGACTTCTGGGCGTGGGGTTCCGGCAGCGGTTACGACGAATTTACGGTGGCCTGCGGCGTGATCTGTTTCTGGATCTGTGGTTCCCGCACATACCACTGGCCGTTGCGATCGCGCTGTTTGGATTGTTGAAGATCACGCCCGCGGTTTCGGGTGCCCTCGGTGTGCGCATGCTGGGTGCTTTGCTTACAGCACCCTCAGCCACGCACTTGGGTTCCGCTCTGCATGGAGCTGGCAGTGTCTCGATTGGGATTTTCCTGGTCGCCATGGCCATCGGCCTGCTGCTGCGTTCAAAGCTGGCCTGGGTGATCGTCGTAGTCACTCTGGCCGTGCATCTGCTCTTTGGCCTCATCACGCGGGGACATATTCCCGAGATACTGCTGATATGCAATGCCATACTGCTGGCTGCCATGCTGGCCAGCTACCGCAGTTTTCGTCGCAGCAGCCTGGTTACCGGCAGCTTGTTTGCAGTCACCAGCATCATCCTGTTGCTGATATATGCAGTTTCCGGGAGTTATGAACTGGGTGCGGAATTCACGCCGCCCATCACCGACATTGCCACAGCCCTGTATTTTTCGATTGAGACCATGTCCACGGTCGGATTCGGTGATATCACGCCCAATACCATCGAAGCCAGGCTGTTCGTGATCTCGATAATAGTACTGGGCGTCAGCATTTTCGCTGCTTCCCTAAGCGCTATTTTGGTGCCGGCCATCAACAGGCGCATTACCAATCTCTTGCAGCCGGGAGTGAAGACAATGAACAGAACCGATCATTATGTGATCGTGGGAGATACCCCATTGTCACACAATACCTACAAAGCGCTGCGTACCCGTCATCAGGATGTAACCATGATCTTCCCGCGCGGCGTCGGCGAAAACCGCGAGCCCGGCATGGATATCGTGGTTGGCGATCCCAGCAATCTTGAGATACTGCACGAAGCGGGCGCTGAGCGTGCGCGTGCAGTTTTGGCATTGCGCGAAGATGATTCCGAGAATGCTTTCGTGGTGTTGGCTATGCGCGAACTCAATGAAAAAGTAAAAACAGTGGCGGTAGTGCACAATTCCAGGAATCTGGCCAGTGTCAAACGCGTGCACCCTGACCTGATCATATCGCCGCAAATACTGGGCGGAGAACTGTTGGCCATGGCGCTGAGCGGCGAGGATCTGAACACCCAAAACCTGCTCGACCAGCTGCTGGTTTATCACACAGAGTAGAATGCAGCGGGTTCAAACGTTTTGACCTGGCAATCCGACAAGCCTGGAAGCCTTTAAATATATGACTGTCCGCACGCGTTTCGCGCCCAGCCCTACGGGTTATTTGCATATCGGCGGTGCCCGCACGGCATTGTTCTGCTGGCTTTATGCACGCCATCATGGCGGGCATTTCATACTGCGCATCGAGGACACCGACCGGGAGCGCTCCACACAGGCTGCGGTGCAGGCCATCCTGGAGGGCATGGATTGGCTTGATCTGAAATATGATGAAGGTCCTATCTATCAGACCCAGCGGTTCGACCGTTACCGCCAGGTGGCGGAGCAATTGCTCAAAGAGGGTCATGCCTACCATTGCTATTGCAGCAAGCAGGAACTTGAGCAGCTGCGCGCCGAGCAACAGGCGCGCAAACAGAAACCGCGTTACGACGGTCGCTGCCGTCAGCTTACAGCGCCGCGTCCAGGCATTCATCCGGTGATCCGTTTCAAGAATCCCGAGAGTGGTCAGACGGTGGTGGACGATTTAGTGCGTGGCCGGGTGGTGTTTGAAAACAGCGAACTGGATGATCTCATCATCGTGCGTTCCGACAGCTCACCCACCTACAACTTCACGGTGGTGGTGGATGACAAGGATATGCATATCACCCATGTGATCCGCGGCGACGACCACCTCAACAACACCCCGCGGCAGATTAACATGTTCACCGCCCTGGGCGTGCCGCCGCCGCAATACGCGCACCTGCCCATGATCCTCGGTCCGGACGGCGCCAAACTTTCCAAGCGACACGGTGCTGTGAGCGTCATGCAGTACCGCGAGGAGGGCTTTTTGCCGGAAGCCGTGATCAATTATCTGGTGCGACTCGGATGGTCACACGGTGATCAGGAAATCTTTACCCGTGAGGAGATGATCAAGTACTTTGATATCCAGGATGTGAACAAATCCGCATCCGCCATCAACCCGGAAAAACTCCTGTGGCTTAACCAGCACTACATCAAGTCCGGTGATCCACACAAGCTGGGAGCTGAGCTGGGCTGGCAGTTGGCGCGCATCGGGGTGCAGGCGCCCGCAGCCGCAAAACTTACCGCCGTAGTGCGTGCCCAGCAGGAGCGCGCCAAAACTCTGAAGGAGATGGCGCAAGCCAGCCGCTTCTTCTTCGAAGATATCAGCGAGTACGCGCCCGCGGCCGCCGCCAAGAACCTGATTGCGCAGAATCTGCCGGCATTGCGCGACATGCACACACGACTGGCGCAGTTGCACGCCTGGACCGCGGCTGCGCTGCATGCTGCGTTGGAGCAATCGGCGGGCACTCTGGGGCTAAGCTTCGGTAAAGTCGCGCAGCCGCTGCGCGTGGCGGTCTCGGGTGGCAGCGTGTCACCGCCTATGGACATGACTCTGGAAGTCCTTGGTCGTGAGACCAGTCTGGCACGCCTGGATCGTGCCATCAGCTGGATCGAAGCACATCACGAGTGACCCCGATTTTTGGTTGACAGTTCAGGCAGCAAACCGGAAAATACGCGCCCCGCGTGGGGCTATAGCTCAGCTGGGAGAGCGCTTGCATGGCATGCAAGAGGTCGCCGGTTCGATCCCGGCTAGCTCCACCAGTTTTGAGAGTGGTGGTGACATGGAACCGTCCATGGCGGGCAACCCAGCTTGGACATCCATGTCCAAGCGCGCGGCAGGATCGGACAGTCTGTGGCTGTCCGAGTGAGACGCCTGCCTGGCATCGGTTAGCTCCAGCAGGTTTTGTGTGACCGGTATCGGTGAAAGTCATCCATCGCGGGGCGAAGTATTGCTTCGCCCTTTTCGTTTTACGGAGGCCGCTTCGTCCCCATCGTCTAGAGGCCTAGGACATCGCCCTTTCACGGCGGTAACGGGGGTTCGACTCCCCCTGGGGACGCCATCTATCGTTTATGCATGCTTGGTTTTCGATGTGTGTGCGATGACACATACCCATCTGCTTGTCCGCGTCCGAGTGCAGCTGTCCATGGTGGGATTTCAACCACTCTCTGCATGGCAGACAGCAAACCTTCGAAAAGGTTTTGTTAGGTCAACACCTTGGCAGAAATGCACGTCATGCGTATATGGCTTAGTGCTGGGTTCTTTGGAGTATAATTCGCGCTCTGAAAGAGGGGCGGGCAACCCCCACATTTTAAACGCTGTATTAACGCAAGCCGGCTGGTGCTCGCAATGGGACCAGCCGGTTGTGTTTTGAAATCCCTGAGCAGGGAAGTCGTTGGTGAACAAGCTGGAATCGAACACTCCAACTCAAACGTCGACTGGCCGCTTCACCAACGGTAACGGCATGCCCGCCGACCGCAAGCGCATCCTGCTGCTGAGCCTGGGGGCACTGGGCGTGGTGTTCGGCGATATCGGTACCAGTCCCCTGTATGCCATCAGCAGCCCATTCTCCGGCGGCTATGGCCTGACGCCGACACCCGAAAACGTACTGGGCGTGATCTCCCTGGTGTTCTGGTCGCTGATCATCATCGTATGCATCAAATACCAGCTATTCGTGCTGCGCGCCGATAACAAGGGTGAAGGCGGCATCCTGGCGCTGCTCGCCATGCTCGATCCCTGGCGCGCGCGTAATAGCAAACGTTCCAGGGTGCTGATCGGGCTGGGCATTTTCGGCGCTGCCCTGCTGTACGGCGACGGCATGATCACGCCGGCCATCTCGGTGTTGAGTGCCGTTGAAGGCCTGCAGGTGGCGACCCCGACCCTGCCGCGTGAGGTCATCATACTGATCACAGTCATCGTGCTGGTGGCACTGTTCGCTTTCCAGAGAAACGGCACCAAACGCGTCGGCTTCGTTTTCGGCCCGATCATGCTGGTATGGTTCCTGGTGATTGCATTGCTCGGGCTGGTGCACATCATCCGCTATCCGGGTGTGCTGGTGGCCATCAATCCCGAGTATGCCTTGCATTTCATCTTCCATCACGGTTTCGCCGACATCATCGTGCTTGGTGCCGTGTTCCTGTGCGTCACCGGCGCCGAAGCGCTGTACGCGGATATCGGCCATTTCGGCGTGCTGCCGATTCGGCTGTCCTGGTTCGTGTATGTGATGCCGGCGCTGCTGTTGAATTATTTTGGCCAGGGCGCGGCGATACTGGCGAATCCCGGCCAAAAGATCCAACTGCTGTTTTACAGCATGGTGCCCAATTCAGGTTGGTATCTGTATCCCATGGTGATCCTGGCCACGGTTGCCACAGTGATCGCCTCACAGGCAGTCATCACCGGCGCCTACTCGCTCATGAGCCAGGCGATCCAGTTTGGCCAGAGCCCACGGGTCACCATCATCCGCACTTCGCGGGACAAGGAAGGCCAGATTTACATCCCATCACTTAACTGGATTCTGATGTTGGCTACTATCGCCATTGTGCTGGGCTTCAAGACTTCGGACAATCTGGCAGCTGCCTACGGTGTGGCGGTGAGTTCCACCATGGTCATCACCAGCGTGCTGCTGTTCTTCGCCATGCGTGACGTGTGGCGCTGGAAAATGACGATCATTGTCCCCATCATGACCGCTTTTCTGATCGTGGATCTGATGTTCTTCATTGCCAACATCTTCAAAATCTGGGAAGGCGGCTGGCTGCCTTTGATGGTAGGCCTGATCGGCTTCACCATCATGTCCACCTGGAGCACCGGCCGCCTCAACCTCATCAACCGCCTGCGTGAAAACACCGAACCGCTGGATGTATTTCTGGACCATATCCGCAGCATCCGGCCGGTGCGCGTACCCGGCACCGGCATCTTCATGACCGCACCCAATCTCGGCACGCCGCCCATGCTGCAGCATCATCTGGAACACAACCAGGTGCTGCATGCTCAGGTGGTGCTGCTCACGGTGCTCACCGAGGACATCCCGTTCGTGCATCCGCAACACCGCCTGCAGGTGGAAAAGCTCGACCAGGGTTTCTATCGGGTGATGGCGCATTACGGCTTCATGCAGATACCCAACGTGCCGCAGGCCCTGCGGCGCGCCAAGGACTTTGGACTGGTGATCGATCCCGAGACCGTCACCTATTACATAGGCCGGGAGACCCTGGTGCCCACCAAGCACATGCCGGCCATGATGATGTGGCGCGAGAAGCTGTTTGCCTTCTTGTCACGTAATGCCATTCGCGCCACCGATTTTTATCAGATCCCGCCGGACCGCACTGTGGAACTGGGCTTGCGCCTGCGCTTCGCCGAGATCCGCCCGGTGCGCACGCCGCCGCCGTCCGCACCGCCACCCCCGCGTCTGTGAACAGCGCATGCTCGCGAAATTGATCTCGCTGCTGGCCGGTTTCATCATCGCCGCCATCTCCAGCCTGGGCTACGGCGGTATCGTACTGCTCATGGCCATCGAGAGCGCCTGCATCCCATTGCCCTCCGAGATCATCATGCCGTTCGCCGGCTATCTGGTGCATCGTGGCGAACTCAATTTGTGGCTAGTGGCGGCTGCCGGTGCACTCGGCTGCGTACTGGGCTCGTTGCTGGCCTACTGGGTGGGTGCCCGGGGTGGGCGGCCGCTGGTGGAGAAATATGGCCGCTATATATTGGTGTCAGCGCATGACTTGCACACCGCGGACCGCTGGTTTCAGCGCCGCGGTGACATCATCATCCTCATTGGCCGGCTGCTGCCGCTGGTGCGCACCTTCATCGCCTTTCCCGCCGGTGTGGCGCGCATGCCGATGTTCAAGTTCATCCTGTATACCTTTATCGGCTCCTGCATCTGGTGCTGGGCGCTGGCATGGATCGGTGTGCGTCTGGGCGAGCGCTGGAACACCCTGGAACCCTGGTTCCATCGCTTCGACACGCTCATCGTGCTGCTGGTGCTGCTGGGCTTCGGCTGGTATGTGTGGCGCCATATCCGGCACTTGCGCCAGCCACCGCCCTCCGGTTGACACACACCCGGCATCCGTCAATAATTTACGCAGCGCCGATTTGATACTCAGCTTGCGGGCGCTCTATAAATACGGCTAAAGCGGGATCTGCAAGAACCTGCTCTAGCGCCCTTATCGGGAAAAACGCTGAGCGGGTTTTTTTATGGACTGACGCGATATGAATCAGCTTTCCACACCCTGGGATCAGCAAGCATTTCCGGTGCATCCCGCGGTATCCTTCGAATTCTTTCCGCCCAGCACACCGCAGTTGCAGCAAAAGTTGTGGCAGGAGCTTGAACGGCTGGCGCCGCTGGCGCCGCGCTTCGTGTCGGTGACCTACGGCGCGGGCGGATCCACCCGCGAACGCACCCATGAGACGGTGGTGGCTATTGAACGGCGTCTGGGGCTGCGTCCGGCCGCGCATCTCACCTGCGTGGGCGCCAGCCGGGACGAGATCGACGCCGTCGCGCGCCGCTACTGGCAAGCCGGAATCCGGCATGTGGTGGCGCTGCGTGGCGATCCGCCGGAAGGTGCGGGCCGCTTCATACCGCATCCTCATGGCTACAGCTGCGCCGCGGATCTGGTGGCCGGCCTGAAACGCGTGGCGGAATTCGAGATCAGTGTCGCGGCGCACCCGGAAGTGCATCCCGATGCGCGCTCGCCACAGGCGGATCTGGAAAATCTCAAGCGCAAGCAGGACGCCGGTGCGGCCCGCGGCATCACCCAGTTCTTCTTCGATCCGCAGGTATTCCTGCGTTTTCGCGACGCTGCCCTCAAAGCCGGTGTCCACATGCCGCTGGTGCCCGGCATCCTGCCGGTGACAAATTTCCAGCAGGTACAGAAATTCAGTGCGCGCTGCGGTGCCAGTGTACCCGTATCACTGGCGCGCCATTTTGACGGGCTCGATCAGGACCCGGAGACCCGCAAGCTGGTGGCAGCGCATGTGGCCGGTGAATTATGCCGGCAGCTCCAGGCCGAAGGCGTGAATGAATTCCATTTCTATACGCTCAACCGCGCGGAACTCACGCGCGCCATCTGCCACCTGTTGGGCATCCGCGCCACCGACACTCAGATCACTCACGCTTCACAGTCCGGTAATGATCCGGCTGGCAACTGAGGCCGCGCATGTCCCGTCAGCCACAACTCGAAGCAATCCTCAAGCGACGCATCCTGTTGCTGGATGGCGCCATGGGCACCATGATCCAGAGTTACGGATTTTCAGAACAGGATTTCCGTGGGCAGCGTTTTAAGGATCATAGCCGCGATCTGCGCGGCAACAACGACCTGCTGGTATTGAGCCGCCCACACGTAATCGAAGAGATCCATCAAGCTTATCTGGATGCTGGCGCGGATATCATCGAGTCCAATACCTTCAATTCCACTGCCATCTCCCAGGCAGACTACGGCACCCAGGATCTGGTCTATGAACTCAACCGCGAAGCGGCGCACCTGGCGCAGCGGCTCACCGAGAAGATGACTCGCGCCACACCTGACAAGCCGCGTTTCGTGGCCGGCATCCTCGGGCCCACCAGTCGCACTGCTTCCATCTCGCCGGACGTGAACGACCCGGGTTTCCGCAACGTGAGCTTCGAGGAACTGCGCGCCAGCTATACCGATGCCATCCGCGGCTTGCTGGACGGCGGTGCGGACCTGCTGATGGTGGAGACTGTGTTCGACACCTTGAATTGCAAGGCTGCCTTGTTCGCCATCGAGGAGCAGTTCCAGCAGCGCGGTATGCGCGTGCCGGTGATGATCTCAGCCACCATCACCGACCTGTCCGGGCGCACGCTCTCCGGTCAGACGCCGGAAGCATTCTGGAACTCGGTGCGCCATGTGCGGCCGTTCAGCGTCGGCCTGAATTGCGCCCTGGGTGCCGAGCAGCTGCGTCCCTATGTGGAGGAACTGGCGCGCATCGCCGACTGCTGCGTGAGCGCCCATCCCAACGCCGGACTGCCCAACGCCTTCGGCGGTTACGACGAGAGCCCGCAGCATATGGCCGAGCATATCGGCGAATGGGCGCGCAGCGGTTTCCTCAACATCGTCGGCGGCTGCTGTGGCACCACCCCAGCGCATATCCGTGCCCTGTCGGCAGCGGTGGCGGGGCAAGCGCCGCGCGCCATCCCGGTAATCGAGCCCCAATGCCGGCTGAGCGGCCTGGAAGTCCTCAATATCGGACCCCAGAGTCTGTTCGTGAATGTGGGTGAGCGTACCAACGTCACCGGCTCCGCCAGGTTCAAGAAGCTGATTCTGGCAGGCGACTATGAATCCGCTCTGGACGTGGCCCGTGATCAAGTGCAGAACGGCGCGCAACTACTCGACGTCAACATGGACGAGGGCCTGCTGGACGGCGTGGCCGCCATGACACGTTTTCTGAAGCTCGCTGCTTCAGAGCCGGACATCTGCCGGGTGCCGGTGATGATCGATTCCTCGCGCTGGGAGATCATCGAAGCAGGCCTGCGCTGCCTGCAGGGCAAATGCGTCATCAACTCCATCAGCCTCAAGGAAGGCGAGGAGAAATTCCTGCAGCAGGCGAAGCTCGCGCGCCGTTACGGCGCTGCGGTAGTGGTCATGGCTTTTGATGAGAATGGCCAGGCCGATACATTGGAAAAGCGTGTGGCCGTATGTGAACGTGCCATTCAATTGCTCACCCAGAGAGCCAGTTTTCCGTCAGAAGACATCATCTTCGATCCCAACATATTCGCCGTCGGCACCGGCATCGAAGCGCATGCCAACTATGCCGTGGACTACATCCGAGCTGTGGAGCAGATCAAGCAAGAACATCCTCAGGTGCTGATCAGTGGCGGCGTTAGCAACGTGTCATTCGCATTCCGCGGCAACAATAGCGTGCGCGAGGCTATGCATGCAGCCTTCCTGTATCACGCCATCAAAGCCGGCATGGACATGGGCATCGTGAATGCTGGCCAGCTGGCGGTGTATGCAGACATCCCCAAGGATCTGCTGGAGCCAGTGGAAGACGTGCTCTTCAACCGCCGGCCGGATGCCGCCGAGCGCCTGGTGACATTCGCCGCGACCCTAGAGCAGGGCGAAAAAAAGAACGTGGAAGAACTGGCCTGGCGGCAGCAACCTGTGAATCAACGCCTGACGCATGCCCTTGTGCAGGGCATCACGGATTTCATTGAGGCGGATACCGAGGAAGCGCGCCGCCAGGCCAAGCGGCCGCTGGATGTGATCGAAGGTCCGCTCATGGACGGCATGAACGTGGTCGGTGACCTGTTCGGCAGCGGCAAGATGTTCCTGCCACAGGTAGTGAAGTCAGCGCGCGTCATGAAGAAGGCTGTGGCCTATCTGCATCCTTATATAGATGCCGAGAAGGACATCCACAGCCGCGTTCAGGGCAAGATACTCATGGCCACCGTCAAGGGCGACGTGCACGACATCGGCAAGAACATCGTGGGCGTGGTGCTGCAATGCAACAACTACGAGGTGCTGGATCTGGGCGTGATGGTGCCGGCTGCGAAAATTCTGGAGACCGCGCGCGCCGAGAAAGTGGACATCATCGGCCTCTCGGGCCTGATCACGCCCTCGCTGGACGAAATGGTGCACGTGGCCAAGGAGATGCAGCGCCAGAATTTCGACCTGCCGCTCATGATCGGCGGTGCCACCACCTCGCGTGCCCACACGGCGGTGAAGATTGCGCCTAATTATTCCGGCTCGGTGACCTATGTAAAGGATGCTTCACGCGCGGTAGGCGTGGCCAGCAGCCTGCTGGGCGATGGCCGCGCGGCGTTTGAGAAAACCATCAAACAGGAATATGCACAGGTGCGCGCGCAGCACAGCGGCCGCGAGGAGCATGGTCAATGGCTGACGCTGGCGGCGGCACGTGCCAACCCCACACCCATCGCCTGGCAGAGTTACTCGCCACCCAAACCCCGCGCCCTGGGTGTAGAAGCGTTCAGTGACTATGATCTGGAAGCTATCCGTAGCTATATCGACTGGACGCCGTTTTTCCACACCTGGCAATTGAAAGCCAGCTATCCGCGCATTTTCGAAGATACTGAGAAAGGCGAAGCCGCGCGCAAGCTGTTTGCCGAAGCCAACCACATGCTGGACCGCATCCTGGAAGAAAAATGGCTGCGAGCCAGCGGCGTATACGGATTGTTTCCCGCAAATGCGGCGTCCGGAGACGATTTGGTGGTATACCGCGATAGCGAGCGCGAGGAAAAGCTCACGACTTTTCATTTCCTGCGCCAGCAGCAGCAGCGTCCGCCGGGCAAACCCAACCAGTCGCTGGTGGATTTCGTCGCACCCCAGGCCAGCGGCATCGCTGATTACTTCGGCGCCTTCGCGGTGACCGCGGGGCTCGGCATCGAAAAGCATGTGCAGCGCTTCAGCGCCGAACACGACGACTACAGCGCCATTCTGCTGAAATCCCTGGCCGACAGGTTGGCGGAAGCCTTCGCGGAACTGCTGCACGTGCGCGTGCGCCGTGAATTCTGGGGTTACGCTGTGGATGAACAGCTCGACAACGCTGCGCTCATCCAGGAACAGTACACCGGCATCCGCCCGGCGCCCGGTTACCCGGCCTGTCCCGAGCACACCGAGAAAGGCAGTATCTGGCAGTTGCTGGAGGTGGAACGCCGCACCGGCATAAAACTCACGGAACACTACGCCATGTGGCCGGCGGCCGCGGTCAGTGGCTTCTATTTCTCGCATCCGCAATCCCGCTACTTCGCGGTCGGCAAGCTCAACCGCGACCAGGTGAGCGACTACGCGCAGCGCAAGGGCATGGATCTGGTGACTGCCGAGCGTTGGTTGGCGCCAAACCTGGGCTATTCGACCTGAAGTAGCATGCGGTGTTTCCGCATGGATCCGGCACCGGCGCGAATCTTTCCGGGCTTTTCACAGCCTGATAAATATGAAATTTCTGGTGACAACCGGACTGCGGCAGTTTTTTGGTTTAATCTACGCATATTCTCGTATCACGCCTGAGCCAAAGGGGCAGGAATGGCCACCGCCAGCCAGATTCTCTCGGAAAATGCCAAGCTTTTAAAACAAAAGGCCTCCAAGTATTCGATCCTCGGGGTGCTGATCGCGGCGCTCGCAGTTATCTTTGCCACCTGTATCAGTGCGTATTTCAGCAATGGCAATTCACTGAGCCTGGCGGCGGTCGCCAATGCCCAGGCTACCAACCCGGTGTTATGGGTGCTGGATCTGCTGCCGTTCTTCTTCGCGTTCTGGGGCCAGTACACCAGCTCCATGATGGCCTATGAAGGCGGCGCTATGGTGATGGACCAGACCACAGAACTGCGCACCCAGGCGGCGACTCTCGAACAGCAGATCGCGCATCAGTCCACTCATGATTCGCTCACCGGCCTGCCCAACCGCACGCTGTTCACCGATCGTCTGGAACAGGCCCTGCAGATGGTGCGTTCCGAACATGAACAATTGGGCGTATTGATCATGGATCTGGACGGCTTCAAGGAGATCAACGATACCCTGGGGCATTACAACGGCGACCGCGTACTCAAGAGTGCTGCTACGCGCATGCAGAACGTAGTTAGCGATACCACCACACTGGCGCGTCTGGGCGGCGACGAATTCGGCCTGATCCTCATGGATCTCTCCGGACCCAAAGATCTGGAGAAGGTGGTGCGCAATGTGCAGAAGGCGCTGGAGCCCCAGGCGGTCCTGGAGGGCGTCACCATCCATCTGGCGGCCAGCATGGGTGCGGCGCTGGCGCCGCAACATGGGCGCGATGCCGACACCCTCATGCAGCGTGCGGACGTGGCCATGTATGTGGCGAAGGATGAGAAACGCGGCTACATGCTGTACTCCAGCGATCTGGACGCGCACAGCCCGCAGCGGCTGACGCTCATCGGCGAGCTGCGCCAGGCTATCCAAAACAATGAACTGCAGTTGTATTACCAGCCCAAGGTCAGCGGAGCGGACCGGCACATCCTCGGTGCCGAGGCGCTAGTACGCTGGAACCATGCGCGTTATGGTTTGCTGCAGCCCGACGAATTCATCCCCATGGCTGAGCGTACCGGCCTCATCAAGGAGCTCACCAACTGGGTAATGCGCAATGCACTCAAAGACATGGATTCGTGGGGTGAGAATTTCCCCGGCCTGGCGGTCGCTATCAACCTCACGACCCAAAGCCTGCTGGATCCGGAATTCCCGAATGTGGTGGCCGGACTGCTGGCGGGGCGCGAGTCCACCCACGGTGCGCTGTCTCTGGAGATTACCGAGAGTGCCCTTATGGGTGACCAGGAACGCGTCATGAGCATCATCAACCAGCTTTCAGAG
Source organism: uncultured Pseudomonadota bacterium (assembly GCA_963774895.1). GTDB lineage: Bacteria > Pseudomonadota > Gammaproteobacteria > Natronospirales > REEB76 > REEB76. The sequence continues at coordinate 714,846 of CAVZGN010000001.1, forward strand.
ATGGGCATCAATATCTCGATCGACGATTTCGGTACCGGTTATTCTTCGCTCGCCTATTTGACCAAGGTGCCGGTCAAGGAGATCAAAATCGACCAGGCGTTCGTCATCGGCATGCACACCGTCAAGAAAGACGCCATCATTGTGAATGCCATCATCCAGCTGGCTCATAACCTGGGACTCACGGTGACCGCGGAGGGTGTGGAGAGTGGAGAGACCTTCGAGCGTCTGCGCTCTCTGGGTTGCGATGCCATGCAGGGCATGTATATCAGCATGCCCATGAAAGCCAAAGAACTGGTGCCGTGGATGAAAGACTGGCAGACCACCCTGCAGCGCCAGGGAGCGGCCTAGGCGAGATTCTTGATCGCCTGATTAAAGGCTAAATATTCATAGCGACTGTAGTTTTCAGAAAAGCGTACACTTACGCCCCCACGCCATCCCGGCGTATCCAAACTTAAGGAGGTTTGTCTATGTCCCTGTCCATGTACCAGGCTTCCGTGCCGGTATTCATCCGCATGCTCGCCAACTTGTCGGTGGTGCTCAAGAAAGGCGAAGCCCACGCCCAGAGCAAGAAGATCGATCCGGTGGTGTTCACCGCTGCGCGTCTCGCACCCGACATGTTCCCGCTGGTGCGCCAGGTACAGATCGCCACCGATCAGGTCAAGGGTTGCACCGCGCGGCTCGCGGGTATGGAGCCTCCATCGTATGAGGACAAGGAGCAGAGCTTCGCGGACCTGTATGCACGTATCGACAAGACCCTGGCCTTCCTTAAGACCTTCAAGCCGGCGCAGATCGATGGTTCCGAGGAACGCCGTGTGGAACTGAAAGTGCGCGACAAAACCATTACGCTTAAGGGCCAGGACTACCTGTTCGAGCGCGTGTATCCGAATTTCTTCTTCCATGTAACTACCGCTTATGCCATCCTGCGGCACAACGGCGTCGAGATCGGCAAGAGCGATTTCCTGGGCATGTAAAAATTTGTAGGAGCAGCGATATCCGCCGCGATTAGAGAGAAGATCGCGCTTGGGCTGCTCCCGGCATCCATGCAATTTGCAGGAGCGGCGATACTCGCCGCGAAATTATCGCGGCCGGTACGACCGCTCCTACCATCGGTCTCGGTAGGAACGGCAATGACCACCAGGGCGTGCTGCAATAGCGGCGGGCGGACATACTAAGGGTAAAGCGCGCGCCGATGAGCGCCCCGCTAGGTAAGGCGGGGCTGGACCTGCTTGCATAGCAGGGAATGCGCAGCAGTCAGGTGTGTCCTGGGTTTTAAGAGGGGGTAGGAAGCTCCGCTTGAAAGGCGGAAATGAAGCAATGCAGGAGCAAAAATCTGCCCTGCCGCGATTCATTGGACGCAAAGGAAGGCCGCTCCGTGACGGAGCAGCCTTCTTTGATTTTTCGGAAGCTCGCCGCCGTCAATCCATTGGCGGTAGCTGCGGATGGTGATCCGGATAGGGCGGGCGCGGGAACACCGGCGCCGGATGAGCTTTCAGTTCCTGCATCAATACCTGCACAGCCTTTTCCAGCTGCGGGTCGTGGCCCGCGCGCACCAGCTTGGGATCCTGCCACACCTCGATGTCCGGTGTGATGCCGTGGCCTTCCACCTCCCATTGGCCATGCAAGCCGTAGATGGCCCAGCGCGGCGCGGTCACGCGCCCGCCATCCATGAGTTGCGGATAACCACCAATGCCCACCAGTCCACCCCAGGTGCGCATACCGATGAGCGGACCGATGTGCATGCGCTTGAAGTACCAGGGCAGGGCGTCACCGCCGGAACCGGCGAACTGGTTGATCAGCATGGCCTTGGGCCCGAAGATGGCTTGCGTGGGTTCGGTGTAATCCTGCCCTTCGCGGGTGGCCACCCGGCTCATGGGCCGGCGCGACAGATAGTCCACGATGTAGTCTGCCAGCTGGCCACCGTGGTTGTAGCGCTCGTCGATCACCGCACCGAGCTTGTCGGTCTGGGCAAAATAATAGCGATTGAAATTTGTAAAGCCGCCGCCGGCCGTATTCGGTAGGTACACATACGCCAGTTTGCCGTCGCTGAGCTTGTCCACTAGCTGCCGGTTATGCTCAATCCAATCGAGATTGCGTAATGGAAACTCGTCCTTGATCGGTACCACCGTTACATCGCGTGCACCTTTGCCACTCGCATCGGGGCCGACTCGCAGCACGGTTTGCTGACCGACGGTGCCACGGAACAGGCTGTAAATATTCTCCTGGCTTGTAAGATTGTGGCCGTTCACCGCCAGCAGGTATTCCCCCGCTTGCACGTTCACGCCTGGCTGGGTAAGCGGCGCCTGTAATTCCGGATTCCAGTTTTCGCCGCTGTAAATCTTGCTGAAGCGGTAACACCCGTGCTCCAGCGTGTAATCGGCACCCAGCAGGCCCACTGAGATATTCTGCATTTCAGGTTCAGCGCCGCCGCGCACGAACATGTGGCCCACGGACATATACGACAGCATCTTGCGGAACAGGAAGTTTAGATCGTCGCGGCTGGCGATACCGGGCAGATACGGCGCGAAGCGCTGTTCTGCCAATTTGATATCCAGGCCGTGGTAATGCGGATCGTAGAAAAAGTCGCGCTCGATGCGCCACACCTCGTGGTACATCTGTGCCCACTCTTCCCGCGGCACCACCCACACCTGCATATCCACAACCTTGAGCTTGCCCTCATTAGGTTTCGGCGCGGCATCGGTCTTGGCGATGAACCAGTCATCCTTGATTTGGTAGAGCATCTTCTCGCCGTTGAAAGACAGGGCGAAGCGGTTGATGCCGTGCAGCAGCGTCTCGGCCTTGCGCTTCTCCAGGTCGAACTTCACGATGCTCAAGGGCGTCTGGTCTTCATCCATCATCACCAGCGGCGCTTTCTGCAGGAACAATTCGCCGCTCTTGCCGACGCTCATGCCGACATAATCGGCGGCCGGGACCGGCAGTGCCAGGGTGCGTTGCAGCAGGCCGCCAAAATCAATGCGCACCTCGACCGGTTTTTCGTCCGGCTTGCTCTTGTCTTTGCCCTTGGCATCCGCAGGTTTTTCCGGCGCGGCTTTCTCATCGCCGCTCTGCGGCGCCAGCGGCGAGGGCAGGTCGCGGCGCAGCACCGCGACGTACACGCTGCGGGTTACCGGATGGGCCTCGCTAGTCATGTCCAGCCAGCCAGTGGTCAAGCCCATGTCGGTGCTGGCGGTGAAATACAGATACTTGCCGCTCTTGTCCCATATCGGATACAGGCAGTCACTCATGCCGTCGGTGACCTGCGTGGCCTTGCCGCTAGCCAGTGAATACACGAACACCGCGCGCAGATGATTGGGCAGCTGCTTGGTGTAAGCCAGCCACTTGCCATCCGGTGACCAGCTCGGGTCGAACTCGTGCAGCGGCGTGTCGAACAGGTCAGTATCCACCTTCACCGGCTTGGGATGATCCAGGTCCACGACCCACAGGTTCAGGCGCTTGTCGCTGTAGGCGATTTTCTTGCTGTCCGGCGACCAGATGGGTGAATAGAAGAACGACGGCGGATTGCCCAGATTGATCACGCGCGGCGGCAGCAAACCGTCCTGGTCGCGTATATAGAGTTCATACTCACCCGAAGCATCTGAGAAATACGCGATGGATTTCCCGTCACGCGACCAGGCGGGATCGCGTTCGGCGGCCCCGGGCGTGGAAGTGATATCGCGGATATCGCCTTTCTCTGCCGGTACCGTGAGGATCTCGCCGTGGGCTTCGAACACCGCGCGCATGCCAGTGGGCGAGATGCCGGCGTTCACAATATCCTTGGCCACTTTCACAAAGTGCGGCCGCAGCTGTGGCATGTCGCCGGCCACGCGCACATCGATGGGCATATCGGTATGCGTGGCCAGATTAAACAGATGCAACTGGCCCATCTGGGAATATACGATGGCACCCGGACCCGCGGATGCGGAATCGATGTCGAAGCCGTCGTTGCTCAGCAGCTTGGTGACTGCGCCGGTTTTTGTATCGTAAGCGAACAGCGTCTCCGGACCGTCACGATCCGAGAGGAAATACACTGTGTTGCCCACCCACATGGGGTTGCGGTCATTGGACACATCGCGTGAGATTTTAACCACGCTGGAATCCGAGAGCTGCGCGATCCAGATGGGCGTGGTCTGGCCGCCACGGTAACCTTTCCAATCCGGTTCCCACTGGAACACCGGGCTGTAAGCGATGTGCGAAGCATCGGGTGAATAACTGCCAAACTCAGCCATGTTCAGTGGCAAAGCACTCGGCAGGCCGCCGCTCACCGGCACCGTGAACAGACGGTCGGAATCATTGGTATTGTTGCGGCCGGAAGTAAACAGCACGCTCTTGCCATCCGGCGTCCAGCCCACCGCCACGTCGCCATCCGGATGCCAGGTGAGGCGGCGCGGTTCGCCGCCCGTGGCCGCTACCACGTACACATTGCGGTTACCGTCGTAGTTGCCGGTATAGGCAATCATGCTGCCGTCGGGGGAAAACACTGGGCCGCTGGCCAGGCTGTTGCCGCCCACCAACAGGTGGGCATCGCCGCCGGAACGCGTCGTGGTCCAGATCGCATCACCGTAGGCGAAGGCGATCTGGGTGCTGGAGAGTGTCGGTGTTTGCAGCAGCAGCGGTGGATTGGCTGCGGCCGCGAAAGTTGATGTGAGTGCCAGCAACAGGGAGATGCAGATGAATTTCATGGACGGCTCCTTCACTTATTTATTCGGAGTGTGAGGTGGGCTGGAGGCGAAGTATATCCAAACTTCTAAAATCAATAAAATATGCTCCCATAACGGCGCCGTGGTTCGTCGCGTGCAGTTCAGACAGTGGTTGCTAGATAATGTTCCAGCATGCGCTGTGCAGTCGCCTTCAAATCATTGCGCAGCGCCTCGGGCGCCAGCACTTCCACTTGGTCGCCGCAACTCAACAGCCAGCGGCGCAACTGCGCGGTCTGCAATATCGAAGCGGTGATCTGCACGCGGCCGTCCTCCAATTCCCGCAGCCTCTGGTCCTTGGAGAGCGGGGTCTCGGAGATGTACTGGGCGGCATTTTTGTGCAGGATGGCGCGCAGCCGGATCAGTTGTCCCGAGGTAATGTCGAATTCACCATTGGTAATGTAGGTGTCGAGATCGAAATCCTTCGGAGTACGCGCCGGCGCATCGCTAAGCTCCGCATGCGTCATGCGGTGCACCACCAGCGTGCGTAATTCGACTTGATCCGACAACGTACATACCAGAAACAACACCGCACCACGCACCACCAGGCCCAGCGGGTTGAGCAGGTAATTCTCCTGTGTATTGCCCGTTTGATAGCGTGCACGGAAGCGCCGGTTGGTGAACAGCGCCTCGTACACCACCGGTAATACCGCCTCGTCGATTTCTGGCGGCAGTAATGCCAGACCGCTGGGGATGACACGCACCTTGCGCGGCCAGTCGCCGATGGCGCGGTCAGAGATTTGCGCAAGCACCTCGTCGGCGCTGCGCAGTTGCGGTTCCAGGGCTTTGAGGGTGGAGTGCGGCAGCAGCGGGCGCAGGTACAGATCCATGAGCTTCAGGGCCAGGGCCGCCGGCGGGCTCAGTCCCGGCACTTCCAGCGCCCGGCCCCCGGTCATCCACTGCCAGCCGAAAGGTTTGGAACGGGTATCACAGCGCAAGGGAAATATCGCGGACAGGCCCTTGAGATCCCGCTGCAGGGTGCGCAGATCCACATCGAAGCCCTGTCCCAGCAGTCCCGAGCGCAGGCTCAGGCTATCCACCTTGCGGGGTGCGTGCGGGATGAGCTTGAGCATGGCCCACTGACGCAGAAAGGTATCAGCCATAGATGTTCCTGGGTAGCCTGGCGGCGGCCAGTATAGAGTACAGCGACAATTTATGTCGTTCGGGGGTTATTACAAACGACGCATCTTGTCGCTGAATGGGGTTAGGGTGCACACATAAGAAGCCAGTCCACACTGGCAAGGCACACAGCATGCAGCCTTTACCGGTAGCAGCCACTGATACCCAGGCAACGCACTATGCCACTCCCGAGGAGCTGGCCAATCTGTTGTTAGCCCAGGCGCGCACCGTCCTGGACCAGGCGGACAAAACCGATAGATGGCATGAAGGCCGGCAGTATATGCAGGCCGCCATGCGCGAGGGCAGCACCGAAGCTTGCCAGACTATGGCCTTCTGCCACCTCACCGGCGAGAACGGCTTCAAGATCGATCCAGCGGCGGCCCTCGAATACATGAATACCTGGCGACGTACCGCCATGCGCGCGCTGCGCATCCAGGTGGACAAGCTGCATTGCGAAATTTTTGAAAAGGTATCCGCGAAGTTCGCAGCACTGTGGCGGCGCTGCAGCACCGAAATCACTCCTGATACGGCACTCGCCATGCTGGGCCGGACCATTGTCGGCTACCGTCTCTACCACCGCTATCCCGGTGCCCAAGGCCCCAAGGAGATCCTGGTGCTGGAACTGGACGACGGCAGCGCCGTGGAGATTATCAATCACTTCGGCAGCATCGGAGCGACCGGCAGCCGGGTAGCAGGTGGTCAGCGTGAGCTGGATGCGTACATGCAGGATCACTGGAGCAGCCGCCTGAGCGTGGCCCTTGGTGACGCTGCCGACAGCAGCGCGGCCACGGCGCTATATCACAATCACGAATTCGAAGTGTTCACAAAATGGAGTGCCAGCGATGAAATCCGCTAATCCGCTCTTCGGCATGCAGGTCGTGGGCCTCGATCTCAAATGGGCAAAGCGCCATGACAGCAGCCCCACCAGCGGCCTGTTTCTCATGTTCGACGACGGCACCTATTACGAATTCCACACCAGCAAGGGTTATCTGGAGATGGGTCGGCATTTATCATCGCAGCGCGATAAAACTGCAGACCCGCGGCTCGCCAGCCATTACGTGGCGGCCTCCGGTCGATTACCGCAGCCGTCAGAGACGCTTAACCCGGTTGTCAAACCTGCCAATCATTAATCGCTGAGATTTTCATGACTTGGGGTGATCCCACGCGCACAAACTGGAACATCCCCGACGATGCACGCATCGTACAGGAGGACGACAGCTGGACCATCTACCATTCAGCTGCCAACGCGCACCTCTATATATACCCAGCCTGCTACCACGTGCAAGCGCTGCCATTGAATGCCGATGATCTGCTGCGTCTAATGAATGTGCTGGCAACCTCGACAATTCAACCGCAACAGCGACAAGATGAGACCAAGCCTCTGGATGAAATCAATAATTCGAAGTTCGGCGACGACATGTTCGCTTGATTTAAATAACCCTGTCGAAGGGCGTATCATCTAGTCTGATCGATGAGGCCCACAGCGACCGACATTGATGAGCGCCAGGGCTGGGCACTGCTCAAGCGATCTCCAACAGTAGTAATCAAGAGGAATCCCTATATGAACATTAAACCGTTTCTTGATGCCTGGTCCCCACGGCTGTTGAGTGTGTTGCGCATCGTAGTGGCGATTCTTTACATCGAACATGGCACTTCCAAGTTCTTCGGCTTCCCCATGGGCATGGGCCACATCCCGCTGTTTTCGCTCATCGGCCTCGCCGGCGTGCTGGAGATCGGCGGTAGCATCTTATTGTTCTTAGGCCTGTTCACCCGTCCGGTGGGCTTCATCCTCTCGGGCCAAATGGCTTTTGCCTATTTCATCGCGCATGCACCTCACAGCCCGTATCCTCTGGTTAATCACGGCGAGGCAGCGGTATTCTACTGCTTCGTATTCCTGTATTTTGCCGCCGCCGGCGGCGGCCCGTGGAGCTTCGACCACTGGTTCCGGCATAAATAAGATTGCATTCCGCGGTCATCGAATAATTAACATGGGAGGTGCGTGGATGGAACAGAAATCCACGTTTGTGACGGTAGTGGCGTGGCTGTTCATCATTTTCAGCGCCATGGGTATCCTGATCATGCTCATGGAAGGTTTCGTATTCTCCATGCTCCCGTTCGACAAACTCGCGGAAGCCGGCGGGGTACACGGCGCAACTCCACCACCGTTCGCACCCGTGTTCTTCAAAGCGTTCCTGGGATGGATAATTGCCGTGGCTCTGCTGTTTCAGGGCTGGGTATTGGTATCATCCATCGGTCTATTGATGCGCAAGAACTGGGCGCGCATTTCCTTCATCGTGTTTCTGGTACTGAGTCTGATCTGGAACGGCCTGTATTTGATTTTTGCAGTCCTGATGGCCGTGGGTGTGCAATTTATTCCAGAGACTTCCGGGGTACTAGATATGCGGCCTTTCATGCAGGCCTTCATGGGTATGCTGGCGGTGATCATGCTCGCGTTCATTGTGCTGTTCGCCTGGATACTGAAGAAACTGACGTCGGAGGACATCCGCAAGGAATTCGTCAAGCCAGCGGATAAGCCGGATGCATTAGCGGCTTGAAGCTGGTGGGTGTTCTGGTGATAAACCAGGCAGGCAGGAGCAGGATATCAGGCAGTTGCATTAATTTAATACAGCGATGAAAAAAATCAAACATGAAACAGAATTAGTGCATGAGGCCATACTGGCCGGCGTCAAATACGCCGAGAAACGGAAAGCCGCCATCTTCGAACCCACGGATTCGGCCGCGGATAAGATCTTATATATATATAGATTGCTCGTACACGATAAACTGATCCAACCCTTGCCGGAAGACCAAGTCTCGCAGCAAACTATGCGCCACAAGCTGGCCATCTGGTATAGCAAGCAGCTACCCGAAGATCATCCATTGTTGAATTAAAGTAAGCCCGTATGTCGATTACACCACGAGCGCCTGATGCCAACCAGTAACGATTCTGAGCGGCGGCGGTTCCGGCGCTTCCGTTTCCCTTCGATCATCCGCATCCGCGAAGGCGAACACTTGCACGATTGCAGGATCATCGACTTATCGTTACACGGCTTTCGGGCACGTTGTCCGAGCGGCTGGCGACCTGACAGCGGCGCCCGCCTTGCGGTGGAATGGCGCGTGGCGGACATCATAAAGCTTGATATGCAGGCTGACGTCATGCGAATCAAGAACGGGGTCATTGGCTGCCAGTGGCAGGCACACGATGCGGAAAGCTCTGCGTACTTGCAGCGTCTGATCGAAATCAGCGGCTTGCGCAAGCAAGCCCGGGATCGGGAGCTGGAGGCACTGAAAGCACAGAATGACCCGGATAGTCATAAGTGACCTGGGCCAAACCTGCTTACTTTATGTCCCCCATAAAATCCACATTTTTAAACACCACTGAGCTGGCCGACAAGATCTACTGGTTCCAGTTGCATGTGTTCCAGGTGTGTACCTGGTTATTCTGTACCATCCCCTGCATCGCGCTGGTTATCTATCTCTCTCCTGCCTTCATGTCTTTCATGAGCCATGGTCCGCAGCGTTCTTCGATGGTGGTATTGAAAGTGATGGTGGTGGTGCCCATCGTCTTTTTATTTATGGGCTTGCAATACCTGGCCAATCTGGTGGCCGCGGTTTTCAGTGTGCTATTCATCCGTATGATCGTGCGCGCTCTGCCCGCACTGGAAGCACCCGCAGCCCTGCTGCAATTTTATTCGGATCAGCGCTGGCTATATCAGTCGCGCGGGACCAAACATTTTCCCTGGTGGGTCTTCCTGTGGGGCAGCATGCACAAAAACGAACGCCTGATCCGCTGGTGCGAGCGCTTGACGGCAGGCACGATTTCTCTGGTCTACGGCGGATCGGGTTCGACGAATCGGATTGAGTAAGCAGCGGCAGTGCGTTTATCGCGAGTGTCTTGCGAAATATTCCGGCCGCGCACCGGGGCAGTGCGCGGCGTCAATCCCCGTCTATGAATGCCCCGCGGTGTTGCTGCTGGCTGTGTGAAGGCGATGTTGCCGCACACTAGCCAATAGGCAGCAGTCATCAAAGTCTGAAATGTTCTGATCCTGAACTGAAATAATCCTCGAACGTGGTGTTACTTTGCTCGGTGACATATTTTTCTTGCTGTTCATTTTTAATCTGTGCTTGATTGCTCGTCTTGGCGGCTTCTGGAGCCGCGGGTTTCGCGGCTTTCATGCGTATCTTCCGTACCTTCAACCTCGCCTTCCTGGCAGGTTTGGCGACTCGGCGTGCTTTCTTGCGCTTCGGGGCGGCCTTCTTTGCGGTCTTTGCACGGCCGCGGGATCTGGTTTTCTTTGCCATGCTGGTATCCTCGATAAGTGACTGAGCCAGAGAATTTACAAAAATCAGACTACGGTTGCTACCTCGGGTCAGCCATGATCTGGGTCAAGCTTTCAGGGCCGCCTGGGGACTGGGCCCGGTGGACTGGACCCCAACCGGCATGGTTTTTAGGGCTTAGCCTGACCTCGATCAATGCGCAAATATGGCCAGAAGGCTAGCCTGAACCCGTGTTTCCATAAGGCGGCAGGCACATGGCAAGCCTATTCCCCAACCGCTCGGTCGCCGGCAGATTGCTGGCCGAACGTCTACGTGCCTATGCGGGTCGCAATGAGGTGATCGTGCTGGCGCTGCCGCGGGGCGGTGTCCCCGTGGGTTTTGAAGTAGCTCACGCTTTGGGCGTGGAGCTGGACGTGCTGATCGTGCGCAAGCTGGGAGTACCGCAGCAGCCGGAACTGGCCATGGGCGCCATCGCCTCCGGCGGCGCCCGTTATCTCAACGAAGAAGTGCTGCGGCTCGCGCATGTGTCGGATGCCGAGCTGCGCCAGGTGGTGGCGGCCGAGACCGCGGAGCTGGAACGGCGTGAACGCCTGTACCGCGGCAACCGGCTGCCACCGGATATCACCGGACGCACCGTTATCGTAGTGGACGATGGTATGGCGACCGGCGCATCCATGCGTGCGGCGGTTCTGGCGCTGCGTTCAAAGCGCCCGACGCACATCGTGGTGGCAGTGCCGGTGGCTCCCGAAGATGCGGGGGAGCGCCTGCAGGGTGCCGCCGATGAATTCGTGTGCCTACAGACCCCGAGAGATTTCTATGCGGTCGGCCAGTTCTATCTGGACTTCCAGCAAACCAGCGACGATGAGGTGCGCGCGTTGCTGAAACGCAGCCGCAGCCCTGCACAAAAGGAGCCAGCATGAGTCAACATGCACGCACGCCGTTTCTTGCGGTAAAAGCGCTGGCTCGCAAGCTTGAGGACAGCCCGCAGGATTACGATGCACTACTGGCCATGGCCGAGGACAAGCAGTTCGTGCTGCTGGGCGAAGCCACCCACGGCACCCGCGAGTTTTACCACATGCGCGCCGAGATCACCCGCCGCCTGATCACTGAACAGGGCTTCGATTCGGTGGCGGTGGAGGGCGACTGGCCGGATGCCTGGCGCGTGAACCGTTACGTACACGGCCAGGGCGATGATGACGCCGAGAGTGCCTTGTCGGATTTCGAACGCTTTCCATTGTGGATGTGGCGCAACCGCGAGGTGCTGGAATTCATCAGCTGGCTACGCACCTATAATGCCGACCTGCCCCTGGAGCGGCGCACCGGTTTCTACGGTCTGGATCTCTACAGTCTGTATCGCTCTGCGGATGCGGTGATCCATTATCTGGACAGTATTGATCCCGATGAAGGCCGGCACGCGCGTGAGCGCTATGCACTGCTGGATCATGTGCGCGATCCCCAGACCTATGGCTACCAGTCTGCCTTTGGGTTGAGGCCCGCGGCTCATCGGGAAGTGGTGGAGCAGTTGCGGCGCTTGCGCGAAGCCGACAATGTCTACCTGCAGAGCAACGGTCTGGTAGACCTGGATGCGCAGTTCTTCGCCGAGCGCAACGCCGCAGTGGTAGTCAACGCCGAGACCTATTACCGCGCCATGTTCGGCAGCCGTATCAACACCTGGAATCTGCGCGACGCACATATGTGCGACACCCTGTTCGCGCTCGCCGATTACCGCCGGCGCCGCGGTAGTCTCGGACGGGTGGTGGTGTGGGCGCATAATTCGCATGTGGGTGATGCACGCGCTACCGAGTCGCGCACGCGGGGCGAATGGAATCTGGGCCAGCTGGTGCGCGAGCGCGTCAGCAGTTCTTCGCTGCTCGCCGGCTTCACCACCTATACTGGTTATGTATCCGCAGCTTCCGAATGGGATGGCGATGTGCAGCATCGCTGGGTGCGGCCGGCGCTCAAGGATAGTTGTGAATATCTGTTCCACACTACCCATCTGGATCGATTCTTCCTGCCGCTGCAAACACCCGAAGCCAAGAGTTTGAAAGAAAGCATGCTGCAGCGCGCCATCGGCGTGATCTACGTGCCGCGCACCGAGCGCGCCAGCCATTATTTCGATGTGTCGTTGGCCTCGCAGTTGGACGCCGTATTCCATCTGGATGAGACCGCGGCACTGGAGCCGCTGGATATACCGGAGCATTGGCACCGGCGGGAAGCGGTGGCCGAGAGGATATAAAACCTACATGCGTAAGGAGTCAGCATCATGTCCGTGATACGCAGCACCGAAATCGTGATCCCAGTGCAGCGCGCCGCGCTCCCCGGTATCTTGATCGTGCCGAGCGGCGCCCAAGGCATCGTCGCCTTCGCGCACGGCAGCGGCAGTAGCCGCTTTAGCAGTCGCAACCGCAGCGTTGCACAGGAACTCAATCAAGCGGGTTTCGCCACACTGTTGTTCGATCTGCTGACCGCCGACGAGAACGTGCGCGACAACCTGACAGCCGAATACCGTTTCAATATCCCGATGCTGGCGCGGCGCCTGGTGCAGGCGGTGGACTGGCTGTCGCAGGTGCCCGAGACCGGTGCCTTGCCGGTGGGATTGTTCGGTGCCAGCACCGGCGCGGCGGCGGCGCTGATCGCCGCGGCCGAACGTCCGCAGCGGGTGAAAGCCGTGGTCTCGCGCGGTGGGCGCGTGGATCTGGCAGATGTCTCTCTGCCGAAGGTGCGCGCACCCACACTGTTGGTGGTGGGTGAACTGGATCATCAGGTTGTCAACCTGAACAAACAGGCGGCAGCCCAGTTGAGCTGCGAACACCAGCTGGTGCTGGTACAGGGCGCCACCCATTTGTTCGAGGAACCCGGCGCGCTCGAGCAGGTCTCGGTACTGGCGGCCGACTGGTTCAGACGGCATCTGGCGCCACAGCCGCGTCTGGCACGTGCCGCAACCGCACTGCACATTGGAGATTAAACATGCTCAACGTCGAACCGCATGCCGGCGTCGATAAGTCCACGAGCAACAACGTGATGGAAGCTATCCATCAACGGCGCGCCACGCGTGCATATTCACCGCGGCCGGTGAGCGAAGCCACGGTACGCAAATTGCTGGAGGCGGCGATCTGGGCGCCGAGCGCCAATAATCTGCAACCCTGGAGCTTTGTCATCATCCAGGATCGCGTCTTGCTCAAGAAGATTTCCGATGGCGCCAAAAGATTATTGGCAAACGACCCCCACTGGCATACGCATCTGCCGCTGACCGATCCGGAATTCGATATTTTCTATGGTTGCGGCACGCTCATGGTGATCTGCGCGCAGACCGGCGGCTTCAATCCGGTAGGCGATTGTTACCTGGCCGGCCAGAACCTGATGCTCACGGCCTGGTCCCTGGGGCTGGCCACCTGCCCGGTGGGACTGGCGCGGGATGTGCTGTAGACCGAGGCCATGAAGCGCCAGCTGCGCATACCCGTAGCGCTCACGCCGGTGCTGCCGATCATCGTGGGCTACGCCTCCACAGCCATGCCCAGGACCGAAAGGCATGCGCCCCAGATCCACACCTGGATAAAGTGACGCCATAACCAACCGATAGCAGATTACCAATTTGGTGATTATGTCGTTAGCCGGGAAAATTTCCGGAAGTTGGTCCATAATCTGCGCTCTCCATGCCATTGCCTTATCCACCAATCCTGCAGGAGGTTGAGCCATGCAGCGTTTTACCCGTCCCTTCAGTTTCCGGTTTTTCAGCCTGGCTTTGTTAGCGGCCGCATGGACGGTGTCCGCCGCGCTTCCAACCGCCCGTGCGCAAGCACCCGCTGCCTCGAGCTCGCCTCTGAGCAAACTCGAATGGCGCGGCGTCGGTCCCTACATCGGCGGACGCGTGGTAGCCATCGCCGGGATACCCGAGCAACAGAATCTCTTCTATATGGGCGCAGTGGACGGCGGCGTGTGGAAGAGCAGCAATTATGGCGTCAGCTGGACCAATATCTCCGACGGTACGCTGCCATCTTCCAGCAACAGCATCGGCGCCATCGCGGTGGCACCTTCGAATTCCAAGATCATCTATGTGGGCACTGGCGAGAGCGATATCCGCGGCGACGTGATCACCGGCGACGGCGTGTACCGCTCCGACGACTCTGGCAAGACCTGGAAGGATACCGGTCTGACCGACACCCACACCATCAGCGGTCTGGTGGTGGATCCCCAGAATCCCGACATCGTGTATGCCTCGTCCATGGGCCATGTGTTCAAGGCCAACGACGAGCGCGGGGTGTTCAAGTCCGTGGACGGCGGCAAGACCTGGAATAAGGTGCTGTATGTAGATGCCGATACCGGCGCCATCAATCTGGTCATGGACCCGAAGAATTCCCAAGTGTTATATGCCGCTATGTGGCAGGCCTACCGCACCCCCTGGAAACTGGAGGATGGCGGCCCCGGCAGCGGGCTCTATAAGAGTGTCGATGGTGGCGCCCACTGGACTGAAATCTCCGACAACCCGGGCTTTCCGCAGGGAATCCTGGGACGCATCGGTGTGAGCGTGGCCGCCAGCAACCCGCAGGTGATGTATAGCATCGTGCAGGCCAAGGACGGCGGCGTGTTCCGTTCCGACGACGACGGCGGACACTGGACGCGGGTCAACGACAACTGGAGCCTGCGGCAACGCGCTTTCTACTATATGAGCATCTACGTGGACCCCACCAACCCGGACGTGGTGTATGTGCCGGAAGTGGACGCCCTGTGGGTGTCGCGCGACGGCGGCAAGCTGTTCTCCAAGCTGCACACGCCCCACGGCGACAACCACATCGTGTGGATCAATCCCAATGATCCTAAAATTTTGTTGGAAGGCAATGACGGCGGCGCCACCGTGTCCGTGGACGGCGGCAAGACCTGGAGCACCGAACACAACCAGCCCACCGGCCAGTTCTACCATGTGGCCCTGGACGATCAGTTCCCGTTTCACATCTACGGCGCGCAGCAGGACGAAGGTTCGTTCGAAGGGCCGAGCGCCACACCCGCTGGCATGATCCCGCTGGGCGATTGGAAAGATGTGGCCTACGGCGAGAGTACTTTCATCGCGCCCAAGCCGGGCGAGCCCAACATCACCTTCGGAAGCGGTTACTTCAGCATCATGATGCGCTATGACAGCGTCACGGGTCAGTACCGTGGCGTCAGTCCCTGGCCCAATTATCAGGAGGGTGCTTCTTCAGGCGAGTTGAAGTATCGCTTTGGCTGGACCCATCCAATCCTGTTCTCGGTAGTGAATAAAAATGAACTGCTGGTGGCTTCGCAATACGTGCTCAAGAGCACCGACGAAGGTGCCCACTGGACGCGCATCAGTCAAGATCTGACGCGTAATGATCCGGCCACCGAAATGCCCAGCGGCGGGCCGGTGGATCTGGATCAGTCGGGCGCGGAGATCTTCCCGGACGTCTCGGCGCTGGCCGTGTCACCGCTGGACGGCAAGATCCTATGGGCCGGTTCTGCCGACGGTCTGGTGCATATCACAACCGATGGTGGACGGCACTGGACTGACATCACACCCAAGGATCTGCCGCAATGGGCGCAGATCTCGTCCATCGAGCCTTCGCATGTAGCCAAGGACACGGCCTATCTGACGGCTTCGCGTTACATGTGGGATGACTTCCATCCTTACGTGTTCGAGACAGGCGACTACGGCAAACACTGGCAGATGTTGAGCAACGGCGTGCCCGATGACCAGTATGCATTCGTGGTGCGTCAGGATCCGTCCGATCCGCGACTGTTGTTCCTGGGTACCAAGAATACCGTATACACAAGCTTCGACGGTGGCGGGCACTGGCAGCCGCTATCGCTGAACCTGCCCAAGGTGCAGGTGCGTGATCTGAAAATCGATACGCGCCAAGGCGATATCGTAGTGGCCACCCACGGGCGCGCCTTCTGGGTGCTGGATAATCTAGCGCTGCTGGAGCAGATGACCAAGTCGGTCAATAGCGGTGCTGAAGTCGCACAGGTGTTCGCGCCGCAGACTGCGTGGCTAACGCATGCTTATGGCGCCAGCGAGTATGCGCATAACCTGCACGACGTCGGCAGTAACCCACCCTATGGTGCCAGTGTGTTCTTCCAGATCCCGGCTGGATACGACGGCAAGATTCCGGTGAGCCTGAATTTTATGGACGACAAGGGCCGACTGGTGCGGCGTTTCGATCTACATCTGAAGACCAAGACGCCAGAACAGGCGGATACGGTGAAAGACAACCTGAAGCCCACCCAGAAAAAACAGCAGGCTGAGGGCAAGCTCACGGCCATCTCGCCCGGCATGAACCTGTTCCAGTGGGATCTGCGTTATCCGGATGCCACCGAGGTGAACGGCTTCGAGGCGCCCATCGCCGCAGGCGGCGAAGACGACGAGGTGATCGGGCCGGAGGTGTTGCCGGGCCGCTACCGGGTGGTGCTGGATTACGGCGGCCGCAAATCCACGCAGCCGTTCATGATCGCGTTGGATCCACGCCTGCACCCAGCCCGCGGCGGTCTGGAGGCGCGTCTGGCGCTGGAGATGCAAATCCATGCCAGCCTCAATTCGCTCGACCAAACCCTCAACCAGGCGATCGCGGTGCGCGACAAGCTGTCGGCGGCACTTGCCCAGCACACCCACACGGATGCGCAGGCGGGCAAAGTCCTGTTGCATCTGCAGCGGGTGATCGGCAACCTGGTGCAGCTGGATATCCAGGCCAGTGAAGGTGATTTGCTGCACGAGACCAAGTTGCGCAGCCATCTGGCGTATCTGGCGTCGGATGTGGATCTAGCCTATGAGCAGCCCACCGCTGCCCAATACGCAGTGTTCAAGGAACTGGATGCGCAGGCCAAGGCCGGCGAGCAGCAGCTGCGCGCGGCCACGGCTGAGGGCAACAAACTGCTATGAGGTGATGCGTATGCGCCGGCACGGAATAGTGCCGGCGCTCTACTCACGACTGTCTCTGCGAGCTTCCTAGGCACTATCAGTCTGGATAAATAATTACTGGTGATTGCATTCCACTTAAGCTGATTGCAGGTGTGTTTGTCCACGAAACCATATTATGTATACATGCTCGAGTGCCGCGACGGCCGGTTGTATACCGGCATCACTACAGATATTCAAAGGCGGCTGACTGAACATAACACAGGTCTGAAGGGTGCCCGATTCACCCGCGCCAACCCACCGAAGCGACTGCTGGCTGCACAGCAGGTTAAAGATCGCTCCGCGGCTCTCAAACTGGAAGCTTCACTCAAGAAGCTTAAAAGACCGCAAAAACAGCAGTGGGCGGTGGAAAATCGTCTGGCGGGAGCCGTGTTCGCCCGTTAAACCCTGGTTACATTTCAACCACGTGTGTAATGGACACCTCTTTATCCGGGATGAGGTAGCCTTCGCACCACTGCTTTCCTATCAACAAACGGTCACAGTATCTTCATCTGAAATGGCCTTCTCCTTGACGTGATCGATTGTAATATCAACCAGTTATGCTATAACTACGCGCGATGTTGAAAGTAATTTCTCAACAGGCCTGTGAAGGGCGTAGGTAGTTCTAAGTTAAGTTCAGAAATCGAGGAGTGCTTATCGCCTATCACAGTTAGATCAATTTATTGGAAGCTGGAGGGCTACCCCAATGAATAGCAATAATGTTGTTTTCAACAAGAGTCCAGATGTGGTGTTCAGAGACACCACAGATGTTGTGTTCAGAATAAAGGAAAAACTTGGCATCAAGGAAATCAAGGGATCTGACAAAAGGGATTTCATCATGGTTTTGTGTCCTTGTGCGCCAGGGTTAGTGTTCTCGCAAATTTGATGATGCCATGATCGTCAAGGATGTAAAGCGGGTTATGAGCCGTGACATCCTAAGTCAGTGAATATTGGGCCTGCATCGGGCTGGTTATAACAAGCCTGTCCGATGTAAGCCCATAATTATTGCTCTTTACCTTACCCATAAATATGAAATATTTTGTGACTGGTTATACAAGACCGTGCGAGACAGACAATGCTTGAAGTGCAGCAATATTTAAACAAGATCGAAAGTCTGCGCCAAGCGTGCAATGGCCATGGACTAGGGCATACCAATCTCAGAAACGACCTTGAACAGCGGGAGGCGAATTTAAGGCAGTTCGCGTCTGCCAATCTCCGTCAGCTACTCCCATCCATCCCGATAGAAGAGCATGACGGGATAATCAATGATATTACCTTCCATCAGGCCTGCGCCGTGCTGGATGAAGACTGCTTTTTTTTGCTGGAAAGCACCCAGATAAAAGATCCTGATTCGGTGCTTGAAAGCGCAAAAATCAAGCCGGCGATCTTCTGCACATTTCACTTGGGGTCATATCGGCTCATCAACTCGTTATTGGTCAGTCGCGGTTTTAATTACATTCTGCCAGTCGAAAGCGTTCATTATAAGCAACAGAAAGTGGGTTATCTCGAAAATAGCCGCAAATGCCAGGCGCATTTTCATAGCACCTCGCAGTTTGTGGTGGTGGATGCGGAGCAACCCACAGCTGCCCTGACGATGGCGCGCAAGGCGCGGGCTGGCTGGTCGCTACTGGCCTACATCGATGGCAATACCGGAGTTCAGAGCAGCAACCTGAATCAAGACAAGATGTTAAGGGTGCCACTGCTCGGCAGGCTCATTTATGCCAGGAAGGGCATCGCATTCCTGTCGCATTTTCTCAAACTACCGATCATACCGGTGACCTGCGAAATCACCGGATCTCTGGAAAGGCGCATGACTTTTCATGCGGCGATCGAGCCAGGCGGTGCTGATGAGGATCGAGACGCGTATTGCCTAAGGGCCACCACCAGCCTGTATGCGATACTCGGTGAGTATCTGAAAAAAAGCCCCTCCCAGTGGCTGGGCTGGCTGACCACGCTCCAGTATCTTGAATTAGATGAATTATCCGAAACCGAGAGCAATGCTATAGAGGCTGACGATGCAAATGTGTTTACCGAAGAACCGATTGACCACAAACTGATATTCAACCATCAACGCTTCGGTTTTATTATCCGGGACGGCCAGCGCGTCTTGCTGGATAAAGAATCTTATAAATTGCTTTCCATCCCGGATAACATCACCGGGATATTAGAATCGTATCGAGAACCCAAAGAGTTCATGGTCTCCGGACTCTCCCAGGACGAACTGTATAAGATCAAACAGTTGGTTTCCATTGGCATGCTGACGGTGATAAGCCCTTAGCGATGGGCTAGATATAGCTGCTCAGGTTACGTCAGGGTCGACTGATAATTGAGATGGTACGGCCAAATTTAAATGTGGCTGCGGATCTTTAAGCCAGCGTTCGAAATCTCGTACCGGCAGAGGTTTGCTGATCAGGTACCCCTGGTAGCCATGGTAGCCCACGGAAATATCACCCTCAGACTCGTCAGCTGAACATCGGGATGTTATCGAACAGTTGGTTTCCCTGGAGATGCTGTCGATCGTGTGCTAATGATGTAAGCACCTCACGCCCTGATCGATCAATATGTTGAGTGTTTTTGAGTGTGGGGATCATCCGGCTTTAATTATCTTAATCTAACCAGCATGCAAGGCTTTGACTACGTGATCGTCGGCGGCGGCTCGGCGGGTTGTGTACTGGCGAGCCGGCTATCGGAAGATCCGGATGTCAGTGTTTGCTTGCTGGAAGCCGGTGGTGCAGGCCGCGGCTGGCTGGTGCGTGTGCCCTTCGGTATGGTGTTGACGGTGCCGGCGCCATTTATCAATTGGGGTTTTAAGACGGTGCCGCAGCCGCAGCTCAACGGCCGGCGATTGTATCAGCCGCGCGGGCGCGTACTCGGCGGCTCCAGTGCCATCAACGCCATGATCTACACCCGTGGCCATCCCAGTGACTATGACGAATGGGCAGTAGCCGGAAATCCAGGTTGGTCATGGAAGGAAGTATTGCCGTACTTCAAGCGTGGAGAAAACAATCTTCGTTTTCACGATGATTACCACGGGAGAGATGGGCCTCAACCAATGAGCGATTCATTTACCGATAATCCCATGCACAAGGTGTTTCTGGATGCGGCCCAGCAAGCCGGCTATCCTGTCTCGCCAGACTTCAATGGGGCACAGCAGGAGGGGGTCGGCGTTTACCAGGTGACACAGAAGGATGGAGAGCGCTGGAGCGCAGCGCGCGCCTATCTCGAGCCTTATCTGTCACGGCCGAATCTCACGGTATCAACCGGCGCCCATGCCCAGCGGGTGCTGTTCGATAGACGGCGGGCCAAGGGTGTGCAATACCGCCGCAGCGGACATGTCGAAACCGTGGAGGCGCATCAGGAAGTGATCCTCAGCGCCGGCACTTTCCAGTCGCCGCAGTTATTGCTGCTGTCCGGTATCGGTGATGGCCAGGCATTGCAGGTGCTTGGCATCGGCGTGCTACAGCATCTGCCGGGGGTAGGCGCGAGTTTGCAAGACCACCTGGATTACACACTGATCCACCGGGCGCGCAGTCTCGATCTGATCGGCGCTTCGCCGCGGGGCATGCTGCGTTTCATGCGCGAGATCGGCCGTTACCGCAGCGAGCGGCGCGGGATGCTATGCACCAATGTGGCGGAGGCCGGCGGTTTTCTCAAGACCGATGCAGCTCTGCCGCGGCCCGATATACAACTGCATTTCTGCGTCGCCATCGTGCATAACCACGGGCGCACCATGCAGCACTTGTGGCACGGTTATTCATTGCATGTGTGCGTGCTGCGTCCAGCAAGCCGCGGACAGGTGCGGCTCGCAAGCGCTGATCCCAGAGTGGCGCCGCTGATCGATCCCGCTTATCTGAGCGATCCACATGATCTGGAAGTGCTGGTACGCGGTTTCAAACTGGCACGGAGTATCCTGGCCGCGCCGGCCTTTGATCCCTATCGTGGCCGTGAGCTGTTCAGCGCGGATGCGGAGAGCGATGCGGACATCCGTGCATTGATCCGTGCTCGCGCCGAGACCATCTACCATCCGGTGGGTACCTGCCGCATGGGTCGGGACCAAGCCGCGGTAGTGGATGCTTCACTCAAAGTACATGGCGTCGAAGGCCTGCGAGTCGTGGATGCGTCGGTAATGCCCACACTCATCGGCGGCAACACCAATGCACCCACCATGATGATCGCCGAGAAGGCCTCTGATTTGATCCACGGACTCTCCAGAGCCAAGACACACGCATGAGAACCTTGGGGCTCATCGGCGGCATGAGCTGGGAATCGACCGCGCATTATTATGTACGCATCAATCAACGGGTGGCACAGCGGCTCGGCGGGCTGCATTCTGCGCAGTTGCTGTTCTACAGCATCGATTTCGACGTGCTACAGAAGATGCAGCATGCGGATGACTGGCGGGGCGCGGCACGACTGCTGGTGAATGCGGCCCGGAGTTTGGAGCGTGCCGGCGCCGAGGGTTTGGTCATCTGTGCCAATACCATGCATAAAGTGGCACATGAAATCGAGGCGGCCGTGAAGCTTCCGCTCATCCACATCGTCGATGTCACGGCGGGTGCAATCAAACACATGGGACTTAATAATGTCGCGTTGTTGGGTACGCGCTTCACCATGGAGCAGGATTTTTATAGGCAGCGGCTGGAACAGCGTCATGGTTTACGGGTAATGATCCCGGATGAAAATGAGCGCCACGCTCTGCACCGCATCATTTTTCAGGAACTGTGCAAGGGAGTGGTGCGGCCGGAATCCAGGGAAATATTCCAGAGAATCATCGCACGTCTTGCGGGGGCCGGTGCACAAGGCGCAATCCTCGGTTGCACTGAATTCACTCTATTCAACCTTGAGCAAAAGCCGGATATGCCGCTGTTCGATACCACCGAGTTACATGCGCGCAGTGCAGTGGACTGGACCTTGGGTGACCAGCCGGATCTATTAAGTTGAGAAGTGCTGTCAGGATGGGCGCAAATCCGGAGCTTAATTCGCTGGCTGGATTCCAAAACTCACAATTTCCTCCGTTCCAGCTGTATCGGAGTGGCCGGCTGTGGCGGCCGACGGGTTTTGAGCCAGCGCTCGAAATCGCGTACAGGCATGGGTTTGCTGATGAGATAGCCCTGGTAGCCATGGCAGCCCAGGGAAGCCAGAGCATGCCGCTGGGCTTCGGTCTCCACGCCTTCGGCGATCACGTACAGCCCCATATTGTGGGCCATGGCGATGATGGTGCTGATGAACTGGTCGGGCGGATCGATACGCATCTCGCTGATGAAGATCCTGTCGATCTTGAGTTCGTGCAGCGGCAGTTTCTTGAGGGATGCCAGCGCCGAGTAACCGGAACCAAAGTCGTCGATTGAGAAACGCACCCCGAGCGCGCTCAGCTCGCGTATGGTATGGCCGACTTCTTCGATGTCCTGCAGCACAGCATTTTCGGTGATCTCCAGGGTCAAGCGCGAGGGATTGATCTCTGCCAGTTCAATGGCACGCCTGACTTTGCGGGCGAAACCGGCGGTGGCCAGCTGCCAGGGACTGACGTTGATGGCCAGGCGCGGTGGTGTCGGCAGTTTGGCCTGGTTCCATTTGCGGATATACGTACACACGTTGCTGAGCACGTAATCGCCGATGACGTGGATCAACCCGGTCTCTTCGGCCACACTGATAAAATGCCGCGGTTCCATCAGGCCGTACTTGGGATGGTTCCAGCGCAACAGCGCTTCGGCGCCGATGAGATCGCCGTTCATGTTCAACTGCGGCTGGAAGTAGATCCTGAGTTCGCGCTTGTCCAGCGCCGTGCGCAGGCCTTTCTCGACCACCAGCCTTAAGCCCGCATCCTCCTGCATCTGTGCAGCGAAGACTGCGGCAGTGTTGCGCCCGGCAGCCTTGGCGCTGTACAACGCCAGGTCCGCCTGGCGAAACAGGCCGGTGACGTCGGCTTTCTCGTTGGGGAACAGGGTGACGCCGATGCTGGTGCCTACAACCAGCTCATGGTGGTTGATCATGAATGGCTGGATGAGGCTGTCGCGCAAGACTTCCGCGGCCCGCAGAGCTGTGACTTCCGCTGCGCTGCGATCGCTGCCCAGATTGCCCATGACTACGGCAAACTCGTCGCCCCCGAGCCGGCTCACGCAGCGGCTTTCGGGCAAGGCATTACGCAGGCGTTCGGCGATCTGCTGCAGGAGTTTGTCACCTATCTGGTGCCCGAGGGAGTCGTTGATAGTCTTGAAATGGTCCAGATCCAGGAACACGATAGCCCCGAGCTGGCCGGTGGAGTGATGGTGTTTGAGCGCGCCGTTGAGGATCTCGCGCAGCAAACGCCGGTTCGGCAGGTCCGTAAGGTAATCGTGATAGGCCATGTGGTGCAGCCGGCTTTCCACATGCCGGCGGCGCTCGGTTTCTGTTTGCAGTGCGCTTAAACTCTCCTCCAATTCGGTCGTGCGCCGCCGCATTTCATTCGCTAATGCGCCACTCATGATCAACACTAACGCCAAGAACATGAATTGGGACAGATAGACGGAAGGAACGTTTGCTGCAGCGTTATATCCATCGTAAAGTACGGCTGTAAGCTGGATCAGCAGGTACGCGGTTAAGGGGATGGCTTTGTGACGCAACCCCGCGCGCCACATGCTAGAACAACGCCACAAGGCCCATATAAATACTGCGTATATGCTTAGTTGGTAATACAGCAAAAGCGGGCCAGGCTTGGCATCCAAATTGTAAAGGGTCTCACCCCAGCTCAAAATGATGAGTTTATCCATAAAGAAATTGATATATAGCAGATTGCCGTATGAAACGAGATAAGCAATCAGAAACGAACCAAACAGAAAGGCACTGCCAATCAGCCAGGGTTTCAGCTTCTGCGTTTGGGTATATTCACCAATGAACCACACCGCAACCGGATAGATGAAGCAGGCCAAGCCATAATTGAAATTATAAATAGCATGTGATATCCCAAGTGAATCAACCGAGTACATGCCGGTTGTCACCGCAAGCTCTAAACCGACCAGGATGGCTAACACACCGAATGGAAGGAATGCGGGTTCTTTTAACCGGATACCACCAATAACATAAAACAAACCAGTCCACAGACAGATGCCTACAATGATGCCCATGCCAATTATGAAAAAATGCATGGCTGTCTAAAAACCCCGCTGGTACATTGTGACGCTGTTAAGCATGTTTAATACTACGCATTGAACGCCGTTTCCTTTTTGAGGTATCAGGCAGCCGATGTGAAAAAACACCCACATACAGCGAGATGCCTGCTGTCAGCCAGATTGCCGGTATGAACAGATGCATCGTGTATCCGTGGCTCCCAGCGGTGGGTTCCGCTTTCTTTATAGGTTGAATGCTACGCGAAACCTTTAAGACTGCACAGGTTATGGTGCATCCCCATATATATAAGACTTGAGGGGATACCCCACAATTACTCCCCAACCCGAACATACCCGAAAGCCGCCTTGTTTTAATGATGGGCGGAGTGCAGTAGAGCTGTTGGATATTTACCCAAACAGTGAAATAACCCTTTCATTTGGATAAATTATGTCAAAGACAATGCCATATAGCCTAAGCCCAGCGATGAATCACCATGGTGGTTGGCCGCAGAGCTTAAACTTTAATTTAAGGATGGCGGGATGGCCGACACCGTCTCCCAACCGTCCGGGCAGGTCTGCACAGGTCTGCACGTATGGGTAATAACTGCCGGACGATGGGCAGAAATACCAATAACCAGTTTGGACAGGAGTTACTGCTGGCGTCATGTAGGGCGCAGGAGCCTGTCCGATGACCACAGGCGACTGTGGTACTGATGCAGCTTGCGTCACGTTATAGATGAGCAGGGCACTGCCGACCACCCACAGCCAGCCAAGGCATCCGCCGTGCCAGCCGTAATCCCAGTGGCCGGCATGTCCGCCGCACTATGGCTCCATCGGGTATCGCTATGGCCGTCTGCCCAGGCGCTTGGGATCAGTGATGCACTGGCGAGCAGTACGCTCAACGTCAGTACCGGGATGGTACGTTTCATATATCTCTCCCATGCATATCATCAGGCTTACAGTGCATGGAACGTGCCGTGGGCTGTCCGGTGGACATTACTTCAGCCCGTTTACACTTTGTTACATGACAGAGCCGTACAAACCCGGTATGTAGATATCGGAAACAATATTCCCGTGCTGTGCTTGAGACCCAGTGACGATTCTGAGATAGTGTTTCTAACAAACCGATCCGCTAGGCAAAGCCTTTTTCAGGAGTTCTCATGCAGCGTGCCATGACTCGCATTCTCCTGGTGTTTTCACTGCTATTCACCAGCTTATCGCCAGTCGCATTTGCCCAGGCCGGCAGTCAGGACGTGTTGCGCGCCACGCTCAAGAATGGCCTGCGGGTCGTGATCGTGAAAAACACCCTGGCGCCGGTGGTGACCACGGAGATGAATTATCTGGTGGGTTCGAACGAGGCCCCGGCCGGTTTCCCAGGTACCGCTCATGCCCTGGAACACATGATGTTTCGCGGCAGCCCCGGGCTGTCGAAAGATCAACTGGCGGAGATTACCGCCGCCATGGGCGGCGACTTCGACGCCGATACTACCCAGACAGTCACCCAGTATTATTTCACGGTACCGGCCAGCGATCTGGATGTGGCGCTGCACATCGCCGCCATTCGCATGCAAGCCCTGGATCTGAGTCAGGCTGAATGGGATAAGGAGCGCGGCGCCATCGAACAGGAGGTTTCGCGGGATCTCTCCAACCCGCAGTACGTGTTCTATTCGCAACTGCTGGCTGCCATGTTCGATGGCTCGCCATACGCGCATGATGCACTCGGCACGCGTCCATCTTTCGACAAAACCACGGCTGCCATGCTCAAGCAATTTCATTCCACCTGGTATGCGCCCAACAACGCGATCTTCGTGATCGTGGGAGACGTGGACCCTAAAAATACCTTGGCGCTGGTACAGAAATTATTCGCCGGGATACCGGCGAAAAAACTCCCGGCACGACCGGCGGTGGATCTGAGGCAGGTCACTGCGCAACAATTGAATCTGTCCACCGACCTGCCTTACGGTCTGGCAGTGATCTCTTATCGTTTTCCGGGATTGACGACTAAGGATTATGCCGCCAGCCAGATTCTGACGGATGTCCTGGCCAGCAAGCGCGGCAGCCTGTATGCGCTGGTCCCCGAAGGCAAGGCTCTATATGCCGGTTTCGAGGCCGACGCTTTTCCGCAAGCAGGTTTGGGTTTTGCACTCGGCGTGTTTCCGAAAGGCGGAGACGCTGCACTGTTATTGAAAGACATGGATGCGGCACTGACAGCGATCCTCAAGGATGGGGTGCCGGACGAATTGGTGGCGGCGGCGAAGCGACAGGAGATCGCTCAGCTCGAGTTCCAGAAAAATTCAGTGACCGGTCTGGCCAATACCTGGTCGGCGGCGCTGGCGCTTCAGGGACTGGATTCCCCCGATGACATGCGGGCTGAATTCGCAGCCGTGAGCGAGGCCGATGTGGAGCGGGTGGCGCGCGCTTATCTGGACCCCGCGCACGCTATAACCGCCATCCTCACACCGCAATCTTCCGGCAAGCCAGTGGCCGGCAAGGGTTTTGGCGGCGCTGAAACATTTAACAGTGCTCCGGAAAAACCCGTGGCGTTGCCCGAGTGGGCACAGACCGCGCTGACGCGTCTGAGCCTGCCAAAATCCAATCTGCAACCGTATGCGACACGTTTGTCCAACGGCATCCAGCTCATCGTGCAACCCACAGATGTGAGCAATACCGTGTCGGTTTATGGGCGTATCCGCAACCAGCCTAAAGTTCAGCAATCGCCCCATCAGGAGGGCGTGGACGAAGTATTGGACGGCCTGTTCGATTACGGCAGCACCAGTCTCGATCGGCTGGCGTTCCAGAAAGCCCTGGACGATAACGCCGCCCAGGAAAACGCCGGTGTGGAATTCTCGGTACAGGTGCCGGTCGAGTATTTCGTGCGCGCGGTACAGCTGCTGGCCGACAACGAACTTCATCCGGCACTGCCGGCGGCGGCTTTTCCCGTGGTACAGATGCAGACCGCGCGCCTGGTCGCCGGCCAGTTGGAGAGCCCGGATTATCTGTTCCAGCGCTCCGTCAACAAGGCGCTGGTACCGGCAAAAGACCCCAGTTTGCGTGAAGCCACGCCACAGTCAGTGATGGATTTGAAGTTAACTGATGTCCAGGGGTATTACGCCCAAGCCTTCCGTCCGGATTTGACCAGCATCGTGGTCATCGGCAAGGTTACGGTGGAGCAAGCCCGATCCGTGGTGGAGAAATATTTTGGCCGCTGGACCGCAAAGGGCAAGCCACCGCTCACCGACTTGCCGGCGATTCCGCCCAACCAGCCTTCACAAGCGCTAGTGTCGGACAAAACCAGTCAGCAGGACACGGTGATGCTGGCACAAAGCCTGGGGATCAATCTATTCAGCCCGGATCGCTATGCCCTGGAACTGGGCAATCAGGTGTTGGGCCGGGGCTTCTATGCCTCGCGCCTATACCGGGACCTGCGTGATAAAACCGGGTTGGTGTATACCGTGAATTCCGATATCAACCTGGGGCGTACCCGCGGCTTCTATCAGGTAGTCTATGGCTGTGACCCGGACAAAGTGACACAGGCCAGGGCGCTGGTGATCCGCGATCTCAAGCAAATGCAAAGCATGCCGGTAACCGAAGCGGAACTGCAGCGCGCCAAGGCCTTGATACTACGCGGCATCCCGCTGCAGCAGGCGAGCGTGGACAGCATCGCCGACCGCCTGTTGAGCGATTCAGTGAACGGCCAGCCGCTGGATCAGCCCACGATCATAGCCCGTCGGGTATTAGGGCTCACCGCGTCCGATGTGCAGGCAGCCTACAAGCAATGGTTGCGGCCCGATGATCTGATGGAGGTCGTGAAGGGGCCGGAACCACACTGACGATAACTGCAATCATAGCCCTGGGTTTTAGGGCTATCCACAATCTGGATGTGTGGGCATGCTTTGCGGTGTGATGCAAACGGGCATCTAAGCGGCGACCACCTTGAACATTCGCGTAGATTATTTCTCTGAAAATTCAACAAAATCCGTTGACACTACAAAAATCGGGGACTAGCATCCGCGCCGGCATAGTCAATCGGAGGCGCCCGCATGGGCAGTTGTAGTAGTTACTGTAATCGGAAAACCCGTCTTACGGGCAGTGCCTCCCGCGTCTGATATCTCACCCGCGTGGATGCATCGTCCGTCAGGCTACCGGACATTCACGCATCAATGATCCACCGATGCTTTGACGAGCCACGCCAGTGCGTATAGGCGGGGAAGTTGAGGCGTCCAGCTTCCGGTAAGTTTTGTTTTTTTCCCATGTGCAGTGCACCGCGACTTCAGACAGGTGCAAACGTGGATTTGAAGGTCGTCAATAAACTATTGAATAACAATGCAGGTACGGCTGCTCAGAGCGCCGCGTCACGCATCCGCGCGCGCCTGCTGGAAGTCAGCTGCATGGGCGCAGACGATGCCATAGACAAATTCGATACCAGCATCCAGGGACTGGTGGAGAGCGCAGCTCAGGCACGTCTAGCTGATTACGGCCCCAACAGTTTCGCCCGCGAGAAGAAGCACGGTTTCCTGTATCAACTCATCAAACGGCTCGGCAATCCGCTGAATCTGTTGCTAATCGTACTGTCGATTATTTCGTTCGTAACCAGCGACATCGATGGCGGCGTCATCATCGCGGCCATGGTAGTGCTCTCTGTGGTGCTCACCTGGATACAGGAAGCGCGCTCCAACAATGCGGCCGAGAAACTGCGTGCCATGGTGACCACCACTGCGACTGTCTTGCGCCGCGAGGAGTTGGATGAGATCCAGCCGGATTCCGAGGATGACAAGACCGGCGAGCCGCGCACGCCCTACAAGGCGGTGCGTAAGCAGGTGCCTATCGAGGATCTGGTGCCCGGTGATCTGGTACAGCTGTCCGCGGGCGACATGATTCCGGCGGACGTGCGCCTGCTATCCGCCAAGGATCTGTTCATCAACCAGTCGGCGCTCACCGGCGAGTCCTTGCCGGTGGAGAAATCCGCCACCGCTATTGAGGGCGCCTGCGGCAACCCGCTGGAACTCGCCAACCTGGCCTTTATGGGCACCAATGTGGTCAGCGGCACAGCCATCGCCCTGGTGGTTATGACCGGCGCCAACACCTATTTCGGCTCGCTATCCGGTTCATTGATAGGCGAGCGCGTGCGCACCAGTTTCGATAAAGGCATTCACCGCTTTACATGGCTCATGATTCGCTTCATGGCGGTCATGGTGCCGCTGGTATTCCTCATCAATGGGCTCACCAAGGGTGACTGGGGCCAGGCCTTTCTGTTTGCATTGGCAGTGGCGGTAGGTCTGACGCCGGAGATGCTGCCGGTGATTTTGAGCGCCAACCTCGCCAAAGGCGCTTTGGTGATGTCGCGCCGCAAAGTGATCGTCAAACGCTTGAGCTCCATCCAAAACTTCGGTGCCATGGATGTGCTGTGCACCGATAAGACCGGCACCCTGACTCAGGACAAGGTGTTCCTGGAAAAGCACGTGGACATCAATGGCAATGAGAACGAGCGGGTGCTGGAACTGGCGTTCCTCAACAGTTATTACCAGTCAGGGCTGCGCAATCTGCTGGATATCGCGGTACTTGAGAAGGTCGAGATGTATGCTGACCTGCATCCGGAGCGCAATTACCGCAAGGTCGACGAGATCCCCTTCGATTTCCAGCGCCGCCGCATGTCGGTGGTGGTGGAGGAAGAACACCAGCGCCATTTGCTGATCTGCAAAGGCGCGGTTGAGGAAATCTTCAGCATCTGCTCACAAACTGAAGTGGACGGCCACCGCAAACCGCTGGTGCCCGAGGACCTGGTGAAGCTGCAGGAAGTGACGCTGGCGCTTAACAACGATGGTTTTCGTGTCATCGCGGTGGCCTTCAAGGAAATCATCGACGTCAGACGGGTTTATACCAAAGAAGATGAAACCGGCATGGTGCTGCTGGGCTATATCGCTTTCCTGGATCCGCCCAAGGAATCCGCTGCCGAGGCCATCGCCAAATTGTGCGAACACGGCATCCAGGTCAAGGTACTCACCGGCGACAATGATGCGGTGACCCGTAAGATCTGCTCGCAGGTAGGCCTGGAAGTCGAGCACATTCTGTTGGGCAGTGATATCGAGAACATGAGCGACGAAAGACTAGCGGATGTCGCCGGCGAAGCGGCAGTGTTTGCGAAACTCTCGCCGGAACAGAAAGCCCGGGTGATCCGTGCGCTGCATCTCAAGAACCATGTGGTGGGTTTTCTGGGCGATGGCATCAATGATGGTCCGGCGCTGAAGGCGGCCGATGTAGGCATCTCGGTGGATACCGCGGTGGATATCGCCAAGGAATCCGCCGATATCATCCTGCTGGAAAAGAGCCTGATGGTGCTGGAGGAGGGCGTCATCGAAGGCCGCAAGGTATTCGGCAACATCGTCAAGTATATCAAGATGGGCGCCAGCTCCAACTTCGGCAACATGTTCAGCGTGCTGGGCGCCAGCATCTTCCTGCCATTCTTGCCGATGGCGCCGATCCAGATTCTGGTGAACAATCTGTTGTATGATTTTTCCCAGACCGCCATCCCCACCGATAATGTGGATGCCGAATATCTGCAGAAGCCCCGCCAGTGGGATCTGAAGAACATCGGCTGGTACATGCTGGTCATCGGACCCATCAGTTCGGTGTTTGATTACGTCACCTTTGGGATCCTGATTTATTTTTTCCATGCCTGGGACAACGCTGCGCTGTTCCAGACCGGCTGGTTCGTGGAATCCATCCTTACTCAGACGCTCATCGTGCACGTAATCCGAACCGCCAAGGTGCCATTCATCCAGAGCCGTCCCAGCTTGTCGTTGTTTGGCACCACCATCCTCATTTGCATCATCGGAGCCTGGTTGCCATTCACTTGGCTGGCGCATGGCTTCGGTATGGTGCCGGTACCCATGACATTTCTGTTGATCCTACCGCTCATCATGGTGGCTTACATTGCGTTGACCCAATGGGCCAAGAGCCGGCTGGTACGTCGCTTAGGTCTTAATTGAAACCTGTAAACGTCCGATGGGTTCTTTTTCCCGTTAGTAAATCCGGATGGCTGCTGTGCGAGCCGGGCAGGAACCAATAGTAAGTCCCATGGTCTTTTGAGGCTATGCTAGACTTCGTTCGCCCTGAGAAGTTCAAACTCAGCCGCCAGAGTCATTGATATCAATATGGCAATCACCGTACACACCGCTGAGGCCATTTTCCCGGCCACCCGCAACGCAGGCTGGCGCAAGTGGGTAGCGGTATGCGCGCTGCTATGCACCATCGGCGTGTATTCCATCGAACTGACCCATGACCACGAGACCTTGGCCAGTGAGCTGGGCTGCCCCCTCTGCCACGTCATGGCACATAGCGCACCCAACCTGCTCAAGCCGAACATCACGCCGGTCTTCAGCAAGCTCAGCTGGTTTTCACACTTCAAACCGGCACTTGCGGCCGGCGCGCTGTATAACTCCTTCGCAGTCAGACCTCAAACCCGGGCTCCTCCGGTCTTGACATCCTCGCTGGTTTAAAACCATCCGGCCCACTGGCCGGTGTACGCGTGTTGCGACCACAGTCGCAATACGCGTGAGTTAGCTGGCGCGCGTCTTTCAATATGACGCAATCTTTCTCGAGGAGCGCGAGCATGAAGCCTTTGCTTTATCCCCTGCTGGTACCGGCAGGAGTATTTCTGACTTGCTTATCAGTACAAATACGGGCGGCTGAAACCTCAGCTCCGTCCGCCACATCGCAATCCAATGCGGTAACAACCCCGCCATCGAGCACCTCAGCTACACCAGCCAGCACAGCTGCCACCAACACGGTGCAGCTGGGCAGCATTAAGGTACAGGGTGAGCGTCTGAACCGGGCACGCGAGATGATCAATGTGGAAACCGGTACCAGCAGCTACCATTTCGATACCCAGACCATCGCGGCGCTACCCGAAGGCTATAATGCACCGCTTCAGGATTTGATACTGCAGGCACCGGGTGTCGCCCAGGACTCCTTCGGCCAGTTGCACGTGCGCGGCGACCATGCCGACATCCAGTACCGTATAAACGGGATAATCATCCCGGAGTTCATCAGCGGATTCGGAGATACTCTGGGCACGCGTTTTATCGACAAGATCGATTTCCTGACGGGCGCATTGCCGGCCCAATATGGTTACCGCACTGCGGGCGTGGTCAACATCACGACCAACGACGGCTTGAACACCAATGGCGGTACCGTGGACCTGTATGGCGGCAGTCACGGCACCTTCGAGCCAAGCGTGGAATACGGCGGCTCTGAAGGCCAGATGAATTATTATGTCACCGGCACGTACCTACAGAGTGATGCCGGCATCGAGTCGCCCACTCCCGGCACTCCCATCCACGATGATACGGAACAAAACCGGGCATTCGGTTACATGTCCTATCTGTTGAATGACAACATGCGCTTGGGCGCCATCATCGGCCACTCCCTGGGAAACTTCCAGATTCCCAATAATCCAGGCCAGACCCCGCAATATCAGTTGCAGGGAGTTACCAGCTATCCATCAGCTGATCTCAATGAGACCCAGAGGGAATTGAATGACTATGGCATCCTCTCTCTGCAGGGCATCAAGGATCAGCTGAATTATTCGGTGGCACTGTTCAGCCGCTATTCGAGCACCGATTACACACCGGACCCCATCGGCGATCTGATCTACAACGGCGTGGCAGCCCAGGTGTTTCAGCGCAATATTGCTACCGGCATACAGGCGGACGCCAGCTATACATTGAACAGTGCGCATACACTGCGCTGGGGATTTTTCGTGGACCAGGAGAATACCACCAGCAATAACACTTCGGCAGTGTTTCCGGCGGATGCCAATGGCAACCAGACCAGCGATGCACCGTTCACCATTGTGGACAACACAGGCAAGACCGGCGAACTCTACGGCGCCTATCTGCAGGATGAATGGCTGATGGCACCGGCACTCACGCTAAATTATGGCGCACGTTACGACATCTCAAACGGCTATGTGCGCCAGGATCAGTTGAGTCCGCGGCTGAATTTTGTCTACGCCTTGAATACCACCACTAGTATCCATGGTGGCTACTCACGTTATTTCACGCCGCCGGCACTCGAACTGATCTCACCCACGGATATCGCCCTGTTCCAGGGCACCACCAACCAGCTGCCGTCCAACTCCAACACCAATGTAGTGGCGGAACGCGATAATTACTATGACTTGGGTATCAACCATTACCTGACGTCAAACTGGCAGCTAGGCTTGGATGGCTATTACAAGCAAGCAACCGACTTGCTCGACGAAGGTCAGTTTGGCCAGGCACTGATATTTTCACCCTTCAATTACGCCCATGGCCGTGTCTGGGGTGTTGAATTCAGCACCAATTACCAAGTTGAGAATATTTCGAGCTATATGAACGTGGCTTACTCGCGGGCGTTGGGCAATGATGTGGTCTCCGGCCAATACAACTTCGACCAAGCAGAGCTGGACTACATTGCCAATCATTTTGTGCACCTGGACCACGACCAGACCTGGACTGCATCCGGTGGTCTCGCCTGTGAATGGCGCGGCACACGTTACAGCCTCGATGGTATCTTTGGCAGTGGGCTAAGAGCCGGTTTTGCCAATACCGAGAGCCTGCCGTCCTATGCCCAGTTTGATCTCGCCGCTTCGCGGTCGATCAGGGTCGCGGGAATCGGCGATATCGGCGTGCGCCTGGCCATCGTTAATGTGTTTGACAGGGTGTATGAGATCCGCAACGGCACAGGTATCGGCGTGGGTGCGCCGCAGTACGGTCCGCGGCGTGGCCTCTATTTAGGGCTCACCAAGTCCTTCTGACATCGACAGATAATCCATCACTCGGAGGTATACAGACGTGTGCTTCAGGCGGCAGGGGCTGAGCTATTTGTTCGGCCATAATGTGGAGCAGCTGGAAATCAGCCGCAAACCTGAGATTCTATCCTGTCATCTCTCTGTCATATTCGACCCCTACACTCCGAGAGCCAACAAACCCTAGGCCTAAGGCCGTAATGGTAGCCACATTTTTCCTGTGGTTAAGGAATAAATGCTCGAAGCAGGAACCGACTCTCTGAATAGCAGCACACCAACAGCGCTCGTCGGTAGGATTAGTCCAGGCCGGCGAACTGCTGTCGCTGACATGCTGTTCCGTGGTACCACACGCCTGGCTGCGCTACTGGTGTTGGCGCTTATGGCCGGCATCCTGCTGGTATTGCTGATCCAGGCTTGGCCTGCCTTGCACCGCTTCGGGTGGCATTTTTTTGCCGGCACGGAATGGGACCCAGTTACCAACCAGTTTACGGCACTGACATCGATTTACGGTACCGTAGTGACGTCAGTGATTGCGATGATCATCGGTGTACCAGTGAGTTTCGGCATCGCACTTTTTATCACTGAACTGGCGCCCGCTTGGTTGCGCCGTCCGGTGAGCACCGCCATCGAGTTACTGGCGGCGATCCCCAGCATTATCTATGGCATGTGGGGATTGTTCGTATTCGCACCGCTGTTCGGTGAATATGTGCAGCCCTGGATTACGGATCACATCGGTAACTGGCCACTGGTGGGCGCACTTTTCCAGGGACCTCCCATGGGTATCGGCATATTCAGCGCCGGCCTGATCCTGGCGATTATGGTGATTCCATTCATCAGTGCCGTGATGCGCGATGTGTTTGATCTCGTGCCCACGGTCCTGAAGGAATCTGCTTATGGTGTCGGCTGCACAACTTGGGAGGTGGTCTGGAATGTAGTATTGCCGTATACCCGCGTCGGCGTGGTCGGCGGCATCATGCTGGGTTTGGGTCGTGCACTGGGTGAGACCATGGCGGTGACCTTCATCATTGGCAATAGTCATACGATCGGCACATCCTTGTTTCTGCCCGGCAATACTATCTCCTCGACCCTCGCGAATGAATTTACCGAAGCGGTAGGTCCGATCTATACCTCATCTCTAATCGCCCTGGGCCTGATCCTGTTTTTCATCACGTTCGTGGTTCTGGGATTCGCTAAACTCTTGCTGATGCGTATGAATAAACGTGAAGGGAGCAAAAGCTGATGGCGATCTCGCCCCGCTATCTACGCCGTCGGATGCTGAATGGATTCAATCTCGGCGCTTCTGTATTAGCCACGGTTTTCGGACTGTTCTGGCTGACTTGGCTGATCTGGACACTTCTTGCTCAGGGACTGCGCTGGATGAATTTGTCTCTGTTCACTCAGATTACACCGGCACCGGGTGCCAGTGGTGGTGGTATGTCCAACGCCATCATCGGTTCGCTGCTGATCACACTGGTGGGCGTGGTGGTGGGTACCCCGATCGGTATCCTGGCCGCCACCTGGTTGGCGGAATTCGGCCGATATTCGCGTATCGCAGCGGTGATCCGTTTCGTGAACGATATCCTGCTGAGCGCACCCTCGATCGTAATCGGAGTATTTATATATGCTGTGGTCGTTGCGCGCTTCGGCCATTTTTCCGGCTGGTCCGGCGGCCTGGCTCTGGCTATCATCATGTTGCCGGTGGTATTGCGCACCACTGAGGATATGCTGACGCTAGTACCCGATCAGATTCGCGAAGCCGCTGCAGCCCTGGGGGCGCCCCAGTGGCGGGTAGTGATAACTGTCGTATACCGTGCTTCGATGGGCGGCATGCTCACCGGCGTTATGCTGGGTATCGCAAGGATCAGTGGCGAGACCGCGCCGCTATTATTCACGGCCCTAAATAATCAATTCTGGAGTACGAATATGGGTGGGGCAATGGCCAATCTGCCAGTCATGATATTCCAGTTCGCCATGAGTCCCTATGCCAACTGGCAGCATCTGGCCTGGGCGGGTGCTTTGATCATCACCCTTGCGATCCTGGCGCTGAACCTGTTTGCACGTCTCGTGATCCGTTCCAATGCATTTGTGAAATAACCATGAGCCAACCCGACCCGACTAAAACACATTCTGTGTCGCTGCCAGCTCCAATCGTTACCGCGCGTTCTTCAAGCGGTAAAACCGTTATCGAGAACCCGAAGTTGAGCATCGACAAGCTCAATTTTTATTACGGTCGTTTCCACGCGTTGCGTGACATCAATATGGATATCGCCGAACGCCAGGTTACGGCCTTCATCGGTCCTTCCGGCTGCGGCAAGTCCACATTGTTGCGTACCTTTAATCGTATATATGGCCTGTATCCGGAGCAGCGCGCTTCCGGCGCGATCATGCTTGACGGGCACAATATCCTGGATCGCGACCAGGACCTGAACTATCTGCGTGCCAAGATCGGCATGGTGTTCCAGAAGCCCACGCCATTTCCCATGTCGGTATTCGAGAATATCGCCTTCGGCGTGCGTCTCTATGAAGGTTTGTCGCGCGCAAAGATGCAGGAACGGGTGGAGTGGGCCTTGCGCAAGGCGGCCCTGTGGGAGGAGGTCAAGGACAAACTGCACCAGGGTGGTACCCGCCTGTCTGGCGGACAGCAGCAGCGCCTATGCATCGCCCGCGCCATCGCGGTTAAACCAGAAATCATGCTGCTGGACGAGCCGGCCTCGGCGCTGGATCCGCTTTCGACCCTGAAGATCGAGGAGCTGATAGCAGAGTTAAAGGCTGACTACACAATCGTCATCGTTACCCATAACATGCAACAGGCGGCGCGCGTATCTGACTATACGGCCTTCATGTATCTCGGCAGCCTAATCGAATATGCCGATACCAGTACGCTGTTCACCAATCCCAGCCTGAAGCAGACCGAAGACTATATCACCGGGCGTTATGGCTGATTTAGGGCCGTCAACGTCGATACGCTTGCAGCTATAGACAAACCTAACTTTGTTGGGGAACCATCATGCAAGGTGATGTGTTTTATAGTTTTTAATTGCAGTTGAAATAAGACCTCCATAGTCTATCAATTATCAGATAAAATCTGATTGCTTGGTCTGCGTGTGCCGAAGTAGTACAGACTGACTGTATTGTGGGATTACCAATAACAAGTATCCCAGGTAACTAAAGACATACCACGTGGCAACGATCAGCGGCGCAATAATGACGGGCATAAGTGTATATTCAGTCGAGTGGCTGCATTCATGACAGCGATGCATAATCGCACTTATTCATTCAGTATCCTGCTTCTATGCATATGTTTATTATCACCCATATGTAGTAATGCGGGCTTGATAATAGATCTGGGTCAGACAAGTTCCCATGCCACAACCCATAATGACATCAACTACGATGCCAAGTCGGTCGTCCTGGCGTATAAATGGTCAAGCGGGATCGAACTTTCTGGTGGCTCGCTATTCGATGAGCCGCAGCGAGCGGCCACCTGGGCGAGTGTGTCCTAAGTCCTGACTGATCCACACTTATTTGCCGGTATCGGTGTTGCGGTCGATAACCATCTCACGTCTACTATGACCGGCAGATTCTTATTCCAGACCCAGGCTGGGTTCCATCACCATCATTGGAGAATTCTGGTTAAGCATATTTCAAATGCCGGAATAAGTGGACAGAACATCGGGGAAACGATGATATTGGTTGGCTGGGAATTCTGAACAGACACAAATATTGAATCCCGTGTCTTACGTAAATCTTGAATAATTATCCGAGCTAGACGATTCCTGCCTGAATGTAAATCTGCATTATCCAGCGATTCGCAAATGTTACGAAATGTAACAGGCTTGATGGCGATGTGTAACTAAAGGTAACTGTTCCGTTAGTATATGTTTGTAAAACATAAATTAGGCGTTAATTCGCGGCAATTGTATTCCAAAAACTATGATCGAGTGTTATATCTAATCTTCGGCGTGATTAGCCGGGTACTGGTCTCGCGTGCTCCGCGCTTCGACCGCGGATAAACCCAGCGTCAATGCCGATGTATAAGCTTACCTCGCAACTGGCATCTCGGACTCCAAAATATGAATACCCCAGCTACTTCGGAATCTCATAAAAGGACGCGACGTCTGTATGTAGGGCTAGGCGCACTCGCGCTAATACTGTTGATCGCGATCGCGATCATAATTTCGAGAATTACGCCTGCGCAAAATGCACAACACCGCGGGTTCGGCCAATTCAATGGTCCGCAACCAGTGCAAGCGGCCGCCGCAGTCCGTGGGAATATTCCAATCACGCTGAGTGCGCTGGGCACGGTCACTCCTCTGGCGACAGTGACGGTGTTGACACAAATCAACGGGCAATTGATGCAGTTGGGTTTTACCGAAGGCAAAATGGTCAAAAAAGGCGATTTTTTAGCGCAAATTGATCCCCGCCCGTATCAAGTTGCCTTGGAACAAGCACAAGGGCAGTTAGCCCATGATCAGGGCCTGCTGCGTCAGGCGCAGAGCGATCTGGCACGCTATCGCATGCTCGCCGCACAAGATTCGATTTCGGCACAACAGGTCACGGACCAAACCTACCTGGTGGAGCAGTATCAGGGAACGGTCAAATCGGATCAGTCCCAGATAGATCTTGCACGTCTGGATCTGACCTATTGCCACATCGTCGCGCCGGTATCCGGCCGGGTCGGTCTGCGTCAGGTTGACGTCGGCAATTATGTGCAGACATCCAACACCAGCGGTATTGTGGTCATCACCGAACTGTCACCCATCAGCGTGATATTCACACTCCCGGAGGACAATATCCCTCAGGTCATGCAGCGTATAGCCGCCGGCGCACACTTGCACGTCACGCTCTATGATCGCACCAATACCGACCAACTCGCCGTTGGCGAGTTGTCTGCCGTGGACAACCTGGTCAACACCACCACCGGTACGGTGCAGTTGCGTGCCTTGTTCAAGAACTCAAATAACATTCTGTTTCCCAATGAATTTGTTAACGTGCAGTTACTGGTGGACACCCTGCAAAATACAACGGTCGTGCCGTCGGCAGCCATCCAGCGCGGTGCGCCCGGCACCTTTGTGTATCTGGTCAATCCGGATGACACGGTATCCTTGCGCAAGGTGACTCTCGGTCCCGCGGATGGTGAACGCATTGCCATTGTTACCGGTTTGAACCCGGGAGACCGGGTCGTCACCGACGGCGCCGAACAGTTGCGCGATGGCGCTAAGGTGATGCTACCGCAGACGCAGGCAAAAGCTTCCCCAGCGGCAGGCATGGCCACCGCGATCCAACCGCATTCCGCGAAGCGTAAAGGCTGGGGACATCATCACCCGCCGTCGTCACCGCCGTCCGGCGGATCCTGAAGCAAGGTCCGCCTGGTAACCGGGCACGCATGAATCCGTCACGTCTTTTTATACTACGGCCGGTCGGCACATCATTGCTGATGGCGGCGATCATCCTTGCGGGCGGCGTGGCGTATTTCTTTCTGCCACTCTCGGCTCTCCCTGAAGTGGATTATCCAACCATCCAGGTGCAGACACTCTATCCGGGGGCCAGCCCGGATGTGATGACCACCTCGGTCACCGCACCTTTGGAAGTACAGCTCGGCCAGATGCCGGGTCTTAACCAGATGTCCTCGTCCTCTTCAGCGGGCGCGTCTGTCATTACCCTGCAGTTCGATCTCAATCTGAGCCTGGATATCGCCGAACAGGAAGTGCAGGCGGCGCTCAACGCGGCCGGTAATCTGCTGCCCGCGGACCTGCCGGCGCCTCCCATCTATGCGAAAGTCAACCCCGCGGACGCCCCGGTGCTGACCCTGGCGGTTATGTCGAACACACTACCGCTCACGCAGGTGGAAGATCTGGCGGATACACGCTTGGCGCAGAAGATTTCACAGGTCGCAGGCGTCGGTCTGGTAACACTCAACGGCGGCGCGCGTCCCGCAGTACGCGTGCGTGCCAATCTGCGGGCGCTCGCCGGCTACGGCCTGAACATCGACGACCTGCGCAGCACCTTGGGCAATCTCAATGTGAACACGCCCAAGGGCAGTTTCGACGGCCCTTCCCAGTCCTATACCATCAACGCCAACGATCAATTACAGACTCCCGCGGACTACCTCGATGCCATCATCGCCTACCGTTCCGGGGCGCCGGTGCATTTGTCGGATGTGGCCACGGTGGAAGAAAGCGCTGAAAACGACAAACTCGGCGCCTGGATGAATACCACGCCGGCCATCATTCTCAACATCCAGCGCCAGCCGGGCGCCAATGTGATCACCGTGGTAGACCGGGTAAAGGCGTTGCTTCCGGCACTGCAAGCATCGCTGCCAGCCTCGGTCAACGTGGTAACGCTCACCGACCGCACCAATACCATCCGTGCCTCGGTGCGCGACACGCAGTTCGAACTGATATTGGCCGTGGGGCTCGTGGTGCTGGTGATTTTCCTGTTCCTGCGCAATCTTCCCGCGACCATCATTCCCAGCCTTTCCATCCCGCTTTCCATCATCGGCACCTTTGGCGTGATGTACCTGATTGGCTTCAGCCTGGATAATCTGTCGCTCATGGCGTTGACCATTGCCACGGGCTTCGTGGTGGATGATGCCATCGTCATGATCGAAAACATCGCCCGCTACGTGGAGCAGGGCGAAGCACCGCTGGCAGCGGCGCTCAAAGGCGCTGAACAGATCGGCTTCACCATCATCTCGCTGAGCGTGTCCTTGATCGCCGTGTTGATTCCACTGCTGTTCATGGGCGATGTGGTCGGGCGGCTATTTCATGAATTTGCCATCACGCTGGCGGTGACCATCGTCATATCCGCTATCGTCTCGCTGACATTGGTGCCGATGCTGTGCGCCAAACTGCTGCGCCCGCAGGCACAGATTCGCAGCAACCGCATATCCGTCTGGAGCCAGCGCTTTTTCGACGCCATGATCAGCCGCTATGAACAAGCTCTCGATTTTGCCCTGGCACACGAGCGTGCCACACTGCTGGTGGCGGTTGCCACGCTGCTGCTGACCGTGCTGCTGTATTTCCTGATTCCCAAGGGACTTTTCCCCACTCAGGATACTGGCCTGATCCAGGGAGTCACGCAGTCCGCCCCATCCATATCTTTCCCCGCCATGGTTGATCGCCAACAGGCGCTGGCACGGGTGATCCTGAAGAATCCCGACGTGGTAAGCCTGTCTTCATTCGTGGGCGTGGACGGCACCAACACCACCCTGAACAGCGGGCGCTTCCTCATCAATCTGCGGCCGCGGGACGATCGGCACCTGAACGCCACTGAGATCATCCGCAACCTGCAGAGTGAAGTCGCGGGCATCCCCGGCATCACTTTATATATGCAACCGTCCCAGGACCTGACGCTGGGCGATACGGTCAGTGCCACCCAATACCAGTTTGTCCTCGAAGACACCGACCCCGCCGAACTGTCCCATTGGTCAGGAACCATGCTGACCCGGATGCGGGCTTTACCTCAACTTTCGGGCGTGGCCAGCAATGCCGAGGAGCAGGGGCTGGCGGCCTATGTGGATATTGACCGCAGCACAGGCGCGCGTTTCGGCATCACGCCGGCGACCGTGGACAACGCCTTGTATGACTCCTTCGGGCAACGCATCGTCTCGACGATTTTCACCCAGTCGAATCAGTACCGCGTGATCCTGGAAGCCGACCCGTCAATGCAGCAGAGTCTGGATTCGCTGGATTCCATCTATTTGCCGTCTTCGCTGGCAACCTATGCCCAAGTGCCGCTGTCCGCCATGTCAACTACCGAAACGCTCCAGACCCCACTGGCCATCAACCATCTGGACCAGTTCCCGGCGGCAACGATTTCCTTCAATCTGGCACCGGGGGTGTCCCTCGGCGGAGCCGTCAGCGCCATCGAAGGTGTGGAGCACAGCATTAGCCTGCCAGCCAGCGTCATCACCAGCTTCGAGGGGGCGGCGCTGGCATTCAAAGCGGCTCTCGGCAACGAATTGTTCCTGATCCTGGCGGCGATCATCACGGTCTACATTGTCCTGGGAGTGCTCTATGAAAGCTTCGTACATCCGCTCACGATACTTTCGACGCTGCCTTCAGCGGGCGTGGGTGCGTTGCTGGCGCTCATGATTGCGGGCAGCGATCTCGATGTGATTTCTATTATCGGCATCGTACTGCTCATCGGCATCGTTAAGAAAAATGCCATCATGATGATTGACTTCGCACTGCAAGCTCAGCGTGGTGAAGGCTTGGAAGCACACAAGGCCATCCGGCAGGCGTGTCTGCTGCGCTTCCGCCCAATCATGATGACCACCATGGCAGCACTGCTGGCGGCGCTGCCACTGATGCTCGGCAGTGGCACCGGCTCGGAACTGCGCCGACCCCTCGGTATCGCCATTGTGGGCGGGCTGTTGCTCAGTCAATTACTCACACTTTTTACCACCCCGGTGATCTATCTGGCATTTGAACGGCTGGCTGGACGCATGCACCACTGGCGCATGCAGCGCGAGGAGGCGCGTTCATGAGCCTGGCCTCGCCTTTCATCAAACGCCCGGTGGCGACCACGCTGTTGACCATCGGCATTGCCATGGCCGGAGTATTCTCTTTCCTGCAATTGCCGGTGGCGCCCTTGCCGCAGGTGGATTTCCCCACGATCTCGGTGCAGGCGCAGCTTCCCGGCGCCAGTCCCGAAACGGTCGCGGCGACAGTTGCCAGCCCCCTGGAACGGCATCTGGGCGAGATCGCCGATGTCACCCAGATGACTTCGCAAAGTTCTGAAGGCAGTACGCGCATCGTGCTGCAGTTCGGTCTCGATCGAAACATAGACGGGGCGGCACGCGACGTGGAAGCGGCCATCAATGCGGCACGCGCCGACCTTCCGGCCAGCCTGCGCAGCAATCCGACCTATCACAAAGCCAACCCGGCGGATGCGCCTATCATGATCCTGGCGCTTACCTCCGACACCCTCACCCAGGGCCAGCTTTACAATTCGGCCTCGAATGTGCTGCAACAGCGCATCTCGCAGGTGGATGGCATCGGCGAAGTGGACCTGGGAGGCAGTTCACTGCCTGCGGTACGGGTCGAACTCAATCCCACGGCATTGTCCAAGTATGGCATCGGCATGGAGGACGTACGCGCGGCGCTGACATCGGCCAACGCCAACAGCCCCAAAGGATCAATCGAGTTCGGCGGACGGCACTACCAGCTGTATACCAATGACCAGGCGACCCAGGCTGCGCAATACCACTCGCTGGTGATCGCCTATCGCAACGGCGCCGCCGTAC
Organism: uncultured Pseudomonadota bacterium; assembly: GCA_963774895.1. GTDB lineage: Bacteria > Pseudomonadota > Gammaproteobacteria > Natronospirales > REEB76 > REEB76. The sequence continues at coordinate 757,954 of CAVZGN010000001.1, forward strand.
ACCTGACCGATGTGGCAGATGTGGAGGATTCGGTCGAGAACGTGCGCAACGCCGGATTGTCAAATGGACGGCCCGCGGTACTGGTGATCTTGTACCGCAAACCGGGCGCCAACATCATCCAGGCCGTGAATGGCGTACGCGCGCTGCTGCCGGTACTCCAGGCTTCCGTGCCGGCGAACATACATATTGCGGTGGCGCTGGATCGCAGCACCACCGTGCGCGCGGCTCTGCATGACACGGAATTCACGCTTTTGGCCGCTGTGATCCTGGTGATTCTGGTGGTGTTCCTGTTCCTCGGCGATACCCGCGCCGCGCTGATCCCCAGCGTCGCTGTGCCGATTTCCATCATCGGCACCTTCGCCGGCATGTACCTGTGTGGTTTCAGCCTCGATAACCTGTCGTTGATGGCGCTCACCATTTCCACAGGATTCGTGGTCGATGACGCCATCGTGGTGCTGGAGAACATCACCCGCCATATCGAAGCGGGCATGTCGCGCATGCAGGCCGCCTTGCTCGGAGCCCGCGAGGTGAGCTTCACGGTGCTCTCGATGAGCATGTCGCTGGTGGCGGTATTCCTGCCCATATTACTGATGGGCGGCATCGTAGGGCGCTTATTCCGTGAATTTGCCATTACCTTGTCGCTGGCTATCGGCGTGTCGCTGCTGGTCTCGCTAACCACTACCCCCATGATGTGCTCCATGCTATTGCGCGAGCGCCGCCCGGATAAGCCCCAGGGACGCCCGCGGTTAAACAGCCGGATTTTCAACTTTGTGCACCGTGGTTACGAGCATAGCCTCGATTGGGCTTTGCATCGCCCAAAACTCGTCATGCTGTCGCTAGGTGCAACCGTGATGCTTACGGTAGTGCTATTCATATTGATCCCCAAGGGATTTTTCCCGCAGGAGGATACCGGCCAGATCATTGGCGGCATCCAGGCTGATCAGAGCATTTCTTTCCAGCTCATGCGCCAGAAATTCACTCAATTCATGTCCATCGTGCAGCACGATCCGGCGGTCGCAAACGTGGTGGGTTTCACCGGCGGCCGGCAAACCAACTCCGGCTTCGTGTTCGTCTCGCTCAAGCCGCTCAGCGAACGTAAGCTTTCGGCCGACCAGATCATCGGCCGGCTGCGCAGAAAACTCAACCGCGTACCGGGCGCGCGCCTGTTCCTGCAAGCCGTCCAGGATATACGCGTCGGCGGCCGTCAAAGCAACGCCGAGTACGAATACACGCTGCAATCGGATTCCACTCAGACGCTTTACGCATGGGCGCCACGTCTGCTGGCGGCGCTGCAAAATTCGCAGGTATTGCAGGACGTCAATTCCGATCAACAGCAGGGCGGGCTGGAAACCGATCTGGTGATTGACCGGCCGACCGCGGCGCGTCTTGGCGTCACGCCCAACGAGATCGACAACACGCTGTATGACGCATTCGGCCAGCGCCAGGTCTCCACAATCTATGAACAAATGAACCAGTACCACGTGGTCATGGAAGTAGCGCCGAGTTACTGGCAGAGCCCGGATTCGCTGAAAGATATCTATGTGAGCACATCGGGTGGATCGGCTAGCGGGACGCAATCCAGCAACGCGGTCGCGGGCACGGTGTCCGGCACCAACAGGCCGGGATCAGCGGCCAACGCGCCCTCGGCGGCGGCCATCGCCAGCGACTCGGCGCGCAACGCCGCCATCAACTCGATTGCCAACATCGGGCATGCAACGGCCTCCAGCGGCACGCCGGTAAGCACCAGCGCGGAAACCCTGGTACCGCTGGCGACGTTTACGCACTACGTGCCTGGCTCCATGCCGCTGTCGGTCAACCACCAGGGGCTGTTCGTGGCCAGCACCCTGTCTTTTAACTTGGCGCCGGGCAAATCACTGAGCGATGCCGTGACCGCGATCCGCCAGGCGGAAGTCGCCATCGGCCTGCCGACTTCCATCCACGGCAGTTTTCAGGGAACGGCGCAGGTATTTCAGCAGTCGCTTGCCAGCGAACCGATCCTGATCCTGGCCGCGCTGGCGGCCGTGTATATTGTGCTCGGTGTTCTGTACGAAAGTTACGTGCATCCCATCACGATACTTTCCACGCTGCCATCAGCGGGTGTCGGCTCCTTGCTGGCACTTACGCTTTGCCATATTCCCTTCACCATTATTTCGCTGATCGGGCTGATCCTGTTGATCGGCATCGTGAAAAAAAATGCCATCCTAATGATTGACTTTGCGCTGGTCGCTGAACGCGTTCGCAATCTCTCGCCCCGGGACGCGATCCGGGAAGCCTGCCTGTTGCGGTTTCGCCCGATCATGATGACGACCTTCGCTGCCATGCTCGGCGCGCTGCCGCTCATATTCGTCACAGGTTACGGAGCGGAGCTGCGGCGGCCGCTGGGCATCTCGGTCATCGGTGGCTTGATTTTCAGCCAGTTGCTGACGCTATACACGACACCCGTCACGTATTTGTATCTGGACCGGCTGCGTCTGTGGTTGCTGCGGCGCGGTAACCGGCCACGGAATCAGATGACGCCCACTGTCATGCAAGGAGAATCCTGATGATCCGTCGCGTGCTGATTGCGGGACTCCCGGCGCTGGCGCTGGCGGCGTGCATGGTCGGGCCGGACTATCAACGGCCCTCGGCGCCGGTGCCGGCTACCTATAAGGAGCTGCAAGGCTGGAAAGTCAGCCAGCCGCAGGATGGCGTGGATCGCGGAGCATGGTGGGCTATCTATCAGGACCCCGAGCTGGACAAGCTCGAGCGCCAGATCGATATCTCCAACCAGAACATCCAAGCTGCGGCGGCCGCTTACTTGCAAGCCAGCGCGCTGGCGCGGGAAGCGCGCTCCAGCCTGTTTCCCAGCGTTTCCCTTGGGTTCAGCGCCACCCGTCAGGCCAGCAGTCAGGGCACATCCGTCGGAACCTCCGGCGGCCTCGGCACTACCATCACGAGTTCAAAACCCGGTCCACAAAATAGTTTCGACTTGTCAGGCACTGCCAGTTGGGATCTGGACCTGTGGGGGGGGATCCGGCGCGCTGAGGAGAGCGCCGTAGCCAGCGCCCAAGCCAGCGCCGCGCAACTCGCCTCCGCGCGCTTGTCGGCGCAGGCAGGTCTGGCCACCGACTATTTCAACCTGCGTGCGGCGGATCAATTGCAACAGCTGCTGGACAAAACCGTGGTGGCTTACAAGGAATCGCTGCGCATCACGCAAAATCAGTATGCCGCCGGTGTCGCCAGCCGGCTGGATGTCATCACCGCTCAGACACAACTGGAGAACGCGCAAGCGCAAGCCATCAATGTGGGCGTACAACGCGCCATTTATGAGCATGCCATCGCCGTGCTCATCGGCAAGCCGCCAGCTGACATCAGCCTTGCTCCGGGCAATCTCACGGCCACGGTGCCTGTGGTGCCGGTAAGTGTGCCATCGACGCTGCTCGAACGCCGTCCGGACATCGCCGCGGTCGAGCGCCAAGTCGTCGCTGCCAATGCACAGATCGGCGTGGCGGACGCGGCTTATTACCCGGATATTAGTCTGTCGGCCCTGCTGGGGTTTGTGGGCAATCCGCTCGCCACGCTGGTGTCCACTTCCAACCGGGTATGGTCACTGGGCACGTCCGCCAGCGAAAACCTGTTCAACGGCGGAGAAACCAGTGCAGCGGTCAGCGCCGCCGAGGCAGCCTACGACGAAAGCGTGGCCAATTACCGGGAGACCGTCCTCACTGCATTCCAAGGGGTCGAAGACCAACTCGCAACCCTGAGAATCCTACAGCAGGAGGCCGTGGTCCAGGATTCTGCCGTAGAGGCTGCAAGCCAGGCGATGAATATCTCGCTCAACCAGTACCGGGCCGGAACAGTTACCTATACGACCGTGGTCACAGCCCAGGCGACGCTGCTGGCCGACCAGCAGCAGTCATTGACCATACAACAAAATCGTCTGGTGGCGACCGTCACGCTGATCGAGGACCTGGGGGGTGGCTGGACTGCCGAGCAACTCCCGACCCCGGAGGATGTGAAGCGAGGCAAGCTCGACGATCAATAAGCAGGGGTCTTTGGATGGGATCAAACAAGTTATGTATGGCAAAGAAACTACAACTACAACCATTGCTGCCGCATAGTTCAGTGCGCAACGTTTGCGGCGGGAAGTTTCATCATCTTGTGGATTACGGCAAAACGCGGATCGGCGCGCATTCCGGCCCAGCCCGGACCCGAAACTATCATGATTAATTGGTCGTGATCCTGAACGGCGCGCTGCAACTCGGGAAATGCTGCATCCTTATCGCCCAAACTCCAATATACATAAGCGAGCATCACCCCAGATTGATATTGGTGCGCAGAGCTATGCTGCAGTTCTTTGAGATTCTGGCGGGCAAGTTCTTTGTGACCAAGGCCGGCTTCAGATACACCTCTTTCCATCAGAAGAAATGGCTCATTTTTGTCTCCCCAAAGATTGCCTGCCATATGGATATCATCCAGAGCTTGTTGGTAATTACCTGTGGCGATGTCATTTTCAGCCATAAACGTATAGGTCAGCCCAAATCGCGGTGTCAATGCGATACAGGTACGAAACTGGGCCGCGGCCTGGCCCGGTTTGCCGGCGTAGGCAAGTGCCCGGCCCAGGTCGGCATTGATGATGGGCGAGAGCGGATCCAGTTCAAATGCCATCTGCATCTGTTTCACGGCTTGTTGAACATCGCCGGTAAACCAGAAATACATCGCATACCATTGTTGGGCAGTGGCATAACTGGGATCAAGCTTCAAGGCAAGCGTGAATTCCTGTCTGGCCTGCGGCCATTCCCAATGTTCTTCATGCAGCAATCCGAGCACCGCATGCGCCAGCGGTAAGGACGGATCAAGCGCGATAGCCTTATTCACTGCAGTCAATGCATCGGAATAATGGGTGTCCGGCGCCTCTTCGCTTTCATAACTCCCCCATATAGTGTAGGCCATGGCCAGCCCCGCCCATGAGTCCGCATAATTGCCGTCTTCCAGGATGGATTTCTGAAAGTAACTGATGGCTTGCTCGATGTCCGGGACTGTCCTATAACCCAGATAGCCCATACCTACAAGATAAGCATCCCGTGCCTCGAGGTTGATGTTTGGATAAACGTCATGGTGATTGGCGCCTGAAGTATCCATGGGTAGATGCAAATGTGTGATGACCGAGTCTGCAATCGTGTCTTCGGTTTCAAATATCTTACTGCGTGGCATTGAAAATTCATCAGACCATAGTTCGTAGCCATTGGCAGTGTCTACCAGCGCGACACTGATGTGCAATGTGTCAGCCGAACGCTGTACGCTGCCTTCGATCACGTTACGGACGCCCAGAACCCGGCCGATATCGCGCACATCCATGGATTTATCCCGCAGGCTGAACGATGAGGTGTGTGCCACGACATGCAAGACTGGGATACGGCCCAGGCGTGTGATCAGTTCATCAGTGATGCCATCACTCAGATAATGGCTATCGGGATCATGATCCAGATCAGCGAATGGCAGCACCGCTAAGGTCACTGGCAACGCACTCCCGGAGACAGCTGGTTGACGGCGTCTGAGATGATGCAGGTAACCGGCGCCTGCAGTCGCAGCTAGAACGACCACGGCAGTTCCTAGATACCACGCCCAATCACGCCGCAATCGAGAACGATGGGCAGGGGTTGATCCTCGCAAAGCAGATTCGGCTTCCCACAACGAGGCCGTGAGCATTCGAACGGCGTCCGCCAGGCAGCGGCGGTAGGTGCTCCAGCTCAGATGCACAGCATCAGCAGCTGCCTGCTGGCTGCGCAGTGGCACAAGGTAGGTGTGCTGCAATACTTGCTGAAAACGACTAGTTTTTGGATTTTGGCCGAGCCGCTGGCAATGGCTGCCGATCAGATCGCGCAATGCTTGGGTCGATGGTGTGGTTGGCGATTGCACCAGTGCTGCGGCCACCAGCTGCGAACCCAGTAGCGGATTATTGCGTAGATGATCCGGTCGCTGGTAATCCCGCAGTGCCTGATGAAGCGCCAGCGCGAACCCATGCTCCAAGGCTATATCCGGTGTGCTGTGTTCAGACGACTTACTGTCATTCTTTCCGGGAGCCGGGTCTGGGCCAAGGGGTGGTTCCGGCGTGTGCATTTTATTAATCCCCTGGGCGCGCAATCCCTCAAAAGTTTAGCGGCGCATCCAAAGTCTAATCCAGTCCGGTCTGGCCGGTAAGCCTGTCGGCAACAGGGCCAGACCCCGCCGGTGGCGCGGCCCCGGGCACAAATTGAGCAGTTATTGGCATAGAAAGCGGCCATTGCAGCGGCTTTAATTATAGCCGCGCGCGGCTAAAACCCTCCTGGCTGCGCGACCGGACTTCGGAAGTCCGCCATTGATGAGAATCGGAGTAAAGCGATGAAACAACGATGGTCCAAGGTACTGGTATCGGCGCTTGTTCCGGCGCTGGCATTGGGTATTGCCTGGACGATACGGGCGGAAGGTGGAGCCGGCGGGACGCATGCAGCACCAGCGTCCGTCGCCCCGCTCCTGATTACCGCACGCGGGCGCTATCCGCCGACGCCGGACTCTGAGATGGCCACTACACAAAAAAACAACGAGCTGTTAGGCGACCGTTATCGCGAGTACCAGCAGCGTTGGCAAGCGTATCAGGTGCAGCTGCTCCGTTGCCAGAAAATAATTCCATCTGCATGCGGACAGGGCTCTTCGCGAGATCACTGTGTAGAAAGCCGGTTGGTGCCGTGTCTTGTTTCTGTGCTTGCGCCACTGGATACGGCCCGGCATGCGGTCCACGACCAGGCCATCGAACTTGAGGAAGCGGCGCAGCAGCTCGCAGGGAAAACCCAATGAAGCGCGGAGCATTTGTAGGTACGAATTTATGAAGTTAGAAAGTGAAAGCAATTAAACAACAGCGCGCGGCTTTGTCGACCTGGTATGGCCTGTTGTTGCTGGCGCTATTCATGAGTGCCGGTTTGGTTTTGGCCGCGCCCCCAGCTGCAGCGACTCAATCCAGCTTGGATCAGCAACTGCTGTCACGGGCTGCTGATGCGCCAATAGCGGACGTGCAGAACCTGATCAAAAGCGGCGCGCACATCAACGCGCAAGATCGCTTCGGCGTGACGCCGTTGATGCAAGCCGTGATCGGCGACAACACTGCGGTAGTACGCATGCTGCTCGGCGCGGGAGCGGATCAGAATCTAAGAGACTTGCGCGGCGACACGGCGCTGGATCTGGCACGCCAACTGGGACGCAACAACATCGAGCGATTGCTGGCAGGTGTGGCGCATTAGATGCGTATCAGCACCCGGGCATGTGGACAGTACAAATGGGAGACGAGACCATGAGGCGTATATTGCTGTGTCTTACCGGATTGTTGTTGACGCTAGCTGCGGTTGCTGCTTCTGCAGAAGTGATCCTGAATGAACCGAGCGTCAATTCCGGCGACCAGCAGGGCTTCGTCGTGGCCCTGAGCGCCGACGGCACTCATGCGCTGGTAGGCGCGCCGGGCGCGACCGTGAATGGCATCAGCCAAGCAGGCAAAGCCTTCATATATGTGCTCTCGCATGGTGACTGGCAGCGCACACAGGAAATCGATGATCCGACTCCGGTGTCGGGTGACCGTTTCGGTTCAGCTCTGGCGATGTCAACTGACGGCGGCATGCTCATCATCGGCGCACCGGGCGCTGCCGCTGGTGGCCAGGATGCCGCAGGCCGGGTATTCGTGTTCACCGCGGCGGCTGGTGGCAGTTGGAGCATGCATGAACTCTTGGAGCCTGATATGGGCGCCAACGATGCGTTCGGCTCGGCGGTAACAATTTCCGGCAACGGCAACATCGCGGTCGTGGGTGCACCGGCTGCGGCGCGTTCCGGCAAAGCATTTGTGTTCACGCTCAATGCAGGTATGTCCAACGGTGCGCCTGCAGAACTGGATGCACCTGCGGAAGCGGGCGGTAATTATCATTTCGGCAACGCCGTGGCCATCGCTGCCAACGGCAGCAGCATCCTGGTGGGCGCGCCGGTGATCGGTGACGGCGTGCCATCCGGAAAAGCCTGGCTGTTCGTGACCGGCAAAAACAATGCCGCGCAAGCACGCGTGTCCTCGATCTTCAACGCCTTCAAGAACAACACCAGTCTGTTGCAAGCCGCCAAGGGTGGGAACAACGGCCCCTGGTCTGTGGGCCATGAGTTCGACAACCCGGTCTCTGACAAACCCGGTTACTTCGGCAGCAGCCTAGCGATATCGGCGGATGGCAGTGAGGTACTTATAGGCGCCTATGGCGAATATTCCAGCACCGATAGCAGCAACCAGGGCGATGGGGTCGGCGCGGCTTATCTTTATACACAAGCCAGCGGCTGGGGCGCGCCCCAGGTCTTCACGGATGTGGCGGCAGCGCGCTTGGAAGGTTTTGGCAATAGCGTGGCGCTGGCTGCTGACGGCACGACTCTGGCCATCGGTGCGCAGAATGCCGGGGTGAATTCAGCAGATGCCGCCGGCAATGTATTTGTTTACCGGCACTCGGGTAGCGGGTGGAATCCGCTGCATACCTTCAGCGATCCAAGACCTGTTGACGGTAACAATTTCGGCAGTGCCGTGGCGTTGTCTTCCGAAGGCGCGTCCTTACTGGTGGGAGCCATGAATGTGGCGGTGGCGGGACGCGGTTCCGCAGGTCTGGCTTACGTATTTCCACCGGTCATCGAACTGGCAGTTTCCATCCAGGCGGCGCCGGAACAGCCACTGGTCGGCAGCCAATTCACCTATCAGATCAACGTGCGCAATACCGACATTCTGGTTACGGCTACGCATGTGCAGTTTTCAAACACGCTGCCATCCGTTGCCAGCCCGGTGTCATCCACACCGGCAAGCTGCGTGAGCCATGCGCAAACAGTCAGTTGTGAGCTGGGATCTCTCGCACCGGGCGCCGCCAGCAGCATCACCATCACACTGATGGCACCACAAACACCTGGAGAGATCATCGATCAGGCGGCAGCCAAAGCCGATCAGACCGATCCGCATTCGCCGCGCAACCGCGCCAGTTTGATAACTCGCATCATTCCCCCACCAAAACCGGGTAACTAACGATATTTTTCATTAATGGAGAGTGCCATGAAGTTAAGATCCGTCATATCAGGATTTATCAGGCTTGCTCTTGGCCTGAGCTTGTTGGCTTCAAGTGTGCTCGCACATGCTGGTCCACTAACGCCGACGTCACTACCCAACCCCAATCCCAATGCCCAGTACAATTACTACGGCAATGCCGTAGCGCTGTCGCCGGACGGCAGCATCGCCGCGATCGCAGCCAATGCCGGTGACTATGGATCACCTACACCGCCATCTGTCTCTATATTTCAGTATGCCAACAATGCATGGGGTTCTACACCCATTATCACCGTTTGCGATCCAGCGGATAGCTCTGGCAGTTGCACTAACGATACCCAACCTGCAGATTATTTTGCATCCGCGGTAGCCGTCTCAGCGGTAAGCAACAACAGTTTCATCTTGGCCATTGGTTCAACGCACGACGGAGTTATGAATGGCAATACGGTGTATTCTGGTGTGGTCTATATATATCAGTGCTCGATCAGCTCTGCGAGCTGTGGCACGCCGGTCGCGACGCTCCTTGATCCAGCACCAGCTCCAACACCTTACGATTACTTTGGATCAGCGCTTGCCATCTCTCAGGATGGGAATTCCATCTTAGTGGGCGCTTGGGGCACGCCGGAATATGGCGGTCCTGGTGTGACCGGAAACCAGTCCTATGAGGGCAGTGCCTATATATATAACACTGCGGGTGACAATAATTGGACCATGACCAGCCAACTTCTCGATCCTGTGCCAACTTGTACCTCTTATGGAACTCCTCCGTATGGGCAAGTCGTGTGTGATGAGTTCGGCTACGCAGTAGCTTTGTCAGGAACCGGCAATAATGTAACGGTGCTCATCGGAGCACCGGGGGCGGTGGAATCAAATACAGGTTCGCCTGAACCTGGCGAAGGCCAGTCATTTATTTTTAACAATGTAGGCGCGCTGTTAAACACCTTCACAAACACCAACACAGTTGCCTGCAGTGGTGTGGTGTCCCTTAGTTGCGATGAATTCGGTATGGCGGTGGCACTCTCAGGCGATGGCAGCACGGCCCTGGTTGGCGCACCCAATGCCTTCGTCACCGGTTCCGATGGCTCTGTTGCCGGTGAATACGGCTTGGTCAGTCTGTACCATCAATCGACACCGGGTAGCTGGTCGGGCGTAACCAGCCCTGTCATCACCTATTCCAATCCGAACCAGAACGCCAACTACGATTTCACGGGTGTCGGCGGTTTTGGTTCCTCCTTGGCTCTTTCCAGTGACGGTACCACGGAGCTAGTCGGGCTGCCCGCAGGCGCAGAAGGCACCAACAGTGGCGGCTATGGCAATTCTGGTGAAATGGACAGCTACACCTGCAACTTTTCAACGTCGCCGCCCTGCGTGAATACTCCGGCTCAGACTTACGTGGATCCGGTTGTACTGGTTTATCCAAACAAAACACCCGAACCTGTGGATTACTTCGGTGCAGCGGTGGCGATATCCGGCGACACCAGCGTAATATTAGCGGGCGCACCCGACAGTAATTTATACGGCGCGAATTACAATGGTGCTGCCTATGCCTATGGTGCTCCTGGCGTATTCCCGCCCGTTGCCCTGGGATTGAGTTATACCGGGCCGAATGGCGTCTCCGTTGTCCCCGGCCAAGATCTTATCTATACCATGACCGTGACCAACACGAATAGCACACAAGCTGCCGTGAACATCGTACTTACCGGAACATTGGCGGCGGGAGTCACGCTGGTATCCTATGCAGCTGATGGCGCCACTTGCATCGGTGGCAGTGGAAACTACACCTGCACGATCGCTTCTCTCGCGCCGGGCGCGACCTGGAATCCTGGCGTCACCTTACAAATCAGCAGTGCTGATGTGGGCCAGATTGTGGCTGTGGCTGTAGTCAATGTCAAGGCGCAAAACGGCAGCAACAACCCGTCAATATCTGCATCAGTGACCGTGACGGCTGCAACATCAAATAATGCTCTTTCCCTAATATATGGCAATCTAGCTGGCATATGCACGCAACTTGGTGACTGTCCCAATGCCAACCCAGGAGAAAGTTTTTTATACATTATTGGCGTAACAAACACGAGTTCATCGTCGGCTAATAATGTGGTGGTGACGGTCACGATCCCACCAGGAATGACATTTACAAATCCTTCTGCTTCGCCTGGAGTCTGCTTGATCGATGTAGCCGAATCGAAGATGGCTTGTGCTCTTAGCATACTTGTGCCTTCATCTACTTGGAATTTAAAATTTGTCGCTACCGTGAACAGCAATGATGCATCGGGCCAGATATTGACCAGTCAGGCTACCGCGACTTCCAGTATCGGCTCATCACCTACGCAGACATATACAGTATCTGTCGGTGCTCCTATCGGTACATCAGGTGGGATTGGCTGGTTAGAACTTCTGGCGCTGATTGTTTTATGCTGGTATAGCCGACGCAGGATGATAAGGTTATAGTCTTATTAGACTCGATGATGCTATCAACTGATAAGAAACTGCAAGATGGTGTTTCACAATCGGTCACGAGCTCAGTTCACGGTGCTGGTTACCGTTATTCTGGAGGAAGTTGGTGGGCGGTACTGGGATCGAACCAGTGGCCCCTGCCGTGTGAAAGCAGTGCTCTACCGCTGAGCTAACCGCCCGCCGTTTGATGCGAAAAATTCCATCCCTGGAATTTTCCTATACGAATACCGAAAACGCGGTTTCCGGTTTTCTTCGATTTCCGGCTTAGCGGCCGAAAACGGCGGTATATCCCTATACCGAGCAAGCCTCTCACGAAGAGAGACTTGCAATGGAGCGCGGATTTTAAGGGCGGCATGCATCCGGGTCAAATAACAGGCATTTGACCCGTAGAATATCCGCATGCCTGCGTTACCGATCGACGAGTTGTTGCCGGCCATACGCGAAGCGTTGGCGGAACGTGGCGTGGCCGTGATCCAGGCGCCGCCGGGTGCAGGTAAGACCACGCGCCTGCCGCTGGCGCTGCTGGAGGCGCCCTGGCTGAACGCACGCAAGCTCATCATGCTGGAGCCGCGGCGGCTGGCGGCACGCGCGGCCGCGAATTACATGGCCAGGCTGCTGGGTGAAGCAGTGGGTGAAACCGTCGGCTACCGTATCCGCCTGGATACACGCGTCGGTCCACGCACCCGTATCGAAGTGGTCACCGAGGGCATCCTCACACGCCTGATCCAGTCTGATGCCGCACTCAGCAATTATGGACTGGTAATCTTCGACGAATTCCACGAACGCAGCCTGCACGCGGACCTGGCACTGGCACTGTGCCTGGAAGCTCGCCAGGCATTGCGGCCTGACCTGCGCATCGCAGTCATGTCGGCGACTCTGGATGCCGCGCCGGTAGCGGCGCTTCTGGGTGACGCGCCGCTGCTGACTTCGCAAGGCCGCAGTTTCCCGGTCACGACCCACTATCAACCGCTGAGAGCGCGGGAACGCATCGAGCCGCAGGTGACGCTCAGTGTGCGGCGGGTGCTGATGGAGGAGGGTGGCAGCCTGCTGGTGTTTCTGCCGGGCACGGGTGAAATACGCCGCGTCGCAAGCATGCTGGAAACTCAAATCCCAGGAGATGTGAAGGTGATGCCGCTCTACGGTGATCTTTCACAGGCACAACAGGAGGCGGCCATCCTGCCTGCCGTCCCCGGCCAGCGCAAAGTGGTGCTGGCCACGTCCATCGCCGAAACCAGCCTTACCATCGAAGGGGTGCGGGTGGTGGTGGACGCGGGCTTGATGCGCGTGCCACGTTTCGATCCGGTGAGCGGCATGACGCGCTTGATCACTCTACGAGTGTCACAGGCATCCGCGGACCAGCGGCGCGGACGCGCAGGGCGGCTTGAACCGGGCGTATGCTATCGGCTGTGGAGCGAAGGCGAACGCCTGCAGGCCCAGGGCAGGCCGGAAATTCTGGAGGCGGATCTGGCGCCGTTGGTGCTGGAGCTGGCCCAGTGGGGTGCGCGTGATGCCGGCAAGCTCGCCTGGCTGGATCCACCGCCGGCCGCAGCACTTTCGCAGGCCCGCGAGCTGCTGCAAGGCCTGGAAGCATTGGATCAACAGGGAGGCATCACAGCCCACGGTCGCAGGCTGCTAAAGCTGCCGCTGCATCCACGCCTGGCGCACATGGTGGTGAAAGGCATAGAACGAGGAGATGGCCGGCTCGCCTGTCTCATAGCGGCGCTCATCAGTGAACGGGACATCTTGTCCGGTGAGAAGTCGGCGGACATCCATCTGCGTCTGCAGGTGCTCGACAGCAGTAAAAATCCACAGCAGCCAGTGGACCGTCAACGCCTACGCCGGGTACTCACTGTTGCTGAAGATATCGCCCGTCAAGCCGGGATCCCAAATCAGGTAATGCATCTGGAACAGGCGGGTGCTGTATTAGCCTTGGCCTATCCAGACCGGATCGCCAGATTACGCAGCGCGGGCGAGGGACGCTACCTGTTGAGCGGCGGCCGCGGCGCGTTTCTGCCCGTAACCGATCCCTTGTCCGCCAGCGAATGGCTCGCGGTTGCAGAACTGGATGGCACAGCGCGCGAAGCGCGCATTTTTCTGGCTGCGGATGTAAACGAAAGCTTAGTACGTGAATTATTCGTGGCGCAAATCACGCAGCAGTCCAGACTGGATTGGGACGAAGCCAGTGGTGCGGTGCGGGCGATAGCCGAACTGCGCTTGGGCGCCATCACTTTGGCAGTACAGACTCTGGACTCGCCGGATCCCGCACAAGTGACGGCACTGTTGCTCGCCGCCATCCGGCGCCACGGGCTTGCCAGTCTACCTTGGACACCCGCGCTCAGGAATTGGCAGGCGCGGGTGCTGTTCGTGAGGCAACTGGATGAAAAGCAGTGGCCGGATATCTCGGATGGGCAGTTGCTGGCGACGCTGGAGAATTGGCTGGCGCCGTTCCTGGCCGGGCGCTCGCGTTTGACCCATCTCGCGGACCTACCGTTGCGCGATGCCCTATTTGCATTGCTGGACAACCGGCAGCAGCGGCAGCTTGAGGAACTGGCGCCCACACATTTCACCGTGCCCACGGGTTCGCGCCTACCGATCGATTACACCACCGGCGAGGTACCCATATTGGCGGTACGTTTGCAGGAATTGTTCGGCTTGACGAAGACACCCGTCATCGCCGGCGGCCGGTTACCTTTGCTGTTGCATTTGCTGTCGCCGGCGCATCGACCGCTGCAGATAACACGGGATCTGGCAGGTTTCTGGCGCAGCAGTTATCGGGATGTGAAGAAAGACATGCAGGGACGTTATCCGAAGCATCACTGGCCGGATGATCCGTTGTCGGCCTTGCCCACGCGGAGGACGAAGCGCCGTAAGTAGTTGTATGGTAGGAGCGGTGTTACACGCCGCGATTGTTTTGGCGTTGATCGCGATGACTGTCATCGCACCTACGGGAGGATAGAAGAGTTTGGTCGCGGCGAGTAGCGCCGCTTCCACGATAACTCAATCGTCGTAGATTTCCTTGAGCTTGTGGCGCAGGCTGCGTTCGTTCAGGCGGTCTTCCAGTGTGCGCCAGGCCTGGGAGGACTGCACTTTCACCGGCTTGCCAGTGCTGCGTTTCCGGCCGGGCGCTGATGGTTCATATACCGGATCGACAGCCGCATCGTCAGTTTTCTGGATTATTCCTTCGATGCCGGATGATATGGAAATCTGCATATTTCTGCCTCAGCCGTGAGAATGGTCAAACGCGGCGCGTTTTATACACTGACGCGCAGTCTTTGTAAATACGCAGGCGTTGGTGCCTGGATTACATGCGCCAGAAAGCTACGGCAGAGTCATTCCAGAGTCAGTCATGCCTTCAGTATCAGGGTGGTGTTGCCGGGCGAAGAAGGTATACATCGTAGGCACCACGAACAGGGTAAACAGAGTACCGATGGTCATGCCGCAGGCGATCACCAGGCCGATGTCGAAGCGACTGACGGCGCCGGCACCGGTGGCGATCAACAGCGGCACCACGCCCAGCACCATGGCGGCGGTGGTCATCAGGATTGGCCGCAGACGCACCGCGGCGGCATATTCAATGGCTTCGCGTTTGGTACAACCACTGTGGATCTGCCACTTGTTGGCGAAATCCACCATCAGAATGCCATGCTTAGTAATCAGGCCGATAAGTGTCAGCAGACCAACCTGCGTATATATGTTAATGGTCGCAGCGCCCAAGAAAATCGGAATGAACGCGCCACAGAACGCCAGGGGAACGCTTAACAGGATCACCAGCGGGTCACGCCAGCTTTCAAACTGCGCCGCCAATACCAGGAATATCACAATCAGCGCGAACACAATCGCCAACAACAGAGCATTGCCGGACTGCATATACTGGCGTGACTCGCCGGCATAGTTGATGAAATAGCCCTTGGGAAAAATTTTCTGCGCCTCGGTCTTGAGGTAGTCCAACGCCTTTCCCAGGGGTACGCCCGGAATCGCTGAGATGGTCGCCGCATTCAATTGCTGGAACTGGTTCAACTGGTCGGGCTGCACGCTGAAGTTCATTTTTGCCACCGTTGACAGTGGGATCATGGAACCATCGCCGGTACGCACGTAATAGCTCATGAGTTCAGTGCCGTTTCGACGGAACTGGTCCGCAACCTGCGGAATCACCTGGTAGCTGTAGCCCTCGAGATTGAAGAAATTCAGGTAACCGCCGCCCAGGAAGGTGCTCAGGGACGAGCCCAGGTCCTGCATGGAGATGCCCAGCTGCTGCGCCTTGTTGCGGTTGATGTCAATGGTGTACTGGGGATTGTCGAACTTGAGGTCGCTGTCCACGTAATAAAACATGCCACTCTTGCGCGCGTCATCCATGAGTTTTTCCTGCACCGCGTTGATCTGCGAATAGGGCGCGGTGGAGCTCACCACGAATTCCACCGGCGTGCCGCTGGAGCCGGGCAGGGAGGGAAAATTGACGGCGAACCCTCGCAGGCCGGCGATCTGGTTGAGCTGTTGCTGTATCTCCTTGGTCACCTTGAACTGACTAATCGAACGTTCATTCCAGGGTTTGAGAATTACAAACGCAATCAGGCTGTTGATGCCGCCAAACAGGCCACCACCGCCATTGACGAGTGCGTAGGCATCTTTTTGCCTGACACCCTTGAATATCTGTTCGACCTGCTGGCCGAATTTTTCCATGTAGGCATGTGTCGCATCCAGCGGCCCGGTGGTCTGCACGAACACAAAACCCTGGTCCTCGAGCGGCGCCAGTTCGCTCGGCGACATGGCATAGAACGCCACCACGTTCACAATCACCCCAGCGGCCACCGCCACGGTCACCGGCCGCCAGTTGAGGGCGTTGTGCAGAAAGTGCTGATAACGCTCCTTGAGCATTTCGAACTGGCGGTTCAGCCAGCTTTCCAGGCGTGTGGTTTTGCCGGCCGGGGCGAGAAACTTGGAGCACATCATCGGCGAGAGCGTGAGTGCGATGATGCCCGACAGGATTACCGCCGCCGCCAGGGTGAAGGCAAATTCCTGGAACAACGCACCGGTCAGCCCGCCAAGAAAGCCGATGGGTGCAAACACTGCAGCGAGCGTCAATGTCATGGCGATCACCGGCGTGGCGATTTCGCGCGCACCAATGAGCGCCGCCTGGAACGGCGTCTTGCCTTCTTCAATGTGGCGGTGGGTGTTTTCCACCACCACGATGGCGTCGTCCACCACCAGCCCGATGGCCAGCACCATCGCCAACAGTGTCAGCAGGTTGAGGGAGTAACCCAGGAGCAGCATAAAGAAGGTCACGCCGATAAGCGACAGCGGAATGGTTATAACCGGGATGATCACCGGGCGAACCGCTCCCAGGAAAAGGAAAATGATCACGATGACGATCAGCGCCGCTTCCACGATGGTCTTGATAACCTCGTAGATGGAGGCGCTGATGAATTTGGTGGCATCGTAGGCGACCTTGACGTGCAGCGAAGGCGGCAGCTGCGGTGCGATATCGTCGATTTGCTGGCGTACCAGTTTTACCACGCTCAGCGGGTTGGCATCCGGCGTAGGGTTGATGGCCATGAACACCGACGGAATGCCGCTGAAATTCACCGACAGATCCCGAACCTGCGAGCCGAGTTCAACCTGGGCCACGTCCTTGACGCGCACCAGATTGCCGTTCTGGCTGCGCAGCACGATATTGGCAAAGCCCTGGGAATTTTGCAGGTCGGTAGTGGTGGCGATGTTCATGGAGACCAGGCTGCCACGGGTGGCGCCCGGTGCAGACAGATAATTGTTCTGCAGCAGCGCGTTGGCCACGTCACTGGCGGTGACGCCGTAGGCGGCCATTTTCTTGGGGTCCAGCCAGATGCGCATGGCGTAAGGAAACCCGAAAATTTGCGCTTGGGCGACGCCGTCAAGAGTCTGAACCTTGGGCTGCACCACGCGAGTCACGTAGTCGGTAATCTGCCCTAGCGACATCTGATCCGAATAGAAACTGATGAACATGATGGCGGTGTTGCGCACATCCGAAGACTGGATCACGGGCGCCTGCGACTGGGGCGGCAGCACGTTCTTGACGGTATCCACGTCGGACATGATGTCGGTGAGCGCTTTGTGGACGTCGTAATTGAGCTTGAGATACACCGTGATGGTGCTCATGCCCTGCTGGCTGGACGAAGTGATGTAGTCAATGCCCTCGGCGCTGGCGACGGACTGCTGGATGGGCTGGGTGATAAAGCCCTGAATCACGTCGGCACTGGCACCGGGATAAGCCGTGGTGATGTTGATCTGGCCGGTCTGGATTTGTGGGTACTGGCGCAGCTCCATCTTGTTGATGGAGTTCAGCCCCAGCAGCAATATGACGAGGCTGATGACCGTCGCCAGCACTGGGCGGCGGATGAAAATATCGGTGAAATTCATGGATGGCGGCTCCGGCCTGTCAGTCAACGTTTATGCTGTTGTTGATTTCCACCTGCATGCCATTCTGCAGCTTTTGCTGGCCGGCAGTGACCACGATATCGCCTGCCTGCAAGCCCTTGGTGATGGCCACCCGGCCGTCGCGTTCCTGGCCGGTGGTCACGAACTGCTGCGTGACTTTGAAAACGGGTTTGCCGTCCGCATCTTTGCCGACCTGTTTCACGATGAAGACCGAGCTGCCGTACAACGAATAGTCCACGGCGCTGGTGGGTACGGTCAACACGGTTTGTGGCTTGCCCGCGTACACCTGCACGTTGGCGAACATCCCCGAGCGCAGCAAGTGTTCGGGGTTGTGAATGGTGGCCTGCAGGGTTACGTTATGAGTGTTGGCGTCCACCGCGGAATTGATAGCAGAAAGCTCTCCGTTGAATAGTTTATCCGGATACGCATCCACAGTGACTTCCACATGCTGGCCCTTGGCGAGCGCCGCCAGGTTTTGTTCCGGCAAGCCGAATTGAACGTACAGTGTGCCAAGCGACTGCAGCGTGGCAATGCTGGTGCCGACCGCAAGGTATTGCCCGAGGTTGACGTTGCGTATGCCGATCTCTCCCGAAAACGGCGCGCGGATCGCGAGTTTGTCTATGCTGCTTTGGTCATTTTTCAGATTGGACTGGGCCTGCTTGAGATTGTTTACCGCGGTATCCAGGTCCGATTTTGCAATCAGATGCTGTTTGATTAATTCGCGCGATCGCTGATAATTGACCTCTGCGAGCTGCACCTGCGCCTGCAAGCCGATGAGCTGGGCACGCTCGCTGCTGTCGTCAAGCTGTACTAACAACTGACCCTTGTGGACTTCGGTGCCGGACTGGAAATAGATGCCGGTCACATTGCCTGCGAGCTGGTTGCTCACATCTACGCCCTGCACCGGCGTGAGATTACCGACCGAGGTGAAATACGGTTTCCAGGTTTCCTGCCGCGCGGGCGCATCGGACACCACGACTTCGTGCTTCTGGTGCTTGAATCCCTGGATCGCCGCGTACAGCTTGATGCCCCAGAGACCGTAGATGACGACCATGACGCCAATCATGATGGCGATGGTAATAATAATGCGCTTGGCCATAGACGATCCTTAATTCAGAAATTACGGGCATCGTAGTGCCCACCGCTTCGACGGTTAAGGCGGGCGGTATGCAGAGCCAGAAGAAAATCGGGTTTGACTTTGTACAGCAGCGGGGTTTGTGCTGGTGTGCACATGAACGATGCACGCCCCACAGTTACCCGGTGATGAAGCTTGCGCCGGACTCCTTGCTGGCCGGCTACGCCAGTGGCCGTTAGCAGCTTGTGCGCCGGTAATTCGGCGAGCGCTGGATAGGTTGAGCCGTATCCTCTTGCCGGGAAGCAGGGGATGAGGGTATTCTTGAAGAACTTTTTGATGTCATAGCCGCTGGCATCATCAAAGGCAAGCGCGCCCAGACACAGGTGTTTGTTATCCACAACAGGATCCCGGTGGAAAGCTGTATCAAAAAAGGATGCGCATCTTATCCCGGGCCGATAGACAGGGGCAAGCGAAGTCCCTCAGCCGCAGACAGCCAGCACTCAACAGGATGACATGGCGGTTTTACTTAAACACGGGTATCAGTGGCGGTTTTTCCCAACCAGTGCCGCTTGCTTTGCCAAGGCCGCATGGGGGCGCACCCGCAACGCCGCGCGAGCACTATCCATAATGCATCCGTCCTGACCGATGAGATAGCTCACCCGTTTGACGCCGAAGCCCAGGGGGCCGTCGCAGCCATAGGCGCGGATGACCCGCTTGTCGGGGTCGGCCAGCAGGGTGAAGTTCAGGCCGTGCTGTTGCCGAAAGCGGGCATGGCTGGCACTGTCCTGGGGGCTGATGCCGACCACCATCGTATCCGCGGCGGTGAGCCTGGGTTGCAGGTCGCGGAATGCGCAAGCCTCGCGGGTGCATACCGGGGTGAAATCCGCCGGATAGAAATACAACAGCAGCGGTCCGTTTTTTAGCAGCGCGGTCAGCCGCAGCAGCCGGCCATCCTGGTCGGGCAACTCGAAATCCGGAGCGTGGTCGCCGATCTTCAGCATGTGTGTTCCTGATGGTGCGAGACGGCCCGCGGCAGGCCACTGATATAATGCGCCTTTCTCGCACACAATCGATCCCCGGGAGCAGCATGAAAATCACAGTACACGGCAGCGGCTATGTAGGCCTGGTGAGCGCTGCCTGCTTCGCCAACATGGGCAATGAAGTGCTGTGCGTGGATGTGGACCAGGCGCGGGTGGCACGACTCAAACGTGGCGAGGTGCCGATCGTCGAACCGGGGCTGGACCGCCTGCTGGCGGAAGGCCTGGAGAGCGGCCGCCTTAAGTTCACCGATGTACCGGCGGAAGGCGTGCGCTTCGGCTTGCTGCAGTTCGTCGCCGTGGGCACGCCGCCGGATGAAGACGGCTCCGCGGATCTGAAATACGTATTGCAAGTGGCACGCACCATCGGCGCGCACATGGATTCGGAGAAGATCGTGGTGGACAAATCCACGGTACCAGTGGGCACCGCCGACCAGGTGCGCGCGGCCATCGCCACGGAATTGAAGCAGCGCGGCAGTTCCGTGCCCTTCGACGTGGTCTCCAATCCAGAATTTCTCAAGGAAGGCAGCGCGGTGGAGGATTTCGCCCACCCGGACCGCATTGTGGTGGGCGCCAACCAGGCGCGCAGCATCGAGGTGATGCGCAGCCTGTACGCACCGTTCACCCGGCATCACGAACGCCTCATGATCATGACGGTGCGCGACGCGGAGTTCACCAAGTATGCCGCCAATGCCATGCTGGCATCGCGCATCAGCATAATGAACGAGTTCGCCAACATCGCCGAACGCCTGGGCGTGGACATCGAACAGGTGCGCAAGGGTATCGGCTCCGACCCGCGCATCGGTTACGGCTTCCTTTATGCCGGCGTGGGTTACGGCGGCTCGTGTTTTCCCAAGGACGTATCCGCGCTGACGCGCACCGCGGCGAAATCCGGCTACGAGCCGTTAATGCTGCACGCAGTGGAGGAAGTGAACCGCCGCCAGAAAAACACCCTGTTCGAAAAAATCCAGGTTCATTTTGGCGGCCAGCTGAAAGGCCGCACTTTTGCGCTCTGGGGCCTGGCCTTCAAACCCAATACCGACGACATGCGTGAGGCTCCCAGCCGGGTGCTGATGGAAGCGCTATGGAAAGCCGGAGCGCGGGTACGCGCCTATGACCCGGCGGCCATGCAGGAAGCCCAACGTTTATATGGCAAGCAACCGCTATTGACACTGTGCCGCTCGCCGATGGAGTGTCTGGAGGGAGCCGATGCGCTGGCGGTGGTTACCGAGTGGACCCAGTTCCGCAGCCCAGATTTTGAGGCGCTCAAACGCCGCCTCAAACAGCCGCTGATCTTCGACGGCCGCAATGTCTATAACCCGGAGACTATGCGCGTATCCGGCTTTACCCTCTATTCAGTGGGCCGCCCGGCAGTGAATCCTTGAACAGTGGCGCAATAACCTGAATATGCAACTGTGCCACATCACGAGTTGCGACGTGAGGTCACGAATGCCATGAGTGCAAGTACCATCAGTGCCAACAGATCCATACCCCCTGCGGCGCCGAAGCGTGAAGCAGTGACGGTAACGGAGCTGGTGGTGGAGCCGGAACCCACTGTATTGGTGCAGGTGAGCGTCACCGTGTAGGTACCTCCGGTGTTGTAGGCCACGCTGGGATTCTGGGAGGTTGAATCCGGTATGGCGCTGGTGCCGAAATTCCACAAGTAGGTGAAGGCCTTGCCATCGTAGCCAAGGCAGTCGGCTTCAAATGTAGTGCTTTGACCTGATGGGACACTCACGCCGCTGGCCGGACTGGCGATGACGGCGCTAGTATTCGGAAATATTCCGGATGTCAGCAGCGTATTGATGTTCGGTAATCCAAAACCGTAAGTTCCATTCCAGCCACTACCCCCAGCAGGTTGAGCAGCACTGTCCTGCAGCAGCATGTAGGGATCATCGCTGCTCGGGTAGGCAGACAACAATAAGGCAATAAGGCCGGCGATATGTGGCGCCGCCGCCGATGTGCCACAAAATGGACTTGGAAATCCGCCGGCTCCTGTCACATTCACACAATCGGGTGCGACAAAACTCGGTTGTTGAATGGATTCTTGTAGTTGCGTCCCAGCACCGTTACCGGGGATGCCCAACTGCACTGGCCCAAGTGAGCTGTAGCCTTCAATCAGTTCTAAGCCACCACATGAAATTACCTGTGTGGCGCACACCGCGCCAACGGTGATCTCGCCTGGTGTTGCTGAGCTGCCCACTGTGACACCCACCGCTGACTGGCCATAAATACTCCCGGGAATCGAAGGATTCGGATAGGGCGGGGTCACCGCCATCTGGTTGCTATTCATGGATAACGCCAGAATCTTGATGTTTGTACCGGGATTACCCGCGACCAGATAGACAGAAATGTAGGCAGTAGACGCATTGGAACCTAGTGTTGTGCCACTGCCCTGAATCGGAAGCGGACCCGGTGTGGATAAAGACTGCGGATTGGTATATGCACAGCCAGTCGTCGAGGGGGATTCGGGTCCAATATTGATTCCCTGGTTGCAAGCGATAGCGGTCGCGTCACTCGTCGTTGTGCTGTTGTACATGACGACGTCGTAATCGTTGGGATCATTAGTGGTGGCGGTATCGACCCAGGGATCGTCCCATTCCACCAGATATGCAATGGAATCGCCTGCCTGTGCATCCGTGATTTCCAGCTGGGTAACCGGGTCGGTCGGAGTACCGAAATTCAGAGCCTGGGTGTAAGTCACACCGTTTATTGTGACGTTCACCGGAGTTGACGACCACTGTCCCGCCCAGAATGCGGTACCGTCATTGCCGGCAGCAGTCACCAGATGGATATCCGGGTTATCCGTAGCGAATTGCTGCACGCCGTTGGCAAAATCCCCGTTGGTGAACATGGCTTCGCCAGGAAACCCTAAATCATCCACGATTACGTTAGCGTTGATCGTAGGGGCGCTGGTGCCGCCAGCGAAATCATTAAGTGCGGTGAGGTATTCAGCGGTATCACCGGGCCCGGCAAAACCCAATTGCTTAACACCCGGTGCCAGATCGTAAACGATCTCCATCATGGCCGTGCCTTCTGCGCCCGAGCTCATCCAACTGGTGTTATTGGGGTCGTTCCAGATATTCGATGGCAGATCGCCGGTGCCCTGGGAAGTGGAAACTCCGCTGTCACCGTTGGACATCACGCCCACCACCATGCCCTGGCCGGTGTACCCGGTGCTGGCACGAAACTCTGAGGCGCCGAGAATCTGATCGCCCTGGGTATCCACCGAGCCGGTGCGCGGCAACGCGGTAACGGGCGGCGAGCGCCGCGTAAATGCATAGCTCGGCACCGAAACGCGGTTCACTTCCGTGAGCGCGGCGGCATCCCCGAGTTTAGCGGCGGGTATCCAGGCCTGCACTACGCCGAGTGCTGGGCTATTGACGATTCCAGTGGCGCCGAGGGCTGCCAGTGCGGTGCTGTCGGGTGGATTGCCGTTGCGTTCGTAGTGCAGATACACCTGCACCTGGCCGGCGGCGTTCCAGCGCGCTTCCAGCGGCGAGTTTTGCTGGAAGATTTCCTTGGTAAGGGCGGCGGCCATCATCGGTTCAGTGCGGTTTTCCTGTGCAGCCGTGGCGATGACTGCCAGCCGCTTGTCCAGTTTGTGACTTACAGATGAGGACAGTGCCGCATGTGCGGCCAGCGGCAGTGCGGCTGCGATCAGCAATGGGATCAGATGCTTCCTATATATATGAGTGATGTTCATGACAGATTGCTTCCATTAACGGGTTTGTGCGTAGTGGGGCGGGGTGATGCGGGTCACGAATGCCAGGGTGGCAAGCTTGTCGAGATCCTGCGGCTTAACCCATCCCTGGACCAGGTATAGCGACGGGCTTGGCATGGCATCCACAAGTCCATGCGCGGCCAGCGTAGCTAAATTGGCTGGCGAAAGATCGTTAATATACACATAGACTTGCAGCCGTCCCTGTTGGTCGGCATGTACAAGACCGCTTTGAAATTCGGCGGGTGAATCACCAGCGATCAATTGTTGTGCTGCCGTCTGCAATCTTGGGGATACTTTGCTGCTGATCTGGGTTGATTTTGATGCAGTATCAGATTGGGCGGGAGCGCCCTGGGCGCAAGCGTCAAGCCCGATAAATGCGATTGCCAGAGCCAAAGCAATTGACCAAGCCTTGTGTTTGTTCACAGCCGATTTTCGCATTGTCATCATCAAGTGGTTGTGGAGCATTTAGGGCAACTCACTCCAGGGAGCTGCGCTGGAATCAGCATGAGGTGATGGCAGCGCCTTAAGCCTAGCATAGGCTTGATAGCGTTCTTGACTTCCGGCGGTTTACCGGCGGCTACACAGTGCAGGACCCTGGGAGCGATGCTAGAATGCCGCGCCGTACGGGGCGGTAGCTCAGTTGGGAGAGCGTCGCGTTCGCAATGCGAAGGTCGAGGGTTCGATCCCCTTCCGCTCCACCAGAATATCGACATCAGGAAGCCGGGCTCGGCCGGTGTCTTGAATCGAACTGCCGGTGGCAGTTCGATCCGGTCGAGCTGGGAGTCTGACAGGGATGTTCCGTGCTAATGCGAGCATTGTTCGCATCCACCCGAATGCATTGGCAGGATGTCAGGGGAAGCGGGAGGCTTTAACCGCTGATATTATGCGGTGCTATTCGCATACGGTGGACTGCTCTACGGGATTGCTCTGTGACCAGACCGTGATCTTTACAAGCTTCGATTCATGCCAGGGCTTCGAGGTACCAGAGACATTACGTCTTGCTCGTAAAAGTTAGTTCTACGCTTGGGTAATCCAGCGCCTGATGAGGCGACTTATGGCTACTTCAGCCGGCATGCTGCCAACGATGAACCAAGCTCCCCCAGACAACGCGAGAGTTATAAACATGTCTGTCCACATTCCGCGGCCGTCAGGATTGGCCGCAACGTACGGTATGTGAATGACCATTACCCATGAGCCATACATAATTCCGAGCAGGGTGCCGGCGAGGTGCGCTTGCACTCTGGTCAGGATACTGACGCCGGCAGCAAGCGATGCAACCCCGGTGAAATACGCCCAAAACTGATGCGCAGGAATCCACGCCGGTATCATACCGGCAATAAAATCGTGATAAATGAAGTTGACAATGCAGAATGCCAGCAGAGAAATGGCGAAACCGTACCGGCCGAGCTTTGCAACAGAATCGACCACAGCATTCAGTCGCTGGAATTTTCCTGAAGCGGGTGGCGTGTTCACCGCCAAAGTCCAGGCTATCCCGGACAAGGCCAATGTTTCGAATGCAAACGACAAGTCGGGGGCCGGGTTAGGGACTAGCAACGGTATATGAAGAATCAATACCCATAGCAGTAACAGGGTTCCCAGGGAAACCGCAGCCAAACGGGTCAATCTGGTGATAACAAGCCCAATGCAAACCGCCACGAGAAAAAAGCCAGTCAGGTTGGCCAAGACGACTTGTGCGTGAATCCAGGATGGTACAGGTTCGAGTTCGTAAATGAATGCAGAGCAGATAAGTGTCTGAATGCCGAGCGCTCCAATGGCAACGATGAACATAATACGGCCTATCCGAGCTAGATCTTTCATGTGATTTCCTCCTAACGTCCACCTTTAAGAAGGGGCTGTCAAAGCCTGGATAACTCAGTTTTGAGATTTGGATAATTCCTTAGTAAGGCCACAGACTACCTTGACGATCAGATTGTTGCCTGTAACCGTTTGCTAAACCTGTAGCAGTTGGGATTGAGCGTGAGACCATGGTTCCAAACCAGATAGATGTAGAACATCACTTTGCTGATTCCCAGCCTGTGGCTGATCTGTGCTACCGGCATATGACGCTCCGCATCTTTCAACGTCACTGTTATCTACATCCACCGAAACCGCTTTCGCTTCATCGTTCGCCCTCCGACTGTCTAGCCCTATTTTGCCAGAAAAGTTACATTACAACGGGCCCAGTTTTTTTGGGGAGCCCGCCAACCGTGAAAATTAGAAATGAATCAGACTAATTTCCGGTTTTAATTAACTCGCACTGCGGCAGAATGGGCTATACATCAAGGCAGGCACCCGAATGGAGGTTACACCATGGATATCAGTAAATTTATAGCGATACAGCCAAAACTCATGCTCAAGATGCTATTTATCCTAGCGCTCACAATGACGGCACTCCCAGGTCACACCCAGGACAATGCACAGACCCAGGCGGCCCAGGACAGCAACGCCGTGATGTACCTGGGCAAAGTCGAAGTTCGTGGCCAGCAAAAGATCATCAAGACCCTGCAGGCCATAAAAGTCGCCTTACGGGAACCCTATTCAACCGACCCGAAACTGGCGAACGTGATGGTATGCCGATTGCAGGATGAAGCCGGCAGCCACATCAAACAATGGCTGATTTGTGGGACGAACCGTAATTTGAGTGCAAACCGTGAAAATCTGCAAACCGCAATGACGAGCGTCGCGGCGCAAAATACGGGTTCTAATCAAGACAACAGTATGGGAGCATGCATGGGTAACTGTACCACTGCGACGACTCAGGTACTCCAAGAAACAGTCAACGGTCAACCGGGGCAATACCTGCACACCTTGGTGAACGGGTCGGAATTTCGCTCGCTGCTGCGCCGAATCCCTTCCCCGGCTGCGCAGCAAGCCCCAACATCGGCACCGCCGGCTGTCACTCATCGGCCGTGAAAGCTGAAGCGCGTGTCGCTAACTGATCCCGCCGCACTCTGGACCAGCTCCGGGTGGTCCAGCGTTCTATGGCTACTCGACAACCACGGCGAACGATGTGCAGGGACGCACGAGCGCCGCGCGACCCTTGGAAGTCCTGGAAGCGGGAATAGGCCGGGGCGTCGCTAACGCGACGCCGGGAGCGGCCGGCCCGGAGATGGCAGATTTTTGCTCCTGAATTGCTGCACTTCCGCCTTTTCAAGCGTCGCATCCTGCACCGCTTGAGAGTCCAGGGCATCTTCCGTGTATGTCCGCGTGCGGCTAACGCCGCACGCCCTGGCGGTCGGAAGTACGGGCTGGCGGGAACGCCAAGGACGGCTATCATCCTCCGATGTGATAATAAACGCCCACACCCCGGTAGCTCAGTTGGGTGAGGCCGGTGTTGTATCGAAATGCCCGTGGCATTTCGATCCGGCCGAACGCGAGGCAGGGATACCGAGCTGGGGGCTTGACAGGGATGTTCGGGGCTACAATTTGTACACGTGGTTAAGTTCAGTGAACTAGAAATAAGCGAAGCACAGCTTCGCGCCAGCGAACGCCTCGCCATGGATGGCGAGGCTGGCGGGAATACCAGGGACGGTT
Source organism: uncultured Pseudomonadota bacterium (assembly GCA_963774895.1). Classification (GTDB taxonomy): domain Bacteria; phylum Pseudomonadota; class Gammaproteobacteria; order Natronospirales; family REEB76; genus REEB76. The sequence continues at coordinate 785,244 of CAVZGN010000001.1, forward strand.
TTTGACCACTGATATTATGATGAACCCATGCCCCGGTAGCTCAGATGGATAGAGCATCCCCCTCCTAAGGGGAAGGTCGGCGGTTCAACTCCGCCCCGGGGCACCATATTTCAAGGACATGTGGCACTGTCTGGGGTGTTAGGTAAATAGACTATATTGATGCCAAACGCAGCATTTGTTGGAATCCATGCAACCCATCAACGCAACCGACGCCGAATACGCGCAACAGCTGGAAAGAAACCCACGGCTCACCCAAGCATGGCGAATGCGCGCGCGTATCGCTTTGCAAGACCGGCGCAACCAAGATGCCATTGAATTATTGAAAGCGGGGCTCAACCAGCTGCCCGCAGATAAAACATTGATGGCAGACCTGGCAGATATCTATTTGTTGCTAAGAGATTCGATATCTGCACGACCATTGCTTGAGGTGCTTCAAAAGGCACAGGATAAAGATCCTGGGTTCAGCTTGAAATACGCTAGATTGCAATGGCTCGATGGCGATTACGATAAGGCATTAAAGTCTTTTGAACAAGCCCTTAGCGAGAATCCCGGTAACAAGAAAGTTGCGACCGGTTTGGCTCAAGCTTATGTAAGCCTCGGTGAGATCGAAAAGGCGATGGCATTATTAAACACGTGGCACCATCAAGGATCTTCGGTAGAGATGATGGCGTTGCTTGCATTATGCGAGTATGACAAGCACGGCATCGAAAACGCACTGAAAACCGCTTTAATCGGAATGCAGATCCAACCTTCGAATCCAACCATTAACTATTTATATGCCGTTTTACTCAAACTTTCTGGCCATTCAGTCAAAGCTGAAACCCATATTGAACAAATACAGCAATATGCGGATATCCATGTGCGATGGAACAGCTTTTTATTCGCATACGGGAGCGATGAAAAAACCCGCTTCCATGGTCTGGGTCCGACTTTATTGGACGCAGCAATAGCCCAAGCATCCACCGACGGCTTGGTGCTGGAATTTGGTGTGTACCACGGGCTATCACTTCGACAATTGGCTCGACGTTTCACCGGTCCGGTGCATGGTTTCGATAGTTTTGCGGGATTACCAGAAGCATGGAAATCCGATGAGCCTATCGGTAGCTACAGCACCCATGGGCGCCTACCGCAGATGCCACCACATGTGAGGCTTTATCCCGGTTGGTTCAAAGATACCTTGCCCGTATTTGTCGCCAAGCAAACGGAAAAAGTGCGTCTGGTCCACATCGACTGCGACTTGTATAGCTCGACTTGTACCGTGCTCGATGAAATTTATCCGTTACTGCAAATCGGGACCATCCTGGTATTTGATGAATATCTTGGCTATTCCGGTTACGAACAGCATGAATTTCGCGCCTGGCACCGATTCGCGATTAAATTCAAGATTAACTATGAATACACGGGATTTACTTTAATGGCTAGAAAAGCGGTTTTGCGTATCACAGGTATGTGAGTCACTGCCGACTCATGTGGGCACGTGTATGCCCCGTGATGCTGAAAATTTAAAGAATGTTTATGGATAGTTCAAGTTGTCTTGAAGGATCAAGGATTTAACCTTAAGGCATCAAATAGCGGTCCTAGGTATGATTGATAATTCTTCCAATGATCGATGGCATCCGTATATATAGGCTTGCGGACTTGCATAAAGCTGGCAGTCGCAATCGGGCGATCCAGGGTATGGAAATCAAGGCAGGCGGGCTCGAACTCCAAATCGCAGAACGCCAGCATGCGCTTGATGTTTGTCTCCGGATGTTGGATTAGATCCTCGTATTCCACCTCAAGAATCCGTCCCGGAAGCACTCTACGCCAGTGCGTCATAAGCTGTTCATGAATCCTATAAAATTGCCCCAATTCAGTTAAATCATAGCTATACAAAATATTCCCTTCGCCGAAAAGAATTTGATAGCAACTAAAGCAGGTGGCTATCGGATTACGATGGCAATAAATGATCTTGGCTTTTGGGAACAGCATATGGATGATGCCGATGTATAGAAAATTCATCGGCATTTTATCGGTAAAGCGCGGACGTTTGTTCCAAAGATGTTGTGTTATGTCCGCGTAATGTGCAGCAGTATTCATCAGGTCCTGGGCCACGGTTTCATCACTGCCCGGCGCTTGACTCCCACGGCTCTCCCACGTTTCACCTAAATCCCTGGCCACGCGTGAGATGCCGGTAAGTTCACCGCCGCCTTGTACCCGGGAATGGGAAGCAATCATCTGCTCAGTCAAGGTGGTGCCCGAGCGAGGCATACCTAAAATGAAGATAGGCGCTAAATCGGAGGTGCTCATACCGGAATAACGTGCAAGGAAATCCGGCGTAAATAGCGCCATTACCCGTGCCGCTATGTTTTCCTGGGTGGCAATTGCAAATTTAATCTTTGATCTATTTAGTCGATTTGCTTCCTCAAGATACTGAAATGCCTTGCGATAATCTTGTGCCTTGTCGTAAATCCTCGCCAGAGCAAAACCAGCATCTACGCGAGTCTCTATGGGCGCTTTATTTTCGGGATCCCACTGTTTGATCAATGGTTGGATCTCGGGTGTATTGACCTGAATGTCTTTTAGTTGAACCAATTGGCTGTAAACATTGACCATCGGATCGAGCCGTAGCGCTTCAACAAATTCATTTTCTGCTTCTGGGAAGCGGCCCAGCATTTTCAATGTCACACCTTTATCTCGGCGAAAATCAGTATTGCGCGGGTTCCGCGTGAGGGCCAAATCATAAGCAATGAGCGCTTCCTGCTGGCGTCCGTTTTTCATTAAAATACTCGCGAGGGTCGCGCATGGTAATGGATCCATTGAATACCGGTTAATTGTTGTTTTGAGTGTCTCGATTGCCAGTTCCAGCTTCCAATTTTGAGCGTAGGTCTTGGCTAGTTCGATCGCGTAATCAGATACACCTGGGTCAGAACGCACTGCGCGCCGGAAGGCTTCTTCAGACTGACGCAAATCACCGGCTTTCCGCAGTGTCTCACCAAGCCCGCACCACCCAGCTGCTGCTCGTTTAGGATCGGGCGATGCTGCTATCGAGCGCTTCAGGAAATCCACAGATTCAGGAAAGCGTTTCTGGGCTCTGGCGATGGCTCCAGCCAGTAAAAGGGCCACGTAATCACCGGGTACTAAGCTTAGAAGATGCTCAGAGCAGGCATGAGCATTCTCGTAATCTTCCGCATAGTAATAGGCCATGGTTTTATCCAGCATGTCCTGATGCGGGTGGATCGTGTTGGTCGGTGCTGCGATCAGCGGTTCCATGGGTATGCTCATTGCAGAGCCTCGATCAATGGTCCCAGAAACCGCTCGTAGTTTTTCCAGTGATCAATCCCGCTCTTATAAATTGGGTTGCGCACCTGCATGATGCTTGCAGTTGCAACCGGGCGTTTGATGGCATGGAAATCGAGGCAATCCGGTTCAAACTCCAGATTACAAAATTCCAAAATGCGCCTAATACCAGCCTCGGGGCTTTCGACTAGGCTTTCATACTCCACATCGAGAATGCGCCCGGGAAGCACATCGTGCCAGTGCCGCATCATGCGGTCGTGCAGTTTATAGAAATGTCCAAGAACGGTTAAATCGTGGGTAAACCAACCATTAGTTGGCATAATGATGTTGTTTTGAAAACAACTGAAACAGGTGGCTACCGGATTGCGATGACAATAGATGATGTTGGCCTTGGGAAACAACAAGTGGATGATACCTATATACATGAAATTTAAAGGCAATTTGTCCGTAAAGCGGGGGCGTTTACCGGACAAATGCGCAGTCATCCGCTGGTAATCTGCCGCCGACTGAATTAGATCATCAACGACAGTCGCTTCATCATCTATGGCTGAATCTCCACGATTATTCCAAGTAATACTCAGTTGTTTAGCTATTTGCATGATGCAGAGGAGTTCGCCACCACCCTGCACTTGGGAATGTGATGCAAGTATTTGTTCCGTCAGGGTTGTGCCTGAACGGAACATGCCCAGGACGAATATGGGAGCCAAATCTGAAGTGCTTTTATCGGAATAACTGGTCACGAATTCAGGGGTAAAGAGCGATACGACGCGGTTAAACATGGCCTCATACTCTGCGATGGAAAATTTAGTCGCAGAGCCATATAGCCGCGTAGCCTCGTCAAGATAACCGAACGCCGAAGGGTAATCTTTTTGTTTATCATAAATTTTTGAGAGTGCAAATAGTGCATCAATCTTCGCATCTTTGGACGCATTAATTTTCGGGTCCAAGCGCAATTTAATTTTATCAATTTCATTGGTGTCGAGCTCGAAGTTCTTGGCTTGTGCCAGCTGATAATATACCGACACCATAGGATCGAGACGTAGTGCTTCACGCAGTGCGTGCACCGCTTCTTCAAACCTGCCAAGCATTGCCAGGGTGCTGCCCAGTGCAAGATGGGCCTGAGTAAAATCAGGTTTTCTCTGAATCGCAAGGCTAAAGGCCGTAAGTGCGTCAGGCTGCTTGCCATATCTGTTCAGTAGGTTACCGAGTGCTGCGCATGGCATCGGATCGGTAAAGAAACGGTTAATCGCTTTTTCTAAGATATCAATTGCGGCATTCAGGTTCCAGCCTTCAGCATAGATGTCACTAAGTTCAATGGGATAATTGCTGTTTCGGGGGTCAATGACGATGGCACGCCGCACGGCTTCCTTGGCTTGTCGCAGATCTCCGGCCGCGCGCAATGCTTTTCCCAAAGCGAACCAACTAGCGGCCGCATTTTGGGAATCTGGCGCATGCTGCAGTGCCTGCTTCAGAAAATCGGTTGCCGTCGGGAAATTTTTCTGCGCGCTGGCGATTGTCCCGGCGAGATGCAGCGTAGCGTAATCCTGTGGGGCCAGCCGCAACAACTCTTCTGCAGCTGACTGGGCTTTATCGAACTCGGCAGCGTCATAGTATCGCTGTGCCTGCTTGATAAGCTCGTCATTCACAGATGCATTGATTAATTCCGCGATCCGCTGGGGCATGTTAAACCTGTTTGCCGGGGATGCCTGAGACATCTCGGGTTTTGATCTTATTCTCCAGATCCTGTTTGGCGGTTTCGCGTAAAACGCGGGCGACCTCGGGAGAAATCCGGAAATTTCGCGCAGTATTTGGGTTGAGCATGATTCCGGCGTTTTCAGGCACACCTAAACAGGCCCAGGCAGAGTCTACTTCCACCGTATATTTGAATGGCCCCATTTCTTCATCCGTGTAAACTGCGCCAAGGCTTGCCGAGCTGAAAACAGCGAGCATGACCTGTTCCTTGTTGTCGCCATCGGTCACCAGCAGTAGGTGCGCATCCGTTCTGGGAATTGTTTTTCCATCCCATGGCTGATCCAGTTTCACAAATACCCTGGATTGCACGAAGGCCCTGAGCACCTTGCGGATGCTTTGTTCATCGTTTTGCCCTTGGGTGCTGAGAGCTTCCTCCAGCTTGCTACCCGGCGTGCTGTCTGTCATGGCCGTCAGTGTGTCGTTAGGGAAATGGGACGAGCATTATAATAGCCTTTGAGCCGGGGGCGCAGATTCAGTATTCGATGTGGAAACGTTTAGGTTTCAAACATGCCTTGTGTTCCCCTATGCATTACGGTCCGGGGGAAACACCGGCCATATTCAGCGCTTTCCTCAAGGATTCCAGTTGGGTTGAATAATGCTGCCAGCGACCCACCGCACTTGTATAGATCGGTTGACGCGCCTGCCAGAGGCTGGCGGTGGAGATGGTGTCCGTGTGCTTATGGGGTTCCAGACAATCCGGATGCCATGGCAAGCCGGTTGCCGAAAGCAGCGCGCGGGCGGTTTTTTCTGGATCCTCCACCAATGCTTCATAACGAATCTCATGGATCGGAACCGGAAGAACCGTGCGCCAATGTTCCATTAGATCCAGGTACTGAGTGAAAAAGAAACCAATGTCATCCAGGTCATAAGCATAGTTATTGCGCGGGTGGGCAAAATACTGAAAGTAGATCGACAGGCAGGTATCCAGGGGGTCACGTACACAGTGGAAAATAGTAACGCCGGGGAATACGCAGGCGATCAATCCCAGATGCATAAAATTGAGCGGGTTCTTGTCCACGACATAGGTGACTGATTGGACCTCAGCAGGCCACTGGGCCTGTATTTCCGCCCGCATTTTAGTCACCAAGTCCTTATTCAACCTGGTCACGCATTCCGGGTAAGGCACGCCGATTCTTGTCGCCAATCCCTCGGCGAGTTTGTCCACGAGTTCGGTCTCGCCCAGGCCGAACACCCGCGGATGGCTGGCCAGTATGCGCTCCACCAGCGTGGTGCCGCTGCGCAGCATGCCCACGATGAATACAGGCATGGGACTGGATGGAATGAGCGCAGGCCGGTTCTGGAAAAATTCCCGGTTGAAGACCTGCTTTAGCGATGCGACATACGCCACCAGCGCTTGCCGATCGAATTGAACGCGCCGGTGCTGCAACTCATTGGCAGCGCGGAAATGTGCGTAAGCCTGTGCATAGTTGCCTAGATCGTCATACATCTTGCCGAGGCTGAAATGAATGCATTGGATGGTTGCTTCGCTCAATTTCGGGTTGGCGAGCGCGATCTCGAAGCGCTTGAGCATGGGACTATCCGCAGGTTGCATGCGGCGTGTATGGGCCAGCAGCAGGTAGGCGGCATCACTGTCAGGGTCAGACTCTATAGCCGCCAGATAGGCTTGCGCGGCCTCATCGAATCGGCCAAGTTTCTGCAGGCTTTGTCCAAGTTGTACGCGGGTTTGGCTAGAGTGTGGATGCTGGTGCGCACAATCTTCATACAAAGTTACCGCTTGGGCGTGGCAGCCCATATTCGCCAAAAGTTCGGCCACCTGATGGTGCAGTGGCATGTCTGTCGGGTGGGCAGCGGCCAGAGCCTGCAGAGTTGTGGAAGCCCGATCCCGTTTGCCTAGGTTTAGATAGAGGTAAGCCAGGCTGATATAGGCTTGCCTGAGTGAGGCATCCCTGGCGATCGCAGTTTTCAAGGACTGTTCAGCTGCAGCCGCATCGCCGCTCTGGCGCAGGCAGTTGCCCAGCTGGTAGTGGGCGACAGCCAGAAAGTCATCCAGCGAGACCGCTTCTTGGAATGCTTTGCAGGCCGCGTGCTCATTACCGGCGCTCACCAGCGCCATGCCTTCCTCATAATGCCCACGGGCACGCGCTGAAATTTGCCGGTTGTGTTTGAGCTTATCCATTTTAATAATATTAATATATTTCAATAAGTTACGTATTAAAACTCATTTTAGAAATGAAAGTTATGGGTATTCCTCGCATAGTCTAAGGGTATCCCCATATCGGTTTTATTGTCGAGTTTGTGTAGTATTTAATGTTGTGTATTCGCAACATACTATTTGGGTGTATCCATAAAAGCCTTCAAGAACCAGTCTATAGTAGGATTATGATAAATAAAAAATGTACACGATTTGCAACAAACACCTTCCAATTTTATTTTCCTGTGCTAGAGTTACAACAGTCTGGGAGAGGCGGGCAGGCAAGTGTCCCGCTGCCATGTGACTGTACAGCACGAAATTTGATCCTCGGCGACGTGGCAAACCAAGTTGTGAGAGGGATTCAGGTTCCAAACTCTTCAAACAATGCAGGAGTCTTTAGTGATGAACAGCAGCAGCACTTCAATCAGCAAAGCCGTGCGTTACGCACTCGTAGCCGGCGCGGCCTCGGCACTATCGGCACCGGCGGTGTTCGCACAGCAAGCACCAGCTGCCACCACCAGCGCCGCCCCCAGCACTGCCCAACTCGGCAAGATCGAGGTCACGGGTACGCGCATCAAGCGCACCGATGTGGAAACCGCCCAGCCGGTGACCATCATCACGGCCGCCGAAATCAAAGCCACCGGCTTGCAGTCGGTGGGTGACATCCTGCAGAACATTTCCTCTGCCGGCGCTTCTCTCAACACCCAATTCAACAACGGCGGCAACGGCTCGACCGAGATCAGCCTGCGTAACCTCGGCTCCGTGCGCACCCTGGTGCTGATCAACGGCCAGCGCGTGGATGCCGGCTTGGGTGGCGCGGTGGACCTGAACAATATCCCGGTCTCGATCGTGGACCACATCGAAGTGCTGCAGGACGGCGCCTCGGCCGTTTACGGTTCCGACGCCATCGCGGGCGTGATCAACATCATCACCGTCAAGAACTTCAGCGGCGCCCAGGCGAATGCCTACTTGGGCATGTTCGATGGCAAGAACGATGGCGCGACCGGCTGGGACGGCAAGACCCAGGAATACGACTTCACCATCGGCTCCAGCACTGACCGTTCCGGCTTGGTGTTCAATGCCATGTATGTGAACCAGAATCCCATTTTCGCCGGCAACCGCACCATCTCCAAGGAGCCCTACATCGGCGGTGGCCAGGCCTCCGGCAGCTCGTTCGCGGCCACCGGCCGGTTCATCATGATCAACCCCGGTAACACCTCCAGCGTCAACGGTTGCAACTTTTATCCGAATTACGGGACGGCCTCAGGGGAGTCAGTCTGCAGCTTCACCCAGGCGAACCCGCCGAACAACGACCCGACATTAAGCAGCTTCAAGCCCTGGTCGAATGCCTCACGCTTCAACTACGCGCCTTTGAACTATCTGGTGACGCCCAATGAGCGCACCAGCTTGTTCATACAAGGCCATTATGATCTGGCGGACAACCTGACCTTCAACACCATGGGGACGTACACCAACCGTGTCTCCCAGCAACAGCTGGCGCCCACCACTATCGCCATCGGTGCGGGTGGTTATACCTCCAATGGCCAGCTTATCGGTATCTCGGCCCAGAACCCCTATAACCCCTGGGGTAAGAACATCGTAGCCAACAGCGCCACCGGCACTTCGTCACCGGCCTGCTTCAAGGCCGGGACCTGCGATGAGCTGGCCTTCGGCTATCGCCGCGGACTGGAGACCGGCGACCGCGTGTTCAACCAAAACGTGGACAGCTTCGGGTTCCGTGGCGGGTTCAATGGCTATTTTAATATGCTCGGCGGTGAGTGGGATTGGGATGCCAACTACAACTTTGGCAGAAACTATGAGACCGACATCACCGATGGCTTGGTGAACAATTCGAACTTGGCGCTGGCCCTGGGTCCGGCGTTCCTGCCGGCAGGCGATGCGAATATACCCAGCAACTATCAGTGCGGTACTGCTGCTGACCCAGTACCGGGCTGCGTGCCGTTCAACTACTTCGGCGGTTACAACCTGGCCACTGGTCAAGGCAGTATCACCCCGGCCATGGCACAGTGGGTGGCCTATCAGGACCACGCCGTCATGGTGGAGAACATGCGCGATTACACCACCAATATCACCGGCAGCCTGTTTGATTTGCCGGCGGGGCCGTTGCAGATCGCGGCCGGCTTGGAATACCTGGAGCATGATGGTTACTCATACCCCGATGCCACCACGGCCTCGGGCAACTCCACCGGTAATGTGACCGAAGCCACACAAGGCCGGGAGAGCACCAATGCCGAGTACGTGGAATTGAACGTCCCGCTGGTTTCGGATGTGCCCTTCATGAAGAACGTATCTTTGGACCTGGCCAACCGCTGGTCGCAGTTCAAATGGGTGGGCGGCAATCCGGGAACAGCCAACGCGGGTGTCCAGCAGACCGCCGCCAATACTTCGGGGCGCGCGGCCTTACGCTGGCAGGCCACGGACAGCTTCCTGATGCGTGGATCCTGGTCCCAGGGCTTCCGCATCCCCAGCATCAGCGAGTTCTTCTTCGGCAATAGCGACAGTTACCCAAGCTTGACGGATCCCTGCGTGAGTCCGTCGGCCCCGACTGTAGGCTGCGGTGCCAGCACCACCCAACCGAACGGGCAGATCAAATCGACCGTCGGCGGTAACCCGCTGTTGACGCCTGAGCGGTCTATCTCTGAAACTGCCGGGTTCGTGTACAGCCCCGGCTGGTTCCCGGGCTTCGACTTCAGTGCGGATTACTACAAGATCAATGTGACCAACGCGATCAGCGCGCTGCCGGCCCAGACCATCCTCAACGGCTGTTATTACGGCGGCAACGCGAACTATTGCAGCCTGATCAAGCGTACCGGTGGAGGCTCCGGCGCCAACGGCTTCATCACCGACGTGGTTGACACCAACGTCAATATCGGCGGTATCAAGACCGAAGGTGTGGATGTCAACGCCGATTACAAGTTCCCATCCACCAGCATCGGCGACTTCAAGGCCAACCTGGACGTGACCTTCCTTAAACAGTATGTGGAGACCATAGCTTTCGGGACCGGAGCACCGGGCAGCCCGATTCTGAGCAGCCAGGAAGAGTCTGGCACCACCGGCGGGGCCGGTGGCGGTGTGACGGGTGGCTTCCCGAAACAGCGCGCCAACTTCGCCCTCAACTGGAACTACGGCGACTGGTCGGCAGTGTGGAATGTGAGCTACATCAGCGGCATGATCGAAGACTGCGCCTCGACGGTGCTCATCAACCCGCCGAGTCGCTGCCCGTTGTCAGGGCCGTTCCCGTTCACTATCGGGACCCAGACCCTGAACCACATTGGTGCAACCACCTATCAGGATATCGCGGGAACTTATCATATGGATGCCTGGAATACCGATTTCACTATCGGTATCCGCAACCTCTGGGATAAGGAACCCCCGATCGCCATGTCGTCCTTTGCTAACAGCTTCCTGCCCACGTACTACCGTGCGCCAGGCCGCTTCTTTTATGGCAAGGTGACGGTGAACTTCTGATAACAGACGGCTAACAATAATAAAAGTGCGTACTGCGGCCCCGGAAATGGGGCCGCATTTTTTTTCTGCTTCACGGATTAAGCTCAGATCAATCATTCACAGCTAGGCACCGTTAAGCGCCGAGTCAAGATAGCCTGATATCCGCCGGTCTCTGGGAGAGAGGCGATACCTATCAGTTAATCACACTTAATGTCCCTTTCGGGGATGGTTGATATACCTCGCCTTCAGGCGCAGCAAGTGCGAGGCAGTGTCCGCGCGAGCGGACACCAGCCGCTACCCACAAACTCCCCGCCTTACAAGCTAGGGCTGTTTAGTTCAATCTGTAACTTAACGGAGCTTGAGGGAAGGCTCATCCATGGCGACACCGGCTTCGCGCACCCAGGCATTGAATGCCACGGTGATGCGCTCGCGCTGGCCATAATAGGGCGCGACCTCGTGCAGCAGATACGACGGAAACAGCAGTAACTGCCCGGCTGTCATCGGGTAGGCGATATCGCCAAACACATAGGGAGTCTGCAGGTGCGCATTGCCGGGATCCAGATACATGCTGGCGGTGGTGCGGGCCTCCAGGAAGCGCAACATACCGTTATTGGGCCGTTCCGGTACCGCATCACCAGGATCCACGCAGTACACACCCGACCAGGATGCCATCGGATGATTATGCTGTGCCGTATAGCCCGCATGCCGTGTCAGGTGGTACCAGCTGTGTTCATAGATACGCAGCCCGGCCATCTCCTCGTTGCTGTAGCCGTTCATCTGGGCGATCACGTATCCGAGGGTCTGAAGGCAGAACTGTCTTAGGGTTTGGATCTCAGGCTCGGGGTTGGAAAACAAATCAAAACTGCTTTCATATACCGAGACTTTGATCACCGGGGTTGGGGCAGAGCTGCGTTTGCGGGAAGTATCCTGCTCCCAACGGAGAAACAGCCCGCGCAGCGCCTGGTTCAAACTGGCGCAATCCGGCAATACCGTCTGGATGACGGGAGATGCAAAAGCCGTTTGTACGGTGATTCCAGGACGGTTCAAAGCGGGCATGTTGGATCGCGATGGTCAATGGATTATGAGCATATTAAGTGCTGTTCCGGCCACTTACAATTGTTCTGATTAGACTAACCCCTCATGAGCGAATTGGCATACCGGGCTAAATTGCACTGCGATGAGCGACCATCGCAGGTAGCGGGTTTGAGCCTGAATGACCGCTAGCGGATGCGCCGTGGTCAGGCATGTTTTGGAATGCGGGCAAAGCAGGATGCGTTGCGGCGAAGCAAGCTCACCTATATGCACTCTTAGAGGCGGTTTTCCAACTGCTGGATGCGGTTCTCTATGGGGATAACTGAGTCCATGATACGTTCGATATCTTGTGCATGACACCGCCACTTATCTGGCGATGGGGGCGTAAGAGTATGACGAGACAGATGCTGGTTACCGGCAAGATTCCCAGGCGCTGCTGGTGATAGCTTACAGAACCCGTAAAGTTTGCTGGTGACATCGGCAGGTGCCGCGATAAATTCTTCATAGCTTAGGTTGCACCAGCGATCTCTGGGCAAGTGGGAAAGACTGTCGAGGATGGCCGCATTTGCCGTGCACCACTGGTGGGCTACGATCGCGGCAATATCGTCCATGGGCAGTTTCTGCCAACCGGGTGTCAGCAGTAGCGACCACGGCAAGCCTTGCCATCCTGGTAGATTGCGGTAAGTAATGAATTTCCCTGAAAGCCAGGCTTCCATCATGCTCGCGAGATTGGGTTTGGGGTTGCGATGCAAGTAAATAAAATAGGCGTCATCAAATATGGTGTCCATAAACGCCACCCGTAAAGCGTTTTTGGGCGTCTTCTCAAGAAAGCGCACGCTCTCAGGTCGTTTAAATGCGGGTAGCAGTGCATATTTATTCCCATGCATGTCTTGCATTCTTTCTGCAAAAATCGTCAGGATTGTCTCCATGATCCGCGGGCTAGCATCCGCGGCATACAGGGCATTGGATGCATAACCACGGTCCGCCGGAGATAATCCGGGCAGACTCTCGATCTCGCCATGACTTTCATTGCCCAGGGCCCAGATATCGGGATGACGTGAAAGCGTCTCATAGAGCAGCGTGCTGCCGCTGCGCGGTGCGGCAAGTATGATGATCGGCCGGTCAAAACGCGGAATTTTCAAAGCAGGCGTGGCTTCTGCGTGAGGTAAAAAAAATGCCGGTAAATAGCTTTGTAGAATCTGAACAAGCGGCAGACTATTGCTGGCCAGACGTACATCTGAAGAACCCTGCCTGGCTTGCTGCAGCGTATGCTGCAACAGTTCCTGATAGGCGCTATGCCCGTCAGTGCTGGTGCCATATGCCGCCCAAATGGAGCGCCAATTGTGGGCAAGATCGACCAGTAGTAATTCCAGTTGTGCATAATGCGCTTGCGTTGCATTGGATTGACGCAGATCAGCGAGTAATTCTTGCACAATGGCCAGGACGGTATCTGGGTGTACGATCGTATCGAGATTATGCTGTTCAATAGTTGGAATGACTTGTTTATCTGCTGCGTAAGTAATCAGGCTAGGTTCAGTAGAAGTGTTGTCCGCATTGCTGCGCGCAGGAATGAGCGTTCCTTGCGATACCAGGCGCCAAAAAGCAGCGCTGCCGACGGTATCGATTACCAAATGAATGCGGGTCGTATTGGTGTGGTTGAGCACCTGGTGAATGCGCCAGTTATCGAAAATCCAGGCCTCACCGGCGGCCATATGTACTTCGATCCCATCGCAGATGAACCGTACCCCCGGATCAGTGACGATCGGGATGTGAATGCGTGTGTGATCATGCCAGTAGTATGCGATATCAGAATGCGGAGTAACTTCTGCGCCGGGAGCCAGGCGCATCAGACGTGAGCGGCCAATGACCGTATTAAAGCTGGCAAACACCTGACTAAAATAGGGGCAACGCTGCAGTCGTGACGTGGGGGCCATGCAGCCGGAAGAGTCATCGTTATCGGTGCCACCGTGCGAGATCAGGATAAGTGCTGTATTGCCTGCATAATCCTGTGGGTGCTTTCTCCATTCATGTTCATCGAACTGCAGCGCTTCCGCAGCCAATTGCCTTGCATCGAATGCCAGCGGTAGTTTCACAAATGGAGTTGGTAAGCGCATCAGTTTTCAGATTAAGTTGCTGTTATCCTAGTCTATTCAGGATGTTACGTGAACATCCGGGCATTTCCAAGTATGTCTTTTTGATGGGTATTAGGCATATATGCAAGCGATAACATTTTGGTTTTAAAACTGAGCATATCGCAGAATACTGACGGCGGGCTATACGAATAGTCTGTTCTGAGCTCGATTCATACGGCCGTAGTCATGCCTATCCCTCTCGATGTGTAAGGCATTACACTACGAGCCATGAGCTAAAAACGCTGAAGTGGATTCTGTTGCTATCACGCCCTAATAGCCTACCCAGATAGCTTTCATAACTTGCCCTGCAGGACTGTAGCAGCCCTGCTAAGCCACATAATTGAGGTGTGCAACAAGGATAAATATGTGCAAGATGATAGCATCCCGATAGGTGCTAATAGTCTTACATTAGCTAAGTAGTTGGGCTCATATTAAAAATATTGCCAGCGGCTTACAATTAAGCCGTATACCTAATCTGCAAGTATTCTGAGGATAATGACATGCAGGCAAGCCGTCGGCATTCAATCGAAGGGCGTGAAGTAAGAGTGTACGACGGCTTGCTAACCGCCAATGACATTAATGCACTGACAGCAGCATTCGAAGGTGGAGCATTTACCCGTAATGAATTTGCTCGTCCTGAAACCGCCAGTTTTAGACATTGGGTGCTGAACATACCGTTGGACACCGCCGTCAAATTGCCTGTTTATCAGCCGACTCTGGCGGCTGCCAATGAATTTGCCAGTCAGGCGGCGTATAAAATTTATCGTTGCTACTGCAATCATGCCGCCTATGGTGACATGCTGTTTACCCACACTGATGCCCAGCCGGGAAGCCGGGAAATGACTGCTTTGTGGTTTATCGCCCCTGAATGGAATGTGGAATGGGGTGGTGAGACACTGTTCTTCGATTCCAGTATGGATGCGCAAATCGCTGTCAGTCCCAGGCCCGGACGCCTGGTGATATTCGATGGCAGCTTGACCCATGTGGGCAGGCCACCGAACCGTATTTGCTATGCGCCCCGGTATACGCTGGCTTTTAAACTTGAGATTCTAAAATAGCTAACAACGATGGATCAGGTAGTTTCGATACCTGACACGTCTCCATACTCGCGTTCAAAGTCCTGTATAGCACTGAAGACCGCTGTTACCGCTTGCCGTTCGACACTGGATAGCTGCGGATTCCAGACCTCAAGAATCAATACTGCTCGCAATTCATCGCTTTTATTCCAGGCTTCATGCTGAAAACTGTCATCGAAAATCAGGCATTGCCCTTCAGTCCAGCCTCGCGTCTCGTTGCCGACGCGGATGGCGCAATCCGCGGGCACTATCAATGGAAGATGCACGGCGAGTTTGTAATTGGTCAGGCCGAAATGTGGCGGGATATGGGTTCCGGGTTTCAGGATGGAGAAGAAAACTTCAGGCGAATGACCGGGTATGCATATCAGTGGCAGGTTTTCAACAGCCGCGATGGTTGAAGGGCAAAGTTGGCAATTAGCCTCTTGGCGTACACCACCTTTATATAGATGGAATGAGCTCCATTGCAATGAGTTGTTTAAATCCTTCCATTGCGCGGTATTCTCAGCCGTCAACTGAACATACGGCCGGAGTTTTTCCGAATGTTGGAGCACGGCAAGCAGCTCATTGCGTATGACGGCGGTGGCAGTTTCCAGTTCTGTCACCCACCCGAAGTCCCGACGCTCAAAATAAGCACGCGGTTCCAATTCAGGGAAATAAAGGAATGCCGGACGCTGCAAGGCATGCAGATATCGCGGTTTGATATTACCAATATAGAACTCCGAAAACTCTGCGACGCGTTGTAGTGCAACCGCATAATGCTGGGCACGTAATGGTGCGAGGGCATTATCCAGTAGTTTGACTTTGGCCTGTCTGACCATGTCAGAAGAGTGTGTCAGTAGTTCACGGATAGGCGCGGATGTCTGTTCAGAACTTTGCATTTGTTGAAAATGGACTGCTTGTGTCCAGGCCTTGTGATAGGCACGGACTGCAGCTTGGCGCAGCCCCATAGCTTCCAAGATGGACCCCTTGTGAAGATGGGCCATGGGGAAGGGTTTTTTTAATGTCAGGGCATGTTCTATAGCATCCAATGCTAATTCATACTCGCCGCGCGCCTTGTGTACTACTGCAAAATTGAGATAGGTAATTGGCCGATGACGATTTGCTCGAAATGAGCGCCCAAGGAGATCGAGGCTGAGATTGGTATCGCCCCGTTCGAATGCACGGGTAGCAAGAAAATCAAGTGCTTCTACGTGATAGGGCGCAGCCCTGAGTATTTGTTCGTAGACTTTACTCGCATCTTCAATCTGGCCACGCCGGGCAAGCTCAACCGCGCTGGTGCTCAAAGCTTTTACCTGCCAGGCGGGATCCTTAAAGTCGTTTGTTGTTGACATGGACGTGATTATGAGGATTCAAAAAGTTTCTAGAATCGCTTATTTTAAGACTATGATGTACCGCTATGCTACATTTAATTTCGACGTGATCGAAAACCACGCCCCATAGGCATGATATGCACAGTCTGGATGATTTGGTTACCCAAGCCGAATATCACCTGCATGCGCTGGATCTTGCCAGCGGGGAATGTGAATTCTTACGGGTTGATAATGCGACATTTCGGCATTCCACTTTTATGGATCACCGCTTACGGACAGCGGCGCAGGAACCTATCCGTACATCTTTGGAGCTCATAGAGAAGCATATAGCCAGTATGCCGATAGCGGCAGATTCCAGGCCGGTGAATTATATTTTCCATACCGCATTCTGCTGTTCTACCTTGATTTCCAAATGCCTTGATATTCAAGGCATTTCTTCTGCTTTGCGTGAACCCGCTGTGTTCATGCAGATGGCCAACTACAAGCGTGTCGGTAATCCGTTATTTTTAGATATACACAGGCAGCAGACACTGTTGAACATTGTTGTGTACTTACTTGCGAAATCATCCGGACAGAGTGAGACACCGCTGATCAAGCCGACGAATGCCGCCAATAATCTCATCGTGGAGATTGTCCAGAATATACATACCCAGGGGATTCTGTTGTTATATTCGAGCCTTGAACAATTCCTGGTGTCGATCATCAAGAAGGGCGAGGAAGGACGCGCATTCGTACGTCGACTGTTTAATTTAATCCGCATGGACTCGGAACGCAGCAATTCTCTGCCACTTGAATCATTATCGCAGCTCACGGATTTGCAAATTGCAGCCATGGTGTGGTATGTACAGCTCGATAACTATCTAAAAGTACTCGATGGATTTCCAGCTGCAACAATCAGGACGCTGGATTGTGAGGTGTTTCTTGCGGAACCTGTTAATACATTGACAAGGTTATGTGAGTTATTTAACTTGAATGTGACCAAGCAGGCATTGGGAGAGATTATCACGGGGCCCATATTTACTAAGTATTCTAAAAACAGTTTGCTGGATTACGATGCATCCATTAGAGAGACTGAAAACACACGCATAGCCAAACACAACCGCGAAACCATTAATGGCATAATCGCCTGGAGTGAACGCATTCGGCCTGAAGGTCCGGTACCGTTGCCGTTGCCGCGCTCTTTATAGTATCCGCATCAAGCATCCGGCGGCCTGCTCATGCCCCAGCCGGTAATGGCATAACGGCCATGAGGCACGAATGGCGCCACATAGCTGACATGGTGCCATGCCGGCACCTGGAACAGGGTTAATGAATTGAAAGTCGGCAGGTAGGTGTCGGTTACCTTGCCTTCATCATCCAGGAATTGCAATAATCCACCCCAGTCTGCCTGCCATTTTCTGGTGAGATTCAGTACGTAGGCGATCTCGCGGTATTGCCCGACTGCCTGATCATTATGTTTCTTGAGAAAATGACCCGGGGTGTAACGGGTCGCTTGTGCATCTGCTTTCATAATATTGAATATACCAGTAACGTTTCGCATGAAATCCAGGAATGCAGGAGCATTGATGTATTCCAGCATCGTATGCAACAGTAGTCCCGGGGCGCGCTTTTCCTTGTAGGCGGTCACCATCATGTAGCTGTTATATAGGAACTGAAATTTATCTACTGCCCTTGCCTGTACCTTGTTGTTCAGCTTCATCCAATCTTCCTGGCTAAAATTTGCAAGCTTGTCGGCAGTCAATAATGTGGATTTCTCTCCGTCTATGTAAGCCATATCCCATGGTACTTCATGCTCCAGACACTGGCACAAATTTTCAGCGGCCTCGGGCTGCAGCACGTCATGAATCTGGATACGGCGTTTTTGTCTGAATTCGGCCGCCAGATTGTCGATATTTAAGCCTGGATTTAACATGGGCTTGATCTTTGATCAATAGCGCTGTTCAAAAGTATATATCTGTGTTACTGCATTTGCAGCAGCTGCTGTGTTCCTAAATATCCTGCTTGCATACAGCTTAGCAGTGAAAATGACAACTGGTATTAATATGACCCCCATGAGAGGATAAACACATCATGAATGATGCAGCAGATATACGCAGCCTAACAGCCGCCGCAGAGGCGGGGCAGCCTGATGCCCAATACCGATTGGGTGCTCAGTATTTTTCCAAGGGTGATGTCAATGCGGCTCTCGACTGGTTGAACCGGGCTGCTGGCAATGGCATCCCGGATGCGCAGAATTTACTCGGTATCATCCATCTGAACGGTATCGGCACACCCTGTCAGCCATTACAGGCAGTTGAACTGCTCAGTGCGGCCGCGAATCGCGACCTGAAGGAAGCGCACTTCAATCTTGCGGGCTTGCTATATAGCGGTGCGGTGATAGCCAGCGATGACACCGAAGCATTCCGGCATCTGTTGCGGGCTGCGGAACTTCGTCATCGGCCAGCACTGCGCGTACTGGGTTATTTGCATAGCCTTAATGATGATGCTGAATCCCGGAAACTATCGATACAGTGTTTACGGGCAGCTGCATTGCTTAGCGATGCACATTCTGAATATGCACTAGGCATGTGCTATTTGGAAGGCGTTGGAGCCGAAATTAACATAGAAGAAGCCGTTTATTGGCTGGTAATGGCAGCGAACAAGAATTTATACAGCGCCGGATTACGTCTCAAGTTATTGATGAGCGAAATCGGGGAAACCCGGATACAGCACATCATGCAAACGCATATCACTGATATAAAGGTTGTTGATATGCAATCATTGCAATTGCGTAACCCGGAAATACTGATTGCAGCCGTGCCCAAGGCGGGTAAGAAAACCACGGCAGTTTCTGAATATACACACATACTCACGGATAATCTGTGTGATTATCTGGTGAATATCGCCGTACCCAGATTATTGCCATCCGGCGTTGTTAATCCGATTACTGGCAACCCCTTGAAGACAAACAAACGCACCAGCAGCTCGATGAATTTCCAGTTGTCGATGTACGATATGATTGTGGGGCACATCTGCAGACGCCTTGCGGCGCTCGTGGGCATGCCGACGTCGCATGCGGAGCCCATATCGGTGCTCCGTTACCTGCCGGGCGAGGAGTATAAACCGCATTACGATTATTTTGCCGTCGATGAACGTGGTATGCCGCAGGTACAGGATGCTAATGGTCAACGCGCGGTTACTGTATTTATATATCTCAATCAAGTCGACGCGGGCGGCGAAACAGATTTCCCGCGTCTGTTAATCAAGGTGCATCCCGAGAAGGGCAAGGCCGTAACCTTTATGAACTGCGATGCGAGCGGGCAACCCAATCAAGATACGCTACACGCCGGATTGCCGGTAATCCGCGGTGAAAAATGGCTGGCAACCCTATGGTTTCGTGAGCGCCCCTTTGTCTGGATCTGATGCCTCCACGCACTTTCCGTGCCGCTGAAATACACGGCTGTTTTCCTCTCATGCCCTGTTGGGCTACACTATCTAACCTTAGCAAGAGCAGCTGACTTCTAAACAAGACACCCGCAAGCTTCTTGAATCCTTTGCTATTTTTTTGCATTTATTCACAGGCTGACCGCATGCAGGTCAGTGGTCATATTCACTGGAAGCAATGAGCGAATCCCTTCAACAGCGTTATCAGACAACCGCGTTTTCAGGCGGCAATGCCGCTTATCTTGAAGGTCTGTACGAGCAGTTTCTGCAGAATCCAGGCTCGATACCCCCGGAGTGGAGCGATTATTTTCGTGTAATCCAGTCTGGGGCGGCCGGACCCCGTGATATTCCTCGCGGACCGGTGGAAGCGCTGATGTCAGCCCGTGCCCGGGCACATCGTCTGCTTGCTCAGCCCGACGGCGGCGGACTGCATCCGGTGGAGGCTGAAAAACAAGCCGCCGTTATCAAACTGATCGAATCTTATCGGGGGCGCGGCCATCTACGCGCCAACTTGGATCCTCTCGGACTGTACGTGCCACCGGTAGTGCCGGATCTGGACCTGAAATTCCATGGGCTGGATGAATCCGACATGGATACGGTGTTCAGCACCGTATCCCTCAGCGGTCCCGATCACATGCCACTCAGGGATATCTGGTCATTGCTGCAGGAAACCTATTGCCGAACCTTGGGTTTCGAATACATGCATATGACCGATGGCGAAGAGAGAGACTGGCTCAAGGATAGGATCGAGAGTGTGCGTGCCAGCGCGCATCTCAAGGATGACGAAAAACTCAAGATCCTGGATTCGCTGGTTGCTGCCGAAGGCATGGAGCGCTATCTGCATACGCGCTATGTGGGCCAGAAACGTTTTTCGATTGAAGGCGGCGATTCCCTGATGGCCATGCTGCACGATCTGGTCAAGCAAGCCAGCGCCCTGGGTGTGCAAGAGACGGTGGTCGGCATGGCGCATCGCGGCCGCCTCAACGTGCTCATCAATGTGCTGGGCAAGTCGCCAGGCGAGATATTTTCCGAGTTTGAAGGCAGTTATGATCCCAGGCACGAGACAGGCTCGGGTGATGTGAAATATCACCTGGGATTTGCCTCGGATGTGCAGACATCCCATGGCAGCATGCACGTGGCGCTGGCCTTCAATCCCTCGCATCTGGAGATCGTGAATCCGGTGGTGGTGGGTTCGGTGCGTGCGCGCCAGGACCGTCGCGCTGACCTGAATGGCGAGGCGGTGCTGCCGGTGCTGATCCACGGGGATGCGGCCTTATCCGGGCAGGGCATCGGCATGGAGACCCTGCAATTGTCCCAGGCGCGTGGTTTCCATACCGGCGGCACGCTGCATATCGTTCTCAACAACCAGATCGGCTTCACCATCAGCAACCCGCACGACGCCCGTTCCACGCCGTATTGCACCGATATCGCCAAGATGCTGGAAGCCCCGGTGTTGCATGCCAACGGCGACGATCCGGAAGCCGCGGTCTTCGCCACGCGCCTGGCGCTCGATTACCGCCAGAAGTTCCACAAGGATGTATTCATCGATCTGGTGTGCTATCGCCGGCACGGGCATAACGAGGCGGACGAGCCTGCGGTGACGCAGCCCATCATGTATCAGAAAATCCGCAGCCATCCCACCACCC
Organism: uncultured Pseudomonadota bacterium; assembly: GCA_963774895.1. Lineage (GTDB taxonomy): Bacteria > Pseudomonadota > Gammaproteobacteria > Natronospirales > REEB76 > REEB76. The sequence goes on from CAVZGN010000001.1 coordinate 806,514, forward strand.
TGGCTTTGTATGCGGAGAAACTGAAAAACCAGAAGCTGGTCGATGATGCCGCCCTGAGTTCCAAGGCTGAGACCTATCGCGAGCAATTGAATACCGGCAAACCGGTAGCACCCGGCATCATTGCGCATGTGCCCAACCAGTACACCGTGAATTGGAGCCGTTACCAGCAGCACCACTGGCACGAGAGTGTGAACACGCGGTTGCCGGCTGGGCAGTTGAAATTTCTCACCGATGCTATCAACGCCGTACCGGCCAAAGTGCAACTGCATCCCACGGTCGCGCGTATTTACGATATGCGCCGCAAGATGGCGGCCGGCACGCAGCCGATGGACTGGGGTTTCGCCGAGATGCTGGCCTATGCGAGTTTAGTGACTACGGGCTATCCGGTGCGTCTCACCGGCCAGGACACCGCTCGTGGCACCTTTTTCCACAGGCACGCGGTCCTGCATAACCAGAAAGACGGCGGCACCTATACACCTCTTGAACATATCGCCAGGGATCAGAAAGCTTTCACGGTGGTGGACTCTTTGCTTTCGGAAGAGGGTGTCATGGGCTTCGAATACGGTTACAGCACCGCTGAGCCGGATGCGCTGGTGATCTGGGAAGCACAGTATGGGGATTTCGCCAATGGCGCGCAGGTGGTGATCGATCAGTTCATCTCCGCCGGCGAAGCCAAATGGGGCCGGCTGTGTGGATTGGTGCTGTTCCTGCCCCACGGCTACGAAGGCGCCGGCCCTGAGCATTCATCGGCGCGCCTGGAGCGCTATCTGCAATTGTGCGCGGAACACAATATGCAAGTATGCGTACCCTCCACACCGGCGCAACTTTTCCACATGCTGCGCCGCCAGGTGATGCGGCCGTACCGTAAACCCTTGGTGGTCATGATGCCCAAGAGTCTGCTGCGCCATAAACTCTCGGTCTCAGATCTCAGTGATCTGACCCATGGGCATTTCCACGTTGTGATCCCGGAGATCGACGAGCTGCCCGCCAAACACATCCAGCGCGTGACTTTTTGCTCAGGTAAGATCTATTACGATCTACTGGAAGCCCGGCGTGCGGATAAAAACATAAACGATATTGCCATCGTCCGGCTCGAGCAGCTGTATCCATTCCCACATGAGGAGTATGCGGAAATCATCCAACGCTATGCTCAGGCTCGCGATATCGTGTGGTGCCAGGAAGAACCACAGAATCAGGGCGCCTGGTATGAAATACGCCACCGCTTGCAGGAGCCCCTGAAAGAACATCACAGCCTGCGCTATGTGGGGCGCGCAGCCTCGGCATCACCCGCCGCCGGCTATATGCAACTGCACAAACAGCAGCAGACTACACTGATTCAGGAGGCCTTGAGCAAGAACACACAGGGGGCGCCTGCGGTGGTTAGTAACAACATCAAGAGTAAAAACGTTTCGGAGAAGGCATGAGTATCGAAATCAAGGTTCCGCAATTACCCGAATCCATCCAGGATGCCACGCTGGTTAGCTGGCACAAACAGGCGGGCGATAGCGTGAAACGTGATGAAAACCTGGTGGATATCGAGACCGACAAGGTGGTGTTGGAATGCCCGGCGCCTGTGGATGGCGTACTCAAGGAAATCCGCATCCAGGGGGGTGCCACCGTCACCGCCGGCCAAGTGATCGCCATACTCGAACCGGGCGCCGTGGCTGCCACAAAAGCGGCGGCGGCACCGTCTGCCAGCAGCAAACCCCCGGCACCGGCTATGACTGAAACAACAGCCATGCCTGCCAGGACTTCAGCAGCCACCGTCAGTACGCCGGCCAGCCGCAGCGACCTGCCTCTGAGTCCCTCGGTGCGCCGGCTGGTAGAGGAACACCAGCTGGATCCCGGAAAGATACCGGGCAGCGGGCTGGACGGTCGCCTCACCAAAGGCGATGTGCTGGACTACATCAATAAAGGCGCTGAAGCACCTGCAAATGCAGCAGCGATTGCCCAGGCTGTGCAAGCGGATGCAAAACCGGCCATGCCGATGGCGCGCGTGGTTTCCGGCAATCGCGAAGACCGGCGAGTGCCCATGACGCGCATGCGTGCGCGCATCGCCCAGCGCCTGAGCGAGTCCCAGGCCGGCACCGTGATGCTCACCTCTTTCAACGAAGTGGATCTGAGCGAAGTGACGGAGTTGAGAGCCCGCTACAAGGACAAGTTCGAGAAACAGCAAGGTGTGAAACTGGGGTTCATGTCGTTCTTCGTAAAAGCCGTAGTGGAAGCCTTGAAACGATATCCGGTGGTGAATGCCTCGTCCGAGGGCAACGACATCATCTATCACGATTACTGGGACATCAGCGTGGCGGTATCCACACCGCGTGGGCTGGTGACGCCGGTGCTGCGCGATGCCGACCAAATGAGTTTTGCCGATATCGAGAAGGCCCTGGCAGACATGGCCACGCGTGCACGCGACGGCAAGATATCCCTGGAAGAGCTCACCGGCGGTACCTTCACCATCACCAATGGCGGGGTCTTCGGTTCGCTGTTTTCGACGCCCATCATCAACCCGCCCCAGAGCGGCATCCTGGGCATGCATGCCATCAAGGAACGTCCCGTGGTGGTGGATGGCCAGGTTGTGGTACGACCCATGATGTACATCGCCATCACCTACGATCATCGCATCGTGGATGGACGCGAGGCAGTGCTGTTTCTGGTTTCGATCAAGGAGCAGCTGGAAGACCCGGCGCGGCTGCTATTACAAATTTAATTTAACTCCTTGCCCCCTCTCCCCTCGTGGGAGAGTTTAGGGTGAGGGCGGATTACATCAAGGATAACCAAATGAGCCAAGCTTTCGATGTCGTGGTTATCGGTGCCGGTCCCGCCGGCTATGTGTGCGCCATCCGCGCCGCCCAGAACGGCCTCAAGACCGCCTGCGCGGATAACTGGAAAAATCTGGACGGCAAGCATGCCTATGGCGGCACCTGCCTGAACGCCGGCTGCATCCCTTCCAAGGCGTTGCTGGAATCCTCGGAGATGTTCCACAAGACGCAGCATGAATTCGCCGCCCACGGCATCAAAGTCGGCAATCCACAGATGGATGTGACGGCGATGCAGGCGCGCAAGGCCAAAATCGTCAGCGGTCTCACCGGCGGCATCACAGCACTATTCAAGTCCAACAATGTCACTGGCATCCATGGCACCGCGCGCCTGCTTAAGAATGGCAAGGTGGAAGTGACGGCTTTCGATGACCCAAAGCAGAAGCAGATTCTTGAAGCCAAGCACGTGGTGCTGGCATCAGGATCTGAGCCAGTGGCATTGAAAATCGCGCCTTTTGATCGCAAGGACATTGTGGATTCCTGGGGCGCGTTGGAATTCACCGACATCCCCAAGCGTCTCGGCGTCATCGGCGGCGGCGTCATCGGTCTGGAGTTGGGCAGTGTCTGGCAACGCCTTGGTTCCCAGGTGACCATCCTCGAGGCCATGGACGATTTCCTGTTCATGGCGGATCAGCAGATCGCCCTGGCGGCTGCCCGGGAATTCAAGAAACAAGCACTGGATATCCGCCTGGGGGCGAAGGTTACCGGTGCAGACAAAGGCAAGGCCGGCATCAATGTGCGTTATGAGGATAAGGACGGCAAACACGAGATGGTGGTGGATAAGCTGATCGTGGCCGTGGGGCGCCGGCCGGCGACGTCAGGACTGCTGGAAGATGGCACGGGGGTGAAACTGGATGAGCGCGGATTCATCCAAGTGGACGAGGAGTGTCATACCGGCGTCCAGAATGTCTGGTCAATCGGTGATTGCGTGCGCGGACCCATGCTGGCCCACAAGGGTTCTGAAGAAGGTGTGATGGTGGCGGATCTGATGGCTGGCAAAGTCGCGGAGATGAATTACGATGTCATCCCCTCGATTATCTACACTTGGCCGGAGATCGCCTGGGTGGGCAAGACCGAAGAAGAACTCAAGAAGCTGGGTATCAAATACAAAGCCGGAACCTTTCCATTCGCCGCTAATGGCCGCGCCAAGGCCATGGAAGCGGCCAGCGGCATGGTGAAGATCCTGGCGCGCGCGGATACCGATGAGATCCTCGGCGTGCATATTCTGGGACCGATGGCGTCCGAGATGATTGCGGAGGCGGTTTTGGCCATGGAATTCCGTGCCAGCGCCGAGGACATCCAGCGCACCATCCATGCCCATCCGACACTCTCGGAAGCCATGCATGAAGCCTCGCTGGCGGTGGACAAACGCGCCATCCACGCCATCAATCGATGATGCTCGGCACGGCATAATCCATGGAAGCGCCTTAAGGCGCCTTTCTTTTTTTTACTTGCCTGGCTATCGAAGGGGTGAGAGGATTAGTTACGCGATGCAAAAACGATTCGCCATCCTCTTGAGCGCAATGCTGCTATGGCCGGCCATGGTCTGGTGTGCCGTGCCGTCGCATGCGGTGGTATTCGTCTATCACCGGTTTGGCGATGACCGCTATCCTTCCACCAACATCCGCCTGGATCAGTTCGATGCGCAATTGGATTGGCTGGCCAAGAACCATTTCCAGGTGTGGCCTTTGCCGAAGATCGTGACCTATCTGAAGGAAAACAAACCAATCCCTGACCATGTGGTGGCCATCAACATTGACGATGCCTTCCAGTCCGCCTATGCAAACGCCTATCCACGCCTGAAAGCCCGCGGCTGGCCGTTCACCGTATTCGTCAGCACCGAAGCTGTCGACCAGCATCTGCCGGATTACATGAGCTGGGATGAGTTACGCGAGATGGCCAAGCATGGTGCAACCTTCGGTGATCATACGGTGGATCATGCGCATCTGCCGTTCAGGCTGAAAGGCGAGACCGATCTGGCGTGGGCGGACCGCATGCGCAAGGATATCCTGCAGGCACAGGAGCGGTTGCAGGCTGAACTTGGTGCGGACACCAACACGTCTCCAAAACTATTCGTGTACCCTTACGGCGAATACGACCAGGATCTGGCAGAATTGGTGAACGGCCTGGGTTTCGTGGCATTCGGTCAGGAGGCGGGCGTCCTGTACGCGCCTCTGGATCCGCGTGCCCTGCCGCGTTTCCCGATCGAAGAGCATTATGGCGATCTGGCCAGTTTCAGCCTCAAGGCGCAAAGCCTGCCACTGCCCATCAAGCAGTTATCGCCCTGGGATCCATTGATTAAGCTCAATAACCCACCGCGACTGACAGTTACCTTGGTACCTGATGCGGTTCCGGCAGATGCGTTGCATTGCTTTCTTAATGGGCCACCGATGACTGTTCACTGGCTGGATACCGCCAAGACGCAGTTCAGCTTACAGGCGGAGCGTGCACAGGAAGTCGGGCGCAGCCGTTACAATTGCACGGCGCTCGTGGACGGCCGTTATTACTGGTACAGCCACATGTGGCTGCTGCCACCGCCTTAGGGAAGGCGACTATTAAAATTCATCAGGCTTTGGCAGCGGCTTAGCCGGCGGAAAACGCTGATTTATAGCATTCATGTGAATCATGCTTGCATAACTGCATCTAACCGCCCGTATTAGCCAGCGACAGGTTGGCGAGTCGGCTCAATTCATTGCTGCGAATCATGGCACGGATATTCTCGATGTAGGCATCCCCGGTGATCGAATAGCGGTTGAGTGCGCCGGCGAGCTGCAAAGCATCGAGTGGTGCGCCGCTGGCACGCATCTGGGAACGCAATGTGCGGAAATCCACGTAAGCGAAACCAACGTTTATATTGTTAAGGTAGGCGCGCACCGATGTCTGTATGTCTGGATAGACACGCACCAGATGGTTGGCATCATCCGCGCGATTGACGGGCGTACTGCCCTGGTCAGAATCCCAGGTCCAGATTCCGAAAAGGTTATTGCCTTCCAGGGCGAAGCGTGATGTACCCCAACCGCTTTCCTGGGCCGCCTGTGCCAGAACCAGTGCCACCGGTACGGTGTCCACACGGTTCAAAAGGGTTTCGCGCACTTTTGGATCATTCAGGTTGCCATCCACATGGTATTGGCTGGCGATGGCGAGCATTTCCTGTCCGGCATCGGATTGGATAGCCACCGCTCCCTGGCCGAATTGCTGCAGTATGAATTCCCGCTGGCGCCATATGCGCAGATTTTCTGCCAACACGATCGGCAGCAACGCACGGAAAAACACCGTTTTCTTTTGCTGCTTATCGAGGGTGTCAAGTCCATACGGCAGGTTCGCGATCGCGTACGGCGGCACCGTATCCTGGGGAGGCCAGGAATAATCCTGACTGGAGAAGATATTTTCCAAGGCTGCAGCCGAGGGCGGTTTGATGGGTATCAAATCGACATTCTCGATAAGCACTACCGGATCGGCGGGCGCATGCCGCTGATGCCAGACAATAGCCCCTGCCACCAGGAAGGGGATAACCGACAGCAAGGTATAACCGATGAACCGGCTGATGCGGACGGCGATGGCGGGCTGGGGCTGATTGCTGGGCTTGCCTCGGATGACCTGTTCCTCTTTATCCACCTTGGCGTGTATCTAGTATAAGTCATGCACGCAAGGATCATATGCCGGGCATCGGACCTTCACCGGCACTATCCCTGGCCTGTTTGCTGCTTGATGATGTCTGCAAGGGAGTGCGAGCACATGAGCCGGGAAATTGCCGATATTAATAATTGCAGCTGCTCACATTGTGGCCGTATCAGGATGACACCGGGCTGTCATTGCGGTTAAAAGGCTGCAGGATTCATGCATTTAACGTTATCATATATAGAATGTTCATCGGCCGTTATTCCATGCAGAGGAGATTCCCCATGATGTTACGTTGTGCAGGCCTTTTTGTAGCGTTGACCGCCGCAGCATTTGCTGTACAGGCAAATAACCTGGACATCAATCTGGGCAGCAATGCTGCAGCCGTCAATTTCTCCACCAGTATCACCAATACTGGATTGGTAGGCGACCTCGGTTATCTGCATCATACAGATCAGGTGGATATTGGCAGCGCCGGTTTGATGGTGGTGGGGGATTCCAATCCGGCAGGCTCACCATTGCTATTTGCGGTTGGCGGCAAGCTGTTCTTCATCAGCCCCAAGCAAAATAATGTAGGCAACGGAACTGTACTTGGGCTTGGTGGCCGTTTCGACTATACCTGGCCGAGCTACAACCGGTTCAAAATCGGCGGTGAACTCTATTACGCACCAAGTATCGTATCGTTCAACAATGCCGACCATTATCTGCAATTCGGCGTGAATGCCGGTTATGAGATTTTGCATAACGCCGAACTGTATGTCGGTTACCGACATATTTCGGCGGCTTTCACCAATACCAGCAACCTTACGTTGGACAATACTTTCATGGTCGGTCTGAATCTCTCGTTCTGATCCAAGAAGACACAGGTGGTTGCATGGCAGGACACAGCAAGTGGGCAAACATTCAGCATCGCAAGAATGCCCAGGATGCCAAGCGCGGTAAGCTGTTCACGCGCCTGATACGCGAGATTTCCAGCGCCGCACGCCACGGTGATCCGAATCCGGACACCAACCCGCGTCTCAGGCTGGCAGTGGACAAGGCACTGACTGCCAACATGACCCGCGAGACTATCGAGCGTGCCATCAAACGTAGTTCGGGTGACATACAAGATCAGGTTTACGACGAGATTCGTTATGAGGGCTACGGACCGGGCGGCGTGGCCGTCATCGTGGATTGCCTGACGGATAACCGTACCCGCACAGTGGGCGAAGTACGCCATGCGTTCACAAAACATGGCGGTAATCTGGGTGCTGATGGTTCCGTGAGCTATCTGTTCAATGCATGTGGTGTGCTGTTATTTGACCACAGCTATAGTGAAGACCAGCTCATGGAAGCGGCCCTGAATGCGGGCGCAGAAGATGTAGTCAGTAGTGATCCGGGCTTCGAAGTGTTAACGGATCCAACTGCCTTGCATGCGGTCAAGGCCGCAATGGAGAAATCAGGCTTGCAAGCCGGATCTGCGGAAATCACCATGCGCGCATCGGTGTCTGTGCAACTGGATGCGGGGCACGCGCAGGCCGTACTGGAGTTGCTGGAAGCGCTCGAGAACCTGGACGATGTCCAGACAGTGTATTCAAACGCCGCATTTCCGGACACGGTCCTGCAAGCATCATGACTACCGGATTTGAGTGAACCAGGCCGTCAGAATACTTGGGATCGACCCGGGTTCCCTGTTCACAGGGTATGGGGTAGTTGATAGCGAGGGCCAAACGCTGAAACATGTTGCCAGTGGCTGTGTCCGTACCTCCGGTGGCGAATTCACACGGCGGTTACGTGACATTTTTTTTGGTATTGATGTTTTGGTCGATGAATTCAGGCCGATGGAGCTGGTGGTTGAGAAAGCCTTTGTGCACAAGAATGCCGACAGTGCCCTCAAACTTGGGCAGGCGCGCGCTGCCGCCATCTGCGCGACACTCAAATATGAACTGCCTGTACATGAATACACACCGCGTGAAGTTAAACTGGCGCTTACCGGCAAAGGCAGCGCCGGCAAGGAGCAGGTACAGCATATGGTGAAAATCCTGCTTAGCTTGCAGGGTCGCATGCAGGTGGATAGTGCCGATGCACTGGCGGTGGCCATTTGCCACGCCCATAGCCGTAATTTGCGTCTGCTGCTCGCGGCCGGGCAGGGGCAAGGCCGATGATCGGCTTCCTGCGCGGTATGATTCTGCATCGGCAGCCCCCCCATCTGCTGATCGATGTGCATGGTGTGGGGTACGAGGTGGAAGCGCCTATGTCCACCTTTTACGATCTGCCGGATACCGGCGCTGAGGTGCTGCTGTATACCCACCTGACGGTGCGCGAAGACGCGCATATTCTGTTTGGATTCGGCACCGAGACCGAGCGTCGCCTATTCCGGGCGCTGATTCGCGTGAACGGCGTCGGTCCGCGCCTGGCGCTCACCATCCTTTCCGGGGTCAGCGTCGACAGTTTCGTGCGCAGTGTGCGTGATAATGACACGGCGGCACTCACGCGCCTGCCGGGTATCGGCAAGAAGACCGCCGAACGCCTGGTTGTGGAGATGCGCGACCGGCTGGACGAGGCCGCGGGTAGCTGGGGCACCGGCCTGCCTGTGATGAATCCGCGTGAGGAAGCCCTGTCAGCGCTGGTGAGCCTGGGATACAAACCCCAGGAAGCCAGCCACATGTTGCAGGCGATACCGGAATCCGGGGTCAGCAGCGAGGAATTTATCCGTCGCGCCTTGCAGAACGCGGCGCGTGGCGGCTAAAGAGTGCCCATGCCAATCGAACGCCTGATGACATCGAAAAGCAGCCCCGAAGACGAGGTCCTGGATCGCGCTATCCGGCCCCGAACGCTGGCGGAATACATCGGCCAGCAAGCGGTGCGTGAACAAATGGAGATTTTCATACAGGCCGCCAGGAAACGCGGCGAAGCGCTGGACCATGTGCTCATCTTCGGCCCACCGGGTCTCGGCAAGACCACGCTGGCGCATATCATCGCCCATGAACTGGGCGTAAATCTGCGCCAGACATCCGGGCCGGTGCTCGAACGCCCCGGTGATCTAGCGGCGTTGCTCACGAATCTCGAACCACGCGATGTGTTGTTTGTGGATGAGATTCATCGTTTGAGCGCGATCGTGGAGGAAGTGCTGTATCCAGCTCTCGAGGATTACAAACTCGACATCATGATCGGTGAGGGTCCGGCGGCGCGTTCCCTGAAGCTGGATGTGCCGCCGTTCACGCTGGTGGGCGCCACCACGCGTGCCGGGCTACTGACTTCACCCTTGCGCGATCGTTTCGGCATTGTGCAGCGTCTGGAATTTTACAGCCACGAAGAATTGACCCACATCATCACCCGTTCGGCGCGCATTTTGGCTCTCAGTATCGAACCTGAAGGCGCTCGCGAGATTGCTACACGATCGCGCGGCACACCGCGTATCGCCAACCGGCTGTTGCGGCGCGTACGGGACTTTGCCGAGGTCAAGGCGGATGGCAAGATCAGTGCCAAAATCGCCCACCAGGCCATGGACCTGCTGGATGTGGACGTGCATGGTTTTGATATGCTGGATCGCAAACTGCTGTTGGCGGTCATTGAGAAATTCGATGGCGGTCCGGTGGGTGTGGATAGCCTGGCAGCTGCCATCGGTGAGGAACGCGGGACTATCGAAGACGTGCTGGAGCCGTTCCTGATACAGCAGGGGTTCCTGATGCGCACCGCACGTGGGCGTATGGCCACCAAGACCGCTTATCAGCATTTTGGCCTGCAGCCACCGCGGCGCGATGCCGCTGCAGATCTATTTGACGGGACCCGGGAATAACCGGTGGTCAGGGGAACCGGGCGTAATGTTCAAGGTCACAAAGCGGATGAAGTGCAAGCCAAGACGGCATCCCGCGCTACGTTTTTCTGGCCGGTGCGCGTGTATTACGAGGACACGGATTTTGGCGGGGTGGTGTATCACGCCAACTACCTCAGATTCCTGGAACGGGGCCGGACCGAGTGGCTGCGGTTTCTGGGGTTCGAGCAGGATGACCTGCGCGAGCGCCTTGGCGTGCAGTTCGTGGTAGTCGGCATGCAGCTGGCTTTTCACCGGCCGGCTTGTTTCAACCATGAGTTATCGGTGAGTGTGAAAGTCACTGATATCAAGCGTGCCAGCATGATGTTTGATCAGACGATCATCGACGCCTCGGATGAGAATGCGCTGGTGTGTTCCGCCCAAGTACGGGCCGCCTGTGTGAACAGTGTGACTCTGAAACCCAAACCCTTGCCGCGAGAGATCGTGGCGGAGCTCGAATAACTATGAATGGCCAAGAATCTTTCCTGGAAATAGCCCTGCATGCCAGCCTGGTGGTGAAAATCGTGCTGCTGATACTGGTGCTGGCCTCGCTGGCGTCCTGGGCGGTAATCTTCCGCAAGCACCGCATGCTCAAGGAAGCGCGTACGGCAACCGACAGCTTCGAAAAACGCTTCTGGTCCGGTGGCGAGATCGCCGCCATCTACAAGGAGATCAGCGGCTCCGGCGCCGAGAGCGGTATGGAGAGCATCTTCGAAGCGGGCTTCGGGGAATTCGCGCGCCTACGCAAACAGGGCGATGCCCAGGGAATGATCATCGAGGGCGCGCGCCGCGCCATGCGCGTCGCCCAGATCCGGGAAGTGGACCGACTGGAAGAGAACCTGGCTTTCCTGGCAACCGTGGGCTCCACCAGCCCGTATGTGGGCCTGTTCGGTACCGTTTGGGGCATCATGAATGCCTTCCATGGGCTGGGTAACGTGCAGCAGGCCACCATCTCCATGGTGGCGCCCGGCATCTCCGAGGCGCTGATCGCCACCGCCATGGGCCTGTTTGCCGCTATCCCGGCGGTGATCGCCTATAACCGCTTTGCCAATCATGTGGAACGCCTCGAAACCCGCTTCGACAGTTTCCTGGACGAGTTCTCCACCATCCTGCAACGGCACGTGGGTTCGCGTGCCGGCACCCAGGGCTAAGCCGCATGAGAGCACGACGCAGCAAACGGCGCTTGATGAGCGAGATCAACGTGGTGCCGTACATCGATGTGATGCTGGTGCTGCTGATCATCTTCATGGTGACTGCGCCGTTGCTGAGCCAGGGCGTGAAAGTGAACCTGCCCAACGCCAGCGCCAAACCCCTGGATCTCAAGGCCAACGAAACTCCGATGATTCTGACGGTGACCGCAGATGGCAAGTACTATCTGAATATCGGCGCCCATCCCGATCAACCCATCGATGCGCAGCTGGTAGTAGCCACGGCCACAGCCGTATTGAAGCTGAAACCTGACACCCACGTCGTAGTCCGCGGTGATCGGAATGCCAGTTACGATTCAGTGTTACGTGGCATGACATTGTTACAGGCAGCCGGTGCTCCAAGTGTCGGTCTGGAAACAAATCCCAACGATGTGCCGCGTGTAGAAATCACCGGCAAATCATGATGGAAACCCTCATGGATACTCGCGCCCAACACCTGATGCCCTGGATTTATTCGCTGCTGCTGCACGTGGCCTTTGTAGTGCTGCTGATATTGAGCATCCATTGGACCAATTCGACCTTGCCATCGCTGGGTGGCAAGGGCAACATCGCCCAGCCAGTACAGGCCACAGTGGTGGATCAAAAGCTGATCCAGCAGCAGATGGCGTTGCTGCAGGCCCAGGATAAACAGAAGCAGGATGCAGCCCGGCAACTACAGCAGCAGGCACAGGCGGCCAAGAACGAGCGCCAACAGGAAGAACAGAAAGTCGCCCAGCTCAAACAGCAGCAGGCCTCGGCCCAGCAGGCGCTCGACCAGAAGCTCGCGGATTTGCAGAAACAGGCCCAGGCTGAACAGGATCATCTGGCCAAACTGAAGGTCGAAGCCGCTGCCCAGGCGAAGCAGCGCCAGAGCGCGGAGAACGCGCGCCGTCAGGCGGAATTGAAGCGTGAGATCGCTGCTGAACAGAATGCTTTAGAAGCGAAAAAAGCCAGCTATAAACAGCAATGGGCAGCACTGATCACGCAAAAAATTGAAAATAACTGGATAAAGTCACCGACTGCCCCGGATAATCTAAAATGCATCCTCAACGTCCAGGAGGTGCCGGGCGGCACGGTGACTAACGTCCAGGTTGGAAATTGCAATGGTGACGATGCGGTGCGCCAATCGATCATAAATGCTGTATATCAATCTTCACCTTTGCCGCCGCCACCGGATCCATCGGTATTCGATCGCAATTTGACCATCACATTTTGTCCGGGATGCAGCCCAGGAAACTGAGTATGACGCGTAAAATCTTATTAATCATCGGACTGGCCTTGCTGCCGTTGGCGGCTACGCGCGCGACGCTGGAAATTACCATTACCCGGGGCGTGAACACTGCTGTGCCGGTGGCCATCGTGCCGTTTGCCTGGCAAGTACAGGGCCCAGTACCAGCGACCGATATGGCTGCAGTCATCAGCGCCGACCTCACCCGCAGCGGCCGTTTCAATGCCATACCCGTGAAGTCCATGCTGGAAAAACCCACGGATGCCAGCGCCATTAACTTCACCAACTGGCGAATACTGGCCGTAAGCGATCTGGTGATCGGCCGCATCAAGCCCGCCGGCAGCGGCAATTACCAGGTGGAGTTCCAGGTATTCAATGTGTACACCGGCCAGCAGCTTCTGGGACTGAGTGTTTTGACGACACCGCAAGGCCTGCGCTGGACCGCCCACAAGATCAGCGACCTGATTTACCAGAAGCTCACTGGTCAGCGCGGCGCCTTTGCCACGCGCATTGCCTACGTGGAAGTCTCGGGGAAAGCCGGCAAGGACAGCCACTATGCGCTGGTGGTGGCGGATTCCGATGGCGCCAATCCCCAGACTGTTTTCGATTCCAACCAACCCATCATGTCGCCGGATTGGTCCCCCGATGGCAAGTATCTCGCGTATGTGTCTTTCGAAGATCAACGGCCGGCCATCTACTGGCAGAATATTTACACCGGACGCCGCGAACTTTTATCGGAGAAACCGGGACTCAATAGTGCGCCGGTATTCTCACCGGATGGCAAGTCATTGGCACTGGTTTTGTCGTCGTCACCAGGCAACCCGGATATATATGTAATGAATCTGGCTTCGCATACACTCCGGCGTATCACCGACTCAGACGCCATCGATACGGAACCCACATGGTCACCGGATGGTCATAGTTTGTACTTCACCTCTGACAGAGGCGGCAGTCCGCAAATCTACAAAGTGAATATGAGCGGCGGTACGCCACAACGTGTCACCTTCGACGGCAGCTACAATGCGCGGCCGCGAATTTCTCCCGATGGACAGATCCTGACCATGGTGCACCGTGATAATGGCCAGTTACACATCGCCGTCATGAACCTGAACACCGGTGCGTTGCTTACCCTGACAGATGGAATTCTGGACAAGTCGCCGAGCTTCGCCCCCAACGGCAGCATGATCATCTATGAAGCCGATTACCGCGATCAGGGCGTGTTGGCGGAGGTTTCGGTAGACGGTCAGGTGCGCGAGCGCCTGTCGGAATCGCAAACCGGCATCAGCGTGCATGCTCCCGTTTGGGGCCCATTCCTGTCACAATAGACAGCAACTAATTCTTGAAAGACACCGTTTTAATCGCAAGGAGACAGTCATGAAAACTTTACGTTTTGGTTGCATGGCACTAGCGGTGGCCTTGTTTGCCGCCGGGTGTGCTAAAACGGTCAAGCCAGTAACAGCGCCTGCAGTAACAACTCATGTCGCAGCACCGAGTACTGCACCCACGATGTCCACCGCTGCTGCGCCTCCTCAGACGCAGGTCAGTCCGTTGGATGACCCCAACAATATTCTTTACAAGAAAATTGTGTATTTCGATTTCGACAAGAGCAATATCAAGCCGGAATTCCTCGACTTGCTCACGGCACATGCGAAATATCTGATTGCCAATCCGAACCAGAAGATCCGCATCGAGGGGTATACCGATGAACGCGGTACCTGGGAGTACAACATCGCGCTGGGCGATCGCCGCGCACAGTCGGTGCGCCGCTTCCTGCTGTTCCAGGGCGTTAACCCCGACCAGATCAGCACTGTCAGTTATGGCGAGGCCCACGCGGTCTGCAGCGAGCACATCGAAAGCTGCTGGTCCCAGAACCGGCGTGCCGTCCTGGTATATCTCAGTCAATGAAACTACGCACCTGTATCTACCTGGCGGCAATACTGCCGGCGCTGCTAACCGGCTGCAGTACCACTGTTAAGCCCGACGATCCGGTGTATATCCGCCAGCAACAACTGGAGGCGCGGGTAGATAGGTTGGATCAGATTTTTAATAACCAGAGTTTGGTGAATCTGTCGCAGAACGTCGATAGTTTGCAGCAACAGCTCAATGAGCTGCGGGGTGATATACAGGTGCTGCAGCACGACCAGCAACTCACCGTCAAGCAGCAGCGCGATCTATATTCCGATCTGGACAAGCGCCTGCAGAAGCTGGAGCTCAGCCTAAATACCGCATCAGGTACCGCGGCAAAGAATAGTGCGGTTAGCTCCGCGCCTTCCGCGAGTAGTAGCGGCGGAATGGCTATGGCGGGCGGCGATCAGGCAGCTTATCAGCAGAATTTCAACCTTCTCAAACAGGGACGTTATGAAGACGCCATTAACGGTTTCACCAATTTCATTCAGCAGTATCCGCAAAGCCCGCTGGTGCCCAACGCGGAATTCTGGATG
This sequence comes from uncultured Pseudomonadota bacterium, assembly GCA_963774895.1. Lineage (GTDB taxonomy): Bacteria > Pseudomonadota > Gammaproteobacteria > Natronospirales > REEB76 > REEB76. The sequence goes on from CAVZGN010000001.1 coordinate 821,600, forward strand.
GGTGAAGCCCATTATCAGATGAGTGATTTCCCCGGTGCATTGGTCAATTATCAGGCCGTGCGTCAAGGCTATCCGGATTCCAACAAGGCGCCGGATGCACTGCTGAAAATCGGCTATTCGCAATATGAAATGCAGAAATACGCAGACGCTCGCAAGACGCTGGAAAGCGTCATCAAACAATATCCCGGCACCAGCGTGGCAAATCTGGCGAAGCAAAGACTGCAACGCATGCACAAAGAAGGGCACTGATCTTATAAAGGCGCCCATTGAACGTCTCTGCTATGACGGTAAAACCGCAGCGTGATGAATTGCCCGCGAACCAGCGGCTGCGAATCACCGAGATCTTCCATTCCATCCAGGGCGAAGCCGACACCGTCGGCTGGCCGACCGTGTTCGTGCGCTTAACGGGCTGTCCTTTGCGCTGCCAGTATTGCGATACCGCCTATGCATTCCATGGCGGAGAGTGGATGAGTATCGAAACTGTTCTGTTGCGCGTGGCGGAGTATCAGCCTCGTTATGTGACCGTGACAGGCGGCGAGCCACTGGCACAGAAAAATTGTGCGAGTCTGCTTAGTCACCTGTGTGATACCGGTTATCGTGTATCCATTGAGACTGGCGGGTCGCTTCCGATCGTCGGCATGGACGCGCGCGTGATACGGGTCCTGGATCTAAAGACACCGGGGTCGGGCGAATGCCAGCGTAATCTGTATGCCAATATTCCACACTTGCGCGAACAGGATATGGTGAAATTCGTTATATGTGATCGTAACGATTACGAATGGTCACGGGATCTACTGAAAGAGCATAAATTAACTGAACGTTGCCAGGTGTTGTTTTCACCGAGCCACGAGCAATTGAAAGCAGTCGAATTGGCAGAATGGATCCTTGTTGACCGGTTACCGGTGCGCCTGCAGTTACAGCTGCACAAATACCTTTGGGGCAACGTGCCGGGACATTGACCAAAGCACAGATGAGATCAATGAAAAAAGCGGTTGTACTGTTGTCCGGCGGACTGGATTCCGCCACTACACTTGCGATTGCAAAGCAGAATGGCTATGCCTGCTATGCACTGAGCATTGCTTATGGGCAGCGCCACAGTGCTGAGCTTGCAGCCGCCATACGGATTGTAGATGCGTTCGGCGTATCTGAGCATAAGACATTGACTTTGGACCTTTCGATAATTGGTGGCTCCGCGCTGACCGATATGCATATTGCGGTCCCGACGCAGCTATCCGAGGGCATACCAGTGACCTACGTACCCGCCCGGAATACCTTGTTTTTAACACTGGCGCTGGGCTGGGCTGAAGTATTGGGTGCTCAAGATATATTCATCGGTGTGAACGCCGTGGATTATTCCGGTTATCCGGACTGTCGTGCGGAATTCATCCAGGCCTTCGAAAGGCTGGCGAATCTCGCCACCAAAGCCGGCGTGGAAGGTCGCTCATTCCGTATCCGTACGCCGTTGTTGGATTGCTCCAAGTCAGAAATAATCCGTCGTGGTCTGGCTCTGGGGGTGGATTATGCTTTGACGGTGTCATGTTATAGCGCTGATCGCGAGGGGCGTGCCTGCGGAGTATGTGATAGCTGCCGTTTGCGAAAGCAGGGTTTCAGGGAAGCCGGCATTCCGGATCCCACGGTGTATTTCTGATGGGTTGTATTCGAGACCATATAGGCTATCATGCGCGCCTTCGCTGCAAGACTTTGGAATCGGGCCATGGGTGACCTGCTCAGTCATGGCATTGTCAAAACACAGGTAGCTAGTTCACAAGATCCGGGCCGTTAGCTCAGCCGGTAGAGCAGCTGGCTTTTAACCAGTTGGTCGGGCGTTCGAATCGCCCACGGCCCACCAAATCTTAAGAACAGACGCGCGTGCTGCGTGTCCTTCTGAGCCCGTCATCTGATAAAATTCCAATCAGCATTGGCTAGTGCCCGGTGCGCGTTAGCCGACATTGAATTGTTCACTAGGGATTCGAGCTGGAGGTCGTATTCACATGAATCTACCGGAACTTGAACGTATAGCCCATGCTCTGGTCAAGGATAACAAAGGCATCCTGGCCGCTGATGAAAGTACCGGTACCATCGAAAAGCGTTTCAAGGCGATCGGCGTTGCTGCAACGGAAGAAACCCGCCGGGCCTATCGAGAGATGCTGTTCACAACCCCGGATATTGAAAAATTTATCAGTGGCGTAATCATGTATGACGAAACAATCCGCCAGAAGACCAAGATGGGTATACCTTTCGCCGATCACCTGCACGGCAAGGGGGTAGTTCCGGGTATCAAGGTGGACAAGGGAGCAAAGCCCTTGGCAGGCAGCCCCACCGAGAAAGTTACCGAGGGTCTCGACGGTTTGCGGGAGCGTTTGCAGGATTATCATAGCTTGGGTGCGCGTTTCGCCAAGTGGCGCGCCGTGATCGAGATAGCCGCTGATTTACCGACTGATTATTGCTTGCGAGCCAATGCCCAAGCGCTGGCTCGTTATGCGGCCCTTTGCCAGGAAGTCGGGTTGGTGCCAATCGTAGAGCCGGAAGTATTGATGGATGGTGCGCATACGCTTGAGCGCTGTGCCCTAGTCAGTGATGCGACGCTAAAAATCGTGTTCGACGAACTCGATATCCATCGGGTAGCTCTGGAGGGCATGCTGCTAAAGCCCAACATGGTCATCAGCGGCATGCAATGTCCAAAGCAGGCGGGCGTTGAGCAGGTGGCCAAAGCGACAATCAAGCTGCTCAATCGACGGGTACCCGCGGCAGTGCCGGGGATTGTGTTCTTGTCCGGCGGCCAAAGTGCCGAACTGGCAACCGTACATCTCAATGCGATGAATGCGTTTGGACGCCCCCCCCCATGGAAACTGTCGTTTTCTTATGGACGGGCTTTGCAGGCTCCAGCGATGGAGGCCTGGCATGGCCAAGCTGCGAATTGGGGAGCGGGGCAAAAGGCAATTTTCAAACGCGCACACTGCAACAGCGCAGCCAGTGCCGGCAGCTACACGGAGCAGATGGAGAAAGCCGCCTGAGCATGCATCGGCGGTGTTCAGCATCGGGATTTAGCGACCGTAATCCGCTTGGCATTCTATGGGGAATACTGGGAGTCTTCGATTAGAGTGCCTATCCATGATGGTCGCCAATCATGACTAACTAGGATTCAAATCGATTTAGGTTGACTAGGCTGCCATTCAAAAATAGACTAGACCGTCCAGTCTAGTACGAACGTTCCAGTTTTATATCACTGAGTTTCTAAGCCAGGGACTACGACCAAGATGATTGAAGCGCATAAAGAAAACGAGAACGTAGTCGAGATCTCTGGGCTCAAATACCGGGTCGGCGAAAAAGTTATTTTTGACCGCCTCAATATCAATATCCTGAGAGGCAAGATAACTGCGATCATGGGCCCCAGCGGCACCGGCAAGACTACGCTGTTGCGCATCATGACCGGTCAAGTGTTGCCGGACCGCGGCCGCGTTGTAGTGGACGGCAAGAATATCAGGCGTCTGACCACAGCTGAGCTCTACGATCTGCGCGCTGAGATGGGTTTTTTATTCCAGAATGGCGCGCTGTTTACCGACAGTAGCGTCTATGAAAACGTGGCGTTCCCATTGCGGGAACACACCAAGCTGCCTGAAGTACTTATCCGCCATATCGTCTTGATGAAACTGCAGGCGGTGGGTTTGCGGGGTGCCGCTGAAATGATGCCTGCGGAGCTTTCCGGCGGAATGGCGCGACGTGTGGCGCTGGCACGCGCCATCGTCATGGATCCAAAAATCATTTTCTATGACGAGCCTTTCGTTGGACTCGACCCGATTTCCATGGGTGTGATCGTGCGTCTAATCCGGGAGCTCAATGACAGCCTGAATCTTACCAGCATCATTGTTTCCCATGATGTGCACGAAGTGAATGCCGTATCGGATCAGAGCTATCTGATTTCCAACGGCAAGGTGGTCGGCTATGGCACGCCGGAAGAATTGGAACACAACAAATCGGCCTGGGTACGGCAATTCATGAAAGGTTTGGCGGATGGTCCGGTGCCGTTCCACTATCCTGCCCCTGATTACGCTAAGCAGTTACTGGGTGAGGAGGGAGTCTCGTGACCGGCCTGCTGCGGGAACTGTATTACATCATGCTGGATTTTCTGCAGAGTATGGGTGCTTGCTGGCTGTTCCTGTTTCGCTTACTAGGCTATATCCCGGCTGCATTGTTGCGCTGGCGGATCATCTGGCAGCAGATCTTTTCCGTAGGCGCGATGTCACTGGTGCTGATCATGGTGTCCGGATTGTTCGTAGGCATGGTCTTGGGGTTGCAGGGATACAATACCTTGTCGAAATTCGCTGCCACCACTGCTCTAGGCACCGTCGTGGCACTTTCCCTTTTGCGTGAATTGGGTCCGGTGGTGACAGCTCTGTTATTCGCTGGCCGGGCTGGCACGGCGCTGACATCTGAAATCGGACTGATGCGCGCCACCGAGCAGATCGCCGGCATGGAGATGATGGCGGTGGATCCTGTACGTCGCATCGTAGTGCCACGTTTTATCGCCGGTGCAGTTTCCGTACCGTTGCTCACCATGATATTCAGTGCCATCGGCTTGATGGGAGGCTATCTGGTCGGCGTGACGCTCATGGGCGTGGATTCGGGCGCGTTCTGGTCGCAGATGCGTGACAACGTGGACCTCTGGGATGACGTAATCGGCGGCCTGATAAAAAGCGTGGTATTCGGCGGCGCCTGCAGCCTGTTGGCAGTCTATGAAGGCTATTATTCTCACCCGACAGCTGAGGGCGTGAGCCGCGCAACTACCCGCACGGTTGTAAACAGTGCCTTGGCGGTGCTGGCGCTCGATTATCTTCTTACGGCTCTAATGTTTCACGGAGTATGAATCATGCGGCAAACACGATCCATTGAAATCAGCACGGGCCTGTTTGTAATTCTAGGCTTCGCTGCTTTGTTCTTTCTGGCGACCCAGACCACCAACATCGGTGCCTATGGAGAATCCAGCGGTTATGTGGTGACCGCCAGCTTTACCAACGTCGGCGGTCTTAAGATTCGTGCGCCGGTGACCATGGCGGGCGTGGCTGTAGGCCGCGTCACGGCCATCAGCCTGAATCCGCAGACATTTAATGCGATCGTGAGTATGCGCATCAATAGCGGCTACAATCAGATTCCGGATGATTCCAGCGCCAGCATCCTGACTTCCGGTCTGCTGGGAGAGCAATATATTGGCCTATCTCCCGGAGGCTCTGAGACATTTCTAAAGAATGGCAGCAAAATTCAATTTACCCAATCGGCGGTTATTCTGGAAAATCTGATCGGGCAATTCCTATTCAACAAGGCATCTTCCGGGAGCAAGTGATGCGTAGCAAAAGTATGTTGTTTTCTGCCATAACGGCATTATTCCTGTGTGCATCGGTGTCGGCAGCAGATAGTCCTGCATCAACAGCTCTGCCACCCGATCAGGTCATCCTGCAAACAGCCTCGAAAATGCTGGCGGCAGTAAACAGCCATCGCGATGAGTTAAAACAGCATCCGCAGGAACTCTATGCCCTTATCGGTAAGATCCTGTTGCCGCATTTCGACCTCGGTTACGCATCACGGCTGGTATTGGGGCCCTATTGGCGCTCAGCGACCCCGGAACAGCGCCAGGCGTTCCAGGACGCGTTCTATAAATATCTAGTGCACAGCTATGCCAATGGCCTGCTGCAGGGGAATTACTCGGACAGCAATATCAAGGTGGATCCATGGCATGCAAGTGATAATGACAATCGCACCATGGTACGCAGCAAGGTCTCGAGGGCTAATGATGCGCCCCCCGTTCAGGTGGATTACGCCATGCTGCGTACCCAGGACGGTTGGAAGGCCTTTGATGTGACTATCGAGGGCATTTCCTACGTGATGAATTACCGCAACCAGTTCGGCCCAGAGATACAGCAAAAGGGCCTGGACGAGCTGATCAAGCGCCTGAATGAGGAGGCCGGCAAAGGGCCTGCGCCGCAAATGCAGGGCGCCGGCGCATGACGTCAGATCAGGTAAAGTTCGAGGACATCGGCGCCGGCCGATTCCGTATTGAAGGCCGCTTGGATTTCAACAGCGTAGTGCAGGCGCTGGATACCAGCCAGCATTTGTTTGCAGAACTGCATGCCATTCAGCTGGACCTCTCCGGTGTAAGTGCCATCGATAGTGCCGGGTTGGCGTTGCTCATCGAATGGATCGGTCGTGCCAAGCGCAGCAACTGTCATCTGAGCTTTCGTCATGTGCCTGCTCAGGCATTGGCGATCGCTCGCATCAGTGATGTGGAAAAGCTGCTGCCCTTGGCAGCTTAAGCAACTCAGCGAATTATAGATAATAACGGCGGTTTTCAACCGCCGTTATTATTAGCCGCCACCGAAGCTTGCGCCGGCGGATGCCGGGAAGAAATAACAGGGGCTGATTGATGAGTCACCGCCGATGCAGGCCGGGTAAGGCTTACGGCGGTGGGTGTGCCGCTATCATCAGAATCGTCCGGCGGCAAATCTGGGTAATCGGGATATTCCACCGGCGGGTTGCCGTTATAAAGCTGAAAACGCCGATGCTGTATCCAGGCATCGCGCATGAAGGCATAAGGGTCGAAGGCACTGTCGATGGTGCTGTCAAGCTCGAGGAGCCCGGCACGGCTGTCCACGAGCCAAGTCAGCGTTACAGCATTACGGTAGCGTGGCTTTATGTTGTTCTCTACAGGGTTTGCGTATACGTAATCCGGATACAAAGCGCCGGCGTCGCGAACACTGCTGGGACCCAGGAACGGAATCACCAGATAGGGACCTGAAGGTACGCCGAAATGGGCCAGGGTTTCACCAAAATCTGCGCTATGGTCTGGCAAGCCCATATGCTGGGCCACATCAAACCAGCCTAAAAGGCCGACAGTGCTATTAATCAGAAACCGACCGGTGTCCTTGAGCGTGTAATTAAATTTTCCTTGCAATAGGTCATTGATGATCGTTACTGGCGATCCCAAGTTATCGAGGAAATTGTGGATGCCAGTCCGGGCTTGGCGGGGTACGGCACGCACATAAGTATTGGCCACCGGCCGGGCGATGGCCTTATCGAATTTCTGGTTGAAAGCGAATGTCACCCGGTTCATTTTCTCCCATGGATCCTTGGTCTGGGTGGTGTAATCTGGTGGCGTCGACGCGCAACCGCCCAACAGTATCAGTCCTATGAGGCATAAAAAGAACAATTGCCGCCACAGGCGGTCGGAATTATCAAGCATTGTTGTTTCTTTGAATGACGGGCTGCTTATCCTAGCAGCTAAAAAGACCAAGTGAACTCATGAACCCGGTGCGTCTTTGGTGACTAGAGACTGCCGGTTGGCGCGCCCCCAGGCCTGCAGGCGTTCCAAGCGCGCCTTATAGCGTTGTTTTTGCATGCCGTCGATGCCCGGAGTCGCCAATGCGATGCGTAACTGATCGGCCGCCGCCGCCGGCAAACCGGTGATGTAATAATATTCCGACATATAGTAATGCGCTTCGGCTTGATCACCGGCCTTGTCGTAGGCTTTGGCAAGCATGCGTATCACTGCCGGATCACCGTCGGTTTGTAGAGATTCGGGGATGAGCAGGCCGATTGCGTCCTGCGGTAGGTTCGCTTCGATGAGGTCGTTGGCATAGCTCAGGATAAGCGGGTTACTATCAGGAAATAATTGCATAGCATGCTGATAGGTGGCTTTAGCTGTACGGATATCACCTGCCGCCATCTGCGCATTTGCCAGTCCGATGCGAAACGCTATGACGTCATTATATTTGTCAACTAGATCCTGCATGATGTTGATGGCGTCCGCATCGCGGCCCATTTGCACGTCGGCGAGCGCCAGTCCATAACGCATGGCAACCTGGTCCCAACCGTGAGTGGTTGCTATCCCTACTGTGAAATACTGCAGAGTCTTATTGGGATCATCGCTCACCAGAACCCGCACACGGGCTTTCATGAGTGCGTAGCTGCGGCTGTCCGGTCGCGGTGGCACGTGCATGCTTAGAGCACGCTCCTGAAGATAGGCCACGCGCGTTGCGTCTTGTGGGTGATCCAAGAGAAATTCCGGGATGCGGTCGTAGCCATTGAGGCTGGAGTTGGCCATCATCCTTTTGAACATATCGATCATACCCTGAGGTGGAAAACCGGCGCGCGCCAGCGTCTGTATGCCTACCCGATCCGCCTCTTCTTCCTCGGAACGGGTGAAATTGATCTGGTGCTGGATGATGGAACCTTGCGCGGTGGCGAGGGTGCCCATGGCCACGTCGGGGTCGCCGGATTTAGCTGCGACCACGATGGCACCCAACATTGTCGCTATATCCAGCAAGCTGCGGTTCGACTGGTCTTCGGCGCTGCGCGCGATGTGGCGTTGGGTCACATGACTGGTTTCATGCGCCATGATCCCGGCAAGTTCATCCTCGTTGTCACTGTATAGAATCATCCCAGTGAATATGCCTATGAAACCGCCCGCCAATGCGAATGAATTAACTTCCGGGTCAATGACGACGAAATATTCGAAATGCAGCGTCGGGTCGTCACTGTGCGAAGACAGATCGTGACCCAAGTCATCGATGTACTCATGAACCAGTGGATCATCCAGTATGGCCCCGGCTTGACGAGCCTGATTCATGATCTGCACGCCAATCTGGTATTCCTGTGCCGGTGACAGCACATTGGCGCCCGCCATGCCTATTTGCGGCAGGTTGAAATCACTGAAGGACTCATTGTTGGAGTGATTGGCGTAGTTGGATGCTGTGAATGTGTTGGCAATATTGGGTGTGATTAATGACACCCTGGGAGAGGCTGTCGAATCAGACGCTGTATCCGATAATACTGGACTGTTGCCCAGTGTCGACAGGCCTAGGCTGAGCACGAACAGGATAGTCTTGAAAAACTTACTTGGCATGATTTAATCAGGATACACAGGTGGGTGGTTTCCGGAGTTACCTGACCTTAGGTTTATTATGACACGTTGCATGCCAACCGGCGGCTAGGTTTTCACTGACAGGTTTGACAAGACAGTTCAGCTTTTTTACGTTTCTCGGGGTAAAAAAAGCCCCCGTTTCCGGGGGCTGATGGCTGTGGGGTTAGAGGTAACTGAGCTTAGAACTTGTAGATATATTGAATACCCAGGATGTCCGCATCCGCATTGAACTGGCCAGAAATGTAGTCGCCGCTGCTGCCATCCAGCTGGCTGAAGGGGATATGGCTGTTGATGAACAGGTGTGCGTAACCGATGTCCCATTGGCTATGACTGGATACATGCCAGCTGGCGCCAAACGCCAGCCATTTGCGGGTATCGTCCGGCAAACGGGCAGTGCGGCTGGCATCGATACTGTTGGGTGTCGTTGCCGAAGCAGCGGTGGGATCCGGCACCGGTGTTTTATCCAGTGCAACGCCGGTACGGAAAGTCCAGGCATCGTTGTATTTGTAGTTTAGGCCGACAGCAAAACGGTTCGAATTGGACAGGCCTTCCTGTACGACCGCGGGCGGCTCGCCGGAATCGGCAAAATTGATGGTCAGATTCTGAAAGCTACTCCAACCCGTGTATGTCCAATCCGCCATCAACGACCACTGGTCGTTGAGCTGTTGAAACAGGCTCAGGGATACAATTTGAGGGGAAGTGAATTCAGCACTGATTCCCTGGGGTTGAAATAACCCCTGGCCGGAAAAAACCGCGGGCACATTCGTAAAACTGGCATTGCCGCTGAGGTTGTGCTTTACGCGTGAATGGTAAGAAAATCCCACGCGTGTCGTATCGTAATCCCACAGCAAGCCGAAGTTGAAGCCAGTAGCCGTATTATCAGCCGAAGCTGAGAAAAAACCATCGTGGCCCTGGGGCACCAGCCCGAAGCTCTGGGAGCAGGTGTTGGGATTGACCTCTGCATAACACACCGCACCGAAATCGATGTCATTGGTGAGTTTGACGTTCATGCGCTGTATGTCCAGGCCAAAACCGCCCGAGAAGTGATCGGTGAACTTATAAGCTATGCTCGGGTTGTAGTTGACCACGCTTACCGAAGTGTAGATGGCCTGATATCGGAAAATTGAATTAGCGTCGTAGCTGGTTGCGAGACCAAAAGGTACTTCGATACCAAAGCCGAAAGCCAGCTTGTCACTGATGGGCGTTGAATAATAAATGAATGGCACCGCTCCGAGTTTGCCGGGATTGCCGCCATTGTTTCCGGTGAGCGGCTGACCGGTGCCATCCACAGCGGTCGTGGGTGTGAAGCTGGCACCCAAACGGATCACGCTAATCCCAGTGTCCAGTTCCGGGTCGCTCAGTCGCGTCAGGCCTGCCGGGTTATACCAGATGGTGGATGCATCATCCGCGTACGCAGCTCCAGCAGCATGCGCGCTACCTAAGCTGGTGACACTCTGCTCGGTGAGCTGAAAATTGGATCCCAATACCATACTGGGGAGGGTGGTGATCGCCGCGCCTGCCAACACGGCAAAGGCCCATTGAGCAAACTGCTGGTTCTTCATCTTTTGTTCCTCAAGGGTTTGAGGGTTTTAGGGCTGCATGATTTAAGCATAGGTAGGGCGAGTTGTCAGTACCTAAGCCGTCAGACACATGGGTTGCGAAGGTGGCTTAAAGGGTATCCGAAGCGAAATCAGCCAGACGTGAACGCTCACCCCGTATCAGGGTAATGTGGCCCGAATGGGGCCACTCCTTGAATCGGTCCACCACGAAAGTCAGCCCCGAGGTGGTTTCCGTGAGGTAGGGGGTGTCTATCTGGGAGATATTGCCTATACAGATCATCTTGGTGCCAGGACCGGCCCGAGTAATCAAGGCCTTGAGTTGCTTGGGCGTCAGGTTCTGGGCCTCGTCCACGATGATGAAGCGATTGAGAAAAGTGCGTCCGCGCATGAAATTCAGGGAGCGAATCTTTATGCGCGTGCGCAATAAATCGTTGGTGGCAGCCCGGCCCCATTCGCCACCTTCCCCGGACTGAGTGAGCACCTCCAGATTGTCCATGAGCGCACCCATCCAGGGTGTCATTTTTTCTTCTTCGGTGCCCGGCAAAAAACCGATATCTTCACCCAGCGGAACAGTGACGCGCGTCATGATGATTTCGCGGTAGCGATTCTGTTCCAGTGTCTGAGCTAGCCCCGCGGCCAGGGCCAACAGGGTCTTACCGGTACCGGCCGCTCCCAGCAGCGTGACGAAGTCTATGTTTGGGTCCATCAGCAGGTTCAAGGCAAAATTCTGCTCACGATTCCGGGCTTTGATGCCCCAAACGGTGTGACGGATGCCGCGGTAATCGCGTGAGAGTTCCAATAATGCCCCACGTTCATCCAGGCCGCTGACCATAGCTTCGAAATTGTTAGCGTTGCTGAAGACGAACTGGTTCGGATACCAGGTTTTTACCCGTGGGCCCTGGATACGGTAGTAAGTACGGCCTTCCTGCTGCCAGGATTCCATGTCTTTACTATGGTGTTCCCAGAAATCGCTGGATAAATCATCCATGCCGGTAAACAGTAAATCCAGATCATCCAGCGCTTTGTCGTTGAAATAATCCTCCGCGTGTATGCCCAATACCGAAGCCTTGATGCGCAGGTTGATATCCTTGGAAACCAGGATCAATCGCCGGTCGGAATGCTTGTGTTGCAGCGCCAGGGTGGTACCGAGGATGTTGTTGTCCGGCTTATTGCCTGGCAGTGAGTCCGGCAGTACCGCAGGCAAGGGCTCGGTCTGGAAGAACAACCGGCCTGAGCTTAATACCGGAACACTGGTTGAGGGTTGCCGGCCTGAGATAACCAGGCCGGCATCAATTTGCGGCTTGCTCACATCCCGCATCATCTCATCCAGGAAGCGGCTTACCTGACGCACATTGCGGGCCACCTCTGACAAGCCTTTCTTGCTGGCATCCAGTTCTTCCAGCACGACCATTGGCAGATAAATGTCGTGTTCCTGAAAACGGAAAATAGCGGTGGGATCGTGCATCAGCACATTGGTGTCGAGCACATAGAGCCGGCGCGTTTCGCGGTGTTTTTTCACGCGGGTGCCTCGAGGTTTCAGTTCAGGGCCTTAACAGCCTTTAAGACTTCATCCACGTGGCCTTTCACGGTAACTTTGCGCCATTCCATGCGCAGAACACTGTCTGCATCAATCAGGAAAGTGCTGCGCTCTATGCCACGGTACTTGCGGCCATACATGTTTTTCATCTTCATCACGCTGAATAATTTGCAGACTTTCTCCTTCTCATCAGACAGCAAGTCAAACTTCAATGCATGTTTGTGGCGGAAATTCTCATGCGATTCCAGGCTATCGCGCGATACGCCGAATACTTCGGTGTCGAGTCGTTTGAATTTCAACTGATATTTGTTGAAAGTCACAGCTTCCAATGTGCAGCCTGATGTGGCGTCCTTGGGATAGAAGTACAGCACTATATTCTTGCCTTTGAGTGCCGACAGTTTGAAGATTCTCCCGCTGGTGCTTGGCAATTCGAAATCGGGCACGGGTTTTTCTAGAGAAATATTCGACATTGTTGGGCTATCCGATAATTAAGTTATAAAGATCAGGAGGGATTGTCGTCGAATTGCCCATCAAGATTTAATGGGTTCCATGATAGCGTCCAAGTTCAAGCGGTCGCAGAAATCCATGAATTCTTCCCGCAAGCTGCCGATATGCAGGTTCGCCGGAATATTCACCGCCATCTGAACTGAAAACATGGGCGCGCCGGTATGTACTGCTGGATATCCTCGGGTGACCAGATCAGCGATGCCAATATTGCGCTCGCTGAAAAAATTTGCGAGGTTAAGAATAATGCCCGGTTGGTCCAGGCATACGGCATCAATTGCATAGGGAAGCAGATTATGGCGGGGTTCGCGTTCATTAGTGCGGCGCGCAGATAACGTCAGGCTTAGACGCTTTTCCAGTTTTGGCAGCTGACTTTCCAGTTTGGTGAGGGTGTTCCAATTTCCGGATACCAGCAGCAGCATGGTAAATTCACCACCCAACACCGTCATACGGCTCTCAACTACATTGCAGCCACAATCCTTCACTGCGCGCGCGATGTCTTGGAGGATGCTGGGCCGGTCTTCAGCCAACACTGACATCACCAAAAATTGTTTCATTCGGGCTCGCAGTGGTCGATCCTGCCGTAACTGATATGCCAGCAGTTTACCGGGTTTGATGTGTGGCGCAACCGCGGAGCCAGGAGTTCCTTGAGCCAAAGCCGGTATATCCGTAACATAGACCTTCCCACGAGGATCGATGATGTTTCAGGGCAGTATTGTGGCGTTGGTCACACCTATGGCCGTCGACGGCCGTGTAGATTTCGCAGCGCTCGAAGAATTAGTGCAATGGCATGTCACCGAGGGCACGGATGCAATCGTGGCTGTGGGCACCACCGGTGAATCCGCTACCCTGGAAGCTGACGAACACATGCGCGTTCTGGATTGCTGTCTGCGGGCCGCTGCCGGGCGCCTACCGGTCATCGCCGGAACCGGCGCAAGTTCCACCTCGCATGCACTGGCCCTGACGCGGCTTGCTCAGGCACGCGGCGCCGCCGCCGCACTCGTGGTGGTGCCTTATTACAACAAACCTACCCAGGAAGGGCTCTATCAACATTTCCGTACTATTGCCCAGGCTGTATCGATGCCATTGATCCTTTACAATGTGCCGAGCCGCAGCGTAGTGGATATGTTGCCGGAAACTGTCGAGCGCCTGAGCTTGATACCGAATATCATTGGCATCAAAGAAGCCACCGGCAAACTCGAACGGCTGCAGGAAATTCGTCGCCGTTGTGCAGCGGAATTCCTGCTCATCAGCGGTGATGATGCCACGGCCATGGAGTTCATGCTCCAGGGCGGGCGGGGAGTCATATCGGTTACTGCCAACGTAGCTCCCAAGTTGATGCACGCGATGTGCGCAGCGGCGACCATAGGTAAACGCAAACAGGCTGAAATTCTCAATCAACGACTTGCGGTATTGCACCAACATCTTTTTCTGGAGAGTAGCCCAATACCCGTGAAGTGGGCGCTGCGGGAAATGGGCCGTATCCCGGCTGGTATCCGTTTGCCGCTTACAGCGCTTGCGCCGCAACATCACGACAAGCTGCGTGCTACGCTGCGCTCTGTTGGCGCCTTGTAATCGCCATTTGCCATACTTTGGAACTTAAATATCATGACTAAATTTCTCGGGACAGTTATTGTCCTGCTGATATCGGCGCTGACCGGTTGTAGTACCCTGAATTGTGGCAATTCGCATCCTTACGCCAAGAGTGTGGAGAATCCGCCGCTAAAGGCGCCGCCAGGACTCAGCGTGCCTGCTCCTGATCCAAATTTCGCAATCCAAGGTCTTGTACCGGGCCAAACACAAGCCGCTGCCAAGAGCGCAAAAGGCACTTGTTTAGTCAGACCACCACAGCTGGTAAACCCGCAGATACCTGCCGTCTCCAACCAACAGTCGCCCTCAGGAAACGGTCGACCAGTAGCGCTACCCACGACTGCACAACCTTCGGTGACGCCGGACAACAAAAAACCGACGTCACCAGCGACCCCGACGACTGTTACGCCTCCAGCGGTTGCAGCTTAAGGGCGCGTGGAGTAATCTCGCGCGCCTTTTGATATTGTGTGCGTTGACTTGGAGAGGTGTCCGAGCGGTCTAAGGAGCACGCCTGGAAAGCGTGTATACGGCAGCCCCGTATCGCGGGTTCGAATCCCGCCCTCTCCGCCATGTATGCTCAACAAGCCCTTGCGTGAGAGACTTGCAGGAGCCTGGATCACAGTCATTGCCCGTTCCGCACTTTGTGTTGGGTTGATGAATTCGTGCGAGATTTTAGGTCACGGCGAATGGTATGCATCCTATATAGTTTCTAGACTCAGATGGTCAGGAGATCGCGATTTTCCGCACGGGCAAACATACCTGGCTTTATTTCCGGTTTTTTCCAACGTGTTTATATGGTTTAAATGAAATCACGAGGTTGGGTATGAGAACACTCTTGATAGCGTCCCTGGTGATATTGTTGAGTGCCTGTGGTGGCGGAGGCGGCAGTAGCGCTTCAAGTGCACCCCCATCCACATCACAATATCAAATAGACAGTGCCTATAGCGCTGTAGCGCAGATGAACCAGAGTTACAATCTGACCTCTACCTTGAATAACAATACCTATACACTGCAAATTACCTACGTTCCAGGCGCCATGTCGTCATTCAACGGTCAGCCTGCCTACACTGCGAAAGTAACCACCGTTCTCTCGGAAGACAGCGTGCTCATCACCAACAATGTACAGACAGATTATTTCACCATCAGTCCGTATTTCCCGCTGGGATCAATCAACGCTAATGGCCAAGTTACCGTAGATACCAATCAGACGCCACTTCCGGTTTATGCGACAGTGGGGCAGACGAACTTATATGATACGAGTACAACCTATACAGATAATACCTTGACCACTATTTATTCAGTTGCATCTTCGACATGGTCACTCAGTCAAGACACTTCCACCACTGCATTTAGCTGCATCAACATAGTAGGCACCATAATTGGTATCGGGGCAACTTCGGAATCGGACTGTTACCAAATTGATGAAAGTGGAAACGTACTGTCATTGCAGGTTTTCTTGCTGGTGAATGGTACGACACTTGTCTTCCAATGATTGGCAGGCAGGATACAGCCTGTTTTTAAAGCGATCGTCGACAGCCAGCGATATTATTCGCTCGGATGTCCAGTTAATTTTTAACGCGACCTCTGTATGGCCGCCTATTAGCCTGATGAGTTGGTTAAAACATTTAAACGACCGACATGCCATTAAGCGGTTGCTCGACAATTGTTTAAACCAGCCTGCCTGCGAGCCTACGATTAAAAATCGCATAGACCGCAACCCATTAGATTTTTGGAATTGAGTATCACCTCGCATTCAAGGTGTGTAAAATCCATATTTGTGGCAGCCTGCGCCGGCTTCTTCGCGACGACAAGCTGTAAACCCCGTCAGGCCCGGAAGGGAGCAGCGGCAGCAGCGGCCTCGTGTGCCGGGGTATAGCTGACGCAGGCTGCCACCCATTCGGGTTTCGGCGAGCTTGAGCTAATGGCACCTCTGGTAAAGTAGCTGTGCGTCATTTGACGACAGCATCCATCATGGATTCAGGCAGAAAATGTCCTATCAGGTTCTGGCAAGAAAATGGAGACCGCGTAACTTTGCGGAAATAGTCGGCCAGGAACATGTGCTCAGAGCACTCATCAATGCCCTGGATAACAATCGCCTGCATCACGCTTTCTTGTTTACCGGCACCCGTGGCGTAGGTAAGACCACGATCGCACGCATTCTGGCTAAATCCCTGAACTGCGAGCAGGGAGTAAGCTCAAGACCGTGTGGTGAATGTAGCGCCTGCATGGAAATCGACGCCGGGCGATTTGTGGATTTGATTGAAGTGGATGCCGCTTCTCGCACCAAAGTGGATGATACCCGGGATTTGCTGGACAACGTGCAGTATGCACCCACGCGTGGACGTTACAAGATCTACCTGATTGATGAAGTGCATATGCTGTCAACGCATTCATTCAATGCACTGTTGAAGACCCTGGAGGAACCGCCGCCGCACGTGAAGTTCCTTCTGGCTACCACGGATCCACAGAAACTGCCGGTGACGGTGCTATCGCGCTGTCTGCAGTTTAATCTCAAGCGTTTGTCAGTGAGCCTGATCCAAGAGCATCTCGAGCACATCTTGGAGGCCGAAAAAATCCCGCAGGAGCCGGCTGCGGTGAAGCTGATTGCGTTATCCGCGGACGGCAGTCTACGGGATGCCCTAAGTGTACTGGACCAGGCTATCGCTTATGGTGGTGGCAGCCTCCGGCAAACAGATGTACGCAGCATGCTGGGTTCCATCGAACAAACCCATGTGCACGATTTGCTGCAGGCCTTGGCTCACAATGATGGCAGATCTCTGCTCGCAATCGTGGCGAAACTTGATGAAATGGCCCCCGATTATGAAATACTACTTGATGATATGGCATTGGTTTTACAGCGCTTGGCACTGGTGCTGGCAGTGCCTGATATGTATTCAGAATTCAGCGATGCTGACAGTTTACAAATATTAAGCGCACAGCTGAGTGCCGAGGCCGTACAGCTCTTTTATCAAATTACTTTGCTGGGCAAACGCGATTTGGTGCTGGCTCCTTCACCACGCAGTGGTTTTGAAATGACGTTGTTACGTATGTTGGCGTTTGCGCCGACATCAGCGGCAGGTAAAATTTCGACGCAGGTAGTTTCAATAACCACGCATACTGATGCTGCCCCGGCAACAAAGAAACTACCGGATGAACCCACGAAGTCCGGGAAAGCGGCGCAAGCATGGCAGGAACCGGACTGGATTGGTCTGGTGGAATGCCTTGATCTTAGGGGTGCGGCTCAACAGCTGGCATTGAACTGCGCCTACCGTCGCCGTGAAGGACAGGTCCTGTACCTGGAATTGGACGCTGTACATGCACATATGGCGACAGAACAATTGATGAAACGTATGGAAGATTCGCTTTCGCGTTACTTTGGCGAAGAACTCAAGCTGCGTATCCAGCAGGTAGCGGGTGAGCTGGATACCCCGGCAAAACGTGATGCACACCGACAGGCAGAACGTCTCAAGGCGGCCCAGGATGCGATCATTGCGGATCCGAAAGTGCAAGAGCTGTGTGATACGTTTGGCACCCTTGTGAATCCGCATCTGGTTAAACCGCTCGATTGAAATCATAAGAGGTGATGACAAATGCAAGGTGGAATCGGTGGACTGATGAAGCAGGCCCAACAATTACAGGCCCATATGCAGAAAGCCCAGGAAGAACTGGCGCGCATGGAATTCACTGGCCAGGCGGGTGGTGGCATGGTGAGCGTAGTGATGACGGGGCGCCATGAAGTGCGCCGCGTCAGCATCGACCCCAAAATCCTGGGTGATGACAAAGAAATGTTTGAAGACCTGATCGCCGCCGCGATCAACGATGCGGTCAACAAGGTTGAATCTGCGACCCGTGAACGGTTTAATGGCTTTACGGCAGGTGTGCCTTTACCAGGCGGCATGAAACTGCCGTTCTGATCGCCCATGGCATACGCACCACTGCTGCAACAACTGATGGACGCATTGCGCTGCTTGCCCGGTGTAGGTCCGAAATCTTCGCAGCGCATGGCCTTTTATCTCCTGGAGCGTAATCGTGAAGGTGCAATAACACTGGCCCGTACGCTGAATGCGGCAGCCGCAGGCATTCATCACTGTGAACGTTGCCGCATGTTGACAGACAAAGCAATTTGCGAAATCTGTGCATCCCCGAAACGGGATTCTGGGAGCTTGTGCGTAGTGGAAACACCCGCTGATGTGCATGCCATCGAAAATGCCACGGGTTTCCGCGGAAAATATTTTGTGCTCATGGGTCATCTTTCACCCCTGGATGGCATCGGTCCCGAGGAGCTTGGCTTGGAGAAACTGGAGGAACGGCTCGCGGAGGGCGGCATCACGGAAATGATTTTAGCGACCAACCCCACTGTAGAGGGTGAGGCGACTGCGCATTATTTAGCGGAGCTGGCCCGCGCACGCGGAATCCGGGCCACGCGCATCGCCCATGGCGTGCCTCTGGGGGGCGAACTAGAATTTGTGGATGGTGGTACCCTGTCACACGCCTTTAGTGGCCGGCAGGATGTGCGCTAGGAGGGTATATGACCGACTGTCTATTCTGCAAAATTATTAAAGGCGAAATCAAAGCGAGTATGGTCATGGAGGACGATCAGTTGATCGCTTTCCGCAATATCAATCCTTAACAGCTAACCCATATTTTCGAAAAGTTGTGGAATTATGCCACCTGTGAATCGGTGATTACTTGGAGTGCTGGATACAGAATAGAGCGAACGACCGCCGCGCACGCAGCCCAGTTATCTGGCAACACCCGTCCAAAGTAAAACTCTTGTCTTCAGTAAAGAAATTTTTACAGCTTCATCCGATACGTAGGGTATATAAATATAAATTCATCGCTTTACCTGCTGATCTAACAATCCTCTTCTGTTGTACAGTGGTCTTAGATTGTCCAATAAACTAAGTCGACACAGACGAGTGGCTCTAGTTTGCAGAACTGCTATGCTATCGAACCAGCGGGAGAAAGGTGTGACGATTCAATTCCGCAGTGAGAATCTTCGAGCGCGATCGTTGACTGCAGACGGATCGCAAACGAAGGTGCGGCACGTCGAGGTTCGCTACGACCCTTTGCTCGGCACTACTTCGCGAATAGCTGAGGGCGTGAAACTTCAAACCGCCAATGCTAGTGCCCTGGAAGAATTTCAGTTACCGGATCAGTCGTGCCCCTTCTGCTCCGCGAGGCTTACTCAGGACACACCGTGTATTGATCCGAACATCAGTAATGAGCCCCGTATCCTGTCCGGCGAGACGGTGCTGTTCCCCAATCTGGTGCCGTATTCGCAATACGCGGCAGTGGCGATTTTCACGACAAGACACTGGCTGAACATCGATGAGTTCTCTCCGAAGTTAATAGCCGATAACCTGACCGCATGCATTCATTACATCCGGGCTGTATACGCATCCGATCCGCGGGCCCGTCACAGCGCCTGGAATATCAATTATCTGTTTCCCTCCGGTGGATCACTGTCGCACCCGCATGCACAGGTGTATCTAGACCCGATTCCCACTACAATGATGCGCTTTCAGTTCGAGGCCGGGGAGAGATACTGGCAAGAGAACGGCACAAGTTTCTGGGAAGACTTGGCGACAACTGAACGGCAGCTAAACGAGCGTTTTGTGTGGGAGCTCGGCTCGACTGTCTGGATAACCGCTTTCGCCCCGATAGGTTTCAATGAAGTACGCGCCGTGGTTCGAAACCGCGAAACGTTGCTGCGACTGGACGATTCCGATATTACCGCGCTTGCGGCTGGTATATCGCGGGTACTTCGCTGGTACAGCTCTTCGGGATACAACAGCTTCAATGTCAGCCTGTTTTCCGGCCCGCTTGATGGTAACGCATCGATCCGAGTGAACCTGGTGATGGTGACCCGGACAGCAATGCTTCCCTACTACCGAAGCGATTCGATGTACCTGGAGCGCTTGCATTGGGAAGCAGCTGTTGATCGTGCGCCCGAAAAATGTGCGGCCGAGCTGCGAGACGGATCTTACGATGAGCAAGCCACTTGATACTAGCCGGGCGGCCACTTCATATCGCGACCACCCAGTAAGTGGTAGTGCAAATGAAACACCGATTGGCCCGCTTGTGGGCCGGTATTGCAAACGATACGGTAAGAATCTTTGATGTTGCATTCGCGTGCGATACCGGCAGCGACCAAATTGCAATGGCCGATGACTTGAGTATCTTCAGCCTTAGCTTCCGGTAATCCCCGAATGTGTTTTTTTGGGACAATCAAAACATGAGTTGGAGCTTGTGGATTCCTGTCTTTAAACGCATACACCTCATCATCCTCATAAACTTTCTCGGACGGCAAATCACGCTGCACAATTCGGCAGAACAGGCACTCAGTCATAGAAGGCCTCCGGAGTAATCTCCATAACACAAAATAACTTAAGTCGATTTTAACACCATCAAATATAGAAAAATGAATGCCCGCGAGTTCATGGGCGGTTCGCAAACAGAGGACAGCCATTCGTACCTCGAACTGACTATGAAAGGGTCGGTGATGATTTGCAATCCAGGTGGTTGCCGGACCGTATTCCATATCCATCTGCATCTGCTGGGTGGACGTAGCATGCAATGGCCACCTGGATAACGCGGGCGGGTTGTTATCGGAATTTAAAGGCATGCTGAGCTCGCGAGTTTCTCCAGACGTGCGATGCGCACCAGTGCCGGCGGATGGGAATCATGGAAGGCGGAATGCAGTGGATCGGGCGTGAGTGTGGTGGCGTTGTCACGGTAGAGTTTCACCAGCGCGTGGATCAACGCATGGGCATCCGCGTAACGACTGGCGTAGGCATCCGCCTGAAATTCATGGCGGCGCGACCAGGCGGAACTTAGCGGTTCCAACAGCGATAGGAACGGCGGGGCCAGCAAGCTGAACAACAGCAGCGCCATGTAGTTCGAAGCATGCGCGACGCCCAGGCCCAGGTAGAACCAGCCACTGCCGGCCAGCCAGCCAAGAATCGCCAGACCCACCAGGCTCAGCACCGTAGTGATCGCCAGCCGCTGGAGGACGTGTTTGAGCCGGTAGTGTCCGAGCTCGTGTGCCAGAACCGCTTCGATTTCTTCCGGCATGAGTTTGTCCATGAGCGTATCGAAGAACACAATGCGCTTATTGCGGCCGAAGCCGGTGAAATAGGCATTGCCGTGCGCGGAACGTGTGGAGCCATCCATCACCAACACGCCTCGGCTTGTAAAACCACAACGCTGCAGCAATGACTCGATACGTTGCTTGAGCCCGGCATCGGTCAATGGCGTGAATTTGTTGAACAGTGGGGCGATCAGCGCCGGATACGCCCAGGTAAGGGCCAGGCTGAAACCCATCCATAATATCCACACATACAACCACCACAGGGTTCCCGTCGTGTTCATGAGCCACAGGGCGGCATACAGTAGCGGCGCGCCCAGAATCGTTGCCAGCAGGATGATCTTGGCCAAATCCAGCAAGTAGGTCTTGACGCGAGTGCGGTTGAAACCGAAACGCGTCTCGATGCCGAAGGTTGAATAGACGTTGAGTGGCAAACCGATCACAGCGTTGATGAGCGCGTAGCTGGCTATGACCAATACCCCGGTGTTCAACAGGCTAATGCCCAGATGCCGCCAGGCCCCGTCCAGCCATTCCAAACCACCACCGATGGTCCAGAGCATGGCCAATAGCAGATCCAGGGCCAGAGCGATCAGGTTAAAACGGCTTTTAGCGATGGCATAATCCGCGGCCTTGTGATGCGCGGCCGGGTCGATGCTGGCAACAAATGCTTGCGGAACTTTATCCCGATTCCGACCAACATGTTGAATCTGACGGCCGAGCAGCCATGCATGCATTACCGCGGATAGGGTAAGCGTAACGATGAAGATGATTGTCAGTGCATTCATGGCGGGACCAGATGCGGGGGTGAACACATTGTAAGCGAAGCGCGACGCTCTGGGCAGACTACGGCACCCGCGTTAAACTACACACATGACCTTAAGGAAATTGCATGTCTCATAATCTGGAAAACCTGATCTGGCTTGATATGGAAATGACCGGGCTCAATCCGGATACCGATCTGATTCTGGAAATCGCTACACTCGTGACAGACAAGCAACTTAATATTTTGGCTGAAGGCCCGGTGCTGGCGATACACCAGAGCGATGCCGTCCTGTCTGCCATGGGTGAATGGTGTACGCGCCAGCACGGCCAGTCGGGCCTTATCCAGAGGGTGCGTGAGAGCCAAATCGCTGAGACCGAAGCACAGGGCATGACACTGGATTTTCTGCGGCAATACCTGCCACCCAATACTTCACCCATGTGCGGTAACAGCATCTGCCAGGACCGCCGGTTCCTGGTGCGTCACATGCCGGTACTGGAAAAATTCTTCCATTACCGGAATCTGGACGTCAGTACTCTCAAGGAACTCGGCAAGCGCTGGGCCCCAAGTGTGATGGATGGATACACCAAGCAATCCAACCATCTGGCGTTGGATGATATTCGCGATTCCGTGGCTGAACTCAAGTTCTACCGGGAGCACTTGTTCAGGCCAGAACTTTTTAGCCGATGAGTTTTTACTTCTACTCCTATGCATGCACGTACCCTGAATTTTGCTGACATCCGCGACGCTGCGACGCGCATAGCGCCCCATGTATTGCATACACCAGTGCTGCGCTGTGCGCATCTGGATAGGTCTCTCGGTGCAGAAATCTTCTTCAAGTGCGAAAATTTCCAAGAGATGGGCGCGTTCAAGATTCGCGGAGCCAGTAACGCGATTTGCTCATTAACCAACGATAAAGCTACCAAAGGTGTGGCTACTCATTCATCCGGAAATCACGGCACCGCGGTGGCACTTGCGGCAAGGCGTCGTGGCATAACGGCGTGTGTAGTGATGCCGGAGAATGCCAGTGCTTTCAAGAAGCGTGCGGTAGCGGACTATGGCGCCAAAATCATTTATTGCGAATCAACGATGGCTGGACGTGAGCGGACACTGGCAAAATACCTGGCTGAATCGGGTGCGACGGAAGTGCATCCCTATAATGACTTGATGGTCATGGCCGGACAGGGCACGGCAGCGTTGGAGTTGCATGCCGATGTACCGGGTTTGCAGCTCATGCTGGTTCCGGTTGGCGGGGGTGGTTTACTCTCCGGTACGGTTGTGGCCACACGTGCGTTGCGAACCGAATGCAGGGTTATGGGTATCGAACCTTCGGGTGCGGATGACGCCTGGCAATCGCTCAAGACTGGACATATTGAGATCGTGGAACATCCTGATACCATCTGCGATGGTTTGCGCGCCACCATCGGTGCGCTGCCCTTCGCAGTAATCAGGCAACGGGTGGACGATATCGTGCGCGTACCTGATGAGACCACAATCCATGCCATGCGATATATATGGGAACATATGAAAATCATAATTGAAACTTCTTCCGCGGTGGTTGTGGGGGCATTACGCGAGGGTTTGGTGGAGGTGAAGGGCACGCGTGTCGGTGTTATCCTCACCGGCGGCAATGTGGATTTTGATCATTTACCTTGGTGAGAGGATGAGTTATGCGCAGCTGGGTAATGCGGATACTAGGAATGGCTGGCATGCTATGTTGCATGGCAGCGCTGGTGGGAGCAGCAGCGCCCAAGCCAGTCGATATCCGTGATCTCATGAACGTAACCCAGTTTGATCAAGCTGGGCTCAGCAAACTTACACCGGACGAAATGAATTCATTGAATGCGTGGTTGAATCAGTATTTGAATTCACACTCTGTGACGACCTCACCGCCACCGGCGGCAGGTCCCCCATCCGCAGCAGCGCCAGCCGGTATTGCCAGCTTTGGCGCGGAAACCATGCCACCCAAAGAATTACCTCAGGAACCTAATCGGATTGAATCACGCATCGCTGGCCTATTTACTGGATGGACTGGCGATACCGTGTTCAAGCTTGAAAATGGTCAAGTGTGGCAGCAGGCAGCAACCGGTTACTACACCAATGTCCAGCTGGACCATCCCCAGGTAGTGATCAAGAAATTGAGTTTCGGTTATCTGCTGACACTGCCGGGACATGGCCAAACGGTGTTTGTGCGGCGCATCAAATAACCGAGTATGAGCTCTGCGATAAACGCTGTGTGCAACCCCAAATGTTAAGACACCTGTGCTATCTGCTGATGATCATGCTGCTGTTGATGAGCAGTGTGACATTCGGCGCGAATCAGGCGGATGCAATCCTGGGTGTGTGGACGACACAGGACGGCAAGGCCCGCGTGGAGATTGGGCAGCAGAGTGGCATATATGTTGGGCATATTGTGTGGCTGAAAGAACCACTCTATCCAGCCAACGATGACCAAGGCATGGCTGGCAAAGAAAAAGTAGACCGTAAGAATCCAGATACAAGTCTGCGGTCACGACCGATTATTAGCTTGCTGCTGGTAAATGGGTTCCGCTATGCGGGTAATGACGCATGGTTAGGTGGAACCATCTATGATCCGGAAAGCGGCAAGACCTACAGCTGCAAGATTAGCCTGATGGCTAACGGCTCGTTGCGGGTGCGCGGTTACGTGGGCATATCACTTTTTGGTCGCACTGAAATTTGGCAGCGTTATGTACCTGATGCAGAGGCATCCGCAGCGACCGCCAAGATTCAATAATCCTGGATATTCTAGGGCGGTGACTGGGAAGCGGCGTTCGGTGCGCTGCTGGCGCCCGTTTGCTCCTGTAACTGTCGATCCATGGTTTGTTTCTGAGCATCGACCGTGTTCTGGACATTCTTGGCCTTATCGATTTCCCGGATGTAAGGTGCGAACACCGTGTGACTGACCGGTGGCGGCGCTTTTTGGGCTGTGTTGTTGTTACTCTCCTCGGAAGTACCACAAGCAGTTGCCAGTGAAAGTATTGCGCATAGGCATAATGTACCAATGAATTTCATACTCTCCGTTCCTCGTCTGTTTGGATCGTCAAGTGTCCTGTGCGAAGCATTCAGCATGGTAGCGAAAGAATTTCAGATCTGTTGACCAATGGTCTCTACTGAAACCTGCCTTACTTATCAAGGCATCGTAAAAAATACCCGGATCGGATAGTGTTGACCACACCGCAGGCAGGAATGTTGCACGCCGTTTACCCTCCTGTACAATCAATCCGTCTTCATGGGGTTTCAATGCCAGCAACAGTTCTGTGCGATTGCGTGCCATGATAGGTTCAGCGGTGGTCAACACGGAAATTTCGATATGCAAGCTCTCCATTTCCGGTATCGTAAGCGGAGGAAATCTTGGATCTGCGAAGGCCGCAGCCCGTGCGTTCGCGATCACATCGTGCAGAAGCGCACGTCTTGGTTCTAGTGTGCCAATGCAACCGCGTAGAACTCCCTGACGCTTCAGGGTAACGAAACTGGCCAGCATTGCGTGCAGCATTGAATTCGGAATGATGTTCTCAGCGGTGTATTGCCCGCCCACCAGACTCTGTTCGATGCTTTGACGGGCAGCCATCAGCAAGATGCGCCGAACTTTGGACTCAAGCATCATGAAAAGTCCAACTACCATAACCGACGACGCGTTCGGGGGTGCCAGCAGTATCGCTCGAATTTCGCAGATCCAGGCGTTGAACCCGCAATCTTCGTACGCGCGCCAGCGTGAGCAGGCCGTTGATGGGGATGGCGCCACAGGCCTGTTGTTCATCGATGGGGATTTGGAGATTCTCGATGCGCTGGGCGGTGGCCGTATCCAGCCGGCGGGCCGTGTCCGATGGGTGGTAGTGGCTCAGATCGGAGCTTACGATCACCAGCGTTTCTTTCCCGCCCCAAAGCATTTCCAGCACTTCGGCCACTTCGTCGGGTTGCGCCCAGCCGACGACCAGCGGCACGAGGGTAAACGCCGTGAGCACGGTCTGCAGGAAGGGCAGGTGTACTTCCAGACTGTGCTCCAGCTGATGTGCATGGTCCGAATACCCGACCTGTGGAAGACCTTCAAGCAGGGCGTCGGCCTCCGGGTCCAGGGTGACATCACCCAAGGGGGTATGGAAGTAGCCCACCGTGGGAAGGGCCAATCCGTGCAGGGCGACCCGATGGGCTGGACCCAGCAGTACCACCCGCCGTACAGCCCCTGCCGCCGCTCTAATGGCGTTATAGGCGCGTGCGGCAATCGGGCCTGAATAGACATAGCCGGCATGCGGCACGATCAGGGCCTTTGCGGTGGTCTCCTGCGCGGGGTTTTCGACCAGCAGTTGGCGCACAACGGCGCGCAATTCGCTACTGTCCCTAGGATAGAAAAGGCCCGCCACGGCAGCGGGACGGATGTCAGGGCGCATGGCCATATACTTAAGCTTAGTACTTTAGAGACCGTCCGATGCAAGACCATCCAGAAACCGTTATCCCCACCCGTTACTGGCATAGGCTGGCTGACGGGAAGATACAGTGCGATGTCTGCCCGCGCGCCTGCAAGCTCCAGGAGGGGCAGCGTGGGTTGTGTTTTGTCCGCGGCCGCGAAGCTGATCAGATAAAACTCTACAGCTATGGGCGCTCCAGTGGATTCTGTGTCGATCCGGTCGAAAAGAAGCCGCTCAACCATTTTTTGCCAGGTACGTCGGTACTGTCGTTTGGTACCGCAGGATGCAATCTGGCGTGCAAATTCTGCCAGAACTGGGATATGTCCAAATCACGTGAAATGGACAAGCTGATGGACTTGGCTATGCCGGAGGCCCTGGCGAAAACCGCGCAAGCATTGGGTTGCGCCAGTATGGCCTATACCTATAACGATCCGGTGGTGTTCATGGAGTATGCCATGGATGCCGCGGACGCCGGTCATGAACTTGGAATTCGTTCCATCGCCGTGACCGCTGGCTATATGAGCCCGGAACCCCGCCATGAATTTTACCGGCATATGGACGCCGCCAATGTCGATTTGAAGGGTTTCACTGAGGAGTTCTACTGGAAAACCTGCGGCGGCCACCTGCAACCAGTGCTGGATACCCTCAAGTATCTCAAGCACGAGACCAACGTTTGGTTTGAGATCACTACGCTTTTGATACCCGGTGCGAATGATTCAGAAAATGAAATCGAGGAGCTGACCCAGTGGGTTGTTGAGAATCTGGGGCCGAACGTGCCTTTGCATTTCACCGCATTTCATCCTGACTGGAAGATGCAGGATAAGCCGCCCACGCCGCAGCATACCCTGATCAGGGCGCGCAACATCGGCATCAAGAACGGGCTGCGCTATTGTTATACGGGAAATGTGCATGATATTTGCGGTGGCAGCACTTTTTGCCATCAATGCGGCGCTTTATTGATCGAGCGCGACTGGTATGAACTCGGGAAATGGCGGCTTGATGAGCATGGGAATTGCCAGGAATGTGGCAGTGCTTTGCCTGGTGTCTTTGATAATAAACCGGGCAGTTGGGGAAGGCGGCGCATGCCAGTGAAAATTGCATCCACGTTATCCGCAATCATTTGAAATTCTTGTGCTGCCGCAAACATACGAGTGTTGTTATAAAAACCAGCAAAGAAACTGTAATATGTCAATCAAATCTTTCAAGAAGCAGCATGCCTGTTGATAGGCGATGTGTGAACTTTGTAATCACAGCCACTGATTTTTTCGCTGCTAGCAGCAATTAATTTTTTAACAGGCCAGATAGGCTGAGGATCCGGCATGCATATCGAGAGCGAAAAGTTCTATCACATCCATAAACACAGCTCCCCGAAGTGGATCGAAGGAGCCAGCTTCATGTTCGGCGATGAACCGAACAATTCCTGGCGCGCCTTCGAAGTGGCACGGCGCGGCATTACCAATCCCGAGACCAACGAGGTGTTCACCGTCGACATGGTAGCGTTCCGGGCGCTGCATGTATACCGCAAGCAGGGGAAAAAGGATCCGCACCTGGGCTTCTATCATTACAATCCGATCATGACATTGGCGGAAACCCTGGACAGCCTGTTCTTATCCACGCGCATGGTACGGGAACTGGTGCTGGAGGAAGTGCGCAAGCAGATGTATCCGGACCTGCCATCACGTACCAATTGCATCTGGCTGATCCCGGAAGACGAACGCGCCGTGCGCTTCTGGCTGGAGAACATGCGCGGCGATCATAAAAAAGTTTTCCGCGTACGTGTTACCGGCGAGCTGCACCGCGCTCCGCAGCAGGTCGTCATGGGCGATACCATCTCATTGCTGGAATGGCGCAAACGCGCACTCGACTACTGGAATGGTGTGGACATGGAATCCTACGACGATGAAATTACCTGCACCGGCGAGATCGAAGTCCTGGAAGAATTGCCCAGTTCGAATTTTTGATCAGTGTTTGCCGAACATCCGCGGCAGCAGCGACCAGGCTTGCCGCAAGCCTGCGAGCCGGGCCTTGATTCCGCGGCCATATAAGGCGTTCAGCGCGCCTTTTAATCCCACATAATCCTGTTGGCTATAGGGCATCCAGAATGGCTGTCGCCAGCTGAACTTGAGCCAGTCATTGACGATCACCTGAGTGGTGGTCACGGCTTCGAACGCGAAGCGCCCATGTCCGCGGTCATGCCCTGAATCCTTGAACCCGCCCCAAGGGGTTTCCGTCATGCCGTAGGAAAGCAGATGGTCGTTGATCATGACCGCGCCAGCACGTATTTGCTGCGCAAGGTTGGCTGCCTTGTGCAAGTCGCGCGACCAGACTGAGGCGCTCAGTCCATAGTGCGAATCGTTGGCGAGGCGCACAGCCTCCGCATCACTGGTGACCGGCATAACACCCATGACTGGCCCGAAGGTTTCTTCCCGCATGATGGTCATGCCATGGTCCACGTGGGTAAGCACCATGGGTGAAATAAAATGCGGGTTAGGGGCGGGTGCGGGTCCGGCCTTCGCCATGACGGTGGCGCCAAGTTGGAAGGCTTCTTCCAACTGATGCTGAACTATGTCTACTTGGCGGTCAGTGCACAAAGGACCCACATCCACATTGGAATCCATGCCTGGACCCACTCGCAAAGCCGATACTTTTTGCGCAAGTTTATGCATGAAATCCGCATAAATATCCTGATGGACATACAGGCGTTCGACGCCTGCGCAGGTCTGACCCGCATTAGACAGTCCTGCCCATACTGCACCATCAGCCGCGCGTTCCAGATCGGCGTCGGCGCAAACGATCATGGCATCTTTGCCGCCAAGTTCGAGAGCGATGGGTGTGAGTGTGCGTGCGGCTTTTTCCATGAGAGATTTGCCGACCGCTACCGATCCGGTAAAAAATAACTTATCGACACCTTTGTCCGGTTCAAGCAACAATTCGCCAGCCATCGGCCCGTCGATATGAATGTGGTTGAACACACCATCCGGGAGACCACATTCACGAAACATGCGTTGCATGTATGTGCCAACCGCTACCGTTTCCGGAGCAGTCTTGAAAACTACGGTATTGCCAGCAAGCAATGCGGGTACGATCTCATGCATGGGGATGCCGAGTGGATAGTTCCAGGGCGAGATGATCCCCACCACACCCCAGGGCACGCGTCGCAGCGTGCTGCGTTTGCTGAAGAAAAGCAGCGAGCCATTTTTCAGATGCCGGAGTTTCAGGCAATCGGCTGCATGTCTTTCATACCAGCGGCATCCGGCGACTGTCGGCGTGACTTCAGTGGAAAGGGCATCCATGCGGGTCTTACCCATGCAGTCGGATATGGTATTCGCGGTTTCATCCATATGCGCCATTAGCCAGTGGCGCAATTCACGGATAATTCTTTGGCGGGCCGCCAGTTTCAGCGCCGCCCAGCCAGGTTGTAGCTTGCGGGCGGTTTGTAACACCGCTCGCACTTCGTCTGAGCTTTGCCAGGGATAACGGCCGAGCAGCTCGCCGGTAGCCGGGTTGCGCAGGGTGACGCCCGGTATTGCTGTTGATTCAGCGGATGCACTCATGGATATGTGTTGTATGTGTGTTTAAAAAACAAATTGCGTGTTACTCAGGATGACGTCGAAAGCGATGATTGCGCGATCGCCATCGCCCTTGAATGGGTACACATAGTGAATGTAATAGGGCGGAAAAATGATCAGGTCGCCGGCCAGGGGGTACAGGCGACGCGTGAGGCTGATGCCATGATGATGGGCCACCGGGTGTGGATTGAGAAATTCTATGCAGCCTTCGGGTTGGGGTTTGTCCGGCACTTGCACGTAGTACACACCGCTCGCGAGATTACCGACCGTGGGATGCATATGCGGTGCCTGCCAATCACCTGCTGACAGTATATTGGCCCAAGAAACAATTTTTGTGCGGCTGGGTTCTACTTTGTTGCCGTATGCCGTTTCGAGGTAACGTGCTGCTCCGGGCAATATGACTTCAGTTCGCAGTTGGCGGATTGCAGCTTCTTTGCGATCCAAGAACATCATTTTTTTTGATGTCTGATAACCGCCGTAAGTGGTGATTGTGCCGGACAGAGCTTCGTTTTCCTTGCTGTCGTTTGCATGTAGGGCGCGCAAATGGCGCACAATTCCGGATATCTCACGATTAATATCATCCACTCCGGTGTGATGGCTGACCATGACGTGTATGGGAAAGTGATCCTCAAAACGGGTATCATGCTGAACATTCATTGTGTGTGTGCTCATGTGGCCTGACCGGCGAGGTACAGCCAGGTTTCAACTACAGTGTCCGGATTAAGCGAGATACTCTCGATGCCCTGGTCCAGCAGCCAGCGTGCCAGATCCGGGTGGTCCGAAGGGCCCTGACCGCAGATGCCGATGTATTTCTTGTGTTTGCGGCAGGCTTGAATCGCCATGGATAACATGCTTTTGACGGCATCGTTGCGTTCATCGAAAAGCTGTGCGATTACACCGGAATCCCGATCCAGACCCAGCGTTAGCTGCGTCATATCATTGGAACCGATGGAGAAGCCGTCAAAGTATTGGAGAAACTGATCCGCTAAAATCGCGTTGGAAGGCAGTTCGCACATCATGATGACCTTTAGGCCATTATCACCGCGCTTCAAGCCATTGGCCGCGAGCAGTTGCGTGACTTGGCGGGCTTCCTCCACAGTTCGAACGAAAGGGATCATCACCTGGAGATTGTCAAAACCCATCTCATAACGCACTTTGCGCAGTGCCCGGCACTCCAGTTCGAAGCAATCACGGAAATCTGCAGCGATGTAGCGTGAGGCTCCGCGGAATCCCAGCATCGGGTTTTCTTCGTGGGGTTCGTACTGGCGCCCGCCGATGAGATTGGCATATTCGTTGGATTTGAAATCCGAGGTACGCACGATGACCGGTTCGGGCGCGAAAGCCGCGGCGATGGTAGCGATGCCTTCCGCCAGCCGCTCAACATAAAAGTTGACCGGATCCCGGTAACCCGCCAATCGCTCTTGTATCTGACGTTTAATTTCGTCCGGCTGTGCCTCAAAATTCAACAGCGCTTTCGGATGCACACCGATCATCCGGTTGATAATAAATTCCAGGCGCGCCAGACCTACGCCTTGGTTGGGTAGCATGGCAAAGCCGAAGGCACGCTCCGGATTGCCCACGTTCATCATGATCTTGAGCGGGGCCTTGGGCATATGCTCAAGGTTGATTTCCTTGTATTCGAAATCCAGCTTGCCCGCGTAGATATGACCGGTATCGCCCTCGGCACAGGACACGGTGACCGTTTGGCCATCCTTGATCTTGTGTGTGGCGTCGCCACAGCCCACGACCGCCGGGATGCCAAGTTCACGCGCGATGATGGCGGCATGACAGGTGCGGCCACCGCGGTTGGTGACGATAGCAGCCGCACGCTTCATAATCGGCTCCCAATCCGGATCGGTCATGTCAGTGACCAGCACATCACCTTCCTTGATGTGATCCATTTCATTGATACCCTGGATTATTTTGGCGGTACCAGTGCCAATCTTTTGGCCTATGCTTCGACCTTCCGCAAGCACTGGCCCGCGTGTCTTGAGCGTGTAACGTTCGATGCTCTGTGTGCGGTGGCTTTTGACGGTTTCAGGGCGAGCTTGCAGGATGTAAAGCTTGCCATCGGCGCCATCCTTGCCCCATTCGATATCCATGGGTCTTGCATAGTGTTTTTCGATGATCAGCGCCTGCTTAGCCAGGGAGATCACCTCGACATCGCTTAAACAGAAGCGCAGGCGTGCTTCTGCATGCACTTCGATGGTTTTTACTGTATGACTGTCGGATTTACCGTCGCCGAAAATCATCATACTTAACTTACTGCCGAGATTACGCCGAACGATAGGATATTTGCCAGTCGCGAGTGACGGCTTGTAGACATAAAACTCATCCGGATTTACCGTGCCCTGCACTACAGTTTCACCCAGACCATAAGCCGCAGTGATGAATACCACTTTGTCGAAACCGGATTCTGTATCCAGGGTAAACATCACTCCGGAAGCACCAAGATCGCTGCGCACCATGCGCTGGATACCAGCGGAGAGTGCCACTTCGGTATGCTCAAATCCATGGTGTACGCGGTAGGCAATCGCGCGATCATTGTAAAGCGAAGCGAAAACCGCCTTTATAGCCTGCAAGACTTGCTCAATACCGCGCACGTTCAGGATGGTCTCCTGCTGGCCAGCGAAGGAGGCGTTGGGTAGATCCTCGGCTGTTGCGGAAGAGCGCACCGCAACGGAAAATTCCTTGCCCGCTTGCTGCAGCAGCGCTGAATATGAATTGCGAACGGCTTTTTCCAGTTCTGCTGGCAAGGGTAGAGCAACAATCCAGTTTCGGATACGCGCACCGGTATTGGCGAGCTTTACTACATTATCCACATCGAGTTGGGCGAGTTCTTTTTTGATGCGTACTGTCAAGCCATCCTGGGCGAGAAATTCGCGGTAGGCATCGGCGGTAGTTGCGAACCCACCCGGGACCAACACACCCAATTGCGTCAGATGGCTGATCATTTCGCCCAACGAAGCATTCTTACCGCCCACCTTACCCACATCCGGCATACCCAGATGCTCGAGACCGATGACGTAACGTTTGTCCATTAGACTAAGACCTCACTGAGCAGGTGAAATGTCGGGAGCTGTATACTCACTTACAAGATCACAACTATCACTGATAATGGCAACAACTGCCCAGATACGGCGGCTAAGTATGAATAAAAAACGCACTGTATTCTTCGTTTCAGATCGCACTGGTATTACAGCGGAAGCCCTGGGACGCAGTCTTATGAGCCAATTCAATGATGACGGATTCCGGCAGGTCACTTTGCCATTTATAGCCAATCTTGACAAGGCGAAAGAAGCGGTCGCGCGCATCAATGCCGCCGGCGTGGAGGATGGCGTGCGCCCCATCGTTTTCAGTACTATCGTGGATGACGCAGTGCGTACTGTCATTCAAGGTAGTGAAGCTTTGTATCTGGATTTTTTCGAAGCGTTCATCGGCCCCCTTGAGCGCGAACTGGGGATCAAATCTTCCCACACGGCCGGCAGAGCCCATGCCTCAGCGGATAATGCCGCCTATATCCAGCGCATTGAAGCGGTGAACTTCGCGCTCGCCAACGACGATGGCATTAGTACCAAACGCTATCCGGAAGCCGATGTGATACTCGTGGGAGTTTCACGCTCGGGCAAAACCCCAACCTGCCTTTACCTCGCGCTACAGTTCGGGATTTTTGCCGCCAATTACCCGCTTACCGAGGACGATCTCAAGCATGGAAAATTACCCTCGGTATTATTGCCTTATCGGGCCAAAATATACGGTCTTACGATTGAAGCTGCGCGCCTGCAAGAGATTCGACATCACCGCCGCCCGAACAGCCGTTATGCATCTTCAGACCAGGTTCGTTATGAAGTACGCCAGGCGGAAGATATTTTCCGCACCGTGGGCGTGCCCTACATGAATACAACGCATCCCTCCATCGAGGAAATTGCCACCACCATACTGCATCAAACCGGCATCCAGCGCCGCTTCTGAAGTGTCAGGTGATGGCGGTAGGTGAGGTGATGCCGTGGCTTTCGAGACGCGCCATGGAACGCGCCAAGCGTGACAGCGGTGCCAATATAGCCGCTGGCGCCTGACGATGCGACTCAGGATTCGGCTCATACTGTTCCAAGTAGATACGCAGAATGGCACCATGCGTGCCGGTACCGGACAGGCGATACACGATGCGCCCACCGCCCACTGTCGTCAGCCATAAACCCTGATCATGGCTGGTGCTGTTATCCACAGGGTCATGGTAGGTGAAATTTTCCGCGTCCTGAATGGTGAAACCCGCAATGGTTTCATCTGCGAGTTCTCCAAGGCGTGAACCTAACAGACGCATAAGGGTTTGTGCCTGCCCTACATCTTTGATGAAATAATCTTCACGTTGAAAGAAATCCCGGCCAAACTCGCGCCAATGCTTCATCAGTATCTCGCCTACCGATTCAGAACGTACAGCGATAAGATTTAGCCAGAATAAAACCGCCCATAAGCCATCCTTTTCTCGTGCATGGTTGCTGCTGGTACCGAAGCTTTCCTCGCCACACAGAGTGATCAGCCCGGCATCGAGCAGATTGCAGAAGTAGCGCCAGCCAGTGGGGGTCTCATAACAGGTGATGCCCAGCTTCTGTGCCACACGATCCACAGCGTGGCTGGTGGGGAGGGAGCGCGCCACACCCACAAGACCGGCAGCATATCCAGGCACAAGCCGAGCATTTGCCGTCAGTACCGCCAGACTGTCGCCGGGCGACACCATCAGGCCGCGGCCGAGGATCATGTTGCGGTCACCATCACCGTCGGATGCCGCACCAAAAACCGGGCTGTTGTCGCCGGTGAAAAGTTTGATGAAACCCTCTGCGTCTTGAGGATTGGGATCCGGGTGACAGCCGGCAAAATCCTCCGATGGCACGCCGTGCATGACAGTCCCTGAGGGAGCGCCTAATCGACGTTCGAATATCTCTATGGCATAAGGGCCGGTCACGGCATGTAGCGCATCGAAGCGCATGTGAAATAACGCATCTATCAGCAATTCGCGGATACGTTCGAAATCAAACAGGCGCTCCATGACGTCGACATAATGTTTTACAGGATCGACGATTTCAATCCGCATATCACCAAGCTGCTGGGTTCCAATCTTGTCGATGTCAATTTTTGTTTTTGTATCCAACTTAAAATAACGGGCGATGGCCAGGCTGCGTTGGTAGATGGTGTTGGTTGAAGTTTCAGATGCTTGACCACCGTTTGCCATATTCAGCTTGATGCCGAAATCACCCTTCGGACCGCCCGGATTATGGCTGGCGGTTAGAATACAACCTCCCGCTGCACCCAAGTGCGGTATCAGCAACGATGCCGCGGGCGTGGATAACAACCCCCTGCGTCCGACTACGCATTTCTTGACGCCGTTTGCGGCTGCCATGTTCAGCAGTGTCGCTATGGCTTCACGATTGTACAAGCGGCCATCACCACCAATGACGAGTGCGCCTTGTTTCAGCGAGGGGATCGCGTCAAAGGCAGATTGGATGAAATTTTCAAGATAATGCGGCTGTTGAAACACGCGCACAGGCTTGCGCAATCCTGCGGTACCGGGCCTTTGATCGTTGAAAGGGTGTGTTTGTACGGTAAGTAATTTCATCGCGCTCCGCACATATAGATATAAAGCCTGTTGCAACACATGTCTATGATATAGTTTCAGCATGTTCATAGAAACAGTTGGACAATGTGTGCGTCTGGTGCGACCTCGCAGTTTCGCTGGGTTGATGACTCTTTATGAGGGCAATCATGTGCGTCTGCGTCAATTACTCGGAGAACTATGCCATCTGCCATCAACACTTATTTCCATAAGCGCAACCGACCTGAGTATTCACTTATCACTAAATGGGCGAAGCCGGTATACTTCAAATTTACGCATGACCTATCAGCTGGAAATTGAAGGGGCTATCTTGACTGATCCCGACCTCGTGGTGCGCGTGTATCACGATGCACGCTTGGCGGAAGCGGTCAGTTGTTGCGAGCAACCACGCCACAACGTTTTTAGAGGCCTGTGGGTGCCGGCAGCGGCTGAACTTGAAAAGCGTTGGTTGTTGAATATATTGCTGCATAAATGGCTGGAACACTGCCTGGATCATCGGCATGTCTTTGGCCAATCGACAGCCAATAATCCTGTGTGATGATATACCTTGATTAGATATAAACAGTTCGAACCTTACCGGTTGACAACAGCTTGTTTAAACTCAGAATGTGCTGCCTGGAGAGCCGTTAAAAAACCGAATTTTTTACCGATGATTCTGTCGTGGCGGCATATTGACTACCCAAGCGCAAAAGTTCAAATTAATATAGCTAGGTGCAGTAAAAATTACCTGTGAATTGTAAAAAATGAGAAATGTGGAAAGAAGCGGCTATGTGGAATTCTAGAACCTGGAGGCCATTATGATGCTGAATTCTGTCATTCGTCGGATCGCAATCTGTGGCATGGCAGCCGTTATGCTGGCGCTAATCGGCTGTTCCAGCTCGCCTAAGGGCTATACGCTGCTGGCTCAGTTACCGCCAAATTCTAAAGATCAGCTAATTATGTTGGCTGCGATCGATGTGGAAGGTACGACATGTAGTGTCACAGCGTTGACATGGAGCACTGATAATCCATGGACTCCCTCCTGCACTGTCAACCAGGATCAGCCAACACACAAAAATTTCACGATTGCCGGGCAGCAGGTGGATCTTGTAGGTGGGGCAGACGGATTCAAGGTTTCCAATCAAGTATCGCTGATGGTTCCATTACCAGCGACCGCAGCACCTACGTCAAAAACTGCCGTTATGGCAGCGATAGCCAAAGCAGAAGCCAATCCGAAACCCAAGGAAACAAAAGCACCTACGGTTGCGCCCGCATCCGCCACTGCAGCTGCAACCGCTGCATTGACGCCTGGACAGGCATTTCCAACACAATGGAATATAGCCATGTTCCCTGGGCATGAACAACTAGTGGCTCAAAATCTGGGTTATATGGTGAAAAGCGCTGCCATTGATATTAACGGCAGCACCTGCAAATTGAATGTGGTGTTTAAAGTAAGGTACCCTCCCTATAATCTAGATTGCATGGTTACGACCAATAAACGCGGCGATCTGACCTTGCTCTTCAGCCCGTTTATCGTAGCGAATGCCGCAAAGAGTTCGACCAACAGCATACTATTGGTATCTGAAGGCGAAAGTATTAGCGGCATTATTTGGGATTCACATGGATTCGACTCCTGGACCCCGAGCGTGCCTCCATCTTGGAGAGTGAGCCCCAAGTCGGGCGGCTAGTTGCGAGTAGATCCTGTGTATGACAAGTCAGAAACAAATGTCGTACGGGATCGGCAGATCGCATAAAAGCGCGTGGTTTTAGCAATCGATGGTGTACTCTTTCCGGAGTACACCATCGATATCGATTCTGTGCCGAGACGTCTTGCGCGTGATTTCGTCGCCTGCGCGGGCGCCTTACTGTGCGCTGATTTGGAATTCCTAAGGTATGTGTGACCGCGCATAGCGTGAATGCATGCGCACGCACCATCGTATGCGGATGACTTTGTCCTGAAATACAGGATCGGCCTTCAGTCGATGATGATATCCATTTAGCGATACCGCGAACCGGGCCTGTTGGGATTTACCCCATATAAGCTCCGGAAATATATGTTTTTTTTATATATTTCACCTCAATAATCCTGTGCTGACATTTATGTTAAGTTATTGTCTGGTAAACAACCTTACCCGCTGCAAACAATGTCACCGGTGTAGCGTATCCCGATGGTACGGATGCGGACAGACACGCAAGCATCCATTCAAGGCAGGTATCCCAGGTGTCAGCGATATACAAGAAACTCACCACCAGAAAGGATGACCTGCGGGATGCGGCTGCGGTTGACTCGCCATCTGAGCAGAACTCCAAACTTGTCGAATTGTTTGAAAATCGCAATCAGATCAAACGCGAACTGGATTTGGTCATCGTCGAACGCGATCAACTTAAAGCAGATGCTGCAGAATTACGTGAGCGTAATGAAGAACTGCAGCGCCAGTTGACCAGTCTTGAGCAGATGCTGGCGGATGCCGAGCGCGGACAAAGCGCAATCATTTATTATCGCCTGCGAGCTGTTTGGAATACCTGTCGCCAGCAAATCCAGATCTTAGCAGGAGATCTCGCTGGTCGCTTTGAGAAAGCTGAGCGTGGCGGATTCGAAGAACAGACGGAAAAGGATCGGAGTCGCCGCCTTGATGAGTTGGCACAACAATTTGACACGTTGGAACGCGAACGCCGTAATCTCCGTAACAGCTTGGGCGAATTACAAAAGAAATTGCCAAATCTTAAGAAATTGTGGCACAAGCACAAGCGTGCAGAAATTCAGTTTCAGATTGACAAGCTAACCAAAGAATTCAAACCCATAGAAAGCCGTAAATTGGAACTGCTCGCGGCTATGGAATTGTTGCGACGCGAAAAACAGCAGGTTTGGCCAGGAATAAACATCGCATCCAAACGTACCGTTAATCTGTGGTTACTGGGGCTTGCGCAATATTTATACTTGCATTTCAGGGAATACAACGTCGCTGAGATGGCCCGCAGTGCAGGCATCAAACCAGTTTCTGATGTCAATTTCGGGTTATTGAACGATTGCCTCACTATCGGTAACCACGTCTATGAAGTGGTAGTCAAACTACGCGCTGACAAGATGCGGCCGGAGAAACTCCGTTTTCGGGTTGAACATTTGCGTCGCAATGCAACCTATGCAAGTGATTTGGATTCTGTTCCGGAAGAATCTTGTCTGGATTATATTTCGCTACCATCCCAGACAGCGCCAACCATCGATGCCGAATCCCAACCTCTGGGCGTCAATATCCTGCGACTGAATTATTGGGATATCCAAAGCATCCTGCTCATGCCCCCTAATCAGGAGGCAAAATCCAAACCGGCCGCTTTACCAGATTAATGATCTATTTATCTATGGTCGTCGCCGGCAAACTGGGAACACTACCTACATTCAAAATCGACAAGTCCGCAGTGATATGGGCGGTTTCCTGCAATAAAACATCGGGTACCAAGCCACCGATATCGATATCGGTGTTGTCCACGGAATTTTCGTCGTCTGTCGAGGCCTTACTGTTCCCTGTTTGTTTATAAGCCGCATCCAGACTTTTTGCTGGAGGCAGGCCTTTGAGCTTGCGCCAAGCATTTGCTAGCGCCAGTTTTTCATCGTCACGTGTGGTCTGCAGTTTTTCACGTTCGCTTAACAGCAGCGTCACCGATTTAGCGCTGCGCTCGGCTTCCAGCAGTTGTATGCTGTTGAGAAAAAGTGCCCAATCAGGATTATCCATGATGCGTTCATCATGGAGCTTGGTCAGCTCCGGCAGTGCTTTGTCAAGCCCTAGATGGAATGGGGTATAGTCGGCTGATGCGATCTGATCCCACGGCAGGGCATCATCCTCGGTTTCTTCGCCGAATTCCTTGGGATCAATCGGCGTAGGCAGATTGATTTCCGGTATCACACCCCTGCGCTGGGTGCTAGCGCCATTCACCCGATAGAACTTGTCGATTGTGAGCTTGAGCTGCCCGACATCCTGGTTTCCGGGTACGAATCGATTCAGGTCGATAAGCTGTTGGACTGTGCCCTTACCATAAGTGGTGGAACCCACTATCAGGCCGCGATGGTAATCCTGTATCGCAGCAGCAAAAATTTCCGAAGCTGAAGCTGTGAAACGATTAACAAGCACCACCAGAGGGCCGGTGTAAACAAGGCTGCTGTCATCATCATCCTCGACGTCTACGTTGCCGCTTGTATCCCGGATCTGCACCACCGGGCCGTGGGGTATGAATAGACCGGTGAGCTTGGTGGCTTCGTCCAGTGCACCACCACCGTTATTACGCAAATCGATCACCACGCCATCCACGTGCTCGGCCTCGAGTTCCTGAAGGAGCTTGCTTACATCCCGTGTCGTGCTGGTGTAGTTCTTTTCACCTTCCGAGCGTCCGGCAAAATCGCTATAGAAAGCCGGGATATTAACGATGCCGATTTTTAATCGGCGATCGCTGCTAGTTACATTGATAATGTTTTTATGCGCCGCCTGAGCCTCCAGCTTAACGGTGTCACGTACCAAGCGGAGTATTTTCTCTGGTGATCCTGGCGCAGCGCCGGCGGGCAGTATCTGAATTCTAACCACCGAATCCTTGGGTCCACGGATTAACTGCACCACGTCATCCAGACGCCAGCCAACGACATCCACCACATCACCCTTATCTCCCTGGGCCACTCCGGTGATGCGGTCATCCGGATGCAGTTCCTTGCTCCGGGCTGCAGGGCCGCCCGGTATCACCTGGACGACTTTGGTGTATTCGCCTTCAGAAATCAGGGATGCACCGATGCCCTGAAACTTCAAACTCATCTGGATCTGGAATTGTTGTGACTCACTAGGTGAAAAATAGTTGCTATGCGGATCCAGGGTAAGAGTGTAGGAATTCATGAATACGTCGAATACATCTTGCGATTCTATCTGCCGGGCGCGGAAATCAAAATTTTGATAACGTTTGCGCAGGATGTCAGCGGTTTGCTTCCAGGTTTTACCAGCTAACAACAAACCAATCATGTCGTTCTTGACACGCTTGCGCCAGATATCATTTAACTCCGAAGTGCTGACCGCCCATGGTGCCTTTTCACGATCATAGACATAGTCTTCCTTGATCTTGAAATCGGGTTCATGATCCAACAGACCTAGCGCATACTGGATACGCTGCTGGACGCGTTGCTGGTAGACGTTGTAGATCGCGTATGCGGGTTTTAGATTGCCATTTCGAATGGCATCATCAAGATCATGCTGGTAGGGTGCGAAATCATCGATATCTGATTGTAGAAAATAGCTGCGATTCGGATCAAGGTTTGCCAGATAGTGCTTAAATATCTGCTGCGATAGGGTGTCAGTTAGTGGTTGATTGCCATAATGATAGCGAGCAAGGATTCCGGAAATGGCCTGTTCAACAAGCGCTTCACGCGGTTGTGGATTCAATATCGGCAGTTGCGCAACGTTACTGCTGGCAGCAGGCGCGATGCTGACAGAATAGGCTGCCGGAGATGACAAGCTCCCGACAATCACCAGTAAAAAAGCAAGCTTGTGTCGCATTCTGCGAAATTACCTGTTGATGGACGTCGTATCCAGTGGGCTAGAGACGTTAGGCATATTCGGAATGAATATAATATTGGAAGTTAAGCCCAAGTGCGACTTTACGGATGATTTAATTGTAAATTTTATCGAGGGTTTGCCGCATTTTGCGATTCAATACCTGTCAATCAGGTATGCAGCCTATAACTCTGTTTCTGTTGTGTTTCATTGTGTGTCAATTTATAGCGTCATCCTAGCAGAACAACGGGTATTGGCTGTGATCGGGCATGACTACAGCATTGATAATCACTACTTTGCGAAGCTGAATTCCGTGGCGCGTACTGGCGACTCAGGATTGACATTGACTGTATGGGACGCTGGGCGCCGGCTGGCACAGGTGCAATGCTAAGCACAAGCAGTCAACCTAAGCTGTGTGTTGTTAAACCCGTGTTTCTCCTGTTCTTAGGTGGTAACTGGTCTGTATCGAGCAGTCAGGAGGGGCGAACCACAGCTTGCGACAACGATCCTGTGGAATGGCTTGAAAGCGGGCTGAATCAGGGTATTGTGTGCATAAGACATCAGGTGGATAGCCAAAAATCTGAAATTATCCCAATTTATTTATGGCCATTTTTTGAATGCGTTGACGGTTAGTGAGCTGTTATCCACCCGTTTCTAGGCGTGTGCTAAAATCAACAAGCTTGGATTAGGGGATGAAAGATTGTGCTGGTTGATGAGTGGGGATAAAATTTAACCCCAAAATCCAGTATCTTATTGACTTGACGCGGTATATTCGAGTAAAAAGCGAGTCCCGCAAAACGAACTGAATGGTGCGAAGGGTGCTGCTGCGTGGTCCAGGCTGTCACGGGGCGCTCATGCGCGTTTGTAAACACCGAATACCTAAATCCGGTATTGCAGGAGATGCATAAGTGAATATTCAAGAGCTTCTTCATATCGCTAATGTTTCAGGTGGCGTCATCTGGGTCATTGTCCTGACCTTGCTGGTTGCGCTCATGATCATCATTGACCGGACTTGGTATCTCGCCAAGGTCACAAGGCAAGGCGAACTCATCGCGCGCAATATTCTGCAATCCGAAGACATAGACCGTGATGCACTCATGGATCTGGCGGTACGCACCGCCAAATATCCGCAAGGCGCCGTGCTGGAAGTGGCCCTCAAATACCCGAACGTCAAAGACCCGGTACGTCTTTCGGAGCTGATCGAGGAAACCATCCTGTTGCAAGCCCCACGAATCGATCGGGGGATGTGGATGCTTGATACCGTGATCACGCTCGACCCATTGTTGGGCTTGCTGGGCACCATCGTAGGTATCTTCGAGGCATTCCAGGTGTTGGGCGCGGCTGATACTGCACCGACCAAGGTAACGGGTGGCGTGGCCGTGGCGCTCATCGCGACCGCCGCAGGTCTGGCCGTCGCCATCATTGGCCTGGTATTTTTCAACGGCCTAAACAACCGCGTACGTCTGGTCATGCATCAGATGGAAGCCATCAAGGTGATGTTGGTGAATCGCCTTACCTGAAGCACATCTGGGCCTATCCGGTAACATGGCTCATACTCAACTGGCCGCAGTGAATGGCCAAGACAGG
Source organism: uncultured Pseudomonadota bacterium (assembly GCA_963774895.1). Taxonomy (GTDB): domain Bacteria; phylum Pseudomonadota; class Gammaproteobacteria; order Natronospirales; family REEB76; genus REEB76. Next base: position 864,240 of record CAVZGN010000001.1, read on the forward strand.
TAGTTGAAAATGAATGCTTATATCGAAAAGAAGAAGGGCAGGATCGAGATCATCAACATGATCGACATCATGCTCTTCCTGCTGGTGTTCTTCATCATGATTACGCTGCGTATGATTCCCGCCACCGGGATAGCGTCTCACCTACCACAAAGCAGCACGGCGGTAACGATTGAACGGCCCAAGATCATCATCAGTCTTCCCGCACATGGCCAGATCGTGGTCGAGGGCCAGTTGATGACGCCTGATCAGCTTACTTCCTACCTGCTGGGGCAGGATCCGGCGCATGCGAACGTCACGATAGCGGGTGCCAAGGATGTATCGCTACAGGACCTCGTAATCGCTATGGATGCATGCCGGGAAGCGGGGGTGACCCAAATCGGTATCGCCGCCAAAAATACCAACGATTAATCCATAGGACCCGACTGTGGACAATAAACATGTATTTAGCGAGGGCCTGTTCACGGCCCGATCTGGCGCCTCTTTCATTTTGGCGTTGGTCGCTGAGGGGCTTATAGGTCTAATACTCGCGGGCATCATCATCTGGCACGTGACGCATCCGGAACCACCACCTCCAGTTCAGAAAGTGGCGGTGGTAACCATTCCGCCAAATCCGCCGCCGCCGCCACCACCACCGCCGAAGACGCCGATCCCGAAAATGCCGACGCCGCAACCACTTTCCGAAGTGCCGGCTATCCCGTCGCCGATTCCGATTCCGAATGCGGTACCGCCGCAACCGCCGCAACCGCCACCGATACCGACGCCACAGCCGAAAGTGGACATCAATGCCATCCAGGCTGAATTTTACGCGCAGCTAAAGGCAGCCATCGATGCGGCCAAAGTCTACCCACGGCAAGCGATCCTGGCTGGGGCTACCGGTACAGCGACAGTGAGCTTTGATTACCATGATGGCAAGGTCAGCAATATACGGATTGACCGTTCCAGCGGCGACCGTTCCCTGGATCGTGCCGCCATGGATGCGGTGAATAATGCTCACTATCCACCGCCACCGTCCCAGTTCGTTGGCCAAACGATTCACCCAGTTATTACTGTCGTTTTCACACTAGGTGGGTGATCATCGAACACAAAGCCGCCCGTACTGAAATACGGGCGGCTTTTTTGCCTCTCAGATATAATTAAATTATAAAGCTTGCTGTGTACCACCGGTCTTTTACCGGATGCGTATAGCTAGCATGTTTAGTTAGAATCCGCCCTTAAGTATGATCCATCACATGTACAACGTACTGTATGTATCGATTGACATTCACATGCGCGATATGTTCTGCTAGTAATGCAACTGGGGCGATGGAGTTCGCCCTAAACCGCCCGCAATGGGCTAATGACTCCTGCTGAACCTAACTGGTCAACAGGAGCTATTCCATGAGCATCCCGCTGTATTTCAGTGACCGCGAAAGCGGTACATTTGCGCGTTCGTATATTTCTAAATATCGCACCATTACGAAGCGGATACATCGTGAATGCAGCCGTGAATATTGTCATGCGCCTGCAGCTAAGATGTATCGATGTTTTTACCGCAATGGTAGTTATCAATTGGCATTTATCTGTTCATCCCAGACAAATAAGGAAACCATTCCATGTGGACTTATCTAAGTGTAGCCATCGGCGGGGCTTTTGGTTGTTGCGCGCGCCTTGGTATAACACAGCTGGTTGCCATTAGTTACCACCGCAGTTTTCCGCTCGCGACTTTCATAATCAATATATTGGGTTGTTTTTTTATGGGTTTCCTGTTCTTCGAGACCCTGGAACGGTTGTCAATTAATCCTGTATTCCGGACCGCCATCCTCACAGGCGGCCTAGGCGGATTTACTACATTCTCGACCTTCTCAATGGAAACCTTACTGTTGGCCGAAGACGGTGAATATGTTAAGGCAGGCTTGTATATACTGCTCTCGGTCGCGATGGGCTTGCTAGCCGCATTCTGTGGCGCGTATCTTGCGCGCAACCTGTGATGGGAGAACTGGTATGCAGAAAGCCATGCTGATGGTGAGGATTTACCTGAGCGAAGCGGATCAAGGCAGAAAGAAAAATCTGCTAGCCGAAATCATGAGTATTCTGCACGACCGGCATAAAGTACATGGTGTCACTGTGTTTCGCGGGATAGCCGGTTTTGGCCGCAAAGGCGAAGTACATTCCGCGGATTTGCTCAGATTAAATGTGCATTTACCACTAGTAGTTGAATTCTTCGACGAACCGGCGATTGTAGAAGCCGCGCTTGCGACTTTGGATGATCTTGTTCCACCTGGCCATGTAGTGTCATGGCCGGTGCAGTGCCACACCAGCGGTAGATGACCGGCTTGCTTAAAAATCTATAAAGATTTACGTGAGATGCCAAAGCTGAATGCATAATCGGGATGCCGATATCTCTGATAAAAGCAAACGCAAGGTTGCGCTGCGTTTTGTCATCAGTATCGGCATCGTCAGTCTGTTTGCGGATTGCACCTATGAAGGTGGGCGCAGCATTGTCGGCCCGTATCTGGCGGTGCTGGGTGCCGGGCCGATTTTTGTGGGCGTGGTGGCGGGCTTGGGTGAGTTTCTCGGTTATGCCGTGCGGCTGTTCTCCGGGCGTTACGTGGATCGCACGCGCCGCAACTGGCAGGTGATGGGCGGTGGTTACACCCTCAACTTGCTGGCGGTGCCGGCTTTGGCACTAACACAGGTTGCTTGGCTTGCAGGTCTGTTGGTGTTTCTGGAACGCATCGGCAAGGGCATCCGCAATCCCGCCAAGGATGCGCTGCTGTCGCGTGCCGGCCGCGAACTGGGGCATGGCAAAGCCTTCGGTCTGCACGAGTTTCTGGATCAGCTGGGGGCGGTCGCCGGTCCGTTGCTGGTGGCGGCGGCGGCGGCGTATTCCGGTTATCGCCTGGGTTTCGGAATTCTGATCGTGCCGGCGTTGCTGGCACTGTTTTTTCTGTGGCGCGCACGTGGTCTGGAACCGGATCCAGCGCCTGTAAAGAATAAAGACAAACAGGTGCGCTTCAACAAGCGCTACTACCTGTACATGGCATTCGCGGTTATTTCCGTTCTGGGCTTTTCACATTTCATTCTGGTGTCCTATCACTTGCAGGTAACCCATCGGCTGACTCCCGCGCTCATACCCGTACTGTTCGGCTTGGCTATGGGTACTGATGCCATCGCCGCACTGGTGGTCGGTCATTTCTATGACCGCTATGGGCTCAAGGTTCTGTATGCGCTGCCGTTACTGACACTGCCGACACTGCCGTTGCTGTTTCTGGCAGTACATCCCCTATGGATCTGGATCGGCGCCGGACTTTGGGGCGCGGCGCTGGGCGTGCAGGAAAGCACCATCCGCGCCGGCGTGGCTTCACTCACGCCGGAAAACCTGCGCGGTACGGCCTTTGGTTTGTTCGATACGGTATTCGGTGCTTCCTGGTTCGTTGGCAGTGTGCTATTGGGTGCGTTATATACTCTGGGGCCGATATGGTTGGTAATTGTGGCGGTGCTACTGCAACTGGCTTCACTGCCGATGCTGACGATCATCGGACGGAATCCGGCGAAGGCAACCTGACGCATGCTAAATCCCAGTCAACAGCGTTATCTAACCGCAGTCCTGGCGGAAGTGGAAAAACACCTGGCCGGCATTGAAACTGCGACCCAACCGGGAAAGACGCTTTCCGAGCTGGAATGCAGCGAGCTGCAGCGCTTCGTGATGGACACACGCGCCCAGCTGGCAAAACTTCAGCAAGAGTTCATCCAATTGCCCGAACAGGGACCGGTGTCGCCGCGCTGGCAAGTGCACACGCGCTTGGAGTTCGCGCTGGTGGAATTCCTGGAACTTACCTCCAAGAAACTGTGTGGCTACGGCACCCTGGATGATGCAAGCTTTTCGCAACTCATGGCACAGATAGCGCCGTTGCAATCTCGACTAGAGGCATTGATTAAGAAATATTGAGAGATCGTCTCTGACCGTGGGATTTCTGTATCCATTTACATTTGAATCACACCCGCTTCACGTGTTCGATACCACTACTTCGTCACGAAAATCAAAAAGGCCACCGCAAGGGTGGTCTTTTTTGATTTTTATGGTGGAGGCGGCGGGCTACTCTCGGCCATCCATGGCCTTGCAGCACCTGTGCATCCCTGCACAATGGAATCTCACCCGCTACGCGGGTCCGATCCCCGTAATGTGAAAAGGCTGCCTGACGGCAGCCTATTAGTTTGGTGGAGGCGGCGGGAATCGAACCCGCGTCCGCAAGTGCTCCGCCCTCAGGTCTACATGCGTAGCGCACGTCTTTGATTTAACTGGCGGCTACCCGACGGGCAGGGAAAACCGACAGCGAGTCCGGTATGTTTTAGTGATGTGACGCCGGATGCGCCACACCGCGATCTTGTGAGCACGACCTCTGAAGCGTCCCTGAAGGGACTCTGGACGCACAAGCACGGCTCCAGTCAGAGGCTAGCCGGGATTAGGCGGCTAGGGCGTAGTTGCTATCGTTCGCAGCTAGCGTTGTTGCAAGACAGTTTAACGAGGAATCCTGCACCTCGGCATGCACTTCGGGTTTCGCGACCCACGTCGAGACCTTGTCGCCCCCGTCAGTCACACGACTATTCTACACCTCGCGTGCGCAATCACGTGTGCCGCAACAGCCGGTCTTTCTGGCGTTTCCAGTCGCGATCTTTCTCGGTGGCACGTTTATCGTGGGCTTTCTTGCCTTTGGCGAGGCCGATTTCCAGTTTGGCGCGTCCCTTTTTCCAATACAGCGCCAGCGGCACCAGGGTATAACCTTTGCGTTCCACCGCGCCGATGAGGCGATGCAGTTCCGAGCGGTTCAATAACAGTTTGCGGGTGCGGGTCGGATCCGGATGTATGTGGGTGGAAGCGGTGTTCAGCGGTGAGACGTGCGCACCCAATAGCCAGGCTTCGGCATTCTTGATCACCACATAGCTCTCGGTGATCTGAGCCTTGGAGGCACGCAGACTTTTGACTTCCCAGCCCTGCAGGACGAGGCCGGCCTCAAAACGTTCCTCGATGAAATAATCAAAGCGCGCGCGCTTGTTGAGCGCGATGCTGGAAGCGCCGGGTTTGTCGTCGGTCTTCTTGGACATCACAGAATTATACCGGTCACCGGTTGTAGCGCCGGTGTGAATGCCTCAAAATCACTGCGTATGTTATCGCCAGCCTCATTTCCCATGAAAATCTAGTATGCGCACAGTGAACAAAAGTGCCTTGGTGCCGTATACGGCCGAGTCCATGTATGACTTGGTAAACGACGTGGCGCGCTATCCGGAATTCCTGCCTTGGTGCCGCAGCGCCAGCGTGCTCTCACAGAGTGACACCCAGATGCATGCCAGAATCGAGTTGGCACGCGGAGGTTTTCATCGGGCGTTCACCACCCGGAATAGCATGCAGCCTGGGCAAACGATCGCGATCTCCCTGGAGAACGGCCCCTTTCGTCATCTGCAGGGTTATTGGCAGTTTGAGAATATCGACTCAACCGGATCCAAGATCATGCTCAAAATGGAATTCGAATTTGCGGGCAAACTGCTCGACCTGATGGCCGGACCTGTATTTCATGAAATATGCAATTCGTTGGTAAACGCCTTCATGCGGCGTGCAGCTAAGCTCTATGGACAACGCTAGGAAGATACGCATCGAAGTGGTCTACGCGTTGCCTGACGTGCAATACCAGGTCACATTTAAGCTGCCCGCAGGCAGCACGGCAAGCGTGGCAATCGCAGCATCGGGATTGTTAAAGAAATTTCCCGGGATAGATCTGCAGCGTCAGAAAATCGGGATTTATGGCCAGCTTGTAAAGCCAGACTACGTTCTGGGGGATGGTCAGCGCTTGGAAATATACCGGCCGTTGATGCGGGATCCCAAACAGGCCCGCAGGGAACGGGCTGTCCAGGGAAAATTCAATGTCAAAACCAGCCGTTCATCCGCCTTTCTGCTGCGCCGGAAGTAGCTGCTCAACGCTGGTAACCTTGCCGTTCTTAAACAGCACGACTACATGCCGTAGACTGACAGTGTGATCGCTGCTGAGCGTGCTGGGATCATTGTAATAGACGTAATCCCAACGATCAGCATGGAAAGGATCCTTGATCATGGGCGGCCCCAGTACAAATCGTACTTGTGTTTCGGTCATTCCCGGCTTGATCTGCTCGATCATGTCTGGCCGGAGAAAGTTGCCCTGCTTGATGTCGGGCCGATAGACGCAGGCGCTCATTATCAAGCTCGCGAGGATAATCAAATAAGATAAAAACCGCATGTGTGTTCCGGACTGGATTGCGTTGCGTTATGTTTCAGGTGGGGGATAATACATGACAGGTGCAGCGCCGAGAAGCACATGCCAGAGAAAATCACCGTGGAAACCCAGGAACTTCGCAATGCCGGACTTAAGGTAACCCTGCCGCGGGTCAAGATTCTTGAAATTCTCGAGAGCAGTGATCAACGGCATATGAGTGCCGAGGATATGTACAAGGCGCTTATAGATTCCGGTGAAGATATCGGATTGGCGACCGTCTACCGGGTGTTGACACAGTTTGAAACCGCTGGCTTGGTCACCCGCCATCACTTCGAGGGTGGACACTCGGTATTTGAATTAAATCAGGGACAGCATCACGATCATATCGTGTGCGTCAAATGCGGACGGGTGGATGAATTCATGGATGGCGAGATCGAGAAACGCCAGCAGCAGATCGCCACCAGCAAAGGCTATGAGATCACCGATCACTCGCTGTATCTATACGGCATCTGCCGCGACTGCCGCAAGACCTTATCCAAGTAAGTTCACGCGCCTTGTTCCACACGCGCAATCATTTCGCGGGCGTGCTTGCGCGTGGTTTCGGTGATTTGCAGTCCGCCCAGCATGCGTGCAAGTTCTTCGACCTGGTTCTTTCTATCCAATAGTTCAACAGTCGTCGTTATGACCGGGCCATGGCTTGTTTTGACGACCCGGAAATGTTGATGCGCCTGTGAAGCCACCTGCGGTAAATGCGTTACACAAAACACTTGGCGTTTCTCGCCCAAACTGCGCAAGCGCCTGCCGACGATCTCAGCCACGCCGCCACCGATGCCGGCATCCACTTCATCGAAGATCATCGAGGGGATGGCGCTGGTTTGGGCAGCAACCACCTGGATGGCGAGGGCGATACGTGAAAGCTCGCCACCGGAAGCCACTTTCGCCAGTGCTTTCAACGGCTGACCTTTATTAGCGCTCACCTGGAATTCCACTTGCTCGGTACCCTTGGCGGAGAAGCGCTCCGGCTCATGGGTAATGTCGATGGCAAACCGGCCGCCGGGCATGCCCAGCTCCTGCATGACAGCCGTGACCTTCTTGCCCAGGTCCGCCGCTACCCGGGTGCGCCGTCGGTTAAGATCCGAAGCGTCTTTAAGGTATTGTTTACGTAGCGCGGCTAGCTCTGTTTCCAGCTCTTTCAGGACGACTTCGGCATTTTCGATACTGTGTAATTCTGCGCGCAGCTTATCGAGCCGCACGGGCAATTCGTTCGGCCCCACATGGTGCTTGCGCGCCAGATCGTGAATCGCGCCGAGGCGGTTTTCCAGCCATTCCAGGCGTTGCGGATCCATTTCCGTATTATTGAGGTAACGCCGCAGCCCATCACTGGCATCCGCAAGCTGCACTTGCGTGGTACTCAGTTGCGTGGTGATTTCACGCAGCTGTGGATCCAATTCACTCAGGGTACCGAGAGTGCTCAGTGCCTGATGCAGGCTGCGGTAGGCGGAACTATCCTCATTTTCATAAAGTTCGTCCAGGATGGTTTGCACCCCCTCCAGGAGCTTGCTGCTGTTGGCGAGTCGCCGGTGTTCCTGGTCAAGTCCGGGTAATTCATCGGGCTGCAAGCCCAAGGTATCCAGTTCGCTGACTTGATGACGCAGCAGTTCCAGTTGCCGGTCACGGTTTTTGGCCGCAGCTTGCAGAGCGGTAAGGTGTTCATCTGCGGCCTTCCAGGCAGTGCAGAGACGGGCAACCTCATCCACCAGAGCTGCATGGTCGCCGAAAGCATCCAGCAACTTGAGTTGCTCCGCCGGCCGCAACAGGGATTGATGTTCGTGTTGACCGTGGATGTCGACCAGTTGCTCGCCCAGTTCTCTCAGCATCTGCAACGGTACGCTGCGGCCGTTGATCAGACCGCGGGAGCGGCCGTCACGCCCGATGACGCGCCGCAGGATGCATGCATCATCGGCGGTAAGATCGTTATGCTTAAGCCAAGCATTGGTATCGGGTAGGGCGCGCAAGTCAAACTCAGCGGAAATTTCCGCGCGTTCCGCCCCCTGCCGGATCACATCGGTATCAGCACGGTCCCCGAGCACCAGTCCCAAGGCATCCACCAGGATGGATTTGCCGGCACCGGTTTCCCCGGTAAGCACGCTCATACCGGTGGTGAGATCCAATTCCAGAGCATCAATGATGGCAAAATCGCGGATGGCGATATGCGACAGCATGTAGGATTCAGTCCTTGCGCGTCTGATGCGGTGCGCGCCCCCAATGCAGTTTGGTGCGCAGTATCCGATAGTAATCATGCCCATGGGGATGGATTAAGGTGACGCTGGCGGCAGAACGCTGAACTTGGACCCTGTCACTGGCCGTCAGCAGCTGGGCGTGCTGGCCGTCACTACTGACCTGCGCGCCCCCGCCATGGGTATCGTTGATCAGAATCTCAATCTTGCTGTCACCCTTCACCACGATCGGCCGATCACCGAGCGCGTGTGGGCAGATGGGTACCAGTATCACGGCATTCACGCTGGGGTGCAGAATCGAACCACCACCCGATAAAGCGTAGGCGGTGGACCCTGTAGGAGTGGCTATGATGATGCCATCGGCGCGGTGTGCGCAAACGAATTGTCCATCCACGTGGGTCTCAAACTCGATCAATCGCCCGCCTGCCGCTTTTTGGACTACCACATCGTTGAGTGCCGGCATGCAGGGATAACTACCGCCGGCGCGGACTACTTCCGATTCCAGCAGCAGCCGCTGTTCTGCGTGGTAATCACCCTGCAGGATGGCGCTGATTTCGGTTTCCATCGTGTCCGGCGATATGTCGGTCAGGAAGCCAATACGTCCCAGGTTGATACCCACCAATGGTATCGGCCGGCTGGTGAATATGTGCACGGCATTCAACAGGGTGCCGTCACCGCCGACAGCGATGACCAGGTCGGCCTGGGTACTGATTTGGGCATGCTCAACGAAATGCGCAGAAATCTCGCCATCGATCAATGGCGCGAGCGCGGCATCCACCAGTGTCCGCACACCCCGGGGTTCCAGATGCGCTAGCAAGGACTTGAGTGTAGTGACAATTTCCGGGTCGCCGGCTCGGCCCAGGACCGCGATGGTGGAAAAACGCTTCGGCATATGGCGAGCAACGTTAGCATGGGCATTGGAGAGCGCCAAATACCCCAGGCATCCTTGACAATGCTGACTCCAGGTTGTTAGCTTACTTTTTGGCACTCACAATAAGTGAGTGCCAAAGCCTGTCGGAATATCAACGGTAACCGGACTATGATCAGTGGCATGGCGGAAAGCGGAATCAATGAACGCGCCCAGCATTTGCTGAAGGTTTTGGTGGAACGCTATATCCGCGATGGCGAACCGGTAGGCTCACGCACCTTGTCACGGGATTCGGGGCTGGACCTGAGTCCCGCCAGCATCCGCAACGTGATGGCGGATCTGGAGGAACTGGGCTTCATCGCGGCGCCGCACACTTCCGCAGGCCGTGTGCCTACTGTAAAAGGTTATCGGTTCTTCGTGGACACGCTACTGGCCGTTAAGCCGCTCGAGCAGCAGGAAGTCAGCTTGATACGCCAACAGTTGGACAGCAACGACCCCAACCCCCAATCACTGCTGGCTTCCGCATCCAACATGCTCTCGGCGATTACCCACATGACCGGTGTAGTGACCCTGCCGCGACGCGAACACATCGCCTGGCGGCATATCGAATTTCTACCGCTCTCGGATAACCGGGTACTCGCCATACTGGTGGTCAATGAAGGCGAAGTACAGAACCGCATACTGCAACTGGACCGCAGTTACGATTCCGTGGCCCTGCAGCAGATTGGTAATTACCTGAACACTCATTTTGCCGGCAAGGATATCCAACGGGTGCGTGCCGAATTGCTCAGCGAACTGCGGCGCACCCGCGAGAGCATGAATAACCTGATGCAGGCCGCGATCACCATGGCCGAGAAAGTTTTCGCGATCCGTGGCCAGGAATCTGGCCGCAGCTATGTTATGGCAGGCGAGACCAATCTCATGGAATGGGCCGAGCTCTCTGATGTGGAGAAACTGCGGCGCTTGTTCGAGGCCTTCAACCAGCAGCGTGAGATCCTGCATTTACTGGATAAATGCATCGTCGCCGACGGCGTACAGATTTTCATTGGCGAAGAATCGGGTTACCGGGTCCTGGATGAATGCAGTGTGGTGACCGCACCTTATAGTGTGGGCGACGAGGTAGTCGGAGTGCTGGGTGTCATCGGTCCAACACGCATGGCCTACGAACGGGTGATCCCGATCGTCGACATAACCGCGAAACTGCTGGGCGCGGCCTTGAATCCACGTAAATAAACGCCACATAACAGCAGACATCCGCACAGCGGATGGATTCATTTGGGCGGTATATAACCCGTGGTGCGCGCAATGGAGGATAGAATGAGTAAAAAGCCGGCTGCCCAGCCTGTTGAGCCCGCCGAACACAGCGAGGCACTTGCCGTTGACCCTCAGGGCGAGCTGAAAGCGGCCCTTGCTGAAGCCGAAAATCTAGCCGCTCAGAACCGCGACGGCTATCTGCGTATGGCTGCAGAGCTGGATAACCTGCGCAAACGCACCCACAGGGATCTGGAAAATGCCTACAAGTTCGCACTCGAGCGGTTTCTGATGGAGCTACTACCGGTGCGCGACAGCCTGGAAAAGGGTATCGCCGCTGCCGATACCACCGCTGCGGGCCTTAAGGAAGGCATGCACATGACCCTGAAGCTCCTGGTCACGGCCTTGGAGCGCGCCAGGGTCAGTGAAGTCGACCCAGCCAAGGGCGAGGTTTTCAATCCCGAGCTGCATGAGGCCATGGCCCTGCAAGAGACCTCCGAGGCCGGTCCGGGGACGGTCCTGCTGACAGCCCAGAAAGGTTATCAGCTTAACGGGCGCCTGCTGCGCCCGGCGCGGGTGATCGTGGCCAAGGCCCCAGGCGCAGCTGCTTGAAAGCCCGCCGCCCGTCCCCATCTAGTTGAACAGCAAGCAATTCTGGCCCTCATATTCGGAGTGTTTCATCCATGAGCAAAATTATCGGCATCGACCTGGGCACCACCAACTCCTGCGTGGCGGTGATGGAGGGCGGCAAACCCAAAGTCATCGAAAACAGCGAGGGCGACCGCACCACGCCCTCGATCGTGGCCTTCACCAAGGACAACGAAGTGGTTGTGGGCCAGTCGGCCAAACGTCAGGCGGTCACCAACCCCAAGAACACCCTGTATGCCATCAAGCGCCTCATCGGACGCAAGTTCGCCGATGATGTGGTGCAGAAAGATATCGGCATGGTGCCCTATCGCATCGTCAAGGCCGATAACGGCGATGCCTGGGTGGAAGTCAACGGCAAGAAAATGGCGCCGCCGGAGATCTCCGCGCGCGTGCTGCAGAAGATGAAGAAAACCGCCGAGGACTATCTCGGCGAGCCGGTGAGCGAAGCGGTCATCACCGTGCCGGCTTATTTCAATGACTCCCAGCGCCAGGCTACCAAAGACGCCGGCAAGATCGCGGGTCTGGATGTCAAACGCATCATCAATGAACCGACAGCCGCGGCGCTCGCCTATGGCATGGACAAGGTCACCGGCGACCGCAAGATCGCCGTGTATGACCTGGGCGGCGGCACCTTCGACATCTCCATCATCGAGATCGCGGAAGTGGATGGCGAGCACCAGTTCGAGGTGCTGTCCACCAACGGTGATACTTTCCTGGGTGGCGAGGATTTCGACAAACGCATCATTGACTATATCGCCGATGAGTTCCGCAAGGAGCAGGGCATCGACGTGCGCAAGGATCCCTTGGCCATGCAGCGCCTCAAGGAAGCTTCCGAAAAAGCCAAGATCGAGCTTTCTTCCACCCAGCAGACCGAAGTCAACCTGCCCTACATCACCGCGGATGCCAGCGGACCGAAACACCTCAACATCAAGCTGACCCGTGCCAAACTCGAGTCGCTGGTCGAGGACTTGATCCAGAAAACTGTGGAACCCTGCAAGATTGCACTCAAGGACGCCGGCTTGTCCGTGAGTGAAGTACAGGACGTCATCCTGGTGGGTGGCCAGACGCGCATGCCCAAAGTTCAGGAAATCGTCAAGGATTTGTTCGCCAAGGAACCGCGCAAGGACGTCAATCCCGATGAGGCGGTCGCCGTGGGCGCCGCCATCCAGGCGGGCGTGCTCAAAGGCGATGTCAAGGACGTGCTGCTGCTGGATGTCACGCCGTTGTCGCTGGGCATCGAGACCCTGGGCGGCGTCATGACCAAGCTCATCGAGAAGAACACCACCATTCCGACCAAGGCCTCGCAGGTGTTTTCCACCGCCGAAGACAACCAGACGGCGGTGACGGTGCATGTACTGCAGGGCGAGCGTGAGATGGCGCGCGACAACAAATCCCTGGGACGGTTCGATCTCTCCGATATCCCGCCGGCACCACGCGGCCTGCCGCAGATCGAAGTGAGCTTTGACATCGACGCCAACGGCATCTTGAATGTCTCGGCCAAGGATAAAGCCACCAACAAGGAGCAGAAGATCACCATCAAGGCCTCTTCGGGCCTGTCCAAGCAAGACATCGAACGCATGGTGAAGGACGCGGAGGCGCATGTGGAAGAAGACCGCAAGGCCCGTGAGTTGGTGAATGCCCGTAACCAGGCGGACAATCTGGTGCATGCTACCGAGAAAACCCTTAAGGAGATGGGTGACAAGGTGACCGGCGAAGAACGCGCCAGTATCGAAGCCGCGCTGCGTGATCTCAAGGACGTCATCAAGAAAGATGACAAGGGCGTCATCGAGACCAAGACCCAGGCGCTGGCGCAAGCCTCCGCCAAGATGGCGGAGCGCATGTACGCATCCAATTCTGAGGACGCTAAGCCCGCTGGTCAGAAAGGTAACGGCGAGAACAAGGAAAATGTAGTGGATGCGGAATTTGAAGAGGTCAGGGACGACAAGAAATAAGCACAAGCAGCTCAGCTGACTTGCGTGATTCCCGCGCCGGCAACCTTTAGGGGTTGTCGGCGCGCGCGGTTTAGCGAGTGGGGTATTGCAGCTTCATGGACTCGGCAAGCGGGAAACTTAGCCATAGGATTTCAAATGCGGCGAGCATGGCGGCTTTTCGCTGCGGACACCGGATGCACATCGGGTTGGACCCAGTCGCACTGGCTGATTAAGGTATCTGCGCAATGAGCAAACGTGATTATTACGAGGTGCTGGGTGTGGCGCGGGGCGCGCCGGAAGCCGAGATCAAGAAGGCCTATCGCCGGCTGGCCATGAAATTCCATCCTGACCGAAATACCGGTGACGCCACCGCAGAAACCAAGTTCAAGGAAGCCAAGGAGGCCTACGAGATCCTGAGTGACGCGCACAAACGTGCCACCTATGATCGGTTTGGTCATGTCGGTGTGGAGGCAGGTACAGCCGGCGGTGGCCGTGGGGGTTTCGGCAGCGGCGATGTTTTTGGCGACATCTTCGGCGATATGTTCGGAGATATCTTCGGCGGCGGACGGCGTGGCGGACGGGGTCAGCGTGTGTATCGCGGCGCGGATCTGCGCTATGAATTGGAGCTCGATCTGGAACAAGCGGTATTCGGCGATACCATCAGTATCCACGTGCCGACGCTGGTGCGTTGTGATGTTTGCGACGGCAGCGGTGCCAAGCAAGGCAGCAAACCGCAAACCTGCCCCACCTGCGGCGGCCAGGGACAGGTACGCATGCAGCAGGGTTTCTTCTCCATCCAGCAAACCTGCCCACGCTGCCATGGCAGCGGTACCGTCATCGGCGATCCCTGTTCTAAATGTCATGGCCAGGGGCGGGTCGAAGAGCGTAAAAATCTCGCGGTCAAAGTGCCGGCGGGCGTGGATAGCGGTGACCGCATCCGTCTGGCGGGAGAAGGCGAAGCCGGGCCCGTGGGCGGGCCAACCGGCGATTTGTATGTGGAAATCACGGTACGCCCGCATCCGATATTCACCCGCGAAGGCGCGGATCTGGTCTGCGAGGTGCCGGTATCAATCATGAAAGCGGCATTGGGTGGCGAGCTGGAGGTACCGACGCTGGATGGGCGCGTGGTTCTCAAGATCCCGCCCGAGACCCAAGCCGGCAAGGTCCTGCGTTTGCGCTCCAAGGGCGTGAAGCCGGTGCGCGGTGGTGCGACCGGGGACTTACTGTGCCGCATCGAAGTGGAGACGCCGGTGAATCTGAGCCGCGAACAGAAAGACTTGCTGAAAAATCTGGATGCATCACTGCGGTCTGACGGCAGCAGGCATTCTCCTCGCGAGCGCTCCTGGCTTGATGGCGTCAAAAAATTTTTCGAACGTGCGCGCACGTGAGCTTAAAACGGGAATGCATCCGATGATTAATATCGCGCTGTTGGGTGCGGCCGGACGCATGGGACATACGCTTATGGAGACCGCGCATGATTTCCCGGGCATAGCTATAAGCGCTGCCGTGGTATCGCCCAACAACCCGCTGGCTGGTAAAAACGCAGCTGGACTTGCATACACTATCGATTTGGAAAAAGCGCTCGCGGACGCCGACGTGCTGGTGGATTTTTCCATGCCTGAATCCACCTCCAAGGCGATTGATGCCTGCGTGAGCGCGCGCAAACCGATCATTATCGGCGTTACCGGTTTGGATGCGGCGCTCAATAAAAAGATAACCAGCGCTGCGCGCAGCATCCCATTACTGGCGGCGCCGAACATGAGCCTCGGTGCCGTGTTATTGATGCGGCTTGCGCGTACAGCCGGAGCCGCATTGGGCGAGGATTTTGCCGTCGAAATCCACGACCGACACCATCACCACAAAAAAGATGCACCCTCGGGTACGGCCTTGGCGATTGGCGAAGCCGTGGCCGCCGGTCGCGGCGTCGCATTGTATGAACGTGCGGTCTTTGAAGCGCCTGGACAAGCCAGCACCACCAAACCCGGCAGCATCCGTTTTAACTCGATTCGCCAGGGTGAAATCGTGGGCGAACACACGCTGACGTTTACCGGTAGCGCCGAGCATCTGCAATTGACCCACCATGTGCATAGCCGCGCGGCATTTGCCCGTGGCGCGTTGACCGCAGCCTGCTGGATCGTCGGCCAGCCGCCGGGGCTGTATGCGATGGCGGATGTGCTCGGCTTGCAAGCGCGGTAAGCATGCAGGGCGTGGACGTACGCCCCCGTATTCCGTTAAAATCCCCGCGCTTTGATACTTGCCCGCGGTTAAATGCGGGAATCTGGCGGTAGGCGCACAGGCCATACTTGCCGCGCGAATAATGAGGAGGTGCCTTTGGAACAACCGGCCATCCTGGCTCTCGAGGACGGTACGATTTTCCGGGGCAATTCCATTGGCGCGACCGGTCAGGCGGTCGGCGAAGTGGTGTTCAACACTGCCATGACCGGCTATCAGGAGATCATCACGGATCCATCCTATTGCCGGCAACTGGTCACTTTCACCCACCCCCACATCGGCAACACCGGCGTCAATCAGCAGGATCGCGAGTCCAGCCACATCATGGCGGCCGGGCTCATCATCCGCGATCTGTCGTTACAGGTGAGCAGCTGGCGCGCCCAGGAATCACTGAGCGATTATCTCAAACGCGAGCACATCGTCGCGATCGCCGGCATCGATACCCGCAAACTCACGCGCCTGCTGCGCGAGAAAGGTGCGCAAAGCGGCTGCATCCATGCGGGCAACGCGGCCGATGAAGCTGAAGCCTTGCAGGCGGCGCGCGCGTTTCCCGGACTTAAGGGCATGGACCTTGCCAAGGTGGTCACTACCAAGAAATCCTATTCCTGGGATTCCGGTACCTGGCAACTGGGCAGCAACGCCAGCACGAAAGTGAAGAGCACCGGCTTGCATGTGGTGGCCTACGATTACGGCATCAAGTACAACATCCTGCGCATCCTCGCGGATCACGGCTGCCGCGTGACCGTGGTACCCGCCATGCAGACGGCACAGGAGACGCTGGCGCTCGCTCCCGATGGACTGTTTTTTTCCAACGGCCCCGGCGACCCGGAACCCTGCGATTACGCCATCAAGGCCCTGCAGGAATTCCTCAACACCGGCATACCGATCTTTGGTATCTGCCTCGGTCATCAACTGCTGGGACTCGCCAGCGGCGCCCTGACTGTGAAGATGAAATTCGGACATCATGGCGCCAATCATCCGGTCATCGATCTGGATACCGGCCGTGTGATGATCTCCAGCCAGAATCACGGTTTCGCGGTCGATGAGAAATCACTGCCAGCAAATCTGCGGGCTACGCATCGCTCATTGTTCGATGGCACCCTGCAGGGGATGGAACGTACCGATTGCGAAGCCTTCAGTTTCCAGGGACATCCGGAAGCCAGTCCCGGACCACACGATGTCAAACCTTTGTTTGAACGCTTTGTGCATGCCATGCAGGCACGTCGCGTACAACCGCTGAGCGCCGCCGCCAGCTGACGCATGCAAACCCTATGCACGAACATCGGCGCTCTAGAAAGCGTCAAGTATTCTGCGGCCTGGATAACCATTGTTGGTTGCTTGTGAGCAGGACCTAGATGCCAAAACGCACGGATATAAAAACTATTCTAATAATCGGCGCCGGCCCCATTGTCATCGGCCAGGCCTGCGAATTCGATTATTCCGGCGCTCAGGCCTGCAAGGCGCTGCGTGAGGAAGGCTTCAGGGTGGTGCTGGTGAATTCCAATCCCGCCACCATCATGACCGATCCGGGTACGGCCGATGCCGTGTACATCGAGCCGATCCACTGGCGTACCCTCGCGCGCATCATCGAGAAGGAGCGTCCGGATGCCTTGCTGCCCACCATGGGTGGGCAGACGGCGCTCAATTGCGCACTCGATCTGGTACGCGAAGGGGTGCTGGAAAAATTCAAGGTGGAAATGATCGGCGCATCCCGTGAAGCCATCGACATGGCCGAGGATCGCGACCTGTTCCGGCGTGCCATGCAGGATATCGGACTGGCGGTGCCGCGCGCCGGCCTGGCCCACAATCTGGAAGAAGCCTTGGCGGTGCAGGCGGAGATCGGCTATCCCACCGTCATCCGCCCCTCGTTTACCCTCGGCGGTTCAGGTGGCGGCATCGCCTACAACCGTGACGAGTTCGTGGAGATCTGCGAACTGGGTCTGGATCTGTCGCCCACCAATGAATTGCTGATCGAGGAATCGGTATTGGGCTGGAAGGAATTCGAAATGGAAGTGGTGCGTGACCGCAAGAACAACTGCATCATTGTATGCTCCATCGAAAACCTCGACCCCATGGGCGTGCATACCGGCGACTCCATCACCGTGGCGCCAGCCCAGACCCTGACCGACAAGGAATACCAGATCATGCGCGATGCCTCGCTGGCGGTGCTGCGCAAGGTCGGCGTAGAGACCGGTGGTTCCAATGTGCAGTTCGCCGTCAACCCTGAGGATGGACGCCTGCTTGTCATCGAGATGAACCCACGGGTATCGCGCTCCTCGGCGTTGGCTTCCAAGGCCACCGGTTTTCCGATTGCCAAGGTCGCTGCCAAGCTCGCCGTCGGTTATACATTGGATGAATTGAAAAACGAGATTACTGGCGGTGCCACCCCGGCTTCCTTCGAGCCCAGCATCGATTACGTGGTCACCAAGGTGCCGCGCTTCACTTTCGAAAAATTTCCCCAGGCGGAACCGCGGCTCACCACCCAGATGAAATCCGTGGGCGAGGTCATGGCCATCGGCCGTACTTTCCAGGAGTCCCTGCAAAAAGCCTTGCGTGGCCTCGAGACCGGCAGTGCCGGATTCGAGGCGCAGATCACGGATTTCAGTGCCGCAGGCGTCATGGACGTCCTGCGACATGAATTGCGGGCGCCGGGGCCAGTGCGCCTCTGGTATGTGGCCGATGCTTTTCGCGCGGGCTTGTCCTTGGATGAGGTGGCCAGTCACTCCCGGATCGATCCCTGGTTCCTCGCGCAGATCGAGGATCTGGTTGAAGCAGAGCGTTGTATTGCGGCAGATGGTCTCCAGGCTCTGGATGCATCACGCTTGCGCGCACTGAAGCGCAAGGGATTTTCCGACAGCCGCATCGCGACTTTGCTGGGCTGCAAGGAGAGCCAGATTCGCAGCTTGCGACTACGCCATGGCGTCCGGCCGGTGTACAAGCGCGTGGATTCCTGTGCGGCGGAATTCGCGGCCACCACCGCCTACATGTATTCAACCTATGAAGAGCAATGTGAAGCCGAACCCAGCAAGCGCAACAAGATCGTGGTACTGGGCGGCGGGCCCAATCGTATCGGTCAGGGAATCGAGTTCGACTACTGTTGCGTGCATGCAGCCCTGGCGCTGCGGGAAGACGGCTATGAGACCATCATGATCAACTGCAATCCGGAGACCGTATCCACGGATTACGATACCTCCGATCGCCTGTATTTCGAGCCGCTGACTTTCGAAGATGTGATGGAGATCATCGATCTGGAGAAACCCACGGGGGTGATCGTGCAGTTTGGCGGCCAGACCCCGCTGAAGCTGGCGCGCGCCCTGGCGGCGGCCGGCGCTCCCATCATCGGCACCTCGCCGGACAGCATCGATCGTGCCGAGGATCGTGAGCGCTTCTCCCAGCTGGTGGACAAGCTGGGCTTGCTGCAGCCGCCGGCACGCAGCGCCCGTGATGAACGGGAAGCCTTACGGCTGGCCCGCGAAGTAGGGTTTCCGCTGATGCTGCGGCCATCG
Organism: uncultured Pseudomonadota bacterium; assembly: GCA_963774895.1. Taxonomy (GTDB): domain Bacteria; phylum Pseudomonadota; class Gammaproteobacteria; order Natronospirales; family REEB76; genus REEB76. The sequence continues at coordinate 883,134 of CAVZGN010000001.1, forward strand.
TATGTATTGGGCGGCCGGGCCATGGAAGTGGTGTTCAGCGAAGCAGACCTGCTCGGCTATATCCGCAACGCGGTGCAAGTATCCAATGACTCGCCGGTGCTCATGGACAGGTTTCTGGAAGATGCCATCGAGGTGGATGTGGATGCGCTCTCGGATGGCAAGCAAGTACTGATCGGCGGCATCATGGAACACGTCGAACAGGCCGGCATCCATTCCGGCGATTCCGGTTGTTCACTGCCACCCAACACCTTGTCGGCGGAGATGCAAGAGCGCATCCGCGACCAGACCTCGCAGTTGGCCAAGGCTCTGAATGTCGTGGGCCTCATGAATGTCCAGTTCGCTATCCAAGGCGACAAACTGTATATCCTGGAAGTGAATCCGCGTGCCTCGCGCACCGCCCCGTTTGTCTCCAAGGCCGTGGGTGTGCCGCTGGCTAAAGTGGCGGCACGCTGTATGGTGGGGCGTAGCTTCGAGCAGCAAGGTATCAAAATGATTCCTGTTCCCAAGTATTACTCGGTCAAGCAGCCGGTATACCCGTTCATCAAGTTCCGTGGTGTGGATCCGATCCTCGGACCGGAAATGAAATCCACCGGCGAAGTCATGGGCACCGGGCGCAGTTTTGGTGAAGCCTATGCCAAGGCGCAGTTCGCATCCGGGATTATCATCCCGACCGCCGGCAAGGCGCTGTTGTCGGTGCGCAATCAGGACAAGCCGGCGGCTATCAGCCTGGCACGCGCCTTGGTGCAGCGCGGCTTCAAGCTGATCGCAACCCATGGGACCGCGGCAGCCTTGGAAGCGGCGGGCGTGGTCTGCGAGCATGTCAACAAGGTGCGCGAAGGCCGGCCGCACGTTGTAGACCTGATCAAGAACGAAGAGGTGAGTCTGGTGGTCAACACCACTGAAGGCAAGCAGGCGATACTGGAATCCAACTCCATTCGCCGTGAAGCGGTCTTCCATAAGATCACGTACTACACCACCATCGCTGCCGCGAAGGCCACGATCATCGCGCTGGATTACCTGGATTCAGCCGATGTGAATAAACTACAGGATTTGCACCGGGAGCTTGCCTGATGGCAATAACGCCCTTGACGGTGCGCGGTGCCGAGCGCCTGCGCGATGAACTCAAGCGCCTCAAGAGCGAGGACCGGCCGCGTATCATCAAGGCCATCGCGGAAGCGCGCGCCCACGGCGATCTGAGTGAGAACGCCGAATATCACGCGGCCCGCGAGCAGCAAAGTTTTGCTGAAGGCCGCATCCAGGAACTGGAATCAAAACTGTCGAACGCCGAGATCATCGACGTCACCAAGATCAATGCCGGCGGCAAGGTGGTATTCGGATGTACGGTGATGCTGGAAGACGAAGAGAACGGCAATGAAGTCAGTTATCAGATCGTGGGCGAGGACGAAGCCGACATCAAGGCCAGCCGCATCTCAGTCAATTCACCCATGGCACGCGCGCTCATCGGCAAGCAGCGTGGCGACGAGGTGGTGGTCAAGACGCCCGCCGGCCAGCGTCAATTCGAGATCATCGACGTGCGTTATGAAGCATGATGCCCGACGCCTGACAGAGCGGCTGCATTTCTTGGGAATCATCAAGACAAATGAAATCTCAGCGCATGCCTAAACGCACCTCAAGCAGCGGCCGCTGGCTGGCCGAACATTTTTCCGATACCTATGTGAAGCGCGCCCAGCAGGCCGGCTGGCGTTCGCGTGCCGTATTCAAGCTCGAAGAGATCCAGCGGCGCGACCATCTCATCAAACGCGGTATGGCAATCGTTGATCTGGGGGCCGCACCTGGCGGCTGGAGTCAGTATGCGGCCAAGATTCTGGCCGGGCATGGCAGTGTGATCGCTCTGGATATACTGCCAATGGAACCCATGGCGGGCGTGGAGATCATGCATGGGGATTTCACCCAGGAGGCGGTCCTGGAGCAGCTGTGTCAACGGCTGGCGGGCCATTCTATAGACCTTGTATTGTCGGATTTAGCCCCCAACATCAGTGGTGACCAAGCCATTGACCAGCCCCGTGCCGTATATCTGGCGGAGCAGTCGTTGGCTTTCGCCCGTTCGGCACTCGGGCCGCAGGGCAGTTTCCTGGTGAAAGTATTTCAGGGCACGGGATTTACTGACTACCTACAGGAGTTACGCGCTGGCTTCCATACGGTGGCTACACGCAAGCCCAAGGCCTCGCGGGCCCGCAGCCCGGAACTGTATTTATTGGCCAAACACCTGCGGGTGTAGTACTGTCTCAAGATGAAATAGTCCGCCGCGACAAGCGGTAAGTGCTTGTGAGGTAGCTGATTTTGAACGATTTTCTCAAAACCCTGATCATCTGGATCTTGATTGCGGTGGTGCTGCTGGCGGTATTCAACAGCTTCACTTCCAGCAGCAGCAAGACCCAAGCTATCTCGTATTCCACCTTCCTCACGGACGTCCAGGAAGGCAGCATCACGGATATAACCTTCGATGGCCGCAGCATCACCGGTAGCCTGTCTTCCGGCGAGAAGTTCAGCACCTACAGCCCACTGACCACGGATTTCGCGCCCTTGGTGGACAGCCTGCGCAAGAACAACGCCAATGTGAAAATCGAAGCCAAACCGCCCGAACAGACCTCCTGGTTGCTGCAGTTGTTATTCTCATGGGGACCGATGCTGTTGCTCATCGGCGTATGGATTTATTTCATGCGCCAGATGTCCGGGGGCGCCGGCGGACGCGGGGCCATGTCATTCGGCAAGAGCCGTGCACGCATGCTCGGCGAAGATCAGGTGAAAATCAATTTCAGCGACGTGGCCGGTGTCGAGGAAGCCAAGGAAGAAGTCGCGGAGCTGGTGGAGTTCCTGCGTGATCCCGGCAAGTTCCAGAAACTCGGCGGGCGCATCCCGCGCGGTGTGCTGATGGTGGGCGCACCGGGTACCGGCAAGACTTTGTTGGCCAAGGCCATTGCCGGCGAAGCCAAGGTGCCGTTCTTCAGTATCTCCGGTTCGGATTTCGTGGAGATGTTCGTGGGCGTGGGTGCCTCGCGCGTGCGCGACATGTTCGAGCAGGCCAAGAAACATGCGCCCTGCATCATCTTTATCGATGAGATCGATGCCGTCGGGCGGCATCGCGGCGCCGGTCTGGGTGGTGGCCATGACGAGCGTGAGCAGACACTCAACCAGCTGCTGGTGGAGATGGATGGTTTCGAGGGCAGCGAGGGCGTGATCATCATCGCCGCCACCAACCGTCCCGATGTGCTGGATCCGGCGTTATTGCGCCCCGGCCGTTTTGATCGCCAGGTGGTGGTGCCATTGCCGGATGTGCGCGGCCGTGAGCAGATCCTCAAAGTACACATGCGCAAGGTACCGATTGCGGATGACGTGAAGCCCGCCATCATCGCGCGTGGCACACCGGGATTTTCCGGTGCCGATCTCGCCAATCTGGTGAACGAAGCGGCGCTGTTCGCGGCGCGCTTCAACAAGCGCAGCGTGAGCATGGATGAATTCGAGAAGGCCAAGGACAAGATCATGATGGGCGCGGAGCGCCGTTCCATGGTCATGAGCGAGGATGAGAAGCGCCTGACCGCCTTCCATGAGTCCGGCCACGCCATCGTCGGCCGGCTGGTACCGGATCATGATCCAGTTTATAAAGTAAGCATCATTCCGCGCGGCCGTGCCCTGGGCATCACCATGTTCCTGCCGGAAGACGATCGGTACAGTTACAGCAAGCGCCGTCTGGAAAGCCAGCTGTCAAGCCTGTTCGGCGGACGGGTCGCCGAAGAACTGATCTTCGGTGAAGAGTGTGTCACCACCGGCGCTGCCAACGACATTGAACGTGCCACGCGCATCGCCCGCAACATGGTCACCAAATGGGGGCTATCTGAAAAACTTGGGCCGCTCAGCTATGAGGAAGAGGAGGGCGAAGTATTCCTGGGGCATTCCGTGACGCGTCACAAGAACATCTCCAGTGATACGCAAAATACCATTGATCTGGAAGTGCGCACGCTGATCGATCGCAACTACCAGCGCGCCAAGCAGCTGCTGACAGACAACCTGCCGAAGCTCAAGGTCATGGCCGAGGCCCTGATGAAGTACGAGACTATCGATTCCGACCAGATCGACGCCATCATGAAGGGCCAGCAGCCTGGCGCCCCCAAGGGCTGGGATGACAGCGATCATGGTGGTCAGCCGGAAGCCGCGCCCGCGGCAGCGCCGGCTTCCAAGACCGATACCAAAATCGGCGGGCCTGCGAGCCAGCACTAGGGAAACATGCTGTAATCAAGCCGGCGGTAACGCCGGCTTTTTTATGGCTGCAAATCCACACACCGGGAACCACTGTGCAGTTACAGTTGGGTAAGCATACGCTGGACCTGTCGCAACCCAGGGTCATGGGAGTGCTGAATCGCACGCCGGATTCGTTCTCCGACGGTGGCGCCTTCACGGATTTGGATACGGCCTTGCGGCAAGCGCTGCGCATGTGTGAACAAGGCGCCGCCATTATCGATATCGGCGGACAATCCACCCGTCCGGGTTCGGTCGCAGTGACCGGACAACAGGAACTGGAGCGTGTGATTCCGCTGATCAAACGGCTGGCGGCCGAATCCGACATACCAATCTCCATAGATACCAGCAAGCCGGACATCATGCGCGCGGCCATCGACGCCGGCGCTGTCATGATCAACGACGTGTATGCATTGCGATTACCCGGTGCGCTGCAGGCGGCGCGTGATTGTGCCGTGCCGGTATGTCTTATGCACATGCAGGGCGAGCCCCACAGCATGCAACAACACCCTGAATACCGGGATGTGGTCAGCGAAGTCAAGCAGTTTCTCGAAGAACGGGTGCGGGTGTGCGAAGCAGCCGGCATCGCGCGCAACCACATGCTGATCGATCCTGGTTTCGGTTTTGGCAAGACCCTCATCCACAACCTCAGCGTGCTTCGCCAGCTGGATGAAATTGCCGCTTTGGGACTGCCGCTGCTGGTGGGCCTGTCACGCAAATCCGTGATCGGCAAGCTGCTGGATGATGCGCCTGTTATCGAACGCTTGCATGGCAGTGTGGCGGCCGCTGTATTCGCTGTTGTGCATGGCGCGCGTATCGTCCGCACCCACGATGTTAAGCCTACGGTGGATGCGCTCAAGGTCATCGCCGCCTTACATGAACGCGAATGTTAGAATCCAGATATGCGGGATCCGAAAACAGAATGACACGCAAGTTTTTTGGTACTGACGGCATTCGCGGCCCGGTGGGCAGTCCGCCTATGAGCGCGGATTTTGTGCTGCGGCTTGGCTGGGCTGCGGGCCGGGTACTGGCACCCCAGGGCGGTGCCAAGGTGCTCATCGGCAAGGACACGCGTATCTCCGGCTATATGTTTGAATCCGCACTGGAAGCCGGGTTGTCGGCTGCCGGCGTGAATGTGCAATTGCTGGGGCCCATGCCCACGCCTGCCATTGCCTATCTCACGCGTGCATCCAAGGCCCAGGCCGGCATTGTCATCAGTGCTTCGCATAATTCCTATCAGGACAATGGCATCAAGTTTTTTTCCGCTGAAGGCCGCAAGCTGTCGGATGAAATTGAGCAGCATATTGAAGAGATGATTGCCCGGCCGTTTGTGACGGTGGATTCGGGTGCGTTAGGCAGCGCGCGCCGTATGACGGATGCCGCTGATCGTTACATGGCATTCTGCCGATCCACCGTGTCAACTGGATTCAAACTGGATGGGCTCAAGCTGGTACTCGACTGTGCCCACGGCGCCACTTACCGGATAGCGCCCGCCATCTTCAGCTCGCTGGGTGCCCACGTCACGAGTCTTGGCGTGCGTCCCGACGGCTTAAACATCAACAAGGATTGTGGCTCCACCCATCCGCAGAATTTGCAGCACAGGGTCCTAGAGCTGGGCGCGCAACTGGGCATCGCCTTCGATGGCGATGGCGATCGGGTCTTGATGGTCGATCAATACGGCGTACTGGTGGATGGCGATGAGCTGCTGTTCATCATCGCTATGGCCCGCAAATTGCGCAGCTCACTGCATGGCCCGGTGGTGGGCACACACATGAGCAATTTGGGACTGGAACAGGCCCTGGTCTCAAATGGTATCGAATTCCGACGCGCCCAAGTGGGCGACCGTTATGTACTGGATATGTTGGAAGAAAGCCATGGGGTGCTGGGCGGGGAGAATTCAGGCCACATCATCTGTCTGGATCGCACCTCCACCGGCGATGGCATCGTCTCGGCCCTGCAGGTTTTGGAAGCCCTCGGCGGAGCCGGCCGTAGTCTGGCCGATCTGAAAACCGGGATGCACAAGTTTCCACAGGTGCTGGTGAATGTGAAAACCCGGGAGCGCGTGGATCTGCGGACTCCAGCGATCCGCTCAGCCGTAGAAACCGTCGAGCGGAATCTGGCCGGCCGGGGACGTGTATTGTTACGACATTCCGGGACCGAGCCCATGGTGCGCGTCATGGTGGAGGCGGAAGACCCTGCTTTGACGCAACAGTTTGCTGAGAGCATCGCCGCAGCGGTTCGCACTGCGGCACCACATTGATTTCCATGGCTCGCACCATTAAGCTTGCGCGCCTTTTGATCCGCGGCTGGGGACAGTGATGCGCCAGTTTTTGATTGCCGGCAACTGGAAAATGAATGGCACGCATGAGAGCGCAGCGCAGCTCGTGAATGCGATCCTCCAGGAGGCTGACTCATCGGCGAACACGGCAATCGTGATCTGCCCGCCATTCGTGTATCTCGCCGAAGTTGCCAGGCTGCTCAAAGGCAGCGCTGTGATGTTGGGCGCACAGGACATGTGTGCCGAGGATGACGGCGCCTATACGGGCGAGATATCCGGCAGCATGCTACGCGATGTAGCATGCCGCTACGTCATCATCGGACACTCTGAACGGCGCACGTTGTATGGCGAAAATGACGCCATGGTGGCACGCAAATTCATGGCTGCGCTGCAAGCGGAACTTACGCCAATCCTGTGTGTGGGTGAGACCCTGGAACAGCGCCAGCGCGGTGAAACCCAAGCAATCATCATGCGGCAGCTGACCGCGGTGCTGGATGCAGCTGGACTACATGCGTTTGAAAACGCAGTCGTGGCTTATGAGCCGGTGTGGGCCATCGGCACCGGTAAAACTGCAACTCCGGCACAGGCGCAGGAAGTGCATGCGTTCATCCGTGCTGGTATCGGCGCTGGGGATGCTAGAATAGCGGCCGCAATCCGGCTGCTTTACGGTGGCAGCGTCAAGGCTTCAAACGCGGCCGAATTGTTCCAAATGCCAGATATCGATGGCGGCTTGGTGGGTGGCGCTTCCCTGGAGGTGAATGAATTTCTGGCCATATGCAAAGCAGCGGCCTGATTCCAACTAAATAATATCTTGAGCGGATCCATGTTATACACAATTCTTGAGATCATGCTGGTATTCGTGGCTGTGGCACTGGTGATATTCATTCTGCTGCAGCAAGGCAAAGGCGCGGATGCGGGCGCAGCTTTCGGCAGCGGGGCTTCCGGCACAGTCTTCGGCGCTGGCGGTTCAGCGAATTTTTTGAGCCGTGTCACAGCGGTACTGGCGACGCTGTTTTTTATCCTGGCACTGGCGATGGCGTATTTGTCGCATCGCAATCCTGCGACACCGCAAAGCATCGTGGAACGAGCTGCACAACAGCAGGCGGCCGCTGCTCAACCGGCCATGCCGCAGGCACCCCCTGCGATCAAGACGCCCACGGCCACGACCAAAGCTCCTGGCAACACATCTCCCACTCAACCTCCATTACATTGATTTGAAGCAAACCGCAATGATCTGGGTCGTGGTGTCCCGCATCGCTTTTGATCGCTGCAATACGTTAAAATTAAGCAGTTTAGCGGACGGCTGGCAGGCACGCCGGTATCCTTGGTAACTAAAAATGCCGACGTGGTGGAATTGGTAGACACGCTACTTTGAGGTGGTAGTGGGTAAAACCGTGGGAGTTCGAGTCTCCCCGTCGGCACCAGCATTTCACCTCCGGCTCGTGGAGCACCATGAGCGTTCGGCGCATGACAGTAATACCAAGCATCTTGAGTAGGAGAGCATGCTCCAAAATTACGTTCCCATACTCCTGTTCCTGATCTGTGGATTCCTGTTTGGGGGAGTACTGGTCGGGACTGGCTTCATTGCCAGCACGCTGCTGGGTAACCGCCGGCCGAATGCGGAAAAGCAATCACCCTACGAATGCGGCTTCGAACCTTTTACCGACAGCCGCATGAAATTCGACGTGCGCTACTATCTAGTGGCCATCATCTTCATCATGTTTGATCTGGAAACCGCATTTCTGTTTCCCTGGGCGGTGTCGCTGCATAGCATCGGACTCTTCGGTTTCATCTCAATGCTGATCTTCCTCGCCATTGTCATGGTGGTGGGTTACATCTATGAGTGGAACAAAGGCGCCCTGGAATGGGAATAGAAGGCGTGCAACAAAAAGGCTTCGTGACGACCGGGGTTGATACCCTGGTCAACTGGGCCCGTACCGGTTCCCTGTGGCCCATGACCTTTGGACTGGCCTGCTGTGCCATCGAAATGATGCATGCCGGTGCCGCACGCTATGACCTAGACCGCTTCGGCGTCATCTTTCGCCCCAGTCCCCGCCAGTCCGACGTCATGATCGTGGCCGGCACCCTGGTCAATAAGATGGCCCCGGCATTGCGCAAGGTCTACGACCAGATGGCCGAACCTCGCTGGGTGATTTCCATGGGTTCCTGTGCCAACGGCGGGGGCTATTACCACTATTCCTATTCCGTGGTGCGCGGCTGCGACCGAATCGTGCCGGTGGATGTGTATGTGCCCGGATGTCCGCCCAGTGCCGAGCAACTACTCTACGGCATCATCCAGTTGCAGAAGAAAATCAAACGTACCAATACCATAGCCCGTTAGTTGAGTGACCGAGTGAGTTCAATAGCCGACAAATTCGCCGGATCCTTAAAGTCGCGCTTCGGCGATGACTTGAAGCGCATACCCTCGACCGTGGAACAGCTGTCGTTCGAGATAACCGCGACCAAACTGCATGATGTCTGTAAGGCATTGCGGGACGAAGAACCCTTCGGGTTTGAACAGCTCATGGATGTCTCCGGGGTGGATTACCTGGGCTATGGAGACAGTGAATGGCGTACGCAGGGCGCAACGGTCACAGGCTTCAGTCGTGGAGTAAACCGGCTTGTGCTGGCAGCGGGCGATCGCAGGCAACGGCGCTTCGCCGTGGTCTATCAATTATTGTCCATCCGCCACAACCGGCGCTTGCGTTTGCGAGCGTTCTGTACCGATGAGCCGCCGATGATGGATTCTGTGATTGATATCTGGAGTTCTGCCAATTGGTTCGAGCGCGAAGCCTTCGATCTGTACGGCATCCTCTTCAATGGCCATCCGGATCTGCGGCGCATCCTCACCGATTACGGGTTCATCGGCAATCCGTTTCGTAAAGACTTTCCCATGTCCGGCAACGTGGAAGTTCGCTACGACCCAGAGAAGCAGCGTGTGATCTATGAACCAGTCAGTATAGAGCCGCGGGTATTGGTGCCGCGCGTCATCCGCGAGGATCCGCGTTACCAGGAAGACATCGGGGACGCAACCAAGAATGCCTGAGATCCAGAACTTCACCATGAATTTCGGGCCGCAGCATCCAGCGGCCCATGGCGTGTTGCGTCTGATTCTGGAGATGGATGGCGAGGTGATCACCAAAGTCGACCCGCATATCGGCCTGTTGCACCGGGCTACCGAAAAACTTGCCGAAACCAAGCCCTACAACCAGAGCATCGGCTATATGGATCGGCTCGATTACGTATCCGTGATGTGCAACGAACATGCCTATGTGATGGCCATCGAGAAACTGCTGGGCATCACCGCACCGGTGCGCGCCCAATACATCCGGGTGCTGTATGACGAGCTCACCCGTATCACCAATCATCTTTTGTGGTTGGGCGCCCACGGTCTGGATATCGGCGCCATGACCGTGTTTCTGTACTGTTTTCGCGAACGCGAGGACATCATGGACATGTATGAGGCGGTGTCCGGGGCGCGCATGCACTCTACTTATTATCGTCCCGGCGGTGTGTATCGCGATTTGCCCGAGCGCATGCCTGAGTACCAGGCCTCGCGTTTCCGTGGCAAAGGTGAACTGCGGCGTATGAACCAGGCGCGCCAGGGCTCATTGCTGGACTTCATCGAGGATTTCACCGAGCGTTTCCCCAAATGCATCGATGAGTATGAAGTGCTGCTCACGGACAATCGCATCTGGAAACAGCGCACCGTGAGTATAGGCGTAGTTTCACCGGAGCGCGCCTTGCAACTGGGTTTTTCAGGGCCGATGCTGCGCGGCTCCGGCATCGAATGGGATTTGCGCAAGAAGCAGCCGTATGCGGTCTATGACCAGCTGGACTTCGATATCCCCGTAGGCATTAACGGCGATTGTTATGACCGGTATCTGGTGCGCATCGAGGAGATGCGGCAGTCCAACCATATCGTCAAGCAGTGCATCGCCTGGCTGCGCAACAATCCGGGGCCAGTGTGGCTGGAGAATCACAAAGTCACGCCGCCATTTCGCGTACAGATGAAATCCGACATGGAATCCTTGATACATCATTTCAAGTACATGACTGAAGGTTACAGTGTGCCTGAAGGCGAGGTATATGCCGCCATCGAGCATCCCAAAGGGGAGTTCGGCATCTATATGATTTCCGACGGCGCCAACAAACCCTTTCGGGTAAAAATCCGGGCAGCCGGTTTCGCGCATCTATCCGCTCTCGATGAGATGGTGCGCGGCCATATGCTGGCAGACCTGGTCGCCATCATCGGTACCCAGGACATTGTTTTCGGCGAGGTGGATCGCTGATGGCCGTCGTCCAAACACAGTTGCTGTCAAAACAGGTCCGTCAGGTGATTGACGCGGCCGTCAAGCGATATCCGGAGGGCCGGCAGCGTTCAGCGGTTTTCGATGCCTTGCGTCAAGTGCAGCATGAGCATCATGGTTACCTCACCGTCGAGTTGATGGATGCGGTGGCTGCCTACCTGCAGCTTGAGCCCATCAAAGTGTATGAAGTCGCCAGTTTCTATTCCATGTTCGAGACCAAGCCGGTCGGTCGCCACAGTATCTCGGTATGTACCAACATTTCCTGCATGCTGCGCGGTGCCGATGAGATCCTGGCGCATATCGAGAAAAAGTTGGGCATCAAGCTCGGCGAGAGCACGCCCGACGGCCGTTGCTATCTGAAGCGCGAGGAAGAATGCCTGGCGGCCTGTGCCGGCGCCCCCATGATGATGGTAGACCACAAATTTTATGAGAATCTGACGCCGGAGAAGATCGACCGGGTACTGGATGGCCTCAAGTGAGCCTGCAGCTGGATCAGGTCTGTCAGCGCACCTTTCAGTTGGCTAAGCCGTGGACCATGGAGACCTATCTCAAGGTCGATGGTTACAAGGCCTGGAAGAAAATCCTCAAGGAAAAGATTCCTCCGGATCAGGTGATCGAAGCAGTCAAAGCCTCGGGACTGCGTGGCCGCGGCGGCGCGGGTTTCCCCACCGGCGTCAAATGGGGCTTCATGCCCAAGAATCCCAATGGGCCATCCTATGTGGTGTGCAACTCCGACGAATCCGAACCGGGCACCTGCAAGGACCGGGACATACTGCGCTTCAACCCGCATGCGCTGGTGGAAGGCATGGCTATCGCCTGCTATGCCATGCGCTGCCAGGTGGGCTACAACTATATGCGTGGCGAGTTCATGGATGAACCCTACGCACGCTTCGAGCTGGCACTCAAGGAAGCCTACCAGGCTGGGATGTTGGGCAAAGATATCCTGGGTTCAGGACTGGATATCGACATCTACAGCCATCTGGGCGCCGGCGCCTATATCTGCGGTGAGGAAACTGCGCTGCTGGATTCACTGGAGGGCAAGAAAGGCTGGCCGCGGTTCAAACCGCCGTTCCCGGCCAGTTATGGCGCCTTCGGCCGGCCCACCACCGTCAATAACACCGAGACCCTGGCTTCGGTACCGAGCATCATCTTGAAAGGCGCCAAGTGGTTCGCGGACTTCGGCAAACCCAACAACGGCGGCACCAAGATATTTTCCGTTACCGGCCACGTAGCCAAGCCCGGTAACTTCGAAGTGCCTATGGGCATCCCGTTCAAGGAGCTGCTGGCCTTGGCCGGCGGTGTCTGGCAGGGACGCAAGCTCAAGGCGGTGATACCGGGCGGCGTGTCAGCCAAGGTGTTGCCCGCCGACATCATGCTGGACTGTGACATGGATTTTGACTCACTGCAGAAAGCCGGCTCGATGCTGGGTTCGGGCGCGGTCATCGTGATGGATGAGACCACCTGCATGGTGAAAGCGCTGGAGCGCATCTCACGCTTCTTTTATTCGGAATCCTGTGGCCAGTGCACGCCCTGTCGTGAGGGCACCGGCTGGATGCACCGCGTGATCTCACGTATCGAACACGGCCAGGGAAAACAGCAAGATCTGGACATGCTGGTGAGCATCTCCAAGAACATCGAAGGTCACACCATCTGCGCGTTCGGCGACGCGGCCGCCTGGCCGGTGCAGAGTTTCATCCAGCATTTTCGCAGCGAGTTCCAATACCACATCGACCACGGCTGCTGCCTGGCGGGACCCGGCGCGCGCCGGCAAGCCGCTTGAGCACAGATGACACACGCCCATGACTGAACAACTGGTCAACATCGAGATCGACGGCAAGCCCATCAAGGCCCGCAAGGGCGAGATGATCATGCAGGCGGCCGATCGGGAAGGCGTGTACATACCACGCTTCTGTTATCACGACAAACTCTCGGTGGCGGCCAACTGCCGCATGTGTCTCATCGAAGCGGAGAAGGCGCCCAAACCCCTGCCGGCCTGCGCCACGCCGGTCATGGAAGGCATGAAAGTATTCACACGTTCGGTGAGGGCCTTGGCGGCGCAGCGCGCCAGCATGGAATTCCTGCTCATCAACCATCCACTCGACTGCCCTATCTGTGACCAGGGGGGGGAATGCGAACTGCAGGATCTGGCCATGGGTTATGGCCGCGACATCGCCCGTTACTCGGAACGCAAGCGTGTTATCAAGGATGAAGAAATCGGGCCGCTGATCTCCACCTGCATGACGCGCTGCATCTACTGCACGCGCTGTGTGCGTTTCGGGCAGGAGGTCGCCGGTATCCAGGAACTTGGCGATACCGGACGCGGCGAACACTCGCGCATCGGTACTTATATCGGACGCAGCGTGGATCATGAATTATCCGGTAATGTCATCGATCTTTGCCCGGTGGGTGCACTCAACTCCAAGCCTTTCAGGATGCACGGTCGCGGGTGGGAGATGACCCAGGCCGAGGCTGTCTCAGCGCACGACTGCGTCGGCTCGAACCTCTATGCCCATGTATTGCGCGGCGAGATCATGCGCGTGGTGCCAAGGGACAACGAGGCGGTGAACGAAACCTGGATCTCAGACCGCGATCGTTTCAGCTACACCGGCGTCACCAGCAGCGAACGTCTGCAACATCCGATGCTTAAGCTGAATGGCATCTGGCAGAAAACCGATTGGGAGACGGCCCTGGCGGCAGCTGCCAATGCCTTGCGCCAGGTGCATGGCGATGCCGGCGTGCTGGCTTCGCCCAATTCAACCACGGAAGAACTGTACCTCATGCAGAAGTTGGCGCGCGGCCTGGGCATCCATAGCATCGATACCCGCCTGCGCCAGGCGGATTTTCGCGATGATGAATTCGAACCGACATACCCATGGCTTGGGCAGTCGATCGAGGACCTCGAAAGACTCAGCTCGATTCTCGTGATCGGTTCCAATATCCGCAAGGAAGTCCCGTTGCTGGCGCATCGTGTGCGCAAGGCGGCACTCAAAGGCGCGGCCGTGATGTTCCTGAATGCGCGCCATTATGAATCCCTGCATCCGGTCGCCGACGAGATCAATGTGGCCTTATCGGAAATGCCAGCGGCGCTGGCAGCGGTTCTGAAAGCGGCTTTGGGCAGGAACACGGTGCCCACGCATCTCAAGGATCTGCTGAAAGAACAGCAACCGAAGCCGCCGCATCTGCGGGTAGCGGAGCAGCTGCAGAAGGGCGAGCACAGGGCGGTCCTGCTGGGGCATATGGCCCTGCAGCATCCGCAGTATGCCGATTTACGCGCCCTGGCGGCGGACTTGGCTGAAGCGACCGGTGCGCAGCTGGGTTATATATCAGAAGGCGCCAATAGCGCCGGCGCTTGGTTGGCAGGTGCCGTGCCGCAACGCCTGGCCGGTGGCAAGAAAGCGCCGCTCAAGGGACTGGATGCCCGCGCCATGTTCACGGAAGCGCGCCGCAGTTACCTGTTGATGGGTGTGGAGCCGGAGCTGGATTGCTGGGACAACGCCAGCGCTCTGCATGCGCTAAAAAATGCCCGGGCGGTGATCGCCATCACCCCGTTCGTGACCGAGCACATGCAGCAGTATGCCTCCATGCTGTTGCCCGCCGCCGCTTTCGGCGAGACCTCGGGTAGCTATGTGAATGCAGAAGGGCGCTGGCAGAGTTTCACCGGCATGATCAAACCCGTGGGCGAAGCGCGGCCCGGCTGGAAGATACTGCGGGTGCTGGGCAATCTGTGCGAGCTGGCGGGCTTCGACTATCTGTCATCGGAAGAAGTATGCGAGGAGCTCAGGCAGCTAGTCGCCGATCTCAAACCCGACAATGCTTTCAAGGGCACACGTATCGTCACACAACAGCCCTCCGCTAAAGGCTTCCAGCGGATCGCGGAAGTGCCGCTGTATGCAACCGACATGTTGGTACGGCGCGCACAACCTTTGCAGCAGACCAAGGATGCGGATGCCGGCTGGCTATATGTGTGTCCTGCGGATGCCAAGCGACTGGGGGTGGCTGAAGGTGAACGCATCAGCGTCAAACATGGCGACCGAAGCATCGTATTACCGGTGAAGTTCGACACCAGCCTGACCGCCGGCGACGTATGCGTACCTGCTGCGATCAGTGCGACTGCCGGTTTTGGCGCGTTCCACCTGCAGATCGAACTGGAAAAATGCGAATGACCGCCGCCCTGCACAACCTGATTGCATATTGGAATGCGCTGCCTGCGGGCTGGCAGCTCACTCTGCGTTCCCTGGGCGGCATCGTCGCCGTCATGCTGCCGTTGATACTGGCGGTGGCCTATCTGACGCTGGCGGAGCGGCGCATCATCGGCTTCATGCAGGTACGCATGGGGCCGAACCGCGTCGGTCCCTGGGGGCTGCTGCAGCCGTTCGCGGATGTGCTCAAGCTGATGTTCAAAGAAGTGGTGTTGCCGACCAATGCCAACCGTTTCCTGTTCCTGACCGCGCCCATCATCTCCATCGCCACGGCGTTTGCCGCCTGGGCGGTGATCCCATTCAGCAACGGCGTGATCCTGTCAGATGCCAATGCGGGACTGCTGTACATACTGGCGCTGTCCTCCTTCGGTGTCTACGGCATCATCCTCTCCGGCTGGGCCTCCAATTCCAAGTATGCATTCCTGGGCGCCATGCGTTCCGCCGCGCAGATGGTGTCCTATGAAATCGCCATGGGATTTGCACTGGTGGGCGTGTTGCTGGCCAGCCAGAGCCTCAATATCAACAACATCGTGATGAGCCAGAACGGCAACATCGGTCACTGGTACATCTGGCCGCTGTTGCCACTGTTTGTCATCTACCTGATTTCCGGAGTGGCGGAGACCAACCGTGCACCCTTCGACGTGGCGGAGGGCGAATCGGAAATCGTCGCGGGCTTCCATGTGGAATATTCCGGCACCGCATTCGCGGCTTTCTTCCTGGCGGAATACGCCAACATGATCCTGGTCTCGGCACTGGCCACCACGCTGTTCTGCGGCGGCTGGCTGTCGCCTCTGCAGGGTTGGACCTGGCTGATGGGAACGCCGCTGGCGTTGCTCGCCGGCAGCAGTTTCATGTGGTTTGCAGTCAAGACCTGTTTTTTTCTGTATTGCTTCCTGTGGTTCCGGGCCACCTTCCCGCGCTACCGCTACGATCAGATCATGCGGCTCGGCTGGAAGGTTTTCATCCCCATCACCATCCTGTGGCTGATGCTGGAAGGCCTGGCCATCGTATTGAAGATCCCGCCGTGGTTCGCATGAGGCCCGCATGAACGCGCTGCGCAGTTGGATCAAGAGCCTGTTGCTGGTGGAACTGTTCCAGGGCCTGGGGCTGACAGGCAAACAGCTGTTCGCCCACAAGTTCACCATCCGCTATCCGGAAGAGCATACGCCAAAGTCACCACGTTACCGCGGACTGCACGCCCAGCGCCGCTATGCCAACGGCGAGGAACGCTGCATCGCCTGCAAACTGTGCGAAGCCGTGTGTCCAGCACAGGCCATCACCATCGATTCGGAACAGCGCGAGGACGGTACCCGCCGCACCACGCGCTATGACATCGACCTGTTCAAGTGCATCTACTGCGGCTTATGCGAGGAAGCCTGCCCGGTGGACGCCATCGTCGAGACCAGCATCACGGATTTCCATTTCGAGAAACGCGGCGAGCAGATCATGACCAAGGAAAAGCTGCTGGCCATCGGCGACAAATACGAAGCGCAAATCGCCGCCGAGCGCGCGGCCGACGCGCCGTACCGTTGAGGTTTGCATGGCAGCAACTATCGTGTTCATCGTGCTGGCGGCGGTCCTGATCGGAGCCGCACTCGGCGTCATCACCGCACGCAATCCGGTGCACTCGGCCCTGTTCCTGGTGCTGGCATTCGTGACCAGCGCCGGCTTGTGGCTGCTGCTGGAAGCGGAGTTCCTGGCGCTGATACTGGTGCTGGTGTACGTGGGCGCGGTCATGGTGCTGTTCCTGTTCGTGGTGATGATGCTGGACATCAACACTGTGACCTTGCGCCAAGGTTTTGTGCGCTATGCACCCCTGGGCCTGGTGGTGGCGGTCATCGTGCTGCTGGAGATCGGTTACGTGGTCTGGACTGAAAAATTGGGCGTGACCTTCGGCACGCCGTTGCCGCATGCGGCGACCTACAGCAACACCCGCGAGCTGGGCAATCTGATCTATACCAGCTACGTCTATCCGTTTGAACTGGCGGCGGCGATCCTGCTGGTGGGCATCGTGGCAGCCATTACGCTGACGCTCAGGCGCCGTAGCGGCACACGTACCCAGGACCCTGCCAAGCAAGTGCGTGTCAGTGCCAAACGCGGGCGCATTCGCCTGGTGAAGATGCCGGCGGAACGCAAGCCGGGAGGCAAATCTCCGTGATCACGCTGTTTGACTTCCTGGCGCTCAGCGGCGCGCTGTTTGCCATCAGCGTGGCCGGCATATTCCTGAATCGCAAGAACGTGATCCTGCTGCTGATGTGCATCGAGCTGATGCTGCTGGCTGTGAATTTCAATTTCATCGCATTCTCACGTTATCTCAACGATCCCGCCGGCCAGGTGTTCGTGTTCTTCATACTCACGGTCGCGGCCGCCGAATCCGCCATTGGTCTCGCGATCGTGGTCGTGCTGTTCCGCAACCGCCACAGCATCAACGTCGAAGACATGGACAGCATGCAGGGCTGATATGAACACAGCATTGCCGGATATTGTCCTGATCATAGTGCTGGCGCCGCTGGCGGCGGCCATCGTGGCCGGCATCTGCATGCGCTTCATCCCCAGGGCTGCGGCGCATTGGGTCACGATCCTGGGTGTGGCCGTGTCATTCGTGCTCTCAGCCTATGTGCTGTGGCAGATGCTGTACAACGGCATGAGCAATGCCAACATCACGGTGTACGACTGGGCAGTCGTGGGCAATGTGCAGTTCCAGGTGGGCTTCTTGGTGGACCGCCTCACGGCCTTGATGATCACGGTCGTCAGCTTCGTGTCGTTGATGGTGCACATCTATACCATCGGCTACATGGCGGATGATTCCGGCTACAAGCGCTTCTTCAGCTACACCGCTTTGTTCACCTTTGCCATGCTGATGCTGGTGACTGCCAACAACTTCCTGCAACTATTCTTCGGCTGGGAGGCGGTGGGTTTGGTGTCCTACTTGCTTATCGGTTTCTGGTATACGCGGCCGACGGCCATCTATGCCGGTCTCAAGGCATTCATCGTGAACCGGGTGGGCGACTTCGGCTTCCTGCTGGCGATCGCGCTGGTGCTGGCGTACACCGGCAGCCTGAATTACGCGGACGTGTTCAGCCAGGCCCCGCAGCTGGCCGGCCAGACGGTGCAGCTGTTCTCCGGCATCACCTGGTCGGTGCCGACGCTCATCTGCATCTTGCTGTTCGTGGGCGCCATGGGCAAATCCGCTCAAGTGCCGCTGCACGTGTGGCTGCCGGATTCCATGGAAGGCCCCACGCCCATATCGGCGTTGATCCATGCGGCCACCATGGTGACCGCCGGCATCTTCATGGTGGCGCGTCTGTCGCCGCTGTTCGAGCTTTCCAATACGGCCCTATCGGTGGTGATGTTCATCGGCGCCATCACCGCCCTGTTCATGGGGCTGGTGGGCATCGTGCAGAACGATATCAAGCGGGTGATCGCCTATTCCACCATTTCACAGCTGGGCTACATGGCGACGGCCCTGGGCGCCTCGGCGTATGCCGCCAGCATCTTCCATCTTATGACGCATGCGTTTTTCAAGGCCCTGCTGTTCCTGGCAGCCGGCTCGGTGATCATCGCCATGCACCATGAACAGGACATGCGTTACATGGGCGGGCTGCGCAAGTACATGCCAATCACCTACATCACCTTCCTGGCCGGCGCCTTGGCGTTGATTGCGTTCCCGGGATTTGCGGGTTTCTACTCCAAGGACAGCATCATCGAGGCGGTGCATGCATCCCAGCGCCTGGGCAGCGGCTTCGCCTACTGGTGCGTGCTGCTGGGCGCTTTCGTCACAGCGCTCTACACCTTCCGCATGCTGTTCCTGACGTTTCACGGCAAGCCGCGCTTCGTGGTGGAGCGGGGGCATGGCTCGCCTGTTGATGATCCGCATGCACATCCGGAACCCGGGCACCTGCCGCATGCGCCCAAGGAATCACCCTGGGTAGTGACCGTACCTTTAATCCTGTTGGCCATCCCCTCGCTGCTGATCGGCTGGCCGACGATACAACCGCTGTTGTACGGCAATTTCTTCGGCGGTTCGATCTATGTTGCGCCTGAGCACCACGCCATGCAGGCGTTGGCCGCGAACTTCCATGGCGCCGGCGACATGCTATTGGAAAGCGTCAGTACTCCGACCTTGTGGGTTGCCTTGTCGGGAGTTTTGGTCGCCTGGATCTTCTATAGGCTCAAACCGGCCTGGCCCTCTGTGTTGGCCAGGATCTTCAAGCCCGTGTATGCACTGCTGGTGCACAAATACTATTTCGACGAGATCTATGCGTTTTTATTCGCGGGCGGAGCGCGTGGCTTGGGCATGCTGTTGTGGAAGGTGGGTGACACCGCGATCATCGACGGTGGGCTGGTGAACGGCAGCGCCGAAGCCGTCGGCTGGTTTTCACGCATCCTGCGTCGCAGCCAGTCGGGTTATCTGTACCACTATGCCTTCGCCATGATCATCGGTCTGTGCCTGCTGTTGGGCTGGCTAATACTGCGTTGACGGAATTCCTGCACATGAGCAACACGTATTTCCCCATCCTGAGTGTGCTGCTGTGGCTGCCCATCGCCGGCGCCTTGGTGGTGCTGCTGGCGGGCAAGCTGGCGCCCAAATCCGTGCGCTGGCTGGCGCTGTTGTTCTCGACCATGGTATTCGCCATCAGTGTGCCGTTGTGGACCGGATTCAATACCGGCACCGCCAGCATGCAGTTCGTGGAAAATCTGCCCTGGATCAGCACCTTCAATGTGTACTATCACCTGGGCGTGGATGGCATCTCCATGCCGTTGATTTTACTCAACACCTTTATGACGGTACTGGTGGTGATCGCCGGCTGGGAAGTGATCCAGTACAAAGTTGCCCAGTACATGGCGGCGTTCCTGATCATGGAAGGGCTCATCAACGGTGTGTTCTCGGCCCTCGATGGACTACTGTTCTATGTGTTGTGGGAAGCCATGCTGATCCCCATGTTCCTGATCATAGGCATCTGGGGTGGACCGCGGCGCGTGTATGCCACCATCAAATTCTTTCTGTATACGTTCTTCGGTTCGGTGCTGATGCTGATCGCCATCATCTACATGTATGCAAAGTCCGGCAGCTACGACATCCTGACCTTCCAGCAGATGCCCATCGGCATGACCGCACAGCTGCTGATCTTCATCGCCTTCCTGGTGGCGTTCGCGGTGAAAGTGCCCATGTGGCCGGTGCACACCTGGCTCCCGGACGCCCATGTGGAAGCGCCCACCGGCGGTTCCGTGATACTGGCAGCCATCCTGCTGAAGATGGGCGCCTATGGTTTTCTTAGATTCAGCCTGCCGATCGCACCGGATGCCAGCCACGCACTCATGTGGCTGATCATCGGGTTATCGCTGGTCGCCATCGTTTATATCGGTTTTGTGGCTATCGCCCAGACCGACATGAAGAAGCTGGTGGCTTATTCATCGGTGGCGCATATGGGTTTCGTAACCCTTGGTTTCTTCATCCTGTTCCTGATTTTCCAGAAGACCGCCAGCACCGACGGTACCGTCATGGGCGTGGAGGGGGGCCTGGTACAGATGATCTCCCACGGGTTCGTCTCCGGCGCCTTGTTCCTGTGTGTGGGCGTGCTGTATGACCGGCTGCACACCCGTGACATCAAGGGCTACGGCGGCGTTATCAACCGCATGCCGGCGTTCGCGTTTTTCCTGGTGCTGTTTGCCATGGCCAATGTAGCCTTGCCCGGCACTTCCGGGTTCGTGGGCGAGTGGATGGTGATTCTTGCCAGTATGAAGGCCAATTTCTGGATTGCCTTCGGTGCTGCCACCACCTTGATCCTGGGTGCGGCCTATACCCTGTGGATGGTAAAACGCGTGCTCTATGGCCCGGTGGGCAACGACCGGGTAGCCACTATGCAGGATATCGGCAAACGTGAATTCATCGTGCTGGGCTTGTGCGCGTTGCCGGTGATACTCATCGGCATCTGGCCGGCGCCGCTGCTGGATGTCATGCATGCCAGCGTGGTGAATCTGGTGCACCAAGTGGTGCAATCAAAATTGTAAAAACTGTTTGAGGACATTTCGATGACCGTGCTGCCCAGTCTGACTCAAGTGATCCCCGAGATGTTCGTACTGGGCATGGGCTGCTTCATCCTGGTCCTGGATACTTTTTTGAACGACCGGCAGCGCGTCATCAGCTACTGGCTGTCACTGGCGACGGTGGCAGCCTGCGCCTGGCTCACTGTAACCGTAGCGCAAACCGGTGGCTTACTGACCTTCAATGACATGTTCATAAACGACCGCATGGGCAATGTGCTGAAGTTGTTCACCTATCTGGTGGTGGCGCTCACGTTTCTGTATTCACGCGAATATCTGCGTGACCGCGGCCTGTTCAAGGGTGAATTCTATGTGCTCGGCCTGTTCGGAATGCTCGGCATGATGGTGATGATATCGGCGCATAATTTCATCAGCATTTATCTGGGCCTGGAACTGCTGTCGTTGTCGCTGTATGCGATGGTGGCGCTGGAACGCG
Organism: uncultured Pseudomonadota bacterium; assembly: GCA_963774895.1. GTDB lineage: Bacteria > Pseudomonadota > Gammaproteobacteria > Natronospirales > REEB76 > REEB76. The sequence continues at coordinate 904,656 of CAVZGN010000001.1, forward strand.
ATTCGCCGGTAGCCTCCGAGGCCGCCATGAAATATTTCGTACTGGGCGCGATAGCCTCCGGCACCTTGCTGTATGGCATGTCACTGCTGTACGGCGCTGCCGGCACCCTGGATGTGACCCGGCTGGGCATGCACATCGCGGAATCCGCCAGCATCAATATCGGGGTGCTGCTGGCGCTGGGATTCGTCATCGTCGGGCTGTGTTTCAAGCTCGGCGCCGTGCCGTTCCATATGTGGCTGCCGGATGTGTACCAGGGCGCCAGCACGCCGGTGACCATGTACATCGGTTCGGCGCCTAAGATCGCCGCTTTTGCGCTGTTCATGCGCCTGCTGGTGGCCGGCCTGGGCGGACTGCATGTGGAATGGCATGCCATCCTGACCGTGCTGGCGGTGCTGTCCATGGGCATCGGCAGCATCGTAGCCATCGTCCAAACCAATCTGAAACGCCTGCTGGCGTATTCCACCATTTCGCACGTGGGATTCATCCTGCTGGGGATCCTCGCCGGCACCACCGAAGGCTATCAAGCCGCCATGTTCTACGTGGTCACCTACGTAATCATGTCCACGGCAGCCTTCGGCATGATAATCCTGCTGGCCCGCAAGGGTTTTGAAGCGGACCGGCTCGAGGATTTCAAGGGACTGAATGATCGCAACCCGTGGTTCGCCGGCATGATGCTCATGGTGATGTTCGGCATGGCGGGGGTGCCGCCGTTCGTGGGCTTCTTCGCCAAACTGTACGTGCTGCGTGCGATAATCGATATCGGGATGTCGTGGCTAGCGGTGGTGGCAGTGATCTTCGCACTCATCAGCGCCTACTATTATCTGAAAGTGGTTAAGCTCATGTACTTCGACCGCGCACCCCAGGACTCCAAGCCTATCCAAGCGGACCTCGACCTGCGTTGGGTGCTGTCCGGGAACGGACTCGCGATCCTGCTGCTGGGGATTATTCCCGGGCCGCTTATGGCCCTGTGCGCGCGAGTCATCACCTTCTAAAAACTTACCGAAATTTCTCAAACAGCCCGTTTAAGTCCCGGTTTGGCTTGAAAAAAGGGCCTCAGTCCTATATATTCCGCGGCTGCCCGGTGCGGGGTGGAGCAGTCTGGCAGCTCGTCGGGCTCATAACCCGAAGGTCGCAGGTTCAAATCCTGCCCCCGCTACCAAAGATCTTGGAATTGGGCCCCGCGCAGGGGCTTTTTAGTGTCAGTCAGCGGCCTTGAGCCGTGCTGAGACTCCGGTTTACGGGGTTTATCATTATCGAGCCCTGCGGTTTGCAGGGGTATATGGAATGGGCCTTGGGCCCATTTTTTTGTTTATACAGGGACCATGCGCGAGACGCTGCTGAAGCTGTTGGAACCGGCCGTTGAGGCCCTGGGCTATGAACTGGTGGAGCTGGAGTTCCACGGCGGGGTGCTGCGGCTGTATATCGATCGGCCGCAAGGCGTGACGCTGGATGACTGCCAGAAGGTCAGCCAGCAGATCAGTGCGGTACTGGATGTCGAGGACCCGATACCCGGGGCTTATACGCTGGAGGTGTCCTCACCCGGCCTGGACCGGCCGCTGCGCAAGCTGGTGGATTTCCAGCAGCATGCGGGTCAGCGGGTGCGCATCGAGTTACTGCTGCCGCGCGATGGCCGCCGGCGTTTCTCCGGTACGCTGCGTGGCCTGGAATCTGATCAGGTTTTGGTTGAAGTGGATGGCATCTTATGCCGTCTGCCATTTACCCAGATAGGCAGGGCGCGTTTGGTGCCAGATTTCTAAATGCAATGCATCGGTGTGAGGTTATGAATAAAGAGATTTTGCTGGTCGTGGACGCCGTCTCCAACGAGAAAGGCGTGGACAAAACTGTAATTTTCGAGGCGCTGGAAGCAGCGTTGGCATCGGCTACGCGTAAAAAGCATGGCGGAGAGATCGATGCGCGAGTCTCGATAGACCGCCACACAGGTGAATACAGCACTTTCAGGCGCTGGCTGGTAAAAGCGGACGACGAGGTGCTGGAATCGCCGGAACGCGAACTGCGGCTCATGGATGCGCTGGATATCAAGCCAGACATTAAAGTTGGCGAATACATCGAAGAGCCGATCGAGTCCGTGGCGTTCGGTCGCATCGCCGCACAAACCGCCAAACAGGTGATTGTGCAAAAGGTTCGCGAAGCGGAGCGTGCCCAGGTCGTGGAAGCCTACAAGGACCGCGTGGGCGAACTGGTCACCGGCGTGGTCAAGCGCGTGGAACGCGGCAACGTGTATATCGATCTCGGTAACAACGCCGAGGCATTCATCGCCCGTGAGGAAATGATCCCGCGCGAGGCCGTGCGCACCAACGACCGCATCCGCGGCTATCTGCGTGAAGTGCGCGCCGAGCTGCGCGGCCCTCAGCTGTTTGTGACGCGCACGGCGCCACAGTTTCTTATCGAATTGTTCAAACTGGAAGTGCCTGAAGTGGGCCAGAGCCTGATTGAGATCAAGGGCGCGGCGCGCGATCCGGGTGCGCGTGCCAAGGTCGCGGTCAAAAGCAATGATTCACGCATTGACCCGGTAGGTGCCTGCGTAGGTATGCGTGGTTCGCGCGTGCAGGCGGTGTCCAATGAACTCGCCGGTGAACGGGTGGACATCGTGCCCTGGGATGAAAATCCCGCCCAGTTCGTCATCAATGCCATGTCACCCGCCGAAGTACAAGCGATTGTCATGGACGAGGAATCACACAGCATGGATATCGCGGTCTCAGAAGAGAATCTTTCCAAGGCCATCGGCCGTGGCGGCCAGAACGTGCGCCTCGCCAGCCAACTGTCCGGCTGGGAACTCAATGTCATGACCCAGGAGCAGGCTACGCAGAAGAGCGAGGCCGAAGTGCAGACGTTGCAGAAGCTTTTCATGGAGCAGCTGGATGTGGATGAGGACGTGGCCGTGATCCTGGTGCAGGAAGGTTTTTCCAGTATCGAGGAAATCGCCTACGTGCCGGCTTCGGAACTGCTGTCGGTCGAGGAATTCGATGAAGGTATCGTCGAGGAGCTGCGGGGCCGTGCGCGCGATGTACTGCTCACCCAGGCGATTGCCAGCGAGGAGCAATTCGGCGATAAAGAGCCGGCGGAAGATCTGCTGAGCCTCACGGGTATGGAAAAGGCCGTGGCCTACAGGCTGGCGGGACGCGGCATCGTCACCATGGAGGATCTGGCAGAACAGGCGGTGGATGACATCAAGGACGTAGAAGGACTTGATGAGAGCAAGGCGGCTGAACTCATCATGGCCGCGCGTGCTCCCTGGTTTGCGGCCGAAGAGGCCCAGCAGAAGTAATTCGGCTAAGGAAAATCACCATGGCGGAAGTTACAGTTAGACAATTTGCTGAAGTAGTGGGAACTCCCGTGGAGCGCCTACTTACGCAGTTGGCGGATGCCGGGATTGAGATATCCGATCCGGATATCGCCATCAGTGATGACCAGAAGCTGCAACTGCTTACACACTTGCGCAACAGCCATGGCGAAGGTGGCGTCGGCGAGCCGCGCAAGATAACCCTCAAACGCCGCACTGTTTCCGAAATAAAACTCAATGGTATCCAGGGGCGTGCCAAGACCGTGAGCGTAGAGGTGCGCAAGAAACGCACCTATGTGAAACGCAGCGCGGTGTTGGAAGAGGAAGCCAAGCGACGCACGGAAGAGGAAGCTGCACAACAGGCTGAATTGGAACTGAAGCGCGCCGAGGAAGAACGCCTATCGGCCTCGCGTCTGCAAAAACAGGCCGCCGAAGAAGAGGACAATCGCCGCAAGCAGGAAGCAGAGGCTCGCCGCCGGCAGGAAGAAGATGCCAGTGCCCGCGCGGATGCGGAGCGACGTCGTGCAGAAGCCGAAGCCCGCCGCCTGACTGAAGAAGAAGACCGGCGCATGCGCGCCGCCTCGCCGCGCAACAAGGCACAGCCCAGCGCAGCTGCCGACGACAAACACACCAAATATGGTCGTGCCGAGCTGCATGTCGGGCACGAACTTTCTAACAAACGCAGAAAAAAACCCGCGAAAACCAGGTCAGCAGTCAATGTCCAGGTAGAAAGCAAGCACGGTTTTGAAAAGCCCGTGGCTCCGCAGGTACGGGAAGTCCCGATTCCAGAGACCATCACTGTAGGTGAGCTGGCGCAGCGCATGGCGGTTAAAGCCACCGAAGTCATCAAGATCATGATGAATATGGGCGCGATGGCCACTATCAACCAGGTCATCGACCAGGAGACCGCGGCCATCGTCGTGGACGAGATGGGTCATAAACCGAAGCTCTTGAAAGAAAATGACCTGGAAGAACAGGTCATGCAGGTGGTGCATGAGGGCGATGAAGTCACACGCCCACCCGTGGTCACAATCGTGGGTCATGTCGATCATGGCAAGACTTCACTACTGGATTATATTCGCAGCACGCGCGTGGCTGCGCGTGAGGCCGGTGGCATCACCCAGCACATCGGTGCATATCGTGTGGAAACCAAGAAAGGTGTCATCACCTTCCTGGATACGCCCGGGCATGCGGCTTTCACCGCCATGCGCGCGCGTGGCGCCAATGTAGCGGATATCGTGGTTCTGGTGGTGGCCGCTGATGACGGCGTGATGCCGCAGACCGTCGAAGCCATCCAGCATGCGCGCGCAGCTCAAGTACCCATCGTGGTGGCCATAACCAAGATCGATAAGCAGGAAGCAGACCTGGAACGCGTGCGCAGTGATCTGTCCAAGTATGAAATCATTTCCGAAGAATGGGGCGGCGAAAACATCTTCGTCAAGGTATCTTCCAAGACCGGGGAAGGCATTGATACCCTGCTGGATTCAATCCTGGTGCAGGCCGAAGTTCTTGAACTCAAGGCCGTAGCGAACGGGCCGGCGTCAGGTTTCGTGCTGGAATCGAGCCTTGAAAAGGGCCGCGGACCGGTAGCCACGGTTCTGGTGCAGCGCGGGCTGCTTAAACTGGGAGATATCCTGCTCACCGGCCAAGAGTTCGGTAGGGTGCGCGCCATGTTCGATGAGGATGGCAACAGCCTTCAGGAAGCGGGGCCGGCGACGCCGGCGCTGGTGCTTGGATTATCTAGCACCCCCAATGCCGGCGATGAAGCGGTGGTGGTGCCGGACGAGCGTAAAGCCCGGGAAGTCGCCCTCTACCGCCAGGGCAAATACCGCGACGTGAAACTCGCGCGCCAGACCACCAAGCTCGACGACGCCTTCCAACAGATGCAGGATGGCGAGCAAAAGACCCTGAACGTGTTCATAAAATCCGATGTGCAGGGCAGCGCCGAAGCCTTGAGCAACGCTCTCAGCAACCTGTCCACCGATGAAGTTAAAGTCAGAGTCATCGCCAGCGGCGTCGGCGGCATCACCGAATCGGATGTCAACCTGGCCTTGGCCTCCAAGGCCGTGATTATCGGCTTCAATGTGCGTGCCGACAACAGCGCACGCCGTATGATCAGTGAATCCAGTCTGGACGTGCGCTATTACAGCATCATCTACGAGGCGATAGACGATGTGAAACAGGCAATCACCGGGATGCTGGCGCCGGAACAGCGTGAACAGATCGTCGGTCTTGCAGAGGTTCGCGAAGTCTTCCGTTCATCCAAGTTAGGCGCGATCGCTGGATGTCTGGTCGTGGATGGCTATGTAAAACGCAACCTACCCATCAGAGTATTGCGTGACAATGTAGTGATCTTCGAGGGCGCGCTGGAATCTCTGCGGCGTTTCAAGGATGACGTCAACGAAGTGCGTGCCGGCACCGAATGCGGCATCGGTGTGAAAGATTATAACGATGTAAAACCGGGAGACCAGATTGAATGCTACGAACGCGTGGAAATCGCGCGTACGCTTTGAAACGACGCGCTTGGATAGCATATGCCCAGGGAATATGAACGTTCGAGCCGCATCGCAGAACAACTGCAACGCGAACTTTCGGAGCTTATCCGCCGCCAGGTAAAAGATCCACGCATCCATCGGGTCACGATAACCGAGGTGGACGTCTCCCCTGATCTTTCGAATGCAAGAGTGCTGATTTCGGTGTTGGGAGCCCAAGGTCCACAACCCGAGGTGGTGGCCGCTCTGAATCACGCCGCCGGATTCCTGCGTCATACACTCGGACGCAACCTGAAATTGCGCAGTATTCCTGAGTTGCGTTTCCATTATGACGATACCTTGGATCGGGCTGCGCACCTGGATGCGCTCATCAAACGCGCAAACATGCCGGCCCACGATAAAAGGAATAAATCCTCTTGATACACGCGACAACCAGCGAAAAGATAAGCGCCGATACACGGGAAGCAGGCGTTATAAAGATTCCACGCCGTGATGTACACGGCGTATTATTGCTGGATAAACCTGTCGGTATGACATCTAACCAGGCCCTGCAGGCCGTGAAACGTCTTTTCAATGCGCGCAAAGCCGGACATACCGGCAGTCTAGATCCTTTGGCCAGTGGGTTGTTACCCCTGTGTTTTGGGGAAGCCACCAAGGTATCGGCATACTTGCTGGATGCAGACAAGGAATATGCGGTGCAGTGCAGGCTGGGTTCTCGCACCACCACGGCGGATGCCGAGGGTGAAGTGTTGGAGACGTGCCAGTTGCCAACGCTCAAGCAGACCCGCATCGAGCAGGTCTTTGGGCAATTCTGCGGTGTGATCACGCAGATACCCCCCATGTACTCAGCCCTAAAACATCAAGGTCAACGGCTCTACGACCTGGCCCGTGATGGAATCGAGGTGCCTCGCAAACCTCGCTCAGTGACCATTCATTCACTGGTTCTGACTGCGTATTCAAACGACAGCCTCGAATTCAAGGTCCGCTGTTCCAAGGGCACCTATGTGCGCACACTGGTAGAGGATTTAGCGCGTGCTTTCGGCAGCTGCGGCCATGTGAGTGCTTTACGCAGGACCCTGGTAGGTCCCTACACCAACATGCATCGCTTGGAGGAATTACAACAGGCGCACATGCATAATAACGTTCTGGATCGCCTGCTGTTGCCGATTGACAGTGCCTTGACCCATTGGCCGCAAGTCCATATGAGTGAGGATGCAGTCTGGTATTTCCTGAAAGGTCAGGCCGTGATGGTCCCGGGCGCGCCGACCGCCGGGTGGTTGCGTGCCTATGGAGATGGGCGTTTTCTTGGCTTGGCTGAAGTGCTCCCGGATGGACGGGTGACGCCACGCCGGTTGATGAATATGAACTGAACATCAGGTTAGAGACTGATTTTATTGCCGTTTTACTTGTTCGAGGGCTGAGCCGCGTTTACAATACACGGCTGTTTTTAAAATCTTAAACAACTGGAGTTGGGCGTCTATGGCTTTCACCGCTGACAAGAAGCAGGAGATCATCGCCACCTACCGGCGTGATCCCAAAGATACCGGGTCACCTGAAGTGCAAGTAGCGTTACTATCAGCCCGAATAGATGGGCTCGGCGGACACTTCGACCAGCATAAGAAAGATCACCATTCCCGTCGCGGACTGCTTAAAATGGTGAACCAGCGCCGCAAGTTGCTGGATTATCTCAAGCACACCGATCAGGCGCGCTATGAGACGCTCATCGAGCGTCTTGGTCTGCGCCGCTGATACCTAGTCCGATTTCTCCGCGTTTTAATCATTCCGAACCACGAAGGGTTTAATGTGACAGTATTCAAAAAAAGCTTTCAATACGGTGAGCATAAAATCAACTTGGAGACGGGTGAGATCGCTCGCCAGGCTGATGGCGCAGTTTTGGTCAATATGGCGGACACCGTGGTGCTGGTCACCGCGGTGGGATCCAAATCAGCAATCGAGGGCCGGGATTTTTTCCCGCTCACGGTCAATTACCAGGAAAAGACCTACGCCGCCGGCAAGATTCCCGGCGGTTTTTTCAAGCGGGAAGGGCGTCCCAGTGAGAAAGAAACCCTGACGTCCCGCCTTATCGATCGTCCCCTCCGTCCATTGTTCCCAAAAAGTTTCTATAACGAAGTGCAGGTTGTGGCTACGGTCATCTCTGTAAATCCGGAGGTGGATCCCGATGTGCCGGCGCTCATCGGTGCCTCTGCTGCCCTGGCCATCTCAGGTATGCCGTTCATGGGCCCCATCGGTGCAGCGCGGGTTGGTTATGAGAATGGTCAATATATCCTGAACCCGTCCAAGACCCAGCTGCTGACCTCCGATTTGGACCTGGTGGTGGCAGGTACCGATAAAGCGGTGCTGATGGTGGAATCCGAAGCGGATTGCCTGTCAGAAGAGGTGATGCTGGGCGCCGTGATGTTCGGCCATGAACAGCTGCAGGCGGCCATCAAGGTTGTCCGTGAACTTGCGCAAGAGGCCGGCAAGCCCGCTTGGGACTGGAAACCCGCAGACAAGGACCAGGACCTGGCAGAAACCGTGTCCGCAGAAGCCGAGAAAGCCTTACGTGAGGCTTATCAGATTGCCGAGAAACAAGCACGCTTTACCCGTATCGAGGAAATACGCCAAGCCGTGCACGCAAAATTCTCAGCGGGTGATAAGCCACAATGGTCCGAGAACACAGTAGCCAACGCTTTTAGCGATCTGGAAAAGAAGATTGTTCGAGGCCGGATTCTTGAGGGCCAGCCACGCATCGACGGTCGTGATACCCGCAGCGTCCGACCCATCACCATTAAAGTCGGCGTACTGCCGCGCACCCATGGCTCGGCGCTGTTTACCCGCGGTGAGACCCAGGCGCTGGTCGTGACCACGCTTGGCACCGGTCGCGATGCGCAGATCATCGATGCCATCGAAGGTGAACGCAAGGAACCCTTCATGCTGCACTATAACTTCCCGCCCTACTCGGTCGGTGAAGTGGGCATGATGGGCTCGCCCAAGCGCCGCGAGATCGGTCATGGGCGTCTCGCCAAGCGTGGTATCCAGGCCGTCATGCCGGATATGGCCAGCTACCCCTATGTAATACGTGTGGTCTCTGAAATTACCGAATCCAATGGCTCAAGTTCGATGGCCAGCGTGTGCGGCACTAGCCTGTCGCTCATGGATGCCGGCGTGCCCTTGAAGGCGCCGGTGGCCGGTGTGGCCATGGGCCTCATCAAGGAGGGCAGCAAGTTCGCGGTATTGACCGATATCCTGGGTGACGAAGACCACCTGGGCGATATGGATTTCAAAGTCGCCGGTTCAGCCACGGGCGTGACCGCGTTGCAGATGGATATCAAGATTGACGGCATCACCCGAGAAATCATGCAAGCTGCATTGGCCCAGGCCAATGAGGGGCGGCTGCACATACTTGGAAAGATGAACGCGGTCATCGACAAGCCGCGCGCAGAACTTTCGGAGTTTGCGCCACGCATCATCACCATGAAGATCCACCCGGACAAGATCCGGGATGTGATCGGCAAGGGTGGTGCCGTGATACGCGCGCTTACCGAAGAAACCGGCACTACGATCGATATCGAAGATGACGGCACGGTCAAGATCGCATCTGTGGACAAGGCTGCCGGTGAGGCCGCGCGCAAGCGTATCGAAGATATCACCGCCGATGTCGAAGTCGGCCGTATTTATCAAGGCAAGGTGGTCAAATTGATGGACTTCGGGGCTTTCGTCAGCATCCTACCGGGCCGAGATGGGCTGGTGCATATCTCACAAATTTCCGAGGAACGTGTCGAAAAGGTCAGCGATAAACTTACCGAGGGAGACGTCATAAAAGTCAAGGTATTGGAAGTGGACAAACAGGGGCGCATTCGGCTTAGCATGAAGGCTGTGGATATAGCCTGAATCTGGTTTTTAAATCTTAAAAGACAGAGGGCCTTACGGCCCTCTTTTTGTATGCATCTCAAAATATATCAAATCAACAAATATTTACGCAGATGCAGATCGATGCGTTTTCCTAGCCACATTGTGGGATTTAACAACGAGCCATTCACGAATCCTACATGGCCGCCATTGCTGCTGAGTTCCAACGTGACGGATGTGGAAAGCTCGTCTTCCTGGGGCACGGAAGCCGGGCTCATGAATGGATCATCAAGAGCGTGCAAGATCAGTGTTGGCACATTGATTTTCTTGAGAAAATACCGACTGCTGCAATTCATATAATAATCGTCAGCATCCTTGAAACCATGCAATGGTGCGGTAAGCTTGTCGTCAAATTCACGAAAGGTGCGAATCCGCCTGATGTCCGGCAGTTCGAAAGGCGGTATCACCGTTTGGAATTTACGTAGGGATGATCTTCGCATACGCCCCAGTAACGACCATTTATAGATGCGTGAAGCACCGGTTTCGATGATGCGGGATGCATCCGCCAGATCGAAGGGCACAGATACCGCTATTCCAGTCACCAGCCGTTTGGCGTTTGGGCTTTCACCCAGCCATTTCAACAAGACATTGCCACCCAGGGAATAGCCCACGGCAGCCAGAACTGTGTGTGGCTCACGTTGTTTCAACAAGCCGGTGAAATATTCCAAATCCTGGGTAAAGCCGGAGTGATATCCGATCGACAAGCGGTTCGGTTCACCACTGCAGCCGCGAAAATGGGGCAAAGCGCCACGTAGCCCCATGGCATGGATATGTAGCATCATGCGAGCCGCATAGCGCGATTTTATTGATCCTTCAAGCCCGTGCAGCACGATGACGATGGGCCCCATTGAGCCACCGGTCCAGTCCACGTCGATGAAATCACCATCGGGTAATTCCACACGTTCACGGCGTAACTTGACGGGTGGACGCCGGTAAAACACATTCGGGAAAAGCGTCTGTAAATGACGGTTTTGCAGCCAGCGCGCCGGGGTGAAATCACTTTTTACGATCACGTAGGTACCTGTAGCAACAACTTTAGCAGTGGCTCATGACTGCAATGAGTCAGGCGGCATCCACAGTTTTGGATCGCTAGAGCACCCACATCGTAGCTGGAAAGCGGGCGATTCATCCGATAAAATATCATATTATTATATAATAATATCAAATAGATAAGATACATATCTGATCTAGATAATCATACATATTTGCGGCTTGACACACCTTTGATCAAGTTCGTTTGCCAATGACTGACAGCCCAAGCGAGTACTGCGTGCGGAGCTGCTGACTGTAAATCGGCAGGCGGAGACTGACCAAGAAATTGTAGCGCTAGGCACAGCATCTTGCTGGGCGATTCAACATTCAGTTGTGCTGCCTGGGTCTGTTTGCTGATCTTTCTACCCTGCGTGTCCAAGGCTACCGGCAGATGCATATACACAGGCGTGGGCAGACCGAACACACGTTGTAGGTAAATCTGTCGGGGAGTGGATATCAGTAGGTCAGCACCGCGCACCACATGGCTGATGCCCTGGAAAACATCATCCAGTACCACAGCCAGCTGATAGGCGAAATGGCCATCAGTACGGCGCACTATGAAATCACCAATTTCTTTTGCCAGATGCTGGTGAATGACGCCTTGAAGTACGTCATTAAATGAGAATATTTCATCGCTGGGTACTTTCAATTGAACTCCGGCAGCTCGTTTATCGTTGCGTAGGCGATTGCGGCAGGTGCCCGAATACACCGGCCCTTCCAAGCCATGTAGGCCGCTGTCGGCGATTTCCCGGCGACTGCACGTGCAGGTATACGCCATGCTTTTGTCCAGCAGAGTTTCAACGGCTGCTTTAATATGCATCCACGCGGGTATGCTGAAACAGCACCGGCCCATCCCAATGCAGGCCATGGATCTCAAGCATTCTCATGATGGCATCCGCGGCTTCAGGCTGCTCCCGCGGAGGATCCAGATCTTCGATGCGCAACAGCCAGTCGCCTCCGTGGAAGCGCGCATCCAAATAGCTGCCAAGCGCTGTCGTCAGCGAACCGAAGTGCAACGGGCCGGTGGGTGAAGGCGCAAAACGTCCCCGATACGTAGTTGAACTCTTGGATGGTTGAGGCGGGGTGCCGGAAGCCAAGGGTTGATACAACAGTACAATCCGCTTTAGGGAATTAATGCCGAATTCGAGGTCAATGTCATGTATAAAAAAAGGGAGTGCTTCTTAAACAACAGATAACACTCACGATGCCTTGAACATCAACCGGTCATCTGTTTCTCACGTATCTCATCCAAGGTCTTGCAATCAATGCATTGGGTGGCTGTAGGACGCGCTTCCAGGCGGCGGATTCCGATCTCCACGCCGCAGGAATCACAGTAACCGTATTCACCGGCTTCCAAGCTAGCTAGTGCTTCGTCAATTTTTTTGATCAATTTGCGTTCCCGGTCACGGGTGCGCAGTTCCAGGCTGAATTCCGATTCCTGGGTGGCGCGATCATTGGGGTCAGGAAAGTTGGCAGCCTCGTCCTGCATATGATGCACGGTACGATCCACTTCCTCCATGAGCTCTTTTTTCCACCCCAGCAGAATATTGCGGAAGTGACCGCGCTGATTCTCGTTCATGTAAGGCTCGCCTTTCCTGAGCGGATAAGGCGTGAATCCCTGGAAGACGTCGCTAGCCCGGCGCCGGAATCGGCGTGTGGCTGTTACGGGCCTGGTAACTGCCTTTCTCGCTAGCGGCGATTTGGCTACAACTTTGATGGCTGGTTTTCTTGCGGCCTTGGATTTGGAAGGCGCACTAACAGCCTTTTTCTTAGCCGGCATCGAAAACTCCTGATTATCCGGAAATAAAGCGGAGCAGTTTATACCGGATTGCCCAATGTAGTGCAAGTTGCACTTGCACGAAATGCAGTTATCGCAACTGAATATCCAGCGTTGTAGGTGCGGATCGTTGTATTTCCATCCACAGCAGTGTGGCTCCGGCCACTGCCGCCGGCATGATGATGAAATTCACCAACGGAATCAGGGTGCACAGGGCTGTGGCGCCGCCAAAACCAAGCAATCGGACACGCTGACGCGTTAATAGTGGGCGTTGAGTTGCAAATACCACCCCATGGTTGCTGAGCGGGTAATCGGAATACTGCACTGCCAGCATCCAGGCGGTAAATACGAACCACAGGAATGGAGTCAGTATGTTGAACAGTGGAATAAACAACAGCAGCAGGCCCAGCGCGCCAATCAGCAAGGCGCGCCACAGGATATACAGCATGCGTCGCAGCTCATCGCGCAGACTGATGGCGATGTCTTTGAACAGGCTGCGGCCGCTGTCCGGTTTTCCACCTCCCGCCAGAGTCTCCACCCGTGCCGCGAGCACACTGTTGAAAGGCGCGCCGATCAGATTGGCCACCAGTGTGAAGGTGAAGAACAGCACCAGTGCTATGGCCAATGCGAATATCGGCCAGAGCAAGAAAGGCAGCCAACTGAGCCAGCCAGGAAGCATGGTGGTCAAATGCTGCAGCCAGGTGCTGAAATAATTGGCCGCCCAGGTGATACCGCAAGCAAACAGTACGACATTAATGAGCAACGGAACAATGACATGCCGTTTGATCCCCGGCCGCAGGAGAAACCCGAAACCTCGGAACAAACAACCTGCGCCATGGACAAGTTCATGCAGCATGTGGGGTGGCGGTTCAGGGCAGGGAGATGGGTTCAGGGCTATGCCAGCCTGATTGCCGGTGCTCAGCCACCACCGTGGTATAGATACCACCACGTACCTTGAATTCAGCGGTCAGGCGTGCAAATTTCGGCTGTAAGGCAGCCACTAGGTCGTCCATGATGCGGTTGGTTACAGCCTCATGGAAATGGCCTTCGCCCCGATAGCTCCAGATGTACAGTTTGAGTGCTTTGAGCTCAACACACAGATGATCGGGGACGTATTCGAGCAGTAGTTCAGCGAAATCCGGCTGACCGGTTTTTGGGCACAGACAGGTAAATTCGGGAATACGAATACGGATGGTATAATTCCGTCCTGCGCGCGGGTTTGGAAAGGTTTCCAGGATTTTGCTTGGCAGGGTGGACATGCTGCGCTCGCTACTGCGTTTTCCGGCGCCGATACTTTACACTAGGTGGCTAGGACTGGCCATTAGATGACCACCATTCAGAATGCGACTCAGTAAAATTAAAATGTCGGGATTCAAATCTTTCGTGGATCCCACTACCATCCAGTTTCCCAGCAATCTTGTTGGCATCGTCGGCCCCAACGGCTGCGGTAAATCCAATATCATCGACGCCGTGCGCTGGGTGATGGGCGAGTTGTCCGCCAAGCAATTGCGCGGCGACTCCATGGCGGATGTGATTTTCAACGGCTCAAGCGCCCGCAAACCAGTTAGTGCGGCATCCATCGAACTGATTTTCGACAATTCGGACGGCGCAGTCGGCGGCCAGTTGGCCAATTACGCGGAAATTTCCGTAAAACGCGAAGTGGTGCGTGATGGCACTTCCAACTATTACCTCAACAACACCCGTTGTCGCCGCCGCGACGTAACCGACCTGTTTCTGGGTAA
>CAVZGN010000002.1:0-541974 GCA_963774895.1 uncultured Pseudomonadota bacterium
GTGGACTGAAGAATGCCAGTCATAGCAGCCGAAGAACACCGGATGCAGCTGACGCGGTGTCAGGGCATCCGCATCGCCGTTCAGCAGGTGCATGATGTGATTCGGGTATTCGCGTTCCACGTTCTGCATGACCATGCGTGTGAAGCGCGCACCCGTTCTTTCATCCAAAACGAGGCGAACGATACTCATAGATTCACCAGTTCCACATCCTGTGGGTTGATGGGCGCGCCTAGAAACAGGCTGCCGACGCGTGCAAAACGTTCGGCGCCATCGGTAGCCAGGTAACGGACATCGCCGTGGCCGCCGGTGCGAGCCAGCATGGACGCGCTCAGAATCTTTTCAACGGCCAGCGCCACGCTCTCGCTGGAATCCACCAACACCACATCCGGGCCGGCCACATGCGCGATGGTATCTTTGAGCAGCGGGAAATGCGTACAACCCAGTACCACGCAATCCAGGCCCTCGCTTTTCTTTTCCGCCAGCATCGGCTGCAAATATTCACGCGTTACCGCTTCCACCAAAGGGCCTTGGGTCCAGCCCTCTTCCGCCAGCGCCACAAACAGTGAACAGGCCTGCGAGAACACCCGCGCGTCGGACCGGCGTGATTTGATGGCGCGCTCGTAGGCGCCTCCACGTACCGTGCTCTCGGTAGCCAGCACGGCGATGTGTCCGCACTTGGAGGCATCCACCGCGGCTTCGGCGCTGGCTTCCACCACGCCGATCACAGGCAAGGGCGTGAATCTCCGGCTGAGCGTCGGCAAGGCTGCGGCGGAAGCCGTGTTGCAGGCGATTACCAGCAATTTGATACCGCGTGTCACCAGATGGGATGCGGCTTGCACGGCATAGCGCGACACGGTCTCGGGGCCCTTGGTGCCGTAAGGCAGCCGCGCGGTATCTCCCAGATACAGCAGATGTTCGTGCGGCAGGCGTTCGCGCAGCGCTCGCAACACCGTCAATCCGCCCATGCCGGAGTCGAAGATGCCAATGGGGAGTTCAGCCGTGCCGGCCGGCCCGTGTTTAACACTCATGCAGTCGCAACTGTAGGTTGAATTAAAAACCAGGCATCAGCGCGCACCGGGCGGAGCAATCGCCTCTTCCGCACGGATGTCCGGAGCATCGATGTTTTCCGCCTTCCAGATCATGGCGCGGTGAATACGGTTCCAGCCGCTCGGGTGATCGAAAAATATGAATTCCTCCACCGGTCCGGGATGCAGCTTGCGATATTCGGATAGATGCAGTGCCGCCTGGGCGAAACCATCCGGCTGGCGCGCGGCATTCAGTCCGAAGGCATCCGCTTGGGCTTCTATGCTGCGGGTGATGGTGTTGTTCACCGGCGTCAGTACGAACATGAAGATCGTGAACAGCGCGATGATCAAGGGCAGGCCGGCTACATCACCGACGCCGCGAATTCCCCAGCGCTCACCCCAGCGGTGCTCGGCCCAGCCGAAGCCCCAGCGCACGACAGCGAATCCGATAAAAATGATAACGCCGAAAAACACGATGCCCGTGTAGACGTGGTTGAGCACATAGTGCCCCATCTCATGACCCAGCACCGCCTTGATTTCAGCCGGTGAGCCGCGGTTCATCAGATTGTCGTTCATGCTGATGCGCGTGGTGCCGAACATGCCGCTGACATTCGCGCTCAGGCGCGTGGTCTGTTTGGAGGCGTCGTACCAGTACACATCGGTGGCGGGGATTTCGTTGGCGCGGGCCAGCGACAGGATCTGCTGCTTGAGCGGGCTGTCGGGCAAGGATTTGTAGGTGTTGAATATTGGCGCGATATACACCGGCGCGATAGTGGCGACAAAAATCGCAAATACCACGGCCACGCCCGCGCCCCAGATCCACCAGGTGCGCGTGGCTTTGCGTATCACCGCATAGATGACCACCAGAGCAACGCTGCCGAGGATCAGCGTGACGATCAGCCCTTTGAACTGATCGCCCAGCCACTGTCCGAGATTTTGGTTGGACAGGCCATACTGGTGCTCACGGATGAAATTCTCGTAGATATTCCACGGCAGGGTGAGTAGCGTCACCAGCACGATGTACTGGATGGAGTACAGCGCGGTCTGCAGCCATTTGAAACGCGTCACCCGTTCGGCCAGATTGCGCATGTGCGCCGAGAGTCGGGTACCGAGCAGTAGCCAAGTCACGGCCAGTGCCCACAGGCAATCCCATAGGATCAGCCAGTAACCGCCCTCGAAATAGGCATCCGAGCGTGCGCGCGCCGCCGGCGATAGTTGCGCCATGTAGGCGGCGGTGGCCGCATCTGCATCGAAATGCGTAGCCGTGAGTGGCGCCGGCGCAGAAATGCTAGGGGCTGTATTTGAACCCGCCGGTGACGCTGCTGCGAGCGTCAAGCTAAATCCCAGAAATACGGCTGACAGATAAAATGAGAAACATTTCATTGAATACCCTCCATGCACAGGCCTACACAGTATCGCAAGCATCCATGACTCTCCAGCCGAGGCTATACGGCTCGCCACATCGCCGGCTGCGTTTGGGATGAATACTGACCTTGAGGTAGTTGCTGAGTTTGCTTGCTTGGCGAAGTCATCCACATGTGGATCATAGGCAAGAGATGCTGCCCTTATGCCATGAGCAAAAGTTTGGCACACAGCTTGCTTGTATATAAACGGGGGGACGGGGATCAGGTGCGCGCCGGCTGTCCCTCCACGGCCGGCGGCGCCCTGTTTTAAGGGCAATATCCATGATTATGCACGCAAGCGGATCGCCATTTAGCCTATTCAGTGGCATAGCTAAATGGGTGCGCAACTGACAAATTTTGTCAGTTTTGACAAAAAAACAGACCGCTAAAAATCCGCGCTGTCACTTATAAGCAAAAAACCAAGGAACGGAGATAAATGCCGCGCGATAAACGCCGCCTGTTGCTGCTCAGCAGTTCACGCACAGCCGGAACCGATTACCTGGAGCATGCCCGCGATTATCTGCGCAGTTTTCTCAATGCGCGGGCGCGCACTTTACTGTTCGTGCCGTACGCGCGCGTAACCAAAAGCTACGATGATTACCTGGAGCGTGTGCGCGCGAATTTTGCCGCTATCGGCTACGAAGTCACCGGTCTGCACAGATACGGCGATCCGGCGCAAGCAATCAATCAAGCCGAAGCGCTGGTTATGGGTGGCGGCAACACCTACCATCTATTACGCGAGCTGTATACCAACAAACTCATGGCTGTCATCCGCCAGCGGGTGCTCGCGGGCCTGCCCTATGTTGGCTGGAGCGCGGGTTCCAATTTGGCCTGCCCCACCATCTGCACTACCAACGATATGCCGGTGGTTTGGCCGGAACGCTGTGAAGCGCTCGACCTGATACCATTTCAAATCAATCCGCATTACACCGACGCGCAACTACCGGGGTATCAGGGCGAAGGACGGACTGAACGCTTGCAGGAATTCGTGCATGTCAATCCAAAAGTTCCGGTGGTGGGCCTGCGTGAAGGCAGCGCTTTGCGCATCGAGGCCAATGATATTCAATTGCTGGGTCTGTATACGGCGCGCTTATTTACGCCGGCAGCGACACGGGAAATATCTCCTCACGAGCCGCTCGGATTCCTGGCTTCCTGAACGTGCGTGTGGCAGGGGATCGTTCCCGTATGCTCATGCTCGAAGCCACATACCCGAATAAAAACATCTACACATAATCATAAACTGCGGAATCCGCATCTGCCGGTGATTCCCGCGTGCAGGTATAATTATGACTGGTACGAATCCATCAATGTTACTGGGCTACAGGAGACCGGCATGGGTAAAGGCGATAAAAAGACTGCGCGTGGCAAAATCTGGCGGGGAAGCTACGGTACATCGCGTCCCCATCACCCCGGCAAAGCAAAACCAAAAATCACGTTGGGGGCTGTGAAGAAGAGAAAGAAATAGGTTTCTCTTCAATCTAAAGAGCTTTAAAAAAACAGATACAAGCTCCGGTTTTTTTAGGGCTTAGCTTCAAACTACTGTACATCGTGCCAAGCCCGCCAGCACAGGCACCGCTACATGTTGCATGCTGGGACTCAGATCCAAAGGCTTTATCAGCATCTTGATACTCATCTCAAGCGGGACATACTTTCGTACTTTATGCTTATAACGTTTCCGCAAGTCCCGGTATACGCGCATATCAAAAGGCTGGCTTGAATGACTGGCCAGATACACATGTTTGATGGCAATCAAGCCATCTTCCCCATCTATCATCTTCAGGCGGTGCCAGAGCGCCTTGAGCACGCGGGCGCGGCCTGTACCTTCACGCTCACGATAACGCAGAAAATAATGATAAAAATGCTTGTAGTGGCGGACTTCGTCTTCGCGGATATGGTGGGTAAGCACGCTCAGCACCGGATCTGGACTCAGCCGGCTGAGGGCCGTGTAATAGCTGGCGGTACCCATCTCCACCACGCAGCGCGCTGCCATCTCCATGCTGCGAGTGGGTTCCAGTAAATCCAGCCGGCAATATTGGGAATATTCTTGTAAAAAAGCCGCATAGGTCTTTTCCCAGTCAAATTCCGGCCAAGCGGTCTGCACATAGCGCTTGAGCGAGTTGCCATGCTGCAGTTCCTCACGCTCCCAATGCTGATTGAGCCACAGCGTCACTTCCTCGTCATCGAAGAAATATTCAAGCAGGTTGCTGGTATAGAGATCGGTGGTGATTTCGATAAATGAGGCGACCGCGATCAAGTAAAACAGTTCTTCTTGATGTGCGACTAAATCGCGCTGGATGTGCTGCCAGGGTATGTCATCCATGGTCCAGTGCTGGTGGTATGTGTGCTTTGGCTTGTTTATGGAGTTAGTATTCATTGCTATTTTCGGACTCGATTAATTTTTATCCTATGTGCACAGCTACCAAGTTAGAATATTACAATCCATAAAGGTTCTATAATCCGGCTTGTATATAATGCCTTAAAACAGGATTGCAGGTTTTTACCGGGATTTTCACTTAGTTACATGGGTTGAACATAATTGGATCCTATCAGTATTCAGCCAGCAGTTCGCAAATAAACGAACTGCTAAAGTAAAACTTCTCAAACTTTCTGGAGTATAACTTTGTTCCGATCCTGCCTTATACGACCGATGCTCTACCTCGCTCTAATGTTGTGGTTCGCCGGCTGCACATCCGACCCTTATAGAGCGCCGTATGACGTGGCAGCACCACCCCCACATGCAATCAAACTGGCGGACGGTCTCGCTTACAGCGTATTAAGACATGCAAGCGGCAACCAGCATCCAATGCTGGCTTCCACCATCACGGTCAATTACACCGGCTGGACAACGGATGGTAAAAAATTCGATAGCACCTTCAATTCCGATGGCAGCACCAAACCAGCAACGTTTCCGCTCAGCAAGCTTATCCAGGGCTGGCAACAGGCGTTGCCACTCATGGTCGAGGGTGAAAAAATCCGCGTCTGGATTCCAGGCAAACTCGCCTACGATAATCGCGATCGCCCCGATGCCCCGCACGGCATGCTGGTATTCGACATAGAATTGCTGAGCTTTACCAACTAATTCGGCTTGGGAGTGCCTATCATGCACAGACTGGGTGGTCTGTTATTTGTCATTTGCATCAGTGGACTCAGCATCACTGTTTTTGCATCCCAGCCAGCTGCACCCACCAGCGATCTTGATGCCTATGTTCAGAAAATAATGCTGGACTGGAAAGTACCAGGACTTGCCGTGGCCGTGGTCAAAGATGGCAAAATGGTCCTGGCACGTGGCTACGGTGTCCGTGAACTGGGCAAGCCCGGCAAGGTGGATGCCGACACCTTGTTCACCATCGCCTCCAACACCAAAGCCTTCACCGCCGCAGCCCTCGGTACACTGGTGGCTAAGCATAATCTCCGCTTGGATGACCCGGTGACACAGTACCTGAAGGGATTCGAGCTCAACGATCCGTGGGTGACGCATGCCTTGACGGTTCGCGACCTACTCACCCACCGCAGCGGCTACTGCGATCCGATATTCATGTGGTTCACCACCGGCTTCAGCCGTGAACAAATCATCCAGCATCTGCGCTATGACAAACCCAGCTACGATTTTCGGGCACACTTCTGCTACAACAACGCCATGTATCTGGTGGCCAGCCAGCTGATCCCGGCCATCACCGGCCAAAGCTGGGAAGATTACCTGCATTCACAATTCTTCCTGCCGCTGGATATGCAGCATACGGATACCAGCGTCGCAGCCATCAACGCCGCCCTGGATGCAGCCGCCCCGCATGCCGAGGTCGACAATAAAGTTATGGTGATCCACCGTTACAACACTGACGCCATGGCGCCGGTGGGCGGCATCAACTCCAGCGTCAACGACATGTCCCACTGGCTGCTGATGCTGCTCAACAACGGCAGCTATGCTGGGAAAACCGTGCTGGATCCAAAAATCATCGCCGACATGGAAACCCCACAGATGCTTATCCCAGTGGACAGCGGCATCGGTACCTGGCTGCACGCCATGAACCCTGAGAGTCTGTTTTATTCCTATGGACTGGGTTTTGTGGTGGAAGACTATGCCGGACACAAACTGGTGATGCACGACGGCGACATCGACGGCATGGCCTCGGCCCTGGGGATGCTGCCGGACCTGCATCTGGGCGTGGTGGTACTCACCAACATGGACCACGACGACGCTCGCAATGTACTGTTGTTCCACATTCTTGATGAGTATCTGGGCCGTGCCTCCCGCGATACCAACGCTGCCCTGCTGGCTCTGGCGCAATCACAGGAAAATGCCGATAAAGCCGAGCAAGCCAAACTTACCGCTTCACAGCTTGCCGGGGCGGCACCGCTGCCACTCGAGCAGTACACCGGTATATACAGCAACCCGCTGGACGGCGACGTGCGGATTTCGCTGGAGAATGGCCAACTAGTAATGCGGCTCGGAAACCCCGAGTTCACCGGTGACCTGGTCCACTGGAATCACAACACCTTCAGGGTGAAACTGCATTACCGCTTCTATGACGAGGCCTTCGAGCAGTACCTGACCTTCGACCTGGATGCCACCGGCAAACCCATGGAACTCCGCTTCTATGACTTGCCGGCGCGCTTCATACGCGCCGTACCATCCGCCGTGAACAAATTATGATGCTGATGCAGGTGGTCGCTTCACTGGTGTTTAGTTCGACTGCCCGTTGCCCGATTCTGCACCTGCCCAGCGGCTATCGTGACTGTCTGTAACAGGTATTGGGATCCGAAATCATAAGTCCATTCTTCAGTGTGTTTCACCTGCTTTCCGCCCGAACCCTGGCCGCCGCTGATGCGTATATCTCGATCGCGCTTGCGTTTCGGCTTGCCACAACGACTCGCCAATTCGTAGGCGCTCATGCCGATATTGATATCCTGCGGTGTGCAGTGGTTCGGATCCGGTCTGAATCCATAGCCCGGCGTAGCGATAGCCTCGAGTTTGCCCTTATGGAAGTACAGCTCCTGCAGCAAAAGCCTGGGACCATGGTTGTAATACCAACGTTCGTCGATGGCAACGAACTTGCCGCGCCGATAAATGCCGGTATCGCTATAGACGTAATCCGGCGAGCCGCATTTTTTGCGCACCTGGCTGGCGCTATCGCCGATATTCACCCAACCATGATCGCAACGCCAGGCGAATGCCGGTGTAACCGCCAACAACAACAATAATGAAGATGGCCAGATAATCCATTGCATACGCATATCGATTCCTTTCGGTGAGGGGGCTTGCGGGAAGCACCGCTATGCGCGGGTATTCTGCAAAACTCCAGTGCATACGGTAAACTATAGGCATCCAATTCGATACTTAAAGAGCGGAAATATGAAAACCTCACACACACTATTCGTGGCAGGCGCACTCACAGTTATCGCGGGTTGCACCTGGGTATCTCCCAGCCCAGAAGTGAAACAACAAGGCATCATGGTTTTGCCGCAGGACCGCGTGACCAACTGCCGTCTGCTGAGCAAAACCACCGTATCCGTTGCTGACCGCGTGGGCTTCATCAATCGTGTGCAGGCGGATGTAGAAAGCGATTTAAAGAATCTAGCCATGAACCAAGCCGTTTCACAGGGTGGTGATACGGTCTCGGCCTTGAGTCCTGCAAAAGACGGCGACCAGACTTTCGGCATCTACAAATGTCTGGGCAGCAACTCGAACACAGCTACTTCAGCGCCCATGGCAAGCACCACGATAAAAACCACTCCCTATCAGCCGCCGCGCTAGTTGCAAATTCGGTGTCACCCGCCGGCGAGCGCCTGCCGGAGAGGTTCCAGGTACTGCGCATAATGCCGCCAGCGTCCCACCGAGCTTGCGTAGATCGGCTGGCGTACTTGGGCGAGACTCGCGGTCTTGACGGTACGCCGGTGTTCATGAAACCGCAGGCAGGCGTCATCCCATGGCAACCCGCAGAATTCCACCAGTCGTCGCGCCTGGCTTTCCAAGTCCGCAACCACCTGTTCATAGCGTACCTCCAGCATGCGCCCCGCCGGCAGCACCGTGTGCCAGTGCTGCATCAGCTGAGCATATAACCGGTAGAAACGCCCTAATTCACCCAGTTCATAACTGAAGGCATGGCCGGTGGTAAACAGTTTCGAAAAACACGATACGCAGGTATCCAGTGGATCGCGCACACAATGGATGATCTTGGCACGTGGGAAAGCGATTTGAATGAGCCCCACCAGCGCCATATTGCCGGGTAACTTATCCGTGACGCGCACGGCGTCGGGTGCGAGTTGAGTAAGCTCTGCACAGTAGCGCTCGCCGATGCCCCGGAATCCCCGGTCATCCAGTGCCGCCAGCTTCGCCGGTAACTCATCGTCGCTATCCGTGGGGCCCAGTTCCACCCGCAGGCAGCGCCTCAGCAAGTGCAGTTCGCCCGCTCCGTGCACCCGCGGATGACTGGATAGAATCTGCTCCACCAGGGTGGTACCGGAACGTGACATGCCGACGATGAAAACCGGCAGTTCATTATCCGCGCCATTGCCAGCATGTTTGGTGAGAAACGCAGCACTGAAATGCTGGATGAAATTCTGAAAAAAAATACGTTGGCGGGTCTCGTTGTATTCGAGAGTGGCTCGCTTCAACCGGTTGGCATGCAGGTAATGATCGAACGCCTGGGAATACTCGCCCTGGTCATCGCACACCTTTCCCAAGGTGAACTGCAGCATGCTGGCATCGGCCGCTGGCAACCCGGACGCCTGTTTTGCCAAGTTCTGCAACGCCGGCCATAATGGGTCCCCAGGCATGAGGCGAACCATGCCGGTAAAATTATGCCAGCCACTGGCATAGGCAGGACGCAGTCGCAGGGCTTCGCGATAATGGCGTTCCGCGCCGGAGAGCTCGCCCAGGTCACCCAGAGTAATCGCCAGGCTATTGTGCGCTTCAACAAAGTCCGGCCGCAGCGCCAGCGCCTGTTCGAAGCAGGCTTGGGCTTCCAGCATGGCGCCGGCCTCGCGCATGCACAGACCCACACGCTGCAATTTCTCTGCGTCACCCGTGGCCAGCCGATGGGCCTCGCGATAATGCTCCAGGGTCTGGCTACGGCGCGCGAGTTCCAGCAAAACACCGCCGCTGCCCAATTGGGCTTCAATGTTGCTCACATCCAGTGCTGACGCCCTGACGTAATTCGCATAAGCGTCTTCGAAATGTCCCAATGCTTGCTGCGCCTTTGCCAGCCCAATGAGAGCATCCACATACTCCGGCTTGAGGGTCAGCGCTTCGAGGTAACAACGCTCGGCTTCGAGGTTCTGGTTGAGTTCCATGAACAAGCCGCCTAGGTTATGGCGATAGAGAGCACTCCCAGGACCAAGTGCGATGGATTTGTTCAGCAGTGACAGCGCCATCTCTGAATGGCCGGTTTGGTGGGCCAGTAACCCCAGGAAATGGGTGGCATCGGCGTGCGCTGGATCCACACGCAACACTTCCCGATAGCCGGTTTCCGCTTTTTGATAGTCGTTTTTTTTATGCCAGGCAACTGCCTGCTGCATCAGTGCCTGTATGCGGCTGGAAAATCCCACGGTTTTTTGAGTCCCGGTTGACGGATTCTCAGACCTCATATCCAAACGCCTCGATATACGGCTGCAACTCGTTCAGGTAAGGCTGCATTACATCTGCATAACGCCACCACCGATTGCAGGCATCAACATAAATGGGGCGATGTACCTGCGCATAACTCGGCGTGGGTATATGACTGCGCTGCATCGCATGTGACGCATGCCGCATGACATTTTCGGACCAGGAGATCCCCATACCGTCAAGTAATCGACGCAGTTCTTTTTCGGGCTGTTCTACCAAGTCCTCATAACGCACCACCTGATAGCGCAGCGGCAACAGCTTTACATAGGTGCTCCACAGGGCCATCACCTGGCAATACAAACTGACGGTGGTGTCAAGTCGGGTGAAATGTTGGGTACCCGAATTCATCTCGAAATTGTTCATGAAACAACTGAGGCACACGTCGCAGGGATGCCGGGCTACAAATATCAGCAATGCTTCAGGAAATACGCGATGGATAAGACCCGCATGCGCGGTATTGAATGGCGACTTGTCGAGCAGCCGCTGCCGGTCGGATGCAGCCGGGCGTGCTGCCGCCGCCCGAAAATAGGCGGCGCGTAGCGCCATTTGCTGTTCTAGAGTGAGCGTGGCAAGCCCCGCAGGATACCCGTCTGCATACAACCTCAGGCGCTCCAACATGGCCTGTACGGTGGCCTGCTCTTCCAGCACTCTTAATTCAGGATGCGCCCCCAGCACGGTGTCCAGCAAGGTGGTACCGGAACGCGGGAAACCAATGATGAATGCCAGGTCTTCCGATTTTTCCGGAAATGGCAGGCTGCGCCACCCAGCTACCCAGTCGCCCTCAAATTGTTTCTGCAGCGCCGCCAGCATGCGCAAATATTCCGCACCCTGTAAAGCGTTAAAGACAGGCAGTTTCTCGGCAGTAAGATTTGCCTGAGCAAAATGCCCGTAAGCAACCGCCGTTTGATCCAAACCATCTGCACACCAGCCAAGCTCATATTCGATATCCGCATGCAGCTTGTCAGTCAGCTCATCGCTCAGCAGTTCCTGTAACACAAGTTCGGCTTCGGCGTATTTACCTAGACGGCGCAGACAGCGGGCTTGGACGAACCGCAAAGTGCGGTGTGCCGGCCAGCGCTCTAAGCCATCCTTGATAAGCTCCAGGGCTGCATCCAGATGGTTGCTTTGCTCATGAACTATCGCCAGATTGCCGTAGGCGTCCGGGAAATCGGGCGCAACTTTACGCGCTCGCTCCAGCACCACAGCGGCCTCTGCATACCGGCCTTGAGCCATCAACACCAACCCGGAAGCATCCAGTAATTCCGCCGACTCCGGCCATTTCTCCAAAGCCAAGCCAATCACAGTTTCCGCTTCCGCTAACTGGCGATCGGCCAGCAAAGCCAAAACCAAGTGCTGGTGTGGTCGGGGGTCGTCAGAATTCAGGTATGCCGATTGCTTGAAAGCTTCGACGGCGGTGGCGTTATTGCCCAGGCGCATGAGGATCTGGCCACGGCTGAAATGCAACGCCGCGTTCTGATGCTCCTGTGCAAGTGCCTGCTCCACCAGCCGCAAACCTTCGGCAGGTTGGCCTTGCTCTGCGATGATGATCCCAAGCAGGTGCAGTGCAGGGGCATAGTGGGGGGTCACGTCCAGAATCGCGCGGCAAACACCCGCGGCCTGCGCTAGCCGACCCGCAGAAAAATGCTGGAAAGCTTGCTCGTACTCGCCAGTCTCCGGGGTGCCCGCACACCGATTACCCGGCATTAAATCAGCGCAGGGTGATTTAATAGCGGGCTTGCGCACTAATTTTTCCGAAAGTTTTCATTCAAGCACATTTATCAACGAAATTCGGTACTGGTCATATGGTTATACAGCACTTTTAAAGTGTTGCCAGACTTATCAATCACTGTTGGATCAGCACAACACATGCAAATTAAAAAACATAGTCTATAGTTAATTTACGCTCAGCCTGCAAGAATCATGCGGTTAAACTGTATTTTTAGTTACAAATTTTGTATTGTTTAAACAACACGGTGTCCTGATTGGCGGGAAGCTTACACGACACTCTCAATAACATTTTTTGGGTGGAGGGATTAACGATGTCGAACCGTAACTTATTGAAACGTGCGATCCAGACTGCCTTGGCCTGCGGCATGAGCACTTCACTGATCGCGGGCCCGGCGGCCTTAGCCCAGGATCAAGCCACTGGCACGAATACCAACACCAATACCACCGCCACTCAAGCACAACTGGGCACCATCCAGGTGACCGGCACCAAGATCAAACGCACCAGTGTCGAGACGGCACAACCCATCCTCGTCATCACCGCGCAGCAGATCAAGGCTACAGGCCTCAGCACCATCGGTCAGGTGCTGCAATCCCTGACCTCGTCCGGTGGCGCCCTTAATACCATGGCCAACGACGGTGGCAATTTCACCTATACCGGCGGCGGCCAGACCAATGTGGCCCTGCGTAACCTGGGTGCCAACCGTACCCTGGTGCTGGTGAATGGCAAGCGCTGGATTACCGGCCTGGACGGCACGGTGGACCTGAATACCATTCCAGTTGCCATTATCGACCACATCGAAGTCCTGGAGGACGGCGCCTCGGCGATTTACGGCTCGGATGCCATCGCCGGCGTAGTCAATATCATCACCATTCAAAAGTTCACCGGCAGCGAGGCCAATGCCTATGTGGGCATGTATGACGGCAAAGGCGACGGCGGTGGTTGGGACGGCAAGACCCAGTCGTACGATTTCACCACCGGCATGGCCAACGACACCAGCAACCTGGTATTCAACGTCGCCTATACCAAGCAGGATCCGATTTTGTCTGCCAACCGCACCATTTCCAAGGAGCCGACGTTTGGCGCAGGCCAGACGCGTGGCAGTTCTGCTACACCCCAGGGTCGTTTTGTTTTTATTCCACCCACTACCAGTACAGGCACCGACCCGAATAATGCGCCGGCTGCTTCCACCGGGCTCACCTCCACCCAATGCCCGACCACCAATTTCGGCTCGGCTAGTAGCCCCAATTGGGAGCCGTTCTGCGATCTGACACTGATTCCCGGGCAACCCGGCACGGCAGCTAACCAGTATGCACCTTTCACACAGCAGGATCGCTTCAATTACGCACCCTATAACTATGTGCTGACGCCCGAGGAGCGCTACAGCGCTTACATGGCAAGCAATACGGACCTGGCCGATAATCTGACCTTCAACGCAAGTGTGAATTACAGCCACCGCAATTCCCAACAGCAGGCGGCACCTACGCCGCTGTTCTTCGCTTCCACCAGCATCATCACGGACGTTCCTGCCAACCAACAGTACAATCCCTTTGGTTTCGACCTCAATACCCAGACCAACAACCCCCTCGGCCCCGGCTATCTGGGCCTGTTGGGAAGGCGCATGGTTGAGGACGGCCCACGCGTCTACAACGAGAGCGAGGACACCTGGCGCTTCCTCGGCGGATTCAACGGCTATTTCAATGCCGGTGGTTCGGAATGGGACTGGGATGCAGGCTACATCTTTTCCAGGGACACGGAGACCGATACCAACTATGGCTCCCTCAACGTGCAAGACCTGCGTATCGCCATGGGTGATCCTAGCGTGTGCGCGGACACCTCAGGCTGTGTGCCCATCAATTTCTTTGGCGGCCAGACGACCCCCATCACTGCCTCACAGCTTGCCTTCAGCGCCTACACGCAGCAGAACCAGTTCCAGAACAACCAGCGCATCTACTACACCGACATAACCAACAGCAACCTCTTCAATTTGCCGGCCGGACCTTTGGGCTTCGCCGCCGGTTATCAGTATCTGGAGCATGACGGCAGCTTTATTCCGGATGCTGTGGCCCAGGCCGGTTACGACAGCTTCAATCCGAAAGTGGCGGTGCCGCCCACCTCCGGGCGAACCGTCGAGAACTCGCTGTATGCGGAGTTCGATATCCCGCTGCTGGCCAATCTGCCGGCGGTCAAGTTGCTGGATCTGGATGTGGCATCGCGCTATACCCACTACGACACCTTTGGCAACAACACCACCAGCATGGCTGGCTTGAAATGGCAGATCAACGACCAGTTCCTGGCGCGCACCAGCTGGGCCCAGGGTTTCCGTGCACCTGATATTAACGATCTGTACGCAGGTCCAACACTGCTGTCCTCGACGATTACCGATCCTTGCAGCAACTACACCACGTCCGGTGCTTCTGCCACCGTGCAACAACGCTGCGCCAACGGCTATGGCGGCGTGACACCAGTGCCCCCGAGCTACACCCAGATCAACGGCCAGATCAACACACTGGAAAGCGGCAACCCGAACCTGCAGCCTGAGACTTCTGTCTCGCGCACCGTAGGGTTCGTGTATAGCCCGAACTGGCTGCCGGGATTCGATATGAACCTGGATTACTACCGGATCGAGTTGAACAATACCATCCAGCCCATCAGCGGCCAGGCCATAATGGATGGCTGTTACGTTACGGGTAATGTGGCAGACTGTTCCCGCATCACCCGTGGACCGGCGGGGTCTATCACAATACTCAACGACAGCGTCGCCAACATCGGCAGCGTGCTCACGGACGGCATCGATATCGGCGCCAATTACGCCTTCCCGAGCACCTCGGTGGGTGATTTCAAAGCCGGGGTGATCGGCACCTTTACCCGCAACTATGAGATAACAACCCCCAATCCGGGCGCCGCGCCCACCGTCGATCAGCTGGTGGGGGTGGAACGCGGCGGCACGGTGTTCCCCTTCGGCGTGCCACGCTGGAAGATCAATACTTCTCTAAACTGGAGCAGCGGCAACTGGAAGGCGGAATGGGATATGCGCTACATCAGTGGTATCACGGAACCGTGTTCTGACTCGTTCGATGGTTCGGCCAACAGCCTCACTAACCTGGGGCTATGCTCCAACCCGAACTACACCAATAACAGTCTGTCCACCAATTACCTGGGCGCAACTATCTATCACGATGCTTGGGTAAGCTACGATTACGACCCCGCCAAGATGACCTTCACCTTCGGCATCAAGAACATGTTCAACAAGCAACCGCCGGCATCCACGCAGCAACAGCTGAACAGCTTCGATCCGACCCTGTATGACGTACCGGGACGTTTCTTTTATGCTCGTATCGGGTTCAAATTCTAAGCTGACTTAAGTTCGCGCACTTCAATCCCGCGGTCCGCAAGGACCGCGGGATTTTTGTGTGCTGCGAAGAAATAGCCAGAATATTCATTGAATATGACGTTGTTTTACTTGATGCAGCATATGCTCAACACGTGTTGCGTTGCGATTTTCATTCTTGAGATGGAATCATCCCGTGATTGTTGTGATGTATCTCATCATTTCAGAGGTAAGTTTCGTTACTTGCGCGAGTGCATCGAGATTTTCACGCAACTGTTGCACATTCGAGGCGCCGAGGATCACAGTCGTGACATGCGGATTCTTCAGGCACCAGGCCAATGCCAGCTGAGTGACACTCATGCCCTGTTCGCTGGCGATTACTGCGAGTTTATCCACGGCCGCGATGCGCTTCCGGCCTTCTTCGCTGTGCATGCGTTCCTTGAGCCATTCGTATCCCGGCAGGTTCATGCGCGAATCCTTGGGTACGCCCCGGCTGTACTTGCCGGTCAATAGACCGGAGGCCAACGGCGACCAGACTGTGGTGCCCATGCCGTAATCACGGTACAGGGGCGCATACTCCTGCTCCACCCGCTCGCGAACGAACAGGTTGTACTGCGGCTGTTCCATGCTGGGTGACGTCAGTTGCAGACCGTGCGCGATGCTGTGGGCTGCGATGATGTCACCCGCCGGCCATTCGGACGTACCCCAGTACAGCACCTTGCCCTGCTGCACCAGGTCGTGCATGGCGCGCACGGTCTCCTCGATAGGCGTATCCGGATCCGGCCGGTGGCAGAAATACAGATCCAGGTAATCCAGCTGCAGACGCTGCAGGGCCTGATGACAGGCCTCCATGACATGTTTGCGTGACAAGCCGCGCTGCGTGGGTTTCGGATGGTCGTGGCTGCCGAAAAACACTTTGCTGGATACGCAGAAAGAATCACGCGGAAAGCCGAGGTTCTTCAGGGCCTTGCCCATGATGAGCTCGGAATCCCCGTTGACGTAGGTTTCGGCGTTGTCGAAGAAATTCACGCCCGCGTCATAGGCCGTGCCGATGCATAGCTCCGCCAGCTTGATATCGATCTGATTCTTGAAGGTCACCCAAGACCCGAATGACAGGGCACTGAGTTTGAGACCCGCTTTGCCCAACCGCCGGTATTCCATGCTGCTGCTCCTGACCCAAAAACGATGCTTATCTTAACAATCCGGCGCTCAACCCGTGCCACGTCCCCGGGAATCTGAAATAATCGGCTGTCCCGCGAAACCTCGAATGGGAACATCATGACTGACGCCCTCGCCCGGCTTTACCCAGCCCATTTGGAAACCGTCAAAAAGCGCTTCGACATGGCGCTGGCGGCCGCGGGCTTCGATGCGGTGGCGATATTCGCGGGTGGGCTGCACACCCTGTTCCTGGACGACATGGATTATCCCTTCCGGGTTAATCCCCACTTCAAGAACTGGCTGCCCCTCAGTCAGGCTCACGATTCCTTCGTGGCCCATGTCCCCGGCCGTAAACCGGTGCTGGTCTATTACCAGCCGGAAGATTACTGGTGCCTGCCGCCGGAGCAGCCATCTGGCTTTTGGACCGAGCACTTCGATATCCGCATCATCAAGCGCCCGGAAGACGCCCCCGGCGCCTTGCCGATTGCACGCCGCTGTGTGTTCCTGGGTGAGTGGCAGGAGCGTTTCAAGAACTGGGGATTCACCGATGTGAATCCCGAGGTGCTGCTCAATCCATTGAATTACACCCGCGCCGTCAAGACCGGCTACGAATTGGAATGCATGCGGCGCGCCAGCGTTCTGAGCGCCCAAGGCCACCGTGCCGCCGAACAGGCATTTCGGGCCGGCGCCAGTGAATTCGAGATGCATGCAGCCTTCTGCGCCGCCAGCGGCCAGACCGACAACCACATGCCCTATGGGGCCATCATCGCCCTCAACGAGCACGCCTCCACGCTGCACTACCAGTATTGGGACCGGGACAAACCCGCGCACCGTCATGCCTTTCTGATCGATGCCGGGGCCCAGGTGAACGGCTATGCCTCCGATGTAACCCGCACCTATTCCGCCGAAGTCGATGAGTTCCAGTCGCTCATCGATGCGCTCGACAGGGAACAACAAGCCCTGGTCCGCAAAGTAAAACCCGAGGTGGATTTCAAGGCTCTGCATCTGGAAGCTCACCAGGCCATCGCACGATTGCTGCATGATTTCGATTTCGTAAAACTGCCGGCGGAAGAGATCGCGGCCAAAGGCCTTAGCAGTGCATTCCTGCCCCATGGCCTCGGCCACCTGCTGGGACTTCAGACCCACGATGTGGGCGGTTTCATGGCCAGCCCGCGCGGCGATATCATCCCCAAACCCGATGGCCACCCTTATCTGCGCCTCACGCGGGTGCTCAAGGAAAATTTCGTGGTCACCATCGAACCCGGCCTGTATTTCATATCGTCGCTGCTGGATAAACTCCGTCACGCGGAACATTCCGGGCAGGTGAACTGGCCGAAGGTGGATGCCTTCCGAAAATACGGCGGCATCCGCATTGAGGACAACGTGGTGGTCAAAAGCGGCGCTCCGGAAAACCTTACCCGCGACGCCTTCAAACTGACCTGAACTTTTCGGCTACGTTCCCTTCCCCTGGGGGACAAGGTAGGATGGCGGTAAACCCCGGAACATTAAAATACCCGTCCATCAGTCAGATAGATTTGCTATTCATCAGACACCCTGCGGAGATCCCATAATGAAGAAAGCACTCACCTGCCTGCCTTTGCTGGCGCTGTTGCTGTCCGCCCCCGCCTTCTCTGCGGAACAGGCTCCCTCAGCCAAAACTTCAGCGACTGCGGCCAGTGCCGCTCCGGCCGCCAGGGAAGAAAAGGTCGCCACTCAGCATACTGTGGCCATCAACAGCGAGATGATCCGCTACACCGCCACTGCCGGCACGCTGATCCTGCGCGATGACAAAGGCGAACCCACTGCCAGCCTGTTCTATGTCGCCTATACCAAGGATGGCGTGCAAGACCTCAGTCACCGTCCGGTGACTTTCCTGTATAACGGCGGCCCCGGTTCTTCCAGCATCTGGCTGCACATAGGTGCCTTCGGCCCGATGCGTGTGGTGACCACGGATGCGGCGCCCACGCCGCCGCCGCCCTACGACCTGGTCCCCAACCAGTACTCACTGCTGGACAAAAGTGATTTGGTGTTCATCGACGCCATGAGCACCGGTTTCAGCAAACTTTTGGGCAAAGCAGAAGGCAAGGATTTCTGGGGCGTGGACCAGGACACCAAATCTTTCGGCCAGTTCATCCAGCGCTACGTGACGGTCTATGACCGCTGGCTGTCACCCAAGTATCTGCTAGGCGAAAGCTACGGCACCACCCGTTCGGCCAATCTGGCGGACTGGCTGCAGCATCAGGGCATCGCGTTGAACGGCGTGATTCTGGTGTCGTCGGTGCTCAACTACGGCGACACTTTCCCGGGCACGGATCTCGCCTACATCACTTACCTGCCGTCCTATGCCGCCATCGCCTGGTATCACGACAAGCTGCCGAACAAACCCGCGGACCTGCAGGCCTTCCTGCAACAGGTGCGCCAGTTCGCGCGCGGCGAATACGCCGACGCCCTGTTTCAGGGCTCCAGCCTGCCGGCGGCCGAATACGCTGATGTGCTGGCGAAGCTTCAGCAATACACCGGCCTCTCGCAACAATACCTGAAGGATGCAAACCTGCGGGTGGACCCCACGCGCTTCCGCGCCCAGTTATTGCGTGGCGACGATCGCATCATGGGCCGTTATGACGCGCGTTTCGAAGGCATCAATCCGGACGACGACGCCGAGAGCCCGGAATACGATCCCTCGGACTCCTCCATCGGCCCGGCGTTCACCGCCGCCTGGAACTGGTACCTGCAAAACGAACTGCATTACCACAGCGATGTGGCGTATGCAGTGACCGGCTACGACGTGATCCGCAACTGGGACTGGAAACATCCGCTGCCGGGCCGGCCATCATTCTTTACGCCGCCATTGCCGGATGTGGCCGCTAATCTGGGTGAAGCCATGCGTCAGAATCCGCACCTGAAGGTGTTCTCGGCCAATGGTTATTTTGACCTGGCGACCCCGTTCTTTAAGACCGAATTCGACATCGACCAGCTGATGCTGCCGGCCGAAATCTACAAGAACGTCAGTTTCCATTACTATCCTTCGGGCCACATGATCTATTTGCATGTGCCGGCGCTGAAGGACTTGAAGAGCGATCTAGCCAAGTTCTACGACAATACTGACAACCAGTAGCCCATCAGCTATGCAACAACACCCGCGGCTTCGCGGGTGTTGTTGCCATACGCAAATACAGGAAATGCCATGAAAAAAGCTCTAGCTTTGCTGCCAGTCCTGCTGTTGTGCGCCATGAGTGCATCCGCATTCGCCGATGATGCGCCGGCAAAATCTAACGCTCAGCAACTCCCGGTACCGCAGGAAACCACTTCGGTCACACAGCACAGTGTGGTAGTCAACGGCCAAACCATCCAATACACCGCCACCGCCGGCAATCTGCTCATCAGGAACGACCAGGGTGACACCGTCGGCAGTTTCTTTTATGTGGGCTATACCCAGGATGGAGTGAAAGACTTGTCCCATCGTCCTGTGACCTTCCTGTTCAATGGCGGCCCGGGTTCCTCCAGCATCTGGTTGCACATGGGTTCCTTCGGGCCGGTGCGTGTAGAAACTGCCAACGCCAAAGCCACGCCGCCTCCACCCTATAAACTTGTACCCAATCAATATTCTCTGCTGGATAAAAGCGACCTGGTGTTCATCGACGCCATCGGCACCGGTTTTTCACGTATCGTCGGTAAGGGCACGCCCAAGGATTTCTATGGCACCGACCCGGACATCGAGTCTTTCGGCAGATTCATCCAGCGTTACGTGACACTCAACAACCGCTGGCAGTCACCGAAGTTCCTGCTGGGCGAGAGCTATGGCACCACCCGTGCCGCGGGACTGGTGGACTGGCTGCAGGAAAAGGGCATGGCCTTCAATGGCGTGATCCTGCAATCCTCATGGCTGAATGCTTTCGTGGATTTCCCCGGACCGCCCTTCAGTCTGGACCTGCCGTACGAGCTGTACCTGCCGACCATGGCGGCCAGCGCCTGGTATCACGACAAGTTGCCGCAGAAGCCGGCGGATCTGACCGCGTTCCTGGAGCAGGTAAGACAGTTCGCTTTGGGCGATTACGCGCGTGCCCTCGATCAGGGTGACAGACTTTCTTCTGCCGATACCCAAAACATCGCGCAAAAGCTGCACGACTATACCGGCTTGCCAGTACAGTACATTCTGGATGCCAAGCTGCGTATCACGCCGGACCGTTTTGAGAAAGAACTGCTGCGTGGAGATGAGCGCACCGCGGGCCGTCTGGATGCGCGTTTCCCGGGTATCGACCATGACGCCGCGGGCGAAACACCCGATTATGATCCTTCCGGTACCGCCATCGGCCCCGCTTACACCGCCGCATTCCACTGGTACCTCGCCAACGAACTCAAGTACACGACCGATCTCGATTACAAGGTTGAGAACTACCGGGAAGTGGGCAAGGACTGGGACAACAGCCAACGCATCGACCGCCAGAAATACCCACTCATGGACGTGGAGGAGAACCTGCGCCAGGCTATGACCGAGAATCCGCATTTGAAGGTATTCTCAGCGAACGGCTATTTCGATTTCGCCACCCCGTTCTTCGAGACCGAATACGATCTCGACCATACGGGCCTGGATGCCTCGCTCAAGAAAAACATCAGCTACGGCTATTACCAGTCCGGTCATATGATCTATTTGAATGTCCCGGCACTGGAAAAATACAAAGCCGATATGGCCAAATTTTACGATAGCGTACTTAGTAATTGATAAGCCGATAGATAATCACAAACAATTCGGAGATCCCCATGCAACGTCTAATTATCTACCTGTTAGCCCTCAGTATGTTGATTGCCGCTTCAGCAGATTTTGCCGCGGATATGGCCAAACCTGCCGCTACCCATACGCCGGCGGCTACTGCTGATGCCAAAGAACAAAAATCCATCAGCCATGGCAGCGTGACGGTGAACGGTCAGACCATCAAATACACTGCGACTGCCGGAACAATTATCCTTAAAAATGACAAGGGCGATCAGACCGCCAGCATGTTCTACATTGCCTACACCAAGGATGGCGCCAGATCGGAAAAACGACCGCTGACCTTTGCCTACAATGGCGGTCCCGGCGGTTCCTCAGTGCTGGTGAACATCGGCGGATTCGGGCCGATGCGTGTACACACTACCGATGCGGCACCCACACCGCCGCCGCCTTACACTTTGGAAAGCAACCCCTACAGCCTGCTGGACAAGACCGACCTGGTGTTCATCGACGCGGTGGGCACCGGTTTCAGCAAGCTGCTCGGCAAGGCCACTGACAAGGACTTCTGGGGCACGGACCCGGACGTGCAATCCTTCGGCGAATTCATCGTAAATTACATCACCGAAAATAACCGCTGGAATTCCCCCAAGTTCGTATTGGGTGAATCCTACGGCACGCCGCGCTCAGCGATGCTGGCCAACTGGCTGCAGGACAAGGGCGTGGCCCTGAATGGCGTGATCCTGCTTTCCAGTATCCTGGACTTCAACAACGAGTTCTGGTTCCAGCCTCCCGGTTCCAATGACCTGTCATACGAGCTGTACCTGCCGAGTTATGCGGCCGTTGCCTGGTATCACAACCAGCTTTCCAACAAGCCCGCGGACCTGCCGGCGTTCCTGCAACAGGTGCGCCAGTTCGCGCTCGGTGAATACGCCCAAGCGCTGCAGGCGGGCGACAGTATCAGTACGGATCAGGAAACATCGGCGCTGGACCAGTTGCATGCCTTTACGGGCCTAAGCGCAACCTATTTGAGGGAAACGAAACTACGTATCGAACCGGAGCGCTTCATGAAGCAGATATTGCGCGGTGAGGGTCGTATGGTTGGTCGCTTTGATGCGCGCTACGAAGGCATCGACTTCGATTCTGCTGGAGAATTCCCCGGCTATGACCCTTCGAGCACGGCCATGTTTCCAGCCGTGGTCAGCGCATTTCACTGGTATCTGAACAACGATCTGAAATACAGCAGTGACGCTGACTATGAGTTCCTCAATTATAAAGTCGGCCGCGCCTGGGATTGGCACCATACGGTGGACGGCGAAAAATATCCGGTGCCCGATACGCTGCCGGATCTGCGCGATGCCATGACCCAGAATCCGCATCTCAAGGTATTTTCAGGCAACGGCTACTTTGATCTGGCAACACCGTTTTTCAAAACCGAATATGAACTCAACCACATGGGCCTCGATTCGTCACTGCAAAAGCACATCACCTTCGATTATTACCCCGATGGCTACATGCTCTACATACACACGGAAGCGCTGGCCAAACTGCATACCGATCTGGATAGTTTCTACGACTCTGCCGCACAGGAATAATCAGCAGGAAACAAAGGCTGCGGATTATTTTTTGTCGCTGCCGGCGAGTAGCGGTTTAACGACCGTCTCCAGATTTTGCCGGGTCGCCGGCATGCCTCCTGCCCAGAGCTCGGCACGCAATATGCCCTGTTTATCGAAAACATAGGTCATGGGTACGATACGCGGCGGCCCGAAACCGTTTTGGGTTGCATGTTTGAGTATCGCCGCGGGATACTGAAATTGCTTCATGACTTTGCGCACCGCATTCTCGTCGTGGATGCCATCCGCGCTCAGGCCCAGCAGCTCCAATCCCTGCGGATGGAAGTGTTTGTAGAAATCATTGAGCATCGGCATCTCGGCACGGCAAGGGACGCACCAGGTGGCCCAGACGTTGATGACCACTACCTGGCCGTGTGATTTTGTCAGATCGAAGGCTTTGCCATCCAGCTCATTGACCACCAGCGCCGGCGCCGTCTGGCCGACCAGCGGCGCCGCCATCGTCGCAGGATTCATGCACATGATGGAAAGCAATACTAAACATGTAATAAATAATCGAAGTGTCATATCCGGATTCCTGTTCAGTAACTATAAGACAGGATGAATTTATACAGCCTCGAAGCCACCAACTGGTTGCCATTGAAGTTTTGATAGACCGGTACCTCCACATCGGCAAACAATTTCATACTACCCACATCGTACTCCAGACCGGGAGCGAGCAAGAGGCGCTGATAGCCGCTGTCAGGTGGGTCCGCCTGTGCACCACTGTCATGCAGCCGATCAGACGCGATGAGCTGAAATTGCGGCGCGATCTGGCTGTTCGCACCCACCGACCAGCCGTTGTAATAGATTCCGACCGCCGCATCCAGTTCATTACCGGGCCGGTAGCCGTCGCGCGTGGCAAATGCGCGCTGCCACTGGGCCTGCACAAACCAGTTCCAGATATTGTCTTTGGTCAGTCCGCCCTGATGGTAGCCGCCGATGATGGTGTCAGTGCTGCCGGAGCCGATGGAGGTATCCCGGTCGAAGTTCGGATAGGTGTAGTCACCACTTGGGAGCTTCAGTCCGAAGATGATGCCAGTGGACATATCCGGGGAGAACCCGGTGTACATGCCAAGCAGGCGGATATCCCCTAAGGCGTCGTGGTGGAAGCCGGCGATACTGCCGTCATCCTGGGTGGTTACGAATAACCGGTCCCAATAGGGGATCTCCGCCATCACCCCCCAGTCGCGGTTGAACATGTACTGCAGTCCCACGGTGTAGAAATCAGTACGGATATTCTTGTCGTCGTTGTTGGCCGCCGGCGCCGAAGAGGTACCGCTCCAGTTCTGGTCCTGGTTCATGTAGTCATATTCCAACCACGCCGTGGTTCCCGAGCCGCTGGGGAACAGCGAGCTGGTGCCGACGCTGAATACGCCGCAACCACAGGCACAGCCATATGCAGCCGACATCGCACCAAAGAACGTGATGCAGAGTGATATATATAACCAGATAGATAGTAATTTTCCCTTCACCATAAAGTTCCCTTTCACATCAATCGCAAGTACATGAAGATTGAATTGTAACCATGTGCCCAATGATCTACCAAAATAAACTCTATACCTTCATTCTAGTGTCATTTATAAGACAAGTTCTTTTGATAACGAACGCGATGTTATCGCATATCGAAGCGTAAATCATCATTCATATTCAACCGCTGATTGTCGGGCCTTGTGACGGATTCTCGTCAAATCGGTTCCAGTCGGCCGCTACGATCCGGATGATGGAATAGAATCACCACTACAACGGAGGACATTGCCAGCAATGCCATCAGCCAGAAAGCCACGTTGAAACTCTGTGTCACACCCACGAGCCAACCTGTAACCAGCGGCGCTGCGAAACCCGAGATGGCGAAGAATGTATCCATGACACCGAGCGCCGTGCCGGCGCGCTCCCGCGCCACATCCACATTGACGGCGTAAAAAGCTGCATTCGCACACATACTTAAACCCACCGCCAAGGAGATGAACAGCAGCATCACCGTCAGATTGTGGATATAGATCACCGGCAGGATGCACAATCCCGCCAGCAGCTGCGTGATCCAGATGGGATGGGAGCGTGCGATTCGCAGCTTGCCGGTTTTGCGCAACAACGCATCAGATAGATAACCGAAGGCCCATAACAACAATGCTGCAGCCAGCCACGGCAGTATTCCAAATAAACCCACTTGCTTTAAGTTGAGGTGGTATATGTTTTCTAAATATGTGGGCAGCCAGGTCATGAAGAAGAACAGGTAATAACCGAATACGAAGAAAGACCAGTCATTGGCCAGGAGCGTAGGGTTGGACAGCAGAAACCTCCACATGCCCGGCATGTTTCGGCGGCGATGATGCAGGGTTTTGCTAGTGACGCTCCGATCAGTATGTTTGCCGTCGCGTATGTGTTCCAGTTCAGCTTGGTTCACGAAGCGGCTGTGCTCAGGAAAATCCCGGAATAGTAGCCACCAAACCGGCAGCCACACCAGCCCAAGGATCATGAGCACGATGAACATGCCGCGCCAGCCCAAATGGATGATGAGCTGGGTGGCGATTGGGGCACCGATGGCTAACGCCAGTGGCACCGCCACCAGGGAATTGGACAGGGCGATGGCGCGCTCGCGGCTGGACAGCCAATCGGCTACCCCGCGGTTCATGGCAGGAAAGTTGGGCCCTTCGGCCACGCCCAGCAACACCCGCATGCTGGCCAGCATCACAAAACCGATCGCCATGCCCGTGAGACCGCTGGCGAGTGACCATAACAGTGCGGCCCAGAAAAGCGTCACCCGCGCGCCATAGCGGTCGGCGAATATGCCGCCGAAGAATGTCGTCAGCATGTAACC
The DNA here is from genome assembly GCA_963774895.1 of uncultured Pseudomonadota bacterium. Taxonomy (GTDB): domain Bacteria; phylum Pseudomonadota; class Gammaproteobacteria; order Natronospirales; family REEB76; genus REEB76. The sequence goes on from CAVZGN010000002.1 coordinate 25,380, forward strand.
GATGCTGAAGGCCGCCAATATAAAACCGCTGTAAATGTCCTTGTCGTGCTGGCTGAACTGGAGATCATGGACGATATCGCTGATGGCGTAGGAGATGGCGGAGCGGTCGATATAGTTGACCACGGTGATGGTGAAAATCAGCGCGATAATCACCCAGCGGAATCGGGTCATGCGCATGCTTCTGCTCCAGTGATGTTTCTGATGAAAATAGTGCATGCCTGCTCTCAGGACATGGCTATATGCCCCGGTTGTGAACGTATGTTTTCGAGCCATTTGCTGACAGCTGGATAGCGGGAGAGATCGAAGCCACCTTCTTGGGCCACATGGGTATACGCATACAGGGCGATATCAGCGATGGTGTAGTGCTCGCCCACGAAGAACACATGCCGGATGAGATGCTGCTCCATCACCGCGAGCGCCTGGTGACCGCGTTCGTGCAATCGAGGCAGCTCCAGACGCCGCTCATGTTCAGGCGGCAGGTATTTCATGATGAAACGCGCCACAGCGATATATGGTTCATGACTGTACTGTTCAAAAAACAGCCACTGCATGACTTGCGCACGTTGCCAGCGGTCCTGAGGAAGGGACGGCGTATCCTCGGCCAGATAGCACAGCATTGCATTGGATTCCGCAAGATATTGACCTGGCGCGATCTCCAGCAGCGGTACCTTGCCATTGGCATTCATGGCGAGGTAATCCGGGGTGCGCGTCTCGCCTTTGCGGGTATCTTTCTCAATCCATGCAAACGGGACATGCAGCTGCGTGAGCAGCAGTTTCGGTTTGTAGCAATTGCCTGAACCGGACATGCCGTAGAGCCGGTACATAAAGTCTTGCCTAGCTCCTGGGTGGCGTTATTTGCACCGGATTATTTTGTGCTGCGCTGGGCGGTGTGAACTTGACTGTAACGGTTACATGTTGAGTGGCGGCCGTTCTTGGCTCGCCCGTCAGCGGTTCGATGTACCATTGTTTCACAGCCGCTAAGGCCGCGCTGTCGAATAGACCGGGCGGTGTAGCAGTCTCCACTTTCGGATTTACGGTCTGGCCGTGTGCTCCAATATCAAAGGACAGGGTCACGGAACCGGCTTGACGCTTATTCAGTAGCTCCGGCGGGTACACCGGATTCATGCGGTAAATACGCCATTGATCAACGGTCACTATTTCACAGCGGCTATCTGGCGCATACACCTGTTTCTCGTTGCGACACATGAAGTGGGTGCGCTGCTGGCTGGCGTTGGGACCAAAAAACAGCGGATATATAAAATCTCTGTCTACTGGTTGGGTGCCATCCAGCGCAGGTTTAAACCTCCAATTCTGGAAGGCCGCTACTACATCTGCGGTGTCCGCAGGAGACAAATTGGAAAACTCCACTTTGGAATTCCGGACGCTACCATCGGACGTGACGGTAAAACGCAGTAGCATTTGCTGATCTGTTGGCTCTCCCATAATCGCCTGTAGGGCGGGGGTTACAGGCTGCTGGGTGGGGGTTCCAAACAGGATTGGTGCCTCGGGAACGGCCTTTGGGGGCGTGGGTGGTGGGGGAGTAGCACAACCAGCGAATAAAATCGGAATCATCAAAAAGACCCATATTTTTTGCATTATTTGCCATCCATAAGTACACGCGGTGATTGGTTTAAATGCTGATCTGAACATTAAGGCGTTACCTTAGCATGGGCTCTGCCGCCACCCAACATGGCTTCCAATTCGAAACGCTCTGGCTATAATACTGTATATATACACAGCTTCGCTCTCAGATGACTGTTACCTCCCATTCTCCACGCAAGGGTCGTGGCGCACTTTCAAATCCGGAGGGGCGCTTCGACCAGCGTCAACGCGAAAATTTTAATGACGGCTGGGAACAACAAACGGAAATGGATAATCCACCGTCGCTGGAAACCACAGTAACCGCCGAAGCGGCGCGCTCGATCATCAGCCGCAACCAGTCGCCGGACATACCTTTTTCCCAGTCCATCAATCCGTATCGCGGCTGTGAGCACGGTTGCATTTATTGTTATGCCCGTCCCAGTCATGCCTATTTGAATCTTTCTCCAGGCCTGGATTTCGAGACCAAACTTTTCTACAAGGAGCATGCTGCCGAGTTGCTGGAAAAAGAGCTGCGCAAACCCGGTTACAGTTGCCAGCCAATCGCTTTGGGTGCCAATACCGATCCCTATCAACCCATAGAACGCACGCTTGAAATCACGCGCAGCCTGCTCACGGTTCTGCAGCGCTTCCGGCAGCCGGTGATCATCATCACCAAAGGCACGCTGATTACACGCGATCTGGCTATCCTGGCGGATATGGCCACTCAGGGCTTGGCAAGGGTTATGGTGAGCGTAACCACGCTGGATGATGGCCTGAAGCGCATTCTGGAGCCGCGCACACCGAATGGCAGGAGTCGACTGCGGGTCATACAACAGCTGGCGGCGGCGTGCATCCCCGTGGGAGTGCTGACTGCTCCGATCATTCCCATGGTTAACGATGCTGAACTGGAGCGCATGCTGGAACTGGCTGCCGAGGCCGGCGCCTGTTGTGCAGGATATGTGCTGTTGAGATTGCCGCATGAACTCAAGGAGCTGTTCCGCGAATGGCTGGAGCAGCACATGCCTGACAGGGCCCGACATGTCATGAGCCTTATCCGCCAGTCTCGTGGCGGCAAAGATTATGCCCCGGAGTTTGGTAGCCGCATGCGCGGTACGGGTGTTTACGCAGAACTGATCGCACAACGTTTCGAACGCGCCTGCAAGCGATTTCACCTGTTGCGCGACCGTGCTATGCAACTTAACTGCTCTGGGTTCCGGGTGCCGCGACTTAACCCACAACTGGATCTAACGCTATAGATTCAATCTTCTTATTTCATTAATTCCAGTGCGTGGCAGAGCATGCCGAGACGATAAAGCCTGCTAGTTACGACTAATGCACGGCGTCTCCATGCTGATATTTAGTTTCTCCTTTGAGGGCTTCCAGTTCCCGTGCCAGCAGCTTGGAATCCAGCAGATTGATCTCCACCAGCCGCTGCAGATGCGCGAAACTTTCCGGATCACGGGCTTCCCAAGTGCAGCCGATGTGATCGCCGTTCAGATGCACCACGATGGCTTCCAGTTCCAGCTTGATGAGTTCCGCCAGCCGCCATTCGACCCTTAAGCGGTCACCTTCCGCTGGCCGCCACCTGGACGGACAGCGTGCCAGAAAGCCGCGCAGGGACATATCCAGCATCTCGCATTCCTGCACTGCATCACCCTGACGGACATGGATGACGGAGGCAAAGCGGAAACGGCGGAAACGGCGTCGCTCGTGGCCTTGTTGAACCGGCATGGTTAATCTTCCTAAGTAACGCAGCGCCCTTAGTATAGTCAGCAAAGCGCCCGGGTTCAGCACATTTCGGGCCAATTTGGGCCCAGCTAGCATGCGATGGCTGATTAAATACCCCACAATCCTACCGAAAGCTGCTGGTGTGCTCTTCACAGCAAAGGCTGAATCTGGTACTAAGGCTGCGGGGCACTCTGGGATTAAGCTTTTTTATTGCCAGGCCGGCTCCCCCCTCAATAACCGGATCCACTCATGACAACCCCGATACCTGTCTCAAAAACTCGCTCGTTCTCCACGGTTTTCCTCATCGAGATGTGGGAACGCTTCGGCTACTATGGCATGCAGGTGCTCATCGTGTACTACATGGTAGAGCGTCTGGGTTTTTCGGATGATCGTGCCAACCTCACCTGGGGCGCGGCTTCGGCACTGATTTACGTCGCGCCCGCTATAGGCGGCTGGATCGGCGACAAAGTCCTCGGTACCCGCCGCACCATGTTGATCGGAGCCATAGTGCTGGCCGTGGGTTACGCGCTGATGACCGTACCTGGGACAAGCGTTTGGTTACTATTCTGCGCCTTGGGTGTAATTGTGGTCGGCAACGGCATGTTCAAAGCCAACGCAGGCAACCTGGTGCGCAAGATCTATGAAGGTGATGATTCCCGGATAGACAGTGCTTTCACTATCTATTACATGGCCGTCAACATAGGCTCGACCGTCTCCATGATCCTGACCCCCTGGATCAAGGATTACGTCAACCAGACCTACGGACAGAACTTTGGCTGGCACGCAGCTTTCGCGGTGTGCTGCGTGGGTTTGCTGATAGGCCTAAGCAATTATCTGGTTATGCGAGAAACCCTGGCTTACATCGGTTCGGAGCCGGATCACCATGCGGTCAACCCGCGTAAACTGGGTGCAGTGTTGGTGCTGGCGGTAGTCGCATTGTTTGTCGCAGCCTTCATCCTCAACTACGAGCTGGTAGCAAAAATTTTCGTTTACATAGCAGGGGCTGTGGTATTGGGAATTTTCGCTTACCTGATCCACAACGGCCAACCCAAGGAACGTCCGGGGCTGATCGCGGCACTGATCCTGACTATCCAAATCGTGTTCTTTTTCATTTTCTACCAGCAGATGCCCACCTCGCTGAACTTGTTCGCATTGCGTAATGTGGACTGGAGTTTCAGTATCTCCGGCTTGCATTTGTGGACCTGGAAGCCGGCGCAGTTCCAGGCATTCAACCCCATTTGGATCATGATTCTATCGCCGATCCTCGCCTATACCTACGCGCATTTCGCCAAGCGCGACAAGGACCTATCCGTCGCTACAAAATTCGCCTTGGGTTTCGCCATGGTCGCAATCGGTTATTTTATCTACGGTGCTGCTGGTCATTTCCTGAGCAGCCCAGGCAAGACCAGTTCCTGGGTCATGGTTTGGGGCTACGGATTCGGCTCCCTCGGCGAATTGCTCACTAGCGGTTTAGGTTTGGCGATGATCGCGCGTTACGTGCCTGCGCGCATGGGTGGCTTCATGATGGGTGCGTATTTCGTGGCGGTCGGCCTGTCAATGTACTTCGGCGGTATGGTCGCCACCGTCGCAAGCATACCCAGCACCGTTACTAATCCCGTAGAAATGATGCCGATCTATACGCGCCTGTTTAACTGGCTGGGTGTGGCTGGTATTGTCTGCACGCTCATTGCACTGGCGGTACTCCCAATAATGCGTAAACTGAACGCCGAACATCAAGCGTTGCTGTCCACTGTTGGAGCCTCAGCCACCACGCGCAATGTAAAAGCCGAAGAATAAACCGCTGCCGCTAAATTCATGGGCCCGGTTCGACACGCCCGAACTACAGCCGCGGAGCTGCCAGTTTATTATCCGGCGCCAAGGCGGCGGGTCCACATAGCCAGATTCGCCAGCAGCTCCGCGATCAGCTTGCGCGTGGTTTCATCCGTGAGCCGGCCGGAGGTGTCGAATTTATTCTGAACCTGCGCGATCATCACTTCCGGCCTGTTGATCACGTGCATATTCAGAAAAACACAGGCCTGACGCAGATGATATTGGGCGCGTGCCGTGCCCAGCATGCTGCCCGAGGCACCCATGATGGCTGCTGGTTTGTCGTTGAAGGGTTGGTCCGGCGGCCGTGAGGCCCAGTCGATGGCGTTCTTGAGTACCCCCGGTATGGAATAGTTGTATTCCGGCGTCACCATCAATATGGCATCGGACTTACGGATCTTCTCCCGGAATATTTCAACCACCGGTGGATAACCTTTTTCTCTCACATCCTCGTTATAGACCGGGATGGGAGCAATATCGAAGTTCTCGATCTCCATATCGGCGGGTTTCAGTTCCATGGCAGCCCTGAGCGCCAGTTTATTATAGGAGCCTGTACGCAAACTACCCGCAAAAGCAATTACATTCAAAGACATCGATATAGCTCAGTATGAGAATGGCCTGCACATATACTCTACAGACAGAATATTCAGTTTCGCTTTAATCTAGTAAAAAACAGGGCGGGATGAACCGCCCTGTTTTCGCAATCCATTTGGAGTTGGTAGATTAAGAATTCGAGCTGCCGGTCGGTAAGATTACCTTACCGTTGGCATAATTGAGTATTTCCGCTGCGGATATGTAAATAGCCACCAAGGCCGCAATCAAGCCCGTATAACCATCGATGGTGCGGAAGAACCCCATGCTTGTCCAGCTCAACAGGCAGCCAGCCAGCATGGAAATCCACACCACCAGCAGGAACAGCGAGCGAGCCCAACCGGCCTTGAATGAACTGAGCCAGACATAGAAAACAAACACCGCCCACAACAGCCAGAACCAGCCGACAGTACCGGCAGAGTCACCGCCACCGGCGTGGCGCATAGTCCAGAAATACCCAGCGGCGCTGAAAAAGATTATGGCGTCGAGTGTGCGACCATGAAAGAAAGCCAGTATGGCAATCACGCCAAGCAGCACGCTACCAAGGGCAAAATCCAAGGCCATGCCGTACATACTAGAGCCGGTGACCCAGCCGGCGTCACCCAGGTTCATCATCCATGCCACAAAGCCGATACACATGAATCCAATGGTGGAAACCACTACTGATTTATTGTTCATAAATACCTCCGATTGCGGCTGTTGAGTTTCAGACCAGTCGATACTTGAATTAAGTTGGCCAGAGCACATACTATCCCGGCTTCCAGCCATCCTTAGCGGCTCCCAACTATTGGCATTAGGTATAGACCATCCCTTGAGATAATCCAGCCTAGCGGCTCAGGAAGTAGAACATCCTCGGCTATCATGCAGCTATCTACTGATAACTTGCTGGGATTCTGCCATCCAATGCTTAAACTAACTTATGAAAATCAGCGATATGCAATTTACGTGCCTGATATAACACCTGCGTGGCTCAATAGCGCCCTGAGATATTAAATCAGGCCTGCAAATACGCATCTTTCAGATTTACATAGTGCGCAGACGAGTAGTGCAGCATCTCCAGTTCCTTAGCTGTCAAGGCGCGTACTTTCTGCGCCGGGCTACCCCGATACAGATTACCTGATTCCAGCAACTTACCAGGGCTCACCAGGCTGCCCGCGCCTAACAACACCTCGGTTTCGATCACGGCCCCATCCATGACGATGGAACCCATGCCGATCAGGCAACGATCACCGATGCGGCAGGCATGCAGTAGGCATTTATGGCCCACGGTCACATCCTCACCGATAACCAGCGGAAAACCACCGGGACTGTAGGGCCCATCATGAGTCACATGCAGTACGCTCAGATCCTGGATATTGCTGCGTGCACCAATGGTGATGCTGTTCACATCACCCCGCACCACCACGTAGGGCCACAGTGAGACGTCTTTCGCGAGCATCACCCGCCCGATGACCAAGGCGGTTGCATCCACATAAACGTCCGCGCCAATGACTGGCAACTCACCCTGATATGACCTTATAGGCATGTTCTCAACACCTTGGAATTAGCACAGGAAACCCCACCACGCCCAGCGGTGGGACTTGAAAACATATTTTCAGGCCTCAAGTGTATACTTCAAATCATAACGATTCGCATATGGGGAATGTCATGAGCATAACCGGTTTTGTGATCCTGGCGATCATCGTCGTTATATTGATTTATGTAATTCTGCTTTATAACGGCCTGGTGACGCTGAAGAACAATGTCGCCAAAGCCTGGGCGAATATCGACGTACTGCTTAAACAGCGTCACGACGAACTGCCCAAGCTCATCGATACCTGCAAGCAGTACATGGGCTATGAGCAGCAGACCCTGGTCAAGGTCATGGATGCCCGCGCCTCTGTGCAGCAGGCGCGCGAGACCGGCAACATGGCGGCTTTGGGACCTGCGGAAGCGCATCTGCGTGCCATGATCGGCAACCTGTATGCCGTAGCCGAAGCCTATCCACAACTCAACGCCAATGAATCTTTCCAGCAGTTACAGGCACGCATCACCGGGCTGGAGAATTCCATCGCTGATCGCCGCGAGTTCTACAACGACAGTGTCAATGTATACAACATTCGCATCGAACAGTTCCCAGCCTCCCTGATCGCCGGTAATTTCGGATTTAAGCCAGCGCAGTTACTGGAATTCGGCCAGAACGAAAAGCAAGATGTGGATGTGAAGGCGCTGTTCAGCTGAGTCTGGGTCATGTTCAACCTGTTTGACCCGGTCAGCTGGGAACCGGCGATACGTGCCGCTGATCCAAACACATTCTGGTTCTGGACCCTAGTGCTTTGCGCCATGGTGATCGCGGCGCTGGTTGGCGGGTTCGTATTTCTGATGCGCGCCTGGACCGTCCAGGAAACCCCACTATCTTTGATCCGCTCGGCCGCCCAGGGCTATGTCAAGCTCTCAGGCCATGCCGATCTCATGCCCGGCCCGCCGATCATTTCACCACTGACATCTAACCGTTGTGTGTGGTAGTCCTACAAGATCGAAGAACGCGTTTCCAGCGGACGCAGCAGCCGCTGGGAAACCGTCGACCATGGCACTTGCGACGACCTGTTTCTGATCCAGGACAGCAGCGGCCAATGCGTGGTGGACCCTGAAAATGCCGAGGTCTTACCCGCCACTGAGACCGTTTGGTATGGAGAAGAACCGCGGCCGCTCACCGGGCCGGTCATCAGCGGATTTGCCCTGGCTTCCAGATATCGCTACGTGGAGCAAATCATCAACCCGCAGGAATTCATCTTCGCTTTAGGGTTCTTTCATACACAAGGAGGTAGTACCGGCGCCATGGCAATCAACGATGAAGTAGCCCAGCTGCTGCACGCATGGAAACAGAACCAGACGGAGCTGCTGCACCGCTTCGATACCAACCATGATGGCCAGATCGATCAACAGGAATGGGAGGCTGCGCGTGAAGCAGCGCGTCAGCAGATATTGCTGCAGGAACAACAAACGGCACAATACCCGCCGGTGGATGTGTTGTCGCAACCCAAAGACGGCCGGCGTTTCATCATCTCAACCCGCGAGGAAGCCAGTGTTGTACGTCGCTTCCAATTATGGGCCGCGGCCTGTTTGCTGTTGTTCTTCATCGGCGCCAGCATCGCCGGATTTGTTATCACTACCCGCTTGAGCACTCCGGCCATCGTTCAACCTGCCGACAACCCCACACCGTGATAACATTTTCCTGAAATTGTGTTCGGATCGAGAGTTCCAATGAACAATCCCCTGCTGTCGCCGGACAGCCTGCCGCTGTTTTCCCAAATCCGCGCCGAACATTTCGAACCGGCTGTGAATGCTGTGCTCGCTGAAAATCGCGCAGCCATCGCCCATCTCGCCGCCATCGGCAATCCAAGCTGGGAGACCTTCGTCGAGCCATTGGAGAGCCTGGACGAACGCTTGCACCGCGCCTGGTCGCCAGCCGCGCATCTGAACGCGGTGATGAATTCACCCGCTATCCGCGCTGCTTACAACACCTGCCTGCCGAAGATCAGCGATTACGCCACTGAGTTGGACCAGAATGAACAGCTGCAACTTGGCTTTGTCCGATTGCAATCCGCTCCTGAATGGCAGACCTACAACACCGCACAGCGCAAACTCATCGGGGATGCGCTGCGGGATTTTCGCCTGGCGGGCGTTGATCTGCCGTCCGATAAGAAGGCGCGTTTCCGTGAAATCATGCAGCAACTCTCGAAACTGCAAGCCAAGTTCGAAGAGAACCTGCTGGATGCCACCCAGGGATGGTTCAAGCAGGTGACTGTAGTTAACAGTCTGAAAGGCATCCCCGAGACCGCGCTGGCGCGCGCCCGGCATGAAGCTCAATCCCGCGGTCTGGAAGGGCATGTGTTTACCTTGGATTATCCTAGTTATTCAATGGTCATCACCTATGCGGACGACCGTTCGCTGCGCCAACAGATGTACCACGCCTACACAACCCGCGCTTCGGACCAGGGACCGAATGCCGGGCGCTGGGACAACAGCCAGGCCATGCGGGATATCCTGAAACTCCGGCATGAAGCCGCGCTACTCACCGGTTTCAGGAATTTCGCCGAATATTCACTGGCCAGCAAGATGTTACGCAGACCCGAGGAAGTCATGGCTTTCCTCAACGACCTGGTAAGCCGGAGCCGGCCGCCCGGCGAACGCGAATTTCAGGAATTACAGCACTATGCCCGCGAGTGGGACGGCCTCGAGAGCCTGGCGGCCTGGGATATGGGTTATTACTCAGAAAAGCTCCGGGAAGCACGTTACGCTATCAGCGATGAAATACTACGTCCGTATTTCCCGCTGGAGAAGGTGCGCTTCGGGCTGTTCGAAGTCATGCACAGACTGTATGGCATCACGCTCACGCCAGCAGCCAGCGCAGAGGTGTGGCATCCGGATGTCAGGCTGTATGAAATCCATGATCAATCCGGCAACTTGCGTGGCCGCTTGTATCTGGATCTGTTGACGCGCAAGCACAAGCGCAGTGGCGCATGGATGGATGACGCCCTGAGCCGGCGGCGCACTGCACACGGAGTACAGATTCCGGCGGCCTATCTCACTTGCAATTTCCCGCCGCCCGTCGGCGAAACGCCCTCCCTGCTCAGCCACGCTGAAGTCCTGACCTTGTTTCACGAATTCGGCCACTGCCTGCAGCATCTGCTGACCCAGGTGGATTATCCAGCGGTCGCCGGCATCAACGGTGTGGCCTGGGATGCGGTCGAGTTGCCGAGCCAGTTCCATGAAAACTTCGCCTGGACCCGAGAAGGTCTGGCACTGGTCTCTGGCCATTACCAGACCGGCGAGCCATTGCCGGACGCGCTCTACCAAAAACTGCTGGCCGCGCGTAATTTCCATACCGCCCTGTCCATGCTGCGGCAGCTGGAGTTCGGCCTGTTCGATTTCAACCTGCACCTGCGTGCCGATACGCCTAGAGACGATGATTTCATCGCCTCAACACTCGCTGAGATTCGCCGCCAGGTAAGCGTAGTGCCAGTGCCAGAATGGAACCGGTTTGCCCACAGCTTTTCGCACATCTTCGCCGGTGGTTACGCCGCCGGTTATTACAGTTATCTTTGGGCCGAGGTGCTGGCGGCGGATGCCTATTCCGCCTTCGAGGAAAGCGGCGTCTTCGACCGTGCCACCGGCCAGCGGTTTATGGACACCATTCTGGGCCAAGGCGGCAGCCGCGAGGCCATGGAACTGTTCGTGGAATTCCGCGGTCGAGAGCCGACCCTGGATGCCTTCCTGCGTTTGAACGGTATCGCTGCTTGAAAATCGCTACTTGGGCGAGGCGGGTGCTTCCAATGATATGCCAGTGGCAGGTCATTCCCGCCGAGCGCTCATATAGGATGTATGAGCTGGCGGACCTGCCAGGGATGGCTCAGTGAGGGTTATTGCAAGGTGAAGATCGCTACCTGGAACATTAACTCCCTGCGCGTGCGTCTTCCGCATGTCTTGCGCTGGCTCGACAGCAACCGTCCCGATGTGTTGGCACTTCAGGAAACCAAGACCGAAGACCGGAATTTTCCAGTGGCGGAATTCGAAGCTGTGGGCTATTCAGCGGCATTCTCTGGTCAGCCCACCTATAACGGCGTGGCGCTGTTGTCATGCCGGCCCATGCAGGTGTTTGCAACCGCATTACCGGATTTCCACGACTCCCAGAAACGCGTGCTGGGCGCGAATATCGGTGCTCTGGCGGTACTCGACTTGTACGTGCCCAACGGCCAAAGTGTCGGCTCTGACAAGTATCGCTACAAACTCGAGTGGCTCGCACAGCTGAACCCATGGGTCGAAGCGCTCCTGAAAAAATATCCGCAACTCGTGATACTCGGTGATTTCAATATCGCGCCCGAGGATCGCGACGTCTACGATCCGCAGGCCTGGGCAGGACAAGTGCTGGTCAGTAAACCGGAACGCGCCGCTTTCCAGTCATTGTTGAGAAACGGCCTCAAAGACAGTTTTCGGCTCTACGAACCAGCGGCTGGACATTACAGCTGGTGGGATTACCGTGCATCAGCTTTTCGCCGCAACCAGGGCCTGCGCATCGATCATATCCTGCTGTCGCCGGTACTCGCTGAACATGTCCAGGCTACGGTCATCGACCGGGAACCGCGCAGTTGGGAACGGCCCTCGGACCACGCGCCTGTCATCGCTATACTGTAAAGATGTACGAACCGCCTCACAGGGTGTTCAATACTGAAGATGATCATGATACTTGCCGCCATATTGGGCAGCTACATATGAGCTTGGCTCGCAAGGCTTGTGCTAAGGTAACCTCGTCATCGGCCTTGTCACAACTCTGGACCCCTCTCGTACTAGTCTGTCCCATTGGAACATCCCTGTAGCGTCAGGAAAAACGAGAGGTATAATGACCGCCACTCGAATTATATCGCCGGTTACTGCGCTGATTGGCCCGTGTAATCGCCTGGCGTAGTTGCATCCGGGCCTTCCGCAAGATGCAGCGCTCGGAATATAAGTGTGAGAACAAAAGCCACGATCAAATTCAGAATTAGTCCCCAAAGCGCCGCGTAAGCAGGTATAGTGAAGCCGAACAGATGCAAAGGATAAACCGTCCCAGCAAAATGCAGGCTTGCTACCATCCAGGTCCCTAAAACCATACCGCACAGCCATCCGAGTGCCAACCCGCCGCGATGCCACCAGCGGGTGTAAAGTCCGAGTGCGACAGCGGGAATAATCTGGGCGATCCACACTCCACCGAGGAGCTGGAACTGAATCGCATAGATAGATGGCAAACCAAGCACGAAAATAAGCGCACCGGCCTTGACTACCAGCGACGCCCACTTGGCAACACGCGCCTCCTCAGCGGTGCTGCATTGCGGCCGGAAGTACTCGCGATAGATATTGCGCGTGAACAGATTAGCCGCTGCGATGGACATAATCGCAGCCGGAACCAGTGCTCCAATTACAATAGCGGCAAAAGCTACACCAGAGAACCACGCCGGGAAACTGTGAAGTATCAGGGCGGGCACAGCGAAATTGGTCTTGTACTGCTGGAAATCGGCTGCGAAGGCAGGTAGCTTATCAACTCCGGCGGCGAGAGCCATAAAGCCGAGCAAGGCCAATAATCCCAGTACCATAGTGTAAGCAGGCAACAACGCCATATTGCGTTTCAAAACGCGCGGGTTTTTACCGCTCAATACACCGGTCATGGTGTGCGGGTAGGCAAACAGCGCAAGCGCCGAACCAAATGCCAAGGTGGCGAAGGCACCGTAACTACCCAGGCTGCCGGCCGGCGGTGCCGCGAGCAGCGTCTTAGCAACAGGCACGGCAGCAAATATCTTGCCAAAACCACCGAGCTGCATGGGGATGACAACCACCGCGGCAATTACAGTTATGTAGATCAGCAGATCCTTCACGATGGAAATTAAAGCCGGTGCGCGCAGGCCGCTTGTATAGGTATAGGCGGCCAATATCACAAACGCGATGATCAGCGGTAGATCGGCCGCCCACCCGCCGGCGTGGAAACCCAGCGCCGCGATAATGACCTCTATACCCACTAGCTGAAGCGCAATGTAAGGCATAGTCGCAAGAATGCCGGTAAGCGCCACCAGCAACGCGAGGGTCGGGCTGCCATAACGCCCGCGTACAAAATCAGCTCCGGTGATGTAGTTATGTTTGTGAGACACCCACCAGAGCCGCGGCAGTATGAGCAATATCAGCGGATAAACGATGATGGTATAAGGCAGTGCGAAAAAGCCGATGGCGCCTGCACCGAATACCAACGCCGGTACGGCGATGAAAGTGTAAGCGGTATATACATCGCCGCCCAGCAGGAACCACGTGACCACTGTTCCGAACCGTCGCCCCCCCAGGCCCCATTCATGGAGTTGAGTGAGATCCCCAAAGCGCCAGCGTGCGGCGACGAAACCCAGTACCGTCACAAAGAGGAACAGTACGAGAAAAACGCCAATCATCATCCAGTTCATTTTTAAACTCCCAAGGATAATTATGCGGGCTTAACGATCATTATCTGGAGAGTCACTTCGTGAAAATACGATCCATGTGATCAAGGCACTCAAGGGTGCCCAGAGAAGAAGATACCAGTAGAAAAACGGGATACCGATGAAAGTTGGTTCGACGCGGTTATAGAAAGGCACCCAGAGTGTGGCGATGAACGGCACGAGCAAAAGTAGACGCCAGGAAAACTGTTTCTTGCCATTGTTCATTGGCCTCATAAGGCATCCTCCTATCAAACTGCAACTTTAATTACAGAAATTTTCTGGATCATCAGCTATTCGCACACTCGGCGTGACGTGCAACCTAAATGTGCGAATAGCACTACCGCTTACTTTCAGAAATGATAGATCGCGCTTACGGAAACTTGGTTGCCTCCTGTGGATGTGGTGGTCAAACCGCCGTCTGTGGTGTTATCCAGGATGGCGTGCATCCACTCAAGACCTAAACCATAGGGTCCATTGCTGTAGATTAGGTCGGCTGCCCACTGCTGACTCTTAATATAGCCGGATGCGCCATAACCAGTCCAGGTGACCACATCACCCTCGTTCGGATGATCCGCGGCATAGGTAACATAGGCTGCCCAGTTGGGCGTGAACTTGTAACCGCCTTGTACATAACCTCCGGTTTCCTTGATATCGCCGAACTGTGCCATGGCGCCAAAAACCTGACCGAGTCCCTTGCCGCTATAAACCGCGGCTGTCAGCACAAACGGGCCGGGTCTCCAGGTAGTACCCAACTCGATGGCGTTAGTCGTGATGGTGTCGGTGATCGGCGTCGGCGTACTGCCGCCTACACCGCTCAGATCCACGGTGCTGTAGTGGCCCACGATGTAGCCCAGCCAATCACCTTCCTGCGCGTGCAGGCGCACCTCGATCTGTGGATGGAAGTTGGCATTGCCCGCGGTGTCGAAATTGACGTTATTACCCGGGCCACTCCATTCACCCTCGAACGCTGCCATATCTAGCCGCCATGCCAGAGAATCGGCTGCCGGTTGATTGAGATTCTGTTCCCATACGACACCCGGAAAGCGCCATCCGATCATGCCACTGGCGAACCCTAGCGGGAAGGCGATATGTGTGAGTGACTCGGGCACGCTCTCTAATGGAAACAGCAGATCCCATTGCTGGCCGATGATGATATTGCTGCCGCTGTCCTTATCGCTCAAAGTTATAAATGCCTGACGTAACCGAGGTATTTCCTGTGATGAGCTGTAGGCCCCCGTACCGTTAAACCCACCAAATAAATCGCCTTCGATATGGCCGCCCACAGTCCAGTCACTGGAGAGTGCCGGACCTTTGATATCTATCCACAGACGTGTGTTCTGGATACTGGCACCCGAGAGATTTTGATTGTTGCCGGTGTTGGGCACCGGGAATTCGGCATCCTGGCCATTGCCGAAAACAAAGTTCTGGTCTTGCCAGAAGAAACTGGTATCGATAAATCCATGCAGCGTGATACTGATGTCAGAATTGGAACTGACATTGCTTGTCACTGCAGGTGTTGCGGGATCAGCGAGGATGCTGGTGGTAAATCCGAAAAGTAAGGCCGCGCAGTAAATGAGAATCGTTTTAAATCTGTTCATGCTCATGATAGTTACCTCATTCGCAACAGGTTAAGGGACCTGCCGGCCGGGTCCTGCAAGCAGGTATCCAGCCTTTCTACTCCACTCTAATGATCTGTAAATGACCTAGATCAATTACAAAGTGATACAAAAGAATTGAGTATGTTGCGTATAAGCAAATATGCGAAATGTAAAGATTTACAATATCTTGAGACCAAGCAAAGTATTAGCCTGGTAACTGTTTATTTATTATCAATAAATAATAAAAATAGACCGCAGTCTTCACTCGTGGCCTGCTGCACCACCACTTGCGGACTGTGATTACCAGGCATATAAACGATGCGGCTTCACTCATACATTTGGAGGAGCTACCATGGCAGAAGAAAAATCTACATTTGCCAATCCCGCCCCGCTCGGCCTGATTGGCTTCGGTCTGACCACAGTGATATTGAGTCTAATCAATGCCGGTCTATTGCCGAAAGGCGGAGAGCAGGTGGTCATCCCGCTGGCGCTCGCCTACGGCGGTCTGATCCAGATATTGGCGGGATTGCTTGAATTCCGCACCGGCAACACCTTCGGTCAAGTCGCGTTCCTGAGTTACGGGGCGTTCTGGTTGTGGTTCGCGCTGCTTATCCTGCTCGGCGGTCACGGCGTGCTGGATCTGTCGCAGGCGGGCAGCACTATCGCCGTCACCCTGATCGGCTGGGGCGTGTTCACGCTCTATATGTGGGTCGCGACTTTCCGCCTGAGCAAGGCCTTATGGTGGGTGTTCCTGACCCTGTGGATCACCTTCTTCCTGCTGGGCTTCGGTGCCCTGCTGGGGATCAGTGGCCTGTCGCTCGCCGGTGGCTGGCTGGGCCTGGTTTGCGGGCTGCTGGCCATGTACACGAGTTTCGCCATCGTGACCAACACCACTTTCGGCAAGACAGTGTTGCCGGTGGGTCCACCCAAAGGTTGAAGGTATCTGCTAACTGCGAATCGATGGGCGGACATCTTTCATGATGTCCGCCCGTTCGATTGCAGCTTGAAAGCTATTAATGAAGAGTAAGGCATAGCAAGCGGTACTTGTGAGGTATCCGCAAGGAGAAGTTCCCATGGCAAACAAAGCCAAAGCAAATGAAAGCACTGAGGTCAGCGAAGCACAGATAGCCGTGCACTGGAAAGAAGAAGAATATTTCCAACCCTCTAAGAAATTCATCGAACAGGCCAACGTGAAAGACTCCAAAATACGGGAGCGCTTCAGCCTGAAGAATTTTCCCGACTGTTTCAAAGAATACGCGGATATGCTGACCTGGTACCAGCCGTATAAAACAGTACTCGACGCCAGCAAACCGCCGTTCTGGAAATGGTTCGTGGGCGGCAAACTCAATGCCAGTTACAACTGCGTGGACCGCCATCTGGGCCAGTACCGCGATAAAGCAGCACTCATATTTGTCGGCGAACCGGAGGAAGAACCACCGATGGCGCTCACCTACCAGGAACTCTATATCCGGGTGAATGAGATGGCAGCGCTATTGCGCGACTTTTGCGGGCTAAAAGCCGGCGACCGCGTGACCCTGCATCTGCCGATGACGGTCGAACTCCCGATCACCATGCTCGCCTGTGCACGTCTGGGCGTGATCCATTCGCAGGTGTTTGGCGGCTTCTCTGGTCAGGCCTGCGGCACACGCATCCAGGACTCGGGTAGCCGCATACTCATCTCCATGGATGCCTACTGGCGCGCCGGCAAGCTCTTGGATCACAAAGTGAATGCCGACATCGCGGTGCAAACTGCCAAAGATATGGGTCAGCAGGTGGATAAGGTGCTCATCTGGCAGCGTTACCCGGGCAAGTACAGCGCGCCTACACCGATGGTCAAGGGGCGCGATTTCTTCGTCAATCAGATCCTTGCTCAATATAACGGCAAACTCGTTGAGCCCGTGCCCATGGAAGCCGAAGCGCCCTTGTTCCTGATGTACACCAGCGGCAGCACCGGCAAGCCCAAAGGCTGCCAACACCGCACCGGCGGCTATCTCGCCTACGTCACCGGTACTTCCAAGTATATTCAGGACATCCATCCGACCGATACCTACTGGTGCATGGCGGATATCGGCTGGATCACCGGCCACTCATACATCGTCTATGGTCCGCTGGCACTCGCGGCCACCAGCGTTATATACGAGGGCGTACCCACGCATCCTGACGCGGGGCGGCCGTGGCGGATCGCCGTGCGCTTGGGCGTGAATATATTTCACACTTCACCGACGGCGATCCGCGCCTTGCGCAAACAAGGGCCGGAGGAACCCAGTAAATACAATTATCACTTCAAACACATGACCACGGTCGGCGAACCCATCGAGCCGGAAACCTGGCGCTGGTACTATAACGAGGTTGGCAAGCGCGAAGCCGTGATCGTGGATACCTGGTGGCAGACCGAGAACGGCGGATTCCTGTGCAGCACTATCCCCGCCATCGACCCGATGAAGCCCGGCAGCGCCGGACCCGGCGTACCCGGCATCCACCCGGTCATCTACGACGAGAACAATGCTGAAATTTCCGCGGGTTCCGGCCGCGCCGGCAACATCTGCATCCGCAATCCCTGGCCTGGAATCATGCAGACCATCTGGGGCGAGGACGATCGTTTCGTGAAAACCTATTACACACGCTATTGCAAGGATCCCAAGAGCAAGGACTGGCGGGATTGGCCATATATGGCAGGTGATGGCGCGATGCAGGCTGCCGATGGCTATTACCGCATCCTGGGCCGTATCGATGACGTCATCAATGTCGCAGGCCATCGCCTGGGCACCAAGGAAATCGAATCCGCCTGCCTGACGGTGCCCGAGGTGGCGGAAGCCGCAGTGGTGCCGATTGCGGACGAGCTCAAAGGACGCATGCCCGAGGTCTATATCGCGCTCAAGCCGGGTACCGAAGGCACGTCCGATGTCGTCAACCGCATCATCAAGGCCAACGAGGACATCATTGGCCGGTTCGCACGGCCGAAGCATGTATATATCGTGCCCGATATGCCCAAGACGCGCTCCGGCAAAATCATGCGGCGGGTGCTGGCCTCCATCTCCAACCGGCGCGATGTAGGCGATGTGACGACCCTGGCGAACCCGGCGGTGGTCGAGGAGATCCGCATCATGGTTCAAGGCAAGGAGAAAGTTGTTACGACCGAAGCCGTACCTGATGATATCGCCAAGTTCGGCCAGAACGAGTGAGGTCAGCCGCGAACCAGAGTCTACATTGACTGGGTGATTGACTGCGACAATACTACTGTGACGCGCTGTTCAAGGCGCGTCGCAGATTTTTTACCGGTAGCTTGTAACATTATCGGCCGTTAACCAGAATTACGTAGTCACTACAAGGAGGTAGTCATGGCCCAATTCACGGTAAATCCGCAGCGTTTCGATCCCTACAAGAATTTCAAATTCCGGATCAAATGGCATGGCCGATACATAGCTGGGATTTCCAAAATCACCGGCTTGCAGCGCACCACCGACGTGATCCTGCACCGGGAAAGCGGGAGTCCAAGCCTGGAGCGGCGCTCGCCCGGTATCACGTCGTTTGAACCCATCGTGCTAGAACGCGGCCGCACCCATGACCCTGAGTTCGAGAACTGGGCGAACTTGGTATGGCACTTAGGAACAAACCTTGGTAATGAAGTGGGACTTGCCGACTTCCGCAAAGATATCGCCATCGAATTACTCAACGAGGCCGGCCAATTGGTGATGGCCTTCAAAGTGTTCCGATGCTGGCCGTCCGAGTATGTGGCGCTTCCAGATTTATGTTCGGAAACCAATGTGGTCGCCATCGAATCCATGACGCTGCAGCACGAGGGCTGGGAACGGGATGCTTCTATCGCGGAGCCGGTGGAACCGAAATAAAAAAATAACTTCTTGCCGTGTGGTTGGGCTTCTTATTCCACGGTCACTGATTTTGCGAGGTTGCGGGGTTTATCCACGTCGTTACCGCGTTGCAGGGCGGTATGGTAGGCCAGCAGTTGCACCGGGATGGCGTGCACGATAGGTGACAGAATACCCACATGCCGTGGTGTGCGGATCACGTGCACGCCTACGCTTTCCGAAAAGTGGCTGTCCAGGTCCGCGAATACGAACAGCTCGCCGCCGCGGGCGCGGATTTCCTGCATATTGGATTTCACTTTCTCCAGCAGCGCATCGTTCGGGGCGATCACCACCACCGGCATATTGCGGTCCACCAGCGCCAGTGGACCATGCTTGAGTTCGCCAGCCGGATAGGCTTCCGCATGGATATAGGAAATCTCTTTGAGTTTGAGCGCGCCTTCGAGCGCGATCGGGTAATGGATACCGCGCCCCAGGAACAATGCATTCTGCTTACCAGCAAACAATTTGGCCCACTCCAGGATCTGCGGTTCCAGGTTCAGCGCATGCTGCACGCTGCCTGGAGCATGCCGCAGTGATTCCTGGAATTCCTTCTCATGCTTGGCATCCAGCAACCCGCGTTGCTTGGCGAGGGTCGCGGCCAACACGAACAACGCAATCAGCTGGGTGGTGAAACCCTTGGTGGATGCCACGCCGATTTCAGTGCCGGCGCGAGTATAGAACACCAGCTGGGAAGCGCGCGGGATGGCGCTTTCCTGCACATTGCAGATGGAAAGTGTGTGCGCATGGCCCAGCGATTTGGCATGCTTCAGCGCTTCCAGCGTATCCAGGGTCTCACCGGATTGTGAGATGGTAATCACCAGTTGCCGCGGGTTGGGTACGGAAACCCGGTAACGGTACTCGCTGGCGATCTCCACACTCACCGGCACCTGGGCCAGGGATTCGACCCAGTATTTAGCCGTGAGTCCCGCGTAGTAGCTGGTACCCGCCGCCAGAATCAGCACCGAATCCGTATCGCGGAACTCCGCGGCTGCATCGCCGCCGAAGATATCAGGATCAAAACCTTCCACCACCACCGCCTCGATGGTATCGGTGAGCGCCTTGGGCTGCTCGTGAATCTCCTTCTGCATGAAATGCTGATACGGCCCCAGTTCCATGTCCGAGAGTGATGCCTGGCTGTGGTAAGGCTTGCGCAGCGCCGGCCGGTCATCGCGATCTACGATCTGCACACCTTTGCGGCTGATCTCCACCACGTCACCGTCTTCCAGGAAGATCACCTTGCGGGTGGCCGAGAGCACCGCCGAGACGTCGGAAGCCAGGAAGTTTTCACTATCCCCGAGACCCACCAGCAGCGGACAACCCATGCGCGCGCCCGTCACCACCCCCGGTGCCTTGAGGCACAGCACACCGATGGCATAAGCGCCCACCAGCTGGCGCACGGCTTCGCGGGTGGCACGGAACAGATCGCCATGCTGCTGGAAATGATGATGAATCAGGTGGGCGATGACTTCCGTGTCGGTCTGTGACTCGAATTCATAACCTAGCTTCTGGAGCTTGGCGCGCTGTTGCTCGTGGTTCTCGATGATGCCGTTGTGCACCACCGCGATCTCCTCCCGCGAGACATGCGGATGGGCGTTGGGCTCTGTGACCCCGCCGTGGGTGGCCCAACGGGTGTGGCCAATACCGGTGTGGCCGCTGAGTTTCTCAGCCTTCGCCTTGACCTGCATATCGGCCACGCGACCGACGCTGCGCACGCGCTTGATAACGCCATCCAGTACCGCGATGCCGGCGGAATCGTAGCCGCGGTATTCCAGCCGCTGCAGACCTTCGATCAGCAGCGGCACCACGTCGCGCCCGGCCACTGCTCCTACGATTCCACACATATGAATGTTTCCTATACCTTATTCCCTCTCCCCTTGAGGGAGAGGGCTCATCGCGAAGCGATGAGCGGGCTGCCAAGGATGGCAGCCCTGGACTTTCAGGCGGAGCGGGATTGCGTAGCCTGAAAGGGGTGAGGGGTTTCCCCTCATCCTGCTTCTCCCCTTCACAGGGGGAGAAGGGTTAATGTCATGATTATTTCTTAGGTCGCTTCCAGTCGGCTACGGTCGTTTGCTCGGCGCGCGTCACACTCAGCGCATCCGCCGGTGCCTCTTTGGTAATCACCGATCCGGCGCCAATTGTGGCGCCTTTGCCTATGGTCACTGGCGCCACCAGCGAGCTGTTGGAGCCGATGAACGCGCCGTCACCGATGATGGTACGGTGCTTGTTGACACCATCGTAATTGCAGGTGATGGTGCCGGCGCCGATATTCACCTCGCTGCCAATTTCGGCGTCACCCAGATAACTCAGATGATTGGCCTTGCTGCCAGGCCCGAGACGGCTGTTCTTCATTTCCACGAAATTACCCACGTGGGTTTCATCCGCCAGCTGGCTTTCAGGCCGGATGCGCGTGAACGGCCCGATGCGTACCCGTGTACCGACGCGCGCGCCGTCCAGCACGCAGTTGGCGAATACCTGGGTGTCATCACCGATATCGCAATCCCGGATGAGCGCGTTAGGGCCGACCTGTACCCGATCACCCAGGCGCACCTTGCCCTCGAATACACAATTGACGTCGATGCACACATCCCGTCCGCAATCCAGTTGGCCGCGCACATCGATGCGTGATGGATCCCGCAGGGTCACGCCCTGCTGCATAAGATCGCTGGCGATACGCCCACGCAAAGTGGCCTCCGCTGCCGCCAGCTGCTGGCGGTCATTGACACCGGCCACTTCGCCGGCAGCGGCTGCCTCGATGCCTTCCACCAACACACCCTCTGCCACCGCCATGCGGATGACATCCGGCAGGTAATACTCCTTCTGGGCATTATGGTTATGCAGTTTTGCCAGCCAGCGTCGCAACATCGATGTCCTGCAAGCCATGAGGCCGGTGTTGATTTCGTCAATACGGAGCTGTGCGGGCGTGGCATCCTTATGTTCCACAATATCATGCACCTGGCCTTCGGCATCCCGCAAAACGCGGCCATAACCACTGGCCTCTGCGAGGTGTGCGGTAAGTACCGCCAGCTCACCGCGCGCAGCTGAGTCCAGGAGTTTGCGCAATGTCTGTGTGCGCACTAGCGGTACATCGCCATATAGAACCAATATAAGGTGCTCGTCGGGGATCGCAGGCAACGCCTGGATGACGGCATGACCGGTGCCCAGCTGTTCGGCCTGCAGTACCCAGCGGACAGGCAGATGTTTGAGCGCAGCCGGTACTTGTTCACCGCCGTGGCCAAAGACCACGTGTATGGCGTCCGGTTTGAGTGTCGTCGCTGTGTGCACCACATGTTCCAGCAAGGTCATGCCGCCCAAAGGCTGCAATACCTTGGGAAGGTCGGAATGCATGCGCTTGCCCTGACCGGCTGCCAGGATGACGATGCTCAGTGGCATGGTGGGCTGAATCCCGTTCTAAGAACTTAAGGCTGGGAAATAATAGCCGAAAAACCGGTGCTACCGACCTTAAACGGCTTAATGTCCGCCCAGTTTCTTGCGGATATGTTCCAGGGTGCGGAGACGTGCCAGGGCCTCCGCCAGCTCCGCCTGAGCGCGCACGATATCCACCTCGGCGGCCTGGCTGGCGAGCGCTTCCTCGGCGCGGCGCTTGGCTTCGAGCGCGGCCGCTTCGTCGATGTCACGGGCACGCAAGGCGGTGTCAGAGAGCACTGTCACCACATGCGGCTGGATCTCCAGGATCCCTCCGGACACGTAGAACACCTGTTCATCGGTATCGGTCTTGACGCGCACGCTACCGGGCTTGAGCCGTGTCAACAGCGGCGCATGCCGCGGCGTGATGCCGAGCTCGCCCATCTCCGCCGGCGCGAACACCATCTGCGCGCTGCCCGAGAAGATCGCACGCTCGGCGCTTACGATGTCGACATGGAAGGTGGTGCTCATGATCCTTGCATCTCTATTATTTATGTTACAGAGTCTTGGCTTTCGCCACTGCTTCCTCGATGGCGCCCACCATATAGAAAGCCTGTTCCGGCAACTGGTCGTAGTCGCCGTTGACGATGCCTTTGAACCCGCGGATGGTCTCCTTGAGCGGCACATACTTGCCGGGCGAGCCGGTGAACACCTCGGCCACCGAGAACGGCTGCGACAGGAAGCGCTGGATCTTGCGCGCGCGCTGCACCACCAGCTTGTCTTCCTCGGAGAGTTCATCCATGCCCAGGATCGCGATGATGTCCTTGAGTTCCTTGTAGCGCTGCAGCACCGCCTGCACGCCGCGGGCCGTGTCGTAATGTTCCTGGCCGATGACGTTCGGGTCCAGCTGGCGTGAGGTGGAATCCAGCGGATCCACCGCCGGATAGATGCCCAGCGAAGCAATGTCGCGCGACAGCACCACCGTGGCATCCAGATGCGCGAAGGTGGTGGCGGGTGAGGGATCTGTGAGGTCGTCCGCCGGCACGTACACGGCTTGCACCGAGGTGATGGAGCCTTTCTTGGTGGATGTGATGCGTTCCTGCAGCACGCCCATCTCCTCGGCCAGCGTCGGCTGATAACCCACAGCCGAGGGCATGCGTCCCAGCAGCGCCGAAACCTCGGTGCCTGCCAGGGTGTAGCGGTAGATGTTGTCCACGAAGAACAGGATGTCGCGACCTTCGTCGCGGAAATACTCGGCCATGGTGAGGCCGGTCAGCGCCACGCGCAAGCGGTTGCCCGGCGGTTCGTTCATCTGGCCGTACACCATCGCGACCTTCGAGTCGTTCAGATTCTTGAGATTGATGACGCCGGATTCCGCCATCTCATGATAGAAGTCGTTGCCTTCGCGGGTGCGCTCGCCCACGCCGGCGAATACCGACAGGCCGGAATGCTCCTTGGCGATATTGTTGATGAGCTCCAGCATGTTGACGGTCTTGCCGACGCCGGCACCGCCGAACAGACCGACCTTGCCGCCCTTGGCGAACGGGCACAACAGGTCGATGACCTTGATGCCAGTCTCCAATAGATCGGTGGAGCCGGATTGCTCCTCGTAACTCGGCGCCTTGCGGTGGATGGGCCAATGCTCCTTGGCTTTCACCGGACCGGCTTCGTCCACCGGCTCGCCTAGCACGTTCATGATGCGCCCCAGGGTGCCCTGGCCCACCGGCACCGAGATGGAGGCGCCGGTGTTCTGCACTTTGAGGCCACGCTTCAGGCCTTCCGAGGGACCCATGGCGATGGTGCGCACCACACCGTCGCCGAGCTGCTGTTGCACCTCCAGCGTCAGGCCACCGTCTTCCAGCTTGAGCGCGTCATACACCTCGGGGATCGCCTCGCGCGGGAATTCCACATCCACCACCGCGCCGATGACCTGTACGATTTTTCCAGAACTCATGTTTAAATCCTCACCAAAGACATCGATTCGTTATAGTTCGCGACCGAGGCAGATTTTTGCTCCTGCAAAATCCGCATTTCCGCCTTCCTGGCGGTCACCGTCGCTCCGACACATCACATTGCAATCGAATGTGGGAGCGGTCGTCCTGGCCGCGATTCCACAAACTCTTCATACCGCGGCCGCGCCGCCCACGATCTCCGCCAGCTCCTTGGTGATGGCCGCCTGCCGCGCCTTGTTGTAAGCCAGCTGCAGGGAGTTGATCAGGTCGCCGGCGTTATCCGAAGCAGACTTCATGGCCACCATGCGTGCCGACTGCTCGCAAGCGATATTTTCAACCACGCCCTGGTAGACCTGCGACTCCACGTAGCGCGTGAGCACGCTGTCAAGCAATTCGCGTGCTTCCGGTTCATAGATGTAATCCCAGTGGGCCTGCAGATCCGCATCCTCGATACCCCGTACCGGCAACAACTGGTTGACCGTGGGTTTCTGGCTCATGGTGTTCACGAATACATTGTTCACCAGGAACACGCGGTCCACTTCACCGGCACGATAGGCATCCAGCATGACTTTCACGGTGCCGATCAGATCATGCACATGCGGCGTATCCCCCAGGTGCGTCGCCTGGGCCAGCACCTTGCCGCCCATGCGCCGGAAGAACGCCATGGCCTTGGCGCCGAAGATGCAGAAATCCGCCTGCACCTTCTGGCCGCGCCAGTCACGCAGCGCCAGGATCGCGGTTTTGAACAGGTTCACGTTCAGGCCGCCGCACAGGCCGCGGTCGGTGGCGATGATGATGAACCCCACGCGTTGCACCGGACGCTCGAGCATGAACGGGTGGCGATATTCGGGATTGGCCTTGGCCAGGTGTCCGATCACCTTAAGCATCTTCTCCGCGTACGGGCGCGAGGCCGCCATGCGCGTCTGCACCTTGCGCATCTTGCTGGCCGCGACCATCTCCATGGCCTTGGTGATCTTCTGGGTGCTGCGGATGCTCTTGATCTGCGTCCGGATTTCTTTTGCGCCTGCCATGTTCAGCTTCCACTTTTATTCGCTGAAAATGCCAGATTCTTGCCGAGAATGCGACGCACTGCTTTCCGAGGCGCGGAGTTTACCCGCCCGTAAATGAGCACCGAGGAAAGCAGCGCAACGAAGTTATCGGAAAAAAGATCCATTTTCATCACCATGCTTGGGTCTTTTTGAATTCTTCCACCGCCTTCTTCAGCCCTGCTTCGATCTCGCTGCTGTAATCACCGCTGGCATTGATCTTGTCGTGCAGCGCCGCGAAATGGCTGTGGAAATAACTGTGCATGGCGGCCTCGAAGGCCACGATCTTCTTGACGTCGATATCGTCCAGAAAACCTTCGTTGGCGGCATACAGCGACAGTGCCATGTCGGCGATGGACAGTGGCGAGTACTGCTTCTGCTTCATGAGCTCGGTGATGCGCTGGCCGCGCTCCAGCTGCTTGCGGGTGGATTCGTCCAGGTCCGAAGCGAACTGGGAGAAGGCCGCCAGCTCGCGGTACTGGGCCAAGGCCAGGCGCACTCCACCGCCCAGCTTCTTGATGATCTTGGTCTGGGCGGCGCCGCCCACGCGCGACACCGAGATGCCGGCGTTGATGGCCGGGCGGATGCCGGCGTTGAACAGGTCGGTCTCCAGGAAGATCTGGCCGTCGGTGATGGAGATCACATTGGTGGGGATGAAGGCCGAGACGTCACCGGCCTGGGTCTCGATGATCGGCAGCGCCGTCAGCGAACCGGTCTTGCCCTTGACCTGCCCCTGGGTAAATTTCTCCACGTACTCGGCGTTCACCCGCGCCGCGCGTTCCAGCAGACGCGAGTGCAGATAGAACACGTCGCCCGGATAGGCTTCACGGCCCGGCGGGCGGCGCAGTAGCAACGAGACCTGGCGGTAAGCCCAGGCCTGTTTGGTCAGGTCGTCATAGATGATGAGCGCGTCCTGGCCGCGGTCACGGAAGTATTCGCCCATGGCGCAGCCTGCGTACGGCGCGATGTACTGCAACGCGGCGGATTCGGACGCCGACACCGCCACCACGATGGTGTATTGCATGGCGCCGTGCTCTTCCAGCCTGCGCACCACGCTGGCGATGGAAGAATTCTTCTGACCGATGGCCACATACACGCAGAACAGGTGCTTGCCTTTCTGGTTGATGATGGTGTCCACCGCCACCGCGGTCTTGCCGGTCTGGCGGTCGCCTATGATCAGTTCGCGCTGGCCGCGGCCGATGGGCACCATGGAATCGATGGCCTTGAGTCCGGTCTGCACCGGCTGCGACACGGACTGGCGCTGAATCACGCCGGGCGCCACTTTCTCAATGGGCGAGGTGAATTTGGTCTTGACGGGCCCCTTGCCGTCAATCGGTAGGCCGAGCGAATTCACCACCCGGCCCAGAAGTTCCGGGCCCACCGGCACTTCCAGGATGCGGCCGGTGGTCTTGACCGTCGCGCCTTCCGAGATATGTTCGTAATCGCCCAGGATCACCGCGCCTACCGAGTCGCGCTCCAGGTTCAGGGCCAGGCCGAAGGTGTTCTGGGGAAACTCCAACATCTCGCCGTACTGGGCGGCCTGCAGGCCGTGGATGCGCACGATGCCGTCGGTGACGCTCACCACGGTGCCGACGTTGCGGGTCTCTGCATCGGCATCGAAGTGCTGGATGCGTTCCTTGATGAGCTGGCTGATTTCAGAAGGATTGAGTTGCATGAGCGTAATCCTTGAAGTTCTCGTATCTGATTATTGGATGATAGCCGCCGCCAGGCGGGACAATTTTTCACGTACCGAACCGTCAATCACCAGATCGCCGGCGCGGATGACGGCACCGCCGATGAGCGTGGGATCGGTGATACAGGTGAGTTTTATATCGCGATTGAGTTTGTGCTTGAGCGCCGCGCTGATGCGCGCTTGCTCGCCGGCATCCACACGGGTGGCGGCGCGCAATTCCACTTCCACCACGTTCTCCGCCTGTTCACGCAAGGCGGCGTATTCTGCGGTGATCACCGGCAATAGCGGCAGACGCCGATAATCGGCCAGCAGTTTCACAAAGTTGCGGGCGTGTACATCGAGCTTGTGGCCGGCCTTGCTACACAGTTCCAGCAGCACCTCGGCGCGCACCGCTGCCGGCACTTGCGGATCGCCCAGTATCACCTGCACCTCGTGGTTGCGCGTAAACCCGGCGAGTTGTTTCAGCAACAAGACCCACTGTTCTGTCTCGTGGCGTTCGCTGGCAAGTTCGAACACGGCCTTGGCATAGGGGCGTGCGAGGGTGAGGGTTTCTGCCATGGGATAGTTGCTGTCAGTGAATCTGCTGCGCCAGATCGTCCAGCAGCGTTTTGTGCGCCTTGGGATCGATCTCACGTTCGATAATCCGCTCGGCGGCTGCCAGTGCGACGCTCGCCACTTCGGTACGCAGTGCGACTTTGGCACGATTTAGTTCCTGCTGGATCTCGGCCTTGGCAGCCTCGACTGACCGTTGGCGTTCCATCTGGGCTTCCTTGCGTGCCGCTTCCAGGATGCCTGCGGCCTGCTGGTTGGCCACGTCCACCACTTCCACACCCTTGTCGCGCGCTGCGTGCAGGATCTCCGTAGCCTTAACCTGCGCATGCTCGAGTTCTTGCTTGCCGCGCTCGCCGGCCGCCAGGCCCTCGGCGATCTTGCTGGCGCGCTCGTCCATGGCCTTAGTGATGTGCGGCCAGATGAACTTCATGGTCAGCCAGATGAACAATCCGAACGCAAAAGCTTCTGCGAATAACGATGCATTAATATTCACTGTCGTTCAACCTCGATGCATACGGGAGACAATCGACATCAATGACCAACCGCTGCTTTAGCTGCAGCTGTCACTGCACTTACGAATGGGTTCAGGAATACAAAGTACAGGGCAAATGCGATGCCGATCATGGCCACCGCATCCAGCAAACCGGCCATCAGGAACATGCGTCCAGCCAGCATGCCGGACAATTCAGGTTGACGTGCGCAGCCTTCCAGAAATTTGCCGCCCAATATTCCGAATCCGATGGCAGTACCAAGGGCAGCGAGGCCAAACACGATGCACACGGCTAACACGGTCATACCTTGAACATTTGCAATCAAACTTACGATATCCATCGAGGCTCTCCTGTGAGATATTTCAGAATAAAATAATCAATGCGAAACGTGCGATTCATGCGCCATGCTCAGATACACGATAGTCAACATCATGAAAAGGAATGCTTGGATGGTGATGATGAGCAGATGGAACGCGGTCCAGATGAACGACAATGGCCACTGGATCAAAGCCGGCAGAAGCGCAATCAAAATGAAAAGCAACTCACCCGCAAACATATTGCCGAACAATCGCAACGAGAGCGAAACGGGCTTAGCGATATCTTCCACTATCCGCAACAACATATTCGCCGGCATCAACGTCCAGTGATTGAAGGGATGAAAAAGAATTTCTTTGGCGTATCCGCCGGCACCTTTCACCTTGAGATTGAAGAAGATCATCAAAGCAAAAACCGTAAGGGACATGGCGAAAGTCATATTCAGGTCATTGGTAGGAACGACTTTTAAATACACATGTTCGGGATTTGCACCAAATGGCATCCCCAGCCAAGCTGCAATACGCGGCAACAGGTCCACCGGCAGCATGTCCATGAAATTCATGAGCCAGACCCATACGAAAATTGTGAGGGCCATGGGGCCGATGAGTTTGTTGCGGCCGTGGAAGGTTTCTTTTACCTGCGTGTCCACGAAACTCACCATGAACTCAACAAAGTTCTGCCACTTGCCAGGTATGCCGGAAGTAGCTTTGCGCGCGGCAATCCAGAATGAAAAAAAGAACACGAAGCCCAGCGAGACCGATACCAACAGAGTATCCAGATCCAACGACCAAAAACCATGGCCCACCGTCCAATAGGTCAGATGGTGATAGATATACTCATTTGGAGTTATTGCTGAGGTTCGATTCATGCCGTCTGTCCGAAACTGATCCTTACCATGCCGATCCAATAAGCTACGTAGGTGGCGATATACGCCAGAATCAGCGGCAGAAACGCCGCTTTCAACACCACGATGGCGAACACAAACAGCGCCACCGTGATCACGAATTTCAAAGCTTCACCCACCAGGAAACGCCCAAGCCACTGCTGCGGCTCTACAGCCGGCCCGCCAGCGAACAGCTTCAATGCCATAGACAGGCTCGCTATCAAGTTAATTAGGCCGCCCAGTAGCGCAGACCACGCTATGTACCGCCCCCCTAGAAGGGCGGCTATCAACGCCGCCAGCACCGTCACCGCCAGCTGCAAACCGACGATGATGAAGGCGCCCTGCCGGGCCTTGGAGAATGAGCCAGCCATGAGCTGCGTCCCTGAATACAAAAAAGCCACGTCGTTACCGGATGGGCAGCGGGTGGCGACTCCAAAAGCCCCAAGCCTCTGGAGAGCCGTTTATTTTAACGGGCTAAGCGGGTGTCTTCAATGACAAAAGGTAATGACAGCCATAAATACGCTTATACGAGAACGGTTTGCATCAGCGCATGCGTTTCAGGATGCCGTCTAGTTCATCGAGGCTGGAATAATGGATGATGAGCCGGCCCTTTCCACCGCTTGCTGTTTCCACATTGACCTTGGCGCCTAGCTTCTGGGTGAGTTCGGTCTCCAACTGGCGGATATTGGGATCCACCCGCCTCGCCCCCCGGGTGGGGCCAACGTTATCCTTGAGCAGGCGACGCACCAGGCTTTCGGTTTCACGCACCGACAGGTGCCTGACCACCACGCGCCGGGCGGCATCGGTCTGGGCGACGCCTTTAAGCGCCAGCAGCGCGCGTGCATGTCCCATCTCCAGATCACCACGCTCCACGTGGGCCTTGACCGCATCGGTGAGCTCCAGCAGGCGCAGTAGATTGCTGACCGCGGCACGTGAACGGCCCACGGCTTCCGAGGCTTGCTGATGGGTCATGTCGAATTCGCTGATGAGCCGTTGCAGGGCCTGGGCTTCTTCCAGAGGATTGAGGTTTTCGCGCTGGATGTTCTCGATGAGCGCCATGGCGATGGCGGTGCGGTCCGGAACATCGCGCACCACTGCGGGAATCTGGTGCAGGCCGGCCATCTGCGCAGCCCGCCAGCGACGTTCGCCGGCGATAATTTCATAGCGGCGCGGACCAGGAACCGCAATACCATCCGTGTGTGCATTGGCAGGCCGTACCACGATCGGTTGCACCAGCCCTTGGGCTTTGATGGAGTCTGCCAGATCCTGCAGGCCATCCGGATGCATGTGCATGCGTGGCTGAAACTTGCCCGGCTGGATCAAATCTACCGGAATATCACGCATCTCTTCGGAGCCGACTGTAGGGTCCAGTGCAGGCAGGGCACCGCCCAGCAATGCATCCAATCCACGGCCCAGGCCCTTGCGTTTCGCCGCCACTGTCACGCCTCCCTCGAAGAGCCGGAGATTGTAGCAGCAACACCGGAAACCGCGCTCTGCTGTTTTTCCCTGCGCAGCATCTCGCCGGCCAGCGCCAGATAGGCGAGTGCGCCACGCGAAGTGCCGTCGTGCTTCAAGGCCGGCAGGCCGAAACTAGGCGCTTCCGCCAGACGCACGTTGCGCGGGATGATGGTGTTGTAGACCTGTTTACCGAAATGCAGGATGAGCTGCGAGGACACTTCGTTGGCCAGGTTATTGCGTGGATCGAACATGGTGCGCAGCAAACCCTCGATCTGCAAATGTGGGTTCACGTGCTTCAGCCGCTCGATGGTGGCCATCAGGGCCGACAGGCCTTCCAGGGCGTAATACTCGCACTGCATGGGAATCAGCACGCCATCGGCGGCCACCAGCGCATTGACAGTGAGCAGATTGAGCGACGGCGGGCAATCGATCAGGATGTAATCGAAACCGGCGCGGACCTCTACGAGCGCTTCCCGCAAACGGCTTTCGCGGCGTTCCATGTTGATCAATCCCACTTCTGCGGCTGTCAGGTCGCTGTTGGCAGGCAGCAGCTTGAAGCCGGCCGCATCCAGGCTGATAAGCGCACTGCGGATAGGGGTCTCGCCCATGATCACTTCATAGGCTCCATGGGTGAGCGTGTGCTTGTCGATGCCGCAGCCCATGGTGGCATTGCCCTGGGGATCCACGTCCACCAGTAACACACGGCGCTTGGTGGCGGCCAGTGAAGCCGCTAGGTTTACAGCGGTGGTGGTCTTGCCGACACCGCCTTTCTGGTTGGTAATGGCAATGATGCGGCTCATGTAATCCCTGTAGGAGCGCTGTTATACAGCGCGATAAGAATAAGCTACCAAATAATAGTCGCGGCGAGGGCAGATTAATGCTCCTGCATTGCTGCATTTCCGCCTTTCAAGCCGCACTTCCTGCGCGGCTTGAAAGTCCAGGACTGCCATCCCTGGCAGGTCGCTCATCAGATTGTGATGAGCCCATGGCGGTCATCGCCGCTCATACAATTTAGTAATTTCCACCACACAGCGTTGCGCCTTCAGTCCCGGCACCCTGAGTGGATGCACTCTGGCATGGTATGCAGCCGGCAAGGCCTGCAATTCACCTGCCGGAGGCTGGCCTTTCATGGCCAGAAAAACCGCCTGCGGCGCGCCAAGATGACCGGCCAGCCGCATGAAATCAAGCAGGGATGCGAATGCGCGGCTGATCACGGTAGCAAACAGCTCCGCGGGACGATAGTCCTCGGCCCGCGACTGCACCACTTCCACATTCCGCAGGCCCAGCGTAGCGACGGCATGAGTCACGAAGCGGGTTTTCTTGGCTTGGCTGTCCAGCAGCACAAACCGCCGCTCCGGACAGGCCAGTGCCAGCGGGATGCCGGGCAGGCCCGCGCCGCAGCCCACATCCACGATGCGTTGGCCTTGCAGAAACGGCAGCACACTCAGGCTGTCCAGCAGATGCTTGCTCAGCATGTCCGTGGGGGCGCGTATGGCGGTGAGATTATAGGTTGCGTTCCATTTGGCCAGCAGTGCGATGAATTCCAGCAGCGACTGTCCCGCTGCGGACGGCAGCTCCACATGCAGTTGTGCGCAGCCGCGCGCCAGCTGCGCCTGGAGGTCGGCGGATTTCATGCGCCACGCATCAGACGATTAATAATGAGTGGTAGGCGGCGGCACCACGCGCAGCACTTCTTCCACCGTGGTCACGCCTTCGGCCACCTTCTGCGCGCCGCGCAAACGCAACGGTTTCATGCCGGTTCGTATGGCTTCCTGACGCAGCGCATCCATGTCGAAATCGGCGGTGATGAGTCGCTTGATGGCGGGCGTAAACCCCAGCATTTCGTACAGCCCGACGCGCCCCTTGTAGCCTGTGTTGCGGCACTCCAGGCAGCCGATGGCGTTGTATATGCGCTTGGGGTTGTGCGCTTTCCAGGGCGCCACCAGGCTGTCCCATTCCTCGTCGCTGAGCTGCGTCTCTTTCTTGCAATGCTGACACAGGGTGCGTACCAGCCGCTGGGCGATGACCGCCAACATGGTGGACTGCAGCAGGAATGGCGGCACCCCCAGATCCAGCAGGCGGCTGATGGAAGTCGGCGCATCGTTGGTATGCAGGGTGGATAACACCAGATGGCCGGTGAGCGAGGCTTGCACCGCCATTTCGGCGGTCTCGGCGTCGCGGATCTCACCGATCATGATGATGTCCGGATCCTGACGCAGCAACGTGCGCACACCGCTGGCGAATGTCAGATCGATGTTGGGCTGGACCTGCATCTGGTTGAGCGCCGGATCCACCATTTCGATGGGATCTTCCACCGTGCACACGTTCACATCCGGCTTGGCGAGCTGCTTGAGGGTGGTATACAGGGTGGTGGTCTTGCCGGAGCCGGTAGGCCCGGTCACCAGAATGATGCCGTGGGGATTGTCAATCATTCCCTGCCAGAATTTCTCGTCCTGCTCCGATATGCCGAGCTCGCGGTAACTGCGCAGCAATACCGACGGATCGAAGATACGCATCACCAGTTTCTCGCCGAACGCGGTCGGCATGCTGGAGATGCGCAGTTCCACTTCTTCGCCACTGGTATTGCGCGTCTTGATGCGTCCGTCCTGCGGACGGCGTTTCTCGGAGATGTCCATGCGCGCCAGAATCTTGATACGGCTGGTGACCGGTGTCAGCACCGCCACCGGAAACTGATAGACCTGGTGCAGCACGCCGTCGATACGGAAGCGGATCAGCCCGGCTTCCCGGCGCGGCTCGATATGGATATCGCTGGCGCGCTGGTCGAAGGCGTATTGCAGCAGCCAGTCCACGATGCTGACCACGTGCTGGTCGTTGACGTCGAGTTTGCCGGCGCGGCTTAGTTCTATGAGTTGTTCGAAATTCTGGATGCCGGTGGCGGCGCTGCCTACATTCTGGCTCTCGGCGCCGAGCACTGAACGTGAGATGGAATAGAACTCCACCAGATAGCGCGAAATATCATCCGGGTTGGACAGCACGCGCCGGATCTTCTTCTGCTGGATCTGGTTGATCTCGCGCTCCCACTCACGCTCATAGGGCTCGGCGGTGGCCACCACGATTTCATCCCCAGTGACCTCCACCGGCAGCACCTTGAAGCGCGAGGCATAACCCTGGGAAATAACCCCGGTGATGCGGCGCATGTCGAGTTTCAGGGGATCGATGCGGAAATATGGGAGTTTGACCTTCTCGGCCAGCCACACGGTCAGGCTCTCGACCGTGAGCGGCGTACTCGGTTGGCGCGCATCCGGCCAGCCGCGTTTGCCGATCACCGACAGGGGATGCTGATCGTCGTATGAACCGCGTTGCGCGAGCCCGCGCAACAGCGCCACGCGCTCAGCGCTGAGCATGCCGTCGGCTTCCAGCCAGGCGAGCACCTCCAGCAGCGGCAGCTTGCGGTCGGGTTGGTTTTTAAGCGGGCGCGGACTGGACATGACTCCAGTGTAGTCAAAAGCCGCGGGGCCTGCACGGCAGCCTGCACTCTCAGGGCTTGGCCAGCAGATGCTGCGGATCTTCGAGCTTCAGGCTGCTGATTCTGCCAGTCTTGAACTGCACCACGGCGATGCGGTTATGGTCGGTATCGGCTACATATAGATAGTCACCAGTTGCGCTCAGTCCGCCGGGCTCGTCGAACTCATTGTTGGTGCCGGCAAACGTAGTCACGCGCCGGGTCTTGGGGTCCAGGACTTTGATCTTGCTGTTGTAGGTGTCGGCTATATACAGCTGACTGGTATGCCAGGTGATGCCGAGATCGTGTTGCAGGCGCACCGCATCGCCGACACCGTCCAGGTCGCCGAAGTCGAACAATCCGGTGCCCACCAGTGTGCGTACCTGGGCATCCGGACCGAAACCGACTTGGCGTACGGCGCTGGCTTCCGGATCGGCCACGTACAGATACTTGCCATCGGTGGTGAGTCCACTGGATTGCGCGAAGCTGGCTTGCATCAGAGGACCGTTATCGATGCCTTCCTGACCGCTGCCCGCAAACAGACTGACGGTGTTCGACACCGGGTCGTAGCGCCACAACTGATGCTGGCCGGCCATGGCGATGTACAGCAGCCCATCATGGAACAACACCGCCCAGGGCGTATTCAGTTCCGCGGTGCGTGCCGGCATTGAGGTATCGGTCATGTAGATGCGTGTGCCGTCACCGGCCACGGTGCTGACCGTGTGGTTGGCAATATCGATTTTGCGGATGGCATTATTGTCGGTGTCCGCTACGTACAGGGTATCAGGGCCCGCCAATGTTATGCCCTGGGGGTAATGGAACTGCGCATGCGTATAGTCACCATTCCGCAGTCCGGGTTTGCCGTCACCGATCACTGCCAGCACTTTACCGTTGAGCGTGGTCACCACGATACGGTTGTGGTTGGAATCGGCGATGAACAGCCGGTCATGGTCCGCGTCCGCCAGCACTTTTCCGGGATACAGTAACGCGGTCTTGGGCATCTCCACATGGATACCGCTGAACCACAGGGGTTTGGGATCGATCAGACCCTTGGCGCTAAATTCCTTGATCAGCGAGCCGATGACTTTGTTCAGTAGATCATATTGTCCTTCGCCGGACACCTGGCCGACGACATTGCCGGCGGGATCGATGACCGTGAGCGTGGGCCAGCCTTCGGCGCCGTACGCATTCCAGATCTGCATGTCCTTGTCATTCACCACCGGATGATCGATGCCGTAGCGCAGCACCACCGCTTCGATATGCGCAGTTTTGCGCTCGGTGGCGAACTTGGCGGAGTGCACACCGATGATTACCAGCTTATTGCCGTAATTCTTTTGCAGTCGCTCCAGATCGGGGATGATGTGGAAACAGTTGATGCAGCCGTAGGTCCAGAAATCCAGCAGCACTACTTTGCCGCGTAGTTCTTTGATGGTTACCGGCCCGCCGCCAGTGTTGATCCAGTCGAGTCCCGGCGGAAACGGCGGCGCCGGCTGCTTGCCGGCCAGCGACGGCATATTCTCTGCTACCGCCAGTGGCAGCGTACCGAGTCCGGTGACCCAACGCAGTCCGGTGACCATGACGGCCGCGAGCACCACCAACATTAGGCCCAGCCCGATTCCACGCATGATTTTCACTCTGGTGTTCCCGGTTGAAGGATTACGCATAGCATCTAGACACGCGCCATGCGGGTTTTATTTCGCGTTTCGCCAGAAAAGATTTCAAACAGCAGG
Organism: uncultured Pseudomonadota bacterium; assembly: GCA_963774895.1. Taxonomy (GTDB): domain Bacteria; phylum Pseudomonadota; class Gammaproteobacteria; order Natronospirales; family REEB76; genus REEB76. Next base: position 61,490 of record CAVZGN010000002.1, read on the forward strand.
AGGAATCAGCACCGCCGCACCGTTCAGCCGACCGGCTCGCACTGCGGCCAAAGCCTTGTTAGCCTCGGTCAGTGGATAGGTTGTGACCGAAGTATGCACCGGCCAGCGTGCCAGTGCTGACATGAACTCGGCGCCATCGGCGCGCGTCAGGTTGGCCACCGAGCGCAACACCCGTTCACCCCAGAGGATCGCGTAGGGAAATGCCGGAATGTCGCTCATGTGTATGCCGGCGCACACCACCGAGCCGCCCTTGGCCACCGCTCGCAGTGCCGTGGGTACCAGTGCTCCCACCGGCGCAAAGATGAGTGCTGCATCCAGAAGTTCTGGAGGCTTTTCATCGGAGTCTCCGGCCCAGTGCACTCCCAATTCCCTTGCGAAATCCTGGGCGGCGGTATCTCCGGGGCGAGTGAAGGCATACACGCGCCGGCCCTGCGCTACGCAGATCTGCGCCAGCACATGGGCTGCCGCGCCGAAACCGTAGAGACCGATGGATGCGGCCTCACCCGCCAGCCGCAGGGCCCGGTAACCGATGAGCCCGGCACACAGCAACGGCGCGGCATGGTCATCGGCGTAATTCTGCGGCAGACGCAGACAGTAGCGATTATCGGCAACCACATATTCGGCATAACCACCATCGCGGTCGTAACCGGTAAACTTCGCCTGATCGCACAGGTTCTCGCGACCACTGCGGCAATAGCCACACTGGCCGCAACTGCCGGCCAGCCAGGGTACGCCCAGGCGCTCGCCCGGTTTGAAGCCGCTCACACCGGCGCCCACTGCCGCCACGCGGCCGACGATCTCATGGCCAAGGATCAACGGCAGTTTGCCCTGTGCGAGCTCACCATCGACGATATGCAAATCCGTGCGGCACACGCCGCAGGCCAGTACTTTCAGCAGCACTTCCCCGCTTCCCGGTTTCGGCACGGCTAGCCGGCGTTCTACCAACGGCTCTCCGCGCCGCTCCTGTAGCATGGCCGTCATCTCAGCAGGAATATTCATGGATCAGACATCCGCCTCTTCACGGATTCGCGGGTTTGCCGTACAGCCGGCGTAACTCGTCCTTAGCTTTCTCGAGTACTGCACGCCGTTTCCGGTCCAGCTGTTTACCCGCACGGTTGATGTAAAAACTCAGCATGGACATGGCCGAACGGAAGGGCGATGACTTGCGCGCCTGGCTGTTCTCCGCCGAACGTCGCAGGGAACCTGCGATCTTCGCCGGGTCCTTCCAGGAGAACACGCCTTCCTCCAGGACCAGCGCATGGCTGTTGCGCGTGACCATCCCAGACCATTTGCGCGGTTGTGTATTTTGCGCTGAGCGTCGTTTCATGAGACTGACCATTGATATGCATCAGTTAGACGCAGAATACACTTGACCGGATAACACTGCGTTGATCTGTGTCAGAAAACCGGGTTTGCCGGCAGATTACCCGTCTTTTTTTGTTAACTGCTTGCGAATCAACTTCAGTTCACGCCGGCGTTCGGCGCTGGTTTTCGGGTAACTCATCTTCAGACTATCGAACGTATCCAGGATGATCCGGGATACGATTAGCCGTGCGTTCTCCTTGTCGTCGGCCGGCACTACATACCAAGGGGCGTCCTTGGTGCTGGTCGCACTCAGGCATTCCTCATAGGCCTGCATGTACTGTTTCCAGAATTTCCGCTCCTGCACATCTGCCAAACTGAATTTCCAGTTTTTTTCCGGTTCATCGATACGGGCCAGGAAACGCTTGCGCTGCTCTTCCTTGGAAAGATGCAGATAGAACTTGATGATGCGGATGCCATTGCTGTGCAGGTGGCGTTCCAGATTATTTATCGAACGGTAGCGGTTGCGCCAGATCATCATTTCATCATGCGGCGCGTCCGGGAGTCCTTCGCTCTGGAGTAATTCGGGATGCACCCGCACGATCAGCACTTCCTCATAGTAGGACCGGTTGAAGATTCCGATGTGGCCGCGCTCCGGGAGATTGCGGGTGGAACGCCACAGAAAATCGTGCTGCAGTTCGGCGGGACTGGGATGCTTGAAGCTGTACACCTGGCAACCCTGCGGATTGACCCCGGACATCACGTGCTTGATGGCGCCGTCCTTGCCGGCGGCATCCATGGCCTGGAATATGATCAGGATGGCATGACGGTTGGATGCGTACAATAGCTGCTGTTGTGTACTCAGCTGTGCGACATGCTCTGCCAGTAATTTCTGATACTGATCCTTGGACTTATATACAGGTGCAACGAGCGTGTGCCACTTGCGGAGATTGACCTTGTCACCCTCATGTACGCGAAAATCATTCGAATCGATTTTCATTTTTACCCTCGCATCGGGATCAGGTGATATAGATGATGAACGCCACCTGGAAAACCAGGACTCTGAGAAATTGAGTGACAAATTTCAGCGCGGTTAGGTCAGACAGATGCGCCCGGCTGCGGTCGGCGACGACTCGTACCACCCGGGCACCGATGAATGCCAGCACCAATAATATCAACCCATACGTCAAGGCACCCAGGAAATGTATGGGATCAAAAAAATCCGAGAGCGTATGTGGAAAAATACTATTCATTGATGCCCATTGTTTCGATTGCTAATGTGATCTTACCTTTCCGTCGTTTGTTCCCGACCCTACGCAGCCGTTCGACTCATAGCTTAGTTTCTGCATTTCTTATATGAAATAGCAGATGCAGTTCGCACCCGCTACTGAGCTTTATTACCCGCTGGCCTCCATTCCGGATTATCACCATCTAGCCACGCCCGTTTCGGAGGGCCTTTCTCCAAATCAAGCGTATTGCCTTCTTCCGGTTTAAATGGGAAATAGAGAGTCGCCCCAACTATCTTGGTTGGTGCCGACATAATGCCGTAATACTGCCCTAAGTAATTATTGCTATCATCGAAGATGAACAATCGAAGTGTTGCTCGACACGACTCACCCCAAACGGTTCTCAAGAACCCTACTTTGTAGGTTTTGCCAGCGTGCGTATGTGCATCGCCCACATAAGTGAATGTCTCGTCCCAGAATCCATTTTTCCAAGCGCCCAGGTCAATGTTACGAATCCGTGAATATAACGTGCTGGCTGTCGGTTCGCTGCCTACAACTATCCGCTGCTCGTTTGTGTTGTGGCACGGCGGTTCGTCAGCTGATGCCAGTATCGGGATTAATAACGCGATTGCGACCAGCATCTTCATTACAGCGAACCCCGCGACTTTTGACCCGAGAAAACTGTAACTTTCATGGTTAGTATCTATGGCGGTCGAAGATCCGCTTTTGGCCGGATGCTTTTGTTCGCACCCATATGTTATACCTCGAAAATCAGGCTGCAACAGGTTACGCCGCCTTCAGCCTTGGCCAGTTCTGAAGCATCCACGGTTCGTAAATCGATGCCTTGTGACACCAGCCTTTGCTGTGTCATCGGAAACGCCTCTGGATAGATCAGGGTTTTCCCGACCCGTACTGCGTTGGCGGCAAACGGTTCCGTTGGCGCTACGTCAATGAATCGCATATTGCCGAATGCTTTATCATCCACCCATTTGCGGTTGATGAGCAGCGTGTGTTCGGCGACATGGGTTACGGCACTTTTCAGATGCAGGCAATCGTGCAAGTTAACCGCTGTTACGGTGTATCCGAAAGCTGAAAGGATATTGCGTAACCGATCTATGCCCTGCTGATTGCTGCGTTGCGACAGGCCCACATATAAAGATTTACCGACCTGTAATACATCACCACCATCCAATGTGCCAGGTGCTTCGATATAAAACAGCTTGCGGTATTTTTTAAGGATTTCGGCGACTGCGGCGGTTTCAGGGCGCCGGGATTCCGCACCCGGGCGCGTGATCACCGCCAGCTCATCCAGCACCACAGCAGTATCCTCGACGAACACGGAATCCGGCAGTTCAAGTTCTGCCGGCAGTTTGATGAGGGTGCAGCCCAGTTCTGCCAATAGGGCTTCATAGTTCTCATGTTGCGCACGAGCGCGTTGCATATCGATGGGTTCACGCGCCAGATGTGTGAGTTCGCACTCGGTAATGCGCGCACTGATTCCGCGTGTGATGGCGATCAACATAGACGCTCGCTCCGAGCTAAATTGAACCACTGAATCTTCAATACTGCTTTGCAGAAGTTAGTATCTTGATGGACGCTATCTCTAAAATCCCTCACCCATCGGGAGACGACGACAGGGATAAAGAATGTAGGGCAACACGGGGAGCAGTTGCCGAGTGTGCCCGAAGGGCGGGTGAGGGTGCGAACCCGATACTAGCGTTCCGCGCCCATTAGCCCTTACCCCATTTAGGGTTCGCCGTCCTGCTACCCCTAAATGTCCAGGGCTGCCATCCCTGGCAGCCCGCTCATCGCTGCGCGATTCGCCCTCTACCGGCGGACGAGGGGAGTTAATATGCCTTCAGCAGAGGCTTTTAAGGTTACGCGAGATATTAGCGGATACATACAATGCTGATGATTAAATGCATGGGTTGCGGCGGATTATTCGCCGACATCCAAGGCCCGACACACCGCTATATGGAATCCTGCCCCGGCTGCTGGGCAATTTACGGCGAAGTACTGGCTCGAGAGTACAGTAACCCGGCCTATTTCCAGGTGCACAGGCTCACGGTCGATGCCTATGCCGTACAGCATCCCGGCCGGCTTTCGCCGCAGAGCATCCAGTCGGTAGCCGTACATCTCATCCGCTTGTATCTGATATTCGAGACCGGTCTTGAGATGCAGCGGGCCAACGACGCCATCAAGGCCGCAGCCGACTCACGTATCTACACCTGGCTCACGCCGCCAGCCTCGTTGGGAAACATGACTGTGGCCGATGTCCATAAAGCCAAAGACGTCAACGAACATATGCAACGGGTGCGCGCCTGGGCCGAATCGGCGTGGGCCGCTTGGTCGCCCCATCATGCGACCATCCGCGCATGGCGACCGGACGGTTTCTAGACGCCGCCCTCCCGGTACGCTTTTCTGATTAGTTCCTGAAAATGGTGCACGCCGACTTCGCGCTTGGGTGACAAGCGACCCGCCTGGTAGGCGCCGGATTCCAGGCCCTGCTGCACCCGTTCGCAGATACCGATGTCCTCGCGCTGCACCTCATCGCTGAAGCGCAGGTCCTGTTCGATCATGTCGCGCACCGCGGCGGATTCGATATCCGCATAGTAGTAATCGAACACCACCCGGCATTGGCGCTGCGAGACCGGCAGCACCCGGTTGACTTGCAAGCGTCCCGGCAGGATGTTGAGCATCATGTTGGGGAAGATGAAGTAATAATGGGCTTCACCGGATTGATAGGGCCCCTGGGATCCATCCAGCGGGCTATGCTGCCAGGAATACCAATCGGCTGTATGCGTGGTGTAGCTGCGGTAGTCCAGCAGCTTATTTAATCCCGGATGCACGTGCGGCAGATGATAGCCTTCCAGATAATTGTCTACATACACTTTCCAGTTGCTGGCCATGTCATACGAGACCTGGGTATGGAAATGCAGCTGTGAAAAATTGACGGGCGCAACACGCTCTTGTATTCCAGCCAATAAATTTTCGAGTTGCACGGCGGGTTTGGCCAGTGCCACGAATACTAAACCCTGCCATTCGCTCACCTGTACCGGATCCAGATGGATGCAGGCGATGTCGAAATCTTTGGCATCCTGCATCTCATGGGCCGCGCGCAGCTGGCCTTCGAGTGTGTAGGTCCAGCCGTGATACTTGCATTGCAACTGCCGGGCGTTGCCACTCTCAAGCGCCAGCGGACCGGCGCGGTGTTTGCAGACATTGAAGAAAGCGCGCAGCACGCCATCGTTGCCGCGCACCACGATCACCGGTCTGCCTGCGATCTCGTCGACCACATGATCGCCTACACCACCTAATTGCGTGGCGCGGCCAGCAAGTTGCCAGCTGTGCGCGAAGATCGTTTCCCGATCGAATGCATGGAATTCAGGATCGGCATAGGCAGCAGCCGGCAGAGTGCGAGCCTGCTCCAGCGGTTGAGACCGACAGTCTTTTGGGTCGAGCCAAGCAGGTGTTTTCATAGGTGATGCATCAACCTGACGTTGCTTGTGCTGCCCGTTTCAGATGTCCGGGCCGGGTGGTATGCCAGGCGATGAAGGTCGCGATCACCAGCAGCAGCGCCGCCAGCAAGAAGGGCGCACCCGGTACATCCCAATTCGCATAGCGGCCGATAGCACCAGCAAACGTCTGGGTGAACAGCCCGGGACCAAAACAACTGGCGATGCCCATGATGCTGGAAAGAGCGCCCTGCAGTTGGCCCTGCTCGTTGGGTCCCACCAGTGGCGTCATGATGCCTTGGGCGGAGGGGCTCGAGATACCCCACAAAGACATCACCGGCACGCCGATCCAGAACAGCGCACCGCTGGAGGCAAAGCCGTAGATGGAAAACCCGGCGGCGCCGAACAGCAGACCCAGAGCCAGCGCGCGGCGTTCGCCGATCTTGCGCACAATGGGCCTCACCAGCCCGCCCTGCACGATGAATGCGCAGGCCCCCACACCCGCCAGCAGGTATCCCACCGAATCGGTGTTCCAGTGGAAACGGTAAGCCATGTAGAGCACGGCGGTGCTGGGCAGCACGGCATGCGCCAGGTCCATGAGCAGTGTGGAGCTGGCAAGCCCCGCGAGGATAGGGTGTGAGCGCAGCAGGATCAGCGAACCCACCGGGTTGGCGCGCTTCCAGGAAAACTTGCTGCGCTTGTCCTGCGGCAGGGATTCCGGCAACACGAAGTACCCATAGCTGGCGTTCAGCAGCGCCATTCCGGCCGCCACCCAGAACGGCAGGCGCGGCGAAATATGTCCGAGGATGCCGCCGATGGCCGGCCCCAGTACGAAGCCGACGCCGAAGGCCGCGCCGATCATGCCAAAAGCTGCGGCACGCTTGTCCTGCACCGTGACATCCGCGATGTAGGCGCCCGCAGTGCTGATGCTGGCGGCAGTGATGCCCGAGATCACCCGCCCCACGAACAGCCAGGTGAGGTTGGGCGCCAGCGCCATGAGCAGGAAGTCGAGTCCCAAACCGCTACAGGAGATCAGGATCACCGTGCGCCGTCCGAAACGATCCGAGAGCGCACCCTGCAACGGTGAGAACAGGAACTGCATCAGCGCCCAGGCGGTGCCGAAAACGCCATAGATCTCGGCGGCGTGGACTGTGTTGCCGCCCATGAATTTCTCCACCAGCATGGGCAGCACCGGGATAATCATGCCGAAGGCCAGCATGTCGATGACCACGGTAATGATGATGAAAGCCGTGGCGGCTTTGCGGTGGTTCATGGCGCGTTTCGAAGCTGTGCAGCGGGTTCAGCGATTGGCTTTCAAGCGAAACGACCCGGCGATCAGCTGGCTGTCGAAACCATCCGGCGCCTTGCCGTCCATAGCGTAACGGTAAATGGCCACCTGATAGATGGTCTGCAAGGCGGATTGCACCAGTGCCAGGGCTATCAAATAGATCACAATGAGCGGAACGATGACCACCAGGGTCACCGGACTGATGATAACGCTCAACAAGATAACAAGCGCCACCGGCAGGATGCCCAGCAACAGGAACACCAGGCCAAAGCTCACATTACCGATGAGCTGTTCACCCCAGGTGCGCTTGAGCATCTCCACCGAGCGTTTGTAGGAATCTATCGGACCGTCACCCTCGGCCACCAGCACCGGCACCACCAGAAACGCGGTCACCGTCCAGGCCATGCCGAGCAAGCCGACCACGATCCTGCCGATGAACCCGACGCGCTCTTCGATCAGGCGCAACACGAAACCCACGGTGCTCGCGAGCAGTGCCCAGCCGAAAATCTGCGGCAACCGCTGCCAGGCGGCGCTCCATCCGTCGCCGAGCGTCGGCTGGTCGCCATGCATCTGCTTCAAAATGCAGGCAATCAGCGCCGAATTGCAAAAGATCATCACAAAATAACTGATGAAATAGAAAAGGAACAAAGCGAAATACATCTGGCGTGCGGGGTGATTCGGATCGCCTACGTAACGCTGGGCCTCGCCGCTGGAATACAACGGTACTCCGAACAACAGGATCACGCACGCGAGCGCCACAGCCGAAACCAGCGGAAACAACATCAGCTTCTTGTCCTGCTTCAGCAGTTGCCACGATGCGCCCATCAACTGCCAAGTGCGTGCGAATTTCCCCATGGCCCGTTCTCCTTTGGAGACTAGTGCGCTTTAATATAAGCCAGAAACATACCGAAAGCGGCTTGAGCGGGTATTAAGCGCTATTTCAGATACTTATCCATCCACCCCACCCAGCGGCGATAGACGTCGGTAGTGCGCACGATGTCGTGTGGGAAATGGGTATCAGCCGGATAGGCGTAGAACTCCACGCTCACGCCGTTGTCACGCAGCGCGTGGTACCACTCATAGCTGTTCACCAGCGGCACGTTGGGATCGCCCACGTCGCCCATGATGAGCGTCGGTGCTTTCACATGGCGCGCGTATTGGATCGGCGACTGATCGCGCCAGATGTTCCAGTATTTGGCGGTCCAGGGCGAGCCGCCGAAGAAATAGGTATCGCCCATCTGATAGTAGGCGATGGTGTAATCCATAACCCAGTCGGTGAGTGCCGCGCCCGAGACCGCGGCTTTCCAGACGTCGTAATGGCCGGTGAGCCAGGTGGTCATGTAACCGCCGTAAGACCAACCCGATACACCGATGTGATTGGCGTCTACGATGCCGAGTTTCTCCACCGCCGCGAGGCCCGCCATCACGTCCTTGCCGGGACCTGCGCCGGTGTCGCGGTAGATGGCATGCTGGTATCGATCCCCTAGGTTGGTGCTGCCGCGGTAATTGGGCTGGAACACGAGGAACCCCGCGGCTGACAGCAGCTGCGGCAGCGGCGAGAAGGCCGTGGTGGAGGCGCTCTCCGGGCCGCCATGGATTACCAGCACCAGCGGATATTGATGGCCCTTTTCAAAATTGAGCGGGTAGATCAGGGCGCCGTCTTCATGGAAGCCATCCGGACCCTCCCAGTCGATCGGCATGATGCGGCCGAGAGACAGTGCATCCACAAAACCATTCACGTCGGTGAGCCGTTTCGGTTTCGCGGTTATCGACTCCATGACATACAGTTCGTCCGGATGGCTGGAGGTGTTGCCGATGAATGCCAGGGCACCGGTTTTGGAAACACTGACTTCCGGATTGGCATGCACAACGCCGAGATCGAGTTGCCGGGCGCGGCCTTCCAGCGGCTGCTCCCACAAGGCCGCGTGTGTACCGTAGACACCCGCCAACAGCAGGCTTTTGCTGTCCGGCAGCCACGCGTAGAAATTGAAGTTGCGCGCCAGCGCCGCGGTGGCATCATGGGTTTTGCCGTCCATGTTCACATACACCGCATTGCCATTGTTCTGGTCGCCGTCGCGCGGCCGCATGAAGGCAAAGTCATCATTGCCAGTCGCATAGGCAAAATCCACGGAACCTTGCGCGCTTACCAATGTGCGCGGCTCGCCGCCCTTCACATCCACTTCCGCGATCACCGAACGGAACGACGGCCCCCAGTAGGGATTGGGGAACTGCGTGAAGATGATGTGCTGTCCGTCGTGGCTCCAAACCAGCGGCGTGGCGCCTTCCTGATCGGTCTGCAGGCTGAAGCTGCCTTGGGTTAGCTGCTGCGCTTGCCCGCTGGAACTCGGTACCAGCCATAGATGCCAAGGCGCCACCGCCGCGCGTAGCTGGAAATTGCCGTCCGTCACCTGGAATACATCGTCGTGTTCCTTGATGGCCTGCGCGTTGATGGGTGGATCCTGAGCGACGAAAGCGATCTGGCTGCCGTCCGGACTCCAGGCGAATTCCACTACACCCTGCTTGTTGTCCGTAATGCGTTGCGCATCGCCGCCATCCATGGGCATGACGAAAATCTGGGGCTTCTTGGTCTCCGCATCCTTGGCTAGAAATGCCAGGCGCCTGCCATCCGGCGACCAGCGTGGTGAGGATAGATCCTCGCGGCTCCAAGTGAGTGCGCGCCGTGTACCACTGGCCGCATACACCAGATCGATCTGCTGCTTGTTTTTATTGGTCTTCCAGTCCGGTATAGATAGGACTACGGCAATCTGTTTGCCATCCGGCGATATCTGCGGATCGCTTAGAGCAACGAGCTTCTGCAAGTCGCTCAATTGGAATGCCGGTGCCGGTGCCGGTGCCGGTGCCGCGACAACGGCCTGGCACAAAAGCATGCTAAACAGGCAATACAAAACTGATCTGAATAATTTCATAGGTTCGTTCCAAGTGAATGTTTTAAACCATCCAGAGTTTCATGAAATCAGTCACGCTTGCGGCCTCCAACCTCTTTTGATCGGCGCACAGACGTTTGATGGCTTCGCATTGTTTGGGCGGCAAATGGCCGGCGATGGCCTCCTCGAATTTTTTCACCAGCAGCGGCATGCCCTGGGCGCGGCGCTTGCGGTGGCCGATGGGGAATTCGACCGCCACGCGCAGCGTGCTGGAGCCATCCTTAAAAAACATCTGCAGCGCATTGCCGATGTAACGCTTCGTAGCATCGTAATAATCGCGGGTGAAGTCCGGATTTTCCCGCACTTGCATCCTGGCACGCAGCGCATCGATGCGCGGATCGGCCGCCACCCTGTCCTCGTAATCCTCGGCCGTGAGCCGGCCGAAGATCAGCGGTATGGCCGTCATGTACTGGATGCAATGGTCGCGATCTGCGGGGTTGTTGAGCGGGCCGGTCTTGTCGATGATGCGCACACCTGGCTCCTGGGTCTCGATGACGATCTTATCGACTTGCTCCAGCCTGTCTTTCACCTGCGGGTGCAGCTGCATGGCGCACTCCACCGCGGTCTGGGCATGGAACTCGGCGGGGAAGCTGATCTTGAACAGGACATTCTCCATCACGTAACTACCGTAGCTGCGCTGGAACTTGAAGGGCCGCCCCTTGAACAGCACATCGTAGAAGCCCCAAGTCTTGGCGGACAGTGCCGTCGGATAACCCATCTCGCCGGTAAGTGCGATGAGTGCCAGTCGCACGGCGCGGCTGGTGGCATCGCCCGCCGCCCAGCTCTTGCGCGAGCCGGTGTTGGGCGCATGCCGGTAAGTGCGCAGCGCGCCGCCGTCGATGAAAGCCTGGGACACGGCGTTGATGATCTGCTCGCGGCTGCCGCCCAGCATCCCGGTGACGACCGCGGTCGAAGCCACGCGCACCAGCAGCACGTGATCCAGCCCCACGCGGTTGAAGGAATTCTCCAGCGCCAGCACCCCCTGAATCTCATGCGCCTTGATCATGGCGGTAAGCACGTGGTGCAGCGTGAGCGCCGATTTGCCGCCGGCCAGGTGCTGGCGCGATAGCCAATCAGCCACCGCCAGGATGGCGCCCAGATTGTCCGAAGGATGGCCCCACTCCGCCGCCAGCCAGGTGTCGTTGAAATCCAGCCAGCGGATCATGGTGCCGATGTTGAAGGCCGCTTGCACCGGCTCCAGCTCATAGCTTGTCCCCGGCACCCGCGCGCCGTCCTTGAGAGTGGCGCCGGGGACCACCGGGCCCAGCAGCTTGGTGCAAGCTGGATAATTAAGCGCCAGCATCCCGCAGGCCAATGTGTCCATGAGGCAGCAGCGCGCGGTCTGGTAAGCCTCGGGGCTGCCGATCTTGTAATCCAGGATGTAATCGGCGATATCCGTCAGCACCTTTTCGGGTTCGTGGCGCCTGGCGGATTTCGTATCGGTGCTGCTCATCGACTATTCCTTATAATATGTTTAGGGCGCCTCTAAAAATTAGAGATTTTGGTTTCCGGCTAGGCAAAAATGACCGAGGAACCGGAGTGTATATGCCAATACATGAGGATTTCGAGGTCATTTTTAACACCGCTGGAAAGCATAAAGATCAATTTTTAGAGGCGCCTTTTATTCATCAAGTTGCTTGCACATGCAAACCGCAGAGGCAGGACACAAGAGCCTGAACTCGGTAGTAGCGGCGATGTCCTGTGGTACGCGTTTGCGGTCGAACCGGCGATAACCGCGTGCTGCGAAAAATTGCTCGGCCGTGGTAGTGAGTAAATATAAACAATCGACACCCTGGCTTTTTGCCAGGCGTTCAAGATTGAGTGTCAGTTGCGCGCCCACTCCGCGCTCACGTTCGTCTGCGTTGACCACCAAAGAACGCAACAGCCCTGACATAACATAGACTTCAAGACCGACCGCGCCGATGACCCTGTCATCATCACGTGCGATCAGAAATAGCGTTTTGCCGGAATCCTCAAGATCATCGATTGGCAACCCGGCCCCTGCAAGCAGGTCACGGACATATGTGATATCGGTTGGACTTGCTGCGGCTATGTGCATGGATTAGGTCTGGGAATGCCCGCCTGCAATCACTCCCGCTTGCCTATGGGCACGAATTTCCGGTTCTCTGGTCCGGTGTAATTGGCGCTCGGGCGGATGATCTTGCCGTCGGCGCGCTGCTCCATGACGTGCGCGCTCCAGCCGGTGATGCGCGCGATCACGAACAGCGGCGTGAACATGGGGGTGGGTATGCCCATCATGTGGTAGGAGACTGCCGAGAACCAGTCCAGGTTCGGGAACATGTTCTTGACGTCACGCATGACTTTTTCGAGCCGCTCGGCGACGTTATACAACTGCATGTCGCCAGCCTCTTTCGACAGACGCTGCGCCATAGCCTTGACCACCTGGTTGCGCGGGTCGCTGATGGTGTACACCGGATGCCCGAAGCCGATGATGATCTCCTTGGCCTCGAGCCGGCGGCGGATATCCGCTGCGGCTGCAACCGGTGTGGCATAGCGGCTCTGGATTTCGTAGGCCACCTCATTGGCACCGCCGTGCTTGGGTCCGCGTAGCGCGCCGATGGCGCCGGTGATGCAGGAATACAGGTCGGAGCCGGTGCCGGCGATGACCCGCGCCGTAAAGGTCGAGGCATTGAATTCGTGTTCGGCATACAGGATCAAGGAGGTGTGCATGGCGCGCACCCAGTCATCTGCAGGCTCGCGTCCGTGGAGCAGGTGCAGAAAATGCCCGCCGATAGAATCGTCCTCGGTCTCCACATCGATCACCCGGCCGTTGTGGCTCCAGTGATACCAGTAGCACAGCATGGAGCCGAGCGAAGCCAGCAGGCGATCCGCAATGTCACGCGCGCCGGCGGGAGTGTGGTCGGGCTGCTCCGGCAGCACACAGCCGAGCGCCGACACGCCGCTGCGCATCACGTCCATGGGATGGGCTGAGGCCGGCAATTGCTCCAGCACCGTGCGTACCACTTCCGGCAGACCACGCAGCGCCTTGAGTCTGGTCTTGTAGGCACGCAGTTCCGCGCGGTTGGGCAGCTTGCCGTGGATCAGCAGATACGCCACTTCCTCGAAATCGCATTTGTCGGCGATATCGAGGATGTCGTAGCCGCGGTAATGCAGGTCGTTGCCGCTGCGGCCGACAGTGGACAGCGCAGTGTTGCCGGCTGTCACGCCGGACAATGCCACGGATTTTTTCGCTTTGAAGCCTGGATTCGGTTCATTCATGGCAAGCGCATCCTTAAGTAGTGTGAGGAAAGTTGAACCGCTATTTTTTGAACAGCTGGTCCAGTTTTTTCTCGTAACTCAGGTAATCCAGCACCGTATACAGTTCCTGGCGTGTCTGCATCAGCTCCAGCACGTTTTTCTGGGTGCCGTCACGGCGCAACGCAGCGTACACGGTCTCCGCCGCCTTGCTCATGGCGCGGAATGCGGACAGCGGATACAACGCGAGACGCACGCCGACGGAGCCCAGCTCCTGGGTGGTGAACAGCGGCGTGTTGCCGAACTCGGTGATGTTGGCCAGCACCGGCACTTTCACCGCCTGGGTGAACTGCCGGTATTCATCCAGGGTGGTCAAGGCTTCGGCGAACAGCATGTCGGCCCCGGCCGCTACATATTTCTGTGCACGCTTGATGGCGGCTTTCTGGCCCTCGACCGCATGCGCATCGGTGCGCGCCATGATGATGAATTTTGGATCGCTGCGGCCATCGACCGCGGATTTGATGCGGTCGCACATCTCGGCCGCGTCCACCAGTTCCTTGCCGGGACGATGGCCGCAACGCTTGGCTGCTACCTGGTCCTCGATATGCAGGCCGGCGGCGCCGGCGCGCAACATCTCCTTGACGGTGCGCTGGATGTTGAAAGCGCTGCCCCAGCCGGTGTCGGCATCCACCAGCAACGGCAGCTGGGTAGCGCCGGTGATGCGGCGGATATCTTCGCAGACATCGTTGCGGCTGGTAATGCCCAGGTCCGGCAGACCCAAGGATGCGTTGGCGACGCCCGCACCGGAAAGGTATAGGGCGCGGAAGCCGGCGCGTTCCGCCAGGAGCGCGCTGTAGGCATTGATGGTGCCCACCACCTGCAGCGGGCGTTCGGCATCGAGTGCGGACCAGAACCTGGCGCCGGCGGAAAAGGGCACGGCCATGGACATCCTTGAGGGTTGATTGCCGGGAGCTGGTTATTTTAACGATTTGCATTGACAGCCGCTAACCAGCACCTGGTCATGGTCGGGCGATCTTGACCACGATCCGGCCCCGGTGGCGGCCTTCCAGTAGCTTCGGAAATGCCATGGGCAGGTCATCGAACGGGATCACGCTGGCGGCGATCAACTTGAGCTTCGGGGGCTTGAGGTCAGTAGCCAGGCGCTGCCAGATTCTGAGTCGCAGCGTGCGCGGTGTGGCCACGGAATTGATGCCCAGGAGATTGATGCCCCTGAGGATGAAGGGCATCACTGTGGTATGCAGCTCATGCCCGCCGGTCAGGCCGATGCTGGCAATGCTGCCCCACCAGCCGGTGGTACGGGTCAGCCAGGCGAGCATTTCACCGCCCACATTATCGATCGCGCCTTGCCATTGAATGCGCTCCAGTGGCCGGCTGCCGTAGTCGATATCGCTGCGCAACAATAGCGCACTGGCCCCCAGTTGTTTCAAGTAGTCCTGGGCTTCGCGCTTGCCGGTGATCGCTACCACCTCATAACCGCGTTTCGCCAGCATGTTCACCGCCAGACTGCCGACGCCACCGCTGGCGCCGGTGACCACCACTGGCCCGCCGTTGGGATGCACGCCGTTGTGCTCCAGGCGATGCATGGCGAGCGCCGCGGTGAAACCGGCGGTGCCCAGCATCATGGCGCTCAGGGTCGTGAAACCTTTCGGCAATGGCACCACCCACTCGCCTTTGACGCGTGCGTATTCCGCATAGCCACCATCGTGGTCTTCACTCAGACCGCAGCCGGTCACCAGCACCTGGTCGCCTTTTTTATAACGACGATCGCCGGATGAAACCACAGTACCGGCTACGTCGATACCGCCTACCAGCGGGAAACGCCGCAGGATTCTGCCTTTGCCGGTGGCGGCCAGCGCATCCTTGTAGTTGATGCCCGAATACTGCGCCTTGATAACCACATCGCCTGCCGAGAGATCGTCCAAGCTGATCTGTTCGAAGTTAGCGATGATCTGCTTGCCAAGCTCATGGATACGGTAGGCGGTGAATTTGCTTTTCATGGCAGCCCCGGACGCGCAACGGCAGGCCGGGCATTATCCCATGGCCCATATTCAAAAGGCGCTCAGTTGCTGAAGCGTGTGTCTAGAAAACGGATACGGGCCAACAGGCTTGCCGGCCCGCATGATTCCAAGCCCGGTTTTGATGATGCCCGCAGCGGGACATTAGTCAGAGAGCGTCTGGAAGTACCAGCGCCCGGTCAGCATCCAATTAGCGGCGCTCTGCTGGTTGCTGCGTACGTAATTCAGGCCCATGGCGAACTGGTCAGTAAAATTATACACAGCGCCCACAGATCCGGTGGTCTCGGAATTGACATGGTCGTGGCTCACCAGACCGACATCGTTATGGCCTATAAACGCATTGAGTTCCAACTGGTCCAGCACCATGGCACGGATGCCAGTGGTTAGGTTATAGCCCGACTTAGTATCACTGGTGGCGATTGTAAAACCGGGGAACAGATTCCCGGTGGGGCCCTGTTTCCAGTGATCGTTGGCATAAGCAACCATCGCCACAAAATCCGTTGAGTCGCTGATGGGTAAATGCGCGCCGACAGCCAGGGTATAGCTGGCGGCAAAAAACCCGCCGGTCTGGTATCCGCTGTTGTAGCTATTGTGGCCATAATCGGCAGTGACGAACCAGCTGGGATAGAACTCAAAGCTGCCGCCAAATAAATAGCCCTTGCCACCGCTCAATTGATTAATGCTGCTCTTGGAATAACCTGCGTAAAAATCGTTGTAGGAGGGTCCATCCGCATACGCAGCCAGAGGAGTGACTAACAACAATGCTGCAGCAAGTAGCAATATCTTTTTCATTTAAATACTCTCCAATAACGTTGCGATTATCAACTGCGCCAAAAGCATATCGAAGACCACTGACGGTAATGATAGCCCACGCCGTCTCAACTGCATACAAACCCTATGTCCTAAACAACAATTAACCTGAAAAAGTCGAACAAGATTTGTCTAAATACATTTCCAGGTTGTAAGTAATTGTAACCATTCACTGACAGCCCCACACGCCACACATCACTTGGCGTTAAGGGCATGTCCGCTTTTGACTTTGCGTTTGGAATTTGGTTCAAAAATCTGCGGGTATCCATTTCCTAGTTGATACACCTGCATTGCAGCTTGATTCAACTGCTGCGTTTTAAATTTCCTCGGCATAGGCGCAGCGCGGTAGCCAGTTCCATGCCGGTCTGAAACCGGGCATCCGGGTTCTTCTGCAGCAAGCGCTCCACCACATCCTTGAGACACGGCGTAATGTCCGGTCGCAGAAAGGTCACGTCGGGCGGTGGTGTATGCGAAACTTTGAACATCAAGCCGGTCAACGAGGGCGCCTCGAAGGGCAATTCACCGCGCAATAGCTGATACAGGGTGACACCCAGAGAATAGAGATCGCTGCGACCATCCGCCTTCTTGCCAGCCACTTGCTCGGGTGACATATAGGATGGACTACCGAGGATGGTGCCGGAGCGTGTGCGTGCGGCGTTGAGCAGCAAGGCCACGCCAAAATCGGTGATCTTGAGCTGACCGGTCTTGCGCTCATACATGATGTTGGCGGGTTTGATGTCCCGATGCACCACTTGGCGGCTGTGGGCATATTCCAGTGCTTCGGCCACTTTGATGACCACAGCCATGACTTCATCGATGGGTAGCAGATTCCCCGGCGTGGTGTAGTGCTCCA
Source organism: uncultured Pseudomonadota bacterium (assembly GCA_963774895.1). Classification (GTDB taxonomy): domain Bacteria; phylum Pseudomonadota; class Gammaproteobacteria; order Natronospirales; family REEB76; genus REEB76. Next base: position 78,621 of record CAVZGN010000002.1, read on the forward strand.
GCGATTCACCCGCCAGATAGTCCATGGCGATGTATGCCAGGTCCTGGTCCTCGCCCACGTCATAGATGGTGACGATATTGGGATGGTTGAGTCGCCCGGCGGTCTCGGCTTCGCGGAAAAACCGTTGCGAGACCTCAGCAGGAACACCGCCCTGGAATTCATCCTTGAATGACAGGGTCTTAATGGCCACAGTACGATTGATTTTCTGATCCCGCCCCAGATACACCACGCTCATGGCGCCGCGCCCCAATTCCTTGATGAGCTCATAACGACCCAAGACCGGTTTCTGCAGTCCATTGTCGGGCAATGAGATATGCGGCCCGCGCCGGTGGGTGATGGTGGTATGGCTGTCGAGCGCCTGTAATTTTTGCAGCCGCTCGTCCACATCGCCGAACTGGGGTACCAGGCGTTTCATCTCCGTATAGACTTCCATGGCTGCCGCGTAGCGGCGATGACGCTCGTGATCATGACCGAGTTGCAAGAGGTTTTTATGCAAGGCGCTGGAAGGCAGGCATTTGCCGTAATGCACCAGCGCGTCGTCGAAGCGACCGAGGGCCTGGCAAGCGAGTGCCAACTGGCGGTTAGTTTCTGAATAATCCTCACGCGAGACCCCATGGCGATCACTCAGATAGCGGGCTGTGGATACCACCACATACCCGACGATGAGAAATAGCACCGGCAGGGTTAATGGCAGCCATAAACCACGCGCGATCAACGGGATGAATTCGCCGTTTACCAGCACCACCAATAACAGCACACTCGCGGCGCTGCTCATCCATATACGCAGGCGTGGAACCGCAAACAGTAGGTAAATTCCCAGCAGCAATATGAGCAAACCGCGCAACCACCAGGCCCAGAATGGTGTGGCCATCAGGTCATCATTGAGGATGCTGGATACCATGCCGGCTGCCACTAGAGTTTGTGAGCTGGCTGAATCCACTGTCTGTCCCACGATCACAGCTTTGCCGGTAAAATTTTCTGCGGGTGTCTTGCTATCCAGCACATCATCGATTGCATACACCGGGATTGTGTTGCGATTACGGCCAGCCGCATAATCACGCGGGATAACCTGCATATATTGGTCAGTGAACAGATACGTATCACCCAGACTGATACCGCCGGTGGCGTGTGGAATGATGTCGCTGTTCTTCAAACCCAAATCACGCGCAGCGACCAATAAGGCAAATGATGGCAACAATTGCTCGCCATCACTGACGATCAGTGGCTGGGCGCCGGTAGAAAAGACGTCCGGCAGGTAACCGATGCCGGTTGCCGCCTGTCCCAGCCGGGCAAGTGGTGCATGCAACCGCACATTGATGGGCTTGAAAAAAATCCCCGCAACGCCGATCGAGTCTGGGTGGGCCACGTTCATCTTGAAAACCAGCCACGGCGGCAGATCCGCCGCGCTGGAATCGGAATCCGAGGTGCCGCGTGCCGCCAGTACTACGTCGCCTGCGTTCTGGATGCTTTCCGCGAAGGCCGCGTCCGTAGCCAACTCATTCTGCGCTTGTGAAATCAGGGACGCCGCTTCATGGTTGCTGCCGATACTACGCAGGGCCGACAATTTCTTCAGGTAATCCAGCGCCGCCGTATTCTGGGCGTTATCGAATTCCGGTACAAAGGCGATGACCCGGGCTTTGTCGGCAGCCAGCTGCGAAGTTAAATCAGTGAAAATGTTGCGTGGCCAAGGCCAGTGTCCGTGTTTCTGCAAGGCAGTCGCGTCGATGCCCACCACCGCTACATCGGCATTGGGCGGATGTGGCGGTACCAGCCACACGCCCGCCTCATAGATCGCGAGCTCCAGCCCACGGCCGAACTGAAATATCGCTGCCACAGCAATCAGCAGCGTCACGATGAAGCCGGCAATTAAATTGACTCGAGTACGCGTCATGATCCGCCTGCTGTGAAACCCGGCTATAGGCATGCCCCATCCTCACTCCGCAGGGCAGCCGGCATGACCTAGATTATGCAAAATAGCTTATCTGAGATTTACCCGCCGTGATATAGGCTGGCTGATAATCATGAGCGCCGGGATTCGGTGCGTTTCTTGAGAGCGAGGTTGAAAGCCGCAAACCCGTCGCTCGCGACCGACTCAAAGCTCCGCGATAAAAACAGCGTAAGAAAACCACCATATTCCTCGCTCTGCCGCACCCGTGTGTGGCCGCCAAACTGATACTCAAGAGCGAATTCATGTTCCCGATCGAGCAATCCCGAAAACCACAGACGTTCTATCCAACGAAAGCTGCGCGGCGCTGTGGCCTGTAATACCATGGACTTGAATTCACGCGTTTGATCGTTTGCGGCCAGCTGCGTGATGTAAAGATATGATCCCGGCACCGCCCGTCCCTCGATGCTCAACAGATACTTGCTCCATTCGGAATATCTGGGGAAATCCATCAGCACCTCCCAGACCTTCTCGGGTGGCGCGTGGATATCGATGCTCGCCTTGATGACGCGTTTCATGATGATTGAAATTCGCTGGTGTGCAGCCGCAGACTGCGCACAAAATCGCGCAGGTTGCGTCCGGCATTGGCCGCCAGCAGCAGGGCAAGACCGGCGAAATCATTGAAGCTGCCGCTCATGCCTGTAAGCACCATCACCAGAATGGTCAGCAGCGAGGGCAATCCGATTGCGATCCATACCATGGGTGCCAGCAACCTATAGTTTTGCGCCGTATGTTGTTCCACCCGGCGCGGTGCCAAAGCAAAAAAGCTGGCGGCGATCACCGGTACGCAAGCGGTAAATATCAGCACCGCGCGATTCGCCTGGCCGCTGGGCATCCAGAACCATGCCTGCATGATTACCAATGCGGTGCCCGCCAGGCCCAACAGGGTCGCCACCAATTGCAAACTGATTTCTGAGATGTGCATGTTAGTGGCGCTGGGAACCTCGGGCATGACTAGGTGCGCACATACCCGACGATCATGAGGGCCAGCGCGACGGCGGCGAAACCCGCATGCAGACTCACAATAAGCCCGGGCAACGGCTGGCAACTGGCGCGGAAACCAAATAGCAGCAGGCCGCCGGTGGCGGTCAGCACCAGCAATACCGTAGCGGCATTCACCAGGGTGTTGTGGGGGAAGCGCAGATCATGCATCACCAGCAGCACGATGAGCGTAATACCGGCGACGCCGTGCAAGCTGCTGATTATCAGCGGTGACGTGCGTCCGCGCATCCCCAAGGCCGCGAACAGGATTCCAGCGAGCATCACGCAGAACAGCAAGACCAAGAGCGCCAGCAGCATGCGGTTTTACCCGTTGATGGGACGCCAATGATAACGGCCTGCCGTTGGCTTGCAAGGGTGCTCAGGATTTGCCGGTGTAAATCACGCGCCATATGCGTCCATGCTGGGTATCGCCGATATATAGGGCGCCGTCGGGACCCTGGGCAAGTCCCATGGGCCGGTAACGTGCCGTGCCTGGAGAGAGAATCGGCGTTTCACCCGCGAAACCATCCGCGAACACCTGATACCCGCCGGCGGGAGTTATACCTTTGAAGGGCACGAACACCACTTTGTAGCCAGCCTGCGGCAATGGCGCGCGGTTCCAGGAACCATGGAAACTGATGAATGCGCCGTGGCCATAGGCTGGGGGAAACAACCTACTGCTATAGAACAGCACGGCTTCCGGTGCCCAATGGCCCGGAAACGCCAGCAGGGGTTTGCCGTAGCCGGCGCAATCGCCGGTCTTTCTGCCATCGCCGCCGTATTCAGGGGCCAGTACCCGCTTGTTTTGCAGCTGGTCGTAATAGCAGTAGGGCCAGCCGAAATCATTGCCCCGCCGGATCAGGACAAATTCTTCCGCCGGCAACTCGGCGCTCTGTTGCGCGCTGTAAAGCTTTGGCCAATTGTCGTAAAGCTGGTCACGTCCCATCAGCGTTGCATATAGAGCACTGACAGGGGTGTTCCAGCTAATAGCCACCGCATTGCGGATACCGGTGGCATAGCGGCTGCCGTCTTCGCCGAATATCTGATTGAGCCTATCCGCATCGAACACCCAGATGCCGCCGTGCTGTACCAGCAGCGGACAGGGATTGATCCCCGGCGAACCCGGTACACGGTCCTCATGCTGACAGGCGTTGGAAGGCGCGCCAACATTTACATAAATATGCCCTTTGTCGTCGAGCGCAATGGTTTTGGGCGCATGCTCATGTTGCTCGGGAAAACCGCTGATCACCACCTGCGGATGCGGATCCGGCAGCAGTTGTCCGGGAATCAATCGATAACGCAGCACCTCGGTGTCACTGGCAAAGTAAAGATAGCCATTATGTATACTGATGCCGGTGCCGGATTCAGTGCCGAAATATTTGATGATATCGGCATGGCCGTCGCCGGTGCTGTCGCGCAACGCCACGATGCCGCCACCGGCATGCGGAGATTGCAACGCCACATACACATCACCGTTGCCGTTGACCACCATATGGCGAGCGACGCCCAGATCGTCTGCAAACACCGTGGCGCAGAACCCCGCTGGCAGTGAAATACCACCATTATTCGGGTCGCACTGCAGCGTATTTTTGGCCATCACCGGCTGCAGCTCCGTAACTGCCAAGCATGCAAGTAGGGCAATCAGGCGCGTGCTGATCAGCGACCTTCTGTTATATGTGGACATTGTTTTGGGTAGCATTTTGCGTAAAGCATTATCCTGCACGGATATCACTGAATGGTGAACGGTACCAGTGTCGAGATGAACACACTAGGCGCCAGTTGATCCGACGTAGCAATTCCCGTGGGCATGCAGTTGATGCTGGCGGATGTAGTGGAAGAGCTTGAAGAACTACTGCTGTTGTTACAGGTCATCCCTCCAATCGCTTCGTATGTACCAGTGGGCACTAATTGATTGCTATCGTTGACCTGAAACCAGGTAACGGTGAATGTCTGAGTCTCACCTGCCTGGAATGTCAGACTGCTGGTGCTTTGGGAAAATGTTTGCCCTAATGACCATGTCCATACTTCCGTGGCGGTGCCGCTATCCACGACTTCGAAGTTGTACTGTTGCGCGGTGCTGAAGGTGATCGTCTGGCTCGAGCTCGTACGGTTACGCACGCTGAGTACGAACTGAATCTCGTCTCCTGAGTTAAAGGTACTGGCTACATTGCCACTGGCATCTTCCACCGCCAGGGTGGTGACGAATACTGGGCCATCGGAACCGATACCGTTGGTGGTGCTGGTCTGGCACTGGCTGAGCGAGGAACCCAATAGCAGCGCTGCGCACAGGGTAATCCCCGTTATCCGTATGATCCGCGTCAGCATGTGACGTTTACCTGGCTATCTATCGGGGCTTCAGATTATAGTCCCGTAGCGGATGTAAAGACTGATGCTGAAAAACCATAAGCCCCGTCATAACAGGGAGCATCTCCGCCCAATCCAGTAAGATTATCGGGCCTGGGAGACCGCGCACATCATGGAACACACCACCCTACGTTCGATCCTGATCCTGCTGGCCGTGGCGGTGCTGGTGGTGGCAGGGCTCAAGCGGGTGAAACTCCCTACCATCATCGCTTACCTGGCCACGGGTTTCGTGGTCGGGCCGCACGGCCTCGGCTGGATCGCCGACTCGGCGGATACCCGCACCCTGGCGGAATTCGGCGTGGTATTCCTGTTGTTCACCTTGGGACTGGAATTCTCGTTGCGGCGGCTGATCGTGATGCGCAAGGCGGTATTCGTGCTCGGCGGGCTGCAGGTTTTGTTGACCACTGCCGGCACGGCAGCCATGGCCTGGCTGTTCGGTGCACAGGCGCCGGTGGCGGTGGTGATCGGTGGCGCCTTCGCCATGTCCTCCACCGCCATCGTGGCGAAGCAACTGGCGGAGCAGAACGAGCTCAATCTGCAGCACGGACGGCTCGCCATCGCGGTGCTGCTGTTCCAGGATCTGGCCGTCATCCCCTTCCTGATACTGATTCCGGGACTGGCCCACGGCATCGGCACACAATTCGCCACTGATTTGCTCTGGACCTTCGCCAAAGGTTTACTGGCGGTGATCGTGATCCTGGCTTTCGGCCGCTGGCTGCTGAGACCGTTGTTCCACCAGATCGCCACGACGCGTTCCGCGGAGCTGTTCACGCTGGCAGTGCTGCTGTTCACGCTCACCGCTTCCTGGGGTACCGCGGCACTCGGCCTGTCGCTGGCGCTCGGCGCTTTCCTGGCCGGCATGATGCTGGCCGAGACCGAATACCGCCACCAAGTAGAAGCCGACATCCGCCCATTCCGTGACATCCTGCTGGGATTGTTTTTCGTCACCGTCGGCATGCTGCTCAATCCGCAGACCGTGTTGCATCACTGGTGGCTGCTGATTGCGAGCGTGATCGTACTGATGCTGTTCAAGACCGGTTTGATCACGCTGCTGGCGCGTCTTCTGGGCAGCGATCGCGCCAGCGCGCTGCGCACCGGCATGGCGCTCAACCAGGGCGGCGAGTTCGGCTTCGCATTGCTGGCGCTGGGTCTCGCGCAGGCAGTGATACGCCCGGCGCACGCGGAATTCGGTTTGGCGGTCATCGTACTGAGCATGCTGGCAAGTCCCTTGTGCCTGAGCTACAGCGGTGTGCTGGCCGCGCGTCTGTTTCCGCAGGACGACACTGCGGATGCACACGACCGCTTGCAGCACGACATCAGCCGGCAGCAGTTGAACCTGGAGAACCACGTGCTGCTGGTGGGTTACGGACGCGTCGGCCAGAACGTGGCGCGTTTTCTGGAGCCGGCGGGTTTCAAATTCGTGGCCCTGGACCTGGATCCGGTGCGCGTCAAACATGCGCGCGAAGCCGGTGACCCGGTGTACTACGGTGACGGCACCAATCCGGCAATGCTGAGGGCCGCTGGAGTAGAACGTGCCCGCATTGTGGTGATCACCTATTTCAGTATTCCGGTGGCGCTCAAGATACTGGAACACGTAAAAAGGATGCGCCCTGACATACCGGTGCTGGTGCGCACCCGCGATGACGCCGAGCTGGACAAACTCATGCAGGCCGGTGCCACCGAAGTGATCCCCGAGACCATGGAATCCAGCCTCATGGTGGCCTCGCACCTATTGCATCTGCTGGGCATGCCCATGGGCGAGATCCTGCGCAAGGTGGAGGAAGTACGCAGCCATCGCTACAGCCTGTTGCGCAGCGTGTTCCGCGGCCAGGATGCCTTGCCCATCGATCCCAGCCATGCATTCCGCGAACAGCTGTACACCGTGACGCTCGATGCAGGCGCCTATGCTATCGGCAAGAGCATCGGCGAATTGAATCTCAAAGCCGCAAAAATTGTGGTCACAGCCCTGCGCCGCGAAGGCGTGGTGGGTCGTCAGCCCTCCGCGGACACGCTGCTCAAGAAAGATGATGTGATGGTACTCTGGGGCACACCGGAGGATCTGGAAAACGCTGAGGAGATCTTGCTACGCGGGGTGCGCGTAAAAGTTCGTCAAATGAAAGAACCCGCATGATAAAGATTGGTACGCCGCTCACCGCCAACGCCACCCGCATGCTGTTGCTGGGCTCGGGCGAACTCGGCAAGGAAGTCACCATCGAAGCACAGCGCTTCGGTGTGGAAGTGATTGCCGTGGACCGCTATGCGCATGCGCCGGCCATGCAGGTGGCGCACCGGTCGCATGTCATCAATATGCTGGATGGTGCGGAAGTGCGGCGGGTGGTGGAACTGGAGAAACCGCATTTCATCGTGCCGGAACTGGAAGCCATCGCAACGCCCACACTGCTGGAACTGGAGCAACAGGGCTGGACCGTGATCCCCACTGCGCGCACCGTGCGCCTCACCATGGACCGCGAAGGCATCCGGCGGCTGGTGGCCGAAGAACTGAAATTGCATACCTCGGCCTACCGTTTTGCCGACAGCCCCGATGAATTCCAGGTCGCCGTCAAGGCCATCGGACTGCCCTGCGTGGTTAAGCCAGTGATGAGTTCATCCGGAAAAGGCCAGAGCGTCATCAGGAAGGCATCGGAGATCGAAGCCGCCTGGCAATACGCGCAGATGGGTGGCCGCAGCGGCCGGGGCCGCGTGATCGTGGAAGGCTTCGTGGACTTCGATTACGAAATCACACTGCTCACTGTAAGGCATGCGGACGGCACCAGTTTCTGCGAACCCGTCGGGCATCGCCAGGAACAGGGCGATTACCGGGAATCCTGGCAGCCCCAGTCCATGTCGCCGAAAGCTCTGGCCGAAGTTAAGCGTATGGCTCTGACTATCTCAGACAACTTCGGTGGCCGCGGCATCTTTGGCATGGAGTTCTTCATCAAGCAGGACCAAGTCTGGTTTAGCGAAGTCTCGCCGCGGCCCCACGATACCGGACTGGTGACTCTGATCTCCCAGGATCTATCCGAGTTCGCGCTGCATGTGCGCGCCATCCTCGGCCTGCCGATCCCCGTGATCCGCCAGTTTGGTCCTGCGGCTTCCGCGGTAATCCTGCCACACGGAGACTCTGACGGCCCGTGGTTCGAAAACGTGGACGGGGCCCTCAAGGAACCGGATACCATGCTCAGGCTGTTCGGCAAGCCGCAAATCCGCGGCCACCGGCGCATGGGCGTGACCCTGGCGCGCGCCGACAGCATCGAGGCAGCCCGCGACAAGGCCCGGCGGGCGGCGGCGGCGGTGAAAGTCAAACTTTAGGTCGGAGCACTGTGGCAGCGGTCATCCGATGTACAGGGACGTACAAGTGCTGCGAAAGGCAGGGGCGTCGCTAATGCGACGCCGAAAGCAGCCCGATTGCGATTCCAAAATCATCGCGACGGGCACCGTCGCTCCCACAAGCCCAAGGAGTTCCCATGCCTTCATTCGATGTGGTATCAAAGGTCGAAACGGCTGAACTCACCAATGCCACCGATCAGGTGAGTCGTGAGATCGGCACGCGCTATGACTTCAAGGGTACCAGCGCCAAGATCGAGCGTCTGGATGATGTGATTACATTATTCGCGGACAGCGAGTTCCAGCTCAAACAGATCCTGGACATCCTGTACCAGCGCGCCGCCAAACGCGGCATTGACATCGCCAGTTTCGATCCCCAGAAAGTCGAGGCCATCGGCGGTGACAGGGCCAGGCAATGCATCCAGGTGAAACAGGGTATCGACAAGGAACTGGCAAAAAAGATTGTCAAGCTCATCAAGGACAGTGGCCTGAAAGTACAGGCTGCCATCCAGGGTGAGGAGGTGCGCGTCTCCGGCAAGAAGCGCGATGATCTGCAGACCGTAATCGCCCTGTTACGCAACGCGAAACTGAACCAGCCGATGCAGTTCGTGAATTTCCGCGACTAGGCTTGCGGGACGGTGCGGGCGAAGGATGGCCGCTGTGATAGCCGCTCGCAATGCCGAACGAGGTTGGAATGGTACGTACGCCAATCCATGTCCGGCAGGCGGAAATCAAGCCAACCGAGTGCGCAGCCCAGGGCGATATCGGCGAGCGTGAAGCGCCTTGCCGCGCACCAGTCATTGCCACTCAGATCCCTTTCCATCACCTCGAGTCCCACCATGACTTTCCCACGCTGGCGCTCCAGCCAGCTTGCGCTGCGCTCTGCGGGTTCCCGCTGGGTGTGTTCGAGGCGCATGAGCACTCCGGCGTCCAGTACGCCGTCCGCCAGCGCTTCCCAGCGCCGTGTTTCGACGCGTTCAGCCAGCGGAGTCGGGATCAAACTGTTCGCGGGCGTAAAGGAATCCAGATATTCGCAGATCACCCGTGAATCGTAGAGCGCGCTGCCATCGTCACGGATCAGACACGGCACCTTGCCAAGCGGGTTGCTGTGCTGGATTTTGGTGTCCGCCGCCCACACGTCTTCCAGCAACAACGGACACTCGATATCTTTCTCCACGAGTACCACGCGCACTTTGCGCACGTACGGACTCGACATTGAACCGATGAGTTTCACGGCTTGGCCATGATATATGATTAAAAGACAGTGCTAGATTGCTTCATAGACGGCGCGTCCATTATTTCGACTGCGCGTTCGGCGCCAGTAGGGGCGCACAAAATTGCCCTGACGTTTCGCTAGTATAAGAAAAACTATCCCAGCCGCCAGACAGATCATCACCGCGACTACCGAGGCTTCCGGTCCGAATTGGCCACCGGTAATCAGACTCGCACCGGAGAACTGGCTATTGAATAAGCCATGATCATTCCCTCCGGACACGCTGGCACCGAAGATGCCGCCTTCAGTGAAATTCCAGCCGATATGCAGACCGATGACCATCCACAATCGTCTGGTATAGATATATACCGCCGCCAGCAATATTCCGGCTTCCAGGGCGATGGCGATGGTGCTCATCAGAGTAGCTCCCGGATTGAACATATGCAGCAATCCAAAGATCACCGCCGAGATTGCCAGGGCGATCCAGGTACCCAGCGATTCCTCCATGATCCGGAACAGGATGCCGCGTATCAGGATTTCCTCAGTGAACCCGGCAATCAATGCGCCGATCAGTGGAGCAATCATCACGCTCCAGGGATTCATGCCACTGATCTTCAAGGAACCCAACAGCCAAAGGACCAGCATCACCAGACAGAACAGCAGCATTCCGACCAGAAACCCATGGCCAATTTCAGCTAAGGCGCGATGCGCGCCGAGCTCACTGATCGAACGCTTTTCAATCAGTCGCACATAAGCGGCGTATACGCCACACACACCGGCGATCAGCAGCAGACCCATGACATGACTTGTAAACGTCCCGGGTTTGATATGCGCGCTATGGGTGGCTAATTGAAATACAGCAATGAAACCGATCACGCAGCCGGCAGCCAGAAATAGCCGCACTAACGGGAACTGCAGAAACCGCCAGAGTTTCCCCGCTGGATAATTGACGGCAATCGTTGTGCTCAATGAACTGCTTTACCTAGGGTTAAGCGCTTGGTTTAGCGGAGGACTCGATGCGCAGATCCACTTCCCCGATATTGACACTTAGGTGCATGCTATCGGGACCGCTGCCATCGAGATTGACGCTGCGACCGAGGCCGCTGTGCTCGCCGGCATGGCTGATGTATTTGCCGTTCATGTACAGCACAGCTTCGCCGATGTTGCTGGACAGGAGAATGTTGCCTGGCTGGGTGGTGCCGGTGGTGACGCTGATCTGCCCCACATTGAGCTTGGCGCTCAAAGACCCATGTGGTACATCCACATTCAGTGCGCCGACATCCAGATATGCTTGCACGCCACCGGCGACGCCGTCGATCGTCGCCTCACCGACCTTCATATTCAGATCCACGGCCATGCGTGCCGGCACTTGCATGATCCATTTTTGTTTGACGCTGTCGTTATCCAAATTCCCGGGCGTGGTTAACGACAACACCAACCGCTGGCCCTGTTGCTTCCGGGAAATCTGCGCCGCCCGGATCTCCTGCGTGGTGGCGCGGCTCTGCCAGTGAAAAAACCAGAGGAAATCGCGAGATTTTTGCCCCAAGACGACGTGCACGTGCACAGCATCGTCGCTGGAGGGCGTTATATGAAGTTCGCCAACGCCGGCGGTGACGACAACGGTATTTAAACCCGTGACCGGAATATCGGCTTCCAGCACCCGCGGTTCCGCCGCCTGTGCCAGCAGCGGCATTCCTAACAATAAACACAGAACGGCGAGGTGTTTCATCGGTGAAATGCCCTGACAGGATTACTCAACATTCGTTCGTTCGCTCAGATTTCAGAGCGGTTGCGGCGCAGCCAGATGGCCCCGACCACGAACAGCGCTCCGATGGCGATACCGATCCACAACTCCGGCTGGGCAAATACACGTACCAGCGAACCCAGCGTCATGAGAGCGACATGGGTAGAGCCGGCATCGGGTTTACCCCCGATCTCGATACCCGAGCCGATGGTCACGCCGTTGACCGAATAATGCCCGCTCATGACCATGGTGAACAGCTTGGCGATATGTCCGAAAACGGCACTGGACAGATAATGTGTGCGGATGAACAGTCTTTCCACGAGCATGGCGCCCAGAGGAATCAGCACCGCCCACGCCAGCACCAGTTTCCGTGCCCAGGCAGAACACAGCAAAAACCAACCAAAGAAAGGTACCAACCACAGGGACTGCACGATGAACGCAAATGCCAAGGTGATCCAGGCAAGGATGATGGTGCCCGGCTGGAGCGCCAGCGGCAGAAGGTTCACGCCCATGAGCGCACAGACTATGATGAACAAGATACCTATGACGACTTCTGTTGCTATGACTGCCGCCAGCATCAAAGCTGGGGCCGTCACCATACCGGTGAACAGTTTGGAGAGCACCGTGCCGGTATCCGAGACCGGCATGGATTTCCAGAACAGCACACTGCGATCCTTGCGATCGGCGTACAGCGAGTCCATGAGATAGAAACACACCATGAAAAGCATGACCGTATTGAACAGGCCTGCACTACCGATAATAAATACGCGCACAACATGGGCACGGTCAATGTCCGTGATATCTCCATTGAAGTTGAGCATGCCTTGGTGAAACAGCAGCCAACCCGAAAAATATAGAGTAGCGACAATTGCCAGGCAGCCGATCACGGCAGGCACGATCCAGAAGGATTTATATTCCCAGATCTCGCGTTTGGCGAGGGCAGAATAGGCTCGCAGTGTGTTGCTCATTGCACGGCTCCTTGCATCTTCGCCACGAACAGGTCAGCGATGCTCGGCGTATGGATCTCTCCGAGAGCGGCCAGTTTGTCGCGTTCTGCGCCCTCGAACAGGAACAGTTTCTTGCCGAAGATTTCGCGCTCATTGATCGGATTGAGCGCTTGTGCAGCGCTGACTTTGTCCACTGGCACCAGCACTTCTGAATATTTTTCACTTACGCCTTCCATGGAATCATCCAGCACGATCTTGCCATTGTTAATGAACATCAGGTGGGTGAGCAGCTTTTCCACTTCCTCCACCTGGTGGGTGGTAACCAGGATGGTGCGCTTCTCGTCGAAATAATCGTTGAGCAGATTCGAATAGAACTCCTTGCGGTACAGGATATCGAGGCCGATGGTCGGTTCGTCCAGCACCAGCAGCTTGGCATCGATGGCCATGATCAACGCCAGGTGCAATTGTGTGACCATGCCCTTGGATAATTGTCCCACCCTGCTCTTCCGCGAGATCTTGGTACGCTCCAGGAAGTGTTTGGCACGCTCGCGGCTGAAGCGCGGATGCACCGCTTCTACGAACTCGATGGCGTTCGCCACCTTGAGCCAGCGCGGCAGGGTCGCCACGTCGGCGATGAAGCACACGTCCTGCATCAGCTGGCGGCGCGAGATACGCGGATCGTGTCCCAGCACGTCCAGCTGGCCTTCGAAATCGGTGAGCCCGAGGATGGCTTTGAGGGCCGTGGTCTTGCCGGCACCGTTGGGACCTATCAAGCCTACGATGCGGCCCTCCTCGATGTCGAAATCCACCTTGTCGAGCGCGCGCAGACTGCCGTAGTTCTTGCTCAGTCCGCGGGCTTGTACCAGCATGCTCATGATTTACTCCGTTTGCCGTCATCCACGGCTTTCAGCAATTCCCTCACGTCCAGATCCAGACGACCGATGCGTTGCAACATCTGCGGCCATTCGGTCTTGAGAAAGGCTTCACGTTCATTCTTCATCAATGCACGGCTGGCGCCGGTCTTCACGAACATGCCCAGACCACGGCGCTTCTCCACCAGTTCCTCATCCACCAGTGCCTGATAACCCTTGAGAACAGTGAGCGGGTTGATCTGGTAATCAGCAGCCACGGCGCGCACCGATGGCAGGGGGTCGCCTTCTTTGAGGCTGCCTTCCAGGATCATGGCCACCACCCGGTCCCGCAGTTGGCGGTAGATGGGTGAGCTGTCGTTCCACTTCGGATCCATGTAGTCCTCCCTTGCTGCTCTAGCGTACTAGAGCGCTAAGCGCGGTGTACCTTAGCTGCCCGAACGCTCAAACACCAGCGCGTTGAGTGCCCGCAGAGCTGTGTCCGTGTATAGGTACTGACCGGGAGTGAATGACTTCAGAGTCTCAACCAGGGAGGTACTTACTACGTCTTCCGTCGTGGCGGGTGCGGTCGTGGACGCATGGCGAGTGATGCTGGCATCGGCAATTTCCGCCAACTGCTCGGCGGTCGGTTGCACGACGATGGCCCCGAGTGCGATGGTATTCTCCGCTGGGCGTTGCACGCCGCGGGCTTCCGCATAACGCCAGTCGGCATCGCTGGGTGTAACCAGGATAACGCCGAGATTAATCCGGCCGGCATCTGCATCGGCCGGGGTAACAACGATGCTGCCGAGATCGATAGTGTCTGTCTGTGACTGCTGCCGCAGCAGCACGCCGGTAACACCGGCGATGGCAGCGATGTTCAAGGCGAGAGCGACAGCGATAAGCGTTTTGCTGATGGTGTTCATGGTAGTGCTCCTTATTTTCCTCAGTTCCGGCCCAAAGGCCTCAGTAACAGTGTTATAGATAACTATAACACTAAAATAAAATATAGCAAGAGGTTTGTAAGAAATTTTCCGGAAGTATGTACTTAGCGAAACCCCAGGGATTTGGGGATGCTTTAAGTGACTAGCGGTCAATTTGTCTATAGGTAAGGAGGAGTTATATAAAAATCTAGTAAAATCAAAGGCTTATATATTAAACATTGTGCTATACTCCTCATTGCGCAAGCAGGGGAGTGACCATGAACGCAACTGTGAAGCACATCAAGACATCGACGACACTGATCAAAGCGCTGCAGGATTCTGCTGCGAAAAAGACAAATCCGACCGAGATATTGGCGCAGCGGGTATCTTTCGTCATGGGCTCGCTCAAGCAAAGCAGCACCATGACCCACGAACAAGTTCTGCACTTTATCAAAAAGCAAGAAGGCGACGAAGAATAACGGGCATCCCCCGTGATTCTTATTGATCTTGTAGGGTCAGAGCAGCACCCTATATATCAAGAACTGGAAGTCTCCAACGGCACCCGACAGTACGATTTCCTGAAATCAATTGTCGGAACTGCGTTAGCACTCGATAAAGCCTTCCTATCGGGCTACATCATAAAAGCTCTAAATTTTCACGCTATTACCTGTTTGCACCCGAGTGCAGGTGAATACCGACCATGCGATGTAAAAGTCGGAGAAGACTATCAGCCTGTACCGCCCTATCGCGTTCAGGCGTTAATGGATGATTTCATAAATACCGTGAACAGAGTTTGGGCGGAAGCAGATGCCGTTGTACTAACCTGCTTTGTATTATGGCGATTGAATGCCATTCACCCATTTATCAATGGAAACGGCAGAACCGCTCGGGCTGCATCTTATTTCGTTCTATGTGTGAAAAGCGGTGGCTGGCTGGCTGGCACAACGATCTTGCCGGAATTGATTAGGAAAGAACACACCGCCTATGTTGAAGCTCTTAAACAAGCGGATGCGTCATTAAAGACTGGTCAGCTTGATTTAACTGCCCTGCATACGTTGGTTTCAAATTTGCTCAAGCAGCAAATCAGCAGCGCCACGCTTCCTACCCCTCCAAGCCCTGAATCAGCCGCCCCGGCTGCGGCATAGAACTCGCGCACTACTTAATAGGCTTGGGCCAGCCCCCCTTGGGGCGCTTTTTCTTCAAGGCACCCTTTACAGCCTTCTTCCAGTCGTCCTCGATCTTGAGGGTTTCTGGCTTTGGCCCCTTTTTGTCTTTCCTAAGAGTTTTCTGTTGCATTTTCAACTTGACTCAATTTTTGAGGGATAGGTGGTATAGGCCCCCAAATTTTTTCGTGGTTTCTCAAATATGTTTCGATGAATGCCAGCGTATTTCTCACTAATGCAGGCGGAATGACAATGCAAACCTCTTCCTCATTAACAAAGCCAGTATTAATACCAACAGCATCTGTTATATGGCAGATGGTCAATCTAACCTCCAACGGGGAAGAGGAAATTTTCACATTGCTGAGTGGCACAACTCTAAAATGTGGCGAACGGACCGATGGTGTATTTGCTGGATTTAAATCAACCGAAACAGGAGGTGGAGGCTTAACTTCAGGCATTGGGTAATACCTCTAAATTGGACGCTAATTGTTGTTGAGAAACGAACACATCCGGCATCTTTACTGCCATGTTATCCGTTAAGGGGGCTTTTACAGTCATAAAACTCTCACCATAATCTGTTGCATTCAAATCAGTAAGAGTTGTATAAGCACTTAATGATTCTGCAAATGAAGGAACTTGCAACCCTTCTATGGAAACATCACGCGTTTGTTGAATAAACTCCGGGAAAGAAACAAATTTTACTAATAGGGCAATATCAAGAGAAGTCGCAATATCAAGTAAAGTTTGTATGCTGAGCTTTCCGTAATCGGGATCTTCAATTCTAGAAATAACACTCTGGGGCTTATTTATTTTCTTTCCGAATTCTTCTTGTGACGAATTACCTCTTAGAGTACGAAGCTGATATGCAATACCGGTTTGCACATTTTCTTCTACATAAGCAGCTCTATATTTCTTATTTATAAGCTTCCCAAACAGACGCTTACTCCATATCGCACTCATGAGATTTGCTCCTGTTTAACTCGATTTCTACCTTCCGTTTATTACCAAGAAGACATGTATTGTTGGGGTCGAACCGCTTTCCATTTTTTGTAGCAACAAGTACTAATGTAAATTCCATTTTTCCTGAGAAAACCCCAATAGGACGGTATTGGACATTATTAAATTCAAATCGAATCTCGCATAATCCCTCACATGGTCCTTTGAGCTGATCAAAATATGGGCGTACCCATCTTTCTCGTGGTTGAGCACGCAAGTGCCTAATCTTTGTATCGAACTTCGCCTGTAGTCTTTCCGGTTGGACTTGATACCAAGTATCAATGACGTCATGCCCGTCATCGTCTAGATAGCATCTAATGGCCCATAAAGAACTATACATATTATAGCAAATTTGCTATGCAGGCAACATGGGTGTGCGTAACAGATATAGCAAAATTGCTATATAATTAGCGCACCAAATAGCGGGCTTGGTGGAATTGGTATACACAGCGGCCCTGGAAGCCGCCGGATGAACACTCTCCCAAGGGGACTAGTCCATGCAGGTTCGAATCCTGTAGCCCGCACACCCTACGCGTTAAGTGGCGCACGGTAAAGTAGGCGCTTGCCTTCACTTGCCCGAATAGCGGACTGTATCCGTTGACCATCTTCTATATGGCGGTTGTTATAGCGGAATTCAAATTCTGCCATATAGCGGTGTAGGTGTTCCTTACTGACCGCATGATAAATGCCATTCAGTCCACGCTTCACCGTGGCAAAGAAGCTCTCAACCGTGTTAGTGGTTACATCGCCACGAGCATATTCCTTGATCTTGTGGTTGACAGTTTCATGGCCACCCTTAAATGGCTTGCCAACCCGCCTGTAGGAGATAAACTCGTCCGTAATGATGCGGGCGCGGCGATCTACAGAAGCCCGTATTAGCTTGCTCAAAGTTCTGGACGTCACGTCTGCAACGTGCTGGGTCTTAACCTTGCCACCACGCTGGACCAGAGCTACAACCGGCTCTTTGGTGGACCATTCAGCACGGACGCCTTTGCCCTTATAGCGCGGCTTCCCACCCACGTAGGTCTCGTCAATCTCAACGGTCCCGGACAATGGACGCGTGACAGAATCGGCCATCGCATAGCGGATGCGGTGCAGCATGAAAAGGGCGGATTTATAGGAAAGACCTGTCTGCCGGTGGATTTCCAAGGCGCTGACGCCTTTCTTAGAAGTAGAGGCGCGCCAGAAGGCATAGCACCAATGGCGCAGCGGTATCCGGCTATCCTCAAATACTGTCCCGGTCCGGACCGTGAATTGCTGCTTGCAGCCCTTACAGCGCCAGCGGTAGTTAGCCTGCCGCTCTCCGGTCTTGGAGTCCGTCATCTGATAGACAGCCACGTCCCCGCACTTGGGGCAGCCTGGACGGCCTTCCCAGCGCTGGGATTCCATGAATTCCACGGCGGCTTTTTCAGAGGCACAGGCCAATGGGAGGGCCTGGGTTGGGACATCGCCCTTGGTGGACCGGTTTTGGACTAGGTTTTTGCGTTTCATGCTTAATATTGTAGATGACGAAAGACCTTTTGTCAAGTATAAAATAACTCATGATTTAGACTGATTCTAAGAAAAGAGGCCTAAGAGCCCTACCTTTCGCTAAGTACATACTTCCGAAATTTTCTTCTGCTTTTAAATACCTTTTTATATCAATAAGTTATAAGTTTGCAGGCTTACGTTTCGATACCCGGTACCACACATTCGAAGTCTGCGCACCGCGCCTGGCAAAATGACCCCTCTGGCATACTTGGACGCGACAGCACAGGAATCCCACGCATGTTGATTTACGGGGCCTACGGTTATACCGGCTCACTGATCGTGGAAGCCGCCCTCGAACAAGGGCTGCGACCGCTGTTAGCCGGGCGCGAAGCCGGTAAACTGAAACCACTGGCTGAGCGCTTCGGCCTCGCGTACAAAGCATTCGATCTACAGGATCAGTCGGCTTTGGACCAGGCCTTGATAGAACAGCGTCTGGTACTCAACTGCGCTGGTCCCTTTACACAAACCTTCCGGCCGGTGGTGGCAGCCTGCCTGCGTCAGCGGGTTCACTATCTGGATATCACCGGCGAGATCGAGGTCTTCGAGGGACTGGCGGCTATGCATCAGGAAGCCTTGCGAGCCGGCGTGATGCTGTTGCCGGGTGTGGGCTTCGACGTGGTGCCCACGGATTGTCTCGCCGCCCATCTCAAGGATCGCCTGCCATCGGCCACCCATCTGGCACTGGCCTTCCGTGCCGGCGGCGGTTTTTCCCGCGGTACCCGCCGCACCCTGCTGGAGGGACTCGGGCGCAGCGGCGCGGTGCGCCGCGACGGACACATCGTGCCGGTAGCGCCTGCCTGGAAAGTCCGCCAGGTGGATTTCGGTGATGGCCGCTTGCGCGAGGTAGCCAGCATCCCCTGGGGCGATGTGGCCACTGCCTGGTACAGCACCGGCGTCCCCAATATCGAGATCTATGCTGCCTTGCCGCCGGCGCAAATCCGTGCCTTGCGCTTGAGCCGCCACCTGGGCTGGTTGTTGCGCAGCAAGTTATTGCGTGCCCAGATAAAGCGCCGTGTCGATAGCGGTGAGGCCGGGCCGGATGCCGCCACGCGCCGGAAAACAGAAAGCCTGGTCTGGGGCGAAGTGCGCGATGCGCAAAATCAATGCAGGCAGAGCCGTCTGCGTTGCGGCAATGGCTATAGCTTCACGGCACGCTCGGCCGTGGCGGCCGGCAGGCGTGTACTCGGTGGTGACATCAAACCCGGATTCCAGACGCCCTCACGTGCCTTCGGCATCGGTTTCGTGTTGGCACTGGGTGCGCGCATTACCGATCTGCCGTGAACCGACTCCGGTTGTGTGCCGAGTGTTAAAATAAGCGTTCCGCATTTTCGATTATCTGCTCTGCGTGCGTTTCAATAGCAGCACCGGCATTCGATCAACCCACTGGAGATTAAATCATCATGGCAAACAAGCAACCCGTACGCATCGCCGTTACCGGTGCCGCCGGTCAGATCGGCTATCAACTCATATTCCGTATCGCGGCCGGCGACCTGTTCGGTGCGCAGCAGCCGATGATCCTGCAGCTGCTGGAGATCACGCCGGCACTGGGCGCCCTCAACGGCGTGGTCATGGAACTGAACGACTGCGCATTCCCGACCGTGGCTGGCATCGTGGCCACTGACAATCCCGAAGTGGCTTTCAAGGACGCGGATTTCGCCATCCTGGTCGGTGCCAAGCCCCGGGGTCCCGGCATGGAGCGCAAAGATCTATTGCTGGAGAACGCCAAGATCTTCTCTACCCAGGGCAAGGCCATCAATAAAGTGGCAAAGCAGAACATCAAGGTACTGGTGGTCGGCAATCCCGCCAACACCAACGCCCTGATCACCGCTGCCAACGCGCCGCGCATCAACAAGCAGAACATCACTTCCATGATGCGCCTAGACCATAACCGTGCCGCTTCGCAACTGGCCGCCAAGGCCGGCGCCCACGTGAATGAAGTGAAGCGCCTGGTGATCTGGGGCAATCACTCCACAACCCAGTATCCGGATATCCATCAAGCAACCATCAAGGGCAAACCGGCTGTAAAACTGGTAGATGAGGACTGGGTTAAAAATACATTCATCCCCACGGTACAGCAGCGCGGCGCCGCCATCATCAAGGCGCGCGGGGCTTCGTCCGCCGCCTCCGCGGCGTCGGCCGCCATCGACCACATGCGCAATTGGGTGATGGGCAGCAAGAATCAGTGGGTCAGCATGGGGGTGCCTTCCGACGGCAGTTATGGCATCCAGAAAGGCATCATCTACGGTTTCCCGGTGGTGTGCGCCAAGGGCAACTACAAGATCGTGAAGGGCCTCAAGCCGGGTCCGTTCTCGCAGCAACGCATGCACGCCAGCGAAGCCGAGCTGCTGGAAGAACGTGTCGGCGTTAAGGATCTGCTGGGCAGTTAAATAATCTTCCTGGACAAAAATAAAAAGGGCCGCCGTGATTCACGGCGGCCCTTATGTCATCTGCGTCTATGCAGATTCAAGTCCCATCACTTATGGGTCGACTCGATGAACTTGACGGTGTTGTCGTGTATGGCCTTGAGCGAAGGGATATGCGCATACACCATGTGACCGGAATCATAGAACGCATATTGGATATTGCTCTGCAGCTTGTCCACCATCGGCAGGTGGTGCATGGTGTAGACCGCCGCATAGAAGGGCGTGGCCAGATCGAAATAACCGGAATTCAGCAACACTTTCAGATCCGGGTTATAGGTCATGGCCGCCGCCAGATCCGGCATCACGTTGGTGCCGAACGGCAACGGGAAAGGTGATCCCGGCGGCTGGTGCAGGAAGCTCCATTCGGAGAACACATCGATCTCCGGGCGATAGACCATATCCTGGCCGAACTTCAGATCCTTGCGCACGTAATCATTGAAAGCCGACACGTACGCTGAACTGATGGCAGCAGACTGGGGATCGTATTCCGTAGTTTGGCTGAGCGGATCCATCACCGGACCGGAGAAGCGGCTGTCGAGACGGCCGGTGACATCATCCGAATCCAGCAGCAGCTGGTGTTCGAACTCGGGGCCGGTGACGCGCAAATTGGCCTTCAGCAGATAACTCACCGGCAGACCGGTGAAGTTATGCAGCTGTTCGGCCATCTGCTGCTTGGCGGCCGGTTCCAAAGTCGAACCCGCCTGCAGGGCCTTGGCATAGTCGTTCATGGCGAACAGCTCGGCCTGCGTCAGCAACGGCTGGAGTTCCGCCGGCTGGTTGGGCAGCTTGTGGTGATACCAGGCAGTGGCCGTGAAAGTGGGCAGCATCAGCTCATAGGGCAGGTCGATACCAGGGTTGGAATCGGGGAAATCGGCGTTGATGTCGAAATTCAGGATCGCCGACAACAGGATCACGCCATTCAGGTCCACGTCATTGCCGCTTTGCAGATCGTTGACCAGTACCGCCGAACGGGTGGTGCCGTAACTTTCGCCGAACAGGTATTTGGGCGAATTCCAGCGGCCGTATTTGGAGAGAAACTCGGTGATGAACTGGGCGAAGGCCTTGCCATCCGGATCCACGCCGTAGAAATCCTTGGGTGTGCCCACGCCGCCTTTGTCCTTGTCGAGGATGCGGCTAAAACCAGTGCCCATGGCGTCGATGAACACTTCATCGGTGGCGTCCAGCAGGCTGTAATCGTTGTTGACCAATTGATAGGGCGCAGCCGGCGTATGTGTATGGTCCTCGGTCACTACCCGGCGGGGGCCGAAGGCGCCCATGTGCAGCCACACCGTGGATGAACCTGGGCCGCCGTTATAGAAGAAGGTCACAGGCCGGTTGGCGGGATTGGCGCCGTCTTTCATATAAGCCACATAGAACATGCTGCCGGTGGACTTGCCGTCCTTGTCCTTCAGGATCAGGGTGCCGGCGACCGCCTTGTACTCGATGCGCTGGCCTTCCACCGTCACGCTTCCTTGGGTGGCGGACTCCTGGGGTGTAGTGGCCGCAGCCGGCGCCTCTTTGGCGGCTGGTTTATCCGCAGCGAAGGCTGGCAAGCTCAGTGCACACAGGGCCAACAGGGTAAACATTCTCGATTTCAGCACGTGGATCTCCTTTGTAAGGATTGTTCTGAAGGATTGGGGAGTAGTGTAGATGCTGTCTGGACTGCGAACCGGATGATTAAGTTCCGGCGCGCCGCCTGAATAACAGGGCTGCCACTACGTAACCGTTCACACCGGTCCAGTCGTGAATCACGAAGGTCCTGAAAATAAGACCAAGCAGCATACCGCTTTCCGGGATTTGATTAAATGCTCGCGTACGGTAGCATCGATTTTTCGGGTGATTCCCAACCTGCCCAGGGCAGCTGCATTATGTCGCGCGTGACAATCAATTTTCCGGGTGCGTTCCCGTTCAGTACCGAATTGGAGGTGCGCGTCAGCGACCTCAATTACGGCAATCATTTGGGCAACGATAGCGTGCTGACACTGGTCCACGAGGCGCGCCGGCGCTTTTTGGAATCACTAGGTCTGGAGGAAATCGGCGCGGACGGCTTGGGTTTCGTGATCGCCGATGCCGCGATTATTTACCGCGCCCAGGCCTTCTATGGCGACCGATTGCGCATCCAGGTGGCGGCCGGGGGCTTCGGTAGCCGCGGCTGTGATTTCTATTATCGCATCACTCATGTCGCTGACAGCCGGGTGTTAGCCGAAGCCAAAACCGGAGCCGTGTATTTCGATTTTGGTGCGCAAAAGACCCTAAGTTTCCCGACCGAGGTTCTGGCCAAGCTGCGTGACTCGGTGGTTTAACACGTCGCCCTTAACGGCCAGACTGCGCTGGAGTATAGTTTTCTGCATCTTCCGCTGGTGATCAGTACACACCTTGATCACCGGTCTGCCTGGCAATAACAAGCAGGAAACAAACCCGTGTTAACCGCCATTGCCATCCTCTGGATCCTCGCCTTTCTCGTAGGCAGTCTGGTGCTCGCCTATCAGCGGCACTCATTATTGACCAGCACCGCAGCTTATGGCGTGTTGGTGTTGCTCTATAGCCTGTGGGCCACCTATGGAGCAGGCATTGACTGGCTGGCACTGCTGTTCTGGATTATCTTCCTGGCGATCGCCATCCCTCTCAACATCAAGGAACTGCGCCGCCACTGGATCAGCAAGCCGTTGCTGGACGTATTCCGCCGGGTGCTGCCGGAGATGTCTGAGACCGAAGCCGCGGCCCTGGAAGCCGGCAGCGTATGGTGGGATGGGGAATTGTTCAGCGGCAAGCCCAACTGGAAGAAGCTGCTGGACACGCCGGCGCCGAAACTCAGCGAGGAAGAACAGGCCTTCCTGGATGGCCCGGTGGAAGAGCTATGCGGCATGCTCGACGAATGGAAGATCACCCACGAATGGGGGGACTTGCCGCCGCCGGTATGGGAGTTCCTCAAGAAGCAGGGCTTCTTCGCCTACATCATCCCTAAACAATACGGCGGCAAGCAATTCTCGGCACTCATGAATTCCGAGACTCTGGCGAAAGTGGCCACCTGCAGCGCCACTGCTTCCTCCATCATGGCGGTGCCCAATTCACTCGGTCCCTCGGAGCTGCTGCTGCGCTACGGCACGGATGAGCAGAAAAACCATTATCTGCCGCGGCTGGCTTCCGGCGAGGAAGTCCCGTGTTTCGCCCTGACCTCGCCGACCGCCGGTTCCGATGCCGGCGCCATCGCTGATCATGGTGTGGTGTGCAGAGGCCTATGGGAAGGCCAGGAGATCACTGGTATCCGGCTCAACTGGGACAAGCGTTATATCACCTTGGCGCCCATCGCCACCCTGATCGGACTGGCATTCAAACTTTATGATCCCGAACATCTGGTGGGTACCAAGAATGAATATGGCATCACCTGCGCGCTGATCCCACACGACTTGCCCGGCATCAGCATCGGCCGGCGACATTACCCGCTGAATATCCCGTTTCAGAATGGTCCGCTCTACGGCAAGGACGTGTTCGTACCGGTGGATGCCATTATCGGCGGCATGCAGATGGCCGGCAAAGGCTGGCGCATGCTGATGGAATGCCTGGGCGCCGGCCGCGCCATCTCCTTGCCATCCAACACTACCGGCGGCGCGCGCCTGGGCGTGTACGCCACCGGCGCCTATGCCCGCGTGCGCAAGCAATTCAACATGCCGATCGCCAAGTTCGAGGGCATCGATGAAGTACTGGGGCGCATGGGCGGCTTGCTGTATTCCATGGAAGCGGTGCGCACCATGACTGCCGCATCCATCGACCAGGGCGAGGAACCGGCGGTGTGCGCCGCAATTTCCAAATATCACGTCACCGAGATGGGCCGTATGGTCGGCAACGACGCCATGGATATACACGGCGGCAAGGGCATCCAGCTCGGGCCGCGCAACTATCTGGCGCGCGGCT
The DNA here is from genome assembly GCA_963774895.1 of uncultured Pseudomonadota bacterium. Classification (GTDB taxonomy): domain Bacteria; phylum Pseudomonadota; class Gammaproteobacteria; order Natronospirales; family REEB76; genus REEB76. Next base: position 102,934 of record CAVZGN010000002.1, read on the forward strand.
ATGAATCCATCCCCATCGCCATCACCGTGGAAGGCGCCAATATCCTGACACGCAACCTGATGATCTATGGCCAGGGCGCCATACGGTGCCATCCCTACGTGCTCAAGGAAATGCGCGCTGCCTCCATGGCTGAACATGCGAGCATCGCGGCGGCGGCGGCCAACAACGACGAACAGCGCGCTGCGGCTGCCAGTGAACACCAGGTGGCTCTCAGGCAATTCGATGATGCGGTCTTCGGCCACATCGGACTGGCGCTCAGCAATACCGCGCGTTCACTGGTGCTGGCGCTCAGCAACGCGAAGTTCGTGCGCGTGCCAGTACAAGGACCGACCCGGCGTTTCTATCAGCACATCAACCGCTTCAGTGCCGCATTCGTGCTGGCATCGGACGCTGCCATGCTGACGCTGGGCGGCGCACTCAAACGCAAGGAAAAACTATCAGCGCGTCTCGGCGACATGCTCAGTTATATGTACATCGCCTCCGCCGTGCTCAAACGCTACGAGGACCAGGGCCGGCAGAGCGAAGACCTGCCGCTGGTGGAATGGTCCTGTCGCCAGGCGCTTTATCATCTGCAGGAGCAGATGCACGGTTTTCTGCGCAACTTCCCCAACCGACCGGTTGCCATCGTGCTGCGTTTCCTGATCTTCACCCGTGGCCGCATGTATTCGGCGCCACATGATGAATGCGGCCACCGCATCGCTGAGTTGATAAGCACACCCAGCGCAGCCCGCGCACGCCTAACCCGCAACACCTATACCGCTGACAAGCAGAGTCCGGTTGGTATGTTCGCGGAAGCCCTCGAGCTCGCCGTCAAACTGGAACCGGTGGAGAAAAAAATCCACACCGCCATCCGCTCGGGTGAACTCAAGCTGGAGCCCCAGGCTTCACCACTGGACGCGGCGCGTAACGCCGGCATCATCGATGAAGATGAGACACGGCAGCTACGGCGTCTGGAAGAACTGAGCAACGAGATCTGCGCGGTGGATGATTTCGCTCAGGATGAACTCGGTGTCAAGCCTTTCCCCCAGAGCCATTCTGCCCCAGGCTGACGGTCTAGCCTGCTCATCAATACATCACTGGAGCGATGAGGATGGCAACCGGCACCGTCATCTATGAAGTCACGCTCAATGCCGATGCAGTCATCAAAGCGGAACTCGACGCTTGGCTCAAGATGCATGTGCACGACATGTTATTGCTGCCGGGCTTCCTGGATGCAAAGATCCTGCGCCCCAAGATCCAGGCCGATTCCGTAGACAGCAACCCATCGATCCGCCGGGTGGTGCGCTACAAACTCGCCAGCCGCCCCGATCTTGAGCGCTATTTCCAGGAAAATGCCCCACGCATGCGCGCCGCAGCGCTGCTGCGCTTCGGACAAAATCTGCGCGCCAGCCGTCGAGTATTAGACCGGCATGGCGCGGAATTAACCGATATCGACCCTGCCGGGACAGCGATCGCCGCAGTTACGCCCGCGACCTTGCAGTGCCTAAACTGCGGCGCGCCGCTGACCGGAAAATTCTGCGCTAACTGCGGCCAGCAGAACCACACCTACGCGGCGCCACTGTGGGCCGTCGTGAATGATTTCTTCGGTAACCATTTCGGCTTCGATACCAAGTTATTCCATAGCATCCTGCCGCTGCTGTTCCGGCCGGGATTTCTATCGCGCGAATATTCCGCGGGTCGGCGCGTGCGCTATATAAACCCGTTGCGACTGTATATCTTCAGCAGTCTGGTGCTGTTTTTCATTGCCTGGACAGTGGCCTCGCCGCAAATAGCCAGATTCAACGACGACAACTGCATTGGCGAAACGAATTGTCACGCAACCAGCAAGTTATTCACGCCTGACCAGCAGCAGACGAGCGCTAAGCCGAATGGATCCAATAAGCAAATACAACCATTACCAAGCAGCTCACATGACAAACAAGCTGCTGCCGCAACTGCCACGGCTGAGGATGAGTCGGTTTCGGGAACCATGTTCGGCAAAAAATTCGAGATGTCCAAAAAGGAATTCATGAACCGGTTGATCCATGATTTCGAAGTCTATCTACCCAAGATGATGTTCGTGTTCCTGCCGTTGGTGGCGCTACTATTGAAACTGTTCTATATACGTTCGAAACGCTATTACATGGAACACCTGATATTCACCCTGCACAATCATGCCTTCATATACACGGCCATGACCTGCATGCTGCTGGCCGGGATGTTAGCTACGCATTTCTCATGGCTGGCAACACCAACGCACTACTTCAATGACGTGGTCGGCTGGTATATGGTTGTTTATATCTTTCTGGCCATGCTGTTCTATTATCGCCAGTCCTTCCTCAAGACGCTGCTCAAGTTCCTGCTCCTGGGTTTCATCTACTGGCTGGCGCTTTTAACCACATTCGTACTGGGAACCGTGCTGATACTGACGGATGTTCTGGCAGTCTAGGCACACACCCGGTTGCGTCCGGAATGCTTGGCCTCGTAGAGTTTCTCATCGGCAGCAGCAATCAATGTATCCACCCCATAACCCGGGGGTGCTGCAGCCACTCCAAAACTGATGGTGACTTTCAATCCCGGCTCGAGCCGGTCCCACTCATAGGATTCCACCTGTAGTCGGATCTTTTCACAGACCGCCGCCGCGTTTTGACGCGAAGTCTCGGGGAACAGCAGCAGAAATTCCTCACCGCCATAACGGGCGATGATGTCGATGGATCGGCATTGCGCACGCAGGATGTTCGCCATCACCCGCAGCACGTCGTCGCCCACCATATGCGAGAAACGGTCATTGACCACCTTGAAATGGTCGATGTCCGCCATCACCAGGGCCAAATCGCGCTTGTAGCGCTCTGCACGGCTGACTTCAAGACCGAGCCTGCTGTCCAGATAGCGGCGGTTATACAGACCGGTCAAGCCATCCTCGAGCGTCTGGCGCTGCAACCTGAGCAGCAATTCCTCCTTCTCACGGTTGGTGTTGCGCAATGATTCGGTGAGCGCGTGTAGCTCATCCTTCTGTTCCGCCAGATCACGGGTGCGCGCGCTCACGCGCTGTTCCAGCTCACTGCGGCCATGTTCCAGTTCTTCAAACAAGCGCGCGTTGGCGATGGCGATGGCCGCCTGGCTGGCGAATGTCATGAGCAAATTGACATGCGACTCACTGAACATGTTGGCGGCATAGCTCTGCACGCTCAGCACACCCAGCACACGCTCGCGATAGGCCATGGGTACCGCGATCAGCGACTGTGTCTGCGGCGTGTCGCCGATGTTGATGATGATGCGTTTGAACTCGCTGCCTTCCTGCTGCCAGTTACGGATGAAGGCCGGCTGGTTGTGACTCACCACCCAGCCCATGATGCCGACGCCTAGGCTCTGGCGCCGTTGTGGCTGTCGCCCCTGCGGGTTGTGATGCAAACGGATATCGATCTCCCGGGTGCTGTCGTCATACAGCGACAGCATGAAGGTGTCGAATACCACCAAACTACGGCTCTCGCGAAATATCAGTTCCAGCAATTCATCAAGCACCAGCGAGCTGCTAACCGCCTTGCCGACGCGATTCACGGCCACCAGTTCATCCACCTTTTTTTCCAATGCGCGTCGCGTGTCCGCTAAACGCTTTACAATCAGCACGATCAGTGCCAATACAATAAGAAACAGCACAAACGTGGTGGTATCCAGCCGATTGTAGACCAGTGCCGCGAACACCGCGATCGGGATCGCAGCCAAATCGACCACCGCGGCGTAGAACCCGAAGGCTTTATGCCAATCATAGTTTTCAAACCAGGCAATGACCGCCAGAAACAACGTATTGAGCAATTGCATGCACAGCGCCAGCACCACGATCAACAGTACATTGCGTATGTTGAGTTGCAGGAGCGGCACATCACCGCCGAAGAATTGATACAAGCCGCCGGTGATCAGGATGACAATCACCATCATTCCGGAATTGTGCAAGGCACGCACAAACATGAGCCGCGTGCCATTGCGTGCATTGCCCCAGGGCAGCAGCGGCCAGATGAATGCCGCGATACCCACGATCCAGGCAGCCTCCAGTGTGCCGAAGATCAGGATGCTTGCGAATTGCACCACCCTGTCCAGAGAGACATAGCCAACATGCGGTGCCGGAAAGCCGAAGGCAGCCACTGCGACCCCGAACAACACAAAACCGACAAACGCCGGCGGGCTGGCAATATGCAGGTCCGTATGCAGCGACAGGAAGGTCAATATCGCCAAGCTCGCCGCCGCCAGCAATCCGGTGTAGAGCAGCGATATGTGTGGATAATTTCTTATATGGAGCATAACGTCCCCAAACGCTGTCCCGCGGATGCCTGACTTGCAGACACCGCCGGGGGCGCAAGTATCCCACAAGTCTACAAATTATCGCCGTTTTGGGCGGGAACCCGCATGCTAAACTGACAGCCTGACCCTAGGTAAGCGTTTGTTTTATAGGGAAATCGGACTCATGAAACGCCGTGTCATCGTCACCCTCGCCTGCTTGTGCGTCATGCTCGCGGCTTGCGCACCGCGGGTCTATGTGGAACAAGATAGCAGCGCGCAATTTTCCGGTCTGCATAGCTTTGCATGGGTGAGTCCGCCTATAGGCAGGGTCAAGGATCCGATCCTTGACAGCCAGATCCTCGAACAACGGGTACAACATGCCACGGTGATCAACCTTGCGGGTCGTGGCTACAAACAAATGACGCCCGAACAGAATCCGGATTTCATCGTTACCTATCACATCGTAGGTAAGACCGAATTGCAAAGCTACGGGCCGAGTTTCAGTTTCGGGTTCTTTAATACCTCACCCAGCAGCTTCAGCAGCGTGGCCGTCGGCAACAACGTGCAAACCCAGGAACAGGGTACCTTGATGCTCGACATCATCGATGCCCACAACCAGCAGCTGATGTGGCGTGGCTGGACCAAACATGTGGTCAACCAGGACAACTATTCCGAACAGGCGATCACCAAAGCTGTGGACGCAATACTCGCCAAGTTTCCACCGACACCCACAAAGTGAGCCACATCGCCCATACCATCGCGGGCTTGAGTGGCTGTATTCTCGCGAAGCTGTGCCTGAAGAATGGGCATTTCGAATCGGCGCTCGATCACCATCGGATTGCATAGAAGACACGACTTCGAAACGTCTCCAATCTGCGTGTGAAATCCTATGAACGCGATACCTCTTACCGGTAGCTTGGATCACCAGCCCCACATGTCATGAATCAACGATTGGTTGCACACGTGGATATGGATGCATTCTATGCATCCGTCGAACAGCACGATCATCCGGAACTCAAGGGTCAGCCGGTGATCGTCGGCGGTACCAGCCGGCGCGGCGTAGTGTGCGCCGCCAGCTATGAAGCACGAATCTTCGGTGTACGTTCGGCGATGCCCATGTATGAAGCCCGACGCCGCTGTCCTGACGGCATCTACATGCCGGTGCGCATGCCGCGTTATCGTGAAATTTCTTCGCACGTTTTCAGCTGTTTCACACCATTCACATCACTGATCGAGGGCCTGTCCATGGACGAAGCGTTTCTCGATCTCAGCGATGCAGGAAATATTTCCGATGCGCTGGCGCTCGGCCGCGAAATCAAACAACGCGTGCATGCTAAGACCGGCCTCACCGCTTCGGTAGGACTCGGCCCCAACAAACTGATTGCCAAGATTGCCTCGGAACACAGCAAACCCGACGGTCTCCTGCATATCCCCCTAGAGAAGATCCGTGAGACACTCGACCCGCTACCGGTCACGGCGCTCTGGGGCATCGGTCCGCGAAGTGCTGTGCAACTCAAGCAAGCGAACATACAAACCATCCGCGAGCTGCGACTGGCACCGGTGCAATTGGTGCAGGCGCTATTCGGAAACCAGGCACATTTCTTCCAATCGCTGGCCGCAGGCAACGACGACCGCGCGGTTGGCGGGAGTTCAGCTGAACGCTCGGTCAGCCATGAGACCACGTTCGAGCATGACCTGCGCGACCAGCCGACACTCTTGCACGCATTGCAGCCACTCACCGAAAGCTTGTGCGCCAGCCTGCGTCACGGTGACCTGTTTCCCAACACTCTGGTTCTCAAACTTCGCACTGCGGATTTCCGCCGTCACACCCGTCAGTCGCGTTTCACGCCTCCGGACAACAGCTTTGCAATGCTTTGGCCGCTGGCCAAGACTCTGCTGGAAACCTGGCTGGATGAAAAACCCGGACAAGCCTTGCGGCTCATCGGCGTCGGAGCACGGAATTTCGCCACCCGTGACCAGCTTGCCCTGTTCGAAGACGGCTTGGACCGCCACCGCCGTCTGGATTTTGCCACGGATGCAATCCAGCTGCGCTTCGGTGAACACGCACTCCGTCGTGGCATGCCTTGAGCGACGAAATAGGGCATCATTGATCCATGTATACCGCTTATTTCGGGCTTAGTGACAAACCCTTCAGCATCACGCCGGATCCGCGCTATCTGTTTCTTTCCGGCCGGCACACCGAAGCGCTCGCCCACCTGTTATATGGTGTCACCGAGAGCGGCGGCTTCATCCAGCTCACCGGCGAAGTCGGCACCGGCAAAACCACCCTGGTACGCAGCCTGCTGGAAAAGCTCCCGGAGACGGTGGATGCGGCGCTCATCATCAATCCGCGTGTCACCATCCCGGAATTCCTGCGCAGCATCTGCCGTGAACTGCACATCGAGTGCACACCGCAACAGAGTCCCCAGGACCTGATCGATGCGCTCAACGCGCGCCTGCTGGAAGCCCACGCCAAAGGCCGGCGCGTGGTGCTCATCATCGACGAGGCCCAGGCACTGACGGGCGAAGTGCTGGAGCAGGTGCGGCTGCTGACCAATCTCGAAACCAGCCGCCAGAAACTCCTGCAGATCATCCTGGTGGGCCAGCCCGAGTTACGCGGGCTGCTGGCGCGCACGGAATTGCGCCAGCTGGCGCAACGCGTCACCGGTCGCTATCACCTTGAACCGTTGTCAGCCAAGGAAGCTCGCGCTTACGTGCACCACCGGCTGAATGTGGCGGGCGCCATGGCGCCGATCTTCACAGCATCCGGATTGCGTGCGGTACAACGCGTGACTGAGGGCATCCCGCGGCTCATCAATATCATTTGTGACCGCGCCATGTTGGGTGCTTACACCAATGAACTGCGCCAGGTGGATGCCGGCTTGGTGCGTCATGCAGCCCGCGAAGTGCTGGAGACCCAACCTGCGAGCGGCAACCGCAAAACCCTCGCCTGGCTGGGTGCGGCTGCGGTAATCCTGCTTTCAACAGTGACGGTGCTGGCCGCCATGGGCCATCTGGGCACACTCTCGCCTGACAAACCCGCGGGTGGTGTCAAACAAGCCGCGCCCGCGTCAATCGCCAAACCTGTGCCCGTGACTACAGCCAGCGACTGGCTGGCGGATGCCAACCACCCCACAGACACCGACAGCGCCTTCAGCACCTTGTTCGGGTTGTGGGGTGCGCACTACACACCCGGCGGAACCGGCAGCGGCTGCCAAGAAGCACAATCCGCGAGCCTGAGTTGTTTGTACCGCAAAGGCACCTGGAACAATCTGCGCAGTTTCGACCGTCCCGCCATCATCACGCTGACGGATGTACAGGGCGTCCCGCATCAGGTGGTAGTGACGCAACTCGATGCTGACAAAGTGACGCTGCAGGCCGGCCAGTCGAAGATGCATTTCCCGATAAGCGAACTCGACCCATTGTGGTACGGCGATTATCTATTGCTGTGGAAACCGAATCCGAATGCGCCAGCACCGCTCAACCCCGGCATGATCGGCACCGCAGTGGTTTGGTTACGCACACAACTGTCGGCACTGGAACATCTACCCGATTCCGGCAGCAGCACCTATGACAGCAACCTGATAAATGCGGTGAAACAATTCCAGGCATCGCAGCATCTGAAGGTGGACGGCATCGCCGGTGAAGAGACTTTGATCCATCTGAACACTGCTTTGAACGTGCCCGGCACGCCCCGTCTCACGCCTGCAGGGAACTGAGCATGTCACTGATCCTCGACGCGCTGCGCAAATCGGAACGTACCCGCCAACAGACGCTCACCGGCCAGCTGAGCGCCAGCGATGCTGTGCCCAGGCGCGCGCGTCTCCCGGTACCCTGGGCCACGCTCATCGCTATCCTGCTGGTCGCCAATGCCCTGGTGCTGACGATCATCTTCTGGCACACGCACGCCGGCAGTACTGCATCAGTCGCGACCGCATCCCGGATGCCGGGCAACCCGCCCGCGACGACGACCGCCGCACCGGCCTTTCGGCCCCAGATACGCTCGCTGGCGGCCGAGGTTGCCGGGATCAACGCGCCCGGAACAGCCGTCACGGTTGCTGAGCACACGCCTGCGCCAACGGCAAACGTGGTGAACGCGGCCGCAACCGGCACGCAAGTGCAGGCCGGCTCGTCCATATCAGCGCCGGCCATGACCACGCCCGCCACTTCAGCAATCGGCACTATCTCGACCGGTGATGTTCCCGCGCTCGATACCCTGCCGCTAGAATTTCAGCAATCGCTGCCGCCGCTGCATCTGGATGTGCACAGCTACGCGCAGAAACCCGCCGAGCGTTTCGTGGTCATCAACATGCAGCGTTACCAGACCGGCGATACCCTCAAGGAGGGCCCGAAGATCATCGCCATCACTCCCCAGGGGGTGGTTTTGGATTACAACGGCCAGAGATTTCTTCTGCCCCGTCCCTGATCCTGTTTCTATAAAACTAATCGTCAGAAACTTTTCGGGTTCGCTGCCTGCCACGGTTGCATATACAGCGCTGCGGCACGACCCTCAAGGATGTCGCCGGTCTCCAGGTATGGATACAGCTCCCGATAGGTTTTGATCTCCGTAAGCGACACCCGACGATTCAATAGTTCAGGCTTGAGCTGACCGGGATCCGTGAGCCCCGCGGCCGCCAGCACCCACATGAAATTACGGATGGTGTTGTGGTGATAGTTGCACACACGTTGGGCCTTGTCTTCGACCACCAGCCCCTGCACGCGCCACGGATCCTGGGTGGTGACACCGGTTGGGCAGGTATTAGTATGACAGCGGCGTGCCTGGATGCAGCCGAGCGCGAACATCATGCCGCGCGCCGAATTGCACATATCCGCGCCCATGGCGATCTTGGCAGCCAGGTCGAAACCGCTGATGATCTTGCCGCTGGCCATGACACGGATTTCCTTGCGCAAGCCGGCGCCCACCAAGGCGTTGTGCACGAAGATCAACGCGTCCATGAGCGGCATGCCCATGAAGTCGGAAAGTTCCTGGGGCGCGGCGCCGGTGCCGCCCTCGCCGCCGTCCACGGTGATGAAATCCACCAGGATCTTGGTCTCCAGTATGGCCTTGAGGATGGCCATGAACTGCTGCTGCCGGCCAACGCACAGCTTGAAGCCCACCGGCTTGCCGCCGCTCATCTCGCGTAACTGCTGCAGCCACTCGAGCATTGCTAACGGCGTCGAGAACGCACTGTGGTAGGGCGGCGAATCCACATCCTGGCCCTGCGGCACGCCGCGCGCCTCAGCGATATCGCGGCTGACTTTGGCCGCCGGCAGGATGCCGCCGCCGCCGGGTTTGGCGCCCTGGGATAGTTTGATGGCGATCATCTTCACGTTGTCGATGATGGCGTGTTCGCGGTACTGAACTGGATCGAATTTGCCATCTTTGGCGCGACAGCCAAAGTAGCCGGTACCAATCTCCCAGATGAGGTCGCCGCCAGGTTTCAGGTGATGGCGGCTGACGCCGCCTTCACCGGTGTCGTGGGCAAAATTACCGAGCTTGGCGCCGGCGTTGAGTGCTTGGATGGCGTTGGACGAGAGCGCGCCGAAACTCATAGCGGAAATGTTGAAGTGTGAAGCCAGGTAAGGTTTGGCGCACTGGCTGCTGCCGACTTTTACCCGAGGTTCGTCTTTCTGTGGCCAGCGCGCCGTGATGGAGTGGTTGATCCATTCGTAGCCGCTGCGGTAGACATTCTCAATGGTACCGAAAGGATGCAGTAATCCCTGATTCTTGGCGCGCTGGTACACCATCTCGCGCTGTTCGCGCGCGAACGGCAGCCCTTGCATGTCGCCTTCGATGAAGTACTGGCGTATCTGGGTGTGGATATCCTCGAAGGCGTAACGCAGGTGACCGAAGATCGGGTAATTGCGCAGGATGGTGTGATGTGTCTGGGTGAGATCGTAGATGGCCAAAACCAACAACGCGCCCACGATGATGAACAGCCACCAGAACGGATGCCAAAAGACACCAATGACGGCGATCGCCATGAATATAATAAGCAGGGCGATAACCACAGATCTTATTTTCATGCTGAAGCCTTTAGCGGTTGGACTTGGAATGCACTTGGACAGATGTCGCCACGCACATGCGGCGTCCATCACGGAGGAACTTGGATTATACGCCCGCAGCCCTGAGCATAAGCCCCATAGCAACGAATGCTGTCAGCACCGGCAGGTGTCGGGTACACTGCCGTTGTTGCCATCGTGTTTGAACGCATAACCACCGGCATGAATATCCTGATCGTCGATCATTCCAAAGTATTCCGCACCGTCCTGCACAAGATGGTGGCGAATCTTGGCCATCACCCGATCTCCGTGGACAACGCCGAACAGGCCGTGGATGTGCTGCACAAGGAGCCGGTGGGTCTGGTATGCGCGGCCCTGACATTGCCGGGCATGAACGGCATCACCCTCTGCCAACAAGTACGATCACTGCCCCAATACCTCAAGACACCTTATATCCTGTTGACCTCCACCGATGACCAGCGTCTGCGGCATGAAGCCTTCGAAGCGGGTGTCACCGAGATCCAGGAACGCAGTGACGCCAAGGAACTCACCGACCGGCTGAGCCGCTTCTTCATGGACGAGCAAGAGGAGGTGCATGGCAAGGTGCTGTATATCGAAGACAGCCAGGTGGCGGCACATATCATCATCAGGTTGCTGACGCAAATGAACCTGCATGTGGATCACTTCCGCATCGCCGAAGAAGCGCTGGCGGCCTTCGAGAAGGAAGAATACGACCTCATCATCAGCGACATCCTGCTGGAGGGGCCCATCAGCGGCGTCGGTATCGTGAGCCGGGTGCGCAATCTGACTACTTACAAACGCCGCGTGCCGATCCTGGCGCTTTCCGGTGTGGACGACCCCTCGCGCCGTATCGAGCTGTTCCGCCTGGGCGTCAATGACTACACCACCAAGCCGCCGCTTGAGGAGGAAGTACGGGCCCGGGTGCGCAACCTCATCATCAACAAACAGTTGCTGGACCAGGTAGAAAAGCAGTCGCAGCAACTATATGAAATGGCCATGAAAGACCAGCTCACGGGTCTATACAACCGCAACTCCTTGCGGGAATTCGCCCCCAAGTACTTCAGCAACGCCGCCCGTTACGATTACCCCATGAGCCTGCTGGTCATCGATCTGGATCATTTCAAGAACATCAACGACAACCATGGCCACCTGGCGGGCGACAACGTACTGGCGCGCACCGGCGAGATGCTGCGCCAGGCCTGTCGCGAAGGCGACCTGGCGGCGCGCGTCGGCGGCGAGGAATTCGTGCTGCTGTTGAACCACTGCGCAGGCGAAGATGCCCGCCGCCGATCTGAAGAGATCTGCCGGGCCATCGAAAGCCTGCATCCCGAGGGCGTGAATGTCACCGCCAGCATCGGCGTAAGCGCGCGGCACCAGGGCCAGGCGGTGAAATTCGAGGAATTATTCAAGCTCGCCGATCACGCCATGTATGAAGCCAAGAAGCAGGGCCGCAACCGCGTGGCGTTCATACCCTATAACTGATGCTATAGCGGCCAAGCCGTCAGCAGGAACGCCATCACCAGGATGGCGAGCAGGCGATGGCCGGTATCCAGCAACCAGGCCGCGACCTTGCGCCGTGAAATCAGCGTGTCCACCAGCGAAGGCGCGGCCGTGAATCCAAGCCACAGCAGCACACCCGCCACCAGAGCGGTACCGAGCCCGGCATCGCGCCCTGCGAACACCAGACACAACGCCAGGATGAATGCCTGCAGGATGCTGCAGATTAGCGCCACGAGATAACGCTGCCAGCGGCCACCGCTCTCCATCTCCTGCAGTAGATGCGGGTTGGCCTTGAGCCACAGCGGGCCGAAGGTGAACGGCAGATACCACACGGCGCCCACGATGAACCCACCGACGCCGGCGATCATCACCGCAAGATAATTAATCTGACTGAGCATAGGTTTCTCCCGACGACTTGCGCTTCAGTGTAGCAGCGACACCCATGTGCATGCGTAGGCTAGTGAAAATCAGCTGATGGGCTTCGGTCGCGCAGCTTTGTCATGGTTGGCAGTGACTGAACGGCTCTTGATGATAATGCCGGTGTAGTAGCCGATGTAATAGCCCGCCAGCAGAAAATACAGCCCCAAGGTGAGTGGGCTGTGCTGGTAACTGGCAAACGGGTCCATTTGCATTTGCGGATTCTGGTGCGCCTGCTGTAAGGCGCCGTGCAGCACCGGATATACGACGATGAAACGGTAGATGATCCGGCCGACGAACAGCGCGGTTACTGTCATGCCGATATAACCGTTGGGCGTGTAGAACTGGCCTTCCGGGGTGACTTCGAAGCGCGTGTGAACAATGGCATACAACGCCAACACCAGGCCCAAGAACGCACCCAGCAGCGCCGCCATATAACCCTTGACCGAAGCAAAGGGTGACAACAGCAAAACCAGACAGAAGATGCCCAATATGAGCATGCGGATGATCATGCGGTTCTGACGCAGCGGCTGGCGGCCGAAATTACGCCGGAAACGGCGATACAGGACGAACAGCACCAGCGCCGCGATCAGCAGGGTGCTGCCGAGATTGGTTACGGATGGATGCATGTCACCGCCTAATATGCGCGCCGCACTCTAACATGGACCGTTGGTCTCAGGAATCGTTACCCATGATCAACAGCCGTGTGCCTTCCGGAGCGGTCAAACAAATACCGGCAGCCGGCGGTGTCGAAGTGACCGGGATATTGCGCTGCAGCAACTGCTCCGCGAGATCTTCGGGCCGATGGTGCAGGAACACGACCAGAGGCCGGCCGGGGGTGGCTGCTTGCTGCAAGCCGATATTCAAACCGCCGGTGGCCAGCCGCACGTGTGCCGGGTGCGCCGCTTCCGGCTCGCTGACTATCAAGCCCAGTGTTTCCCAGAACTGGCGGCTGGCCTGCGGATCATGAGCATGCAAACGGTATTCATCAAAGTAGCCGCACAGGCAAGCAGTGTGACGTGAGCTGAGTGGTGAACAGGTGCGGGCTTCCAGCAGCGTGATCATCTGCCGGTCGGGAGCGTAGAAGCCGGCCTCGTTGAACTGGTCATCAGCCAGTTTGCTGAACTCGAACTGGATGCCAAGCGCCTCGAAGTCCGGCATGCGACTGCGCAGATCCGGCTGTACGAAAGTGAGTGACGGTGAAGGGAAGGTGTACTGATGCAGACCCAGATACACATGCCCGTCGCTTAGCACCGCATACGGGTGGGTCCAGATATCATTGTTGACAGGCGCGCGCTCAAATCCCAGGCGCAGATAGAATTCCAGTGAATCCAGGATGTCGGATGTCTGGATGCTGATCTCCAGAAAGTTGCCGAGCATGCCGGTTGACTCAACCCATGAGCCGCGCCGACACCAATTCGGCGAGCGCTCGGATGTGCTCAGGGCGATCATTGAGCGCCGGTATGTAGCGCAGTTGCTCGCCACCCGCTTGCCGGTAAGTCTCGGCGTAGCGCAGGGCGATCTCTTCCAGGGTCTCGAGGCAATCAGCCGGGAAACCCGGGCAGATCACGTCCACGGTCTTGACGCCGCCTGCGGCCAGCTCCTGCAAACGACTATCGATATAAGGTTGCAGCCATTCGGCTTTGCCGAAGCGCGACTGAAAGGTGAGTTGCCACTCACCCGCATTCAATTTGAGTCGCGCCGCTAGCAACCTGGCGGTCTGCGTGCACTGCTCCGCATACGGATCGCCCCTGCGTGTCACCTGCTTGGGGATGCCATGGAAGGAAATCAGCAGCATCTGGCCACGGCCATGCTTCTCCCAGTAGTCGCGAACATTCGAGGCCAGCGCCTGGATATAGGCCGGATGACTGCAATAGCCTTCGATGCAAAACAATGTATGTGGGCTGAGTTGCTTGAGCCTGGCGACGGTGGAGCCCACGGTGGCGCGCGTATATTGGGGGTACAGCGGCAACACCACTATGCGCGTCACACCTTCGGCCGCCAGTTCGATGAGTGCTTCGGGAAGCGAGGGGTTACCGTAGCGCATGCCCAGTGCCAGTGGCACTTTCTTTCCGGCTTGTTTGGTCAGTTCCCTGCTGAGCGCCGTGGCGATCGCCTGGCTTTGGATCAGCAGCGGTGAACCTGCGGGTGTCCAGATGCGCGCATAGGCTTTAGCGGAGCGCTTCGGCCGGAACGGCAAGACCAGGCCGTAGAGTAACGGCAACCATACGAAACGCGGCAGACTCACTACCTCCGGGTCCGCAAGGAATTCGGCTAAGTAGCGCCGCAGTGCCGCCGGCGTGGGTGCATCCGGGGTCCCCAGGTTGGTCACCAGCACACCGGTATGCGCATGTGGGTCGTTCACGGCTTTATGGATCTCAGGCATCGCTACGAAACATTTAAAGGGCTGCTGATTATGACATGAGCGCTGAGCGCTATGTCTGGACTTAAGCCCGCCGCACTCCGATGTAGGGATTCCGGGTTATATTTATCCCCGTGATTAAAAATCCAATGAGCACACACATAATTGGTAAATTACCCTCCGAGGCATCTCAATCGAGGAGTCCCTCATGTCAGTCTTGAAAGATTTCCAGGCGTTCGTCATGCGCGGCAATGTGGTGGATATGGCCGTGGGTATCATCATCGGAGCGGCCTTCGGCGCCATCGTCAAATCGCTGGTGGATGACATGCTCATGCCGCCCATCGGGTTGGCACTCGGCAACGTGGATTTCTCCAACTTGTTCGTGGTGCTCAAGGACGGAGCCAAGCGGGCGCCGCCCTACGACAGCATTGCCCAGGCGCATGCGGCCGGCGCGGTGACAGTCAACTATGGCCTGTTCATCAATACGCTCATCAGTTTCATCATCATCGCCATCGCGGTGTTCATGCTGATCCGCTTCATGGCGCGATTGCAGCACACACTGGAGAAGCCGGTGATCTCGGCACCGGTCACCAAGGAATGCCCTTATTGTTTCTCGACAGTCAACATCAAGGCGACTCGCTGCCCGAGTTGCACCGCGGAACTGAAATGAGACAGGTTAGGGCGAGTCGATGAAACGCTTCAGCAAGTCGCCAGTGAACTCGACGATCTAAGGTGGATTTCGGTTGTAGTCAGAGTAGCGCAGCCAGGTGGGGCGTATGCGGATGTAAGTAATGCCCTTCCATGCAAGCCGCAACCTGCCGTCGGGGAACTGGTGGAAGTAGGTCTCGTCCTGCACGCTCCGCAATTCCTCGCCTTCCGGGAGGTCTGCCAAGCCTTCGCACTGCACGGTGCGCTCGTCGTGGGTGCCTGTGGTGTAGCCACCGCAGTCGCCGAACACCACTGCGATGCGCGGGTCGAGCTGCAGGTTGCGGTACATGCGCGAGCTATCCACCGTGTCGAGCACCAATTCCAGCCCCTCGTTCACCGCCACACACAGCATTGCTGCCTGGGGCGCACCCTCTGGCGAAAGACTCGTGACTACCACCAGCGGGTGGCTGTGCATGAAGAGGAGCAGCTCCGCTCGGGTCAAGCGTTTAACGTTCCAGGATCGCGGTGACACCCATGCCGCCGCCGGTGCAAATTGAGACCAACCCGCGGCCTTGGCCTTTCTGCGCCAGCAGCTTGGCGAGTCCGGCAAGGATACGCCCGCCGGTGGCGCCGAAGGGATGACCGAGCGCCACGCTGCCGCCTTTCACATTCAGCTTGCTGCGGTCGATGGAACCCAGGGGTTCCCTACGACCCAGCCGGGTCTTGCAATAGTCGGCCGATTCCCAGGCTTTGAGTGTGCACAGCACCTGTGCGGCGAAGGCCTCGTGGATCTCGTAGAAATCAAAATCCTGCAGTTTCAGTCCGGCCGCGTCCAGCATCTTGGGGACCGCATAGGTGGGCGCCATCAGCAGACCCTCGCGGTAGATGCCGCTGACGGAGGAGAAATCCACTGCCGCCACCGCAAAATGCGTGAGGTAGGCCTGCACCGGGATGCCGTGGGCCTTGGCCCATTCGTCGCTGGCCAGCAATACCGCCGAGGCGCCGTCGGTCAGTGGTGTGGAGTTGCCGGCGGTCAGCGTGCCGCCTATTTTGTCGAACACCGGTTTCAGCTTGGCGAGTTTCTCCAGGCTGGTATCGGGGCGCACGGTATTGTCAAAGCTCGCGCCGTTGAAAGGCATCACCAGATCCGAATAGAAACCTTCTTTCCAGGCAGCCGCGGCATGCATGTGACTGGCACAGGCGAGATCGTCCTGTTCTTTCTGGGTGAGCTTCCATTCCTTGGCCATGAGTTCACAGCTCTGGCC
Organism: uncultured Pseudomonadota bacterium; assembly: GCA_963774895.1. Taxonomy (GTDB): domain Bacteria; phylum Pseudomonadota; class Gammaproteobacteria; order Natronospirales; family REEB76; genus REEB76. The sequence goes on from CAVZGN010000002.1 coordinate 119,404, forward strand.
CATGGACAGACCGGTGCGCGCCTCGTTGACGGACGGGAAATGCGGTTTCAGGTCATAGGGCCGCCAGCGCGAGATCGCCTTGAGACGCTGTCCGAAGCTGCGCGCGCGGTTCAGGTCCAGCAGGATCTGCTGGAAGTGACGGCCGAAGACGATGGGCACGTCGCTGGCGGAATCCACGCCGGCGGCGACGGCGGAATCCAGCTCGCCCACGGCGATGCGCGTCCCCAGTTCGATGGCGGTCGACAGCGAGGTGCCGCAGGCGCGGTCCAGATTATGCGCGGGCGTGTGCGCATGCAGACCGCTCGACAGCACCGCTTCGCGCGTCATGCTCCAGTCACGTGAGTGTTTCATCACCGCGCCGGCGGCGGCATCCCCCAGAATCTCGCCCTTGAGATTGTATTTGTCCACCAGTCCCTTAATGGCGGCGCTCAGCATCTCCAGGTTGCCGAGGCGCATGTAATTGGTGTTATTGCGGCAAAACGGGATACGCATGCCGCCGAGGACGGCAATGGGACGGGGTAGTTTCATGATGCAGATCTCCTGTTGATGCTGAACGGTGGCACAGCAGGCTGGATCGTCCGGAAGCCACCGTCCGCAATGACTATGCCCCTGATATTATCCACCCGCCGTCAAGCGGACGCGCGTGTCCGGCACTTTTTCCAGAAAATATGCCATCGCCATCCATCTCCAGTGATCCGTCAGCGGCCCGGTTTGCAGCGCTGCGCCGCTGGCCGTGGCTGCGCGCCGAAGCCGGCGCCACCCTGACGTTGGCCGGACCCTTGATCATCCACAACCTGGCGCTGGTGGGCATGTCGCTCACCGACACCATCATGGCCGGGCTTCTGGGGTCGAACGTCCTGGCAGCCGTGGCCGTGGGCGCCAATATATGGGCACCGGTGTTCCTGTTTACCCTGGGCGTGCTCATGGCGCAATCACCCACCACAGCGCACCTGTATGGCGCCGGCCAAACCCGCGACATCGGACACTATGTGCGCCAGATGGCCTGGCTGTCGCAGCTGCTTGGCTGGGGCGGATTCTTCATCCTGCGAAACACCGCAGCGTTCATGCATGTGATCCACATCGAGCCGGACATTATCCCCGGCGCCGATGCCTATCTGCAGGCGCTCGCCTGGGGTCTTCCGGGTCTGTGTCTATACCAGACGTTGCGATTCACCAGCGAAGGTATCGGGCATACGCGCCCGATGCTGGCGATCGCGATACTGGGATTGATCATCAATGGCGTACTCGACTATGTACTGATGTACGGCAAGCTGGGTTTGCCGGCGCTGGGTGCCGTCGGTTGCGGTTACGCCACAGCCACCAGCCAGTGGCTGATGTTCCTGGCGCTGCTCATTTATATGCAGCGACGCGTGCTGTACCGTTCTCTGGAAATATTCACACGCTTCGAATGGCCCCAGTGGGCGCCGCAATGGGAATTGATCAACTTGGGGGTGCCCATCGCTGTCGCCATCTTCATGGAGTCGTCGCTGTTCGCGGGCGTGGGCCTGATGATGGGTACGCTCGGCACCGAGATCGTGGCCGCGCACCAGATCGCTTTGAACTACGCCTCCTTCGTGTTTATGGTGCCCATGAGCATTGGGCTGGCCATCTCGGTGCGCGTCGGACATGCGCTGGGTCGCGGCGATCCGCGGGGCGCGCGCCTCGCGGGCTTCGCCGGCATCGGACTGTGCGCCTGCTTCGAACTGCTGTCGGCCCTCAGCATGCTGCTGTTCCCGCATTTGATCGTGGATGTGTACACCCGCGACGCGCGCGTGGCGCACATCGCCGTGGGCCTGCTGTATGTCGGCGCCATCTTCCAGATTTCTGACGGGCTGCAGGTCAGCGCGGCGGGTGCCTTGCGCGGTTACAAGGACACGCGCATTCCCATGTTCATCACCCTCATCGCTTACTGGCTGGTGGGCTTTCCGTTGGCGTGGTTGTTCGGCATCCCCTTGCACCTGGGTCCGCAGATGATCTGGGCGGGATTCATCGCCGGACTGACGGTGGCGGCGGTGCTGTTATTGCGGCGATTTATGCTACTGAGCCGGACTGCCATGCATCCGATATCGTGAATCTTTATCGGACTAATTACGATCGCGTGAGGCAACCAGGAGAAGTCGCCCTTGCGCATGAACGCAGCCCTTGGCGGATATGCTAGACGCATAATGGACGCCGTATTGTCTACGGTGGTTTCTATCGATGCAACCTTTTCGTCATTTGCACCGAGTCAATCTCGATCCCTGCAGACAAACGGTATTTGCCGGGCTTTCCTCCACCGTATCCGTTCCGCTCATAAAAATCCTGTGCATTCAGGGACGAATCCAATTGCAGCATGTCGAGTCCCCGGTCCACAGCCACATGCTCCAGTTCCAGTAGTAAATACCTGCCAACACCTTTACCGGCATGCGTGGGATGCACGAAGAGCGCGGTGATTTGAGCATTTACAACATCCAATGCGCCAAATCCGATAGGTACCCCGTTATCCACAGCCAGCAAATAACATATACCGGTTTTCATCTGCCGGCCGAAGCGCTCCACATCCGGGTTTGAAACCCACTTGTTGATTATCTCGGCGGAATAATTCACTGAGCATAATCCCTGTATTGATGCCATATGGATGGCATGGATAGCAGCGACATCGGTTTGTTGGGCTGCGCGAATAATCAACTGGGGCATGTTGATTCACGACGTCGATACAACATTCCAAGTTCACCGGCTATATGAATCATTACCGGTCAGTGCTGCGGCATCTGCCCCGTTTCCGGCATGGCCGATGAATGGTGATCCATGATGCACCATTTACCCTGCACTTTCTGGTACACGAAAGTGTAACGGGCGTGCACATCCGCGGGCTTGCCATCCTTGATGACATGGAAGGTATACAACCCTGAATTGACTGCGGTGTCAGGTCCCAGTATGCGGATATAGGCTTTATCGATCTGACCGGCTGGCTTGAGCTGCAGGAAGTGCACGAAATAATCAGCGATCTCGCTGCGGTTGGTACGCACCTTGTTGGATACGGTGGGCAGCAGCACACCGCCGGGTTGGCAATAGAGCGCCGCGACTTTATGCGGATCGCCGGTCTGCAGCGCCGCATTCCAGATGTCGAATTGCTTGGCGATGAATTCCTGGCTGGGGTCATGGCTGCCCTTCGCGAAGGACATACCGGGCATCGCAAAAATGCTGATGAGCAAAGCCGTAAACACTATTGAAGTCTTCATGATTGCTCCTTTCGTAGCTATCGGCTAACAAGCTGGAAATGATGATACCCCCTGGCGGTCAAAGAGCGCAGTCATGCACACAGGTTTTCACGCCCGCTATTAAGTGGTTGCATCGGAGGCCTTGTGGGATGCGCGGGTGTCTTGTCCCCATAGCCCATAACTTAGTAACGACAGCAGCACTCCGCCGCTCACGTAATAGGCCGGTGCCATGGCGTTGCCAGTCACACTGATGATGGCGGTGATGAAGAACGGCGCCAGTCCGCCGAACAGCATCACGCTGAAGTTATAGATCAGCGCCACGCCGGTAGCGCGCACGCCCACCGGTACGGTTTCGGTGACGGCGGTAGGAAACGGTCCCCACACGAAGGCCATGCACACGCTGGCGACAAACTGCAGCAGCAAATAACCAAGAAAGCCGGGCGCATGCAGCACCCAGGCGGTGAGCGTTAGCATCGCGATCGCGTACAAGAGCATGGCGGTCACCAGCATGCGCTTGCGCCCCCAGCGATCCGAGAGATGGCCGGCCAGCGGGCACAGAATGACCAGCAACACGCCGCATAGCATCGTGGGCAAGCTCGCCTGCGCCAGCGACAGGTGCAATTCGCGTACCGCGAAGATCGGCATGTAGATGAAAGTCACGTAGAACGACACCGTCGCCGCTACCGTCAGACCGAAACCACTCAGCAGGTTGGGGCGTGCGCCGAGTAGACCAGTCTTAAAGTCAGCCGCTGTCGGCCGTGGATGGGATTGCATATACGCGGCAAACTGCGGTGATTCCTGCAGGCGCCGGCGGATGTAGAAACCCACCGGTCCCACCAGGATTCCGAACAGGAACGGAACACGCCAACCCCAATTGTGCAGCGATCCCGGAGACAAAGCGGCGCTCAAGACGTACACCGAGAATCCGGCGAGCGTCACTGCCAGCGCCTGGGAACACATCTGGAAACTGCCGTAGAAACCCCGGCGGCCGGCGGGCGCGTATTCCACCAGCAAGGCGGTGGCACTGGAAAATTCTCCGCCGGCGGAAAATCCCTGCAGCATACGCGCCGCGACCACCAGCAAGGGCGCCATCAGTCCGATGTGTGCGTAACTGGGTATCAGTCCCAGACCGGCGGTGGCGAAGCCCATCAACAGCACTACCAGGGCGACCGCGCGTTTGCGGCCTACACGATCCGCATACACGCCGAACACGATGCCGCCAATGGGACGGAAGATGAAGGCCACTCCCAAGGTGGCGGTTCCCAGCAACAGCGAACCGGTGTGCGAAGCCAGTGGAAAAAACTCCTGGGCGATAACCAGGGTGAACAACCCGAACAGGGTGAAATCGAACCATTCGAAGGCGTTGCCGATGGTAGAAGCGACGATGACCTTGCGCCGCAAGCTTGATGATGAGAGACCGGGAAGCTGGGATTCAGTTTTACCGGCCGTGTGCATCTAGGCTTTCAGTCCGGTGACAATGGGTACGTGCCAGACCGCATAACCCTGCGGGTTGCGGATGCAATCGGCCATGTCCGTGAAGCCCGCGTGTGCTTCTGCGTGAGCCATGCTCGCCAGATCCGCTACGGTGCTGGCATAGCCATCGCGCCAGGATTCGAAAATCCTGGCCATGGTGTCGCGCGGCACCCGCAGCGTGTCCACGGTTATATAGTGGACCTCGAGTTCGCGCACGCCGCGGCTGTGCAGTTCATGCCAGGTGCGCCGCCCGATACGCGGATCAACATGCATGGCTTTCACGAAACCCGCCATGGCCCGCTGCCAGAATCCGTCCAGGTCGGCACGCGTCGGGTACGCATGGATCATGCCGTAATCCTCCACCAGCAGATGCAGCCGTCCGCCGGGGCGCGTGACGCGGATGAGTTCGGCGATCACGTTTTGCGGCTCCGGCACCGACTGCAGCATGTGCCGGCAGGCGACCAAGTCGAAACGGTCGTCGGGCAAATCCAGTGCGAAGGCATCACCGACTTTGAAGTCCAGACGTGGCGCCAGCTGCGGGTAACGTTCAAGGGTATAGGCCACCGACTGCGGCAGGATCTCCACGCCCAGCAGCTTCGACCGGGGCAGGAACCCCGCTAGCCGTGCGCTGAACTCACCGGTGCCTGAGCCCACATCCAGGATCTGGGCTGTGGCCGGCAGCCTATAGGCAGCGATCAACTCGCTCTCTTGAGGCCAGATGGCCTCGGTCTGGGCGGCCAGGGTGCGCACCATGGACTCATCGCTCATATGCTGCTTCTGGGGATTCAGGTCTTTGGTCATGCGGAGTACCACTCGGTTAGCGCCGCGGAATTATATAAGGTGTTTGTGCTTGCGCCGCCGGGCGCGGTTGGTTAGCCTCTGGCATCTCCCGATCCCCATGTTCGAAGGAGCACAGCGTGGCCCAGGGCAAATTGCGCAAAGATGCGGGTCTGGTCGGCCTGCTGTTCGTGGGTGTGAGCACCATGATCGGCTCCGGTTGGCTGCTGGGCCCCATGCATTCAGCCCGGGACGCGGGACCTCTGAGTATCGGCTCCTGGGCCATCGCCGCGCTGGTGGTGGGGCTGATCGCGCTCGTCTATGCCGAACTCGGGCCGTTGTTCACCAAGAGCGGCGGCCTCATGTACATGAGTCTGATCACCCATGGCCGGCTGGTGGGTCGCATCTGGAGCTGGATCCTGTTCCTGGCCTATGTATCCATCGCACCGGTGGAAGCCATGGCGGTCGTCACCTATGCCAATAATTACATTCCGGGCATGGTGGATCCGCAGACTTCACTGCTGACCACACAGGGGGTGTTGATCGCGGTGGGTGTACTGGCGTTGCTGACTGCGCTCAATTTCCTGGTGCTGCGATTGATCCTGTTGCTGAATACCCTGGCCACCTGGATCAAGGTATGCGCGCCCATCGGTACCATCATCGTGCTGCTGATCTACTCGCATCATCCGGAGAATCTGTCGGTGCCGGCGTATGCCAGCGGTAACGTTGCCAACATGCTCACTGCCATTTCCACCGCCGGCGTATTTTTCTCGCTGTTCGGTTTCACCCAGGCGATCCAGCTGGCCGGTGAGACCGACAATCCAGCACGCAATATCCCCATCGCGGTCATCGGCACCATCATCATCGGGGCCCTGATCTTCGTGCTGGTGCAATATGCCTTCGTGACCGCGATTCCCCCGGAATTATTGGCGAAGGACGGCTGGAGCGGACTTAATTTCACCGGTATGGCCGGACCCATGGCGGGTCTGGCCATGACCATCGGTGCGTCGTTCTGGGCGCTGGCTTTGTATGCCGATGCCATCATCTCGCCGGCATTCTGCGGCTACATCTGGTCCACGGCCACGGCGCGCATGCTGATGGCTTCGGCCGACGAGAAATTTGCCTCCGCCGGCTTGATGAAGATCAACCGCCATGGCGTTCCGTGGGTGGCACTGATCGTCAGCTTCTTTGTCGGCCTGCTGTTTTTCTTTCCGTTCCCGTCCTGGCAGAAACTGGTGGACTATGCCTCCTCGGCCACGGTGCTGTCCTATGGTCTGGGCTGCGTGGTACTGCTGCAAATGCGGCGCGTGATGCCGAAGATAAAACGCCCGTTCAAATTGTGGTCGGCCTGGATCATTGCGCCCCTGGCGTTCATCGCTTCTAACTTCATTCTGTTCTGGGCTGGGTTTTCCACTATGAGTTTCCTGTTCGCGATCCTGCTCGCGGCACTGGCGGTGTACCTGGTGTTCAACAGCAGTGAAGGGACGCGTGACTGGCGGCATGCGCTGTGGCTGATCCCCTACTTCGGCGGCATGTGGGTGCTGGGCTGGATTGGCCCGGTGTCGATGCAAGGCAACGGCCTGCTCGACATCTATTGGGACATGCTGGCGGTGGCGGTGCTGAGTCTGGTAATCCTGTACATCGCCCTGAACACCAGCGTCAGTGCGGAACGTTCGCAAGCGTATTACAACAAGGTGCTCGAAGCTGACGGCTCAGGTCCGCTCGAGGTATTACCAGACTAAGCGCTTGAGAAAATCTGGACGACGACACGCATAATTTATAGTCGGGCAAATCGGGCATCAGTCGGTATCGAACTGTTGCCACCAATGCATGAGCGCCGGTGGCGGTGTAATGGGCACTGGCAAAGCCCCAGCCTTGGGCAGCACCCGGTACAGCACCATGGGATCCTCGGCTTCGACTTTGAGTAATTCCTCGAAGTACGGCGCTTGCGGCGCTGGCAGTAATTTCATGTCATCCGGTTCGTCGCTATCACCCAGATAACGGCTGTTCACCAACACATAATCGCCGGACCTGATCTCGCCGTCGTGGATCTGTGCGTACAGTTCCCGGCTGGAACGCACATACGGCATGGGCGCGCCCAACACATACAGGGTCATGGGCCGCGGCCATTGGAAACTCACAACCCGGCCGGGTGCAGCCGCGACCGCGGCCTTGATCTGCTGATAACCGGCCAGCCCGCCGATCTGCTTATCGTGGAACGGCAGCCACGCGACCACCAGCACTCCGAACAGCAGGATGAATGCCACCGCCCAGACCTGCAGTGCCGACCATAGCCATGCAATCCAGCGGCCGCGAAACAGCACTGGCACCGCTGCCAGAGCCAGCAGCGCCATGGCCGGTGCTGCCGGCAATATGTATTTACTCTGTTTGGAAGCCGAGACGGTGAAGAACAGCAGCGTCCACAAGGCCCACACCAGCAACACGCGCCAACGGAACTCGCGTACATTCCGCCAGCCAAAATAAACGCCGAACGGCAGCAGCAATGACAATGGAAAGAGATCGCCCCACAGGGTCTGGGCGTACATCCACCAGGGCTGCAGATGGTCGAATCCCACCAGGAAACGCGTAAAGTTCTGGTACACCAGCACCGCGCGCACGAACTCCCAATTCAGCGTCAGGCCGGCGGCGATATACCAGGGCACAATGCCCAGGCACACCAGCGCCAAGCCGCGGACCGGCGCCGTGCGCCAGCATTCCCTGAACAGCCAGGCCCATCGCAAGCGTAGATCACTCCCGCTGCTCACCACCGGTTGGGCACTGACGAAGGCCGTCACCACCATCTCGATGGCCATGGCCGGCACGGTGACGGCCAGGCCCACCGGCCCCTTGGCGGCCGTGGCCAGCAGCACGCCCAGCCATAACTCCCAGGGAAAACCTTGCCGTTTGGGGTCGGTGCGCAAACCTATGAAACCGCTGAAGGCGATCAGCGTCCCCAGGATCAGCAGGCTGTCGGATTGAGCAGTAAAAAAGTTATACAGGATCGCCGGCAGCGCCGCGGCGGTCAGTGCCAACAGCCAGCGTGGCCATTGCGGGAAAAGTTCTTGCTGCAGGCGTACCAGCCACCACACCCACAACAGCAAACCGAGGTAGCCCGGCAGACGGATGGCGGCCAGGAGCGGCAAACCCATAAGGGTGCCGGCGATGCTTAGCCAGAAATACAGTGGCGGGTACTCGATGTAGGGTACACCGTTCTTGATGGGTATCAGCCATTCGCCACGCGCCAGCATCTCGCGCACGGCTTCTGCGAAGCGCGGCTCCATCGAAGGTATCGGCCCGTGGTTGAAAAGTGCCAGTGTGAATATCAGCGTAAGCACCACCAACAGCCAAGTGAGCGGGTTATATTTTTCGAGGGGCTGCATCGGCACTGACTACCGCGAAGCATACAGTGCGGTCATCATAGCAAGTCTTTTTCATGCGAAGATGCCGCACATGAATTACCGTCATGAGTTTCATGCGGGCAATTTCGCCGACGTCATGAAGCACACGTTGCTGGTCATCTTGCTACAAGCCTTGAACCGCAAACCCTCTGCCTGGTGTTACTACGACACCCATGCAGGCGCGGGTTGTTATGATCTGCAGAGCAAGGCCGCGGCCAAAACCCGGGAAGCCGCCAGTGGCATTGGCCGGCTTTGGCCGCAGCGGAGTACTGCGCCAGTTCCCATACGAGCACTGGGTGAAATCATCGCTGGATTCAATCCGCACTTGGCGCCGGATGCTGTACCGAGTCTCTATCCCGGCTCGCCTTGCGTAGCCGCGTCCTTGGCCCGACCTCGGGACCGGCTGGTGCTAGCGGAGCTGCATCCCCAGGAGCAAAACCGACTGCGAGAGTGTTTTCGCGGCGATCCGCGGGTGTCGATACATGCGCGTGACGGTTACGAGATGCTCAAGGCACTGGTGCCACCCTCCGAACGGCGCGGCCTGGTGTTGATAGACCCAGCTTTCGAACAGCCGGATGAATACCAGGCACAACTTCAAGCCTTGCGGGAGGCCTATGCGCGTTGGCCCACGGGAGTGTATGCGCTGTGGTATCCCATCAAGGACGATGCGGCGGTGCAGGGCTTCTATCGGAAACTGACTGGGTCCGGCATCGGACATCTGCTGGTAGCAGAACTACATATGGCGCCCACGGCTGCGGGCATTTTCGTAGCTTGCGGCATGCTGCTGGTGAACCCGCCCTGGCAAAGTGACGCGCTTATCAAAGCGGCACTTGGATATCTGGCGGAGGTGCTGGCCCCCGGCAGGGGCAAGAGCACGGTGCGCTGGCTGGTATCCGAAACGCGATAGACAAGCACGCCCAGTTGACTAATGACTAAAGGTCATCTATAAATGACCAATAGTCATATAAAGGCTTAACCCATGCAATCCAGCAGCCGGGCGATGACTGACGACCAAAAACAACGACGCCGGGATTCCATCCTGGCGGTGGCCATGGAGCGCTTCGCCGATACCCCCTACGACGAACTCATCATGGACGCTATCGCCAGCGATGCCGAAGTGGCCAAGGGCACACTGTATCTGTACTTCCACAGCAAGGAACAACTGTTCCTGGCGCTGTATGAGCACGAGCTCGGTCGCTGGTTCGACGAGCTGGATGCCTACCTTGAACAAAATAGAAGCACGGCGAGTTTCGACAGTGTGGTGCAAATCATGGGTGCTTCACTCAAGGAGCGGCCCGCGTTTCTGCGGCTCATGGCCATCCTGCATACCGTGCTGGAACGCAACCTGGATCGTGCCACTGCATTGCAGTTCAAGACCGATCTCAAAGCTCGCGTGCTGCATAGTGGCGAACTTCTGGAAGCCTGTTTGCCGTTTCTCAAACCCGGCCAGGGCGCGGATCTACTGCTCAAAATCAACGCACTGGTAATCGGTTTCCAGCATCTGGCCGAGCCCTCTCAAGTGATGGCGCAAGTCCTCGAGGAACCTGGGCTGGCGCTGTTCCGCGTGAACCTCACCGAACAACTACTGGGCACACTGCGACTTTTGCTGATGGGGCTGGCCTACCAGGCCAAGTACGGTCATGAAAAATAAGTTGCCGCTCAATGGAAAGACTGCACTGGTCACCGGTGCCTCCAGTGGCCTGGGTGCTGAGTTCGCCCGCCAACTGGCAGCCTGCGGTTGTCACTTGATCCTGGTAGCGCGCCGTGAGGATCGCCTGAAGCAACTCAAGCAGGAATTGCTCGCTCAGCACCCGGTCAAGGTACAAGTGTTCACGACGGATCTGGCCATAGCCGATGCACCGCAGAAACTTTACACAACCATCAAGGCGGCGGGTCTATCGGTGGATATCCTGATCAATAACGCCGGCTTCGGAATCTACGGCGAACACGCGAAAATACCTTGGCCGCAGGAACAGCAAATGCTGATGCTCGACATCCTGGCGGTCATGCAACTCACCAAGCTGGTGCTCCCCGAGATGCTCAAGCGTGACTGCGGATACATCCTGCAGATAAGTTCCATCGGCGCCTATCAACCCTCACCGACTTACGCGTCCTACAGTGCTGCCAAGACCTTCGTGCTGTATTTTGGTGAAGCTTTGAATTATGAGCTACGCAATACCCAAGTGAGTTGTACGGTGCTGGCGCCGGGGGTGACCGCCACGGAATTCCTGCAAGTGGCGGGACAAAAACCAAGTTTGTACCAGCGCCTGGTGATGATGCAAAGCTCCGAGGTGGTGCGCATCGGTCTCAAGGCCCTGTTCAGGCGCAAACCGAGTGTCATGCCCGGGTGGCTGAATGGCTTCATGGTATGGTCGAATCGTTTCATACCACGACGCTGGTCCGCCGCCATCGCCTACCGCCTGATGACCATAAAATGAGAGATTAACCGGCCTATGCGTGAGCTGGCGCGCGGCGTGCGTCTGCTGCAACCGGAAGATTACCGGCGCATGCACTGGAAGAACGGCCTGGGAATGACCATGGAAATCGCGGTTTCCCCCACGGATGCCGCGCCTGTCGGCGAGCCTTTCGATTGGCGCGTGAGCATCGCCGAGGTGCAGAACGATTGCGAGTTCTCCCGGTTTCCCGGCTATGACCGCAGCCTCATGCTGATCGATGGCGCCGGCATGGAACTCAATTTCGATTCGACACCTTCACAGCGTATCGAGCATCGCTATACACCCTGCAAATTCAAGGGCGAAACTCAAACCTATTGCCGCCTGCTGGACGGACCGGTGCGTGACTTCAATGTCATGAGTGCGCGGGCAAAATACACGCATGCCTGTGAGGTGCTCACATCACCAGGTCCAATACATCGGGAAGAACGTTCAGAAAGTGTGCTGATCTATTGCTTGGAAGGCGGATTTAATCTGGAGGGCTTACAGCAGAAGCAAATCGAAATGAACAAGGCGCAAACTTTGATTCTGGATAAACACGCCGATCCTCCCGCATATCAAAACTTGATAATCTCCTCTGCGTCGAAAGATATGGTCGTGGTATTCGGAACGATCAGCATGGTGTAGTGGTGGGCCCGCCAGGGCACGAAACATTGTTTCGTGCGGGCCTGCACGGATGCAGGTCCTGGACTTTCATACGGAGCAGGAAGCGTGGTATGAAAGCGAACCTGCTTTTTCCAAGGGTTCGAGTCCTTCACAGGAAAGTCAGTATTAATTTGATGGGCCCGCCAGGACTCGAACCTGGGACCAAGGGATTATGAGTCCCCTGCTCTAACCAACTGAGCTACAGGCCCGAGCTTATTATTATCGACGTTACCGCGGCTGCATCGTTTTAAAAACTCGCATAGGCCGGGATTATGCCGTGTGCTGTGCTGTCCACGCTGCGCACCCGGTCCAGTCCGGCCATCCTGGCCGGTCGTTCGGCCCGCTGTGAAATGCTATTGGCATTTCGGTCGGGCCTCACCCCCTGGCCGCTCCCGGCGTCCTGCCTCCCGCGGCACTTGTGCATCCTTGCACATCGCTCACCAACTGAGCTACAGGCCCATGTCATTCGCGAGCGATTATAACAGTCCCTTGCAAATACAAAGGCCGCGCTGAGCGCGGCCTTTGTGCATTAACAATGGGTCTATTAGGACGAAGACTCGTCCAGGAAGCTACGCAGCTGGTCAGAACGCGATGGATGCCGCAGTTTGCGCAGCGCCTTGGCTTCGATCTGGCGGATACGCTCGCGCGTCACGTCGAATTGCTTGCCGACTTCTTCCAGGGTGTGGTCGGTATTCATGTCGATGCCGAAACGCATGCGCAGCACCTTGGCCTCGCGTGGCGTGAGGCTGGCCAGCACCGAATGCGTCTGTTCGCGCAGACCCTCCGATGTGGCGGCATCCACCGGTGAGGTGACCGATACGTCCTCGATGAAATCACCCAGGTGCGAGTCTTCATCATCGCCGATGGGGGTCTCCATGGAGATCGGTTCCTTGGCGATCTTCAGGACCTTGCGCACCTTGTCCTCAGGCATTTCCATCTTCACCGCCAGCTCCTCGGGAGTCGCCTCGCGGCCCATCTGCTGCAGCATCTGGCGGCTGATGCGGTTCAGTTTGTTGATGGTCTCGATCATGTGCACCGGGATACGGATGGTGCGCGCCTGATCGGCGATCGAACGGGTGATGGCCTGGCGGATCCACCAGGTCGCATAGGTCGAGAACTTGTAGCCGCGACGGTATTCGAATTTATCCACCGCCTTCATCAGCCCGATATTGCCTTCCTGGATCAGATCCAGGAATTGCAGGCCGCGGTTGGTGTATTTCTTGGCGATGGAAATCACCAAGCGCAGGTTGGCTTCCACCATCTCCTTCTTGGCGCGGCGCGCCTTGGCCTCGCCGATGGACATCTGGCGGTTGATTTCCTTGAGCTCCTGGATGGAAAGGTGCGCTTCCTGCTCGATGGCCGTAAGCCGGTGTTGCAACCGGATTACTTCTTCCTTCTGGCGTCCCAGGGCCGAGGACCATTTGCGTTTGGATTTTATCTGGCGATCGATCCAGCGCACGTTGGTCTCGTTCTCCGGGAAGCTCTTGATGAAATCCTTGCGCGGCATTCCGGCTTTGGAAACACATAGGGCCATAATCTGGCGTTCATGCGAACGGATGGTGTCGACCACGCGGCGCAGTCCACCGGTCAGCATGTCGGTCATGCGCGGCGTGAGTTTCAGCTGCATGAGGGCTTCCGCGAGCTGCTTGCGCATCCGGATGGTGCTCTTGTGGGCGGTGCCGTGTTTGGCGATGGCCTTAAGCACCTTGTCATGCAGCTTCTTCAGCTGTTTAAAACGGCGCGCGGCCTCTTCCACATCGGGACCGGTATCCACCGGGCTGGCGTCATCATCCGCATTGCTGTCCTCATCCTCATCATCAACCGCCTTGCCGGATTTGGCCTTGACCGGCACTTCTTCCTCGTCGCTGGCTTCGACATCTTCCTCGGCTGGCGCTGCTTCGACGACTGGCGGTGCCTCCACATGCGGCGCGGGTTCCTGCACTGAATTATCAGCATTCGGGTCGATGAATCCGGAGATGATGTCGCTGAGCTTGGTACGTCCTTCAGCGATGCCGGCGTATTCAGTCAGCAGCAGCGCCGAAGACGCGGGATAGGTGGCCACTGAAGCCAGTACCTGGATCAGGCCTTCCTCGATGCGTTTCGCGATCTTGATCTCGCCTTCACGGGTGAGCAATTCCACCGTGCCCATCTCACGCATGTACATGCGCACCGGGTCGGTGGTACGGCCGAACTCCGCATCCAGTGCCGCCAGGGCCGCAGCCGCTTCTTCAGCAGCTTCATCATCATCCGCCGATGAGGCCGGCGCTTCGGCGAGCAACAATTGATCGGCATCCGGGGCTTCTTCGTGCACCGGTATGCCCATGTCGTTGATCATCGCGACGATCTCTTCGATCTGCTCGGGGTCAACGATCTCGTTGGGGAGGTGATCGTTCACCTCCGCATAGGTCAGGTAGCCCTGCTCCTTGCCCTTGGCGATCAGGAGTTTGAGCTTCGACTGCTTGTCATCGTTCATGTCGGCCATGGTCACTCGGGTAAAAAACGGCGCCTATGGGGCGCCGGAAGGGAACCAATAATTTTATCAGAAAATCTGAGTTTTTCCAGGTAAATCAAGCGCTTCATTACTTGGAACCGCCTGGATCGCCTGGATCGCCTGGCCGTGCCTTCAGCAGACGTGATAACTCAGTCTTTTCATCGGCCTCCAGCGGACGTTGCCGGGATGCCTCTAAAAGCGCTGCCAGCCGCTGTTCTGCGGGCCGGCGGCCCTCTAAATCTGCCATCACAGCACGAAACTCGCTTTCCATCGCGTCCACAGGAATGACCAGTTCCGCCTGGGCAAGTTTCATGAGATGGCTCCCGATCTCGGTATCACGCCAGTGCTCAATCAGACCCGCCCCGGAAATATGGGGGTGGGTCCGGGCAAATTCCAGCACGGCTTTCAAGACCTCGACGCCCTTGAGGTCCAAGCCTTCCAGTGCCTGCGGACCGCCCGCCAGGGTCGCCAGACCTGGCTGGTTTAACAATAACGCGATGGCCTTACGCACCGGCCCCGTCAAACTCGGCCGACCTACCGGATTAAGCCTAGGCGTGGGTTCTGCACCGTTGGGGGCCTGACTAAGCATAGACAATTTCCCGGAATCTACCTGGGCGCGGCGCGCCAGTTCGGAAATCAGCATCTCCCGGTAGACCCCCATCGGCAGGCGCAGGAGATGCGGCCGGGCCAGTTCCACCAGGCGCGCACGTCCGTCCAGGCTTCCCAAGTCGGTCTGGGTTGCGAGGCTGTCAAGCAAAAAACGCGACAAGGGCACTGCATCCTTGATGCGTGCTTCAAATCCTTGCTTACCTTCCTTGCGCACCAGTGTGTCCGGATCCTCGCCTTCAGGGAGAAACAAAAATTTGATCTGCCGGCCCTCGCGGGCTTCGGGTAGTGTGTTTTCCAGCGCCCGCCAGGCAGCGGTACGTCCGGCGCGATCGCCGTCAAAGCAGAACACCACTTCGGAAGCCACCCGGAACAGACGTTGCAAATGTTCACTGGTGGTGGCGGTGCCCAGGGTCGCGACCGCGTAGCGGATAGCGTGCTGATGCAGCGCCACCACATCCATATAACCCTCGACTACCAGCAGCCTGGAGATATCGCGCAGTGCCTGGCGGGTTTCGTAGAGCCCGTAAAGCTCCCGGCCTTTGTGGAACAACGGGGTTTCCGGCGAATTGAGATACTTGGGTTCAGCCGCTCTCGGCGCCGCATTAGCGGCGCCCCTGCCTCCTCCCGCTTCCGGGACTTCCAGGGGTCGCGCGGTACTGGTACTTCCCTGTACGGCGTCTTTACCAAGGACCCGGCCACCGAAAGCGATGATGCGGCCACGAGCGTCGCGGATCGGAAATAGGATGCGTTCACGGAAGCGGTCGTAGAAGCGCCCGTCGTCACGCCGAATGATGAGTCCGGCAGCGCTCAGATGTTGGCGCCCCGGCTCCTCACTACCGAGGGCTTTCAACAGAGTATCCCAGCCAGCAGGTGCGTAGCCGATGCCAAACTCCGCGGCGATCTCGCCACTGAGACCGCGAGCCTTCAGGTAGGCGACGGCCTCGGGCGAATTCTTGAGGGCTTCGCGATACAGGCGCGCTGCCTGGTCCAGCACTGCGTATAACGGCGCAAGATCCGAGCGGCTCTCGCCGGCTTCCTGCGGCACATCCAGGCCCACGCTGGAGGCCAGCTGGCGCACCGCCTCCACGAAATCCAGATGTTCGTAATCCATGAGAAACCCCAGAGCCGTGCCGTGGGCGCCGCAGCCGAAACAATGGAAAAACTGCTTGCTGGGGCTGACGGTGAACGACGGGGTCTTCTCGTTATGGAACGGACAGCAGGCGGTGAACTCGCGGCCGTGCTTCTTCAATGGCACGCGTGCATCGATCACTTCCACGATGTCCACGCGGCTGACCAGTTCGTCGATGAAACTCTGCGGAATGCGTGCCATGAATTATCGCTGAGGGATGGGGTGCCTATGGCGGGGAGTACCGTTGCGGCAGAGCAGCTGTGTGCTTCGCCCCTCAGCCCGCGTCCCTCGCCTTCGGGAATATAAAGGATAGTGCATGCCAGCCGTTCGCAACGGCTGGCCGGAAAAATCAGCTGCCCAGTTTAGCCTTGATGCGGGCGCTCACCGCGCCCATGTCGGCCCGGCCCTGCACCCGGGGTTTGAGCAGGCCCATGACCTTGCCCATATCCTTGATGGAGGCGGCGGCGCTGGCCTTGATGGCATCGGCCACCAGCAGATCCAGTTCGGCTTCCGAGAGCTGCGCCGGCAAGTACGACTGGATCAGCTTGATCTCGGACAATTCCTGGTCGGCCAGATCCTGGCGTTTGCCTTTCTGGAACTGGGTAACCGAATCGCGGCGCTGTTTCAGCATCTTGTCCAGCACCGCCAGTACCTGGGTATCGTCCAGGGAGATGCGTTCATCCACTTCACGCTGCTTGATGGCGGCCAGCATCAGACGGATCACCGACAAACGCGCTTTGTCACCGGCGCGCAGCGCGTCTTTCATATCGTTGGTAATTTTCTCTTTAAGTGACATCGAGCATCATCACCCTTAAAAACATTGCGGCGCTTTCCGTTGGAAGAGCGCCGCATGTCGTAGCCGCTGAACCTAGATCTGTGTGTCTGGATCAATACATGCGTATGTGGCGCGAGTGTTCGCGTGAAAGCTTTTTCAAATGGCGTTTGACGGCGGCGGCCTGTTTGCGTTTGCGTTCCTGGGTGGGTTTCTCGTAAAACTCACGGCGACGCAATTCGGTCATCACCCCGGCCTTCTCACAGGAACGTTTGAAACGCCGCAGGGCGGCGTCAAAATGCTCATTTTCTTTCACACGTACGCTGGGCATTCAGTCCTCACCTCAACTAAGTACCGAGGCAGCACGCGCGGCCTCGGAAGGGGCGGGAATTCTACCGACCGGCGTGTAGAATTGCAAAAAATGAGGCCGCCATGAGAGTCCTGGGTATCGAGACTTCCTGTGATGAAACCGGCGTGGCCGTGTTCGATGGCGAGCGCGGTCTGTTGGCGCACGCGCTCTACAGTCAGACGGCATTACACGCCGAATACGGCGGGGTGGTGCCGGAGCTGGCATCCCGGGACCACATCCGCAAGCTGCTGCCCATGATCCAGGCAGCCATGACCGAGGCGCACACCCAGCCCCGGCAGATCGATGGCATCGCCTACACCGCCGGACCCGGCCTGCTGGGCGCCTTGCTGGTGGGTGCCTGCCTGGGAAAAGCCCTGGCGTTTGCCTGGAATATACCTGCCATCGGCATCCACCATATGGAAGGCCATTTGCTGGCGCCCATGCTGGAAACTCCGGCGCCGGCGTTTCCGTTCGTGGCCTTGTTGGTTTCCGGGGGGCATACCCAGCTGGTGGAAGTCACTGACATCGGGCGGTACCGGACGCTGGGTGAATCGTTGGATGATGCGGCCGGAGAGGCCTTCGACAAGGTCGCCAAGCTGCTGGGGCTCCCTTATCCTGGTGGACCGGCGCTGGCGAAACTTGCCGAACAGGGCATACCCGGCCGCTTCCGCTTCCCGCGGCCCATGACCGATCGGCCCGGCCTGGATTTCAGTTTCAGCGGTCTCAAGACCGCGGTGCTGACCACGCTCAAGCGTGTGCCGCAGGATCCGCAGACCAAGGCAGATATTGCCTGCGCGTTCGAAGCCGCGGTGGTCGACACGCTCATCATCAAATGCGAACGTGCCCTCCAGGAGACCGGTCATCGCCGGCTGGTGGTCGCCGGCGGGGTGGGCGCGAACCGCAAACTGCGCGCACAGTTGCTGGAGCGGGTGATGCAGCTCGGCGGGCAAGTGTTTTATCCGCGTCCGGAATTCTGTACCGACAACGGCGCCATGATCGCGTATGCCGGTTATGTGCGGCTGCGTGCCGGACGGGCGACGGTGCCCGCGGCCGTGAGCGCGCGTTGGTCGCTCGACAGCTTGAGCGTGCCCTGAACAGCAGAGGCAACCCTATGGATAGCGTCTTCATCCGTGACTTGCGCGTCGAGACCGTGGTCGGAATCTACGATTGGGAACGGCGCATCCGCCAGAGCGTAAGCCTGGACCTGGACATGGGTACCGACATTCAGGCCGCCGCCAAAAGTGGCCGCATCGAGGACACCCTGGACTACAAAGCGGTGGCCAAGCGGGTCGCGCAGTTCGTCAGCCAGCAGAAATTTCAGTTGGTGGAGACCCTGGCGGAAAAGGTCGCCGCCCTGATCCTGGATGAATTCAACATCCAGCAGGTCAAAGTCACGGTGCACAAGCCCGGTGCCGTGAGCGGCAGCAAGAGCGTGGGTGTCAGCATCGAACGTTCGCGCCATGCCTGAGGTTTTTGTCGGCATCGGCAGCAACATCGAACCGGAGTCGCATATCCGCAAAGCCGTAGCACGGCTGCGCGCACACTTCGGCCGGCTGCGGCTTTCGCCCGTGTACCGCAATCCGGCCGTGGGGTTCGTGGGCGAGGATTTCCTGAATTTGGTGGTGGCCTTTGAGAGCCGCGCAGCCGTGACCGAGGTGCGCACCGCCCTGGATGCAATCGAGGCTGAATGCGGACGGGTCCGCGGCAGTCCGCGGTTTGCGCCGCGTACCCTGGATCTGGATCTGCTGCTGTATGGCGACTTGGTCATGGACTCGCCGCTGAGAGTGCCGCGCCCGGAAATGCTCAAATACGCCTTCATACTGAAACCGCTCGCAGACCTGGCGGCCGATTTACCTCATCCCCTGACCGGCCGCAGCCTGAGCGAACACTGGCGTGATTTCGATGCCGCTAGCGAACCGCTTGTCCCGGTGCAACTGAAAAATTTGTAAACGCAAACCCAAGATCTCGCTGCCACAGGACTGCCATGCCCCGAGTATCGGCCCTGCTAATATGACCCCATGAAAACCTATCTCGTCGGCGGTGCGGTGCGCGACAGTCTCCTGGGCCTGGCGGTGAAAGAACGCGATTACGTGGTGGTGGGCGCCACGCCCGCCGAGATGAGTGCACGGGGCTTCAAGCCGGTGGGCAAGGATTTCCCGGTGTTCCTACATCCGGACACCCAGGCGGAATATGCCCTGGCGCGCACCGAACGCAAGACCGGACGCGGCTATCACGGCTTCGAGTTCTTCAGCGCACCCGAGGTGACCCTCGAGGAGGATCTGCGGCGCCGCGACCTGACCATCAATGCCATGGCCGAGGATCCGCAGGGCACGCTGGTGGATCCCTATCATGGCCGGCGCGATCTGGAGGCGCACCTGCTGCGCCACGTGTCGCCGGCGTTCGTGGAAGATCCGGTACGGGTGCTCAGGGTGGCGCGTTTCGCGGCGCGTTTCGCGCCGCTGGGATTCAGGGTGGCGGACCAGACCCTGACGCTCATGCGCCGCATGTCGGACAACGGCGAAGTGGATGCGCTAGTGCCGGAGCGCACCTGGCAGGAGACTTCCAGAGCATTGCTGACCAAGCGACCGGCGGTGTTCTTCCAGGTGCTGCGTGACTGTGGGGCGCTCGCGCATGTATTCCCGGAGATCGACCGCCTGTTCGGCGTACCGCAGCCGGAAAAATATCATCCGGAGATCGACACCGGCGTGCACCTGATGCTGGTGCTGGAGCAGGCCGCGCGCCTGAGCGACGACCTGGCGGTGCGTTTCGCGGCACTCACCCACGATCTCGGCAAGGGCACGACACCGAAGGATATATTGCCGCACCATTACGGTCATGAAGAACGCAGCGCCAAGCTGGCAGTAAGTTTGAGCGAGCGTCTCAAGGTGCCGCGCGAACTGCGTGAGCTGGCCGTGATCGTGGCCCGCTACCATGGGCTGGCGCATCGCGCGCAGGAGTTGCGTGCTGAAACTTTGCTCAAGCTGCTGGAATCGACCGACGCCTTCCGCCGTCCGCAACGCTTCGAACATTTCCTGCTGGCCTGCGAAGCGGACGCCCGCGGCCGCCTGCGCATGGAAAATGCGCCATATCCGCAAGCCGGCTATCTGCGCGCCGCGCTCGGCGCCGCGCGTGCGCTGGACATGCCATCACTGGGGATTGAAAAACTTGAGGGCGCCGAGATCGGCATGCGCCTGCAGCAGGCGCGTCTCGAGGCTATCAAAAAAAGCATCGGGCGGGATTGAAACCGGTTCAGTTTACAAACTGCGGCTCAGGTCGCGCAGACCGAAACCGCGCAACGCTGCATCGAACCCTTTCGTGAACCCGATGACCTTGAAACGTTCTCCCATCTCCTCCGGCAAAGTCAGCAGTTTCACAGCGCGTGCCGTGCGCAAATCACGTGCCTGAGCGGTGATACCCAGGGCCATCAGGAAATGCGCCTGGGTGGTGTAACCCGCGAGTTCCAGACCGGCCGCGGTCGCCGCTTCCGCCACCGCGGTGAAATCCACGTGTGCGGTGATGTCCTGCAGTCCGGGGTAAAAGAACGGATCGTCGTGGGCGCGCTGGCGGTAATGGCACATGAGGGTACCCATATAACGGTCCGGATGGTAATAGGCAGGCCGCGGGTAGCCGTAGTCCACCAGCAGCATGGCGCCGCGCGTCAGCAGATCTGCCAGACTGTAGAGCAGAGCTGGCAGTCGCATACAGATTTCCGAACAATAATCTTCCACCAGTGGTTGCGGCAAAGTGGCTTCGAGCGTGGTGAGTGCGGCGCGTAACTCATCAGACGCGGGACGCAGCCGCCAGCCAAAGCGGTCGGCTTCGAGCACCACGGTGAATTCTTCGAAGCCCTGGTGCGCACGCCGGAAGCGGCTCACGGGCAGGGCATCCAGCACCTCGTTGCCGAGGATCACGCCGCTGAATGCCGGTGGCAGACGCTCCAGCCATACGACTTTGTCGAGCAGCGCGGGTATCTGTGTCGCGAGCGTGCGGCGCTGGCGCGCACGCAGGTCGGCGCTGACCTCCAGGATCAGATAGCGTCCCGGCAGTTGCTGCCGCTCCGCCAGTTCCTCGAGCATGCCGGCGGCCAGTACCCCGGTGCCGGCGCCCAATTCCAGGATATCACCGCCCTCCAGGGTCGAGAGGATCTCGGCACACTGCACCGCCAGGCAGCGGCAGAACAGCGGCGAAAGTTCCGGCGCGGTCACGAAGTCGCCCTCGGCGCCGAACTTGCGCGCACCGGCACTGTAGTAGCCGAGACCGGGCGCGTACAAGGCGAGCTCCATGAAGCGCTCGAAACCGAGGGCGCCGCCGGCGCTGGCGATCTCGTCACGCAGCCGCTTGCTCAGCCGCTTGCTGTGCAGCAGTGCCTCCGGCGTGGGCGGCGACAGGTCCCCGAGGTCTTGGCGGATAGGTAACACGTTTGCTGGTTTTTTTAAGGATACACAGTGGAATCGTGGTACTGCAGATACTCGAAAATGATACCCGAAAGTGAATTCAGCCATTTATATCGGCCGTATACACACAACTATTGTTACACTCCCCCTGTCATCTCGAGGCATGCAGAGATATTTACGTATAGGGCACCGCCCGCCGCCCGAGTTTTTATCAGCCACTTGAACCGGAACCGACGTATCCGCCGACCGCGGCGGTATTTAAATCAGCATTCGCAGTCACGCTCGGCTAAGCTCAGCCAGCTTTAAATCTATATTTAAGCGATTACTGCAACCGGCCTGTCATATTACGGACAAATTGAGGTAATCAGCTGCGCCAGTCTCATAAGTTTGTTCCACCCCTGATTGCAGGGGAGTAATCCGCTTTCGCGTTCACGACCATTTCTGAAATAAGCCGATGGGCGCACTTCGCATCGGCGTGGGCAGTTGCAAGTCTCCAAGCTCTACTATAAACCCTGCGTAACGGGATCTCCCTGAATACTAGGTATATGAATACCTTGGCGTCAAATAACGCGCAAAACGCTGTTTCAATTTATGAAGGCCAGGTGCGTGCGTTTCATATCTGAATTTATCGATCAAGCATTAATATCAGACTGCCAATAGGTATTCACGGTCGACGAATATATGGCCGTCTTCATGACGTAAGCAGCATTTATAACAACGATCAGATTTCAATCACCTGCTGTGTACAGCTCTAGCGTCGATAAACATAATAATGATTCGTATATATATCAACCTTGTACCCAGCTGCTTCAGCTATAAATTTATCAGGCCCAAAAAAGAGATCGCTCTTAATTATTATGTATAACTTAATGCCAGATCGTTCTGTAGGCCATGAGAAACCCAGCAGAATTGATAAAATTTTCGTCAAAGTCGGAAGGCGTATCAGAATAGTCAATTTCGCAAATATTCTGTATATCCGCGCGGCTGGTGACTACATCGATATCGCATTAGTCAGCGGTGAGATCATCCATACTAAAGACAAAATCACCCACTTTGAAGACCGATTGGCGATGCATACATTTATGCGGATACATCGTTCTATCATCATCAATAAAGAATACATAAGGGAAATTAAAGCAAAGCATAATAATTATGAATTTACTCTTATCAATGAAGAGGTGGTGCATTCTGGGCCAAAGTACAGAAAACACGTCCGTGAGCAATTTTTTTAGGAGCCAGACCTCAGTTCAATAATTAACTATGATTCATAGCGACTTTTTGTTTCTACACGAGCGGGAGATTCATAGAATATACTTCAATGCATGTACTAAGGAGACGGAGTATGTACAAGACGATGACTCTGCTCGTTCTAGCGCTAGCTCTGACCGCTATAAGTCCGGCCAGGGCAGACTCCAATAAGGACGCCTATCCGGCCATGGCCCCCGTGGCGCAGTACATGATGGACCGGGATGCTGAGATCGCACTCGCCCGCAGCGCGGCGCCCAAGGCGATCTCCGACGACGCCACCATCCTCACGCTCAGCAAGAGCGGCTACGAGACCGCGGTCCAGGGCAGCAATGAATTCACGTGTTTCGTGGGCAGATCTTGGGCGAATGACTTTGATGCCACCGATTTCTGGGACCCCAGGGATCTAACGCCCAACTGCTGGAACGCGGCGGCCGTGAAGTCGGTGCTCCCGGAGTTTGTCAAACGCACTCAGTGGGTGCTGGCGGGCGTCTCCAAGGACGAGATGGCGGCCCGGACCAAGGCCGCGTGGGCGTCCCATGAGTTCCAGCTGCCCGCGCCCGGGTCCGTGGCTTACATGATGTCGAAGGACCAGTGCATACACGCCCCCTCGCCGTGCAATTGGTATCCGCATGTGATGTTCTTCGTGGCCACCGCCAAGGCACAGAAGTGGGGGGACAACCTCAAGGGCGTGCCGGTCTTCTCGGGCGTCAGCCACACGGACCCGGTCACCACCTTCATGGTGGTGGTGCCTAAATGGTCCGATGGGACACCCGGGCCGTACGGGGACCACCACTAGGAACGACAATGTAGCTCTGGGTTAAATCCCTTTGCGGCTGATGTGGCGAGAGTTCGAACGACCACTAGATTGCCCTCAGATTATTTTGATATTAGCTTTGACCCAGCCGTCAAAAACGGTACTTGATGATGATTCGTGACCCCGCTTACACCCGGAGCATAAGAGTTACGTCTGGAGCTATGAATTCGTGACCGACTGCACCCACGACGGGTGCGTTTCGGATAAAGAAATTCTGGGGAGGGTTGTACTGGAGAGGTCGGACTGAGACTGGGGGCGGCAGGCAAAGCCCGACTATTCGAGCTGCAGTTCCGTCGCCACGGTAACGAATACCCTTGGCCCATCGCTCAAATAAGGGATATTTGAGTTCTGGGAACAGCACCTTACGTATAGAAACATTAATCTTATGCCTTCATCAGAGCAGCGGGTGATTTCGAAAACTTTGCGCGTTTTAAAATGTTGAGCTACAAATGAAATAAAAAGCGCCAGCTATTTAGACACGGGGCGGAGAACAGCAACGTAACAACGCCGGGTGTGCATAGCTGGCGCTTACGTGAGCACGACTCAACACATGTGATCAGATTAGTTAAATCGTCCGGCGTTTTCCAATGGCTACGCGTGTTTTCAACCTTGCAAACGAGCTGTTCCCCGATTGTTCCCACTTCCTCACCGACGATTGGCGGCAGTTAAACTGTTAATTTCAATCTGGCCATTGAATCAGCCACCTTTTCACAACCTGAATAAACGTCGTCCGTCGCGCATTGCTGTTGTTCACTTGATGTCATCGATCGGCAATTAATTGCCAGAAAAACTCAAGCAGTCGTCAAACACTGATCGCACATCGACGATAGATAGTTACACGTCGTCGAACACACCGATTTCTAGCGGTTTATGACTGGCACAATCTTCCCGGCTCACTAAGATAATCAGTAAGGCAATTATATTTGCATTTTTGTTACATGACGGGATCCATCCATTAATCAAGCGCAACCATGTGTGGCAAGAAACAAACATATTCACAAGATGTACTGCAGATTTTTGATTGTGTGACTTGCAACAACCCTAACAGGTTCCTAACTCTTGACGAGGACTGACTCATGAAAACACTTTCGCTCACACAAGCCGTGCGTTACGCCCTCGTAGCCGGTGCGGCCTCGGCACTATCGGCACCGGCGGTGTTCGCGCAGCAGGCGCCGGCTGCCAGCACCAGCGCCGCCCCCAGTACTGCCCAACTCGGTAAGATCGAGGTCACGGGTACGCGCATCAAGCGCACCGATGTGGAAACCGCCCAGCCGATAACCATCATCACCGCCGCAGAAATCAAAGCCACCGGCTTGCAGTCGGTGGGCGATGTCCTGCAGAACATCACCTCGGCGGGTGCCGCATTGAATACGCAGTTTAACAACGGCGGCACCGGCGCAACCTTCATAGACTTGCGCAACTTGAGTTCCGTTCGCGTGTTGGTGCTGCTCAATGGCCAGCGCGTGAATCCCGTCCTGGGTGGCTCGGTGGACCTGAACAACATACCGGTTTCGGTTGTCGACCACATCGAAGTGCTGCAGGACGGAGCTTCGGCCATTTACGGTTCCGACGCCATCGCGGGTGTGATCAACATCATCACCATCAAGAACTTCAGCGGCGCCCAGGCGAATGCCTATTTAGGCATGTTTGACGGTAAGAACGATGGCGGCGGCTGGGACGGCAAGACCCAGGAATACGACTTCACCATCGGCTCCAATACCGATCGGTCCGGCCTGGTGTTCAATGCCATGTATGTGAACCAGGACCCCATCTATGCGGGCAACCGTACCATCTCCAAGGAACCCTACATCGGCGGTGGCCAGGCCTCTGGCAGCTCGTTCGCGGCCACCGGCCGGTTTTTCATATTAACCCCGGGGAATACCTCGAATGTCAATGGTTGCAATTTCTATGCTTCGTACGGGTTTTCGGTGTGCGACCTAACCCAGGCGAATCCACCGAACGGCACCCCGACGTTGGGCAGTTTCAAAGCCTGGTCGAACGCCTCGCGATTCAACTACGCGCCCTTGAACTACCTGGTGACGCCCAATGAGCGCACCAGCTTATACATTCAGGGCCATTACGACCTGGCGGACAACCTGACATTCAACACCTTGGGGATGTACACCATCCGTACCTCCCAGCAACAGCTGGCGCCTACCACTGTCGCCATCGGGGCGGGTGGTTATACCGCCAACGGCGCACTCATCGGTATCTCGGCCCAGAATCCCTATAACCCCTTTGGCAAGGACCTCATTCCCTCAACCGATACCAGCCAGGCCTGCTTCCAGGCGGGTACCTGCGATGAGTTGGGCTTTGGCTATCGCCGCGGCCTGGAGACCGGCGACCGCGTGTTCAATGAGAATGTGAACACCTTCGCGTTCCGGGGCGGGTTCACCGGCTATTTCAACATGCTCGGCAGTGAGTGGGATTGGGATGCCGGCTATAACTTCGGCAGTGAATATGAGACCGATATCACCACTGGCTATTGGAACAACGCGAACTTGGCCCTGGCCCTGGGTCCGGCCTATTTGCCGGCAGGCGAGGCCAACATCCCCAGCAACTATCTGTGCGGTACCCCCACGAGTCCAATCCCGGGCTGTGTGCCGTTCAACTTCTTCGGCGGTTATAACCTGGCCACTGGTCAGGGCAGTATCACACCGGCCATGGCACAGTGGGTGCAGTACCAGGACCATGATGTTATGGCGCAGACCATGCGCGATTACACCACCAATATCACCGGCAGCCTGTTTGATTTGCCGGCGGGGCCGTTGCAGATCGCAGCCGGCTTGGAATACTTGGAGCATGATGGCTTTTTTTTCCCCGATGCTACCGCGACCTCGGGCAATTCCACCGGTAATGTGACCGAGCCCACACAAGGCCGGGAGAGCACCAATGCCGAGTATGTGGAATTGAACATCCCGCTGGTTTCGGGTGCGCCGTTCATGAAGAACGTGTCTCTGGACGTGGCCAATCGCTGGTCACAGTTCAAATGGGCAGGCGGCAATCCGGGTACACCGGAGGCAGGCGTGCTGCAGAGCGCCGCCAACAGCTCGGGCCGTGCGGCCCTACGCTGGCAGGCTACGGACACCTTGCTGATGCGCGGGTCATGGTCCCAGGGCTTCCGCATCCCCAGCATCAGCGAGTTCTTCTTCGGCAATAGCGACAGTTACCCAAGCTTGACGGATCCCTGCGTGAGTCCGTCGGCCCCGACTGTAGGCTGCCCCGCCCACGCCACCCAACCGAACGGGCAGATCAGAACCACCGTCGGCGGCAATCCGCTGCTGACGCCGGAGAGATCCATATCCCGGACCGCCGGGTTCGTGTACAGCCCCGGCTGGCTCCCGGGCTTCGACTTCAGTGCTGATTACTACAAGATAGAGGTAACCAACGCGATTGCTGCACTCTCGGCCCAGACTATCCTCAACGGCTGTTATTACGGCGGCAATGCGAACTATTGCAGCCTCATCCTCCGTTCGGGCGGAGGTTCCAGCGCCAACGGCTTCATCACCTTTTTGACTGACACCAATACTAACATCGGCGGCATCAAGACCGAAGGCGTGGATGTCAACGCCGATTACAAGTTCCCGTCCACCAGCGCCGGCGACTTCAAGGCCAGCCTGAACGTGACCTTCCTCAAACAGTATGTGGTGACGGAAGCCTTCGGGTCCGGAGCACCCGGCAGCCCGATCCTGAGCAGCCAGGAAGTCGCCGGTACCACCGCCAACGGATCCGTCCCGAGCGGTGGCGGCGGCGCCGTGGGCGGTATGCCGAAACAGCGTGCCAACTTCGCCCTCAACTGGAACTACGGCGACTGGTCGGCGGTATGGAATGTGTCATACATCAGCGGCCTGTACGAGGCCTGCGACTCCACGGTGCTGGTTAACCCGCCGAGCCGCTGCCCAATCCCTCCGGGGACGCCCTATCCGTTTGAGATCAACGGTGTTGGAGCTAATGGCGGCAACCACATCGGTGCCACCACCTATCAGGATATCGCGGGAACTTATCATATGGATGCCTGGAATACCGACTTCACTATCGGTATCCGCAACCTCTGGGATAAGGAACCCCCGATCGCCATGTCGTCCTTCGCCAACAGCTTCCTGCCCACGTACTACCGTGCGCCGGGGCGGTTCTTCTACGGACGCGTGACCGTGAACTTCTAAATACGGCTAGTAAACAATAAGAGAGCGGCCCCGTTTCCGGGGCCGCTCTCCCAGGACGATTAAAATGATACGCGTTCTGATTGCAGACCATGATGTCATTTCTAAGCACCAAGTCAGCAGCTATCTGACAAATGAGCACGATTTGAATGTTGTCGCGGAATGTATAGACGGCCTGGAGGCCAAAGACAAGCTCGATACACTCGAACCGGACATATGCATTCTGGATGTGGAGTTACCCAAGATATCCGGGTTTGAGATCTTCGACTCCGCAACACACCTGCATATGCCGTACATCATTTTTATGTCGGCATATGATAAGTATGCATTGCGTGCCTTCGAATTCAATGCCATTGACTATCTGGTAAAACCCCTGGAAAAACACCGCTTTCAAAATGCTATAACCAAAGCGCGGCGTTACATCGAAAGGGATATGCGCGCAGGCAGCCGTACTGCCTCAGCAGACATGCCGGGTAGCGTGCCGATAGCACTGAATCGCCCCGCTATGGAACGCGTACCAATAAAAAGAGGTCGACGCATCAGCCTGCTGCGCATATCGGCGATTCGATATATTGTCGCGGATCGCGATTTCACCGATTTCCACATGCTGACGGAAGAGACCATACACAGCAGTGAACGGATTTCGCATTTGGAGCTCAAGCTGCCCATCGATAGATTTCAGCGGATTCAGCGTTCCGTGATAGTAAATTTAGAGTGCGTACGGGAAATACGCCTGAAAAATGGCGGGTATGAATTTGTCATGAACAACGGCGAAAGCTTTCTATCCGGGGTTATGTACAAGCGGGAGCTCGGCGCTCTATTCACTTTCTGGAACAAACGTCAGTTTGCAGCCTAGATTGATTCCTGCGGTAAGTCTGTCAGCTGTTTTTCGGCTCGTGGGTCCAAACATCAGCCGGTATCACCGGCCATTCACAACATATCATGATCACAACACACACCGCCCAATTAGGCAGCCGCCAGGCTAGCCACTATATAAACCATGACCCCAGATAACCCGGGGCGGTGATACACGCCACATCCATGCGTGTCGACAACATACGTTACACTCTGGGCATCATCACAAGGCTCGTGACAGCCCATGCAAGATGCCCGAAAGCTCGCCGGCAAGACCGCGCTCATCACCGGCGCGGCGCGCCGCATCGGTGCAGTGGTGGCGCGACGGCTGCATGCCGAAGGCATGAATCTGGTGCTGCATTATCGAAATTCGGAGCAGGATGCCCAGGCCCTGTGTCACACGCTGAATGCCGCGCGCCGTGATTCGGCGATCCTGGCACAAGCAGACCTCAACAACCCGGATGGACTCGACTCATTAATCAAATCCGCATTGCAATGGGGCAGCCTGGACCTGCTGGTGAACAATGCCTCGGTGTTCTATCCCACCCCCATCGGCCGGATGCGTGAAGCCGATTGGGACGAACTCATGGGCGGCAATCTGAAAGCACCGTTGTTCCTGTCACAGGCGGCGGCCCCGTACCTGAAAACCAGCCGCGGCGTGATCATCAATATGCTGGACATCCATGCGCGCCGGCCGCTGCGCGAGCACACGCTGTACAGCATCGCCAAGGCAGGTCTGGCCATGCTGACCCTGTCGCTGGCGCGCGAACTGGGTCCCGAGGTACGCGTCAACGGTGTGGCACCCGGCGCCATCCTGTGGCCGGAACAGGGCCTGGACGAAAAATCCAAGCAGGCGATCCTCGACAACACCGCCCTGAAACGCAGTGGTTCGCCCAATGACATCGCCGCCGCCATCGTGTATCTGGTGCGCGATGCGGATTACGTCACCGGACAGATCATCGCGGTGGATGGCGGCCGCAGTATCGGTTGGTAACCGCAACCGGAACTTATAGAGGTGGATTGCGCCGGCGCCGCAACCTGTCCAGTTCCGCCTGCTGGGTGGTCTTGCCGAGATAGAGTGGCGCCACGGCTTGCAGTGATCGCGGCTCAATGCTGAACTGACCGAAGCCATTGGTTTGGCACACGCTGTCCAGTTGCAGCGAACGGTAATTGTCCAGCGAGAACGGTTTGCCCGGCAGCCATTCCATGCTGGCAGCCTGCAACCACGACAGCGGGCGCGGCAGTCCGAGGATGATGGGGTGCATTCCCATGAGGCGCGCGGTGTAACGCACCAGCTGCCGCAGCGTATAGATCTGCGGTCCGCACAGGCTGTAGCGCTGGCCGAAACTCGCGCGCAGGCTGAGACTTCTCACCAACGCTTCCACCACGTCACCCACGTACACCGGTGCCAAGCGCGCGCGCGGACACGCCAGCGGGAACACACCGGGCGTCATTTTGAGCAAGGCTGCAAAGCGGTTGATGAAGCTGTCGCCCGGCCCGAAGATCACGCTCGGTTCGAAGACCGTGGCATGCAGCCGGCCCTGCGCCTCGAGCACCCGCTTCGCGGCCTGGCCCTTGCTGCGCAGGTAATGGCTGGGCGCATCTTCGGCCGCATTCAGGGCGCTCATGTGCAGCAGACGCACGACACCGGAGCTCTCACAGGCTCCGATTATTTTCCTGACCAGCTCCAGATGCACCTGCTCAAAACCCGTGCCGCGATGGCCGCGCTCGTTGAGTATGCCCACCAGATTGATGACTGTATGGCAGCCGCTGAATTCACGCAGCAAAGTTTTCGGGTCCTGGATGTTGGCAGCCACCAAGGCGACGCCCGGCAACACCAACAGGTCTCGATGACGCGCCGTGGAACGCGTCAGGATCTTCACATCCATATCCTGAAGCGCAAGCCGCGCTGCCAGATGCCGGCCCACGAAGCCGGTGCCGCCCAATAGACAGATCCCGGGTTTAGACATGCTGCTCGGCCCTTACGCTGACGATCCGTTCTGCATAGTCCTGCGCATGCTTACTGGTGGTCAAGAGCTTAACGCGAGGATTCGACCCGTGCAGAGAAAAACATCATCCGCTAGATCCCCGTAGGCACTCGCGGCCAACCCCGGCCGTGGATTTCGTCATGGCGGTGTGGCTGGCGGCGGCGGTTTGCTCACCGCGACCGGCGCCGGTGTAGTGCTGACGGCGGCGGGTGCCGAGCTGACGTTGCCGAGGCGCGCGCTCAGCCGCTCGGTGGTCGGGTGCAATCGCCAGTCAAAAATCACCGCTTCACTGATGACGCGGCGCACATAGCCGCGGGTCTCCCAGTAGGGGATGCTGTCGACCCACACGTCACCCGGCAAGCTGCCAGTGTCGGGCAACCATGATTGCACAGCGTTGACACCGGCATTGTAGGCCGCGGTCGCCAGCGGCTCGCTACCATTGAAGCGTTGCAACAGGCGGCTCAGATAGGCGCTGCCGAGGATCAGGTTGGTGTGTGGATCCAGCAATGCATCGCGGTTCTCCAGCAGCATGCCGAGATTGGACGCCAGCCGCTGGCCGGTGTCCGGCATCAGCTGCATGAGGCCGATGGCGCCCGCCTGGGAAATGACGTCGGGACGGAATACACTCTCGGCGCGGATCACGCCGTACACCCACGGCAGATCCAACTCCAGCGCCTGGGCACGCGGCGCCAGCAGCTCGTGATACGCCAGCGGAAAGTTCACCGTCAGGTCCTGCCAGCAGCCGGCATTGGCGAAGCTGCGGATAGCGCGCCCATACCAACCCCACTGCTGTGCCAGCAGCGCCGCCTGGCAGTTGGCCGGTTTTGACAACGCGCTGGTAGCCGCCAACCACTCGGCATTGGCGTAGTCATACAGATCCGCATAGAACAGTTCGCGTGCGCGTACCAAGCCCGGGCGCTGCTCTAATTGCGTGATGACCTCCGGCTGCGGCTGGCTCGGTTCCTGGGTGATGTCGTAGCCCAGTTGCAGACGGTCGGCGGCCAGAAACGCGTAGTAATCCATGCCGTCGGCGAGCGTCTGATAGATGCTGGCGGCGGAATCCGTGTGACCCGTGGCCTGCAGTGCGCGTGCTTTCCAGTAGCGCCATTCGGGCTTGGCCGCCCCCGGCCCCAGGTCCGGCAAAATGCTGAGCAGCAGTTTCCAGTCCTGGTTGCGCAGCGCCGTGCGCAGGCGCCATTCGGTCACGCGTACATCGTTGAATTGCTGCACGCGTGCCAGCATCTGTTGCGCATCCGGCTGATGGTTCCAGGCATACTCCAGCGCCAGCCGCACCTGCATGTTGCGGAGATCGTCGCTGGCGAAATGATAATGCTGTGAGAGTTCGGTCCACAGATGCCGGGCGCGCACCGGATCGGTGCGTGCCACCAGCTGCACGCCATTGATCAATAACGGCTGGTATTTGGGTTCATCCGGCACCTGGATGGTGGCCAGCACGCGTGCGGGATCCTCGACCACATCCAGCCAGATATGCGCCCAGGGTCGATCGGTGGCGTTGAGTTGCGGCAGCAGCTGGCGCGCGAGCGCATAGCGGCGCGCCTGCAGCGCCTGTTGCAGGCGTTGCACTACCATGTCATTGGTGATGCGGTGATGCTCCTGCAGATACTGGAACGCCGGCTCGCAGCTCGACGGCGGCATATCCGGCACCAACCACAGATGCTGCGCCGCCACTACCCAGGCGTCGCGGTCCTGTTGGTCGCCCCCAACCAGATGTGCGCTGACTGCCGCACAACGCAACGCTGGTGTGTTTTCATTCTGATATTGCGCCAAGAAGTTATTCCAGTCCTGGCGCTTGGCGAGTTCCAGCAACCAGTCCTGGCGCAGGGCCTCGGCGACCGGCAGCTGTGCCTGCTCCTTGAGGAAGGCTTGCACCGCACCGTCCGGCTGCTGCGCCAGCGTGGCGCTCAGATAGGCATAACGCAGATACGGATACAGCGGGTAATCGGCCAGCTCGTTGAGATAGGGTGTGAGCGCCGCTAGGTCGCCTTTCTGCGCCGCACTCCAGGCCGGTTTGAAATCGGCGCGCTCCGCAGTCATGGCATCCGCGAATGCAGACGGCAGCATGCAGGCTAAGACCACGGCCATTGACAGTCGGGACATCCAGGTCATGTGGCTAGATTATCGCGAAGCCGATTTTCATTACTACCCTCGACGCTGGTATCGGCGTAATCTTTTTGTGACTCACATAGGTACGCGCATGCACAGGAGGCCGGCATGGAGTTCACCAGCATCAATCCCGCCAATGGTGAAAAACTGCGCGACTATCCCATCTGGGATGGCGCGCGCCTAGAACAGGCGCTGTCGCTGACGGCAGCGGCAACGCCGGCATGGAACCTCAGACCCTTGAGAGAACGCATCGCCGCGCTGCAGCGTTCCGCTGAGATCTTGCGCAAACGCCGTGACCAGTACGCTACGCTCATGAGCTATGAGATGGGCAAGCTCATCGCTGAAGCGCGCGCCGAGATCGAGAAATGCGCGCTGTGCTGTGATTATTATACCGAGCATGCCACAGCACTGCTGGCAGATGAGTCGGCAACTAGCGATGGCGCGAAAAGTTATGTGGCCTATCAGCCGCTCGGCTGCCTGCTGGCCATCATGCCGTGGAACTTTCCCTTCTGGCAGGTGATCCGTGCCGCCGCCCCGGCGCTCACCGCCGGCAACAGCCTGCTGTTGAAACATGCCGACAATGTGCCGGGTTGCGCCTTGGCGCTGGCGGAGCTGTTCCGCGATGCCGGTTATCCAGCCGGCGTGTTCCAGACTCTGATGATCGCAATCCCGCAGGTCGAAGGCGTCATCAAGGATGCGCGAGTGCAGGCGCTCACACTCACCGGCAGCGAAGGCGCCGGGCGCATCGTGGCCCAGCAGGCGGGCGCGGTACTGAAAAAATGTGTGCTGGAACTGGGCGGCGCGGACGCCTTCGTGGTGCTGGAGGATGCCGACATAAAACTTGCGGCCGAGGCCGGGGTGAAATCCCGCTTCCAGAACGCCGGCCAGAGCTGCATCGCCGCCAAACGCTTCATCCTGGTGGACAAGATCGCCGCTGAATTCCTCAAAGAATTCCAGGCGCGGGCCGCGGCGCTCAAACCGGGTGATCCGCTGGAGGAGAACAGTTCGCTGGCGCCCATGGCGCGCCTGGACCTGCGTGTCCGATTGCATCAGCAAGTGCAGGATGCACTCAGAAGGGGCGCCAAAGCCCTGTTGGGCTGCCAACCGCTGCCGGGCAACGGTGCGTTTT
The DNA here is from genome assembly GCA_963774895.1 of uncultured Pseudomonadota bacterium. Lineage (GTDB taxonomy): Bacteria > Pseudomonadota > Gammaproteobacteria > Natronospirales > REEB76 > REEB76. The sequence goes on from CAVZGN010000002.1 coordinate 153,412, forward strand.
ACCCGGCTTCGATACTCGATGGAGTAGTGCCGGGCATGCGCGCCTGGGATGAGGAACTGTTCGGACCGGTGGCCAGCATCATCCGTGTAGCCGACGAGGAGCAGGCATTGAAGGTCGCCAACGGCAGCAACTACGGCCTGGGTGGCAGTGTGTGGACACGCGACCAGAACCGCGGCGAGAAGTTTGCCCGGCGTCTGCAATCCGGCAGCGCCTTCGTGAACGGCATCGTCAAGAGTGATCCGCGGCTACCGTTCGGCGGCATCAAGAATTCCGGCTATGGACGCGAGCTGGCGCGCCACGGCATCCAGGAATTCACCAACATAAAGACTGTCTGGATCGCATAACAACAGGGCCGGTTGACCGGCCCTGTTGCTCAACATGAAATAAGCTTTTTGTTTATCCACCAACACCACTATCGGTGCCAGCCGCGGGTGCCGGCGTGGGGGTGGTCTGGGATGGCTGTGGTGTGTGGGTCGCCTGTGGTGTGTGGGTCGCATTCGGCGTAGGCGCAGGCGCCGCCGTCGAGGCAGACGGAGCCGGCGTGCTCTGTGCCAGCACACCTGTGGCGCTCAACAACAGGGCGGCACACAGCAGCGAGACAATTTTACTGATTCTGATCATGTTCGATTTCTCCCAGAGTAGTTATCTTTAATCACAGTGATGGTGGTGTGGTATTAGTTGTAGCCGGGGCTGCCGGTGTCGAGGTGCTTTGCATGGCCGGTGGTGTGTGGGTGGCATTTGGTGCAGACGCCGGCGCTTGAGTATAGTCAAACGACTTGGACATCAACACCTTGCCGCTGTCATCCACAACTTCCACTGTCCAGGTGCCGGTCTGATCCGGCATCAGCTTCTTGCTGGACCAGGTCCGCCAATGAGCGGCCTTGGGTTGCAGCGTGACTTCCGCCACGGTCTTGCCGTTGAATTCCCAGCGGTGAATGATGGTCTGATCCTCGGCGTCCTTGAGTTCGGTGAAGAAGAACACCTGGTCATGGCTGCTGTCGAGAGTGCTGACATCGTCCGCCGGTTCGCGGTTGCTGATGCCGGTGGTGAACTGGGCGTGCATCACGACCGGTGGTTTGTGGGTGGCGGCCGGGGTCGCCGGCATGGCGGTGGCGGCACTGGCTGCCGCAGCCGCGGGCATGGCAGTGGCGGCAGCCGGAGTTGATTGAGCCTGGACAACACCGGTTGCGATCAGCAAGGCGGTGGCCAGCATAGTCACGAGAGTCTTGTGCATAAATGCTCCTGATAAAATCCGCCGACACGGCGGTGATCCAGCTGCTGAGTATATCGCCTCTGGTTGCATGCAACGCTAACGACCGCAACTACCTATGTAGGAACTGACATAATCTGACAACGGTCGTGCTCGGCAATAAAAAAGGGCCCCTGACGGGGCCCTGCATGATCCTGGATCAAGCGCCAGCGCACTCAGTCGCCCAGTACCAGATAGAAGATCTGGTCGTTGCGGCGCACGCGCAGCGCCACCGCGCCGCTGGTCTTGCCCAGGGCTTTGCGGAATTCAGCTACGTTGGTCACGGTTTCGCGGTTCACGGCGGTAATCACGTCACCCGGGCGCAGGCCGGCCATGAAGGCCTCACTGTTGGGATCCACGCCGGTCACCAATACGCCCTTCACCTGGCCGTAAAGCGGCGAACTCTCATTCAAATCACCGACGCTGATGCCGCGCAGTTGCGGATGTTCGGATGAAGCGATCTGTTCGGATTGTTGTTGGCTGATCTTGGCCTGGATGGTGATGTTCTTGCCATCGCGAATGATCCCGAGCGTCAACGCAGTTCCCACCCGCATGACGCCGATGGCATTGCTGAGATCGGCGGCACTCGTCACCGGATTGCCGTTGATGCTCACGATCACGTCATTGGGTTTGATGCCGGCTTTTTCGGCCTCCGAACCCGGCACCACCTGGTTGACCACCGCACCCTGGTTCTGGGGAAGTTTCAGCGCCTGGGCCAGTTCCGGCGTCAGCGATTGCACCTGCACACCCAGCATGCCGCGCTCCACTTTGCCGTACTGGATGAGCTGATCCATGACGGACTTGGCCATATCGATGGGGATGGCGAAACCGATGCCCAGGTTGCCGCGGCTGCCGCCGCTGGTGACGATCATGGTGTTGATACCCACCAGCTGGCCTTCCAGATTCACCAGCGCGCCGCCGGAGTTACCCGGGTTGATGGAGGCGTCGGTCTGGATGAAATCCGAATACTTGCCGTCCTGCACCTGGGTACGGCCCTCGGCGCTGACGATGCCGGCGGTCACGGTGTGGTTCAGGCCGAAGGGATTGCCGATGGCGATCACGAAATCACCGACCTGCAGGCTGTCGGAATTACCCAGCGGAATCTGGGTGAGGCCCTCGGCCTGGATCTGCAGTACCGCGATGTCGGTTGCCGGGTCGCGACCGATGACCTTGGCCTTGAAGCTACGGTTGTCATAGGTGGTCACGGTGATCTTGTCGGCGTTCTCGATCACATGGTTGTTGGTGAGGATGTAGCCTTTGGCGGCATCCACGATCACGCCCGAGCCCAGCGCCTGGAAATCGCGCTCGATGGGCTGATTGGGCATGCCGAAAAACTGCTGGAAGAACGGATCGTTGAAGAACGGGCTCTGCTGCATAGTCACATGCCCGCTGGTGGAAATGTTGACCACCGCCGGCGACACCCGCTTGATGATGGGCGCCAGGGTCGGTACCGGCTGGCCCTGCACGAACGGCGGCGGCATGTGCGCCGTGGCCAGCAACGGACTGATAAAAAGCAGTACGGCACACAGCGTGCCCGTGAGCGTTGTCAGACGTTTCATGTTGATCCCTCTGGTTGGCTGATGCTGGTCACAGTGCCGTCACTGGCGCTGCCCGATTTTGAAATTTCCATAAAAAGTGGATCCTAAATATGGAATTATTCAGCAGTTATTTATATGCGCATAACCACGCGGCCACCTGCACCGGCTGTGCAGTATATAACCCGGGGTAATTGCACACGAATGTTCGGCCTGTTTACAGACATTTAACTATATAGAAAGTTCCAGTCTTGGCCGTTGGCGGCAGGCACACCTGTCCGGAACTTCCTGGCGCACAATCTGCGCGCCAGGAAGACCGGCAGGCTTTATCTCAGGAGGCTTTCACCGTGATGCGGCGCGGTTGGGCTTTGGCATGCTTGGGGATGCTGATCTCCAGCACGCCGTTGTTGCCGCGCGCGCTTACGCCTTCGGCGTCGGCGGTGTCCGGCAGCGTGAAGCGGCGGAAAAACTGTCCGCTGACGCGCTCCACCCGACGATAGCCGTCGTGCTCATCGCGGGTCTCGCTCTTGCGCTCACCCTTGAGGGTCAGGGTGCCGTCTTCCATGGTGATGTCGATGTCCTTGGGATCCACGCCCGGGACATCCGCATGGATTAGGAAGCGGTTGTCTTCCTCCTTGATGTCCACCGCCGGCACCCAATCGCTGGCGGTCAGGCCGTTTTCGTCGGCCACGCCGCTGAAGTTGTGGTCGAACAAGCGATGGATTTCATTCTGCAGCTGGCTCGCCAGGCCCCAGGGCTGGTAACGGATCATATTCATATGTAGTTCCTCCGGAAAGGGAAAATATTTTGGTGTTCTTTAGGTAAGGGCGCTTGCGCATTTCTCAAGAGCCGTTGCCCGGGTGGTGGCAAATTTCGCGACTAAAAAAGCCAGTACTTCCCTTGCCAGAAAATTTGTGATTTACTCGCGCCATCCTAGATGTTGTGTTTAATCCAGGTTCAAGTTCGATCTGAAGTTCAGCTCGAATACGTCTGAGTTGTGTCATATAACTCGCTGATTTATAATGTTAAAGTTATTTGACAAAACCGTGTTGAGGGTCTAGTCTTTAGGCGGGTGTTACTGGGTACCCACCGCACAAGATGTTGTGGTGTGTCGTCCCCAGCTTTCCCACACGTTATCCAGAAGATACACACCTGTCGGGGGGTTAGGCCTGGCAGGTAACGGACCGCTTTCCGATAAAAACCAATAGAAAATCGCAGGAATGGACTTACATGAATACTGTGCTTAAAACCGCCACCCAACCCGCCACTGACATCCCGGTCCAGGAAGCTTCGGCCGACATCTGGGACAAGAAATACCGCCTCAAGTCCAAGGACGGCAGCGTCCTGGACCAGACGGTTGACGACACCTGGAAGCGCGTGGCGCGGGCACTGGCGGACGTGGAACCGCCCGAGCAGCGCGCGGCCTGGTACGAGAAATTTCTGTGGGCGCTGCGCCACGGCGCGATCCCCGCCGGCCGCATCACCTCCAATGCCGGCGCCCTGGAGCACAAGCCCGCGACCTCCACCATCAACTGCACTGTGTCCGGCACCATCCGCGACTCCATGGACAACATCCTCGACAAGGTGCACGAGGCCGGACTCACCTTGAAAGCCGGTTGCGGCATCGGCTACGAATTTTCCACCCTGCGCCCGCGCGGCGCGTACGTGGCCGGCGCCGGCGCCTACACCTCCGGCCCCATGTCGTTCATGGATATCTACGACAAGATGTGCTTCACGGTGTCCTCGGCCGGCGGACGGCGCGGCGCGCAGATGGGCACCTTCGACGTGGGCCATCCGGACGTGCTGGATTTCATCCGCGCCAAGCGCGAGGACGGCCGTCTGCGGCAATTCAACCTGTCGCTGTTGGTGAGCCGCGATTTCATGGAAGCGGTGAAAGCCGATGGCGACTGGCAGCTGGCGTTTCCCCTCGACCTGAAGGAAGTGGCCGCCGACGGCATGGATCTCAAGGATGAAACCAAAGTGGTATGGCGCGAGTGGCCCTCCACCGAGGGCTATTTCACCAACAGTGCCGGTCAGGTGGCCTGCAAGATCTACAAGACGCTGCCGGCGCGGCGCGTGTGGGACATGATCATGGCGTCGACCTACGACTTCGCCGAGCCCGGCTTCGTGCTCATCGACAAGGTCAACGAGATGAACAACAACTGGTGGTGCGAGAACATCCGCGCCACCAATCCATGCGGAGAGCAACCGCTTCCGCCCTATGGCTCATGTTTGCTTGGTTCCGTGAATCTCACCCAGTTCGTGCGCGCACCGTTCAGCGAACAGGCGCATTTCGACTGGGACGAATACCGCGAAGTGGTGAAGGTGTTCACGCGCATGCTCGACAACGTGGTGGAGGTCAACGGCCTACCGCTGGAACGCCAGCGCCAGGAGATCCTGCGCAAGCGCCGCCACGGTATGGGCTTCCTGGGCCTGGGCTCGACCCTCACGCTGCTGGGCATGAAATACGGCTCACCGGAAGCAGTCAAGTTCACCGAGGACGTGTCGCGCGAGATGGCCATCGCCGGCTGGCTGGAAGCCCTGGAACTGGCCAAGGAAAAGGGCCCAGCGCCCATCATGCTGGAGGAATTCCAAGTCACCGCCGAGATGCTGCGCAAGCGCCCGGAGATGAAACGCGACGGCTGGAAGGTGGGCGACACCATCAAGGGCAAGGACCTGCACGCCAGCTACAGCCGCTATATGCAGCGGGTGGCCGAGGTGGCGCCGGAGTTGGTGGAGCAGCTGGCCGAGAGCGGCGCGCGCTTCACCCACCACACTTCCATCGCGCCCACCGGCACCATCTCCCTGTCGCTGGCCAACAATGCTTCGAACGGCATCGAGCCGTCGTTCGCGCACCACTATTTCAGGAACGTGATCCGCGAGGGCAAGAAGAGTAAGGAGAAGGTCGACGTGTTTTCCTACGAGCTTTTGGCCTACCGGCACCTGGTGAACCCCCAGGCCATGCCCAACTCGGAGCAGCCCGAGGAGAAGCTGCCGGAGTACTTCACCACCGCCGAGACCATCACCCCCAAGCAGCACGTAGATATCCAGGCGGCTTCGCAGAAATGGATCGACTCCTCCATCTCCAAGACCGCCAACGTGCCCACCGATTATCCCTACGAGGATTTCAAGGACATCTATCGGTACGCCTACGACAGCGGGCTGAAGGGCTGCACTACCTTCCGCTTCAACCCACAGGCCTTCCAGGGCGTGCTGGTGAAAGAACAGGACCTGAAGAACACCCTGTACAAGTTCACCCTGGAGGACGGCACGGTCATCGAGGCGCGCGGCGACGAGGAGATCGAGTATGACGGTGAGATCCACAGCGCCGCCAATCTTTACGATGCCTTAAAGGAAGGTTATTACGGCAAATTCTGACGTCGTCAGCTTGCCGCGAATGCTTTGTTGGAGAAATTTCTCGCATCCTCATTACCTGCTTTGGTAACTGCGGTGCTCGAAATTTCTCCGCCGCGCCTCGCGCCAACTGACTTAGTCAGAACCGAGGCAGATTGAAAGGAAACTCCTTCCCACCCCCTCGCCCTACGGGAGAGGGTTGGGGTGAGGGGGAGTGAAAACGATTTATTCAAAGCGCTGCCAGCAACTATAAAGTCGCAGCCGCTTTGAGGAAGATTTTGGAGGGCGGGAAATGCGGCCGGTAAAGCCGCACTCCTGCAACCTCCGTTCAGTTCCGAGCCCGCAAGGGAACGGGAGACTGGGGAGGGCTGATGCGCGGCCGGTACAGCCGTGCATCAGCTTGCAGGCAACCAAATTTAAAGAACAGAGCAAGACCATGAGCATCAAGATCGAAAAGAAAATCACCCGCTATGCGGTGCAGAAGACTGACGACCCTTGGAAATCCCCGACGGGGGAAGAGAGCGTCTCCAAGACCGAAAGCGTGAGCAGCGAGAAAGCCGAGGTCAAAGCCGCGGCCCTGGCGGTGGCCTCGCGCCCGGTGGAAAAGATCATCGCCGAGAAGCGTCCCAAGGCCGAAGTCATCCGCATGCACGAGAAGCTGGAGCGGCCGGACATGCTCATCGGCTCCACCTACAAGGTGAAGACCCCGGTCTCGGACCACGCCATGTACATCACCATCAACGACATCCTCTTGAACGAGGGCACGCCCTACGAGCAGCGCCGGCCGTTCGAGATCTTCATCAACTCCAAGAACCTGGACCACTTCCAGTGGATCGTGGCGCTCACGCGCATCATCAGCGCGGTATTCCGGAAGGGCGGCGACGTGACCTTCCTGGTGGAGGAACTCAAGGCCGTATTTGACCCGCGCGGCGGCTACTGGAAGCCGGGCGGGCACTTCATGCCCTCGCTGATCGCCGAGATCGGCGAAGTCATCGAGAAGCACCTGATCATGATCGGGCTGATGCTCAAGGACGAGCTCGACGCGCACCAGAAACAGCTGGTGGCCGAGAAGCGCGCCGAATTCGAAGCCGCCACCCGCCAGACCGACGCCTTCGCGGAATCCAGGTTCCCGGCCGGCGCGCAGCTGTGCGCCAAGTGCAACAACGCCGCGGTGGTGATGATGGATGGGTGTATGACGTGTCTGAATTGCGGAGATTCGAAATGCGGGTAGTTCCGCACTAATCATGGAACAGGTTTTTATGAATTTAGAGGGGTAGTAAAGTAAGAATTGATATGCGACAGCAGGATTACTGCTGTCATTTAAATTAATCAGATATTGAACTGAAGTCAGTAGTTAAAAATTCCGATTTAGTTACTAGCGGTACCTTTTTCATCACCGGCCTCAGTAGACGCGACTTCCAAACCTCGCCAAGATTGAAGTTTCTCGTCTGACTTTATTTTTATTACTTGGCCATCATCCATAAGATATTGTTTTAAATGATATTTAATAGTGGTCATATCATGAAGAATCACCCTCTTGACCATGTTATATCTAGGTAGATATAGTGTATAAGATTGCTTTACACGACGATGCCAAAGCGGATTTAAAAGCGATACTCGCTAAAGATGCGGTTGCTGCTCGCAAAATTAGTGCTGTACTTCAAGAAATTGAAGGTGACCAATCCTTACTCGATAGCCTTACTACGCACGATTATGGTCGGAATCACAGAGCACCTTTCAATGTAAGTAAATGGCTAGAGTTCTGGAACAAGAATCAAGACATTTGGCGTCTAAAAATATGGGATCTTGAAGATAAAGGATTGAGGTATCGCATTGTTTACGCATATGTGCGTGGGAAGAAAGAGTACCGTGTTCTTGCTGTAGCACCACGGAGCGAAATTAATTATGACGATCCAAACAACACCCTCTCCAAGAGAATCCTTGCCGCCTACGAGGAGCTTTGAAACATTCGTGGCACCAAAGGGATCTGTAACACCTGTTGTCACACCAACTGCTGAAAGAGGAGCTTGCCTAGTATTCAATTATGACGATTTTGCTAATCCTTCGGTTCCTATGCCTCCGAAGTACACGTCAATTACAGATTTTGTTAATGAACTGGAGAGCACTGAAGAAGGGCGCATCGGAATGCAAGATGCGCGTAAATGGATTGCGGATACTTTTCACTCAAAAGATGGAATAACGATTCGTATTATGCGTTTGAAAATGGGTTGGTCACAAATCCATCTAGCAGACAGACTTGGAACTAGCCAATCGCATGTTGCGCGCATTGAACGTGGTACTGAGAACCTTTATATACAAACATGCAGACGACTTTGTGATGCATTTAACATTGATATGAATACTTTAAATCAAGCATTAAAGAATCAGGAACAAGGCTTTATAAATAAGGTGAAGAGGTGAATCCATACCTACATTCAATTTATTGCGATGATGTGCGTCATGAAGTCAACGGTAAACTTTCATACATCGGCGTTTATAGTGGAAAGCTTTTGGTTCCATCAGTGCCAGTAATAGTACCTAAGCTGTGCGTTGCAATTACCGCGGTAACGCCAGCTAAAGAATCGTTTAAGAAATTTTCTATAAGAATTTTAAAGAATGATGAAAAGCTTATTGAGCAGGAAATCAGTCCTGATCAATTAAAGCAGGATGCCATTATTGACAAGAATTTACCGATGAGCGAGAAGTCAGAAAAAATCAAAACATTAAATTTCCTATTTCAGTTCTCTCCTTTTCTTATCGAATCGAATTTTGTATTACGGGTTAGGGCCAACACTGATCGAGGGGAGTTGCGAGCGCCCGCTTTAATTATTGCGCAAATACAAACGACATAGTAATTGTGTAATCGTAGTTAGACTAAAAATCATTTGATAATCCACCCTGCGAATCTATCAATCCCGCATTCATAGACAATTCATCGCCATGATTCAATTGGACTTCGACGAACAGGTGCTGCAATCCGAACTGCCGGTGCAGGTGGACTACTGGGCTGAGTGGTGCGCACCCTGCAAGGCCATGGCGCCGGTGCTGGACGAGGTGGCGGAGGAATACCGCGAGCGTCTCAAGGTGGTGAAGGTGAACGTGGAGCAGGAGCCGCAGATCGCGCGCCAAAGGGGCGTACGCAGCCAGCCGACCCTGATGCTGTTCAAGCACGGCTCGGTGGAAGCCCAGAAAGTCGGCGCACTCTCCAAGTCGCAGCTCAAAGCCTTTATCGAATTGAATCTTTAAGAGGCTGGATGGATATATGCCAGGAATTGCCTGCTAGCGGTGAGAAGTTTCCGTAGTAAGAGTAGGTTGGGCTGACTAAGAAAGCCCAACGAAGAGGCTCTCATATATCTAACAGCGATAGCCATCATTTATGAATTTAACTACAAATCTGCTACTCCACATATTATTTGCCTTATTAGTCCAGTATTCACCCTCATGGGTTTATTACGATGCTACCAAGCATAAGATCGGCAAAATTCCTGGCAGAAACGGACTATTCAACAACAGCGCGGGTATGTGGGCCAGTTGTACGATACTGTTTTGGATATTCGTCTTACCTGCCTATATTTTAAAACGCCAGAATTTAATCGCCTTAGCAGCTGACTACCCTGTAACGATAAAAGGTCGTGAACTGAAGCTAGCCATATTTATCATCATCGGGACATTATTACTTGTGGTTTTTGGTTTAGGAGAATTAGCATAAAGTAACTAAGTTGTCAGTACACTATAAACGCGAATTTATTAATCCCTCGTTCAAAGGTCATTCTTCGCTACGCATCAATTGACAACGACGCACAGGTGCTGCAATCGGAGTTGCCGGTGCTGGTGGATTACTGGGCCGAGTGGTGTAATAAAGGCGTCAGAGCGAATATCTGGATTCCTGCCCCGCTAGGTCGAGCTTTTTTTTGAATCAATTCCACGCCATGCATAGGAGGTCCCATGAGCACGAACAACACCTATCTCGCCGTTTTTCTTGACCGCAAGACTAGCCCACAAATGCTTGCGTGGAACGCGCTGCCCGAAAAGGAACGGCACACAAAAGAACAACTGGGTATCGCTGCCTGGAGGGCATGGGTTGAGAAGCATCACGCCGTGATTGTTGAGACCGGAGGCCCCTTAGGGAAAACTAAGAAGGTTTCACAAGCTGGGATCGAAGATATCAGCAATGACATCGGCGCCTTTACGGTGGTGCGTGCGGATTCGCACGAAGCTGCCGCCAAGTTGTTTGAAAAGCACTCGCACTTCACGATCTTTCCAGGCGAGTCCATCGAAATCATGCCGGTATTGCCGATACCAGGCGCTTGAAAGGTAATTCATCGCTATGCAGCTTTGTAGACAATCTCCCGGCACTGATTTTAAACTCAGGGCACGCTCTTCAGCCAGGCGATCTCAGTCACCTCAATTGTGAGAATGTCCCAAGTAAATTTAACACCATGAGGATTCATTCATGAACATCATTCGCCGTGGATCAGCCGTTTGGAAAGGTGGTATCAAGGATGGCAAGGGCGCAATTTCAACGCAGAGTGGCGCACTCAAGGCCTACCCCTACAGCTTTGGCAGCCGCTTCGAGGGCGTCGCGGGTACCAATCCGGAAGAGCTTATCGCAGCGGGGCACGCCGCTTGTTTTACCATGGCGTTGACCCTGATGCTCGGCGAGGCAGGATTTACTGTCGAACAATTGGATACACAAGCGGCTGTCACACTTCAGAAAGGAACGGACGGTTACTCAATACCTTCGATACACCTGGCTCTCAAGGCCAAGGTCCCCGGCGCGGACGAGCAAACTTTCCAGGCACTGGCGGCAAAAGCCAAGGCGGGGTGCCCCGTTTCGAAACTGCTGAAGGCGGATATTACTTTGGACGCGCAGCTCGTCTAGCGAAGTACATAAGCAGGGCATTCCCACGCCGGCATCTATTTGGATGTAGGCTAGAGCGCCTATGTCGTCCCAGCCGCAATTCGCAGATATGGAGCCACCCTCGCTACGGGTGGAACGCACCGCGGACGGATTTATCACCGTAAAGCTCACCGGGCACTGGACCTTGCGCGGCGTCGCCCAGCATGCGCATCGGTTACAAAGCGAATTGCGCGAATACACCTCCAATCCGGACGTGCACTGGAACCTCAACACCATAGCCGCGCTGGACAGCGTTGGCGCTTTTGTCCTGTGGCGCGCCAACGAGGGCCGCCGGCCCCAGCACCTGGTGGTGCGCCCCGAGCATGTGCCGCTGTTCCGCCGCTGGGCGGATCGGCAAGTGCCCCAGGAGCCGGCGAAGAAATCCACACATCTCGACTTAGTAGATTCAGCCGCGCGCATTGGCCGCCTGGCGATGGAACATGTCCGTGGCTTTGTGAGCCTGCTCGGACAGTTCGTGCTGGACGGCCTGTGGCTGCTGCGTCATCCCGGGTCCACTCCCTGGCGCGACATCTCCGCGACCATTTATCAAGCCGGGGTCAAGGCCCTGGGCATCACCGCGCTCGTGAGTTTTCTCATCGGCGTGGTGGTGAGTTATCTGTCGTCGCTGGAATTGAAGAGTTATGGAGCCGGCAATTTCATCATCGTGATTGTAGGCATCGGTATCCTGCGCGAACTCGGGCCAATGCTGACCGCAGTGCTGGTGGCGGGGCGCTCGGGATCCGCCATGGCGGCGCAACTGGGTGTGATGCGCGTCACCCAGGAGCTGGATGCCCTGTCGGCCATGGGCGTTTCCCAGAGCCTGCGGTTGGTACTGCCTAAAATCGTGGCGTTGCTCGTGGTCATGCCCCTGCTGGTGGTGTGGAGCGATTTGACCGCGATGTTCGGCGCCATGTTGGCCGCCCGCGCCACTTTAGGCATCGGTTTGTGGCGGTTCGTAGATGTTTTCCCGCACGCCGTACCACTGGCGAATTTCTGGCTGGGCGTGGGTAAGGGCGCGGTGTTCGGGGCGCTGGTGGCGTTGGTCGCCTGCCATTATGGCTTGCGCATCAAGCCCGATACGGAAAGCCTGGCGGTCGAAACCACCAGCGCCGTGGTGAGCGCCATCACCCTGGCTATAATTGCCGATGCTCTGTTTGCCATCGTATTCCGGAATGTGGGATTGCCATGAGTGACGAGTCGGTCGTGCGCCTGGAGAAGGTGGGTACGCGTTTAGGCGAACAGCTGATCCATCGGGATGTCAGTCTGAGCGTGAAACGCGGCCAGATCCTGGGCGTGGTGGGCAAGTCCGGCAGCGGCAAGACCACGCTGCTGCGCGAGATGGTTGGGTTACAAGCGCCCAGCGAAGGGCATGTGTATCTGTTCGGACAGCGCCTGGACCGGTTGAACTCCGCGCAGTTGGCGGCCCTGCATCAGCGCTGCGGCATCCTGTTCCAGGGCGGGGCTTTGTTCAGCGCCTTCAATGTATTCGACAACATCGCATTTCCCCTGCGTGAATCGCATTTCGTGGACGAAAGCCTGGTGCGCCAGCTGGTGTGCATGAAGCTCGGGATGGTGGGCTTGGACCGGGATGCGGCACTGCGGCTGCCGGCGGAATTGTCCGGCGGCATGGTAAAGCGCGCGGCACTGGCACGCGCCCTGGCGCTCGAGCCGGAACTGTTGGTGCTAGACGAGCCCACCTCCGGGCTGGATCCGCTGGCCAGCGAGGATTTCATCAAGCTGCTTTCGACCCTGCATCAGGAGTTAGGCTTCACGCTGGTGATGGTGACCCATGATCTGGATGTGATGCGCGATCTCTGCCAGCTGCTGGCGGTGCTCGCCGATGGACGTCTGCTGGCCTATGGTTCCACCGCCGCGGTGCGCGGGTCCGAAGAACCGCTGGTGCGCGAATTTTTCCACGGCGAATATGCCGAGCGGGTGTTCGCCAACGCACCGGTGGCAGCCGCATGAACAACCGCGCCTATGCGCTGCTAACCGGGCTATTCGTGCTGCTGCTGGCGGCGGCGATTGTCATTGCCGGCGTGTGGATGAGCGGTTCACACCTCCAAACCCGGCCCTATATCGTCGTGACTACCGGCAACGTGGCCGGATTGCAGCCGCAGTCGGTAGTGTATTTTCGCGGCATGGCCGCCGGTACGGTGGATAAAATCCGCATTGATCCGACGGATACGCGCAATATTCTTATATATGTGGATATCGACCAAAATATTCCGATAACGCACGCCACTTACGCGACCTTGAAGTTGCAAGGCATTACCGGTTTATCCCAGCTGGCGCTGGATAATTCACCGGGCCCGCTGGCCATGCAGCCGCTGGCCAGCAGCAGCCAGTCGCCGGCCCGCATACCGATGCAGCCCTCGCTGCTCGACAAGCTGGGCAGTTCCGGAGTGCAGCTCGCGGGACAACTGGATCAATTGGCTGCCTCGCTCAACCAACTGCTGAATACCGGCAACCGCAAGCACATCCAGCAACTGCTGGCCCAGGCCGACGCCGCCACCGCCATGCTGCTGAAATTGGAAAACGACCTGGACGCGACCGCACGTCTACTGCCGGCTCTCGATGCCCACACTGAAAATACCCTGGCGGATGTCGAGCGTGCCGCGGATAAAGTTAGCAGACTCAGTGACCATCTCGATCGCCTGACAATTACGGGTACTGACCACACCTTGCCGCAGCTTGACGCGGCACTCAACCAGATCAGCCAGGCGGCCTCCGATATGCACCGGCTGGCTGACAGTCTGCGGCATGATCCGCAGCAATTGCTGCTTGGACCCGCACATCCTGCACCGGGACCGGGTGAGCCAGGCTACAAGGAGCCCCAGAAATGAGGCATATCGTTGGTATGCCTGCGATTGGTGTTGCCGTGTGCCTGACCGCCGCGTGCAGTCTATGGCCTGCCCAGCCGCCTCGCGCCCAAGTGCATGATTTCGGTCCTTTACCCGCTGTCGATCACAATGCGGGTTCAAGCTTACAGGTGGATGCAGTCATCGCACCGACCTGGCTTTCGAGTGACGCCATCCATTATCGACTTTTGTATAACGATCCCACTGCGCTTAGACAGTATGCCGACCATCGTTGGGCGGCGCCGCCTGCGGATTTACTGGCGGCGCGTCTGGGGTATCTGTTGCCGCCACAGTCGGTAGCCGATGGCGGCATTCATAATGTTTACATGTTGAGCGCCAACCTGCTTGAATTCGAACAGGACTTCAGCAGCGCGCGCGGCGCCTCTGTGCGTCTTATCCTGGAGATCTCACTGAGGCGCGTGGGTGACGGACAAATTATCGCGCAACACCGGTTTGTCATGACACAGCCTGCGACTCCCGACGTGCAGGGCGCCATCAACGCTCTGGCGCATCTGGCCGACGCGGCGGCGGCGTCGGCGGTTGCATGGGCGCGAACTCAGGTACGTGAGTGAATGGGAGCGCCTGCCAGCCTTACTGATATCTTCAAACACATGCCAGCAATAGGCGCCCCATCCCGACGCCGTCCGTGCGACCGACGATAAAACTTGTTTTAAAGCTGTTAGTGCCCGGCATCCACAACTGCCCGAGCCGTGCTGGCATTACGCCGCCCCAACCACACGAACGCCACCAGTACCATGAAGATGCAACCTGATAACCAGGAAAAATCATCCATGGCCTGCATGAAGGCCTGCTGTTGGATCGCATGCGCGAGTTCCGCGGTCGAGCGCGCGGCATCCAGGCCCAGGGCCTTGAGCCCGGCAAGCTGTCCCTGATGCAAGACGCTGGTGGTCGAGACCACCTCGCTCAGGCGCGCATCGTGCAAGGCTTCGCGCTGGTCCCACAGGGTTATGCCGAGAGAGGCGCCAAACCCCGCGCCCAACATCCGCAGAAAATTGATCAGGCCCGAGGCGCTTGCGACCCGTTGTGGCGGCAGCCCCGTGAATGCCATCGACATCAGCGGCACAAAGAACAGCGGCATGCCGGCGCCAAAAATAAGCCGCGGCCACATCAACTGGGTGAGCGTCACGCCGGTATTGAACTGCACGTTCCAGAACGAGACCGCGGCAAATATCAGGAATGCGGACATGATCAGCGCCCGCAAGTCGAAGCGCTGCATCAGCAGGCCCATACAGGGTGCCACCACCACCGCCAGTACGCCGATGGGCGCCGAGGCTATGCCGGCCTGGGTCGCGGTATAGCCCATCTCGGTCTGCAACCACAGCGGGAACACCACCACGTTGGCGAAATAGGTAAGAAACCCCAAGGTGATCGCGAGGGTCGCGACGCTAAAATTGCGCTGTTTGAACAGGCTCAGATCCACGACCGGGTGTTCCTCGGTGAGTTCCCAGGCCACGAAGAAACTCAGTGCCACCGCCGCCGTCACCGCCAGGATTCGAATCGTATCCGAAGAAAACCAAGCCAGGTCATTGCCTTTATCCAGCATGATCTGCAGTGCCGCCACCCCGATGACCAGCAAGCCAAGACCAATGCCATCGATGGGCCACCGCTCGGTCAAGGTTTCGCGTCCCCGCAGCAATCTCCAGGTAATCCACACGGCAACCAGGCCCACGGGCACGTTGATATAGAAGACCCACGGCCAGTTGTAATTGTCCGTGATCCAACCGCCGAGCAGTGGACCGGCAACCGGCGCGATCACTGCCGTCATGCTCCAGATGGAAAGCGCGGTGCCGTGCTTTTCCTTGGGATAATTGCTGAGCAGCAGACTCTGAGACAGGGGGATCATGGGTCCGGCGACGGCGCCCTGCAGCACTCGAAACATCACCAGCGCGGTCAGGTTGGGTGCCAGTCCGCACAGCAGGGACAGCAACGAAAACAACAGCGTCGACCAGATGAAAAGTTTTACTTCACCCAAACGTCGTCCGAACCAGCCGGCCAGCGGCAGGGATATGGCCATGCTCACGGTAAATGAGGTGATGACCCAGGTGCCCTGATCCGGGCTGATGGCCAGGTCGCCCGCGATGGTGGGAATCGCGACATTGGCGATGGACGTGTCCAGCACGTTCATGAACACCGCCAGCGACACGCCCACCGTCAGCAGGACGAGCTGAAACCCCGCTATGGGTGATTGCTCAGCGGTCACGGCTGTTAACCATGGGATGATCGACAGCCACCATCGGTGCATTGCCGGGGACAACGTTATCCCGGACGATGGAGGCAATCAGACTCGCCGCTCCCTGCAGACGCTGGTCGTAGACCGAGGTGACGTACTCAGGATCAGCGGGAGGATCGCCGGCGCTAGTCGCGATGCTCGCGTGGGTGTCGACGCTCACGTCCATGGACAAGCCGACCCGCAGGGGATGCGCACTGATATCGTTATGATCGATTCGCACCCGTACCGGCACGCGCTGCACCACCTTGATCCAATTGCCGGTGGCGTTTTGCGGCGGCAGCAGCGCAAAAGCACTGCCGGTGCCGGCATCCACACCCACGACTTCTCCATGGAAGGTCACGCTGCTGCCGTACAGATCCGAACGCATGCTCACCGGCTGGCCTGGATGAATGTGATCCAGCTGTGATTCCTTGAAGTTGGCGTTCACCCAAATCTGCTTGAGGGGCACCACCACCATCAGCAGGCTGTTGGCATCCACGTGCTGGCCCACCTGCACGTCGCGCGTCGCCACATAGCCCGACACCGGTGCCACGATGGTCATGCGTTGCAGGTTGAGATAGGCGGCGCGCACTTGGGCCGCGGCCAGCTTGACGTCCGGATTGTTCATGAGGTTGGTGTCCACCACCTGCGCACGCGTAGCCGCCAGCGCTTGGCGTGCCGCTTGTAAATTGGCGTCGTCGACATCGATGGCGGTGGCGTTGTGTTCCAGGGCACTGGCCGGGAAATAACCGAGACGCTTCAGGTTCAAATGACGCTGATAATCTGCACGCGCCTGGGCGAGGGTGGCGCGCTCCGCGGCCAGCTTGCCCGAGAGCTGTTTCTCGGTCGCAAACAGTTGCTCCGCGTGGCGCACCGTGGAGGCGAGTTTGGCTTCCGCTTCCTGCAGCGCAATCTTGGCATCGGAGTCGTCGAGCCGCACCAGGACCTGGCCTTCCTTGACCGGGCTGGTTTCATCCACCAGCACGGCCATGACATTGCCTTGGGCCTCGGTCATAACCGGCACACGATTGCCCGCCACGTAGGCGTCATCGGTTGATTCATGAAAACGTCCGACTGTCGCCCAGTACACGCTGTAACCCATAGCCGCACAAACAAATACCATCGCCAGCGCGAGCAGTGCGAACTTGCGGCGCCGCAGTCGGGTAGTTTTAGTCTGCAATTCTTGGTCTGTCATGACGCTTCTCCTCAAATGCATGGCTGTCGAACACTGAAATAGTTGACCGTCTAGTCAATCTCCGGGCAAAAAAATAGCGCTGCTTCCTTAGGCCACGCGCGCTTTCTTGGGCGGAGACTTCTGTTCCGTAGCGCCCAGTAATCGGAGTGCCTGCTCGTACAATCCGGCCAGCGGTTCAGGGCTGTTTTGGATCCGCGCCCGCGCCCAAGCACCTTCAAACAATGAATACACGGCTTGTGTGGCCGCCTCCACATCGTCCACATTGATCAGGCCGGCATCATTGGCATCCTGGATCGCCGACTGAAAATAGCGAAGCTTTCTCTTAAGCGCGCGTTGCGCGGCCTCGACGACCTCTGCTTCAACGCCTTCGCCGCCCATGGCGACACTGAATATGGGACAACCGAGTATGCGCTCACCGCTTTGCTGCTTTTCCTTTTGATTCTTATACATCGTTTCCATATAACGCTTCAGCCTCTCGAGCGGTGGGATATCCGCCGCAAATGACGCTTCCAGTAGCGGCCGACTATAGCTTTCCCATTGAGCTTCCAGAGCCGCCTTGGCAAGCGCCGGCTTGGATTCGAAATAGTGGTAAAAACTTCCCTTCCTGACGTCGGCCTTTTCGCAGATGCCATCCACGGTCACCGCGTTGTACCCAAGCTTCCAGGTCAACTCGTTGGCCGCTGCCAGCAGGCGCTGGCGTGCATCACTCACTCTACCCATGGCTGCGCTCCGTTTTCATGTGGGAAGTATAGTTGACCGTCTAGTCAAATTCAAGGGGGTGATCAAAAAAATTCATCCGTGCCTACCATCAGGCATTCCAAGGCTTGGGGGCTGCGGATGGTGAAGGTGAGCGTGGAGCAGGCGCCGCAGATCGCGCGCCGGTGGGGGCGCAGCAAGCCAATTCAGATGCTGTTCAACCATGGCTCGCTGGAAGCCCAGAAAGTGGGTGCTCTATCCAAGCCTCGGCCTAAGGCTTTTATCGAATTATCAGATTCAGACCACCAACCTCTGAAGATTAGGCGCTAGCACCGGGGCCGGGATTATTTGATCGGGGCTGTGCCTTGCATGCGGTCGACCTTCAAGAAATGCTTCTTGGCCAGGGCCAGCAGCTGGCCCTCGGTGGGGTGGTCCACGGTCTCCCAGGCCACGATCTGTTTCGCCACCTGCGGACGGTGCTTCTCCACGAAGTGGCGAAAGTCGGTCTGGGAGGTGTGCCCGCCGGCCACCAGCACTTCGGCGATGCCGGCGAGTGCATCGCATACTTCACCGAAGAACTCATGTTGGGTGCGCACATCGCTGCCGGGCTGGCGGGTGTGGTGGCTATGCAGGCGATGCTGGCTGCGCGACTTGACCTTCTGGGCCTGCAGATGTTCGGCATCGAACTGCAGCACTTCGGCGCTATGATGGTCTATCAGGACGACAGCGTGGTGCTGCGGCATGGGAATTTCCTCGCGGGCTGGGATGTCTCGGCGCAGTAGTGTATCCCTGGTCGGGTACTAACGCTCAAGCGTCTCGGGCGAATTAATTATTCCGGAAGACCTTTGCCCGTCTCAATGAAATAAATTGGGCCTGAGCAGATAACATTGAATCCTCCCCGCGAATCAATCGATCCCGCTATCAAAAGTAATTCGTCGGCATGAATCAATTGACAACGACGAACAGGTGCTGCAACCCACGAAACAGGAGATTGCCATGACTTCACGGCTTAGAACGTCGGGATTGCATCTGGTTGGCCGCACGCTGGCAGCCGCTACCGCTTTGTGTATCGCAGCGGCAGTGCAGGCCCAGGTCAGCCCGCAGTTGCTGCAGGGCATGCAATGGCGAAACATCGGTCCGTTCATCGCCGGCAAGGTGGATTCCGTATCCGGAGTGAACGGACAACCTGCAATCGGCTATGTGGGTACCGATAACGGCGGAGTCTGGAAGACCATGAATGCCGGCGTCACCTGGCATCCTGTGACCGATGCCGTGCAGGCGATCCGCGGGATCACGGCGCTGGCGGTGGCGCCATCACAAGCATCGATCATCTACGCGGGTACCGGCAGCATCTTCGGCTCCCAGTACAGCAGCGGCATCTGGAAATCCACCGATGCCGGGGCCCACTGGCAGAGCGCGGGTTTGAATGATGCCGGCGCCATAAGCTGGTTGCTGGTGGATCAGCATGATCCCGACTTGCTGCTGGCCGCCACCCGCGGCATCGATCATCAAAAAGGCGGAGCGCGCGGTGTATTTCGCAGCACCGATGGCGGATACAGCTGGCGCTTGGTCCTGGCCGCCGGGCCGAAGTCGGGTGCCACTAACCTCGCCTGGGCGACCGATAATCAACGCGTGATTTTTGCCACCGTGGCGCAGACCTATCGCGCCCCGGGGGTTTCAGCTTATTCGCAGTTCAAGCACCCCGGGCCTTCAAACCTCTACAAATCCACCGACGCGGGCCTGACCTGGACGAAACTCGCGGGCCACGGTCTGCCTGAAATGGCCGGGCCGGCCGCGGTCGCAGATGGCACGCACGCCCAGCGCGTGTACCTGTTGAACCGCAAGGGGCTGTACCGGTCGGACGATGGCGGGGCCGATTGGTCGCTCGTCACCAAGACCATCTATACATCCAGCAAGCAGGTGTTGGTGGATCCAGCCAATCCGGATGTGGTCTACACCATGGGAACCTGTGTCTACCGCTCCACCGATGGCGGTCACACCCTGGTGGCGTTCAAAGGCGCGCCCGGGGGCGACGATCCAAACCAGTGGTGGATCGACCCGAGCAATCCGCAGCACATTGTCTACGGCGGCGATCAGGGCGCTACCATCAGCCTCGACGGCGGCAGCAGCTGGAGCCTGTGGTACAACCAGGCCACCGCGGAGATGTACAAGATCACCACGGACCACCGCTTCCCCTACTGGATCTACGGCAGCAAGCAGGACAGCGGCGCGGTAGCCGTCGCCAGCCGCGGTCTTTTCGGGGAGATCACGGATCTCGACTGGTTTCCGTTGCCGGGCTGGGAGACGGGATTCGTGGCCATCGATCCTGCCAATGCCGATGTCCTATTCAGCAGCGGCAATCTGGGCTTCCTACAAAAGCTTAACCGCAAGACCTGGGGCGCACAAAGCGTTGATCCGGGTATCGGCGCTATCAGCGCCGTCAGCGACACCGATTTTCGGCGCGCTGTTTCACCTCCGATCGTGTTTTCGCCGCAGGCTCCGCACACCCTGTATTACGGCACCCAGAATCTATGGGCGACCCGCGACGGCGGCGATCAGTGGCAGAAGCTCAGCCCGGACCTGACCGCGCATCCGGGCAAGCCGCCGATGCCTCCACCGGAAGGTGTGCATCACGGCGATGCCCTCGAGTCGCTGTCGCCTTCGACCGTCGAGGCCGGGGTGATATGGACAGGCAGCAACAACGGTGTGATCTATGTGACCCGGGACGGCGGACAACACTGGCAGGATGTGACGCCGCCGAAGTTATCCATCCGCTGCGTCGTCAATGTTCAGGCATCCGATTTCAATCCGGCGGAGGCTTATGCGGCAGTCGAGGACGCGGCCACCGGGGATGACACGCCGCATATTTATCGCACCCGCGACTATGGAAAAAACTGGCAGAGCATCGTTGCCGGCCTGCCGACGGACCAGGCCACGAGCAGTTTCGTGCGGGTGGTGCGGGAAGATCCGCACAAGCAAGGTCTGCTGTTCGCGGGCACGGAAACATCGGTGTACGTGTCCTTCGACGATGGCGACCACTGGCAATCCCTGCGTCTCAACCTGCCGACCACCTCTTTTTATGATCTGCAGATCCACGATGGCGATCTGATTGCCGCGACCTATGGCCGCGCCATCTGGATTCTGGACGACATCTCGCCGCTCGAGCAAATGAGCGCGGACATCGCCGGCCAGTCGGTACATTTGTTCCGTCCCGCGGAGGCGATATTGGTGCAGTCGAACGTGAACCAGGACACCCCGTTCCCGCCCGAGGTTCCGCACACCAAGAATCCGCCGCAAGGAGCGATCATCGATTACTGGCTCAGTAATCCAGCACGCACGCTAGAGCTGCAGATTCTCGATGATACCGGCAAACTGGTGCGCACCTATTCGAACGCACCGTTGCCCAAGCTCGATCAGCCCGCCCCGCCGGCGCCCAGTTTCTGGATCAGGCCGGCGCAGCCATTGCCGGTTGCTGCGGGGGCACATCGGGTGACCTGGAACATGCGTTACCCGACGCCAGCGGCGCTGTTCTTCGACCAATCCATTGCGGCCGTACCGGAAGACACGCCGTTTGTTCCGCAAGGTCCGCTGGCGCTGCCCGGTCATTACACGGTGAAGCTGACGGTGGACGGAACTTCTTATACGCAACCGCTGACGCTTAAGCAGGATCCGCGACTCAGTGACTCACCGGCAGCCATGGACGCCATGCGCAAGCAACTGGCGCTCGCGCAGCAGATCATCGCGGTCATGACGGCCAGCAAGCAGGCTTATGAACAGGGCAAGGCATTGGGCGCAAAACTGAGCCCGTCAGGTAAAGGTTCAGCGGACGAGCTGGCAAAGTCGCTGCAGGTGCAACTCGCCAAGCTCATCGGCACTTTTGACGAGGCGTCCATCGGCCTCTCCGGCGGGCCTTACGCTGTACCGCCCGTTAAAGGCGCCACCAGTTTCAGCAGGATCAATGCACAATCATCGGTGTTACTGGAGATGGTCACTTCTACCAGTGAAAATGCTCCGGTAACCTCCCTGTACCGCACTTATCGGGAGCTGTGCGGGGATTTCAACACCACCGCAGCGGCGTGGAATGCATTGCAACCGCAAGCCACGAAACTGGATGCCCGGCTCAAGCACACTGGCACCGACCAGCAGCTCATGTTGACGGCTATCTCCCCGTTGACTTGTAACAAATAACACAAGGAATCGGGGTCGATTCAGTACCCTTTTTCTATAACCGCGAACCAATCAATCCCACACTCTCAGACAATTCATCGCCATGCATCCATTGAATTTCGACAAACAGATGCGGCAAGCCAAACTGCCAGTGCGGGTGGATTACTGGAAGGTGTGGTGCGAACGCTGCAACGGACTTCACGTCGGGCCGAACGGGATTTGCAGACTGATGCTTCCGATCCTGTCGTTGTAACCGTGGTTGCCGTAGAGACCGTTGCCACCCGTGTGTAGGTACTGCAAGCTGAAGCGCAACACGCCGCCCCAGCTCCAGGGAGACGCCAGAAAACCGATGCCAAACGTGCCGTAGAGTTTGGTGCCGGTATTGGGCAGTGCATAGCTGTCATAACCAGGGCCGCTGGGAACACAGCGGCAGCCGACACCGCTGTCCACTTGATGGTTTAAACCGATACCGAAGAGCAAAAACGGCGCCAATGGCTTGGGCCGGTGGTCAAAGAACCATAGGCTGTTCAGGCCGTAAGTGGTTTGATGGTAGGAGCCGGGGCTGCCGTTGTCGAAATCCTGGTTGTAATCAAGCACGCCGAATTCCAGATTCCAATCTGAAGCGATCGGCCGGCCGAAACTCAGTTGCCAGGCGCTACCGTTGGTGGTGCTTTCCTTGCTGTCCGGCCAGGCGTAGCTGTATTGGGGAGCGAGGTACCAGCGAGCATCGAACCCGGTGCGGTCTTGTGCGGGTGCAATCCGCGGCAGTGCCAGTATGCCCAGCGCGATCGTCAACAGAATATAGTTGAGTTGCAGTTGCATGCGGCTGTTGGCCACGCTTCCAGGATATCCCGGAATGACATAAAGATTTATATTCTATGATAGGTCAGGGTCAGTACCCTTTTCGCCGCCAAACACACTAAGCCTTCGCGGTATCCAAATTCCCGGCGGGCGCGTTTCCAATAATTGCTTTTGCCATGATTACTTTATCCCGGTTTTCACGCCGGCCGCGGGGTAGGCTTCCTGCATAGCGATGGAACCGGTCTCCAGCAGGGACTTGAGATTGGAGATGACCTTCGGCCAGCCGCCGGACACCGCCTCGATCAACTTCGAGGGATCGCGCTCGATGCTGTGGGTGATGGAGAGCTTGACCGCCGAACCACTGGGTTCCAGTTCCATGGTGCAAATCGAGTTACCTTCGGCCTTAACCTCTGGCTTGTTCTGGTGCTGCCAGCGGATCACCAAGCGCCGTGGCGGCTCGGCCGCGACGATCTCGCCGGCGTCGAAGACCTGACCGTTGCCGGATACCAGCTTCCACGGAGAACCCGCCGTCCATTGGCTTTCGCAGTGCATACCGAACCAGTACTGCTTGTGGAACTCCGCGTCGGTCAGTGCCGACCACAGCTTCTGTGGTGTGGTGCGGATGTAAGTCACGTAAACAAAGGTTGATTTAGCCATGGGTTTTCTCCAGTCGTTTTTTCAGATGTGAGAACGCTTTGAGGCGCGGTTTTTCGAATTTGGCAATCCAGCGTTCGTAGATTTCCTGCAGCGGTACCGGATTGAGGAAATGCAGCTTTTCACGGCCGCGCCACTGGGTGACCACCAGGTTGGCCGCTTCCAGCAGGCCCAGGTGCTGCGTCACGGCCTGGCGCGTCATGTCCAGGTACTCGCACAGTACGTTGAGGGTGCGGCCGTCGTGCACATGTAGCAGATCCAGCAGCTTGCGCCGGCTGGGATCGGCCAGGGCCTTGAACAGCACGTCGGTATCGTAGCGCTCGGGCATGGGCTATACGCAAGCAATCACTTGCCTGTATATTAGGCAAGTAAATGCCTGCATGTCAAGCGCTGGTAAAAGACCGTCAAAACATGGAATAAATGGGATCAGAGCGAAAATCTAGAATCGCTGCCCGCGAATCCGTCAACCCCGGCTTCCCATTAGCGAGAATAAAGATATTGCTTCATGTACTTTTACGTTTTCGGACTTTCGCTCGGGTAGCTACCGGCGCTTTCCTGTTCTGGTTCTTCTTCAATTGGGTCTGATTGTAATGAATAGCAGCACGCACCAGATTTTTTAGGGCATGCGCATTGATGTTGTCACCCTCGAAAAAATCGATGGCGCGCCGGGCATTGCCCTCGAGGCCGGCGTTGAAGAGCTTGTCGGGATCCGGGAGCTGCGCCCCATGGGCGAAGGTCAGCTTGACCTTGCCTTTGTGGGCGTTGGCGACCGCGAGCATGCCATCGCGGGACCACACCGGGCTGCCCATCCACTTCCAGTCCTCGATGATTCCCCGGTCGGCCGCCAAGATACTCTTGCGGATGCCGGCGAAGGTCTTGCCGCGCCAGTCTTTGAGTGATGCAGTCAGCTGGTCAATGCGTTGCGATGGATTCATAAATCTTATTACCCGAATTCCAGTCACGTTGCAGGCGTTGCCTTGCCGGTGAAATACTCCGTGGCCACGGGCCTAAACAGGAAATACACGATTACCAGTGTAAGCACCAGCGACGGTATCAACAGCAGCGGCGTGCATGGGCTGGTGATAACGGCGTAAGCGCAGGCAATCAGCGACCAACCCACATAAACGAACCGGGCCCAGTTTTGCCGCAGCAACAATGCTATGCCACATGCCGGTCGTATGATCATGCCGGATAATCCCACAGTAATCTGGACTGATATGGGAGCATGACTCTGCGCCAGTGCTTGCTGCACCATCGGGCTGTTCCATATCGCCGCCATTAGCAACAAGCCGAGTATGCCAAAGACCCCAAAGACAATCAGCAGCCAGCCGATGACCGTTATCGAATCCGGGCGGGGCGTCATAGTTCACCACCTGTAATCCTTGGCGCTGGCAGGATACTATCACCGCCAAAATATCGGCTGTGTCTGTGAGATAAATAACAGCTAGTGGATGAAAAACAAGGTCAGTCATGAACGAGGCAAATAATCAGCTCCCGGATTACACTCCGACGCCAAGCGCCGCCCGCGTTGCGGTAGCTTCGCGCGGCGAGCCCATCATCACCGTTTCGAATTTATCCAAGACCTACGCCGGCGGCTACCAGGCCCTGAAAAACATCAGTCTGGACATCTACCGCGGCGAGATCTTCGCGCTGCTGGGCCCCAACGGCGCCGGCAAGACCACGCTCATCAGCATCATTTGCGGCATCGTAAATCCCGGCGCAGGCCAAGTGCGGGTGGCTGGTTACGACATCCTGAAGGACTATCGCAAAACCCGTTCCATCATCGGCCTGGTCCCGCAGGAGCTCACCACCGACGCCTTCGTCTCAGTGCGGGGGGCCGCCAGTCTCAGCCGCGGGCTGTTCGGCAAAGCCAAGAACCCGGCGCACATCGAAAAAGTGCTGCGCCAACTCTCGCTGTGGGACAGGCGTGATAGCCAGATCATGACCCTGTCGGGCGGCATGAAACGGCGTGTGTTGATCGCCAAGGCGCTGGCGCATGAACCCACGGTGCTGTTCCTGGACGAGCCCACGGCCGGCGTGGATGTGGAGCTGCGCCGCGAGATGTGGCGGCTGATCCGGAATCTACGCGCAGGCGGCGTCACCGTCATCCTCACCACCCACTACATCGAAGAAGCCGAGGATATGGCCGACCGGGTGGGCGTCATCCACAAAGGCGAACTCATCCTGGTGGAACAGAAAGCCGAATTGATGCGCAAACTAGGCAAAAAACAGCTGGTCCTGCATTTGCTGGAACCTCTCACTGCCGTTCCCAGTGAACTCGCTAAGTATTCCCTGGAAATTCAACAGTCCGGCGGTGAACTGGTATACACCTACGATACCCACGCGGAGCGCACCGGCATCACCGCGCTGCTGGCCGATCTGAGTCGCTTAGGGATACGTTTCAACGATCTGCAGACCAAACAAAGGTCCCTGGAAGAGATCTTCGTGAAACTCATCGGAGATCACCGATGAACCTGTACGCGGTACGCGCCTTATATGATTACGAGATGGCGCGCATGCAGCGCACCCTCATCCAGAGCGTGGTGGCGCCGGTAATCTCAACCTCGCTGTATTTCGTGGTCTTCGGTTCGGCCATCGGCACACGCATCACTCATATGGACGGCATCAGCTATGGTGCATTCATCGTCCCAGGTCTCATCATGCTATCGCTGCTGACCCAGAGCGTATCGAATGCCTCGTTCGGCATCTACTTTCCGAAATTCATCGGCACGATTTACGAACTGCTGTCAGCCCCAGTATCACCCTTCGAAGCGGTGTTGAGTTACGTGGGCGCCGCCGCCACCAAATCCATCATCCTCGGCAGCATCATCCTGGCGACTGCCACGCTGTTCGTGCCCCTGGAGATCCACCACCCTTTCTGGATGGTGTTTTTTCTGGTGCTCACATCCCTGACCTTCAGTCTTCTGGGTTTCATCATCGGCATCTGGGCTGACAACTTCGAGAAGCTGTCGCTGGCGCCAATGCTGATCCTGACGCCGCTGACCTTCCTGGGCGGCAGTTTCTATTCCATCAAGATGCTGCCGCCGGTATGGCAGACGGTCTCGCTGTTCAATCCGGTGGTGTATCTGGTGAGCGGCTTCCGCTGGAGTTTTTACGATGCGGGCGACGTCAGCCTCCTGGCCAGCCTCGGCATGACCTTGCTGTTCATGCTCATCTGCCTGGCCATCGTCTATTGGATCTTCCGCACCGGCTACCGGCTGAAAGCCTGAAGCGGCATCCGGGAGCGCGCGGCTCGACGGTTCAGGTCCGAAAACTCAATGCTCGCCGCGTATGTAGCGTTGCCCGCGCGACCAGGAGGCCGCGGCGGCGATCAGGCACATGACGGCGGCAAAGATAAAGGCCTCGGTCAAGCCCACATGGAATGGTCTGGCAATCAGATCGGGAAAGAAAACATGGCCGGTGAGTCCGGCGCGGTTGGCGGCTGACAGCTGATCCAGAACGCGCGCGCCCACCAGAGTCTGGACCGGGTTGTAACCCAGGAATGCCGCAAACAGCACCGCGGTCGGTGGCAAAGCGCCTACCTGCGCGGCCACCGCCTGCGATACGCCATGTTGCATCAACCCCCGCTGCATGGTTAGCGAAAGCGTGCTTGCGAGGCCCGCAATCATCAAGCTGAAAAAAATGCCGATGGATAACACCTGGGCGGAGTTCTGAAAGGTGGAATTCATGCCGCCGCCGGCGCCCCGGTCGCGGGCGGGCAGGCTATTCATGACGGCCGCCCGGTTGGGCGCCGCAAACGCGCCCATGCACAGGCCCGTGCCCAGGATGATCGCGGCGAATTTCCAGTAGTCGAAGTCGATCGGCAACAGTATCAGCAATAAGAAACTCAGGGCCGACCCCAGCATCCCGCCGGTAGCGAAATAGCGCGCCCCCAAACGATCGGATAGGTAGCCCGAGACCGGGCCGGCCAGCAGAAAACCGACTGTCAGCGGCAACATAAAAATGCCCGCCCACAAGGGCGTCTCTTCGAAACTGTAGCCATGCAGCGGCAGCCAGATTCCCTGCAGCCAGATGATCAGCATGAACATGAGGCCGCCGCGGCCGATGGCGGACAGAAACGTCGAGAGCGTGCCGAAGGTGAAGGCCCTGATTTTAAACAGCGGTAGCCGGAACATCGGAGCGCGCACGCGCGCCTCGATCACGGCGAACGCGATCAGCGAGGCGCCGCCAGCGGTCAGCAGCGTAATCACCGGCGCGCTGCTCCAGCCCATGTCGCGGCCGTTGGCCGGTTCGATTCCATAGGTAATGCCGATCATGATCAGCACCAACCCCAGGGCGAAGCTGATGTTGCCGGCCCAGTCGATCTGGGCACGGTGCCGCTGTCCCAGTTCTTTGAGACTCAGATACGACCAAAGGGTACCGAAAAGTCCAAAGGGTACCGACACCAGAAACACCAGACGCCAGTGAATGGCAGCCAGCATGCCGCCCAGGATCAAACCGATGAAGGATCCGCTGATGCCGGCGATGTTGTTGATGCCGAGTGCCAGGCCGCGCTGGTTGGGCGGAAAGGCATCGGTGAGGATGGCCGCCGAATTGGCCACCAGGAACGCGGCCCCAATACCCTGGAAGATCCGTCCGATTATCAGCCACAGCGCCCCGCTCTGGCCCATGAGGGGGTCCACGGTCAGCGCCAGCGAAGCGATGGTGAACACCACGAACCCGAGGTTATACATTTTCACCCGTCCAAACATGTCGCCCAGCCGGCCGAGGCTCACGACCATGATGCTGCTTACGATCTGGAAGCCGAGGATCATCCACAGCAGATAAAAGGTGTTGTGCGGTTCGAGTGGATTCAGCCGGATGCCGCGAAAGATACTGGGCATGGCGATCAGCATGATGGACGAGTCGATGGTGGCAATCAGCACCGCGATCGTGGTGTTTGACAAGGCCACCCACTTGTAACGGCTGGGTAGACCCATGGGGGCTGGTGCTACGCTATCGATCACAGCCGTTAGTTTAATGCACCCGTCCTTCACGAACCCCCGCTGCGGAGAAAACTCCGGGAATTAAACCAGTCAGTCCTCTGTGCGGATGATCCTAGAGCACGCTGCGGTGGCTCAGGAGCTCTGTAAGATGGTTGTGGCACATGGCAGTTACCAGCGCACCACCAGGCGCAGCAACAGAAAGTTCATGCCGTCGTTGGGCAGTTTGATGTTGCCGTTGGATTCATGCAGGTAGCGCACACCGATATCGTAGTTGCCGAAGAGCCAGCCGAACCCCGGGATCTCGCTGAACTGAAAGGCAGTTGAATACACCTGACCGACGATACGCGTATGTGAGATCAGGTGCGCCCCGAGTCCCAGATCGATATACATAGGGCTGCCCGCGGGCTCCAGGTCATGGAAGCGCAGCACCGGCATCACACCCACGTCGGTCAGATGCTCGCAGTCGCTGCCGGTGCACCCGCCCCAGCGGGACAGCATGAATTCTAGATACACGGAGGTGTTCCAGGACGAAGTGCTCTTCCAGTCCAGCGGCCATTCCAGATCGTAGGTCATGCCGGTATCGGTGCGATCGCTGAGGTGGCTTGGCAAAATCCCGCCACCGACGAGCACCCCCGCCATGCGATCTTCGGCGTCAGCCTGTGCCGTGACCGCCGCCAGCAGGAGCAGCAGCCCGGCACACACACCGAGCATACTCCTGCCAGTCATCCCGGTTTTATGGAAGCGCGCCACTTGCCGTCCATATTAATACTGCAAATGGGTGTACTACCGCGAGCTCCTTAATCCCAGCTTTCCCAAACCCTCCCGCAAAGCGTGACTCGAAAATAATTAGCCGGCTGCCTTAATGGGCCGTCTGCTCGGGTATCAGCATCACCAGATCCGTCACGCCCACGTCCTGTCCCATCTGGGTGAGCAGGGTGCTCAGCTGTCCGCGATGATGGGTCTGGTGATTGAAGAAATGCATCAAGAGACTGGCCATGGGTCGGTGGTATTCGACGCCTTCGGTGCTCGTATACTGCAGTACGTGATCGAGATCGGCCGCGCTCAAGGTTTCCGCCCATTCCTTGATGACGCCATCCAGCAGCTTGCGCTCATCGGTGAGCGCCGCCAGCCGGGTATGCAGCACCTGGTCGAGGGCCGTGGGCTTGGCGAGCTTGCGCACCGGTTCCAGCGCGGGGTGCGCGGCCGGATGCTGCGCGAAACGCTTCAGCCAGAGGATGTCCGCCACCAGGATGTGGTTGAGGGTGCCGCAGACCGATTTGAAGAACGCGCCCTTGTCGGCATGAAATTCCTGCGCCGACAGGCGCGCCGCCGCCGCGTACACCTTGGCATTCATCCACTCGTTGTAGCGGGACATCAGGATGGCGTAATCACGCAGGTTCATCGCTTAGCTCCTAGCAATTTTTTGCGGTGGGTATTTATTATTAAGTTATATAGTAATCGGACAGACCACGAGCAGGAGAATGTATGCGCCCCGGTATTGTGATCATGATCCTGTGGGGAGCCTGGATACTGTCCTGGCTGGCGGCCATGCTGTGGAGCGGGCACACGGAAAAACGCGCCGGTTTACGCGCAGAACTGGGTCATCGCATGGTACTGGTAATCGGCGCGGTAATTTTCTTGGTGCCGGCCCATGGTTATTACGGCCCACTGCGTTTCTGGCACATCGGCTGGGTTGGAGCCTGGATCTGCGCGGCACTGGTTGCACTCGGTTTCACCTTCACCTGGTGGGCGCGCCTGCGTATCGGCACTCTCTGGTCCGGCACCGTCACCCGGAAAGCCGATCATCGGATCGTGGATACCGGGCCCTATGCCATGGTGCGCCATCCGATCTATACCGGCCTGTTGCTCGCGGTGCTGGCCACAGCCGCCGCCAAGGGCACGCTCTTCGGCATCGTCGGGGCCTTGCTCATCAGCCTGGGGTTATGGATGAAAGCACACTTCGAGGAACGCTGGCTCAGCCAGGAATTGGGGGCTGCTGCCTACGCAGCGTACCGGCTTAAGGTGCCGATGCTGGTGCCGTTTGGGCCTAAAGCTAAATCATGATTAAGATAAGCGGCGGTTGTCATTGCGGCAACATCCTCATGGATATGGAACTGACGCGCGCGCCGCTCAGCTACCAGCCGCGCGCTTGCGACTGTGGTTTCTGCCGCCAGCACCACGCCGCCTATGTCTCCGATTCGCAGGGGTCGCTAGCGATCCGCATCCAGGACCAACAGCTGAGCGGCAAGTACCGCCAGGGCAGTGGCCAAGCCGAATTTCTGTTCTGCAGTAACTGCGGGGTGCTGGTGGGTGTGCTGTACAGGAACGATGGTCGGCTTTACGCCGCCGTGAATGCCAAGGCCGTCCAGGGTGGCAAACCTTTCGGCCCGGAGCAAACGGTGTCACCGAAGAAACTTTCGGCCCAAGCCAAGGTGCAGCGCTGGCAGGAAGCCTGGTTCCCCAGCGTCAGCATCGTGTCTGCCAGGTAACACCGGGCCAAGTGTTAAGCCCAGTTCATTGACAGCGTTTTGTTTCCTTAGTCAGATTTTTTACGCGTGCTGCGGTCAGCTGGGCTTCGCTTGACCAGCGAGACCGCAGAAGCCGCGCGGCTCATCGCGCCGCTCTTCATCCTCCCACGCATGGCCGAGGTCCCAACGCCAGGCCATGCAGCCGGACGCCAGACACAGGCTGCCGTTAGCCGCGCTATCCGCACTGTCGAACGAACGGTTCACCGCTGTGCCCTCGATAGAGCCTTCCTGATACTCACGGATGCGTACGAACGGACACCAGCGTTTGGATGCTTGGGCCGGAGTCAGGCTGTTGGAGAGCTTCACGGCTACGGTTGCGAGTGCGGCATCCGGCTCGAGTGACTCGTCGCCCTCCACGGCGTACTTGCGTTTAAAAGCGGTCGGTTGACTCATGGGTATTCCTTCTGCCCGTCTGTGGATAACCCTGCTGCATGGGGTTACCGCAGACAGGCTTACGCGATGTTCACCTTCATAGGGGCAAATCCGGTGCCAGACCGCCAAGTCCCCGGATACCGGGCCTTGGGACGCATAACGCCTGATTACGCATCCCGGGTGAGAGACAAGGAACGTCAGTTTTTTACAATAAATGTCTGCGCCGCTGACACCTGACGTCACCCCGGCAAGCTGACTAAATCCGGGAACGGACCACGGTTTCTAAGCAGAAGTTGCGGCCGAGCCCCGGGCCGTTGCTTTCCCAATGCCATCGGCGAATCCGGCTATACGCAGTTTCAAAACTGCCGCCTGCCCAAAATCCATGCACGGCAACAACGTCCGCATCCTGCGAACAGCGTGCGGATTTCCTCTTTAATCAGGAGTTCTTGAACCAGCGGTGATCCACACTGAAGCGTCCGGCACCAGCCGCCACATAGCTCACCAGGCCGCCGATCATGCCGGCTTCGGCCAGCACCAGGATCAGCATCGTCTGGTTTGCGGGCGGCAACAGGAAAATCCAGATTGCGGCCACCGAATAAATGGTGAGGGCGGCGGCCACCAGCCGTGTGAATGCGCCGAGTATCAGCGCCAGTCCCCCCAGGAGTTCAAGCGCAATCACCAGCGGCAGCAGATGGCCGCTGATATGGTGACTGTTCATGAGCTGCGCGATTTGCGCGTAGCCAGTGATTTTGCTGATGCCGGCGAAGATGAAAATCGCGGCGACCAGTACGCGGCCGACAAACGCCAAGAAGTCACGGAAATTGTTTTTCATTGGAATCTCCTTGAACAAAGGCTATCAAGGATAAACTACGGTTCTTCACTTGCCCACGGGCCAAGAACAAAATCTTGCAATTAACCTAGGTGGACTGCAGCCTGTTTACCGGAATATGCCCCGGACGGCCTCCGTTCAACGAACGCGTGCTCAAGCACGAGTAAATCGGATGCCGTCATTCATGTTGTTGTCGGTCCGCTTGCGCCGCGATGTAATGGGTAACCTTCGGGCTGCCTCCCACAAGGTAGCGGTTGATGACTTGCTGTAATACCCGGTCGGCATTGGTCACTCGTTGGTGCTGGCGCAGGTGTTCCGCCCAGGATTCCACCAGAAATGTTTCCAGGAACCTGCCCGCCTTGCTGATATCTTCAAACACATACCAGGAATAGGCGCCATCCCTACGCCGTTCGTGCGACAGGCGTTCCATAGCTTGCAGGAAATCATTCTGGTTGGGCTGCTCTACGCGATATTCAACTATGACTAGCACCGGCCCGCGATCGTAAGCCAGCTCACCGCTCGGGATCGGCGCCGGCCAGTGCATCGAGGGCGTGAGATCGAGGCCCGCTCCGGTTTGCAGTTTCGCGCGCCAAGTCAGTGGGATGATTATGAGAGCACCCGCCGCGGATATATAAAGTGTGAGGGGCAGGCCCAGCAGGTTTGCGCAAACGCCCCAAAGCACGCTGCCGGCGGTAAGCGCGCCGAAATAAACAGTCACCAGCATCGCCAGACCACGACCGCGCACCCAGTCGGGCAAGGCGAACTGTGCCGAAACGTTGAGGCTTGCCAATACCGCAATCCAAGATATTCCTGCGATCAGGCTGGCTGCCAGACCCAGCAGGAAGCTGTGCGCCAAGCCGAACAGCATAAGCGCCAGCGCCGAACCGAGTGTGCCGCCCGCCACCAGCCGGTCCGGTCCCAGTTTCGACTTGAGCCAGGGAAGTGCGAAAGCGCCGCTCACGGCGCCGATGCCGATCGCAGCCAGCAGAAAACCGTAAATATCCGGACCGCCCTTGATTTGCACGCGCGCCACCAGCGGCAGCAACGCCCAATAGGCGCTCGCGAACACAAAGAATCCGACCGCACGCACCAAGGTGGCGCGTAGATGCGGGTTGTATCTGGAATGACGAAAGCCGGTGGCGATAGCGGCGGCAAAGCCCTCCGCGGGCAGCCGGCTTTGAGCCTTCTGCGGCGGCCGCCACCATAACAAAGCGCCGACGGTAGCCAGGTTGGTGATGGCGTTGAGCCAGAACGGCGCCGCGATGCCGACGCCGGCAATGATCAGTCCGCCGAGCGCCGGACCGACAGTGCGGCTTACGTTGATCCCGACACTGTTGGCTGCGACCGCCGGGGCCAGCACGTGCTTTGGCACCAGCACCGGCACGATGGCCTGCCATGCCGGCGTAGTCAGTGCTACCCCGATGCCCAGCAAGAAGGTGAATATGAGCAGCGTCGCTGGTGTAACCAGGCCGAGTGCCACCAGGACGGCGATTCCAAAGCCGATGACTGTGGTTGCCGATTCGCCGGCAAAAAGAAACCAGCGCCGGTTGACGATATCCGCCAGCGCCCCTGCCGGCAGCGCAAGCAGCACCAGCGGCAGGCTATTGGCTACCTGGACCAGCGACACAATCAGGGGGTTGGCATCGAGGCTAGTCATCAGCCAGCCTGAGCTGGCGTTATACATCCAGGTGCCGATGTTGGCGATCACGCTGGCCGTCCAAATGACGGCGAACGGCGCATAACCGAAGGGCGCCCAAGCCGTGGATGCAGTGTTGGCCGGCGGATCAGAACCGGTGTTCGCTGGTTTAGTGATCATTTAGTATCACTTTTCGATTACATCGAATTCCTGAACGCCTGGGGATCTCGTTCCAGCGTGGCCCGCTCCCGATGGGCAAGCTCGGCCGCTGCTGCACAGCTTGTTTGCAGGAATACCAGCAGCGACCGTTCGGGGGCTGCGGCAGCGCGTACCGCCGCATACGGCAGAATGAATTCTTTCAGAGTTTCTGAATAGTAAGCCGCATCCGGCTACAACTTGCGTGCGCGCTGACCCAGTGGCTCGGGATAGGCGTAGGCGTAGAACGCCGCCTCCCTGCCACACTGAATAGCGGCTCCTTGGAGCGACAAACGCCCCATCAACGGCCCGGCGCATCACCCTTGCGGCTGGCTTCGAACAGGAACCAGATACGCCGTTCGGTTTCATCGACCCAGTTTTCGATCAGGCTGGTGCTGGCCACATCGCCCTGGTCGTCGCACAGCGAGTGCAGTTCGCGCAAGTGCGTCAGCAACTGCTGGTTGTCATCACGCAATTCGGCCAGCATGTCGAGCGGCGACACGTACTCAGCGTCGTTGTCCGAAAGCCGCTGCAGGCGGGAAATATGCCCCACCGAACGCAAGGTGGTGGCGCCGATTTTCCTGACGCGTTCGGCGATGACATCGGTGGATGCATACAGCTGATCGGCCTGTTCATCCAGCAGCAGATGGTAGTCGCGGAAATGCGGTCCCGACATGTGCCAGTGGAAATTCTTGGTCTTCACATACAGCACAAAAACGTCAGCCAGCAGCGCGTTGAGCGCGGCTGCAATCTGCTTGCGTGGTTCCGGGCCCAGGTCCGTGGGCGTATTGAGTTCCGCCGTGCGGCGGCTTTGGACATTGCGGTTATCTGTCATAACTGCCTCCTAAAGTGGCGTTTTTAAATCCCGTAGGCCCGGAAAAAATTTCACGGGTGCTTTGGTGTTCTCTCTCGGGCCTTTATCAATGAGCCAATCTGCGGTGTCTTGATTATAGCTTTACCTGCGCAACAGCCGATTCCATTGCATTGTCCCAGGCAACTTCCTGACATAAGGCTCAACCTTGGATAGGACCGGCATGGTCAAATCGTCTGGGAACCAACGGCCTGAGATAGACTTGCACGCTCCGGCTACGAATAATGGCGGAATACGGGCCACCCAGATAGGCATCGGCGTGACGGAAACTTCCAGCGAAATCCCACCGCTTCAGCCGTCGCCCATTGACGAGACATTCCCCAGGCTCACGCCTGCCCAGGTGCAACGGGTTGGCGCCCACGGCCGTCGCAGGAACATGCAGCGCGGAGAAGTGCTGGTGGAAGTCGGACAACGCAGCGTGCCGTTCTTCGTGGTGGTTTCCGGCGAGATCCAAGTGGTGCGCAGGTCGGTAGGCCTTGAGTCCATTATCACTACACACGGTCATGGCCAGTTCACCGGCGAAGTCACCATGCTCTCGGGCAGGCCGGCCATCGTCCACATCCGCGTCAGCGAAAGCGGCGAGGTCATTGAGCTGGATCGCGCGCCTATGCTGGCGCTCGTCCAGAACGATGCTGAACTCGGCCAGACCATCATGCGGGCCTTCATCTTGCGGCGCCTCAGCCTGATCGCCCGCGGACTCGGCGACGTGGCACTCGTAGGCTCGGCGCACAGCGCTGCTACCCTGCGCGTCAAGGAGTTCTTGACCCGCAACGGCCATCCCTACGCCTATCTGGATCTAGAACGCGACGCCGACGTCCAGAATCTCCTGGATCAATTTCACTTCAGTGTCGATGACATACCGGTGCTCATTTGTCGTGGCAAAACCGTGCTCAGGAACCCGACAAACCAGCAAATCGCCGAATGCCTGGGTTTCAACGCAACCATCGACCCGACACAGCTGCGGGATTTGATTATCGTGGGCGCCGGCCCCTCAGGACTGGCCGCTGCGGTGTACGCGGCCTCCGAGGGTTTGGACGTGCTGGTGATCGAATCGGATTCACCCGGCGGCCAGGCCGGTTTGAGTTCCAGGATCGAAAATTATCTGGGGTTCCCCATGGGGGTTTCCGGTCAAGAGCTCACCGATCGCGCCTATACCCAGGCGCAAAAATTCGGTGCCCAGACACTCATCGCCAAGAATGCCGTACGCCTGTTATGCGAGCAGCATCCCTACGCCGTGCTGATCAATGACGGCACGCGCATCCCAACGCGCGCCATCATCATTGCCAGCGGCGCACAGTACCGCAAACCCGCGATCCACAATCTGCCGCAGTTCGAAGGCGCCGGCGTTTATTATGCGGCCACCTTCATGGAAGGCCAGTTGTGCGCCGGCGAGCAAGTGATTGTCGTGGGCGGCGGGAATTCCGCCGGTCAGGCGGCGGTATTCCTAGCCGAGACCACGCAGCATGTGCATATGCTGGTGCGCTCCGGCAGCCTTGCCGAGAGCATGTCGCGCTACCTGATACGGCGTATCGAGGAACACCCGCGCATCAGCCTGCATTACCACACGGAAGTCATCGCGCTTGAAGGCCATGATCATTTGGAACGCGTGAGCTGGCGCCACAACCAGACCGGTGAACAGGAGACCCACCCTATCCGCCATCTCTTTGTTATGGCAGGCGCCGATCCCAGCAGCGCCTGGCTCGAAGGCTGTCTGGTACGCGACTCTGAAGGCTTCATCAAAACGGGTATGGACATCTCTGCGGAAGAGCTGAAAACCGCCCACTGGCCACTGGCGCGGTTGCCTTTCATCCTCGAGACCAGTCTGCCGGGGGTGATCGCCGTGGGTGACGTGCGTTACAGCAGTATCAAGCGCGTGGCCTCCGCCGTGGGCGAAGGTTCCATCGCCATCGCCTTCGTCCACCAGATACTTCACGGATAAAGGAGAAGCCTGTGCCCGGTAAAGCTTGCCAACATATTAATAGCATCACCGAGATCAAGCGCGCCAAACGCCATGAATGTGTGGAGTGCATAAAGACCGGAGACCAGTGGGTGCATCTGCGCACCTGCCAGGAGTGCGGCGTCACCCTGTGCTGCGACGATTCCCCCAATCGTCACGCCCATAAGCATGCAACCGCCAGCGGCCATCCGGTAATCACTTCAGCAGAACCGGGCGAGCGCTGGCTGTACTGCTACCCGGATGATGTGTTTGCCGAATATTAACGCTGGCGGCGCCGTGAGGCGGATTATTCACCGCCTTTGGCGTGTTGTGGAAAGCGAAACATGCCCATCAGATCGCCGATGGCCGGGCTGTTGGTAGGCAAGTACGGGTCGCTTTTAGTCGAGATGGGATTGGGAAGATTGTCGCGGCTCCAGCGTGAGATAGTCCCAATCTTCCAGTTGGCTTCCACGAACTTGTCGAAGGACACATGGTCGCTGTAGGTGTGCACCACACCGACACCGCGGGAGAAGGGCGACACCACGATCAATGGCACCCGGGTACCGTCGCCGAAGAAATCCAGCGGCTGGATATAACCCGAGTCGTAGTAACCACCACCCTCGTCCATGGTGATCATGATAGCGGTATGCTTCCAGAGCGCAGGATTGGCCCGGAGCATGTCGATGATCTTGCGGCAAAATCCTTCCAATAGATCCGGTTTCGATGTGGCCGGGTGACCGTCCATAAGGCCATCGGGTTTGACGATGGAGACCGCAGGTAGAGTGCCATTTTTGATGTCGCGGTAGAGAGCGCGGATGCCCTGCAGATTCCTGCGCAGATTAGAGTCGGTCATGATCTGCTTCGAATACAGGAAGGGGTTGCAAATGTTGCAAAAATTATTCATGCCGCCTTCGCCGTTTTCGCGCCCATTGACCCAGCCCTCGCCGTAATAATGCCAGGAGATGTGATGGCGGCTCAGCAACAAACCGAGGTTCGGTTGGCTGCTGGGCGGAACCGTGTACTGGTCGGCGCCCAGCAGTGCCGGTTTGCCATCGCCCAGATAACCCGGGTTGTAATTGTTCACCAAGTAGTAAGCACTCGGCTGGCAGTCGCCGCCATGGAACACGTGATAAGGCAGTGAATCGAGATAATCACTGATGGCCGCCACGCCCGGCTGGGAATGCTCGGCGCATTGCACGTAAGAGCCGCCGGCATAGCCGTCCTGGATATAGAAATTGTTGGTGCCCGATTGCGGGTTGGGGTTCTCAATCTGGTTCGCCGGCGGCACCGCCGGTTTGCCGTCGGCACCTGCGTAATAGATACCGGTGCCGAATCCGATCTCGATGTGGTTGGCGCCAGTGCCGCCCATCACTGCCTGATGATAGTTGTCGTTGAGAGCGTACGCATGGGCCAGAGAATTAAAGTAGCTGAGGTCGCCCTTGTGCACGTTGTAGAAACCCATAGCCACGGCGCCTTCATGGTTGCCCGGTTCGGCGTAATTTTTAGGCCGCGGCAGGCCGTTGCTGCCGGCGCCTACGCTGGCTTCGACCCAGGCGAACAGATCGTTGCGGCAGCCGCTGGGATTGCGCGGCGTGGCCGCGGTTACATCGCAGTCCGTCTGCTGCCACATCTGAAAGAAGCGGTGTACCGGGTTGCCACTGTAATCGTGATAGTTCAGATAGCGGGTGATGGCAAACGGTCCGCCGGGTAGTGTCATTGGAAAACGCGGATCTATCCTGGCGGTGTCGGGCAGACCGCTGCCGCCCTTGGTCAGTAGTGGATAGTCCTCGGCCAGCAGCGCCGGTTCGGTAGCAGCCGCCTCGCGGGCGCTGGA
Source organism: uncultured Pseudomonadota bacterium (assembly GCA_963774895.1). Lineage (GTDB taxonomy): Bacteria > Pseudomonadota > Gammaproteobacteria > Natronospirales > REEB76 > REEB76. The sequence continues at coordinate 192,201 of CAVZGN010000002.1, forward strand.
AAAGGGCGCGTCAGTGAGCGTACCCGATGTGGTGATAGGACCGAGAGTCGCATACACCGCAGTCCTGTGTGGATGTATTGAATAAGCCTGCGTCGCTGAAGCCTGCCACTGGCGTGACTTGTCGAAGTTGGGGCCTGGAGTGCCGTCCGCATTGATGATGCCTTCAGATAGCAGGTTCCAGACCTGCTGGCCTGCGCGTGGCTCGAAAGTGGCAAACATGTTATCGAAAGTACGGTTCTCGCCGATGATCAGGATCACGTGCCGGATGGGTGTGGCAGTGGCCTGTGCATCCGTGGGCGCCGCTTGAGCTGACGAGAGTATGAGCGCAGTCAACACAATCCCCGGCAGGATTATCCGCTGGAAGCGTCTGCCAGATGAACGCGGAATGCTGATGGCTTCGAGGCTAAACATGGATGACAACATCGTGAGCTGCCCAGGTTACAGGATAAAGTAACTCGTATTGCGGTGCTGTCATAATCTTGGTAAGGACTGCGCAGAATATGGTAATCATTGCTTGAGTCGCCAGACTATTGTTGTAATATGACATTGCCATTTCCCGCAACTTGCGGGACCGCGATAACAGCAAGCGCTGGGGTGCATTGCTCGCCGCGCGCTGCTTATTGTGAATGGCATACCGGGCGCCGGATACTGCCTGATTGCTACTGATATTAAGGCACGTGCACGGAAAAGGAGTTCTAATCATGGCCGCATTCGCAAGAAATCTTTTCCTGACATTATGCTTTGTGGTGCTCGCGAGCTGCAGCACCATATCCCCGTTCAACCAATACGCCTACGAACAGGCCACTGCTTTGAAGGTCGATGCGCTGGCGCTGGTGGACAAGTCCAACGAGCCCTATGCACAGCACGCGGCCCAGGTCGCGGATATCGAGATGCGCTGCCGCAAGGCCTACGAATACGCCAACGGATTGCCGAATAACCAGGACACTGCCAATCAATGGAAGATCATCACCGACCCTGAGGGTGGTTCCCTGTTCGCCTTTTTCGAACTGTGGAACAGCGAGGGACAGGTGCGCCCGGCCGCGGTCAAGGACGCCGAACAACAACTGGCCGAACATTTCGACCAGATCATCCAGCTGGAAAGCGGCAAGATCAAACCACATCCGTAAGCGCAAAGGAGTGCAACATGGCCACATTCGACGATTTTCTCGAGTCCCTCAAGCACGCTCTTTCTGAGTATGCCCAGCAGTCCTGGGCTGATTACCGCGACCAGGCAGAAGCCGATGGCCAGGATTTCATCGACCGGACCAAACAGGATCTGCAAACCTGGACCCAGCAGCTGGTCGCCGGGCAGATCACCCAGCAGGAATTCAAGTTCAATATGAACAGCAAAAAAGCGCTGGCACAGCTGGTATCACTCAAACAGGCGGGTCTGGCGAAGGTCAGTGCCGACAAGTTCACCAACGGGCTAGTGGATGTAATCGTGAATACCGCTGTCTCCACATTCCTGTAGCCGACACGAAAATCCCAATCTGACTCCGGGCGCGCGTGCGGCCGGCTTTGGAAAGCCGTTCATGCGCCGGGGCTTGTGTCTATCCGGACTTTTTGCAACCGTAAGAACAAGGCGCTTGCAGTTCTGAGTGGAGACAGCCATGCAAAAAAACCGGCTAGAAGCTTTTAGCGACGGCGTGCTCGCCATCATCATCACCATCATGGTGCTGGAATTGAAGGTCCCGCATGACCACAGTATCGCGGCACTCGACCCGCTACTGCCGGTGTTCCTGAGCTACGTATTGAGCTTCCTGTACCTGGGTATCTACTGGAACAATCACCATCACATGCTGCACACCGTCGCTAAGGTCAGCGGCGGCATGTTGTGGGCTAACCTGCATCTGCTCTTCTGGCTGTCGCTGTTCCCGTTCGCCACCGGCTGGATGGGCGAAAACCACTTCGCCCCGGTACCCACGGCGCTCTACGGCGCGGTGTTGTTCATGGCGGGCGTGGCTTATTGGATTTTGCAACGCACTATCATCGTCTCCCAGGGCAAAGGTTCGCTGCTGGCGCATGCCATCGGCAGGGATTTCAAAGGCAAGTCTTCACCGGTGATCTACGCGATCGCGATTCCCATGGCATTTCTTGCTCCCTGGATCTCCCAGTTCCTGTACGTATTGGTGGCACTCATGTGGCTGGTGCCGGACCGTCGCATCGAAGGGCCATGGCCGAACAGCAAGAGTGAAAGCACGCTGTTTCTACACAAGCTATAAGACACCATAATCTCACTGGTAATGCCGGGCGTACAATAATCACCGGTCGACGAGGTATCACGATGGCCACAGGCTGGGCAAAAGACGGCGCCGTGCAGGAACAGATCGACGCCAGCGAGGACGCGCTCAAGAGCGTGCGCAAGCGCCTGCCGCATGGCGAGAGTCTGAAGCACTGCGTAAAATGCGGCGTGGAAATCCCACCAGCACGGCGTGCGGCTATCCGTGGCGTGCGCCTGTGTATCCGCTGCCAAACTGACGCCGACCGAAAGGTGAAAGTCCACAGCCTCTACAATCGCCGCGGCAGCAAGGACAGCCAGCTGCGCTAGGCATCCACCGATCAGAGCCGCGCTCTATCGCAAATGAATCAGAGTCTGCTACTTATAGAAGAATTCAAACATGTCTGACCTGTCGGCCTTCCCGATTACGCGAAAATGGCCGGCACGATATCCCGATCGGCTACAGCTGTATTCAGTACCGTCGCCTAACGGCGTGAAGATCGCAGTGATGCTCGAAGAGACCGGCCTAGCCTACGAAGCGCATCGGGTGGATTTGGAAGCCAGAGAACAGAAATCGCCGGAATTCCTGTCGCTCAATCCCAACGGCAAGATCCCGGCGATCCTCGATCCCGACGGCCCCGGCGGCCGGCCCCTGGCACTGTTCGAATCCGGCGCCATCCTCATCTACCTGGCTGACAAGACCGGGCAGTTTATGCCGAGGGCAGCCGCAGAGCGCTACCACGCCATCCAGTGGCTGATGTTCCAGATGGGTGAGATCGGCCCCATGTTCGGGCAGCTGGGTTTCTTCCATAAATTCGCCGGCAAGGATTTCGAAGACAAACGCCCGCGGGACCGCTACGCCAAAGAATCGAGACGGCTGTTGGCAATACTCGACCAACAGCTTGCAGAGCGAGTCTGGATCATGGGCGATGCTTACACGATCGCGGACATAGCGACCTTCCCCTGGGTGCGCAACCTGATCGGCTACTATGCCGCCGGTGAACTGGTGGGCATCGCCGATTTCCCGCACGTCACCCGCGCGCTACAAACATTTGTTACGCGACCGGCGGTTATCAGCGGTATCGATGTAGCCAGGCGAGCGGAGAGTGCTTGAATATACGCAGCAAGTCAGCTAGCGCTTGAATGAACGCTGCATCAACCATTACCCGCATAACTATTCATCGCGAAATTTAATGGCGGCATGGCTGCCGTCGCAGAAAGGTTTGTTCTGGGAGGCGCCGCAGCGGCACAGCGTTACCCGATTGCGGACTTCGTACTCGAAGCCGTCCGCTGACACCACCGGAATGCCGCCGCGCAGCCATAGGGGACCGCTGCATTGCTGCGCCGGGTCCTCGATGAGTCCGATCGATATTGGCACAACCGGTTCCACGGCTTTTTCGTCCGCCTTTTCCCAAGCCACCAGTCGCCCCGATGGGCAGTTGCCCACCTGACGGGTGAAGTTGGCACGCACTTCGGCTTTGTTGGTATGTGCCACCTGGTTCCACACCTGTCCATGAGTGTCGCAGAAACGCGCGAAGGCACACAGCTCCTGGGCATCTGTGAGCAACATGCCCGGACCCTCTATTACCTGGACCTGTTTCAAATAAGGTTCACGGCTGGCGGTTTCACGGCCGTCAAAGTTCACTTTGTTGTGGCTACCGTCGCAGAAGGGCTTGTTTTTGGACTTGCCGCAGCGGCACAGAGCATAGGTTTGCTGGGGTGGATAATTCTTTCCCTGCTGCCAGGATTCCGAGCCGCCTTGGCTGTCGCTGACGATGGTCTGTCTGGCGAGCGGTACGCCGCCCGAAACCAGGTAGGGACCGTCTTTGCTGACCACCACACGCGCGCCGTTCTTCGAATTCTTCACGTGCTCAGACATGGCGGCACTCCTCGTCAAAAGGACATTCGACTAAATCATGCACCATTTCATGCCCAGGTGTATGACCACTGGATAAATCCGCACGTCATGCCGCTACAATTACGCTATGAAAGTCCTGGAAACCCCGCGCCTGGTGTTGCGCCGCCTGCTGCTGGAGGACGCGCCCTTTATCCTGGAGCTGGTGAACGATACGGCCTGGCTGCAATACATCGGTGACAAGCATGTGCACAGCCTGGAGGACGCGCGCAGCTATATCCGCAAGGGTCCGCTGGACATGTATGCGCGGCTTGGTTTCGGCCTGTACATGGTGACCTTAAGGACTGGCAACCGCATCGGACTGTGCGGTCTGATAAAACGCGATGGCCTTGAGGATGTGGACCTGGGCTTCGCCTTGCTGCCGCGCTACCGGGGCCGAGGTTATGCGGGGGAGGCCGCGGCCGCGGTACTGGATTACGGGCGTCAGACCCTCGGCCTGAAGCGCATCGTGGCCATTACTTCGCCCGACAACCAGCGTTCGGTACATGTGCTGGAAAAAATCGGCTTCGTCTATGAACAGACCTTGACCCTGCCCGGTCAGGTTAAAGCCACCAAGTTATTTGTTCACATGCATTGATGACGAGTTTCTTTATACAGTGTGGTATTGATTTGAATTGGTCCAAGTCCAGTGCGGTCAGGGCTCGAATAAATATAATTTGTTTACCTATGATAATCTGGATCACACTATCCGCATGTCAACATCATTAGTTCCACCCTCCCAATTGCAAGATATGCTACCTTCACCATGTTCGCGACTGGTTTAAACGAGTACATGCTTACAACGCTGCCGGCGCAGCATTTTCATGCTGCTTTTACCCAATATGTCGGGCCGGACAGTGGGGCGGTCGTGAGTCCAGTAACACAAAACGAGTGACCATCGCATGCAGACCAGCGCCGCTCCAGTATTGAGGCAGTCCAGCTTTACACGCGATGAGTTGCTGGCTTGCGCGCACGGCAAACTCTACGGGGCCGACAACGGACGTCTGCCGCTGCCGAATATGCTGATGTTCGACCGCATCACGCACATCACCGCGGATGGTGGCGCACATTCCAAAGGTTACGTGCAAGCCGAGCTGGATATAAAGCCTGACCTGTGGTTCTTCGCCTGCCATTTCGAGTCGGATCCGGTCATGCCCGGTTGTCTGGGACTGGATGCGCTATGGCAGCTGCTGGGGTTCTATCTGACCTGGCGGGGCAATCCGGGCCGGGGGCGGGCACTGGGTGTCGGCGAAGTCAGGTTCACCGGCCAGGTATTGCCAACGGCGCACAAAGTGAGTTACGAAATCGATGTCACACGCGTGATAGAACGCAAACTCATCATGGGGGTTGCGAATGGACGTGTCCTGGTCGATGGGCGCCCCATCTATACGGCCAACAATCTGCGGGTCGGCCTGTTTATCAGTACGGACACACTTTAGGATCTGGGTATGCGGCGTGTAGCTATTACGGGCATGGGCATCGTCTCGTGTCTGGGAAACTCCAAGACAGAAGTTGAAAGCGCGTTGCGCGCGGGTCGCTCCGGCATCCGGCATGTACAGGAATATGCTGACCTGGGCTTGCGCAGCCAGGTGGCAGGACAGCCGGACATCGATCTGGAAGCGGCCATCGACCGCAAGCTCAAGCGCTTCATGGGTGACGCGGCCGCCTATGCCTACGTGGCCATGCGCGATGCGATCGCGGATGCCGGGCTCACGCCGGAATCCATCAGCAACCAGCGGGTGGGCGTGATCGCCGGCTCGGGGGGCGGCTCGGTATCCAACCAGATCGAAGCCGCCGATACTTTGCGATCACGCGGTGTGCGACGCATCGGTCCGTATATGGTCTCGCGCTGCATGTGCTCGACTGTGTCGGCGACGCTCGCCACCACTTTCCGCATCCAGGGGACCAGCTATTCGATTTCCTCGGCCTGCGCCACCTCCGCGCACTGCATCGGCGCGGCCGCCGATATGATCCGCTCGGGTGCACAGGACGTGATGTTCGCCGGCGGCGGCGAAGAACTGCACTGGGGCCTGACCTGTCTGTTTGACGCCATGGGGGCCCTGTCCTCGGGCTACAACGGCACGCCGGCACAGGCCTCACGGGCATTCGATGTGAAGCGCGACGGCTTCGTGATCGCCGGCGGCGGCGGCATACTGGTGCTCGAAGAATTGCAGGCGGCCCAACAGAGAAATGCGCATATCTACGCGGAGCTGGTGGGCTATGGAGCAACCTCGGATGGCTGTGACATGGTGACGCCCTCGGGTGAGGGCGCGGTGCGCTGCATGCGCATGGCGCTTGAGAACATCGATGGTCCGATCGACTATCTGAATGCCCACGGCACTTCCACGCCGGTGGGCGATGCGGTCGAACTGCTGGCGATCAAAACTGTGTTCGGCGCCAATGCCCCACCGCTGTCATCCACCAAGTCCATGTCGGGGCATTCACTCGGCGCTGTGGGCGTCCAGGAAGCGATCTACTGCCTGCTGATGCTGGAACATGGCTTTATGGCGCCTTCCATCAATATCGAGACCCTGTGTCCGGAGTCCGAAGGACTCTATATCGTGCGGCGCTGCGAAACCGCATCCCTGAAGCGCGTGATGTCCAACAGTTTTGGCTTCGGTGGTACCAACGCCACGCTGGTGTTTCAGCGTCCTGACTGATAGCCGTCGATTCCAGTCGAGTTCCAACAGGAAGAGCCTGGCTTAACCGGATTCGAACCGGTAGCTCAAGCCAAGAAATATGGTGAAAGTATCGGCGCGATCAACGATAGGACTATCTTGGATGGAGCCGGCGAAATGCAGGTACTTCACGCCACCCAGAAATTGCCAGCGGCCTAACGGCACCTGCACGTTCAGCTGCAGGAAGGGATTGGTGGCGCGGCCGGGCGAATACGCCGGCCGTCCCGGCGCCACTTCCGCCTGACTGACACCGTAGTAATAATCGGTGAGCGGCGAGTTATACCAGGCGACACCGATGCCGGGCGAAAGTGTCCATCCCGGCATGCGGATCGGATAGCGATAGTCGAGGTCGGCCTCCATCCCGTCATAGCGGTGCAACAGATCGGTATAGATGCCGACGTTCAACTGTCCCCAATCACCAAACAGGCTCAAACGCGCGCCGCCGTCGATCGACCATCTGCGGGTCTGGATGCCGGCCAGTTGGGATGAATCGCTGGCACTCAGGCGATTGATGCGCGGTTTGGCCAGGATCGCAAAAGCATAGTGACTGCCGTTGAAGGGCACGTAGCCGACACTGGTGCCGGCGAAGAAAAAACGTCCGTTGTGATAGAAAACCAGTGGCAAGGGTGTCACCTGGTCGCTGACACCGATATAGCCGGGTTGGGCGATCGCCACACCCGCACCGAGCGACCAGCCGGAGCCCTTGTTCAATGCGGCCGCCGAAATGATCTGGTCTTCCGGATTGGTGGAATTCTGGGCACTGCTGTCGGTAGCAGAATCGGCGGCACCGGCCACAGCCGGCCGCGTGAGCGCCAAGGCGGCGGCCATCACGCACAGCGTCCGCAGAAAAACTCGCACACAACGGCTGTGCTTGAGCCTGGAAGTGCGGATACGCGCCATATGAAATCCCCCTGGTCGCTCGGTCGTTCTTAGAATCAACGCTGGTTTGGATATTGCGCCGACCCGGCGCGGCAATAAAGATGCCGCTAGCCGGTCGCAGGCCTAATCATTACGCTGAGGTGAAGCTTAATCTCCATCAGCATGAATACCTGCGTTTTCGGCCACCGTCAATTCGATCGCCGTCCAGTCCATCTGGGCGCGGCCGTTTGCCAGACTGCTGAGTAGCCGCGTATGCAGTAGATCGGCGATCGGCATGGGCACCTGGGCACGCTCCGCCGTTTCCCGGACCAGACGCATATCCTTCATGCCCAGTTCCAGCTTGAAACCAGCCGGCTCGAAAGCACGTTGCGCAAGCATGCGTCCGTAGTTCTGATAGACCGGACAGTTAAAAACCGTCTGACCGAAGAATTCAGCCAACGCTGTACGCTCGATGCCGTTCTTCTGGGCCAGCGCCAATGCTTCGCTGAATACCCCGATAACCGACAGAATCATAAAATTGCCCGCCAATTTGACCACATTCGCGGAACCCGGGTCCTCGCCGAAATCGTGAATGCCCTGACCGAGGGCTTCCAGCACCGGCTGCGCACGCTGCTTGGCCTCGGCCGGACCGGACTGGCAGATCCAGAGTTTTTTAGCAGCCGCCGCTTCGGGGCGCCCAAATACCGGCGCCGACAGCAACTGGCTGCCGTGTGCTGCGTGCGCCGCTGCCAGCCGCCGTGATGTTTCCGGCGAGACCGTGCTCATGGAAATATGCAGGCCACCCGTGCCCAGCGCCGGCAGAAAGCCTTTTTCACCCAAAGTCATGTCTTCCAGGGCTGCGTCATTGGCCAGCATGCTGATCACGATGCCACCTGCGTCGACCACCTCGCGCGGTGTAGCAGCAGTCGTCGCTCCCAGGCTGGCCAGGGGCTTGGCGCGGGCCGCAGTGCGATTGAACACCTTGAGTGCATAACCGGCGGCCAGCAGATTGCGCGCCATGGGTTCGCCCATGCTGCCGAGACCGATGAATCCGATTTGCTGATTTGTCATGCTGTGCCTCCTCCGTTCAATGTTTTTGAATATCGCGGATGATCGTCGTTTCATCAAGCGATTATCCGCTCTGGATGCAGGGCCAGCATTCATAGGGCGTCTCCGCCAGTACCGGCGTGAGCGTCACCACGTACACAAGGCGTTCCGCGCCCTCCTGGGCCAACAGTCCCTTGATCCATTTGCCGGCGGTGAGCGCGTGCCAGTGCACCCGGCCCTCCACATCCTGCTCGGCGAAACTTTCGACCCACAACCGCACGCCGCGTGGACGGAAACGCTCCCAGTTGCCGGCGTGGATGGCGTCCAGATAGGCGCAGCCGCCCAGCGGCAGCTTGCCCGTCTGCTTGGATCGCCGTCCCCAGGGCATGAGCGTGATGCCGTCTTGGGTGTGCACCGGCAGTTGTGCGTTGCTGCTGGCGAACAGCACGCGCATCTCGCGGCTGCCGAGTGTGTAGTGCACGCCCACGCACATGGCTAGATGGTCTGCCGGTGGCCGTAAGGTTTCCAGGCCGGCGAGATCACGTTGGGCATGTCACTGCGCTTCAGCAGCATGGCCGGGGCCAGGGTGAATTCCCCATAACGTGTATTGATGGCATCCATGGCGGCGTTCAGCCGCGCCAGTTTTTCATCCTTGTGGATGAACAAATCTTCCTGGGTGTTGGCCGGTCGCGGATCCAAAGCGGTCACCTGCACCTGGTGCGCGCCCCAGCCGCTCCAGTAGCGCGCCAGATAAATCTGGCAGAGTGCATAGATCTCATGGCCGTCATCCGTGGGACGGACGCTATTGAACTTATGCGCCACGTAGCCGCCGTCGCTCAACAGGCCGATATAAAAAGTCTGCGCGTGCATCTGGTGTTTGCGCAGCCGCGCGCCGATCTTCTGCGCCATGTGCAGCAGGTACATGGCCAGCACTTTCCGGTCCTTGGTGGCCGGCGGCATGATCTTGCCGTGGCCGATGCTCTTGGGCGGCGCCACCGTGGTGTGCACCGGTTCCGGGTCCAGCCCCTGGGCCATGAGCCAGATGCGCCGCCCCGGGTTTCCGAAGCGCTGCGCCAGCACGCTGATGGGCAGGCGCTGCATGTCGCCGCAGGTGCGGATGTCGCGCAGCGCCAGAAATCCGCCGATGCCTTTTTTGATGCCGCACAGTTCCGTCAGCGGCACCTCATGCAGATGCCCACGCGCCTCCCACGGCGGGATCACCGTGAAGCCATTTGGTTTTTGCAGTTTGGCGGCGTACTTGGCGGTGGTCTTGTCGCCGGAGACGCCGACACTGCACTGCAGGCCGGAAACCTGAAAGACGATCTCCCGGGCGCGGCGCGCCATACCCACGGGATTGCCGAAAGCGTCCTGGCAGTCGGTCAGGTCCAGGAAGGCTTCGTCCACGGAGAACACTTCGATGTCCGGGGTGATCTGCTGCAAGGCCTGCATGATGGCGGTGGAGATCTGCGCGTAGCGCCGCGGGCGGGCCGGGCGCTGCACGAACTCCGGGCACAGGCGCCGGGCCTCCTTCAGGCGCATGCCGGTCTTGATGCCGTAGCGCCGGGCCTCGTAGGAACTGGTGATGATGCAGGTGCCGGTCATGCCGTTGGTGACCCCGATGGGACGGCCCTGGAGCTCGGGAAAATCCCGCTGCTCGATGCTGGCGAAGAAGGCGTTCATGTCGATGAGGGCGATGGCGCGGGGCCAGCGGAGCGGACTAAAGGCGGGCATGGGACCGGCTCAGGCAGTTCACAAGGATACTGGATATTCATACAGTCCCTGATGGGCGTCAAGGCGCGACCGTGGAACTCCCATCGGAGCTGGGGGCGGAGCCGGACTCCGATGCCGGAGCCCTCGATCCGATGACCGCAGGCGCAGGATGACTCGGTCTAGAATGCAAAACCGGGTCAATCAGCCGTGGACACCAACGTTGCTGCAAAAATCACGGGGAGCCGGATGAATCGCAAACAGCATTGGGAAGACGTGTACCGGCAGAAGCCGGAAGACAGCTTGAGCTGGTTCCAGCCGCGGCCGGAAATCTCCCTGAAATTAATTCACACCGCGGGGCTGCCAAAGACCGCTGCCATCATCGATGTGGGCGGCGGCGCCTCGCGGCTGGTGGATTGTCTTGTGGCGGAAGACTATGCGGACGTCACGGTGCTGGATATCGCAGAGCATGCACTGCAGAAAACCCAGTCGCGTCTCGGCGATTTGGCCAGCCGGGCACACTGGATCGCAGCCGATGTCACTGCCTGGAAACCCGACCGTCAATATCGTCTATGGCATGACCGGGCGGTGTTTCACTTTCTCACCGACGCAACGGAACGCGCAGCCTACCGCAAAAATTTGGAAGCAGCTCTGGCGCCCGGCGGCACTGCCATCATCGCCAGTTTTGCACTGGAGGGCCCGGAACGTTGCAGCGGTCTGCCGGTGCAACGTTATTCGCCACCGACACTTGCCACCGAATTGAGATCTAAATTCCGTCTCATACAGCATCGTCTTGAAGCACATCACACGCCGGCTGGCCGGATCCAGCAATTCCAGTATTCAGTTTTTGAATATCACAATCCAAACTAAAAGCTAGCAACTGCTCATGTCTGAGCTTTAATAAAAGAGGGTAAGCACAATGGAAAACACAACACCCGAGGTGACACCGGACGAAAACGTAACCAAATCCGAGAATGTACTTCCCGGCAGCTATGCTTGGCGGCGTTATTTCGCCCGCGCGGTGGATACCACCGTAATCATGACTATCATCGTGTTCGTTGTGGTGTTCATCACTACTGTCGTAGTTACGATTGTGAATCGGGAAGTCGCACACACGTATCTCGGGTGGATACAAAGTCTTCGCGGCATCAACCATTTCCTGGATGTATTCCTTACTGTCGTGCTGTGGTTACCGATAGAAGCTCTTTTCCTGTGGAGCATCGGTACGACGCCTGGCAAATGGGTATTCGGCATCAAGGTACGCACGCAAGCCGGCAGCACCTTGAGTTACTGGACTGCTCTTAAACGTGTCTTCCTAGTCTTCCTCAAGGGAATGGGTTTAACCATCCCCCTGGTTTCCCTGATCACTTTGATTGTTTCCTATGATCGTCTGGTCAAGGCCGGTTCGGTGTCCTGGGACAGGGACTTGGGTACGACCGTCAACTACGAAAAGATGACGGACACGCGCCTGGTATTTTGTGTATTAGCTGTCATCGTATTGGCTCTTTATGCAGGTGCAGGACTTATCCAATATTTAACCAAGATGCATTGATATCAATCTCTTGAGCAGCTCATCACTCCTGGGTGCAGACCACGATTGCGCGAATAGCCTCTGGATTCGTCACCATGTCAGAGTGCCCCAAATCCGGAAGAATAAATACAGGAACATCGCGCCGCTGCGATTGAAATTCAATCCTTAATTTCTCCGCGTCCAAGATCCCATTGTCTGCGCCCACAAAGACCTGCATTGGCCGAGTAACGCGCCGCATATCAGCCAGATAGTCATAATCGGCGCCGAAGTTTTGCAGCAAGCGCCATGAGTACGTTAGGGTCACAGATTCCTGACTAGCTGGAACCGGAAAAGTGATTACCGGCAAGCCGTCCCAATGGTGCACCCCAAAAAAGTTAAGGATATTGAGCCCGATTATCCGGCCGGTGGACACCGCCGCCCAACTTTGCGCAGCGATCCGCGCGGTGCCTGATGCCTCTCGCTTCATGCCTTCATTGGTCTGTCGCACGGATGGGGCGTTATAGCGCAGATACGGCGAAATCAAAATGTAGCGGTCAAAAGCTTGCCCTAAGGGTACTTCAGCAGCGATGCGCAGGGTAAATCCCGCCCCCGAAGAAAAGCCTACGGCTGTCCACACACTCTGGGGAAACCTTGGTTTTTCTTTGGCGATAATGTGTTGCAGCCGACTATGAAGTGGGCGTTAACAACCTTAGCTACATCACCTTCCCTTCAACAGTTTCGGCCTGTAGCGCATCCAGGTATGACCGCAATTCAACGGCACGCGCGCTGATCTTGCCGAGCTTGTCGCCCATCATGCCTGAACCTAATATGCCGATCCGCATGCGGTCCTCCGTTGGGTCTATAACTCCTGGCGCGTAGGCCGGAACAGGATCTCATTCACGTCCACATCCTCCGGCTGGTTGATGGCGAAGGCCACCATGCGGGCGAAGGAATCGGCGGGGATCGCGATTTCCTCGACAAATTTCCGGGTATTCTCGGCGACATCCGGCTGAGTGATGCTGTTCACAAGCTCGGTGGCGACGGCGCCCGGAGAAATTACCGTGGTGCGGATGTTGTACGGCTTCACTTCCATGCGCAAGCCTTCCGATAATGCGCGCACAGCGTGCTTGCTCGCCGCATAGACGGCGTTACCGGGCCGCACCTTGTGGCCGGCGACGGACGAGACGTTGATGATGTGGCCGGACTTCTGCTGCTTCATATAAGGTAGAGCCGCTGCGATGCCGTACAGCACGCCCTTGATGTTCACGTCGATCGTCCTGTCCCAGTCATCGATATTGAGGCGTTCCAGCGGCGCGAGCGGCATCAGGCCGGCGTTATTAAGCATGACGTCAATGCGCCCGAATTTCTCAACCGCCGCGTCGACCAGCCGCTTCACCTGATCAGGGTAAGTTACATCCGTGGCTAAGGCGAGTGCCTTGCTGCCTTTTCCGGTAAGTTCCGCTGCCAGAGACTTGATACGGTCGGTACGGCGTGCGCCCAGGACTACGCTCGCACCCTCAGCCGCGAGATGACGGGCGGTCGCTTCGCCCAGTCCGCTGCTGGCACCGGTGATGACGACGACTTTACCTGCAATGTTGTTACGCATGAAACTGACTCCTGATTAGGATTAGAGCGACTCAACGTCCCACCGTTCGTTGCAATTGTTCCGGATAGCGTGCGCCTTGTACGGTGATTTTCGACGCGGCGGTGTCGATCTCGCGCAGGTCCGCCGGGGTTAATTCAATACTGGCGGAGCCGAGATTTTCCTCCAGACGCGTCAGTTTGGTGGTGCCTGGAATCGGTACGATCCAAGGTTTCTGCGCAAGCAGCCAGGCCAGTGCGATCTGCGCCGGTGTCGCGTGTTTTTGCGAGGCAATTTTTCGCAGCAGATCGACCATCGCTTGATTGGCCTGGCGTGCCTCCGCTGTGAAACGCGGCAGGTTGATGCGGAAGTCCTTGCTGTCGAAGGTGGTGTTCGCATCGATCTTGCCGGTGAGGAACCCGCGACCCAGCGGGCTGAACGGCACGAAACCGATATCCAGCTCTTCCAGCAGCGGCAGCACCGTCTGCTCCGGCTCGCGCCACCACAGTGAGTATTCGCTCTGCAGGGCCGTGACCGGTTGCACGGCATGCGCGCGACGAATTGAATCGACGCCGGCTTCGGATAGACCGAAGTGCCTGACCTTGCCCGCTTTAGTCAGTTCTTTGACGGCACCAGCCACATCTTCGATCGGCACCTTGGGATCAACACGATGCTGATAAAACAAATCGATGTGATCCGTCTTGAGTCGCTTGAGCGATGCGTCGGCGACTTCCTTGATATGTTCCGGCCGGCTGTCCAACCCGGCGTTGGCGACGCCATCCTTGAAACCGAACTTGGTGGCAATGACCGCCCGGTCACGGAACGGCGCCAGGGCTTCGCCCAGCAGTTCCTCGTTGGTGAAGGGGTCGTACGCCTCGGCGGTATCGAACAAGATCACGCCACGTTCGACGGCCTGGTGTAACAGTTTGACCATTTCCTTCCGGTCCGGTGTCGTGCCATAGGCGTAGCTCATACCCATGCAACCCAGTCCGATGGCCGAGACTTCCAGCCCACTTTTTCCAAGTTTGCGCTTTTGCATATTCAAACTCCTGTATCTACATATCTAAAATTGGAGCTCACCGGTTCGAAGACATTTTACAACCCTGCCATTTTCAGAGCTCTATCAGACAGCTGGGTGCCTTGTAGCGGGATATTCGCAGCAGCTGTGTTGATCTCTTTAAGGTCGCTCGCGGTGATTTCGCCCGCAAATGCTCGTGGATTCTCTTCAACTCGATGCAACTTCGTAGTGTCCGGGATAGGTACGATCCAAGGTTTCTGAGCCAGCAGCCAGGCGAGCGTGTTCTAGCGAGAGTAGCTTACCTGCAACTTTTAATAGGCTGATGGCTAGTTTTTTATATTCGCGAGTTTGGTTACCAGTTTCCCTTAAACGCTACGAAAGTCTGCTTGCAGTTTTTTACCCATCGCTACATCGCTTTCCCATCAAAAGTTTCGGCCTGCAACGCATCCAGAAACGCCTGCAATTCCGCAGCGCGTTGAGCGCCCATGCGTTGCGCGGACTTGGTGATGAGCCGCGCCGGGATATCGTGCAGGAACGCATGCAGCTTCTTGACCGCCGGCTCAAAGTTCGGCGCCTGGGCGCCGGTAAGTGACAGCATGCGGGCCGCGCCTATGTCACCCAGAAAATCCAGCGAATCGGCGTCATGCAGCACGATGGCGGTGGGGTCGGTACCGGGATCGCTGTAGTACATATGACCACGTTCGGCCTGCTGCACGATGACGATCTTCTGCATCGGGAAGCCCATGCTCTTCAAAATGTCCGGGCTCTGCAGCGCCGCGCAGTAACCATGCTCCATCTTCTTGTCGGCGCAAGGTTTGAAGGCCGCCATATCATGCAGAAAGGCGGCCGCGAACAGCGCGTCGGTATCGATCTTCAGCCCATCACCCTTGGCCAGTTGCAGCGCCAGTTGATAGTCGCGCTCGGAATGCTGCCAGCCCCAGCCGGGATGCAGGAACGTAGAGTGCGCCAGTTCGTAGACTTTCACCTTCCACGGGGCGTCCAGCGGGATGCCGGTGGCAGTCACTGGGACTGGATCAGCGAGCAGCGGTGATGAGAATGCCAGCAACACAACAACAGACATTGCATAGTGCTGCCATTGGTTACATACGACCGACAGGCATACAGGATGAGTATTCATGGATGTGGCTCCATCAATCGAAGGGATTGTTAAACAACGTTCAGAGAATAAAGCGGCTTTAGCCGCTTGTCATGCAGGCGTATCGGGAAGTGCCATGCGCCGCAACCAGCGGTAGTGCGAGGCCACGGCGCCACCCAGGGTGGGATGCGCCGAGTAATGCACGCCGTACTCCCGGCAGGTTTTTTCGACGATGGCGGAGATGGCCGGATAGTTGACGTGGCTGAGGGTCGGAAACAGATGATGCTCGATCTGGAAGTTCAGGCCGCCCACCAGCCACGACACCAGACGGTTGTTACGGGCGAAATCCACGCTGCTCTGCACCTGGTGCACGGCCCAGGCATTTTCGATGCGCCCGGTGCTTTTATCGACACAGGGAAAATCCGCCTGCTCGACGGTGTGCGCCAACTGGAACACCACGCTCAAGATCACGCCCACGATCCAGGTGATGAGAGCGTAGAACAGGACCACAGACCAAAACGAATGGGACAACAACGGAATGCCGAATGCCAGTACCAGGAATGTAAGTTTGCCGCCGGTGAATAGCACCAGTTCCCAGCCGCGTGGCCGCGGGATGCGGTTCTCACCGATGCGGCCGGTGATGACGTCATGGAAGTCGTCAAAGAAATGCCACTTGATGACCATCACGCCGTACAACGGCCACAGGTAGATATGTTGCCAGCGGTGATAGCTGCGATGCCGATGTTGCGGGCTCAGGCGCCCGAAGATACCGAGATCGATATCGGTATCGTGGCCTTTGACATTCACATAGGTGTGATGGAGCACCACATGCTTCCAGCGCCAAACATAGGAGCTGCCGCCCACCATGTCCAAGGTCATGGCCATGAGCTTGTTGACCCAGAAACGCCTGGAATAGGCTTTGTGACCGCCATCATGCTGGATATTGAAACCAATCTCGGCAGCAGTGAACCCGAGGATCACAGCCAGTGGCAGCGCCTGCCACCAAGTTTGGGCGCCGAATACCAGTAGCCCATAGGAGCAGGCGAAGGCCGCGAGGATGAGCGTGGTCTTGAGGTACATCTGTGGACAATCGCGCTGGCGTATACCGGTGCTTCGGATGAAATCCTCGACCCGGTGCCTTAGCTCTGACTGGAATCCAATATCCTGACCGAACTTGAGTTTCTGACCCAAGTTGGGTGTTGCGCGGGGCGACGCTGTCTGTCTACCGGCCCCCAAAGCCTGCTGCATGCTGATATCTCGTGTTTCTGGACGCAAGCCTAACAGATATCCCGGTACCGGAACACGGAAAAGCAGCGTGCCCTGTTGGCAGGAGCGTTGTTACCCGCCCTCAGCTGCGGCTTCAGCCAGACCAGCCGTGGCTGCCAGGGTTGCGGATACACGACAAGTCTATTTGGATAAAAATGGGTGCGAGCTGATTTTGGCTGTATAAACGCCATCAAAAATGCCTACGATCAGCCCGATAATATACCCAAGGTTCGTCGTCAAAAATAATCATCGATATGGTTATTGTGTCATCGGGTTACCGCTCGATATCCAACACCGGTATAAAATGCCATTGGATCGAACCTTTTCGACACTGGAGTCATTATGAGCTGGAACACTGATGATGCAGGCAAACTGTTGTTGCGACTGCTGGTAGGTGTGCTGATACTTCTGCACGGCCTGCATCTGGTATATGCCGGTCCGCATGTCGTAGTGGACATGCTGGAGTCGCATAACATTCCTGGCTTCCTCGGCTATACCGTGTACCTGGGCGAGATACTGGCGCCGTTGCTGGTGATCTTCGGTTTCTATGCGCGCATCGGCGGTCTGCTGATCTTCGTCACTATCGTCGTCGCCGTACTGCTGGTCCACGGTATAGATATCTTTCATCTGAATCAAACCGGCGGCTGGATCATCGAGCTGGAATTGTTCTACGGCCTGGGCGGTTTGGCGGTGGCGCTGCTTGGCGCAGGCAAATACAGCGTCGCCGGCGCCGGCGGCAAATGTAATTGAACCTTTGAATGCGCATTATCCTGTTCTTATAACAAACGCCCGGATATGATCCGGGCGTTTTTAAAATAATCCATCAAGCGACTACATAACTGTCTTACTCACCGTCGTGAGAAGGCGACGTCTCTAATCCCGCTGAATTCAAGATTTACGCTGTAATTCAATGCAAAGTGTCGCTGCATGACGACACGCACGTGGGCCGTATCAGCGCACCATACACAGACATCGGCTTCAACCGGTTGTAATTATTTGTCATTTTTGTTTTGGCACACAGATTGCTTTATCAATATCGAGACGAAATAATTTCATGAACCGACACAGCAGGTAATCAATTACAACCGAGGAGATCCATCATGCTGTACTGGTCCGCTGTATTTTTCATCATCGCGATAATTGCCGCTATTTTTGGCTTCACCGGGATTGCATTGGGCGCGGCCAGTATCGCCAAAATCCTGTTTTTCATATTCCTCATTATTTTCATCCTTACGCTGATTGCGCACATTGGAAGCAGGCGGCGGCATCCGCATCTTTGATGCAACATCTCTGATCGGAGGTTTCAGTTAGTTGCTATGTGTTTAATGTTTGCATCTAAAAGGAGATTATTTATGAATATAATTATCCGTTCATTCTTGCTTGCCCCCGTATTGCTGACAGCCGCAATCGGTCTTGCTGCCTATGGTCAGGGAAGCGCTGTTGCAAACACACCAGCAAGTCGCGATACCCAGGGCCAGTCCAGCAGTACCGTCAAAACAGTGAAAACCACCATCTCGGACAGTGCCATCACGACCGACGTAAAAGCCAAGCTGTTGGCCGATCCTGGCACCAAAGGATTTGATATCCATGTTGAGACCAATCACGGTGTCGTGACCTTGCACGGCACGGTGCGCTCTACCGCAGAAAAAGAGCTGGCAGAGCGCTTGGCCATGAGTGCTGACGGCGTTAAGGCTGTCGATAACGATCTGACAGTCAAAGAATCCCAAGGCATGAAATAAGTACCTGGGTACTGATTAACCGTTGTCTTGATTCAGCAATATCCCAAGGACAAGGACTTGCCATCCCCGCGGAAGACGGCATCCGGATCACTGACGATTCTGGATATCGGCTCCCCTCCCGCGGGGATGGCAACAATACCGCAATCGAGATTGCATCACATATTGATTCGGTGCCCGCAGTATCCACTGCGGGCGGGTAATCTCGAGTATCGGGGTCTATTGCATATCAAACAACAGCACTTCACCTGCGGGTGCGCCGCTGACGCTGATGGATGCAGGGCCGATAAACACTGCACCATCGCCTGCACTTAAAGGTCTGACATTGATGTTGACGGCACCACGCGACACCTGCAACCAAGCACGACGTCCTTGCTGTAATTGGTAAGAAATTGTCTCTTGGTCCACGCGTGTGGCTAACAGCATCAGATCCTGATGGATAGTCACCAGTCCGACAACATTCTCAGCGGCCGCAAGTTTCAGCCAGCGACCGGTCATGTCTTCAGGTTTGAAACTGCGCTGTTCATAACCGGGAGGCAGGCCGCGCCGTTCCGGGATGATCCAGATCTGCAGGAAATGCACCATCTCGTTCTGCGAGGCGTTGTACTCGCTGTGGGTGATGCCGGTGCCGGCGCTCATGCGTTGTATCTCTCCGGGACGGATCACTGAACCGGTACCGAGGCTGTCCTTATGCTGCAAGGCGCCTTCCAGCACGTAACTGATGATGTCCATGTCGCTGTGGCTGTGGGGTGCAAACCCGCCGCCGGGTGACACTCGGTCGTCGTTGATGACCCGCAGCGCGCCGAACCCCATGTAACGCGGATCCTGATACTCACCGAATGAAAAGGTATGCCAGCTGTCCAGCCAGTCGCGGCGGCTGCGGCCGCGTTCCGCCGCAGGCCGGATGATCATGCTGTCAGTTTGCATTGGCTACCTCCACAGATAGTAGTTCTTCGATCGGCAGTAACTAGCAGCGTGCGATATTGCATCAATGTAATACAGGGAACTCTGATTTATTTCTCATCTTAATGATTTCGTCATTCCGGCGCGACCGCCATGGATGGCGGAAGTCCCGAAAATGCAGGAGTACAACTGGGAATAGCCGGAATCCAGAAAAATCATTCACTTACCGGATGCCGGCCTTCGCCGGCATGACGCAAAATGAAATTGGTCAGAAGCTCTACAACTTTGTAAGCGACTATTGTGCACGATCGGCTGCTAATGCCGACGTCACCAATCGGGCCATTAGTCTTTCCTTCAATGAAGCCGGTTGATCCAATCCCATACGCTTGAGATAAGGCATGAACATCTGTCGCTGCTGTGGCTTCAGCATATCCAGCCCGATGCCCAGCTTGCCGGACACAGTCTCACTGCGATTCTTCAGGTCAGTGAGGGCCTTGCCCAGCACCAGTTCTTCGGGCATGAACTCGTGGCCGAAGGGAAAATCCGGAAACAGTCCGGCGCTGCGGAAAGGCCTGAGCCCTGCCTGCAACTTTTCCGGCAGGTTCTCGCGGAAGGCATCCGGGATGCGGTAGTCCTGCATAATCTTACCGGCGCGTTTTGCGGCTTCGAGTAATTGTCCCTGGTAACGCGAATCGCTGATATTGAGCAGCGCCGCGATCACTTCCCAATCCTGCTTGCCGCGCAGGTCGGCGATACCGTATTCGGTGACCACCAGGTCGCGCAGGTGCCGCGGGATGGTGCATTGCGCGTAGTCCCACAGGATGTTCGACTCTAGCCGGCCATGTGCGTCGTGGGTACTCTTGAGCATGATGATCGAGCGGCCCTGTCTTAAGGCGTGTGCCATGGCCACGAAGTTATACTGGCCGCCCACGCCACTTACCACCTGGCCGCTGGCCAGGGTGTCGGAAGCGACGGCGCCCAGCAGCGTCATCTTCATGCAGATATTGAGAAAGCGCGCCTGTCGGTGCTGGCGCTGCTCCAGTTCCACGTCGCTGAAGATCTCGTTGACCTTGGAGACAGCGGTCATGGCGAACAGTCTTCGCTCCGGTTCCGGCATGCTGCGCAATTCTTCATAGAACCAGTTGGAGCCCAGGAAGAAGGCGCCGTGCAGCAATACACCGTTCGCGAGCTTCGCGCCCAACGCGTCGTGCACGATGCGTTCGAAGATCGTCCGGTCCTGCAGATCCGGCCACAAGCGTGTGCCGTCCGGCAGGACCAGTCGGTCTGTTTCGAAACGCACATCCGGCCGCAGGATGCCGAAATGCCGCAGGAAGGTGACATCTTCGGCGCTCAGGGGCGAGTGGATGGCGCCGGCGGCGAGCAATGCGGTGAGCGTCTCGGCGCCGATGCCCTCGGAAATTTTGCCGTCGTTCAGCAGTTTCTGCAGCAGCTCATGGTCGAACACGCGGCGCTTGAGGATGCCGCTGCGATACAGGTGCAGCAGCCCGTCGCTGAACATCTCGCTGCCGGCGTATAGGCCGGTGATGAATGCCTCCAGCCCACCCAACCGCTGGACGACCTCACCGAATTTCTGCTGGATGCCGAGGGCCTCGATCACCTGCCGGTAACGGCTGTTGTCTGCATGCCGCAGTTGCGTGGCATACACAAAGGCATCGCCCAGGGAACCGATGCCTACTTGCAGGGTGCCGCCATCTCTGATGAGCGTGCTGGCGTACACACCGATCATGTGCTCGACCGGATCGATGGCCAGAGCCGGCACGCCGAAAAGATGGTGGGCGTAGGCCGGGTTGTCCACCAGCAGGTTGAAGAATTCCGGCTGCACTTCGGCATCCCCCGGCATGAACGGCAGCTGGTTGTTCACCAGGCCCACGATGGCGTTCCTGCGGCCGGCTTTTTCCGCGGCCCGCATCGGCGGCTGGATATCGAGGGTCAGGTCCGGATTGCCGGACAGGCTGTAACGGATGTACCCGTTGCGCGCCTGACTGGCAACCATCTGCAGGATCACGTTTACGCCCGCGGCCAGCATGTCGCGCACTACGTGCGTGTAATTGCTGCTGACGTAATGCTGCTGGGCGTGGGCATTGCGCAGCAGCCCGCCGGATTTGAAATAGAACTCCGAGATCTGGATGTTGGCAGGCAGTGTGCCGGTATGTAGCGCCCGCATGTACTCCAGTTCCGGATAGTCGCCGAACACCCGATCTGCAAACGGTTTCAGGAAGCGCCGTTCCAAATCGCTTTTGCCCAGCGGCCGCTCCAGGGACAGGGCCGTCATGATCGTCAGATGCAGAGAAGGATCTCGGGCGACGCGCCGGTAGAGCGCATTCACCAGATGGTTGGGTTTGCCGATGCCCAGCGGCGTGCCCACCACCAGGCGCTGGCCGACGCGCTCGATGATCGCCTGTACGCAGCTGTCGAGATCACCCAGGATGGGCGGTTGCATGTAGGCTCCACAAAAAACGACTCCGCCGGTAAGCGGAGTGCATGTTAGCACTAGCGCTTCAGTTGGCCGGGGCGGGGGCCGGCGGATCTACGTAGGTGTTGAACAGTTTCCAGATGCGCCGGTACTCGTCCAGCCACGAAGACGGCGACTTGAAGTCGTGGTGTTCGGTCGGATAGAACATCACTTCGAAGTTGGGGTTACGCAGCTCGATGAGTTTCTGCACCATATGCACCGTGTCCAGGAAGAACACGTTGTCGTCCTGCATGCCCTGCAGGATCAGCAGATGATTCTGCAACTGGCCGGCGTAATTGATGGGCGAACTGTCGTAATAGGCCTTGGGATCCACGTTGGGACGGTTGAGGATGTCGCTGGTATAGAAGTCATTGTAATCCGCCCAGTCGCCCACCGGCCGCAAGGCCGCGCCGGCAGCGAACAGTTGCGGACGGCGGAACATCATCATGTAGGTCATGAAGCCGCCGTAGGAACCGCCCCACACACCCAGGTGCTTGGCGTCCACGTGCCGGTCATGCTCCAGCCAGTGCACGCCGTCCTCGATGTCCTGGACTTCCGCATGACCCATGTTCCGGTAGATGGCCGTGCGCCAGTCGCGACCGTAACCGGCGGAGCCGCGATAATCCATGTCCAGCACCAGATAGCCATGCTGGGTCAGGAAAGTGCTGAACATCATCTCGTGGAAATAATACGACCAGCCCTGGTGCGCGTTCTGCAAATAACCGGCGCCGTGGATAAACACCACCGCCGGCCAGGATTTCGTTGCGGTGTAATCGGCAGGTACATACAGGCGTGCATAGATGGGTTGTTTCACACCGGTCTGCGATGAAGCGATCTGCACGATCTGCGGCTTCACCCAGTGGCTGGAGGTGAAGGCACTGGTCACCGTGTGGGTGATGCGCTTGGCCTTGCCGCCGGGACGCGCCTCCACCACATAGACTTCCGGCGGCCGCAGGCTGCTGGAGTGATACACCAGCAGCCTGGACTCATCAGGTGACAACGCATAATCCATGCCGCCTTCCTCGAGCGCGGGCTGCGGACCGTTCATGCCGCCCAGATGGGTGACCGCCTGCAGCACGCCCGTGTGGATATCAATGCGGTAGATCTCATAAATACCGGGTGCCCGCTGGTTGCCCACGGCATAGAAATAACGGTCATCACGTGTCAGCAGCGGAGCGGAGATCTCGAAGCTGCCGCGGGTCAGCTGGCGTGCATCCTGGGCGCGCGGGTCTTTCACATACAGCTGCGAGTAACCGCTGGATTCGGACAGGTACCAGAGGGTGTGATTGTCGTGCAGCCAGCCGAACTCATTGAAATCCCAGTTGATCCAAGCCAGATCCGTGAGCCGGTTTTGCGTGGCCAGGGTCTGCTTGCCGAAATCCAGCGTGGCGATCCAGCGGTCCTTGTTGTCGTTGGCGCGGAATTCCAGCGCCAGTTGCTTGCCGTTGTCGCTCCATTCCAGGCCCCACACCGATACCGGCCGGATCGCCGGTGCCTGTACCGATGCCTCCGCGGTCTTGCGTTCCATGCCGTGCTGCACGTCCCACTCCACCGCGGATTTGCGCAGCTCGGCCAGCGGATCGTCTTTGATGCCGGGCAGCTGGCCCAGGTCCAACGGAAAGGATGTGTGTGTTTTGAGATCCAACAGCAGCACATTCTGGGGCGCTGGCGGGTTCAAACCCACGTAGCTGTGGCGTTTGAGCATCTCTATGTAGCCGGAAGCGGTGATCCATTCGGGCATGATGCCGGGCGCGCCCTTGGCGTAATCCTTGAGTGCGGTCACCAGCACCAGCCAATGCCCATCCGGGGAAAGTGAGCTGTGGGTGATAGTGAGCTTGTTACCCAAATACCAGGGCGCGGGTACCCGCGTGGTGTCGGCGCTGGCCTGCGACGCTTGCTGCTGGAGCATGGCATGGGTGTCGGCCTGCTGCTTGCTCAGAAAGTCGAACAGCCGCGGCTGTTCTGCCTGCAGATAATTCTGCGGCGGCTTGCTCTTGGCGGGATCATCTGCGAGGCGCACATCCGCCGCCAGCGACAGCAAGCCGCTGCGCAGATCATAAAGATAGATGTCGTTGCCCTGGTGCCACTGCACGTGCACGCCGTCCGACATGAAGCTGGGATCGCTCTTGGGCGTGGTGTCGCGCGTCAGCTGCCGCAGCACACCGCTGGTGAGTGCGCGCACGAACACATTGTTGTCGCGTTCGAACACCTTGAAGGTATGTTCGGTATTGAAATTGTCGCCGGGCGCCGAGACCCGCCCCAGCTCGCTGTCGGCCACCTTATACACCGCGCCGGTAATGATGTTGGCTGCGTACAAATCGCGCAGCGTGCTGTCGTTGCGTTTCTGCCAGTAATAGATGTGGCGGCTGTCATAGCCCCAGTAGGCGTGCTCCGGCGGATTCCCGATCCAGTCCGGGTTGGCCATGATCTGTTCGAGCGTGACGCCGCTGGCGTTGGGCGCGAGTTGCATGCCAGACGTTGCCGAATCCGCCAGCAATGCCGGCGAGATCAACAGCATGCCAAGCAACAGGAATGCGATGCGTTGCAGCAAAAGGTTACCTTCGCAAGGTTGCGGTCACTAAAGCGCAGCCAATGTCTGATCCAGATCGGCGATCAGATCGTCGGCGTGTTCCACGCCCACGGACACGCGCACCAGATTGGCCGGGGTCCGGGTTTCGGGGCCTTCCATGGAAGCACGATGTTCGATCAGGCTCTCGACGCCACCAAGGCTGGTGGCACGGGTAAATAGCTTCACATTGGCGACACAGCGCATGGCTGCAGCCTGACCACCGCGCAAAGTGAAGGATAGCATGGCGCCGAATGCGCGCATCTGCCGGCCGGCGAGCGCATGGCCGGGATGAGATTCCAGGCCGGGGTAGAACACCTGCTGCACGGCTTGTTGTCCGGCCAAAAATCTGGCGATGCGCAAGGCATTGTCCGCCTGCGCGCGTACCCGCAGATGCAGAGTGGCGGCACCGCGCAGTATCAACCAGCAGTCAAACGGCGAGGGCACGGCACCGGCTTCCGATTGCAGCAGCCGCAGACGTTCGCTGAAAGCATTACGGGTGCGCACCATGATGGCACCACCCGCTACGTCGCTGTGTCCGCCCAGATATTTGGTGGCACTGTGCATGATCAGGTCCATGCCGTGATCGAAAGGCCGCTGCAATATCGGCGTGGCGAAGGTGTTATCGCAGACCGTGAGCGCCTTTGCCTGGCGTGCGATCTCGGCGATGGCGTCCAGGTCGGTGATATGCAGCAGCGGGTTGGATGGTGTCTCAACCCAGATCAATTTAGTCGCAGGCGTGAGCGCCTGGCGGACCGTATGCGCATCCACCGTATCCACGAAACTCACCAGCAACTGCCAGGGCCGCAATACCTCCCGCAGCAGGCGTTGAATCCCATGGTAGGCATCCTGGCTGCAGATCACATGGTCGCCGGGCCTGAGCGCCTGGAATACCGTCATGGCCGCGGCCACCCCCGAGGAAAACGCCAGCGCTTCGCTGCCGCCCTCGAGTGTCGCCAGACAAGTCTCCAGTTGCGTGCGGTTGGGGTTGGCGGCACGCGTATAACTGAAGCCCTTGGGATAGCTGCCGTCGGGCTGGCGCTCGAAGGTGGTGGACAGATGGATCGGCGGGCTGATAGCCGCGGTAGCGGCGTCCGGCGTATGCCCGGCGTGCACGCAGGCGGTTTCAATATTGGCGGCGGATTTTTGCATGCGGGCGGCTCCCAGAATCGCTGGGTGCATGATGCCACACAGGCCACCTGTTTTTGGACGGGCGGCTATGCAGCACGGCGATTGTTCGAGCGCATCAGTGCTGCAGGCGATCCTGCCATACGGCCAGTCCCTGGGCGTTCAGTTCCACATCCATTTCCAGCCAGGTATCCACGGTCTTCTGGTCCAGCGTGCAGCCGTGTGCGCGCACTCGTTGCACCAGATACCTATACATGGAGCTGCGTATGCAGGCGCAGCGCTGCTCGCCGCGGTTGGCGCAGTCACGGGCTATGTCCACAAACCGGTCGAGATGCGCGTGCATGTCATTCGCAAGGCGCTGCACATCGGTGACACGGCTGTAATGGGTCAGGAAACAGGCCTGCGGTTCGAAACCCATGATGCGGTCCAGCGAGGCATGCGCCTGCTGCGGATCGAAATGTGTGGGCGTGGTGGCCGGAAAAATGAATGCGCCTTTATCAGTATCGAATATCCGGTAAGAGATGCCGAAGCTGTCGCCAGTGAACATGTTGTGGCTGTCCCGGTCCAGAATGCAGTAATGATGCAGCGCATGGCCGGGAGTGTGGATGCAAAGCAGCTCACTGCCGTTGAGTTTGAAGCGCGCGTAGTCCGGGACCTCAACGATGCGCTGCGCTAGGATAGGCGCGATCTCGCCGTAGAGTTCCGCGAATTTCTGTTCTCCATATACGAGCTTGGTGCCAGCGATGAGTTTATCGGGATTGGCCAGATGCGCGGCGCCGCGCGGATGCACCAGGGCCTTGGCATTGGGCAGATGTTTCAGCAGTTCGCTGGCGCCGCCCGCATGGTCCAGGTGCACGTGGGTCAGAAATACATAATCCACATCGCCGGGATCCAAGTTCTTTGCTTGTAGGGCCGATAGCACCCGGGGTACAGAATGATTCACACCTACATCCACGAAAGCCGCGCGACCACCGCGCACCAGCAGGTGACTGGCGTCCAGCAACGGACGCACATAGTCCGTGTCGATGGCGGTGATACCGTGGTCGAAATCCCTAAGGCCGGAAAGTGAATGCATAACCTTCAATCCTGCTGTCCGGCTTCCATTTACACCATCCGTTCGAGCGGCCGGGCAAGGAGATCATGGTGATCGCTGGCGATGACACGGACTTTCGCGAACTCGCCGGGCTTGAGCTGGGTCGCATTGGATATCTGCACCACGCCATCAACCTCCGGTGCATCGGCGAAGCTGCGCGCTATCGCCTGATCTTCACTCACACTATCGACCAGCACCATGAGTTCACGGCCAACGAACCGTTGCAAGCGTGCGGCGCTGATACCGGCCTGGGTTTCCATGAAGATCCGGCGGCGCTCCTCGGCCAGTTCCGCTGGCACCCAGTCGGACAAACGATTGGCATCGGCACCCTCTACCGGTGAATAGCTGAAACAGCCGACCCGATCCAGCTGCGCTTCTTTGATGAAGGCCAGCAGCTCCGAAAAATCCTGCGCGGTTTCGCCGGGAAATCCCACGATGAAAGTCGAACGGATGGTGAGATCCGGACAGTTAGCGCGCCACTCGCGGATGCGCTGCAGGGCTTTTTCACCGGCCGCCGGGCGGCGCATGGCCTTGAGTATCCTGGCGCTGGCGTGTTGTAGGGGGATATCCAGGTACGGCAACAGCTTGCCGGCTGCCATCAATGGGATCACTTCGCTCACATGCGGATACGGATAGACATAATGCAGCCGCACCCACACACCCAGTTCCCCGAGTGCCTGGCACAGGTCTGTCATGTGCGTACGGTAGTCATGTCCGCGCCAAACCGAACCTTGATATTTGATATCCACACCATAGGCGGAAGTATCCTGGGCCACCACCAACAGTTCTTTGACGCCGTCCTTCACCAGCTTCTCCGCTTCAAGAAGCACTTCACTGATTGGGCGGCTCACCAGCCGGCCACGCAGTTTCGGGATGATGCAGAAGCTGCATGCATGGTTGCAGCCTTCGGATATTTTCAGATAGGCGTAGTGGCGTGGCGTGAGCTTGATGCCGCTGGCGGGAATCAGATCGATATAAGGATTGCGCGCCGGCGGCGCCAGTTGCGCATGCACCGCGCGCATCACCGCTTCGTAGTCGTGCGGCCCGGTGATGGCCAGCACCTGCGGATGATGTTCGCGGATCAGGGCTGCGCGTTTGCCCAGGCAGCCGGTGACGATGACCTTGCCGTTCTCAGCCAGCGCTTCACCGATGGCCTCCAAGGATTCCTGCTGCGCGGCTTCGATGAAGCCGCAGGTGTTGACCACCACCAGCTCAGCTTCGCGGTAGCCGCCCACCACCTGGTAACCCTCCACCCGTAATTGTGTAAGGATGCGTTCGGAATCCACCATGGCTTTGGGACAGCCGAGACTCACGAAGCCCACTTTGGGCGCGCTCCGTATCAAGCGCTCTGATTCAACTGCCATGGATCACCTGCGAATCGGATGGTTTATGCGACGTGGCAGTTTTACAGCGCAGCCTGCAGGTCGGCGCGCAACTGTGGATCCTCGGGCACGGTCCGCGATGAATAGCGTTTCAGGATGCGGCCATCCTTGCCTATGAGAAATTTCTCGAAGTTCCACTGGATGTCGGCGCCGCCGGTGCCGGCGATCAGCCATTTATATAGAGGATGGCGCGCCGTACCGTTGACCTCGATCTTGCTGGTGAGCGGGAAACTCACGTCGTAGTTCAGGCTGCAGAATTCTTTGATCTGCGCCTCATTGCCGGGTTCCTGTTGACCGAACTGGTTGCAGGGCAGGCCGAGAACCGCGAAGCCACGCTCCTTGAACTCACGCTGGAGTTTTTCCAGGCCGGCGTACTGGGGCGTGAGTCCGCATTCGCTGGCCACGTTCACCACCAGCAGCGCTTGACCTTTATAGTCCTTGAGTGACTTGACCTGACCATCGATGGTCTTGATCTCGAAATCATAGAAGCTGCTCATAGCGCTGTCCTGGATAACGGGTAGTTTAGTCAATACTGACGGTGTGGATTTTGCGCTGCGTAGACGGCGTATGACAATGCCGATGGTCGTAATGATTAGAAATCCGGCCAGCTGCCAGGGCCAAGCAACCTGCGGAAACAGCATCAGCACAAAGGCCACGCTGCCGGCAGCGATTGCTGGAATCACCAGCCAGCCGCGCAGCAAGAACACATCCACGATGCCCAACACCATGGCCAGCAGCCACCAATCGAGAAAGTCCAGGGATTCGAGAAAATATGCGACTGGACTCATGCGGTCTTGCGTGTGGCGGCCCGCTGTTTCTTGAGATACACCTGTAACAGCGAAATCGCAGCCGGCGTCATGCCGGGAATGCGTGCCGCCTGGCCGAGTGTCTGTGGTTTGACCGCGAGCAGTTTCTGGCGCACTTCGTTGGACAGACCGTGCACCGAGCTGAAATCAAAATCCTGAGGCAGACAGGTCTGCTCATGATGACGCGTCCGCGCGATCTCTTGCTGCTGGCGTTCTATATAGCCGGCGTAACGCACGCCGATCTCCACCTGCTCCGCCACTGCCGGCGCGACTTTGGCATCACCGACGCAGGGCAGCGACACCAGCTTGCGGTGATTCATCTCCGGCCGGCGCAGCAGCTCGAGCGCCGGGGTGGCACGCGCCAACGGTGTGCCGAACAGTTCCGCGGACTGGCTTTCGGAAATATCCCCGGGACGCACCAGGATAGATTGCAGGCGCGCGCCCTCCCGCTCGATGGCTTCGCGCTTCGCTGTAAACATCTCCCAGCGCGCAGCATCCACCAGGCCGAGCTTGCGACCGATTTCGGTGAGGCGCAGGTCCGCGTTGTCCTCGCGCAGCAACAGGCGGTGTTCGGCACGGCTGGTGAACATGCGGTAGGGTTCTGGGGCACCGCGGGTGATCAAGTCATCCACCAGCACGCCCAGATACGCCTGTTCACGCCCCGGCCACCAGGGTTCCTTCTGCATTACCCGCCGCGCGGCATTCAGGCCCGCCAGCAATCCCTGGGCGGCGGCTTCCTCGTAGCCGGTGGTGCCGTTGATCTGGCCGGCGAAATACAAGCCGCTGATGAATTTGGTCTCCAGCGAATATTTCAGATCCCGCGGATCGAAGTAGTCATACTCGATGGCATACCCCGGACGGGTGATATGGGCATGCTCGAAACCCTTGATGGAACGCACCAGCGCGTACTGCACATCAAAGGGCAGGCTGGTGGAGATGCCGTTGGGATAGACTTCATGGGTATCGAGACCCTCCGGCTCGATGAAGATCTGGTGCGAGGCCTTGTCGGCGAAACGCATGACCTTATCTTCCACCGAGGGGCAGTAGCGTGGACCGACGCCTTCGATGACTCCGGTGTACATGGGTGAGCGATCCAGACCGGACTTGATGATCGCGTGGGTGCGCGCGTTGGTGTGGGTGATGTGGCAGACCATCTGGCGCGGATGCTGCTCGCGTGTACCCATGAACGAAAACACCGGTGTGGGTTGATCGCCGGCCTGCTCTGCCAGCTCCGCATAATCGATGCTGCGGCCGTCGATGCGCGGCGGCGTGCCGGTCTTCAGGCGCCCGACCCGGAACGGCAATTCCCGCAGGCGCTCGGCGAGCCGGTTCGCAGGCGGATCGCCGGCCCGTCCGCCTGCGTGATTCTCCAGGCCAACGTGAATGCGTCCACCCAGAAAGGTGCCGACGGTCAACACCACCGTGGGTGCGAAGAACTTCAGTTCCATCTGGGTAGACACACCGATGACGCGCTCGCCTTCCACCAGCACATCGTCCACCGCCTGTTGGAACAAGGTCAGGTTCGGCTGATTCTCGATGAGGCGGCGGATGGCTTTTCTATACAACGTGCGATCGGCCTGGGCACGGGTGGCGCGCACCGCCGGTCCCTTGCTGGCATTCAGGATCCGGAACTGGATGCCGGCCTGGTCCGTGGCCTGTGCCATGGCGCCGCCCAGGGCGTCGATCTCCTTCACCAGATGACCCTTGCCGATGCCGCCGATGGCCGGGTTGCAGCTCATCTGCCCCAGGGTCTCCACGTTGTGGGTAAGCAGCAGCGTAGTACAGCCCATGCGCGCAGCCGCCAGTGCCGCTTCGGTGCCGGCATGGCCGCCGCCGACCACGATCACCTCGAAATGCTGGGGAAAATCCATGTTATAAACAAAGCGTTTTCAGGGGGTGGCTATTTTATGCTCAACAGCCGCAGGCCGAAAGCTTAATCAAGAACCACCACCACACTCCGGGCATTTTGTGCACATAGATTGGCTGATTTACGCATTCTCCGGCCCGGTGCTGTGGGCGGCCTCGACCCACATCGACAAATATCTGGTGGAGCGCTACTTCAAGCACAGCAGCGTGGCAGTGCTTTTGGTGTTCACCGCTCTCATCGGGCTGGCGATGCTGCCGTTCATTCTTTACTGGCAGCCCGCGGTTGTGAGCCTGCGCTTGCAGGACATGCTGGTCATCACGTTCTCCGGAGTGCTGTACATGACGGCCATGTATTTCTATCTGCAGGCATTGCAGACCGAGGAAGCCTCGGTGGTGGCGCCGTTTTTCCAGGCCGGGCCGTTATTCGCCTATGCCCTCGCCTGGCTGGTGTTGGGCGAAACCCTCTCACGCCTGCAGCTCCTGGGCGGCAGTCTGATCGTCGCGGGCGGACTGTTGCTCTCGATACGGCCCGGCGGCGGACACTTGCGGCTGCGCCTGGTGGTGCTAATGCTGGCGTGCGCATTGGTGCTGGCAGTAAGCTCGGTGATCTTCAAGGCTTTCGCCCTACGTGACGAATTCTGGAGCACCACTTTTTGGACTTATTTCGGAGAAGCACTATTCGGTTTCTGGCTGCTGGCATTGCCGGGCCCGCGGCGCCAGTTTCTGGTATTGTTGCGGCGCAACACCGGCGCAGTGCTGTCAGTGAACGCCGCCAACGAACTCATCAATCTCGGCGGTGGCCTGGGGATGCGCTACGCATTATTGCTCGCCCCCCTGAGCTTGGTGCAGGTCATCGGCAGCACCACTACCCTGTTTGTTTTTATCTTTGGGGTTTTGCTCTCTCTGTTGTGGCCGGCTTTCGGCCGCGAAAATCTGTCACGACGCAATCTGTTGCAGAAGGGTGTGTCCGGTCTGCTGATTGCCGCGGGCGTGGTTTTAATCAATCGCTGACCAAACAGGCGTCAGGTGTTTGGCCGGCAAGTTTGAATTCGCCGACCCATGAAAATTCAACGCTGGCATTCAGCGCGCCTGATGCTTGGGTTGCAAAATTACGCTGATCATTACTTTGCTCCCGCATCCGCCTGCAGCCGGCCGATAGGATTGCCTTCCGTGTGCTTGTGGTAGGCCGCCCAGCCGATCCATGGATCGCCAGCTTGTTAACGGTGCGCTAACCGCCGCTGGTGACGACTTTCATCAGGTACTGATCCAGGTCGGCACCGCGACCGTGCAGATGAAGGCGATGAGGGCAGCGCAATCCACGGACGTGAGGCCAACCACTTAGCTGACTGTCAGTCTAGCAATAACGCCGCGAACGGGTTTTAGCTTGAAAACCAGCTGTTTTTATCGAAAGAAAAGCCGACTTCTTGGGTCTATACTCATGTAAGCCATGGATTCAGACTGCATCGCCATGATTAGACAATACCCCAGATTTTTAATCGTCCTCGCTGCAATCTTATTATCAGCGGCCGTGTATGCGGACGGCCAACAGATCTACAAATGGGTGGACAGCCAGGGAGTGGTGCATTACAGCGATAAGGCGCCGGTCAAAACGCAACAGCCGGTGACGATCATGGAGCTGGCAGAATTACCGGTTGTGGATGCACAAACTGAAGTGCAAAACCAAGCGTGGATCGCCGATATCAATCAGTGGTACCAGAGCATCGTGGCGCAAGAAAATCAGCAGCAATATAACCAGATCCTGGCGTGGCAGGAATCACAGGACCAGGCGGCTGTGAGCAGTTCCGATTCCACGCAGGAAGTCAGCTACGTCAGCCAGATCTACGGCGGCTACCGGCCATTCGATTACAAGCACTGGCATCACCAAAAACGGCCTTCTCAGCCACCGGCAAAGTCGCCGGAATTCAAATCTTCCATCTGGAATACCCAACCCAACCCTTTTTCGGAACAGCTGTACAACACCAATCCCAATATCCATTTTTAGGTAATGACGTGAGTTGCGGATTTATTTTCCGATACAGAAACTCGAAAATATCCGCGCGAGCAGATCCTCGCTGGTAAACTCACCGGTAATCTCGCTCATACACAGTTGTGCCAACCGCAATTCTTCCGCCAGCAGTTCACCCTGGCGTTCCTGTAAACGTAGTTGCGCTTCATCCAGATGCTCGCGCGCCCGCTCCAGGGCGTGTAGGTGGCGGTCACGAGCCATGAAGGTATCGCCACTAATATCGTGAAAACCGGCCGTAGTTTTCAGATGGGTCCTGAGTAATTCCAGACCTTCACCGGTTTTTGCGGACAACGCCACATGCACCGATGCCTCGCTTTGCTTGGATTCAGGTCGGCGGCCCGTGAGGTCGATCTTGTTATAAACCAGTGTGACCGGCAGCTTGGCCGGGAACTGCTCCAGACTGCGCGTGTCGTCGGCGGAAAATCCTTGGGTATCATCCACCACCAGTAATATCCGGTCGGCAGAACGGATGGCTTCCCAGGCGCGGCGCACACCTTCCTGTTCCACCACATCGCCGCTGTCCCGCAGTCCGGCAGTATCAATGACGTGCACAGGCAAGCCATCCAGGTTTATTTGTTCCCGCAGAAGATCGCGGGTGGTACCGGGAACCTCGGTGACGATGGCGGCTTCATGGCCAGCCAGCCGGTTTAGCAGGCTGGATTTGCCGGCGTTCGGCCGGCCGGCGATGACCACGGTCAGGCCTGCTCTCAGCAGACTGCCCTGAGCTGCAGCGGCGCTCAGTGCCTCGAAGTGTACGCGGATAGTTGCGAGACGCTCTGCCACTTTGCCAGCATTCAGGAAATCCAGCTCCTCGTCGGGGAAATCAATGGCGGCTTCCACATACATGCGCAAAGCGATGAGCGTGTCCACCAATTCGTGGACGCGTGTGGAAAATT
Source organism: uncultured Pseudomonadota bacterium (assembly GCA_963774895.1). Lineage (GTDB taxonomy): Bacteria > Pseudomonadota > Gammaproteobacteria > Natronospirales > REEB76 > REEB76. The sequence goes on from CAVZGN010000002.1 coordinate 225,950, forward strand.
CACCGCGCAGCGAACGCATGGCGGCGCGTGCTGCCTGTATGCTGCCGCTGTCGATGAGATCGGCGATAGCTTCCGCCTGCGCTAGATCCAGCTTGTCGTTGAGGAATGCGCGTTCCGTGAACTCCCCGGGCCGCGCCAGACGAGCGCCCAGTTCACACACGCGCTTGAGTACCAGAGACGTGACTACAGTACCGCCGTGCGCGTGCAGCTCCAGCACATCCTCACCGGTGAAGGAATGAGGCGCAGGAAAGAACAACACAATGCCGTTATCCAGCTCTGTGCCTTCAGCATCCGCGAAGTTTCTCAATGCTGCCTGCCGGGGTGCCGGGATAGCGCCGAACAATGTTGTAGCGATAGCCGGGACTGCGGTGCCCGATACACGCACGATGCCGATGCCGCCGCGCCCGACGGGCGTAGCGATGGCGGCGATGGTGTCGATGAAGGTAACGGTGGATTTCATGGGAAAATCAGTTTAAAGCTGTTTCACAATCATCACGACCCTACAGGCAGGAAATAATCATGTCCGGCAAAACCGTCCAATTTCCCAATGCGGCTGGCCAGCAACTGGCCGGCTATCTCGAAATCCCAGCCCATGGCAAACCGCATGCCTACGCGCTCTACGCCCACTGTTTTACCTGTGGCAAGGATGTGCGCGCCGCCGTGGATATCGCCCGGGCACTGTGCATGCAGGGTATTGCGGTGCTGCGTTTCGATTTCACTGGTATCGGTGACAGCCAGGGGATCTTCGCCGATACCAGCCTTAGCACCAATATTTCCGACCTGGTGCAGGCGGCGGCATTTCTGGAACAGAATTACCAAGCGCCTAAAATCCTGATTGGACATTCATTGGGCGGTACCGCAGTACTGGAAGCCGCGCATCAGATCCCCAGCTGCGTGGCGGTGGCCACGGTGGCGGCTCCCGCCAATCCGGAACATGTGGCCGGCCTCCTGGGTTCCGCGCACCAGGTCATCGAACAACGCGGTGAAGCGGATGTGCTGCTGGCGGGGCGCAAGCTGCACTTCAAGAAAGCCTTCCTGAACGATCTAAAAAACCAGCAATGGCAACGGAATATCCATGCACTGCACAAGCCCTTGCTGATATTCCACTCACCCACCGATACCGTGGTGGACATCAGCAATGCGGGTCTGATTTTCGGTGCTGCCTTGCATCCCAAAAGCTTCGTGTCGCTCGCCGGAGCGAATCATCTGTTGTCGCGTCCGCAGGATTCCGAATACGTAGGCTTGCTGCTGGCAGCCTGGGCCACGAAATACCTGGGTGAGTTGGGCGTAAATCCAATCGCAAGTCTGGCGGAAGAAGGTGAGGTCGTGGCTCGCATCGACAAGGATCATTACCGCACCGAGGTGTATGCCGGATCACACCACCTATTGGCTGACGAACCAAACGATATGGGTGGTACTGATGCGGGGCCTTCGCCCTATGGTTATCTCACTAGTGCCTTGGGCGCCTGCACGGCCATCACCTTGCGCATGTATGCGGACCATAAGCAGTGGCCGTTGGAAAGCGCGAATGTGCGCCTCACGCATAATAAAATCCACGCCCGGGATTGCGCCGCTTGCGAGACCGGCGGTGGCAGAATCGACAAGTTCGAGCGGGAAATTGAATTGCGCGGCGCATTAAGCACCGAACAGAAACAGCGTCTGCTGGAAATCGCCGACAAATGTCCGGTACATGAAACGTTGCATTCGGAAGTATTGATCGAGACACGCCTGCGGGAATAAAGCCAAGGCGCCTGCCGCCTGCTATTTATCCGTGGCGGCGTGTTTCTTGTTATCCATGCCCACGATGCTGTTGATGCGCCACTGTTGGGCTATCGTCAGAATCGAATTGGCCACGTAATACAGCGCCAGCCCCGACGGCAGCACCGCATACAGCACCGCGATGCCCAGCGGCATGGCCATCATAATGCGTTGCTGCATCTTGTCGGTGGTGGGCTGCGGACTGATGCGCTGCTGCACGAACATCACCACGCCGTACACCACCGGCAGGATATACAGAGGATCCGGCGCCGATAGGTCATGGATCCAGCCGAGCCACGGCGATTGCCGCAGTTCCACGCTGTAGACCAGCACATAGTACAAGGCAAAGAAGATCGGCATCTGCACCAGCATCGGCAGACAGCCGCCCATAGGGTTGATCTTCTCTTTCTTGTAGAACTCCATGGTGGCCTGGCCGAGGCGCTGTTTATCGTCTTTGTAGCGTTCCTGCAGGGCCTTGAGGCGCGGCTGTACGCGCCGCATCTTGGCCATGGAGCGGCCGCTGATCTGATTCAGGGGATAAAACAGCATTTTGAAAAACAGCGTCAGCACCAGGATGGACCAGCCCCAGTTGCCGATGAAGCGATAGATCAGGTTCAGTAGCTTGAAAATTGGTTCGGCGATGATGGTGAGCTTGCCATAGTCGACGGTGAGCTCGAGTCCGGGCGCCACCTGTGCCAGTCGAGTTTGTAATTTAGGTCCGATGAAAAACTTGTCTGCAAACAGAGTGCTGGCGCCCGGCGCAACCGTCCTGAGTGCGGTGATGGTGCCGACGAAATAACGTGAGTTTTCCAGAGCACGCGTGTAATAAAGATTTTCCGCAGGCTTGATTTGTTGTGCACTCACGGCATGGTTGACGGCCGCCTGGTCTTCGGGAATCGCCGCCGCCAGGAAATAATGGTTTACAACGGCAATCCAGCCTCCCGCCGCAGTCTCGTTCAGCGGTTTTTCACTCAAATCCTTGAACTCATCCTGGTGATAGCCGTTGCTGTCATATAGCGCCACCCGCTGATAATCATAGCGCTGTACGCTGAACAGACTATGACTCTCCTCGGTGTACTTGTTTTCGAACTGCAGATACTGGGCACCACTCCAGGGTTCGGCAGTGCCGTTTTGCAGGCTGTAGGAAAGCCCAATCTGGTAACTGCCGCGGGTAAAGGTATAGGTTTTCAGTACCTCCAGCCCCTGCTGGTCTTTCCAGCTGAGCGTGACATTTAGGAATTTCTGATCCGGCGCCAGTTGGTACTGATTCTGGCTGACCGTATACAGCGCTTCATGGGTGGGTGCCGTGGGTCCAGAGTGGGTTTGCAGGCCTGATTGAGCAATCAGCAGCTCAGCGTTATCGCTGTTCAACACCTTAACCAGTTGCGGCTTTTTCAGCTCCACCGGATATCCCAGCAACTCCGCCTGACGGATGTCGCCACCTGCCGTGTCGATAACTACATCCAGTACATCGGTGCGCACATGGATCTGCTCACCCGCAGGCAATTTGGTAACACTGGGGTTAGGTGCCGCCTCCGCACTGCTGCTGGCGCGATTAGCGGTCGAAGCCGGAGCATTCGGCGCCAAGGGGATTTCCGGCACAGGTGCGGCTGTGGTGTTCGCGGCCGGTGGCTGCGCTGAGGGTTTGGGTCCGTAGTCCTGCATCCAAGCCTGATAAATCAGGAACGCGACCATGACCAAGGCCGCGAATAAAAACAGCCGGCGGTTATCCATGGTGGTGTTTCACGTTAGGCACCGGATCATAGCCGCCGGGATGCAATGGATGGCAGCGCAGGATACGCCGGGCCGTGTGCCAGCTGCCGCGTATTGCACCAAAGCGCTGTATCGCTTGCTGGGCATACACTGAACAGGAGGGTTCGAAACGACAATGCCGCCCCAATAATGGGCTAATAAAATACCGGTAGCCGCGGATCAAAAGGATCAGGATGCTGCGCATTGTTTTATTAATTCCTGCCAATGCCACTTAAGGCTGTGACGTATCAAGTTGTTATCCGCCGAAGCTGCTGGTTGCTTGGCTTGAATTACAATGTCCACTGCCGGGAGGCTGGCGCGGTGATTTCGGAAGCTCTCGCGTATTTGGCGTTTGATTCGATTGCGCGCGCTGGCATTGGGTACCACCTTGCGTGCCACGTTGATACCCAAGCGTGCCATACCCTGGCCCGGACTCACATACACACGGAAGCAGGAATCTGTGCTACGAGCCCCGATGCGAAAGGCGCGGTTGAATTCTGCTAGGGTACGCAGCCGCGCTGCCGGGGGGAACCCGTTTCTGGTCGGGCTTAAGGGCAGAGACTCGCCCGGCCTTTAGCGCGGCGGGCGCTCAATACCTGGCGTCCACGTTTAGTTGCCATACGTGCACGAAAGCCGTGGGTGCGCTTCCGGCGAATGATGCTGGGCTGATAAGTTCTTTTCATGCTGCTGACCGCTAGAATGCACCGTGTTCAGAGGCGCGTGGGCAAAAGGGCGATATTAGACGTGTGCCTTGGTCTGCTGTCAATATGCGAACACCCGTTTGCATAAATCCAGTCCTGAGTCCTGTGGATAACCCCATTGAACCGGTATAGACTCCCTGACTCCTTCTCGCAGCGCCGTTTAAGCACTGCCGAGCAGAAATGAATCAATCGAATTGAACCGCCGGGGGTCTTACATGGCATCGCTGTGGACGCGGTGTGTGGATCATTTGGAGCATGAGCTCACGGAGCAAGAGCTCAACACCTGGATCCGGCCACTACACGCTCAGGAAGACAATCACACGCTACGCTTGCTAGCGCCCAACCGCTTTGTCATGGATTGGGTCAAAGACCGCTTCCTGCCGCGGATCTCCAAGCTCGCGCGGGAGTTAGCTGAGGATCGGGACCGTCGGGTGTCGCTGGAAGTCGGGACCGCACAGGAATCGCCTATTCACAGCCCGGCTGCCCCAAGTAGCGCAAATGGTGTACCCACACCAGGTGCCGGTATCAATCCCCTGTATACCTTCGAGACATTTGTCGAAGGTAAATCTAACCAGTTCGCACTGGCTGCGGCCCGCCAAGTCGCAGAAAACCCTGGAAGAGCCTACAACCCGCTATTTATCTACGGAGGCGTAGGCCTCGGCAAGACCCATTTGATGCAGAGCATCGGCCACTTGATCCAACTACGTAATCCACAGTCCCGGATAGCCTATGTCCATTCAGAGCGTTTCGTAAATGAGATGGTACGGGCTCTGCAACACAACACCATCAACGAATTTAAACGTCAGTATCGCACCCTGGATGCGCTGCTCATCGATGACATCCAGTTCTTCGTGGGCAAGGAACGTTCCCAGGAAGAGTTTTTCCATACCTTCAACGCATTACTTGAGGGCCAACAACAGGTAATACTGACTTGCGATCGCTATCCCAAAGAAGTCGAAGGCCTGGAAGAACGGCTTAAATCAAGGTTCGGCTGGGGTTTGACCGTACCTATTGAACCACCGGAGCTGGAAACTCGGGTGGCCATTTTGATGAAAAAAGCCATTCTAGAGAATGTTGCTTTGCCGGACGAAGTGGCGTTTTTCATCGCCCAGCGTGTCAGTTCCAACATCCGGGAATTGGAAGGCGCACTTCGCCGTGTGGCAGCCAATGCTCAATTCACCGGCCAATCTGTCAGCTTAGAAAACACCCAGGAATGGCTTAAGGATATTCTTGCCCGCCAAGATCGTTTAGTCACTTTGGACAACATCCAGAAGACAGTATCTGATTACTTTCATGTGCGCGTTAGTGACATGCTTTCCAAAAAGCGCAGTCGTTCCATAGCTAGGCCCCGGCAGGTCGCCATGAGTCTAGCCAAGGGCCTAACGAACCACAGCTTGCCGGAAATTGGCGATGCATTTGGCGGACGCGACCATACAACAGTTCTTCATGCCTGCCGCAAGGTACAGGAGTTACGAGGTATAGACCCTAGATTTGATGAAGATTATCAGACCTTGATCAGAACGCTTTCGGGTTGAGAATCTGTGCATAAACTGTGGACCAATAACCCATCTTCAGCTACCCACATTTCATCAACAACCTGTTTATACTTTACCAGACCAATACTCAACACCTTAATATTCATATAACATATTGAAATATATAAATAATTTTGCATTATAAACAATCTTGCAACGGTTAATTATTATTACTAAAAGTTCAAAATTATCTATATTTAAAATTAATTGGTAGGTGGATAAATGAAATTCGAGACTCTTAGGGACACTCTCCTCGCACCTGTGCAAGCAGTTGTTAGCGTTGTTGAAAGAAGGCAGACCATGCCAATACTTGCCAACCTACTGCTTTCAGTTGGGGATACCGGACTGGCGGTAACGGCAACAGACATGGAAGTTGAACTGGTATCCGACATTGCTGTAGAGATACAGGAAAAAGGTGAAATTACCGTTCCAGCACGTAAGTTGCTGGATATCTGCCGGGCATTACCCGAGGGTGCGAAACTGTCCGTCTATCTAGATAAGGGCAAACTTTGTTTACGTTCAGGACATAGCCGCTTTAGTTTAGCCACCCTACCTGCGGCTGACTTTCCGTCTGTTGATGATATCCACGTACAGAGTGGTTACGCCATCAGTCAAAAACAATTGCGGGAGCTCATCACCAGGACGGCTTTTTCCATGGCCCAGCAGGATGTCCGCTATTACTTAAATGGTTTATTACTGGAGACTGGTGAAAACCGCTTGCGGGCTGTGGCTACAGATGGGCACAGACTAGCATTATGTGATTTACAAACGGGCGTAGCTGAGGGGCCGGTGCGGCAGGTAATTGTGCCCCGCAAAGGCATTCTCGAGTTACAAAGGCTATTGGGAGAAAGTGACACTCAAGTCCAGATAGAATTAGGCACTAATCACCTACGTGTCACATTGCCGGGACTTCGGTTCACTTCGAAGCTCATCGATGGACGGTTTCCAGAGTATGAGCGTGTGATTCCGAAAGGCGGTGATAAGGTATTTACGGCCGATCGAAAGTGTTTGCGGGAGACTTTGAATCGGGCTGCTATTCTTTCAAATGAGAAATACCGCGGTGTGCGGCTACAGTTAACTCCAAAGCACCTGAAAGTCTTGGCGCACAATCCTGAGCAAGAAGAAGCGGAGGATGAGCTGGAGGTAGAGTATCAGGGTGCCGAACTGGAGATCGGTTTTAATGTGACCTATCTTCTCGATGCCTTAACTGCATTGGAAAGCGAACAAGCACATATCACTCTGACCGATGCGAACAGTAGCTGTTTGATCCGTGCGCCAGAAAACGAAACGTGCCGATATGTCGTTATGCCTATGCGTCTCTGACCAGCGGTCATTATGGGATTATCGATTATTTCGCTGCGGAATTTTCGTTGTTTTACCTCCGCCGAACTTGAATTTGACCCCTACCTGAATTTTATTTATGGAGAAAATGCAGCAGGCAAGACTAGCCTGATCGAGAGCATTTTTCTCCTAGGCCGGGGACGTTCCTTCAAGACGGCGAACCTTGGGTCAGCTGTATACCCTGGTACAAATGGTTTTCAGATAAACGGACAAGTCACCAATTTATCCACACCACTACGTATCGTGTGGGGACAAGATGGGAATCAATTACAGACAACCCTTGGTGGGAAGGCGTTGGTAACCTTGGCCCAATTATCGGAGAACTTGCCGGTTCAACTCATCGATAGTCAGGCGCATCAACTTATACGGGGTGGGCCACGTTGCCGCCGTCAATTTTTGGATTGGGGAGTGTTTCACGTGGAACCCATCTTTTTCCCTACTTGGCGACGATTCCAAAGAGCCTTGCGGCAGCGCAATACCTTGTTACGCGGCGGTAAATCCAAACGGGAAGTTGAGAGCTGGGATGGAGAGTTGATTTTTCAGGGTGAGACTTTAGACCATTTACGACGTCAATATTTGGCGAATCTGATGCCAACCGCGAAGTCTTGGGCTGGACAAGTATTAGGTGGACCCGATATTAGCTTGGAGTACCGTTCCGGGTGGCCTGAAAGTATGGGTTTATCGCAGGCACTGCAGTCTGCTTTAGATAGGGATCTAAACTCGGGCACGACTCAGTTTGGACCACATAGGGCAGAAATGCTGATAAAAGTCGATGGCAAAGCTGCTCAGGAGTGGGTTTCCAGCGGTCAGGAAAAAGTTTTGGCCGGATCTCTGTTATTAGCTCAAGCGGCTCTTTACCGTATCTTGACAGGTCGTTCTTGTACATTATTGCTGGATGATTTGGCCGCTGAACTCGACCCTCAGCACCTGACCAGGTTTCTAGAATGTATCGATGAAACCCGTGCCCAGACACATATCACTGCAATAGCAGCATCGCCTTTGATTAAGGCTCGCGCGTCTAAGTTGTTCCACGTGAAACGAGGAAAGATTGACTCGATGGTATAATACTCAGTGCTTCCGGAACTCCCCATCATGCCTGAGAATAAACGCTACGATTCCAGCAATATCAAGGTGTTAAAGGGCCTCGACGCGGTCCGTAAACGGCCCGGTATGTATATCGGAGATACCGATGATGGTACGGGGCTGCACCACATGGTTTTCGAAGTGGTAGATAATTCTATCGATGAAGCTCTCGCAGGCTATTGCACAGAAATTTCCGTTACAATTCATGAGGATGAATCTGTCACGGTCATAGATAACGGCCGTGGTATCCCCGTAGATTTACATAAAGAAGAGGGACGTTCAGCCGCCGAGGTCATTATGACGGTGCTGCACGCCGGCGCTAAGTTCGACGATAACTCCTACAAGGTAGCCGGCGGGTTACACGGAGTTGGGGTATCCGTGGTCAACGCCCTATCCGAGCACTTACACCTACTCATAAAACGCGATGGGAAGTTATACGAACAAGAGTATCGCTATGGCGATCCCGTCTATCCACTCAAAGCGGTCGGCGAGGCCCAAGGCACCGGTACTGAGATCCGATTCAAACCCAGCGCCAAGACTTTTACCCATATCCAGTTCAATTACGAAACCTTGGCCAGACGTCTGCAGGAGCTGTCGTTCCTGAATTCTGGTGTGCGTATCCTACTTAATGACCAACGCACCGATAAGCACGATGTCTTCCAATACGAGGGTGGTATTAAAGCTTTCGTACAGCATCTGAACCGTAATAAGACTGCGCTGCACCCGACGGTTTTCCATTTTCTCACGGAACGTGAACGCATCACCGTCGAGATTGCATTGCAATGGAATGATTCTTATCAGGAAACGGTTTATTGCTTTACCAACAACATCCCACAGCGGGACGGTGGCACGCATCTGGCGGGTTTCCGTGCAGCGCTTACGCGCACAGTAAATAATTACATCGAGAAAGAAGCACGCCTGAAAAAGGAAAAGATCCCTTTGACTGGTGACGACGCACGAGAAGGTTTAACCGCCATTGTTTCAGTGAAATTACCCGATCCGAAATTTTCCTCACAGACGAAAGATAAGTTGGTGTCATCGGAAGTGAAGGGGTTAGTGGAATCTGTAATGGCGGAAAAATGCGAAGAATTTCTGCTGGAAAAACCCACGGAAGCCAAGATAATCATCGGCAAAGTCATCGATGCAGCGCGCGCACGTGAGGCAGCGCGTAAGGCTCGCGAAATGACACGTCGTAAGGGCGCATTGGATGTGGCAGGCCTGCCTGGAAAACTGGCCGATTGTCAGGAGCGTGATCCGGCACTTTCTGAATTGTTTCTGGTGGAAGGTGATTCAGCCGGTGGATCCGCCAAGCAAGGTCGTGATCGCAAATATCAGGCGATCCTGCCACTCAAAGGCAAGATCCTGAATGTTGAAAAGGCACGCTTCGACAAGATGTTGTCATCCGTGGAGGTAGGCACGCTCATCACGGCGCTCGGCTGTGGGATTGGTGCCGAAGAATTCAATATCGAAACCCTGCGTTATCACCGCATCATCATCATGACTGACGCCGATGTGGATGGATCGCATATCCGGACACTGTTGCTGACATTTTTTTACCGGCAGATGCCCGAACTGATCGCCCGTGGCCACATATATATTGCCCAACCGCCGCTATACAAAGTCAAGCGCGGCAAACAGGAGCAGTATGTAAAAGATGACGCGGAATTGAGCGCGCTATTATTGCGCTCTGCGACTGAGAACACAAAGCTCTATATCAAAGCCAAGGCTGCTGCCATGAACAGTACTTCATTGGAAACGCTGGCGGCGCGCTACATGGAAATTATGGCCATGACTCGACGCTGGGCGCGGCGCTATGATGAACGTGTATTGGAAAAATTGCTGTATGTCCCTGCGGTCACCACGGATAAGTTCACTGATTCGAAGTGGCTCAATACTTGGAGCAAGATACTTGAAGAACGTTTGAATGCCGACGATGGCAGCGGTACACGTTACCAAGTGGCACTGCATAAGGATGCCAGCCGCGAAGTTCCGAGTATCAAGATCACGCGTACGCATCATGGGCTGTCAACCGACAAGCTCATCCACCGCGAATTTTTTGCTTCCGGTGAGTACAAGAGTATCGCTGCACTGGCACAACAACTGGACAGTCTGATCGGCGAAGGCGCCTATGTAAGCCGTGGGGATCACCGCCAGGAAGTCACCAGCTTCAAGGAAGTCATGAACTGGCTTATTGAAGAAGCCAAACATGGCCAAGCCATCCAGCGCTACAAAGGCCTGGGTGAAATGAACCCTGAGCAGCTGTGGGAAACCACCATGAATATGCAGACGCGGCGGTTGCTCAAGGTGCGAATCGAGGATGCGCGCAGTGCCGATGATGTATTTGCAACCCTCATGGGTGATGCGGTGGAACCACGGCGCGAATTTATCGAGAAGAATGCCCTGGAAGTAGCGAATCTTGATGTCTAGTCTCTTTTACGTTCCAGTTGAATTACGGTATAACCCGGGCTAATTTGCTGCATCTGTGCCTCGATCCATGTCTGGATTTCGATATTAACTTTTTCTGGTTTGCGCCCGTTGGTGTAAACCGGCATGCCGATACGTACCTGTACTGTGCCAGGGTACTTCAGGAATGCGTTGCGCTTCCAGAAATCGCCGGCGTTGTGAGCTACCGGTACGATGGGTTTGCCGGTTATTTCCGCCAGTAGTGCCCCGGATAAGCCGTAGCGACGGGTGGTGCCAGGAGGCATGCGCGTACCTTCCGGGAAGATCATCACCCATAAACCGGCATCCAAGCGCTGTTGGCCCATTTCCAGGACCTGTTTTACTGCGGTATGCCCGGATTTACGATTTATGGCGATGGGTTCCAGCGCATAAATAGCCTGGCCTATCAACGGCAGCCAGAACAACTCATGTTTGATTACCCAGCTCTGCGCCGGAAAAATCAACAGCTGCAACATAGTTTCCCAGGTGGACTGATGTTTCCAATAACTGATGGCATTTGCTTGGGGAATATTCTCGAGACCCTGGATTTGGTAATTCAATCTACAGATATGTCTCAGCACGAAGAACTGCCAAATGACCCATTGGCGAGCAATCCAGTGCCCTAAGTGTTTTCCAGATGGAAAAGGTGCGACCAGGGCCACTGGGATGCTGAGTAAAATGGCTGTCGTACCCATAAACAGGTTGTACAGCAATGAACGTAGGAAAATCACGCTTCTAATTCCTTGATCAGTTGTCTGGCAACGGCCGCGAGGTCCGGGTAGCCCTCGATATTCTCACTAGAATCAAGCGACTGTAGCGTCTGTTCGCCGTTTCCGGTGCGTACCAGGATGGCGCGCGCGCCTACAGCGCGGGCCGCCTCGAGGTCGCGCAGACTGTCACCGATAGTAGGGATACCCCTCAACGAAACGCCGAATTGTTTCTCAATCTGCCGAAGCAATCCAGGCTTCGGCTTTCGGCAATCGCAGTGATCACCTGGAGCATGCGGGCAGTAGAAGATGCCCGCCAGCTTGCCACCGGCTGCTTCAACAGCCGCCATCATCTTACTGTTGATGGCTTCCAGATCAGGAAGCTTGATTAATTCCCGTCCTACACCCGACTGGTTGGATGCAACTACCAGGGTAAAGCCAACCTGATGCAGGCGAGCGATAGCATCGAGACTACCGGGTATGGGCATCCATTCATCGGGTATTTTGATATAAGCGTCGGAGTCGTAATTGATGACGCCATCGCGGTCGAGGATGACCAGGTTCATTCCACTTGCAGCTCGCTGATATCGGCAATGCGAAGGAACGACTCGCGCACACGTTGAAGTAAGGCTAGGCGGTTGTTCTTCAGGCGGGTATCGTCTGTCATGACCATGACCTGATCAAAAAACCTATCCACGGGTTTACGCAACTTGGCAAGTCGACGCAATGCGTCAGAATAGCGATGTTGCTCATAAAGTGGCGCATTGTCGCGTTTGGCGCTTTCGAGGGCCGCATGCAGTGTACGTTCGGCTTCATCTTCCAGCAGCACCGTGTCGAGAGGGAGAAAATCCTCTTTGTGTGGATATTGGCTAAGTCCGGCCTGGGCGAGAATGTTTTGAATGCGCTTGTTGGCAGCAGCAAGATTGCGCGCTGCAGGTAGGCCAATAAAGTCTTGAACAGCTAGCAGATGCCGATCAAAATCCACAGGAGTGGCAGGATTCTCAAGATCAACGGCGTTGAAAACGTCGCTGCGTACACCGATCTCCTGGTAATACGCGCGCAGTCGTTCCGTAAGGAAGGTGTAGATCATTGGTTCGAAACTCTGCTCATCCGGCGGATTGGGTAACTGTGATTGAGACTGTTTAATCAATTCATGCAGATTGATTTCCAGTTCGCACTTGATTGCGATGCGCATCAATCCAAGACCTGCGCGCCGCAGGCCGAATGGATCCTTCTCACCAGTGGGTTTCTGGCCGATAGCAAAGATCCCGGTGATGGTATCCAGTTTGTCGGCGATGGCCAATGCCTGGCCGGTCTTTGTAGTAGGCAGGATATCTCCAGCAAAGCGTGGCTGGTATTGCTCTGTAATGGCTCGCACAACCTCCCGTGGCTCCCCGTCATGCTGGGCGTAATAACCACCCATAATGCCCTGTAATTCCGGGAATTCACCTACTATGCCGGTCACCAAGTCGCACTTGGCAAGTTGTGCGGCACGCTCTGCCAAGCGCGGATCACCGCCGATCTGTTTTGCGATTTCTGACGCTAGTATTGCTACGCGCTCGGATTTGTCCCCATAGGAACCTAGCTCCTTCTGAAAAACCACACGATCCAGTTCCGGAATGCGTGATTCGAGTGTAGTTTTCTGGTCGGTTTCCCAGAAGAATTTCGCATCTGTGAGTCGCGGCACGATCACACGTTCGTTCCCGTGTCGCACTTCTGATGGTTGCTTGCTCCGGATATTGCTGATGGCGATGAACTTGGCCAGCAAATTGCCTTTGGTATCGCGTAGCGGAAAGTAGCGTTGCTGGGTCTCCAGCACCGCTACGATTACCTCGTCCGGTAGCGCCAGGAATTTCTTGTCAAAACTGCCGATGACCGGCACCGGCCACTCCACCAGTGCAGCGACTTCTTCCAGCAGTGACTGATCCAGTTGAGCCTTGCCGTGGAAACGTTTAGCTGCCTGATTTACCAGCGTACCGATCTTCTTTGCCAAGCTGCCTTGGCGGTCTTCCACTAGTACTTTGCCGGTTTTCTCGAGCAATTTGCGGTAGTCAGCCGAGCGTTTGAGCGTGATCGCGGATGGGTGGTGGAAACGATGGCCATAGGTTTTGTTACTGACTTTTGTACCCATAATCTCAGCATCGAGAGTTTGATCTCCCAGCATCATCACGACCCAGTGTACGGGTCGAACGAATACCACCTCACCTAGACCCCAGCGCATCTGTTTAGGGGTAGGTAATCTTTCGAGAGAGCCCATCACAGCTGATGGTATATATAATTTTGCCTCCATTCGCTGAGGTTTTGGTTTGAAATAAAGTTTTCCATCTTTTTGAATAAGTTTCTCAATAGATACGTTAAATTTACGAGCAAAACCCTCCGCAGCCTTAGTAGGATTTTTATTTTCATCAAACGCTATATTTAATGCTGGTCCAGCGACAAGGGCTACATCAAGTTCAGGTTGCTTTGTAAACACATATGGAATGTAAACAGCTAATCTTCGTGGTGAAAAGAAAAAATCCCCACCCTTCAATCTATATCTATTAGGAATGAACCTATGAGTATCTAAAGCTCTCCAGATCCCCTCGTAAAAATAATTTGCCAATTGATGTAGCGCCTTAGGCGGCAACTCTTCAGTACCGATTTCTACCAGAAATGGTTTTATATCAGCCATGGGCGCGCGTCTTTTTCTTTTTACTCGTCGTTTGCAGCAACGGAAAGTTCAGAGCTTCACGGCTTTTTAGATACGCTTCTGCGACACCGCGAGCCAGGGCGCGAACCCGCAGGATGAATCGCTGGCGCTCGGTTACCGAGATTGCACGGCGCGCGTCCAACAGATTGAATGTATGTGAAGCCTGCAGCACCTGCTCATAGGCCGGCAGTGGCAGATTCTTCTCCAGCAAGCGCAGGCATTCACGCTCACAGTTGTCGAACCAGCCAAACAGACCCTGAGTATCGGCTTCCTCGAAGTTGTACTTGGACTGCTCAACCTCGTTCTGGTGAAACACGTCGCCATATTTCACCTGGCCCAGCGGCCCGTCGGTCCATACCAGATCGAATACACTCTCTACGCCCTGCAGATGCATGGCGATGCGTTCCAGGCCGTAGGTGATTTCGCCGGATACTGGCCGGCATTCGAGTCCGCCAGCCTGCTGGAAGTAGGTGAACTGGCTCACTTCCATGCCGTTCAGCCACACCTCCCAGCCGAGGCCCCAGGCGCCTAGGGTCGGCGACTCCCAGTTGTCCTCCACGAAGCGGATGTCGTTGACCAGAGGATCCAGCCCCATGGCCTTCAGTGAGTCCAGATACAATTCCTGAAAATTATCCGGCGAGGGTTTGATCATCACCTGGAACTGGTAGTACTGCTGCAGCCGGTTGGGGTTTTCGCCATAGCGACCATCGGTGGGCCGGCGGCAGGGTTGGACATAGGCGGCACTCCAGGGCTCCGGGCCGATAGCCCGCAGGAAGGTGGCGGTATGGAATGTGCCTGCGCCTACGGGCATATCCAGGGGTTGCAGCAGCACACAACCCTGGTGCACCCAGTATTGCTGTAAGGCCAGAATGAGGTTCTGAAAGGTTGCGGGCGTTCTGGGGCTCATGATCTTGTCGCAGTCGGTGTCCTGCCCGGCTTGAAGGCGGCCAAGTATAGCTGCTTCAATAAATCTCTGTCTGAAGCGTGTTTAGTACCTATAGCGAAACTATGATGCACCACAATGGTGCACAACGGCTAATCCGATTTCGCTGAAATGCTCGAAATACAGGAGTTTACTGTTGGCACGCTGATTGCAACATTTTAAGTTTAGTTATTTCATTTCCCTAATCCCTGGAGCATCCCATGACTGCCAAGACCTCAAAAGATGTATTGGATTTGATCGCCAAAGAAAGCGCGAAATTCGTCGACTTCCGTTTCACCGACAGCCGCGGCAAGGAACAGCACGTCAGTGTCCCCACCCACACAGTGGACGATGCACTGTTTGAGGAAGGCAAGATGTTCGACGGTTCCTCCATCGCCGGCTGGAAGGGCATCAATGAGTCCGACATGATCCTGATGCCGGATCCCGACAGCGCAGTCGTGGATCCGTTTTTTGAGGAACCCACCGTGAACCTGCGCTGCGATGTGATCGAGCCAACCACCATGCAGGGCTATGGCCGGGATCCGCGCTCGCTTGCCAAGCGCGCCGAGGCCTACCTGAAATCCACGGGCATCGCGGATGTTGCCTACTTCGGGCCCGAGAACGAATTTTTCATCTTCGATGACATCCGCTGGGGCGCCGACATCAGCGGTTCTTTCTACAAGATCGATTCCAAGGAAGCCGGCTGGAATTCCGAGCGCGTGTATGAGGGGGGCAATATCGGCCACCGACCTGGCATCAAGGGTGGTTACTTCCCGGTACCCCCGGTAGATGCCCTTCAGGACATCCGCTCAGCCATGTGCGTGGCGCTGGAGGACATGGGGTTGAAGACCGAGGTACATCATCATGAGGTGGCGACCGCGGGTCAGTGTGAAATCGGCGTGGCCTTCGGCACCCTGGTCAAGAAAGCCGACGAAGTTCAGATCCTCAAATATGTGGTCATGAATGTGGCACATGCCTATGGCAAGACTGCTACCTTTATGCCCAAGCCCCTGGTGGGCGATAACGGCAGCGGCATGCATGTGCATCAATCGCTGGCTAAGGATGGGAAAAACCTGTTCAGCGGTAACCTCTATGGTGGCCTGTCGGAACTGGCGCTGTATTACATCGGCGGCCTGATTAAACATGCGCGCGCGCTCAACGCCCTCACCAACGCCAGTACCAACAGCTATAAACGATTGGTACCGCATTTCGAAGCGCCGGTGATGCTGGCCTATTCAGCCCGCAACCGCTCGGCCTCCATACGCATCCCATTCTCCAGTTCCAAGAAGCGGCGTATCGAAGTGCGTTTCCCGGATTCCAGCAGCAATCCCTATTTCGCCTTCACTGCCATGATGATGGCCGGTCTGGACGGCATCCAGAACAAGATCCATCCGGGCGAGGCTATGGATAAAGACCTGTATGACTTACCGCCCGAAGAAGAGAAAAACATTCCACAAGTGTGCTACGCACTGGACATGGCCCTGGATCATTTGGACAAGGACCGCGGCTTTCTGAAAGCCGGTGGGGTGTTCACCGACGATGTGATCGATGCGTATATCGGTCTAAAAATGCAGGAAGTCACGCGCCTGCGCATGACCACCCATCCGGTGGAGTTCGACATGTACTTTAGCTTGTGATGCAATCTCGAGCACTCGGCAGGTAAAAAAACCGGCGTACCGGGGATGGGGAAACGGTACGCCGGCAAGTTTCCGGGCATTTGGGGAGACGCCCGGCCGGCCCTGAAAGGGAGAGACGGGGCCGGTTCAGCGCATCGGGGAGATGCGCCGTTGGGACCGGTTAGCTGATCAAATACAACCCAACTACGAGAAAAGATGATCTAGACTAGACCGTCCAGTCTACTTTTGCAAGTACCCAAATTTAGCGATGACTCGATGGTCTAGGCGGGTTTAAAGCCAACGAAGTTGAAATAGTATTCCGCTACGATTCGCTGCTACTTGTTCACCTCAAACAAACTGGCTAGGCTTCAAGCATGTATAAAGCCCTGATCGCGACAGTATTAACTTTGATCCTGAGTGCCGGTTCGATAGTCCAGGCCGATACGGTCTACAAATGGGTGGACGACCAGGGCAACGTGCATTACAGCGATCACCCGCGACCTGGTGCTGAAAAAGTGCAACTGCCCAAGACCCAGACGTACCAGCCACCCTCCCTGGCAGATATGCCGACACCTGCCGCGGCGGCTTCCACTGAAGCACCCACGGCAGGGCATCAACAGTTAAGCATCGCCTCGCCTGTGAGCCAGGCAACCCTCTGGTACGTGGATGAAGTCCCGGTCTCAGTGAACCTTACTCCACCCTTGCGCTCCGGCGATACTTTGACGTATCACCTGGATGGCCAGAGCATTGGCCCAACCACCGAGTCTACCGTCACATTCAAGAACATCCCGCGCGGTGAACATAGCGTGTCGGTGACCCTAAACGCAGCAAATGGCGCCACCCAGTCAGCCGGCCCAGTCACCTTTTACGTGCAACAGAAATCAATCCTAAGCCATAAACCGCCCCATTAAGGGGCGTCTGCACTATAATGGTGCATGCGCCCAACCGATGCATTAGATTTTCTCGCTGTACTGGAAAACCAGTCGACGGGCCTGCTCTGGCTCGATAAGACTTGTCGAATATGTTATCTGAATCCAGCTGCAGAAACTCTACTGGATCTGGATGGCAGGCGTTGTATCGGACAGCCGCTCACCAGCAGTCTGCCTGAAACCGCTGCATTCATGGATATCCTGCGACGGGTCATCGCCGACCGGGAAATAGTGACCCAGCGGGAATTGTGCTTGCCGGTTGGCTCTGCCGAGGCCCGCCACGTAGTCACCGCGGATTGCACCATTACCCCGATCGTCGAAAGGCAAGGTGAGGTTAGCTTGCTGGTGGAATTGGCACCGCTGGATCGTCACCTGCGCATCAGCCGCGAAGCGGCTCTCACTGAACAGAACGCAGTCAATCGTTCACTGGTTCTCAAGCTGGCTCATGAAATCAAGAATCCACTCGGCGGCCTTCGGGGAGCGGCTCAGCTATTGGCGCGGCGTTTGCAAGATTCCGGTCTTCTGGAATATACCCGCATCATCGTGATTGAAGCGGACCGTTTGACGGCGCTGTTGGATTCCCTACTCGGTCCTCACCAACCGCTGCGCCGCGAATCGACCAATATCCACGAATTGCTCGAACACGTCGCACAGCTTTTACAGTCTGCGCTATCCAACAAACGTAAAATCAAACGCGATTATGATCCCAGTCTTCCAGAATTGCGGCTGGACCGTAACCAGATCATCCAGGTACTGCTGAATCTCGCCAAGAATGCCTGCGAAGCAGTGGGTGAGCGCGGCCTGATCGTGTTTCGCAGCCGTGCCTTGCGGCAATTCACTCTGCACGGCATCCGTCATCGGCTGGTGGCCTGCATCGAGATCGAAGATAACGGTCAGGGCATCGCGCCCGATTTATTGCCCCAGCTGTTCAGTCCCCTGGTGAGCCACAAACCCAACGGCGCGGGCCTGGGGCTCAGCATCGCCCAGGAATTGATCAGCCGCCATGACGGACTCATCGAATGCGAGAGCCAGCCTGGGCGCACCGTGTTTTCCATTTTACTTCCAATCGGTATCAATCATGAACACGAAATCGCATAACGTCTGGGTTGTGGATGATGATCCATCGCTGCGCTGGGTCATGAGCGAGGCGCTGCGGCAAGCCGGGCATGCGCCTCAGGATTTCAACAGTATTGAAGAAGTACTGGCTGCCTTGAAAGACGGCACACCGGATGTCCTGATCACCGACATCCATCTGCCGGGCGAAGATGGTCTGGAATTATTGCGCGGCTTACGCATTTCCTGCCCGCGCTTGCCGGTGGTGGTGGTCACGGCCCACAGCGACCTGCAAACGGCGGTGGCCGCTTATCAAGGTGGAGCTTTCGAATATCTTGCCAAGCCCTTTGATGTGGATGAATTCACCGCGGTAGTGGCGCGTGCTTTACAGACTTTTGTGTCGCCGGAGACCTCACGCTCCGGCAAGCCGCAACCCGCGGATACTCTTATCGGCGAAGCACCCGCCATGCAGGCAGTGTTCCGTATCATAGGCCGGCTCTCGGGTACCCATCTGACGGTGTTGATTACGGGTGAATCCGGCACCGGCAAGGAGCTGGTAGCTCGCGCCTTGCATCGGCACAGTCCCCGTAACCAGCGCCCCTTCATCGCGCTCAATACCGCGGCCATTCCCGCTGAATTACTTGAATCAGAACTTTTTGGTCACGAACGCGGCGCCTTCACCGGCGCCAACGCGCGCCGCGTCGGGCGCTTCGAACAGGCCCATGGCGGCACACTGTTCCTGGATGAGATCGGCGACATGCCGCCGGCCTTGCAGACGCGCTTATTGCGGGTGCTGGCGGAAGGCGAGTTTTACCGGGTGGGCGGCCATGAGACCGTGAAGGTCAATGTGCGCATCATCGCTGCCACCCACCAGCATCTGGAAAAACAGGTCGAAGCGGGCCGCTTCCGTGAAGATCTGTTCCACCGGTTGAACGTGGTGCAGGTACAGATGCCAGCGCTGCGGGAACGCCGCGAGGACATCCCGCAGCTACTGGAACATTTCATGCAGGCGGCGTCGCGGGAGTTGAACCTCGAACCTAAACGCCTCACGGCAGATGCCATGGCCGCTCTGCGGGAACGCGACTGGCCGGGTAACGTGCGCGAGCTTCGGAATGTCTGCCGGCGGCTGACACTGATGGCCAGTGGACGCATCGTGCACCGCAGCGATTTGCCGGCGCTGTTGAATGAGGATGAGGTCAAATTATCTGATGATGGCGATAGCAATGACTGGCGCAGTGCACTGCGCGACTGGACAAGAAAACAGTTGGCTGAGGGCAAGACCGGCATCTTTACGCTGGTGGCCGAAAATATGCAAAAGGTCTTGATCGAGACCGGTCTGGAAACCAGCGGTGGCCACCGTCAGCAAGCGGCCAGGCTGCTCGGCATCGGGCGCAACACTCTCACACGCAAGTTTAAGTCTTTGAATTCCGGCTAAAGCCTATGTGTCTTCAGAAAGTCATGGTATGTAACAAGAATGGTGCCGTAGCTACAGTGTATAACACCATATTTATAAGGGACTGTATTCGTTTTATGATTAAAAACTTACCGTGACTGTGATCGAATCGCTATAGCTTCCTGAAACGACATTTTGTTGAGCTGGTATCTGTCCGTAAACATTAAATTGCGTAGTGCTTTTATTCTTGTACGTCTGAACGATATTACCCGTGCCACCAGTCCCATTGCCCCATATGGTGGTGAGGTTGGCGGTGGTGTAAAGATTATAAGTCAGGGTATTCGTACCATTTTTCATGGCGCGCTGGATATAACTACCGCTACCACCCGTGCTGAGGTTTACAGTCATGGTGCCACTACCACCGGAGCAGGTCACTGTAATGAGATTAGACCCGGTCGTAGTCATGGGTGTCGCACTCATCACATCGTAATTACCAAAACTAAAACTATTGGCGGTTACGGTACACGTCGCCGCATGAGCAATGCCGGGGGCGAGCATTGCTATGCTGATTAAGACCAGAATACAAAGGCCACGCCTCATGGTTTTACTCCTTTACAGATATAGGTACCCAAGTCTGGTAGTGGATCCTTGGTTTCCGGCAAATCCACACTGATTTTGCAACTCTGATGATCCCAGCTTGCGCGCAGCGTGTTATGCGCCGCAAGCCCGGTGATATACAACTCGCCGTCGAATCCCACCGGGAAAGCCTGTTGTTGTCCTTCAATCTGTACGCTGGCGCCCGCCGGCAGCGGCTTGCCATCCTGCAGGTTGATGGTCAGGGTTGCGCCGCGTGTTGATGTAATCGGGAATTTCACCAGCACTCCGCTGTTAAAGCGTGGCACAGCATTTTGCTGCAGGCTGTTTACCTGGGCGCTCAGAGGTAGGCTGCCGGCGTCCAGACTGATGGGGTTGTTCTGATACGGCTGCATGATAGGCACCAGCGCGTCGCCGTTCTTGTCGGTTATCGCCACCGGCTGGTTGTTCGAGTACACAGTGACGTCAGGAATCCCCGGTACTTCCACCAGGCCGAACGCGCCCTGAATCTGGCGTGTGGGGAATACGCCGCCGCCGATGAACGCCAGGCCGCCCGCGGCTTCACCCTGATAGGCAGTCTGGCCAGCGTTGTTGAGGGCGCCCACCCGATAGGTGCCGACATTATTCTGATAGTCGTATTCACCCGAGTTTGAAGCATTCGGACCTACCTGAGTGGTCACACGGTAGCCGCTGCCGGTACCGGTGGGCAGGTTCTCCTGCACCGAGGCGAAGGCCTGATCGGTATTGTTCTGCCGCTGCACACCGACGCTGACATTGCTGCGTTCGCCGAATGGCAAGGTGAACATGAGTAACACGCCATTGTTGCTGTTACCCGTCAATGAATGGAATGCATTGGCGGTAAAGAAACCATTGCGGCCCACATTCACACTGTAATTCGCGGTCAAGAGGCGAGCTGTGCCAAACAACGGACTGTCCTGATCCAGATAAGCAAGTGAGACTGAGCCGCCCGCGCCCAGAAAGGCGCCGACGCTTGCCGTGATCTGTTCATGGGGCGCCGGTTGGCTGTTGTATCCCAGTTCAGTAAAGTTTGAACTGGCCAGCTCCACATTGGCACCGGCGTTGAAAACCTGCCCTTGCCACTGGTAACCGATTAAACCCAGCACACCCTGACCGAGACTGCTGTGGCTCAGGGCCAGGGCGGCGTTGAAGACGCCAGCATCTGGAGTGGCATACGTGCCGCCAGCGCTGGCGTCCTTGAGGTCGCCAGACGCTTCTCCACGCAACTCACCAGTAAAGCTGTCGGTAAAACCATGCCGGAAAGTGCCGGTAGCGGCAGATGGGCCGTAGTCATTGCTGTCCACACCGTAGTTGTCCCGCAACTTGCCGGCGGAAAAGGAATAATCATCCAGTCCTGATTTCAATAGATCCGAGCTGGCATAGAAGGATGATGAGATAACCTGTTCGCGGCCCAGCATGTCTTGTACCACGATGGTGGCGGTGCCCGGGCCGGTAACCACAGGCATAGCGGGTATCGAGAACGGCCCGGGAGGCACTTGCTGGGTTTCCTTGAGCAGACCGTTCACATACAGCTGCACCGTGGACGGCAGCGCTGCCTGGCCGCCGATTGTGGGTAATGGGAAAGTGATGAAGTACGGCTGGGTGGTGAAGTTAGTGCCGTATTGGATGCCACCCATGCGCACCGCGAGCCCAGTCATGCCACCGTCGTTGATGCTGTCGCCGAGTTGTAGAGTAGTCATGTTGTCGGGATTATCGTGCGTCCAGGTGGTGTCCAGACGTGTCCACTGGCTATGAGCATGGTTGATGTCCTGGCCGAGGAAACTACTGGTACCCACACCCCAGTCGTTGAACAGGCCGGCCTCCAGCATGCTGTTTATCGAACTCAGTTGCGTGTTGCTGGTGCCGAGGAAATCGTAGTTCAGAAAACCACCCAGCGGAGTGTGCTGCGGTTGTGGGTTTTGCGGAAACAACCCGTCAACCACCGTACCGCTGAATTCCGCCGCCGGCGCGGTAATCAATAAGCTTTCGGTGGCGGGATCCAGGTGATAGGTGAGTCCCTGGATGGCATCCAGGGGATAGAATTTCTCATCTTCGTACATATAGGGCGTGACGTCAGGTGGGCGCAGGCGCCAGCGCTCCAGGTCAGAACCTTTTACGTACAGGTTCTTATCCGGCGTGGTGCCGAATCCCAGGAATAAATCGGTTTCATGCCAAGCTTGCTGGTTGATGTGCACTTCCAGCAATAGTTCGATGGGTGCAGTTGCTGATGCCGGTAACTCCGCTACCGGGGCTTGCACTGTAGTGCCAGAGGCAGATGTCCCTGACCCTAAAACCGTTTGCGAAGCTGCTATGGCGGTAATCGTTTGGCCAAGTCCGTACCCAGATGTTACAAACCGAGGCAAAGGATTTTGCTGCGGCATGCGGCTCATGACAACCGTTGCCGGCATAGCGGAGGCTGGAACTTTTGTTTTCGTGCCGTCGTCGGTGGTACTGGCCAGGAATTTTACCGGGTGCGGTGAACTGTGACGTATGAATAACAATGGGCTGAGCAGCATCAGTACCACCAGTGCGGCCGCCAGCCAGCGTGCCCGGCTTTTTAGGAAGCCGTTCATGGCTCAGCCTGATGTGGCCGGGAATCGGCCTTGATATATAACGAGGTAACCGACTTGCGTTAAAAACAACCCAGCCGTCAGCTGTGCTTTGTTACTTTCCAAGGACCAGCTGCGCATGGAGCGTGCCTCGGTCGGTATCGGCGGTGACTTCGAGTGGTGTGTTTGCGGCCAGCGGCGAGGCCAGTTTTACCATCCAGGTATGGCTTGTACCCGGTAACACGTAACCGCCGGTATTCTGTGCCAACAGCTTGGATTGATCCGGTGACTTTAATTCCCACTTCAGAACTTGCGCGTGGGCATTACCGTTATTGGCAGCACTGAGTTGCAGTTCAAGAGGTGAAAGCAGTTTTACTGACCATTTCAGTGTCGGCCCGGTATCTACGGCTGGTTCTACAAACACCGGAATACCCATACGTAAGGCGATCTGCACACCGCGGAATTCCGGCGTGGGTGCCGGCGGTACTTCCGTCAGGAACAGCCGGTAGCAGGTTTCCTGGCGGGCGTCTGGTTCGGTGCGCATGCCGACACGCACTGTCTGCTGACTCCCGGGAGCCACCGTGAAGATCGGCGGCGTGGCCAGGAGATTGCGGCTAGGCGTGTATACGTCTTCGCCGTTCTCCTGGGACCACGCCACGATCTGCAGCTGCACTACCGTCGGTGTGTCGCTGCTATTGGTTGCGGTTTCAACTGATCGACGCAACACATTGGCCAAAGCGTTCAGCCGGCGTTTCATAGTTCAGCGTCTTCCTCGGCCGCTCATTTAACTGCCTGGCGACTGCGTTGAGTTTAGCCTGCGAGTACACCGACAGATCGGTGCCCTTAGGAAAGTACTGCCTCAGTAGCCCGTTGGTATTCTCGTTACTGCCACGTTGCCAGGGATTTTGCGGATCACAGAAGTAGACTTTGACATCCGTCGCCAGGGTGAAGCGTTGGTGGTCGGCCATCTCTTTGCCGCGATCCCAGGTCAAGGATTTATAGAGCTCCTGCGGCAGCTTATGGGCATGTTTGATCAATGCGCTGATGACGGTCTCGGTATCTTTGCTCGCGACTTTCACCAGCATGACATAGCGGGTATGCCGTTCGACCAGGGTGGCAATCTGGCTGCGCTGGTTGCCGAACAGCAAGTCGCCTTCCCAGTGGCCCGGCACCGCACGGTCTTCGACGGTGGCCGGACGCTCGCGGATCGACACGGCGTTCAGGATCCGGCCATGGTCATCGGTCTTCTGGGTGTGATGGCGTGAACGGCGCATGGCACGGCTACGCCGCAAGTGCTCTAACAGCTCTTTTTTCAAGGCCCCGCGCGCCTGGATGAACAGAGTCTTATAGATCGTCTCGTGTGACACCTGCAGACCCTCATCATCGGGAAAGCGCCGCTTCAGCCATCCGGCGATCTGCTCCGGCGACCAGGATGACTGCAGCTTGTCGGTCACCAGGCGCGCCAAGGCTCGATGCTCGACCAGCTTGCAGACCTTGGGGCGGCGGCCCCGGTCCCAAGCACTCTGGTCGGCCTGGCTCGCCCGGTAGCACCCCGGGCCGCCATTGCGTTTAAGCTCACGGCTGACACTCGAGGGTGCGCGTCCCAGGGAGCGCGCGATCGAGCGACATGAGAAGCCCTGTGCTACGGCGCGCGATAGCTCTTCACGCTCCGCCAAGCTTAGCGCTAAACGCGAACGCCGGCGCGGCCTCGGGCGAATGCCGCCGGTCTTAACCAGTATGCCGTGGACCGATCCGTGCGACCGGTCAAACAGCTGGGCGATCTGTTGGAGAGATTCCCCTTTCTGCCAGCGCTCCCACATCAGGGCCTTCTGGCGTTCGGTGTAATAAATCCGAGTTCTGTATGTCACTTGCAACACCTCCTTCTGCTCGCGCAGAATCTAGCGTGTTGCGTCGATCAGTTGAAATCGCAGTCACCCTCAGCACATCGGTGGAATGATCGGCGGAGAGAGTTATGCGTATGGGACTGACCTGAAATGAGGCGGCTTGCACCCACAAGGGCACAAGCAGCAACGCTAACAGAATCAGAATCCGACGCATAATAACGCCCTCCACATTTCACTATGATTTAGAAAGTTACCGTAACGGTGATGCTGTCACTGTAGCTACCTGCCACGGCATTCTGCCCAGCCGGAATCTGGCCATACACCGTATAGGTCTGCGCATTACCGGCGCCCGGGCCTGCACCCGTGCCGCCATCGCAGTTATTGGGGCCACCACAAGTGTTATTCCAGACCTTGGTATAGCCGCTATCGGTGTAGAGATTGTAATTGAGCTGATTGCCGGCGTTTAGCATAATGCGGTTGGCTGCATTGCCTGTACCGCCATAGCTGAGCGCGATCGTGTACGTATCGTTCTTGGTGCAATTGACGCTGATGACACTGGAATCAGTCACCGCTCCAAGATTGACGTCGTAACTGCCGAACGCCATGGCGCCAGCGGAATTGATCACGCAGGAATTGACCACAGTGGCGGTAACCGCAAAAGTAGTGGTGGTGGTACCTGCCTGAGCCGGCACGCTGGCGATGACCAGGGGCAGGGCAGCCGCGCTGCCGACAACAAGGGTACGGATAAGCTTCAACATGAGATTTCTCCAATGATTAAGGGTGAGTATAAAAATGTTTCATATAAACAGTCGGTTACAGTAAGGCCACCCACATCCGTGTCGGGTGGCCTGGTCCCTGTACCCTTTACGGGTGTTTCCCAGTCGCCCTGGGTGTTTCCCTAAGAAGGCTTCTGAGAATTTCTCCTACGTACATATCCGAGCAAGCCCTATGCCAAGTAGCATGGACCCAATGAAATAAGGCTTTTTAGGTTCCCCGCGATGCCCTTTGAAGGCAGAATCAACAAAAACGTCAGTATTCCAAGTAAAAATTCGCCACAAAGTGACGATTTTTGGTGATTTGAAACCCTAGTTTGACAGGTAGGTCGAAGTATTTACACGTTTTGGTATAGGGACTTACAAAATAAAATTAACCAGCCGCACAAAGTTCCAACTGCCCTCCGCCCGTATCCAGGGTACCGACCAGATCCGCCACCCTCTTGAGTCTGTGCTGGGCTAGGTACTCAGCAATGCCTGAATTAAGCCGCTTGCAAACCAATGGGTCATAAAACAGAGCAGTCCCCACTCCTACAGCAGTGGCACCGGCTACCAGGAATTCCAGGGCGTCATGAACCGTGGTGATCCCTCCCTGGCCGATGATGGGTACTTGGTGCGGCCGCGCCACCTGATAGACCTGATGCACCTTGAGCAGGGCGATGGGCTTGATGGCCGGACCCGAAAGCCCTCCCTGAACGTTGCCGATCACCGGTTTGCGGGTTTGTGGATCGATGACCATCCCCATAAGGGTGTTGATGACCGCCAGTCCGTTAGTGCCCGCCTCGATACAGCGCCGGGCGTTATCTGCGATATCCGTCTGATTGGGGGAAAGCTTGGTGATGAGGGGTTTGTTGGTGACCTTGCGACAGGCGGCTACTACACGGGCCGACATCTCTGGATCGTTGCCGAAGGCCACGCCGCCTTGCTTCACGTTGGGGCAGGAAATATTGATCTCCATGGCATCGATGCGGGAATCGTCGAAGCGCCGAGTGACTTCTACGTATTCTTCGACTGTCGAGCCCGAGACATTGGCGATGAAGCGGGTCTCTGAAAAATCCAGTGTCGGTAGGATTTTCTTCACTACATGCTCAACACCAGGGTTCTGCAAGCCGATGGCATTCAACATCCCCGCTGGGGTTTCGTAGATGCGGTGCGCTGAATTGCCGAGACGTGGTTTGAGGGTGGTGCCCTTGAGACAGATGGCACCGGCGTCGCGATTGGAAAACCCGGCGACCCGCGTATATTCTTCGCCGAATCCCACACAGCCCGACAACAGCACCAGCGGCGAGTTGAATGTGATACCACAGAAATCGGTTTTCAGAGATTCGGGAAGAGTGTGCTCTGCATCATGCATACGCGCCTCTGATTAATGCTGCACGTGGTCCTGTACCAGCCGGAGATTCCGCCCAATACCGGCAATATCATACGCCTGTGTGCCAACGCGGGCGCCACATTGCATCTCATCCATCCACTGGGTTTTGAACTATCCGAGGCGCGGGTTAAACGTGCGGGGCTCGATTACCACGATATGGCCTGTGTGCGCGAGCATGCGGACCTGGAAATGTTCATCAAAGTGGTTAAGCCGATACGGCTGTTCGCGGTCTCCACGCGTGCGGACTATCGCTACACCGAAGTGATGTTCCAGGTCGGTGATGCGGTGTTGTTTGGACCCGAGACCCGGGGCCTGCCGCAGCCGCTATTAGATTCCCTGCCGCCTGAACAACGCTTGCGGATCCCCATGCGGCCGGATAATCGCAGCTTGAATCTTTCCAATGCGGTGGCAGTGATCGTGTACGAAGCCTGGCGGCAGCTGGGATTTGAAGGTGCACGCTGATTGAACTGGAGTTGTGCTTACGATTCTGACTTGAGCGCACGTGTCATCAGCGCTTCGACGGCGGCGCGTGGCGCTACGCCCTGATGCAGGATACGGTAGATCTGCTCGGTGATGGGCATCTCGACGCCCAGGCGCTGGGCTAGAAGGTGCACTGCTTCTGCGGCAAACACACCCTCCACCACCTGGCCAATGTCACGCTCGATGCTTTTCACGTCCTTACCAGTGGCCAATGCCAGCCCCATGCGGCGGTTGCGCGACTGGTCGTCGGTGCAGGTAAGCACCAGATCACCGAGCCCCGCCAATCCTTGAAAGGTCTCGGCCCGTGCTCCAAGTATCAAACCCAGGCGCGTGATCTCCACCAGTCCGCGGGTGATGAGTGCGGCGCGCGCATTCGCGCCAAATTTCAACCCATCGCTGATGCCGCAGCCGATGGCGATGACATTCTTGACCGCACCGCCTACTTCCACGCCGGCCATGTCATCGGAGGTATAAGCTCGAAAGCTGCGGCTGTGAAGGGTTTCCGCCAGTTCCTGGGCAAACTTCGGTTGATTCGAGGCCACGGTCACGGCCGTGGGCAGGCCGGCGGCCACTTCCCGCGCGAACGTAGGGCCCGAGAGCACGGCCAGCGGCAGTGGCTCACCCAGCTCTTCAGCCGCCACCTGATGCAGCAGCTTGCCGGAATCGTGCTCAAAGCCTTTGGTGGCCCATGCGAGCCGCAGATTACTGGGCCGGTGCGTTGCCAGCAGCTTCAAAGTGCTGCGAAAACCGTGGCTGGGCACTACCACCAGCACGTCATGGGCGACCGCTGCGATTTTTTCCAAATGTGGTTCGACTGCCAGCGTATCAGGGAACGGGATGCCCGGCAGGTACTGGCGATTTTCGCGGTGAGCCAGCAATGGCACTAATTCATTCTGGTTGACCGACCACAAACGCACCTTGCGGCCGTTGCGGGCCAGCAGGATGGCGAGCGCTGTGCCCCAGGAACCGGCGCCGAGGATACCAATGGGGGCCGATGCGTTCACTCCGGCACGCGGTTCTATGCGGGGATGGAGGCATCGCCCGTGGGAGGCGCAGCCTGGCCGATGCTTTGCAGATAAATGGCGTCGAAGTTCACTGGTTGCAACAGCAACGTCGGCATGCTGCCTTTCTGCACCAGATCCGACACCGCCTCACGCGCGTACGGGAACAGAATGCCGGGACAGTAGCTGCCGAGCACCGCTCCCAGTTCCTGATCGTTGAAACCAGTGATGTTGAACAAACCGGCCTGGTGCACTTCCACCAGGAAGATACTGCGGCTCTCGGCCTGGGCTTCGATGGTGACCGTCAACACCACTTCGAAGCTGTCACCTCCGAGCTTGTTGGTATCGGAGCGCATGTTGACTTTCACTTCCGGGCTTACCGGTGTGGCGAATACCGCGGGTGCTCGCGGCGATTCGAACGAACAGTCTCTTATATAGATGCGCTGCAGAACCACCTGTTTGCCGGTGTCCTCGCCATTATTTGGTGCGACGGGTGTGTCAGCCATGTTGATTCCTCGAAAATCGATGGTAAGAAAAAAACTTAATCGGCGAGCAGCACATCCAGACCGCCGTTGCTGTTAAGCGCGTACAGTTCGTGATAACCGCCGACATACTGCTCACCGATGAAGATCTGCG
Organism: uncultured Pseudomonadota bacterium; assembly: GCA_963774895.1. GTDB lineage: Bacteria > Pseudomonadota > Gammaproteobacteria > Natronospirales > REEB76 > REEB76. The sequence continues at coordinate 255,138 of CAVZGN010000002.1, forward strand.
GCACTGTCCGGCGGCTGCTTTTGGCCTCCATTTCCGCGCGCTTGGCCGGATCCTGGTCCACCAGGATTTCGGTGAAGGCCACATGCTTGGATTGCAGCAGGCTCTTGGCACGCAGGCAATAACCGCAGATGCGAGTACTGTAAATGATGACGGGTTTCATAAGCGTGATCATCGCCTCAACCGCGTTCCAAGGGCAAATGATCGTTCTGCCAGCCGCGGATGCCGCCCTTAAGGGTATGCACGGCCTTGAAGCCGTTTTTTACCAGCATGCCCGCGGCTTTCTGGCTGCTATTGCCGCTTTCGCAATACACGATAACCGGCTGCTGTTGGTATTTGTCCAGTTCGGATAGGCGTCCGTCGAGTTCGGCCGCCGGGATGTTGCGGGCGCCGATCACATGGCCCGCGCTGAATTCCTTGGGCGGACGGATATCCACGACCGTTGCGCCCTTATTGATGAGCAGCACGCTCTCAGCGGCCGTCACCTCCCGGTATTTGCGCAGTCGACGCAGCAGCTCATCGCCCACGAACAGCGCTAGGATGATGACAGCGGCAGCGATTAGATAGGGATGATGACCGGCGAATTCAAGCACACGTGGCATGGAGGCAGATGAGTTCGCGCAAAGGGCGCGTAGTATAGCAGTTGAGATGCAAGTCTTTGAGAGGCCGGATAAATCGCCTAGAATCAGCGCAAACCCTGCGCCGGTCACCCAGCATGCCTGCCTGTCCACGGCCGGTCATCTGCAGCAACTTGCGCACCGCCGTCCGCCGGTCTTGTAATCAACCATGACAGCTAGATTACCGCTCGCCCTCCTTGGCCTAATACTGCTGTCCGGTATTGCGGTGCCGACGCTTGCGGCTGACGACGCTGCCCAACAAGCGCAACTGCAGGAACTGCGTGCACGCATCAGCCGGCTGCAGTCGAAACTGGACAACGATATCCAGCAACGCAGCAAGCTGCAGCTGCAGTTGCGTAGCAGCGAGCAGCAGATCGCACGACTCAGCAAGAGCCTGCATGCGCTTGAGCATTCCATCACTCAGGCACAATCACATCTAGCGGCATTGCAGCGCGAACAAGCCCAGCAGCAAGTGGCGCTCGCGGCCCAGAAAGATGCACTCGCCAAGCAGATTCAGGCTGCGTACATGCAAGGCCGGGACTCGCAGCTGCAGCTGCTGCTTAACGCCCAGGATCCCGCCACCATCAGCCGGCTGTTGGCCTACTATGATTATTTCAACAAGGCGCGGGCGGCGCGCATCCAAGCAGTGCGCGCGGAGCTCGAAGCGCTGGCAACCATCAACGCCCAGGTCCAGCAGCAGCTAAAGAATCTTGCAAACCTGCGCGCTCAGCGCACCCAGTCACTGGCAACGCTGGAGCGCAGCCGCCAGCAACGCCAGCAAGCGCTTGTGCAGCTCAACGCCGGTATCCAGACCAGCAGCCAGAAGCTGGCACACATGCGAGATGACGCGCGCTCCATCGAGAACCTGCTGGCGAACCTGCAACAGACTCTGGCGGACATCCCCGCGGGACTCGAAGGCCACCATCGCTTTGCCAGTCTGCGTGGACGACTGCCATGGCCGGTAGCCGGGCATGTCATCCAGCATTTCGGTGAGCCTTTGGCGGGCGGCCGTCTACGCGCGCGCGGCGACCTGATCGCCGCGCCTGTAGGTACGCCGGTGCGCGCCATCTCCTATGGACGCGTGGTGTTCGCTGACTGGTTGCCGCATTTTGGCCTGCTGGTCATCATCGACCATGGCGATGGTTACATGAGCATCTATGCACATAATCAGAGTGTCTATGCACAGGTGGGCGATTGGGTGCAAATGGGCGAGACTATCGCTATGCTCGGCGACAGCGGTGGCCAGAATCAGGCGGCCCTGTACTTTGAAATCCGTTATCGCAATGTGGCGCTCAGTCCTAAAGACTGGTGCCGAGGACGTCTGCCGCGGGGTTAATCGCCGTGCCGCATGTTATCGTGATGGAGAATTTCAGCGGGCTGTTATCAGCTGGAGACTAAGTCATATGTTCAGCACTTTGTCAAAATCCGCCGCGTTCATTGGTAGTTGCATGTTCAGTATGACATTCGCGTTCATACCGACGGCTAACGCCGCGCCTACGAGCGCGCCGGCCGCCCACACCCAAGCGCAGACACCCTTACCCTGGCAGCAGGTGCGCTTGCTCGCCGACGTCATGCAACTGGTGAAGGAAGATTACGTGCAGCCCGTGGATGACACCACGCTCATCAACAATGCCATCAGCGGTATGCTGGCGGGGCTGGACCCGCATTCCGCGTTCCTGGACAAGAACGACTACCAGCAAATGCAGATCATCACCACCGGAGAATTCGGTGGTCTGGGCCTGGAAGTCACCCAGCAGGACGGCGCGGTGGTGGTGATCTCGCCGATCGACGGCACACCCGCTGCCCAGGCCGGCGTCCAGACCGGCGATATCATCTTGCAGGTGGATGGCACCAGTCTGGATGGCATGAATCTGGACAATGCGGTGGCGCTGATGCGCGGCAAGCCCGGCACTGCCATCAGCCTCACGATTCTGCGCCACGGTGTCGCCAAACCCCTGGAGTTCAAGCTCACGCGTGCCGAAGTGCATATGGCGAGTGTGCGCAGCCGGCTGCTGCAGCCGGGTTACGGTTATGTGCGCATCAGCCAGTACAGCGAGGATACCGGCCAAGGCGTCATCGATGCCGTGAAGTTGCTTAACCAACGGAATAAAGCGCCGTTGAAAGGCTTGATCCTGGATCTGCGCAACAACCCCGGCGGTCTGGTGGATGCGGCCGTGGATGTCTCGAATGCCTTCCTCAACAGCGGCATCATCGTCACAGCCAAAGGCCGTGCGCCGGATTCCAACTTCGTGCGCCGCGCCACCCCCGGCGACATACTCATGGGCGCGCCACTGGTGGTACTGGTGAACGCGGGTACCGCCTCGGCGGCGGAGATCAATGCCGGCGCACTCCAGGACAATCATCGCGCCCTGATCCTCGGCATCCAGACGTTCGGCAAAGGTTCGGTGCAGACCGTGATCCCACTGCCGGAAGGTGCGGCCATCAAACTCACGACCGCCCTGTATTACACGCCTTCCGGCCATTCAATCCAGGCGGAAGGCATCAAGCCGGATATCGAGGTCCCGGAGCTCAATGTGGCGATCTCCAAGACCGCCAACGAAAATCTTACGGAAGCCAATCTGCAAGGTCATCTCGCCAATACCACACCGACACCGGAAGACGCGGCCGGCACCAGCGCCACCGACACACTGGCGCAGCAGGACTTCCAGTTATATCAGGCCCTCATCATCCTCAAGGGGCTGAGCTTCGTGGCCGGTGGACCTGGATGATTAGCAGGTCAGCACCACAGCCATTTGCATGTTGGTGTCTGTGTTTGTTAGTTGCGTTGTTGATGAGCATCAGCAGTGCCAGCTTGTATGCTGCCGCACCCGTCGCCCATCCGGTGGTGGCCATCATCATCGACGATCTGGGCAACACCCTTGAGGAAGGACAACGCGCCGTGGAACTGCCTGGTCCGGTGGCGTGTGCCATTCTCCCCTACACCAAATATTCCGTGAGCATCGCCGATCAAGCCCACGCACGCGGCAAGGAAGTGCTGCTGCATATGCCCATGCAGGCGATCGAGGATACGCCGCTGGGCCGCGGCGGCATCACCTTGGAAATGGACCAGCAGGAAATCCAGCAGACGGTGCGCGCGGACATCGCAGCCATCCCGCATCTGGTGGGCATTAACAATCACGAAGGCAGCCTCATCAGCATGCATCCGGGTGATCTCGCCTGGATCATGCAGACCCTGCATGCAATCGGGAATCTGTACTTCGTGGACAGTTACACCACCGTGGACAGTATCGCCTATCAGATCGCTGGTGAGAACGGCGTACCCGCGGCACGTCGCGATGTGTTCCTGGACGACGACAACAATCCCCAGGCGGTGCAGTTCCAGTTCAAGCGTCTGCTGGAGATTGCACACAAGAAAGGTTTTGCCCTTGCCATCGGCCATCCGCGGCCGGCAACCCTGGAAGTGCTGGCGGCTGAACTACCGAAACTTTCAAGCCAGGGTGTCGGACTGGTACCGGTGGCTGAGATCGTGAAACTGCAGCAACAGCATCCGATTCCCTGGCCTGAATCCATCTATCCTCTGCCACAGCACACGAATTCCCAGCCTCAATGATGAGCAAGTAGCGGACCAACACCCGCAACTGATATCCAGCCTTTCAGTTTCAAAGCTGCAGATCCATCTTTAAAATAATCAGGCTATCTGCGAGTTTTTCTAAGTCCGTGAAATCGCTCTGCTAAAATGCCCGCATGGATGTCACCGCGATCCTGGATCCCTTGAATCCCGCCCAGCGCGAGGCGGTGACCGCCGAGTCCAAACCGTTGCTGGTGCTGGCGGGCGCCGGCAGCGGCAAGACCCGGGTACTAGTGCACCGCATCGCCTGGTTGATACAGGTCGAACATGTATCACCGTATGGCATTCTTGCCGTGACCTTCACCAACAAGGCCGCCGGCGAGATGCGCCTGCGCATCGAGCAACTGATCGGCGGCTCGGCGCGCAGCATGTGGGTCGGCACGTTTCACGGGCTCGCCCATCGGCTGCTGCGCCAGCATTGGCGTGAGGCCAAACTGCCACAGGCTTTCCAGATCCTGGATTCCGAAGATCAATACCGCCTCATCCGCCGGGTTCTCAAGAGTCTTGATCTCGACGAGGCCCGCTATCCGCCGCGCCAGCTGCAATGGTTCATCAACTCACGCAAAGACGAAGGCCTGCGCGCCAAACATATTGCCGAGGGCGACGATCCCACCCATCGGCGGATGTTGCGCACCTACGCAGCTTATGAAACCACCTGTGAGCGCGGCGGACTGGTGGATTTCGCGGAACTGTTGCTGCGCGCGCTGGAGTTATGGCGTAACGACGCGGCGCTGCTGGCCCATTATCAGCAGCGTTTCCATCACATCCTGGTGGATGAATTCCAGGATACCAACGCCATCCAGTACGCCTGGATCCGCCTGCTGGCTGGCAAGCAGAGCGTGCCGTTCGTGGTGGGTGACGACGACCAGTCCATCTATGCCTGGCGCGGTGCCAGGATCGAGAACATCCTCAAATTCGAGAAGGATTTCCCCGCTACACGTATGCTGCGTCTGGAACAGAACTACCGTTCCACCGGCAACATCCTCAAGGCCGCCAACGCCCTGATTGCCAACAACAGCGCGCGCCTCGGCAAGAAGCTGTGGACCAGTGGCGCCGATGGCCTGCCGATACGGGTGTATGCCGCCTACAACGAACAGGACGAAGCACAGTTCGTGATAGATCAGATCAAGCGCTGGCAGGAACAGGGTGGTGCGCGCCATGACATCGCGGTGCTGTACCGTTCCAATGCCCAGTCGCGGGTGTTCGAGGAGCGCCTGCTGGCGGAGGCCATCCCTTACCGGGTCTATGGCGGTCCACGCTTCTTCGAACGTCAGGAAATCAAGGATGCACTGGCCTATCTGCGCCTGCTCGAGAACCGCGATGACGATGCTTCCTTCGAGCGCATCATCAACTTGCCGGCCCGCGGCATCGGCTCGCGCACCCTGGATACCCTGCGGGAGCGATCACGCCGTGACAACCTGTCGCTATGGCGGGTGTTGCGCCAGGTGGTGGACAGCAAGGATGCACCCGCGCGGGTAATGGGCACACTCGATGGTTTTGCCAAACTTGTGGATGACATGGACAAAGAAGTGCGCGGGCTGGTTCTGTTCGAACAAGTCGATCACGTGATTGATAGCAGCGGCCTTGTGGATCACTACCAAGCGGAAAAAGGTGAACGCGGTGAGACCCGGGTGGAAAACCTGCAGGAACTGGTGAGCGCGGCACGCGGATTTCAGCCGGAGGATCTGCAAGGCATGATGCCGCTGTCGGCTTTTCTTGCGCACGCCGCCTTGGAAGCCGGCGAAGGCCAGGCGCAGAAATGGGAGGATTGTGTGCAGCTCATGACGCTGCATTCCGCCAAGGGCCTGGAGTTTCCACTGGTGTTCATCTGCGGTCTGGAAGACGGCCTGTTCCCGCATGAACGCTCCAGCGAGGATCTGGAGGGGCTCGAGGAGGAACGGCGCTTGTGCTATGTGGGCATGACGCGCGCCAAGCAGGAATTGTATCTCAGTTATGCCGAGAGCCGCCGGCTGCACGGCATGGATAACTACGGCGTGCCCTCACGGTTTCTGAGGGAGATTCCACCCGACTTGTTGCAGGAGATACGTCCACGGGTGCAAGTGTCGCGGCCGTACACCACATCGGCCACCGTCTACACGCAGGATGCGCCAGTCGGTCTGAGCCTCGGCCAGCGGGTACGCCACCCGAGCTTTGGCGAAGGCACGGTGCTGGATTACGAAGGCAGTGGCGCACATGCACGTGTGCAGGTGAATTTCAATACCGCCGGCGCCAAATGGCTGGTAGTGGCTTACGCTAACCTCATGCCGATTTGAATCGCCTGATACACAGCAATGCATGCTTAATCAAACACGGTATTGTTAACTGAGATTGACGTTAGCATCTACTCACATGAGTAGATTCAGATAGTTGAGTTCTGCAATCAGACGGGTTGCTGTAGAAATTTTCATTGGAGCACGCTATGAAAACTGAAGATAAGCACTATTTATCTCCGCAACCAGAAAACCTGGATGCTATCCGCAGCCGCGAGTCTTGGAAGGTACTAAGGATGTTGGCGGAATTTGTCGAAGGCTTCGAACAGCTGGCCACCATCCGTCCTTCGGTAAGCATCTTTGGCTCCGCACGCAGTACCCCGGAGCACCCGTATTACGCACTCGCAGAACAGATCAGCCGGTCCTTATCCGACGCCGGGTTCACGGTGGTGACCGGCGGCGGACCGGGGCTTATGGAGGCTGCCAACAAGGGCGCCTACGCGGGTAAATCGCCTAGCATTGGGCTCAACATACAACTGCCCCATGAACAGAGAGCCAACGAGTTTCAGGATATCTCACTCAAGTTCCGGCATTTCTTCACGCGTAAGGTGATGTTCGTGAAGTACGCTTCGGCTTATGTGGTGCTGCCGGGTGGATTCGGTACTCTGGATGAACTCAGCGAGATTCTCACGCTTATACAAACCGGCAAGACTCTGCCAATCCCGATCCTGCTGGTGGGCAGCAAGTTCTGGAAAGGCTTGGTGGATTGGCTCAGAGCAAACATGGTTGGCGAGAACATGATCGATGAACAGGATCTCGATCTTTTCAAGGTGGTGGACAAACCCCAGGAAGTGGTCAGTGCCATCTTCGAGTATTACGGATCCCGCGGTTTTGAACCTTCTGCCCAGGAAAGAGAGACGCTGCTGGAACTATAGCGGCAGTTTGCGCACGACATTCAGTTTTCCTGCTTGCCCACATCGATGTCGTCCAGATCATGGGAATAATCGGTGGCCAGTATGCCGCGGGCCAGGCTCTCGTCCGAACGAGTCACCCGTAGTTTGATACCGCCAAGGGCAATGGAGTACAACCAGTCCATCTGTACCATATTGTCGTCGAACAATAGGGCATGGATGCCCTCCGCAGCCAGACGTCCCATGGCGATGTGTGCGTCGGTGGTTTTGTCGAAGACGGCGACCGTGATGTATTCGTCCTTGTCATCGACCAAGCCGGGATCGCAATCCGCAAGACTCGCGGCGCTTGAGAAATGCCATAATTTGCGCCCGCGCACGTTTGTGAGCGTGACGTACAGGCGAATTAGCCAGACGGAAAATCGGCGGACTGCGGAATAGGCCAGCACTAGCTGATCTCTGGATTTGTCTTGGATAGATCGGGCAGTTGAGATTAAAGCACAATACGCTAATGGCGGCGGCATAAAAAACCCGGCGGAAGGAGTACCGCCGGGTCAAGGCCTTCATGGCCAGAGGTGATTGAGTGTACCTAAATATAAGGGCGTAAGCATCCTTGCTGGTCCGTAGCCCGCCCCGGGTCCTCATTACGTCCTTGTCCCACCATTCCGTGGCGGTACAGGCAAGTGTTAATCTGCCACTGGCACTGTGCCGGCACAGTCGGTAGATGCCGGCAACTCTTGTAGGAAAAGGCTTACACCGATGGTTTTATCAAGCTGAATTACGGCAAAATCCCGCTACAACCACCAAAACTCTCTGCCATGCGCGAACTCTTTCCCCCGCTCGAACCCTATGCCCAACGCAGCCTGCCGGTGCAAGCGCCCCACGAAATTTACCTGGAGGAGTGCGGCAATTCCGATGGTCTGCCAGTGATCTTCGTTCACGGTGGCCCGGGTGGTGGCTGCACCACCGACAACCGCCGGTTTTTCGATCCTGCGCGCTACCGCATCGTGCTGTTCGATCAACGTGGTTGCGGCCGCTCACGTCCGCATGCGGAACTTGCACACAATACCACCCAGGCGCTGATCGAGGACATGGAGCGTATCCGCGAAATCCTCGGCATCGAGCGCTGGCTGGTTTTCGGTGGATCCTGGGGCTCAACTCTGGCGCTGGTGTATGCCGAGACCCATCCACAACGGGTCATAGCGCTGATCCTGCGGGGGATTTTTCTGGTGACTGCGGCGGAACTGGGATGGTTCTACCAGGATGGCATCCAGCATATATTCCCCGATTATTTTGCGGACTTCGTGGCGCCGATCCCTGCAGCCGAGCGTAGCGATCTCATGCACGCCTATTACAAGCGACTCACCAGCGATGATCACGAAATACGTCGTCATGTGGCAGAAGTATGGTCATTGTTCGAGGCGCGCTGTTCGACCCTGCTGCCCAGCCAATCGGTTGTGGAGCATTTTTCCGAGCCGGATGTGGCCATGGCCATCGCGCGCATCGAATCTCACTACTTCGTGCATGACTGTTTCCTGGCCCCCAACCAAATCATCCGTGATGCGCCATTGATCCGCGACATCCCCGGCGTGATCGTACAAGGACGCTACGATGTGGTATGTCCGGCGTCGGCTGCCTGGCAGCTGCACATGGCTTGGCCTATAGCCCGGTTGCGGCTGATCCCGGATGCCGGACACGCTGCCAGCGAACCGGGCACCTGCTCTGCTCTGGTGGAAGCCACCGATGAATTTGCCGACCGTTTCCAAAGCCGATGATTGGCCTGTTGCAGCGCGTCACTCGTGCATCGGTGGACATTGATGGTAAACAGGTCGCGGCTATCGGCCGGGGACTGTTGGTGTTCATCGGTGTCGAGCGTAGTGACACCCAAGCACAGGCCGATCGTCTGCTGGAACGTTTGCTTGCCTATCGCGTATTTCCGGACATCACCGGCCGCATGAATCGTGACCTGCGGGAAGTCGGCGCTGGCCTGTTACTGGTACCGCAGTTCACGCTGCCTGCAGATACCCAGAAAGGCAACCGCCCGAGTTTCACGCCAGCCGCGCCGCCGGAACAGGGCCAGTATTTGTTTACCTATCTCTTAAACCAGGCTAAGCGTGCCCACCCCGATACCCAAAGTGGCGTGTTCGGAGCGCAGATGCAGGTAGCGCTGGTCAATGATGGGCCGGTAACCTTCTGGCTGAGGGTCCCGGCCGATGTATAGGATCAGGAGGATATGGATTGTCCCTGACACCGATCTGGATTAGGATTGCAGCGCCGGTAGTCAATAAAACATGCGTACTAAGCACTGGCTTACTTGTATATGCCCGGCGCACATATTCCGCATTCAGCATCATTGACCAGCCCGGATACACTCCCATGTTTTTAATACGCACTCAGTATCCTGCACCTTCGCCCAGCAGTAACAACCTGGAGATCAGGCGGTCGGCTTACTCAGGTGATAAATAACACCGACTAAAACCAGGCGACCAGCATGTTGCTGATACCCGCGATTGAGATCAAGAATGGGAAATGCACGCCCGCAACAGCTGTCCGTGCCCGTGGGCAAACCAGTCCGGTGGATGACCCTGTATCGGTAGCGAAACATTGGGCGACCGCCGGTGCGCGCCGCCTGCATATCCTGGACACGGACAGCATCCAATCCGGCAAAACGGCCAATCCAACCGTGATACGCGCCATGGTGGAGGCTTGCCCAGGCGTGCCGCTGCAAATCAGCGCTGGCATGCTTAGTGACAGCGATGTGGAAAATTACTTTGAGGCCGGCAGCGAGTATGTAATTTTAGGCACCAAAGCCGCGAGTACACCGCATTACATCAATAACCTGTGCCTCGAATACCCGGGACACATCCTGGTGGAGCTGGATACCAAGGATGGCAAGGTGAATGCCGAAGGCTGGTCGAAACTGGCTGACCACGACGTACTCGAAGTGGCTGAACATTTTCAGCGCGAGGGCGTGGCCGGGATTCTTTACAGCGACAAACAGCTCGGCCAGACGCATGACTTCAATATAACTGCGGCTTTTTCACTGGCCCAGACCCTGACCATACCGATTATCCTGGCGAATGGTCTGAACTCTATCGAGGACCTGCAGCGGCTGTATAAAGCAGGTGGTAACAGTCTGGCGGGCGCGGTACTGTTCATCCCATCCCTGGATCTCGCCAAGGCACAGAAACTTGCCGACGCACACCCGGATCAATCTTCTCAATGAGATATAAAACACTTCAATGGGAGTAAAATAAGCCTACACGGCCTGTAATGGCGGTGTTTTATAAGCCAGCTCTGGCTATCACCATCAACCCCGGAGCTGCAGGAGCAATTCATGGAACTCAGTGTTGGCAAGATCCTGTTGATCCTCATCATCGTGGTACTGGTGTTCGGCACTGCCAAACTGCCCAAGCTTGGCGAAGACCTAGGCAAGGCTGTGCGCAGTTTCAAAAAGGGCATGCATGACAGCGACAACGATGCAGCGACCGGGAAAAAGCCTGCAGACGACAAGTCCAAGCCCGACTCCGATAACACCTCACACTAAACCTGCATGTTCGAAGGCAGCTTTTGGGAACTGGCACTGATCTTCGTGCTGGCGCTGGTGGTGTTTGGTCCGGAGCGCCTGCCGGGATTGGCGCGCACCATCGGCCTGTGGGTGGGACGGGCACGCGCCGTCATGCGACACCTCACCGAACAGATCGAGCGTGAATTGGCGGCTGAGGAAATGCGCAAAGCGGCGAACAACGTGCGCCAAACCCTGAATGAACCGGTCAAGCTTAGCGATCCAAAACCGGTTGATTCAGATACAGCGCAACACGCACAGGAAACCACCAAGCATGACTCCTCCAGCGGATGAACCGTCCAGCGAACCGCTGATCAGCAAATCCCTCATCGGACACCTGCTGGAGTTGCGCCGGCGCCTGCTGCTGTGGGTTGGCACATTGCTGGTGTTGTTCTTATGCATGTTCCCGTTCCAGAACCGGATATTCGATTTCATCGCCTTGCCCATGATCCGGCGGCTGCCGACAGGTTCCAGCATGATCGCAACCAGCGTCACCTCGCCGTTCATGACGCCCATGAAACTCACATTGATGCTGGCGCTGTTCTTGAGCGTGCCGGTATTGCTGTGGCATGCATGGCGCTTCATGTCGCCGGCGCTCTACAAGAGTGAGCGCCGCCTGTTCTTCCCGCTGCTGGTATCCAGCGTGGTGCTGTTTTATTGCGGCGTCGCCTTTGCGTATTTCGTGCTGTTTCCGGTGGCCTTCGCCTTCCTGAATTCAGTGGCACCGTCCGGCGTCAAGGTGATGACCGACATCAACGCCTATCTGGACTTCGTGCTGACCATCTTTTTCGCCTTCGGTCTGGCCTTCGAGGTACCGATCGCCATCGTGCTGGCCGTATGGGTGGGATTCACTACGCCGGGCAAGCTCAGGAAAATGCGTCCTTATGCTTTGGTGGGTTCCTTCATCGTCGGCATGATCTTGTCGCCGCCGGATGTGGTGTCCATGACATTGTTATCCATACCCATCTACTTGCTGTACGAAATCGGTATGTTGATGGCACGCATCCTGGTGCCGGGCTCGAAACAGGTGGATGCGCAGCGTGAACAGGAGCAGGGCAAACCCTGAGCTTAAAAAACTGCTCCAGTAGCGGCCCTATAATGGCTCGGTGTTGAATGGCAGGGGACAGACACCGGCTCCCTGACATGAGCAGCAGGTTCTTTTCCAGCGCCGGTAGAATAGCGGCTCTTCCGCCGTACCAGGAGCAACATGACCACCGACGCCCGCCATCGGCTACGAATCATGGCGGCTTTCGCGGTGGTGTATATTGTCTGGGGTTCAACTTATCTCGGCATCCGCATCGGCGTCGTGGACATTCCTCCGGCGCTGTTGTCGGGCATCCGCAACAGCATCGCAGGTTTGGTATTGATGGCGATAGCGATGGCCCGCGGACAGTCACTGCCTCGCACACGGCGCGAGTGGCTGCACGCGCTGATCATGGGCCTATTGCTGGTGACGCTTGGTAACGGCCTGGTGACTTGGGGCGAAGTCTATGTCCAGTCCAATCAGGCGGCACTCATCGCCATCACCTCGGCCCTGTGGGTGGCTTGGTTCGGGACTTTTGGACCCAAGGGCCATCCGCTTTCGATGCGCGCCAAGAGCGGGCTCGCCATTGGTTTCGTGGGCGCGATTCTCATGCTGCTGCCTGGGAAAAATTTCACCCTCGAACATTTAGGTGCACAGCTGATGATCCTGCTGTCCACCGTATGTTGGGGCATGGGTGTGATCTACGGCCGTAGTTACAGTGTGAATGTGACGCCCCTGATGTTGTCCGGCATGCTGTTGTTCCTAGGTGGCATCGTTCTGGTGATCATCGGGTTCGCCATCGGTGAGCCGGCTCATTTGAATTGGAGCCTGCGCGGCATCGCAGCGCTCACCTATCTCACGGTATTCGGTTCCTGTATCGCCTACAGCACCTATATCTGGCTGATCAATCACGCGACCCCCGACAAGCTCGGTACCACCGCCTATGTGAATCCTGCCATCGCGCTGATACTCGGCTGGGTGGTGCTGGGTGAAAAAGTGGAGGGCCTGCGGCTCGTAGGCATGCTGGTGATACTGATGGGCGTGGTGCTGGTGACCACCCGTTTCGGCTACCCCTGGAAAGAGCCGCTGATCCAGGAAAACAAGTTATAAGAGGATAATTGGATTACTTGTCGAGAAAAGCGCAGACACTTCAAGATGGCTATAGTCGCGGCTCAATCAGCGACGCTCTGGCAGCCCAACCAAGCTGTGGTTGCACCGGCCAGCGTGCTTGTAACCGGAGTTGTTCTAGCGGCGCTCGTGTTCATGTTCGCCAGACAGCCTGAGCCCGCTGACCGGATCATGCCTATAGAATTACGTTTAACCTCATCCGCAGCCCCCGAGCAAGCAGCGTCGAAACTGAAATCCGTTCCTGAGCTGCGGTTCAAACCACAAGTCACACCGAAACCGTTGCACGTTATACAAGTCGCAAAAATCCCATTGCGGTTAATTGAGCCAATATTACCGCCCATTGATTGGCAACAGCAGATAGAAATGACTGTACGCAGTCAGGGCCAATCAAATCCTAACCCGGCACAGCTGCTGTCGAACAAACCGGCGCCTGTTTATCCTTTGCAGCAAGCTTTGAATGCACCCCGCAAGCCAGAGACCATGCAGAACGGCGAGAGCTATCGCTCCATCTATGGCGGGTCAGTAGTGAAAATCAATGGTCAATGCATCGAGATGAGAGCTATTCAGGTCGGACCTTCGCCTTCCAACCAGGCAACGATTGCTATGTTTTCACCCCTTGAATGCCCGGGCGATCACAAACCGACTATGGAGGAAGAGCTATCGAATTGGGCCGAAAAAGAAGCGCAGAAACATCAGCCACCCTATTAATCAGCGAACTGTAGAGATTTATCAAAATAGCACTATGCATATATCGTACATCGTGGCTTATGTACGTAAACCCACACCTTTGTTCAACAGGTAAAGACTGAAAGCAAAGAGGCCCAGAATGAACAGCAGGATGATGGCGTAGGCGGTGCCGATATTGATGTCGGAGACGCCGAGAATACCGTAGCGGAAAGCGTTCACCATATAGAGGATGGGATTGGCCCTGGATATGTGTTGCCAGATTTCCGGCAGTAGGTGGATGGAGTAGAACACACCGCCGAGATAGGTCAGTGGTGTAAGGATAAACGTCGGGATGATGGTGACGTCGTCGAACTTCTTGGCAAACACCGCGTTGATGAAGCCGCCCAGCGAGAACACCACCGCCGCCAAGATCACAACCGAGATGGTGATCAACGGATGTACCACGTGCAGGTGGGTGAAAAACAGCGAGATAATGGTCACGATGATGCCCACCAGGATGCCGCGCACCACGCCGCCGGCTACGTAACCCAGCACGATGTAGGCATTCGGCAGCGGCGACACCAGCAGCTCTTCCACGTGGCGACCGAACTTGGCGCCGAAGAACGACGACACCACGTTGGCGTAGGAGTTGTTGATCACCGCCATCATGATGAGACCGGGTGCCAGGAACTCCATATAACTGTATCCGCCCATCTGTCCAACACGGCTGCCGATGAGCCCGCCGAAGATGATGAAGTACAGGGTCATGCTGATGGCTGGGGGCACCAGTGTCTGGACCCAGATGCGCAGCACCCGCACCAGCTCGCGATTGACGATGGTCTGGAAGCCGATGGAGTTCTCGCGGAATCTGCTGACGCGCATGCCCATCAACCCTTGCCTTCGACCAGGCGCACGAACAGTTCTTCCAGGCGATTCACCTTGTTGCGCATACTGGTTACCTTAATGTGGTGTTGCGACAGCAGGTTGAACAGTGTGTTGACGTCCTGGGATTTGTTCACTTCCACTTCCAGGGTAGTGTCATCCACCTGGGTCACGGCATAACCATCGAGCGACGGCAATTGCTTTAGCGGTTCACGCAGGTTCAGTTCGAAGGTCTCGGTATGCAAATTTGCCAGCAGATCACGGGTGCGCCCCTGCTCGATGATGACGCCCTTGTCGATGATGGCCACACGCCGGCACAGATTCTCGGCTTCCTCCAGATAATGGGTGGTGAGAATGATGGTAATGCCTTCCTTATTGATTTTTTTCAGGAATTCCCACATGGAACGCCGGATCTCGATATCCACGCCGGCGGTGGGTTCGTCCAGGATCAAGAGTTTGGGTTCGTGTACCAGCGCGCGCGCAATCATGAGCCGGCGTTTCATGCCACCGGACAGGGTGCGGGAGATATCCTCGCGCCTGTCCCACAGGCTCAACTGTTTCAGGTATTTTTCGGTACGCTGCTTCGCCAGCCGCCGCGGGATGCCGTAGAAGCCCGCTTGGTTGATCACGATGTCGGAGATCTTCTCGAACTGGTTGAAATTAATCTCCTGCGGCACCAGCCCGATGCAGGATTTCGCCCTCTCGATGTCGGTGTCGATGTCGTAGTCGAAGACCTTGACGCTGCCGGAGGTCTTGTTCACCAGTGAAGTAATGATGCCGATGGCGGTGGTTTTGCCGGCGCCGTTGGGTCCCAGAAGCGCGCTGAACTCGCCTTCCTGCACCTCGAAATCGATGCCTTTGAGAGCCTGGGTGCCGTTGCTGTAGGTCTTGACGAGATTGTGGATGCTGAGTGCGTTCATGGACGGATAACTGGCAGTCCGGCTAGGTTATTTTGGCCGCCAATGATACCGGAAATCGAAATGCTGAGTGGTTGTCGGTGTAGTGGACGGTATTAAGACCGTTAATATATGCATAGCAAGCGCCTAAGCACGAAATAAACAAAATACTTCTAATAGGTTATCCGATGAAATTGCGCGACCATAAGTTGGTTCGACTGATACTTGAGCTTCTGAGACAGGGGATCACGCCTCACAAAATCGCGCTCAGTATCGCACTCGGCGTAATGCTGGGGGTGACGCCACTGATCGGTTCCAGCACGATACTATGCGCGGTCGTCGTGGTGGTCTTCGGGATCAACCTGCCGCTCATCATGGTGGTGAACTATCTGGTCTATCCGCTGCAATTGCTGTTGTTGATCCCGTTCATCCAGGCCGGGCAATGGCTGTTTCGCCAGCCGCCCTTGCCGTTATCGTTCACGCAGATTAAAAACCTGCTGCACGTGAGTTTCTGGCATACGCTGGGGATGCTGTGGGAATACCTGCTGCACGGCTTGGTCGCGTGGTCAATATTGGGCGGAATCGGAGCTTGCGTTATCTACCTGGCTGCACGCCCGCTCCTGGGTTATGTGACGCTGAAAAAGACTGCCGTTGAAAAGCCACCCAACATCTAATTAAGTTTGAATTGTTCACCGGTTTTAATCCCCAGTGTTTTTACCGCACCGGCATTCAGTTCCAGTACATACCGGGCCGGCGCTGCACTCGCATAGGTCGGGCAGGGATCGGTTTTGCAGGGCGGGGTGTTGGCAGACACGTTGATAAGCCGCTGCTGGGCATCGAAGAACAGGATGTCGAGCGGTATGAGCGTGTCCTTCATCCAGAAATAGCGTGGCTGGGCATCCGCATACACGAACAGCATGCCGTGGCTAGCCGCCATATGCGTGCGATCCATCAGGCCGTGCTCACGGGCAGCGTCGGTGTCAGCGATCTCTACCATGAAGTGATGTCCGGCGAGTTCCACCTGTATTCTTGCGGCAGCCGCTGCTGAGACAATGGCGGCTGCCGGCACTAGCGCGGTCCATAGGAACATGTTGAAAATCAACCAGCGCCTAATCATGAATGACGCTTCCGTAAAAAGTATGGGCATACCCGGAATACATATCAGGCAAGAATGAGCCCGACTTTGTAGGTCCCAAGTACCTTGTCATGAGTCATCAATTTCAGGTTTTCCGCAAGTGCCTGTGCTACCAACATACGGTCAAAGGGATCTTGGTGATGCGGTGGTAGGCGCCCGGCAGCGACCGCATGATGAAACTCGATCGGCAGCAAGCCGAAGCCGCACTCGCGCACTGTATCTTCAAGGTTGGCGGGCGCCCGCAATTTCTTGAGTGACTGTTTGATGGTGATTTCCGACGCGCTCGCGGCGCTCACGAATACCTCATTTTTACCATCTGCAATGACCATACGAGCCTTGGGCGTCAGTAAAGGATTATCTGCGAGCCACCACAGAAGCACATGAGTATCCAGCAGCAGTCTCACCGGTCGTCCTCACGGAATGCGGCCATGAGTGCTTCAGGGAGTACGTCGAAGTCCTTGGCCATGTGAACTTTGCCTTTCCAGGCACCGGATTTACGTAGCGCCTGTTGTGGCTGGTAGCGGACTAATTTGGCGAGAGGTTTACCGGCACGAGCGATGACAATGTCCTCGCCTGCTTGAGCGCGTTCCACTAGACGGGATAGGTTAGTTTTAGCTTCATAAATATTTACAGTTTTCATGTACGTCATCCCTGCTTGACCAGACTAGACCAAGTCTAGCATAAAAATGACTGTGGTGTCCGCCTGTCGTATGAACTATTCAGACCGGCATTCCCGGCGGCTGGCGGGTGAAATCCTGCGGTGAAGGATTCTGGGTCAAACGATACACCCCCTCCCTGATAATACGGCGCATGACGATGTCCACGATGGTCGTCTGGTTGAGCTGGATCAAATTCTTGAGATTCTCTTCCGTGGCTTTCAAACTCGCCGGCTGATACAGCACGAAACCCTCCTGCGGGTAAGGCACTACTTTTAGGCCCAGGCTGCCGCAGGATTGAAGCGCCGGGCGCAATTGACGTCCCTTGAAGGTCACCGGTGAGCCGCCCGCCATGCGCGTGTAATTGATGTAGTAGGTGAGGGTGCCAGGATCAAGATGATTGCGCTGCCGGTCGATGAAAAATCCGGGCGGCAGGTGGTTGGGGCTGCTGTCACTGCCCGCCGTAAGGAGGATATCGAAATCCTCGATAGCGTTGCCCTGGTCGTCGCGCACCCGGAAGACCAGCATGCTGCAGGGATCCACGATCACCTGATGGTCGAAGGGCCCGAGGCGGCTGCGATCCTCCACCTGTTCCTGTCGCTGCACTTCCATAGTCCGGGCATGGAATTGGTCGAACACCGCGGCGTAATCCTTCAGAGTATTGACGCGTAGACATTGCAGAATAGCGGTGACAGTCGCATTCGGTGTGGCATCGGCGGGGATGCTGCGCATGATGCCCATGCGCACGTCTGAATGGCAGACACCGGGGATCACCGCCATAGGCACCGCCGGTGAAATTTCCGGTGCACGCGTTTGCAGCAACGGCGCACTGAAACCCAGCTTGGATTTTTTATCCGCCATCGGCGGTTGCTGCTCCAGAACCACGTGGGTGAAATTCAGGTTCGCGGAGGCCACCCGCACCACGCCATCGGAACCGATCTCTGCGGTATAGCTATTCACGGGATCGTAGAGCTGCGGATCATGGGATTCGCCGGCGAGCACGAAGGGAAACAGGCCCTGAGGGCCGATGTAAGCGGCGCCTTGTTGCAGCCATTCGAGATTGAGTTTGAGGCTCTGGGCACTGCCGAGTTCCAACCATTTGAGTACGCCTGTACCCATGTCCACGCCTTCGAACCAGGCTTTGAGGCGTGAGAGTTTCGACAGGCCGATTTGTACCAGTGCCGAACCGAAATTTGCCGGCGCCAGCATGATGAGATGACTCAAGGGCGGGTGTTTGCGGCCGGCACCGATATAGAAATGCTGCAGCCAGGCACGGATCACGGGGCAGCCCGTGGAATGGGTGATGCAGGCGATACGCTGCCCCTGTTTGAGGGCGTCGCCCACTTCCCGTTCCAGCGCCGCCTGGAAGGCGCGCGCGATGTCAGGGATAGTGACAGTGTTATGAAAACTGATGTATTCCGACAGCCAGATGCTGCGTACGTCGATGTCCAGATCGGTTGAACCTTTGGCTTCCAGTCTGAGGCGTTCCGGCAGACCGCCGTAGGTATCGGTATTGCGTACGCTCCAGCCGTGCACCAGCACCACTATGCATTTTTGTTTGGCCATCTAAACACCTCAGATTATCATCAGCGGCCATTGAAAACGGCTGCTGTCATCCATATTAGTCCAGACACAGGCGGTCTGCCCTGTAGGTGTATCATGCAGCATCATTATCACGCGCATACTTTCAGAGGATACTCGTCATGTCCGATTTACATGTCATGAAGAAATTCGCCGGTATCGCCGTGGTGTTGGGCATCCTATTGACGCTTACCGGCTGCGGAATCAACAACATCCCCGCCTACAAACAACAGGTGACTGCAGCCTGGAGTCAAGTGCTGAACGAGTACCAGCGGCGCACCGACCTGGTACCCAACCTGGTGGCCACGGTCAAAGGCTATGCCACGCACGAAGCCGATGTGCTGGAGGCCGTGACTGATGCGCGCGCCAAGGTCAGCCAGACCCAGATACCCGCGGATATTCTCAGTAACCCCCAGGCATTTCACCAATTCGAGCAGAACCAAGCAACCCTGAGTGGAGCGCTCTCGCGCCTCATGATGGTGACCGAGAATTATCCGAACCTGAAGGCCAATGAGAACTTCCTGGCGCTGCAATCGCAGCTGGAAGGCACCGAGAACCGCATCGCGGTGGCGCGCCGCGACTATATCCTGGCGGTGCAGCTATACGACACGGAACTCACCACCATTCCGGGGCGCTGGTATCACGCCATGTTCTACTCGAGCTATCCGATGATCCAGAACTTCAGCATCTCGGAACAGGCACAGCAGGTACCTAAAGTAACTTTCTGAGGCCATGGCTTCTCTCCCTGTGGGAGAGGCCTGGGTGAGGGCTTAACATGGTGCGGTTTTTTGTGCAGTGGATTACCGGAGCGCTGGCGCTACTCGGCGTAGTACTGACCATGCCGGTGTTCGCCGCTACCACTCCGCTCGATGCCGGCATGCCGGCGTTTCCGGCACTCACCGGTCCGGTGGTGGATGAAGCACACCTGTTGCCAGCGGATGTGTTCAACAGTCTCTCGCAGAAACTCGCGGCCTACGCCAGCAGCAGCGGCACGCAACTGGTGGTGGTGACGATGCCGACGCTCAATGGCTACCCCATCGAATATTACGGCTATGAATTGGGGCGTCACTGGGGTATCGGCCAGAAAGGCAAGAACAACGGCGCGCTCTTGATCGTGGACGCAGGCGAGAAGCAGGTACGTATCGAAGTGGGTTACGGCCTCGAAGGCACGCTCACCGATGCCCAGAGCTTCAACATCATCAACAACGTCATCGTGCCGCGGTTCAAACAGGGCGATTTTGCCGGCGGCATCAGCGCGGGCGCGGACGCCATCCTCACGGTACTCGGTGACCAGCAGCAGGCGGTCGCGCAGCAGCAGACGCGCAACCGTTCCGGCACTGGCTTTCTGATCCTCATCATCATCCTGTTCGCGCTCCTGCCGCTGATCGCGGCAATTTTCGGCCGCGGCGGCCGCGGTGGTCCAGGTAGAGGCAGCGGCATGGGCTGGCTGGGTTGGTTGGCCTTAGGGATGTTGAGCGGTGGAATCGGACGTGGCGGCGGTGGTTTTGGCGGCGGCGGCTTCGGCGGATTTTCCGGCGGCGGTGGGTCCTTTGGAGGAGGCGGCGCCTCCGGAGGCTGGTGATGAAAGACGCTTGCATCTTAAATTCCCCTCTCCCGCTGGCGGGAGAGGGTCAGGGTGAGGGTGGAACGAATTACCACTCACCTGCATCCTCTCCCCTCAAGGGGAGAGGTGGTGATGGAGCAGAGGCTGGATACCAATGATCCGTTTTTCCGACGCAGACAAAGCCCGTATCACGGAGGC
The DNA here is from genome assembly GCA_963774895.1 of uncultured Pseudomonadota bacterium. GTDB lineage: Bacteria > Pseudomonadota > Gammaproteobacteria > Natronospirales > REEB76 > REEB76. The sequence continues at coordinate 275,754 of CAVZGN010000002.1, forward strand.
GATTCATGCAGCCGAGAAAAAAACCAGCGGTGAATTCGTGACGGTGGTGGCGCGCAGCAGCGACCACTATATATTCCTGTCGCTGTTCTGGGCAGCCATCGTCGGGCTGCTGGTGCCTGGTATTTTTCTGCTGTCGGGCAGCCAGCTTGCAGTCATGCATATCTACCAGATCCAGCTGGCGGTGTTCATCGTGCTGGCGCTCGTATTCCTCTTCATACCCGAAATTCATTTGTGGCTGGTGCCGCGAGAGGTCAAGCACTCACGCGCCAGCCGTCTCGCCAAGGCGCAGTTTTACCAGCAGGGCGTGCAGCTGACGCCGCAGCATTCGGGGGTGCTGTTGTTCGTATCCCTGGCGGAACATTACGTGGAGATCGTGGCCGACAAGGGCATCCACGAGAAGATCGGCAAAGCCCACTGGCAGGCCATCGTCCAGGATTTCGTCGCGCAGGTACGTCAGGGTAACGTCGTCGAAGGTTTTGTCACCGCCATCAGCGCCTGCGGTGGCGCCATGGCCAAACATTATCCGCCCGGGCCAGTAAACAAGAATGAATTATCCGACGGCCTGATCGAAATCTGAATCACAGGTTATTCAGATCAATCTGCTCGGCATTGGTCTTGGCATAGCCGCGCGGGCGGATGGCAACGGTGTTGGTTATGCGCGTGCACTGGCTGCCGTCGGTCAGATAAAAACCGTATTCGAAAGTGGGCGTGGCACGGCCGTTGGCTTTTAACTCGGCAGCGATGGCACGCTCCTGTTCCGGGCGCATCTCGAAGCGCAATTCCAGGTCGGTACTGCCGGGTTTCTCGAAAGCGATGCTCATGGATCGGGTCCATACCGAATAGCCGGGAAACACCCGCACGCAGGCCAGGGCCGCGATCGGATCCGCCAGGGCCGCCTGCCAGCCGCCGAACATGTCACCGGAAAGGTTGCTGGAGAACGCCGTGAGCGGCAGGCGGATGCGCACCCGGCGCCAGCTATCGCTGGCCTCCAGTATCTTGGCGCGCATCTTGTAGAACGGCGGATACAGTTCCAACCGCCGGGTTTCCGGAAGAAATTTCAGTCTGGCTAGAAAGCGCAGCATTCCCATGTCCGCTCCTGATCGGTTCAGGTATTCTAGTACCACGCTCGGGGAGAAATCGTATGCGTGCAGTACAAAGCTGGCTGGATGAATACAGCGAGAGCCACCGAAATCCGATCAATAAAACCGCGCACTGGATCTGTGTGCCGCTGATCCTGATCTCCCTGATCGGACTGCTATGGTCGATCCCGGTGCCGCATGCATTCGCAGCAACCTCACCACTGCTGAACTGGGGCGTGTTGTTCCTGATCGCCGCGTTGCTGTATTACTACGCACTCGCCTGGCGGCTGGCGCTGGGTATGACAGTGGTGACGCTGGTGATCATCATCATTATCTATGGCGTGAGCCGGTCGCCGGCCAGCCTGTGGATGGTGTCGTCGTGTGTGTTTGTGGTAGCCTGGATCGGGCAGTTCATTGGCCACAAGATCGAAGGGCGCAAGCCCTCGTTCTTCAAGGATATCCAGTTCCTGCTCATCGGCCCTCTGTGGCTGCTGGCATTCCTGTACCGCGGCCTGCATCTCGCTTACTGATTTTTCAGCGCCACCTGTTTCACGGCTTCGGCCACCTGCAGATGCACAGCTTTATCCAGTACATGCGGCAGCAGCTCGTCGGGCGGCGCCAGCTCCGAAAGTTTGCTGGCGGCCGCCAGATACATGGCATTGGTGAAACGCTTGGCGCGCGCATCCAGGGCGCCGCGGAACAGTGCCGGGAACCCCAGGGCATTGTTGACGCTGCGGCCGTCGGTGGCGAAAGCCGCGCCGTGTTCCAGCGCCAAACGCGGTTCGATCTCGGCTTCCGGATTCGAGAGCGCGAAGATCAGCTGGCCTTTTTGTACCATCTCCGGCTTGATGAGACCTTTGACGCCGGTGGTGGCGATGACGATATGCGATTGCTGCATCACTGCTGCGAGACTCGCACGTTTGCCGCCCAGACCTTCCAGCTGTTTTAAGGCGTCCTCGCGTACATCCGTTCCAAGCACCTGTTTGACTCCGTAGCGCAACAGCAGGCTGGCGATGCCGATACCGGCGGCTCCCAGGCCGATCTGGCCCACGATGGAATGCTTGAGATCCTGGTGCACGCGCCGGCTGGCAGTCAGCAGCGCCGCCAGGGTTACGACCGCGGTGCCGTGCTGGTCATCCTGCATCACCGGCTTGTTGAGTTTCTTTATCAGCGCGGCTTCAATCTCGAAACACGCGGGTGCGGCGATGTCCTCGATATGGATGGCGCCAAACGACGACTCGATCGCCAGCACCGTCTCGATGACCTTCTTGGGTTCGGTGTCGGTGAGCAGGATCGGTACGCCCGAGATACCGACGAACTTGGCATAGATCATGGCTTTGCCTTCCATCACCGGCAGCCCGGGGAGCGCGCCGATATGACCGAGGCCGAGTATGGCGGTGCCATTGGTGATGATGCCCACGGTGTTGCCGAGGTTGGTGTACTCCCAGACTTTTTCCGGGTTCTTCTGGATGGCGAGGCATACCCGCGCCACGCCTGGCGTGTACAGATCGCGCAGCTGCTGGATGGAATCCAGCGCCACTTTGGTGATGGTCTCGATCTTGCCGCCGCGGTGACGGTCGAACACCCGGTCGGAACGTCCCAGCAGGCGCGCGTACGGCAGCTCGGCAAGCCGCGCATACAGCTGTTCGCCGGCGGCCTCGTCCATCTCCACGGTGATTTCCCAGACGCTCTTATCCTGGGTGCGGCGCACCAGTGTGATGTGGTCGATGACGATCCCGCACTCGCCTATGGTGATGAGGATGCGGCCCAGATTGCCGGGCTGGTGCTTGGATTCGATGACCAGAATTTCAGGAATTTGCATGGAGATTTCACATCGGAATGCGATGTTTCTTTAGTGGCTGTCAGTGTAATGCAGATAATGGAAGAATTCGCGATCTTAAATAATATTTATGTATGCGTATTGCTCTTAGGCATGGGTTTTCATGTCGTTTGGAAATAACGCAATCCATTATTAGTTTTGCAATATTACTGGTCTCCGATTTACCTCATTGTGTTTACACTATGCGTTATCACGTTGTAATCGGCGCACGCATAAATCAACTCAGTATCAGAATCGATAAACAATGCCAAGCGATGCAAGATTGACGTTGTAATGTCCTACGCTGGAGTCATTGCCAAGGTTAGTGTATCTGTCCCAGTTTAATCGTGCAGCCCAATGATCGGCAAATAGCCAATTCAAACTAAGTCCATATGTGCCTTCCCAATTTGTATTACTCAAGTTTTGAGAATATGGCTGTTCACCGGCTTGATATGGGGGTAATGGGACAACGCCTATATTCAATTCGGAATGTGCATCGATTTCTCCGGCTCGCGCGGATATGGACCAACCGTCATCAAATGGGTAAGTACCGGTGAGCACCAATGTCCAGCCGTGTGTCTTTAGGTTTAAATTCACATCGTAAGAGAACTGGCAAAGAAGACCACATGTATTGGAACCTGGCGGAGGATAAGAACCTATATAGCTGGCATTTCCAGTAACCTGTCCAAAATCCACATAACCGGCTTCCAGACCAAAATATTGATTGAATTGATATCCAGCGTTTAACCGATAGCCAGTGTCTGTAGTATTCGTTATGGGTGCGTAATTTGCAGAATTCAAATCACCCGTTCCGGTAAATTTTGATTGGCCCGCATCGGCTGCCACATACCAACCACTGTTGTCTGCTAATGCTATCGATGAGGGGGAAATCAAGCCAAAGATCAGAATGATGATGAGATTTCGATTAACCATATCTGTACCCTCCCCTGCTCCTTGTATATAACGACATGCTTATTCCCACGCACCATCCATGGTTAAGTTGACAATTAATATTATCGATAACTACAAAATACCGCGTATTTAAACACGGTTGAATAGGTAGTAATCTTATTAAAAACAGTCGGTTACGAAATGCGCAGACCCCCTATACACATTATGCGCGCGCACGCCGCAGCGGACGTTTACCGGGTTTGAAGGTGCTGATCTTTCCGCCCAGTGATAACGCCAAACCATCGCTAAAGGCCTGCATGGCGTGTTCCGGTTCGCCCAGTGACCTGAGCAGTTTGCCCAGCTCTTCATAGGCTTCCGGCCGCCCGCCCAGCACGATGCTGGATTCCAGATAGCTGCGGGCCTTGCCCCAGAGTTTGGCTACCACGCACAGCCGGCCCGCGGTGAGCAACAACGCGGCACTCTCGCCTTTCTGATTCAGCCAGTCTTCCACCCGCGCCAGCTGCCGCACCGGATCATCGGCACGCGTCTGTCCATACAGCACCACCAGCTCTTCATCCCAATCGGACTTGAGCGCATCCCGGGCGATGCTCTCCGCGGTCTTGTATTCGCCAAACTTGATCAAGGCACCCACGTAAGCACGCACCACGTCGATGTTGCTGCGCAAGCGCCGCGGCATGTCACTCCACAGAACCCTAGCCTGGACGCTCCCGGATTTCGCATCCAGGCGTTCCAGCAAGGCGCATACCGCCCGCACTTCCAGCCGGTCGATCTGTGCGCGTGGCATCACATTCAGCTCACGCAATTTGGGGATCAACGCCCGCAACGGCATCCAGTCGCCGAGCCTCCGATAGAGACGTGCCAGCAGTTTCAGGCCGTACGCATGTTTAGGATCCAGTTCCTGCAGATGCCGCAGCGTGGCCAGGGCCTGTTCATACTGGCGGTGGGCGATCTCCAGTTCCGCCTGGGTGAGCAGCACCGCCAGATGCGCGGCCGGCACCTGTTCATAGGCGCGCCGCAGGTAATCATCACGGCGTTCATGCGCGCCCTGCATCTGGGCGGCACGCGCTGCCGCGATGTAGGTGATGAGCGGCACTTTGCTGTCGGCGGCATGCCGCATGAGGTGACGTTCGCTGTCGCTCCAGCGGCCTTCAGCCAGATCGATGAGCCCGCGGATGGAAGAGCGGCGCGCGCGCTGCTCGCGGCGCCGTTCCAGGGCTTCGCGTAGACGCCGCGGGAAGGTCCAAAGCTTCACCACCAGGGTGGTGAACAGGTACAAAGAGAAGAACACGAACAGTATCAGCACCATCAGGGTGCCAAGCGACATCTCCACGCTGGTGCGGTGCCAGGAGAGCAATACGTAACCGTTGTCCACATTCAGCGCGCCGGCGACGATGACGGCAGCCAGTAACGCCAGCAGCAGGAAGAAGGCGTATTTCATGGCGCCTTGTCCCGCCCCGGCTCGGTGTGACGCAGGAGCGCGAGGGAAGCGGAGATATCCGGCAGTGGTGGATTGATGTTTTGCTGCTGTATCTTGGCGAGCGCCTCGATAGCGGCTTTTATGCCGCTGTCCTGGGTATCGAAATAGTCTTCAAGCCAGCGGCCAGCCATTTGTGCACTGCTATGGAAGGCAGCGTTGTCACGTTCCAGCAAGGCCGCGCGTGCCGCGGCCAGACGCAGCTGCAGGTTCTGGCGCAGGAAATATTCCTGCTGGGGCTCCAGCAACGGTTCGATACCGGTTTGGCGGTGGTGTACGGTAAATATTTCCTTGAAGAGCCGTTCGAGTCCGGCCTTGAACCGTTGCCACAGCGTCGAGGTCGGTTGCATGCCGTTGTCGGAAGGCTGTCCAGGAACGTAGCGCTCCGGCGCCACGCGCCTGAGCGGCCAGCGGGACACCGATTCACTGAGACTCGTGAGGGTGGCGGCCATGCCGGTCACATCGGCCTGCGGTACCGCACGCAAGGCGGCTTCTTCACGGGCAATCTGTTGACGCACCGGGATGAGCTGCGGATCTGACAGCAATTTCAGCCTGTCATCGGCGCTGGCGAGCGCCTTCAAGGCCAGGACAGGCTCGGCATTCAGATGTACCTGCTCATTGGCCGCCATCAGCAAGCTGGCCGCTTCGGCTTTTATCCAGGCATCGCGCCCCTGTTCGGAACGCCGCCGCAGGTCGGTGAGCGCCGCATCCATGCTGTCCAGCCGGTCGCTGAAGCCCTTGAGCGTCTGCTGGGTGACGTTGACGTCTTTATCCAATTCACTGTGGGATACGGCCGACTGCGTGAGCACATCCAGTTGCTGTTTTAGTGTTTGTAGTCCGGTTTTTGACAAAGCCGCCTGGGCGTGTTGTACCCGTTCGAAGTTGACCCAACCGGCGACCACCAGGATCAGGGCCACGATTGCCAGCACCAGCGCCAGCCACCCGGTCCAATGTGGACTGCGGTTCAGGTACGCGGGTGTGAGTTTCGCCAGGTTTTTCCCCGGACCGCCTTTTTCACCCGATTCATGCGCGCTCATGCTCTCTCCTGTGCTTGCGTTGTTCACGTCCCTGGCGTGTCCACCATTGCACCAAGGCCAGAACCAGTGCGCGATCGCTGGCATCAGCGGCGACCAACGGACGGCGGCGGATGCCCAGGGCACCCGCCAGTTTAATCAAGCGCGCGCTGGATACCAAAAGCTGGGCCGCGCGCAGATACGGCGTGAGCGCCGGGCTCAGCATGCGGTCCAGGTTGAGCAGCGCCTCGCGGCTGGTGACGGCGATGGCGTCGACCTTGCCTTCGCGGAACCGGCGGCCGAGCTCGCTGTGGTCCAGGCGCGGCACGTTGCGGCGATAGACCTCGGCGTAATCCACGTCCGCGCCGCGCTCCTCCAGAGTCTCGGCCAGCAATTCGCGTCCACCCTGACCGCGCACGATCAATATGCGTTTATCGTTCACTGCGTTCAGGGCCTTGAGCTTCAGCAGCGCTTCGCTGTTGGTGCCATCGCGGGGCAGCATGTCGGGTTTGCGGCCATGGGCGATGAGAGCGCGTGCCGTGCCCGGACCGATGGCCGCCAGTTTGAGTTTCGACGGCAGGGCGCTGAAATCCAGGTAATCAGCCGCATAGTCCACGGCATTGGGACTTATGAATATCATGTAATGGTAGCGTTCTAGCCGCTTGAAGCAGGCTTCCAGTTCCGCCGTAGCCGTCACCGGCTGGATCTCGATAGTGGGGAAATGCAGCACTTCCGCGCCTTTGCTTTCCAGACGCGCCTTCAGGGCTTCACCCTGGTGCATGGGGCGGGTGATGACGATGCCGGTTTCCTTAAGTGGTCTTGCAGCAGCCACGGTTACTAACCTGTTACCTGGCGCAGCACTTCGGCAGCGCCCCGCCCCAGCATATCCGCCGCCAGCCGTGCGCCGAGGATTTCGCCCTGATCAACGCGGCCCTGGATTTCACCAGCAACGATCCGACTGCCATCCGGCAGTCCCACCAGGCCGCGCAGGCACAGCGTCTGGGCATCGAGTTCCGCATACCCCGCCACCGGCAAGGTGCAGCTGCCGGACAACCCTCGATTCAGGGCCCGTTCTGCCTGCGTGCGCTGCCAGGTGGGCGCATGATTGAGTGGTGCGAGCAAGCGGCGGGTCTCCTTGTCAGCGATGCGGCATTCGATGCCGATGGTGCCCTGGGCGATGGCCGGCAGGCTCACCTGCGGGTCCATTACGCTGGTGATATTGTGCGCAAGTTGCAGCCGCTTCAATCCCGCCACCGCCAAGATCACGGCATCATAATCCCCAAGCGCCAGCTTCTTGAGACGGGTATCCACATTGCCGCGCAGCGGCAGGATGCACAGATCCGGGCGCTGCCGCAGCAACTGGCATTGGCGGCGCAGGCTGGAGCTGCCCACGCGGGCTCCCGGGGGCAGCGTCGTCAAGGATTTCCAGCGGGCTGATAGGAAGGCATCCCGCGGGTCTTCACGCTCCAACACCGCGGCGATCATGAATTCCTCCGGTACCACGACCGGCACGTCCTTCATGGAATGCACCGCCAGGTCAGCGCGCTGGTCGGCGAGCGCGGCCTCCAATTCTTTCACAAACAACCCTTTACCCCCGGCCAATGCCAGCGAGTCCTGCAGGTTGCGGTCACCCTGGGTGGTGAGCGGCAGCAGTTCGACCGGACGCGGCGCCGCCAGCGTCTGCAAGCGCGCTGCCACATGGCGCGCTTGCCACAGGGCCAGTGCGCTGTTGCGCGTTGCGATACGCAGAGGTTCGAGATGCATCGATTGGCAGCGGGCAAAAGGGCGCTAATCGTAGCAGGAATACGCCGGGGGTTTAACGGGCGTTGCGCAGGTGGGCGCGCACGTCCGCCACCATGCGCCGGCTGACTTCCACCGGCCCGCTACGGCCATTCAGATATACATTGAAATGCCCATCGTCGCTCTTCTCCAGACTGCGCACATACGCCAGCGCCACCAGTGCATTACGGTGCACACGGATGAAAAGTTTGGAAAACTCCTTTTCCAGGTCCTTAAGGGCCTCATCGATCAGCAGTTCACCCTGGCTGTGACATACGGTCACGTATTTCTGGTCGGCGATGAAGCATTGGATGGTGTCCACCGGCACCACCTGCAGTTTATCCCGCAAGCGCGCACATATATGGTGGCGCGCCTCGTGCCCGGTTTGCTGAGACAACTGGTTGAGCTGCACGCGATTCAGCCGGCCGGCGTTCGTGAGTGCCGCCGCGAGTTGCGCCTGGCGCACCGGTTTCAGCAGATAGGCGATGGCGCGGGTATTGAAGGCCTCCACCGCGAATTCATCGTAGGCCGTGGTAAACACGATCGCCGGAGGATTATCCTGTCCTGCCAGATGACGCGCGGTCTCCAGACCGTCCATCACCGGCATGCGTATGTCCAGCAGCAGCACATCCGGTTGTGTGGTCTCCCAAAGGCGCAGCGCTTCGCGGCCATTGACTGCCTCACCCACGACATCGCAACCGGGGATTTCGGCCAGCAGACTCTTGAGGCGTATGCGTGCCGGTGATTCGTCGTCGACCACAAGAACTTTCATGACGTGAGTTTCTCATACGGAAAATGCACGCACACGTGGTAAAAACCATCGGTGTTGGCGACCTCCAGACTGGCACGGCCCGGCCAGGCGAGCATCAGGCGCTGGCGTACGTTTTCCATGGCCATCTGGTTGCCGTGCCGTCGGGGTGCGTTGGCCGGCGGCAGCGGATTGACGATCTCGATAGTCAGGATATCGGCGTCGCGGGTGCCATGCACCTCGACGGCACCGCCCTCGGGCTGGGTTTCGATGCCGTGATAGATGGCATTTTCCAGTAGTGGTTGCAGTAGCAGTTGCGGCACATGCGCATCCGCGGGTAACGCATCGGTTTGCCAGTTCACTTTCAGGCGCTCGCCGAGGCGCAATTCCTCAATGCGCTGGTACTGTTGCGCCATGGCGATCTCCTCGGCCAGCGTCACCGTAGGGCTGGTCTTCTTGAGGCTGGCGCGGAACAGATCCGCCAGGTCCATGATGGTGTGTTCTGCCAGTTCCGGGTTGCTGCGGATCAGCGAGGCGATGGTATTGATGCTGTTGAATAGGAAATGCGGATGGATGCGCGCCTGCAGCGCTTCGATACGCGCGCGCGCCTCGCGCTGCACATTGCGCTTCCATTGATACTGAACGTAGAAATAGCGCAGCAACAGGATACTGACGATCACGCATATCAGCAGGTTGCGCAGCACGAAACCGGCGTGATCCAGGGGCATGAAGGCCTGGCCGATACCGGTGTAGCTGGAGAGCCGGAAGGCGATCTCGCTCAGCGCGCCAGTGGTGATCAGCAACAACGTGAAACTGGCGATGGCGGCCTGACGCAGGGGTATGCGCGCCAGTGGTTTGCGTGCCGCACACAGCACTCCCGCACTGGTCAGGCCGATCCATTGCAGGAACAGCGACAGGCGTCCCAGATCCAGCCACAGGTTGATTCCCTCCCCGGGTAGATGGCGGGCAATCACCAGCAGGAAGGCCACCAATTCGGCGATCAACACCACTACCAGGACCACCGGGCCGGAACAGAAATCCGGCAGGAAGAAATCCTGCGGTGAATTTTGGGATCGTTGGGGCTCGGCCATGCGCATCAGTGTGGCATTTCATGCCCGGCTTGGGGAGGGCGTGTCAGCCCCCGGATGCAAACAGCCTGCGCTTAAGCCGGTGCAGGGACGAGATGTCCTCATCGCCATGGCCGGATTCCTGCAGGCGCCGGTAATGCAGCAGCGTCATTTCCACCAGCGGCAGTTGCACGCCACGGGCAGCGGCCATCTGCTGCACGATTTTCAGATCCTTGTAGTGCAGGGCTACCTTGAAGCCTAATGGATAACGCCCTGCGGCCATGTTGGGTCCGCGGTGGCTCATGAACCAGGAACCGGCCGCGCCGCTGCCCACCACCTCGATGACCTTGTCCAGCGGCAGGCCTTCGGCCTCGGCGAAAGCCAGTGCTTCGGTGACCGCCTGCGCGATGCCGGCCACGGCGATCTGGTTCACGGCCTTGGTGGCCTGGCCGGCGCCCACCGGTCCCATCAACACCACGCGTTGGCCGAGGGCTCTCAGTATCGGCTGCGCCCGTTCGAAAACCTTGTCATCACCGCCGCACATGATGGCGAGCATGCCCTGCTTCGCGCCCTCGGTGCCGCCGGATACCGGGCAGTCGAGAAAATCGATTTTGTTTTTGGCCAGCTGTTGTGCTGCCGTGCGTGCGGTCGCGGCGCTGACCGTCGAGCAATCCAGCACCAGCGCGCCCGGTTTGAGATCATTTGCCAGCTGCCCGACAACGTCCAACACATCCTGGTCAGCAGACACACACACGACCACGGCATCGCAGTCTTTTGCCAGAGCGCTGATGTCTCTGGCCGCCGAACAGCCGGTTTCCTTGGCCAGTGCTTCAGCTTTGGAATAGGTGCGGTTGTATGCCGCGGTCAGCAACCCGGCTTTGTGCAGATTGAGCGCCATGGGGTAACCCATGGCGCCGAGACCGATGAAACCCACTTTGGAGTAAATGTTCATTTTCGTTCCGTAAAAGGTATTGCGTGAAAAACTTAACGCGTGTAAGTGACCGATTCGCCGTCGGGGCTATTAACCTAAGGTACCTGTCACAGTCTGAGGTTTGCTGACGCCGATATTGCGCAGATGCCGGCTGTTCATGCAGGCAAGTGCGATGGCCGTCAAAGTGAGACCGGCGCCGGCAAACAATGCGGGCAATGAAATCACCTTGAGCAAAGCGCCGGCGAGTGCGGCGGATACCGGGCCCAGGCCCATGAAAGTGAACAGCAGCACGCTCATGGTGCGCCCCATCATCTCCTGAGTTACTCGCTGTTGTATCCAGGTAAATAAGGCGATCTGCATGATCCCGGAGAGCACGCCTACACACGCCAGCAGCACGGCGCCGGTGAGCGTCGTATGCACCAGCGTGAGCGCCACCAGCGCTAATCCGGCGACACTGTCGATGCTCAACACCATCAGGCCAAGGCGGCCGCGCGCCAGCCGCGTGCCAATTCCGGATAGGAAACTGCCGATGAGGATGCCGCCGCCATTGGCGGTCATGAGGATTCCAAGGGACGCGGCCCCCAGATCCAGGCGTATGTTCGCCAGCACCGGCAGGCCCACCTGGATCGGTCCACCCACGAATACCGAAACCACGGCGGCGTACAGGATAAAGGCTCGCAGCGGCAGATCTGTCCAGATATAGCGTATTCCCGCCGCCACGCCTGCCAACACGCCGCCGGCGGTTTGCGGCGGATGACTGTCGCTGTGGATGCGCACCATGGCCAGCGAGGCCAGCGAGAACAGGAAACTCACCGCATCGATGCTGAAGGCCAGGCCCATGCCGCGGGCATCGGCGAGTGCATGCTGCGGGCTGTTGGCACCTACGCTGATGATCACACCCGCAAGCACCGGACCGACGAACATGCTGATCTGGCGCATGCCCATGAGCAAGGCATTCGCGCCACGCAGCTGTTGTGGTTGCACCAGCTGTGGAAGGATTGCCGAGCCCGCCGGATAGGCAAAGGCGGTAGACATCCCGACGCCCAACGACAGCAGATAAACCATCCACATGTGCACCGCACCGGTGAGCACCAATATCGCGAGAATCGCAATACATGCGGCATTGATAGCACGCGCGCCCAGCAGCACGCGCCGCGGCGACATCCGGTCCACCACCGCTCCACCGATGAGCATGAGAGCTGCGCGTGGCAGTGCCATGACCGCCAACACCAGGCCGAGTGCCGCAGGATCGCCGGTGAGTTTCAATACCAGCCACGGCAAAGCCACCAGCGTGAACTGATCACCCAGAGCCGAGACCGAACTGCCGCCGAACAGCAGGTTGAAATCGCGGTTGGAAAAAACTGATGCGGGTTTCTGATCAGCCATCTTCAATCGTGTGCCGTGGTTGTCCGGAATGACTGCTCTATAGTCATTTATTTTTCCAGATACGTATAACCCTTCAAGCCTTCTTCAAGTTCTTTTAGATATTGTGCACGCCGCTGTGGGTCGAGGGCGGTGGCCGCATCGATCTTGCTGTGATAGCGGGCCACCAGTTCGCTGGGTTCGAAGTGCACGTAGCGCAGCACCACCTCGGCGGTGTCGCCCTGTTCCGGTTTCACCAGTTTGTAGCCATTGTCCTTGTCCAGTTCCACGTTCACCGAGTCGGTATCGCCGAACAAGTTGTGCATGTCGCCGAGGATCTCCTGGTAGGCACCTACCATAAAGAAACCCAGATAGTAGGGCTGGCCGTTGTGCATGGCGTGCACAGGCATGGTGGCTTCCAGTTCCTCTTCGTCCACATATTGTTCGATGCGTCCATCGGAATCGCAGGTCAGGTCCTGCAACACTGCGCGGCGCGTGAGCGCTTCACCCAGGCGGTGCACCGGCATGATCGGGAATACCTGGTCGATGGCCCACACGTCCGGCACCGACTGGAACACACTCATGTTGAGGAAGAACTTGTCGGCGAGTTTCTCGTCGATCTCGAAGATGGCTTCGGAGTGCGCACGGGTGGTGGGTTTCAGGCCGTCGCGCACCTTGCGGCAGATGGCGTGGTAGATCTGCTCGGCGCGCGCGCGCTGCTCCAGGGTCAGCACCCCGTGGATGTACATGGCCTGGGCTTCGCCGTTCCAGTAAAGCGCATCCTGGTAGACCTCCAGCAGCGAACGGTTATCGGCGTTCTCGTAGTCCTCCCACAAGTCGGTGAGGATCTGTGGATCCTCCGGATCCGGTGGTGCCAGTGGCTTGTCGGGGATGGATTCCCGGTCCACCACTTCCGTAATCAGCACCGCGTGATGCGCGGTGATGGCGCGCCCCGACTCGGTGATGATGCTCGGATGCGGCAGCTCGTAATCGGCACACACTTCCCACAGGGAACGCACGATGGTGTTGGCGTATTGCTCCATGCTGTAGTTCATGGAGCAGGAGTTGCGGGAGCGCGTGCCCTCATAGTCCACGCCCAGGCCGCCGCCCACGTCCATGACACGCACGTTGACGCCCAGCTCAGCCAGCTCCGCGAAGCAGCGGCAGGCTTCCAGCATGCCGCGCTGCACGTCGCGGATATTGGCGATCTGCGAGCCCAGGTGGAAGTGCAGCAGTTGCAGGCAGTTGAGCATGCCGGCAGTCCGCAGCTTTTCCACGGCTTCGAGAATCTGCACCGCCGACAGGCCAAACTTGGATTTCTCGCCGCCGGTGTGTTCCCATTTGCCGCGGCCGGTGCTGGTGAGGCGCACGCGCACACCGATGCTCGGCTTCACGCCCATCTCGGCTGCTTCCTTGAGCAATAGGTCCAGCTCGTTGGGTTTCTCGATGACCACAAAGACCTTGTGGCCCAGCTGCTGGCCGATGAGCGCCAGCCGCAGGTATTCCCGGTCCTTGTAGCCGTTGCACACGATGCTGGCGCCGGCCGGGGCCAGGGCCAGCACCGCCATAAGCTCCGGTTTGCTGCCGGCTTCGAGGCCCACGCGGCCTTCGCCGTGCTTGAGGATGTCCTCCACCACCGCGCGTTGCTGGTTCACCTTGATGGGATAGACCGCGGTGTAGCTGCCCTGGTATTCGTGATAACTCATGGCGGCTGCGAACGCGCCGCACAAGCGGTCCACCCGGTCGCGCAGAATGTCGCCGAAACGGAACAGTACCGGCAGGTTGAGACCGGATTTGCTGACTTCAGTGGCCAAGCGGTGCAGGTCCACGCAGCCGTCTTCGCGGCGGCGCGTGGGGAACACCACCAGGTGACCATCGTCGCTGATGTCGAAGTAACCGTCGCCCCAGCGCAGCACATTGAAGATCTCGCGTGCGTCCTGGATGGGTTGGCTGCTCATGCTGACGGGACTCCACTGACCGGCAAAGAAAACCGCGCAAGCGTACGGCAAGCGCAAACAATATAAAAGGGCGTTTGCTCGAAAAGCGGGTGATCTTGTCGATGACGCAACATTAAATGTTTGTGTAGGTAATTTGGTGCCCGATGTCCGGTCGCAGCTTTATTTAGGTAGCTGCACTGTTTCTAGAACCACCCCGTGTACCTGAAACACCTGCTTGGCAATATCCAATCCAACAGTGCTGATCTTTATTTGGGCGTCCTCTCTCATGTTGTATGGAACACGCTGCTTGTCCACTCTGGCACATTGCGATGCCGTATTGCGAGGGGGCGTCCATACCACCGCAAAATGCGATGAACCCCTCTCCCGCCGGGAGAGGGGGGGTGAGGGTTCGGCGAAAACTATAGGGCCGCGTTTTGTTCGCACCCTCACCCGCCCTTCAGGCACACTCGGCAACTGCTCCCTGCGTTGCCCTACCTCCTACATCCCTGTAGTCGTCTCCCAGAGGGAGAGGGATTTCGGGATAAGTTCTAATATCCCCGGATAGGCGAACGCCCTTTACCCACTTGTCGATAAGTCTTGTATTCCGTTACGAATGACGGAACAGTGCCTATGGCGGGTTTCCACCACACAGTTTATCCACCTGCTCTTGGGCCTGCTGGCGGAATTTCACCAGATCATCACCGGTGTAATACGTGGGGTTGGCACTATTCGCATTGGTGATAACTTTATGGGTCTCCATGTAGTCTTGCAGACGCTTACGCGCCGCATCGCAGGCTTGCTGTTTCTGGGCTTGCTCCTGGGCTTGCTGCTGGGCCGCAGCGGCAGCTTTTTGTTGCGCTGCGTTGGCGGCGTCCACCGATTTCACCAGCTGCTGTTGCTGTTCGGCGCCCTCGGAATCCATGGGTTGCGGCACCACATCCACCAGCTTGGCTTTGGTGACGGCATTCGGTGGCGGCGTCTGGGAAAAATGCACGTTCCCTTGGGAGTCCACCCAACGGTACACCTGGTCGGCGCGCGCCACCAGGCATATCAGCGCTACCGCCGTCAGCGACGCCAGCCACAGTACGCGCGTATTCATGGCGGCGGACCTGCGGACGAACAGACCACCGCAACCTGGTTGCGGGCCTGCTGGATGAGCTGCTCCTGTTTGTCTTTGGACAGCAAGGTCTTGTTGCCATTGGCATCCACCGTATACAGCGCCTCGGCCGTCAGATACTTGCCGAGCTCCTGTTTGGCAGTCTTGCAGGCCGGCGGATCGTCCGGTGAAATTGCCGGTACCTGATTGGCGCTGCTGGCAGCGGGTGCGCTGCTGGTGGACGGTGCCTGGTCGCGGGCGGTATTGACGATATCGGTGGGCTGCGCCTTGGGGTTCTGGGGCACGGTGCTGTAATGCACGTTGCCGTATTGATCCACCCATTTGTAGACCACGGTATCCGCGAGCGCCGCACTCAAGATAAACGCTGTCAGTAACAGCACCAAGATACGCCACTTCATACTGGACACTCCTTACAGTGCCTGCGCATCGGTCTCGCCGGTGCGGATGCGGATCGCCTGTTCAAGTGCATACACGAATATCTTGCCATCGCCGATCTTGCCGGTCTTGGCGGCATGCGCGATGGCCTCGACCACCCGGTCCACAAGATCGTCCGGCACCGCCAATTCGAGCTTCACCTTGGGCAGGAAATCCACCACATATTCGGCGCCGCGATACAGTTCCGTATGGCCCTTCTGGCGTCCGAAACCCTTGACCTCGGTGACCGTGATGCCCTGTACACCGATATCCGACAGGGCCTCGCGCACGTCATCCAGTTTGAACGGCTTGATGACCGCGGCCACCATCTTCATGCACATACCCCCGGCAAAAGGTATTGAATAGGGTGGTTAACAGTCTAGCACCGGCCCCAGAGGCTTGGGTGGGAAGCGTCCGGACATATATACTGATGCCACTTCAACGATACGGCAGCCGCTATGGCACTGGACCCCAAGATACTGGATGATCTGGCCAAGAAACTGGCCGATGCGGTACCGGCCGGTCTGCGTGACCTGCAAGCCGATGCCGAGCGTAACTTCAAAGCCGTGCTGCAGAGCGCGTTCGCCAAGCTCGAACTAGTGACCCGCGAGGAGTTCGACATACAGTCGGCAGTCCTGGGCCGCACCCGCGAGCGCCTGGAGGAATTAGCCGCGCGCCTCAAAGAATTGGAGACCGCCTTGCAAGGTGTGGGCGCCGGCCCACAGAAATAGCGCCGGCCGAAATCAGCGTTACACCGCCACCAGGGAAGGAGAGAGCGGAACATGCTTGCCAAGGTCATCAGCCGTGCCCAGGTCGGTATCGACGCGCCTGAAGTCATCGTCGAAGCGCATCTTTCCAACGGCCTGCCGAGCTTCGCCATTGTTGGATTGCCGGAAGCGGCGGTACGTGAAAGCCGCGACCGGGTGCGCAGTGCGCTGCTCAACTCGCGTTTTGATTTCCCCCCACGCCGCATCACCGTGAACCTGGCGCCCGCCGACCTGCCCAAGGAAGGCGGGCGTTTCGATCTGCCCATCGCGCTCGGTATCCTGGCGGCCTCAGGACAATTACCTATAGATACGTGCCGCGATGTGGAATTTTTGGGTGAACTGTCTCTGTCCGGCGAACTGAAAAGCGTGCGCGGTGCGTTACCCGCCGCTATCAAGACCCGCGCTGCCGGCCGCAGCTTGTTGCTGCCCTGCGAGAACGCCGACGAGGCGGCACTGGCGTCCGGTGTCACGGTACTGGGTGCGCGCCATCTGCTGGATGTGTGCGCGCATCTGAAGGGCACGCAACGTTTGATGTCGCACGTTTCGACGCTTGCAGACCAGGCGCCTCAGTACGACGATCTGTCGGAAGTGCGCGGGCAACATCAGGCCAAGCGTGTGCTAGAAATCGCCGCCGCCGGCGGACATTCGCTACTGTTCATCGGTCCGCCGGGCACCGGCAAATCCATGCTGGCCTCACGCCTGCCGGGCATCCTGCCGCCCATGACCGAAGAAGAGGCGCTGCAGGCCGCGGCCGTGGCTTCCATCAGCGAAGCCGGCTTCCACGCTTCCCGCTGGCGGCAGCGGAATTTTCGCGCACCGCACCACACCGCCTCCGGCGTGGCGCTGGTGGGCGGCGGTTCCTATCCGCGCCCCGGCGAGATCTCGCTCGCGCATCACGGCGTGCTATTTCTGGACGAACTGCCGGAATTCGATCGGCACGTGCTGGAGGTGCTGCGCGAACCGCTGGAGACTGGCCAGATCGTGGTTTCGCGGGCCGCACGCCAGGCGGAATTTCCGGCGCGTTTCCAGTTGATCGCCGCCATGAATCCCTGTCCCTGCGGATATCTGGGCGATGCTTCCGGCCGCTGCCGCTGCACCCTCGAACAGGTGCGCCGTTACCGTGCGCGCATCTCCGGGCCGTTGCTGGACCGCATCGATCTGCATGTGGAAGTGCCGCGCCCGCCACGCGCAGTGCTGCGGCCGGACAGCCCGGCGGACGGCGAGTCCAGCACGCTGATCGCCGCGCGCGTGGCCGCTGCACGTCTGCGGCAACTGGCGCGCAGCGGCAAATGCAATGCGCGCCTCACCACCCGCGAAGTCAACCGCCACTGCGTCCCCGAGACCGCCGGCCGGCAGTTGCTGGAGCGCGCCATGGAGCGCCTGGGATTGTCGGCGCGCGGTTACCATCGGGTGCTCAAGGTGGCACGCAGCATCGCCGATCTGGCGGACAGCGACACTATCCTGAATGCGCACATCGCCGAAGCCATCGGTTACCGGGTGCTGGACCGGCAGAAAGCCGCTGCCTGATGCTGATGTATCGGATTTGTATACATGAATTAAAAAGCCGCCTCACGGCGGCTTTTTACTAAATTGCAAGTTGTAATTATTTTGGTACCTGTCCTGCGCCACCGCTCTGGCTGAGCATGTATTCCAGCGCCTTGATGACTTGGGCGTCCGTGAGATCTTTATTGCCACCGCGCGCCGGCATCTGCTTGTAACCATTCAGTGCATGGCTCTCCAAAGTCTTTAGTCCCTCGGCCAGACGCGGTGCCCAGGCGGCTTTGTCACCGATCTTGGGAGCGCCCAACAGACCGCTGGTGTGACAGGCGGAGCAAGTGCCTTCCCAGATCTGCTTGCCGGTCAGCACAGCCGCGTTGGCGCTGCCGCCGGCGGGAGCCGGTGCCGGAGCAGCCATCTGGCTAGCGGAAGTGCCGGCGATCTGCACGTCGCCGATGGGCGCCAGCCGCTGGTCGATGAGCTGTTCTTGGACTGCACCACCGCGGTTGTAGGACCCCGGTTCATTGTCGGCGATGGCCATGGCGATCCAGTAGACGGCGACGGTGAAGACGAACAGGGCGCCGAATACCAGCAGAAAGGAATCATAGAAATGCTGGTCGTGGCGTTTGGCGTGCTGATGGTGGTCTTGTAGCTCCACGGATATCCCCTGTGTGAGTGGCCGGATGCGCTAAGCGCTGCTAACTGAGAGCGCGAATTATATAGTCAGCGGCGGGAGCGGGGAAATCGCCCACCGGTTGGACGCCCCACGGTCTTCGCGCTATCCTTCCGGCCCGTTTTCATGCGCCCGTAGCTCAGCTGGGTGAGCGGCAAAGCCGAAGCACAGCTTCGGCGACGCGAACGCGAGCATGGATGCGGAACTGGCGGGGACACCAGGGATGGTTACTACCGCCGATGTTAAGCTTTGATCATGCGCCCGTAGCTCAGCTGGATAGAGTACTGCCCTCCGAAGGCAGGGGTCGTGGGTTCGAATCCCGCCGGGCGCGCCAAATTCATCTGCTTCACGCTCATAGAGTCATCCATGACAAGCTCACCGGCCTGCACGTCCTATGCAGGCGCAAGAGCGGATCAGCATGCCACCGGCATGCTGATGAAGCACCGCTCTCGCCCCGCCGGGCGCGCCAAACATAAATCCCCACTGTATGTGGGGATTTATGTTTGGTCGGTTCGAACCGATATTCGAACCCACGACAATCAATCCAACCGGGTTCGACAAAATCGCCTGGGTGAGGCGCATGCGCCGAACGGGATTGCCATGGATGCAAACCCTGGAGCTCTTGGTGAGATATGGAAAATCGAACTTAGAACTGATTATGAACCATCGGACGCGACACCTTATCGTCACGCAAGCTTAATCGAAGCGTCACATTTCAGCGTTACTGTCCTAGTGCAACCGTGGCCTGAGGTATGTATATGAACGCTATGCTAAGCAATCCGCTTCCAGCAGCCATGCGCATCGAATCGTCGACATTCCGTTTCGATGAAGCGCTATGCAAAGAAATCCTCGCGCAGCTGCAGACACATCTGACCCCGGGCGTCAAACAAGCTCAATTCGGCTGTATCAACGGTCGCCGTGCCGCCGTGTTTGTGGCGGACATAGGTTACAGCGCGCGTACCCTGTGGTTGTATGAAGACGATGTGCGTGACTGGCATGTCGCGCGGTATTCACACGATATGCAGCAGATGCAGGAGATTGAACACGAGATTCTGACTGAATTTGGTGCCCAGCTTATGGAACAGCGCATGAATGATTCACAAAAGTATCATGGTGCTGTCACGCGGGCGGTCTAGATTGAAGTTGAAATACACAGTCATTTTGTCCAACTGAGTACTCCGTTCCCCGCCCCACCTACCCCGCGCAATGCGGGGTCTTTTTATGCGGTACTTCGACCCGCTGTTGGGGTTGATGATTACAGGAAAGAATGCGGATGCCTGGATGGCGGCTGTTAATGACGTGGCGGCACGAGTGAGTCTTGAGTCTTACGAATATGGCGCCAAAATATCTTAGTGTGATTCCGTAATGACAGGCACATGTTGCGGAAGGGTCTTGCGTATCTGTAGGCGTGACAGCCCACCACAGTTGGGGCAGCGGAAAACGATGCGTGCCATGTGTGAGGCAGAGACATTTTCCAGCAAAATGGATTTGCAGGATGGGCAGTTATACGTATATTTGCCTTTACCGCTGATACCCGGGACACCGGACATTTCGAATAGGGTGGTGGTACGCGGATCAGGCAGATCCACACGTTCCAATGGCTGAATATTCATATTGTTATCTCCTGATTCAGTGGCAGGGGCTTGGTATGTTTTCTATTGGTGAGAGAAAGCATACTCTCGTTAGATAGTATTGGCATGACTGGAAATGACGGCTTGGAACTTTTAATCTGATTGCAATATAAATGTCATATTAGTGTTCACATAATGACCAGCTAGAATAAATCCAGATGCAAATAGGCTCCTTTAAGTCCGCCCGCTATCCGCTTGTCGCGGCAGTAGATCTTGGTTCCAACAGCTTTCATCTGATGGTCGCGGAACTGCAGGGTTCTGAGATTCGCGTCATCGACCGTCTGCGGGAGATGCTGCGTTTCGGCTCCGGATTGGACGCCCAGGGACGTATCACAGCGTTGGCTGCACGCCGGGCGCTGGCCTGCCTGCGGCGCTTCGGCCAGCGCCTACAGACCCTGAAAGCCGGGCAAGTGCGTGCGGTCGGCACCAATACCCTGCGCAAGGCCCGGAATGCCAGGGAATTCCTGCGGCGTGCGGAAGCCGCCCTCGGCCATCCCATCGAGATCATCTCCGGAGTGGAAGAAGCGCGCCTCATCTACCAGGGTGTAACCAGTGTGCTGCCCGCGGGCGAGGAACGCCGGCTGGTGGTGGACATCGGCGGCGGCAGCACCGAACTCATCATCGGGCGCGGCAGCCAGCCGCGCGTGATGGAGAGCCTGTTCATGGGCTGCGTCAGCATGACCGATACCTATTTTCCCAAGCCGGTGGTCACGCGCCGCAAGTTTCGCGAGGCGCTGCTGCATGCACGCCAGCAACTAGAGCCGGTGCAGGCGGAGTTGCGGCGCCAGGGCTGGCAACGCGCCATCGGTTCATCCGGCAGCATTCGCGCGATTGAGAATGTGTGCAACACCCTGGGCTGGCAACGCGAGGGTATCTCGCGCGAATGCCTGCAACGCCTGGCGGTACACCTGATTGATGAACATCGACTCGATCGCTCCAGCGTTCCAGGCCTGACGGAAGAACGCATCCCGATCTTTGCGGGCGGCCTGGCGGTGCTGACGGCGGTTTTCGAAGCCCTGGATCTGCAACACATGGAAGTCTCGGGCCGCGCGCTGCGCGAAGGCGTGGTGCAAGACATGGTCGGCCGTCTCAAGGGCCAGGATGCGCGTACCGACGCCGTCGAACATCTGGCCATGCGCTATGCGGTGGATATCCGCCAGGTGAAGCGTGTCGAGGCCACTGCCCTGCAGATATTCAATGCCGTGGCCAAAGCCTGGCGACTCGATAGTGATTGCCGGCGGCTGCTGAGCTGGGCCGCATGGCTGCATGAATGCGGGCTGGCCGTAGCCCACAGCGGATATCACAAGCATGGCGCCTACATTGTTGCGAACACCGATATGGCCGGCTTCTCGCGCCAGGAACAGAATCTGCTGGCGGGGCTGGTGCGCCTGCACCGGCGCAAATTCGCGGTCAGCGTGCTGGAGGAATTGGAAGGCAAATGGCAGCATCGCCTGCAGCGCATGGCCGTGATCCTGCGTCTGGCGGTGCTGCTGCACCGTGGGCGCGATGACCGTAACGTGCCGAAACTGAAGGCCCGGGCGCGCGGTTCATTCCTGCAAGTGCGAATCGCGCGCGGCTGGATCGAGAAGTTCCCGCTGACGCATGCCGACATCATCGAGGAGAAGCAGCTGATCCGCAGCAGCGGCATGCGCCTGTCGGTGAGTTGAACTAGGGAATACTGCGTTCGCTGTACTGTTCCAACAGCGCCTGTTGTGCCTGGTAGGCGCCTTTCTTGCGCGGCTTGAGACGCCGGTATCGGCCGTCCGGTTGCAGTACCCAAGAACGGGTGTTGTCTTTCAAGTATTTCTTCAGGTCCTTGATGATGCGGTCGCGGTGTTTCTTCTGCAGCACCGGGAAACTCACTTCCACGCGCCGGAAGAAATTGCGCTCCATCCAGTCGGCGCTCGAACAGTACACTTCTTTCTTGCCGTTGTTGTGGAAGTAGAACACGCGGCTGTGCTCCAGGAAGCGCCCCACGATGGAACGCACATGGATGTTCTTGGAGATCCCCGCGATCCCCGGCCGCAGGCAGCAGATGCCGCGCACGATCAGGTCGATGCGCACTCCGGCCATGGAGGCCTTGTACAGCGCCTGGATGATGCCCGGATCGGTGAGCGCGTTCACCTTGACGATGATATGCGCGCGTTTTCCGGCCAACGCATGTTTGGCTTCGTCATCGATGCACTCCAGCATGCTGCTGTACAGCGTGAACGGCGCCTGCTTGAGCTTGTGCAGTTTCATGACCTTGCCGAGGCTGGTGAGCTGCAGGAAGATGCGGTTCACGTCCTCGCCGATCTCCGGATTGCAGGTCATGAGGCTGTAGTCGGTATACAGGGTCGAGGTGCGCATGTGGTAATTGCCGGTGCCCAGGTGCACGTAGCGCCGCAATCCTCGGCCCTCACGGCGCACCACCAGGATCATCTTGGCGTGGGTCTTGTAGCCGACGATGCCATAGACCACGTGCGCGCCGGCTTCCTGCAGCTTGTTGGCGAGCGCGATGTTGTCGGCCTCGTCGAAGCGCGCTCGCAGCTCGATGACCACGCTTACTTCCTTGCCGGCCTGGGCCGCTGCCACCAGCGCGTCCACCACGTTGGAGTCCGGCCCGGTGCGATACAGGGTCTGCTTGATGGCCAGCACTTTCGGATCAGCAGCTGCCTGGCGCACAAAATCCAGCACCGGCATGAATGAATCGTAGGGATGGTTGAGCAGCACGTCGGTGTTACGCAGGGTCTCGAACAGATCGGTGCTCTTGGCGACCGACTTGGGTATGTGGGGCATGAACGCCGGATATTTCAGTTCCGGGCGGTTATTCACCAGGCCATACACCTGTTCCAGCCGGTTCAGGTTCACCGGACCGTGCACCGCGTAGACATCGTCGTTGCCCAGTTCGAACTGTTTCTGCAGGAACATGATGGTGTCGTTCGGGCAGTCGTCAGAGACTTCCAGGCGTACCGCGTCGCCATAACGGCGCGAGGCCAGTTCGCCCTGCACGGCGCGCAGGATGTCCACCACTTCTTCCTCGTCCACGTACAGATCGCTGTTGCGCGTCACCCGGAACTGATAGCAGCCGTTCACTTTCATGCCCGGGAACAGTTCATCCACATAAGCATGAATGACCGAAGACAGCAGCACGAATTCATTGTTGCGCGCATCGCTGGCCGGCACCTGGATCACCCGCGGCAGGGAGCGTGGCGCCTGCACGATAGCCATGCCGCTGTGACGTCCGAACGCGTCCTTGCCCTGCAGCGGCACGATGAAGTTCAAGCTCTTGTTGAGAATGCGCGGGAAGGGGTGCGCCGGGTCCAGCCCCAGGGGGCTCAGGATCGCCAGCAGTTCGTCGTTGAAGTAGCGCCGGATCCAGGTTTCCTGGGCGCTGCTCCAGCGGTCGCGGCGCACGATGTAGATACGTTCATTGGCGAGTGACGGCAGTATCAGGTCGTTAAGCACCTTGTACTGTTCGCTGATGAGGTTGGTGGCATGCTCGCGGATGGCGCGCAGGGTTTCACCCACCACCATGTCATCCGGTGAAATCGGTGCGGATGCCAGTTCCAGGCGCTGCTGCAGGCCGGCCACACGGATCTCGAAGAATTCATCCAGGTTCAGGCTCGAGATGCACAGGAAGCGCAGGCGTTCCAGCAGTGGGATGGACGTGTCCTTGGCCAAATCCAGCACCCGGTGGTTGAACGCCAGCACGCTCAACTCGCGGTTGATGTAGAGCTCCGGCCTTTTAAGGTCTGTGGCATCCATATGAATGAGATTAAGACGGTTTTGTTACGGACACATGACGCAGATACGGCATTGGTTTCTAGTGCCAATGCATCAGGTTTATGAAGTCTATATTAAAGCTTAATTAAAGCGTCATCTACATTGGGCCGAACGCCTTGTCATACGGGCTTCGGCCGTCAGAAAAAATTCACGCAAACGCAATTTCGGCGTCACCTGCTAGATCCAGTATCACCACGGCATTTGAGTGAAAACCCAATGTATTTGGGTGATTGATCCTCAACAATTCTATAAGGAGATCAACTATGCAAACGCGACATTATTTGAAGCGTGGCATCACGCTGGTGCTTTCGGCCGCAATGGTGATCGCCACCAATATGGCAGTGGCGAATGGTGGTGGCAATGATTCGGCAGCAGCCTATCCGACTGCCACACCCATCAAACATATCGTGGTCATTTTCCAGGAAAACGTCTCGTTCGATCACTATTTCGCCACCTATCCCAAGGCGCGCAACCCGGTTGGTGAGCCGCGATTTGAGGCGGCACACGACACACCGACGGTCAACAATCTGGTGACCTCCAACCTGTTGACCAATAACCCGAACGACACCAACCCGGCAAACGGTGCGGGTGCCAGCGATCCGTTCCGTCTGGATCGCACCCAAGCGGCCACCGCCGACCAGAATCATGCCTATACCCCTGAACAGCAAGCCTACGACGGCGGTGCCGCGGACTTGTTCCCGAAATACACCGGCACGGCCACCTCCGGTGGCGCCGGCGCCTTTGGGACCACGGGCCAGGTCATGGGTTATTACGATGGCAACACCGCCACCGCCCTGTGGAACTACGCGCAGCGTTTCGCCATGAGCGATAACGCCTACACCGATACTTACGGGCCATCGTCACCGGGAGCAGTGGAAGTGATCTCGGGGCAGACGAACGGCCTGCAACTGGTGGCCAGCTCAAAAAGCTCCTATTACGTCTCAAATAGCGATGGTAGCTTGACGATGATCGGCGATGTGGACCCGGGCTACGATGTCTGCTCCAGCTCCACCAATCAGGCCGTGCTCACGGGCAAGAACATTGGTGATCTGCTCAACGCGAAGAACATCAGTTGGGGCGGATTCATGGGAGGCTTTGACCTCTCGGCCACCAACCCCAATAACACCAGCGGTTGTGCTCGCAGCACCTACTCGTTCGTGATCAACGCGGCGACCGCAGACTATATTCCTCACCATAACTGGTTCCAGTACTACGCTTCCACGGCCAATCCAAACCATCTACTACCCAGTTCGGTTGCTGCCATCGGTTATACCGATGAGCCGAGCAGCACCACGCCTGATCCGGCCAATCACGAGTACGATATCCATGACTTCTTCGCCGCCGTCAACGCCGGCAATTTCCCGGCCGTGTCTTACCTGAAGGCGCCAGCCTATCAGGACGGTCATGCCGGTTACTCCGATCCGCTTGACGAACAGACCTTCGTCGTCAAGGTGGTCAACTTCCTGGAAAAACAGCCCGAATGGAAGGATACGGCCGTGATCGTCACTTGGGACGATTCGGATGGCTGGTATGACCACGCTTTTGCAACTACCACCAGCCCGTCGTTCGATCCAACCGCGGATCAGTTGAACGGTTCTGGTAAATGCGGAAGCGGCACGCCTCCGAAAGGATTGAGTGGCCAGCCGGTGAACGGCCGCTGCGGTCCCGGCACTCGGCTTCCGTTCCTGGTGATTTCACCTTACGCCAAGCAGAACTACGTGAGTCACACCGCCATTTCACAGGCCTCGGTGGTGCGCTTCATTGAAGACAACTGGCTGGGCGGGCAACGTCTCGGTGGCGGGTCGTTCGATGCCTCGACGGGCAGCATCACGGATATGTTTAATTTCCGGAATCCGGATGACCAGCCGCTGTTTCTCTACCCGCAAACCGGTACTCCGGTAGATGAACAACATCATCGGCACTGAATACTGGATCCGCGAGATGTAGCTCGGTTCGGTCCGTGCTTGGGATTAGACTCCACAGCGGTCAAGGTTGACCCAAGCCGTTTCGGTACGCACCCCCGGGAAGGGGGTGCGTACCCCATTTGATGGCCGCGTGGCGGATCTCAATTATCGCGATTAACCGCAAAGCAAAACATAAGGTTATCGTGTTCGCATGAATGCTCACATGCACCGCTTAGTGTCGGCTGGAATATTAGTCGCGGGTACGGTGCTGCTGCTGCGTACCGCCGATGCGCGGGAGCAGACCACCGGCTGGAATCCACACCCGGTGCAGCTTATCTATCCACCGATCCAGTCACTCTCAGCCATGGCCCAGTTGGGAAAGCAGCTGTTTTACGATCCGCGCCTGTCAGGATCCGGGCGCATGTCCTGCGCCAGTTGCCACAGCCCCGCCCACGCTTACGGTCCGCCGGGCAAGGTTTCGGTGGTTCTCGGCGGACCGGATGTGCACAGCGCAGGATTTCGTGCCGTACCGTCACTGCGTTACCTCTACCGCCAGCCGCCCTTCAGCATCGGCCCAGACGTGTCCGGCGATAACGACACGGTAGCGAGCTTGCAGCAGCAGGCACAGAAAGCTACGGGCCATGAACGCGTCCTTAAAAGCGCGCAGGAGCCGCTGGCCGCCGCCGCCAACCTGGTGCCGCAGGGTGGCCTGTTCTGGGACGGGCGTGTGAATACCCTGCAACAACAGGTGAACGGCCCCATGTTCGACGCCTTTGAGATGGACGCGGGCTCACCGGACACGGTGGCCGGGAAACTCGAACGAGCCCCTTACGCCGGTGATTTCCGCCGGCTATTCGGCACCGATATCTTCGAACACCCGCAACTGGTGGTGTCGGAAGCCATGTTTGCAATCGCGCGCTTCGAAATCGAAGATCCGAGCTTCCATCCGTTCACCAGCAAGTACGATGCCTGGCTGGCCGGCAAGGCGCGCTTAACCTCCACCGAACTCCGAGGCTATCAGCTATTCAACGATCCCAACAAAGGCAATTGCGCCGCCTGCCATCTCGACCAGCCGACCCGCGACGGACTGCCGCCGCTGTTCACCGACTTTCAGTACGAAGCCCTGGGGGTGCCGCGTAATTCGGCGATACCCGCCAACCGCAACCCCAACTACTATGATCTCGGCATCTGTGGCCCCATGCGCACCGACGCGCGCAGCGAGACGCAGTACTGCGGCATGTTCCTGACTCCCAGCTTGCGCAACGCGGCGACCCGCGAGGTGTTTTTCCACAACGGGGTGTTCCATTCGCTAACGCAGGTGATGGACTGGTACGTCAACCGGGATCTGCAGCCGGCGCGCTTTTATCCACGGGACTCCGCCGGCAAGGTCATCAAATATAACGATATCCCGGCGCCTTACCGCGGCAACGTGGACATCGTGGATGCGCCTTTCGACCGTCATCCGGGTCAACCACCGGCACTCAGCAAGGCGGAAATCCGTGAGGTGATCGCATTTCTGAACACGCTGAGCGACGGTTACACGAAAACGCCGCCCAATAATTGATGCATAGTTGTATCGGGGCCTCGAGATATCAGGAACTTGTGACGGAGCGTGTGCACATCAATCGCGCTACAATTCGCCGGCCGATGCTCGTAACTCCCGATCGTTTTCTTGAGGTGCCGCTATGAAATCCGTTCTCCGTTCTCTGGTCGTTGCTGTGCTGTTGGCAACACCCTGGATTGCAGCCGGCGCCGCCGACACTACGCAATCCGATCTGTTGAAAGTAATGTCAGTGGATGATTACCGCGCCACCGGACTGGACAAGCTCTCGGATGCCCAGGTCAAGGCGCTCAGCGCCTGGTTCGCCAATTACCAAAGCCAGCACGCGAAAGACTGTGGACAATCCGCGGCCATGGCGCCAGCAGCGGTACCCACTGCGGCTGCATCAACGCCTGCTGCCGCCACATCCAAGCAACATAAAGTGGATGGCAGCACCGTCACCTCCAGCCGCATCCAGGGAAAGTTCACTGGCTGGTATGGTGATACGGTATTCAAGCTTGAAAATGGTCAAACCTGGCAACAGACCGATGACAGCGTCGTGACCATCGCCGCCATGCAAGATCCCGAAGTCACCATTTCCAAGGGTTCCTTCAACGTCTATTATCTTGAGGTCAAGGGCATGACGGATTCGGTGGCGGTGATCAAAATCGAACTCAAAGATTCGAATTAGAGTAACGCCGCTATTATTTTAGTTGCAGATTCAATCGCTACCATTGCGTGATGTAAAGAATCGAGAAGTGGCTGGAGCCGTCAGGTGCAGCCGGGCTGATCATTACTTCCTGAAAATCGCCGCCATATCTTTTGCGGATGGCATCCATATAGTCGCTCACCAATACGGCGCTCGAAGTTTTCCCCGATATATTAGTTTTGTTTCCATTGCCGCTGCGGCTGATATCGATCACATGGATACCGGCCGGCGCCATGTGCAGGAATTGCTGGGCGAGATCCTGCGTCGGCATTTTCCCGGCTAGCAATTGTTTGGCACTCATCGGGTAGATGGCGGTGGCGCGGCCGACGATGAAACCTACGAGCAACACCACGATGATGACTGCGGTCATGACCGCACGCCAGAGCCAGGCACGTTGCCGGTCATGCTCATCGCCGTTACTGAGCAGGGTTTCGGGCGCAGTCTCCAGCGCCTGCGCCAGGCGCGTGAGTACCTCGTCCGAGGGCCGCGAGCGGCCGTTCTCCAATTTGGATAAATACGATTGTTCGATGTCAGCTTTCTCGGCCAGGGCCGGCTGGGTCAGACCGCGGGCCAGGCGCAGGGTGCGCAGATTGTCGTGGAATGCCATGTACCTCACCTCGTTGTAAATCTTGCGACGGCGATAAAGTGTGGTCGATAAACCCAGGAATAGGAAGGCGGAAAACACAGGAATATTGCTGGAATAGGCATGAATTATCAGTGACTTGCGTGACTATGGCGGTTGTACCCGTGGCGCGGGAAGTTCAGAGTCCCAATAGGAAGAACACCGCGATGAACTGCAGCACGCTGCCGCCCAGGCAGAACAGATGCCAGATGGCGTGGTTGAAGCGCAGCTTGTCGAGGGCGTAGAACACTGCGCCGATGGTGTAGGACACACCGCCGGCCAAAACCAAGACCAATGACGGCGTGGGCAGGTTGCGCACCAGCGGCATGATGGCCACCAGTCCGATCCAGCCCATCGCTACATACGCCACCGTCGAAACGATATCGAAGCGATGGCCAAAACCGAGTTTCGCCACGATACCCACCGCCGCCAAACCCCAGAGGATACCGAACAAGCTCCAGCCCCAGGCACCCTGCAATCCCACCAGCACGAAGGGCGTATAGGTTCCGGCGATCAGGAGATAGATCGAGAGATGATCCAGGCGGCGCATGAAGCGCTTGAACTCACCCGGCTGCACGTAGTGATAAATGGTGGAACTCATATAAGTGAAGATCAGCGCCGCCCCGAAGATGCTGAAGGTGACGATCTGGCGGTCAGTGCCAAGGAGCGCCGCCAGGGTGATGAGCACCGGCACGCCGCCCACCGCCAGCAGGAAACCCAGGAAATGGGTCAGAGTGTTGAGCCACTCGTCGGAGTTGAATTCATCCGGGTCGGAAGTGGTCGGGCGCATGCGTCGTTTCAAAATCTTCACCTCATGGACGGATACTATAATTGATGGCACTCGCCATATGAAAAAGATTTTCCCCTATGGGCGATGTCTACAGCGAAAGGCTGTTTTCCTACGGCACTCTTCAGGATAAAGCGGTGCAGCGCGCCAACTTCGGGCTCAGGCTCGAAGGAGTTCCAGATGCAGTCTTGGGTTATAAGCTTTCGAAGGTGACTATCAACAATCCAGCGGTGCTGACAACGGCGTCTGGGAATAATGCACGTGGCCGTCTTTGTCGACCCAGCGGTACACCTGATCTGCAAATGCTACGGTCATGCAGGCGCACAGCAACAATGTGAAGATGATTTTCATGGCGACCCCTCCCGATCCCCGGTGCATTGAGTATAGCTTCGCGCCTGCCGGGCGGGGCAATGCGTCGGATGTGGTTCTAGCCCCCAATGAAAAATAAATAACGGGGCGGTGAGCCGCCCCGTTGTTGTCTTGCAGCCGGGCCTCAGCCAGCCTTCTTCCATAGCTTGGTTTCGAGCTGTTTATCGAGCGGGGTTCTGGCGATAAGGTTGGTGTAATTGGTCAGGGTCACCATGCCGACCGCCAGCACGATCTCCAGGATATTGGCACGCGTGTAACTCGCATCCAGGAAATCATTGATGTCGCGTTCAGCGAGGTGGCCGCGACTGTTTACAACCTTGGCGGTGAAGGAACGCAACTTCTCCAGTTTTTTGTCCTTCAGGGGTTTGTTGGCGCGGATGGCGTCGATCACCTCGGACGGCACTTCGTCCCGCTCGGCGGCATCGCTTTGCAGGGCCACGCTATAAGCGCTGCCGTTCTCACGGCTGGCGGTCAGCAGAACGATCTTGCGTTCTTCCTTGCTGAGCCCGGTCTTCTCGAATAGCTCTCGGAGTGCCGCATGGCCTTTCAACAACAGCGGCGATTCGGCCATGACCGCGTAGATGTTGTGGATATCACCTTGCTGCAACTTGATCTTCTCGAGCTCGGTGCGTGACTCGGTCGGGGCAGTGTTGATGTCATATATTTTGAACTCATACATGATGATTCTCCTCATAACAGTGGATTTGGGTAATGCAGGATGTCGGGAAT
Source organism: uncultured Pseudomonadota bacterium (assembly GCA_963774895.1). Classification (GTDB taxonomy): domain Bacteria; phylum Pseudomonadota; class Gammaproteobacteria; order Natronospirales; family REEB76; genus REEB76. The sequence goes on from CAVZGN010000002.1 coordinate 306,399, forward strand.
TTTCTACGTTCGCTGGATTACGGGCGCAGACAACCTGTCAGCAACTGCAGCAGACGGGTCTCATTCTCAGGTACGCGCGCTGATGGGAACGGGAGGCGACTCAGGCAGAGCTACATCCTACGATTAGCTTTGACGTAGAAGATGAAAGTTAGTTCAGTTCTTTTTTTACCTAGCACTTCAGAACCTGTCGTGTTCTTACTGTGCTTTCAGCATCGAACACGAAACTGGTTTAATGAGCTTGCGCTCTGTATGTAGATGTCTCACACAAAGAATATGCCCATGGCGTTGGCGAGGTTATGGAACACCACGCCCGGCCACACGCTACCGGTGCTAGGTTCCTCCCGCTTGCTGGCGTGTTCCGCCTGGCGCCGGAGTTTTCAGGAAACATTTGCGGCAGTCTAAGTAAGATATTCAGTCGTTAAAGAATATAATCTTAATGTCCACGTAGACGTTGCGTTTACTTGATGCTGTTGAATGGTTTCTATATCAACACAAACGAGGTGATCAACGTGAAAAAGCAAATACTGAGTCTTAGTGCCGGGATACTAATAGGAGCGATGGTTTGTTGCGTTGTGTACGCCAGGGAGATGCGCCATCCGGAAATGCATGCGGCCCTGCAAAATCTGCAGGCTGCCGAGCAAAGTTTGCAAAAGGCAACCCATGATTACGGCGGCCATCGTGAGAAAGCCATGCAGCTTATCCACGACGCGCAAGAGGAAATCAAAGCCGGCCTCGCCTATGCCAAGGACCGTTAACCGCTGACTGTGGCCGTCAACAACGGATGGAATGACCCGGGCGCAACGCCCGGGTCATCTGTTTGGGCTATATACGCAGGTGCGAGTGTAAACAGTACCAGCGGCAGCACAAGAATAATGCCGGCTCTCGGTTACATCCGCCCCCAGCATGCAGTTTGTGGCAGGTCTTGCATCCAGCATGAAATATTTCTGAAAGCCTTGCTTGAAGGTCAGGTGTGTACTAGCGTTTAGAGCGACGGGTTCCAGTTTAGTGAGGCGGCCACCATGACAAACTCCATGCGGCCCAGCCGTGTGCTGTTCGCGGCAACCCTAATCGCGCTCGGCATCGCCGGCATCATCAACGGTGATTTTGCCCTGGGCTGGCAACACATACCCCTGCAGCATCTGCCAGGTCGGACCTTCATCGCCTACGTGTGTGCCTCGATCGAACTGGCTACCGGTCTCGGCTTGTTGCTGAAACCCACGCTGACACTTGCTTGCCGCATCCTGTTCCCCTACCTGCTGCTGTGGGTTGTGCTGCTGGAAGTACCGGTGGTGATACGCTTGCCGCAACACACTGACGCCTGGGGAAGTCTCGGCGAGATTGCCATTATCGCGGCGGGCGCCTGGTGCCTGTTCGCTGCGCATGCGGGAGCCTGGGAAAAGGCGCACCTCAAATTCGTCGTGGGCAGCAACGGCATCCGCGCGGCGCGCCTGCTGCTTATCGTCGCGCTGCCCATGATCGGGCTGGAAGTGATGGCCGATGCTGCGAACACCGGGAACAGCATTCTTCCCCCGTGGCTGCAGTGGTTGCCCTTCCCTGCTGGCTGGGCCTATCTAAGCGGCGTCGGCAGCTTCGCTGCCTGCCTGGGACTGCTATTGAGCATGTTCCCGCGGCTGGCAGCCACACTCGAAGCCGCAATGCTGGGCACCATCGCGGTCATTTATTGGGGACCCTGGCTGCACACCGGGCGTACCGCCACCACGGCTTTCCTAATCTCATGGGCCATCGCTGCCGGCGTCTGGCTGGTGGCCGATACCTATCGCGGCGTGCCGTGGTTGGCACGCGGCCGGGCCAGCCGCGGAATCACGCTCGATTGACAAACCGATCGTCAGATCGGTTACTTCACCGGCTTGCGGAAGCGGTAGATGAACTGGTCGGTGTGGCCGCGGATCGAAGGGTCGAAGATCCTGATTGTGTGCGGGTCGGCCGGGTTGCGCAGCGCATCGCTCTCACCATCGAACACGAAGCCGGCGGCTTCCACTTCTTTTTTCACCACCGCCGGATCGATGCGGTGCAGGGTATTAGTGTCGCTGGTGCCGGAACCGGCCGGCGCTACATGGTCGATGATCACGAACAGACCACCGGGCTTGAGCGCGGCGAACACCTGCTGGTCGAACGCTAGCATATCCACCGGTCCTATGAAGGGATCATGCAGGTCGTGATAGTTCTGCGAAGTGAACACCAGGTCCACCGATTCGGGCGCGCTCAAATGCGCGGCCGGTTGCCGTAGCAAGCTGACATTAGCGTACTGCGGCGTGGTCACCAGTTTTTGCCATTCGGGATAGCTCTTGGTGGCGAACTTCATGGTCTCGTCCGGCCATACGGTGTACACATGGCCCTTGGTGCCGACGATGCCGCTGAACACGCGCGTCCAATAACCTGTTCCTGGTATCAGCTCCAGCACTTTCTCGCCGGGCCTGACCCGGGCGAACACCATCACGGTGGTAATCTGGCGGCGGGCGTCGTTGGTTGCATCGTCCTTTCGGGCCGGATCGTTGACGGCAGCGGTGATATACGCGGGAACGGCATTGCCCACAGCGGCTGGAGGCGTGGTCAGCGCAGAGCAAGGCAACGCAAGGCTGATCAGCATGAGGGTGATTAGGGTGCGCATGGCGGACTCCATTGATATGAACTGATGCAGAAGATTGTACGCGTAAATACTGGAGCTGCCGTGTGGCATCCAGGCATGTGCGCAAACGCGGCACTGTTTAATACCAGGCATTTAAGCTGTCGTATCGGCGCCCAGCAACGTTCGCGCCTGGCTCTGCACCTCAGGCAGTGTGACCAGCGGCGCTGTCACCAGCGCCTCCACCAGTTTGGCCTTGGCCCCCATGCGCAACGCGTACAAGGCCATGCCCATCTGTTGGGCCACGTGCGCCAATAACTGGCGTTCGTCCACCGCATAGTGCTCGCCCGGGCGGTTGGCGCACACCAGCACTTCCTGCAGCTCGCCATGCGCGGCCATGGGGAACGCATAACCATCGCTGCCGAGGGCGCTGTGAAATTCCGTGAGATCGATGTCGTTCTGGTCGGCGCGTGCGGCCACGAAGGCGGTATCGTCGATCTTCACATGCTGCGGATAGACCACCTCACCCTGCTGGCGAACGCAGACATAGGTCTTGCCGCCGCGTTCGTAGATGGCCACGCCGCGCGCACCCAGGTACTGACGGATATCGGTGATGGCGGTCCCCATCAGTTCATCCGCCCGTTCGAAGCGATTGCATAGCCGTGCGAAGCGGCGCAGTGCCCTGTCAGCCAGATATCTTTTCCTGAAGAACACGCGCTCCACGATGCGATCCATATAACTGCGCACGCGCGTGAGCACGATACCCAGAGACAGTGGTACAACCACTTGTAGCAGCAGGCTGGCACTGGTGCCCAGGGCCGCGTGCTGCACTAGGCTGTTGACTGCCGCGAGAACGCCCACTACCAGCGCAGTGACCGCGCCGTATACCAGTGTGCGGTCCAGCAGCACTGACACGTCCACCACCCGGTGCCGCAGCACCGCATACACGAAACCAGCTATCGACAGGAGACTCAAGCTGTCCAAGGTCAGCAGCGTGAGCTGTTGCCCGAAGAAATGGGTGTTGGAGATTACGATGCTGATCAGCCAGGCGACACTGCTCCACAGCATCCAGCGCAACCGCAAACGCTGCTCCGCATGCGCATGGCGATAGGATGCGAACAGCAGCATCACCGGGATTAGATAACTGGCACTCCAGAGGATGCCGGTCCAGGATAAGAAGCCCACCGGCCAGCCCAGCGTGACATACAGGATGTTACCACCCAAGCTGAATATTAACGCACCAGCAAGCAGGATCAGGATAAAACTGCCGAGATACCAGGCGCGTACCCGGGTTGTCAGCATCGGCCGGGCGATTGCATCAGCCATGATGTAGAAGCCCACGCGTGCGAAGAAATATATAAGGTTCGCCGAGACCACCACCGCAAGTCCCGCCACCCCATCGAGCGGGAAGACATCGGCGGCCGCGACCACAATCGCAATGGTCCACAGCGCCATACCGGCCGCCGCGCGGTCGCGGCCACGCCACAGAGTCAGCAATGCCATAGTAGCTGCCAGCATCAGAAAAACGAAGTTGACCGATTGGATGAAGCGCATACCTGCCGCGGCGTTCATTGACAATGTGGTGATCGGGAGCGTGACAACCGCATCGCCCCGTTGGATTACGAAGTCATAAGTTTTTCCAGGCGGGAGGTTTCCCTGCAGGACACTGGCAATGGAGTTGATGGTGATGGCGATACGGGTCGCTCGAGGTTGGACCGCGAGATCAATGCGGTCACCCGCCTGGATGCCCGCCGGCAACGGGATGCCATCGATCGGCTCGATCACGGCTGTGTGTATATTCCGTATGTTGATCTCGATGGGCAGTGCCGCAGGTCTGAAGTTCATGTAGCCGCCGTAAACGGCTGCCGCCACCACCAGCGCGGTAAGCAAGGACAAGAGCGTGTACTGACGACGCATGGTCATCTCCCGTTAATTCTGCAGTCCGCTTTGGCCGCGGAATCTGAGTCACTCAAGCATTGAGCAAAGTTTAAGTTAGGGTCAGTTTTCGAACCCGAAAATATTTATTAATTCACGTTTGCCGATTCTCACGCGCGCAAGATCACGTGCCCACCCACGCGGTCTGGAGTGACTGCGCCCGCGCTTTGGCGCTCTCGATATCCAGTTGGCCACTGGCCACGGTGCGCACGAAGGCTTCGTTATCCCGGGCACGCAGGATGCGCCAGGCGGCGCCAACGTTACTGGCGACCTGGCTGATGAGCTCTTTCTCATCGGAGGCAAAGTGTTCACCCGGCCGGTTGGCGCACACCAGCACGCCGCGCACCACACCCAGGACGGTCATGGGAAACACACAGCCATCTGCACCCAACTTGCTGTTGAAGTCGGATAGATCCACCGCCTTCTGTTCCGCGCGCGCGGCCACCATGGCAGCGTCATCCGTATGCACATGCTGCGGGAACGCCTGCGTTTGTGTCTGGCGCACACAGGTGTAGCCGTCATCGGCCTGTTCGTAGAGCGCCACCGAGGGGCTGCGTGTATGCCGTTGGATCTCGGTCACCGCATTGTCCAACAGGCTTTGGATGTGTTGTATGTGACCACAGTGCTTGGCAAAACTCCGCAGTGCCTTCTCCTCCAGGTACTTGGTCCTGAAGAACACACGTTCTACGATCCTATCCATGTAAGCGCGCACGCGCGTGAGCACGATGCCCAGTGACAGTGGCACCGCCACCTGCAGCAACAGGCTGGCGCTGGTGCCTAGGGCCGCGTGCTGTACCAGGCCGTTGACCGCTGCGAGTATGCCCACCACCAGCGCGGTGACCGCGCCGTATACCAGGGTGCGGTCCAGCAGTACCGACACGTCCACCACCCGGTGCCGCAGCACCGCATACAGAAAGCCCATGACGCCCAGCAATTGGGTGACGTCGGTAAATGCCACTGAAAATTGCAGACTCAGGATCGGCGTGTTGGATACCACGATGCCAACCAGCCAGATCACGCTGCTCCACAGCATCCAGCGCATGCGCAGCCGCCGCGCCGGAGCCGCATGTTGATAGGCGGTGAACAACAGCAGGATCGGCACCAGATAACTGGCGGACCAGATAAGGCCCGCACGTGGCAGCAAGCCACCGGCCCAGCCCGTGAGCGCATACAGTATCGGGCCGCCGATGGAAACCAGCGCCGAACCCGCAACCAGGACCAGGATGAATATCACCAGATACAGCCTGCGCAACCTGGGGTTTAATATGGGACGTGCAATAGCGGCGGCCATGATATAAAAACCGATGCGTGCCAACAAAAAGCCGAAATTCGCGCCGGTTCCCGCGGCCAGGCCGGCCAGGCCATCCAGCGGAAAAATAAACGCGCCGCCAATCACATTGCCAATGGTCCACAGCGCCATGCCGGCAGCGGCACGATCATTTCCGCGCCACACGATCAGTAGCGACAACAGGGTCAGAATTAATAACTGCAAGAAACTGATCCATTGGACCACTGGAATACCGGTTGCATCACCCAACTTTACCGCGGGCACCGGCACCGTGATCTGCGTATCACCCCGTTGGATCACAAAGTCATAGGAGTGTCCCAATGGGAGCGTGGCTGACAGATAAGCAGACAGGGTATTGACCCCGATGACCTCGCGTGTCAGAAGCGGCTGGGCGGCAAGATCCATGCGGTCGCCGGACTGGATACCAGCCGGCAATGGGATACCGGCGATGGGTTGGATTACGGCCGTGTGCGTATCCTCGACATTGACCTGCACCGGCAGGCCGGCAGTGTTGAACAGCATAAACCCGCTGAATATGAAGCTCGCCACGATGAAAGCCGTCAGCAGGGACAAAAGTGCGTAGTGCCGTTGCATGGATATCTCCGTTATCTCTCGATGCGTGACATTTAAAATAAACTCACAACTCATTCAGTATGCATGTAATCCAATGATCAAGTCAGCAAGGTCTTGTCTGGTATGGGCTATATCAGTAACCATCCCCGAATTCAGTGGACGCGATACACTATCGATCACTTCCCGACCGTCCCTATTCTGAGGAGTCTCGCATGCTGCATCGTGTCGCCCGCAGGGCTGCCATCCTGTCTGCCACGTTGGTCTTGTCGGCCACCGCACTGGCGCCATCGGTGTCCGCCGCGGATGCAACCGGTCCGTATGCCGGGCTGGTGTGGCGCTCCATCGGGCCTTCCCGGGGCGGCCGGACGCTGGCGGTGGCCGGTGTGGCACAGCAACCCGATGTGTTCTATTTCGGTGCGGTGGTGGGCGGGGTGTGGAAGACCGAAGATGCCGGCGCTAGCTGGACGCCCATATTCGACAAGCAGCCGATCGCTTCCATCGGCGCCATCGCGGTCGCGCCCTCGGATCCCAATGTGATCTATGTGGGCAGCGGCGAGTCCGCGCTGCGCGAGGACATCTCTTTCGGTGACGGCGTATATAAATCCACTAATGCCGGCCAGACCTGGCAACACCTCGGTCTGACAGACACACGCCATATCGGCAAGATCATTGTGGACCCGAACAATCCCGACATCGTGCTGGTGGCGGCGGTCGGCCATGCCTATGGGCCGAACGCGGAGCGCGGCGTGTTCCGTTCCACCGACGGCGGCCAGACCTGGAAGAAAGTGCTGTACCAGGATGAACACACCGGCGCGGTGGACCTGAGTTTCAGTCCCGATAACCCGCGCATCGTATATGCCGCCACCTGGCAGGTGCAGCGCAGTCCCTGGCATCTGGAAAGCGGCGGGCCGGGCAGCGGGCTGTACAAATCCACGGACGAGGGCCTGACCTGGAAACGGCTCGAGGGTCACGGTCTGCCGGCGGGCGTGTGGGGACGCCTCGGGGTATCCGCTGCCGGCAACGATCGGGTGTATAGCGTGATCGATGCCAAGGACGGCGGCCTGTATCGTTCGGATGATGGCGGCGAAAACTGGGAACGTGTAAGCAGCGATGCGCGCCTCACGGAACGTCCGTGGTATTTCAGCCGGGTGTACGCCGATCCCAGCAACCCCAACGTGGTGTACGTAGCCAATACCGGTTTCTACAAGTCCATCGATGCCGGCGCTACTTTTCATATGCTGCGTGCGCCGCATGGCGATAACCACGGGCTGTGGATCGATCTTGCCGATTCGACGCGCATGATCATCGGTAACGACGGCGGCGCCAGCATCAGCGTCAACGGCGGCGACACCTGGTCCACGCAACTCAATCAACCCACCGCCCAGTTCTACCATGTGGCCGTGGATGAGCGCTTCCCGTATTACGTGTACGGCGCGCAACAGGACAACGAGAGCGTGGCGATCGCGAGCCGCAGCGATTACGGTTCCATAGATGCGCACGACTGGTATGTAGTGAGCGACAACGAGTCCGGCTACGTGGTGCCCGACCCCACCGATCCGGAGACCGTGTATTCGGGTTCGTATTTCGGCATCCTCACCCGCTACAACCGGCATACCGGGCAGTTCCAGGATGTCTCACCCTGGCCGTTCGATGCCGACGGCCACCCCGCCGCCGAGATGCAATACCGCTTCACCTGGACCATGCCCCAGGTGTTCTCGCCACAAGATCCGAAAGTCATGTACTTCGGTTCCCAATACCTGCTGCGTTCCGACGATGCCGGCATGAGCTGGACTGCCATCAGCCCCGATCTCACGCGTGACGACAACAGCAAGCAGGGCGTCTCGGGCGGACCGGTGACTCTCGACGATGCCAGCGCTGAATACTACGACCTCATCTACAGCATTGCGCCTTCGCCGCTGGCGGCCGGACAGATCTGGGTGGGCACCGACGACGGCCTGATCCAGCTGACCCGCGACGGCGGCAAGCACTGGCAGAACGTCACCCCTAAAGGTATGCCGGCCTGGGCCAAGGTGAGCCTCATCGAAGCTTCGCATTTCGATGCCGGCACTGCCTATGTCGCGGTGGATGCCCACAAGCTGGATGATTTCCAGCCCTATATCTTCGTGACCCATGATTACGGCCGCAGCTGGATGCGCGCCGACCAGGGCATCAGCGCGCCGGCATTCGTGCGCGCAGTGCGTGAAGACCCGGTGCAGAAGGGACTGTTATACGCCGGCACCGAGACCGGCGTGTACGTGTCGTTCGACGGCGGCAGGAACTGGCGCTCGCTGCAGCTGAATCTGCCGGTGACCTCGATGCGGGATCTGGTGGTGAAGGACGGCGATCTGGTGGTCGCCACCCACGGTCGCGGCTTCTGGATACTGGACGACATCCTGCCGCTGCGCGAGATCGCTGCCGGCGTCAACCCGGACTCGGATCATCTGTATGCCACGCGCACCGCCGTGCGCCTGCATTCTGTGGATGACGGCAGTCTGCCGTACGAATCCGTCGGCGAGAACCCGCCCGCTGGCGCCACCCTGTATTACTCACTGGCAACGAATACGAAAACCGAGGTGTTGGTCGAAATCAGCGATGCCACCGGCAAAGTCATCCGGACGTTCTCGAGCACACCGAAACCGGTGGAGAACGATCATCCGTTGGAATTCCCCACCGAAAAACACGAGCAGCCCGAACCGCTGGAAACCAGCCCCGGTCTGCACCGGCTAGCGTGGGACCTGAGGTACATGGCGCCGTCCGATATCCCGGGCGCCTATTACGACTCCGGCAGTCCGGTGTCGCCCATGGTGCTGCCGGGCACCTACACGGTGACGCTAAAGATCGGTGACAAAAATTTTTCACAACCACTGACGGTTATTACCGATCCGCGCGTGCAGGTCACGGCGGAGGCACTGCGGCAGCAGTTCGATCTGATGATGAAGCTCGACCAGGCCTTGGCTGAGGATCACGCGGCGGCCAACGCCATCCGCGGAGTCCGGGAACAGCTCGATAACCTGCAGCATCGTCTCGCCGGTCGCACCGATGCCCTAGGCGTCATCAGTGCTGCAAACGAACTGGATGCAAAACTTGTGGACTCGCTGGAAAACTTCTACCAATACCGCGCGCACGCCGAGGAGTCGCAACTCAACTATCCCACGCAGCTCAACAGCCAGCTGGCGTATCTAGAGGTGCTGGTGGATAGCGCTGACGGCGCGCCTACCGCCCAGCAACAGGCCATGTATGGGGTACTGCGCGCGAACCTGGATGCGGCGCTGGCTCGCTGGAAGACGTTGCGTGACAAAGACATCGCGGAGTTCAACGCCAGGATGCAGCAGGCGGGTATTGGTTATCTGACTGTGAGTAGCGCGTCATCCACTGGCGGCAGGTGACGCCAAGCTTCCGTGGCAAAGCCAAACCCGTATTACGACAGCCGCAAGCCGCATCACACGCTCACCGGCTTCCGCAATCTGGATGCGGATGTGCGCATCGGCGGCGATCTGCGGCGCTGGCGGCGAGAGCGCCGCGCCGCCGGTCTGCCGAGACCGCCCGCGGAAGGCTATGACGCCTTCGCCCAGCGCTGGCGGGTACCTCCGGATTTTATGTTGGGTGCGTCGGCTGCGTCACAACCCGCCGTGTGGTGGCTCGGTCATGCCACCGTGTTGGTGCGCGTGAACGGCCTGCACATTATCACCGACCCGCATCTGAATCATCGCGCCTCACCGCTTCCATTTTTAGGTCCGGTGCGGAAAGTGGCGGCGCCGGCGAGCGCACACCAACTGCCGAAAGTCGACGTGATGTTGGTATCTCACAGTCATTACGATCATCTGGATGTGAAGACTGTTAGGCAACTGCTACGGGCCAATCCAGCCATCCGATTTTTCGTCCCGCTAGGTCTCGCGCCCTGGTTCAGGGCTCACGGCGTCTCGAGCGTACAGGAACTGGACTGGTGGGACCGGCGCGAGTATCGGGAACTGGAGATCCATTGCGTGCCGGCACAGCACTGGAGCGCACGCACGCTATTCGACCGCAACCGCACCCTGTGGTGCGGCTGGCTGGTGCGCGCACCCGGATTCAGCTTTTATTTTTCCGGGGATACCGGCTACACGCCGCATCTCGCCGAGATCGCCGCACGTTTGGGTCCGCCAAACTTTGCTGCATTGCCCATCGGCGCTTACGAGCCGCGCTGGTTCATGCGCGGCCAGCATGTAAGTCCCGAGGAAGCGGTGCGCCTGCATCGCGAACTCTGCATCCGCCAGTCGCTGGCGATTCACTGGGGTACATTTGAGTTGGCGGACGATAGCCTCGACGATCCCTTGAGTGCGCTCGCGCACTCGTTGGCCGAACAGGAGGTGCGGGAAAGCGAATTCTGGGTCCTGCGGCAGGGAGAGTCGCGGCTTATTGCGTGATAACCGGGATATAGTGTTTTCAGGTTTGTATGCCAAAAAACTGAAGAATTTTATGCCAACCGTCGCCAACCATCTGGATGAAGCCTCGATCGGAAAGGTGCACCGGCGTTCCGCCTGGGCCGCGGGGCTGGGAATCTTTCTCGACGGCTACGACATCTCCATCATCGCCATCGCACTGATCCTGCTAAAGCCGCAATGGCATCTGGGCCCATTGCAGACCGGGTTGCTGGGCGGTGCGGCGCTGGCCGGCGCTTTTACCGGCAGCCTGTTGGGTGGGCCGCTGGCGGACCGCTTCGGCCGCAAGGCGATCTATCTACTGGACATGGCCACCTTCCTGATCGCGGCGCTGGCCTCGGGATTCGCCTGGGATCTCACCTCACTGGTCGCGCTGCGTTTCGTGCTGGGCTTGGGCGTGGGCGCTGATTACCCCTTGTCGGCTACCTATCTCATCGAATTCCTGCCACGCGCGCGCCGCGGCCGTATCACCGTGTGGGTGTTCGCTCTGTGGATGGGCGGTGCCGCGGTCTCGAGTGCCGTGGGCTTGGCGTTGCTGCCGCTGGGTGAACATGCCTGGCGCTACATGCTGGCCTCGGGCGCCATCCCAGCACTCGGCATCCTGTGGCTGCGGAACAATCTGCCGGAATCGCCGCGCTGGTATCTGCGCCGCGGCCGCATTAAAGAAGCGGTGGCAGTGCTCGCACAACTGGTGCCAGCGCTCGGTGACAACGAACGCCGTGACTTGATCGCAGCGGAGCAGCAACACCAGCAAACACCCCTCGCCACCTGGCTGGAATTATTCTCGCCGGCTTATATAAGACGCACGCTGTTCGTTACCCTGCCCTGGTTTCTGTTCGACATCATGGGTTACAGCTTCGGCATCTACGCACCATTGCTGTTGTTAGGGCTGGGATTGCACGGCAATGTGCAGTCGGTGATCGGCAACACACTGCTGGATGTGGTGGCGATCATCGGCACCGCGTTGCTGGCCGTTAGCATCGAACGCGTCGGCCGGTTGCGCACGCAGATCTGGGGTTTCGTGGGCTCGGTGATCGGCTTGCTGCTGGTGTGGGTGTTCGCCTTGCACGGTCCACCGCCGTTGGCAGCGCTGGTGGTGGGGCTCTTGTTGTGGCAGGTAGCCATCAGTTACGGCCCAGCTAACACCTGCTGGATATTTCCGGTGGAACTCTATCCCACGGAATTACGCGCTTCGGCCCACGGTCTGGCCACCGCCGTGTCCCGGGTGGGTGCATTGATAGCGGTATTTTTATTGCCACTGGCACAGGAACGCCTCGGTGAGGCCTGGCTGATGTTGGTATTCGCGGCCACCGGCATCGCCGGTGCTGTGCTGTCTGCGTGGCTGGGTGAAGAAACGGCGCAGAAACCGCTGTTGCAGGAAGCAGCGGCTTCCAGCACACATTAAATCCGAGATTCTTGCCTCAACAATTCGAATCGGATTCAACCCGGCACGTGCGCCGTTGTACGCCACAGATAAACCAGAAACAGTAGAGCACCGACGCACTCGGCGGCCACAAACGCCGGCAAGTTGGCCGGGTTGATGCCGGTAAAGCTGTCGGTGAAAGTGCGCGCCAGTGCCACCGCTGGATTGGCAAACGAAGTTGAGGAGGTGAACCAGTAAGCCGCCGCGATGTAGCAACCCACCACGGCCGGCACTGCGTCCGGGCGTTTGCTGGAGGTGTGATGGATCACCAGCAGCAGCCCGAAGGTGGCGATCAGTTCCGACCAGGCAAGCGCCAACCCAGGGCGTGGTTTACTGGCCACTTCCAGGATCGGTATGCCGAACATGGCATGGGTGGCAAACACGCCGAGGATGGCGCCGGCAAATTGTGCGACCACATAACCTGGCAGTGCCTTCCAGGACAAATCGCCGCGCACGCACATCAAAAGACTCACCAGCGGATTGAAATGCGCACCTGAGATCGGAGCGAGAGCGGCGATCAGCGCCAGCAGTCCGGCGCCGGTGGCGGTGGAGTTCACCAGAAGTATCAGCGCCTGGTTACCGCCGGCCAGGCGCTCACCCATAATGCCGGAGCCGACCACCACAGCGAGCAGAAATGCCGTACCTAGTACTTCGGTGAAAATTTTTTCACCCATGTTTATTTTTTACCAATATTTTTCAAATGCTTCTCAAGGCTGAGCTTGTCGAGTTTATCCAACGACAGGCAGGCGAACAGTTCGATACGCCGGCTGAGTACCATCAACGCATCCCGGAAAGCGCGGCGCTGCTGCTCCTTGGTGCCTTTAACTGCGGCTGGGTCCGGCACGCCCCAATGGGCGGTCATGGGCTGGCCCGGCCAATAAGGGCAAGGCTCCTTGGCGGCTTGATCACAGACGGTGAACACAAAGTCCATCTGGGGTGCGCCGGGTGCAGCGAATTCATCCCAGCTCTTACTGTACAGACCGGCAATTGGAATGCGGCTCTTTTGCAGCAGTTCCAGCGCCATCGGATGCACTTGGCCTTTCGGATGACTGCCGGCGCTATACGCCTTGAAGCGTCCGCGATTCTCGGCGGTGTTGTTCAGGAAGGCTTCCGCCAGGACTGAACGTGCTGAGTTCCCAGTGCACAGGAACAGGACGTTATAGGGTTTGTCAGCCATGTTTAATTGCCCGGTGGGCTGCAGGTTTGCGTGAGACACGGGCGACTGGTGCCGCTGGTTTACTTGCAGCCGTGACCGCAGGCAAACAGGCCGCGCCCTGGCAGCAGTTTTCCGTCAGGTAAGCAATCAACGCGTTCATAGAGGCATAGTCCGCTGCGTAGTTGATGGTGCGGCCGTCACGCTGTGGGCTTACGAGACCCGCATGCCGCAATTCCTTGAGATGGAATGAGAGCGTCGCCGGGGCCAGGCCCAGCTGTTCACCCAGTGTGCCGGCCGGCAGACCCTCGGGGCCGGCAGGCACCAGCAGACGGAAGATCGCCAGGCGGCTGTCGTGGGCCAGTCCGGCGAGCACCTGGCGGGCGGTTTTTGTTTCCATATTTCCAATATTCTCGAATATATAGTAGAGGTGTCAAGGGCGCAGGTAGCTGGCGAAAGATTCGCCAGCGCGCAACTCGGCGCTAAACGTGTAAAACTTATGCCCCAGCTTAATGGTCCCAAGTCCGCATCACCCAATAATCCGGAGATTTCCAATGAGCCTGCGTGCCTGGTTGCTTTTGTCCCTCGTGTGCTTCGGCTGCCTTTCTGCCCCCCTGCAGGCAGCCCCGATCAGTCCTTCCATGTATTCGAATCTGCATTGGCGCATGCTCGGCCCGTTCCGCTCCGGACGGGTACTGGCGGTGGCGGGTGTACCCGGTGAACCCAATCATTTCTATTTCGGTTCCGTGGACGGCGGCGTGTGGGAGACCCATGACGCTGGCCGCACCTGGACGCCGATCTTCGACCAGCAACCCGTGGGCTCCATCGGCGCGATTGCCGTTTCCACTTCCGATCCGAAAGTGATCTACGTAGGGTCCGGCGAAGCCGACATGCGTTCTGACATCGGCTATGGCAATGGCATGTATAAATCCACCGATAGCGGCCAGAGCTGGTCGCACATCGGCTTGTCAGACACACAACAGATCGGCACAGTGCTGGTGGACCACAAGGATTCCAATATTGTGTATGTGGCGGCTCTCGGCCACGCCTATGCGGCCAATGCCGAACGTGGTGTGTTCAAGAGCAGCGACGGTGGTAAGTCCTGGAAGAAAATCCTGTTCAAGGACGACGATACCGGCGCCATCAGCCTGGCTTTCGGCGGCACCGATCAGACTATCTTCGCAGCGCTCTGGCAGACGCGCCGCCCACCCTGGAATGTCTATCCACCTTCCAATGGTCCCGGCAGCGGCCTGTATGTGACCCATGACGCCGGCGACCACTGGGTCCAGATCAGGGGCCGCGGATTCCCGGACAAGGGCATGGGCCGCATCAGCGTGGCGGTCTCCCCCAGCAATCCGCAGATCGTGTATGCGCTGGTGGATGCCACCAAGGGCGGGTTGTACAAATCCGTCGATGGTGGTGTCAACTGGACGCAGGTATCGGATGACAAGCGCATCTGGGAGCGCGGCTGGTATTTCAGCGGTATCAGTGTGGATCCCAAGAACTCCGAGATCGTGTACGTATGCGACACCATCATTTTGAAATCCACCGACGGCGGTAAGACCTTCCTGCCTTTCAAGGGTGATCCCACCGGCGATGACTATCACAGCCTGTGGTTCGATCCGGACAACAGCGCCCACATGATCGTGGGTTCCGACCAGGGTGTGATCATCACCCTCAACGGTGGCCGGACCTGGTCGAGTTGGTACAACCAGCCGGTCGCCCAGATCTACCACGTGACTACCGATAACCAGTTTCCTTACTGGGTGTACGGCTCGCAGCAGGACTCGGGCGCGCTGGCTCTGCCGAGCCGCACCAACAGCGGTGATGGCATCGGCATGATGCAATTCAAAGAAATCACCGCCGGCGGCGAGAGCGGCTACATCGCGGTGGATCCCAGGAACCCGAATTATATTTACGGCACCGGCTACGACGGTGGTGTCGACCGGCTCGATACCGGCACCGAACAGACCCAGAGCGTGGGGCCCACGCTCGCCTATCCCGGGCAGTACCGCCGGGTCTGGACCATGCCGCTGGTGTTCTCGCCGGCGGATCCCAAGGCGCTGTATTACGGCAACCAGAAACTGTTCCGTACCACGGATGGCGGCCAGCACTGGAGCCTCATTAGTCCGGATTTGTCGAACCCGGCGCCCGGGATACCACCCAACCTGGACCCCATCACCGCCGTCGATTCTGCCGTCAAGACCCCACGCCGCGGCGTGATTTACAGCATAGCGCCCTCGCCGCGCCAGCAGGATTTCATCTGGGTCGGTACCGACGACGGGTTGCTGTGGGTGACCAACGACAGCGGCCAGCATTGGGTGAAGGCCACCCCGCCGCAACTCACGCCCTGGTCGAAGCTGACATGCATCGAGGCTGGCCACTTCAGCATCAACACCGCCTATCTGGCCGTGGACCGGCATCGTTTGGACAATTACAAACCTTATATCTATGTCACCCACGATAACGGCAAAACCTGGAAGCTGATCGTCAACGGCATTCCCGACGGCAGCTTCGTCAACGTGGTGCGCGAAGATCCGGTGAAGCCCGGACTACTGTATGCAGGCACCGAAATGGGCATGTATGTGTCCTTCAACGATGGTGCTGACTGGCAGAGCCTGCAGCAGAATTTGCCGGTGACTTCAGTGCGCGACATCGACGTGCATGATGCTGACTTGGTGATCGCCACCCACGGACGCGGTTTCTGGATCATGGACGACATCAGCTCCTTGCGGCAGCTCACCAGCGATATGGCGCAAGCGTCCGCCGGCCTGTTTGCACCAGCGCCGGCCTACCGGGTGCTGCCATCCGGGTTCACCGGCACGCCGCTGCCCGTGGATGAGCCGCACGCAGACAACCCGCCGCTCGGTGCTTACATCGATTACTATCTGGCGAAACCCGCCTATACGCCGGTGACCCTGGACATCTATGACTACCTGGGCAATCCAGTGCGGCATTTCAGTAGCGACACCCCGGAACCGAAGATCGATCTGTCCAAAATCAACTCCACAGCCGAGTGGGTCCAGAAACCCACGCCGCTGTCAGCCGATGTGGGCGTCCATCGCTTCGTCTGGGATCTACGCTTCGAACTTCCCCAGGCACTGCAGCGTGAAAACGAACCGGCCGACGGCCTGTGGGTTGTGCCCGCCAAATACAAGCTGCGGTTGTCGGTGAACGGCAAATCCTACGATCAGACGCTCACGGTGCTGAAAGATCCACGTGTGAAGATCACCAGCTTCAGCCTGGACCACCAGCTCAAGTTCGCACAGCAGATCGAGTCACTGCGAGTACAGGTGGCGGAAGCCAGCCACACCATCACCGCCCTGATCACCCAGCTGCAGTCTGCGAAGGACAAGGTAAACGCGCAACTCGGCGACCAGATCACAGCGCTCATGCAGAAACTGGCGGCGGTCGAGGGCAGCGTGCCTGTGGATCCGGATAATTCCGTGGGCGTGCCGCCAGACAATATGCAGAACCTGAACTACTTAGCAGGCGCACTGGCGGATATCGCGTCGGCGGTGGAGAGTGCCGATGCGGCGCCTACTGTGGATGCGCACACCGGCTTCAAGCTGCAGAGCAAGGCCTTGGAACCGGTGATGCAGAAATGGCGCCAGCTGCAGTTAGTGGACCTGCCACAGATGAACACCGCGCTGCAGAAAGCCGGTCAGCCGCCACTGAAGTTCTGAAGTGGTAAAGGCGATTTGAACCAAGATTAGGCTAGCGGGTCAGCCAGGATTTGGCGCGCACCGTGAGCACCGCGTAGGGAAAGATCCAGAACAGCGCGAACGCCGAATAATAGGAATAGAAGATGCCGTAGACGAAATCCCAGGAGCGTTCGCTGCGCAGATAGTAGAGCATGTTG
This sequence comes from uncultured Pseudomonadota bacterium, assembly GCA_963774895.1. Classification (GTDB taxonomy): domain Bacteria; phylum Pseudomonadota; class Gammaproteobacteria; order Natronospirales; family REEB76; genus REEB76. The sequence goes on from CAVZGN010000002.1 coordinate 323,635, forward strand.
AATGCGGCCATGATGCCGATGACGCACAGAAAGCGCACCAGGGTGGCGGGGTGCCAGATGATAATGGCTACCAGCAAACCCATCGCCGCCAAGCCTATGGGATAGCGCAGATTGCTGACGATGGTATCGGCGACGGCGATGGCACGCGCCACCGGCGGTCGTTTCCAAACGATGCGCGCGAAACGGATTTCCTCGCGCACATAGCTCCGGTCCCAGCGCAGGAACATCTTGCAGAGGCGCGCATAGGTAAGGGGGACGATGGTGTGTACCACGGCGGCGCGCTGGTACACGGTGTCATAGCCCTGGGCCAGGATGTAATTGGTCATGGAGCGGTCCTCGCCGTAGGTGCAGGCCACGCCCATGAATTTCTGATTCACCCAGTGGTCCAGCACGCCACGCAACACACTGGCGCGGTAACCGGCAAGCGCGCCGGGACAGCAGCACACCGTGCCATAGGTGGATTGCACTGCCCGCATATAGTCGAAACTCAGGGTGTAGCGCACCTTGAGCATGCGCGGGATCAAACCCTGGCCGCGGTTATAGACCGCCACCCGTCCGGCGACCGCGCCGACCTTCGGATCACGGAACGGACCGGCCATGGCCAGTAAAGTATCGTGCTCGATGACGCTGTCCGAATCGATGGTGACGATGACGTCACCGCGGGCATGGCGAAAGCCGGCTTCCAGGGCCGCGCGTTTGCCGCGGTTTTTGGGGAAACGCAGTGTGGTGACCAAGTCCGGATAACGTTTGGCGGCAGCTTCGATATGTTCCCAGGTATCGTCGCGGCTGCCATCGTCCACCACGAAGATTTCCAGCCGTGCATGCGGGTAGTGAGCAGCGGCTACGGAATCGATGGACTGGGACACCATCGGACCTTCGTTATAGGCGGGGATGATGACGGTCAGGGTCGGGGCATCGATGAAAGTCGCGACGGGCGGAGTGCGGTAGCGGAACCATAAGAGTGTGCGAAACAACAGCATCGAGAAACCCATGAGCATCCACAGGATGCTGGGATGCACGATGAAGCGCGTCCATTGGTGTTCTTGCGCAGCATGCAGCAGCGGCTGGAACACACGCCAATGGACACTCAGGATGAAGGCCGTCATGAGTCCCACTATGATCGCGGTGCGAAACAACGAATCCCACGGCATAAGATGCAGGTGCTGCTGCTGCTGTACTGAGCCCTGCTGGTAACTCGGGTGCGGGATGACGTCAAAAGGGGGCATGGGGTAGCTGGGATCGATCCTCGAGGGGGGTGAAGTGTAATGGAACCGCCGGGGTTTACCTAGCCCCCTGTTGGCAAGTGCCGCTTCTGGGCCTATAAACTACCTTTCCTTAAATCGAACTCCAAACCGGGGGTAGTTATGACAAACGTGAATCGCAAGTTTACGTTGACTGTTGTATTGGGATTTATCCTGGGGCTGGCGTTTACCAGCGTTCGGGCGGATGTAAAGATCCAAAGCCTGACCCATTTCGGCGGCATCGCCGGCATGGGGGCCAGCAATATCACCGACACCAGTTATTTGCAGGGACACAACAAACGCAGCGAATCGAACACGCAGTTTACCGGCGCGATACTCGGGACCCTGCAAAAATGGAAACACGGTGACAACGGCAGCAATGCGGTCACCATCTACCGGGTCGATGAGAACCGGAAATTCATACTGAATACCGACAACAAAACCTACGAACAGGGACCCATCTACGCACCTCCCCAACCTTCACAGCAGACCGAACCCTCGCCTTCGTCGAAAAGTTCCGGTGAGCAGAAGGAAAATGACACGCGCGTGGTGAAAAACGAGTTTAAGGTGCAGGACACCGGCAAGCGCCAGACCTTCAACGGTTTTCAGACCCACGAATATCTGGTGACTTGGGACCTGGAGACCGAAAACGCCAAGACCCACGAACAGTCACGCAGCCTGATGACCACCGAGCTGTGGAACTCCGATGATGCGCGCTTCGCCGCGATCCGCAAGCAACAGGCCGATTACAACCAGGCCTACGCACAGCTCCTGCATAGGCCGATGCCTTCGGACATGGCTAAACAATATGGCTTGCTACAGCTGCACATGTCCGTGAATGGAAATGGACCACTGACAGACAAAGACATGAAATCTTTCATGGATAAGCTCAGCAAGATCAAGGGCTTCCCGGTGGTCACGGATGTGAAATGGGAAGCGGGCTGTATCTCCAATTGTAACCAGGGCCAGCAGACGGCATCGCAGGACCAGCAAAGCTCGGATAATTCCGGGTCATTGGGCAGTCTGCTGGGCAGTTTGATGTCAAAGAACTCGAGCCAGAATTCCCAGTCCGGCCAGCAAAAAAGCACCGCTGGCCTGACCACCATCTTCCAGTCACACACCGAGGTGCAGAGCATCGATATTGGAAGCCAGCCAGTCTCACTGTTCGACGTACCGGCCGGTTATACGCAGGACTGAGGCATAACAATCGGAAAAAAGACCGGGGCCATCAGGCCCCGGTCTGCGCATCTGCAATCCGGGACTATTTCTTAAGCGCGGCTTCTTGTTGCTGCACCAGGAACTCCAGGCATTTCACAATCTCTGGGTACGGCATCTGATAGCCGGCGCCGGTCATCCACTGTCCGTTGATGATGAATGTGGGTACGCCCTGAACGCCGTAACGTTGCAATGTCTGTAGCGCCTGGTTCAACTTGAGCTGCACTCCGAAAGAATTCCAGGTGGCATCAAATTGTTGCTTGCTGGCGCCATAGCGGGCAAAAAACTTCTGCAAGGCGTCCTGGTTGCTGGTGAGGTTCAACTGATTCTGCAGATGGATGGCATTGAACAGCGGCTCATGGATTTTTTCGCCGATGCCGAGTGATTGGGCGGTATAAAACGCCTTGGCGTCGATGTCCATGTGTTCGCCGCCCGGCCAGGCGGCAGGGATGCGTTTGAATACCACGTTGGCTGGCTTGTTTTTCAACCAGGCTTCCAGATACGGCTCGACTCCGAAGCAGTGCGGGCAGCCGTACCAGAAGAACTCGATGACCTCGATCTGACCGGGGCCGACGCTGGTAGGCTGGGCCGGTGAGACCGGCACATAATTGATGCCTTCCTGAAAGGCGGCGGCGTTGGCGGCCAGCGGTGCTGCGGTTATTGACAGCATGCCGAGAGCCAGCAGCCCCAGGGCAAAAGCTTTGATAGTGCTCATCTCAATCCTCCGGCAAACCCCCGATGGGGTCAGGGGTTATTAAAAGTTATTTCAAATCTCAGGGTGCAGTCGCTGGCAGCAGCGCCTGCTCCCTTTGCGTCAACCAGTTTACCGCGTCCATGGTCTGTGCAGCATTCAAATGGAAACCGGCGCCGGTCAGCCATTTGCCATTCACCGTGAAGGCAGGGACTTTGTTGATGCCATAACGCTGTGCCAGCACCATGGCCTGGGAAATCATTGTATTCACTGCCCGGGAATTCCAGGTGCTTTCAAACAGTTTGACATCGATACCCAACTCACTGGTGAAAAGTTTCTGGTAATCCGCCACCGATATAAGCTCGTGGTGGTTGATATGGATGGCGGTATAAATCGCAGCGCCCGCCTTGTCGCCGATGTTCAATTGCAGGGCGGTGTAATAGGCGCGTGCCGCCAGCTCCCATTGCGGATTGAGCACTGCCGGCACATATTCGAATATCACATTGCCGGGTTTGGTTTTAATCCAGGATTGCAGATACGGTTCCAGTGCGAAGCAGTGCGGATCACCGTACCAGAAAAATTCCAATACCTCGATCTGGCCTGGATTGACACTCACGGGCTGAGCCGGCATCACCGGGATGTAGTTGACACCCGCCTTATAGGTTTCAGGCGCACTGGCCGCGATGCTGGCGGCCGCTGCCAGCATCAGCAATCCGGCAAGCAGGCATTTGTTTATGGGCTACTCCGTAACGCCGCTTTGCTCAAATTGAGGCGCGTGCATTCAGAGCATGTGGTGGGCCAAAAGTTCATCGGCTTCATGGCTGGATGGCGGTTGTGTGCAGGCCCTGGATATAGGAGGCCACGGCTTTGATCCGCGCCGGCGTGAGCCGCGCGGCGATGGGATTCATCATGGGCGAGCTGCGCGCGCCACTGGCAAAGGCCTGCAACTGGCTCACTACGTAATCTGCGTATTGGCCGTCGAGCGCCGGAATAGCCATGGGTCCGTTACCGGCGCCATCCGGGCCGTGGCAGGCGAGGCAGGCTGGAACCTCCGAAGCCTGGTCACCGCCGCGATAGAGTGCCTCTCCGGCTTTCACCAGGCCGGGATCCGCTGCACCGGACTTCGCCATCTGGCTGGAAAACCAGGCCGCCAGATTCTGCATGTCCTGGTCACTCAGGCCCGCAGCCATGCCCGACATGATGACATTCTTGCGGGAACCGGACTTGAAGCGCTGCAGTTCCTGCACGATGTAGGCCGCATTCTGACCCGCGAGCTTAGGAAACTGGGGGCTTACACTGTTGCCGTCGGCGCCGTGGCAGGCAGCGCAGACGGCGGCTTTAGCCCGGCCGGCCGCAGCATTGCCATCGGCGTTTATATCGCCAGTGAAGGCCAACATGCTTATGGCCACTGCCAGCATTACATACTTGTTCATGGGCCAAAGCTCCTTCAAAGGGAAAGCGGAAGACACGGCGTGCATGGGATATGCTCGTGGGACTGCAGCCCCGGTGAATACGCCATAAATGAGGGCGGGATTTTACACCAGGCTCTCAAGCTCACTCCACAAGGAAAGCCTCCATGCTGGCTGATTTTCGTCATACCCGCTTCGTGAAAAGCGCCGCCAGCCTGGCGGATCTGCCAGCGGATAGCGTCCGTGAAGTGGCTTTCGCCGGCCGTTCCAACTCTGGCAAATCCAGCGCTTTGAATGTCATCACCGGGGTCAAGGGGCTGGCGCGGGTGAGCAAGACGCCAGGCCGCACCCAGTTGATCAACTATTTCTTGGTGTCTGAAGCATGCTATCTGGTGGACTTGCCGGGCTACGGCTACGCGCGCGTGCCGCCGGCGGTGCAGCGTCAGTGGGGAATGTTGCTGGAGGATTATTTCATGTGCCGCAAGATCCTCAAGGGACTGGTGCTGGTCATGGATGTGCGCCGTCCGCTTACGGAATTCGATACCCGGCTGCTTGCCTGGACCACGCCATTGCAGCTACCGCTGCTGGTCTTGCTCAGCAAAGCCGACAAGCTTTCCAACAGCGCGGCGTCGAGGGCACAGCGCCAAGCGGCCCAAAGGCTTAAACATCAGGCACAGGTCGAGGTTTTTTCGGCAACTGCCAAAACCGGGGTTGAAAGCGCGCGTCGGGTGATCAGCGAGTGGCTGTCAAGTCCCTGAGTCCAGGACAAAAAGAAACCCCGGCGCCAAAGGGGGGAGACGCCGGGGTCAATTGCTCTACTTGGCTTGGGGGAGACCAAGTAGAATTTCCCGCTCAGGGAGGTGAGCGGGGCAAGCGCTATTGCGGCGCTCATAATGTTTGAACATCCAAGGCATTGAAAAGTTCCGTACCGCAATAATGATTTTGCGGTTATCAGTAACTTTCTAAATTCACTTGATTTTTTTATGGGCTTGTGTGAATTGTTACAAAACGTTACAACTCAGCCACTCCACATTTATTTACCGGCCATCAATGCGCCTGATCCCAATTACTGCCTACGCCCACATCCACCACCAGCGGCACTTTCAGTTGCGCAGCATCCGCCATCAGTCTGGTAACTTGCTGCTGTAAAGTCTCCACTGCGGGCTCCTGTACTTCGAATACCAGCTCATCGTGCACCTGCATGATCATGCGCGCCGTTGTTTTGTTCTCTGTTAGCCAACGATGCACACCGATCATGGCGCGCTTGATGATATCGGCAGCGGTGCCCTGCATGGGCGCGTTGATGGCGGTGCGCTCGGCGTACTGGCGTACCTGCGCATTGCGCGCGCGGATGTCGGGCAGGTACAGGCGCCGGCCGAATACAGTTTCCACGTAACCCTGTTCGCGGGCGCTTTCCCGGGTCCGATCCATGAACGATTTAACTCCGGGATAGCGCGCGAAGTACACATCCACATAGGTCTGGGCGGCGGCGCGTTCTATTCCCAGTTGTTTCGCCAGACCGAAGGCCGACATGCCGTAGATCAGTCCGAAATTGATGGCCTTCGCCGAACGCCGCTGTTGGTCGCTGACCTCATCAGGTTGCGTTCCGAATACTTCGGCGGCGGTGGCGCGATGGATATCCATGCCTTTCTCGAAGGCCTGCAGCAATCCGCGATCACCGGACAAGTGCGCCATGATGCGCAACTCGATTTGCGAATAATCAGCCGCCAAGATTTTGTAACCCTGGGGCGCGATGAACGCCTGACGGATGCGGCGGCCTTCGGCGGTGCGTACCGGGATGTTCTGCAGATTGGGATCACTGGATGACAGGCGCCCGGTGGCGGCCACCGCCTGATGATAGGAGGTATGCACACGCCCGGTCTTCGGGTTCACCTGGGCCGGCAATTTATCAGTGTAAGTGGACTTGAGTTTGTTGAGACCCCGGTATTCCAGGATCACCCTGGGTAATTCGAAATTCGGCGCCAGTTCCTCCAGCACATCCTCGGCCGTTGACGGCTGCCCACCCGGGGTCTTGCGCACCACCGGCAACTGCATCTTCTCGAACAGTACCGTCTGCAACTGTTTGGGCGAATCCAGATTGAAGGGATGGCCGGCGAGTTCGTGGGCGCGCTGCTCCAGCTGGCGCAGTGACTGGGTTATCTCGATGCTCTGGCGTTTGAGCATTTCGGTATCGATGAGTACGCCGTCGTGCTCCATGTCCAGCAGCACCGGCACCAGCGGCATCTCGATCTCCTCGAAAACCGTGCGCAGCGTCGAAGTGGCGGCGAGCCGCGGCCACAGCTTTTGGTGCAGGCGCAGGGTGACGTCGGCATCCTCGGCCGAATAGCGTGTGGCGTCCTCGATGCGCACCTGTTCGAATCCGATCTGCTTGGCGCCCTTGCCGGCCACGTCCTCATAGTGGATGGTTTTGTAATCCAGGTACTTATCCGCCAGCGAATCCATGTCGTGGCGGCTGGCGGTACTGTCGAGCACGTAGGATTCGAGCATGGAGTCGTAGCGCATCCCCTGCAGCCGCACGCCGTAGTTGCGCAGCACGTGCGCGTCGTACTTTAGATGATGGCCGAGCTTGGCATGCGCGGCGCTCTCGAGTAACGGCTGGAAGCGTTTCAGTACCAGCTCACGGTCGAGTTGTGGCGGCGCGTCTGCATAGCGGTGCGCCAACGGCAGGTAAGCAGCCTCGCCGGCTTTCACCGCGAACGACAGGCCGACGATCTCCGCTTGCATGTAATCCAGGCTGGTGGTTTCGGTGTCGAAAGCGAACAATCCCGCGGCCTCAAGTTTTTTGATCCATTTATCCAGCGTGGCCTCGTCGATCACGGTTTCGTAATTGGATGGAAGTGCAGTGTCAGGGGCCAGGGGCGAGGGGGCTGAAGCCGGGGCCGCAGGCGATTCGTCGCCATCGAGCTGGCGCAGCCAGGTTTTGAATTCGAGCTGCGTATACAGTTCGCGCAGCGTCTGCGTGTCCGGAGCGCGCATGCTCAAATCGTGCAACTTAACCGGCAATGGCACATCGCAGCGGATAACCGCGAGCTGGCGCGAGAGCATGGCCTGTTCCCGCTGGGCGCGGAATTTCTCCGGCAGGGTTTTGGCGCCGCGGATCGGCAACTGGGGGATCTCATCGAGTCGCTGGTACAGAGCTTCGAGCGTGCCGAAGTGTGCCAACAGGGGCGCCGCGGTCTTGGGGCCGATGCCGGATATTCCGGGGATGTTGTCGGAGCTGTCGCCCACCAGCGCCAGATAGTCGATGATCTGTTCGGGCCAGACGCCGAACTTCTGTTGCACCCCGTCACGGTCCAGCAGTGTGTCGGTCATGGTATTCACCAGGGTCACATACTCATTGACGAGCTGACCCATGTCCTTGTCGCCGGTGGAGATCAGCACTAACTGGCCGGCTTCCGCCGCCTGTTTCGCCAGCGTGCCGATGACATCGTCGGCTTCCACGCCCGGGATCTGCAGCACCGGAAATCCGAGCGCTGTCACCAGCGCATGCAACGGCTCGATCTGCAGGCTCATATCGTCGGGCATGGGTGGACGGTTGGCCTTGTACTCCTTGAAGAGCTCGTCACGGAAGGTCTTGCCGCGGGCATCGAAGACCACGGCGATATGCTCAGGCGCATATTCAGTTAGTAATTTCTTTAGCATCGCCGCCACGCCGCGCACCGCACCGGTGGGTTGGCCGTGGGAATTGCTCAATGGCGGGAGTGCGTAGAACGCGCGATACAGATAGGAAGAGCCGTCTACTAATACTAGAGGCTTGGGTTTTACTGTGCCGGTTTGGTTTTTGGTATTTGGCATGGCGTAAGTCTAATTTATGTTATGTAGCCGATTGTCAAATAGGCGCTCATCATCCTGGCAATTCTTCATGTGTCATCAGTTCATCTAGCGTTTCACGGCGGCGGATGAGGGTTGCATGCTCGCCGTCCACCAACACCTCTGCGGCGCGCGGTCTGGTGTTGTAGTTCGAACTCATGGAAAAACCGTAGGCGCCAGCATCCATGATCGCCAATAAATCGCCAGCTCGTACCGCGAGTTGCCGATCGCGGCCCAGCGTATCGGCTGATTCGCATACGGGACCAACGACATCATAGATTTCGGACGGCATATCGGGGTGCTGCGTCACCACACGCATCTCATGCCAGGCATCATATAAAGGTGGACGGATGAGTTCGGACATACCCGTATCCACGATCGCGAACCGGCCCTGATCGGTGGTCTTGAGGTATTCCACCCGGGTCAGCAGCACACCGGCTTCAGCCACCAGCGCGCGTCCGGGTTCCAGGATTAACTTCAATCCACGCTTCTCCACCAGCTGGCGCAGTTGACCGATGAGCGCGGTAACATCCAGTCGGGGTTCGTCGCGGTAGCACACACCGAAGCCGCCGCCGAGATCCACTTGCTGCAATGCGATGCCACTCTCAAGCAGACGGTCAACCAGCGTCATGACACGCCGTGCCGCGTCCAGAAACGGCGCTGGCTGGGCGATTTGCGAGCCGATATGACAGGCGATGCCGAGGATGCGGATGCCGGGAAGGCTGCCTGCCTGCCGGTAAAGTGCTTCAGCACGCTGGATGTCGATGCCGAATTTGGCGTCACGATGGCCGGTGGCGATATGCGGGTGGGTGCCGGTCTCCACCTGGGGATTGATGCGCAACGCCACGCAGGCGGTTTTGCCCTGGTTGCCGGCCAGGGCCGACAGGCGCAGCAGTTCCGCTTCCGATTCCACATTGAAACACCCGATGCCGACCTCGAGCGCGCGCTGCATCTCGCCAGCGCGCTTGCCTACGCCGGAAAATACCATGCTCGAGGGCTCAGCACCTGCGCGCAACACCCGCTCGAGTTCACCCACCGACACGATGTCGAAACCGGCGCCGAGTTTCACTAGCAATTGCAGGATCGACAGGTTGCTGTTGGCTTTGACGGCGTAACACACACGCTGGGTATTTCCGTCGAATGCCTGGCTAAAACGCTGCCAGGCAGCGTTGATCGCAGCCCTGGAATATACATACAGCGGTGTAGCGAATCGCTGTGCCAGCAGTTCCAGGCTCATGGACTCGATATGCAATACGCCGTTGTGGTATTCGAAATCGGGAGAATCCACGGCCGCGCACCCGGTGGCGCTCATGCTTTAGGTTTCGTGGTGGCAGGCGGAGTGTGGGTTTGTGCCTGGGCCGGGTGGCTAGCGGTAGAGGGCAATTTGGCGGTAGTCGCTGCCGGCGGCATGCTGGGGATGGTGCGTGGCGGCGAAACCGGCAAGTACAGCGGACCTGTCTGTCCACAACCGGACAGCAGCACAGGCAGCAGGATGACCGCAACTCGTAGATTGATCAGTTTATGCATGCTACAAGTATAAACATTCGTGCCGGCCACGCCTACGTGCAGTCATGGCCCGGGCCCATGTTAGAGTAATTCCCGCTTCAGCAACCGGAGTCCGTCATGAACAGCGCGAGCATCACACTGTACATAGGCGCTGCGGTGCTGGTGATCCTGGCCGGCATTGGGCTGGTGTGGTTTTTCAGCGGCTTAACCCGTCTGTTGCATGGCCGTATTTTCAACGGCCCGGGCCGCAGCCTTGTGGGTCTGGTGTTGATGCTGGTGGTGGCCTTCGTGACCCTGTTGGCGCTGGATCTACACACCTATTTTGCCCTCAGCCATGAACAATTGGTGGCGAGCGTGCGTTTCAATGCCATTGCGCCGCAGTATTTTCATGCACGGCTTACGGATGCCAGCGGGCGTGTGATCCAAACAGACCTGCACGGCGACGAGTGGCAACTGGATGCGCGCGTCATCAAATGGAGCGGGTTTGCCACCCTGCTGGGTCTCCAGACCCGCTATCGCCTGGAGCGTCTCAGCGGGCGATACCGGGATGTGGCCCAGGAACGTGATGCGGTCCACAGCGCCATCGCGCTTGCGCCCGACACCTGGCTGGACAGTTGGACACTGATGCAACGCTATGCACGCTGGTTGCCCTGGGTGGATGCCAGTTACGGCAGCGCCACCTATCTGCCGATGGTGGATGGCGGTGAATTTCAGGTGACGCTCAGCACGACCGGCCTGATAGCGCGACCGGAAAATGCGGTGGCACAGCAGGCCACAGCCCGCTGGTGATGTGTAGAACGAGTGTGTCTGAATACGCCGATTAAGCTTTATGTTAAAATATCAATCGCCCTGACTCGTGGAAACAAAAAAGCCCATGCGTTAATACGCCCTGAACATTGGCCAATGGCGATTTGCCATGGATAGTGATTAACGGCTCGGTGGACATAGAAACAACGATGGCTTTCTGGAGTAAAAAAAAACAACGGCCCCACGGACCAGCACGCCTGCCAAGTTACGTACGCAACGTCAATTCGGCAACCTGCCTGTTCTGCCCGTATGGGACCGACCTGAAAGTGGGTGATCGGGTCATCGCCTGGGACGAAAAGACGGTATTCGGACGCGAGCAGCGCGAACGCCTGGTGGAGATCACGGCGGTAAAGATTTTCCGCACCAATGGGCGGGTGATAACCCTGGACTTCGTGGTGGCCGCCGAAGAGGAAGTGGCGCGCATCGCTGCCGACAGCGAGATCGCACCGCACATGCTGCTGACACACCGTATCGGCAAATCCACCTACGACAGCAAAAATCCACCCATGGTGTTGTATTTCCGTCCGCTCGAGCAAAAGGACAGTGTACTGGCGCTGGTTCCGGACCTGGATATCACCGTTGCCCGCGGCATGCCATTGCGACCGGACCGGCGTGAAAACCCAACGGGCGGATTCTTGAAGTGGTTGCTGGGATTGTTCAGGAAACCGCCGGCGAAGTCGAAATACGACAGATACAGGTAAAGCTATAGCCTCAGCAACCGATTGGGCCAGGCGGATTTAGCCCTGGAAATTGGACCTGTCCAGTACCGCCATGGTGATTCGCGAAACGCACACCAGTTTATCGTGTGGGTCGGTGATTCGGATTTCCCACACCTGGGTGCTGCCGCCGATGTGCAGCGGCCGCGCGGTGCCGGTGACCTGGCCGGAGCGCATGGCGCGCACATGGTTGGCGTTGATCTCCAGACCCACGCACAGTTTCTGCTTGCGATCCACTACCAGATTTGCGCCGGTACTTCCCAGGGTCTCCGCCAGCGCCAGTGAAGCGCCGCCGTGCAGTATCCCGGCCGGCTGTTTGGTACGCGCATCTACGGGCATGGTGGCCTTGAGATAATCCTCGCCGACCTCGGTATAGCGGATGCCAAGATTGGTAACCAGCGTCTGTTCCTGGAGGTTGTTCAGATCATCGACTGTGAATGGTTGTAGCCAGATACTCATGGTGTGACTCCATCGGGATCGGATTGCAGAAATGGAAACGGCTGTCCTGGTAAATCCCAACGCTTTGTAGTCATGGTTTACGCCGCCGCAGCTGCAGGTTGAGCATTTCCACCCCAAAAGCGAAAGCCATGGCGAAGTAGATGTAGGCCTTGGGGATATGCAGGCTGAAACCGTCAGCGATCAGCGCAACGCCTATCAGGATCAGGAATGCGAGCGCCAGCATCTTGAGTGTCGGGTGTCGCTGTACGAAGCGGCTCACGATACCGGCATACAGCAGCATGAAACCCACCGCGATAAGGATGGCCGCGGCCATGACCCACAAGCGGTCCGACATGCCGATGGCGGTGATCACGGAATCGAACGAGAACACCACGTCGAGTAGCGCAATCTGTATGACGGCAGAGGCTACCGAGAGGCGCACGCCGGTGGTGCGCGGCGTGGCACCTGCCTCGAAATCAGCGTGGATTTCCAGCGTGCTTTTGGCCAGCAGAAACAATCCGCCGCCGATCAACACCAGGTCGCGCAGCGAAAAAGGCTGTTGAAACAGGCCGAACAGCGGCGCGCTGAGCCGTGACAGCCAGAAGATTGTGAAGAGCAGCGCGAGCCGTGTGAACACCGCTAGAGAGAGGCCAAAGCGGCGGGCAAAGTCCTGACGCCTGTGTGGCAGACGCGCGGTGACAATGGAAATGAAAATTATATTGTCGATGCCCAGGACGATTTCGAGCGCCGTGAGTGTGACCAGCGCCGCCCACACATTCGGGTCAGTGAGCCATTCCATCATCCAGGTTCCTTGGTTCAACTGCGCAAATACGACGCGCCATTCAAGTCCAGTATGCAACCTGTAGCGTACAGCATGCCGTCGGCCGCCAGCCGTACCACAGCTGCAGCGATTTCTTCCGGGGTGGCGGCACGCTTCAGCGGGCTCTGGGCACGTAGGACATCGCCCTGCGGACCATCCAGCAGCTTTGCAGTCATGTCGGTGCGCACGAATCCAGGCGCCACCACCCCCACGAAAATATTGTAGGGCGCCAGTGCCCAGGCCAGCGATTGTGACAGTTGATTGAGCCCGGCCTTGGCGGCGCCGTAGGCAGGCGCATCCGGCTCGCCGCGGAAGGCACCGCGGGATGAGATATTGATGATGTGCCCGCGCTTCTGCCGCATCATCACTTGGGCGGCCAAGAAGCACAGGTTCGCGGGGCCGACAAGGTTCGCGTCCAGGGTGCGTTTCCAGGTGGCTTGCCAGTCGCGATACTCAAGTTTCGCGAGTGGTTTGAGTTCGTAGATCCCGGCGTTGTTCACCAACACATCCAGCCGCCCATAGTGCCCCATGACTTCCGTCATGAGTCGTTCGCAGTCATCGGGGCGGGTTAAATCCGCCTGGAAGATGGCATGTTTGCCCCCCGGCAGAGATTGCGCTAGCGACTGTGCCTGCTTCTGACTGGAGCGATAATGCAGCGCCACACTCCCGCCGAGACGTGCAAATGCTTCGGCTATAGCACGGCCGATGCCGCGGGCCGCGCCGGTGATCAGAATAACCCGTTCGGAAAAATCCAAATACCACTCCTGCGTCAAAATATTTCACCCGGGGACAGGTGACCAGGAAACAAATCAGGCTCTCCGTTACAATCGCACGCTGCGGATATGGGAGCAAGTGATGTCTGACCTGCCTGAATGTGTAGAGCTCGAAACCGGTGCGCAACCGACCGCGAGTATCATCTGGTTACACGGCCTGGGCGCCGACGGTCATGATTTCGAGCCCATCGTTCCGGAACTGAAACTGCCAAGCACCCTGCCGGTGCGCTTTGTGTTCCCGCATGCGCCGGTGCGGCCGGTGACCCTAAACAACGGCATGCCGATGCGTGCCTGGTTCGACATCGTCAAGATCGGCGTGCATCAGCCGCGCGACCAGGCCGGCATGCGGGCTTCTAGCAGGATGTTGCAAGCCCTCATCGCGCGCGAAAATGCCCGCGGCATCCCGGCGACACGCATCGTATTGGCGGGGTTTTCCCAGGGCGGCGCGGTGGCACTCTACACCGGGTTGCAGTACCGGGAGAACCTCGCGGGCATCATGGCGTTGTCCACCTACCTGCCGCAGGACAGTTTTGAGGTGCAGGCCAATGCTACTAACAGCCGCACATCGATTTTCTACGCACACGGCACCCAGGATCCGGTGGTGCCTTTGCTGCTGGCCGAGCAGACCCGCGATGCACTTATGGCGCGTGGTTATACGGTGCTCTGGCACACCTATCCCATGCCGCATGTGGTGCATCCGGATGAGATCATAGATATCCGTGCCTGGCTGGTCAGGGTGTTGCCGCCGGTGTGAACCCGAAGGTGCGCGCATAGAAATCGAGCTCGGCCTGAAGGGCGCGTTCGATGCTTTCACTGCGGCGGAAACCGTGACCCTCTGCGGGGAAAGTCACGTAAGCCACCGGCAGGTTCTTGGCGCGCAGCGCCTCCACCATGCGCTGCGTCTGATCGGGGGGCACCACCCGGTCCTTGAGACCCTGGAAAAAAATTACCGGGCACACAATATGCTCGGCCGCGTATAACGGTGAACGCGCGCGGTACAGTTTACGGGCCGCGGGCCACGGACCCAGCAGGCTGTCGCCGTAATGCGCCTCGAATTTGTGGGTATCGGTCATGGCGCTGGCCAGCTCACTGATGCCGTAATACACCGCGCCGGCCTTGAAAAAATCATGGAAAGCCAGCGCGCACAGCACCGTGAAGCCGCCAGCGCTGCTGCCGCTGATCATGACGCGCCGCCCATCTACTTGCCCGGTGTTGATCAGATGACGGGCCGCGTGCATGCAATCCTCCACGTCCTTGATACCCCATTGGCCGTGGAGGCTGCGGCGGTAGGCTCGCCCAAAACCACTGCTGCCCCGATAGTTCACATCCACCACTGCAAAGCCGCGACTGGTCCAGAACTGGATGCGAAGGTCCAGTCCGTTGCCATCCATGGCCGTGGGTCCGCCGTGGCATTTCACCAGCAGCGGCGGTTTCTCGCCATGCGGTATGGTGTAGTGTGGATTGCGCGGCCGGTAATACCAGGCGTGGGCGCGCTCGCCATCAGTGGTGCGGTAACTGACTGACTCCGCAGTGCTAATCGATTCCGCTGGAAGAATATCATCAGTCACATTGAGTGCTGTAAATTTTTTATCTTCGACCAGGATCACTGCCGGCAGATGGACTGGATCACCGGCGAGCAACACCAGGCTTTCACCATCCACATGCAGATGTTCGATCTGGGAATAATCTCTATCCAAGCGGTGTGATTTTCCGCCGGCGCCGACCGCTACAAGTTCGGAACTGCCATCGTTCAGACGTGCAGCGACCAGTCGGCCATCCGCCATGAAGCCATAACTGGACATGCCGAACTGCCATTGGGCGAATCCATAATCCATGGGATCACGGGTCACGGCCTGGATTTCGCCGGCTACTTGCTTATATATATTCCAGTAACCATCCCGGTCCGAGATGAAATGCAGACAGCCATCTGGAGCGAACTGTGGTTGGAATATTGATTCATCGCTGCCGCCGGCGATGCGACGTGGTTTATTAATCTCACCCGGCTCATCCAGTTCCGCGAGCCAAAGTTCGCAGGCATCCCAGGGCATGTGCGGATGGTTCCAGCCCAGCCAGGCCAGTTGACCGCCATCGGGGCTCAGGGCCGGCGAACTGTAGAAATCCATGCCACTGACAAGCGTTGCGATCGAACCATCCCGGGTATTCACCGAGACCAATGCGTTAAGCGCTTCGGAGGATTTAGCGGTGTGATCCTCACGCACGCAGATCAGTCGTTGGCGCCGTGTATCCGGCAGCAGATCCGCAAACCGGCAGTTCGCTGCCACGGTCAGTTGTGTGATTGCGCCACCCGTGACCGGCACGCGATAGATCTGCTGGTCCATGTCATTGACGAAGAAGGCGGAATCAGTGCTTACCGCATAAGCTCCGCCACCGTATTCATGCACCCGACTTCTTGCGCTATAGGGCGCCGGTGTGAGTTCCTGGCGACCGGCATCCGGATTCCAGTGCACCAACACGCAGCGGCCCTGTTCCGCCGGTCGGCTTTCAACCCAGTACACACAATCGCCGGCGATGCGCGGCTGTATCAGACGCACACCACCGCGGGCGATGCACGCGGCGCACAGGGGTGACGGCCAGCTGCCGCAGGGAGCCGGGTGTCTTACGACTTGCACGGTTTGAGGTGGAAGAAGCGGGTCTCCAGAGCCTGCCCGGCCGCATCGAAACGCCGCTCGGCGAAACGTGCCTGGCCGTCCGCATGCAGGAAGATCACGCTGGAGCAGCGCGTACCGTACACCGGATTGACCACGAACACCGGCGACACCTGACGTTCGCGTTCCCGGCCGATGCCGGTGTCCGGAAGCTGCGCATCTGCCGCCGTGGTGCGCTCCGCCAGCAGCGTGAACAGCGTCTCGTTTGTGAGTGCCGGGGTTTTCACTTGCGACTGCATGCGCGTAATACTGCGAGTGACTTTAGGCCAGGCGGTATCCAGCAGATGATTGCTAAGAGCATGGATGCCGGGCGGCACTTCGCGTGGTTCCGGTTCACCACGACTGGAAAAATACCAGAGCGCGTGGCGGTCACCGACGATGAGACTGAAGGCGCCGTACTCATTCGCGCGTTGCGCGACTGCATGTATATAGGTATTCGCCGGGATTCTGCCGTGCAGGAAATCCGCGGTCAGTCCGCCGCGGCTGCGCGGGGCCTTTTCCGGATCGAGTCCGGTGCGGTAATTGGTGACTACCGCAAACCGGCCACCGCTGGTGATGCCGAGCCAGGTACCGCCGGCTTGCAGATCGCGGCCAGCCAGTACCTGAGGTGCTTTGTCCCAGAAACCAGCCGCGGCCGCCGGACGCGCATGCAGTTCATCGCGGTTACCGGCGAATACCAGCGGATAGTCAGGATGAATTTTCCAGGCGAACACCAGCAGACACATGTGCGCATTATAGTCCGCGGTCGCATGCATTCCGGACGCGCTGCCTGCGTGCGGCCAACGCCAGCAATGCCAGCGCTATGAATACCAGCAGCATGCCGGTGGATTCCACCGGTGTTGGCCGCTCACCCAGTTGCAGCCAGGCAGCCAGCACACCGATGATCGGGATGGCGAGCGAGTTCAGGCTGCTGATGCTCACCGGCAGGCGCACGACGATCCACAGCCACAGGAACCAGGCGAGGGCGTTGCTGGGTCCGATGTTATAGAGCAGTGCGCTGATGAACTGCCAGCTCCACTGTATGGGTCGTGCAGGCACCAGCAACGCAATCACAATCAACATCACTGAACCCATGAGCATCTGCCAGCCGGTAAGCGACAGGATTTCCCAGGTATTCATCAAGGGGATCTTCTTCGCCACCAGCACCGACAGTGCCCAGAAGAACCCGGCGCCCAGAGCCAGCAGACTGCTTACCAGGTCAGGTGCCTGCTCCCAAGGCGAAAGGATCAGCAACAGTCCGGCGATAGCCAAGGCGATAACCGGCCAATGGGCGCGTTGCGAGCGCTCGCGCAATACCATCGGCGCCAGCATCGTTACCCAGAAGGGCATGCTGTACACCAGCACCGAGCTTTTGCCGGCGTCGCCGCGCACCAGTGCCAGGTTCACCAGGCCCACGAAACACACAGTCTGCAGCAATCCCAGCAGCAAGGTGGCACGCGGATAACGCGGCCAGAACTGGCGCGGGCGCATCAGCACTAATGTTAGCAGCAGGCACAGAGATGCACCCAGGGTGCGCAAGGCCGCGAAATCAAAGGGCGCGGCATAACGCAGGGCGATTTTCATCACGACCCAGTTGTAGCCCCATACCAGGGCCAACACCGCCATGGCGAGCAGCGCTGTGCCATCCAGGTGTTGGCTGGTACTGGAAGGCGTGCTCATGTTTTTGTCGATGCACTATTGGTCAGCAGCGCATCTAATGAGGAACCCTCTTCATCAAACCAGTCTCGCACCAGCGCGTAAGCGATCGATTGTTTTACGGAGAGTTGTAATACTGCGGAGGCCAGACCGTTGGCAATGTCGGCGCGTGAGAACCAGCGTGCCTCCGCCAGCTCGCCATCGTTGCAGTGGATGTCGGTGTTGTCCGCGAGCGCCCGGAAGCCGAGCATCAGCGAAGCCGGATAGGGCCAGGGTTGGGAAGCCTGGTAACGCATGCTGGCGACCCGGATATTGGTTTCCTCCTGCACCTCGCGACACACACTGGCTTCCAAATTCTCTCCCGGCTCCACGAACCCCGCGAGTGTCGAATAGCGGTTAGTAGACGACTTGCGGCCCAGCAGGCAGCGCTCCCCGTAGGTCACCAGTACGATGATGGCGGGATTGACGCGCGGATACAGGATATTGCCGCAGCGACTGCAATGCAGTTCATGACCGGCGAGACGGCTGTGGGTCGGTGCCCCGCATCTCCCGCAGTAGCGGTTCTGCAGATGCCAATACACCATGGCGCGAGCGTAACCCAGGAGTGCCAGCGTGGGGTGATCGAGAATACCGAACTGCGGCCGTAAATTGGTGAGCGTGACGTTATCACCCAGCAGCTTGCCATCCTCCGCCATGCCGAGTGCTACGTGCGGCTGGTTCTGGTAGTTCCCGAGCAGCACCGTACACAGTGCCTCAGCGAGCAGCGGGCGCGCGCCGGTCATGTCCAGCAGCAACGGTGTAACCCCATCCGCGAGCAGAACATTGCTTTCGCCACACACCGGTACGAAGCGGGCTGCGGGATTTGAGAGTTGTGCCGGGTCATGCTGAGAGCGATGCAATACCGCCCGGTCGAGATGCGGCCCGGAAAATACAAAAGGCAGTTCGCCGAAGTTGAGCATGCGCGGGTGCGGATCCGGATAATGCGGTGGCATTATCCCATACACCGGAATGCGCCTAGTCCGGATGCAGTACTTTTTGCAATTTGTTCAACAGCAGGTTTTTAAGTTTGTACAACTCAGCGCTGTAATAGGGCTTCGGCGGCAGCCTGCCCCATACGGGCGCCGGCCAGGCGGGATCGTGGGTGTAACGCACGAGGTGATGCACATGCAGTTGCGGTACCTGGTTGCCGAGTGCCGCGATGTTGAGCTTGTCGGGCTTGAAAAGTTCTGTCAGTGCCCGCAACAGTTGCGCCGATTCATCCCACAATAGACGCCTGTCGCTATCATCCAGTTCATGTAACTCGCGGATATTTGCCCGTTCCGGCACCAGAATGAACCAGGGATACTGGCTGTCGTTCATGAGCAACAGCCGGCACAGAGTGAAACACCCGAACGCATGAGTGTCTTTGGCAAGCTGCGGATGTAATTGAAACATCAGCTAATCAGCGTGGCGCAACGTAGCCACCGGGTACGCCGTTTGGCGAGAACACAATCTGCCATAGTTGATTTTTGCGGGCGCGGAAGGAAGCCATACTGGCGCTCAGGTAATAGCGCCATAGGCGATGGAAGGCCTCATTGTATTGCTGCTTGAGATCATGCCAGCCATTCTCGAAATTATTCCGCCAGGCCTGCAGAGTCTTATCGTAATCCACGCTGAAGTTGTGCCAATCCTCCATCACGAACAGGCCTTCACAAGCCGCAGCGATCTGCTGGATGGACGGCAGCATGCCATTGGGGAATATATACCTGGCAATCCAGGGATCGGTGTCATGTACCGATTTATTGCCGCCGATGGTATGCAGCAGGAACAGGCCGTCGTGTTTGAGGCACCGGCGTACCACCCGCATGTAAGCGGGGTAATTCTTCACGCCGACGTGCTCGAACATGCCGATGGAGAAGATCCGGTCGAACTGTTCGCCCAGCGAGCGGTAATCCTGCAGCCGGATCTCGATAGGCAAGCCCTTACAGATGTCACGCGCGTATTCGGCCTGCTGTTCCGACACGGTGATGCCCACGCCGGACACACCATGGCGTTCGGCTGCGAGTTTCAGGGCTTCGCCCCAGCCGCAGCCGATGTCGAGTATGCGCATGCCGGCTTTCAGCCTGAGCTTGCGGAACACCAGTTCCAGCTTGGCCTCCTGGGCGGCATCCAGATCATTAGCTGTTTGCCAGTAACCACAGCTGTAGACCAGGCGCTTGCCGAGCATGTGCTTATACAGCTCATTGCCCATGTCGTAGTGGCGGCGGCCCACATCGAAGGCACGCGCGGGTTTCTGCAGGTTAAAGAAGCGCGCATGCAGGAATCCCAGCAGGCTGTCGAGTGTCAGCACGCGCTCCTCCAGGTTCGCCATCAGCAGCCGGTAGATCAGACCGTCCAGATCCCGAGCGTCCCACCAAGCCTGCATATAGGACTCGCCAAGTCCCAGTGACCCATGCGCGATAACGCGGCGATAGAAATGTTCGTTGTGTACCTGGAAATCCCAGGGATGTGGCCCATCGATCTGGATGCCGGTGCCTTCCAGAAGACCTGTCACCCGATGCTTGAATGTGGAGAGTGCCATGACGTTGTGGTGATTATTGTTTCAGTCCAGGTAGGCGCGATTGACGCGCCAGCCGACATATACGCCGATGAGCGAACCGATACTGGACAGCAGCCATGCCGCGCCCAAGCCAGCATGTGCTCCTAGTGTCCAACCGATACCGCCGAGGATGGCGACTGCCAGTAGCATGATGATTTTTTTCATGACGCATCCATGCAGGCCCAGTGCCAGGGCTCATAGGCGATGCCATGCGGGTTATCGCGCGGATAGGACATTCGGAAACCGAAGTGCTGGGCGTGCTGCGTCAGCCAAGCAAAAGTTTCGGTAGTCTCAAAACTGGTCTCCAGCGACATCTGGCCATTGCTGGTGAGATCCAGCGCACAGCCGGTGTGATGTTCGCTGTAACCTGGCGCGGCGTTCACCTTGAGGATCTCCTCCAGCGGCTTGCCGGCCGCGAGCTTGCGTGTGATCACGCCGCGCTGGTAGTCCACGCTGCGGAATGCCGAGATCACCAGCAGCAGCACCTGGTCCCTTTGCGCTTGCGATCGCATGGCCTGCCAGTTGTGCGCCACGCGTGACACCAGTTGCTGCGGCCTGCCGTAAACATCCGCACCGATGGATGTCAGTGCCTGCGCCTCGGTGCGCAACGGCAACCGGAATCGCTGGGCGTAATCCGCGGGAATCCCGAGTTCTCGATGGATGGCCTTGATCCGGGTTTGATAATCCAACGATTGGTTTTCAGCGCGGATGTTCAACGCCATCTCCCATCATCCTGGATGCTGATAAGTGCCGATGAGCTGTGTCTCGGCAAGTATGTGACCTCGCATCGCAGCCTCAAGCTTAGCTTTGTTCGGCGTATGCAGGTCCGGCAGCACCACGTCGAGTGCGTACAGTTTATGGAAGTAACGGTGCCGGCCGATGGGCGGACAGGGGCCGCCGTAGCCGTTGCGTTTCCAATCATTGAGGCCTTCACGAGTGCCGGCGGGTAGCTGTTTGGAACCGCCTTGTGGTAGAGATTGCACGCTGGCCGGGATGTCATACAGTACCCAATGCACCCAGGTCATCTTGGGCGCTGCGGGATCGGGTGCATCCGGGTCGTCGAGGATGAGCGCAAAACTCTTGGTGCTGGACGGCGCACCGGACCAGGCGAGCGGCGGCGAAGTGTCATCACCGTCGCAGGTGAAACGCGCTGGCATGCTGTCGTTATCCTTGTAAGCGGATGAAGTGAGTGTGAAGTGCGGTGTCATGGGAACTGCCTCCGAGATTATCGGCAATAGGCCCAGCAGCAGGCCGGATATAAAGACGCCGAGGATCGTGTAGGGCGTTAAGACTTTCATGACCAGGGTTCTGCGACCTGCGGGCGTTGGCACAGCGCGATCATGTTCTTGATTGTCATTCAAGCCACGCATGCTGACCAGTATAAACCTGTGCTCGCGCAACATTAATCATTGCCCGTGACCGGGAATTTCCCGGACCGATTTCATGGCGGGCCGGCGCGCGCAGATATCCAGGTGACTACCGGCACGGGCTTTTTTCCTATGCAAGCTGCAACAGCATCGTGACTGGAACCTGTGCCGACTATTTAGGCCGGCCATAGCGTCCAGTCATACGGGCCTTGGCGAGGGTGTTGAAATGCAGGTAATAGCCGAGCATGGCACCGGAGGCGCTGGCATCCAGCGGCAGCTTGTCGATCTTCAGCGCATACACCGTCACCTGATAGTGGTGCGGTTTGTCACCCACCGGCGGGCAGGGACCGCCATAATTGGAAACGCCGAAATCCGTGCGCCCCTGCACGGCACCCGCAGGCAGCGTGGTCGAATCTGCGGCACCGGCATTCGCTGGCAGGCTGGTGACCATGGCCGGGATGTCGAACACGGTCCAATGCCACCAGCCGCTGCCGGTGGGCGCATCCGGATCGTAGATGGTCACCGCGAAACTCTTGGTGCCGGCCGGTGCGCCAGACCACTGCAAGGCTGGTGACTGATTCCCGCCGGTGCAGCCGAAGCTATTGAAAACCTGAGCCATGGGTATGGTGCCGCCGTTTTTGAAATCGGTGCTGGTGACTTTGAAGTGTGGCTCAGCAGCGGAAACGCCGAAAGCCGGCATCGCCAGCAGGATGGTGATGGATATCGAGCCAATGATTGAACGCATGATTTCACTCCTTAACTTGCAGCTGAGACGATATCAAAAGTTTAAAGCTAAATTCTAAATTCTCTAAGTCACGTTCTTTACCGTATGCGGGCCGCGCAACAGGCGCGCCGGCAGCAACAGTATGGCTTTGAGCAAAGCAAACACCGCGTCCACGGTGATGCCCACCACTCGGAACGGCAGCAATAGTAGCCACACAAACGGATACAGGATCAAGGCCACCAGCGCCAGCGGCCAGCACAGGATCAGCAGGATCAGCCACAATATGAAACCCGGAAATACCCTCATGAGTCACTCACCAGGAACATCAGGAAGGAAGATTATCACTTTCCACACCCGAGTGATCTGCCCGACAGTCTTCGCATTGCCAGGACACTTGCTGCGACTGTGTTTGTATTCCAGAAGGGCAGGTTTATGATGAGGGCAGTAAATCGTCGGAGATCAACCGTGAACAGCAAACAGGCGGCACGCGAACGGCTCAGCCAGGCGCAGGCATCGCTGACAGCTCTGAGCCATCGCATCCATGCCCATCCGGAACTAGGTTTCGAGGAGCAGCAGGCCTGTGGCTGGCTGGCGGAGATGCTGGATGCCGCCGGCTTCGAGGTGCAGACAGGCATCTGCGAACTGCCCACGGCGTTCATCGCCAAAAGCGGCAGCGGGCCGCTGAATATCGGCATCATGGCGGAATACGACAGCCTGCCGGGCGTCGGCCATGCCTGCGGCCACAATCTGATCGCGGCCATGTCAGCCGGCGCCGCCATGGCCCTGAGCAAGGTAGCGGATGAGGCGGGCATCACCGTGACCGTCATCGGCACGCCCGCCGAAGAAGTGGGCAACGCGGGTGGCAAGGTTCTGCTGCTGGAGCGCGGCGCGTTCGCCGGTTTGCACGCCGCCATGATGGTGCATCCGGCGCCCATGGATTTCGTGCAGCCGAAGATCATCGCGGCCTCCATGTTCGACGTACATTACACCGGCAAGGAAGCGCATGCCTCGGCGTTCCCGGAACTCGGCATCAACGCCGCCGACGCGCTGACCGTCGCGCAAACCTCCATCGGCCTGTTGCGCCAGCACATCCGCCACAGCGACCGCATCCACGGCATCTGCACTCACGGCGGTGAAGCGCCCAACATCGTGCCCGCGCATACCTCGGCGCGTTACATCATCCGCGGTGAAACCGTGAAGGACATGGAAGAATTGCGCATAAAAGTACGCCGCTGCTTTGAAGCCGGCGCGCTGGCCACCGGCTCGAAACTGGAAATCCGTGGCGGCGACAAGCCCTACATGGAGATGCTGCACGATGCCGACATGGCGGAACTTTACCGCCGCAATGCCGTGGCGCTGGGCCGCGATCTGGCCGCGCCTGAATCGATTGCACGCTTCAGTGCCTCCACCGACATGGGCAATGTCTCACAGGCGCTGCCATCCATCCATCCCATGATCGGCATCGATTGCCTGCCGGCGGTGAACCACCAGCCCGAATTCACCGCCCATTGCGTGAGCGCGGCCGCGGATCAGGCCCTGTGGGACGGGGCTCTGGGCATGGCCTGGACCGCCATCGATATGGCGGCCGACAACAACTTGAGTCAGCGGCTGTTGGCCCGGAAATAATCCTGCGAAGATGGCGAACCGTTGCGGTGGACCATGGTCCACCCGTAGTCACCCTTTTCGCGGGAACCCAGTATGCCCGGCTCCAATATCAAATGCCTGCCTGGGGTGCAGCATCAGTTTTATCCAGACGGAGGTTATAACGTGAAGAAGTACCTGACTCCTGTATTGATTCTGTTGTTGATGGCTTATGGCGTTTCGGCCATAGCAGCTGACAAACCCGAAGCCAAGAGCGCCACTGCCAGCACCAGCACGCCACCCAAGGAACAGAAATCCGTGACTCAGGGGAGCGTGACGGTGGAAGGCCAGCGCATCGATTACGATACCACCGCCGGCACCATCATCCTGAGGAACGACAAGGGCGAACCCACCGGCAGCATGTTTTATGTGGCTTACACCAAGCGGGGTGTGAAGAACCCACAGCAACGGCCGGTGACTTTCTTCTACAACGGCGGCCCGGGATCTTCCACGGTGTGGCTGCACATGGGGGCTTTCGGTCCGGATCGGGTGGTGACCGCCGACAATACGCACACGCCGGCGGCGCCCTATCAGATCGTGAACAACGATTACAGCCTGCTGGATGTCACCGACGAAGTGTTCATCGATGCCATGGGCACCGGTTACAGCCGCATCATTGGCAAGGATCAGGGCGGTGTGGGTGAAGACAAGGACTTCTACGGCATCGACACAGATACCGCCTCCTTCGCCCAGTTCATCAGCCGCTACCTGAGCGCCAACGGCCGCTGGAATTCACCCAAGTACCTGTTTGGTGAAAGCTACGGCACTACCCGTTCGGCGGCGCTGGTGAACTATGTGCAAGAGCACGACGACATCGACTTGAACGGCGTGATCCTGCTGTCGTCGATCTTGGATTTCAGGACAGCCAGTTTCAACGCTGGCAACGACCTGCCGTTCGAGACCTTCCTGCCGAGCTACGCGGCGGTGGCCTGGTATCACAAGAAACTGCCCAATCCGCCGGCCGAACTGCAGCCGTTCCTGCGCGAAGTGGAGAAATTCGCCATGACGGAATATGCCGAGGCCCTGAATCAGGGCAATGCCTTGAGTCAGAGTGAATTTGAAGAAGTTGCCAACACGCTGCACGAATACACCGGCCTGAGCACTGCTTATATCGAGAAAGCCAACCTGCGCGTCACGGCTTCCCAGTTCGAGCATGAATTGTTGAACGATCAGGACCTAACCACCGGTCGGCTGGATGCGCGCTTCACCGGCCCCAGCATGGACCCCCTGGGCGAGACCGCGGATTACGACCCACAGTCCGCCGCCATCAGCTCGGCGTATGTGTCCGCACTCAATGATTACATGCATAACACGCTGAAGTTCGAAACTGACAAAGCCTACTTTCCCGAAAAATTCCACAAATGGGATTGGCAGCACAAGAATCCCACCATCGGCCAGGCCTGGCCGGGATTACCGAACGTGGCCGTGGATCTGGCCGAAGCCATGAAATACAACCCGGACTTGCAGGTGCTGGTGAACAACGGGTACTTCGACCTGGCCACGCCGTATTACGGGACCCTCTACACTATGGAGCACCTGCCGATCGAGAAGGATCTTCAGAACCACGTGCATATGGCGTATTACGATTCCGGCCACATGGTGTATGCGCATGTGCCGGCTTTGAAACAGTTGCATGACAACACCGCGCAGTTCATCAAGAGCACTGACAATCAGTAACATATAAAATCTGGAGAATGTGAATGAAACGGGGCGCATGGCGCCCCGTTTTTTGCATTCTAGCTTGCGCTGGTCCAATAACCGAAGCTGATGGCGGCAATGCCAATACCTATCACTGATAGCGCACCCCATACGGGTACGGCGTGCAGGGCCAGCAACAGTGTGCCGCTGATGATGAGTGCGCCTCCAGCCATGGCGTGATACAGGTGGCGCATACGCAGGTGCTGCGCTTCGCGCAGGCGCTTGAGTTCCTCGTTGTGCACACCGACCTGCAGCTTGTCTTCGGCCAGCTGCTGCAGGACGCGGTTGAGCCGGGCCGGCGCTTCCAGCAATAGCTCGCGCAGCGCCGGCAGGCCGGCGAGCACGCGCCGCAGGGTGGCCTTGAGCCCCATCTGTTCGCGCGTCCAGTCTTCCAGGAATGGCTTGGCGGTGGTCCACAGATCCAGATCCGGATACAGCTCGCGCCCCAGGCCCTCGATATTCAGCAGGGTCTTCTGCAGCAACACCAACTGCGGCTGAACTTCCATGTTGAATCGCCGCGCGGTCTGGAACAGGCGCAGCAGCAGCTGGCCGAAGGAGATGTCCTTGAGCGGGCGGTTGAAGATCGGTTCGCACACGCTGCGCACCGCGCTCTCGAATTCATTCACGCGTGTGCCCACCGGCACCCAGCCAGAATCCACATGCAGCTCCGCCACCCGCCGGTAATCGCGGTTGAAGAACGCCAGGAAATTCTCCGCCAGATACTGCTGGTCGCGGGGATTGAGGGTGCCGATGATGCCGAAGTCCACTGCCACATAGCGCGGGTTTTTGGGATCGGCGACGTCCACGAAGATGTTGCCTGGATGCATGTCGGCGTGGAAGAAGTTGTGCTTGAACACCTGCGTGAAGAAGATGGTCACGCCGTTCTCGGCGAGCTTCTGCATGTCGGTACCGCGTGCCTTGAGAGTCTCCACATCGCTGATGGGCACGCCGTGGATGCGCTCCATGACCATGACGTTGCGGCGCGTGAGCGGCCAGTGGATCTCCGGTACATACAGCAGCCGGGAACCCTGAAAATTGCGCCGCAACTGCGAGGCGTTGGCGGCTTCGCGTATCAGATCCAGTTCGTCGAGGATGGTCTTCTCGTATTCGCTCACGATTTCCCGGGGCCGCAGCCGCCGGCCATCGGGCCAGTAGCGTTCCGCCAGTCCCGCGATCAGGAACAGCAGCTCCAGATCGCCGCGGATGATGTGTTCGACACCGGGGCGCAGGACCTTGATCACCACTTCGCGGCCGTCCGGCAGGCGCGCCGCATGCACCTGGGCGATGGAAGCCGAGGCCAGCGGTGTTTCGCTGAATTCCTGAAACAGTTCGGTGACTGGTTTGCCGAGCACCTGCTCGATAATCAGGCGCGCCTCGCGGCCGGGGAACGGCGGCACCCGGTCCTGGAGTTTCGCGAGTTCGTCGGCGATGTCGTGCGGCAACAGGTCGCGGCGCGTGGACAGCATCTGGCCGAACTTCACGAAGATCGGACCCAGGTCCTCGAGGGCGCGGCGGATGCGTGCCCCGCGTGGCGCGTCGCGGCGGCGCAGCCAGTAGAACGGCGAGACGTAGATCAGGAAACGGATGGGGCGGAAAATGTGCGCTGTCAGGATGATCTCATCCAGCCCGTGACGCGCCAGCACGAAGTTGATGCGCATCAGGCGCAGTGTCTGACGCGGCGTTATCATGGTCGTGGCGATTTGGTGCCGAGGCGCTGCAGGCGTGCCGCCAACCGGTCCACGTCGCTTTTCAGTCTATCCACCTCATCGAGGAAACTCTCCAGTTCATGGTGTGGCGGCAGCATGGCGCTCTCATACACCAGGTACTCGGCCATATCCTGACTGAGTCGCACGGTTGCGTCTTTGCCCCAGCGCATGAGACCGCGCGCCAGTGAACCGATTTGATGCGCGGCCACATCACCCACATAGCGTGATAACAGCTCTTCCCAGTCCAGGTCCGCCTGTTTCAGCAGCCGCGAAAAAGTCTGGGCGGTCTCGGCATCACCGTTGATCTCGATGCCGCGCGGCGGCGCCTCGTCAGACTTCCACGCAGCTTCCAGCAGTGCGAAACTCGCGGCACACACCGTAATATCAGACGGGCCATCATGTTCACCGCGCACACGCAGCTTGCCGTCCTTGGGTAGAAAATAAAGTTTGAGCGGCAGTTCCTTGAGTTCCAGGGTGATCGTCTTGCCGTCCAGTTGCTTCAGATCCTGTTGCGCGGCGCTGGAACCCGAGAGGGCGCTATCCAGCACCCGCTCCACCGCGGCTGCAAAAAACCTAGTGATTGAAGGCGGCTTCAAAGCCGGTAACCACGGTGCATCGCGACGATGCCGCCGCTCAGATTGAAGTAGCTGCAGCGCTCGAAACCGGCCGCCTGCATCATGCTCTTGAGGGTTTCCTGGTCGGGATGCATGCGGATGGATTCGGCCAGATAGCGGTAACTGGCTGTGTCACGGGCCACCACTCTGCCGATCTGTGGTAGCAGCTTGAAGGAATAGAAGTCGTAGACCGGTTTCAGTCCGGGCGCCGTAGGCTTGGAGAACTCCAGGATCAGCAATCTCCCACCGGGTTTCAGCACCCGGTAGATGCTGACAAGCGCCGCTTCCTTGCGAGTCACGTTACGCAAACCGAACGCGATGGTGATGCAATCGAAGGATTGGTCGGCAAACGGCAGATGCTCAGCATCCGCCTGTACATATTCCACATTGCCGGCGATACCTGCGTTCACCAGCCGCTCGCGGCCGTTCTCCAGCATCGAAGCGTTGATGTCCGCCAGCAGCACGCGGCCGTTTTCGCCCACCTGTTTCGCCAGACCACGGGTGATGTCCCCGGTGCCACCGGCCACATCCAGCGCCATCTGACCGGCTTTCAGCCCGGTTTGGGAAAGCATAAAACGCTTCCACAGGCGGTGGATGCCGAACGACATCAGATCGTTCATCAGGTCATAGCGGTCCGCGACCGAACTGAACACCTGGCCCACGCGCCGGGTTTTCTCGGCTATAGGGACTTCCTGGAAGCCGAAGTGGGTGGTGTGTTTGCGGTTGCCGGTCATGGCGTGAACTCGTCGAGCGGGAACCGCATTCTAGCAGCCGTCCCGTGATGGGTGATTGATTCAGGTCAGCTTGCGTTGGTAGCCCGCGTCCTTGAGGCGCTTGAGATAGCGCGACCAATTCTCCTGCTGGTTCTTGCCCAGATCGTAGAGCACCGGCCAGGAGTACAGGCCGGTGTCGTGGCCGTCGTCGAACTTGAGACACACGGCGTAGTTGCCTACCGGCTCGACGCCGATGACCTTCACATGCTCCTTGCCGGTTTGCAGGATCTCGGTGCCGTGGCCGCGCACTTCCGCTGAAGGCGAGAATACCCGCAGGTACTCGAACGGCAGTTCGAATTTTTCGCCGCTGTCGAACGCAACGTTTAAAACACCTGCGGATTTACGCAGACGCAGTTCAATCGGACGTGGTTGGGTGACGGTCATAAGATGTATCTGCTTAGATCTTCGTCTTTCACCAGCTTGCCGACCTGTTGATCCACATAAGCGGCATCGATCATCACTTTCTTGCCGTTCCTGTCGGCGGCTTCGAAGGAGATGCTCTCGAACAGCCGCTCCATGACCGTGTGCAGGCGGCGCGCGCCGATGTTCTCGGTGCGTTCGTTCACCTCGAAGGCCACTTCCGCGATGCGGCGCACGCCGTCCGCGCTGAACTCCAGGGTCACGCCCTCGGTCTGCATGAGCGCGGTATACTGCACGGTAAGCGCGGCATCCGGTTCCGTGAGGATGCGCACAAAGTCCTCGGTGGTCAGCGCCGCCAGTTCCACGCGGATCGGCAGCCGCCCCTGCAGCTCTGGGATCAGGTCCGAGGGTTTGGACATCTGAAAGGCGCCGGAAGCGATGAACAGCACATGGTCGGTCTTCACGGTGCCATACTTGGTGGTCACGGTGGTGCCTTCCACCAGTGGCAGCAGGTCGCGCTGCACGCCTTCGCGGGACACATCCGCGCCATGCACTTCGCCGCGGCGCGCGACCTTGTCCAGTTCGTCGATGAACACGATGCCGTTCTGCTCCACGTTGGTGAGCGCGGCCAGCTTGATATCATCTTCGTTGACCAGCTTGGCCGCTTCCTCGTCTTCCAGTAATTTGCGCGCCTCCCTGATCTTGAGCTTGCGCGCGCGGGTGCGCTGATTGCCCATGTTCTGGAACAGGCCTTGCAGCTGCTGGGTCATTTCTTCCATGCCGGGCGGCGCCATGATTTCCACGCCGATGCCGCTCATGGCCAGTTCCACCTCGATCTCCCGGTCCTCGAGCTCACCATCGCGCAGCATCTTGCGGAATTTCTGCCGCGTGTCAGAGCTTTCCGGCGGCTGCGGCTCATTGGCGAAACCGACGCTGCGCTTGCGCGGCAGCAGCGCATCCAGGATGCGCTCTTCGGCGGCTTCCTCGGCGCGGCTCTGTACCCGGCGTTTGGCCTGTTCGCGTTCCATCTTCACGGCCGCGTCCATGAGGTCGCGGATGATGGCATCCACGTCCTTGCCCACGTAACCCACCTCGGTGAACTTGGTGGCCTCTACCTTGATGAAAGGCGCGTTGGCGAGGCGCGCCAGGCGGCGCGCGATCTCGGTCTTGCCGACACCCGTGGGGCCGATCATGAGGATGTTCTTAGGCGTGATTTCGTTGCGCAGTTTCTCCGGCACCTGCATGCGCCGCCAGCGGTTGCGTAAGGCGATGGCCACGGCGCGCTTGGCATCGTTCTGGCCGACGATGTGCTTGTCGAGTTCCTGGACTATCTCTCTCGGTGTCATCTCAGACATTTTGATACTCGCGCTTTATAAATATTGTTTGTTCCATCAACTTAGTGCGGAGCCGCAGGACTTTCATTGCTGGAACCTATGTAAATGGCAGAGCTGAAGAAACCGATATAGTTAGGCAACCAATGCAGCGTGTTACGCAAAATTAGAAGCGCAAGGTTCGGTGACGCTCCTTATGTTTCTTTTGGTTACTTTTCTTCGCGCCAAAGAAAAGTAACCTGACCGCGGGGCGGAACCCGCTCTTTTGAACAGTCTGCGACGTAGTCGCATCAAATTAAATGTCTTGTTGGCGGCAGCACAAGCCAGGTTAATGTTATTTCAGTTCCTCAATCGTGAGATTATGGTTGGTATAAATACAGATGTCCGCTGCGATGTTAAGCGCGCGCTCGGTGATGGCGCGTGCATCCAGTTCGGTGTCGTCCAGCAGGGCACGCGCCGCGGCCTGCGCGTACATGCCGCCGGAGCCGATGGCCATGAGGCCGTGTTCCGGTTCGATGACGTCGCCGTTGCCGGAGACGATTAGCGAAGTGTTCTTGTCGGCCACGCACAGCAGCGCTTCCAAGCGCCGCAGCATGCGGTCGCTACGCCAGTCCTTGGCCAGTTCCACCGCCGCACGCGTCATATTGCCGCTGTGCTTGGTGAGCTTTTCCTCAAAGCGCTCGGTGAGCGTAAAGGCATCAGCGGTCCCGCCGGCGAAACCCGCCAGCACCTGGTCGTTATACAGGCGCCGCACCTTGCGGGCGTTGGGCTTCATCACGGTATTGCCGATGGTGACCTGGCCGTCACCGCCCATGGCCACGATTTTGCTGCGTCGCACCGACAGGATCGTGGTGCCGTGGAATTGTTCCATGTCTGTCAATCCTTATTCAACCAGCGGGGTGAGCGTTTCATTCTAATCCAACAGCAATGCGGTGCCACACGGTGAGTAATCCGCAGTATCGGGTATCTAAGCTATTTCTTCTTGTGGGCGCGCGGATGCGCCTGATCGTATATGCGGGCCAGGTGTTGGAAATCAAGGTGGGTATAGATCTGGGTGGTGCTGATGTTGGCGTGGCCCAGGAGTTCCTGCACGGCGCGCAGGTCGCCGCTGGATTCCAGCAGATGGCTGGCGAAGGAATGCCGGAACAGATGCGGATGTACGCCCTGCTGCACGCCCTGGGCGATGCCCCAGCGCTTGAGTCGCATCTGCAGCGTGCGCGGGCTGAGGCGCCCGCCCCGGGGACCGGTGAACAAGGCGGTATCTTCCGGTTTGGCCAGTTGCGCGCGCAGCTTGAGCCAGTCGGCCAGCGCCGCCAGCGCCTTCCGGCCCACCGGCACGATGCGGGTCTTGGAGCCTTTACCGGTAGCCCGCACCGTGGCATCGCGCAAATCCACGTCGTGCAGATCCAGTGAGATCAGTTCCGCGAGCCGCAGACCCGACGAATACAACAGCTCCATGATGGCGCGGTCACGGACCGCCTGCGGAGCGTCGCCGCGGATCTCCAGTAGCTGCGACATCTGATCCGCATCCAAGGTCTCGGGCAAATGCCGCGGTAATTTGGGCGCGCTGATGCCATTCGCGGGATTGTTGCGGCTCGCGCCTTCGCGCAGCAGATAATTGTAGAAACTGCGGATTGCCGCCAGCAGCCGTTGCAGGCTGCGGGGCGAGAGTCCGGCACGGTGGCGCGCGCCCACGAAGGCCCGCACATGATGGATGTCCACCGCGTTCCAGTCGGCGATGTGCTGCTGTTCGCAGTACTGCCGGAAGCTTTCGAGATCGTGCTGGTAACCGGCGGCCGTATGCGGCGAGAGCCGGCGTTCGTGGGCCAGATGTCCGAGGAAGTTTTTGATCCAGTCGGCGAAAGCCGTGGTCATCCCGGCAGCAGCGGCTGAATGGCCGCCGTCACCAGTTCGCCGATGCGCGCCAGGAAGGCGGTGCCGAGCGTCGGGCCGAAGCGCTCGGCCTCGTGGCTGCCAACGGCCAGGATGCCGAGTTTGCCGTGGTCGCCCAGCGGCACCAGCGCGATGGAAGCGGTGCGGTCCGCTTGTTCACCGAACAGGAATTCCAGTTGCGGTGCGCGCAGACGCCCGACGTAGGCCTTGCCGGCTTTGAGGAATTCGCGGAACTGTTCCAGTCCCGGATCATCGCGCTGCAACCAGCGTGCCGGACCGGCATCCAGATCTTTGGCTTGGTCGTGGATCAGGAACAGGCTGACCTCGTCGGCGCCGAAACGGTTGCGCAATTCTTCCTGCGCGGAATACAGGCGCTCCGCCAGTGTGCCGCCTTCAAGTAACGCCAGTGCCAGACGGTGGATGCGTTCGATCAGCGCATCGTTGGCGCGCGCCACTTCGATCATGTCCACCAGCTTGCGTTCCATCTGGCGATATTGCTGACGCAGCACTTCCACCTGGCGTTCAATCAGCGACACCGCCTGTCCGCTGGCATGCGGCACCTTCAGTTTGGTAAGTACTTCGGTATGGTTTTCGAAGAAATCCGGGTGGGTGATGAGGTAGTCGGTGACCGTCTGCTCCAGGTCACTCATATCACGCAAGCCGGTTTTATGCTCGATGCTCATAGGTTGATGGTCCCATCATAGACCCGGTTGGCCGGACCGCTCATCCACATGGATTCGCCCTCTCCCTGCCAGCTTATCATGAGACGGCCGCCGCGCAGGGCCACTTCCACGTCCGCGTCCAGCCAGCCGGCCAGCCGGCCCCAGACCATAGTGGCGCAGGCGCCGGTTCCACAGGCCAGTGTCTCGCCGGTGCCGCGTTCGAACACGCGCAGCTTCACGTGGGTGCGGTCCAGCCACTGGGCGAAATTCACATTGGTGCGCTTGGGGAAACGCGGATGGTGTTCGATTCTGGGCCCGAGATCAGCCACCGGCGCGATGTCCACATCCGGCATGTCCAGGATGGCATGCGGGTTGCCGACGGACACGGCACCGATCTCATAGGTGACGCCGTCCACTTCCAGCGCATAGGTGAGGGCGCACTCACGGGCCTGGAACGGGATACGCGCCGGCTCGAAGGTAGGCACACCCATGTTCATGCGTACGTTGGCGATGTCGCGCACGTCCGCTTGCAGGTCGCCACCCAGAGTCTCAAGGGTGAAATTCTTTTTGGCCACCCGCCCGGCTTCAACCAGGAAGCGGCTTACGCAGCGTGCACCGTTGCCGCATTGCTCCACCTCGCCGCCGTCGGCGTTGTAGATGCGGAACGCTGCCGCATGCGCAGGATCCTTGGCTTTGCCGATGACCAGCAGCTGGTCGAAGCCGATGCCGGTACGCCGGTCGGCGAGTTTCTGCACGGTGGCGTTATCCAGTGGCAGGGGCCGCTGCATGGCGTCGATCACCATGAAATCGTTACCGAGCCCCTCCATCTTGCTGAATGCGACTTTCACGTTTTCGTATGCCTGCTCAGGATTTTGACAACTGATTCTTGTAGCCCGCGATCTGTACCCAATAGATGATCCAGCAGATCAGGGCTGCGGGAGCCGCCAACAGATTGATCAGAGGGATGATCGACACTATATACAGGATACACATAGCGAGTCCCACGCCGTAGCCGAAGCCCTGTGCCTGTAAATTCCGAGCGGAAAACTCCGCCTGCAGGGAATCCCGTATCTTGGTGACCACGATGAAATTCCACACCAAGTTAAACAATGGTATGAGCAACAGGAACACCAGCCCCGGCGTTAGCCGGCGGTTCTGCGGCGAAACGGCATTCAGCGTATTCATCAAGGTAATCAGGTAGAGAATAAAGACGACGAGGACGATGATCCAGATTCCTAGGCGCCAGCCGGCAAATAGCATCGCAGGTGAGTGCATGTAATCCATGTGTATATCCCCTGATTTGTTTGTTAATGAAAATTGTCCGTGTATTCAACAGCAGACACGGTAGACTAAGTATTGACCGAAGATAACCGATTTGCCAGTAGCATTATGCTTCATGGCGCGGCATATCATATATATAGCGTCCTCCTTGAACACCGAGTAATTCCATGAAATACCAAGATCTGCGCGACTTCCTGACGCAGCTGCAAAAACAGGGCGAACTTAAGCGTGTGCGCGCGAGCGTGGATCCATATCTCGAAATCACCGAAATTTGTGACCGCACGCTTAAAAGCGCCGGCCCCGCCTTGCTGTTTGAGAAACCCAAGGGCCATTCGATACCGGTGCTCGGCAACCTGTTCGGCACGCCACGACGGGTGGCGTTGGGCATGGGCCAGGATTCAGTCTCCGCCTTGCGGGAGGTCGGTCAACTGCTGGCTATGCTGCGGGAACCGGAACCGCCCAAGGGCTTGAAGGATGCCTGGGAAAAATTCGGCGTATTCAAACAGGTGTTCAAAATGCCACCCAAGGAAGTGCGCAAGGCGGCCTGCCAGGAAAACCGGTTTGCCGGCAAAGACGTGGATCTGAACATGTTCCCGATCCAGACTTGCTGGCCCGGTGACGTCGGCCCACTCATCACCTGGGGGCTCACGGTCACCAAAGGTCCACACAAGCAGCGCCAGAATCTCGGCATCTACCGCCAGCAGCTGTTCGGGCGTAACAAACTCATCATGCGCTGGCTGGCGCATCGCGGCGGTGCCCAGGATTTCCGCGACTGGCAGCAGCTACATCCGGGCGAAGCATTCCCGGTGGCCGTGGCGCTAGGCGCCGACCCCGCCACGATTCTCGCTGCAGTGACACCGGTGCCGGATAACCTGTCCGAGTTCGCTTTCGCTGGACTGCTGCGCGGCGCGCGCACCGAGGTGGTGAAGTGCGTAAGCTGCGATCTAATGGTGCCGGCCAGCGCCGAGATCGTGCTGGAAGGTTACATCAAGCCCGGTGAGATGGCGGATGAAGGCCCGTTCGGCGACCACACCGGTTATTACAACGATGTGGAAAAATTCCCGGTGTTCACCGTCACCCATATCAGCCATCGGGATAATCCGATTTACCACAGCACCTACACCGGCCGGCCGCCGGACGAACCGGCGGTGCTGGGGCTGGCGCTCAATGAAGTGTTCGTGCAGATCCTGCAGAAACAGTTCCCCGATATCGTGGATTTCTACCTGCCGCCGGAAGGCTGTTCCTACCGCGTCGCCTGCGTGAGCATGAAGAAGCAGTACCCCGGCCATGCCAAGCGCGTGATGTTCGGCATCTGGAGTTTCCTGCGCCAGTTCATGTACACCAAGTTCATCATCGTCACCGATGAGGACGTCAACGTACGCGACTGGCACGACGTGATCTGGGCTGTGTGTACCCGCATGGACCCGGCACGGGATTGCACCCTCGTCGAGAACACCCCCATCGATTATCTGGACTTCGCCTCGCCGGTCTCGGGATTGGGCTCCAAGATCGGCCTCGATGCCACCAACAAGTGGCCCGGGGAGACTGGACGTCAATGGGGCCGGCCGATCGCCATGAGCGCCGAGGTGAAGCAGCGGGTGGACGCTATGTGGAAGAGCCTGGGTATCGGCTGACTACAGAAATTTACGCACAGGCTATCCAAAACCCCGCCCGAGTCTGAGCTGACCCAAAGCCACTGCCGCCGCCATGACCATCTAGTTTGCTGGTTTAGACGCTAAAATTCGCCCCTATTCCCCAGACCGCCTTATACTGGATATGAATAAAAAGGACGGGAAACACATAAACACATCGGGAAAATAGTAAGGAGGACGCATGCGTACCATCATGGTGTTGAATGCCAAGGGGGGCGTCGGCAAGAGCACGCTGGCCACCAGCATCGCCGGTTACTTCGCCAGCAATTGGGACGCGGTGGTGAGCCTCGCGGACTATGACCCCCAGGCCTCGAGTCTCGACTGGCTGGCGCGGCGTCCGCCGGAGCGTGACAAGATCCATGGCGTGGACGCCCACAAGCATGGTCTGACACACCTGGATCGCCACACGGATTTCCTGATCGAGGACGCGCCCGCTCGCGCCCATGGCAGTGAACTCACCCAGTTCGTGCGTCACGCCGAAACCCTCATCGTGCCGGTGCTGCCGTCCCCGATCGATATCAACGCTGCGGCCAAGTTCATCAAGGAGCTGCTGGATGTGGGCAAGGTGGAACGCAAGGAAGTGAAAGTGGCAGTGGTGGCCAACCGGGTGCGCGAGAATCTGCTGATTTACGACGAACTGGAAAAATTCCTCGACACCCTCAAGGTGCCGGTGATCGCACGCCTGCGCGAAACCCAGAACTATATACGTGCGTATTCACGCGGCCTCGGCATTCATGAATTGCCGGAATACCTCTCATGGCCGGATCAGGAGCAGTGGGAGCCGCTAGTGAAGTGGATGGAATCCAAGCGCAGCCAACCGTGAATATTTACTGAACATAGTTACGCCGAACATCATCAACACTAGGGCATCTTCTTCTCGTATCCCTGTGCCATCGGATACCAGTGAAGCTTATCCATTGAATATTCCTCCCGGTATTCGATGCTATCCAGCGCCGTGAAGACGTTGATCACGCGGAAATAAGTAGTCTTGCCTTTTTCTTTCGTCTCCCAAGGGAAGGTCCAGACATTGCCGTGGATGATGAGCTTGCTTGTTTGGACGTCATCGTCACCGGCAACTATGGGATAGACGGTATAAGTATTGTTCTTGGCATCATAGGTATAGATCAGTAAGGCTTTGGATTTCCCGCTGATGTATTGGTTGCAGGCGTAATAATCGCCGCTCCGCCAGCAATCATTTTTGATGATTGCTGAATCCTTGCCAGCCTTGCTGAAAGGGGTGACGAAGTGGCCGGTTTCGGTTTTCCAGGTGCCGGCATAAGCAGCAAGCTTGTCGAGCCCTGTCGGAACAGGCGTTGCGTGTGTCTCACCAGCGAGAATTGCGAATGCAGCCACTGCAACAATCATGCTGACTTTATTCATGGAACGTTCCCGTCTGTTTTTCTATATTTTCGTTCGCTGGGCTAGGGGTCTGTTTCTCGGGTTTCAGAGGTAACGATGTGCCGATGAATTCTTCTGCCAGAGACCAGTAGACCGGCTTGCGGCACACAAGCTTCGATGCGCCCAGGGCGATGAAGGCAGCTGCCATGATCGGGAATACCATCGCCTGATCATTTACCATTTCCATGACGATGACAGTGGCGGTGAGCGGCGTCTGCACCACACCGGTGAAATAACCCACCATGCCCAACAGTACCACGGAAGCGGCCGGCGCATAGGGGATGAACGGAGCCAGGTCCGCGCCGAGACCCGCACCGGCGGATAGTGAGGGAGAAAAGATACCACCGGGAATGCCGCTGTAATAGGACACCAAATTCACCAGCATTTTGTAGAACGGAAAGCCCACGCCTATATCGAGGTCGCCGGTCAACACGTGGCGCGCCTGATCATAGCCAGTACCGTAGGAGCTGCCTTTGGACAGCAAGCCGACGATGGCGATCACTAATCCGCAGGCGATGGCGATCGCCCACCAGTATTTCCCAAACAAAGGCCGTAAACGGCGCATGCCGTTTACCAGAAACTGGCTGAACAGTCCTCCCAACAGACCGCCGATGATTCCGCATACCGGCACTGCAATCCAGCCATCCAGGTGGGTAAAGCTGGTGCTGGTCACGCCGAAGTAACTGTAGTTACCCAGCACTCCCAGGGCCACGATACCGGCGATGATCACTGCCAAAAGCAGCATACCGGTGGCTTTCTCCTCGTAGAAACGCGCCATTTCCTCGATGGCAAAGATAATGCCGGCTATGGGTGTGTTGAAAGCCGCCGCAATTCCTGCCGCGCCTCCCGCCGTGATTAATCCATGACGCAAATAGCTCGGCGGGAAACGCGTGAAGCGCCCCAGCGAAAACATGATGGAGGCGCCGATGTGCACCGTCGGCCCCTCGCGTCCGATGGAGGCGCCGCCTAGAAAACCCAGCAGCGTCAGGAATATCTTGCCAACAGCGATACGTAACGACAGCAGCTTGTGGCGCAAACCTTGGTCATCAGTGCGCAGCGCTGCAATCGCCTGTGGAATACCGCTGCCCTGGGTCCCGGGGAATACGTAACGGGTGAGAAAGCTCACCACCAATAACGTGACGGGTGCCAGCAGCAATGACCACCAGCGGGAATGGGCGATGATTTGATCATGCAGCGACATTACCCAGTTGCTGGCGAGGGTGAAACCGGCGGCGATGGCGCCCACAGCGAAGGCACCCGACCAGAAAATCAGACGGGTTTTCCAGTCTTTGACCGAGAGATAGCCAAACAGACGGCGCGGCATGTCAGTCGCAGGTTTCGCTTAGTAGATGGGTTGGACGGCGGATATCGTATCACTGCCGGTTATAGGCTGAATACCACCGTACCGAATTTCTTATGCTGGTGTTTTGCCAGCAATTATCCTGTCTGTTACCATCATTTATCGGCAGCAAATTTCCTGTAACCCTATCACTGTTGCATTCCATTATTTCGGTAGGCACTGCCAAAAACCCAGGCGTCAGTCATGGCTGTTGGTTAAATACCGTCTAGCACGTATATTTTCTGGATATCATGTATTCATTCATAAAATGGCTGGCACCCTGGGAATTCTCGCCCGCCGTTCTGGCGGCGAGCCTACTGTTTTGCGGTCTTTACCTAGCAGGCATGTTGGCACGCCGGCGCGCCGGTTTGCACACAGGTTTCTGGCGCAATTGCTCATTCTTCACCGGCGTGGTCCTGGCATACATCGTCCTGCAGACACACTTCGATTATTACGCCCAGCATATGTTCTGGATCCATCGTCTCCAGCACCTGGTGCTGCACCATCTGGCACCATTCCTTATCATGCTGACTGTGCCGCAAATTGTGATGGCGAGCGGTATCCCACAGCACTTGAGGCGGCCGTTGATTTCGTTGTGGCGTAACCGCGCCGTGCAGGCAGTTTATCGCTTCATTCAGCAGCCATTATTGGCGACCTTTGTGTTTGTTGGGTTGATTTATTACTGGCTGATGCCGTCCGTACACTTCAAAGCCATGCTCGATGTCTCACTCTATAACGTCATGAACTGGAGCATGCTGCTGGACGGATTGTTGTTCTGGTGGCTGATCCTTGATCCGCGCTCACCTGAAGAGGGCGCGCGCACCGGATTCGGCACACGCTTGTTGCTGCTGTGGGCCATCATGATTCCGCAGATTATGCTGGGTTCCTACATCGCCCTCAGTCACAGTGATCTGTTCACGGTGTATGCGATCTGTGGACGCATCTGGCCCATAAGCCCGATCACCGACCAACAAATCGGTGGTCTGATTACCTGGATACCCTCCTGCATGATGAGCGTAGTGGCGGCACTCATCGTATTCGGCCGTTGGTTTCGACGCGGGCGGGCATACCACAGCGTTGCTCAAACGACGGTATCCTTGACCTGAACGGAGGCTCTATGCAAAGAATGTATTTGGGATTACTGCTGTTACTCACTTGCCTGCCGGCATTCGCCGGTAATATCACTGTCACCGGCGCCTGGCTGCGGCTGTTGCCGGGTGACCTGCCACTCGCCGGTTATGCCCGTGTCACCAACGCCAGTGGCCATGCGCTGACTTTGATCGGCGCAAGCAGTCCGGCGTTCTCTGATGTGCAATTGCATCGTAGCGTGGTACACGATGGCATGGATGAAATGCTGCACCTTGATGCGATAAAAATCGAAGCGGGGAAAACACTGGATTTCGCTCCCGGCGGATATCACCTGATGCTGTTCGATCGCAGGCACCCATTGCACACCGGCCAGCATGTTTCAGTGACCCTGAAATTCACGGATGGTACCCAGTACACGGCTGACTTCGTTGTAAAAGGCGCAACCGGACAATGAACGGACACACGCTGGGGTCTTTCCGCAACTGGGGGCTGGCGTTTGTCGGCCTGCTAATCTTGGGCTTTACTGGCTGCGGCCGCGGTCCCGTATCCAGACCCTGGAATCTGCTGAATATCACCGGCCATATGCCGGCGCTGCAGTTTATCTTGACGCGCGATGACAGCCAGACCGTGACCCAGAAAGATTATCTCGGTAAGCCGGTGATACTGTATTTCGGTTATACCCATTGTCCCGACGTGTGTCCCACGACCCTGGCGGACCTGGCGATTGCTCTCAAGCAGCTCGGGTCCGAGGCGGATCAGGCCCGGGTTCTGTTCGTTTCCGTGGACCCCGCGCGCGACACTCCGGCAGTGCTGAAAAGCTACGTCAACGCTTTTGGACCGTGGTTCGTGGGTCTGACGGGTAACCAGCAGCAACTGGAAGCAATCACTAAGCGTTACCGAGTGGCGTACCGGCTTGGCACACCGGATGCCCAGGGCAATTACGTGGTGTATCACAGCAGCGCCGTCTTCATTTTCGACCGTCAGGGCAACGCCAGGTTGTTGACCGGTCTGAGCGATAAACCAGATTTGATTGCAGCCGATCTGAAACGGCTGCTGGCAGAGTAAATGTCCGTAGGCAATGCAAGCGGAATCTCCACAGATGCGCGCTCGGCGTCCTTGACAATAAACCTTGATTTTGAGCACACGGCCGCAACCCAAAAACCAAAAACCGGCAAAGTGCGAAAGCCTGGGGCTCTTTTGATGTGTAGTCGCGCGCGGAATTTTCGCAGTAGAAGACCAAGGTGAGCTATCAGCAGGAAATAGAAGAATGGCAAAGCCGGCGGCTCAGGAAACTGACCGCTGAAGACGGCTGGACCACGCTTGTGGGACTGTTGTGGTTGGAGGAAGGCGACAACAGTTTTGGCCGCGCGGCTACCAATAAAATCGCGTTGGATTACCCGAGCTTGCCGCAGCAGGTGGGCACTTTCATGGTGCACGGCTCACAGATGTGGTTCACGGCCGCGCCCGCAGCGCATATAACCCATAACGGCCAGCCGGTGACCAGCATCGGTCCGATGATTGCTGATGCCGGCGGCAAACCCACGGTCCTAAGAACCGGTACCTTGAGTTTTTATCTGTTGGAACGCAGCGGCCGGCTCGCGCTCCGCGTCAGGGACAGTGCTGCCACGACGCGCACACATTTCCAGGGTTTGGAGTACTTTCCCATCGATGAAAAATGGCGACTTACGGCGCGTTTCGAACCCCATCAGCCGGCGAGAACAGTCTCCATTGTCAACGTGCTGGGCATGCAGGAAGACATGCTATCGCCCGGCGTACTGGTGTTTGAATTCGACGGTGTGCAGCACCGACTTGAGACCGTGCTGGAAGCGGGCGAGAGCGATTACTTCGTGATGTTCACCGATCTGACCAACAGCCAGCAGACCTATGCAGCCGGTCGCTGTCTGTACGTAACACCACCGGTGAACGGCAGCACTGTGATCGATTTCAACAAGGCCTACAACCCACCCTGCTGCTTTACGCCGTATGCCACCTGTTCATTGCCGCAACCGCAGAACCGTCTGTCCCTGGCAGTGACTGCCGGCGAATTGAATTACTCTGGAACACATCCGTGACTTTTAGCGAATGAATGCCTACGCACGGTATTTACTCATGCCTATATGTTCGCCGAACAGTATGCGCTGGAATTTCTTTTCTATAGATGATTGAGACTGGGCGTTACCCCCAAAGCCATCAATTCCCGGTTTGTACATTCTGCTGTGGGGAATTTCCCGGTTCAGACGTTGTCAATTGCAAAAACATCCAATAAGGTATGCAGCCTTTCCTCTCACAATTGGAAATCCCCCATGCAGATTACTCTTGGCAAGCGCCGGGTGACCTTGGCAGTCCAGGCCGCACTGGCCAGCGCTCTAATGTCGGGCGCAGCTTCGACGATCATGACACCGGAGGTGTTCGCGCAGCAGGCACTGTCAGCCACAACCAGCTCAGCACCCGGCGCTGCCCAGCTTGGCAAGGTCATGGTTACCGGAGAAGCTGCACCTAAACCCGCCCCAACATCCCTCAAGCCGCTTGGACCGATCCAGATCATTAGCCATCAGCAGATACAGGACACCGGCCTCACCTCGGTCGCCGACATCCTTTCGCGACTGACTATTTTCGGCAACAGCACCAACACCACGGCCAACTTTGGCGCCAATGGCGAGAGCTGCATCAATCTGCGCAACCTCGGCTGTAACCGCGTGCTGGTGCTGGTGAACGGCAAGCGCTGGCCCTCGTTGATTACCGGCGAGGTGGACATGAACACCATTCCGCTCGCCATTATTGACCACATCGAAATTCTCAAATCCGGCGCTTCGGCAGAGTACGGTTCAAGTGCCATGACGGGCGTGGTCAACATCGTGACCAAGACTAATTTCAACGGCACCGAAGCCAGCGCCTATTTCGGACAATATCAAGACGGTGGCGAGCGTGACGGCAATACGTCCATGTATGAGTACACGCATGGCACGACTACTGAAAAAAGCAGCTCGATATTCAATGCTTCATTCACGGAGCAGCAGCCGGTCACGAAAGGCGAGCGCGCCATCACTGCGTTCCCCAATCCTGGTACGGGTGTCACGCGCGGCTCGAGTGTGCCCCTTCAGGGAATCTATGAGTTCTACCCGCCTTCCACCTCGCCTCTATATGGCAATGGCATGTGCCCTCCCAATGGGCAAGGAGTGCCATTTTGTGCCCTCACCATTATTCCGGGCACACCCGGCACCTCGATATCGGATTACCGTCCCTTCAATGCGAGCACGGATAGCTACAATACTTCTACGCCCAATTATCTGCAGACGCCGCAAAAGCGTATTGGCCTCTACGATCAGGGGACCTACCAGTTCAACGACAATTTCAGCGGCCACTACACAGCGCTTTACAACGACCGCCGCTCACAGCAGCAAGGCGGACCCGCCGAGGCCACCGTCGGGACACAAGGGAATGTCCAAGACAATATTCCAGCGGACCAGCCTTACAACCCCTTCGGCTTCGCCCTGAATTCCACCGGCCCCAATGCCAATCTGGTGCTTCTCGGCAACCAACCGGTTGAAACCGGATTGCGTTATTGGAATGAGGATTCGCAGACCTTTTATCTGAACGCAGGTCTCGACGGTGACTTCGACCTTGGCTCACATCCCTTCAGTTGGTCCGTGGATGGAATCGTCAACCGCAACACCATGAGCACGACAGATGGCCCCGAGATCAACCTGCAACGCTGGGCGCTGGCTTTGGGGGGGCCTTCTGAATGCGGGCCGGGTTCACCCAATCCGACTTGCGTGCCGCTGAACATGTTTGGCGGCCCGTCGTATAACGGCGGGGCTATCACACCCGCCATGTGGAACTACGTGGGCTATACTGCTTCGTCTTACTTGCAAACTGATG
Source organism: uncultured Pseudomonadota bacterium (assembly GCA_963774895.1). Lineage (GTDB taxonomy): Bacteria > Pseudomonadota > Gammaproteobacteria > Natronospirales > REEB76 > REEB76. Next base: position 367,368 of record CAVZGN010000002.1, read on the forward strand.
AGAAAGATTGGTCGGCGCATATTTCGACGCCGATCGTGCAACTACCGGCTGGCCCCTTGCAGGGCACGTTGCAATATGACTACCAGAACGCCAGCGGCCAGTTCACCCCGGATGCACTCGCGGCCATCGGCGACAGTACGCTCGGCACCAGTCCTGGAGCGAATTCCGGCCCGCCGATCAGCGGCGGCTATCACATGAACGCCGGCTCGTTGATCTTCAACGTGCCGATTCTTGCGGACGTGCCGGGTGCCAAGTTCCTGAATCTGGACGCCGCCACGCGGTATTCGAACTACAGCATTTTCGGCAGCAACCACAGCAGCTTGGGAGCTCTGCACTGGACGGTCAATGACCAGTTGGCTTTCCGTGCGAGCTGGTCGCAGGACTTCAATGCGCCGACCATCGAGGAGCTCTTCAGCGCGCAAGTGCCCGGAAGCACATCGGTGGTGGACCCCTGCAGCAACTACCAAGCGACTGGCGGGGCCGTGGCCACGAATTGCGCCGCCGCGGGTGTACCCACCAGTTACAGCCAGCTCAACGTCCCGGTCACTACCACTTCGGGGGCCAACCCCAACCTGCAAGCTGAGACCTCGACTTCGCGCACGGTTGGAGCGACTTGGCATGTGTCACAAAGCGTGCCGCTCACGTTTAGTGCGGACTACTTCAAGATCGAGATAGACAACGCCATCGGCTCCATCACTCCGCAGAACATCCTGAGTGGCTGCTACGTGAGCGGCGCCAGCAATCTCTGCAGCCTGATTACCCGTAACGCCTCAGGCGCGATCATCAATCTCGATACCGGCAACGTGAACCTGGGCACCCTGCTCACCGAAGGCCTGGACTTCGACACGAACTATGTGCTCACCACGCAGAGCGCCGGTACCTTCAACTTCGATTGGACGACGACCTGGGTGAAACTCTACACGCAGACCATACCGAACTTCTCCAACCCGTCACAGCCGATCATCCAACAGCTCATCAACGAGCAGGTAAAAGGCGCGGGATATCCACGCTTCAAGTCGTTCCTGACGGCGAACTGGAGCTACGGCGGCTGGCAGTTGCAATGGCAGTTGCAGTACATCGGCAATCTGCTGGAAGCGTGCTCTGACAAGTATGATAACACGGCGCTGAGCTTTACCAACTTGGGCCTGTGTAGCTACCCCAACTACCAGAACAATGCTTTGTCCACCAACAAGATCGGTGCGGCCACATTCAACAATTTCCAGGCGTCGTACAACTTGGATAGCACCGGGACGAAGCTGACATTTGGCATCAACAACGTGTTCAACAAGGAACCGCCCATTTCGCATATTTCCGGCAGCTACGACACGACGCTGTACCCGATACCGGGACGGTACCCGTACGTCAGCATCTCGCATACCTTCTAATCGCCTGCTAACCTGCGCGCGCCGGGCAATCCCCGGCGCGCATTCCGGGAGAAAAATCATGAGGAAGATCTTGTCCGCCACCGCTTGTACTGCCCTCCTGCTCGCGGCTTTTGGCAACGCCTGGGCGGCTCCCGGCGCCCAATCCGGCTCCGCCCAAACGTCTTCCGAAGGGGTGTTCATGGACGTTACCCAGCCGGGTAACCAGCCCGCCCATTACAACACGGACCGCGTAGTGTGCGTTTCCAAGCAGATCAACGAGTTCATCTATGCGATCGGCGCTGAAAATCACCTGGTGGCGCATGATCTGACATCCATCTATCCACCGCAAATCAGAAAACTGCCGTCGGTCGGATACCATCGGGCCCTGAGTGCCGAGGGCATCATCTCGATGAATCCGAGCGTGTTTCTCACTGATGGCAACGTGGGCCCGCAGTCGGTGCTTGACCAGCTGCGCGAGGTGGGTATCCCCATCAAAGTGATGGACCCCGGCAAGAGCATGCAAGACGCTCAGCAACTTTTAACTGAGCTTGGCGTTTATTTCCATCGTGAGCAGGCCGCGAACCGGGTGCTCGGACAATGGCAGCAGGGCATGGCCAATATACAGTCGGAGTCCGAGTTGTGGGCCGGCCGGCCCAAGCCGCGGGTGATCATGATTCATTTTGGACAGATCATCAATAATTATCTGGCGGTCACCGGCGGGTCGGCGAACCAGATCATCGAATGGGCCGGTGGGGAAAATGTGCTCGCGAGCAACGCTCACGGGATGGTCCGGCTCACGCCCGAACTGATTGCCGATGCTCGGCCGGATATCATTTTGGTCAATGACGTGGCGTTCGACCGTTTCGGCAGCGCCAAGGCATTCGAACAGCTGCCGGGTGTGGCGCTTACGCCCGCGGGAAAAAGCGGACGCATCTACCGGATCACGGAACAAGAAAGTATCTATTTCGGACCACGCACGCCGGCGACCATCCTGAAACTCGCCCGCCTGTTTCATCCGGATGCGTTCAAGTAATAAAAGCACATGCTGAAACGCCTCTCATACGGGCAGATCTATATTCTGCTGGGCGTCCTGCTGGTGGTGGCGGTATTCGCATCGGCCGGCATCGGTGCGAATGCCTATACACCCGAACAGATGCTCAAGTATCTAGGGCAGGCGCTGGGTTGGGTTCCAAAAACTGACAACGACGCTTTGCAGCGCAACGTATTCCTGCTGTTGCGGTTGCCGCGGGTGCTGCTGGCGGGCCTTAGCGGCGCGGTACTGGGGGTCTCGGGCGCCCTGATGCAGGGCCTGTTTCGCAACCCGATCGTGGAGCCGGGACTGACGGGGACTTCCGCGGGTGCAGCCCTGGGGGCATCGCTGTTCCTGGTGTTCGGCGGCCACAGCGCGTTCGATCTTATCTCCCATCTTGGTTCGCTCGGTGTGCCGGTACTGGCTTTCATCGGTTCATTCGTTGCCACCATGATCGTCTATCGCCTGTCCACTAGCTTTGGCAAGGTGAACGTGTTCACGCTGTTGTTGGCGGGAATCGCCATCAATGCGGTCTGCAGTGCCGGCACGGGGTTTTTATCCTATATCGCCAGCGACCCGCAGGCCCGTGACATCACTTTCTGGAATCTGGGCACGTTCACCACGGCCGAGTGGCACGGCACCCTGATGGTGGCTATCTGCTTCGCCTTATGCTTTGTATGGGTCCTTAGGCACGGGAAATCGCTGAATGCGCTGATGCTCGGTGAAGATGAGGCGGCGTACCTGGGCATCGATCCCGCGAGACTCATCCTGGTGCTTATTATCGTCAATACCATCATGGTCGCGGTGACCACCGCCATGGTGGGTGTGATTGCGTTCATTGGCCTGGTGATACCGCATATGCTGCGCATGCTGAAATCAGCGGACTATACGTTTTTGCTGCCTGCTTCAGCGCTGCTTGGCGCCGTTATGATGGAGGTCATCGACATTGTTGCGCGCGTAATCATCCGGCCGGCGGAGCTCCCCATCGGCATCATTACCGCGGTCATCGGTGCGCCGGTGTTCCTGTGGATATTGCTGCGGCAACAGCGGCGTGGGAGCGCTGGATTTTATGGCTGAGTTGCAGGCGGTCCACTACCGGGTTGGAAATACGGTCATTCTTGATGGCGTCACTACCCGTTTTCGGCCGCACCGTTTCAATGTGATCCTCGGGCCCAATGGCGCCGGCAAATCCACACTGCTCAAGATAGCCACTGGGCTTTTAAACCCATCCTCGGGCGCAGTCCTGTATGAGGAACGTCCGATCAAGGGATTCACTACGGCTGCGCTTGCGCGCAAGCGCGCGGTACTTTCTCAACATGTGGAGCTAGTGTTTCCGATGCCTGTGTACGAGGTTGTCATGATGGGGCGATATCCGCATTACGGTCGTGCGCCCTCGGTTCGGGATCGGGCGATAGTCGAGCGCGCACTGGAGTTGGTAAACATGGGAGCTAAGCGTGATCAGCATTATTCCACGCTTTCGGGTGGCGAACAGCAAAAGATCCAGCTGGCACGTGTACTTGCGCAAATATGGAACTATGACGAACCACGCGAGCACAAATTCCTGTTTCTGGATGAACCCATAGAAGGGCTCGACGTTCACTATCAGATTCATATGCTCGACGTCGCGCGTGAGCTATTGGGCTACGATTGCACGGTGGTCGCCATCTTGCACGACCTGAATATCGCCTTCCAATATGGGGACAGTTTTTTCTTCATGGAAAACGGACAGCTTGTACAGGAAGCGGATAGCGCCGGGGAAATACGGCAGGAACTCATCGAGAGGGTCTTCGGCGTGCAGGCACACCGTGTCACGGATCCCTCCAATCAACAGACTTTCTGGCGATTCAGCATATGATGCGCTGAGGTTGGATCGATTTATGTTACACGTGTGAGGAGAGCTACGGATTTGTGTCCGGCATCAAGCCGGATTAGGCTTCTGCCATGGATGATACATCCCTGGTTCTGATATCGGTGTTGACCTGTCCTCGCTGCGGCCAAACCAACGAGGAGCACATGCGTACTGATGCCTGTCAGTTCTTCTACGAATGTCCCCACTGCCACACACTACTCAGACCCAAACCCGGCGACTGCTGCGTATTCTGTTCTTACGGTTCGGTGCCCTGTCCGCCGAAACAGCTAACGGATACGCGTGACCATTGCTGCTGATCGGTGTATTGAAAGCGGAATACCAGTACATAGGATGGGCTGAGTGAAACGCAGCCCGACAAAAAGATGTTGGGATTCGCAAAGCTCACCCCGGCCTACTGGGTTAAAACCGGAACACCAGGAAATACATCAGCAGCGTATTAACAGCGAGCAATATCAGGCCGGTGGGAATCTGTACCTTGACCACGCCATTCTTGTCCGGCAATTCCAAAAGCGCCGCCGGCACGATGTTGAAGTTGGCGGCCATGGGCGTCATGAGCGTGCCGCAATAACCCGAGAGCATGCCGATGGCACCCATGATGGCGGGGTCGCCGCCGAACTTGTGCACGATCAGCGGCAAGCCGATACCCGCCACCATCACCGGGAAGGCGGCGAAGGCATTGCCCATGATCATGGTGAACAATGCCATTCCAAAAGTGAAGGCCACGATCACCAGGAAGGTGGCATCCGCGGGGATAAAGCGCGTGACGCCTTCCGAGACCACCTGGCCGACACCTGCAGCTGCGAACAGCGCGCCCAGGGCCGCCAGCAACTGCGGCAGCACCGCCACCGTGCCCACCGCCGTCAGCAGGCGCCGGCCTTCATGCAGCGAAGTGACGAAGCGCTGACGGAACAGCCACAGTGCCACCGCCAGCGCCACGATCACCGACAGTCCCAGTGATACCAACGTGGCATCTTTCGCCACAGCCAATGGCGCACCCGCGATGCTGATTTTCGGCAGTACCAGCGTGCCAAGGAACGTCACCGTCGGTATGCAGAGAGCCGGTATGAATAATTTGTCGCGCAGCCGCACGGAACTTTCGCGCCGTTCCGGTTCCGAAGTGGTGTTCACTTTGCTGGCACCCAAGTCTTTCCAGCCGGTCACCAGCACCATGAAGATCACCAGGCAGCCGGTCGCGAACGGAGGCAGCAGAGCTCCGAACAGGAAGGTGACGCCGTAAATGCCCCAGAAGATGGTTTTGCGGAAGCGTTTCGGATTGGCGTGGTCCAGTAATTCCAATACCGCCACCGTGGAGAACAGCAGGCCGCCGAGGGTGTAGATGAATTCCAGCCGGATCATTTCTTGTGGTCCTTGAATTGTTGGCTTAAGCGGCGGTCCAGCAGCAGCAGGCGCACGCCGTGGATGATGAATACCGCGATGGCTGTTGGTATGGCCCATAGCGCGATATGCAGCGGCGTTAAATGAATGCCGTTCTCATCCAGGAAACCCTTGATGAGCAAAACCGAACCCATGGCTAAAAAGATGTCTTCGCCGAAGAACACGCCCACGTTGTCCACGGCGGCGGCGTGCGCCAGGACCTGGTAACGGGTGTTATCGGGCAACTCGCCGTAACGTGCCTCGGCCGCGGCCTCCGCCATGGGCGCGATCAGCGGTCGCACCATCTGCGCCTGGCCACCGAGTGAGGAGAGACCGATGCTGGCGGTGAGCTGGCGGATACCGAGATACAGCAGCAGCACGCGGCCGGTGGTGGCGGACTTGATGCGCCCGATGAGTTCCTGGGCGCGCTCCTTTAGGCCGCTGCGCTCCAGCAGGCCGATCACCGGCAGCGTCAGCCACACCAGACCCATGTAGCGGTTCTCGGTAAAGGCGCGGCCGAATTCACTGACGATGGCCACCGGATTCAAGCCACCGGCGTCGCCGGTGGCGATGCCCGCCACCGTCACCACCAACAGCGGATTTACCCGCAGCGCGAAACCTACGATTACTACGAACACGCCGATCAGAGTGAGCATGTGCATGCTGTCTTGCCCCCGGATTTGGTGGAGAATGACCGCATTCTATCGGTGCGGGAAAGCAAATGCCTCATCGAGCAAGCCTGCACCCCGGCGGCCATGGATTCGAGGTGCGGGACAACGAGACCGTGCTGGCAGCGGCCCTGCGCCAGGGCGTGCACCTGCCGGACGGCTGCCGCAACGGTAGCTGCGGCGTATGCCGAACGCATCTGGCCTCCGGGAAAGTGCGTTACCCCCACGGTCCGCCCCTGGGGCTGACAGCGCATGAAAGCGATGCAGGTGATGTGCTTTTATGCCGCGCAGTCCCGGAGACTGATCTGGTATTGGATGCGCAGGAAGTAAACGCCGCCGCCGAACTTACTATCAAGACTCTGCCATGCCGCGTAGCGCGTATGCAGTTGCTTACACGCGAGGTCATGGCGCTGTTCTTGCAGCTGCCGCCGGTGGAGATACTAAAGTTCCTGCCGGGACAATATATCGACGTGCTGCTGCCGGGTGGCCAGCGCCGCAGTTTTTCACTGGCAAATCCACCCCACGATCACGCATACCTGGAGATTCATGTAGGGTTGGTTATGGGCGGTCGCTTTTCCGAAGACGTGTTCAGCCACATGCAGATAAGCGCGCTGTTGGAGATCCAGGGACCGCTGGGCAGCTTTTTTCTGCAAGAGGATTCCATAAGACCCATATTGATGATCGCTGGCGGCACTGGATTTGCGCCCTGCAAGGCCGTGTTGCGTCATCTGTTCGAAAATAATTTTCATCATCAAGTGACTCTGTACTGGGGTGCCCGCTGCAAAACAGATCTCTACGAGATGAAGCGGGCTGAGCAATGGACGCGCGAACAGCCGGAATTCCGTTTTGTACCGGTGCTTTCCGACCCGCAGCCGGCGGATCAATGGACCGGGCGCCGCGGGCGCATCCAGGAAGCGGTACTCGCGGATTATGGGGAATTTTCCCGCCACGACATTTATCTGGCAGGTCCGCCGGCCATGGTGCGCAGCGCGCGCCAGTCACTGCTGCTCAAAGGCGCCGATCCCGCGCACATTTTTTCCGATGCTTTCGACTACGCTCCGGAAGTACGCGCTGCGCTGGAAAAGGCGTCGGTATCCTGAAGCCAATGCCGCCTTCGAGTATCATGAATATCCCAGAACGGGACCACGACTGGAAATCCGGCTATAACAATTGGGCATCGACCAGGTCCGAACCGGAGTATGCAATGCGGAGAATCCTGTGAAATCCCTGAACCCTCTTGATCTTTACGACATCCACAGTCTGCTGTCCGAAGAAGAACAGATGGTGCAAGCCAGTACCGCACGCTTCGTGGACGAGAAGGTACTGCCCGTCATCGGTGAATGTTTTGATAATGCACGTTTCCCGAAGGAGCTGATCCCGGAGATTGCCGCCCTGGGGTTGTTGGGGAGCTCTATCCAGGGCTATGAATGCGCCGGCTTGAACGGCGTGTCTTACGGACTCATCTGCCAGGAGCTGGAGCGCGGCGATTCCGGCCTGCGCAGCTTGGTGTCGGTGCAGTCGAGCCTGGTCATGTATCCGATTTTCAGCTACGGCTCCGAGGAGCAAAAACTGCGCTGGTTACCGGCTATGGCCAAGGGCAAGGCCATCGGCTGCTTCGGACTCACCGAGCCCCACGGCGGTTCCGATCCCGGCAACATGAAAACCCAGGCCAAGAAGAAAGGCGGGGAATGGACGTTGAACGGCGCCAAGATGTGGATCACCAACGGCAGCATCGCCGATGTGGCGTTGGTGTGGGCCCAGACCGAGGATGGCATCCGTGGTTTTCTCGTCGAGAAAGGCATGCAAGGTTTCGACGCGCCGGAAGTGCATCACAAGATGTCGCTGCGCGCGTCCGTGACTTCGGCGCTGTACTTCGATAACGTGCATGTGCCGGAAGCCAATGTGCTGCCGAAAGTGAAAGGGCTTAAGGGCCCGTTGTCCTGTCTGACACAGGCGCGCTACGGTATCAGCTGGGGTGTCATCGGCGCGGCGCAGGCCTGCTTGAAAGAAGTCCTGGACTACACCAAGACCCGTGAACTCTTCAGCCGGCCGTTGAACCACAACCAAGCGGTGCAACTGCGGCTCGCGGAAATGACGCGCCAGATCACCCTGGGACAGCTGCTGGCACTGCAACTGGGGCGCCTCAAGGACCAGGGCGAAGTGCAGCCGGCGCAAGTGTCGCTCGCCAAATGGAACAACACACGCATGGCGCTCAACATCGCACGCGATGCCCGCGATCTCTTGGGCGGCGCCGGCATCACCACCGAATTCTGCCCCATCCGCCATGCGCTGAATCTAGAATCGGTCATCACCTACGAGGGCACCGAGACGGTACATCAGCTGGTGATCGGCGAGGAACTCACCGACTTCAACGCCTTCTAAGTACGTTTCCCGTGGTCAAGCTCACCGATTTCAAGGTCCTCAGCTTCGATTGCTACGGTACGCTGATCGATTGGGAGATTGGCATCGTCACGTCGCTGACAGCATGGCGCAAGCGTGAGAACGTGCAGGTCAGCGACCATGAACTCATCGAAGCCTTCGGTCGCAACGAGTGGATTCAGGAGCAGGAAACGCCGGAGTTGCTCTACACTGAAACCCTGGCGCGGGTACTGAAATGCATGGCGAAAAGCTGGGGTGTGCGGGCTAGCGATGCGGAGGCGATAGCGTTCGGCCATTCAATCCGGCATTGGCCAGCGTTTGCGGATTCCGCTCAGTCCCTGAAATATCTGAAGCAGCATTATCGATTGGTGATCCTCTCCAACGTGGATCGCGAATCCTTCCGTCATTCCAATGCCAGACTGGGCGTGGAGTTCGACCACATCCTCACCGCCCAGGACATTGGCAGCTACAAACCTGATCTGCGCAATTTCCAGTTCATGTTGGATAAGCTCACGGCCGTGGGTATCGAGAAGTCACAGATATTGCACACGGCCGAAAGTCTGTATCACGACCACATACCGGCAAAGAAGCTCGGTCTTGCGACCAACTGGATCTACCGGCGCCATGGCAAACAAGGGTTTGGTGCCACCCGGCCACCTACCGAAGAGGTGACACCGAATTTTAGATTCAACAGCATGGCGGAATTCGCCGATGCCCACCGTACTGCGCTGCTGGCCATTACTTAGTGTGTAAGAATAACCGCTATCGGCGCTGTCTCACACTGGGTATGTAAGATTTCGTCGAACTAGTAATCAAATTAGCGGGTAGCCATGCAAGGGATGATAGCAAGAGGATTGGTGAAACTTTTGCCGAGCAAGATTGTCACCTCCAGCCAAACTTGACACCCATAGTCTATTAGATTAAATCTATTCAATGCTGCCTAATACAGAACAGTCTTTGATAACCTGCCTGCGTGCGCTTCCGGCGAAGCGTTTGCGCGCCTTTATGGTGACGATGGCGCTGATTGTGGCAAGCGCTCAATTTGCCATCGTCGTTCACCATTCGACTGAATTACAACCTGAGCCACCCGGGCAGGTGTGTCCGATATGCCTGGTGGGCAGCGGCCTGGTTGGTATGCATGCCAGCCCGGTTATCCTTGCAGTACCAGCCGCTGTCGGCATAGGCACGATCCCGTTACAGTCGGAGAGTTTTCAGTCTGTTCGCTCCAACACTTATCACGCTCGCGACCCGCCTCTATAACACGCTAAGTCTCCGAAATCCTCATCACCGCGATATCGCGTGGATGCCTGTATTCGTATGCAACATGCTGTATTTATGCACGTGTTGCGGGAGATTACCGTGTATAGCCACTTCTCATGCAAATTGCGCCAGGGCAGCAGGCTGCTGCTATGTCTGATCGTCTTATTCTGGGTTGTGTATTCAAATCAAGCCTATGCGGATAACGCCCGCTTGGTCACCGGGCAGGTCATTGCAGCTGGCCAACCGCTCGCCGGTGCCCAGGTGCAGTTGTTGGGAGCCAATAATGAAGTGCTCACCAGCACCAACACGGACGCACAGGGCCGATTCAGCTTTCAACAAGTGCCGCAGGATACCCGGGTACTTTTCGTAAGCCACGCAGGGGATGAATCAGTAAAAGTGACTCAGCCCAGGTTATTTTCTGGTAAACCTCTACGCATATCCCTAACACCAAGCGCAACTGAACTCGGGACTGTGAGTGTCCAGGCGACCCGATACCATCTACCGCGGGATGAGGTCTGGCCCTCGGTCGGCAGCAGCGTGTATGTGTTTGCGCCGGAGAACATTGCGGAACTCCCACAGGGGACCAATACCAGCCTGCAGCAGGTTCTGACCCAGGCGCCGGGCGTCTATCAGGATACCTTCGGCCAGATCCATATACGCGGCGAACATGCCAACATCCAATATCGCATCAACGGCATATACATGCCGAGTCAGTTGATTTCAGGATTCGGATCCGTGCTGTCGACCAACTTTGCCCATTCCGTGACACTGCTGACCGGAACCCTGCCGGCTGAATACGGTTATCAGACTGCCGGGGTGATCGACATCGATACCCCCACCGGAAGTACCAAAAGCGGCGTGGATGTTTCACAGATGGTCGGCGCCCACGATACCTACGATTCGACGGCGAGTTGGGGCGGTACCAATGGCAATCTTGATTGGTTCCTGACAGGCGACTATTACCGCAGCAATTTGGGTGTGGGCTCGCCGACCCCGGCACACACGCCGCCACATGATTTCACCCATCAGTCCAGTGGGTTTGGCTATCTGTCATACAGCTTCAATGAAAATTCACGACTGCTGTTTGTGAGCGGTGATCTGGTAGGAAACTACCAGATTCCCAATACACCCGCCCAGACTCCTGCCTATGGGTATCTCAACTACACGCCGAGTCAGCTCACGGCACTGTATCCGTCTGAAGATCTCAACGAGAACCAGCGGGAGTCAAACCGCTTTTCAGTGTTGGCGTTGCAGGGCAATCAAGCCGACTGGACCTACTCGTTCGCCTATTTCAACCGGCTGCTGACCACCAACTATTTGCCCGACCCAGTCGGCGATCTGGTGTATCAGGGCGTGGCTGCGAACGTGTATGAATCGAGCTTCCTGCATGGCTTGCAGATCGATCTAAGTCGCCCGTTGGATGCTACCAACACCTTGAGCACCGGACTGTTTGTGATGCGAGAAGATGCGACCAGCGATAACACTTCCAGCGTGTTTCCGGCGGATTCCCAGGGTAATCAGACCAGCACCACGCCATTGTCCATTCTGGACAACAACAGCAATATTGGCTGGACCTATGGGGCCTATGTGCAGGATAAATGGCAGCCTAACGATGCTTTCACGCTCAACTATGGAGTCCGGGCCGACCTGTGGGACGCACTTTCGCGAAACGGCCAAGTATCACCGCGTATTGGCAGTGTGTGGAAAATCACGCCCAATACAACAGTGCATGCAGGTTATGCGCGGTATTTTACTCCGCCGGACCTGTACAGCATCTCACTGAAAAGCATTGAACTCTTTCAGAACACCACCAATGCGTCTCCCACGGATGTAAACACCAGTGCTCTGCCACAACGTTCTGACTACTATGACGCAGGTCTGGTGCACGATTTCACGCCGAATTTCTCCATGGGCGTGGATGCATTTTATGAGCAGCTCACGGATGTTCTGGATGTTGGTCAGCTGGGTAGCGCCCTGGTGTTTTCCTACTTCAACTACTCTAAGGGCCGTATCGGTGGAATTAGCTTCTCCGGCGATTACCACTCAGGGAATTTCGGTGCGAATTACAATTTGACCTATCTGAATTCCCTCGCCAAAGACGTTATCACGGGGCAGTACAATTGGGATCCCGATGAACTGGCCTTTGTAAACACCCACTATATCCCGGTGGATCATTCCCAGAAGTGGACCGGATCGGCCGGCGCACACTACGACCTCGGCAAGACGCAGCTGCTGGCGGATTTCGTGTATGGCAGCGGTTACCCCACCGGCTTTGCCAACCAGATGTGGTTACCTTCCTACGGCACTGTCAACGTGGGAGTTGATCGCCAGTTTGATTTTTCGGACACTGGAACTTTCAACGCTCGCCTGAGTATCACCAACCTGTTCGATCGTGTCTACCAGCTGCGTAATGGCACTGGGGTCGGTCTGGAAGCGCCTGAATATCTGCCGCGCAGAGGCTTGTATTTCACGCTCAGCAAGCATTTCCAGTGACATACGGACCGCAACTTTTGCTTGTCACCGCGGTCGCAGCCGTAGGCGTATTCCATACCATGGTCCCCGACCACTGGTTGCCAATCGCGGTGATTGCCCGACAACGGGGCTGGTCAAAATCGGAGACTGCCCGTGCCTCGTTTCTCGCAGGGACTGGTCATGTTGTTTCTACGCTGCTTATTGCTGCATTTGTGTGGCTTGTGGGCATCGCTCTTGCTGACCGCTTTAGCCGCATTGTTGACACTATCTCGAGTCTCGCACTCATTGTGTTCGGTGGCTGGATTGCTGTCTCAGCATGGCGTGAGCTCACGCTACGTGAGAAACATAGCCACGATTTTGTTGGAGATCACACACAAGAAATACAGCCGCAGGAGGATCCTCTTTATCTACCCCTAAGCGATGGAACTGTCGAGCTTATGCGACACATCCACATGCACCGGCATAAACATGGCTCAGTGCATACGCATTGGCACGATCATGCGAAGCCTTTTTTTCATGCGGTATCCGTCAACACGACCATATCCCCGCCTTTGCACGATCATCGTCACAAGACGGCCGTACGTACCGCTGTGCTTCTAATAATCGGCTCTTCACCTATGGTGGAAGGCATTCCCGCCTTCTTTGCCGCCAGCAAATATGGCATCGGGCTGATCAGTGTGATGACGCTTGTATTTGCCGTCAGCACCATTATGACTTATGTCCTATTTTGTGTGTATTCGACAGCGGGATTACGCAGAGTGCGATTAGGAGCCTTTGAACGCTATGGCGAGGTGCTGAGCGGTACGGTTATAGTACTCGTGGGTGTTACATTCTGGATTTTGAGTGTCGCTTGACAAGCGGAAGAGCTAACTAAGTTAAGTGCACATCTTGCAGTCAATAGTGGCGATAGTAGCGACTAAGTCGGCACCCTTGCAACTAAAACATGCTCAGAGCGGTAATCGCGAGCATCAGGCATATCATAAAACTCGTGGAGTAAGTCGTCGTGAAACACATCTATGCCTATTTCTTACTACTGATAATCACAGGCTCGGTATTTGCTCACGGAGATACAAATATAGCTGGTCGCCCGGGCGACTTGAAAGCCGTCGATCGAGTTATCTTTATCAACGCTGATGACATCAAATTTGATCCCAAAGCGATTACGGTACGTGTCGGCGAGACTGTAAAGTTTGTAATCACCAATCATGGTGTTATGCCGCATGAATTTGTAATCGGCGATAAAGCTGAACAGGACGAGCATGAGAAAGAGATGCAATCTATGGGGACAATGAAGCATACGGATCCCAACGAGGTCAGAGTTAATCCGGGCGAAACCAAGTCCTTAATCTGGAGATTTGGAGCAGCGAGCCTCATCGAATACGCATGCCATGTTCCAGGGCATTATGCGGCAGGTATGATTGGAACTGCTCAGGTAAAGTAGCTGACATGTTTGGAGTCTGCCCAGCCTGGGCTCAGTCAGAGGCTGGGAGTCTTCTAGGGATTTGGCGTGGCGTGTGGCCTGGACTTAACCCATGTTCATAAACAATCAATTTAAAGGAGATTGATCAGCAATTTGAAGGGTCGCTTTGGGTCGTTAGCCGTCATCCGCTACATGCGTTTCCAGATAAGTGGGCTCAGCCAACAGATCATGGGTTTCTTTGTGCTGCCGCATGTAGGCAGCAACGAACGGACAAACCGGGATGACCTTATCGCCGTTGGTACGGGCGATATCGAGCACCCCGCGTGCCAGAGCGGTTCCTATCCCATGGCCGGATAATTCCTTGGGCACTTCCGTATGCACGAAAGTGATAACGCCCGGTTCCCGCTTGTAGGTGACGAAGGCGATCTTGCCAGCTTTTTCCAGTTCGTAGCGGCTGTGTTCTTTGTTATCGCGGATTGCACTGTCAATAGTACTTCACTCCTTTCACTCAATAATCCGCTGAGCCGTCCTGTTCTTTATATGGGAATTTCAGGTGACCGAAGCGTACTACGAATACCGTGAGCGCCAGGATCAGGATGGCGCCGGTAATAAACAGCGCATGCACGTCATGGGCGTCAGAGGTGTCGAGTATCAAATAGCGCGCCAGTGCCACCATGGCGATATACAGCGGAATGCGCACCGGCAGTTTGCCCAGCCGCCAGTAGCTTTCCACCATGGTGATGACTTCCAGAAAGATAAACAGCAATAGCAGGTCGGTCAGTTCCACCCGATGGACCGCGAGCATGCGCCAGACTTCCTGGGCGATGGCGATGATCGTGCCGATGAGTATCAGGAACAAGCCGGCGTCCTCGACTCCGGCGATGAACTTCATGCCTGCCTTGCGGACGTTCTTACGGTGCAACATGGTTAATCCCCTCGGGTATTTGCCGAGTTAAGCATAGCTGTTTTTAATGACCAGTTGGTGGTGATGATTGCGGCGGTTGCCTGTTACAACATCGGTCCATTTTTGCGCTGCAATTACTGAGTTTATGGCATTCAAACCCAGCGTCGCACACGCTTCTTATAGTGCCGGTACTCGTCACCAAATTTGGCTTCCAGATAGCGTTCCTCTTTGCGGATCACAATACGATCCACGATCACCATAACCAACGGCACCGACAGCAACGGCCACAGCATGTTCGAAAGCAGGCTGATGCCCACACACAACATGGCCATACCCAGGTAGATGGGATTGCGAGAGAGCGTATAGGGCTCATCCAGCGCCAGCGCTCTGGTCGCACGCATAGGATTGGGACTGGTGCCGGCCTTGTGCAAGGTGTGCAGTGCCCAGCCAATCAACAACACAGCCAAAAATATCCAGCTCGCACCCAGTGTATAGACGATCAGAACGTATCCCGGTTTGCTCAGCCTCACAGGCAACAACCAATACAGCCCGTAACCCACTAACAGGCCGATGAGGTAATACAGCGGCGGTGGGCAACGGATACCGGACGTGTCTTGTTGAATATTATCCTCGGACATTTACTCCAACCTTTATCCCGTCAGGTATAAATATCTTTCAGCCCAGAAACAGATGGGCTGCGACGGCACAGGTCAACAACTTGACCAGCCATCCGAGTGCATTGGAGAGTGTGTTCAGGGGATGGATCTTTATGAACAGCCCGTTGGTGACCAGCAACGGCAGCGGCGCCAGCAGCCAGATTCCGAAAGCCAGGCCCAGCACCTGCATCCAGGCCAAGGTATTCAAACGCGCCGCCAGGTAGATGAATATCGCGCAGGTCAGTACGCCCAGCAGCGTGGACCAGGCTACGGCAAGGCTCTCACGCTTGCTACTGCCAGTATTTCGCCAGATTTCAGGGTGCGAAAGGTATTTCGCATGGAACAGGATGCCGCCGAAAAACCAGTCGCTCAACGACGAAAGTACGGCGGCTGTAATCACTGCGGCGATAAACCATCCAGTACTCATAATATGTGTCTCCTTAGATCTAAAGGTTAAGCTGACATAGTCGCTTGAAATCGAATCCGGTACCCCAATCTACACCTGTCTGCACCGATGATATCCATACCGCCAGTGCTTACAACCATGAAGCTACATTTACCGACTTCTGACATCCCCCGGGAGCCCTCCGCCACGGGCGCGCCAGCGCCTGCCGATGACAGCCGGCTGCTGGATGCCTATTCCCGAGCGGTGGTGGCCGTAGTCGCGTCCGTAGGCAGTGCGGTGGTGAACATCCGCGTGGAAACAGTACGGGGCCGTGGCAGCGCCGGATCCGGTGTGCTGGTGGCACCCGACGGCTATCTGCTTACCAACAACCATGTGGTGGAGCGCGCCCGGAGACTCAGGGTGAGTTTCACGGCCGGCGATGAAGTGGATGCCGTGCTGGTGGGGCTGGATCCGGCCACCGACCTGGCGGTGATCCGTGCCGAGGGTAGCGGATTACCATATGCCACACTCGGAGATTCAAATGACTTGCAGGCTGGCCAGCTGGTGATCGCCATCGGCAATCCACTGGGTTATGCCTCGTCCGTATCCAGCGGCGTGGTCAGCGCGCTTGGCCGGGCGCTGGCAACGCGCACAGGCCGCTTGATCGAGAACGTCATCCAACACACAGCGCCTCTCAATCCCGGTAACTCAGGTGGTGCGCTGCTCGATTCCGGGGGCCGGGTTGTGGGCATCAATACCGCCATCATCGCCATGGCCCAGGGCATTGGGTTTGCAATCCCGGTGAACACCGCCCAATGGGTGCTCTCACAATTACTGACGCGCGGACGGGTGGTGCGTGGCTGGCTGGGCATCAGCGGCCGTGAACGCCCGCTGGACCGGCGCTGGGTGCGGGCGCTGAACTTGACAGCAGATCGGGCCGTAGAAGTCGCGAGCGTTGAGAAGGAAACACCGGCTCGCAAGGCGGGTCTGCGCACCGGCGATATTATCTTGAAACTTGCCGGGCGGCCCATGACGAGCATTGCCGATTTGCAGCGCACGCTCGGCGAAATTCCGGTGGGTGAGACGGTTACCCTGGATGTGTTACGGCAAGCTAGACGCATGAGTATCGACGTCACGCCTGCCGAGGCGCCAAGTTAAAAATCTTCGGGGTAACAACGCTCTATTTGTTAAAAATGTTGGAGCATTTTAATAAAGTACACGGAAGCGCAACGTATGTGGTATTGCGCGGATTTCCTCCAGCAGCGCCTCCGAGTAGTCGCGATTGATGTCGGTGATCACGTAACCAATATGCTCCTGGGTTTTGAGATACTGGCCGAGGATATTGGCACCATGGGTGGCCAACGCCTGGTTTATCTGTGCGAGGATGCCGGGAAGGTTCTCATGCACATGAATCAGGCGGTGTGCATCCGCCTGGGGCGGCAGCCGCAGCGCCGGGAAGTTGACGCTGTTCTCAGTGCTACCGGTATTGATGAAGTCGATGAGGCGGCTACTGACGAAACGGCCGATATCCTGCTGGGCTTCTAGGGTGCTGCCGCCAATGTGCGGCGTGAGCAGTGCATTCGGCAAGCGGCGCAAGGCGTGTTCGAAAGGTTCACCGTTGGCACGTGGCTCTTGCGGAAACACGTCCACCGCGGCTCCCCGCAACCGGCCGGAATGCAGTTGCTGGCGCAGGGCCTCCAGGTCCACCACATGCCCGCGGCTCAAGTTCAGGAATACCGAACCCGGTTTCATCCGGACGAATTCCCGTGCTCCGATCAAGCCGGCATTCTCCGGGCGGCCATCCACGTGCACCGTAACCGCATCGGAGGTTTCCAGCAGCTCATCCAGGCCGGCGCATTTGCGCGCCCGGCCGAGCGCAAGTTTCTCCGCGATGTCGTAGAAGCACACCTCCATGCCCAGGGACTCCGCCAGCACCGACAACTGCATGCCGATGTTGCCATAGCCGATGATGCCAAGGCGCTTGCCACGCACCTCGCTGGCAGCCTTGGCGGATTTGTCCCACACACCTTGGTCCATGAGCCGCAGCTTCTCGGGTATGCCGCGCATCAGCAGGATAATTTCCGCCAGCGCCAGCTCCACTACCGAGCGTGTGTTGCTGAAGGGCGCGTTGAACACCGCCACGCCTTTGCGCTCACAGGCGGACAGGTCGATCTGGTTGGTGCCGATGCAGAACGCGCCCACCGCCAACAGGCGTTTGGCGGAAGCCAGCGCCTGTTCCGTGAGCTGGGTCTTGGAGCGGATACCTAGGATGGCCGTGTCCGTAAGCCGTTCCGCCAGTTGTGTGTCATCGAGACTCCCGGCCACTATCTCAACGACGTAACCTTGCCGCTCGAAGGCGGCGATGGCATCCGCATGGATATTTTCCAGCAGCAGCACCTTGAGACGGCTCTTGGGATAGGACAACGCGCCGCGAAAGCCGCAGTCATACAGCACCTCGTCGAAACTCGGCGCTATCTTTTGCGCGACATCGACCACTTGTTTACGCCGCACGTTTTCTGTGAACGCGTAAAAACGCTGGGCAGCACCAGCCCGGAAGATTTCATAATCACTCCAGCCATCCCCGACCACGGCGATCTCACCTGGCAGATGCAGGGACTTAACGACTTTGGTTTTACCGTCATCCGCTGATAGCGGGTT
This sequence comes from uncultured Pseudomonadota bacterium, assembly GCA_963774895.1. Classification (GTDB taxonomy): domain Bacteria; phylum Pseudomonadota; class Gammaproteobacteria; order Natronospirales; family REEB76; genus REEB76. The sequence goes on from CAVZGN010000002.1 coordinate 385,808, forward strand.
GTTCCAATCCACACCACTTATGTAACCGTTACTATCAAATGTCAGTGTATTGGCATGCACGTACTTAGCTTTGAGCCCGAGAGTCTCGATTACGGGTCTCACCACTTGCTGGAAGGCGCTGGTCACTACATGGATGCGTTCGGCGTGGGCGGTTAGGAACGCACGGTTACTGGCAAACGAAGGCGTGATCTCGGCTCGCAGGCGCTCGATCAGTTTCGGCAAAAGATCCCGATGCAGGTGCAATAGCTGCAGGCGTTCTCTCAGAGCGCTGCTGAAATCCATGCGACCGGCCATGGCCTGGTCGGTGATCTTCTTTATGCGCGCACGCATGCCGGCATCGCCGGCTGCCAGTTCGGCGGCAAGTTCCAGGGTTTCCACCCGTACCAGCGTACTGTCGAAATCGAGGATGAAATAGATGTCTGCGGACATGAATCGTCCCTCATCTGTTTCCGCGGGCCCATGTTACACTGGCTAAGACTTGCAGCACTACATCGGAATACGCGGGTTTCTTCATGCAGACCCCATCATGCCTGATTGGCCTGGAATGTTCCGCTTGCAATCTTCAGCATGCGGCCGATCGCTTGCAAAAGCTTTGCACCTCTTGCGGCAAACCGTTACTTGCACGCTATGATCTGGTCAAAGCTGCAACCACACTCACGCGCACCAGCTTGAAAACCCGGCGTGCAGATCTATGGCGTTACCATGAGATGCTGCCAGTGCAGGATGACGATTTCAGGCTGGCATTGGGCGAAGGTTGGACACCCTTGTTGAAAGCCCGTTTCGGCGCGCGCATCGGCTGTCCATCCACCTATATCAAGGATGAATCCTTGAATCCCACCGGCAGTTTCAAGGCCCGCGGTCTGGCTGTCGCTGTCAGCCGTGCCTGGGAGCTGGGTGCGCAGACCATCGCTATTCCCAGCGCCGGCAACGCCGGCAGTGCGCTAGCCGCTTACTGCGCGGCCACCGGACTTCAGGCGCAGGTTTTCATTCCAAAGGACGCACCGCCGGCATTTGCCACCGAGGCGCGTGCCTATGGCGCGCGCGTGGAGCTGGTCGATGGCCTGATCACCGATTGCGCGCGCAAGGTGCGTGAAGGCGTCGAGCGCTATGGCTGGTTCGACGTGAGCACGCTCAAGGAGCCCTATCGCATCGAGGGCAAGAAGACCATGGGCTATGAACTGGCTGAACAACTCGAGTGGCATTTGCCGGATGTGATCATCTACCCGACGGGCGGCGGTACCGGTCTTATCGGCATGTGGAAGGCGTTCGCCGAGCTGCAGCAGCTGGGTTTGATCGGCTCTGAACGGCCGCGCATGGTGAGTGTGCAGGCAGAAAACTGCGCGCCCATCGTCAAGGCATTCCACGCTGGTGCGCAGCAGGCGGAGCTTTGGGTGAATGCCAGGACCATCGCCGATGGCCTGCGGGTGCCATCCGCCATCGGCGATTTCCTGATGCTGCAAGTCTTGCGCGAGAGCCACGGCACCGGCGTCGCGGTGAGTGATGGCGAGATGATCGAATATGCACGCGTTATGGCCGCAGGCAGCGGCGTGTTCCCCGGGCCGGAGGGCGCCTCCACCCTCGCGGCCCTGATCAAATTGCTGGACTCCGGCTGGCTCAAGGGCGATGAGACCGTCGTGCTGTTCAATACCGGCACACCGCTGAAACAGATACATCTGTGGAACTAGCCTACGGCCTGCACGCTGCCGGGCTTTTATAAATCATTTATTAATTATTGTTGATACGCGATGCTTATCGAAAGCTTGGGCTATAAAGAAGATAAAGCCTGGGCTAGCAGAATGGACTGTTGAAAGTAACCGCGGGTCCAAACGCATCAGCGGCACCCCAACACATTTGGCGGAGTTATGATGGACTTATCCTCTTGGTTATGCGGGCAGGATACTGGTAAATAAGCGTATGGATATCACACCGGACATACCGCACACCAGATTCGTCTTTGGTGAGTTTGAGTTCGAACCGCGTAGCGGCGAACTACGGGATGGCCAAAAGACGTTATTGTTGCGTCCCCAGGTAGCAAAACTGCTGACCCTTTTGCTGAGTCATGCTGACAGCATCGTTTCCAGGGAGGAGATCCGGAATTGCCTGTGGGGCAGCCAAACGGTGGTGGAGTTCGAGGAGGGAATCAGCGCCTGCATGCGCCAATTGCGCATCGCGCTCAATGACGGCACCACCGGTACTCGCTATATACAGACCATCTCGCGGCGCGGCTACAAGTTTGTTTTCCCGGTCAGGACGACAGACAACAACAGCTCCGTAAGCAGACATGCGGCTACCGTCCCGTCGACCCAACCACAGAAGGTGGATTCTGCGGTGCCTGTGCGTAATAGACCCTGGAGGTTACTGTCAGCATTGTTGGTATTATTGGCGCTGGCAGTAAGTGCCGCGCTTGTTGCCCATTTCAAATACCGCGTTCAATTCTTCACTCAGGCACAACCCGTAGCCCAAATTCCGGTCATTGCCGTACTGCCTTTCGCCAATCTCTCCACGAATTCCACCAATACCATCCTGGGTGCCTCCATCGCCAGCGAATTGATCGATATGCTCGGGCCGATCTCGCCCGACCGCTTGGGTGTGATTGCTGAAACTTCGAGCATGTACTTTGCTGGCAGCGGCAAGACTATAAAAACCATCGGTCAGGATCTCGGCGCAACCTATATATTGGAAGGTAGCATTACCCAAAAACCGCAATTTATCCAGATTGCAGCGCGACTCATCCGCGCGGACGATCAGAGTTATGTCTGGGGCGACGATTATGATCTCGATATCAAGTATCAGAACGATGCCTATCAACAAACGATCGTGCAGATCGCGACCCATGTAGCTGCTTTACTGGCGCCCGATGTCAGCATCAAACCGCTGGAATTCACCAGTAACCGGCAGGCAGCACTGGATTACCAGCTGGGACGTTATCTGCTGGTACAGGGGAATTACGCCAAAGCCGGCGACTATTGCCGCCATGCCATGAAACTCGATCCGCAATTCGCAGCCGCCTATGAGTGCAGTGCCCAGTCCCTCATGGCATTGCCGGATTTGTCTGCCCAGCAAGTCGAGTCAGCCAGGAATCTGATCAAGAAGGCGCTGCAGCTGAACAATGATTCTTCTGATGCGTATCTGCTGCAGGGTTTGCTCGACATGTTCCTGGATTGGAACTTGACAGCCGCCGGCCCTGAGATCAGGCAAGCCTTGCGCCACAATCCGGGTAATGCCTGGGCATGGCAGGCCAAAGCCGCCTATTTTTCCGCCCTGGGGAATAACCTGCAGATGCGCCAGGCAATGCTTATGGCGCAGAGCCTGGATCCGGTCTCTATGCGCATATCCTCAAATTCTGCTGTGCTTTTTTATATCGACCATCAATTTGACAAGGCCGTGCAATATGCCCAGACAGCCGTGAGCCTGATGCCGGGCGATGAATTGGCCCGGCATGTGCTGGTCCTGGCATTATTGGGCGAGAGCCGCTATACCGAAGCGGCCCAGCAAGCTGGGATTGAGATGCAGTACGCGGGAGCATCGCCCGCCGAGATCGCCTTGGTGAAAGCCGGCAATCAACAAGCACTGGTGAACTACTTTCGATGGTATGTGGCGGCATGGACCACGCGGCAGCCCGGCAAACTGACCGCCGTATTCCTCGCCGATGCCCATATGCATCTGGGTCAGCCACAGCAGGCCATCAAAGTGCTTGACGATACGGTCAGGCAGCATGCTGTCAGCATCCTCATACCCTTCATGAGTGTTTGGCCCGGCCTGCATGCATTGTGTAGCAATGTTGCGTTTGTGACATTGGCCAGTCAATTGGGCCAACCGGGGTGCACACCCAAATAAATAATCAGCCAGCGATCTATTGCCGCGTATCCGGCCAGGCATCCGACGACAAACTGCGACTCAGTTTCTCCGCGGACTGGATCTGTTCCGGAGTCATAGTCTTGGCCATGATAGTCAGAGCATCTTGGCTGTCGGTTTCCAAGTAGCCTTTATGGGCCAGCAACATCCAGGCGTAGGCTTTGACCTTGTCTTGAGGGATTCCCTCGCCGTTGTAGTAATTAACCGCCAGGTTGTATTGGGCAGCGGGCAGACCCTGGCGGGCAGCCTTCTCATACCAAAATGTTTCCTTTGCCGGATCCTTGTCTACGCCTTGGCCGGTGAAATAGATCATGCCCAACTGGAATTCGGCATATTTATTGCCGCGACTGGCGGCTTCTTCAAACCAATAGTGTGCCTGTACATAATCCTTCTGAAATCCTTGGCCGTTGAAATACAGGGTTCCCAGGTTGAAAGCCGCTGTATCCAGGCCAGAGTTGGCGGCTTGCTTGTACCAGTAGGCGGCTTTGTCGTATTCACCGCGGCTGGCGTACATGACTCCGAGATTGGATTCGGCTTCCACGTCGCCAAGCTTGGCCAGTTGCAAAGCCGCCAGGATATTCTGTTGGCTGTAGGGAACATTGTCAGACGGCCGTTCCATATAGTCAGGCGGGAGTCGGAAATGGATTATCTGGATGCCGGGCGGCACCAGGTCGGCCCTAGCCATACCACCAACGGCAACAAACACCGAACCGATAATCCAAGGAAGCATCGATCGAGTTCGATCAATCAATTGTGTCATGCGGTTTTCCATAAATAACTCCTTAGCTGGTTATAGACCCTATATCTGAAGATTGTCATCCGATGACGTGTGTGCATCTATATTGACTAATGGTATAGCGCATCCTGCGCTAGTAGTCGCTGGTATAACTGTGAAATAACTCCGATTCATTTCTAATTTCGCAATATCAAGCGTTTGCCGGACGCGGAAAGACTGTGCGGGTGTAAGCAACGTCAGCCCTGGCCCGGACTATGCCGATAGTTGGTGTGTTAGTGATACTGGCGGGATGATAAGTATGACGGCTACGCGCTAAAAAATAGCGGCGTGCAAAGTACACGGCAAGAGCAATGCAAAGCAAATCAGGCGCATATAGGCACTATCGAGGCTGAATATCGCGTACCTCGGTCTTGGGAAATCTGATTGCGGAAACAAGCCGCCGGTTTAGGCCTGCGGTTGCATGCACAGGCTTAAGGCAGGGAAGTGCAATGCGGGATCTTCAGGAACATGATAATTTCCATACGCATCTCAATACAATCCCCATATCAGCTTAACCACCACGGTATTGCCAGTGATGGTCTGCTGGCCCTGGAGCAGGTTTGGGTTCAATGTAAGACCGTGGTTCCAGACTACATAAAGTATGCGAGCCGGCCGGATATTCCATTGCAGAATCGCGTTCTCCGAAACATTGTGACTGATGTTGTTGTATTGGGTGAGCGTGGACAGTGTGAGGTCGGGCGTGAAGGAGTAACCCAGATTCAGTTCGGAGACACGTACGATGCCGTTACCCTGCGGTGTATAAACCCAGAGAACGCCTGTTAAGAGACTGGAGGTAAAATGCCCGCCGGGGGCCGCCCAAGAGACATTCGGGAAGAAGTCGTGGTAGTGCCCGTCGTAGAGCTCTCCGATTTCACCACTGAAGCCAAAAACCAATGGATTCGAACTGGGAGAATTCATGTTGATATGGCTGGTGACGAAGTTGTAAGCACCTACCGGAATGGTCACGTTAGGAACGATCTCGTAGGGTGAAGCGAGTACTTCATGATTGGTGCTGATTTGAGTGTTCCATTGCCAGCCGGTTTGGGTGGTGAATTCGATGGGATTGAATGACCAGTCGTCGCTCTGCACCCGGTTATTAAGATCCGTGACGTAATACCAGTTGGCATTGAAAAAGAACTGTCGCACCCATGCCAAACTGCTGTTGGCCGAGGGGCGCGGCTGATAAGTGATATCCGCAGAAGTCTGTTTGGTTCCCGGACGCTGGATGAAACCCAGTGCCGGATCCAGGGCATCGCCGAAGAAGTTGTAATTGATGTCCGCGTACCACAGGTCATTGGGGTATTCGACGTCAAAACCGCAACCATTGGGCGTGCCGACCGACAGGTCGCTGCCGGAAGAGCGCGCCGCCCAGCCGGAGAGGTTCAGGTTCTTATCGCCACCGAAGCTGGAGGTGCTCCAGGTGCTGTCAAAACTGGTGAGCGTGTTGTCCGACTGGCCGAGCGGGTCGCCGTGAGTAACGAGCGTACCTATGCGCCATTCGTCGTTGACGTTGTAAACGGCGCGCCCGGCAAATAAATTAGTGGCGTCAGAGATGTTGGTACCAGCCATCTGCGTATCCAGCAGACCCAGGGTCCAACCGTCCGTATGGCCCAGCAGCTTCAGGCCTTCGTCCAGGGGAACGGTTTCACCGTTTACCAACCCGATACTGCGCGAATAGAACGGAATGAAGTTCTGCCCCAGATTGTGGCTGAAGGTGAAGATGTTGGTACCTTCCAGAAAAAACGCGCGAGTCTCGGGAATAGTCTGCGGGTAAGGCGAGGCGCTGACCTGAAAGCTGTTGGCCTGGGCTTCGGAGAAATCCGTGTGGTACGTAAACCGGCCAGCGAGTTCGGGAGTGAAATTGTATTTAAGATCGAAACCCGTCCAGCTCGCAGTGTCATGTTTGGCGTCGCTGTATTCGGTAACAGCATAAGGGTCGAATTCTAGGCCGTTACCCTGACTAAGTCCCTGAACTCCGGTCAGGGTGCCTTCCCATTGCAAGTTCGTGGGCGAAGCATTCAAGTTGATACCGGACCAGACCAGCGTAAGCTGGTCGCGAGGTACATACCGGCTGATATTCAGCCCCCAAGCGGCATGCTGATTGTTGAATTGCAGGCTCTGGGTATCGATGCGGACCTCAGCAGTCCAGCCGCTGCTCGTGCGTTTTACTGCGGCCTCCCAATAACCGTTCCAGCTGAAATCCACCGTAGGGGTGTTGCTGTTGGAATTGTTGTAACCAGGCGAAATCAAACCGTCAGCCATGGCGCCGCCGGCATTCACCCGAAACACGTAGGCCAGCTTCCGCTGGCCGAAGGTATCCAGCACGATCATTACATTGTCATCACTGGACTGGTCGGCGTCACGCTGCAGGGTGTGCACGGCGATCTTCGCAGGATCAGGGTCGGTGCAGACGATACCGAAATAGATATGCCGCTGGCCGCGCAGGATGCGCACGGTTGTGGTGAACGGCGTAGGTTTACCGGGATGCGGATTCTGTTGCGCAAGTGTTAGCACCGGCGCGTTGCGCCAGGCAGGCTCGTTGAGGTCGCCGTCCAGCACTAGGTCACCGATTTTGACGGCGGTGGCAGTTACCGGCGCCTGTGTCTGCACGGCGGCTGCAAGTGACGTCTGCGGCAGCAGGGCGACGATAATCAAAGGTAAAGCGAGTCTGTTGAGGCCGAACATCGTGTTCCTCGGTATTGGTAAATCTGATTGCGGAAACAAGCCACGGGTTTAGGTCCGCGGTTGCATGCACGGGCTTAAGGCGGAGAAGTGCAGTGCAGGATCTTCAGGAACATAACAATTTCCATACGCAGCTCAGTTGGCCGGACAGGCGGGTAAATGCACTCCGGCGGGTGCGGAACCGGAAAATTTAACGATGCTGACACCTTGTACGCCATGGATTATGGCGCTGTCGCTGACGTAAAGTTTGCCGGGACGCTCGAATAGGATGCTGCCGTCCACCGTCGAATGCGGTGTAATGACAACGACCGGTTCGATTAGCTTTGGATTTTGCTGATAATTATTCGTTGGTTTCTTCGCGGTCACGTTTCCGTGAACCACGCTGCCATCGGCGATCAGAACGCTGCCATTGTAGAAAGACAGGCTGCCGTCCAGCTGCATTCCGCACAGGATCACATCGCCATTGATATTTTCCGCATCGCCGGTGATGTGTGAACCGGCGGCTGCCTGGATATCGCCGTTCACCGTAGCCAGATCGGCGGCCAGTGCATTTTTTCCGAGCGTAAAGCCGCCATTGACGGTTTTTAGACTGCCGGCGTGAGCTCCAGCGGCGAGCGAAATGGCGCCGTTGATGCTGGTTAGATCGCCGGTCTGCGCGCCAGCGTCCAGGTAAATGCGGCCGTTGATAGTGCGCAGGCTGCCGTCGACGACGGCGCCGCTGCCGACGTCGATCTCACCATTAATGGTGCTGCTGCCGCTTGACCAGTGGGCATTGGCTGGTACATCGATATTCTTATTGACGTTGCAGCCAGTCAGCAGCGATGCCAGAACCGGAAGGAGGATGACCGGAATGCGGATTTTCATGGCTACGGCCCCAAGAATTACTCGTGCATTACATTGATATCGCCGCTACCGGTGGAGATCGTGCCTTTGCCCTCGGCTTTGCCGAAATCGGCCACGAATTTTCCACGGTGCATGGCCATGTTATGCATATCCGGCAGATTGATATTGACATCACCACTGTTCGAGGAAGCCCCCAGGTGCAGTGACAGCCCAGCCGTGGTTTTAAGGGTGGCGTCTCCGGATCCGGTATCTATGTACAGATGGCGTACCGCGGACAAATCACCCTCCAGCGATACCTCGCCGGAGCCGGTGTCAGCCCAGATGCTCTCGCCACCGGTGAAATTCCTAGCGATCACATCGCCGGAGCCAGTATCGGCGTGCAATGAACCGATGGCTCCGACCAGCCGTACGTCACCGGAACCGGTGTCGAGTTTCATGTCGCCTTTGACATTGGAGAACGTGACATCACCGGAGCCGGTATCCGCATACAAAATCTGGCTGTGTGACTCGGACACATGCACATCGCCGGATCCGGTGTCGGCATGCAAGTTTCCGGATACATGCTCCGCGAATACGTCACCGCTGCCGGTATCGGCGGTGAAATCGCCGGTGAGATCCGCTACGTGCACATCACCTGAACCCGTATCTGCGGAAAATTGGCCATGCATGCCGCTGACGCGCACATCGCCGCTGGAGGTTTTTACCCGCAGATCGTTCTTGATGCCATGCGCTTCTGTGAGGCCTACATAATTGACCAAGGCCAGAGACATACCCGCTGGCAACTGCACCACCAGGTCCACATGCAGCGGCGTGCCGCGATCACTGCTTTGGGGAACATGTACTTCTTTGCCCTGATAACTAAGATTGCTACCGCCACCATTGACGCAGACTAGGCCCATGAAGCAGTGATTGTTACGGTCGGCAGATTGGTTGTCGTTGTCGGGGTAGTAAAAACTGGTGTGCTGATCGACCGGGTAATGCACATGCAGGGTGAAGCTGTTGTCGGACTGGCTGGTGTCGAAACGCACGCCTTGGGCCAGCGCCTGGGCGTCGGCCTGATTCTGGCCGCCTGCCACCACGGTGGCGGTTACCATGAGACTGGAGCCTTGGGTGACACTCACATGGCCTGCCAGATTTTCTAGTTTGAGGCTGGCAATTCCGGTTGGCAGCGGTCCGGCATAGTTCAGGCTCGTTTGGACAGTGACAGGGGCTGCCTGGACCGGCGTGGCCAGGAGCAGGCCCAGGCTCGTCAGAACGGCGGCAACGAATAGACTGAGGGTGTGCAGGGGTTGGCGGGAGCGCATGGGACACCTGTCTGTCAAATGGTGATGTAATTCACTATAACACCTATACTGGATTTGTCAAGCTACCGCCAAGTACTTAAGCTCTATTTAAAATCAGGGAACCTGGTGAAAATTCACCGCTCTTAGTCACCAGCCGGAGAAATTACTCTCTGGCTCCACACTTAGAGGGTGCTGTTCCAGGTGTTCCAAAAAAACGTTCCGCCTTAGAAATCTCAGCACCGCAATTCGAAAATGCATCATCAAGATCCACATGGCAGGGAAGCCCGTTTCCTACGGGAGTAATAACCATGAGCATCCGATCCCTGTCCATTGGATTCCGTACCAGCCTCAGCCTGGTGCTCAGCCTGTGCCTGACGGCGCTGCTGGTGTCGCCGGCCGTCGCAGGCGCGAAAACAGCTTCAGCGGATATCACCAGTGCGTTTAAATTCCGTGATATCGGCCCGGCAGTCGCGGGCGGCCGGGTGTCCGCGGTGGTCGGCATCCAAGGGGATCCCAATGTCTATTACGTTGGTGCGGCCGCCGGCGGCGTGTGGAAGAGCACTGACGCGGGTGATAGCTGGAAAGCGGTATTCGAGCACAATGACAGTGCCTCCATCGGCGCCATCGCCGTGGCACCTTCCAACACCAACCTCGTGTGGGTGGGTACCGGCGAGGCCAATGTGCGCAATGACACCATCACCGGCGCCGGCGTGTACTACTCGCCGGATGCCGGCAAGACCTGGGATTTCAAAGGATTGAAAGATGCCGGCCAGATCGCCGCCATTGTGATCGACCCGAAGAATCCCGACATCGTGTTGGTGGCCGCCTTGGGAAATCCCTGGGGCAGCAATCCCGAGCGAGGTGTGTTTCGCACCACCGACGGCGGCAAGAGCTGGCAGAAAGTCCTGTATGTGAATGACAGCACCGGCGCCTCCAGCATCGTCATGCAGCCGGGCAATCCGCAAGTGCTGTTCGCCGCCCTATGGACGGTACGCCGCACTCCCTGGAACCTGATCAACGGCAGCGCCACCGGTGGTGTCTGGCGTTCCACCGACGGCGGAATCACTTGGAAGAAATTAAGCAAGGGGTTGCCCACCGGCAATACCGGCCGCATCACGCTCGCCATAGCGCCTGGCAATCCGGAGCATGTCTACGCCCTGATACCCACCAAACACGGCACACTGTGGTCGTCCACCGATCTCGGTGACGATTGGGCGATGATCAGCGACAACCACGCGCTGGCGGTGCGCCAATGGTACTTCGCCGGCATGCAGGTGGCCCCGGACGATGACAACAAGGTTTATTTCACTTCCCTGGAGTTGATGGAGTCGGATGATGGCGGCAAGACCGCGCATCCCATCGACAAAGGTGTGCACGTGGATCACCACACCGTATGGATTGACCCGCAGAATCCGCAACGCATCATCCAGGGCAACGATGGCGGCGTATATCTGAGCGTCAACGGTGGCAAGAACTGGCGCTTCCTGGATACCCTGCCGATCGAGCAGACCTACATGGTGTCGGTGGATGGCCAGTCGCCGTTCAATGCCTGTCTTGGGCTGCAGGACAATAGCGCCTGGTGCGGTCCCACCAGCACCCTCAACCAGCGCGGCGTAACCGGCAAGAACTGGTTCACGACCGTCGGCGGCGACGGTGAATATGCGGTCATCGCACCCAGCGACCCGCACATCATCTACGCCGATCTGGAAGACGGCTACACTATGCGCTACGACACGCGTACGCATCTCTCGAAGATGATCCGGCCCACCACGTCCTATGGACTGCAGAACACTTCAAAGACCCTGGCTGAATCCGAATACCGTTTCAACTGGACCTCACCGATTGCGGTCTCGCCAACTGATGCGAATAGCGTGTATCTCGGCGCCAATGTCTTGTTCAAATCCACCGACGGCGGGGATAACTGGCAGGTCATCAGCCCGGATCTGACGCGTAACGACAAGAGTAAGCAGCAGGCTCCCGGCGGCCCGGTGTATCACGATGTCAGCACCGCCGAAAACTACGACACGCTGTTATCCATCACACTGGCGCCCAGCGCGCCGGATAAAGTGATCTGGGTGGGCACCGATGACGGTCTGGTGCAGCTCACCCGTGATGGCGGAGCGCACTGGGACAACGTCACGCCAAAAGAGGCGCCGCAATGGGCACGGGTGTATCAGATCGGTGTTTCGCCGTTTGATGACGGTACCGCGTTTGTGAGTTTCGATGCCCACATGGTGAATGACGATCGGGCGGATGCTTACCGCACCACCGACTACGGCCGCAGCTGGACACGGATAACGAGAGGCTTGCCGGAGCACACGCCGGTGCTGGTGGTGCGTGAAGACCCCAACCATAAGGGCCTGCTGATCGCCGGCACCATGACCGGACTTTATTATTCGACCAATAACGGTGACCGGTGGCAGGCTCTCAAGGGCGATTTCCCGACAATACCGGTATTTGACCTGCAGTTTGTGCCTGCTACCCATTCACTGGCGGTCGCCACCCATGGGCGCGGTCTTTTCGTATTGGATAACCTGCGGCCGCTGGAGGAATGGAATGCATCGATTACCAACAGCGATCTCCATCTCTTCAGCCCCCAGCCGGGCACGCTGTATAACCACTGGTCGACCGATGAAGGCCAGCAATGGATATACTCGGCCCCGAATGCGCCCGAGGGTGTGCAATTCAGCTATTACCTGAAAGCGGAGATCAAAGCCAAGGATAAAAAAGACAAAAAAGGTCCAGTAATGATCGTGATCAAGGATGCCCAGGGGCACACCGTCAATACGCTGCATGCTCCAGGGAAACAGGGACTGAATCAGTTCGCATGGGAAATGGATTATGCAGCCCCCACGGCCATCGATTTCATCAAGAGTGCAGGCGGCGAGCAGGAGCGCGGTGGCCCACAAGTACTGCCTGGCAGCTATACAGCGTCCTTGACTGCGGGTGGCCAAACACTGACGCAAACTGTGTTGGTGCGACTTGATCCCAACGTGAACGCCAGTCTCGCCGACTACCGTGACCAATTGCTGATGGCTTTGACCATGCGCAACCAGATGAGCAGCCTAAATGAGATGTTGAACCGGCTTAACGCCTGGCAGCAGCAGCTCGGTGGCATGGGCGAGACTCTCAAACAGGGCGGCCAGGAGAAAGCCGATGTGGCGATCCTGGCGGCAGCCAGCAAGCTGAACGACAAGATCACAGACTTGAAAAACATCTTGTTGAATCCGGATGTCCAACATGACGTGGATGAGGATTTCCTCAAAGACCTGCCGCATTTCCACGGCGAAGTGCAATGGAACTCGTTTTTCCTCGGCGGCTATGCCCAGGCACCGAGTGCGCCATTCAAGAGCAAGGTGGCGGAGTTACAGTCGCGCCTGCAAGGCTATATGGGGCAGTTCAATCAACTGCTGCAGCAGGATATTCCCAGCTTCAACAAGGCGGCCTATGCGGCCGGTGTTCCCACATTGCTGATAGGCAAACCCGCCGTGTATGAAAAACCGCAATTGCCGCAGCCATGATGGAATCGGCTTGCATATCGATATATTTAGACAGGGTGACCGCCAGGGACGGCGGTTGCCTGCGTGATCGCCGGCAGTCGATGTTAGGTTCAGTGGTCTAGCACTCGATCCGCCGGCTCCTCAAGGTCCGCCAATCCATACCTGGGTGGATAGGTAATAGTCCGGCTCATCAGGTCGCGAATATTCCGCTTCGCCGAACAACGCCATCTCCGCATGTTTGGGAATGGCCTGGGTGTAATCACATAATCCAGACCGGCAAAACGCCGGGATCTTTTGCCACAATGATTCGCGGAAATCATGCGTCATAGAATAAGCTCGCCAGATACGCACGCGTGCTGGCGGAATATCAGAGATCATGCGCAAGCTGACGTGGCCTGCACGTTGCTGGAAATGCCAGTCGAGTTTCGCCAACGGTGTGCCTGTGCGCATGTGATCAGCCAGGATCGCCAGGTCGGCGAACAGGCGGACGTAATCCGTGGGATTATGGCCGTTGTTGGGTAGGTACAGCAGATACTTGTCACCAGCCAGAGAAGACCAGTACACATTGGCAGAATCAATCGGCCAGTACGGATCATTAGTCCCAACGATGACAAGTTTGGGCTGCTTGATAGCTGCGAGATAATTCCAGGGATCTACCAGTTCCATCAGATCGGATGCCTGGCCTGACTGTACTTTGTTCACCAGATTCACTGCGGCTGTAATCGGCGATCTCCTCCGAGAGTTTGCCCCAGACTTTATTCTGGAGTCGCAGCTGTACCGGGATATCCAGCATGCTGAAGGACATGGGCGCGATAGCGTGCACGCGTGGGTCGACCGCGGCCGTGAGCCAGGTGGTCCAGCCGCGCTTGGAAGCGCCCAGAACCAGGAATTTCTGGATGTCCGACTGCCAGTTGTGCGCGGCATAGGACTGCACTGTATCCATGGCGTACACCGCGCTTTTCACCATCGGCAGTGGCCAGCTGGGATCATGCGTTGCGAGATAGCGCCTGAATGTATAGGCGATGAGCCCATCCTCGGTCTGGCCACCGAATAGGGGCTCCTCCGGTACTTGCCTGAGTACGGCCGGCGGCATGCGCAGAGCGGTGGCCAGTGCTTCGTAGGCGTCCGCCATCGGATTGTCGGTGCATCTGGCTTTGGAATCTAGATATTGATCACGCCAGTGTCCGCCGGCGATGAACAATGCTGCGGTCCGTGTAGGCGTGGGCATACCCGCAGGACGGATGATGTAGAGCTGGTGATGCCAGACGATGCCGTGCCATGTCTGGGAGGTCAGGAGCAATTCCGCAAATTCGCCACCCCTGTAGGTGGCTGTGCATAAGGCTTGCCAGCGGTAACTTGAATCGGGCTGCGCAACATATAGCACCAGAAAATCCGGCTGTGCGGCCCGAGCACGCACACTTGCCATAACCGACGCAAGCAGGATTGCGCTAATTGGCAAGAGTGCGCGTTTCATCAGAACAGCTATCACAGAATCAGGCTACAGGAGTGCGATTGGACATTCCTTGTGCGCGCCGCTGGTAGGACGCCCAGATAAAATACAGCGGCAATCCTAGCAGGGTGACGCCGAGACTCACGCCGGTGGATACCGGGTTTTCGTAGAGCGAATAGCCCACCACCAACAATGTGCCGAGTACGAACAGCGCTGGAACCACTGGATAACCCAACACTTTGTATGGCCGTGCAAGCTCCGGTTGACGTCGACGTAAGACGAATAGACCGATAACAGCCAGCGCCAGAAACGGCCAGATACCGAGCACGTAGGCTTCGGCGAGATCCAAGAAGTCCCGGAACGCCAGAAACACCATCGCCAAGGCCCAACTGAAGACAATGGCCACATGAGGTGTCTGGAAGCGTGGATGGACCTTACCCACGGATTTGAAGAACAATCCGTCCTGCGCCATGGCGTAGAACACCCGCGGATCCGAGAGGATGCTGCCGTTCATGGAGCCAAAAGTGGAGACCATCACCAGCACCACGATCACCACCGCTGCGCCCTGGCCGAGCGCCGCGGTCACCGCATCGCTGGCCACCGCTTTTGATGACGCCAGAGCATCGAACGGTAACGCGACTGCGAACGCCATGTTCATTACGAGGTACACGACAAGTGTCACCAGTGTTCCACCGATGAGAGCCCTGGGGAGTGAGCGTTGTGGATCCTTCATCTCGCCTGAAAGCGGCGTGATGTTGACCCAGCCATCGTAGGCCCAGAGCGCGGCCACCAGTGCCACGGCCACACCCGACCAGAGGATGTGGCCCGAGGTCACGCCTGCTAGGCTCGCCGCAGGATGCGGTGCGAAGCTGAATAGCGTGATGGCGAGACCGGTGAGCGCCAATAACTTGGCGCCAGTGGACAGGTTCTGCACCCATGCGCCCAGACTTAAGGAGCAGTAACTCACCGTCGAAAGCACAGTGATGAGCGCCGCCGCCAAGAGTTTTTTCTCGATGTGCGTGAACGCGACCGTGCTGCCGAAATAGTCGGCGAATGTAATGGCCTGCGCGGCCCAGGAATTGGGCGTGGTCAGGAGCCACATCCAGCCGAACATGAAGGCCAGAGCAGGGCCGAAGGCCTGCCGCAGGTAGACGTAGGGCCCACCCGCATCCGGGAACATGGCGGCGAGTTCCGCGACTGAAAGCGCGCCGAACAGCGAAATGAGACCACCCAGTACCCATACCAGGGCCACCCCCGTGAGGCTGCCGGTGTCGGCGGCAATGGGCGATGGCACCTTGTAGATGCCACTACCGATGATCACGCCCACGACTACCGCGGCGCCGGTCCAGGCGCCGAGCTTGCGCGGTAACTGGGGTGATGGGTGTTTGTAACTGTCAGGCATGGACGCGCAGCCTGCCACAGTGACGCTCCGCCGTCACCTCATCCTGCTATGCCAGGTAGCTTGTAAACCGGTATATTTCGCTACCGGGTAACCCGCTGACAGCCAGTTCGTCCACTTAGGGGTAGACAAATTACCAGAAGCGTTATCACAGTAGCGGAGACAGTTACTGTATGAACACGTTTACTGGCGGCTGTTACTGCGGCAACCTTCAAATCAGTTTTGAGACCGGGTTTGATCAGGCGAACCTGCCTCTGCGTGTCTGCCAGTGCTCGTTCTGTCGTGCCCATGGGGCCGTAACGACTACGGACCCCAACGGCCGTGTAAGCATTTGCGCAAACACGCCTGTGCGCCTACGCCATTATCGCTTCGGACTCGGGATCACGGATTTCCTCATATGCGCAGACTGTGGGGTATTTGTGGGCGCACTGATGCACATCGAGGGCGCGCTTTATGCCAGCATCAATGCCAATATTTTTAATGAGCGCGGCGGCTTGCAGGGCCAACCGCGGCCGGTAGACTACGCGGATGAAACTGATGAACAACGCCGCGCGCGCCGCAAGCAAAACTGGACTCCTGCGATACTCACCGGCAAGTTGGCTTGAATGGCCAGACAAATAATCCGGATCTGCATCCTGATATTGGCAGTGGCTGTTTCAACAGGCCGGCTGGTGCACGCAGACACCTGTCCAGTGCCAACCAACAGTGACGCAAATCAATGGCGCGGAGAGGCTGGATGGGATGAACTTGCCGCCCAAGGTTACCGCATCGGTGATGTGCACATCATCGTGGATAATGTATTCGATCCCAATGATCCATACGCCGACAGCTGGTACGCGCGCCTCGCCAACAAATTGCATATCAAGACCCACCCCGGGGCGATTCGCGAGCAACTGCTATTCAAGTCAGGAGATCCGGTTGACCCGCGCGTCATCTACGAAAGTGCGCGCCGTCTGAATGCCCTGCTGTATTTGCGTGAGTCCAAAATTCGCCCGGCAAGCTGCAGCGACCGCCGCGTGAATGTCGACGTGACGGTCAAGGATGCTTGGACATTGAAACTCGACATCGCATTCGCCCACATCGGTGGGCAGAATACCCTGCAGTTCGAAGTCACGGATGCCAATTTCCTGGGCACCGGCAAGGAACTGAGCGTGGGACACACCAGCAATCCGCAGCGCAGCGCCAACCTGGTGAATTATCTGGATCCATCGTTGTTGGGCAGTTACTGGCAACTGGCCGCCACTTACGAGGACCTGTCCGATGGTCATATCAAATATCTGAGCGTCGGCCAGCCTTTCTACGAGGATCAGACACCCTGGTCGGTGCAGACGAGTTTTTATGATCAAGAGGAGAACCTCAACTTCTACAACCAGGGCACGCTCGCTTGGTCCGCACCTAGCAGCCTGCAACAACATTATGTGTCATGGGCGCATCTCATCGACTGGTCGGGCGCAGATCAGAGCGGCACGCGTGCCGGTGTGCTGTACACCGATAGCGATTACGGCTACGGGCCGTTGCAGCCAGACTACCCCGGATTATTGCCCGAGCCGACCTTGACGCCACGTGAACTCGCCGGCGTGGGTCTCACCTGGGAGTATTTCCAGGACCGGTATGCGAGCTTTACCAACATGCTCTACATAAACCGTGCCGAGGATTACAACCTGGGCTGGAAACTGGACTTGCAAGCCGGGCATTACGGCGAGAGTCTGGGCGGCGATGTGTCAGCACCGTTTTACGGTGTATCGGCCTCCTGGGGAACCGAGTTGCGCGGCGATACTTTATTGCTGGCATCCGCTTTCGCCTATGACCGTCAACAGGATGGCGTTAGCCAGAACCTGCAGAGCAATCTGACCTTGACCGCCTATAACCAGTATTTTCCCTGGCAGACACTGGTCGCGCATGTGCAATGGGATTCCGTGTTGCGGCCGGATCCGGAAAGTTACTTGTACATCGGTGGTCTACAGGGCTTGCGTGGTTATCCCAACTATTATGCTATCGGCGACCGCCGCTGGCAGGCGACATTCGAAGACCGAATCGTCACGCCGGTACAGATCCTGAGTCTGTTCCAGCTGGGATTCGTGGGCTATGTGGATGTGGCCCAAATCCATCAGTCGTCGCCAACCACATGGAGCCCGGTTTATAGCGATGTCGGGCTGGGATTTCGCATCGGCAATATCCGCAGTGCCTTCGACAATACTTTCTACTTCACCGTCGCCTGGCCCCTCAAGAGCGGACCCGGCGTGCATGGGCACGAAATCGTCATCGGCAACATAATCAGTTTCTGATCTCCAGACTTTCTGCCTCGAGCACCGACTGTGCCAGCTCATCCATGTCCTCAGCGCGATCGATGATGCTGGCTGGCAGAAACGGCATTGCTGACAGCAATGCCAGCACCAATGATGCGCAGTAGGGGATCGACTGGATCAGCAACACCGTCACCCAGAGCATAAGGTCGCGCATGCCGGTACCCACCTGGGTAAATACTGCCAAGGCACTCAGCCACAGTGCCAGCATGATCAAGGTTTCCTCGCGGCTCGCGGCCATAGCATGCAGTAACCTATGGCTGCGCACCTGCTTGGGTGTCCGGAAAAATGCGTAGCCGCGGGTCAGGAATCCGCTGAGCGTCGCCAGTCCGATGGTGTGGGTGAGCGCCAGTCCGGCCAACGCCGCTGCCAGTGTCTGGCGGATGTTGGCGCCCACCCGGATGCGGTACAGGTATACCAGCTTGGCGATCTTGAACGTGAATAACGTCAGCGGTAACGCCGACACCACCAGCATGGGTGGATCGATGTTGTGGGGGAAATTGATCATGGCCAGCGACCGCAGCAAGGCGCTCAGGTTGAACAGCAGATTGAGCCCATCCGCCAGCCACGGCAGCCAGCCCGCCAGGAAGTGATAGCGTTGGCCCGGTGTGAGTGGGCCGCCACGTCCCACCAGGATACCGGCGTGCTGACGCAGGATCTGCATGGCGCCGTAGGCCCAGCGAAAGCGTTGTTGCTTGTAATCCAGGAAGGTATCCGGCATCAGCCCACGGCCGTAACTGCGTGGCAGGTAGGCTGCTTCAAGGCCGGCCGCGAACACCCGCAAGCCCAATTCCGCATCCTCGGTGATGCACCATTCAGCCCAGCCATGCAGATCGTCCAGCACCGCCTTGCGGATCATGGTCATGGTACCGTGCTGGATGATTGCGTTGCGTTCGTTACGAGTGATCATGCCGATGTAGAAGAAGCCCCGGTACTCGGCATAACATATGGCTTTGAAAGCGTTTATATCGGCGTCACGATAATCCTGCGGCGCCTGCACTACGGCGATCTTACCGTCGGCAAACAACGGCAGCAGATCTTTGAGCCAATGGCGATCCACCTGGTAATCGCTGTCGATGATAGCGATTACCTCGGCATGCGGGGATGTGTGTCGCGATGCAAAATTGAGCGCACCCGCCTTGAAGCCGGAGAGCGGTGCTACGTGGAAGAAACGGAAATGCCCGCCGAGTTTTTTGCAATAGGTTTGTACTGGTCGCCATACGGCTTCATCTTGAGTGTTGTTGTCGATCACCAGTACTTCGAAGCGTGGGTAATCCAATGCCGCCAAGGTATCTAGGGTTTTATTCAGCATCTCCGGCGGTTCGTTATAGGCCGGCACATGAATTGATACAAACGGCAGCGCATCGTCGGCGACGCGTATGGGTTCGAACAGGCGCCGGCGCATGGTGATCCAGTGGGCTTCGGCCCACTCATGGGCCTCGGCGAGCAGCACCAGGATGACGCCCAGCATGCCTATGAACAGCAATAATCCCACGGCTACACTGGCGGTGGTCAGGTACTGGCGCGTGTAGTCATAGATCACCCACACGATGGCGGTGGTCACCGTATATACGATGACCGCCAGGAAACTGCGGCCACGTTTCTTAAGAGTGCGACTGTCCCAATATAAAAGCGTTAACAACAACGCCGCGAAGATCACCGAGACGGCTGCCAGCATCTGCCAGTGCGGGATGCTGACAATGGGTTGGGTGAAGGTGAATTTCGGCTGACGGTAAACGTTATACACACCCCAATAGGCGCCGACTGCGCCTTCGGTCTGTTGTTTCCAGGGCTGGTCGAAGGCTTCCATGACGTAGTAGGTCCAATGCTGCGCCGCGGCGTAGGCCAGGAAACGCCGCAGGAAGGTCGCTTCATTCGACACCGAAGCCACGGCTGCGTGGCGCGCACGCCCGTCGCTGGGCCAACCGACCTCCGCGATTACGATGGGTTTGCCCGGGAAGGTCTTCTCCAGATCACGCATGCGCGCGGCGATGTAGGGTACAGCTTGGTCCATGCCCACGCCCTCCCAGTAGGGCAGCATGTGCACTGCGATAAAATCTACGTGCGCCACAAGTTCCGGATGCTGGATCCAGGTGTACCAGGGTTCGGCGGTGCTCACTGGCTGGTCGATTTCCTCGCGTGCTTCATCCAGGTAGGGGATCAGCTCCTCGCTGGAGACGTCGCCGCGCAGCACTGCCTCGTTGCCGATAATGACGCGCACTACATTGGGGCTGGATTTGGCGATGGCGATGGCGCGGGCCACGTAGGCCGCATCCAGCTTCTGATCCTTGTCGATCCATACGCCCAGGGCCACGTTGAGGTGGCACTTGCGTGCCAAAGCCGGGATGTGCTCGAACGTGCCTTCCACGGAGTAGGTGCGCACCGCATAGGTTTTTCCGGCGAGCAGTTTTAGATCAGCGGCGATCTCCGCATCCGTGGGCAGTTTGTGCAAGACCGCATCCTGGTCGATGCGGAACGGTGAAAACGCGAAGCCCTGGATGGTCGGCGGCCAGGCCGGCTCATGCTCCGGTTGGTTGAACCAGGCCCAGACGCTCACGGTGAGTGCGGCAGCCGCGATAGCGATGATGAAGCTGGATCTTCCCACTCGCAGCTAAGGTATGTGGATGGCGAGCAGAGTCGCCGTCGGCGGGCGCACACCACGCCACACGTAGAATGATTCCGCGGCTTGTTCTACCAGCATCCCCCAGCCATCCAGCACCAGCGTTGCGCCTTCCTGCACGGCCCAATGCATGAACACGGTGGGGCGGTCGCTGTAGGCCAGGTCATAGCATACGGCGCCAGGATTCAGGCAGTCGTGCGGCAAGCGCGGCAGTTCGCCGCTGAGGCTGGCGGCGGTGGCATTGATGACTACATCGAAGCTTTGCCGTCGCAGGCTCTCGAAGCCGCTGCCGGTGACGTGGCCGGTAGTGTGTTCATTTGCAAGTTTGATGGCGCGAGCTGGCGTACGGTTGGCGATGTGCACCCATGCCGGTTTCTCGGCCAACAATGCCGGCAGCACACCACGTGCCGCGCCGCCTGCGCCCAATAACAGGATGCGTGCGTTTTTCAGCACTATTTGATGGTTGCCTTTGAGGTCATTCACCAGACCGACGCCATCGGTGTTATCCCCCAGGAGCTTGCCGTCGTCACGCACCGAGAGTGTATTGATGGCGCGCGTTTTCTTGGACCTGGGTGTGTGCACGTGGCAGACAGCGAAGGCTTCCTCCTTGAATGGCAGGGTGACATTCACTCCCAGGCCGCCGGCATCCAGGAATGCCCGCAGCGCGGCCGTGAAGCCATGCGGGCCCGCATCGATGCGCGTGTACTGGATCGACTGGCCGGTGAGACGGGCGAATTCCGTGTGGATCTCCGGTGAACGGCTGTGGGCTACCGGATGACCGATGATGGTGTAACGTGCGGCAGCTTGTGGCATCGAAGTTCCCTGAGCAATTTAAGCGACAGTCGAACGACCTGCTGGTTTCTGTGTTGATTTAAGCCTGCGTTTTCTACTTGCTTATTCTGTCAGCCAGCGAGCCGCGCGCTTGGCGAAATAGGTGAGGATGGCATCGGCGCCCGCACGCTTGATAGCCATCAGGCATTCCAGAACACTGCTTTTTTCATCCAGCCAGCCATTCTGCACCGCCGCCATCAGCATGGAATATTCGCCACTCACCTGATAGACGCAGGTGGGCGCGCCGAATTCGTCCTTAACGCGCCGCACGATGTCGAGATACGGCAGTCCCGGTTTCACCATCACCATGTCGGCACCTTCCTCGAGGTCCAGTGCCACTTCCCGCAGGGCTTCGTCGCTGTTGGCCGGATCCATCTGGTAAGTGTGTTTGCTGCCCTTGCCGAGATAGGCGGCGGAACCTAGCGCGTCCCTGAACGGTGCGTACAGGTTGGAAGCAAATTTGGCGGAGTACGCCAGGATGCGGGTGTTCCTGAATCCGTGTTTTTCCAGTTGTGCGCGGATGGCGCCCACGCGCCCGTCCATCATGTCGGAAGGCGCCAGCATGTCGGCACCGGCTTGCGCATGCGACAATGCTTGCTTGACCAATACTTCCAGGCTCTCATCGTTCAATACGTAGCCACTGGCATCGATGATGCCGTCCTGCCCATGGGTGGTGTAGGGATCCAGAGCCACATCGGTGATGACACCCAGCCCGGGAAATTTTTCCTTGAGGGCACGCACCGCGCGTTGCACCAGGCCATCGGAGTTGTGGGCTTCCTTGGCATCCAGGGATTTCTTTCCTTTGGGTATTACCGGAAACAGTGCCAGCGCGGGTATGCCGAGCTGTACCAGCTCGGCGGCCTCTTTAAGCAACTCATCGATGCTGAGCCTCTCGATTCCGGGCATGGAGACCACGGCTTCCCGCTGCTGCCAGCCATCACGCACAAACAGCGGATAGATGAGATCGTCGGTGCTAAGACGCGTTTCGCGCATCAGGCGGCGGGAGAATTCGTCGCGGCGCATGCGCCGCATGCGGGTGGCGGGGAAACTACCCGGGAAACGGGATGTGCGGCTCAACTGAAATACCTCGGAAACATGCTCAATACCTCTGAATAAACACCCGGTTATCTGACACCCAGCAAGGCTAGTTAAAGGGGCCGCAGCCTGGATTACAGTCTGTGATTATACTGGTACCCTCCGCCGCTGCCCGCAGGACTGGCGGGAAGGTAATAAAACCCCTGTAACCCGGGTCTCTGCTACATGCCGGTACGTCAGCACCGTTTCGAGATCCTGGCCCGCGCCCTGGTGCCGAGTCTGTACCGCTATGCCTACTGGCTGGCGCGCGAGCAGGCTCTGGCCGAGGATCTGGTGCAAGAAACCCTGCTGCGTGCGTGGCGCTCGCTCCACCAGCTCCGGGATGAGGCGGCCACACGCCAGTGGCTGATCACGATCTTGCGGCGCGAGTTCGCCCGCGAACTGTCCAAACGCAGGGATACGGTGGACATTGACGTGCTGGCCTTGGCCGACAGTCACGCCAGCCTGGGTGGCGAGGATACCGACATGCACGATGTGCGCCGCGCCATGCAGAAACTGTCGCCGGAATATCGCGAGCCACTGGTGCTGCAGGTGCTCATGGGCTGTACCACCGAGGAGATCGCCGAACAACTCGAGCTCAGCCAGGCGGCA
The DNA here is from genome assembly GCA_963774895.1 of uncultured Pseudomonadota bacterium. Lineage (GTDB taxonomy): Bacteria > Pseudomonadota > Gammaproteobacteria > Natronospirales > REEB76 > REEB76. The sequence continues at coordinate 409,035 of CAVZGN010000002.1, forward strand.
GTATTGACGCGCCTGTTCCGTGCGCGCAATCAATTGCGCGAGCTGCTGAGTGACAGCGCCGGGCGCTTGGGAGAAGAATTCGCATGAACACCAACATCAACTGCCTGGAAGTGCGCCGCATCCTGGGTGCTGAACCCCAGCGCCGTGACCCGGCGCTAATGCAACATTGCAAAATCTGCGCCGCTTGCGCTGCCTTTATGAAGGACATGCTCGGCCTGGATGCACGTCTGTCGCGTGCGCTCACGGTGGAAGTGCCTGAAGGGCTGGAAGCGCGCATCGTGTTCCGCACCGCTTTCCGGCCCAGACACTTGCATACCTACCGGTGGCTGGCCGCAGCCGCCACAGTATTACTGGCTGTGGGTATCGGCTTTGATGCGTGGCAATACCAGCAAAATTCCATGGCGACCTTGAGTACCGCCTTGGTGGCCCATGTGACGGATCCAGCCGAGGCTCAAGCGCTGGATCCCGGCCGTCCAGTTTTGCAGGACGCGGGTTACGTGCATGGCGTGCTCAAGCACGTGGGTGTGCACATGCAGGGCAGCATGGATGACATCACCTATGCGCACGCCTGCCTGTTCCGTGGCGAACTGGTGGCACATCTGGTGGTGCGCGGCAAGGACGGCCCGGTGACCGTGTTGCTGCTGCCGCACATCCATGTGAGCAAACCCACGCACTTCGACGAGCAGGGTTACCGCGGGGAGATCGTACCCGCCGGTGCGGGCAGCATCGCAATCCTCGCCAATAACCCCAGCCCCATGCAACCCATCGAACAGCAATTCGTCAGCATGGTGCAGTGGGGCATCTGAGCATCTGTATTTGTGGACACGATGATCGTGGCCACGCTTCCATATCCCTGTCCATCTATACTGTAGTCCCTCATACTTTTTGGATTTCCATATGAAACTCATCGACCGCGCACTGTTGGCCAATCTGCATGCGCGGGCGCTGGCTTCCTCGCGGCTGCGTACCCACCATAATCTGCATGCGTCTCATGACGAGACCATCCAGCGCCTGTGCATGGCCATGGAGCCCGGTACCTATATACGTCCGCACCGCCACCCGGACAAATGGGAACTGCTGCTGATCATCAGCGGCGAGATGCAGGTGTTGAACTTCGATGCTTCCGGCAAAGTGCTGACGCGTACGCGTCTGGCTGCCAGCGGCGAAACTTATGGTGTGGAGAATCCCGCCGGTAGCTGGCATGCAGTGGCCACACTGGCGCCATCCACGGTGGTGCTGGAAGTGAAGCACGGCCCATACCTGCCCACCGGTGAACAGGATTACGCACACTGGGCACCGCCCGAAGGACATGCACGTGCTGCCGAATTCGAGCGTTGGTATAGAGATGCGCAAGTTGGCGACCAGGTGCCCGCATTCACTGCATGACGCGTAGCGGCAAAACCGTCAGACGTTGCGCCTGGGCGCCGCTAGACAGTGATCCGCTGTATCGCGACTACCATGACCGTGAATGGGGCGTACCGGTACACGATGAGCGTTGCTGGTTGGAATTTCTCATCCTAGAGGGCGCACAGGCTGGTTTATCCTGGTCTACCATCCTGCACAAGCGCGAGAATTACCGCAAAGCTTTCGCAGGATTCGAACCAAAGAAAGTCGCACGTTTCTCGGCACGCGATGTAAAGCGGTTATTGAAAGATGCCGGCATCGTGCGCAACCGGCTGAAGATCAATGCGGCGATTATCAACGCACGGGCGTTCTTGGTTGTGCAAAAAGAATTTGGCAGTTTCGACGCTTATATCTGGGAATTTGTCGGCGGCAAAACGATCCACAATAAGCGACGCAGTATGCGTGATGTGCCGGCACGCACCACGATTTCTGACGCCATGAGCGAGGATCTCAAACGGCGCGGCTTCAAATTTGTCGGCAGCACCATCTGTTACGCATTTATGCAGGCCACCGGACTGGTCAATGACCATGTAGTCGGCTGTTTCCGCCATCGCGACCGCCGCTGAAGCGTAGATGCTGCAGTTTGCCGTTGTATAATCTGCGCCTGTTCAAATAAATAACCGATCGGAACACACGCCACCCATGTCTGCGTCCCTGATGGTGATGGTTATCCTTTTCGGTGGTGTGTCAGCGGGGCTGGTCGGTTCGCTTACCGGACTTGGCGGTGGCCTGATTATCGTGCCGTTGCTGACGCTGGCGTTTCATCTGCCCATTCCCGAGGCCGTCGGTATCAGCCTGTTCGGGGTCATAGCCACCTCCACCGGCGCCGCCCCGCGTTTCGTGGGCACCGGCCTGAGCAATGTACGTGCCGCGCTGTTTTTGCAGATTGCGGCCTCCAGCGGCGCATTGGTCGGCGCCCTAGCGGCGCATCATCTGCCAGCGCGTCTGTTATTCGCGCTGTTCGGCATCGTGCTGGGTTATTCCGCGCTCATGTCTTTCATGCCCAAGCACAGTGACGTGGCGGGCGCGCCGGAGAGTTCACCGCTGGCGCAGCGCCTGCGTCTCGCCAGCCGTTATCAGCAAGCCGGCCATTGGGTGGAATATCAGGTGGTCGGCGTCATACCGGGCTTCGGGGTCATGATCGGAGCCGGCTTCCTATCGGCGTTGCTGGGCATCGGCTCCGGGGCTTTCAAGGTACTGGCCATGGACCGCATCATGAAACTGCCATTCCGGGTTTCCACCGCCACCTCGAATTTCATGATCGGCATCACCGCCGCCACCAGTGCCGGCTTCTATCTATCCCATGGGGATATCCCGCCGGTGATTGGCGGCGCCATCATTCTCGGCGTCATTGCCGGCGCTTATGTTGGCGGACATATGGTGCGGATGTTGCCGGTTGCTACCCTGCGCAAACTGTTCGCCGTGGTGCTGCTGTTGGTGGCTGTGCAGATGCTGCTGAAAGGGCTGGTAAATCTATGAACGAAATCGTGCGTGAGCGCCGTTTGCTGAATATCTGGATATTGCGCGTCAGCATCGCGCTGTGTGCGCTGCTCATCGCTACCGGACTTGCGATTTTCTTCGTGCACGGCAGCTCACATATCCCGGCGACGCCCAGCGGCTCGCTGCGCGCGATGATCCAGGCTTCGATTCAAGGAAGCATCGGGCTGCACGCCAGCGCGTTTCTGGATACCGCCATCATCGTGCTGCTGCTCACGCCCGTCGCACGGCTAGTGGCCGGCATTTACGTGAGCGCGCGGGTGCGCGATTGGCTGTATGTTGGAATCGGTGTGCTGGTGTTGGTGCTGGTGATCGTCGGCGTGATCGCGGGCCAGAGCGGCGTATGATATTTACGTTTTGAGTCTGCAGTGATCTGCCGAGTTACCTATCGACCCTCTCAAAATTTATTAAAAATCTGTGAAGCATTCCAGAAGGACTTGAATTCCAGCGCATTGACGCTCGGATCTTGGAAGAACATAGTCGCCTGTCCACCCACTTGACCCTTGAAACGGATGCCGGGCTCGATGACGAACTTCACGTTGGCTTTCTTTAGCTTATCAGCAAGCGCCCGCCACTGATCCCTTTCCAAGATCACGCCAAAGTGACGCACCAGTACGTCCTCGCCATCTACACGATTGGTTGCGATGGTGTGTTCTGGCGGCGCCAGATGCGCGACGATCTCCGTCGCCATGATTTAGATCGCGGCGCGGACCAGTGGTCCGCCGGCTACTTCCACCTAGTGCCACTTTTAAACCCAATCCCTGGGTTTGAGATATTTCTCATAGAGTTCCGCTTCCGGTGAATTCTTGGTCGGTTTGTAATCATATTCCCAGCGCACTTCCGGCGGCAGTGACATGAGGATGGATTCGGTACGCCCGCCGGACTGCAGGCCGAACAGCGTGCCGCGGTCGTACACCAGGTTGAACTCCACGTAGCGGCCGCGCCGGTAGAGCTGGAATTGCCGTTCCCGCTCACCGTAGCGCATGTTGCGACGCTTCTCCACGATGGGCGTGTAGGCCTCAAGGAAATGATCACCCACGCTTTGTTGGAAGGCGAAGCAGCGTTCGAAGTCCCACTCGTTCAAATCATCGAAGAACAGGCCACCGATACCGCGGGCTTCGTTGCGATGGCGGATGAAGAAATACTGGTCGCACCATTGTTTGAAGCGTGGATAGATATCCGTGCCGAAGGGCTCACAGGCGGCTTTGGCAGTGCGGTGCCAGTGGCGCGCGTCGTCCTCGAAACCGTAATAGGGTGTGAGATCGAAACCGCCGCCGAACCACCAGATCGTCTTGTCACCTTGTTTAGGTGCGGCAAAAAAACGCACGTTCATGTGGGTAGTGGGTACGTAGGGATTCCAGGGATGCAGCACCAGCGACACGCCAAGAGCCCGCCAGCTGCGTCCCGCCAGTTCCGGCCGGTGGGCAGTGGCGGAAGGCGGCAGGCTGTTGCCGTGCACCTGGGAGAAGTTTATGCCCGCTTGCTCGAACAGCCCACCCTGACGCAGCACGCGGGTATCGCCGCCACCGCCCTCGGAACGTGTCCATGTGTCGCGCTGGAACCGCTGTTTTGCGTCGAGCTTTTCAAGTGCCGCAGTTAGCTTGTCCTGCAACGCATGCATATAAGCTTCGACGCTTGTGATATCGATATCGCGCATGTGTTAACTGGCCCGCAAAAGTCTACCGCTCAGGGCATCGCGGATTTCCGTGGGCTTGCGTTGGGCACCGACCTTGCCGGGCATGATGTAATCCAATTTGTCTTGCAGCAGTCGCCGTACCGCTAGGGAAGAACGTATTGGCGGGTGGCTGCTTAAGTTGGCGCTGGTGGAAGTCAATGCAAAACCGGTCGCAGCACACAAAGCGCGTGCCACCGGATGGGCGGTGACACGTACAGCCAAAGTCGTGCGTCCGCCGGTGAGCCAGTCGGGGACGCCCTGGGCGGCAGGCACCACCCAGGTAATGGGTCCAGGCCATGTCTTTAGCAGTTGATCACGCACCTTGTCGGACACTTCAATGTACGGCTCAAGTTGGACGATGTCGGCGGCAATCAGGATGAAACCCTTGCCAGGGTCGCGCTGTTTAATGGCCAGCAGTTTGGCTACTGCGGCCGCGCTCAACGGATCACACCCCAGGCCGAAGACGGCTTCAGTGGGATAAGCGATGACGCCGCCGCTGCATATCGCTTTGCGGGCAGCTCGCATCGGCCAGCGAAACGCGCACATGAACGTGGCTCAGTTCGCCACCGCGGCTTCCGGCTCCTGTGACGGTGGTGCCAGCTCCGGTGCGGGTTCGGCGAAACCGCATTCCTTGCGAGGACAGACGCGCTCGGTGCCCTTGCGCTTGGTGGTCTTGATGGTGAGGATCGGCCAGCCACATTTGGGGCAGGGTTGCGCCAGCGGCGGGTTCCAGGTTGCATATTTGCAGTCCGGGTAGCGCGAGCAGGAATAGAAGATCTTGCCGTAGCGCGATTTGCGCTTCAGGAACGTGCCCTGATGGCACTCGGGACATTCGACCCCCATGTCCTGGGGTTTCTCCAGCGGTTCGATGAATTTGCATTTAGGATAGCTGGAACAGCCGATGAACTTGCCATAGCGGCCGCGCCGGATGATGAGGTCCGAGCCACACTGCGGGCACTGCCGGCCCTCAATCTTCTCCGGTTGCGCCGCTTGCTCGGCGGTTTCGTCCAGGTTGCGGGTGTAGTCGCAGTCCGGATAGCCGGTGCAGCCGATAAATCGCCCGCGCCGTCCCAGGCGGATGGAGAGCGGCTTGCCGCATTTGGGACATTTCTCATCCATCTTCTGGGTGGTCACGTCCTTGCGCGACACATTTTCTTCTTTGTGATCCACCAGCTTCTTGAACGGGTCCCAGAACTCATGCATCACCGGCACCCATTCCTTCTCGCCACGCGAGACCGCGTCCAGCTCGTCTTCCATCTTGGCGGTGAAGTCGTAGTCCACATACTGGGTAAAGTGGTCAGTCAGGAATTTGCTGACCACGCGGCCCACATCCGTGGGTTTGAAACGTTTGCGGTCCATCTCCACGTATTCGCGTTGCTGCAGGGTGGAGATGATGGTGGCGTAGGTCGAGGGCCGGCCGATGCCGTACTCTTCCAGGGCCTTTACCAGACTGGCTTCGGTATAACGCGGCGGCGGCTCGGTGAAATGCTGCTCACACTGGATGTCCTTGAGGGTGACGGTTTCACCCTGCTCGAGCGGCGGCAGCAGCCGTTCTTCATCATCGCCGATAGTGTCGTCCTGGCCTTCCTGGTATACGGCCATGAAACCCGGCACCACCATCACCGAACCGGTGGCCCGGAAGCTGCTGTCGTGGCCGGCGTCCAGATCCGCCGTGACCGTGTCGAACACTGCCTGCTCCATCTGGCAGGCGATGGTGCGCTTCCAGATGAGTTCGTACAGCTTACGCTGTTCCTCGGTGAGTTTGCCGTGGATGTCTTCCGGAGCGCGCGCCGCCGAAGTTGGGCGGATGGCTTCGTGGGCTTCCTGGGCATTCTTGGATTTGGTCTTGTAGACGCGCGATTCTTCCGGCAGATGATCCTGGCCATAGCGTTTGGCGATGACCTCACGGATCTCGGCCACGGCTTCGGCGGCCAGGTTCACCGAATCGGTGCGCATGTAGCTGATGAGGCCCACCGCGCCTTCGCCGGTCAGATCGATGCCTTCATAGAGTTGCTGGGCGGTGCGCATGGTGCGCTGCGCGCCGAAACCCAGCTTGCGTGAGGCTTCCTGCTGCAAGGTGGAGGTGGTGAAAGGCGCTGCCGGATTACGCTTGCGCTGTTTCTTCTCGACCGAAGCAACCGTGAGTTTGCCGTTGGCGGATTTGAGCAGGGCCGCTTCCGCGGCGCGTGTGGATTTCTCGTCGCGGAAAGTGAACTGTTCGGCCTTGTGGCCGGCATACTGGTAGAGACGGGCACTGAACGCTTGCGCGTCCTTCTCCGCATTCGCGGCGATACTCCAGTATTCCTCGCTCTTGAACTTCTCGATCTCATCCTCGCGCTCGCAGATAAGGCGCAGGGCCGGCGACTGCACACGGCCGGCGGACAGGCCGCGGCGGATCTTCTTCCAGAGTAGCGGCGAGAGGTTGAAACCCACTAGGTAATCCAGCGCGCGGCGTGCCTGCTGGGCGTTCACCAGTTCAGTGGACAGTGGCCGCGGATGGGCCACCGCATCGTTCACGGCCCGCTGGGTGATTTCGTGGAACACTACCCGGTGTACCTCTTTGTCCTTGAGGGCGCCACGCTCCTTGAGGATCTCATAGAGATGCCAGGAGATGGCTTCGCCTTCCCGGTCGGGGTCGGTGGCCAGATACAGGGCCCCGGCCTTCTTGAGGGCTTTGGCAATGGCGTCCACGTGCTTTTCATTGCGCTCGATGAGCGCGTATTTCATGGAGAATTCATTCTCCGTGTCCACGGCGCCCTCCTTGGGCACCAGGTCGCGCACGTGGCCGTAGGAAGCCAGAACCTCGAAGCCCTTACCCAGGTACTTCTTGATGGTCTTGGCCTTGGCGGGAGACTCGACTATGACTAGGTTTTCACTCATATATATCCAGCAATACTACAAACGGTATCGCAGCAGCAAGTCCGGGGGACTTTAGCGACCATCGGCGGCGGCAAAACACGGTCGCGCCGGCATGCTGTGACTGCACAGTGGCGCTCAGTGCATCATGCCAAATGTGTCATCGAATACCAGATCTTCCATGCGCGAATAAGCGTCTTCCTGGCCGGGATGATTGAACAGTACCATGAGGATGATCCATTTCACCTGTTCGAGATCAATCTCGTTGCTCTCCAGCGCCATGATGCGTTCGATGACCACTTCGCGTTGTGCGGCTTCCAGGATGCCGATGTTTTCCAAATACTGGATGAAACCGCGGCATTCGGTGGTGAGACGCGTAAATTCCTGTTCAGCGTATACCCGGAACCCGTCGTGACGGGTCAGTGAGGGTTCGGCTACCGGCGGGTTGGTCGCCAGGTTTTCCAGCCAGTCGAAGGCTTTGTTGATCTCCGCTTTGGGGAAGCCGGCTTCTTCCAGCTCCACCGTCAGGGACTCGCGATCGGTCTCGGTTTCTTCCTCGTCATCATCCAGATAGTTTTCAAACAGGTACATGAGCACGTCGAGCACGTTCTCTTTCATCATGAGGTCGGCCTCTTTGTTACCCGGGAATAATGTCCGCCCGGCGTCGCTTCCACCTGGCCCTGAAGTTCGAGCATCAGCAGCATGGAGGAAACCACGTCGGGCGTCAATCCAGTACGCTCCACCAGTGAGTCCACTGAAGTGGGTGCGTGATCCATGGAATTCAAGAGCAGCCGATACTCGGGATCGTCTACGGTGACTGCGGGCATGGGCGAGTCATCCGCCATGTTCGCAGGTTCGAGTTTCAGCAGCGGCGCAAGTTCCTCGAGAATGTCACCGGCTGATTCCACCAGCTTGGCGCCTTCGCGGATCAGGCGGTGGCAGCCGCGCGCCAGCGGATTATGGATGGAGCCGGGGATGGCGAACACTTCGCGGCCCTGTTCACTGGCGAGTCGTGCGGTGATCAGCGAGCCGCTGGTTTGCGCCGCTTCCACCACCAGGGTGCCGACGGACAGACCACTGATGATGCGGTTACGGCGTGGAAAATTGTGTGGCAGCGGCGGTGTGCCAGGAAGAAATTCCGAGACCAACACTCCGGACTGCGCGATTTCCTCGGCCAATTCCCGATGGCTTGGTGGATAAGGTTTGTCGAGTCCCGTGCCCCAGACAGCGATGGTAGTGCCGCCGCCCTTGAGCGCGCCGCGGTGGCTGGCGGCATCAATACCCATGGCCATGCCACTCACGATACCGAGTCCGCAGCGTGACAGATACGCGGCAAATTCCTCGGCGTTGTGCCGGCCCTCGGTGCTGGGGTTGCGGCTGCCGACCATGGCGAGCAGCGGTTGGCTGAGCAGATGTTGGTCACCGCGCAGGAACAGGACCATGGGCGGATCGGCTATCTGCCTGAGCAGAGGTGGAAAGGCGGGGTCGGTGCAAGGCAGCAGGGTAGCGCCGGCATGTTCGAGCCAATACTGGTCTTTTTCTGTTGCTGTCCAGTCAGGGTTTTCGAGCCAGGCGCGGGTATTGTCGGCCAGGCCTGAGAGATCGCTGGATGTGGCGGTGAAGATTCCTGCCAGCGAGCCGCAACGGGCCAGCAGGGTGGAGAAACCGGCGGGCCCGAGGCCGGGAGCACGGACCAGTGCCAGCCAATAGTTCGCTTCCTGTGCGTCTATGTCCCAATCCCCCTTTTGGGGTTAAGGATTCTTGACCTCATCCAGTAGGTGAATGTTGCTGGTGGCAACCATCACCAAGCCATAACTGACCTTTGGGTAAGTGCGGAATACCAAGAGTGTGCCTTCGCGTTCCCCCGGTAATTTCACCGAGCCACTCAGGCCATCAAAGGCATAAGGATCGTCGACTTTGCGGCTGCGTCCGTAGATCCCGAGCACCGTGCCGACATCCAAGCCTGCGTCCGTGCCGCGATCCAATACCACAACCTGGAATTGGCCGATCTCCAAAACGCCGCCGAGGACCGCGATGATGTCACCCTGTACAGGTTTGGCAGGATCATGCGGCAAGTAATCCTGGTTGAGTTCCTGGGCGACCACCGGTAGAAAACGGTCTCCTGCTACGGCCTCCTGGGCAGTTGCCGTGAGTTTCAGTTTTGCCGGATCGCCCCAGCGCTGGACAGACGCATCACCGATGTATGTGGCTTCATATCCCAAAGTGTCGCCGCTATCCGGGTCCACGTATTTGTCGCCCAGACGGAATACGTTATAACGATCGCCGTCGGATTTTTTAAGGCCGCGGCCATACACTTCGCCGCCCAAGCCAATCGCCGGAGCATCGTTCACGGCGCGCAGCAAATAGCCGGAATTTTGCAAGTCGTTCTTGCTGACCACCCGAGTACCGCTCAGGAACTGGTGAATGGCGTTCAGCGGAATCGTGGGTATCGCTTGTTCGATAGGCGTGGTTCGGATTTGGGGTGTGAGCTTTTCCACCGGCAAGCTGGGCGCTGCCGCGACTGGCGCCGCTGCTTCATTTACCACTTGACCGTTGCGCACCACCGTTATCGTGGGACGGCCGTTGATGTATCCCAGCATGAACTGGTCGCCGGGATAGATTAGGTGAGGATTCTTGATGGCTGGATTGGCATACCAGATATCCGGCCAGCGCCAGGGATCCTGCAAGTACATGGATGCGATGCCCCACAGGGTGTCGCCCTTCTTGACCACATAGGTCCGGGGAGCCTGCGGCAATATTTCCGGAGGCGGCGGGGCGGCAGGCTGGGTTTGCGTCTGGCTCAGTGCTGGTGGCGGCAGAGCTGCAGCCGGAGCCGGCAGCGGCTTTTTCGGAGCACTGGCACAGGCCACCAGCAGGCCCGCCAGGCAAAGGGCGGTTAGGCAGCGGGTCGCGTTATAATCTTTCATCGGTCAATCTCCACGACTCGCCTGACAAATCCCCACGGTTTACAGGCCCTCCCGCGGCAGTGGCGGGCCGCCTGCATGCGGAGCTGCCGGGCAACTTTTTAATAGCATCATAACTTTAGCAGCATTTTGTGCAAAAGTGCATGAGGATTGAAGCGGCCCCCCTTGAAAACAGGGGGTTACCCAACCCATAGAGATCGCATTATGGCCTTGCTCACCATCCTGCATTACCCCGATCCCCGGCTGCGCAACCGCGCGCGGCCGGTCGCGACTGTGACCACCGAGATCCGTCAGCTGGTCACCGATATGCTGGCAACCATGTACGCAGCACCGGGTATCGGCTTGGCTGCCACCCAGGTCGGTGTGGATCAGCGGGTTATCGTGGTGGACGTTTCCGAGCATGGCGATGCACCGCAGGTCTTCATCAATCCAGAAATCCTCAGCCGCGACGGCAAGGAGAAGATGCAGGAAGGTTGCCTGTCGGTGCCGGGTGTATTCGAGGAGGTGGAGCGTGCCGAGCATATCCGGGTTAGGGCCCTCGACCGTGATGGCCGTCCGCTGGAATTCGACGCCGACGGCCTGCTGGCGGTGTGCATCCAGCACGAGATCGACCATCTGGACGGCAAACTGTTCGTGGATTATCTCTCGGCACTCAAGCGCCAGCGTATCCGCAGGAAACTGGAGAAACAACAACGTGATGAACGCGAGAGCGCGCGCCATACCGCGCCGGCAATCTGACCAACTGCATTCCAGTTAAGTCGGCCATGCATGCAGGTTTCGCATGAGTATGCGCTTGCGGATCGCGTTTGCGGGCACGCCCGAGTTTGCCTTGCCGAGCCTGGACGCGTTGCTGGCGACAGAGCATGCAATCATCGGTGTGTGGACCCAGCCGGACCGGCCTGCAGGCCGCGGCCGCAAACTCGCCGCGTCACCCATAAAGCAGCATGCGCTGGCGCACTCCATTCCGGTGTATCAGCCTGCATCATTCCAGACTACGGCCACGCATCTGCAGCTAAGAACCCTGAAACCGGATGTCATGGTAGTAGCTGCCTATGGTTTGCTGTTACCTTCGGCGGTCCTCGGAATCCCACACTTTGGCTGCATCAATATCCATGCTTCATTGCTGCCGCGCTGGCGCGGTGCGGCTCCCATACAGCGCGCGCTATTGGCCGGTGATACAGCAACAGGAATCACGCTCATGCAGATGAACCAGGGCCTGGACACCGGCGACATACTGGACATCCGCAAGACCCCGATACGCGCAGACGATACCGCCCAGAGTCTGCACGACCGGCTGGCGAAGCTCGGCGCGACGGCCATCATCGAGCTGCTGGCAGCATTACCGGATGTGACGCGCGTGCCACAAGCTGCTTCCGCAGCGACGCATGCGGCCAAGCTCACACGCGCTGAAGCGCGCATACACTGGGCTGCGTCGGCCGTGGACATCGCACTCCGGGTGCGTGCCTATAACCCATGGCCGGTGGCACATACCCAATGGTGCGGTGAATGGCTGCGTATCTGGACTGCGCAAGCGATTTCCTCTGCAATCGCCGATAAACCCGGTACGGTGATCGCTACAGGCAGTGCCGGCATTGATGTGGCAACCGGGAATGGCACGCTGCGCATCCAGGAACTGCAAGCTGCCGGCCGTCGCCGTATCGCGGCGGCCGATTTCGCACGCGGCCGCGCACTCGTGGGCGAACGTTTCATCTGATGGCGGAGACATCGGTACGCGCGCTTGCGGCTCATGTGCTGGTAGCTGTGCTGCGTGACGGCGTCTATCTCAACCAGGGCTTGCGTCAACTTAATACGACCATCCGCAATGGGCGTGATGCTGCGCTCATACAGGAACTCTGTTATGGCAGCTTGCGTTTTCAACCGCGACTGGAATTCTGGCTGGATAAATTACTGCAGCAACCTCTCAAGCAGCGCGACCTCGATATCCACGCGCTGCTGCTGATGGGGCTTTATCAGCTCACGGAAATGCGCATACCCGCACATGCGGTCATCAACGAGACTGCCGAAGCCTGCCGCACTCTGCACAAGGACTGGGCGGTGAAGCTGGTGAACGCGGTGTTGCGCCGATTTCAGCGCGAGCAGGCGCTATTCCAATCCGAACTATCCAGTAATTCCGCAGCCTTTTACGCCCATCCACAATGGTTCATCGCACGCCTGCAGGCAGACTGGCCACGGGACTGGCAGGCGATCCTTATGGCCGACAACCAGCGGCCGCCGCTCACATTGCGCGCCAATCGACGTTGGGTGGTGCGCAATGTTTTGCTGGAAGAATTTGCCGCCGCCGGTATCACCGCACAAGCCTGCGAATTCTCCCCGGACGGGTTAATACTGACTACGCCATTGCCTGTTGAAACCCTGCCGGGTTTTGCCAGCGGAAAATTCTCTGTGCAGGATGAGGCCGCACAACTGGCGGCAGAATTGCTGGATGTGCAGCCCGGCATGCGGGTGCTGGATGCCTGCGCGGCTCCCGGTGGCAAGACCTGCCATTTGCTGGAACACTACCCGGAGGCTGGTGAAGTGGTGGCGGTGGACATGGATGTGGAACGTGGGGAGAAAATCCATGAGAATCTGGAACGCTTGGGCCTGTCGGCCAAAGTCATGCAAGCCGATGCGCTCCACCCCGACGAATGGTGGGATCGGCAGCCGTTCCAGCGCATCCTGCTGGATACGCCCTGCAGCGCCAGTGGCGTGATCCGCCGTCATCCCGACATCAAGGCACATCGACACCCACAGGATATCAGCGCGACCGTGGCGCTGCAGACGGCATTGCTGGCGGCGCTCTGGCCGCTGCTGGCCCGCGGCGGTAAGCTGCTGTATGTCACTTGCTCGGTCTTCTGTGAGGAAAACACCGGCGTGGTGCGGGCGTTCCTGGGGACCCAGACCGATGCGAAGCCGCGGGAACTTGATTCCCGCTGGGGCATGCGTGCAGCACCCGGCCGGCAGATACTCACGGGTCAGAGCGATATGGATGGATTCTATTATGCTTGCATCGAAAAACTGACTGAAAAATTCTGACACATGATGCCCAACTCCAGAATCCTGTTTGTCCGGTATCGCTCAGTGACGGCGTTGTTGGTCGGTATGCTGTTCGCAGGAACTCTGGCATCAACGGCGCGTGCGGACGATAACCAGGGCGGTTTCGTAATTCGTACCGCTTATACGGAGCTCTTAAACGGCGTCTATTACCTAAATGCTGACGTCGATCTGAATATGAGCCAGGATGCCCTTAACGCGCTCGAAAACGGTGTGCCGCTGACCGTTGAATGGCAAATCGAAGTGATCCAGCATCGCAGCATCTTGTGGAACAAGACTGCGGCGACGCTCACTGAACGCTTTCAGATCAGTTACCATCCACTCACCCAGCGATTCATCATCAAAAACCTGAACAGCGGTGAACAGCAGATTTTCGGCAGTTACCGCGACGCCATTACCAGTCTCGGCCAGGTCAATGACCTGCCGGTTATCGACGCGAGCTTGCTGGAAGCGAACACACGCTATACCATCCGCATGCGCGCGGTGCTTGATATCACTAACTTCCCGAGTCCTTTGAAACTTATCGCTTCCTGGTTCAAGGGCTGGGACCTGAGCAGTGATTGGTATGCCTGGGTGCTGGCTTCATGAAACGTCTGCTTATGCCATTGGTGATTGCGGCCGGCATGGTGGTCATGCTGGTCTCGCTGATTCTGTTGAGCAAGAGCACACAGAACTCGATGGATTTTGACCGGCTCCACGATGGCTTGTTGATACTCAACGCCATCGCCGTCGGCGTGCTGCTGGTGATCATCGGCTTCAACCTGGTACGGCTGGTATTGCAATACCGGCGTAACGTCACCGGTTCGCGGCTGACGACGCGGTTGGTGGTGATGTTCGTAGCGCTGGCCATCGTGCCGGTGGTGCTGGTGTATTACTTTTCCGTGCAATTTATCAGTCGCGGCATCGACTCCTGGTTTGATGTGCGTGTGGAGCGCGCCTTGGGTGACGCCATCGAATTATCGCGCACCGCTTTGCAGTTGCGTGTCCGGGAACTGCTCACACGCACCCAGCAGATGGGCAATAGTCTGACAATCATCCGGCCCACCGACGTCACACAGGAGATGGGTCTGCTGCGGCGCCAGAATGGTGCCGCTGAGCTCACCCTGTTGAGTGGCGAGGATGGGCATATCATCGCCACCAGTTCCGATCTGCCGGCACAACTGATCCCGGATCTGCCGGGGCAAGTGATGCTGATGCGGGTGCGCAGCGGTCATGTCTATATCGGCCTGGATCCGGCTGGCGATAATGGGCTGCATATACGCGCATTGGTACCTGTCATACTCGGAGGCCAATGGTGGCGACCGGAAGTGCTGCAGGCGATCTATCCGGTGGCCGATCAGCAAAGCGATCTCGCCAACCGCGTGCAGGCCGCGTATTCCAATTACCGCGAGCTCACGGTGCTGCGTCAGCCACTCAAGTACAGTTTCATGCTGACCTTGTCGCTGGTATTGCTGTTGTCGGTATTGATGGCCGTATGGGTCGCGTTCGTGGCGGCCCGCAAACTGGTGGAGCCCATCCAGAATTTAATCGAAGGCACACGCAGCGTAGCGCGCGGTGATTTCAGCACCCGTTTGCCGCTGCCCTCGCGCGACGAGGTCGGCTATCTGGTGTCCTCATTCAATGAGATGATCCAGCGACTGTCGCAGGCGCAGGAAGCCGCACGCCGCAGCCGCGCCCAGGTCGAGAGCGAACGCAGCTACCTGGGGGCGGTATTGTCGCGCCTGTCTTCCGGCGTGATCTCCATCGATGCGGATCTGGCACTCAAGACCGCCAACCCAGCTGCCAGCGCCATCCTGGGCGTGGAACTGCAGCAGCATGTGAATAAATCCCTGACGCCCCTGAGCGGCGACAGCTCCCTGTTTGGACAGTTCGTCAACGCCTGCCGCGTACATCTGGAAGCCGGTGAGACCGAATGGCGAGAAGAAATGCTGCTGCAGGGTTCTAGTGGAAGGCGCATGCTAATGGTGAGCTGCGCCACGCTGCCGGGCAGCGGGGAAGCGCCTCCCGGCCACGTCATCGTATTCGACGACCTGACGGTGCTGATCGAGGCCCAGCGTGACGCGGCCTGGGGCGAGGTGGCCCGGCGGCTGGCTCATGAGATCAAAAATCCGCTTACTCCCATACGCCTGGCGGCGGAACGTATGCGCCGCAAATATCTGGGTAAACTCAAGGGCGAGGATCAAGACGTACTGGAGCGCGCCACCCACACCATCGTGCAGCAGGTCGAGGCCATGAAATCCATGGTCAATGCTTTCAGCGAGTATGCGCGCACACCGGCGCTGGAATTCACGCCGCTGGACCTGAATGCGGTGATCGGCGAAGTGGTGGAACTGTATCGCGTGCGTGAAGCGGGCATGGTGATCCAGCTAAAACTGGACGAAACCATGCCGCTGGTGTACGCAGACGCCGGCCGCATGCGCCAGATGCTGCATAATCTGCTCAAGAATGCCCAGGAAGCGCTCGAAGGGCGCACGGATGGCTGGGTGAAGATCACCACGCATTACTATCACCGCGGTGGTGACGAGAACGCGGAGATCATAGTTGAAGATAACGGCCCGGGTTTCAATACCAATATCCTCGGCAAGGTTTTCGAGCCCTACGTGACCAGCAAACCCAAGGGCACCGGCCTGGGTCTGGCGATCGTGAAGAAACTCGCCGAGGAACACGGCGGCAGCATCCGCGCCCAAAACAATACTGAAGGTGGCGCACGACTCATCATCCGCCTGCCGGTCACCGAAGCGGGACATACCAGCGCCTTGCTCGGCGGCCTGCAGCGGCATGCCGGCGCCTAGGAGAACAACATGCGAGCCTCTCAAATCCTGGTGGTGGACGATGAAGCGGATATCCGCGACATGGTCCAGGAAATCCTCACCGAAGAAGGTTACGAAGTACGCGTGGCCAGCAATGCGGCGGAAGCGCGCGCGGCCCGCGCCCAACACGAGCTGGATCTGGTGCTATTGGATATCTGGATGCCCGACATGGACGGCATCAGTCTGCTCAAGGAGTGGAGCCGCGAGACCCCACTGTCATTCCCGGTGGTGATGATGTCCGGCCACGGGACGGTCGAGACCGCCATCGAGGCCACCAAGCTGGGGGCGCTGGATTTTGTGGAAAAACCCCTGTCGCTCGCCAAGCTGTTGCGCACCGTGGGACACGCTATCGAAGTCGGTCGCCAGGCGCGCGCGCAACGTGTGGGTGGCGGATCGCAATCTGCACTGGATCCCTTGGGCAAAAGCCGGCCCATGCAGGTTTTGCGCGATCAATGCCGTAGGGTGGCACCGCACGAATCACCGGTGTTGCTGGTGGGCGAGCAGGGCAGTGGCAGGGAGAGCAGCGCTCGCCATATTCATGCCATCAGTGCGCGCGCCGCCGGTGCGTTTGTGAATGTGGTGCTGACGGGATTGAGCGCCGGGGAAGCTGAAAACAAATTATTGGGAAGCGAACTGGACGGCCAAATCACACCGGGCTGGCTGGATGAGGCACGTCAGGGAACCGTATTCGTGAACGACGTCACCGACATGTTGCCGGAGACGCAGAATCTGCTTTTGAAAATACTGGAACAGGGCCATTACGCCCGCGTCGGTGGCCATACATCCCAGCCACTGGATGTGCGCTGGCTGTGTTCCGCGCGGCCCGAGGTCGAAACGCGAATTGCTGATGGGAGGTTTCGCAGCGACTTATATGAACGTCTGGCGACTGTAGTGATTCGTGTGCCGCCGTTGCGCGAATACCACGAGGACGTACCGGAATTGTTGCGTTATTACACCGATGCCTTGGCGGACAGCGATGACCTCAAGTACCGGCGTTTCAGCGTCGCGGCCCAGAACCGCTTACGCAACTATCCCTGGCCCGGCAACCTGCAGGAACTCAAGAACCTGGTACAGCGTTGTTTGATGCTCGGCGATGACAGCGAAGTTTCACTTGATGAAGTGGAGAGTGCGCTCGCGCCGTATACCGCCGATGAACCGCTGGTGAAACAGGATCTTCTGGCCATGCCCTTGCGCGAGGCGCGCGAACATTTCGAGCGTGCTTACCTGCAGCAGCAACTGCAGCTGTGCGGCGGCAAGGTGGGCAAGCTGGCGGAACGCGTGGGCATGGAGCGCACGCATCTGTATCGTAAGCTCAATTCACTGGGGATTGATTTCCGCAGCCTGGGCGGGGATGAGACTGAAGTTTGAGCGCCATTCCATATTGGCAAAGCTGTTAATTGGTTTTGATGACCAACGGTTCGATATGGTTTTGTGCGAGCTTGACGCGCATGGCGTTAAGTTGGGAGAGACTCTGGATAGGGCCGATGCGCACCCGGTTCCAGACACCGCCGTTGTTGACCTTAACCTGCTGGATGCTGGACTCGACTCCCAGCAGGGCCAAGTTGGCCTTGAGTTTATCGGCTTCTGCATAGCTCTGGAACGAACCCACCTGCAGGACATAGGTACCGGGTTGATTGACCGGGCCGGGAACGTCACCGGAGCGGGTTTCCTTGTCCTGGCTGGGGATCACCACCTGAAAGGACGGCAGCAGCTTGTAGAAATCAAAATGTGGCTGCCCCGATGCGCTGCCGGCAGCGGGCGCTTTCGAAGTGTTCTGCGCCGATGATTTTGCTTGCTGTGGGCCAGGGTGATTGATGCGCTGCTCGACTTTTTTCCACACTTCCGGTGCGCCCTTGATGATCACGGCAGCCACGATGATGCCGATGACGAAGCCTCCCCAGCCCGGCATACCGGAATTTTTCTTGCGTGGTTTGTCTTTGGGTTTGGGGCTGTGTTTGTAATCCTTCGCCATCACATGCGCTCCGGGGCCGATACGCCCAGCAGCGCCAGGCCGTTGTGCAGCACCTGCCGGGTTGCTGCGATCAGGGTGAGGCGCGCATCACGCAGGGCCGCATCATCCACGATGAAGGTATGCGCGTCGTAATAAGTATGGAAAGCGTTGGCTAGTTCGCGCAGATACGCGGCTACCAGATGCGGTTCCAGATTGCGCGCCGCCGTATCCACGATTTCCGGGAAACGCGACAGGCTTACGAATAACGCCTGTTCGTGGTTCTGCGTCAATCTTGCCAGGCTGGCTGCGCCATTTCCCGCGTCCCAGGTGAAGCCTTTTTCCGTCAGCTGGCGGAACACGCTAGCGATGCGCGCATGCGCGTACTGGATGTAGTACACTGGGTTCTCGTTGGTCTGGGAACGCGCCAGGTCGATGTCGAAAGTCAGCCGGGAATCCGCCTTGCGTTCCACCAGGAAATAGCGGGTGGCGTCGCGACCCACTTCGTCGATGAGATCGCGCAGCGTCACATAGCTGCCAGCGCGTTTGGACAGTTTTATTTCCTCGCTACCCCGCATCACGGTGACCATCTGGTAGAGCACATACTCGGGATAATCCCGCGGGATGCCGGCGTCGAGCGCCTGCAAACCGGCGCGCACCCGCGCCAGCGAACCATGATGATCGGCGCCCAGCACGGTGATGGCGCGCTCATAGCCACGTTGCCATTTGGAAAGGTGATAGGCGACGTCCGGCACGAAATAAGTGTAGGTACCGTCGGATTTACGCATCACGCGATCCTTGTCATCGCCAAAATCGGTGGTGCGCAACCACAGGGCGCCGCTTTCCTCGAAGGTGTGACCGTGTGCGATAAGTTCGCGCACAGTCTCTTCGACTTTGCGATCGGTGTAGAGCGAGGATTCCAGAAAGTACACATCGAAATGCACGCTGAAGGCCTTGAGGTCCAGATCCTGTTCGTGACGCAAAGCCGTCACCGCAAAGTGGCGAATGGCTTCCAGATTTCCGGCATCACTACTGCCGGTGACGGTATGGCCGTCGGCGGTGACCGACTCGCCAGCCAGGTAAGAGCGCGCCACATCGGCGATGTACTCGCCCCGATAACCGTCAACCGGCCAGCCGGGTTGTTCCGGCGCGATGCCTTTGCAGCGGGCCTGTACCGACAGTGTCAAGTTTTTTATCTGCACTCCGGCATCGTTGTAGTAGAACTCACGCGTCACTTGCCAGCCGGTCGCGTCCAGCAGGCGTGCGAGACTGTCGCCGATCGCAGCGTTACGTCCATGCCCGACATGCAGTGGACCGGTTGGGTTGGCCGACACGAATTCAATGCCGACCTTGCGACCGTTCCCGAAATCGCTGCGGCCGTACTTCTCACCTGCAGCGAGGATCGCTTTCACTTGGTCGTGATAAGCCGACGTACTCAGAAAGAAATTGATGAAGCCGGGACCGGCGAGTTCGACTTTGGAGACCAACTCCGATTCAGGCAGGGCCGCGATGATCGCCTGGGCAAGCTCGCGTGGTTTTCTGCCGGCTTGTTTGGCGAGTAGCAGGGCCACGTTGGTAGCGAAATCACCGTGCGCCGGATCGCGCGTGCGTTCCAGCAGCGAGCCGGTGGGCAGTGCAGCTTTCGGGAAAAGATCGCCAGTCAGTTTTTTGAGTGTCCTCTGCAGCAGGCTTTCAAGCGGTTGTTTCACAAGGATTCCTGCTTGAGGAAGTACGACAAACTGGGACTGAATTCTACCGTCTGGGCTGTGCGTGTAGAAGCGCATTCAGGAAATTTCAAAACAAATCGGCAGGATCGACATCCAGCGACCAGCGCACACCACGCGCTGGCTTGAGCGTACCCAAGTTTGGTAGTGCGGTGGCCAGAGCTTGCTGTAACATCGCACGCTGGCTGGCCAACAGCATCAGCTGCGCACGGTAGCGCCCGGCACGGCGTTCCATGGGCGCGGGCGTGGGCCCCAGGATCTGCACCTGCGTCCCACAGTGGGGAGCCAATGCGGATTTCGCCGCTTCCAGAAACGCCTGTGGTGGTGACGCGCTGACGGCCTCGGCACGCAACAAGGCCATGGCCGCGTAGGGTGGCAGTCCGGCGACGCGCCGTTCGCTGAGCGCAGCGGCGGCAAAACTGGCGTAGCCCTCGCGTACCAGATGCGTGAGCAGCGGATGGTCCGGATGATGGGTCTGGATCAAGACTTCACCGGGGCGCTCGGCCCGGCCCGCCCGGCCCGCCACCTGCATGATGAGCTGGGCCATGCGTTCACTGGCACGGAAGTCCACGCCGAACAGGCCCTGGTCCGCATCCAGGATGCCTACCAGCGTGACATTGGGGAAATCGTGGCCCTTGGCCAGCATCTGGGTACCCACCAGGATGCGGGTCTCACCGCTACGTACGGCATCCAGCAGGTTTTCCAGACTGCCTTTGCGGCGGGTACTGTCGCGATCCAGGCGCGCGATGCCGATGTTCGGGAATAAACGCTCGAGCGCCCGTTCGATGCGCTCGGTGCCTTGGCCGAAATGACCCAGATCCGAACCACCGCAGTTTTCGCAACGCGCGGGCAAGGGGCGCTGCGCGCCACAGTGATGGCATTGCAAACGCCGGTTGCCATGCAGCGTCAGGCGCGCATCACAGCGCGGGCACTGCAGTGTCTGGCCGCAGGCGTGGCACATGACCGTGGGTGCGTAACCGCGACGGTTGAGGAACAGCAGCACTTGGCCATCGGCCATGAGATGCCTGCGCATGGTGTCCAGCAGCAGATCCGACAAGCCTACGTCCAGCGGGCGGCTGCGGATATCCAGCAAACGCATGCTTGGATGGCGGGCGTTGCCGGCGCGTTCGGGCAACGTCACATGTACATAGCGCACTTGGTCCACGTTGTGCAGGGATTCCAGTGAGGGTGTGGCGGATCCCAGCACCACAGGGATGGAGCGACGCTGGGCACGCACCACGGCGATATCCCGCGCCGAATAGCGGAAACCATCCTGTTGCTTGAAGGAGCTGTCGTGTTCCTCGTCCACGACGATCACCCCGGGATTTTTGAGCGGCACGAACACTGCCGAGCGGGTGCCGATGACCACGGGTACTCGGCCATCACGCGCCGCCAACCAAGTAGCCAGCCGCTCAGCATCGCTCAGGCCTGAATGAAACACCGCCACTGTGCCGAAGCGCGTGCGGAAGCGCTCCAGCAGCTGCGGTGTGAGACCGATCTCCGGTACCAGCACCAGTGCCTGGCGTCCGTCTTGCAGGACATCGGCGATGACTTGGAGATAGACCTCGGTTTTGCCGCTGCCGGTGACCCCATCCAGGAGGAATGCCTGAAAGCTTCCCAGTGCCGCTTGGATCTTTTGCCTAGCTGCGATCTGCGCCGCATTGAGGACGATGGGCGTTGCGGCTTCGTAGGCGCCGGCAGGTGCGGCCGGGCGCTGGATCTGTTCCACCCATCCGCGTTTTATCAGGAAATTCAATGGCGCCGACCAGTGCTCAAAATAGTCATCCAGGCTTGCAGCATCCAGGCCTTGGGGATGTTGCACCAGTAGTTTCCACAAGGCCGATTGCTTGGGCGCGCGCTTAAGCGTTGCGGTATCTGCTTGTCTGCCGGCAGGCGTGAGCCGCCAGACATCAAGCTCACGTGAGTCAGTGGTTTTCCCCTGACGCAGTGATACCGGCAGCAACGCCTGGATGACTTCACCGATGGGATGGTGGTAGTAGTCCGCTGCCCAGCGAGCCAGGGCCAGCATATCGGCGGGGATCAGTGGGGCTTGATCCAGAAGCTGGTGTGCGCGTTTCAGCCGCGAAGCTGGGATATCCGTGGCAGCGGCGATTTCCAGGAGCACGCCGATCACATGGCGTTTGCCGAACGGAACCCGCACCCGCACGCCAGGCAGCAGCGAGTTTATCTCGCAGTCGATCGGCGGCAGATAGTCGAAATGACCATACAGCGGTGAGGACACTGCTACGCGCAGGTAACAATTCTGCATGCATGTCACCGGTCGACTTTTTTATCCACACATTCTGTGGATAAACTTGTGGATGCTTTGTCCGCATGCTGGTTAATTCCGCAAATATGACCGCGGGATTTCAGAATGGGTAATTTTTGTCCGCCGATAATTGTCATGGGAATCAACGCGTTGAAATTTGAATCAAGCGCTTGCGCAGTGGGTCCACTGGGCCACGCCCTGCGGTACGCATGATAACCTTTGATGCCTGTGGCATGGGCATGGCGACACCAGGCTTGGCGATTGGCAAGAATCACTTGGTCGCTGCTTGATGCGAGGTTAATCTGGATAACGCAGCCGATCTAAATGCATTTCTGGCCAGCGTGGAACGGCGTGCCTTCCGCATCGCGCAGATGGCCCTGCGCAATCCGGAGGATGCTTTGGATGCCATTCAGGATGCGATGTTGCAACTGGCTAAACGTTACGCGCAACGTCCCCAGGAAGAATGGCCGCCGCTGTTCTACCGCATCCTGCAGAGCCGCATCCGCGACTGCCAGCGCCGCCGGGCGGTCCGTAACCGGGTCATGAGCTTCTTCGGCGGCCAGCGGGAGGCGGAAGACGACCCCCCGGACCCGGTCGAGGCGGCTGCCGACCTCGCGGGGCGGGACCCCTCCGAGCAGCTGGCCCAGGGCGCGGCCATGCAGGCGCTGAAAAATGCGCTGGCGGCCTTGCCGGGACGTCAACGCGAAGCCTTCGTACTGCGTATATTGGAGGGACTGGACGTGGCGGATACTGCCAAGTCCATGGGCTGCTCGCAAGGCAGTGTCAAAACTCATCTGTCGCGCGCGGTGCACAGCCTGCGGCAGTCCTTGGGGGAACATTGGTGATTATTTATGCATACCGATCCTGAGACAACTTTTCTCCATAAGGCCCGTCAGGTCTTTTTGGATAGTGTTGAGCAGCTCGACCCCCGAGAGCTGGCGCGAGTACGCCAGGCCCGGGCGCTGGCTGTGGAATCGATCGCGCCGCCTATACCCTTATGGCGTCGGCGTGCCTGGGCATTACCTGCTGCGGGTGCCACGGTCGCTGTGCTGATTACGATCACCAGTGGCGTGCTGTGGTGGAACCAGAACTCCCAACCAGCGGTGCCTTTCGCCATCGGCAACAATACCGAAGACATGTCCATCGTGCTCGGCAATGACAATCTGGATATGTATGCCGACATGGATTTCTATCATTGGCTGCAAGCCCAGCAGCAGACTGCACCCCAGGTCAGTTCCAGAGACCACAGCAGTGGCTAAGCGCAGCTGGCTGCTGATGACCGGCTTGCTGTTGGCGATATCAGTGTTCGCTGCTGACCAGAAACCTGTGCAGCCGCCGCCTAAGGTGGATCCGGAGTTACTGGAGTTCCTCGGCTCCTGGCAGGGCAGTGACGGTATGTGGGTGGACCCCATGACATTTGCACGCATCGATCCCGGCAAGCTGGCCGATGACAAGACGCGTCCAGAGGGCAAACCGATGCCGGCAGTCAAACAACCCCCGCCCAAGCAGGCAGGGGATTGGGAACAAAGCCCATGAGACAGTTCATCACGATACTGCTGACGGCTGGCTGGTTGGCGATGGCCAGCATGCAGGTTATGGCCGAGCCACCGGCAGGTTCTGGGCCGAATGCGGTTGCGCCCAGCACACCGGCAACCCCGGTTCCCTGGTCCGGCCTGACGCCACAGCAACAACAGATCCTCGCACCGCTCAAGGATCAATGGGCTGGGTTATCGGCCGATCGCCAGCAACGCCTACAGCGCGGCGCGGACCGTTGGGCGCAGATGACGCCCGCGCAGCGGGAGCACGCCCGCCAGCGCCTGCAGCATTGGAAACAGCTGACACCCGAGCAGCGCACGCAGATCCGGCAGCGCTACCAGGCCTTCCAGAAACTACCGCCGGCCGAACGGCAACAGATTCGCGAACAGTTCCAGAGGTTCCAGCAACTGCCGCCGGAAAAACGCCAGCAACTGCGCCAGCGCTGGATGAACATGACACCGGAGCAACGCACGCAATTCCGCGAGCAGTGGCGCGCCCAGCATCCACCGCCGCGTCGATAATCCGTTCTGTTTGATGCAGTGAAATAAAAACCCCCACATGCAGTGGGGGTTTTTTATTCAAAGGTTCAAAACGGTTATTCGATGGCTTTGATGTTCTGAATCAACTGGGTCACAGCTGCCTGACCGTCACCATATAGCATGCGGGTGTTATCCATGTAGAACAGGCTGTTCTCCACGCCCGAGAAACCGCGCCCCTGGCCGCGCTTGATGACGATGACGTTCTTGGCCTTGTCGGCGTTCAGGATGGGCATGCCGTAGATGGGACTGTCCGGTTTGTTGCGTGCATCCGGGTTAACCACATCGTTGGCGCCGATGATGAGCGCTACGTCGGCGGTGGCAAACTCCGGATTGATGTCTTCCAGGTCCGAGATCAGGTCATAGGGCACGCCGGCTTCCGCCAGCAACACGTTCATGTGTCCCGGCATGCGTCCCGCCACCGGATGGATGGCAAATTTCACGGTGACGCCACGGTTTTGCAGCAGCTGCGTCAGCTCCCAGACCTTGTGCTGGGCTTGGGCCACGGCCATGCCGTAGCCGGGGACGATGATCACCTTGTTGGCGTAAGCCATCATTACACCGGCATCCGCGGCATCGATGGGCTTGAGGCTGCCGCTGACATCCGCGGCGCTGCCGGTGGCGGTCTCGCCGAAATTGCTGAATAGCACGTTGGCGATGGAACGGTTCATGGCCCTGGCCATGAGCTGGGTCAGCAGCGTGCCGGCCGCGCCCACCACCATGCCGGCGATGATCATGGCGGCGTTGCCGATCACGAAGCCTTCGAAGGCCACCGCCAGGCCGGTGCAGGCGTTGTACAGGGAGATGACCACCGGCATGTCGGCGCCGCCGATGGGCAGGGTCACGAGGATGCCGAACAGCAACGCCAGTGCGAAGAATGGTATGACTGCAAGCATGGGTGCGGCGCCGTGTAGCGCGATGATCCAGATGCCCAACGCCAGGGTGATCAGCAGCACCAGGGAGTTGACCACCTGCTGGATGCGGTAGCGCAGGGATTTGTTGATGATTCCCTGGAGTTTGGCGAAGGCAATCAGGCTGCCGGAGAACGACACCGCGCCGATGATGCCGCCGATGACCGCCAGACTCACTGGCGCCAGCATGAGCGCCTGCTCGCGTATCAGTTGTTCAGCGGCGATAGCCGCGGCCGCGCCGCCGCCCATGCCGTTATACAGCGCCACCATCTGCGGCATGGCGGTCATGGGCACGCGCCGGCCGCTCCACCAAGCGAGTAAGCCGCCGATGAAGATAGCGACGATGATCAGGATGTAGTTGTGCATCCCCGGCCACAGGAAGGTGATGAGGCCGGCGATGAGCATGCCGAGTCCGGCCCACACGATGCCATTCTTGGCGCCCCTGGGCGAACTCATGCGTTTCAGGCCGATGATGAACAGCAACGCGGCGATGAAATAGGTCGCCTGGATCAGGTCGTCGGTGATTGTGGGTGATAGAAAATTGTTCATGCGCGGCTTTCCGGTTTCTTTTTCTCGCTGGTCTTGAACATGGCCAGCATGCGCTCGGTGGACACGTAACCGCCCACCACGTTACCGGCGGCCAGCAGCACGCCGATGAAACCAATGACCTGTTCCGCCAGGTTGTGGGCGTCGCCCAGCGCCACCATGGCGCCCACCAGCACGATGCCGTGCACGAAATTGGAACCTGACATGAGCGGCGTATGCAGAATCACCGGCACCCGCGAGATCACCTCGTAGCCGGTGAAGGCCGCGAGCATGAAGATGTACAAGGCGATAAATCCGTCGATCATGGTTGCATCCCGATTAACCGTTTAACAGTTTCAGCGTGGCTTCATGTTTGATTACACCATCATGTGTGAGCACGCTCTTGGCGTACACTTCGTCATTCCAGTCGATCGTGAGCTTGCCATCCTTGACGAGCGGCGAGAAGAAATTCAGCAGATTGCGGGCGTACATGTCGCTGGAATGTTCCGCCAGCAAACTCGGCAGATTGGTAGGACCACTGATGAGCACGTGTCCGTGCTGGACGTCTTCGCCGGGTTTCGTCAGTTCGCAGTTGCCGCCGGATTCCGCCGCCAGGTCCACGATGACGGCGCCCGGTTTCATGGCTTCCACCATGTTGCGGGTGATGATGCGCGGTGCCGGACGTCCGGGAATGGCGGCGGTGGTGATGACCGCATCCGCCTGGGCTACATGCTTCGCCAGAATCTCCTGCTGTTTGTTTTTTTCCTCGCTGGTGAGTTCGCGCGCGTAACCACCGCTGCCTTCAGCCGACACACCGGTATCCACGAACTTGGCTCCCAGGGATTCCACCTGTTCGCGTGCTGCGGCGCGCACGTCATAACCTTCCAGCATGGCTCCGAGCCGGCGTGCGGTGGCGATGGCCTGCAAACCGGCCACGCCCGCGCCGATCACCAGCACTTTTGCCGGGCGGATGGTGCCGGCAGCGGTGGTCAGCATGGGGAAAAAACGCCCGAGTTTGCCGGCCGCCAACAACGCGGCTTCATAACCGGCGGCGGCAGCCTGGGATGACAGCGCATCCATGCTCTGGGCACGCGAGATGCGTGGCACCAGTTCCATGGCGAAGCTGGTGACTTTGCGGTCGCGCAAGGCTTTTACGCTATCGAGGTTGCGATGCGGATTCAGCAGGCCGATAAGGATTGAACCCGCACGCATATGTGCGACATTGGCCGGTGCTGGCGCCAGCACCTTGAATACCACATCGGCATTCGCTGCGCCGTCGGCAGCACTGACGAAGCGCGTATCCGCAAACGCTTGATCCGGAAAGCCCGCTGACACACCCGCTCCGCTTTCCATGGAAAATTCCACATTCAGGGTCTTGAGTTTGGCTGCCACCATCGGGGAGATGGCCACCCGCCGCTCGCCGACAACCTGTTCTTTGGGTACGAAAAGCTTGATGGCCATAATTGTTGTTGGATGTGGTTATGGGCCGCCGCGCCGCGCCTGGCTTGGCCTGGCGGATACCTGGGAGTGCGCGCATTTTAAGCGCGTACCCGGTTTTTTGCCACTCCGCATCAGCATAAAACACGTAAACCGATAGGCTTAGCGTTGCTTTTTAAGATGAATTCTGCAATAACATTCGCCCCTTATGTAGGTTGTGGCTGTTTTTGTGTACGAACTTTCCCAAGAAGTATTGCGCACCGATGCGGCGGGCATGCCGCTCGAGTGGATTGGTTATGAGGATGCGGTCAAGCTGTATTACCTTGAACAGGTAGCCTATAGCTGCGGTACGCTCCTGTACCGCCTGCATGGCGGCATCTGTGCCAAGACCGGACAGCAGAGCACCGTCGATGTCAATTCCATCATCGCCACCTATGGCAACAATCATGCGCTCGCCAAGGCGCGCGAACATTACGTGCCGCCGCTCAACAACCATACCTTGTTCAAGCGCGATGCCAATCTGTGTATGTACTGCGGCCAGCGTTTCTCGGCGCGTGAACTCTCGCGCGAACACGTGACGCCCCTGAGCCGCGGCGGCACCGATACCTGGAACAACGTGGTGGCATCCTGCAAGCGTTGCAACAATCACAAGGCCGGGCGCACCCCGGAAGAGTCGGGCCTGCAGCTGCTGGCGGTGCCGTTCACGCCCAACCATGCCGAATACATCTTCCTGAAGGGCCGCCGCATCCTCGCTGACCAGATGGAATTCCTGCTGGCGCATTTCCCGCGCACCAGCCCACTGCACAAACGCATTTCACAAATGCTCGCCTGATTCAGGTCCGCGTTACATCAACTGCACGGATTTTGTTCGTATTCATTCTGATTCACACTCAGAGCAACAATCTCTTTCCATCCAGGAGCAGATGATTGCATTCCTGGGTTTGTTTCCGGTCAAATGCGCACTATGAGTGCCAGCCGCTCCAGCATCGAACAACTTGTGCGTGAGGCCAGCAAGGATAATGACTGCAAATGGCAATCATTGGGCCGTGGTATAGGCGGTTCCCGCTGGCGGGCTATCTGCGGCGATCACCTCTGGTTCGTGAAAACCCGAGCGGATGCGCTGGACGTGTTCAGCGCGGAAACCAACGGCCTCAAGGCACTCGCCGAAGCCGACGCCGTGCGGGTGCCGAGTGTATTAGCCGCGGATGAGCAGGATGGCGAAGCCTTTTTGATCATGGAATGGCTGGAGCTGGGCCAAAAAACTGGCCTGGCAGCAGCGCGACTGGGTGAAGCGCTGGCGCATCAGCATCAATGTTTGGGTATGCACTACGGTTGGCGGCGCAATAACTTCATCGGCGCCACGCCGCAATTCAACAATTATTCGGGTAACTGGATAAAATTTTTCCGTGACCACCGCTTGGGTTTTCAGCTAAGGCTGGCGGCAGAAAATGGATTCCGTGGAGAATTGCAGGCGCTGGGCGCCAGGCTTCTGGAAAGGCTACCGGCACTCTTTGACGGATATAACCCCAAGCCCTCGCTGTTACATGGCGATCTCTGGAGCGGCAACTGGGGTGTATCAGAAAGCGGCGAGCCGGTGATCTTCGATCCGGCGGTCTATTACGGCGACCGCGAAGCGGATCTGGCCATGACGGAACTATTCGGTGGATTCCCGCCGGAATTTTATTCAGCGTATCACGCCATCTGGCCTGTGGATAACGGTTATCCTATGCGCCGCAATATTTACAATCTTTATCATGTGCTCAATCATCTGAATCTGTTCGGTAGAAATTATTTAAACCAGGCGCAACACTTAGTCGCGCAACTGCTTTCGGTACTCCGCGGCTGAGATGCTTACATGATCAATAAATTGCCAGGCTGGGTTTTCATCGGCAGTGTGGTGCTGGCTGCGGTGGCGGGATTCGTGAATACCGTCGGCTTGCTTGGCCTGAGTCATCCAATTTCTCATGTGACCGGCAACCTGACATTACTGAGCGAGAGTCTGGTCCATCTAAATCTCGGCGAAGCATTCCATACGAGCATGCTGGTAATCATGTTCTTCTTTGGTGCGGTGCTTTGTGGATTCATCGTGAAGCAAAGCACTCTGCGGCTAGGGCGGCGCTATGGTGCTGCACTGACCATCGAAGCCGTGTTGTTGTTCGTCGCCGTTAGATATCTCGATCAGGGTGTGGTTGTAGGAGGTTATCTATTGAGCGCAGCCATGGGTCTGCAGAACGGCATGGTGAGTCTGTACAGCAGCGCGGTGGTACGCACTACGCATATGACCGGTGTAACCACGGATCTGGGTGTGGCTTTAGGTCATCTGCTGCGCGGCATGCGGGTGGAATCCAGGCGATTTTTGCTACTTGGCGGCTTGCTCGGCGGATTCGTGGCGGGCGGTGTAATGGGCAGCCTGTGCTTTTCCCGCTGGCATTATCTAGCGCTACTTGGGCCGGCTGTGGTGACGGGTGGAACTGGCATCGCATATTTCATCTACCGGCATCGGCATATGGATCTCGACGTTGCAAGTTGATGTGAGGACGGTGTTAGTTAGTTTTATGTAGCTTAAAAAAAGCGGCGGCCATGAGGCCGCCGCACGCATCAGAAAAAAGTCCTGTGTTGTTATTCGTGGCCGGGCGACGGATAGGCCGGGATCAACGCCGGCGCTGGCGGCAGATGCAACGGATGTGCCTTGATCTTATCCATGAGGTAATTCACCGCCGCATCCAGCTGTGCGTCTTTGCCGCGCATCACGTCACCGGGCAGGTCATCCACTTGTATATCGGGCTCTACGCCGTGGTTCTCAATCACCCACTGTGAATCGAGACCATACATGCTGTCTTCAGGGATGGTGATGTAGCCGTTATCCAGCAGCGGCCAGTTGCCGCGAATGCCGCGCACTCCACCCCAGGTACGCATGCCGATGAGCGGGCCGATGCCGTATTTCCTGAAGAAGTACGGGAAGATATCCCCGTCGGAGGCAGAGTACTCGTTGATGAGAGCCGCTTTGTAGCTGTATGAGATCACCTGCGGCTCAGTACCCGGCGCCAATTGCCGGTCGGTGCCCATGCCCACCAGCATGCGGCGCAGACGTTCCAGCAGCATCTGGTCGATGAAACCGCCACCGTTGTAACGCACATCGATGATCAGTCCCTGCTTGTCGATCTGCGGGTAGAACTGGTCGATGAACTGCTTCATGCCGCTGGCGCTCATGTCATCCAGGTAGATGTAACCGATCTGCCCATTGGAGGCTTTGGCCACGTAAGCACGGTTGTGCTGGATCCAGTCATCCTGGCGCAGGTTGGCTTCATCGTGCAGCGTCGCCACCGTGACCTCGCGCTGGTTCTTGCCGGCGGCATCATCCGCCACCGTCAACTTCACCGTCTGACCCCGGGTGCCCACGAACAGGCTGAAGGGATCCGTGGGCGCTTTCAGCTCGTGGCCGTCCACGGCCAGCAGGTAATCGCCGGCACGCACGTTGATACCCGGATCAGTCAGGGGCGAGATGAAATCCGGCCGGGTGTTGTCGCCCGGATAGATTTTCGCGAAGAAGTAGCGACCGGATTTCTGGTCCAAGCCAAAGTCCGTGCCCAGCAGACCGGTGGCCACTGGTTTGGCGTCATCGTTGAGGTCGCCGCCGCCCACGTAGGTGTGGGAATTGGACAGCTCACCGATCATCTCGCCGATGAGGTAGTTCAGATCCTCGCGATCGCCCATCAGCGGCGCGAGCTTCTGGTACTTGGCCAGCACTGCGTTCCAGTCCACGCCGTTCATCTTGCGGTTGACGAAGAAATCCCGGTCCAGACGCCAGGCCATGTGGAACATCTCGTTCCATTCGGCCTTGGGATCGATGCGCATCAGCATGTGTGAAGTATCCAGACTCTTTGGTTTGGTGTCCGCGCCGGCGCTCACATCCAGGAATGCAAATTTGCCATCCTCGGTGTTAATGAGTGCGGTCTTGCCGTCAGCCGACAGGTAGTAGCCTGTCAGGCCATCGGTGAGCTTGGTGTCCTTGCGTTTCTCCATGTCGAAGACATGCAGGGCACTGCTCTCGCCCGCAAGCGGTCCTTCAATGGTCTGATCCGGCACGGTCATGTAGTACAGATGGCCTTTGGTCGCCACCAGCCCGGCGATGTTGTCGGCCGGGATGGGCACCGCCACGGTGCGCAGCATGAGTCCGTCCAGATCGATCTCGATGGGCTTCATGCCCTGCGGTTTTTTACCGCCGGATTTGTCATCCTTGGCCGGAGTCTCGTCTTTCGCTGGCAGACCTTCATCGGAGCGCGGCGCAAACGGCGAGGCTTCGCCTTTCTGCAGTGTGGCCACGTAGATGCCGAACATCTTCAGGGTGGCGATATTGAACTCGCTCTGGCTGAAGGTCGGGTTCTCATGGCGCGCCGATACGAAGAACAGGTATTTGCCCTCCGGATCGAAGGCCGGGTTGAAATCCGAGTTCATGGGCGAGCTCACCAGCGTGGCCTTACCGCTGTCGAGACTATAGAGCCAGATGCCCGGCTGCTGGTTGTCGCGCTGCTGGCTCCAGGCCAACCAGCGTCCATCCGGTGACCAGGTGTAATCATGGATTTCGTTGAACTTGTCCTGGCCGACCTTCACCGCCTTGTGGGTCTTGATGTCCAGATACCACAGCTGGTGCTCGTTGTCGGAGAACGCCAGCTTACTGCTGTCCGGCGACCATGCCGGCCGGTAGAAATAGCCGGTCTTGAAGTCCGTCAGGGTCTGTTCGGCTCCGCCCTCGGAAGGACGAATAACGACCTGCTCCTCACCACTCACGTCCGTGACATAAACGATCCACTTGCCGTCCGGCGACCAGGATGGATTCTCTTCCTTGGCATTGGAGGTTTGGGTCAGATCACGGGTATTGCCGTGTTCCGCGGGCAGCGTGAACAGATCACCGCGCGCCTGCAGCAGCGCACGCTTGCCGTTGGGGGCGATATCGAAGTTGGGGTTGCCAGCGGGATCCACGGCCTGGATGAACTTGCTGGCATCCACATAGCGCGGGTTGGTGTTGATGCCGTCATCCGGCACATCCACGCTGAGTTTATGCAGCTGTTCAGACGGCAGGTCCATCACGTACAGGGCGCCGCCATCCTGGAACACGATGCCGCTGTCGCCAAGGCTCGGCCAGTCGATGTCGTAATCGGTGAAATGCGTGAGCTGGCGGGTTTGTTTAGT
Organism: uncultured Pseudomonadota bacterium; assembly: GCA_963774895.1. GTDB lineage: Bacteria > Pseudomonadota > Gammaproteobacteria > Natronospirales > REEB76 > REEB76. The sequence goes on from CAVZGN010000002.1 coordinate 441,328, forward strand.
GTCCAGATCGAGGGCCCACAGGTTCACGCGGAATGTCGGGCCGCGGTCGGAGATGAAATAGATGGTACGGCCATGCCACATGGGATCCTGATCGGTGCCCTTCCAGTCCGTCAGTTGCTCGGATTGGCCGGTCTTGAAGTTGTAGGTCCAAACGTTCTGGTGCAGGCCGCCGGTGTAGCGTTTCCAGGTGCGGAAATTGCGGAAGATGCGGTTGTAGGCGATGGCGTTCCCATCCGGGCTGTAAGTCATGTAGCCGCCCTTATCCAGCGGCATCAATTCTTCAGGTCCGCCATTTACCGCTACGGTGAAGTAGCGCCCGAACCAGGTGTTCATGGAGCTGCGCCGCGACAGGAATACCACGTTTTTCGAATCGGGTGTCCAGCCGAGCACCATGTTGTCCGGTCCCCAACGTTCCGGCGCGCGATCCACCACGTCGGAGTGGAAGGTCAGGCGTCGGGCGTTGCCACCGCCGGCCGGTATCACGTAAACGTCGGTATTGCCCTGGTACTGACCGGTGAAGGCGATCCACTGTCCGTCGGGGGAGAAACGCGGCATCAGGTCGTAACCGGGATCGGTGGTCAGCCGGCGTGCGGAGCCTCCGGCTCGATTCACTTCCCACAGGTTGCCATGGGCTTCAAAAACCACGGAATCCCCGTGCAGGGTGGGGAAACGCATGAGGGTGTCGTTAGCACGGGCTGAACCCGCCGCCATGGCCAGCATCGCCATTGACGACAACAGGAAAGCCCGCTGGATGGATAGCCAGCGCCGGTTCATGGGGAAACTCCTTAAAAATTTTGAGGGGATTTGTCTTATAAGATGCAATTATGACATTGTGAGTTTATTAGGTTCCCTCGACAACTCTTTAATTTTATATCGCCATGGTTGTCGGGGGATGTAAATTCTTTCGACAAATATACATCAATGAAATCAATGAGTTACCATGACGAACGAAACCGAAGCGCGCGGCGCGCGCATGGCGCAAATCTGGATCAAACTGGCGATTTTGTATCTGCTCGTGGGAGTGGTTTTCGGGCTGGTAATGGCTGCGACCCATCACGTTGAATTCGCGCCGTTGCATGCCCACATCAACCTGCTCGGTTGGGCCTCGATGGCACTGGCGGGGGTAATCTACCATCTGTTTCCGCGGGCCGGCGGCAGCCGCCTCGGTTTGTGGCATTTCTGGCTGCATAACCTCGCATTACCGGTGGCCATGGTGGGATTGTTCTTCTTGTTGGCGGGACATCCGGAGGTAGAGAAATATGTAATCGTGTCCTCCGTAGTGATCGCGCTGGGTGTATTGTTATTCGCCATTAATTTGTTCGTTAATATGCGTCCAAATAGCTGAATAATTGCGGGGCAGTGCGGTAGTCCGCACTGCCCCGCATGCGTTATCCTAGGAAGATTAAAGATCCACGTGACCGCCGCCCGGCGGGTTTTCCTATTACTAACTCTCGGGAGTATTCCATCATGCGTTACGGATTCATCGCCGTCGGCCTGCTGACGGCCGGTTTATTTGCAAGCACTGCGGCACAGGCAGCGGAAGGGCCGCGTATTGCCGTGGTTAACCTGCAGGAAGTCATCGGCACATCACAGGCCGGCCAGGATGCCAATAAACAGCTGCAGGACATAACGCAAAAATTGCAGAGTCAATTGAAAGACAAACAAGACAAGATGCAGGTACTGAAGAATCAGTTGGACAAGGCCGACAGCAAATCCAGTGGATACGCGACTTTACAGAAGAATTACCAGGACAGCCAGAACGATGCGCAGCAGTTCGTAATGATGGGCCGCCAGGACCTGGAGCAGCGCCGCCAGGAATTGCTGCAACCCATCGAACAGGAACTGAGTAAAGTGATCGAAGCGTACGGCAAGGCCCATCACTACGACATCATCTTGAGCCAGGGTGCGGGCGCGGTGTTTGCAAACCCCAAATACGATGTCACCAAGGGCGTGACCGCAGCCCTGGATGCGGATTGGGCGAAACAGCAAAAAGCCCAAAGCACTCAAAACTCACAGAAGCCTCCATCTGGCGGCGGGCAATAAAAGCACCCCCCCTTCCTGTTCTGCATGACTCATCCTGAGCCACTTGAACTTCAGGGCGGCCATCCATGGCCGCCCGTTCAGCGGGCCGAAGCTTTGCTTCGGCTATTCCGCTTCACCCCGCAAGGGGAGAAGGGACGGAGAGTGCCCGCGGCACTTTCAAAATGATTGATCTGCGCAGTGACACGGTGACCAGGCCGACACGCGCGATGCGCGCTGCCATGGCCGCGGCCGATGTGGGTGACGACGTCTTCGGCGACGACCCCACTGTCAACCGTCTGCAGGAAAAGCTCGCGGAGATGACCGGCCAGGAGGCCGGTTTGTTTTTTCCTAGCGGCACCCAATCGAATCTCGCCGCGCTCATGGCGCACTGCGGCCGCGGCGAGGAATTCATCATCGGCAGCCTGGGCCACAGCTTCAAATACGAGGCCGGCGGTGCTGCCGTGCTCGGCAGTCTGTGGCCTTGCCCGATTGCGTATGAGGCGGACGGCACCCTGGCGCTGAATAAAATCGCCGCAGCCATCAAACCCGACGACGCGCATTTCCCCCACACACGCCTTGTAGTCCTGGAAAACACCCAGAACGGGTGTGTATTGCCACTGGCTTATATTAAAGAGGCAGTGGAGTTTGCGCGCTCACATGGATTGAATATCCATCTGGACGGTGCGCGGGTGTTCAATGCGTCGGTGAAATTGGGCGTGCCAGTGCGGGAAATCACCCGGCATTTCGACACTGTCTCCATCTGCCTGTCCAAAGGACTCGGCTGCCCGGTAGGCACCGTACTGGTGGGCAAGCGTGAGCTGATAAAAAAGGCACAGCGTGCGCGCAAGATCCTGGGCGGTGGCATGCGCCAAGCGGGCATCCTGGCTGCGGCGGGATTATATGCACTGGAACATCATGTCGAACGCTTGGCGGAAGATCATGCCAATGCCAAAGTGCTCGCCGAAGGTCTGGCGGGCATTGAGCAGATCAAGATCGATCCAGGCTCAGTGCAGACCAACATGGTGTTCGCTTCCATTCCACCGGAATTGGTGGAAGGGCTCGCTGCGCATCTCAAGAAAGCCGGCATCCTCATCCTGCCAGGCGCCAACTTGCGGCTGGTAACCCATCTGGACGTGAGTCCCGCTGATGTGGCGCGGGTGATTGCGGCGTTCCGGGGATATTTTGACTAAGTGTATTTAGGTGACCGTAGGGCCTAACGCTCAAACTCATGGGCGCATTTCGATTTTTCAATTCGTAGGCTACGATCCGGCTTACAACCAAGCCGCATTTCAAGGCAACGATCAGGATATCGCGCCGCGTGCGCCAGTTGCGAGTACTCAGCTCTTTGCCGGCGCCATCTCGTTGGCGATGTCCACGACGCAATACCATTGCCCGTCGGCGTGCTTGCGCCAGATCGAATAACCCTGCAAATGCAACGTCATGGGCGTGCCCTTGGGTCCCGGGACCGTCATTTCGTCGTTGCCCCGCATGTATGCCATCTTTCCGTCGGGTGAAAATGTCGGTTTCTGCGAGACCCAGTGAATTTTGAATCCAGGAGTGGCATAGCTCGCAGTAATATATGCACGAATGGCCGCCTTGCCCTCGATTGGCGGTTGCCCGGTTTCCATTACCACGGCATCGTAGCTCCAGTATGAGAGCACCTTTTCGATGTCCTTTCCGGCGGTCGCCGCATCGGCCCACTCTGCGTCGCGCTGCAGCAGTCTTGCGGATTCCGCGGTGGTATCGAACGTGGGTGGAACGGGCGCTGTGCACGCGAAAAGCAGCAGGCACACGGACAGCGGAGACATACGACGTACAGCTGAATACATTCTCATGAAATACCTCCTCAAGATAAAGTTGAACGATGCGTGGTCCGGCGATGATGATATCGTCCCCGACGTATCGCAGACAATAACTAGACTAGACGGGCATCGACAATATTCTATATTGCTGTTACCGAGATAACACCAATCTATCTAGTGCCGGCAATTCTGGGAATTTAAATATATGTTCAGTATTTAAATCGTAAGCGTGCACCGCGAGCATGATAGGGAGGCGGCCTCAATTTACAGTTTCAATGATAGTGTAAGTAGCTACGGTGTAATGTAATGAAATAGCACCCTGACCCAGCAATACTGATTCGCAATCAGGTAAAACACAGACATGATTGACATGAACCATACAATTGTTCCACAGCGCATTTTCTGCATCGGCCGCAACTATGCCGAGCACGCCAAAGAGATGGGCAATGCGTTGCCTGCGGGACCGGTGATTTTCATGAAGCCGGCCACCAGCCTGGTGTCCGTTGGCGAGCCTTTGAAGCTGCCTAAAGATCAGGGAAGCGTACATCACGAAATGGAACTGGTAGTGTTGATCGGCAAACAAGGCGCCGATATTCCAGCGGAGGAAGCTCTCAGTTATGTCGCCGGTGTGACGTTAGGGATTGATCTGACATTACGGGATGTTCAGTCTCGTTTGAAAAACGCGGGCCAGCCCTGGGAGTTGTCCAAGTCCTTCGATGGCAGTGCTGTCATCGGCAAATTCAAGGCTTGGCCAACGCAGTCCGATATCCAGAATATCGATATGCGCTGCACGGTGAACGGTGTGGTGCGTCAGCAGGGCAATACCCGCGACATGTTGTTCCCGGTTGCGAACATCATCGCCTTCCTGAGCCGTCACTGGCGGCTGCTGCCGGGCGACATCATCTATACGGGCACACCGGCTGGCGTCGGGCCATTGGTAACCGGTGACTGCATCGAGATCGAAAGTCCACAGATCGGGCGTTTCAGCTGGAACATGAGTTGAAGGCCTCGCGCGTCGAACCGGGCGTTAGCACCCTGAATCAGGGATCACCCGGTGCCGCCTGCATACGGCCGACTAAAGTACGCTGGCGTTTCTGCCAAACATAGATTGGAATTCCAGCCAATAACAGCAGCGTACCCCAGTACAACGAATCGCGGCCGGTGCCCGCTGCTGCCCACAATGCAAAAACGAAAGCTAGACAGGCCAGCACGGTGTTGCGCAACGGCAGTTTGAAACTGCGGCTCTGACTGCGACTCAGTACGATCTCAGCCATGGCACACAGCATGTAAGGCACCAGCACGAAGAACGTCGCCAGCAGCAGGATGATATTGAACATCTCTACCAGGCCGTGACTGTAATTCATCAGAATCAGGAGGGTGGCAAGCACACTCGATACCAGCAGCCCCACCGCCGGTGTGCCGTGGCGGGATTCTCGCGCGAAGAATTTCGGGAACAGGCCATCGTTGGCTACCGCCTGCGGAAACTGGCCCTGCATCAAAATCCAGCCGTTGAGTGCGCCGAAACAGGAGATCATGGCGGTGGCGGCGATGATGTAATCACCCCAACTGCCCCATATTATTTTGGCGGCATCGGCAAAGGGCGCGTTGGAATGCGCCAGCGTGTCGCTGGGGATGATTCCCATGACTACAGTGGTGCAAACGATGTAAAAGGCCGCGGCGATAATGGTGCCCAGCATGGTTGCGCGTGGTATGGTTTTTTCCGGGTCCTTGACATGCTCTGCAGGCACGGTGGCACATTCCAGGCCCAAAAATGCCCACATGGTGAACGCCGCTGCTGTGTTGATGGCGGAGACCGGCGAGCCGCTGGGATGGCCCGAGGCCAGCACTTTCGGGTCGAAGTAAAAGATGCCGAATATCGCCAGTGCCAGGAGCGGCGCGAGCTTGAGGATCACGGTGATCAATTGCAGGTTGCCGGCCGCGCGCACCCCCCAGATGTTGAGTCCCGTAAGCACCCAGACGGCGGCGATGGCGGCCAAACCACCCGCCAGCGGCACCGCCGCCAGTACCGGAATGAAAGTGCTCAAGTAGCTGGTGAAGGCCACTGCGATGGCGGCATTGGTGCCGAAAATACTCAGCCAATAAATCCAGGCGATGAGAAAGCCGGCGAAATCGCCGAACGCCTCACGCGGATACGCGTAGGGACCGCCGGCTTTCGGCAGACGTCGCGACAAGCTGCTGAACACCCAGGCCAGCAGTAGTGCACCCACCGTACTGAATCCCCAGCCCCACAGGCTGTAAATGCCATACACGGCAAGCGATGCGGGCAGTAGGAAGACACCCGAGCCAACCATGTTGCCAATGACGATCGAAGTGGTGGTGGCCAGGCCGAGGCTGCGCTGGGTTTGCATCGTTGCTTATCCGTCTGTTATGACCCACAGGGATTGTAGCGGAATGTACCTGGTAGCTGGGAATGCAGGGTTCAAGGCCGGATGTGCCATGCATGGCAAGCGCCTCCTTACCAGTGTTGCAGCATCCCGTGCCACGCAGCGCAAGCCTACCCTCAGAGGAGCATTTACCGGGTGCATAACCTCGACCAGCTGCAGCAGCGTGTGCAACCCGTCTGCAGGCGGCCCGCAGGCCGGAATATGAAGACATCAGCAGCAGCCCTGGGTCAAGGCACGAGCCGCGGCACAGTGGCTTGCGGACCCGTTACAATCTGCAACTTGATTGTCACCCCGCTAGAGGATCTCCACGATGCTTGACCAGCAGAACCGCTCAAACCTCAAATACTTCAACGAAGTCGCCGCCTTCATCAAGCATCATTACCGGCATTTCAATGCGGCCGCGCTCATAGACGCGGCCGAAGCCTACAAAGCGCATATGGCCGCTGGCGGCAAGATGATGGTGACCTTGGCGGGGGCCATGAGTACCGCGGAGCTGGGACTGTCGCTGGCCGAGATGATCCGCCGCGGCCAAGTGAGCATCATCACTTGCACCGGCGCGAACCTGGAAGAAGACATTTTTAATCTGGTGGCCCACGACCATTATGTACGCGTGCCCAAATACCGCGAATTGACCCCGGCGGAGGAACACAAGCTGCTGGACCGGCATTTAAACCGGGTAACCGACACCTGCATACCGGAAAGCGAGGCCATCCGTCGCATTGAGAACGCGGTGCTCAGCGAATGGCAGGCTGCGGACAAGCAGGGCGAGCGTTTCTTTCCCCACGAATTCATGTACAAGATCATCCGCAGCGGTGCACTCAAGCAGTATCAGCAGATCGACACCCGGGATTCCTGGATGGTGGCGGCCGCGGACAAGAACCTGCCCATCATCGTGCCCGGCTGGGAGGATTCCACCCTCGGTAACATCTACGCGGCTCATTGTCTCAAGGGCGACGTGCAGCATGTGCATACGGTGCGCACCGGCATCGAATATATGATGTATCTCGCCGAGTGGTACCAGAAAAATGCCGGCGGTAAGGGCGTGGGGTTCTTCCAGATCGGCGGCGGCATCGCCGGCGATTTCCCCATCTGCGTGGTGCCCATGCTGGAACAGGATATGCGGCAGGATACGCCGTTGTGGGCGTACTTCTGCCAGATCAGCGATTCCACCACCAGCTACGGGTCGTATTCCGGTGCGGTACCCAACGAGAAGATTACCTGGGGCAAGCTGGGGGCGGATACGCCCAAGTACATCATCGAGTCCGACGCCACCATCGTGGCGCCGCTGATGTTCGCCTATATTCTGGCCGAGTGAAGAAGCTGTGATTCCGCACATCCGTCATTGCATCAACCTGATATTGCTGATTCCGATCCTGGCATCAGCCGACGCCCCGCCTGCGATGCCTTATATACAGGTGTCAGGTCACGGAACCCTGAGCGTCGTGCCGGACATGGCGCATGTTTCGATAAGCATCGAAAAGAACGACCAGAATCTGGCGAACGCACGCGCCGACGTGGAACGCCGTGCTGCGCAAGCGCTCGAAGCCGCTAAACAACTCGGCATTGCCGAACGCGACATTGATGCCACCAACATCTCGGTGTGGCCGGAATACCGGTGGCAGAACAACAACCAGATATTCGTTGGCCAGCACGTGAGCCGCCGCATCCAAATCACCTTGCGCAATCTGCCGCAGTACGCGGATCTGGTGAGCATCCTGGTCAAAGCGGGCGTCAATACTGTCGGCGGTACCACACTCGACCGCAGTGATATGCCGCAGCTGCGCCAGCAGGCGCTCGCTAAAGCCGTGGACGACGCGCATCAGCGTGCGCGGGTGCTGGCCGCAGCCGCTGGCGATGGCAGGCCGGGCGGCACCCACATCCGGGGCTGCCGACTATGAACCCGGCAGCATCGATGTCAGCGGCGATGTGAGTATCGTGTATCTGCTGAAACAAGCGCATTGATTTCGCGTAGCGTACAATTGAACCTTAACCGAACGGGAGGTGTGTTGTGAATAGCAATTTCATGAAAACACTGATTATTTCAGCGGCAACTGCCCTGTTGATGGCGGGCTGCGCCGGCATGAGCGGCGGCGATTCTGGAGCGAATATTCTGGCTACCGGCAGTCACAGCAATATCAAGGATCAGATCTATCAGGATATCCATAACCAGGCGGATTTTGACGCCATGTGGAACAAGGCTTTTGCAGGTCAATCAGGTGCGCCGGACAAACCGGTGGTGGATTTTTCCAAGGATATGGTGCTGGCTGTATTCATCGGTGAGCAGCCGAGCGGCGGCTTCCGGATCCGCATCGGCAAGATCGACGCATCCGGCCCAACTATCGAAGTCACGATTGTCGGTATCCAGCCCGGACAAAATTGCCGTCACCCACAGACTTCCTCAGAACCCTTCCTGATCGCGACGTTTCCGTCTTCCACGAAAACCGTCAATTTCAGTCCACAGTCGGAAAGAGCCGCCCAGTGCGGTTGATCCGCATCCGATATATACAGATATACAGTAGGGCGGGTCCAAACGACCCGCCCTTTTATTTTGGGGTGGTTATATCCATGTCCGAAAACGGCTAGTCAGGCTGTCAGCAAGCGTATAAGGTGAGCACCGTTTTCCTGCGTTGACAGGAGTAAGACGGTGGAACTGGATCAAAAAACCTGTGATCAGGCGCGTCTGACGCATGACGCACGTTTCGATGGCCGTTTCTTCATCGGTGTGACCACGACAGGCATTTACTGCCGGTGCATCTGCCCGGCACCCAGCGCTAAACGCCAAAATGTGGTGTACTTCCCTACGGCCGCAGCGGCCGCAGAAGCCGGATTCCGTCCCTGCCTGCGCTGCCGGCCGGAGACCGCACCCGGCACCCCGGCCTGGAACGGCACCTCCGCGACTGTGAGTCGCGGCCTGCGGCTGATCTCGGAAGGCGCCTTGGACGACGAAACTGTGGAATACCTGTCCACGCGCCTGGGGGTGACTCCGCGGCATCTGCACCGTCTGTTCCTGCAGCATCTGGGCGCCTCGCCCATTGCCGTGGCGCAGACACGCCGGCTGCATTTCGCCAAACAGCTGATCAGCGATACCGATCTGCCCATGACACAGGTGGCGCTGGCCTCCGGCTTTCAGAGCATCCGACGTTTCAACGCTACGTTTTCCCACTTGTATGGACGCACGCCAACGGACATACGGCGTCTGCACAAATCCGCAGCGACGTCCACCGAGACCGGCGAATATGTCTTCCGTCTGGCTTTCCGACCGCCGTATGACTGGAAGGCCTTGCTGGCGTTTCTGGCAGCACGCGCCACCCCGGGTGTGGAAGCCGTAGTGGACAGCGCCTATCGCCGCAGCATCGCCTTCGACGGCCGGCAGGGCGTACTGGAAGTGCGACAGCTGAAACGTACCCATGCACTGGAAGCGCGCGTGTTCTTTCCGGATCCAGCCAGACTTCTGCAGATCGTGACACGCTTGCGGACCATGTTCGATGTGGCTGCCGATCCGGCGGCCATTGCCCGCAACCTTCGCCGTGATCCGCTGCTGGCACCACATTTGAAACGGCATGCCGGCTTGCGCGTGCCGGGTGCCTGGGATGGTTTCGAGCTGGCGGTGCGCGCCATCCTCGGTCAGCAGGTGACAGTACGTGGCGCCACCACGTTGGCAGGACGGCTGGCACAGGACTTCGGCGAGCCATTGCAGTGTGCCAATTCACTCGGCCTCACGCATGTGTTCCCGCGACCCGCGGTGTTGGCGAAAGCCAAACTCACCGGCTTGCCTCAGTCACGCGCACTTTCGATCCGCGCTCTGGCGCAAGCCACGCTCACGGGCGAGATGAGTTTCGACCACAGGCTTCAGGTCAGCGAACTGTTAGTGAGCTTCACCAGCATCAAAGGCATCGGTGACTGGACGGCGCAGTATGTGGCCATGCGCGCACTGGGTGATCCGGACGCTTTTCCCGCCAGTGACCTGGTGCTGCTACGCATGGCGGGCGCGGGAAAAACTTTAACGCCGTCTGCGTTGCTGAAACGCGCCGAGGCCTGGCGGCCGTGGCGTGCCTATGCCGCCATGCTTATGTGGCGCGCGGCCGCGGACGCGCAGATAAACCCAAGCACTCAGTGAAAACCAAGAGGTAACCGTATGCAGTACTGCACCATCTCAAGCCCGGTGGGCGAATTGTTGCTGGCGGGCGATGCAACCGGATTGCGCCTGCTGGGTTTCCAGGATGGCACCCATCCGACTAAACCCAAGCCCGATTGGCAGGAAGATCCACGGCCTTTCAAGCACGCGATTGCTCAACTGCGGGAGTATTTCGCCGGCAAGCGTCGCGAATTCGACCTGCCCCTGGTTCCCGAGGGCACCGCGTTCCAGCTCAAGGTTTGGAACACGTTGCGCACCATTCCCTACGGCAAGACCTGGTCCTACGGCGAGCTGGCGCGGCGCATCCGCGAACCCAAGGCTTCGCGCGCCGTGGGCGCGGCCAACGGCCAGAACCCAATCCCCATTATCGTGCCCTGTCACCGGGTGATCGGGGCGGACGGGTCGCTCACCGGCTTTGGCGGTGGCCTCAAGATCAAACGTCTGTTGCTCGATCTCGAAAGTAACGCAGGCTCACTTTTCTAGCTGCTGGCGCATCAGTTCCGAGATTTCACGCTGCATGGGATCTTTAGAGCCGCTCAAGGCGCGCACCACGCCCTGCTGGTCGGCATGTGCACGGTTCTGGTTGAGCTTGAATTTGCCTTCCAGGCGTGTGATCTCAATCTCGAAAGCCACGATGTAGTCCAGTTGCTGCTGCACGTAGTCGCCCGCTTGCGCCGTGCTCCAGGGCGGTTTCACATAGGTCTCGTGTTCGCTCACCAGGCGCTCGAGCATGGCGCGCACCCGCGCTTTATCTGTAACGATGACTGGCCGGCCGTGGGCATGGATGGCGACGTAATTCCAGGTGGGTACCGTGACTTTATCCGCGTACCATGAGGGCGAGATATAGGCATGCGGCCCCGTGAACACCACCAGCGCTTCACGCCGGCCATCGAACAGCTTCCAATGGTGATTGGCGCGCGCCATATGCGCCAGCAAGGTGCCATGCGGACCGCGTTCCGCATCCACCATGAACGGCAGATGGGTGGCTTCCAGGCTGTCCGCATTCACCGTTAACAGCAGTGCGAAGGGGAACCTTCGCATCACCGCATGCAGACGGGCCGGCTCATCCACTTTGAAAGATTCAGGCGTGTACATGACAGCATTTTCCCTGTGATACTTTGTCTTGTGTCCGGCAGTTTACCTTAGGCATGCAATCACGGGAGAATAGGTCCATGCGCGGCGTATTTCTGGATCTGGACACCGTCAGTCACCAGGGTGATGTGGACCTGGCGCCGCTGCGTCAAACGTTAACCGAACTTCGCAGTTTTGGCACTACACCCGCGGACCAGCTGATCGAGCATGTTGGAAGTGCCGAAATCGCCATCATCAATAAAGTGAAACTCGATGCGCCGGTCCTGGCGCAGCTGGCACACACACGCCTCATCAGCGTAGCCGCCACCGGCACTAACATCGTGGATCTAGAAGCGGCGCGCCAGCACGGCATCGCCGTGTGCAATGTGCCGGCGTATTCGACGCTCTCGGTGGTGCAGCAGGTATTCGCTTTTATCCTGAGTCTTACCCAGCATCTCAAGGAATATGAAGCGCTCTTGCAGCAGGGCGCATGGCGGCGCGCACCGCAGTTCACCTTACTGGACTACCCGATTCGTGAACTTGCCGGTAAGAAGCTCGGCATCCTGGGTTACGGGGATATCGGTAAGGCGGTCGCCAATATCGCGGAAGCCTTCGTTATGCAGGTCTTGATCGGCGCGCGCAATGCCGGCGACAAACGCCGAGGCCGACTGCAGCTCAAAGACCTGTTGCCCCAAGTGGACGTGTTGACCATCCATGTGCCGCTGCTACCGGAGACCCGCAAACTCATTGGCCGTGAAGAACTCAAGCTCATGAAGCACGATGCGCTGCTCATCAACTGCGCGCGTGGCGGCATCGTCGATGAGCAGGCATTGGCGGAAGCGCTCAAGACCAGCAGGCTGGGCGGCGCCGGCATCGACGTGCTGTCCGAAGAACCGCCGATCCATGGCAATCCGTTGCTCGCGCCCGGAATTCCGAACCTCATCGTCACGCCGCATATCGCCTGGGCCACCCGAGAAGCACGGCAGCGCGTAATCGATGAGATGGCAATGAATATCGAGGCTTTCAAGAAAGGCGAGAAGCGCAATCGCGTCGCCTAAGGTATCTGCATAAAGCTGTAACGCTCGCAACCCACTGATAAGTAAAGTGTTATACAGTGTATTGTGTTAAGCCGATACTAATTGGGATTTGTGTAACACTTGTCAGGTCTTCCGACACCTGTGTTATTTACTACCTATGGGGAGCGCTAAATGAATACTGAAATGCAGATGCTGTTGTTCACTGTCCTGTTGGGATTAGTGCAAATGCTGTTGGCTGCGACCTTTACTACACAGAAATACGGGATGAGTTGGGCATTTAGTAATCGCGACAAGATCATGCCGCAACTGGAAGGTCTCGGCGGCCGGACAGTACGGGCATTTCATAATTTCCGCGAGACGTTTCCTCTGTTTGCAGCATTGATCCTGTTGGCTGCCGCTATGGGCCACCATGACAGCCTGACCCTTTGGGGCGCGCAGCTGTATTTCTGGGCAAGGCTGGTTTACCTGTTCGTTTACATGGCTGGCATCATGTACCTGCGCACGCTGGTCTGGGCAGTGAGTTTAGTGGGACTGATATTGCTGTTGATCGCCCTGTTTTAGAACTTACAACCCTGTTGGGCAGATTGTTGCCCAGCAGGATTTTATTTAATTGAAGTTTTATGACGTGAACGTCTGCTTCCGCTGCGGCCATTGGGAATAAGACTATACGAGACAGGCTGAAGGTATACTTCAGTTAGCTAACTTGGGCAAACAAATATATAGAATTGATGGTTGCGACAACATCTAGCTGTCAATAATACAAGCAAGCCCTGGAAATTTTTTCTCACGGATGCCGCCAGTAGCCACCCACCCACTCTCGCCCGCCATAAGCACCAACATGCCAATGGCCCGGCACCCAGACGGCTGCCCTGTAGGGGCGGACTGGCACAATTACGCAACCCACAGTGAATAAGGGAGCAGCGAGCACTACTGCCAACATCAGAGCCAATACCATACGCTTCATAACCAGTGCCTCATGACCATAACATTATAGTCTGAAACGCAGAATGGGATATGGGGGTTGACTCACTTGCCATGAAATTAGGAAATTGCCTATCAATTAACCGGAAAGTGTCTGCAATACACGACAGAACCGTTCTCGATCTTCATAGCACTTTCAAACTGGATCTACGAATTTCTGCATTGGAACCAGGGCTACCTCAAGTGCTCCAGAGACCGGGTAGTGACACCAGGACTGGTATAGAAACAGGGTGCGCTCCTCTGTTGGAGTGAAGACCGCAGTGGCGCTCAACGGAACATCGCTTTGGTAAAGTGGGATCGTCGTTGAAACCGCAGTCGTTAGCTGCCATTCGATTGTAGGTATTAACTGTGTATCTTAATCAAATCTAAGTTTCATGTAATGTTTCGACTAACGGCGCGCTCAGGATGCGCCGGTTCGCCAATAATCCGCTCAGTCCGACGATCAAGGTGCTGGCGATGATACTGGCTGCCTACACGCGCTTATCCAGATGACAAGACAGTGAGAGCACGCGGTTGGCGAGCAGCCAGGCCATCCGCTCGCGGCTACTGATTGCTTACTGATGGGTGTGCCGGAGAAATCCGGCGGAGGGTTCAGCGGAGTATCGTCGGATAGATGCGGGCGGCCGCGGCCACCAGCACGATGAGCAACAACGCCAGGATGCCGAAGTCGGCCGCAAGCCCGTAGACGCTAATGCCGCCCACGCACATGAGCGCGCGCAAAGCATCCACGAGGTACGTCAAGGGGTTGAAGTGGGCGATAACCTGCAGCCAGGTGGGCATGAGCGCGACCGGATAGATGGCATTGCTGGCGAAGAACAGCGGCATGGTAAGAAGCTGGCCTATGCCCATGAAACGCTCGCGGGTCTGGACGATGCAGGCGATGATAAGCGAGAAGGTGGCGAAAATGGCCGAGCCCATGAGCGCGAACAGCGCAAGGCCGAGGAGTGCAGGGATTTCGAACCGGACATGTACGCCAATGAGCGCGGCCAGCACAAACACCAGCGTCGCCTGGGTGAGGCTGCGCACGCCGCTGCCGATGCTCTTCCCGAGGACCAGGGCCCAGCGGGGAGCGGGACTCACGAGGTACTTGGTCAGCACCCCGGAATCCCGCTCCCAGATGGCCGCGATGCCGTAGAAAATGGCGATGAAGGTGACGCTCTGCGCCAGTATCCCGGGGGCGAGAAAGTCCTTGTAGGGCATGTTCTCGGAGGGCATTGCCTTCAAGCGTCCCATTACCTGGCCAAAGATCATCAGCCAGAGGACCGGCTGCACGGCACGGGTAAAAACCTCCAGCGGGTCGTGGATTAGCTTGCGCACCTCCGAGTCTGCGACCGCCAGGGCCTGGGCCACGCCTTCGCCGACTGGCATCCAGGGGCTAGCCACGACGTTGGATCGAGTGGCGTTCGCGGGCGATGGCACGATAGCTGTCACCCTCCCCGACCCCACCACCGCCCAGGCTGATGAAGACGTCATCAAGCGTGGCCCCGGGACCCACGTTGGCCTTGAGTTCCGCGGGCGTACCCTGGGCGACGATGCGGCCTCGCTCGATGAATGCGATGCGCTGGCATAACGCTTCTGCCTCGTCCATGTAATGCGTGGTCATGAAGATGGTGGTCTGCCACAGCTTCCAGAGGGCTTTGATGCGGTCCCATACCGCGTGCCGCGCGGCGGGGTCTAAGCCGACCGTCGGTTCGTCCAGAAACAGGATGTCCGGTCGATTGACCAGTGATTGCGCGATCTCGAGGCGCCGGATCATACCGCCGGAGTAATGACGGACGAGCTTATTGGCGTCGTCGGTGATGCCCATGAACTCCAGGGCTTCGGCGATGCGACCGGACCGTTCTGCCGCTGGCACTCGATACAGCCTCGCGAAGATAAGCAGGTTTTCATAACCGGTGAGGTCGGCGTCCGCAGATAGCATCTGCGGGACGTAGCCAATATGGTGCCGAACCTGGGAAGAGTCGCGCCGCAGGTCAAACCCCGCCACGCGTGCGTCGCCGGAGCTTGGGGCGAGGAGCGTTGTGAGCATTTTGATGGTGGTGGTTTTGCCGGCGCCGTTGGGACCCAGCAAACCGAAGATCTCGCCGGCAGCCACGTCGAGGTCAATCCCATCGACGGCGGTCATGCGTCCGAAACGACGCGTGAGCGAGCGTGTCTCGATCGCGTCCCTAGTTCCTGCCTCACTCACTGTTCACCCAGGACTGCGTGTCTGTATGTTGTTTAAGGTCGATGCCCGAACAAGTCTAGTTGCAACGGTACGGCGCCCTGATGATCCAAGTCAATCGCGACTCATCTTGAGTGTGGGGGCACGGCGCTGGAAGTGTATTTGATCGCCACGGACGCGACGATGTGCATGGATTTCCAAGCAATGTATGCATTGTCGGAGAACGGCGGACCTGAACGATCATAGGGTTACAGACAGGAAAGTGACACATCTAATTAACCTGTCGATGCGCCTGCCTCTTTATCCCGGGGCTGAATGAGCATGGATGGCGGGTTGGGCACGATAACACTCTAGGTCTCCCGCAATGTCTCGACCGGTGGTGTATTCAGGATGCGCCGGTTCGCCAATAGTCCACTCAAGCCGACGATCAGAGTGCCGGCAATGATGCCGATGACCCACACACGCCAATCCGGGTGATACGGCAACGAGAACACGCGGCTGGCCAGCAGCCAGGCTACCAGGGAGGCTGCCAGGGCTCCCAGCAATCCAGCCACGCATCCCAGGGCCGCATATTCGGTCGCTGTGGCGGAACGCAACAGACGCCGCGAGGCACCCAGGGCGCGCAATACGGCGGCCTCGAAGCGGCGCTCGTCCCGTGTGGCCTGCACCGCGGCCAGCAGCACCACGATGCCGGCGCCCAGGGTGAACAGGAACACGTATTCCACTGCCAGCGCTGCCTGGTCCATGAGATGCCGTACCTGCTCGAGGATGGCGTCCACATCGAAGATCGTCAGGGAAGGCAGTTGCCGTACCAAATCGGCCAATATCACCGCTTTCTCTGGCGGCAGGTACACACTGGTAATCCAGGTGGCGGGATATCCGGAGAGGGCGCCGGGAGAAAGCTCCACGAAAAAATTGGGTTGGAAAGAATCCCAGCGGACTTTGCGCAGGCTGGTAATCGTCACGACGGTGGGCGTGCCGCCGATATCGAAGGTCAGTCGGTCGCCGATTTCCAATTTCAACTGCTTGGCGAAATCTTCTTCCAGGGAAGCGAGTGATTGTTGGGCTTGTGTGGCGTTCCACCAGTGACCCGCAGTGAGGGTATTGGCGGCAGGCAGAGTCTGCGACCAACTCAGGTTGGCTTCCCGGTTGAGCATGTGCTGGGCACGTTGATCGGGGAAATGGATCTGGCTCACATCCACGCCGTTGATGGCGGTGAGCCTTGCGCGCACGATGGGAAAGAGTGTCGGCGCTGCCAGACCGTGAGCAGTAAAAAAGTTCTGTGCGGTGGCGCGCTCATCCGGCTGAATGTTGATGATGAACTGGTTGGGCGCATCCGCCGGCAAGGACGTGCGCCAGCTGGACAGCAGATTGCCGCGCACCAGACCCAGCAGCAATAGCACCATGATGCCGATACCGAAGGCCACCATCTGGATGAGCGCGTCGCGCCGGTGGCGGTTGAGATTGGCGAGACCATAGCGCCAGCCGATGCCGGCGCCATGCCGCAAGGGTTGTAGCATTGCCAGCAGCAGTACCGCGCCCACTGTCAGCACCGCGACCGTAATTACAAGACCCAGCAGCACGTAGAGTGCCAATTTGAGTTCGCGTGCCTGCCACCAGGTAAGTATTAGGGTGGTGAGTACCGCCGCTGCATAGATCACGTAGGCACGTACCGGCGGCGGCACCAGATCGCGACGCAGCACGCGTGCCGGCGGTGTATCCCCGAGTCGCATGAGCGGCGGCAGTGCGAAGCCGATCAGCAGGACGATGCCGATGCCGAATGCGGACAGAGCCGGGATGAAGGAAGCGGTGGGCAGATCTGACGGCAGCAGACCCTTGAGCGCCGCCACCAAACCATACTGGGCCAGGAACCCGATCAGCACGCCGATGACAGCGGCCAGAATCCCGAGCCATAAAAGTTCCAGCAACATCAAAGTCTGCACGCGCCGGCGCGTCAAACCCAGGCACTTGAGCACCGCAGCGGTATCGGTGTAGTGGGTGGCATAACGGCGTGCCGCCAGGATCATGGCGACCGCCGAGACCAGTACGCTTACCAGAGCCGCCAATGCCAGGAAACGCTGCGCACTGTCGGTGGCCTCCACCAGCTCGCGCCGGCCGTCGCGCACATCCTGCATCTCGATGCCGGCAGGCAGTTGTTCATCCAGGTTCTTTTCCAGGCCGGCGATCACCTCCGGCGCACCGGCCATGAGCAGCCGGTACCGCACCCGTGAGTTGCTGTTCACCAGTCCGGTGGCCAGCAAGTCGGATAAATTCAACAGCACCTTGGGCGCCAGTGACGAGAACCCGAAGCCACCGTCGGGAAGATAAGCGATCACATAAGCGATGCGGGCCTTGAGTTTGCCGATCTGGACTGTGTCACCCACCTTGAGTCCCAGCGTGGTGAGCACACGCGCTTCCACCCACACCGTACCGCTTGAGGGGATATCCTGGACAACGTTCGTCGGGCCGAAAGGTAGTGCGCTGATGCGCACCCGCCCGCGCAGCGGATACCCCTCGCTGACGGCGTGGATGTTCACGAGCAGCGTGTCATTGCCGTTGAACAGCACCGTGGGGAAATCCATCACCTGTGCGGTGCGCGCGCCGGCTGCGTCTGCAAGATGCGTGAAGCGCGCGGCCAGCGGTTCTCCGGATGACAGCACCAGATCCGCCGCCAGGCTCTCACCCGCCTGCTCCTGAACTGCGGTATGCACGCGGCTGGTGAAAAATCCCACAGCGCTGACCGCGGCCAGCGCCAGCACCAGCGCCAGGCCCATGACCTGGAGTTCACCGCTGCGCAGGCCGCGGTGGAACTGTCGGTGGGACAGGCGCAACAGCATCATGCTGCTGGCACCAGCCGGCCGGCGTGCAGATTCAGGATGCGGTCGCAGCGGGATGCCAGCTCATTATCGTGGGTTACCAATACCAAAGTGGCGTGATGCTCGCGGTTCAGTCGAAACAATAATTCGATGATGAGATGGCCGGTGGCGGCATCCAGGTTACCGGTGGGCTCGTCGGCGAACAGGATCTGAGGCTCGCCCGCATAAGCGCGGGCGATGGCCACGCGCTGCTGCTCGCCGCCGGAGAGTTTCTGCGGGTAATAAGCGGCGCGTTCCGCAAGACCCACATCGGCCAATACTGTGCGTGCGCTCTGCACCGGATGCGGTAGCCCATTCAGCTCCAGCGGCAGCATGACGTTTTCCAGCGCCGTCAGGCCCGGCAGCAGATGGAACGACTGGAACACGAAACCGATCTGGCACGCGCGCCTTGCCGCGCGTGTGTCTTCGTCCAGCGCGCTGAGATCCTCGCCATTCAGCCATAAGTGGCCACGGCTGGGAACATCCAGGCCCGCCATCAGGCCCAACAGGGTGGATTTGCCGGAACCGGACGGGCCCACGATGGCCACCGATTCACCGCGCTGGATCGACAACGAGACATCCTCGAGGATGGTCAGCGCGCCGTCCGGACTGGTAACCTGTTTGCCCAGATGTTCGACGCACAGCAACACTTGTTCAGGAGATTCCTTGGGCATATCGAAATTCATCCTTCTGACTGGACTGTTGTGTTGTTGCGCATCGATTGCGGCCAAAGCGGCTTCACCGCCTGTGATCCTGGTGATGGGCGACAGCCTGAGTGCCGCCTACGGTATCGAAACTTCCCAGGGCTGGGTAGCGTTGCTGGCAGCGCGCCTCAAGACGCAGGCTGATGATTACCATGTGGTCAATGCCAGCGTCAGCGGCGATACCTCGGCACAGGGATTGACGCGACTGCCGGTGGAACTCGCGCGGCATAAACCTGCCATCGTGATCCTGGAGTTGGGCGCTAACGACGGTTTGCGCGGGCTGCCGGTCACCGCCTTGCAGGCCAACCTTGCGAAAATGATCGTGCTTTCGAAGCACGCGGGTGCGCAAGTTTTATTGCTGGGAATACTGTTACCACCGAATTTCGGACCGGAGTACACCCAAAGCTTCGCGGCCGTGTACCCACGCTTGGCGAAAGATTACCACGTGCCGCTGGTGCCGTTCCTGCTGGAAGGCGTGGCCCAGCATCGGGAGATGCTGCAGGCTGACGGCATGCATCCTTTGGCACCAGCCGAGCATCAGGTGCTGGACAATGTGTGGGTGAAACTTGCGCCGCTGTTGAAGCAGACTTCTTGATCTGCTACCTCAGGAGTGCACAGCGCTGATCTTATGCGGCCGCAGCTCGCGGGCCAGGGCATCGGCCCAATCCAGTATCAGCCTGACCCTCGGGGTGATCAGCTTGAGCGCCTGGGCATGGCTCACCCAGCGGTATTCGATGTGTTCCTGGATGCCGGTCTCGGGATTGGCGGTCAGTGCGATCTTCTCCTGCCGGGTGCTCGCCAGGTAATAACGCGCGACCTTGCCGCGGTTATAGGGCTTGGTTTCCCGGTAGGCTTCGCCCCACCGGAATTCCAAGTCTTGGAGGCCGGTTTCCTCCTGGACTTCTCGGATGGCTGCCTGCAGGGGTGTTTCTCCGGGCTCCACGGCGCCCTTGGGGAAATCCCAATAGCTGTAGGCACGTAATAGTAGGAAACGGCGGCCGCCCTGGGTATCGCGCAGTAATACGACCCCGGCGGAGAGGTGTGAGCGTGCGGCTGACATGCTGATAGTAAGTATAAGACCGTCCGGCAAATGTGTGTACGAATCAGTCATATTGAGTCTATTAATCATCCCGGCTGACCGCCCAGGCAAACGCCGCAGCTAGAATGGGTCTTATGAAATCACTGCTCGCCATCCGCCATGTGCCCTTCGAGGATCTGGGTTGCCTGGAAGCGCTGCTCACCGAATCCGGTTATGCAATCCGCTATGTGGATGCGCCCACGGCAGATTTCTCGCATCTAGCTCAGGCCAAATGGGATCTGCTGGTGGTATTGGGCGGGCCTATCGGCGTGATGGAGCAGCACGATTATCCATTCCTCATTACGGAACTGCAGTTGCTGGAGCTGCGTCTCAAACACAAGTCACCAACATTGGGTATCTGCTTGGGCAGCCAGCTCCTGGCACATGCGCTGGGCGCGCGCATCCATAAAAATCGCAGCGTTGAGATCGGCTGGAAATCCTTGACCCTGACCAGCGCCGGGCATGATTCCTCGCTGCAGCATTTCCGCAAACCTGTCTTCCATTGGCACGGCGAGGATTTTGATCTGCCGGCCGGCGCCCGGCATCTGGCGTCTACCGACTTGTGCCCAAACCAGGCATTCTCACTGGGAAGCTCGGTGCTGGGTCTGCAGTTCCATCCGGAAGTGACCGCTCGCGGCCTCGAGCAATGGTATGTGGGGCATACCGGCGAGCTACGTTCACACGGATTGTCACCCGCGAAACTGCGCGAGGAAGCGACGCGTTTCGCGCCCCTGCTGGCGCAGCAATCCAGCGCCTTCCTGAAGGACTGGCTGGCGAATCACTAGCGTCAAGCATCGACTTTGGACTGCCGTCAGGCCGGGCGGAAGATGATCTCTGGGACGATCTCCATGGCAGTCTTGAGGCTGTTGGCGATGAAGCAGTGCTCGTGGGCTTTGTGCACACACTGGCGCACACGCTCTTCATCCGCTGCTCCCTTGATGACCATCCGCGGCCGCAGAATAATGCGGGTGATGCGTACTGGCCGATCGTCCATGGGCATGAAAGCCTCGGCCTGATCCTGGTATTCCACCACCTCCAGATGCGCGCGCGCAGCGATGGCCAGGAACGAGAGCATCTGGCAGGAGACTGCCGCCATCAGCAGCAGTTGTTCGGGGTTAAGCTGCTGGGGATCGCCGTAGAAGGCGGGATCCGAACTCATGCTGAGTGATTGTGACGCCGGCGCCGCTGTCAACGTGTGGCTGCGGGCATAGTTTTCATAACCACTCGCGGTGGACCCCCGCCAATGGCAGACAGCGGTGTAGTGATGTGTGGAATGGTCTGGCATGAGGACTCCTAACGTCCTGAGAATTTGCGCATGAGCGGAAAATAGAGCCTGTACGGCAGACAGCGAAACAGCTTCAGCAGCAGTACGAATCGCCGTGGGAAGGCGATCTCGAATTTCCGTTGCATGATGCCGCGATACAAAGCATCAGTTGCGTCATCGAGATCCATCAGGAACGGCATGCCCGCACGGTTTTCCGCGGTCATGGGGGTCTTCACGAAACCGGGATTGCAGATCGAGATCATGATGCCTTCGCGATGCAGATCGAAGTACAGGGATTCCGCCAGGTTGATGAGTGCGGCTTTGGTCGGGCCGTAGGCTGCGATACCCGGCATGCCACGATAGCCGGCGACGCTCGCCACGATCACGATATGGCCGGCATGCCGCCGCTGGAATGACCCCAGCACCGCATCGATGCCGTTGACCACCCCCAGGTAATTGGTCCGCATGTGGTTGGCGAAGGTCTCGGCGCGCAGGTTGTCGAGCTTCACGAAGCGGCCGAAGCCCGCGTTCAGCACCACCAGGTCGATGGGCCCTAGTTCGGATTCGATGCGGGCCGCCGTTTGGCGCATGGCCTCCAGATCGCTCACATCCAGGGGAAAGGCATGCACGTTGCCCGCAGCCTGCTGCGCAGTCTCCTGCAGTGCTTCTGGGCGGCGGCCGGAGGCCGCCACCTTCCAGCCCGCGCGCGCCAGCTTCAGGGCCAGCGCTTGGCCTATGCCAGAGCCACCGCCGGTGATCCAGGCGATGCGTGCTGTGCTGGTTTGCATCTCGTCATCCTAGGTACTGCGGTGGAGATAGATGTGATTCTACCTTGAAGCGTGTCGGTACCTGCTTGCCGCCCCTGGGCAGCTGCTATACCTTGTTACGGCAGAGTGTCCTATATTCAAGGTCCTTGAGGGTCCCATGGAAAAAATCTGGCTCAAGGAATATCCCCAGGGCGTACCCGCCGAGATCAATCCCGATGAGTACCCGTCACTGAAGGCGGTGTTCGAGGACAGTTGCCGTCGATATTCCGGCCTGCCGGCGTATACCAACATGGGCGCAACCCTGAGTTACGCGGTCCTGGAACGCATGAGCCGCCATTTTGGCGCCTGGCTGCAGAAGGTTGCAGGCCTCAAAAAGGGCGATCGGGTCGCCGTCATGATGCCCAACCTGTTGCAATATCCGGTAGTGCTGTTCGGCATCCTGCGCTGCGGGATGGTGGCGGTGAACGTCAACCCTCTGTATACCGCGCGCGAGCTTGAACACCAGCTCAAGGATTCCGGAACACGCGCCATCGTGATCGTGGAGAATTTCGCAGCCACCCTGCAGCAAGCTCTGCCGCAGGTGGAGGTGAAGTCCGTGGTCACCACCCAGATCGGCGACTTGTTGCCAGTCCCGAAACGCATGCTGGTGAATTTCGTGGTGAAGCGCGTGAAGAAGATGGTACCGGCCTGGCGCATCCCGGGTGCCATTGTGTTGCAGCAAGCGCTGGCCCAGGGCGCGCAGCACACGCTGGATGAAGTCGCCGTCGGCCATGAAGATATCGCTTTTCTGCAATACACCGGCGGCACAACCGGTGTCGCCAAGGGCGCGGTGCTCACCCATCGGAATATGGTGGCCAATGTGCTGCAGGCGTATGCCTGGCTGAAAACCAATCTCGAGGATGGCAAGGAAACCATCATCACCGCGCTGCCCCTGTATCACATCTTTTCACTTACGGCTAACTGCCTGACCTTCATGAAAATCGGCGGGCACAACGTGCTGATCACCAACCCGCGCGACATGCCGGGTTTCGTGAAGGAATTGGCCAAGGTGAAGTTCACCGGCATCACCGGCGTGAACACCCTGTTCAACGGATTGCTGCACACCACCGGGTTCGAGCAGCTGGATTTTTCCAGACTCAAGATCGCACTGGGCGGCGGCATGGCGGTGCAGCGGGCGGTGGCGAGCAAATGGAAGCAGGTCACCGGCGTGACCTTGGTCGAGGCCTATGGCCTGACCGAGACCGCGCCGGCCGCCTGCATTAACCCACTGGATCTGAAGGATTACAACGGCAGCATCGGTCTGCCGATCCCGTCCACGGACATATCCATCCGGGATGACGATGGCAATGAGCTCAAGATCGGCGAAGTCGGCGAATTGTGTTTCAAGGGCCCACAGGTGATGCGCGGCTACTGGAACCGTCCCGATGAGACCGCCAAGGTGCTGTCGGCCGCTGGCTGGCTGTGCACTGGTGACATGGGGCGCATCGATGCGCGCGGCTATGTGTATATCGTCGACCGCAAGAAGGACATGATCCTGGTGTCGGGTTTCAACGTCTACCCCAATGAAGTGGAGGATGTGATGATGATGCACCCGGGCGTGCTGGAAGTGGCCGCCGTAGGCGTGGAGGACGAGCATTCCGGCGAAGTGGTGAAACTGTTCGTGGTGAAGAAGGATCCGGCGCTCACCATCCAGGATCTCAAGGAATACGCCCACAAAGAACTCACCGGCTACAAGCGCCCGCGGTATATCGAGTTCCGCGATGAACTGCCCAAATCCAATGTGGGCAAGATCCTGCGACGTGAATTGCGGGATGCGGAACGCAAGAAACAACAGCACTGATCAGGATATTCGGACTCTAGCTCATAACCCCGATCAACTTCACCTGTGATAGGCGGGACTCAATTCATGCACCGCCGCGATCATGGCGGCGGCGTACTCGGGTTTGACGCCGGGTGTGATGCCATGGCCGAGGTTGAATACATGGCCGCTGCCCTTGCCGAAGCTGTCCAATACATTTTTTACTTCTGCATGGATGCGTGCAGGATCAGCAAACAGCACTGCCGGATCCATATTACCCTGCAACGCGATTTTGTCCGCCACGCGGCGCCGGGCATCACCCAGATCCTGGGTCCAGTCGATGCCGAGAGCATCCGCACCGCTTTCCGTCATGGACTCCAGCCATGGGCCGCCGCCTTTGGTGAACAGGATCACCGGCACCCGCCGGCCTTCGTGCTCGCGGGTTAATTGCTCGACGACTTCGCGCATGTAGCGCAGGGAAAACTCCCGATAAGCGGGCTCAGTGAGTACACCACCCCAGGTATCGAACAGCATGACGGCCTGGACACCGGCGGCGATCTGCGCGTTGAGATACAGGGCGACACTGCGCGCCAGCAATGCCAGCAGTCGGTGCAGGCAGTTCGGTTCGGCATACAGCATGCCTTTGACGCAGGCGAACTCCTTGCTGGCCCCGCCCTCCACCATGTAACAGGCGAGCGTCCAGGGACTGCCGGCGAATCCGATCAGCGGCACACGCCCGGCCAATTCGGCACGGATCAGCCGCACAGCATCGAGCACGTACCTAAGTTCCTTTTCCGGGTCGGGGACGCCCAGTTTGCCGACTGTGGCCAGATCACGCACCGGGTGTTCGAAGTTCGGGCCTTCGCCTTCAACGAAATGCAGACCCAAGCCCATGGCCGCGGGAATCGTAAGGATGTCTGAAAACAGGATGGCCGCATCCAGTGGCATTCGGTTCACCGGCTGCAGCGTGGCTTCGCAGGCCAGTTCCGGGGTGCTCATGAGGTCGATGAAGCTGCCGGCGCGCGCGCGGATCTCACGGTATTCCGGCAGATAACGTCCGGCCTGGCGCATGATCCACACCGGCGTGCGCGGCGTGGGTTGGCGCAGCAGTGCGCGCAGCAGCAGGTCATTTTTAAGCGGCGCGCTGCTCACTTGGGAAAGATCGAGGCGATGATGCGCTGGATATTTTCCGCGGTGGCATGCGGATCCAGGGCGTTGCGGATCGGGCGACCCACCACGATGTAATCGGCGCCGTTGCGGAAGGCCTGCTCCACGGTCACGGCGCGCTTCTGGTCATCATCGACCCGGTTATCCACCGGACGTATGCCGGGAGTCACCACCAGCAGGCGCTTGTCGATGAAAGCACGCAGTCGCGCGGCTTCCATGCCTGATGAGACCACGCCGTCACAGCCTGCCTCCAAGGCACGGCGTGCCCGCGACAGCACCAGCTGCCCGATGTCACAATGGAATCCCAGGTCGTCCAGATCGCCGCGATCCAGGCTGGTGAGCACGGTGACCGCGAGTATCTTGAGGTCACCCTTGGCCTGGGCCGCGGCCTCCATGATGGCCTGGTTGCCATGCACGGTGCAGAAGGTGGCGCCGCGTTGCGACAGCCTCCGAACCGCCGCCTGCACCGTGGCGGGGATATCGAAGAATTTCAGGTCCACGAACACTTTCTTGTGTTGCGAGACCAGCCAGTCCAGTAACTCGAAGTAGCCGCCGGCCATGAACAGCTCCAAGCCTAGCTTGTAGAACTGCACAGTATCGCCCAGTTGCGCCACCCACTGCCGCGCGCTGCCGGCATCCGGGACGTCGAGTGCGAAGATCAGCCGTTCATGGGCTGGTATGGAGTTGCTGGATAGCATGATGGCATGCTGATTATCGGAGGTTTGTGTGTCTGCAATTCTATCACGCGGACTCCATGTAACCCGGATGGGCGAAAGCTTGTCCGGTGACACGTTGATATTCGCGCAGGGCGTAACGATCGGTCATGCCGGCGATGAAATCCGCCACGCGGCGTGCACGTCCTAGCTCAGTTTCACCTGGCGCATCGGGCCGCATGCCGGCGCGCTGATTTTCCGGCAATTGTTTGGGGTCATTGAAGTACACGCTGAAAAGTTCACGCACGATGTGCGCGGCCTTGTCTGTGGCGCGCTGTACCTGCGGATGAAAATACAGCTGTTGGTGCAGAAACTGCGCGAGCGTACGGCTTCTGTCTTTTATATCGGAGCTGAACGCTATCAGCGGTTTGGGGGATTTGCGTACATCCTCGATGCCGGCAGGCATGGCGGTTGCGATGTTGACGCGGCTGTGCTCGATAAGATCGGTGACCAACCCATCGATCATGCGCCGCACGGTCTCATGTATCTGGCGCCGGGCTGCCAGTCCCGGGTACTGTTGTCTGACGCTGTTATACGGCTCACGGAAAAGCTCGATCTGCATAAGCTGCTCCACGTTGATCAGGCCGGCACGCAGGCCGTCATCCACATCGTGGTTGTTATAGGCGATCTCATCGGCGATGTTGGTGATCTGGGCCTCGAGGCTGGGCTGACCATGTTGGATAAAACGCTGACCCAATTCACCCAACTGTCTGGCGTTGGCCAGGGAGCAATGTTTGAGGATGCCTTCACGGGTCTCAAAGGTGAGGTTCAGTCCGGGGAATTCTGCATATTTTTCTTCCAGCAGGTCTACCACCCGCAGGGATTGCAGATTGTGTTCGAAGCCGCCGTAATTACGCATCACCGCATTCAGAGCATCCTGGCCGGCATGGCCGAAGGGCGTGTGACCCAGGTCATGGGCCAAGGCGATGGCTTCGGTGAGGGCCTCGTTTAGACCCAGGGCTACTGCCACGCTGCGGGCGATCTGTGCCACTTCCAGGGAATGGGTAAGACGCGTGCGGTACAAATCGCCTTCGTCGTAAACGAACACCTGGGTCTTGTACATGAGGCGGCGAAAGGCGGTGGCATGGATGACGCGATCGCGGTCACGCCGGTATTCACTGCGATAAGACGCTGGCGTTTCTGGATAACGGCGACCACGCGTTGTTCCATCACGGGCGGCGTAGGCAGTGAGTGCTATGTCCGATGTCGGGTTGTTCAAATGGGTTTGCCGGCCAGGGTATCGCCCAGCATCCGCGGATCGAAGTCTTCGCTGATCACTGCCGCGCCGATGCCTCTGGGCAATACCAGACGCAGCCGTCGCTTGCGTACTTTCTTGTCCTTGCGCATCTGGGCGATGAGTTGCATGGGCTTGAGTGAGGCCGGTGCTTTGTAGGGCAATCCGGCCCGCTCCAACAATCTGCAGACGCGCCGGTATTCGGATGCCTTGAGCCAATCCATGCGCACCGACATCTCAGCCGCCATGCCGATGCCAGCCGCCACGGCTTCGCCGTGCAGCCATTTACCATAGCCTAAGGCGGTTTCGATGGCATGACCGAACGTATGTCCGAGATTAAGTAGCGTTCGCCGGCCCTGTTCACGTTCGTCTTCAACGACGATCTCCGCCTTGATCTCACATGCACGCATGATGGCGTGCTGGCAGGCTTCCGGGTTGAGCTCTAGTATCTCCTGCACATGGGCTTCCAGCCACAGGAAAAAATCCACGTCACTAATCAGTCCGCATTTGATGATTTCCGCCAGTCCGGCGTTGAACTCACGCGCGGGCAGTGACTTGAGAGTATTGATGTCGGAAATTACCGCCAATGGCTGGTGAAATGCACCGATCATGTTTTTGCCGCCCTTGTGGTTGATGGCGGTCTTACCGCCCAGGGATGAATCAACTTGGGCCAACAACGTTGTGGGCACCTGGATGTAATCGATGCCACGCTGATAACAGGCAGCTGCAAAACCAGTCAGATCACCTACGACACCGCCCCCCAGAGCCAGCAGCACCGCATCACGCCCTAAACCGCGCTTTAGCAGGAAACCAAAGATGCTATCCAGACTGTGCCATTCCTTGTGCTGTTCACCTTGGGGCAGGACCAAATGCTCGGGAGCAAACTCCTTGAGTGTGCGAGCCAGCTTGCGTAGATATAGTGGGGCCACGATGTCATCGGTGATGATGCAGACTGACTGCTTGTGCAGGTATTCGGAAAAAAGTTCCGTACGCTCAAGCAAACCCGCATTGATATGGATGGGGTAGCTGCGGGTTCCGAGTTGCACAGTCAACGTGGCCATGAAATCCTTGCCCTGTTCATTCGGCGCCCATTAACAGGCGTGGCGCCTTACCCAGCTCCTGCAGGATGTGCTGCGCCAATTTCTTAACATGCCCATGGTCGGTGACGACTGTCAGCTGGGCAATACTTTCATATAGCGGTTCACGCGCCACAAACAGTTCTTGTAGGCGTTGCTCACGATCCTCGGCTGCAAGCAGGGGGCGCTTTGGGTTATGTCCGGTGCGATTAAATTGGGAATTCACGGAAGCTTTGAGGTAGATCACGAAGCCGCGGGACTGGAGGCAAACGCGATTCGCCGGATCCAGTACCGCGCCTCCACCGGTAGCCAGCACTATATTCTGCCGTTGGCTGAGTTCCTCGACCACTTGCCGCTCGCGACGGCGGAAACCGTCTTCGCCTTCCTTTTCAAATATCAACGGGATGTCGGCACCGGTGCGGCGCTCGATTTCATGGTCGGTATCCAGAAACTCCCGCGCCAGCAGGCGCGCAAGCTCACGTCCGATGGCTGTTTTCCCGCCGCCCATGGGACCGATGAGGAACAGCCGGTTGACAGCGGAATTGCGGGGGCCGTGATGCATCAAACAGCGCAATATCTCCTAGCCAAGGCGGTACTGCATTTATTGGATTTATGGCCGTACCACATGCGACATGAAGATAACAACGTTTGCTCGGTAAAAGACGTTCAGCGCGCGCCGGATGCAATCCTCAGCGAGTTTTGGCCAGTTCATAACCAGTATCACTCGTTCTCGCTGCACGCGCCTGCCCACTACAAACTTACTCACCCAGCACCGCATTCTGGGTCATGAGCTTGGGAGTGACGAATATCAGCAATTCATCCTTATCGTTGGTTATCGAGGTATTGCGGAACAACCAGCCGATGAGCGGGATGTCACCCAGTAACGGCACTTTGTTGATGGTGGAGGTTTGGTTGGTTTCGTAAATTCCGCCCAGCACCACAGTATCACCGTCATTCACCAACACCTGGGTCTTTACATTGCGGGTATTGATGCTGGGTACCGAGCCACCGTTGGCCGTCGGGACAAAGGTCCCGACGGTGTCGTCGTGCACATCCAGGTTCATGAAGATGCGCTTGTCCGGCGTGATCTGCGGGGTCACGTCCAGACTGAGCACGGCATTCTTGAATGACACGGTGGTAGCGCCGCTTGAAGCCGACTGGGTATAAGGGATTTCCGTGCCCTGCAAGATGATCGCTTCCTGGCCGTTGGCGGTGATCACCCGCGGGCTGGATACCACTTCACCCTTGCCGGCGGCCGCCATGGCGGACAATTCGAGGTCCACGAGGAAATTCTGGCGCAGTACCGAGACTGCCAGCTGGCCGAACGGAGCCGCTGTGGGCACGTTCACTTGGAGCTGGTCATTGAGTGAAGGCAGGCTCAAAAGCGGCGTGCCAGTCACCGGGACACCCGGCGCCACCGGATTGAAGGCGTTCTGCTGGGTATTGGCGGCAGTCAGGTCTCCGCCCACGGTCATCAGACCGCCGCTGGTCTGGCGGATGCCATCGGCGCCGAACTGCACGCCCAGCTGGCTGTTGTAATCGTTTGATGCAACCACCACGCGGGAATCGATCAGTACCTGCTGCACCGGGATATCCAGTCTCGTCACCATCTGGCGAATATCAGTGATGTTGTCGGCGGTATCCTGCACCAGCAGGGTGTTGGTGCGGGCATCCACGCTGAGACTGCCGCGCGACGATAACAGCGTGGCCTTGCCCCCGCCCTTGATGAGATCGGCAAGATCAGCCGCTTTGGCGTAATTCACCTGGATGTAGGCGGATTGCAGGGGTGCGCTTTGCACCAGACTCTGACGGGCAGCGAATTCAGCCTGTTCCTGTGCAGCGATATCCTGGGCGGTGCCGATGATCAGGGTATTGCCGTAATTACGCGACGCCAGTCCCTTGGTCTTCATGATGATATCCAATGCCTGATCCCAGGGTACGTCCTGCAAGCGCAGCGTGATGTTGCCATGCACACTGTCTGAGACCACAACGTTCTTACCGCTGGCATCCGCAAGGATCTGCAGGACCGCACGGATGTCGATGTTCTGGAAATTCAGGCTGATTTTCTGCCCGGAGTATTCCTTCTGCTGGGCGATCTGTTCGGCCTGTGCGGATACTGGGGAGAATTCCACGGAGAACAGCTCGTCGCTCTGGAAAGCAAGCTTCTCATACTGTCCAGCGGGATGGATGACGAGCCGTGCGCCCGATGGCGTATTTTGGGCGTCGATGTACTGGACCGGGGTGGCGAAATCAGAGACGTCCATGCGCCGTTCCAGATTTTTCGGCAACTGAGTATTAGCAAAATCCACCACTACATTATCGCCATCCATATGCACATTGCCGACGATTGAGGATGTGCTCAGGTCGACAATGATCCTGCCGATGCCATTTTCTCCACGGCGAAAATCGACATTAGTTATGCTCTGAGCCGGGGTAGTAGCGCTGGTAGCGGCAGTGGTTGAGTTACCCGCTGCCGAGGCAGCGGTCGCGGCCAGCGCCGTGGTATGCGGCGCCAGGCTGGCGGGATCAATCTGCGCCACCGCGGTGTCGCTGGGGTTGCCGCCCAGCAGCACGTACACACTGTTGCCTTGGGCAACCACATTATAGGGCACCAGTGTAGTGAGGCTCACCACCACGCGCGTGCGGGTACCCGCCTCGGCCGCCATCACGCTGTTAATGCTGCCAACACCGATGGTGGTCTCACGCTCTTTGAGCGCCAGACGTGTGTCATCGAGATCCAGAGCAATACGCGCAGGTTGACCGACTGTGAAACTCAGCGGTTGTGGTGCTGCACCGCTTAATTTCAGTTGCAGTTGCACCCGGTCACCCGGAAGTTTGGTAGCCGTAATGGCCTGCAGCTCGTTGTTACCCTTGGGGGCATCTGCTGTATATCCGGCGCGCATAGTCGTAAGGCCCAGCAGCAACAGGCTAAATGCCAGGAGTGCCCGGGATGTCCAATGATGTGTATATGTCTGCATGCTGTTCATGTTACTTGCCTCGCCTATAAATCAGCCGCCCAGCTGGACGGTTGTGTCCCGTTCCACCCAGCCACCTTGTCCGTCTGACACGATTTCTCTTAATACCAAGCCTGCTTGGGTAACTTTGGTGATCTTGCCAAAATTCTGCCCCATGTAATTACCCACTGTGACCTTGTGCACTACACCGTCGCCATCGCGTATCAAGGCATACGTCGATCCTTTTAGAGTGAGGGTACCCATCATCTTGAGACTGTCCAGTGGGAACTGTTCCAGGTATTCATGCGGCCGGTTGAAGTCCGGGTGTAACCCGGAAGTATTCAGGCCTTTGGTGTTATTCGCATAATTTTCCAATTGCGGAATGAAAGGCGAGCGCAGATTCATGTCATCATAGAGATAGGTTTCAAACGGCTTGATCTGCGGGAGTGGCGCAATTTGGCCGCCACGACGCGCCTTGACCTGCGCAACGTACTGTTGCAAATCTTTCATGCGATTCCCGCAACCCGCAAGCATGAGTGCAACGCAGGCTGCCGCGGACCATCTGTACAAGCGCAGCTGAGTGATGCTACTCATGGCTTGCCCTTTTTACCTTTAACCGGCTTGGCGATCACCTGTTCGCTGTCTTCCAGATAGCGATAGGTTTTGGCCGTCAGGGTCATGACCAGGTTGACACCATTGCTGTTATTACCTTGGGGCTTGATGCTGACGTCGTGCACCGTCACGATGCGCGGCAAGGCGGCCATATCGCTGACGAACTTACCGAACTGGTGATAAGTGCCTTCAACCTGAATCTGAATGGGCTTTTCAGCGTAGAAATCCTTCTTGATCTCGTTATCCGGTTTGAACAAGTCCTGCTTGAGGCCGTCGATCTGGGCGGTCTGGGAGATGTCCTGCAGCAGGCTTGGTATCTCGGTCTGACCGGGCAACTGTCGCAGCATGGTGCCAAAAGAGCGCTTCATCTGTTCAATCTGTTCTTTATATATGTCCAGGTGGGCAGCCTCAGCGGCCTTCTGTTCAAATTCAGTCTTGAGTGTGGCTTCCTGTTTTTGCGCCTGATCCAGCTGCGTTTTATCGTCACTCAACCAGAAGTAGTAACCGATGAGCACGACGAAAGCGAAAATCACCAGATAGGCGATAATCCGGGCCGGCATCGGCCAGCCTCCTGGATTTTTGAAATCCAGGTTGCGTAATTCGTTAAAATCAAAATTTTTGAGGTCAGCCAGCTTCATGACTGATTGCCTCCACTTTGTGCGTCCTTATCCGCGTCTGTCTTATCAACAATTTTGGCCGTGACATTGAACTGCTGTGCGCGTGCACCAAAATCTACCTTTGGATCTTTTTGCACAACCTGCAGGTTGGGGTCTCCCATCCAGGGCGAGGCGTCGATGTTACGCATATATGTGGAAACCCGGGCGCTGGATTCCGCGACTCCTTGAATTGCCAGTTGATCGCCATTCTGGGTCACTTGTGTGAGGTAAACACCAGGCGGCAATGTTTTTACCAGTTGGTCAAACATATGTACTTCAGTTGGACGACTCTGCTGCAACTGCTCGATGATTTGCATACGCGCGAGCAACCGAGCTTTGGTTTGTTGCAGGTCCTTGATTTCCGCAATCTGTTGATCCATTTGTGCGATCTGCGCTTTTAGATAAGCGTTGCGCGCATCCTGATTGGATATCGATGCGCTCAAACCTAGCCATATAAGCAGCAATACCACGATGCCTATAATGGCTGACAAGACCAAACGCAGATTAAAAGTCTGTTGGCGTGCCTTGCGCCGTTCCTCGCGCCAAGGAAGAAGGTTAATGCTTGGCATATTTGTCGAAGCTCCGTAGGGCCAGACCGCAGGCAACCAAGAGCGAAGCGGCCTCATTTTCAACAAATTGTGACTTCGCCCGCGATGACAGCTTCATTTTGCCGAAGGGGTTGCTGACAATGGTAGGCGTGTTTAATTTGCCGGTGATGCGTTCGGCGGCACCGGGAATGGCCGCGCAGCCCCCGCATAACAGGATCTGATCCAGGTGTTGATGTTCGCTGGTGGATGATTGATAGAATTGCAAGGAACGATTCACGGCTTGGGCCATGTCATCCACGAATGGGTCCAGGATTTCGATTTTGTAATTATTGGGCAAACCACCTTCTTTTTTAGCCTTGCCGGCTTCCTCATAGGTAAGTCCGTAATGGCGCATGATTTCTTCGGTTAACTGTTTACCGCCGAAATCGGTGTTATAGCTATAGATGATGCGGCGATCATGCAATACAGTAAAAGTTGTGGTGGCGGCGCCAAAGTCCACCAAGCCTATGGTGCGATCGATGCCCTCATCCGTCATTTGATGGGCTATCAATTTGCAGGCATTCTCGACCGCGTACACTTCTACATCGATGACAGCAGCGTCCATGCCGGCGATTTCAAGTACTGCTTGGAGCTTTTCGATGTTATCCCGACGTGCAGCTACCAACAGCACGTCCATCAGATCCGGATCGGCTTTTGAGACCCCGAGAATCTCATAATCGAAAGCCACTTCATCCAGCGGCTGGGAAATGTACTGGTCAGCCTGCAGTTCGATTTGCTCACCCAGCTCTTTGTCGGTCAGGGTCGCGGGCATCTGGATGGTCTTGGTCATGACCTGGCCACCGACCGCCACGGCCGCGTGTTTGGTGCGCGGGCTGGCGCGCTTGACCACCTTGCGCACCGCATTACCCACCGAATCCAGGTCCATGATGACCTTGTCAGTGATAGCATTGAAGGGCATGGCTTCGGCCGCGAAGCTCTCGACCTTATAGGTATTGCCTGCCTTGGAAAGCTCAATCAGCTTCACCGAAGAAGTACTGATATCGATCCCCACGATAGGTTTTGACGCACGCTTGAACAGCCCGTCTAGCACGTTCTCAAATCCTTCCGTTATTCTTTGGTTTCCGACCTTGAGGCCGGCCCCGTGTCTTAATCTACAGCTTCAATATATATCAACAAATGATTAAATCAAATATAGTTTTTGCAGTTATGCACAGGCAGATTTGAGGGGCATATGTCAGTTCCAACCGAGCATTTAGACAAGAAACGCACGCGTCGTTCGCTCAAAACACTATATGTTGTGCTTGCTAGCCTGGCTGGACTCTTTGGCTTGGGTGTGCTGACAGTAGTGATTGCCTACCTAATGGTGGCTCCCGGCCTGCCTTCGGTCGCTTTGCTCAAGGATATCCGCCTGCAAGTACCCCTTAGGGTATATAGCCGCGATGGTCAATTGCTGGCGGCTTTCGGTGAGAAACGCCGCATTCCACTTACCTACGACCAGATCCCCAAGCCGGTTGTAGAAGCCTTCGTAGCGTCAGAGGATGAGGACTTTTGGGAACATTCCGGGGTGAGCCTACGTGGTTTGTTGCGAGCCTCCATCCATCTGGCCCTCACCGGCCAAAAAACCGAAGGTGGTGGCACCATCACCATGCAGCTAGCGCGCAATTTTTTCTTAACCCCCAAGAAAACCTATACCCGCAAACTGAAAGAGGTGTTCCTGGCCCTTAAGATCGAACGCGAGCTCAGCAAGCAAGATATCCTCGACTTATATCTCAACAAGATATATCTCGGCAATCGTGCATACGGTATCGGTGCTGCCGCCGAAGTTTATTACGGCACCGACGTCGGTCATCTGACATTGCCCCAAATAGCCATGATCGCTGGCTTGCCCAAGGCACCATCCACCGATAACCCGCTGGTTAATCCTCAACAGGCGCTGGTACGTCGAGGCTACGTGCTCGGCCGCATGCTTGCCGATGAGTACATTACCAAGGATCAGTACCAGCAGGCCATGGCTGCGCCCATGACAGCTTCGTATCACGAGCCCATCGTGGGAGTGAATGCGCCGTATCTGGCCGAGATGGTTCGTGATTACATGACTTCAAAATATGGAGATGATGCGTACACGGCTGGGTACTCCGTGGTCACCACCATCGACAGCCGTCTGCAACCGTTGGCAGTACAGGCAGTTCGCGCAGGACTGCAGGATTATGACCAGAGACATGGCTGGCGCGGGCCGGTTGCGCAGGTAAATGTCGCTGCAGACAGCACGCATACAGATTGGGCGCAACTATTATCGGATTATGTACACGTGGGCGGCCTTTATCCGGCGCTCACCCTAAAGCTTGAAAGTCAAAGCGCACAGTTTTATGTGGATGGAACCGGGCTGGTTTCGGTCGACTGGAACGGGCTGAAATGGGCACGTCGCTATCTCAGCGTCAATGCTGTCGGTGTGTCGCCCAAAACCGCAGCGGATATCCTGAAGCCTGGCGATATTGTCTATTTGGATCACGCGAGCGACGGTAGTTGGTCCTTGTCGCAAATCCCAACTGCCCAGGGTGCGCTGGTGTGTATGGATCCTTTCGATGGTGCCATTGCCGCTTTGGTAGGCGGCTTTGATTTCGATCAGAGCAAGTTCAATCGCGCTGTTCAGGCGCACCGCCAGCCGGGATCCTCATTCAAGCCATTCTATTATTCCGCTGCTCTGGAAGATGGATTAACGCCGGCAACCATCGTGAGCGATGCCCCGGTGGTGGTGCAGGATCCGGCATTCGCCAATATTTGGCGTCCAGGCAACTATGAAGGCGATTTCAGTGGGCCGACACGTTTACGGCTGGCGCTGGCGCATTCTCTCAACCTGGCCTCAATCCGCGTATTGCAAACCATCGGCGTGGGTTATGCCATCAACTATGCAGAAAAATTCGGCTTCGATGCGTCCGAATTACCCAACAATCTGACGCTGGCACTCGGCAGTGCCGATCTCACGCCGTTGGAGATGGCACGTGGTTACGCCGTTTTCGCCAACCATGGATTCCGCGTC
Source organism: uncultured Pseudomonadota bacterium (assembly GCA_963774895.1). Taxonomy (GTDB): domain Bacteria; phylum Pseudomonadota; class Gammaproteobacteria; order Natronospirales; family REEB76; genus REEB76. The sequence goes on from CAVZGN010000002.1 coordinate 477,408, forward strand.
ACGCCCTATCTCATTCAACGCATCATCGATGGTTCTGGCCAGGTAGTGTATGCGGCCAATCCGGAGGTGGCCTGCGACAGCTGCAGTGTGGATGCCAGCACTAGCACACCTGCACCGACCCCAGCTCCGGCTGCCACAACATCCACCGCTAGGCCCGCGTTCGCTCCACCTGCAATTCCACAATTTGCGCCGCAGGCCATCACGCCACAGAACGCCTGGATTATGACCAGCATGCTGCAGGACGTGATCAAGTATGGTACCGGCGCTCGTGCCCAGGCGCTCGATCGCAGTGATCTGGCCGGCAAGACTGGCACCACCAATGATTGGTCCAATGCCTGGTTCGATGGCTACAACAATGACATTGTGACGGTTGTATGGTTTGGCAATGATCAACCATCCGAGTCGTTGGGCGACGGCGAACAAGGCGCTAAAGCGGCCTTGCCGGTATGGATGGACTTCATGGGACCGGCGTTGCAATACGTGCCGCAGGTGCCTTTCGTGGAACCGCCTGGAATTGTGCAGGCGCGGATTGACCCCAAAACCGGCTTGCTGGCGAGCGCCAGTGATCCCGGTTCTATCTTCGAATTTTTCATGGCCGGGCATTTGCCGCCAAAAGCACCGGCCAAAAAGCCTGCCAACGGTAACGATATCTTCTGAAGATTGTGCTAGGCTTTTTTTAAGCAATCTTGATAAAGAATACATGTCTCGACGTACTGCACCACGCACAGATGATTCGCGGTATTTGCTTGCCCATGAGGCCGCCCGTATCTTGGCTGAGGAGGGCGTACAGAATTTCCGCTTCGCCAAACGCAAGGCTGCGGAACGTTTGGGGTTTGATGTACGTAGCCTGCATCTGCCCACCAATCTGGAAGTGGAACAAGCCCTGGCCGAACACCAGCGGTTATTTCGTGCTGACTCCCAAGTCGAGCACATACGCCAGCTGCGCGAAATCGCGCGTGAGGCCATGCGCATGCTCAATGGATTCGATGCGCGCCTGGTGGGGCCGGTACTCGCCGGTACCGCTTCCGATCATGCAATCATTTATCTGCATGTATTCAGCGATGTGCCTGAGCATGTAGCTATTTTCCTCATGGAAAAACACATCCCCTATGAAGTATCTGCGCGCAAGTTGAAGACTGGCGCCGGCGTGCAGCACGAGTATCCGGTATATCGTTTCGTAGCCGGAAACACATCCATCGAACTCACGGTGTTTCGCGTGGATGGCATTCGGGAAGCGCCAGCGAGCCCGTTGGATGGCAAACCAATGCGGCGTGCATCCCTGCGCGAAATGGACGCTTTACTGGCTGCCGATGATTAATCTTCACAGCGACAATAAAAAAGCGGCTGATACAGCCGCTTAATTCTGTACGGGAATTAAAGTCGATATTACTTGCGTTTACCGATATCCATATAGTCGCGTTTGACGGCGCCCGTATACAGCTGCCGTGGGCGGCCGATCTTCATGTGCGGATCCGAGATCATCTCTTGCCAGTGCGCCACCCAGCCGACGGTACGGGCAATGGCGAACATCACTGTCATCATGTGCACTGGAATGCCGAGCGCGCGATAGATGATGCCGGAATAGAAATCCACATTCGGATAAAGCTTCTTCTCAATGAAGTACTCGTCTTTCAATGCGATATCTTCAAGGCGCATGGCGAGCTCCAATGTCGGGTCATCGTCGCGTCCTAGTTTTTCCAGCACTTCATGACATGTAGCACGGATGATTTTGGCGCGCGGATCGTAGTTCTTGTAGACGCGATGGCCAAAACCCATAAGGCGGAATCCGGAATTTTTATCCTTGGCGCGGGCGATGGCCTTGTCGATGTTCTTCACATCGCCGATTTCCTTCAGCATATTGAGTACGGCTTCATTAGCGCCACCGTGCGCAGGCCCCCAAAGTGTCGCGATGCCGGCAGCGATGGCAGCATACGGGTTGGTATTGGAACTGCCGGCCAGACGTACCGTTGAAGTGGATGCGTTCTGCTCGTGGTCGGCATGCAGGATAAACAATAGGTCCAGAGCTTTTGCAGCGACCGGGTCGACCTTATAAGGTTCAGCCGGCACCGAGAACAACATGTTGAGAAAATTTGAGCAATAATCCAGGTCATTTTTCGGATATACGAAAGGCTGACCGGTGCCATGTTTGTATACGGCGGCGGACAAGGTCGGCATCTTGGCGATAATGCGATGCGCGAATACGTCCCGATGTTTCGGGTTATGGATGTCGGTGGAATCATGATAAAAAGCCGACAAGGACCCCACCACAGCGGTCAGCATCGCCATGGGGTGGGCGTCATAATGGAAACCGCTGAAGAACTGCAGCACTGCCTCGTTGACCATTGAATGGCGGCGTAGTGAATTCCGGAAAACTTCCAACTGTGTCTTGGTAGGCAGTTCGCCGTACAGCAGCAGATAAGAGACTTCAATGAAGCTGCTGTTCTGCGCCAGCTGCTCCACCGGGTAACCGCGATACAGCAGCACGCCCTTTTCGCCGTCAATGTAGGTGATCTTGCTCTCGCAGCTGGCGGTGGCCATGAAGCCGGGATCAAAGGTGAAGATACCCAGATCCTTGTTGAGGGCGCTGATATCCAGCGTGCCGGGGCCAAGGCTACCTTCACGCAGGCTCAGATCAGTAGATTTGCCATTCGGATCAGTGAGTTTGTAGACTTTGTTGTTCATATGGAATCTCCATAATCAACTGCCGGATAGGAGCGCGTGGCGCAACTGAGGATGGACGCAGACCCCGTGAAGATCAGCATATGTTGTGGAGGGTACGGGGTTTAGGTGAACCGGGATGTCAGCACAAAATAATTATATCACTGCGATCCGCCTGACTGACCTGACCTAAGTCAGGAAATTAGCTGAATTCCATGATCGTCATGTGAATAGCATGCAGGCGGGTGCCGCGGCGCCGGATCTCGCCGGTAAATAGCGCGGCTAGGCGGACTTACGCGCGTATTTTTTACGGTATTTGTCCACCCGTCCGGCGGTGTCCACGATTTTCTGTTTGCCTGTGAAAAACGGATGGCAACTGGAACACACTTCCACATGCAGGTCCCGGCCCAAGGTGGAGCGTGTGGCGAAGCTGTTGCCACAACTGCAGGTCACGGTGATTTGCTTGTATTCAGGATGAATGCCGGATTTCATGAAAGCCTCTGATACCAGATGATAAGTCACTTTGAAGGGCGCGCATGATAGCGCCCGCCCGGGTGTGCAGCAAGCCTGGGATGCTGGATACGTTCGGCGTGTTCCCGCTCACAGGCAATGGCTTAGTGTCCAAATATAATCCGGCGTCTTATGCAGGGCTTTTAACTAACTGATCAAAATGAATAAAATCGCTTGTCCACAAAAGCAGTGGATAAGTCTGTGGATTAAACCGCGCGCACACAGCTCTTTGCTTATCCGAGCAGGACATGCGTCAAAACGGTTAAATCTTGTTCAAATGATAAAATACTTGAAAATCAATAAGTTAAGAGAAGAATGGTTTTGTGCACGCAAAACATGTTGATGGGTTCCACGGCTCACATGCTGGCCAAGCTGATGTGCATAACCTCTTGTTCGTAGCTGAAAATTCGATTACATCGCCGATAATTTCTCGATCGCAGGGAACGTCGCCAATCGCTCCAATCGCACCCATCTAGATTGCCCTTCGTTGTTATGGGCTATAGGTATCTCCTGATCTTCCGGGGTTATCAGGCCTTCAGCGTGAGGGTATCCGGGCAGGTCACTCCATCCACTCTGCGCCAACGCACCCTTGTACCCTTAGCGGCAAGCAGCGGCGAAAGGCGTTTTGCAAACGGGCTATTGAGTATGCTGGCTATCGGGGCGGCTGTCTGCAGCGGGCAGGCAGGGCGTTTCGGGTAAAAATCGTGCCTGCAAATCGTTGAGGAATGTGTAGCCAGTGGCGGTCGGTCGCCAACGACCATCAGTCAGATGCATGAGTTTCGAGGCTTGAGCCTGTTCCAGGGCGGATTGCACCTGCGCATAGGCTAATGCCGTGGTCGACTCAAAATCTGAGCGGCTGAACCCCTCCATCAAACGCAAGCGATTTAGCATGAATTCGAATATCCGATCCGCCGCATTTATCTCAGCGATGCCGCCGATGCACTCATCAGTGCCCGCCGCACGCAAGTAAGCCGCGGGTTGCCTTACTTTCCACATTCGCACGATGCGGCCGTGTTGCAGATCGCTTAATTTACTGTGGGCGCCTGCGCCGATTCCCAGATAATCACCATAACGCCAATAGTTCAGATTGTGACTGCATTGTTGGTTATTGCGCGCATAGGCGGAGATCTCATATTGGTCAAAGCCCTGGTTACGGAGCAGTGCCTGGCAGCTCTGCTGCATTTGCCAGATGCTATCGTCGTCAGGCAGTACAGGTGGATGCGCATGGAAAAGCGTATTAGGTTCAAGCGTGAGCTGGTAATGGGAAATATGCGCCGGTTCGAGAGAGATAGCGCTTTTGATATCCGCCATGGCTTGTTCCACAGACTGTTGCGGTAAGCCGTACATGAGATCCAAATTGAAGTTCTCCAAGCCCGCGGCGTAGGCCTGTTCGGCGGCATATACCGCTTCTTCGGTAGAGTGGATGCGGCCCAATGTCTGCAGATGTTGCGCGTTGAAACTTTGCACTCCGATGGACAGACGTGTCACGCCTGCACTCCGGTATTCAGAGAAACTTCCATGTTCCACGCTTCCGGGATTGGCTTCCAATGTGATTTCCGCGTCAGCAATCAAAGGCAAGTGGCGCCGAGCTCCGTCCAGGATGCTGGCGATGGTTTCCGGTCTGAACAAACTGGGGGTACCGCCACCGAAGAAAACCGACTGCAGATGCCGCCCACAGACTCTCGGAAGATCCTGCTGCAGATCGCGCAGCAGTGCTTCCGCATATTCTTTTTCAGGCAGCTTGCCATTGACAGCGTGGGAATTGAAATCGCAATACGGGCACTTGCGTACACACCATGGCAGGTGCACATAAAGCGAGAGCGGCGGAATCGAAAGCATGTATCAGCAGAATCAGTAATCCAGCTTGACGAGTTCTTGCACCAGCTTGCGTATAGCCTGCCCACGATGGCTCAGGCGGTTCTTTTCTTCTGGTGTGAGTTCGGCTGAGGATCTGTTTTTTTCAGGCACTAGGAACACCGGATCATAGCCAAAACCGTTGTTGCCACGGGCTACATCCAGGATTGATCCTTCCCATACGCCCTCACAGATTATCGGTATCGGATCATCCGCTTGACGCACGTAAGCCATGCTGCAACGGAAGCGCGCTGTGCGCTTGTCCGCGGATACGGTGCGCAGTTCCTTAAGGAGTTTCTCCAGATTGTCGGCATCGCTGGCGCCGATTCCGGCATAGCGGGCTGAATGAATTCCGGGAGCACCATCAAGTGCATCCACTTCCAGACCGGAATCATCGGCGATGGCAGGCAGACCTGTCTGGCGGGCGGCATTGCGGCCTTTGAGTAGCGCATTTTCCTGAAAACTCGTCCCGCTTTCTTCTATCTCACGCACCCCCAAGGTGCTTTGCGAGAGCACTTGGATGCCAGTGTCCGCCAGCATCGTTTGCAGTTCGTGCAGCTTGCCAGCATTGGCGGTGGCCAGCACCAGCTTGTTCATGGTGCCAGCGCTTCGGATTGCGCATTGATGAGCGCGCGGATGCCATCACCGGCAAGCGTCAGCAGCTGCTCCAGCTGCTCACGCCGGAAGGCCTGACTTTCCGCCGTTCCTTGGATCTCCACGAACTCGCCGGCCGTGTTCATGACCACATTCATGTCGGTTTCCGCCTGGGAATCTTCCGCATAATCCAGATCCAGCAGCGCTTCACCCTTGACGATGCCCGTGGATACCGCTGCGACTGCGCCGCGCAGCGGCTGCTTTTTCACCAGCCCGCTTTCCTGAAGTACACGCACGGCATCCACCAGTGCCACATAGCTGCCGGTGATGGCTACAGTGCGCGTACCGCCATCCGCCTGCAGCACATCACAATCGAGTATCAGGGTGCGTTCGCCGAGGGCCTGCAAGTCCACCACCGTCCGCAATGCGCGGCCGATGAGGCGCTGGATTTCCAGGGTGCGCCCCGCCTGTTTGCCGCGCGCGGCCTCGCGTTCGGTGCGCATGTGGGTGGCGCGCGGCAGCATGCTGTATTCAGCCGTCAACCAGCCTTTGCCGGCGCCCTTCAGGAATGCTGGTACCCGCTCCTCCACGCTCACGGTGCACAGCACGCGAGTATCACCGAAGCTGGCCAGCACCGAGCCTTCCGCGTGGCGGGTGTAGTTGCGGGTCAATGTGACCGGGCGTAATTGGTTAAAAGCACGACCATGACTGCGCATACAGGAACTCCGAACATAATCTATGAAATTAATTATTTATCCGCGTGCAAAACGCAGCCCGTAGCATGCACGTTGAGACGCACAGCACATGAAATTAATCAGCCCGGCCAACGTATTGCAGCAGCAGTGATGTTGTCGCTTGTGGGCGTGGCGCGCAATTCGGCTTCCAAGGCCAAAGCCTCCAGGCTGGCTTGTAGTTCCAGTTGTCCGCCCAATGCCTGGGCCATCTGCGCATCGGTAAGTTCTGCCCAGAAACCATCAGTACATAACACCACCACATCGCCCGCCAGCAACGGATGTGGATCTGATATATCGATGGTTGGAAGTTCCGATTCCCCGCCTAGGCACTGATCCACAAAATTTCGCAGTGGATGCATCGATAGATCGGAATCCATGAGTAACCCCTGTTGTGCAAGGATCTCTACCGCGCTGTGATCCCGGGTGCGCGCCAGTACCCGATGGTCACGAATGAAATACACCCGGCTATCGCCTACATGTGCCCAACGGACCAACCCGGCGGTGATCAAGCAGACAGTGATGGTGGTGCGGGGACGGAGATCCGGATCGAGTTCCGCGCCCAAGGCAACCACCGCCCGATGTGCGGCCACGATGCTGCTGCGCAGAAATTCGGTCGGTTCGATGATCGCACCTGCCTCCTGAAACGCTTTCATCAGCGTTTCCACGGCGGTTTCAGCGGCGAGATCACCGCCGACATGGCCGCCCATGCCATCCGCTACGATCAGCAAGGTGTGTTTACCGGACGTCGCGATACGGGCGCGGTCCTGGTTCTCACTGCGATTACCCAGGCGCGAGACCTGGGCGGTTTCAATCTTCACTGTAGGACCCTGCTGGGTGGGCTGGCTATCGGCTGGCTGGGCATTTAGCTTACCATTTTGTTTTGCCGCCACGGCGCTCCACCGGGAAGGTTCCTAAATATGATTCGCAGCATGACGGGTTTTGCACGCGGCGAAACCCGCAGTCAATCGGGCAACCTCACCTGGGAACTGCGTTCCGTCAACCATCGCTATCTGGACGTCAGTCTGCGCCTGCCGGAAGACCTGCGCGCCCTCGAGCCGGATTGCCGTGAGCACATCGCCGGGGTCTTGCGCCGCGGCAAGGTCGACTGCCAGTTGCGGTTTGAAGCAGCGGCCGGAGCCGGGACGGCGCTTGAAGTAGATGAACAGCGTGCCCGCGCAGTGGCCGAGGCCGCTGCGCGCATGAACACATTTCTGAGTCAGCCGTCTCCCATCAATGGCCTCGACCTGCTGCGGTGGCCGGGAGTAGTTTGTGAACCACATCCCGACGTCCAGCAGGTAAGTGCGGACGCATTGAAACTGCTGGATGAGGTGATCGAGAAACTGACCAGCATGCGCATGAATGAAGGCCAGCGTATCGCTGTTCTGCTCAGTGAACGCGCGCGAATGATCAAGGCTATAGTAACTGAGATACGCAAACATAGCGGCGTGGTCCGCGATCAGTTGCATGCCAAGCTGCGGGTGCGCTTCGATGAGTTGAAGCTCAGCGTGGATGCGAGCCGTCTTGAACAGGAATTAGTACTGCTGTTGCAACGTCTGGATATTTCCGAGGAACTGGACCGGCTCGACAGTCATCTGACCGAGTTCTCAAACAGCCTCAAAGGCGGTGAGGCCGTAGGCCGGCGCCTGGATTTTCTCATGCAGGAATTCAACCGTGAGGCCAACACCCTCGGTTCCAAATGCCAGGATGCCGCGGTCACCAAACAGGTTGTGGAATTGAAAGTGCTGATCGAACAGATGCGCGAACAGGTACAGAACATTGAATAATTCATCCGCGGCCCGGCGTGGCCGGCTGTTTCTGATCACAGCGCCATCCGGCGCCGGCAAAACCAGTTTGGTGCGGGCCCTGCTCGAACGGCACCCGGATTTGCGGTTTTCGATCTCCTATACCACCCGCTCGCGGCGCCCGAACGAATCCGATGGCCACGATTATCATTTCGTGAGCCAGGCGGAATTCGACCGCATGGTTAAGGCCGGTGAATTCCTGGAGCACGCAACAGTATTCGATAATCATTACGGCACCGCACGCCGCAGCGTGGAAGCGGAATTGAGCCAGGGCCATGATTTACTGTTGGAGATTGACTGGCAGGGCGCACAGCAGGTGCGGCGTGCCCTGCCTGAGGCCGTGAGCGTGTTCATACTGCCGCCCTCGCTGGACGAACTCAGGCGCCGCCTGCAAAAACGCGCCGAAGAAGAACGCCGCAAGCTGGTGGGGCCCGAACATGCGGCCACCGAGACTGAGAGGCGCTTCCGCGAGGCGGTAACCGACATCTCCCACTGGCGGGAGTTCGATTACGTCGTGGTGAATGATGCTTTTGAACGCACCCTGGCGGCCCTCGGCGAGGTGCTCACCGGCCGGGGCGAGGCCAGCCGCGCTAGCCGCAAGCAGCTGCAACCATTGGTAGCCGCGCTCTTGGCGTAAACCGGTGCCCTCAGGTAAACTCGAAGATACTGATTTTATTAAATTTTTTAATACCGGAGTACCTGATGGCGCGCGTCACCGTGGAAGACTGTCTCGAGAACGTCGATAACCTGTTCCAACTGGTTTTGGTAGCCACCAAACGGGCCCGCCAGCTGGCCCGTGGCGTGGAACCTACGCTGCCTTGGGAAAACGACAAGCCCACGGTATTGGCCCTGCGCGAGGTTGCCGCTGGCAACGTCGGCCCCGCCATCCTCAACCAGGTGGAACCGCCGGTGGTCGAGGAGCCGGTGGAGCAGCAGCCGGTGGTGATCATGGATGCGGAGGATCCGCTCTAAACTGCGTTCATTCCCATGGACCAGCCCGCTTCCATCTTTGATCGTGTTTTGGGGAAGCGCACCGCAGGTATCGATGTACTGTTAAGCAAGCTGCGCAGTTATCTGACGCAGGCCCAGGTCGATGAGGTACGCCAAGCTTACGAGTTTGGTGCCCGCGCCCACCAGGGCCAGCGGCGGGTTTCCGGCGAACCCTATATTTCCCATCCACTGGCGGTCGCATCCATCCTCGCCGACCTGCACATGGATCAGCACACCATCGAAGCAGCGCTGCTGCACGATGTCATCGAGGACACGCCCACCTTAAAAGAAGAGCTGGTCACGCGCTTCGGCCCGGAAGTGGCGCAGCTGGTGGATGGCGTATCCAAACTCACTCAGATCAAATTCACCAGCCGTGAGCAGGCCCAGGCGGAGAATTTCCGCAAGATGGTGCTGGCCATGGTGGATGACATCCGCATCATCCTGGTGAAGCTCGCCGATCGCCTGCACAACATGCGTACCCTGGGCGTCATGCCGCCGCCGAAACGCCGGCGCATCGCCAGCGAGACCCTGGAGATTTATGCGCCCATCGCCCATCGCCTGGGCATGAACGCGGTGCGCCTGGAACTCGAGGATCTGGGTTTCGAAGCTCTGCATCCACTGCGCTACAAGGTCTTGAGCAAGCATCTCAAACGTTCGCGCGGCCACCAGAAAGAAATGGTGAAGAAAATCACCGAGAGCCTTAGCGGCGCGCTGCAACGTGAACATGTGGAGGGTGCGGTCGCGGGCCGCGAGAAACACCTGTATAGCATCTATCGCAAAATGCAATCCAAAGGTCTGTCACTCAATGAAGTCCTGGATGTGTATGGATTCCGCATCATCGTGGACAAGACTGATGCTTGCTACCGGGTGCTGGGCATCGTGCATAACCTCTACAAACCGGTGCCAGGCAAGTTCAAGGATTACATCGCCATACCCAAGGCCAATGGTTACCAGTCGCTGCATACGGTACTCGTTGGCCCGCAGGGAGCACCGCAGGAAGTCCAGATCCGCACTGCCGACATGGACAAGGTGGCGGGCTCCGGTATCGCCGCCCATTGGCTATATAAGACCGGTGACAATGGCGCCACGCCCACACTGCGGGCCCGCGAATGGCTGAAGGATGTGGCGGAGATGCAGCAGGGTGTCGGTAGCTCCCAGGAATTTCTCGATAACGTGCGCGTCGACCTGTTCCCTGACGAAGTCTATGTATTTACACCCCAGGGCGACATCCATCGGCTGCCACGCGGCGCCACCGCCGTGGATTTTGCCTATGCAGTGCATACGGATGTGGGTAATGCGTGTGTGGCGGCCAAGATCAACCGGCGGCTGGTGCCGCTGCGTACGCCGCTGGAGAACGGCCAAACCGTGGAGATCATCACCGCCGCCAATGGTCGGCCCAATCCCGTGTGGCTGAATTTTGTAGTGACCGCCAAGGCACGCGCCAACGTGCGGCATTTCCTCAAGAACCTGCGCCATGAAGATGCCGTGGAACTCGGCCGGCGCATGCTGGAAGGTGCGCTGGCGTCGCTGTCCATGAAACTGAGCCGCATTCCCCAGGAACACCTGCAAACCATTCTGCGGGAATTCAAACTGAAGGATCTTGACGGGCTGTTTGAATCCATCGGTCTGGGCGAGCATCTGGCGCCACTAGTGGCGCGCCGTTTGTTACCTGTGAATGCGGGAGACAGCAAGCCGGCCAAGCCCAGCGCGCCGCTGGCCATCACCGGCACCGAGGGCATGGTGGTGAGCTTTGCGCGCTGCTGTCATCCCATACCCGGCGACCGCATCATCGGGGTACTCACCAGCGGCAAGGGCATCGTCATCCATCGCGACGATTGCGGCAACCTCAATGAATACCGCAATCAGCCGGATAAACTGATCGAGGTTCAATGGGAAAAGCGCATCAAGCGCGATTTCCCGGTGGAGATCCGCGCCGACGTAGCCAACCAGCGTGGCGTGCTGGCGACCGTGGCGGCGGCCATCGCCGAGACCGGCTCCAATATCGAGCACGTGCACCAGCAGGAACGCGACGAACTGACTTCGGTGATCAGCTTTGTGTTCGGCGTCAAGGACCGGCAGCATCTGGCGCGCACGCTCAGGAAGCTTCGCAGCCTGCCGCAGGTGATGCGCATCCAGCGCATTCGTGCCTAGTGCTTGTCAGGATTGGAGGACCCTTCACCGGCCTTGATGGCCAGCACCGCTTTGCCATTTTTATCCACGACCACGACTTCGCCTTGCCCAGGCGCGGGCAATTCCTTGAGCAATTTGCGCAAAGCCATCAACTGCTGGAGGTTGAGTGCACGTAGGCTGTGCCAGGCGCCTTTGCGCTTGTAAGCCGCGGCACCGGGGCCACCGGTGGTGCAGGCCATCAAACCGCCGTTATTGCATGTTTCCCGCTGCCATGTGAACCAGCTGTTGGTGCCGCATTCCAGCACCGCGCCCATGCGTTCCTGCACATCCAGATGACCATGGCCCGTGATGATCCTGCAGATCACCGCATCCGCTTTGTCGCTGCTGTTCGAGAACGGCTGGTTGAGGGCGACTTTCACCACCTGCATGGTTTTTATCAGTGCACGCGTGGCGGTAACATTGATGTTGCCCAAGTTGGCGTTCTGCGGCTTTTCTACCGATGCTGCGCTGGGGGAGGCGGTCATAGTGGTTGCTGGTGTGTGCGTTGATAGATTATCGGCACGCGCCGCTAACCTGCTGTTCAATATCAGCAGAGGGGCCAGCAACATGAGTATCCAACCCGACTCCGATACTTCAATCATGGGAGGGAACAGCCGGCGCTGTTGTGGATGCGGGCGCCGGCGCATAACCCGGCGGGTAGGGAATTTTTTCCAGTAATGCATGCAAGGCGGGACCATTGACACTGGTATGTAGATAATTCCCCGGCAGGCTGTTCAGCGTTGCGTTCAGCACGGCGAATACTTGTTCGTAACAGCCCGAGCTTGTACATGTGCTTCCGGATTGGCTACCCGCAGCTACCGATGCAAACATTGCGGTATGAAGCGCTGCGCGTTGTTGCGACAGTGTGTGGTTGGTGCCGCAAATCAGCCATTGCTTGATATGACTGCCGGCTTGATCCTCGATACGACACACCACCACATTCGCCAGCTTCGGATCGTTGGAATAAGGCAGCTGCAGCCCGATCTTTATGGCCTGCAAAGTTTTCACGATATTCTTCTCACCGTGTACCTGGATCGTGCCCAGATACATGGTGGCATTGTCATCCTTTGTGGTCTGGGATGTGGCATCGCCGGGCGCTGTATTGCTGTCGGCAGCGACTGCCAGCGGCAGGCCTAAAGCGGCGATGAGAAGGGTGAAGATAAAGGCTTTGATGCAGTCATGGTTATTCATATATGGCTATCATCGGTATGACTGGTGGCTTCCAGTTGGAGTCGCGTGGACTTTCAGCGGACCTGAAAGCATTTTGATCTTTCGATTAAAGGATAGTACAGGTGCACGAGAAGTCGAGCTTACGCCAAGCCCCTGATAAACAAGGGATAAGGCTATGATAGGCATCTGTTGAAAACCGCTATACGGAGAAAGATCATGAGCCGCACAGCTATCCACACCGATTTGGCTCCCAAAGCCATCGGCCCCTATTCCCAGGCAGTACGCGCCGGCAATACGGTGTACCTGTCCGGCCAGATCGGACTGGAGCCTGCGACCGGCGAGCTGGTCAAGGGTGGCATCGAAGCCGAAGGCCGGCGTGTGTTCCAGAATCTGAAGGCGGTCGCTGAGACCGCTGGCCAGGGGCTACCGCAGGTGGTGCGCTTGACTGTCTATCTGGTGAATCTCAATGATTTTGCCAAGTTCAATGAAATCATGGCGGAATATTTCCACTCACCGTATCCGGCGCGCGCCACCGTCGGGGTCGCCTCGCTGCCGCGCGATGCGCGCGTCGAAGTGGACGCGGTGATGGTGGTGTGACGCCTCCGAGAGCGCCAAGCGTCTCACCTGACGTGCGTGCCGATACCGCGGTGCGCTATCTGCACGGTGTGGGACCACAGCTGGCGGAGAAGCTGGCACATCTCGGCATCTACAACATAGCCGATCTCTTATTTCATCTGCCGCTGCGTTACGAGGATCGCACCCACGTCACTCCGCTGGGCGCTTTGCAGATGGGCATGCGCACCGCGGTGGAATGCCAGGTGGAGCTCACCGAAATCGTCATCCATCGCCGGCGCATGCTGCTGTGCCGCGTCAGCGATGGCAGCGGCGCACTAACGCTGCGATTTTTCCATTTCAACCAATCACAGGCAGACGTCCTGTCGCGCGGTACGCGTTTGCACTGTTACGGCGAAGTGGTGCGCGGCGTGACCACGCTGGAGATGGTGCACCCGGAATACAAGCTGCTGCAGGTAGGTCAAGCGTTGCCATACGAGACCGCACTGACACCGGTATATCCGGCAACCGAGGGTATCGCACAGATAAAGTTGCGCGCCTTGACTGCGCAGGCCCTGCAGTTGCTGGATAGCACTGCCGGGTTGTTGCCGGAGTTACTGCCTGCAGAATTGCTCGAGCATACCAGCATGCCGGCGCTCACCGAAGCGGTGCGCTACGTGCATCGCCCGCCCGCAGACGCGCCTGTCGCCGCGCTCATGGACGGCAACCATCCAGCTCAGCAGCGTCTGGCCTTTGAGGAACTGCTGGCCCATCACCTGAGCCTGCGGCTTGTGCGCCAGAAGGCTGACCACAGCCTTGCCTATATGATTCCTCGCGCGGACTCTATGGAGAAAAAATTCTGTGCGTCGCTGCCGTTTAAGTTGACCGGCGCCCAACGACGGGTAGCGACGGAGATATTCAGCGATCTGGAAAAATCCCATCCCATGATGCGGCTGGTGCAGGGTGACGTGGGTTGCGGTAAGACGCTGGTGGCCGCGATGGCGGCCTTGAGCTGCATGGCTTCGGGTTATCAGGCGGCGCTCATGGCGCCCACGGAATTACTGGCGGAACAGCATTTGCGGAATTTTAAAGACTGGTTTGCACCTTTGGGCCTGCAGCCGGTTGCGCTCACAGGGCGCATGCCGGCCGCGCAACGCCGGCAGACTCTGGCCATGATCCATGGCGGACACACGCGGCTCATCATAGGTACGCATGCGCTGTTCCAGGAAGAGGTGGAGTTCGCCAAGCTGGCGCTGGTGATCATCGATGAACAGCACCGTTTCGGTGTGCATCAGCGGCTGGCATTGCGCGAGAAGGGTGCGGCTGATGGTGTAAGGCCACACCAGCTCATCATGACCGCCACACCCATCCCCCGCACCCTGGCGATGACGGCTTACGCAGACCTGGATGTATCCGCAATAGACGAGTTGCCTCCGGGACGTACGCCGGTGAACACCGTGGCGATCTCAGATAAACGCCGTGCCGAGGTGGTGGCGCGTGTGCGTGCCGCCTGCCGCGCGGGTAAACAGGTGTACTGGGTCTGTCCGCTGATCGATGAATCGGAGGTATTGCAATGCCAGGCAGCCGAAGACACGGCCACGCGCCTGGCCGCGGCGTTGCCGGAAATCAGAGTCGGCCTGGTACATGGACGCCTAAGACCGTCGCAGAAAGAAGCGGTGATGGCGCATTTCAAAGCCGGTGAGCTGCAATTGCTGGTAGCCACCACCGTGATCGAGGTAGGCGTGGATGTGCCCAAAGCCAGCCTCATGATCATCGAGAATGCAGAACGTCTGGGTCTTGCGCAACTGCACCAGTTACGCGGTCGCGTCGGGCGTGGCGCCATGGAGTCGAGTTGCGTCATGTTCTACCATGCGCCGCTGTCGCAAGCCGCACGTAGGCGGCTGGAAGTCATGCGTGCCACCAATGACGGTTTCGAGATCGCACGCCGCGATCTGGAAATGCGCGGTCCCGGCGAGATGCTGGGTACCCGCCAGGCGGGCGAACTGAACTTGCGGATCGCGGACTTGAGCCGGGATGCGGCCTTGATCCCTAAAGTTCAGCAGGCCGCGAATCTGCTGCTGGAGCGCTATCCCGCCCAGGTACCTTTGCTGGTGCGTCGCTGGCTGGGTGAAAACAGCCGTTTCGGCCAGGTCTGATTACAATGATGCAGGTCGCACAGGAAACGCCAGTGGCGCAGATCAGAAAATCTTTGAACAACGATGTTCTCTGGCGTCCATTGGAAGCATGGCCTGTGGAGCAGCGCCCTGCGTTGTGGACTTGGCTGCAAGATACCGGTTCGCTTACCCAAAAAATGCGCGCTACAGCAGGCTCTGTCTTCCATGTACAGGTCCTGCATGAGGGGCGGACATTGCTGGATTCTGAAAACGCGCATCTGCTGCAAACACACACGGGCAACGCTGCGCTTGAACGCCGGGTGTATCTGTGCGCGGACACGCCCTGGGTATATGCACATACTCTGGCGCTGACCGAAAGCGGACAGTGGCTGGACAGATTGGGTAACCATCCACTGGGTGATCGAATATTCGCTAACGCGGCTGCACAGCGGAGTGCTATCGAAGTGGCACAGCTCGATCCACGGCAAGAACTTTACCAGGCAGCGTTGCAAGACCCGGAAATGGAGCCATCCATATTATGGGCACGGCGCTCTGTACTGACTGTGGATGGTCAGCGGTTGCTGATCTACGAGTGCTTTTTACCCGGGATGAGAACCTGATGGATCCGCGCTTGCGACCTATGTGGCGGAAACTGCGTTACAACCGCGCACTGCGGCACTGGCTGCCCGTCATCGGCCAGCGTGTCTGGGCGTACCTGCGTCTCATGCGCCTACAACGGCCGATCGGGAGCTTTTTACTGCTGTGGCCGACGCTTTGGGCTCTGTGGCTGGCTGCTGATGGCCATCCCACACCCAAACAGTTCACCATCTTCGTGATCGGGGTGTTCGTGATGCGCTCCGCCGGTTGCATCATCAATGATTTCGCAGACCGCAATTTCGATCCGCACGTGCAGCGCACCCGCACGCGGCCGCTCGCCACCCGCGAGGTGAGCATCTGGGAAGCGCTCGCACTTTTTGTCAGCCTGTGTCTGCTGGGATTCGGCTTGGTGCTGATGCTCAATCGGCTCACACTGGAATTGGCGATCATCGGCGCTGCGCTGGTGATCTCCTATCCGTTCATGAAGCGCTATACGTATTTGCCGCAACCCTATCTGGGACTGGCATTCGGTTGGGGGATTCCCATGGCGTACGCGGCGGTCACCGGCAGCGTGCCGACGGTAGCCTGGCTGATATTCATCGCCAACATCATTTGGGCCACGGTTTACGACACCATGTATGCCATGGTGGATCGACCCGATGATATCCGCATCGGGATCAAGTCCACCGCCATCCTGTTCGGTGATCTGGACCGTCTGATCATCGGTATCCTGCAGGTAATGCTGTTGATGGATCTGCTGCTGGTGGGCTACCAGACGCACATGGGTTGTGTGTACTACCTGGGAATCGGATCTGCGCTGATGTTCGCCGCCTATCAGCAGGTGCTCATCCGTCACCGCAATCCACAACGCTGTTTCCAGGCATTCATGAACAATAACTGGTTCGGTGCAGCAGTGTTCGCCGGGATCCTGTTGAGCTACACCTTCACCGTGGGATCATGAGGCAGATTCAGAATAGCGGTGGAACATACGCATTGATGAATTGCACAAATTCGTTGGCGGGGATCGGTTTGCTGATGTAATAACCCTGGGCATAATTGCACTGCAATGCCGCCAGAGCTCGCAGTATCTCCATACTCTCCGCACCCTCCGCGGCCACCTGCAACTCGAAAGCCTGTGCCAGACCAATGATGGCCCGCACGATGTTGGCATCCGCTTTACTGGTGAGCATGTTCATCACGAAACTCTTGTCGATCTTGAGTTCCGACGCCGGAATGTTCTTGAAATTCGCGAGTGACGAATAGCCGGTGCCGAAATCGTCTATGGATACCATCACTCCCCGATTCTTGAGCTCACGCACAGTCTCGAAACTTATATCGGTGTAGTCCATCATCGCCGCTTCGGTGATCTCCAGGATCAACCGGTTAGGTTTGGCGCTCCATATGTTCATGGCATCCGCTACCCTCCTCACCAGGGTCTCGTCCTCCAGCAGTGAGGGCGCGATATTGATGGCGAGTGACAGCGGTCCGAAGCGTGTCGGCCAGGTGGCGGCATGTTGCAGTGCCATATTGATGGCCGACCAGGTGAGCTCCTTGATCTGGCCGGTACGGGTCGCTATTGGGATGAAGATGTTAGGTGGCACGATGCCGCGCGTCGGACTGCGCCAGCGCAGCAGTGCTTCCGCGCCCGCCAGCAGTCCACCACGCAGGTTGATCTTTGGCTGATAGAAGATCTCCAGTTCACCGTTGTCCAGGGCGGTATCCAGCTCGCTCTCCAGGTTCCAGGCTCCGGCGAGGTGTTCCTGGGTATCTTCCTGGTACATTAGATAAGGCACGCCGCTGCGGATGGCATCGGAGAGCGCCAGTTCCGCGTGCTGCAGCAGCATGTCGGGCTGATCGGCATGCTCGGGATAGATCGCCAGACCCATGTTAGCGCCCACAGAGACCACATGCTCATCCATTTCGAAAGGCATGCTCAGGGTGCGCAGTGTCTTATTGGCTGCCAGGATACAATGCCCTGCATTCATGATGTCCGGCAAAATCACCGCATATTCGTGATCGCCGATACGCATGATGCGATCCTGGTCACGGCAGGTATCAGCCAGTCGCGTGGCCAGCTGCTCCATCAGCTCCTCGATGCTTCGATGACCGAACAACGCACCGAATTCCTGACCGCGTTTCACCTGGACCACCAGCAATGCCAGTTGAGCGCCTTGCATGTGAGCGCGCCGGATATAGCTCTCCAGATGGCGTATCAGCGATGGCCGATTAGAACGCAATGAAAGGATTTTGTCTGACATTCAGGATCCAGCCATGGAAAAATTCACAGATACAGTTCCTGGGGGTCGATACCATAGGCGCCGAGCTCCAGGCATTTCTCTATCCACAATTCCTCAGTTCCTTTCAAATGGGTATCGAACAGCAGATCGACTGTGTTGAACTGCGGTAGCCGTTTTTTGTTTTCATCGAGTATAAGCATGACGCGAGGTTTGAGCCGGCGCGAATCGTTCTGTGCGATCACGATGGCTACGGCGCCGGTGTTAAGTTCCACCAGGGAACCGGTGGGGAAGACGCCCACCACCTGCATGAACTGTTCGACCACCTCAGACTGAAACAGCGTGCCGCGCCAACTGTAGATTTCACGCACCGCCTCGTAAGGCGAGCGTAGTTTGCTATAGGGGCGCGAACTGGTGATGGCGTCGTAGCAATCCACCATGCCGGCGATCTTGGCTAAAGTCGGTATCTGGTTTTCCTTGAGCTTATCCGGGTAACCGCTGCCATCATGGCGCTCATGATGACTGCGCACCATGGATATAATCCGCTCGGTGATGCCGCCCGCGCCCTCCAGCAGGTTGATGCTGTAATCCACATGATTGCGCATAACATGCCATTCAACTTCCGTGAGTTTCTCCGCCTTGGTCAGCAGGGTATGCGGAAGTTTGGTCTTGCCCACATCGAATAGCATGCAGCCCAAACCGATTTCATGCAGTGCAGATTTGTCCAGGCCCAGGTGGCGTCCGAAGGTAATCCCCCAGATGGATGTGCTCACCGAGTGGTGATACATGTAGGAATCATATTTCTTCATGCGTGCTAGCCAGATCATGGCATCCGGATTACGCAGCACACTTTCCACCATGGGTTCGACAGTCTCCTTGGCGATCTGCACGTCCAGCCGTCCGTCCGTCTGGAGTTTGGTTATCAGATCCTCGACAGCCTTGTTGGCCTCGGTATAAATCGCCTTGGCAACCGGCAGTTCCTTTTCCACTGGCTGGGTTGTGGCGTATACGGTGCGATTGCGGTTGCTGGCCGGAGCATGGGGTTTGGCATAGTGCAGGCTGGTGATCTGGGTGATGGTGCGGTTTTCACGTCTGACGCCGGTTTTGGTGCGGGTGTTTTCCTTGTGGCTCTGCTCGAAATCCACATATACATATCGGCAGTGATGCTTCAGCTCTTCGATGTCTTCCTGATTGCGGATAAAGAAACCCTGGAACAGGAACGGGGTATCAGTCCACGGCCGGTCAAGACGCGCCACATACATGCCGGTCTCGAGATCCGCGGTATTTACTTTTATTTGATTTTGAGGTTCGACCACGTCGTTCCTGTGTATATGCCGTTGTCATTAATGAGACGGCGAAGCACCGACTGCATATAGCCACGCAGCAAACGGACCAGTATGGTACGTGGCGCACGCTTTTGACAATCACCGCGCCAGCGGCATTCACGCTTGAAAATCAGGCTGCACGCGCGGCGCGTGCCAAACACCAGACCTGTACCTTGGCGGCTCCGGCCTGTCTGAGAGTCGAAGCCAGGGCGGAGGCGGTGGCGCCGGTAGTCAGGACGTCGTCCAGGACGGCGATATGCGCGCCGATTAGCGAATGGCCGATTTCGAAAGCCGCACGCAGGTTGCGGCGGCGTGCTACAGCATCGAGCTCGGATTGTACTGCCGTATTCTTAACACGGACGCATACACGGTCATCGGCGATGCAAAGCCGCAAGCGCCGGGCAACCGGTCGCGCGAGTTCCAACGCTTGGTTGAAACCGCGACTACGCAGACGTGCAACGTGCAAGGGCACGGGTAAAAGTAAATCCGGCTTCATGATGTTACCGGCTGCCAGATACGCCGCCAGCAGTTCACCCAACACCCGGCCGGTGGCCAGATCGCCGCTGAATTTGAAACGTTGCAGCAAGTGATCCAGCGGCCAGGTATACAGCAAGGGGCTGATGGCCCCATCCCACGGCGGCGGAGATCTAAGACAATCACCACAACGCTGTACGCCGACCCCGAACGGCATGGGCGCAGCACACAGTCTGCAGAAATGTCGATTCCAGCACAGATCCCGGGTACAGGCGGCACACAATTCCCACTGTGAACGGCTGCGCCTTCCGCAAAGCAGGCAAAAAGGTGGGTATAGCAGGCTACCCAGGCGTTTCAGCCAACCGTAAACCATCCCTAGATCTCCGGGTTGACAGCCTTCTTTATCCCGATACACTGCGTCCAGGCTTACGGGATCATCACAGCATGATGCCATGCTTACGCGGTGCTCACCATGCATTCTTTGAACAGCAACACTGCTTCGGACATCCGCCATGACTGGACACTGTCAGAAGTCCAGGCGCTTATGTCGCAACCCTTCAATGATCTGTTGTATCAGGCCCATAATCTGCACCGCTGCTATTTCGACCCCAACGCGGTGCAGATCTCCACGCTCTTGTCCATCAAGACGGGGTCGTGCCCGGAAGACTGCAAATACTGTCCGCAGAGCGCCCGATACCACACCAGCCTCAAGTCCGAAAAACTCATGCCTGTGGCGGATGTGATCAGCCAGGCGAAGCTCGCCAAGGATAACGGCGCCACGCGCTTCTGCATGGGTGCGGCCTATCGCAGCCCAAAGGATAAGGACCTGGACAAGATCATCGACATGATCCGTGCAGTACGTGCGCTCGACATGGAGACCTGCGCCACGCTCGGCATGCTCACAGCCAAGCAGGCGCAGCGGCTGGCAGATGCCGGACTGGATTACTACAACCACAATATTGATACCTCGGAAAACTATTACCGCGAGATCATCACCACCCGCTGCTTTCAGGACCGCCTGGACACATTGCAGCATGTGCGCGCCGCCGGCATGCATGTATGCTGCGGCGGTATCATCGGCATGGGTGAGAGCCGCAGCGATCACGCCGCCATGCTGCACACACTGGCGACCTTGCCGAAGCATCCAGAGAGCGTGCCCATCAACCAGCTGGTGCAGGTGGAAGGCACGCCACTGCACGGCAGCGCGGCCGTGGATCCTTTCGACTTCATCCGCGTCATCGCCGTGGCCCGTATCCTCATGCCCAAGGCGCACGTGCGCCTGTCAGCAGGTCGTGCGCAGATGCACGACGAGATGCAGGCACTGGCGTTTTTCGCCGGTGCCAATTCCATCTTCTATGGTGAAAAGCTTCTGACCACCGAAAACCCGGAACAGGATGCAGACCGGCGGTTATTCGCACGTCTCGGCATCCACGCGGAAGCGTCTTCCGATGCGGCCGGCCGCAAGCCTGGAGCCGGCGCTGCGGATCAGCATGAGCAACGCCGCGCAACGTCTTGATGATTTGCTCAGCCCTGATCTGCAAGCGCTGAGAGCCCGATCGCTGTACCGCTCGCGGCGCGTGGTCGATGGACCTCAGGGCGCAGAGATCCAAATCGACGGCCGGCGTTGTCTAAATTTCTCCAGCAACGATTACCTGGGACTCGCCGGGCATCCGGCTTTGCGCAGGGCGGCGGGCCGTGCGCTCGATGAATATGGCACCGGCAGCGGCGCTTCCCATCTAATCACCGGCCATAGCCGTGCGCACGCGGCACTCGAAGCCGAGCTCGCTGAGTTCACACGACGACCACGGGCCTTGCTGTTCTCGACTGGGTACACGGCGAATCTGGGTGTGGCCGGCGCACTGCTGGGCCGCGGCGACCGGGTGTTATGCGATCGTTTGGATCACGCCTCGCTGCTGGATGCATGTGTACTCAGCGGCGCGCGCTTCCACCGATATCCGCACGCGCGCACGGACACATCCGAGTGGCAAAAAATCCAGCCCGCTGGACGCACGCTGGTCATGACCGATGGCGTGTTCAGCATGGACGGCGACATAGCGCCGCTGCCGGATTTGGCGCAAGCGTGCGCAGCGTCGGGCGCGTTTCTAATGGTCGATGATGCCCACGCATTCGGTGTACTTGGCCAACACGGCCGTGGCAGCCTTGAACATTTTGGCCTGGGGCAGCAAGAGGTACCCATATATATGGCTACGCTCGGCAAGGCTTTGGGCAGCTTCGGTGCATTCGTAGCCGGCAGTGAATCGCTGGTGGAAACTCTCATCCAGCACGCGCGCACCTACATCTATACGACCGCGATGCCCGCCTGCTTGGCCGAGGCCGGGCGCGCGGCGCTCAAGCTGGTGCAAACCGAAGACTGGCGGCGCGAGCATCTCAAGCGACTGATCCAACGATTCCGCAGCGGCGCCAGCCAACTGGGCCTGCCGATGCTGGATTCCATGACTGCCATCCAGCCGCTGCTGCTGGGTGCGCCGCAACTGGCAGTGACGGTCTCCGAACATCTGCGTGAGCGCGGCATGCTGGCGCTGGCGATCCGCCCGCCCACCGTGCCTGCCGGCAGTGCGCGCCTGCGCATCACGCTGTCCGCGGCTCACAGCGGGGAACACATTGACCGACTGCTGGAGGCATTGACAGTCGTGTTGACCGAGTTGAACCGTTGACTATTGCGCACCGCGCCGGGGTTTATGTCGTTGAAACTGCACACTGAAACCACCGGCTACGGCCCGGATTTATTTCTGGTGCATGGTTGGTGCCTGCACAGCGGTGTATGGGGCAGCCTTGTGCCGGAACTGACGCGCAGCTATCGCGTCACCCGGGTGGATTTACCGGGGCATGGTCGCAGCCACGAGCTATCGATGCCAACGACACTCATGGAGCTGGCACATATGCTCCTGGAAGTCGCGCCGCAGAATGCCGCGTGGCTGGGATGGTCACTGGGTGGCCTGGCATGCTTGCGCGCGGCTGTGGATTTTCCGGGGCGCTTACGTGCCCTGGTGCTGGTAAGCACCACGCCACGCTTTATAACCGCTGCCGATTGGCCACAGGCCATGCCGCTGGAACAATTACAGGCAATGGTTACAGAGCTGCGGGACGATCACCAAAAAACCGTGCAACGGTTTCTGACCCTGCAGATGCGTGGTGATTCGGCAGCTCAGGCGACGCTGCGGCAGCTGCGCACAGTACTGCTATCGATTGGCCAGCCATCAGCCACGGATCTGGAACGCGGCCTGAAGTTGTTGCGCGACAGTGATGTGCGCGCCGAATTGCCACACATTCATATACCGACATTGGTCATCACGGGCGGCTACGACCGGCTGATACCGGTGCAGGCGGGCGAATTCATGGCGGCCGTTGTGCAGGGCGCACAATTCGTGGTCTTTCCCCAAGCAGCGCATGCGCCATTTCTGTCCCGTCCGGTGGAATTCCTGTTCGCATTACAGCAGTTTCTGCAGAAACTTCCGGCAGTCCGGAGCGTGCAGGCCGGCGATCATCCGCCTATGTCTGCGCTCGGTGACCAACGAACATGAACGACAGCCACCATCAGGATGAGTTCTCGCTGGATCATCGCCAGCTGCGGGCATCCTTCGAGCGAGCCGCCCGTGGTTATGACGTGGCCGCAGTCCTGCAACGAGAAATCGGTACGCGCCTGCGGGAGCGGCTGGAACTAACCACGCTCATACCCGCGCGCATCCTGGATGTAGGCTGTGGCACCGGTGGTCAGATGCGGGCGTTAGCCAAACGTTATCCCGCGGCGCAGGTATGCGGCGCAGATCTGGCCATGAACATGCTGCTTGCCGGCCGCCGCGCCCATGGCTGGTTCAGCCGAAAACCGTTGGTGTGCGCCGATGCTGCGCACCTACCGTTCGCGGCCACCAGTTTTGATCTGGCCTACAGCAACTTGATGCTGCAATGGTGTGATGATCCGGAGCGAGTATTCAGGGAACTGCGGCGCGTGCTGCATCCACATGCGCTGCTGCTGTTCAGCACCTTTGGTCCAGACACCCTCAAGGAATTACGCAGCGCCTGGCAAGCGGTTGATGGTTTCAATCATGTGAATCGCTTCATCGATATGCATGACATCGGTGATGTGCTGCTGCGCGCCGGTTTCGTGGAACCGGTGATGGATGTGGAGCATATGACGCTCACTTACACGGACGTACATGCATTGATGCGCGATCTGAAAAGCATCGGCGCGCATAACGTCACCCACGGCCGGGCCCGCGGCTTGTACGGACGCGAGCGCATGCAGCAACTCGCGCAGGCTTACGAACGATTCCGCCACGATGGACGTGTGCCGGCCACCTATGAAGTGGTGTACGGCACGGCCTGGACACCTGCCTATATTCCTGCCGACATGTTGACGCCGGATGAAATCCAAACCGCCTTGGGCGGCCGGCAACCAACGGCTGGCGGTATCTGAATGCGCGGTTTCTTCATCACCGCCACCGACACCGGCGTGGGCAAGACGCTGGTGGCCACGAGTCTGTTGCGCGTCATCGCGGCCACCGGCCTGCAGGCTGTCGGCATGAAACCGGTGGCCAGCGGCGCCTCGCAGACCACCACAGGATTGCGCAATGCGGATGCCATGGAGTTGCAAGCCGCATCGACCACATCGCCGCCCTATGAAGATGTGAATCCTTATGTGTTTACTCCCGCCATCGCGCCGCACCTGGCCGCAGCTGAAGCCGGGGTGACCATTGAACTGCCGCGGATACTCGCGGCCTGTCAGCGGCTGTGCAGTGACGCCGATGCGTTGGTGGTGGAAGGGGTGGGCGGCTGGCAGGTGCCGTTGGCCGATGGTCTGCAGTTACCGGATCTGGCCCGGGCTTTGGGCTTGCCGGTGATCCTGGTGGTGGGGTTGCGTCTGGGTTGTCTTAATCACGCGCAGCTTAGCGCCCGCGCCATCCGTGAGGACGGTCTGAGACTCGCCGGCTGGGTGGCGAACGCGATCGATCCTGATTTCGAACGCCGCTCGGGGAATCTCGCAACCCTGAAACGCGTGCTGCCAGCGCCGCTATTGGGGAATATCGCCTGGCAGCCTACGCTAAACCGCGAAACACTGGCAGACGAACTGGATGCGGCGAGCATCCTCAGGATCCTGAACGCTGCCCAGGCAGAATGACACACCGAATCACGGACACAAGGCCGCCGAGATGTACGGGAGTCCACCTGGGCGATGTCGCCGACGCCATGCAGCTCCGCGCAGCCAATTCTGAAGAATTACCCGCAGAATCCTCGGACTCCGTTGCACACTATAGGTGCTTGCAGTAGCATACTTCGCCAGTTTTCCGCGGCTTCAAACCACAGACCGGGTGTTGCATAATCAAGCGCCGGCGGTCCTATATGGATAATAATTGTGCAGCTGGCAGTTGCGAGGTGACTGCGACCATGCCGGCCGTCAAGCCCGATGCCGCCCTGCATCGTATAGTGATCGTGCCGAATCGATCGCTGAGTATTGGGGGTTTTTGGCTCTTTTATGCCAGCACCGTGGCCGTGACTCTGGCACTGGGCATGTGGTTTGCGCTGGCGGGATTCTGGCCAGTACTGGCATACACCATTGTCGAGATGCTGCTGCTGGGCTTGTGTCTCTACCTATGCTGGCAGCACGGACAATATGGCGAGGTGATTACCGTGGATGGCGCGCATGTGCTGATAGACAAGCGTCAGGGTCAGCATGTAGTGCACCGGGAGTTCAATCGCTACTGGGCGCAATTGGTGGTAAGCGAACCGGCAACACGACTGCATTCATGGCGGCTGTTTATACGCTCCCATGGCCGACAGTGCGAAATCGGTCGTTGCCTGACGGAAGCAGGGCGTGACACACTTAAACTGCGGCTCGCGGAACTGATCGGGCCATTGGGAAAAACTGTATCAATCTGAAGTTGCCACAGGTTATCTGGATCCCAGCTGGAGTCATAAACGCATGCTTTTAAAAAATCTCAACTTTGCCTTGCGCGTGCTGGTTGCCGCGATGCTGGCGTTTATTTCCGGAACGGCTCTGGCTGTGGATTTGAACATGCCGATGGGCGTCACGCCCATCGGCCAGGCTGTCTACGGTTTGCACATGTACGCCTTCTGGGTGTGTGTGGGTATTGGCATCGTGGTCTTCGGTCTGATGATCGTTTCGATTATCTGGCACCGCAAAGCCGCCGGTCATCAAGCCGCACAGTTCCATGATAATACCGTGCTGGAAGTAATTTGGACCATAATTCCCTTCATCATTCTGATCGCGCTCGCGATACCTTCGGCCAAAATCCTGGTGAAAATGACCGACACCAGCGATTCGGATATGAGCATCAAGATCGAGGGTTATCAGTGGAAGTGGCAATATGATTATCTGCAGGACGGCTTCAGTTATTTCAGCACCTTGGCCGCTGATAGCAACGCAGCCCGCCAACTGGATTCCGGGATCAATCCAGAGAGCATTCCACATTATCTGCGCGACGTGGATCATCCAATGGTAGTGCCCACTGATACGAAGATTCGCCTATTGATTACTTCGAATGATGTGATTCACTCCTGGTGGGTTCCGGATTTTGGCGTCAAAATGGATGCCATCCCTGGTTTTGTGAACCAGGTCTGGATCAAGGTGGATCAGCCTGGTACCTATCGCGGGTCATGTTCACAATTGTGCGGCCGTGGGCACGCCTTCATGCCCATCGTAGTGGTGGCTGAAAACCGGGACGATTACCAGAAATGGATCGCAGCCATGAAGACCGGCAACGGCGCTTACATCGACCCGGCGTCAATGCAATCTGAACAAACCGGCAGTCCGGTGGTGTACGCACCGGCGGTACTCAATATCAATACAAATACGTCCGCCCAGCTGCAGCCGACTGCCTCGGTGCTGCCAGCTGCAGCGCCAACAGCTCAAGCACAAAGCCCTACGACTGTCGCCGAGCCATCTGTCCAAAAGATGGCGGGTATAGAAAAAACTCTGACCTTGGCAGAGGCCATGGCGCGTGGCAAACAGGTGTTTGATACCAACTGTGCCGCCTGCCATATGACCAACGGTAAGGGCAACCCGGAAATCGGCGCACCGGCCATTGCCGGTGGCCCGATCCCGAATGGTCCAGTGGCTGCGCATATCAGTCTGGTATTGCACGGCAAAGGCATTATGCCGGCCTGGGGCAAAGTCCTGAACGATGCTGATCTTGCTGCTGTGATCACTTATGAGCGCAATGCCTTCGGTAATCATAAGGGTGATGTAGTGCAGCCCGCCCAGATCAAGGCTGCACGCTGAGTTTTAATCGAGGAACCGAACATGAGCTATACCGCCGTCGCCCACGAACACCACGCCGAGCATCCGAGTGGTATCTGGCGCTGGATTACTACCACCAATCACAAGGATATCGGCACGCTGTACCTGTGTTTCAGCCTGCTGATGTTCTTCGTGGGCGGCGCCTTCGCCATGCTGATCCGTGCCGAACTGTTCGAGCCCGGCATGCAGTTGATGGATCCGGAGTTTTTTAACCAGATGGCCACGCTGCACGGTCTGGTGATGATTTTCGGCGCCATCATGCCGGCGTTGGTGGGGCTGGCCAACTGGATGATACCGATGATGATCGGTGCGCCCGATATGGCGCTGCCGCGCATGAACAACTGGAGTTTCTGGATACTGCCGTTTGCCTTTATCCTATTGCTGTCTACCCTCTTTATGCCGGGAGGCGCTCCCGCAAGTGGCTGGACCATCTATGCGCCCTTGATGCTGCAGACCGGCATGGCTTTCCCGTTCACTATTTTCGCCATACATCTGCTGGGCATCTCTTCCGTGCTTGGCGCCATCAACATCATCGCCACCATCCTGAATTTGCGCGCCCCGGGCATGGCGCTTATGAAGATGCCGCTGTTCGTGTGGTGCTGGCTGATAACCGCTTATCTGCTCATTGCTGCAATGCCGGTGTTAGCAGGTGCAGTGACCATGGAACTCATGGACAAATACTTTGGCACCAGTTTCTTTAACGCGGCCGGTGGCGGCGATCCGGTGCTTTTCCAACATGTGTTCTGGTTCTTCGGTCACCCCGAAGTTTACATTATGGTTCTGCCGGCCTTCGGCGTAATTTCGGAGATCATCCCGACGTTCTCCCGCAAACCGTTGTTTGGTTACACCTCCATGGTCTATGCCGTTGCCTCCATCGCATTTCTGTCATTCATCGTCTGGGCCCACCACATGTTCACGGTAGGCATGCCATTGTCAGCAGACTTGTTCTTCATGTTTTCAACCATGCTAATCGCGGTGCCCACCGGTGTGAAAGTTTTCAATTGGGTAGCCACCATGTGGCGTGGTTCACTCTCGTTCGAGACGCCCATGCTGTTTGCCATCGCCTTCGTATTCCTGTTTACCATCGGTGGTTTTTCAGGCGTGATGCTGGCGCTGGTGCCGGCCGACTGGCAATACCACGACACCTACTTTGTGGTGGCGCATTTTCATTACGTGCTGGTAACCGGCTCAGCTTTCGGCATCATGGGCGCAGTGTATTACTGGCTGCCGAAATGGACCGGCCACATGTATAACGAGACTTTGGGCAAATGGCATTTCTGGCTGACAGCCATCTCCTCCAACGTGCTGTATTTCCCCATGCACTTCCTGGGTCTCGCCGGCATGAACCGCCGTCTTCCGGACTATCCCCTGCAGTTCACTGATTTGAACCAGATCGTCTCTGTCGGCGGATTCGTCTTCGGAATTTCTCAATTACTGTTCGTGTATGTGGTCATTCAATGCATACGTGGGGGCAAAAAGGCTGAAGCCAAAGTTTGGGATGGCGCTCATGGCCTTGAATGGACATTGCCTTCGCCGCCGCCCTATCACAGTTTTACCGAGCCACCGGCGCCGAAGCTTATTTGGACGCATCCTTATCAAGGTAATTTAGGGTGACAATCGCCATTAGCGGTTATGAGCAAATCGGCGCTTGATGCACAGGAAAAACGCCGGCATCGGGCTGTGCGTACCGCCATCATCACCGCCTTGGTGGCCATCGGGTTTTATGTGGGATTTATTGTTTATATGCGCTGGGCGCATCATCGGTGATACAACCTGCGGGATCCCTGGTCCATACATCAGTGTGATTTAAGAGATAACGGGAGAAAAATATGTCAGCAGAGGCACACACCGCTAATCATTACTACATCCCGCATGGCACACACTGGCCCATCATAGGCACTGTGGGCCTTTTTACTACTGCAGTGGGCGGGGCCTTGTGGCTTGAAGGTTTGGTCTTCGGCGGTTATCTGTGCCTGCTGGGGATGATTATTATTTTGCTGATGATGTTCGGCTGGTTCGGCACTGTTATCCGCGAGAGTCTCAGCGGCACCTACAACGAGCAAGTGGACCGCTCCTTCCGCTGGGGCATGACTTTCTTCATCTTCTCCGAAGTAATGTTCTTCGGTGCCTTTTTTGGCGCGCTGTTTTTCGCGCGGGTATTCGTGGAGAACTGGCTGGCGGGCGGCAGCAACAACCTGTTTACCAATCTGCTGCTATGGAAGGGCTACGAGCCCGTTTGGCCCAGCAACGGCCCGGGTAATGTAGGCGGTACATTCCAAGGCATGTCCGCGGCCGGTATCGCAGCACTCAATACCCTGATACTGCTGTCGAGCGGTCTGACGGTGACCATCGCCCACTGGGGTCTGAAGGAAGGCAATCGCAAGAAACTCTGCTGGTTTCTGCTGTTTACTATCATCCTGGGGTTCTCGTTTGTGGCGCTGCAGGCCCACGAGTACATCGAGGCCTATACCAAACAGAACCTGACGCTGGGTAGCGGCATCTATGGTTCCACGTTCTTCATGCTCACCGGATTCCACGGCCTGCACGTGACCATCGGTGCGATCATGCTGACGGTAATTCTGTTGCGCTCCCTCAAGGGGCATTTCACCCCCCAACACCACTTCGCGTTCGAGGCAGTCTCTTGGTACTGGCATTTCGTGGACGTGGTGTGGCTGGGGCTGTTCATCTTCGTGTACTGGCTTTGATACAGAGCTGCATCGACTGATAAAAAGCAAGCGCTGCCGCGGCAGCGCTTCTTGTTTTCTGCCGATGCCGGATTCTGTATCAATGCCGCGGTGGCAATAGACCGTGCGGATGCAGCCAGCCGGCCCAGTAACCGAGCATCAGCAGCGCGAACAGGATGAGTGATAGGGTGATGCGCACAGTCAACGCCTTGACCATGCGTGTCGACTGGCCGCGGTCGCGCAGCAGATAATACATGCCCGAGAACAGGCTCACGATGATGGCGCATAAAATGACGAGGATAACAATTTCAGAGAACATGCAAGGCGTCACGGCCGTGATTATGAGAATACTCGTGGCAAGTTAGCATGCAGTCATGCGCGTAGGCAAATGGCAGTTCGATCCGGGCTTGTGGCCGACACTGTTGACACTGGTGCTGCTGATGATTCTGGTGCAGCTCGGCCTATGGCAGTTGCGGCGCGCTGATTACAAGCGTGCCCTGCTGGCGGAATATCAGCAAGCCGGCGTGTTACCACCGGTCTCGGTTAACCAGGCGCTGGACACCGGCGGATTCGATGCACTCGGGCGTTACCGGCATGTAGTGGTGCAGGGACGTTATGACAGCGCCCACCAGCTGCTGCTGGATGACATGCAGGAAGGTGAGCAGGTCGGCTATCAGGTGCTCACGCCCCTGATGCTGGGACCCGGGCAGCAGATCCTGCTGGTCAACCGCGGCTTCATCACCCGCAAACCGGGGGTGAAGACTCTGCCGGAGGTGCACGTGGATTCCGGTAATCGCAGCGTCAGCGGTGTATTGGGCATACTGCCGGTACCGGGTATCCGTCTGGGCAAGACCACCGCGCCCGCCGGCTGGCCAAAGCTGATGCTATTTCCCAGTCATCAAAACCTGCTGGAACTGTATGGGAGCAAACTGCTCAAACCAGTGCTGCTGCTGGACGCCAGCCAGACGGACGGTTTCATGCGCGACTGGCAGCCCAATGTCGGTTTTCCGCCGGTGCGCCATGATGCTTACGCACTGCAATGGTTTGCACTGGCATTGGCGCTGCTCATCATCTGGATCGTGGTGAACAGTAAACGGATTAAACATGAGTGATATCACTGGACAAGTACAGCCAGCGGTGCGCCGCAAAAGAACCTGGATAATATTCACGGTACTAGCCGCGACCTTTTTGTGCCCGATCATCATCGCCTGGATCCTGTACCTGAATATCAACCACTTCAATTTCGGCACCAACCAGCATGGCGAGTTCATAAAGCCGGCGCGTGCTTTGATTACCATGCCCTTGCCACTGCCCTTGACCGGCAAGAGTCTGGCGCCGGATTTTTTCAAGAACCATTACACCCTTGTTTATATGAGTGCGGCAGCCTGCAATGCGGATTGCGAGGAGGCCTTGTATCTTACGCGCCAGGTGCGCTATGCCATGGGCCAGAAGATCGAAGCGGTGCAGCGCCTGTATCTGGTGGAAGGTGCTCCGCAGAATCCCGGCAAACTGTTGCGCGAGCAGGTGGACGTTACCATAGCCGATATATCCGGCCCGGCAGGCAGGAAATTCGTCCAACAGTTCAGCATTGACGGCAGATACTCGCCGGATATCGGCAAGTACATCTACCTGGTGGATGCACGCGGCTTTTACCTCATGCGCTATTCCATCTCCGGAAATCCCGAGGGTTTGCTCAAAGATCTGCAGCATCTCTTGGGGCAGGGCGGGGGCATGTAAGCGGTGCAGCGCAACGGCTATTTATATCTGGCAATGCTGGCTGCGTTTCTGGCGCTGGTAGTGATCGTGCTGGGCGCCTACGTGCGGCTCTCACAGGCGGGGCTGGGCTGCCCCGATTGGCCGGGTTGCTATGGTCACATCAGCGTACCCGACAGCCGACAGGCTATTGCTGCAGTAGATGCACATTATGCCGGCCGTCCTTTGCAAGCAGGACGCGCCTGGAAGGAGATGATCCACCGCTATTTCGCCGGCAGCATCGCAGTGCTGGTGCTGATCCTGACCGTGATCGCCTGGTGGCGGCGAAGGCGTGCTGCTCAGCCGGTGCTATTGCCATCACTGGCGTTGTTGACCGTCATCTTTCAAGCGTTGCTCGGTATGTGGACTGTGACACTGTTGCTATTCCCGCCCGTAGTCATGGGCCATCTGCTGGGCGGCTATGTCACGTTCGCACTATTGGTTTTGCTGGTGTTGCAGACCGGCGGCTATCTGCGAACCGGTGACACATCCAATACCCTGCATTGGATGGTGGGCCTGGCGCTGGTGGCACTGGTCTGTCAGATTGCGCTCGGCGGCTGGACCAGTAGCAATTATGCCGGTATCGCCTGTCCGGATTTTCCCACCTGTCAGGCACACTGGTGGCCGCCGATGGATTTTCGCGCTGCTTTCACTTGGCACGCACTCGGCATCGATTACCAAGGTGGCATACTGGGCGAACCAGCCCGGGCCGCCATCCAGGTGACACATCGCCTGGGGGCGTTGGTGACTTCAATCATGGTGCTTGCGACCGCAATGCTATGCCTGTTCAAGGGCCACAATCCTGGAATCAAATGGCTGGGCGCACTCGCAGGCGCGTTGGTGATTTGCCAGGTGGGCATCGGCATCGGTATGGTGCACTTGGCGCTACCCCTGGCGCTCACGGTCGCGCATACAGGGGTAGCCGCATTGCTGCTGGCAACCATCGTTAGCTTGAATTGGGCGGTATGGGCTCGGCCGGAATCTCATTCATGAACACGCGTTTACAAGAGACTTTACTCACCCAGTCTGGGCAGGCCAGCTGGTGGGATTTCTATGAACTCGGTAAACCTCGCATCGTGCTGCTCATCGTGTTCACCGCCATCGTCGGCATGTTTCTGGCGGTGCCCGGCATACTGCCGCTCAGGCAATTCATTTTCGGTACCATCGGCATCGGCTTGGCTGCATCTTGTGCTTCAGCAATTAACCATCTGCTGGACCGGCGTGCGGATGCCGCCATGTTCCGCACCCGGCACCGGCCGTTGCCCCAGGGTCATGTGACTGAGCGCCAGGTAATTATCTATGCGTCGATCATCGGCACGCTGTCCATGCTGGTGCTGTTGATATTTGTAAATTGGCTCACTGCCGCACTCACCTTCGCTTCACTTATTGGCTACGCCATCATCTACACTGGATTCCTGAAGCGTGCCTCACCGCAGAACATAGTAATTGGCGGACTCGCCGGCGCTGCCCCGCCGATACTGGGCTGGACTGCGGTAACCAACCACGTGGCCCCCGGCACATTGCTGCTGTGCCTGATTATCTTCGTGTGGACACCACCACATTTCTGGTCGCTGGCCATCCACCGGCGTGAGGATTACGCCAAGGCCGGCATACCGATGTTGCCGGTCACCCACGGCGTTTCTTATACAGTGGTGCAAATAATCCTCTACACATTGCTACTGGTGGCGGTAAGCATACTGCCCTACCTCATCGGCATGAGCGGTTTGTTGTATCTCACCGGTGCATTGATATTTGGCGGGATTTTCCTGGTGTACGCCTTCGCCCTGCGTTTCAGCAAAAATCCCAGCTTGCCCATGCGCACCTTCCGCTATTCCATCGTCTATCTCACGGCTATTTTCATACTGCTGCTGGTGGATCATTACGTACCACTGCTCATGCACATGATTTCAGCCTGAGCCTATCAGTGTAGGAGCGGCCGTCTCGGCCGCGATTTCTTACCTCTCTGGTTGTTCCTGCCAACGGCTGCTCGTATAGTGAGGCGCAGTTCTAACGGCTGGGGATACCATGGTTGATGAGCCTTTAAGCTTCATGGCGCGCCTGAAGCGCCACCATAACTTCCCGTTGGCGTCGGTGTATGCCACTGCCGAAATGGACTGAAACATTATGCGGTCGATTCCAAATTAAAGAGGGATCGACATGAGATTTACCGACTTCAAAGCACCTGCCGATGCACCAAAAGGTCATCTGCTGCGCGTCCTCGGCATGGCATTCGGTCTGGCCATCGGCATCGGTACGACTATTGGTGGCGGCATCCTACGTACGCCGGGGGACATTGCCGAGTTGTTGCCGACGCCACTGCTATTTATGTCGGTGTGGGTGTTCGGTGCGCTCAACGCATTGCTGGGGGCTACGGTGTTCTCCGAGCTCGGCGCCATGCTGCCCCGCGCCGGCGGCCCGTATGTATTTGCACGCCGGGCCCTGGGCGACTATGCCGGCTTCTTTGTCGGCTATACGTACTGGATCCAGGTTTGCGCCGTACAGGCGGCCTTGTCGCTGCTCATCGGCGAATATATGCCGGTGCTGTTACCGGCACTGTCGGGCCATGCGCTCGCTGTCGCGTTTACAGTGCTGTTAGTGCTGGTGACATTGCAATGGCAAGGTGTGCGCTGGGGCGGCTATATCCAGACCATCGTCACGCTGATAAAGGTGCTGGCCTTCACGGCTTTGATCATCGCCGCATTCGCCATGTCGCATACACCCGCTACCGTTGCTCCCAGCCTCGCGGTGCCGCAGGCGTTGGCGCTCCTGGTTGCTCTGATTCTGGCCATGCAGGGCATCATCTTCACCTATAACGGCTATTTTTACGTGTGCTTTTTCGGCGAAGAACTGCGGGCTCCGGGCCGCGATATTCCGCGGGCCATCTTCCGCAGTGTGTTTACGATCATCGCGGTATATCTGTTGCTCAACCTGGCGTTTCTGTGGGTGTTGCCGATTTCCCGGATGGCACATGCACCGTTCGTCGGCGGCCTGGTAGCCGAGGCGCTGTTCGGTGCACGCGGCAATCTGATCATCACGGTCATCGTCATGATTTCCCTGCTGGGTACCATCAATTCGCAGGTGTTGATCTCGGCGCGCTTGCTGTTGGCCATGGGGCGTAATGGGCTGTTCCTGCGGCAGGCAACCACAGTGAATCGTGGTGGTACCCCGACTGTGGGCATGCTGCTGGGCACCGGAGTGGCCTGTGCCTTCATGCTTTCCGGTACCTTCAACGCGGTGCTGGGTGTAGTCGCGATATTCATGGTGGTGAATTACTTGCTGATGTACATCTCCCTGATAGTTTTGCGCCGCAACGAGCCCGGGACTCCGCGACCCTATCAAGCCTGGGGCTATCCTTGGACTACGCTGCTGGCAATACTGATCGGTGTGGTGTTTCTTGCGGGCGTGGTAATTAGCGACAAGCGACACACCTTGACCGCACTGGCGTGTCTGCTCATCAGTTACCCGATCTATTTGGGTATACGCAAGCTCAAATTATTGGATATGAATTGAAACGCAACGCTAGAATGTTCAAAGACAAAGGAACCCACATGCAATACATCTTGGTAATCGCAGTGCTCATCATGTCTTCTGTAGCCGGTATCGCAATGGCGGCTGATAGCCGGACACTTTCACTAGAACTTCAGAAACTGAATATCTTCGTGGGGCACTGGGAGTTTCACGGCCAGACCCTGGAAACGGCCTTCGGCAAGGCCGGTACCTGGACCTGGGATGAAGATTGCCGCTGGTCCGACAATCAGGTTTTCTTGCTGTGCAGCTTCAACAACATATGGTCCGGCGAATCCGTCGGTTCTTTGGTGGTGGATACCTATAACAAAAAGGACCACGGCTACTGGCATTATGAGTTATTTGCTGACAGTCTGACGGGCTCCAGGCCATTCATCTCTAAGATGACCGTCGCCGGCGATACCTGGACCGAATACGGACAAGATAAGGAGCATGGCAAGAAGATCAGTGAGCGTATCACCTACCGCTATAACTCACCTCAGCAAGTGGATGTCGAGATCCAGGTATCGCGCGATGGCACCCATTGGGTCACGGTTGATCGCGGCCGGGGCGTTAAACAGCCGTAACCGCACGCTCACATAGACCGCCACTCGCGCAGGCTGAACATCCGTATGAAGGTCGGATGGTGCAACAGGCTGTGGAGCAGGGTCACGGCTAAATGGCCGCCCCAATAGATCCAGGTGATGACCGCGAATGTATCGTGGACATCCTCGATGATTTCCAGGACGTCAGCGCTGGCGCCCGCCATGCGGAATAAATAGAAGGACGTGCCTGCCAACACCGTGGCGGTGACCGCCAGCAAACCCAGTCCGTGGACAAAACCTACCAGACCCCCGTCCGTGCCGGGTCCGCCAGGTGGCAGTTGCCGGTAGCGTATGGCCTGCCTGAATTCCCGGGTGACGGCGCGCAGGCCTGAATTTGACCAGGGAAACAAGTGGTGCAGGCCTTCGTGCGGATGAGTGGCCGACCACAGCCAGTGCAGCAGCAGCAGAGTGAGTATCGTGAAACCGAGGATTTCATGCGACTCGAAGCCGAAGCTGTCCGGCCGGCTGGCATGGGGGCTGCGCATGAAGCTGCCGATAAACAGCTGTGCGGTGACGGCGATGGCCAGCAGCAGGTGTAATAGCCGCAATGGCCGGCTCCATTTTGCTGAAGTAATTTCTTGATTTGTCATGCGCCCGTTTCCGTAGCAGTTGGCTGTTGAAGACCGGCACATTCTCCTGGAATCCATCTCAAAGTGCGATGCACCCCTCTGCCGCCGGGAGACGACTGCATGGATGCAGGAGGTAGAGCAACGCAGGGAGCGATTGCCGAGGGCGGGGGTGAGGGTGCGGCGAACACTATAGCACCGCGTTTTGTTCACACCCTCACCCGCCCTTCAGGGATTTCGGGATAAGTTCTGGATTCGATGACAAAAAAACCCGGCAGATTGCCGGGTTTGTATTTTATGGTTGAGCGAAACTTTTAGGCCATGAGCACGCCGAGTTTCTTGATGGCGTTATTTTCCAGCTGGCGGATGCGCTCTGCCGATACGCCGTAGTGATTCGCTAGTTCCTGCAGGGTCGCCTTATTCTCGTCCAGCCAACGCCGCTGCATGATGTGGCGGCTGCGGTCATCGAGTTTCACCAACGCGCGCTGCAACTGTGCCTCGCCCTTGGTCTCGGAATCAGTGCGCTCCAGCGCCTGTGCGGGATCCGCGTTGTCATCCGCTTTCAGGTAAGCCACCGGCGCCACACTGCGGCTGTCCTCATCTTCGGTCTCCGGCGTAGTGTCGAAAGTGATGTCCTGGCCGGCGAGCCTGGATTCCATCTCCATCACGTCTTCGGGCGAGACTTTCAATTCCCGTGCGATGGTTTCCACTTCCTTGCGGTTCATCCAGCCGAGGCGCTTCTTGGAACTACGCAAATTGAAGAACAGTTTGCGTTGCGATTTGGTGGTGGCCACCTTGACGATGCGCCAGTTCTTGAGGATGAATTCGTGGATCTCGGCCTTGATCCAATGCACGGCGAACGACACCAGACGTACACCCACTTCCGGATCGAAACGTTTGACCGCTTTCATCAAGCCGATGTTGCCTTCCTGTATGAGGTCGCCGAGCGGCAGTCCGTAGCCCAGATAGCCGCGCGCCACATGCACCACGAAACGCAGATGATGCAGCACCAGCTCGCGGGCCGCATCCAGGTCCTCGGATTCGCGGAAACGTATGGCCAAGGCACGCTCTTCCGGTGCGCTCAGAACCGGCACAGCGTTGACCGCCTGGATATAGGCATTCAGACTGCCGGTGGGGCCGGCCAGAATCAGCTGTTGTGAGCGGGGCATCAGAGCAGTACGCGCCATGGAGACCTCCTAAAATTAAAGGGTATTTTAGCACTCTAGGTATATGAGTGCTAACGGGTTCCAGAGTTCCAGGGTAAAGAGCGGTCAAAACCTTTGCATTCAAGAACTTGTCAGGATGGTTCGATTTCCCGCAAGTGCCGGGCCACGGCCAGCCAAGAGCCCAGCCAGCCCAGGGCGATACCGCTCGCCAGCAACCATAGGCTGCCGTGAAAGCCCAGACCACTCAAGCTGAACTGGCCGCCATATAGACTCGCCAGGCGGCCCACTGGCCCAGCCATGAGCAACAATGCAGTCACCACCAACAACCAGGCCAGTACCCCGCCAGCCAGGCCATACCAGGTTCCGTGATACAGGAACGGCCGGCGGATGAAACGGTCGGTGGCGCCCAAGAGCTTGCTGACCTCGATCTCCGCGCGCCGGTTCTCGATTTCCAGACGGATGGTGTTGCCGACGATAAACACCACCGCCAGCCCCAGCAGCAGGCCGATGATGATGACCGCACGCCGCAGGATGTCTAGCATGGCCTGCAGGCGCTCGAGCCACTGGATGTCCATGCGCACCTGATCCACCTGTGGCAGCGCACCCAGAGTCCTGCCTAACTGCTGGGTCGCCGCGGGCGTGGCGTAGTCATCGATCGGCTGGATCACCAATACCGCAGGCAGCGGATTGCTGCCCAACAGGTTCAGGGCATCGCCGAATCCGGAACGTTGCTGGAAATCCGCCAGTGACTGGCTGGCGGTGATGATCTGCACCGCGCCCACACCGGGCTGCCCACGCACGCTGGTGGCTAACTGTTGAACCACGGCATCGCTAAGCCCGGGTTTCAGGAACAACGAGATACGCGCCGCGCCCTTCCAGTCACCGCTCATGCTCCTGGCATTTTTCACCATTAGCAAAGTACCGGCGGGTAACGCCAGCGCGATACCGATGACCGCTACGGTCATGAAGGTGGCCAGCGGGTTACGCCGCAAGCGCACGAATCCCGCCAGAAACATCTGCCGATGGTGCAGGAAGTAGGCACCGAGTCGCTGGCTGAGTGTGTGGTGACTGAGCTGCGCGCCATGCACGCCGTCTTCACGCGCGTTCGGCATCGGGACCTCCCTGGAGTTCGGGCGCCACCATGCGGCCGGCCCGCAAGCTCAGGTAGCGCTGACCGAGACGTCGGATCAGATTGTGATCGTGGCTGGCGACCAGCACAGTGATACCCACCTGGTTCAGGCGCAGGAACAATTGCATGACTTCATAGGACAGATCCGGATCCAGGTTGCCGGTAGGCTCGTCGGCGATCAGGATCGGCGGACGGCTAATGACGGCGCGTGCGATCCCGACGCGCTGCTGTTCACCGGTGGACAGGGTCACTGGCAGCGCTTGCTCCTTGTGCAATAGTCCCACCAGTTCCAGGGCCGCGCCCACGCGCCGCGGGATGTCCTTGTAGAACACTCCGGCGATGGTGAGTGGCATGGCCACATTGTCGAATACCGTGCGCTCATGCAGCAGTTTGTGGTCCTGAAAGATGACGCCCACCTTGCGGCGGTAATACGGGATCTGGCGGCGGCGGATGCCGGAGAGGTTCTGACCGTTGATGATGATCTGGCCGCGGCTCGGGCGCTCGATCAGGGCCAGCAGCTTAAGCAAGGTGCTCTTGCCGGCGCCTGAAGGTCCGGTGAGGAACACCATCTCGCCGCGCTCGATGCTCAAGCTCACACCCGAGAGGGCTTCGTTGCCACCCGCATAGCGCTTGCTGACTTCGGAAAATAGGATCACCGTTGTTCCGCTTCTGGGATGGGTTCATTCTTGGAGGAATAAAGTACACGGGAAACAAAAGCTTCCGTGCATTCTCTCAGCCCCCTCACCCCAACCCTCGGCAACCGTTCCCTGCGTTGCTCGACCTCCTGCATCCACGCAGTCGTCTCCCGCCAGGGGAGAGGGTGGTTTATTGCGACGTCTATTGAAGAACAGCGATCTCTTGCCCCTTCTCCCCTTGTGGGAGAAGGAGGGGATGAGGGGTGTAAAAATCCTTTGGAGCTGCAATACCTCATGCCTGCGATTCTCCCACCAAAGCAGTCGCAAACGCCTGTGCATCGAATTCTTCCAGATCGTCGGCCTGTTCGCCCAAGCCGATAAAGCGGATCGGGATGCCGAAACGCTGGGCTGCCGCGATCGCCATACCGCCTTTGGCGCTGCCGTCCAGCTTGGCAATCACCAGTCCCGTCACCCCCACCGCCGCATGGAATTGTTCGATCTGGTGCAAGGCATTCTGGCCGGTGCCGGCGTCCAATACCAGCAGGCATTCGTGCGGCGCTGAGGCATCGAGCTTGGCGAGCACCCGGCGGATCTTCTTCAGTTCTTCCATCAGGTTGCCCTGGGTGTGCAGGCGACCGGCGGTATCCACGATCAGTGCATCGCAGCCTCGGGCCTTGGCTGCCAGCCAGGCATCGTGGGCCACGGCGGCCGGATCGGCGCCGGCCGCCTGGGCGATGACCGGCACGTTTTGCCGTGCACCCCAGGCCTGTAACTGTTCCACCGCGGCGGCCCGGAAGGTATCGCCGGCCGCCAGCATGAGTTGCAGTCCGCTGGATTTGAAACGCTGCGCCAGCTTGCCGAGGGTGGTGGTCTTGCCGACGCCGTTTACACCCACAGCCAGGATCACGAACGGCTTGCTGGCGCTTTCCAGCTTGAGCGGATGTGCCACCGGTGCCAGCAGTCCAGTGATGATCTCCACTAGTGCAGTGCGTAGTGCTTCTGCATCCTTCAATTTGTCTTCGCGCGCGCAGGATCGCAGCTGCTCAAGGATCGCACGCGTCGCCTCTACGCCTACATCCGCCTGCAGTAATTGGTTTTCCAGTTCTTCCAGGAGCGCGTCGTCGATCGGGCGCCCTGGGGTGATGTGCAGTACAGCAAGTCGCAGCCGCTGGCGTAGCTTGCTGAGGAAACTTATCTGGGAAATGGGCTGATTCATTTATCACAAAATACAGCAACAAGCTTTATCCTAGCATCGATGTGATACCGCATAAAAAACGGGGCGGCTAGCGCCGCCCCGTAATCGATGCACAATCTGATTACTTGATCAGGCCGGCTGGATTGTTATTGATCGGCAGATAGTGACCGTAGCTGCCCATGAAGTTTGCCATTTCAGTCTGCATCTCCAAGGTCACCGCTCCGTACAAGGAGGCATCCGCACTGCATGCAGATGAGGGCACCGCAGGCGACAGCAGTGAACCATGCGTACCAGCTGTGAACTGCACTAATGCATGGATGGGGTTGACGCTTGGACCAATCGTGGTATTCGTCTGGGTAAGCCCCATGAGATCCGCCAGCAATTGGGTGCTGCTATTGGGTACGACTGTATCTGGAACATTGCAGGGATCGCTGTTAAAACCTCCCACCACCTCAATCATGTGGATAGGGTCGTTAGCCGCAGCCAGCGCGGCATAGTTTGCCGGGTCGCCATCCTCGATCACCGACTGGGCGTTCCGGAAGAAGTCATCGTAGAACTGAGTGCCTGGAACAATTCCTTCGGCCTCCAGGCCCGCATTGATTTGTGGTGCGAACTCCACGGAATTTAGCAACAACTGGGTGATGTTGCCGCCGGGGTTGGCAAGCGTGGCAGCCAGGATATGTCCGCCGTCGAACGCCAGGTATGAAGTGCCTGTGATTGCCCCCAGCGAGTGGCCCACGAAGGAGATTTGCGAGCCGTCGAACAAGGTGTTGGCAGTTCCGTACGAAGTAATGGCTGGAACGGCCTTGCGCAAGGCAATCAGGTCAGACACTGCTTCCCGCAGGTTGTCACGGGAAGTCAGCAGGCTGCTGAGATTGATGAAATAACTGCCGGAGGGCGCGGTAGTACTGCTGGTTGTGCTGAAAAAGGGTGGAACCTCCGGCAAGTTAAAGGTACGTTCGCCTGTTATCAAACCCGCGGCTGGGGTGCTGCTGAACAATTGATTCTGATAGAACGGATCGGTTGTATCCGTCACGCCGTGTAACGGCAAATCGATGGCTACCGCGGCGATGCACGCATGTGCCAAAGCATCGGCGATCGCAAACACGTTCTCCCGATCCTGGGTGATGCCATGCTGGAAGATCACCACCGGCCAGCCAGGGCCGGGTTTGGTACAACCTGAGGTGCTATCAGGCAAGGTAACCAGCATCGGAATAGTGACGTTGGCGGTTGCGGCCGGCATAGGGTCAAGTACGGTGGTGTTACCACCGGAGGCTGTCTGCCAGTAATCAGTCAAAGCCGGCGTCGGATTGCTGGACGTGGCGACTGTCAGGTAATAGGGAATCGTGAGTGTGCCGGCCCAGATTTCGGCAAGCCCGGGAAGCGCTGCGTTGATCTCGTTGGTATTTATTCCGGTATCCGCCACTGTGCCGACACCGGCCGGAGTATTGGCCTCTACAGCGGTGAACGTCGCGCCAATGTACTCAGTACTGAAACTAAAAGTGAGCACGATACTGGACGGATTGGGCACCACTTGGCCGGCGACGCACAATTGCGCCAACGTGAATTGTGCGATCGGCAAAAGCGCCTGGCTGGGCAATTGGGTGGCGTCGATCTTGGTGGGGTCGCAGCTGGCGGCCAACGCCGGCGCATCTGCGGCCAGGATGGCCGCATAATCCGTACTTGGGACGGCGGCATCGCCGTTAGAATCCTTAATGTCGTTCGTCAACACCACCAGATAGCTGCTGCCGCCAGCAAGAGGTACTAGCGGAGTGATGTTGAGTACCATGCCATTTGAATCGGAAGCGGTCGAGACACCGACACTGTAATCTGTGCCCTCAACCAGAGGCTTTACGAAACCTGTTATGGCTTTAGTTTGCGGATCGGTGGTCACCTGAAACACTAAAACATCACCCGCATTCAAACTGGTAGTGTCAATCGTATTGGTGAAGTACGCATTGATAACCGACTGGGTGCCGAAACCATCGAGTGCATTCATCGCGCAGGTCGGTGCATTGGCAGGACTGCTGGTGGGGCCGCAGTCTACGGGGATATTAAGCGTGCCGGTCGCGCTGCCATTGAAGTACAGATCGCTCGGGAAAGGCCCGATGGCGCTCAAAGGCGTGAAGCTTGCCTGGAATGTGGAACTCTGGCTGGTATTCGAGGTGGTTACGGTCGTGGAATCATTACCCTTGACGCAGGCAGTAAGCACAAGGGCCACAGTGGTAAGCAGGACCAGCGCGCGCTTATTCATTAGTTTTCCTCCGTAAATGGCGAATTAGGGTACGCTGGAGACGCGCTCCCACGCAAGCATCACAGACACCTGCACTAGATTCAGTACAATCGGCTGATCTACTGGATTTTCCCCATGTTCAATCCCGGCCGAGGCTATAAAAACGAGTTCCGCATCATCGCCGGCCAGTGGCGCCGGCGGCGGCTCAAGTTTCCACCATTGCCCGGGATCCGGCCGTCTCCGGACCGGGTGCGGGAGACCCTGTTCAACTGGCTCATGCACCGGATTGCCGGGGCCCGCTGCCTGGACCTGTTCGCGGGCAGTGGCGCCTTAGGGCTCGAAGCCCTGTCCCGGGGCGCCGCCAGTGTGCTGTTCATTGATCAGGAACGCCAGGTGGTGGATGCTCTGCGCACGCATCTGGAAACCCTGAATGCCGCAAACGGCGAAGTGTTGCATTCCGATGCGTTGGCTTTTCTGCATGCACCCCAGCAGGTGTTCGATATCGTGTTTCTGGATCCGCCGTTCGCATCCCCGCTGTTGGCGGAAGCCGCCCAGGCATTGGAAGAATACGGCTGGCTGGCCCCGCAGGCACAGGTATATATGGAATACCCCAAGGGCACGCTGCCGCTGTTACCGGCGACCTGGGAGATGATCCGTGAAGGCCATGCGGGCCGGGTGGCTTTCGGCCTGGCGCGGGAGGCACCGGCAGAACTTGCCCGGAACTGAAAAGCCCGCTATACAGGCGTGCAAGGAGACCCCATGGCCGTCAGCATCCTCTATCCCGGCACCTTCGATCCCATCACCAACGGACATGCCGACATCGTGCGGCGTGCGGCACGGCTATTCGATAAGGTAGTGGTGGCGATTGCTGCCAACCCCGGCAAGACCCCGGGGTTTTCTCTGAAGGCGCGCGTAGCGATGGCGCGCGCCGCGCTCAAGGACATCAAGAATGTGGAGGTCTGTGGTTTCGCGGAGCTTACCGTGGCTTTTGCCCACAAGCAGGGCATCCAGGCGATCCTGCGTGGTCTGCGCGCGGTCTCGGATTTCGAATTCGAATTCCAGCTGGCTGCCATGAACCGGCATCTGGGTCCGGATGTGGAAACCATATTCATGTCGCCGGCGGAACAATTCACTTTCATCTCGTCCAGTCTGGTACGTGAGATCGCCACGCTCGGTGGTGATGTGTCGCAGTTCGTGCACCCGGCGGTCATGGCAGAACTGCGAAAACTTAAGAAGCGTTAGAATAAACAATCTAAATTCATCTGCCGGATGTAAACGTGGCGCTCAAGATTACCGACGCCTGCATCAACTGTGACGTATGCGAGCCCGAGTGCCCGAACCACGCCATTTCCCAAGGCGAGGAAATCTATGAGATTGACCCGAATCTGTGCACCGAATGTGTCGGACATTTCGATGCACCCCAATGCCGGCAGGTATGTCCAGTGGATTGCATCCCGCTGGATGAGGCTCATGCGGAAACCCATGAGCAGTTGCTGGCAAAATACCGGCGCCTGACCGGTAAAATCTGACGGCATAATTAACCCGAGGCTTTCAAATGAAAACCAGAGTTGGCATTCTGCTGGGTTTGTTGATACTGCCGTTGCTGCTATCCGCAGCGCCCCTCAAGCCTGGACACGACGCGGTTGCCAGCGCTCATCCGCTGGCAACCCAGGCCGGCATGCAGATACTCGCCGAGGGTGGCAATGCCTTTGATGCGGCAGTGGCGGTGAGTGCGGCGCTGGCGGTGGTGGAACCCTACAGTTCCGGCATCGGCGGCGGCGGATTCTGGCTGCTGCATGTAGCCAGGGACGATCACAACACCTTCATCGATGGACGTGAATACGCACCGGCAGCCGCCAGTGCCAACATGTACCAGGACAAGAACGGCGATGTGATCCCAGGTGCGTCGCTCAATGGTCCCCTGTCGGCTGCCATCCCCGGTGAGCCCGCGGCCCTGGTATATCTCAACAAGCATTACGGCCATCTGTCTCTGGCACAGGATCTGGCGCCGGCCATCAAATT
The DNA here is from genome assembly GCA_963774895.1 of uncultured Pseudomonadota bacterium. Lineage (GTDB taxonomy): Bacteria > Pseudomonadota > Gammaproteobacteria > Natronospirales > REEB76 > REEB76. The sequence goes on from CAVZGN010000002.1 coordinate 521,952, forward strand.
GGCGCGTGATGGATTCTCGCTGGACCGGTTATTTCACGCGATGATCGCCAATCGCGTCGACAAGCTCAGGCAATGGCCGGCGGCCACGGCGGTGTTCATGCCTGGTGGTCAGGTGCCACCCGCAGGTTACCTGCTGAAACAACCCGATCTGGCCCGAACCCTGGAGCTGATCGCCAAAAAAGGCGCCGCGGGTTTTTATACCGGTGAGCTTGCCAAAGTGATGGTGGATGCGGTGCGCGCCAATGGCGGCATCTGGTCGCTGGAGGATCTGCGTAACTATAAGGTGATCGAGCGCCAGCCGCTGGTAGGCAGCTATCTGGGCATGCGCATTGTATCGGCACCGCCGCCGTCCTCCGGCGGCATTGTGATGTTGGAAGCCCTGAATGTTCTCTCCGGTTACGACCTGACTCAGCTTACGGGTTTGATGCAAAAACATTTCATCATCGAGGCCATGCGTTACGCTTACCGCGACCGTGCTGAATACCTGGGCGATCCGGCATTTGTGCAAATGCCTTTGCAGAGATTATTGAGCCCGTATTACGCCGCCGGACTGCGCGCGTCCATACTGCCGGACAAGGCCACACCCAGCAGCGATCTGGCACCCGTGCAGGCGCAGGCGCCGGAAAGCGAACACACCACCCACATCTCCATTCTGGATAGGGACGGCAACCGTGTGGCAGCGACCTTCACCGTGAACTTCCGCTTCGGTTCGGGCTTCATGCCGCCGGGTACCGGCGTGATCCTGAACGACGAGATGGACGATTTCGTCTCCAAACCGGGGGTCCCCAACGGCTTCGGCCTGGTCGGTAACAGCGCCAACGCCATCGCGCCACATAAGCGGCCGCTCTCGAGCATGATGCCTACGCTCCTGGAGACCAAAGACGGACTCGCGATACTCGGCACGCCCGGCGGCAGCCGCATCATCAGCATGCTGCTGCTGGGAACGCTGGATTATTTCAACGGTGGTGATGCCCACAGCATCGTCAGCCTCCTGCGCTATCACATGCAGTACCTGCCGGATGCCGTGTATTACGAACCGGAAGCATTGACTGTGGATGAAATAACCGGCTTGGGGAAGATGGGTTATGTGCTCAAGCCGACCAACCTCTACGGCAATATGCAGGCCATCAGCTGGGATTATAAAACCGGCAAAGTGGCGGCGGCCTCCGATCCGCGCGATATCGGCGAGGCCATGGTGAAATAGAGCATTTCCCAACCTCTTCCATTCCCCTTGCGGTAGATAGAAGGGTTAGGGGTGTATGTTCTTTACACTCATGATAGCAAGATACACGTTCACCGCCGATGCCTCGCTGGAAAGCCGTAACACGTTTCGCGTGCCGGTGCGCGCCGCCTGGCTCGCGGAAATTCATGATCCGGCCATACTTTCCGAAGTGTTTGCGCGGTCCGAAGTACAAAATCTGCCGGTGTTGGTACTTGGCGAGGGCAGCAATATGCTGTTCACCCGCAATTTCGATGGACTGGTAATGCGGATGGTGAATCGCGGTATCGAGTTGCAGAATGAAAACCATAGGAGTGTTCTAGTACGCGCCGCCGCTGGAGAGCACTGGCATGATCTGGTACGCTGGTCGCTGGTACAGGAATTATGCGGACTGGAAAATCTTTCGCTGATCCCCGGCACCGTGGGTGCCGCGCCTATCCAGAACATCGGTGCATACGGCGCGGAGCTGGCGGAGACTTTGGTGAAGGTGTCGGCCTACGATCGCTCGTCCCATGAACATGTGCACTTGAGCCGCGAACAATGCGGCTTCAGCTATCGGGATAGCCTGTTCAAGCGGATGCCGGAGCGCTGGATCATCACAGCGGTGGAATTGCGCCTGCTGCGTTCCGCGCCGCTCAAACTCGATTACGCCGGGGTGCGCGAGGAACTGGCGGCCATGCACATCACCGAAACTACGGCAGCGGATGTATCCGCAGCCGTGTGCCGTTTGCGGCTGCGGAAGCTCCCGGACCCGGCCGTCATCGGCAACGCCGGCAGTTTCTTCAAAAATCCAATGGTTTCTGAAACTCAGGCTGCGCAACTGCAAAAACAGTATCCAGGATTAGTGGTTTTCAATTCACCCAATGGCAGAAAACTCAGTGCGGCCTGGCTGATTGAACAATGCGGCTGGAAGGGCTTTCGGGAAGGTGATGCTGGAGTGTCGGAGAAGCATGCCCTGGTACTGGTGAACCATGCGCATGCCAGTGGTGCGCAAATCCTGGCGCTGGCCCGGCGTATACAGGAATCTGTGCAGCAAAAGTTCGATGTCCGTCTGGAACCCGAGCCGAAGATCATTGTGTGAGCTTGGCGACTGCCCAGTAGAACGCATGTGTTGTGTACCCAGCATAGGTCGATTTAATGCATCGCTGATTCATAACACTGTGCTTCGTGTGGCTAATTAATTCTCGACTCCCGTGATTCTGGGTATCAGGTCGCAGAACCAGAAGGCATCACGACAGACGATTTCACCCAATGAAAATTCGACTGGAGTAATGAAGATTGGTCCATCGAAAACAAAGGTATGAAATTCGCCGTTCTCGCCACAGGGATCCACCTGCCCAGGAAGATCTTCCAGGAAGCGCTCATCGATGACCCTACCGACGAAACTTGGATTAAGTTTGGCCGGATCAACGCACACTACTATAGCCTTAAATCCCGATGTTATGAAATTATGGATTAGCTGATGCGTGTCACGTTTCCATATAGGGTATAGCCCAATCATAGCGTGCCTGGTGAGGAGTCGCTGACGATAGACACGGATGTCCTCAAGGAACAAATCGCCGAAAACGACGGAATTAATACCCAGAGCCCGATAGCTTGAAAATGCTTCGCCCATATTTTTTTCATATTCATCATTGGTAGCGTCCTTTGAGATGAATATCTGGTGGAGCGGGAGTCCAAGACTGGCAGCCTGCTGTTGCAACAAACTGCATCTGACCCCGTGCATACTAATTCGGTTGAAATCGCGGGTGACAGTCGTCAGCAGTGCCTCGATACGCAAATTCATTGTGTGTTGAATCTCACACAGGGCCAGACAACTATCCTTGCCGCCACTCCATGAAACAACTATGGATTTTGGTTGACGCGATTCCATAATGCCCTAGACAATCTTTATGCTCATGTATTTAATTCGATGCATAACTTAGATTGACGAATAATGATCTGCCTGCCTGGTTATAACCAGCCGCAGTCTGATATTGGATGTCAAACAGGTTTTCGAGACTGCCGCTCACAGCAAAACCGTGGCCGAGTTGCTGGCGCAGCGTCACGCCGGCCAGCATATAGCCGGCATCGGTGACTGGCGCACCGGTGTTGAAATCCACATCGTCGCGTGGACCACTGACGATCAGATGCGCGCCGATGCTGGTGGTGTCGTCATGCCAGTTGAGGGCCGTGGTCAAGGTGCGTTCCGAGCGCCGCAACAACAGTGTGTCCGTATCCAGATTTTCGGGCTGCTGGAAGATCACGTCGCTGCGCCAGTACCAGGCGCTCAGAGTCAGTTCGTATCCAGCTTCAAGGCCGCGTACCCGGGCGCTGGCGATATTCTCATTCTCGCCATTCAGATTGCCGGGCGTGACCACGTACTGGATGAGGTTATCGAGCTTGTCCTGGAATGCACTTAGGGTGAGGCTTTGTGAATCGCTGAGTTTCTGGCGCAGGCCCACCTCGAAATTCTGGGAAGTCTCCGGCTGCAAGTCCGGATTGCCGCCGAAGCCGTATAACTCCGTGGCACTGGGAGCACGGAAACCGGTACCGGCACCAGCAGTCAGGCGGGTAGCGTCACTCACATCGTAGGCATAATCCGCGTTCCAGGTCAGATGGTTGCCGAATTCCTGGTCATGGGTGTCGCGTGCCGCCACCACCAGATGGTTGTCACCGGCGTTGAGATCATCCTCGAGGTACAGAGCATTGATGCGGTCGGGCACATCGTAGGCCAGGCCATAGGATTGCGAGCTCGCATGCTGATCTTCGTAATAGATGCCGGCAGTCAGCAACTGATACTCGCCCAGGGCCATGTCGTTCTGCCAGTCGGCTACGTTGCGTTGGGTGTGCACGAAATCCGGGGTCTGCGCTGGATTGTAGGGATCAGCCTGCAGCTGGTCGGTCTGGTCCAGCATATGGCTCAGGTTGAGGTTACTGCGCCAACCGGTCAGCGAGTTCCCGGTCAGATCCAGGCTGGTGACCTGATTCTGGAAATCCTCATCCAAAGGAATCAGATCGTAGGGTGGGCTGTCTGCGAAACCCATGTATTGGCTATTGCCGGTACTCTGCCAATGCTTGATGTTCACGTCCAAGCCAGCCAACTGGGTGCTGCCATAAGCATTCCAGCTGCGGTCCGTATTGCCATTGTCGATGTTGCTGCCGGCCACTGCCGGGAAACTATCTGTGTGGTAGTTATCGGCGGATACACCGAAGGCGCTCTGGTCCTGGCCGTAATCGAAATGCCCGCCATTGTCATAGGTGCCGTAGCGCCCGGCTCCCGCATAGCCGCCGTAATGGCTGCCTTCACTTGCCTGCCGGGTGATGATGTTGATGACGCCGCCGATGGCATCGGAGCCATAGAGCGCGGCGCGCGGGCCCTTCACGATCTCGATGCGCTCGATGTCGTTCAAATGGATGTTCTGCAGCGCGGCGCCGCTGCCATCCGCTGGGTTGATCTTGACGCCGTTGATCATCACCAGCGTCTGGTCGCTGTTGGTGCCGCGCAGGAACAGTGAAGTAGGCTGGCCGGGACCGCCGTTGCTGGCAATATCGAGTCCGGCATATTGTTGCAACAGGTCGCCGATGGCCTGTGCACCGCTCATCTGGATCTGCTGGGCGGTGATCACGATCATGGGCGCTACTTCCTGATCGGCCGTGAGCGCGGTACGGGTAGCGGTCACGACCACGCCACCCAGATTGGCGTCATCAGCGAAACATACACAGGGGGACATCATGAACAGCGCCAGTACGCCGCTCAGTTGTAGGGATTTAAGCACGCTGATCTCCTCACGCCGCTCGCCCGCATGCGTGAAAGCCACGGTTGCAACACCAGCGTGAGGAGAAGTAACGATGGGCCTAAGGCCCGCTCGCATCGCCCACCGCAACGCCGGAACGTGCCTTCAGGCCGGTCTCCGGGCTCGCGAGCGGGGGATTCCCCTTGTCTGTCGCCTTCCCGCGCTGGTGCGCAGTGGCTACCTAACAGACTTGTGCTCGCCTACCGTTGCGGGGGCAGCGCCGGCATTGTCCTAAGACGCACCGGCTTCCCGAGTGTCATCCGCGAGGATGACGCCTCAAGGCGACACACAATTTAGAGATGTGGTGTAGTCAAGTCAAGCAACTGTTTGTCTTGAATGGACACCCAGCTGTTCAGATTGTTTTGAAAGCTTTTTTATCTTTGATGCTGTCGAAAGCCTGTTGTGCAAAAGCCGCGGCCTGTTTTTCGCCTGTGGCGAAATCTGTCGGATTGATGATCTGCACCATCATCTTGTTACCATTATCGATCAAGTGTAACTGCACTGACGAGACGCCGGGAGATATGCTGTTATCCACGTAGAACGCGCCCGGGCCAAATCCCTCGGCAGGGTGGATCTGGATGGGTTTGATGTTGTGTTTGAACAGCGCTTTCAGCTGGGCTGCTTCTGCCGCCAGCTCACCGGTAGGATCCTTGGAGTCAGATTCGCTGATCTGCAGCAGCGCCGGGGTTTCGCCGGTGTTGGTATCGTTGTATTTGCAGACATGGATGGGTGATCCCTCGCCCGAGAGCATCATTGCATCCAGCTGTCTTCCGAGTATCTGGCCGGCCTGGACATTAGTGACGGCGTAACAAGCCATGAGCACTTTCTTGGCATTCGGATCGGGCCCGCTAGTGCAGGCAGCGAGGCCTGCGAAGATTAGTGCGCTGACAGCGACCGCGAAAGTCAAATTTTTAAAGTGCTCGAGCTTCAACATGTGTTGGCCTGTAAGTCGAGAAAAAGCCCAGGACCTGAGGTATCCCGAACAGCATCAAGGATGCCACCAGCCTAGGATAGCGTATTGCACGGCGACCGTCAGGTGATACATATCTGATTCATATCGGTAGATAAGCAGTGCCGCCGGACCAGTGTACCGGGATGACGCCAGTCTGGTACAGGCGGCTGAGATTTTCTGCTGTCAGGATCTCGCTTAAGTTACCAAATAGCAATTCACCATCACCGAACAGCATCAACAACTGATCGCAAAAACGTGCCGCCAGGTTGGCATCGTGCAGGCTCATGATGACGGCGCGTTCCCGGGTATGTGACAACTTGGTGAAATGTGCTAGCAGCGCCAGTTGGTGATGCGGATCCAGCTGGTGCGTGGGCTCGTCCAGCAGGAACACCTGCGGATCCTGGGTGACGATGGTCGCAATCGCCAGGCGGCGGCGCTCGCCACCGGAGAGTTGGGTCTGGGCGCGCTGTTCCAGGCCGTCGAGACCCGTCAATTTGAGCGCACGCCGCGCCAGATTCACATCGTTGTGGGATTCCCAGCGCCAGAAATCGATGTGCGGATGTCGGCCGATGAGCGCGGTCTCCAGTACCGTCGCGGGCAGGCTGTCTTCCTGCTGCTGCATGAGCAGGCCGAGTTGCTGTGCGATGCGCCGCCGCGGCAATTCTTGCAGCGCTACACCGCTCAGGAAAATTTCACCACTATCGACAGGGCGCAGACCCGCCAGGCTGTGCAACAGGGTCGTTTTCCCCACACCGTTGTTGCCCAGGACGCCGATGCAGCGACCCGGATTCAGCACCAGGTCGAAGTTACGGCATACGCATTTGCCGGCAATGCTGACCGTAAGGTTGCGGGCTTTCAGCAGGGCCGCTGCGCTCATAACGGTCCGCGCGCGCGATTCAGCAGATATAGGAATAACGGCACGCCGATGGCCGCGGTCACCACACCCACTGGCAATTGCTGAGGTGCCAGCAGGCTGCGCGCCAGGGTGTCGGCGAGCATCAGCAGACTACCACCCAGCAGCACGGCACCCGGTAACAGCGTGCGGTGATCGCTGCCGGATATCAAACGTATCATATGCGGTACCACCAGCCCCACGAAACCAATGGCCCCGGCTTCGGTCACGGCCACGGCGGTAAACAGCGAGGCGGCGATGTAAATGGCGATGGTAAACGGGCGCACGGAAATGCCCAGTGCTTCGGCGAGAGTTTCGCCGCGCGCCAGCACATTCAGATGCCGGGCAAACGGCAGGCAGATCGCGAGACCGGCGATGACGATCACCAGCGGCAGCCAGCCGCCACCCTGGTAGGACAGATCACCCATAAGCCAGAACAGCATGCTCCGCAGGCTGGCATTGTCGGACAACACCAGCAGCAGGCTGATGGCGGCGCCCCAACCGAATGCCACTACGATGCCAGTCAGCAGCAGGCGCGTGGGCGTCCAGCCGCCGCGACCGTGGGCCAGGACGAACACCATGAGCATCGAGATGAGCGCACCCACAAAGGCACTGCCGCTGACCCAGAATCCCGCCACTCCCAACAGCAGTGACAATAGCGCGCCCACAGCAGCACCGCCGGAGACGCCAAGGATATACGGATCTGCCAATGGGTTGCGCAGCAACACCTGCATGAGCGCGCCGGCCAGTGCCAGCAGTCCACCGGTAGCAAAGGCGGTGATGGCGCGTGGCAGTCTTAACTCCAGCACCAGCGTGCGCGTAAGTGGATCACCGTTACCACTGAGAGCACTCATCACCGAATACAGCGGCAAAGGCACGCTGCCCACTGCAAGTGACACGCATAAAGCGATCAATGTGAGTGCCACCAAGACGCTCAATAAAGGCAGAGGATGCAAACGTTCCCGCATGGCTTAATGCGTCGCCACACCCAGTTTGCGGCGCAGCTGCATGATCGGCCAGCCCCGTTTCCGTGAAATTTTGCTGAGCCGCATATCGGGATTTACGGCCACCGGATGGTCGACACTCTCCAGCAATGGCAAATCATTGTGGGAGTCGGAATAATACCAGGTCTCTATGGGGCTGAAATTTTCATGGTAGAGCCATTCGCGTAAGTGCAGTAGCTCGCCTTCACGAAAACAAGGCGTACCCAGCACGCGGCCTGTGAAACGTGCACCATCATATTCTGGTTCAGTCGCGAGCAAGTGCGATACCTCGAGTTCCGCGGCGATAGGTTCGGTGATGAAACGGTTGGTGGCGGTGATGATAGCGAGTGTATGGCCCGCCTCACGATGCCGCCCAAGCAGTGCGCGTGCCGCCGTTGTGATGCGCGACAAGATATGCTCAGTTGCAAATTGCTGACGCCAAGCCCTCAACTGTTGCACAGGATTATCCGCCAGTGGTTTTAGCACGAAGGCATAAAAGTCCGATACGTATAACTTGCCTTCGCGGTACTCGGCCGAGAAACGCGCTCGTTGCGTTGCGTGCTGGTCTTTATCAAGCGCGCCTTGCTGCGCAAGAAAGTGAAACCACAGATCATCGCTGTCACCATCCAACAGAGTATGATTCAGGTCAAATAACGCCAGTCGCACGTCCAAATCCGCAAGTGTTGGCAGGGGAGGCAGGTTAAAGAAATCTACCGGGCGTTACAACTCTATGGGTTTGCCAGCGCCCATATATCTATGGAACACTGGATACATGAGTGTGCATGCGTCAGGAATCGCGGGCGGAGTAATTGATGCGCAGGGATTCCGCGCCAATGTCGGCATCATCCTTGCGGACAGTTCCGGCCGGTTGTTCTGGGCGCGTCGCAAGGGCCAGTCTGGCTGGCAGTTTCCCCAGGGCGGCATACAGGAACATGAGACTCCTGAAGAAGCGCTGGTTCGTGAGCTCGCAGAGGAAATCGGCCTGCGCCCCGAACATGTGCGGATACTCGGCTGTACCCGCCGCTGGTTGAAGTATCGGTTGCCACGGCGCTACCAGCGCCGCGAGCAGGCACCGCTGTGCGTCGGCCAGAAGCAGCTATGGTTCATGCTGCGTTTCACCGGCGATGAAAACGCCGTGCGCCTGGATTGCAGTGATACGCCGGAATTCGATAGCTGGCGTTGGGTAGACTACTGGCGGCCACTGCAGGAAGTCATATTTTTCAAGCGCCGCGTCTATCGGCGGGCACTTTCGGAACTGGCGCCACTGGTATTCCCTGAAAGAGCGCCTGCACCAGCTGCCTGAGATTCAATCCCCGGATTCGGCCGCGAGCTTTTGTAAGGCATCGCCCGTCAGGCGATTTATTTTCCATTCCTGCATGCTCTGGGCGCCCAGGCTTGCATAGAAGCGTAGGGCCGGCGCGTTCCAGTCCAGTACCGCCCATTCGAAGCGCCCACAGCCGCGCTGCACCGCCAGATTGGCGAGATACGCAAGCATTTTCCTGCCAGAACCACGGCCGCGGAATTCGGGTTTTATATACAGGTCTTCGAGGTATAGTCCCGGTCTGCCGACGAAGGTGGAGAAATTGTGGAAGAACAGGGCGAAACCGATCGCAGTACTGCCAAGCTCCGCGATTATACTTTCTGCCACAGGCTTTTCGCCGAATAACGCCTTGTGCAAGTCGCGTTCCGTGGCAACGACTTGGTGCGCAAGTTTCTCGTATTCAGCCAGTTCGCGGATCAACTGGAGAATAATCGGGACATCATTGCGTGTGGCTGCACGGATGTGGAATAAATCTGGATCAGGAGTCATATCGAGCCTCTACGGCTGATTCTTAAACCGCAAGCGTATCACCTGTCGTTGTGCTCAGTTAGAGTAGTCCTCATTCAACGCGTTCAGGAAGGCGGTCAGGTCAGCGAGATCCGCATCGTCGAGCGCGATGTTCTGCAGGCGCGGGTCGGCATTGCGTAGCTGCCCGGCACGCGCCAGCACACTGGCCTGCTGATAGAACTGCAACACATCCGTAATCGTATTGAACTGGCCATTATGCAAGAAAGGGCCTTCCTGGCCGAGGTCGCGCAAGGTGCGGGTAGCGAAAACCGCCACCGAGAGGTCCAGCAACTGGGCATGTGTTGACGAGCAAGCTGTGAATTGGCCGGTGTCGATAGCGCACAGGAATTTCTGCAGACTGGACTGGCGATCCGGGAAATCCGGATTGGCGAAGATGTTCCAGACGCCGAGATCGGCTTTCTGGGGTTCATTGGCAACCGGTGCGGCGCGGAAGATTTCCTGGGCATCCGGATGTTGCGGTGTCACCGGCAGATAGGCATTCGGATTGGCATCACGCTGAGCCAGACTGGGTATTTGCAGGTTCATGAAAGCGCCGTTGCCGTGGACCGCATCGTATTCCAATTGTGACACGCCGGTGTTGTGGGCCAGGTGGTCGGTGAAATCCGGCGGCGCGTGGCAGGCAGCACAGCTTCCGATGCCGCCTTCCGTCACTTCCGTGGGCGTGATCACAGCTCCGGCCGTCCGTGTTAGAAAAATCATCAGGCCATGGAGTTCCTGTGGACCGAAAACGAAAGGCTGGTTATGTTGAAATTTGAGCACGCCGTTGTTCACGAATTGGAAGTTGTTCCCGGTCTGCAGCAGTTGCAGCAGCTGTGCGGCATATTGTTGCGGAGTCTGTCCCGTCCCTGGCGCACGCGGTAGGTTGTTGTCTATTAGAAATTGATCATAGGGTGAGCCGTTGAATTGATCGTTGTCATCGCGGCTGAATGCCAGGCTGTTTACGTATGCGGAGATGAGTTGTGCTACATCCTCGGCGATCTGTGCATCGCTGGCGGTCGCCACGTTCAGGCAGTATTGTTGGGGCAATTTGTAGGCAGCCGGGATCTGTGGGTCAGCGCAATCGAAAAGAGTGGAGTATGGCAAGGAGCCGCTGAACTGCTGTGCCAATACACCGATGCCATTGTCATTGCGGATGACGCTGGCCACTTGGTGAACCGCCTGGTTGTACTCCGCCGGTAACCAGCCGAAGTTGCGGCCGGTCATGGTATCCAGCACCAGTGTCGGCGTGTCTCCGAATTGACAATCCCAGTGCAGACACTGGGCCGCAGCGCCGAAATTAAATGCATCCACCATGGGCTCAGCCTTGCGCGCGGTAAAATCGCCGTGCACCGTATCTTCAGGACGCGACGGCGTCGGCGAGCGGCTGGCGAAATCCGTGTACGCACGCATGCCGCCGCCTGGCTCATTGAGCTCCTGTTGCACCAGGTGGCATTGCAGACAATTGATGGCCTGGCCCGCCATCGGGCCGGGCAGCGGTTGTGTGGGGTCGGTGGTGATCTCGTTTTCCACCACCAGTTCGCCCACGCCTAGGGACGCATTCACATCCCCGCCGGACTGCACCGCGAAGTAATGGCCGAAGCGGGTGTCTTTGAACAGCCGCTCACCCAGCAGTTGATCCGGTGGATTCAGTTTTTCGCCCGAGCTGCACTGGGTCGGACTGAGGCATCCGGGACCGGGTGGTGAATCCGGATTACCACCGTTGGTCATGTTGCAGCCGGCGAGCAGCCCGAAACCGGTGATCACCAGGAACGCTAATACCCAGTGGTGAATTCTGCGGATAATGCCTGTGTTTGGTTCGTTATTCACAAAATTGTTGCTACAGGAATAATCCTGCATCTATCTCAGAAGAATTCATATTCCAGGCGCAGCAGGAATGTCATGTCGGGTGCTGGCGCATTCAATCCGAACACCACGCCCGCGCTGTATTCGAGTTCGTTGCCGGCCCCGAAAGCATACTCACCGTAAATCACCGGGCCTAACTGGTAGGCTTTGTTATCCGGGGAAGTATCCGCAGGCCGGTAATAGGCTTCCAAGCCTGGTTCAAACCAGGACCGTATTTGGTAACTGATGCTGTAGGAGCTGCGGAAGTCATACTTACTTTCCGCTCCAGTTCCGATTTCCTTTTCCCAGATCAGATTGAGGCGCTGAGTGAAATGTCCGTTGCGCTTCTCGAGCAGAGGTCCGAATTCCAAGGCGTTGGCCTCGCCGGTGTGGGTCGCGAACTCATAGGAAAACAGCAAGCCCGGATCCGCCCAGTATTCACCGGCGGGTGCCAGCTGAAAGGTGTTTTCCAGTTCATAAGCCATCAGGTTGCTCGCCTGGCGCGGAAGCTGGACATACTCACCCAGATACAGCTCGGTCTTCCACCAATCCGTGAAACTGTGCGCCACCGATACAACCTGCCCGTTCAAGTCATCTAGCACCAGACTACTGTCGCGGTAGGTGGCGGCACGTATTTCAATTTCACTCTGTCCCTGGGCCACATAAGGGGAATAAACCACATAGCTATTGATGTATTCACCCACTTCACTGTCCGCGTGCGCTGATGGCGCCAGCCCCGGCGAAAGCAGTCCGCTTACCAGCACTATCGCCGCGAGTTTTTTCTGGGATTTATCGTTGATTCGCAATTGGCCGGAATGCTTGTTTTTATTCATGTACGGCTTGAACGGATATTTGTCGCCGCGCGATTCCTGCTGCCCGAGCTTTGTGCTTTACGACCTGCATCAGAACAAAAATCGTGACGAGAGTGACGCCATAGAACAGCAGCTCGATTCCCGAGGGGCGTGCTATATAACCCACCAGGATGTGCAGCAGCTGCCCCAGAATGCTGTTCTGGCTGAGGATGTGGGAGGTGTTCCACAAGCCAGTCCCCAACGCCGGCAGCAGTCCCGCCTGGTTGAGGAAACCCGCGGCCTGGGCCGCAAGTCCTGCGGTCAGCAGCAGGATCAACCAGCCAGTGACCGTGAAAAAATAGCGAATGGGAATAAACAGCAGGCTGCGATACAGCAGACTGCCCACCAGTATTCCGGTCACCAAACCGGCAACACCGCCGATGCTCATGCCGAATTCCTGCCCGCCGCTGGCGGCGATGGCCCACAGAAACAGCACGACTTCCGAGCCTTCGCGCATCACCGCGGCGAAGCACACGATCAGCAGCGCCGCCAAGGTTTTGGTGCCTGTCTGCACCGCGGCACCCACGGCCTTGATTTCACCGGCCAGCTTGCGGCCGTGACTGCTCATCCAGATGTTATGCCAGGCGAGCATCACCACGGCGATCAGCAGGATCATTGCATTCAGCAACGCCTGGCCGGTGCCGGAAAATGCTTCCGCGATCGCGCCGGCGAACACTGCGACTACAGCGGCACCGAGTGTGCCCAGCACGATGCCGCCCAGGACCCACCAGCCACGAGCGGCGACCCCACGACTCGCACCCAGCACAATGGCGATCACCAGGGCGGCTTCCAGCACTTCGCGAAACACGATGATGGCTGTGGCGAGCATGCTGTTAATGACCTGGAGGTGATGCGGGCGCGGCTACCACTACCCAGCCCTGGGCCGCGTGATTGAAATCATTAAAAAAGTTGTAACGGCCAGGAGAGAGTGGACCGATGTAGACCGTTACCGAGCTATGTCCAGGTACCACTACCTCCCGTGACAGGTCATAGCTTTCAAATTCCGCTGGCAGGCTATCCTGGTTGTGGATCACCAGCTTGACCTTGGTGCCGGGCGGCAGGGAAAGCTCCTGCACCGTGAATTGCTGGTTCTGGATCAGCAGTTCAGCCGTGGGTATATCCGCAAAGACAGCTTTTGCAGCACCGAGTATCAACACCAAACACAGGCAACGCATGCGCAGTGACATACAATCCCTCAACCTGTAACAACGTGGCGATCCGCAGCAAATGCGAATAATTCGCATTTGTGGCTTAAAATATAGCTGCAGATATTGGTATTGTCAATGATTCTCATTTGCGTTTATCATTAACTATCAGTCATTGAAACCGTGAAACCGTAACAATCCGATGTTCGTGTGCATATGCAACGCGGTGACAGAAAGCCAGATTCGCCATGCTGTGGATGAAGGAGTGACGACTGTTGCTGAGCTAAAAACCAGGCTGGGCGTGGCTGCCCGCTGCGGCAGCTGCCTGCAACAGGCCGGCGAGACACTGCATAAACGTCTATTGGAAATCACTGTGGTCCGCAGAGTCTCTGATTCTCGCACTTCCGAGCCGAGCCCTGAATGAGGGACAACGACACACGCTCGTGAATATTTATCTAATGGAATCAAATCAGTAAGTTATTACTTATACTGTTAATCAAACGTAGTTCAGTTGGCGCTGTTCACCGGTGTTCTTATAACACCCACAGTCGGGGATACCCGTGCAAGGCGACATCAAGGTCATCCAGCGCTTGAACCGTGTGCTCAAAAACGAGCTCACCGCCATCAACCAGTATTTTTTGCATGCCCGCATGTTCAAGAATTGGGGACTCAAGGACCTCAGCGAGCATGAACACAAAGAATCGCTGGATGAGATGAAACATGCCGATAGCCTTGTTGAGCGCATCTTGTTTTTGGAAGGGCTGCCGAATCTGCAGGAGCTGGGCAAGCTTTATATCGGGGAGAACGTCAAAGAAATAATCCAATGCGATCTCAGACTCGAAATGGAAGCAACCCCGGCTCTGCGCGAAGCCATCGCCTATTGCGAGTCCAAGGCCGATTACATCTCGCGGGAATTATTTGAAGACATTCTGGAAGGTGAAGAACAGCACATTGATTGGCTGGAGACCCAGTTGGATCTGATCGAACGCGTGGGACTCGAGAACTATACCCAGGGAAAAATCTGATTATGTGACGCAATAGCTCATAGTTGTTCAGAACGGCTTAACCACAGCCAGGATCACGATACTAATCAGCAGCACAGCGGGGATTTCATTGAACCAGCGGTAGAAGCGCGCGCTTGCATGGTTCCTCCCGGTGCGGAAGTCTCGCGCCAATTTCCCGCACAAGATATGATAAACAATCAGCAGCATTACCAACATAAGCTTTAGATGCAGCCACCCTGGCATCGGTAGCGGTAGCCACCAGCCCAACAGCAACCACACGCCGAAGATGATGGTGCCTGTGGCCCCGATGGTCATGATTATGAACAACCGTTGCTCCATGACCTCGAAGCGCCGCAGGCTGATCTCGTCGCTGGCCTCGGCGTGATAAACGAACAGTCTTGGTAGGTAGAAGAGTCCTGCGAACCATGTGACCATGAAAATGATATGCATCGCCAGAACCCAGAACATGGACATACCCCGCTGTTTATGCTCGATCTAACTTGGCCGCAGTTAATTCAGCAATTATGCTTTTGAAGCACTTCTTGAATTATCCGTGATGCTTGTTCTGCCATACCTAGCAGACAATTATCGTCAAATTGTATCAGTCTGAAATGCTCTTCAATGCATAACTCCGGTAGTCTAAAGTCCGCTCAACGGGTAACATAGCTCACCTCATAACCAAGCCCGGATTCCGATCTAGATGGCCAAAAAACTTGTGGTCAAACATCACCAGCCGATCAAACTATGGCTGGGCGCAGGTTTCGCAGTGGCAGCCACTATCGCTCTGATTCTGTTGGCGTATTTTTATGGTGAATCGCGCGCCGGTTATGACCGGGCGGCGGCGATTAGATTGCAGGACAGCATTGATACGCTGACACAGAAGAATTCACAATTGCAGGAGCAGATTGTTGCGCTGCAGCGTGAACGTGAAGTGGACCAAGCGGCACGTATGCAGGTGCAACAGAGCCTGGAGGCGCAGCAAACAAAGCTGTTCAGCCTGCAGGAAGAGCTGGCCTTTTATAAGGGCATCGTTTCACCGGCCACCGGTGAGGAAGGGCTGCGTGTACAAAGCCTCAAGTTCACCAGCGGCGGGGCACCGCGCCTATTTCACTATCATCTGGTATTAATCCAGATGCGCACCAAGGAATCCAAGGTTACGGGCAGCGTCGAGATGAAGATATTCGGTGCCGCGCAGGGCAAGCCGGTGATTCTGGATGCGCGCAGCATCGCACCTAAGAATGGCCCAACGCTCAATTTCGCTTTCCAGTATTTCGAAAACCTGGAAGGCGATGCGATTTTCCCCGACGGGTTCATTCCCGGCCGGGTGGAAATCACGATTACGGAAAGCGGGCATGCATCCGTTCAACAGAACTTTACCTGGCAAAGCATCATTAGTTAGGAGGTAGGCAATGTTCAGTGGTAAAAATCAGCGACCCGCGGTGCGTATCGACACTTTGGTAGGGCGTAATACCGAAATCAGCGGTGATCTGAGTTTCAGCGGCGGTTTGCACGTGGATGGCACCGTGCGCGGCAACATTAGCGCCAGCAACAGCCCCGAATCCATGCTCAGTCTGAGCCAGCATGGCGTCATCAAGGGCGAGATCCGCGTGCCCCATATCACCATCAATGGTACTGTCGAAGGCGATGTTTATGCGGAACAGCGGCTGGAGCTAGGCGCCGAGGCGCGCGTCATCGGTGACGTGCATTACAACCTTATCGAGATGACTGTGGGTGCCACTGTGGATGGCAAGATGGTACACAAACCCGCCGGCCCGGTATTGGCGATCAGCCATCAGAAATCAGCCCAGGACAACACCCCCGTAAGTCCACGCAATGCTGCGACTTGATTGGAGTATAATTTTATGAATAGTCCGCGATAACGCATAAGTTCATGGACACCCAGTTACACAATCCGTCGCTCGTTTTTACCAGCGCCGCTGCGCACAAGGTGAAACAGCTGATCGAGGAAGAGGGTAACAGCGCTCTCAAGCTTCGCGTGTTTGTGAGTGGCGGTGGCTGCTCAGGTTTTCAGTATGGGTTCACCTTCGATGAGAACGTAGAAGAAGGCGACACCCAGGTACAGAACGAGGGCGTGATATTGCTGGTGGACCCCATGAGCTTCCAGTACCTGGCGGGCGCAGAGATCGATTACTCAGAAGGCCTGGAAGGCGCGCAGTTTGTGATCCGTAACCCTAACGCCAGCACCACCTGCGGTTGCGGGTCGTCGTTCAGCGTTTAACTTAATCCCGGATTGATATTGATATTGATAATGGGTGCAGCAGCGCCCGTCGTCATTTAGGCGGGATAGATAGCACCCAGCACCGCGGGCTGTCTGGCGCCGGTAACGGCAGGTAAATTGCCGGCACGTCCAGCTAGGGTCTCGCGCGCCAGCCAGGCAAACGCCACGGCTTCCACCCAGTCAGGCGGGATGCCGAAAGCTTCGGTGCTGGCAAGCATGCAACCCCGCAGATGCTCGCTGAGACGCTTACGCAGATGCGTATTATGGATGCCACCGCCGCACAACAACACACGCTTGGTACCCTGCGCATGTTGCACGACAGCATCGCTGATGGAGCGTGCCGTAAGTTCGCAGAGCGTGGCCATGACATCCGCCGCCGGAAGTTGCCTGTTTGCCAGCTTCTCGTCCAGCCATGCTCGATTGAAATACTCACTGCCGGTACTTTTGGGGACTGCACGAGTGAAGTACTCGTCCGCCAGCAAATCTCTAAGTAGACCCGCATCGATGTGACCCGAGGCCGCGAATTCGCCGTTCTCATCATGGGGTTTATGCAATTGTTCGCGGCTCCATAAATCCATGAACACATTGCCGGGGCCGGTGTCGAATCCACTCACAATCCCGTCGCCTGCCGGCAGCACGGTGATATTGGCGATGCCGCCGATATTTACCAGCACACGTGTTTCCTTGAGGTCTGCAAATACCGCGTGGTGAAAAGCTGGTGTCAGTGGCGCGCCCTGGCCTCCCAGGGCCATATCGCGGCGTCGAAAATCCGCAACTGTGACGATGCCGGTACGGGCCGCGATGGTGCTGGGGTCGGCGATCTGCAGCGTAAAGGGGTGCGGCGCATCGGGGTGGTGGCGTACAGTCTGTCCATGGCTGCCGATGGCGCGGATATCACTGACCTTTATTCCAGCATTGTGGATGAGCGCAAGCGCGGCGGTGGCGAACAATGCGCCCAATTCGCTGTCCAGCCTGCCGAGCTCATCGATGGCGTCGCCGTGGTAGTGGCCAGCGGCAAATTCAAGGATATGCGCACGCAAGCCCGGGGCATAGGGCAGGAAATGGCTGGAATGCAAGCGTGTCGCTGGCGTAAATTCCACCAATGCAGCATCCACGCCGTCGCTGCTGGTGCCGGACATCAGACCGATGAAATATTCACGCACGCTTAGATCGGCTCGATCTGCGCTCAGTGAGCGCTGTTGGCCTTGACGGTACTGCCAGTGGTGGTGCTGGCGATACGGGTCACACCGCCATTGCTCATCTCAGCCAGCAGCGTGGTAAGTTCACGGGTGAAATCCGGCCGGTATTGCGCCAGCAGGGGCTCAGCACTCGGCAGGCTCACAGTGCGCGGATTGCGTGGCACTCCGTCGACCATGATCTGGTAATGCAAGTGCGGGCCGGTGGCTTCGCCGCTCTCACCCACATAGCCGATCACCTGATCCTGTTTCACATGGCTGCCTGTGTGCAGGCCGCTGCGAAAATGTGACATATGGGCATACAAAGTGCTGTAACCACCGCCGTGTCTGATGATGATGCAACGGCCGAAGCCTTCCTTTGGTCCGCGAAATACAATGTAGCCGTCTCCGGCAGCGACAATGGGCGTACCCGTGGGCGCCGCATAATCCACTCCGTAGTGCGGGCGTACGATATGCAGCACCGGATTCATGCGGTGTAAGCTGAAACCCGAGCTGATGCGCGTGTAGGCAACCGGAGCGCGCAACAGCGCTTTGCGGACACTGCGGCCATCGGGCGTGTAGTAATCCGTATGTCCTGAGGGGTCGGTGAAGCGTGCGATGCGGTAGATCTTGCCCGGCGTCACGAACTCGGTTGCCAGAATTGGGCCATCGATAACCGGTTCATCCTGACGGTGGATTTTCTGATACAGCACTGTGAAGGAATCGCCGCTGCGGATATCGTGGCTGAAATCTATATCCCAACCGAACAGGTGGATGAGCTGCATGATAACCGGGTCTGACAATCCCGCGCGGGTGGCGGCGTCGAACAAGGAATTTTCAATGACGCCATGCGCATAGGCGACCGTGGTCTCCCTGGGGATGTCGGCAACACTGGCCTGGTAAATATCAGCGGACTTTTCCACCTCAAGCCGGTGTGCAGCGTCCAGCTTCATGCTGAGGTTGAGTATGTGTCCGTTGTCATCGTGGCTGATGGTAATCACTTGATCCGGATGTATACGCTTCAGTTGTGCAGTCTCACCACCCACAGCCAGAATGGCGCGCATATCATCCGAACTCAAATGTGCCTTTGCGAACAACCGCCCAAGGGTGTCGCCCCGGTGCACCGTCAATGCAATGGTTTTAGCAGCCGGTGCTGCAACTGATGCATTTGGTGAGGTGGATGCCGATACCGGAGCACTATTCGCGATACCCATGGATGCGACAGCCGCGGGTGTTTGCTGTGTGCTGATGGCTGCAACCTGTGCAGCCGTGTGGTTATAGCCCGCGCTCGCGGGGCCGTTGAGCAGCTGGACGATGCCCCCGCCGACCACCGTCAGTAACAGCAGCAGCCAGAAACGGCGACGCACCCGCGGCCGCCGGGGCGCGCTGTCAGCGTCGGCGGTGGCGCTTGGCTTATAATCCGCCCTGAGTTGAGTATTGGCCTTGGTCACGGTCCCCATCCGGTCTCCCGAAAACCGGGTAACACTAGCTTGATGGGCCTTGATGGTCAAGCCTAAACCCATGCCAAATCATGGGGATATGCGAAAAATCTCCCTAGGGCCTAAGCTTTAAGCGGCCATTTTCAGGAGACATGGGCATGCCGACGCCTGCTGCAGCACTGGCGGAACTCCGCCGGGGCGCCGACGAAATCCTGCTGGAGACCGAGTTGGCCGAACGCCTCAAAGGCGGCAGGCCGTTACGCGTCAAGGCGGGCTTCGATCCCAGCGCTCCAGATTTGCATCTGGGCCACACGGTGCTCATCAACAAGCTGCGCCAGTTCCAAGCGTTGGGTCACCAGGCGATCTTCCTGATCGGCGATTTCACCGGCATGATCGGCGATCCCAGCGGCAAGAACGTCACCCGCAAGCCTCTGGCTCCGGAGGAGATTGTGCATAACGCTCAGACCTACAGGGAACAGATCTTCAAGATTCTCGACCCGTCGGTGACGCGCATCGAATTCAATTCCTGCTGGATGGAGAAACTCGGCGCTGCCGGCCTGGTTAAGCTGGCCGCCCAGCATACCGTGGCGCGCATGCTGGAGCGGGATGATTTCAGCAAGCGTTATGCCAGCGGCCAACCCATCGCCATTCATGAGTTCCTGTATCCACTGGTGCAGG
>CAVZGN010000003.1:0-481421 GCA_963774895.1 uncultured Pseudomonadota bacterium
CCACCGGTCAGGAAAAACTGGCACAAGCGCTCCGCATTGTTGGATTAGGCGGGCTGAGTTCGCCGGCTGCCACATGCCTGGCTGTGGCAGATCGGCAACTTGGTGCCAAAAATCGACCACGGTGGATTCTCCACTCTGCAGCGGCAGATTCTTTATACCAGCGCCGACTCAGGCGCGGCAAAACCACGGCCGAGCCGCCACTCTCCAGGCCCTGAATCCCGACTGCCGGCTGGAGTTGCTGGATCGGCGTCTGACTGAGAAAGAATCGAGAGCCGCGGTGCAGAACGTGGATGCGGCGCCGGACGGTAGCGACAATTTTGGCACGCGCTTCGCGGTCAACGCCGCCCGTGTGCGCGCACCAGGCCTTTAGTCTAAGGTGCCGCTATCCGCTATGCGGGCCAAATCACGGTATGTGATGCACGTGATCCCAGCAGTCCCTGCTATGCCTGCCTCTATCCGAAGCGCCGAGGCGCTGGAGGATTGCCGCAGTAACGGCATCCTGGCTCCCCTGGCGGGTGTCATCGGCAGAGCCATGGCGGTAGAAACCATCAAACTCCTCACCGGCATCGGCCGTCCGCTGGTGGGCAGATTATGGCAGCTGGATGCCACAACCACTGAAACCTCCATCAGCCAGCTGAAACGTCACCCGCCTGTCCGGTTTGTAGTATGCAGCATGATGGAAATTCCGCCCCTTTCCCTCTCTGATCGCAAATCACAGGTCGAGTGCCATGCCTTGGATAGCTACGTCTACCAACACATCCCGTTGACTAAACTACTGCAGGGCACATGGTTCCGCCTGGATGCGAAAGGACTCACACTCACGCGCCGCTGGCCCCCAACACAACCATCAGGCCGGCATTCGGTTGCAGTCTCGCGAGCCTTGCCATGCTCGTGGCTGTGGGGTTCTTGGCTGGCACTGAAGCATGGCCGCGGCACCGTTATCGTGGTACGCGATACACACATGGAATTCCTGCGTCCAGTAAATGTGAAATGCAAGCCATATGCGCGCTGCCAACCGCCGGCGCATGGGATAGATTCACCCATACGCTGGCTCGACGGCACAAGGCACGGCTGGCACTGCATATCGAAATCATCTGTAAAAATGGTTGTGTGCGCGCGTGGACCGGTCAGTTTGTGGCCTATCACCAGATGCGGACCATGGCTAAAGACGCGCGCTCAGCTTGCCACCAACGCTGATAAACGAGCTACTGCATGCTGCACAGATGCATCCATCGCATATCCACTAAACATCTTCAGTGGCGATCGCAAGATGAACCTGAATATTGTCATGTGATACCACCCTCCATGCCGCAAACCATCAACACTGTGCGGGGGAATCTATGTCACGGAAACGGGAACAGATTTAAGGGTCGTATTGCTCAACATCCAGGGAAAATCGAGCTACCGAGATCCAGCGAGTTGGCGAAGATCCATATAAAGAGGTTTCTGGAAATATCACGATGGGCACCAAGGAAGTGCTGCAGATCCAGGGTTGGCGGGCGCACGACAACGAGCTGCGTGAAATGCAAGTGGCTATCCACGAAGACTGAGGTTATCTCAGCGACGCGCTTCAGAAACCGGTATGGATTGCGGAATGCACAGTAACGCCGCCACATCGACTTCATCAAACTCACAGCCATGCCCACAGAACTCGCAGTCCACATGTACCTTGCCCGTCTTCGCGAAAACCGCTGTGCATTTCCTCAGCACCCAGGCTGCGCAACGTTGCCTCGGATCGCCAACGCGTGTACTGGCAACGGAATGCCACCGGCGTGACCTTCGAACAACCTGAGATCTTCTTCATGGAAGTGGCGCTGAATCAACTGTTGTGACGATAGCGACACAAGTTCCTTGTTGGTGAATGGCAGCGCCCAGCACCGTCACATGCTGCCAGGCATCCGAATTGTGTTCACGCTCCGGCATGACCTGCAGCAGCATGCCCGCGGCACATCCGTCATCTGCTGTCAGCCAGGCAGACGCGTTGGAATTTGTTCTGATCGCTGGAAATAGCTTTCCAGGCAAGCCGCCAAGGTCTTCGCCCTCCAGCGGCACTATGCCTTGGTAACGCTCGCCGTCGGCGGTCTTTACCGCGACTGCCAGCCGGCCGTCTCCCTACATATAATCTCTAACCTGAAACCGGCAGTTCACCCTGCAGCGTGCCAGCCCGCTTACATAAAAATGGCTGGTGCATTGCACCACCAGCAGATGTACCGGGCCATTGCCACGGACTTGCAGGGTGATGACGCCGGCATCCAACTTGAGGGTCGCGGACAACAAGGCCATGGCGGCCAAGGCTTCGACCAAAGGAGCAATAAGCCGCGATGGACTAAACCCGGCGTTCGAGCACCGCGCGCCAACTCGCATCCAGGTGCACGTGGCGTCCCTGGACAAACAGCTTCTCGAAGATGAAACGCCGCAATGAATCGTGTTCAGGCATGCTGCAACCATCCATTTCTGAACAATCATGGATCACCATGCCTGAACACGATTCATTGCGGCGTTTCATCTTCGAGAAGCTGCCGGTCCAGGGACGCCACGTGCACCTGGATGCGAGTTGGCGCGCGGTGCTCGAACGCCAGGATTATCCATCGCCGGTACGCGCTCTGTTGGGCGAAGCCTTGGCCGCCATGGCCTTGTTGTCCGCGACCCTCAAGTTCGATGGCGTCATCACCCTGCAAGTCCGTGGCAATGGCCCGGTACATCTGCTGGTGGTGCAATGCACCAGCCGGCTTAATGTGCGCGGGCTGGCACGCTGGCAGGGTGAACTGCCGGTTTCAGGATTGCGGCAATTGTTGGGAGACGGCCGGCTGGCCATCACCATCGAGCCCGCCAACGGCGAGCGTTACCAAGGCATCGTGCCGCTGGAGGGCGAGACCTTGGCGGCTTGCCTGGAAAGCTATTTCCAGCGATCAGAACAATTGCCGACGCGTCTGTGGCTGACAGCAGATGACGGATGTGCCGCGGGCATGCTGCTGCAGGTCATGCCGGAGCGTGAACACAATTCGGATGCCTGGCAGCATGTGACGGTGCTGGCTGATACCATCACCGACAAGGAACTTGTGTCGCTATCGGCACAACAGTTGCTGCAGCGCCTCTTCCATGAAGAAGATCTCAGGTTGTTCGAGGTCACACCGGTGGCATTCCGTTGCCAGTGCTCGCGCGGGCGAATCGAGGCAACGTTGCGCAGCCTGGGTGCTGAGGAAATGCACAGCATCCTGCGCGAACAGGGCAAGGTACATGTGGACTGCGAGTTCTGTGGCCGTGGCTATGAGTTTGATGAAGTCGATGTGGCGGCGTTACTGTGCATTCCGCAATCCATACCGGTTTCTGAAGCGCGTCACTGAGATAACCTCAGTCTTCGTGGATAGCCACTTGCATTTCACGCAGCTCGTTGTCATACAGCCGCCAACCCCGGATCTGCAGCACACCCTTGGTGCCCAGTAAAATACCCAGAAACCTCGGTATATGCATCTGCGCCAACTCGCTGGGACTCGGTAGCTCAATTTCCCTGGATGTTGAGCAATACAACCCCCAAATCTGTTCCCGTTTCCGTGACAGAGTTTCCCGCACAGTGTTGATGGTTTGCAGCATGGAGGGTGGTATCGCATGACAATATTCAGGTTCATCTTGATGGCCACTGATGATGCCCCAGTGGATATGCGATGGATGCATCTGTGCAGCATGCAGTAGCTCGTTTATCAGCGTTCGTGGCAAGCTGAGACGCGCGTCTTTAGCCATGGTCAGCAGTCTGGTGATAGGCCACAAACTGACCGGTGCAGCGCGCGCACACAACCGTTTTACAGATGATTTCGATATGCAGATCCAGCCGTGCCTTGTGCCGTCGAGCCAGCGTATGGGTGAATCTATCCCATGCGCCGGCGGTTGGCAGCGCGCATATGGCTTGCATTTCACCATTCACTGGACGCAGGAATTCCATGTGTGTATCGCGTACCACGATAACGGTGCCGCGGCCATGCTTCAGTGCCAGCCACAGAACCCCCCAGCCGGCAAGCATGGCAAGGCTCGCGAGACTGCCGCCGAATGCACCGGCCTGATGGTTGTGATTGGGGGCCAGCGGCGCGCTGAGTGTGAGTCCTTGCGCATCCAGCGAAACCGTGTGCACCTGCATGATTTGAGTCAACGGGATGTGTTGGTAGACGTAGCTATCCAAGGCATGGCACTCGACCTGTGAGTTGGCGATCAGAGAGAGGAAAGGGGCGGAAGTTTCCATCATGCTCGCATACTACAAACCGGACAGGCGGGGTCACGTTTCAGCTGGCTGATGGAGGTTTCAGTGGTTGTGGCATCCAGCTGCCATAATCTGCCCACCAGCGGACGGCCGATGCCGGTGAGGAGTTTGATGGTTTCTACCGCCATGAGACTGCCGATGACACCCGCCAGGGGAGCCAGGATGCCGTTACTGCGGCAATCCTCCAGCGCCTCGGCGCCTTCCGGATAGAGACAGGCATAGCAGGGACTGCTGGGATCACGTGCATCGCATACCGTGATTTGGCCCGCATAGCGGATAGCGGCACCTGAGACTAAAGGCCTGGATGCGCGCACACAGGCCGCGTTGACCGCGAAGCGCGTGCCGAAATTGTCGCTGCCGTCCAGCACCACATCCACGTTCTGCACCGCGCTCTCGAGTTCTTTCTCAGTCAGACGCCGATCCAGCAACTCCAGCCGGCAGTCGGGATTCAGGGCCTGGAGAGTGGCGGCTGCAGCCGTGGGTTTTGCCGCGCCTAAGTCGGCGCTGGTATAAAGAATCTGCCGCTGCAGATTGGAGACATCCACATGGTCGAAATCGTTGAGCAGCAAGTTGCCAATGCCGGCCGCAGCCAGGTATATAGCAGCCGGCGAACTCAGCCCGCCTAATCCAACAATCAGGACGCGCGCTTGTGCCAGTTTTTCCTGACCGGTGGCACCAAACCCAGGCAATGTCAAATGACGGCTATAACGTAGACTGTAGTCGGCTTCATGCATATAAAAATCACACTCAAAGTCATGCAGTGAATTTTATCCTCTTGTCATGCAGCGTGGTGGGTTTCCATCCGGTAAAATGACCGGGTGCCACCATCGGCGATGGCGTCGTCACGCTTTTAACGGATGCAGGCCAGACTGTGAGCGCATGGGCGGAATATCTCAAGTTCTTCGCGGGGCTGCTCGCGATTCTCAATCCCATCGGCGTCATTCCGATCTTCATCAACCTCACCCAGAATCAGACGTCCGCTGAACGGCATCGCACCGCCCTGATAGCGGCCATAACCGTGGGCGTAGTACTCGCAGTCTCACTGCTGGCAGGCGAATTGATTCTGAACTTCTTCGGCATCAGCGTGGCCTCTTTTCAGGTGGGTGGCGGCATCCTGATTCTGATGAACGCGCTTTCCATGTTGCAGGGCAAAGTAGGGCCTACACGTCAGACGCCAGAGGAAGCTCATGAAAACCAGGAGAAGGAACAAATAGCGGTGGTGCCATTGGGTGTACCGCTGATCGCCGGGCCCGGCGCCATCAGCACCGTGATCCTCTATGGCCACAAGCCGGCATTATTCGGCCGCTATGTCATCACGCTTATTGGTATCGCAGTGGTGTCAGGCCTTGTGTGGCTGGTTCTGCAGTTGGCGCCGCTGATCTCAAGAGCTTTGAGTCACACCGGCATCAACATCGTCACACGCCTCATGGGCCTGATCATGGCGGCCATCGGCACCGAGTTCATTGCCGCGGGCTTGCGGGTGCTGTTGCCAGTTCTGGCTAGCTGAACCGCATTCACTGGCTATAAGCTGTATATTTGTTCACTCTTTACACGTGAGATGCAGTCAGCACATATGCTGGGTGCAATCCGTTAACTCAACATGGGGATATCGTATGGAATCGAACCATGAAGCAATGATAAAGGAACTTGCGCAGCGGCTGAGCGGGGCCAAGTTCTGGATGTATCTCATGGGCATCATCATGATCATCGGCGGCGTCGCCGAAGCCATAACAATCGTGGGTATAGTATTCGCTTGGTTGTCCATTTGGCTGGGTGTACTGCTATGCATGGCAGCTTCGTCACTGGGAGAGGCAGGCATCTCGGGGAATGTGGACAAGATGCAGCAGATGCTTGGGCGGTTGAAGCTCTACTTCGTGGTGCAGGGCGTGGTTATGCTGGTTGGCATAGTCGTGGGGATTATTGCCTTCCTGTTTTTCAGCAGCGTCATCATGGCGATGCTGGCAAACCATCACTTTTAAACCGAAAAAGATAGTGATGGTAAATACCGGCAGGAACAGAACGCGTGCCGGTATTCTTCATGCACGTGTGATCACTAAACCGAATCAATCACATGTGCATCACATGATGATCGGTGAGGTATTGATGGAGTCCTCTTCCACATCGTGGATAGTGACGTTGGATACCGATATAGAATAACCATCCGACCAGAATACTTCCCATCCCTGGATTGAGAGGTCACAGGCCAGCCAGGTCAGCCAGGTATCACGATCGCAGGTCATATCCGGGATTTCCTGAAAGAGCAGGAAGTCATCGTAAGGCACGCGCAGGCTGGTCACGACGCGCAACAAGGCTTGCTGTTTGCCCGCCTTGTTAGCGACCAGGCACTCAAAGGCTTCATCTCCGCGTCTCGCCATGAACGCCGGGCGTATATCAGAAATATCCAAATCACGCCCATGGGCGAGCAACTCCTCGCGGGTGCCGATATACGGCAATACCATGGCCGGTTTTGTCTCATCGGATATGATGGGCTCGAACGAATTATTGTTTGTAAGATCAGTGATGGCTTGTTGGGCGGAACTTATCTCGCTGTAACTGGATAGGGGCAGTTCTTTGACGCTCAAACCGTGTTCATGAAACCAGGTTTCGCATAAAACGGGTACCGGATCGTCGTAGCCTTGTAAGGCGATCTCATATCCTATGCGTACGCCCTCGATATCGATTGTTTCATACAGATACAGACGTACGGGCTTCGCCAGTCGGCGAATACGCAAACCTATGCAACTTAGGCGATTGATGGACTGCATATTCTTGATGCCTGACTTAAAGCATTGTATACGCCGTTAAGATAGCACATGTATGACTAACTGGTGAGATACATGCAAGTTCACTGATTATTGTGGTTGATTGCCTATACGCGACAGACCAATCAATATCTATTAGTGCCACTTTCTGCAAGACGGCGTACCTGCCAAAGAATCACCGGCTCCAGCGGCACATCGCTGTGTGGGCCATGCTGGCCGGTTCTGACGCCGGCAGGTCAACGAGAGATTCCAATTCTTACGATAGAAATGCTAAGAATAGCGTGAAATACGTGGTAAACGATAAAATATAAATAACAATATTGGAAATAAGGTCAGTGGAATAAATATTCCTATTGCAAATGAGATGTATGTGTGAAAATACCACATTGATTTTTCTAAGCTAATGATTGAATAAATACCGAAAAGAATAAAAGGTATTAATGCAAATAAACTGTAGAGATAAAGTTTCTTTGGTCGCAAGAGACTTATTATAAACGTACTGATCATGCAAGGAATAATTGAAATTATTAACTGACCAACTATGCCTGAGACAATCAGACTAAACGCACTTTTTGGCGCTAAGATCGGGGACAGGTTAGTATATCTAGCTTCCCAACCTATTAAATATATTAAACTGACAAAATATAGTAAACCAATTAATGTCGTTATGATGCAGTTAAAATAAATCTTACTAATAGGTATCATGAATATTTACTCCAAATATCACATGATTGAGTGCTTCAAAATTAATTTACATACATATGATTGTCATACATGATGATTATACCAATATTAGCTATGGAACGCTGAAATAATAGCAATTGCCTTCTGAGTCGCATATAGAACTTACCTTTACGGTGCCCATTGTTTGCCAATCAACATGTACAACTACACCTACAATAATGAGATATCCACCAGATAAATTAGCCAAACCAGCATAATTTGTGCCAATAATAGTTCCTGAATTTGGATTTGAATTGATTAGATCCTGATCACTAATGGGATTACCATTTTTATCTTTTGCGCTACCAGGAACATATCCAAATGCCAAGCCTGGTTCAGCAGTGGGGTTTAACAATACAAATTGAGCAGACGACCCATCTTGGAAAGTCACAGTTATAATTGGATAGCCAGCATCAAAAAATATATTTGAAAATTGGGGCAGACCTCTAAGGTATGTTGAAAGATCGGCCATACCGCCTATATCGTTTGGAAGCCTGGGATACTTGATGGCGCATTTGCTTTTAAAGGACCTGCACCTGCAGTCGTTACATATTGACCAAATTGTGCCACGTAATTTGATGGAGTGGCGGCTTGTCATAGCACCAGAAATCCAGGCTCACCTTGGCTAGGAATCGGTGCCTCATAGAAAATATTAACGAGCTCTAATTCGCCAGTGGCTACGTTACCTAATAGATACTGGTAGTCTCCATTACCTCTGGATTTCGCATCCTGTTTTGCTTTTGATCTAAGTTGTGCTTTCGTGCATGTCGTCGCTTGACATTCTAGATAAGCAGTGAGTTTAGGTAATAAGGTAAAACCCGGTACAGCTGCGATAGCGGGTGTAACAAAAATAATGAGTAAGCTTATTATCGGATATATCGAGAGTTTCATAACTTATCCTTCCATGGTTAAGTTAATGTTTGAATTAGTATCTTTGCTTAGATGCTAAATCTAGAGAAATCACTATGAATATATACGCCTCTAAATTAGAAATAGCAATTTTTAATATGCCAACTTCATCAATAGAACCTATTTTAGATGCTTTCTCTTTCCAGCACGCCTAGTACAGGAGTGCACTGTTTCCATCGGCATGATTAAGGTAACAGTTAATGTTATCCCGTACTGATGACATTTCATCTTTACGATGAATGAGAACTTATAACAGCCTCAATATTAACCGGAATCCGATATATCTTAAGTAAGATCACCGACTTCTGTGGCACATCGCTGTGCGGGCCATGACGGCTGGTTCTGACGCCAGCAATCTTGTTTACTATTTCGGTCCCCTTATATACCTTGCCAAAGACCGCATAGCCGAAATCACGGGCACCGTGGTTCAGGAAAGCGTTTTCACTCAGGTTGATGAAGAATTGGCTGGTGGCGCTGTGGATATCCGAAGTACGCGCCATGGCGATACTGTGGCGCGTGTTCAATAGCCCATTATCGGCTTCATTGTGGATGGGTGCGCGCGGTTTCTTGTGCTGCATGTCGGGGGTAAAACCGCCGCCCTGGATCATGAATTGCGGGATCACGCGGTGAAAAACCGTGCCATCGTAGAAGCCTTCATCGACATAGGCGAGGAAATTTTTAACACTGAGTGGTGCCTTATCGGGATAGAGTTCCAGGATGATGTCGCCGAGGCTGGTGGTCATCGAGATCATGTGGTACTCCTCGGTGGCTAATGCATTCTTTCAATCTTCGAAACGCCCCAGGCTGACACGGCTGTTGCCAGCCAGATCATTGACTGAATGAATATGGGTGAAGCCGGCGGCGGTCAGCAAGCTACGCACGCGTTCTGCCTGGTCATAACCGTGCTCCAACAGTATTACACCTCCGGATTCCAGATGGGTGGGGGCGCGCAGCACGATCTTGCGGATGGCAGCCAGACCGTCGGGTCCACCGGTGAGGGCCAGGCGCGGTTCGAAACGCAGATCCCCGGTGCGCAAATGCGGATCATCATTGGGGATATAAGGCGGATTTGAAACGATTACGCCGAAGCGCCGGCTGGCTATTGGAGTGAACCATTCACCTTCCAGAAATTCCACGTTGCTGATTTTCAGGTTTTTGGCGTTTTCGCGGGCCACATCCAGGGCCAGGCGGCTAATATCGGTGGCGACAATCCTGCAGTAGGGACGTTCACGTGCCAGCGACAGAGCGACGGCGCCGCTGCCAGTACCGAGATCGGCGATGTACCAGTGTGCGCCCGCCGGTACGATACGCAAGGTCTCTTCCACCAACAATTCTGTTTCCGGCCGCGGAATCAGGGTGGCGGCAGTGACTTTGAGCGATAGTGACCAGAAATCGCGTTTGCCGGTGAGATGTGCGATCGGCCTGCCTTTGTAGCGCGCCATCACTAGTTGCGCGAACAGCCGCATCTTGCTGTCTTCAACCCGCCGCTCCGGCCATGCATGCAGATGACTGCTGGGTGTTTCCAGCACATACGCTAGCAGGATTTCGGCGTCCATGCGCGGTGACGGGCTGGACTTGCCCAGCTCTTGGCTGGCCATACGCAACAGCGTGGCAATGGTGGCGCTCATGGCGGTTCCCTTGGAAGTTGGGCTTATTTTAGACGCTTACGTACAATAGCGGCTGCCATGCCAGGCGCATTTCCGGAGATTGCATGAAAATCTATTCAAACGTGCTGGAAATGGTCGGCCGGACACCCATGCTTGAATTGAAAAACATGGATGCGGGCCCTTGCCGCTTGTTTCTGAAACTCGAGCTCATGAACCCAGGCGGTTCAATCAAGGACCGCATCGGCATAACCATGATCGAGGAAGCCGAGAAGCGTGGCGACCTCAAGCCGGGTGCCACGATCATCGAAGCAACCGCAGGCAACACCGGTTTGGGGCTGGCGCTGGTGGCCGCCCAGAAAGGTTATCGCCTGATCCTGGTGATACCCGACAAGATGAGCCAGGAAAAGATCTTCAATCTGCGCGCCATGGGCGCAGAGGTTGTGCTGACCCGTTCAGACGTGGCCAAAGGCCATCCGGAGTATTACCAGGACATGGCCAAACGCATGGCCAAAGACCAGCACGCCTATTTCATCAACCAGTTCGGCAATCCCGACAACGTCAAAGCCCACGAGACCACCACGGCACCGGAAATCTGGGAGCAGATGGAACATAAACTGGATGCGGTGGTAGTGGGTGTGGGATCAAGCGGCACATTGACCGGCATGGGCCATTATTTTCAACGGGTGGCGCCCCACTTGGAGATGGTGCTGGCGGATCCCCAGGGCTCGGTGCTGGCGGGCTATATCGAAAGCGGAAAACTGGGCGCAAAGGGCGCCTGGCTGGTGGAAGGCATCGGCGAGGATTTCATACCAGATATCTGCGACCTGTCGGTCGTGAAGCATGCTTACAAGATTCCCGACAGCGAGTCCTTTGCCACCGCGCGTGAAGTGTTGCGCAAGGAAGGCCTGTTATTGGGTTCTTCCTCAGGCACGTTGATTGCCGCGGCACTACGCTACTGCCGTGCACAGAAGACACGCAAGCGTGTGGTAACCCTGGGATGCGACACCGGCAACAAATATCTGTCGAAGTTATTCAACGATTTCTGGATGATCGAACAAGGATTCATCGCACGCCCCAAGCGCGGCGATCTTGGGGATTACGTGGGGCGTCCCTATTGGGAACGGGCCACAGTGTACGTAGGCCCCGCCGATACCCTAGCCACCGCACATACACGCATGCGCAATAACGGAATTTCACAGCTGCCGGTGATCCAAGGCAGGCAGTTCCTGGGTGCTGTGAGCGAGGCCGATCTGATCCATGCCGTACGCCTCAATACACTCGGCTTCACCCAGGAAGTGCGCGCGGCCCTGAATACTGGTTTCCCACGCATCCAGGTCGGCAGTACGATCGAGGATCTATTCACTCTGATGGACAAGGAAACCGCAGTTGCCGTCATGGATGACGACAATTTTCTGGGGTTGGTAACGCGCAGTGATCTGCTGAATCGTTTGAGGTTACAGTAGTTAAAAAGATTTGACGGTGTTGGCAAGGTAACAGCGCACCGCGCTATTCCATAACTCAATTTAGGGCAGACAGCAATGAAATCCCCAGAGAAAAAGTCCGGTTTCTCCACGCGTGCCATCCATGCCGGCCAGAAACCGGACCCCAGCACCGGTGCGGTTATGCAGCCCATTTACGCTACTTCGACCTACGCCCAGGAGAGTCCCGGCAAACACAAGGGCTATGAATACTCGCGTACCCAGAATCCCACACGCATGGCCTACGAGCGCTGTGTGGCGGATCTGGAAAATGGTGCGCGTGGTTTTGCTTTCGCCTCAGGTATGGCGGCCACGGCTACAGTCCTGGACCTGCTGGACACGGGCAGCCATGTGATTGCCATGGATGATATGTACGGCGGAACTTACCGCCTGTTCGAGCACGTGCGCAAACGTTCCGCGGGCCTCAATTTCAGTTTCGTGGATCTGCGTGAACGCCAAACCCTGGAAGCCGCTATACGTCCTGAAACCCGACTGATCTGGGTTGAGACTCCGACCAACCCGATGCTCAAACTGGTGGACTTGGCCATGGTCGTGGAAGTCGCCGGCAAACACCGGCTCATGACGGTGTGCGACAACACCTTCGCATCACCCTATTTGCAGCGGCCTTTGGACTCGGGTTTCGATATCGTTATGCATTCCGCCACCAAATACCTCAATGGTCATTCCGACATGGTAGGCGGGATACTGGTGGCAGGCGAGCGGCCGGAACTGGCAGAACAGCTGGCTTTCCTGCAGAACTCCGTGGGAGCGGTAGCCGGACCGTTTGACAGTTTTCTGGCTTTACGCGGGCTTAAGACCCTGGCGTTGCGTATGCAGCGTCATTGCAGCAATGCACTGGAGCTGGCAGGATGGCTGGAAAAGCATCCGAGTGTGGCGCGTGTGTTGTATCCGGGGCTCATGAGCCATCCGCAGTATCAGCTGGCGAAGCGGCAGATGCATGCATTCGGTGGCATGGTTACGATCTTTCTGAAAGGTGGCGAAGCCGAAGCACGGCATTTCCTGGAACGTTGTAAGTTATTCGCACTCGCCGAAAGCCTGGGCGGCGTAGAGAGCCTCATCGAACATCCAGGCATCATGACTCATGCATCGGTACCGCCGGAAACTCGCAAGCAATTGGGCATCAGTGACTCCCTGGTGAGGTTGTCCGTGGGCGTGGAAGATGTGGCGGATTTGCGCGCCGATCTGGAGCAGGCGCTTGCGTTCTGATGACACTGAAAATTATAAAAGGGCAGGCCGTTTCCGGCCCGCCCCTAGGTCTACATAATGCGGCCATCCGGGGACGGATGGCTATAAGCCAATAACCGGTCTGAAACCGGTCTGGGCTTTTAGTTCTGCGGAGGAGTCGTGGATGCCGGTTTGCTCGTGCTGGCAGCCGGAGCGGCCATAGCAGTAGATGCCGCAGGAGCAGCCGGAGCAGCTGTAGAAGCCGCGGGCGCTGCCGCCGGCGCGGATTCTTCTTGACCACTGTTTTTGCCACAGGCAGTCAGGGCCAGAGCCATAACAGTGGCGGACAGGATAGCAACGTACTTATTCATGTTAATTCACCAGTAATGTTCAAAAAAATGAGAGCGTATGGTACTACTCGACGATTTGATTGCAAACCGCGCGATTGGGTGGGCATTCTAGTCAATTTTGACTACGTCTTGCCTAGCCGACATAAGTATTTTTATTTTCCCATTATAATCATAAAGTTACATGTGAAATACTGAATTCAGTATGTGTGGTGCTTGAATTCCGATGAAATCATGACTGCGGCAAATCATCCTCGCATCTTAATGAGATTAAGCCAATCACACTGTGACTAATCTTTGCCAAACAGCTTGAAATTGCCAACGTTCTTGAGGTCGTTCTACAGAAATCAACCAATGTCCGGTATAGGGACATCCGATGCAGTTAATGCTTGCAGCGATCTCAGTGGGTCAGGCACACTGCCAAATAATACCGATATTTTCCTGGGGTTACGGCATGATTCAGCTGAATGATTCTCCTCAACGACCCACCCGTGTCTGGCTGCAAGGACTGGAACTGGGTCTGGCGAGTTTCCGCAGTCTGATTGCCCTGACCACCGTGCTGGGTTTTATCAGCCTGTTACCGACACTATATATGGCCAGAAAGGTCGGTGATGCGGAGATATCGCCAGAGTCCGTGTTGCAGTTGCTCAAGCAGGGAGATTTCATACTCACCTTGCTGCTTTTACAGTTATTGGTACTGGTCCTGACTTTATTCATGAATACGCTGGTGATACATCGCACCGATCAGGCTGTTCATGGTGGCCAGCGGACCGATGAATTGAGCCATGCCCTGCAGAAGCTATGGCCGCTCCTGCTGGCAAGTATTCTGGGTGTAGTCACAGTATTGATCGGCTTAATCATCGCCGCTGTCATCGGAGCAATCGCCGGAGTTATTGTTGGAGCAATATTCGGCCGCGTAGCTGCCGTCGTCGTCACCGAAACCTGCATTTTCACGGCGATGATATACATTGCAATCTACCTGCTTTTTTTCCAGTTTGCCGTCGTCCTGGATGGCAAAGGCCCGGTCGGTGCCCTGAACTATAGCTGCGCCCTCGTATTCCGTAATTGGTGGCGCACTTTCCTGGTGCTGATGCTGACAGTATTGGTCATCATCGGTATCCTGATAATGGTGGCAATGCCGTTTGCGCTGGTGTTGCCCATTGCACATTGGTTACCAGCAATTGCCGCCGCCGATAATGGCCGAACCTTGCTGATCAAGGGGATTTTCAGGCTAGCTGGTACAGCAATTTTCACGCCCTTCATATTTGGCATTCTATATGTGCTATATCACGATCTCAAAGCGAGATATGTAATCAGATCAACGCCTACGGGTACAGTTCAGGCCTGATGTTTCATTGATGCAAGCAGTAACTCACACAACGATACTTCCCATCGGTGACACCCTTACTGAAAGCTGGCGCCTATTCTTGAAATCAATCGCAGTGATTATTCTGCCCTTATGGATTGCCGGTTTGATGGATGTACTGCCGAGCATTTTTACCGGTGGTGGACTGCTGACGGGAAGTTTAAGCTTGTGGATGCTGGCTGTAACCGTGGCTGCCTGGCTGGTCGAGAGCATTCTTTTCGGGAGTGCTATTGCAAAACTGCATGCATATGCCACGCAATGCGAACTTTCCTATGTCAGCGCAATACGTATTGGTATTCGCGTGGCACCAGCCCTTCTCATAGGCGACTTGCTGTATAACCTTGCTGCCTGCGGCGGTTTTATATTGTTTATTGTACCCGGGATAATCCTGGGTACGACGCTGGCATTTTTTGCCTATGCCGCAGTGCTGGATCACAAACGCACTTTTAATGCGTTGGGCTACAGCCATAAGCTTGCTTGGCCGGATTGGTGGCGTACCTCAATCGTGATCTCAGCACCAGCCATTGTTTTGTTTATATACGATGTGATAGCCGGTTGGCCGGATATCATGAGCGCGTTACAAACAGCCACTAGTGGTCATATGCCATCAACTACGTCGCTCATGAATCCATGGTATGACCTGGGACTAATGCCGCTACTTGGCGCCGTAGTGTGGTGCTATGTTTTGGCGGTTTGCTATCTCCAATATATCCAGCTCAAGAAAAGAGCGGGAAATCATTGAGCCGTCATGGCGGCCAATTCCTCCGCCTGATATTCGTTCATCAGTGGTATGATCAGATCATCCAACTTGCCCTGCAAGATCTCGCCCAGTCTATACAGCGTCAGATTGATGCGGTGGTCGGTTACGCGACCCTGGGGGAAATTATAGGTACGGATGCGCTCCGAGCGGTCGCCGCTGCCCACCTGCAATCTGCGTGACTGTGCCTGGGCCGAGATCAGCTTTTCCTGTTCCGCCGATAGTAATTTCGCCCTCAGCAGGGACATGGCGCGCGCCCTGTTCTTGTGCTGGGAGCGCTCGTCCTGGCATTCCACCACGATACCGCTGGGCAGATGCGTGATGCGGATGGCTGAATCGGTCTTGTTCACGTGCTGGCCACCGGCGCCTGAGGATCGGTAGGTATCGACCTTCAGATCGGCTGGATTGATGTCCACGTCGTCTACCATCTCGACTTCCGGCAGGATCGCCACGGTGCATGCCGAGGTGTGGATGCGCCCCTGGGCCTCAGTCTGCGGCACACGCTGTACGCGGTGGGTACCGGATTCGAACTTGAACCGTGAATAGGCACCTTGGCCGACAACCCGCGAGATAACTTCCTTGTAACCGCCGTGTTCGCCGGGGCTTTCACTCAGGATTTCCACCCGCCAACCCTGAGTCTCGGCATAGCGGCCATACATGCGAAATAGGTCGCCGGCAAACAGTGCGGCCTCATCGCCGCCGGTGCCGGCGCGGATTTCCAGGAATATATTGCTGTCATCGTGGGGATCATTTGGCAGCAGCAGTTTCACCAATTCGGGCTCCAGGGACGTGAGGCGGGCGCTGGCAACCCGTAACTCATCCTGTCCCAGCCGCCGCATTCCCAGGTCCTGGTCTACTGCCATATCCTCAGCGGCACGCATAACCGCTTCAGTCTCCATATAGGCGCGAAATTGACGCACCAATGTTTCCAGGCGTGCGTACTCCTGGGACAGTTCACGGAACTGTTTCTGATCGTTGATGACCCGTGGACTGGCGAGCAGCGCCGACAACTCCTCATGACGCGCGCTTAACCTCTCGAGTTTCTGGCGGATGGAATCTTTCACAGGTTTGGCCCGGGATAATTCGGTTTTACCGGATGCATCATCATTGCTTTTTATCCGCGTCCTTGGACTTCAGGCCGAATATTTCGTGAGTCTGACGGATAACATGCTCGCGTCCTTCATGTGCTGCCTGGCGTAAGTAAGCTGTGGGTGCATGCAGCAATCGGTTGGTGAGCGTCTCTGCCAGATACTTGAGTGCCTGATCGGGGGGTGTGCCGCTGATGAGCAGCTGTTGTGCCTGTTCCAGCGTATTGTCCCTGACTGCAGCCGCATGCTCCCTGACCGCGCGGATGGCGGGCACGGCATCCAGGCCGCGTAGAAGTTCCATGAACTTTGCGACCTGGACATCGATGATCAATTCAGCCTCGTTGGCGGCGGTGCGGCGGGAATTCTGATTGATCTCCACCATCGTGCGCAGATCATCGATAGTGAACAAATATACGTCGTTTATTTCTGTCACCTGGGGGTCAATATCCCGTGGTACTGCGATATCCATCATGAGCACCGGGCGACGTCTGCGCGAACGCAGAACTTCTGAGACGGTCGCATGGGTAAGCAGTATCTCCGGGCTGCCGGTCGCCGAGATCACGATATCCACTTCACTGAGATGAGCAGGAATCTCATGCAGGCCAATGGCATAACCGCCGAATTGTTCAGCCAGTTGGTGGCCGCGGCTCAGGGTGCGGTTAGCGATGATCATACGTCGGGTACCCTGTTCACGCAGATGCTGTGCCACCAGCTCGATGGTTTCACCGGCTCCGATGAGGAGTGCGGTGAGTTTGCTGAAATCTGAGAAGATCTGCCGCGCCAGATGCACCGTGGCGTACGCCACGGATACCGGGTGTTCCCCAATGCGCGTGTCGGTACGCACGTGTTTCGCAACTCCGAATGTAAACTGGAACAAGCGGTGCAGGTGATTGCCGGCAGTGTCACTGTGTTGCGCCTGCTCATAGGCATCCTTGATCTGACCGAGGATCTGGGGCTCGCCCAGGATCATGGAATCCAGGCCGCAGGCAACGCGGAACAGATGGCGTGCCGCAGCATCACCGGCATAGGAATACAAACGTGCGCGCACATCCGGGTCATCGGCGCTGCGCAGTCGGGTAAGCCAGTCGGTCAATTGCGCTTCGGAGCCATTCTCCAGATACACGTAGATTTCCGTGCGGTTGCATGTGGACAGGATGGCGGCTTCCTGCACACCTTCCAGGTCAGTTACTGTTTTTAGGGCTTCCGGGATCTGATCCGGAGTGAAACTGAGTCGCTCCCGTATGGCGATGGGCGCGCTGGAATGGCTTATTCCTAGGACGAAGAATGACATGGGACAACTGAGTCGGATTGAATGGGTGAATTTTGGTCGAATCTGTGTGTTCTAACAAGCGCTCGTCAGCCTGAAAACCTGTGGCCGGGCGCCGTGACGGAGTATAGTGGATACGCAGGAATCAGTGAGCTGTACCCCATGAAGAAGTGTTTGCATACCGGTCTCGCATGCGCGTCCCTGGTACTGGCAGGCTGCGTGGCAGCGCCCGTGCAGACGCCACCGCTGGCGTCTGCGGGCCGCTTCAGCAGCCCCGAGCAGGCGCTCACCTACCATGTAATGCTGGGTGAACTGGCGTTGCAGCGCGGTGACTCAAAGACCGGTGTCCAGCAATATGCAAGTGCGGCGCAAGTGAGCACCAATCCCACGTTGGCACAGTTTGCGACCTTGCTTGCATATAAGGACGGCGATGACTCGCTGGCACTGGAATTGACCCATCGATGGCTACAGCTGGCTCCCAAGGACAATAGTGCGCGCCATTTCGAAGCGGTCCTGAACACGCGTCTGGGTAACGTGAACATCGCAGTCAATGAATTCGAGAAACTTCTGGCAGAATCCCCGGGAGATAATCTGCAGTTGATAAGCGAGCTACTCGGCCAGGAGACCAATCCCAAGCAGGGGTTGCCGGTGATGCAGGAGCTTGCGGCCGGGCGGCCAGAATCAGCACCAGCGCATTTTGCCCTGGCGCAGTTGGCCATGCACTATCAAAATGGACGGCTGGCCATCGACGAGACACGCCGGGCGTTGATCCTGAAACCGGATTTTGACCAGGCATTGATACTGGAAGCGCGGGCCTTACTGGCAGCCGGGAAAAACACTGAAGCCCTGTTACTGCTCAAAACGCATGCCGAAGCGCAACCGGATAATATCCGCGTGCACCTGGCTTATGCTGCGGTCTTGGCCCAGACAGGGCAAGACCCACAGGCGCAGGCGGAGTTCATCGAGATCAACAAGCGGCATCCCGACAATCCGGACGCACTGTATTCACTCGGGCTGCTGGCTCTTCAAGACAATGACTTGACCGCAGCAGCGGATTATTTCACGCGCCTGCTGAAAACCGGGCAGCGCGACAATGATGCTCGTTACTACCTCGGCAATACATCGGAACTGGCGAAACGCTATCCCGAGGCCTTGCAGTGGTATCAGCAGGTCAGTGGCGGAAATAACTGGCTGACTGCCCAGATCAGCATGGCCCGCGTGCTCATGAGCCAGCACAAACCGGATGCGGCACGCAATTATATTGATGACATCGTCGAGGCCGACCCGGATGACAGCGTGCAATTACGCATCGCCGAAGCACAGCTATTCAGCGAGGCCGGCGACAATAAGACCGCCTTACAGGTGTTCGAGCAGGGATTGACCGAGAATCCCGGAAATCCAGACCTGATGTATACGCGCGCACTGCTGCAGGAAGATATGGGAGATGCGGCGGCGGCCGAAAACGGTCTGCGGCAGATCCTCGCCGAGCAACCGGACAATGCCGATGCCCTCAACGCTCTAGGCTACATGCTGGTCGTGCATTCGACCGATTATCAGCAAGCGCGCGGCTATATAGAGAAAGCCTTGCAACTCAAACCCGATGATCCAGCCATCATCGACAGCATGGGCTGGGTAGAATACCGGCTGGGCAATTACCCGCAGGCCTTGGGTTATCTGCGCAAGGCCTATGCACAACTCGCCGATCCGGAAGTGGCTGCCCACCTGGTCGAGGTGCTGTGGGTCAGCGGCGACAAACAAGAAGCGCATAGCATCTGGAGCAGCGCGCTCAAGCAACATCCGGGTGACGCCGCGCTCCTGAAGGTCGGTGAGCGATTCTCCCCATGATCACACGGGTGATATTGCTTGCGGGTCTGCTGATGCTCACCGGCTGCGTGAGTGTGCCGGGCACAGCACCCACGGGCCTACCTGATGAAAGCGCCTGGCAACTGCGGCGTGTGCAATTGGAAAAACTGGCAGATTGGGAACTGCAGGGCCGTGTCGGCATCATCAATGGCAAAGATGGCGGGAGCGGTTCCATGGAATGGAAACAGCGTGGACAGTTTCTGGCTTTCAGTTTCCGCGGACCTTTTGGTGCCGGTGCTTTACAGGTGCAGGGTGATGCCAATGCCTTATGGGTACGCAGTTCCCGTGGCGACGATTTCATCACCACTGATCCAGAGCAGGATTTCAGCCAACGTCTGCGTCTTCCGTTGCCGGTACTAAGCATGCGCTATTGGATGCTGGGCCTGCCCGATCCGCATGCGGCATTCACCAAGACTGTTGACACCAAGGGCCTTCTGGTGACCCTCACACAACGCGGCTGGCATGTGGATTATCAGGCTTATGCCACGTTTAGTGGCTATGATTTGCCGACCCGTCTCCAGATCGAGCGCGATTCAGTGCAAATTAAAGTCGCAGTCAATGAGTGGCAGCTGCAGGCAGACATAGACCAACATCCTGCAAGCGCGCAATGACGACTTCGATAAGCAGCGGCTGGCCGGCGCCCGCCAAACTCAACCTGTTCCTGCATATCACGGGTCGGCGCGCGGATGGCTATCATCTGCTGCAGACATTGTTTCAGTTCCTGGAGCATGGCGATTCTCTGGATTTTGGCATGCGCGATGACGGCGAGATCACGCGTCCACGTGGATCGCAGCAGGTGCCCGAACCAGACGATCTGGTGGTGCGCGCGGCCCGGCTGTTACAGGCGCACACCAAAACCCATCAAGGCGTCGCGATCCATGTGCATAAACGCTTGCCGGAAGGCGGCGGACTTGGGGGGGGCAGTTCCGATGCAGCTACCACCCTGGTGGCTCTGAACCGTCTTTGGAACACAGGCCTGAGCCCGCAGGAACTGAGCCACCTGGGCTTGGAGTTGGGAGCGGACGTACCGCTGTTTATCCTGGGGAAAGCGGCCTGGGCAGAAGGTGTCGGCGAGTTACTGACTCCAGTGGAGCCACCCGAACCCTGGTATATAGTGATTCAGCCGGCATGCAAGATTCTCACCCGGGAGATTTACCAGGCCCCTGAATTGACACGAAATTCCGCTGCAATCACAATAACGGGCTTTTATGCGGGTGTAACCCGCAACGACTTTGAGCCGCTGGTGCGCAAGCGCTATCCGGCTGTGGCGGAAGCCCTGGATTGGCTGGCTCAACGGACGCCGGCACGGCTCACCGGCACCGGGGCCTGTGTGTTCGGCAGCTTCGACCAGGAAAGCGCGGCGCAGCGCACACTGGCGAACCTGCCGAAGACTTGGCGGGGATTCATCGCCCGGGGACGCAATCGCTCACCCCTGCTAGACCGGCTGGCGATGGCACGAGACCGGTAATCATAATGGGGCGTAGCCAAGTGGTAAGGCAGCGGGTTTTGATCCCGCCATCCCCAGGTTCGAATCCTGGCGCCCCAGCCAATTGACTATATGGGATGCAGGGGCGTCCCGATAAGGTGATACCAGAGACAAGCGAGGGCGCGGTGGCAACAGGCAGCATGATGGTGTTCGCAGGTAACGCCAACCCGCAGTTGGGCGGCAGGATCGCTAACCATCTGCGTTTGTCCTTGGGCAAGGCGCAGGTGGGCCGTTTTAGTGACGGCGAAGTGGCCCTGGAGCTGATGGAAAACGTCCGCGGCCGCGACGTATTCATCGTACAATCCACCTGCCCGCCCACCAACGACAACCTTATGGAGTTGCTGGTAATGGCCGACGCCCTGCGGCGCGCATCGGCAGCGCGCATCACGGCGGTGGTACCGTATTTTGGGTACGCGCGCCAGGACCGGCGCCAGCGTGCCGCGCGTGTGCCGATAACCGCCAAGCTGGTGGCCAACATGGTGGTATCGGCGGGCGTCAATCGTGTACTCACGGTGGATTTGCATGCTGACCAAATCCAGGGGTTCTTCGACATCCCGGTGGATAACGTGTATGCATCGCCGGTACTGCTAGGCGACGTGTGGAAACAGAAATTCAAGAACCTGATCGTGGTGTCGCCGGATGTAGGCGGTGTAGTCAGGGCCCGAGCGCTGGCCAAGCGCCTGGATGACGCGGATCTGGCTATCATCGACAAGCGCCGGCCACGACCGAATGAAGCACAGGTGATGAACATCATCGGCGAGGTCGAAGGCAAGACCTGTGTGATCGTGGATGACCTGGTGGATACGGCTGGCACCTTGTGTCTGGCTGCCAAGGCCTTGAAAGACCAGCGTGCCGCCAAGGTGCTGGCCTACATCACGCATCCGGTACTGTCGGGCAAGGCGATTGAGAACATCGATGCATCGGTGCTGGATGAACTGGTGGTGACCGACACCATCCCGCTGCGCGAGAAAGCCCAAGCTTGCAGCAAGATCCGGCAATTAAGCATCGCGCAGCTGCTGGCCGAGACCATGCGCCGCGTGAGTGATGAGGAATCGGTCTCCTCGCTTTATATAGATTAGGCATCGCGACGGCACGTCGCTCCTATATGGTAGGAGCGGTTTGTAGCCGCGATTCTTTTGGTGGAGCCTCTCCTGGTCGCGGGGAGGCATTTGTTAAACGCAACTGGAGATATCAGACATGGCTATCAGCTTTAATCTGAGCGCTGAGGTCCGTAACGATAAGGGGAAAGGTGCGAGCCGCCGCCTGCGTCGTATGGGCAAAGTGCCGGGCATTCTATACGGGGCCGGCGAGCCGTCGGTGGATTTGGCATTCGACCATAACGAACTGCGCAACAATCTTTCCTATGAGGCGTTCTATTCGCACATCCTCAAGATCAAGGTCGGCAAACACGAACACCAGGCAATCGTGAAAGACCTGCAACGTCATCCGGTCAAGCCGGTGATCATGCACCTGGATCTGATGCGCGTGAAGGATGATGTGGAGATCCGCGTGCATGTGCCGCTGCATTTCCTGGGTGAGAAGGAAGCCATCGGCGTCAAGCAACAGGGCGGTGTGGTATCGCGCAACCTCATCGAGGTGGAGATCGCCTGCCTGCCGCGTTATCTGCCCGAGTATATCGACGTGGATGTCACCAACCTGGAACTGAATCACGCGCTGCATTTGTCGGACCTCAAGCTTCCCGAAGGCGTGCGCATCGTGCAGCTCGCCTATGGCGAAGAACACGATCTGCCGGTGGTAGCCATCCATCATCCGCGTATCACCGTCGAGGAAGAGCCGGTGGCGGAAGCCGCGGTCGCCGCCGAAGGCGAGGCCGCAGCGCCGGCGGAAGGCGCCGTCGCAGCGCCGGGTGCCGAAGGCAAACCGGCCGCCGATGCCAAGGCAGCTCCCGCCGGCAAGGGCGTGCCCGCTGGCAAGGGCGTATCCGCACCTGGAGCTGCACCCGCAGGGAAAGCGGCGGCCTCGGGATCCGGCAAAGTCGCGCCGGGCGCTCCAGCAGGCAAGGCTGCACTGACAGCCGACAAAGGCAAGGACAAGAAGTAAGCAGGCGCCGGCCCACGCTTGTGGGCCGGCGCTTACTTTGCACTACGCATGGCAGCCTCTACGCCTATACAGCTCGTGGTCGGCCTCGGCAATCCCGGGGCCGATTACGTTTTGACGCGCCACAATGCCGGCTTCTGGTTCGTGGAAGCGCTGGCGCGCGCCCATGGCGCCAGCTTCCGGCACGAACGCAAGTTCAGTGGTGATGTCTGCAGGATCACCATCGGGAGCCGCGAGCTGCGTTTGCTGAAACCCGAGACTTTCATGAACCGTAGTGGCCAGTCGATGCAGGCCATGGCGGCTTACCTGAAGCTTGCGCCGGAGGCCATCCTCGTAGCCCATGACGACCTGGATCTGCCAGCCGGCGTAGTGAGGCTTAAGCAGGGTGGCGGCCATGGCGGGCATAACGGCCTAAAGGACATCATCGAGCGTTTGGGTGAGGATTTTTTACGCCTGCGTTTCGGCATCGGCCGACCGCCGCAGGATAAAGAAGTCATCGATTATGTATTGCAGCGTGCCAGCGAAGCTGATCAATCCCAGATCATGGAAGCCGTAGCGGCAGCAATGCAGGTCATGCCACGGATCGTGAATGGCGAGTTGGAAAAAGCCATGCACGAGCTGCACAGTCGCGGCGTGGCGCCGCGCAACCAGCGCCAATCAGAAAATGGATTGTGACGTTTGCTCCCTCTCCCTCGATAGGAGAGGGCTCGCCGCGCAGCGATGAGCGGGCACACAGGATGTGTGCCCTGGACTTTCAGGCGGAACAGGATGTGTAACCTGAAAGTGGTGAGGGTGAAAATAAAGCGACAGCATGAGTGCACTATTTCTAGGCGGGATATAGATCATGAGTCTCAAATGCGGCATCGTCGGCCTGCCGAACGTGGGCAAGTCCACGCTGTTCAACGCCCTCACTAAGGCGGGCATCGCCGCGGAAAATTATCCGTTCTGCACCATCGATCCCAACGTGGGCGTAGTACCGGTGCCGGATGCGCGCCTCCAGGCGCTGGCGGCCATCGTGCATCCGCAGAAACTGGTACCGGCGGCGGTGGAGTTCGTGGATATCGCTGGGCTGGTGGCCGGCGCCTCCAAGGGCGAAGGCCTGGGCAACCAATTTCTGTCCCATATCCGCGAGACCGATGCCATCGCGCATGTGGTGCGTTGTTTCGAGAATGCCGATGTGGTGCATGTTACCGGCAAGGTCGATCCGATCTCGGATATCGAAACCATCAACACCGAACTGGCGCTGGCCGACCTGGAAGCCGTGGGCCGGGCGCTGGAGCGCAATGTGCGCGTGGCCAAATCCGGCGACAAGGAAGCCGTGGCACGCCAGCAGGTGCTGGAGCGACTCAAAG
Organism: uncultured Pseudomonadota bacterium; assembly: GCA_963774895.1. GTDB lineage: Bacteria > Pseudomonadota > Gammaproteobacteria > Natronospirales > REEB76 > REEB76. The sequence goes on from CAVZGN010000003.1 coordinate 24,498, forward strand.
CCCACCTGGATCAGGCCAAACCGGCGCGTTCTCTCGGACTAACCTCGGAAGAGCAGGCGCTGGTGCGTGAATTCGGACTGCTGACACTCAAACCCACCATGTACGTTGCCAACGTGGATGAGCACGGTTTCAGCAATAACCCGCTGCTGGAGAAAGTACGGGTGATTGCGGAAACAGAAAAATCCGAAGTGGTAGTGGTATGCGCGGCCATGGAAGCGGAAATCGCCGAACTGGAGGATGCCGACAAGGCCGAGTTCCTCAAGGATATGGGCCTTTCCGAGCCCGGCTTGGATCGCGTCATCCGCGTGGCCTACAGACTGCTGGGGCTGGAGACCTATTTCACCGCTGGCCCCAAGGAAGTGCGCGCCTGGACCATCCATAAAGGTTTCACCGCACCCCAGGCTGCGGGCGTGATCCACACGGATTTCGAGAAAGGCTTCATCCGTGCGGAAGTGGTGGCGTACGATGACTATATAAAGTACCAGGGCGAAGCTGGTGCCCGCGAGGCAGGCAAGTGGCGGCTGGAGGGCAAGGAATATCTGGTCAGGGAAGGCGATGTGATGCACTTCCGCTTCAACGTCTAACTTCGGCCGTGCATACAGCCGCATCTGTAGCGTTGGGCTCCATCGGCCGTGCTCAACGTACTATTTGTACGCCTCCGCCGACCTCAGTCGCCCGCCTAACATCTGCAGCTGTATGCGCGGCCTCGCTGACCAGGAAGGTATGTTTCGTTTATTACTTTTCTTTGTAAATAAAGCCGGCGACCACAGTGGCGATAATGGCGCCGACCCACAGGTCCAGCATCCACCACAGGGGAACTGTGCGCACTAGTGGTAACCAGGAGGTAACGCTGAGGTTAATGGGAAAACTGGCAGCGAAACCTAGGATGACACCTAATTTAAGTGCAGTCTTGGGACCCGGTCCCCAACTGGTACGTACTGCGGCATACAGTAAAGCGGCAATACCTGAGAGCAGAAACAGTGTCACGATCCAGGTGACCATGAATGTCACTGTTCCATAACGGGCCTGCGCCAGGATATGGCCGGCTGAACCTTCTGCCATGTACGTGGATCCCAAAATTCCCATGTTGACGATCATGCTCCATATCGTCCAGGCGACGCCGCCAGCGAGGGCGCCGTAGAGGATGCGTTTGCTGTTCATTGATGCTGCTCCTTAAATGGGGTAAGCCCCGGAAATGACGCGTGGAAGTGTACGCTCGCATCCAGCAAAAGCGCTAATTCCTTGACTTGCAAGGCTGGAAAACCGAGAATCAGCGCCCCTCGATTTCATCCCATGGCTACGTAGCTCAGCCGGTTAGAGCGCGGCACTCATAATGCTGAGGTCGGTGGTTCGAGTCCACCCGTAGCCACCAAATACAAATAATCATTGTTAAGAATCACGCGATGGCGGTGCTAAACCGACCTCAGCATTATGATGCTGATTTAAAGGTCGGTGTTTCTCCGGCGAGCTACGCCGTCCGTGGCTTCGCTCTCGCCGGTCCAGGACAGACATCCTGTCTGCCCGCGCGAAGCTGAGCTTCGCGCCCACCCGTAGCCACTAAATAAGCATTACCTTTCATTGGACTGACGGCTGTAATGTTGTGACCTCAGCATTATGCTGAATATATGGTCGGTGGTTCGTCGGTGAATTGTGCTTCCCTGCACAATTCACCTGCCCTGGGTTCACGTCCCTGCAAACCCGCGCGAAGCGATACTTCGCGCCCACCCGTGCCCAGCGATCAAATATATAACGTTTAATTCTGTTATATATACGCGTCTATTCACGCAACTTACATGCTATCTATAGCATAGGAGAATAAATCATGGCTTGGGTTAGTCTTGTTATATTGCTTGCCTTGCTTGAATACAGCCTGTTCGGCGCTTTGGTCAGCCGTGCTCGCGGTCGGTTCGGCATCAAGGCGCCTGCCACCACCGGCAATCCGGAGTTCGAACGTTATTTTCGCGTGCAACAGAACACGCTTGAAAGTCTGATTATCCTGCTCCCCGCGATGCTGATATTCGCCTGGTATCTGAGTGCTATCTGGTCAGCTGTGCTGGGATTGGCGTTCGTAGTGGCGCGGGGATTCTATGCCTACAGCTATGTTAGGGAACCGGCGTCGCGTCATTACCCGGCTGTGATCAGCGGCGTAGTGACGATGATTCTGATGTTGGGGGCTTTAGTGGGAGTCGTACTGAAGTTGATGTGATCATTCAGGTGGCTGCAGTCACAGGTGCGTATCATCGCATCTGTAGTTCCTCCAACAGGATCTGGCGCACATCGATCTTCACGGTCTTCGGGTCGACGATCTCGCGCAGGCCCCATTCAGCAGAAAGCCCAGCGGATTCGATGAATCCCAGGTTCAGGGTACGCCGCGGCAACAAAGCTTTGGCGTCTGCATCCCGTATCAAAAGTACCGTGGGGTGCAGTCGTTTCTTTTCATCGGAAGCCACGATGATAGCCAGGGAGTTGTTGCGCAGATAAACCAGGCTGCCCAGGGGATAGATTCCAATCCAGCGTATAAAACTCTCGACCAGTTGCTTGCTGAAGTGCCTAGGGGCGCGTTTCGTGATGCGCGCCATGGCCGCCGAGGAAGTGAATTTTTCCCGGTAGCACTGGTCGGTGATATAGGAATCATAGACATCGCATAGGGACACCAGCTGTACATAGTCCGGGATCATCTCGTCTTTCAAACCATCCGGATATCCGCTGCCATCCAGGCGTTCGTGATGATGGCGTACGATCTCCAGTACTCTGGGGTCAAGTCCGGCGTTGCTCTCAAGCTTGGTCGCGGCATAACCGGGATGCAGCTTGATCAGATTGAATTCGTCTTTGCTTAGTTTTCCCGGCTTATCGCGGATCTGCTTGGGAATTTTGGCCATGCCGATGTCATGCAGCATCGCGCCTTCACCGACGACCGCCTTGAGCGCGGTATCCCAACCCAGGGCGCCGGCGAATCCGACCGCCAGGGTGGTGGTGTTCATGGCATGACGACCCATGGTGGCATCCTGTTCTGAGAGGATGCGCATCCATTGGCTGGTCTTAGGATCGGCGGCGATGGTATCTATGAGGCGTGTGACCGCATTGCGGGTTTCGCGGAAGCGTTCGCGGCGATCACCAGAACTACTCTCGTTGGCGTCGCTCTCCGCGTATTGATTAAGTCTGACGACCGTATCGTCGCTCTGCGTCTTAATCTTACTGATGGTCTCACGCAGCTTCTCAAGGCCCTTCCATTCCTGGAATTCGACCGTGATGGTGCTGCCACGTACGGCGCTGTGCAGTTTCTTTTGGAGATGCAAGTCGGCGCTGGATTTGAGATCGTCCACGAATACATGCTTGCAGAACTGGCGCAACTGCGCGAGTTCCTCGTCGCTCTCGATGGTGAAACCCTGGAACATGAACGGCGTCCCGACCCACGGCCGGTCCAATTCGGCCACGTACATGCCTTTTTCCAATTCTTCAACGCGATACTGGATCTTCATGTTTGTGTACCAGTGAGCAGCGCGAAATTAGACCCTATAAGCATGTCATAACGAAGCCAACCGACCGTTGTTACACAAAAGACAGGTGGCCCTATCGAATCTTGAATAAGTGTACACCCGGCTTTACGTATCAACAGTGTAAGTGCATGAAATATCTGGACACAAGTATTTGGTCCGGACTAAGGGTGGTGTAGCAGCTGCTGAGATTCATCCAATGCCATTATTTATTGCAATTAGCGATTGATATGGAGGCAGATATCGCGGCCAGTTATTCTGCTTATTGCAGCAGTAAATCATTGATTGATTATCCCGGGTTCGGTAGGTTGTAACGCCGCTTGCGTGCCGCACGTCGTTCCGCAGAAGCTTTTAAGGTTGTGCCTTTCTCCTGTTCCGGCATATCCGACCAGCGACGGATTTCATCCAGCGTGCGTCCACAGCCTATGCAGATATCATCCTCATCCAGGCAGCAGATGCTCACGCAGGGAGAGGAGACCAAATCACTCATGCCATTAACCGCTGTAGTGGATAGACAACTGTAGGCTTACTCCAAGAGAATAAAGAGCAGGGCATAGGCAAGTCCACTGAAGATCAGCCAGGCAGGCGTGAACCGCCGGCTGACGCACAATAGCAGGACCCAGAGGGCGGCACCAAAAGTCAGCCCCATGGACCAGAGGATGTCGGTTTGTGGCTGCCATCCATTCAGCTGCATGCCGAAGGCAGTCAGCAGGCTGCCCTGAAAGACCAGCGCACCGGTGATGTTGCCAAAGGCCAGGGTATCTTTGCCGCGGCGTATCCACAGGATACTGTTGACCTTCTCCGGCATCTCCGTGGCCACCGGGACGATCAGCAGCGACAACAGCAGGGCACTGATACCGGTGGACCCAGCCAGTTGTTCAACGCCGTACACGAACATTTTGGCGCCGATGATGATGAGCATCAGACCCAGGGTCAATTGTGTCAGCTCCGTCCACAACGCGTGTGGAATTCCACTGTGCTGCAACCACAATCGGTGTTCGGTGCGGGTGCCATGACCATTAAGCACCAGCATTTTGGAAGCACGCACGGTATTGGCCACATAGCTAATGTACAGGAATACCAATGCGACACCTACCAGGATGCGCGCGCCCGGCGGGTGTGCCGGTATAAACAGAGACAACAGTGCAATGATGAAAGCGGCCATAAAATACAGCAGGTCACGCAGAAAGCCGCTGATTTCGGGTTTCAGATGCATGTGCCAGCCGCGCTTCATACCGGCGAATACCGCCAGCAATGCCATGGCGATGGAAACCAGCATCAGCGGTGCCCCGAGGATTGCACCGATACCAACATGACTACGTATTTCCAAATTTGCACCGCCGAACAATACCGCGACTACGGGTACCAGGGTTTCGGGCAATGCGGTGGCGACAGCTGCAAACACTGAGCCAACCAGTCCTTCCGAGAGTGAAAGACGCTGGCCCACATGTTCGAGCGCATTGGTGAAAAATTGAGAACCGGCGAGGATGATGAGCAGCGCCAGAAACAGTATGCCAATATCGATGCCCAGCATCGATCAAATCCCTGTACAGATACGCTGTATGTCTAAGCCGCGCACCGGTTCCACACGCCTCGATATATTCATTGCGATAGGTTCAGCGACTGATTTTGGTATAGACGACGCTTGGCCTGTCGCCGCGGCGCGAATAGATATGTTCACGGCTGTATTGTTCATAGTCCGCATCGCGCTGCTGCTCGCTATCGTACCAGCGATAGGCTTCCCAATCCGGACCCAGCAGGTGCGGGGCCGACATGGGATCGTCCGGCGACAGGCTGCAGCGGATGCCGAAACGTTTGTGCGATGCCTGGTTTGTCATAGGGTTCTCACGGTAATAACGATTCAGGTTATTTTAATCCAGTCGGCATGCGTAACCATCCGCCGACCAAGGCCGATATTTATATTCAAGTCTGTAAAAAGTAATTCTGCAGATATTCATCAAACGAGAGTTTATCTGTTGCTTCGATCTGCCGCTGGTTTTCCAGGGATTCCGCAGTCAGTTGCTCAAAATGCTTTTGGGTAACTGCCGGCAGGCGGCGTTGCAGGAAAAAATTCCGATGGGTTTCCGAGAGACGCTTGGCGAAACGGAAGAAACTCTCGCCATGAGCACGCATATCGGCCAGTAAGCGTGCGGAGGGTAGGCGTTCAGTATCAGCCAGGTCCTGGTGCCGTGCCTGCAAACTGGCGTAGTAGGGTCTGGATGGATCATCACCGTCAAGAATCTCACAAATACCGTCCATCTGGCCGATGATCTCAGTGGCCCAGTCGCGCAGCAGGACTTCGCGCCCGGCACGCAGCATCTTGAGCACCGGATCTCGGCCACGGCGTGCGGTTTGTGACTGATTGCGATAGATGGCTTGCTGTTCAACATCTGAGACTGGTGGGCTGTCGATAAGCAGGCACCAGCAAAGCAGGGCTTCGATGAAACGCAGGGTCTGTGTATCCGCGCCCACCGGATCGAAGGCATTCACATCCAGGGCTCTTATCTCGGCATACATGACACCGCGCTTCTTGAGCGCCAGTGCTGCGCGTTCGCCGGGATTGATGGGTTGCTTGGGGCGCGCGAATGAATAGTACTCATTCTCAATCTGCAGGATGTTGGCGTTCAACTGCCGGTACTCGCCATCGACCTTGACACCAATGCGCTGGTACTCGGGTTCCGGGGTGCTGATGGCATGCGTGAGGGTATCGACGTAATCCGTGAGACTGTTATAACGCACGCCCACGCGCGCCTGGTTCTTGTTCTTGTAGCCGATATCGCTCATGCGCAGGGAAGTAGCGTGCGGTTCGTACAGGGTGTAGGGATCGAATTGCTTGAAATCCGGATAATGGCCGTGGAAGAAGCTCTTGCAGACTGCCGGCGAAGCCCCGAAGAAATACAGCAACAGCCAGCTGACGCGCTGGAAATTGCGCAACATACCGAAATAGGCATCGTCCACGAACTCCCGTAACCGCCGTCGGTCCTGTTGGAGCTCGCGCAGCACCGGCCAGAGCGCTTCAGGAAACGAATAGTTGAAGTGCACGCCGGCGATAGTCTGCATGCTGCGGCCGTAGCGCCAGCCTAGACCACGGCGGTAAATGTGCTTCATCATGCCGACATTGGAATGCCCGTATTCGGCGATGGGGATGTTGGCGTCGTCATCCAGTGCGCACGGCATGCTGGTGGCCCACAGCATCTCACCGTCCAGATGTTGATAGACGAAACTGTGGATATCGCACAGGAAACCGATGGCATCAGGCGCCGTGGGTTGCGGCGGCGTCACCAGCTCGATGAGCGCTTCAGAATAATCCGTGGTGATCTGCGGGTGAGTAAGGGCCGCACCCAATGCTCTGGGATGGGGTGTATGCGCTAGACAGCCTTTAGCGTCGACGCGCAGGCTTTCCTTCTCCAGGCCCTTGAGGCCACCGCGTAACAGCTTGGCACTGCCATGATTGAGCAGTTGCGAAAGCCGCTGTTCGTGATCAGTGCTGGTAGGCATGCGACATCCCGGGATGGGGACGTATGGTGGCGTATATCAGGTTGTGAGCGCAAGCGGTTGCAGCGTGCACCACATCATAGGCGGCGGTTACTGCGGCGATATTTATCGCGGGTAACGAGGGCGTCTTTATATGTGTGATACAGCCTACGTACAGCCGGCATCGCGGCGTGTAACGCCGTTCCTGCAAATATCGATTCAGGACTATTCAAAAAAAGAGGCCGGCAATAGCCGGCCGGGAGGCGGGAACCGATAGGTATCAGGAACCCCAGCAGGCGGGGTCACTGGCACCCAAAGAATTGGTGGCGGCCTTGGTGCCGGTCTGGTCAATCGTGAAGGTTTTACAATCCGTATCGTTGAGCTGATTGCCGGTAGCCGTGACCGTGAGCGTGTAGGCATTGGTGCTGATGACTGGAGCCGGTGACAGGGTGTAATAGGTGTATTGGGTGAACGACACCAGCGGCGGAGCGCAAACGTTGCCATTGCCGTTATAGCCAAAGTACTGGGTGTAGCAGCGTTCCAGATTCTGTGAATCCATCATCAGCAGGTTTTCGGCATCCGAGCGGTGGGACTTCAATACTGAACGTTCATAGGACGGATAGGCGATGGCCGCAATGATGCCGATGATCAGTACCACGATCATCAGTTCGATCAGGGAAAAACCGGCATAGCCTGACAGCTGCATCCTATTCATTGTGATTCGGGCGGCAGTACCACGATATTCGTGATCTGGGATTTATGATCTGCAACTGGACCATTCTCGATGATTTGTATTTTCATCCCTTTCTGCAGACCGCCGATATTCTTTACCTGGTCACTCACATATGCGGCCTTGGGTGAGATCTTATACACATGGCCGTTTATGGTCACAGTATTATTGGCGTAGTTGATATCCTCCACCACGCCACTGCTGATATTTTCCAGCGGTACTGCGTAACTCGCGAATGCGGCGGGGCATAGAATCACTATCGTGAACAATGTTGCCACAGCCCAGCGAATAATTGTACGTGATGTCAACATGGTGCTGATCTCCTATAAATATTTCCTGAGCGACAACCGCTAGTCGGGGATCTCACGCCAGGACTGACGCTGATTCGGTGGCGGAGCCTGGCCCACGTTCTTGATCTGGCCATTGGATTCCGATACCAGTTTAACCGCTCCGAGGTCACCCAGGCTTGCTGAGATGATGGTGGGAGAGGCCGAATACACCGTACCCAGATACAGGCCCACCGGGTTCTGACCGCCGACTTGATCGCCGGAATTCAACTGGCCGTCGTTGTTGAGATCTAGTTCCGGATTCGGGAAGCTGCCGCCGGTTGCGTAGTTCACGGCCAGCAGCCAGGACTGTCCGCCCACCGTGCAACTGCTGGTATTGGGCACATAGGTGGTAAATACCACGGCCTGGTTTTCAAGCCGCGGATTGGCAACTACGCGTTCACCGGAGATGGACAGATTTTCATACCAACCATACTGGCTGCCCCAGTTGATGGGTGTACTGCTCACCGTGCGCACGATGGTCCCCGAGGGTCCCGCCGTGGGCGCAGACAGTGTCTGCTGCGCCAAGTTGCTGCGGAGGAGCACAGATGACAATCCTGGCTTATCCCAGACCCCGTAGAATGTCTGGACACCGGTGGTGCTGAGATCCGGCGTGCCCAGGAGCTGGCCGGTGCCGAAGTATACGATGGTGCCCAAGTCACGCGGGAAATCGGGGTGCAGCGAGACCACCGGCGCAGTGGTAATGGGCTGTGGGTTGCTTAAAGAATCACGCGCCTGGAACAACAACTGCACGGTCCAGTTGGTGGGGTTGGCACTGGAGATGTTGACCTTCCAGAGATTGCCCTGCAGGTCGCCGGCATACACGGTGTCGTCAGGCAAAGACAGGGCACCGCCGCTGTTGATGGCCACCGGGCTCGACAGGCCGTTGGGCAGCGCCGCATTGCAGGGGTTGGGTGTGACCGAGGCACACAGATCGATGCGTGTGAGCAGCGCCCCAGTCTGGGCGTTCACCGCATACAGGTAGGGCTTGGCATTGCTGTTGTTGTAACCATTGCCGAAGAACACCACGAAATTGGAGCCAGTGACGTTGGTATATGCAATGAAGGGTTGGCTGTAGGTCAGTCCCAGATAGGTGTCGGTGAACTCCCACTTCACGTTGGATGCCAGGGTGGTTTCGCTGGTGATGCTGGCGGGATTGGTCACATCCAGGGCGTAGATGCTTTTGCCGCCCGCGTTCAATCCGCCGATCACCAATGTATGCCAGCTGTTGTCGCTGAACTGCACATCGCCGGAGGTGGGCGAGCCGTCCACGAAGAACTGGTGTGCTTGGTTGTAGGTGACTTTGGTGAGATTCACCAGATTCGCGAACACGCCATTGGGAACATAGGCGAACTCTTCATTGCCGGTGTTCGGATCGAAGGCATGCAACATGCCGTCGTTGGCGCCCACGTAAAGCACCGCAGGACGGTTGACCTGGGCCAGCTCAAAACTCACATAGGTGGGATCCTGATAGGGTCCGTTGGGTGGGCCCACGTACAGCGGATTGCTGTCAACGATGTCGCCGAGCAGGTGGCTGCGGTCGCGGTAGGTGCCGCCATTGTGGGTTTCCAGCGCATGACTGCCGCGCAGGTAGTTCACCACATTCTGGATGGTGGCGTTAGTGGTACCGAGATCCAGTCCCAGGGTAGTGGACTGGGTGATGCCGTAGCCGGCGCCATATTCGAAGGGCGTGCCGCTGCTGGAAGGCGGATTCCAGGTAGCGATGATCCGGCTGCCGGGCGCCTGGCTATCCAGCTGTGTCTGGCTGGCCCACATGGGCGCGGTGGTGTTCACGGTGCCGTCGGAAAGGATCGGATAGGCCACCAGGTTGCCGGTCCAGTCCTGGTAGGGCTGGTCAGCGGAGGTGAACTGGGCCTGGTAGGCCACGGCACCGGCTTTGAGGCCGGTGGAATTCACCGCCGCGGAACTGGTGGACATGTTGGCCGCCTGGATGGCGGATAGGATCGCGGTCATATCGATGGCCACCTGGTCAGGGCTGGTAGCCGCGAAATAATTGCCGGTGTTGCCCGCGATCGCCATAGCCGTGAGCGTGGCGGCAGCCTGGGGATTCTGGCTCGGATCGACGCCGGCGCCCACACCGATGATGTAGGTCTTGACCGGATTGGCGCTGTTCGCGAGCGCCTTCAACTCGGTGATGGTATCCGTGAGCGCCTGGTCGTTGGTGGAATTGAGCGAGCCGTCGCCATTGAAGGTGGCGGTCACGCCATAACCATTGGGTGGATTCTGTGCCGACTGGCTGCCGAGCGGCGGCCAGAGGTTGCTGCTCAGGTCCTGGGTGGGCAAACCGTCGGTGATCATGATCACATAGCGCTGCGGCGGGCAGCCGTTGCTGGACGCCGGATTGGTATTGAAATAGGCCAGTGCCTTGGAAAGCAATCCGGCCATCGGCGATTGCACCGCCAAGGCCTTGACTTCGCTAGTGCCGCCGTTGTTGGTCTCCGGTTGCAGGTAGGGCGTGAACTTGTTGATGACCGTCTGGATCTGGGCCTGGGTGGGATTGGTGCCAGCGGTCTGCAGCGACAGGATCAGGTTGCCAGTGGTGGCACTTTGGGTGGTGTAATAGCCAAAGCCACGCGATATGTACATGGTCTGGGGTTGATAGGGTACGAAGCCCGCATTCGTGGGGCCGACAGTAGGTGCGCAGGCATTGATCTCGCTGGGGTAACTGACGGTGATACTACCAGCCTCATATTGAGCCAATGATCTATTCGGAGGAAATGGCGTTGCAGGGCTGGTAGTGCCGTACACCAGACATACCGGGTCGGCGTAACCGTTTGGGGCATACAGTACGTCATTGACAGTCGGATCATCGCTGGAGAACTGCACGTTCATATAGGGCATGGTCATCAGGTTGGCACCCAGCTTGGCCTTCATGCTGTTACAGTCGTTGTAGACGGTATTGCCGGACACCTGGTTGTAGCAGGGATTGGCGATATATTCGCCCACCGGTGGTGCCGGGGTGTTGGTGTTGGAGAATGTAAATCCCCCGGTATTGCTCATCACATACACCCAGGTGCTGTAAAGACTCGCGCCACCAGTGCTGTAATCCAGCAGGCCGAAATCCGTGTTGCCCACATAGGTATTCAGGATCGCCTGCACTGACTGTTTGGCCACATTCAGCCGGCTCGCCGAGTTGTCGCACAGATTAGCGCCGCAAGTGGCGGTATAAAGCTGCGAGCTGCCAGCGGCGCCGCCGGTCACCGGCGGGGTGAAACCAGTGGGTACGATAAAATTTACTGGCGAGCTGGATGCATTCAGCTGCGAGGGCACCGAGCTCATGCCCGAGCCGGTCATGATGGCGCCGGACAGATCACCGTCCATGGATTGTGAATTGGGAATAGCCAACAGCACCTGCGGATGCGCCGGCGAGACCAGCGTCAGCGGAATGTTGGAGACGGAAACCACGGGGGTGGCCGCCAGCGCTGGCAGGATGCCTACGACCATGGTCAGTAGAGCCGCTACCACAGACCATGCGATCTTTGCCAGTCCGTGTTTGATCTCAGCTCGCATTATCATAGGTTTACCTTGTACGTTGCAGCCAAATGGCCATGCCGTGCACCCTGGTTAAATCTATTCACGGGGTCACCACAGACTGCAGAATCACATGCGTGGTCTGATCACCGCCGGTGGCGTACACCGTGATTCGGTAGGGTTGCACCGGCGGCGCACCGGAACCGCTCTGCTGTTGTCCGAGGTTGCTACCGGGCGGCGCCACCGGCGGCAGCTGTTCGATGATGAAGACTGGCTGCTGGTTTGCAGGTATGCCGGCGATACTGAGTCCCGGCACCGGATTGTTGATGGGCAGGGCAGTGTCCCAGATATTGGCAATGGTCCAGGCGGAAGTCCAGGTGTTCGCACCACAACAGGTGCTGAGCATATACAGGCCGTTGGCATTGCCGGCGTAATCGGCATTGTCCCAAAGCCCCTGCAGGATGCCGCTCTGCGCCGCATTCAGCCCGGCCTCGGCGGCCTGGAAAGCCATATCGTGGTTGCGTGCATTGCCGGCCATGCGCTCTTCCAGCGAAGTGCTCTGGGCGGCGGCCAAACCCAGCAGTGTCAACACCAACAGCAGTATCAGAGCCACGACCAGTACGAAGCCCGATTGGTGTTGCGGGTGAAAATCCAAAGAACCTGATTTGCGGAGCATGGGTACGTACCTTGGTTTAACTGGTGGGCAACGGCGCGTTGCGTAGGTAGATGGTGGATGTGAACACGTGCCGCAGGCGCGTATCCCGTGGCGCCGTGACGTAGGTATTGAGGATATTGTATGTTGGGGCTGCTGTCGGCAGCGGCACGGCGCCGGTACTGCTGCGTACCAGGAGGCCGATCTGCATGCTCAAAACATTCGCCCAGTTGTTAGTCGTGTCCACTTGGGCAGCCGTCAGATACTGGTTGGGTGAAGTGGCGGAACTGCCACCGGTGTTATTCACACCGTACAGCACCTGCATATTTTCCACACCCGGCACGATCACCTGCGGCGCCGCAAAGCTCCCGTTAGCTTGCAATTGGGCCTGAAACAGTGCTGGCGAGTTATCGCCGCCGTTTGCATTTGTATCCTGGCCGACGTAATACACAATGATATTGGCTGGCAGTACCTGGGCGCCGGCGTCATAACCGACGCTGAAATTGTTTTGATAATTGCCCGGGCCCGGCCCAAGACTCCCGATGGTAAGTATCCCGGGAGTATTGTTGTCGGAATTGCTGACCTGGAACGCGGTGCTCTTGACACAATCGCTGATGATCGCCAATTGTCCCGCCGCCAGGCCGGTACTGGTGGTGACTGTAAGAGCGCTGCCCGCGGATGGTGCGGTCAGATACACGGGATCACTGCTGGCTGACAGCAACACAAATGCATCGCTGCCGGGATCCGCGTTGGTCAATGCGGCACCTGCGGCAGAGCCTGCCGGGGTGACATCGGTGGTGCCATCCCCGACCGGCGTCCAGGTACCGGAAGTCAGGGTGGTACCTGTTGGAGTTTCTGAGGCAATCGCATAAGGCGCGGCACTGGTGGCGGTCGCCGGATCGGTGCCGTTGTATTCATAGCCATACACCGGCAACAGGTAATTGTAGAGTTGGCCCACGGGATTCAGGATCGTGTTGCTGCGCGCAGTGGTGGCACAACCCATATAGCTGGTCATGCGCACATTGCCACGCATGAAATCCAGGGCGAAGCGCCCGTATTCCTGCACCTGGGCGGCGGCGGTGTTGGCGCCATAGCCGCTGCGGCTGGAGATGAAGATCGACAGCACGCCGGCCATCAGCACCAGGCCCACCACCATGGCGATCATCAATTCGATCAGCGAGAGACCCGATTGCTGGCGGTAAGATGTTTTATTGATGCGCATGTCGTGCACTCCTAAAACACCGAGCTTACGGCCAGGCTGAAGGTCGTGGGTACGGGCGCGCCGGTTTTGCTGAGTGCCGCGATGCTGCGGCTGTCATTCCATTGCACAGTTACGGTCACGGTGGTGACACCACCTACTGTCGCCGTGACGATACTGCCGTCGCCACTCGGCAGGCCATTGCTGGAGGATGCCAGTGCCTGTTTCCATTGCGCCAGGTCGAAAGCTGCCAAGGTGGGAGAATCGCAGTTGGCGCCGGCACCATTACAGATGGTGGTGGAACCAGGCGCCGGGAAACCCAGGGCGATATCGTAGTTGCCGTTCTGTGCCGCTAGCTGGTTGGTGCGCATGCGATCGATGATGCTGTAGGCCAATGCCGTAGCCTGGGTGCGCATGTAAGCGCTGTCGTTAGACTTGACGGTGCTGCTGATCATGGCCGCGATCCCCAGCAGACCCACTGACAAGATCACCAGCGCAATCAGCACTTCCAGCAGGCTGAAACCGGCGGCTGACTGGTGGCGGCGTAAGATTACGTGATGTGATGGGATGGCAGACATGCTGCAATCACCTCATGGACAAGTTAGCGGCGTGGAGCCGTTGACTTGATAACCCAGTTTGGCGGCAGCTTCGGCACGGCCGAAGGGCGCCAGATTGATGGAGCGTGCATACACCGGGCCACGCGCATCGCACAGGGTGAAGTTGACTGGAATTGCCGGGGTGGGAGTGAGCGTGCCGTTGCCCTGGAATGTGTAACTGTAACTGCCGCTGTCATCGGTGAAGGTGTTATTGCCGCTGACAGCGGGGAACACCCGGATGATTGGATTGGTGACGCCGGTAGGTAACGGGTTACTGCTGTAGTAAACAACCCAGCCGCTGGCCCAGGTGGTGCCGCTGCAAGTGGTGTCGCTGCCGGCACAGATGCTGACATTGGCGTTGGTGCGTATAGCCTCACTGCGCGCCAGCGAAATGCTGTTGATCAAGGTGTTGAGCTGGGTGATATCCCGATCATTTTTAATAGTGGCGCTGAAATCCGGCACCGCGACCGTCGCCAGAATACTGACGATAGCGATCAGCACCAGCAGCTCGATGAGGGTAAAACCGTGTTGGCGTTTTGTGGTTTGCATGAGCTAAATATTAAGTGAATCCAGCCAAAAGTGTGATTTTCCAGATGGACGTTTAATAATCGACGATGGACGGTGGTTTACACCGCAGAATTTATCGATATGTAAAGCCGCGAGCGTAACCCCAGCTGCATGGAATGCATGCAAAAGACATTCCCCAACCCAGTTGAAAATAACCGTCAAAAACAAGTTTATTTGACCCAAGACCAAATGGCTGTTTTACCTGTGCTTATCATGGTTATCGATAACAGGACACCCCTGAAATAACCGAACAAGTCACTCAGTTGTTCTTAAGGTCCCATCGTGACGAATGCAAAAAATATGTTTCGTATTTAAGAACAACAATCGCGCACCAATTTTTATCGCTAAATTCCCCTACAAAAAAACGGCCGGCAAAAAGCCGGCCGGGTGGCGGGAATCACTGAGTATTACTGACCCCAGCAGGCGGGGTTGTTGGCACCACCAGAATTGGTGGCGGTTTTGGTTCCGGTCTGGTCGATAGTGAAATTAGTGCAGTCGGTATCGTTTACCTGGTTGCCAACGGCTGTGGCCCTTAGGATGTAGGCATTCGTAGTAATGGAAGCAGCCGGCGAAGCTAGTGTGTAATAGTGGTATTGCGTGGAGGTTACCAGCGCTGGTGCGCAGACGTTGCCATTGCCGTTATAGCCAAAGTACTGGGTGTAGCAGCGTTCCAGATTCTGTGAATCCATCATCAGCAGGTTTTCGGCATCCGAGCGGTGGGACTTCAATACTGAACGTTCATAGGACGGATAGGCGATGGCCGCAATGATGCCGATGATCAGTACCACGATCATCAGTTCGATCAGGGAAAATCCGCGCACATCACCTGGCGAGCTGTACATGTGAGTATATGTTGCCGTCATTTGACTCCGCCCGGCAACCAGGTGATGCCCACGATCACTTGCGGCTGACTGGAGGCAGCCGGTGTGCTCGGTGCATCACCTGGCGTAATGTTGCCGGTAGTAGCCCCCAGCATGATTTGGATGGGCATGCCGATACTCAGCACCGAGAACCCGGCAACACCGCTGAATTTGGCAGTGGGTGAAACCGCATAGGTCTGCCCATTCACAGTGATGGAGTGCTGCTGGTAATCGATATTTTCGATGAGGCCTTTGATGACCTGACTACCGGCGTAGCCGCCCATGGCCATGACTGGCGAACACACAGCGAGGCTCAGGGTTAGAGCAGCCGCCAAGTTCCGGATCATATAGATAGGTTGCTTCAACATTTAATCCACCTCGCTTGTCATTTCACATACCATTTACTGGATCTGCCACCAGGAACGCCGGCCCGGCTGACCGCCACGCTCGCCGATATTCATGATAGTACCCGAGGACAGGGTGGTGAGCTTCATGGCCTGGATCGAACCCATGCTGGTCGACAGGATCGCAGGGCTGGAGGCAAACACCTGGCCTAGGCCGATGCCCACTGGATTCAGGCCGCCCACCTGGTCGTTGCTGTTCAGTACGCCATCGCCGTTGATGTCCAGTTGCGGCTGCGGGAAGCTGCCGCCGTTGGTGTAATTCACCGCCATCAGGTAGGAATCACCGCCCGCAGTACAGCTGGCGAGCGCTGCCGGCACGAAGGTAGTGAATACCACTTCGCCGTTATACAGGCGCGGATCGGTGATAACGCGTTCACCCGCATCCGACGCCGGACTGCCCGCCACCGCAGTGCCAAGATCCGTGTACCAGCCGAGCTGGGAGGTCCAGTTCACACTATTGTTGGTGATGGTGCGTACCTCGGTCGACCCGATGGTAGTGTCGGTCAGCACTTGGGGCACCAGTTGGGCTAGGGTCACAGTAGAGCCACTGCCGTTATCCAGCACGCCGTAAAAGGACTGGACCTGGGTGGTGGTAAGGTCCGGTATCCCCAGGTACTGACCGGTGCCGAAATACACCACGGTGCCGGTGGTTATCGGGAAGGTCGGTGCCAGGGAGACGGCCGGCGTCACGGTGATGGGCTGATAATTACTGCCGGTGCAGACGCCGCTGCAGGCCGTGAACAATACCGAGACTGTCCAGTTGGCCGGATTGGGATTGGAGATATTCACCCGCCACAGGTTGCCCTGGAGATCACCCGCATAAAGGGTGTCCACCGGCTGGCTCACGTTGCCACCGCTGTTGACCACCACTGCGCTGGAAAGGCCGTTGGCTGCGGTGCTGTTGCAGGCACCGGGCACGGCCGTACACAGGTCGATGCTGTTGACCAGTTGGCCGGTCTCAGGATTGACAGCGTATATGTAATCGTCGCCGCTGGCATTGTTGTAACCGGAACCGAAGAACACCAGGAAGCCGTTGGGATTGGCATTCGCGACCCCGGTGACGTTGGTCTGCGCGAGCACCGGCCGGCTATAGGTCAGTCCGAGATTGCCATCGGTGAATTCCCACAGCACGCTGGATGACAGATTGGTCTCATTGGTGATGCCCGAGGGATTGGTTACATCCAGGGCATAGATGCTCTGGCCACCATCGTTTAGACCGCCTACTAGCAGCGTATGCCACGAGTTGTTAGCGAATTTCACGTCACCCGCAGCCGGCGAGCCATCCACGAAGAATTGATGGTCCAGATTATAGGTGGTGGAGGTGAGCATATTGAGCTTCGAGAACACGCCGTTGGGGACGAAGGCGAATGTCTCGTTGCCGGTGTTGGTATCGAAGGCATGCAGCATACCGTCGTTGGCGCCTGCATACAGCATCGGCTCGCGACTGGCGGTACTCGCTATGAATGCCTGATAACTGGGATCCGTCGTGTACGGTCCATCGGAAGGACCGATGAACAGCGGCGCACTGTCCACGATATCGCCCAGAATATGCGAGCGGTCGCGGAACGTACCGCTGTTGTGGATCTCATTGGTGGTATCGCCGCGCAGATAATTGAGTCGATTCGACGCCAGCCCATCGTTGAGACCGGTGTCGGGATCAGTGTTGAGGACCGTCTGCTGCCCTGCATCGAGATTCGCCAGGCGGAACGGCACGGCGCTATTGCTGCTGGGATTCCAGGTGGCGACCAGGCGAGTTGTATCCCAGCCGGCGCTGGTGCCGGGTGTACTGGGACAACCGGCGCTGCCGGTGGCCAGGATATCCAGCTGGCATTGCGCCGACCAGGTGGCGGTGGTGCTGACCACGCCAGTGCTGGCATTAACGGGATAGGCCTGGATATCACCGGGCCAGTCATGGTAGGAGCCATTGAGGCCGCTGTAGGAAGCCTGGTACACCACGGTGCCCGCATTCAGGCTGCTGCTGTTGCTCGCCGCCGGCACCGCTGACACATTGGAGACACTGATGATGTTGAGGATGGCATTCAGGTCCGCCACCACGGCACTGGGATTGGTGCCGGGGAAATAGCCGGTGGGGCTGGCGCTACCGGTGCCGCCGGCCACCGCCATGGCCGTGAGAGCGGCGGCGGCCTGGGGATTGAGGGTGGGATCCACGCCGGGTCCCATGCCGATCACGAAGGTTTTGACATCGGCGGCCTTGAGCGCTGCCAGTTGATTGATGGTGTCGGTGAGTGCCTGGTCATTGGTGGAAGCGAGCGAGCCATCACCATTATAGGTGGCGCTGACGACGAAGCCGGCGGCCGCATCGCTGCCCAATGGCGGCCATTGATTACCGGCCAGATCCAGCGTCGGCAGGCCGTCGGTCATGAGGATCACGTAACGTGCCGGCGGGCAAGGGCCGCCGGGAGATGCACCATAGGTTGAGAGCGCCTTGCTCAGCATGCCGGCGATGGGCGACTGGCCGGCATTGGAAAAGATGGCATTCTTGAAGTTGTTGTAATTCGGATCGGTGCTCGGCACGTTGTTTTCCGGCACCATGTAGGGCGTGAACATCGCCACAAAGGCCGCAATCTGGGCCGGCGTGGGATTGCTCCCCGCGGTGCTCACAGGTACCAGCACCTTGCCGGTGGTGGCACTCACGGTGCCCACCTGCAGATAACCGCGACTGGCGTACATCACCTGCGGCGTGTAGGCCACGTAGCCGGCGTTGGTCGGGAAGGTATACATGGAATTGTTCCAGCTCACCGACGGTGCGGTATTGCTGTATAGCTCGGACACATTGCCGGCGTTGTAATCGCTTAATTGGTAGTTCGCGGGATAAGGGTTGGGAGGCGTGACAATTCCATCCTCGATGAATACCTGATAGTTGGTGAAATTGGCGATATTGGATAGGAACACATCGTTGATGGTGGGGTCGTCACCGCGCGCCGATACCGCCATGAATTTATGGTTGTTGTTTTCCAGCTTGGCGAGTGTCAGGCCGGGGTTCGCGGCTTGCAATTGCGGCAGCATGGAACCGCAATAGACGTTCACCCATGAGGTCGCCAGGTAACACGGATTGACGACATACTGGATACCGCCACTGGGCGGTGAATAAAAGGCTTGGAAGGTGAAGCCTCCCGGCGGGCTCATGTAATAGGCCCAAGTCTGGTTCCAGGCGGAGCCCGTCACGGAATAATCCATGATGCCGAAATCGGCGGTGCTCGCATAGGCACTGATCACCGAAGTGATGGAAGCCTTGGCGATGTTCAGCCGGCTGGGCGCATTGTCACCGTAATACGTATAGGTATTGCTGTAGGGTGTACTCGTGGGCGGATACCATTGCCACAAATCACAATATGCGGGGGGTGGCGGCGGAGGGCAGGCCACATAAGGTATCGAGCCCGGGCCACAGGGGGGTGGCGGTGGTGGCGGCGGCGGCGGCAACGTACCTGTGGTGCGGGGCTGTGCGCCACCTCCGACCGGAGTGGTATCCGCACTGATGACCAGATAACTCAGGTTGTCCAAACCCAGCAGCATGCTGGCCGGACTTAGGGCGGAAATACCGTATGCCTGGTGCGATGAATTGATTGCCAGGCGCTCGGCCGAAGGTTGGTAGAGCATAGCCGAAGGTGGTCGCGCTCCGCCCGGCCCCCAGAAGCCGTTGTTGTGGGCTAAATTGCCGTTGTAATACCAAGTCTGGGTTGGGTCCCAGCCGGCCGGCGGAAAGGTCCCAAGTGTGCTGGGATTGGCGATTAGCCAGGGCGGATTGACGTCACTGTGAATGCAACCCCAAAAGTTGCCACCGGGGGTAGTTCCGCTCAACGTAAAGGAATCAATGACTGCGGTGTAGGGTGCATCTCCAGCCGGGGCGGCACCGGTGCCCAGGGGCGGGGTAAAACCCAACGGGATGACATAATTCACTGGCGAGGTGGACGTGTGCAGCGAGACGATGTTGGGATTGTTATATCCGGACCAGGTCATGATGGCGCTGTGCGGCGCATTGCTGGTGAGCAGCACATTGCCGTCATCGGCCACGTTGTCGCTGCTGTCCATGGAATTGGAATTGGTGAGCGCGATGAGCACTTGTGGATGCGTCGGCACCACGGTCGTGAGTGGGGTGTTGGAGATAACCACTTGCGGCGGCGGACCGGCGCTCAGGGCCATGTCGCTGACGCCTGCGAGTAATACGCTGGAGATGCCCGCCACCGCGGTTGTGAGCAGCCAGGTTTTCGAGATGCGTTCAATGCTCATGATGCTGTCCTCAAGGCGCGGATTGCGCGCTGCTGTTTACTTTAATCATTGCTGGTACACGCTTTGCAGCATGGCTGTGGCTGAATTATCACCACCCGTGCCGAAAGCCGTGATGCGATATAGCTGAATGGTGGGCGAACCACCCCCGAACTGCTGCTGGCCGATGTTGCCGCCGGGCGCGGCGACGGCCGGCAGCTCCTCGATGATGATCTCCGGTTGCAGCGCCACCTGCGGAAGATTCGAGCCGGTGATCGTCGAATAACTCAGTACATTTGCGGGATTACTCCAGAATCCATTCACTTCCCACAGAGGCGTGGTGAGCGTGGACGGTGGGGGCGGGTTAGTCGGATCGAAAAGATAGGTGCCGTTGGCGTTATTGCTGAAGCTGGTGCAGATTGCCAGACCAGTACTTAAGCAACTTTCGGCGGCACGCAACGCGGCTTCGGCTGCCTGGAAAGCCATGTCGCGGTTGCGCGCATTGCCGGCCATGCGCTCTTCCAGTGAAGTGCTCTGGGCCGCCGCCAGACCGAGGATGGTGAGGATCAAAAGCAGCACAAGGGCCACGATTAGCACGAAGCCACGCTGCGTTGTGTGCCGAATGACTGTGTTGTGAAGTTGTGTGTTCAAATTGGATGCTCCCTTATGGCAGGCTATTACGGATGCCAATGGTGGCGATGAATGTCTGCCGCAGGCGCGTATCCAGCGGCGGCGTGAAGGCGGTGGTGGTTTCCAGCAGCGTTTGAGCTACCGCAAGCGCAGGCTGGGGCACGGCCCCGATGTTGCTGCGCAGCAGCAGCGCCACGCGCACACTCACCACGCTGTTCCAGAGATTGGCCAAATCCACTTGGTCTGCAGTGATGTATTCGTCGGGCACCTGGTCGCCGTTGAGGTCCACGCCATACAGCACGCGCATGCTCTCCACGCCCGGTACGAGTTCTTGTGGAGTAAATACACCACCGACGAAGGTGGCGGCGAACAGCGCGGGTGAACCATCGGCCCCCTGGCCGATATAGAAGGCATCGGTATTGGGTGACACCACCTGGGCGCCGATGTAGCTTTGCGGCACGCCGGTGTTGGCATTGCCTGGCGTCCCCGCAGCGGCATGCGAAATGGTGCTCCCGGCTGTCGGCGCGGTGGTCTGCATAACGATGGCACTGGTGCAGTTGGAGATCAGCATCAGGTCGCCGGAAACCAGGGGGTTATTCCCACTGACACTCATGTCGGTCGCCGCCGATGAAGTGATGTTGGTGATGTACATGGGATTATTCTGGGTGAAACGCACCACCAGCACATCGGTGTTGGGAAGCACATTGCCCGCTATGGAACCATCCAGATTCGGTGTCCAATCACCGGCGTTGGCGTCCGGAGCAGGGTTTTCAGCGGGCGCGGGTGGTACACCTGTGAAGTAGTAGCCGTTGATGGCAGTAGCAAAATCGTAGGGCATGGGGTTCGCGGGCGGATTCAGATAGTTGGCAGTCGCAGTACTGGTAGCGCAGCCCATGTAACCCGCCTTGCGCGTGGCGGTGCGGATGAATTCCAGCGCGAAGCGGCCGTTTTCCTGGATCTGGCCCACGGCACCGTTGATGCCATAACTCTGGCGGCTGGAGATGAAGATCGAGAGCACGCCGGCGATCAGGATCAGACCCACCAGCATGGCGATCATCAGCTCGATGAGCGACAAGCCGGCTTGATTTTGTTTGCTGATGCTGCTCATGTTAGTCATCTCTATTGCAGTGCCGAACTTACGCTGAAGCTGAAGGTGGTGGCGGTGGGTGCGCCACTTTTCTGCAGGCTGTCATGCGCGCGGCTGTCGTTCCACAATACCGTTACCGTCACTGAGACAATGCCACCGGCTGTGGTCGCGGCCACGGCACCCCGGCCTTGGGGAAGTTGCGTGCCCAGATCGTATTCCCATTGGCCGATGTCGTAGGTAGCCAGTTGTGCTGAAGTACAACTTGCACCGGTACACGTTGCCGGAATGCTGCCCGTGGCCGCCGCTGCCGGCATAGTCACGTTGTAAGCAAGATTATTCGCCGCGGGAAGATTGGCGCGCATGCGGTCGATGATGTTATAGGCAAGGGCCGTGGCCTGGGTGCGCATGTAGGCGCTGCTGTTGCTCTTGAGGGCGGTGCTGATCAGGGCGGCGATGCCCAGCAGGCCCACCGACAGGATCACCAAGGCGATCAATACTTCCAGCAAGCTGAAGCCGGCACCCGCTCGGTGCTTGACATGTGTAACCTTAATTTGCTCGATGCAATTCATAAACCCAGTTCCTTAGTTCTTGTTCCGAAATACTTTTTCTATACCCATGTCGCAAGTAAATTGTGTTTTATCTCAGCACGATGGCAACGGAGTAGTCCCATCAACTTCATAACCCACTTTAGCCGCAGCTACCGCACTACCGGTTAATGTTAAGTTTATTGATCGTCCAAAACTTTTACCGCGAGTATCGCACAGCGTAAACATGACTCCTGCGGCAAGCGTAGTCTGGCCGCTAGGCTGGAAAGTGACGGCGGTGGCAGCAGGGGTGGCAGTGAGCGTGTTATTTCCCACGAGTGCCGGGAATGCGCGTATTGTCGAAGTGGTAGCACTTGGTGGCGGAGTAACGTAAAACACGATCCAGCCATCGGCCCAGCTACCGTCAGTGCACGTGTTGCTGTTGCCCGCACAGATAGCCACCGGATTACCGTATTTGATGGCTTCGCTGCGCGCCAGCGACAGGCCATCGAGCAGCGTGTTGATCTGGGATATGTCACGGTCGCCTTTCATGGTGGCGCTGAAATTCGGCAGCGCGATGGCGGCCAGGATGGCGACTATCGAGATTAGCGTCAGCAGCTCGATCAGGCTGAAACCACTTAGGTTTTTCATGCATTAGAATATAGGTGAACGACTTATTTATGTTAAGCATTACCCGACCAGCGCTCCGGTAACGGCGACAAGCGGTTAGAAATACATATAACCTTTATTATCAATGGCTTAGAAAGCATGAACCCGGATAAGGAATTCTTTCAAACGCCGCCAGTTTTGACGAATCAGTATCAAGACGACGGAGTGCTGCGCGCCTGGCTAAAGGCGCATGTTCCGGGAGAAGTTCTCCAGGACATACAGCCAGGCCTTGAAAAGCTTGGGGCACGGGCCGCCGGCGAGATGTTGGCCATGGCCGCCGATGCCGTGGCCCACCCACCCCGCCACATTCCCTATGACCCTTGGGGTCGACGGGTGGATCGCATTGAAGTGGCCGAGGGCTGGAGGTCCCTGCATCGGGTGGCTGCCGAAGAGGGCATCGTGGCCACCGCCTATGAACGCCGGCACGGGTCATGGTCGCGAGTGCATCAGTGCGCCCGCCTGTACCTGTATAACCCATCCTCGGCGATCTGCTCATGCCCCATGGCTATGAGCGACGGCGCCGCCCGTGTTCTGGAAGTCTATGCAGAATCGGCACTGACGAACCACCTGCTGCCGCATCTGCTGAGTCGCGACTCAGGGAATTTCTGGACTGCGGGCCAGTGGATGACCGAACGTACCGGCGGTTCCGATGTCGGCGGCACCACCACGCTGGCATTGCTGGAGAACGGCAGCTACCGGCTCCACGGCACCAAATGGTTCACCTCCGCCATCACCTGCCAGATAGCCATGACCCTGGCCCGTGATGAAGCGCTGGATGCGAATGGCAAGCTCAGCTTGTTCTGTCTGGAACTGCGGGATGCGCATGACAATCTCAATAACATTTTCGTGCACCAGCTGAAAGACAAGCTCGGCACCAAGGCGCTGCCCACGGCGGAACTCACCTTGCAGGGCACACCGGCGGTACGCATCGGTGAACCGGGCCGGGGCGTCAAGATCATAACCACGATTCTCAACATCACGCGTTTCTATAACGCGGTATGTGCAGTCAGCTATATGCGCCGCGGCCTGGCCTTGGCCGAAGATTACGCCCGCAAGCGCCGCGCCTTCGGCAAGTTGCTTATAGAACATCCGCTACACCGCGAGACGCTCGCGGATCTGCAGGCAGAATTCACCGGCGCTCTGCACCTGGTCATGCATCTGGGTATGCTACTGGGCCGCGACGAAACCGGCGCCGCCAGCAGCGACGACCAGGCATTGCTGCGGTTGCTGACGCCGGTGGCCAAACTTTATACCGGCAAACAAGCGATCACGGTAGCCAGCGAAGTACTGGAATGTTTCGGTGGCCAGGGTTACATCGAGGATACCGGGTTGCCGTCATTACTGCGTGATTGCCAGGTGCTATCCATCTGGGAGGGCACCACCAATGTGCTGTCATTGGATGTGTTGCGCGTGATTGAGAAAGCCGATGTTTTGGAAGTCCTCGCCGCCGATGTCACGCGTCGCTTGGCGGGGTTGCAACGTCCGGAACTGGCGGTGCTGCGGGTCAGTATCCAGCGTGCCATGAAGGACATCATCGCATGGCCCGGGAATGCCGCGAAATCCGGTCGCGACAGTCTGGAAGCGGGTGCACGCCGTTTCGCGTTCAGCATCGCGCGCCTATACACAGCCGCCTTGCTAGCGGTCGCGGCCCAGAACGGCCAGGTGAGCGGCGAGGTCGTGCAACGCTGGTGTCGTGCGCCCTTGTCCTTGCTGTGAACCACGGCGATCGATACTGCTTTAATTCCCAGTACCTTAGCCGTCACCCATGATCGAGAAACCCGCAATACTTGCTATCTTTGCGCTCACCTATTTGGGCATCGCATTCGGGCATGTACCCGGGCTGAAACTGGACCGCACCGGCATCGTCATGTTGGGTGCGATCGCCATCATGGTGTTCGGCGGCCTTCGGGCACCCCAGGTGATCGACTTCATCAATTGGCCGACCCTCCTGCTGCTGTTCGGTTTCTTCGTGCTTTCGGCCCAGTTACGCCTGTCGGGATTTTTCGATGCGGTTGCCAACGCAATCGCGCAGCGGCTCGATGATCCGTCGCGTTTCCTGATGCTGTTGATGCTGGCTACAGCGGCGCTGTCCGCATTCCTCAATCACGATATCGTGTGCTTCGTGTTCACGCCGGTGGTCGCCATGGCGCTGCTGAAACGGCAATTGAATCCGGTGCCCTTCCTGATCGCCATCGCCATTGCCAGCAACATCGGCGCCGCCGCCACCTTCGTCGGCAATCCACAGGATATGATGATCGCGCAGATCGCCGGGCTGGGGTTCGGGCATTACGTGTTGTGGTGCTGCGTGCCGGTGCTGTTTGCATTGGCTTGTGCCTATGCGCTTATCTGGATGTTGTCGCGCCATCAGCTGGCGGTCACGCTGAAAGCGCCCGTCAGTACCGTCGTCACTGACCCACCCTATAACCGCTTTCATACCATCAAGGGACTGGTGATCCTGGTTGTGGTCATCGGATTGTTCTTCACAACCTTGCCCAAAGCACTGGTGGTAATGACGGCTGCTGCCATCCATCTGGCCAGCCCCAAGTTTCGCACCGGGGATCTGCTGAGACTGGTGGACTGGCCGATCCTGGTACTATTCATGGGGCTGTTCGTGGTGACCGGTGCGTTTCAGGCGACCGGCTACGGCGACCAGGCCGTGCAATGGCTGGCGTATGGCGGGCTGCAACTGCAATCGCTGCCGGTGCTGGCGCTAGTCACGGCCGCGCTTTCCAACTTGATCAACAACTCGGCGGCGGTGATGCTGCTGCTCAAGGTGGCGCATATCACCGAGCCGCCGGCTGCCTATGTGCTGGCGCTCGCCAACAGTTTCGGCGGTAGCCTGATCATCGTCGGTAGCGTTTCCAACATCATCGTGGTGCAACAGGCGCGTGAGCTGGGAATCAGCATCTCGTTCCGGGACTTCGCCCGACTCGGCATTCCGGTGACGCTCGCGGCGCTGGCTGGACTGATCGGTTGGATAGGGTTGATAACCTGATGGGAATGTTAATGTTCAAAGATGACTTAGCTGGCTGAAGACATATCCAAATCAGGCAGTGGCATTGACATACAACCCGATTTATTTATCAAACTCGTGCAACGAGGTGTCGGTTGATGCGCCTCTAAGCCTGAGGTTTTCACTTTATTGTGCTATGCATACCCACTATGCCTGATATCGATACCACAAAAATAATCCATCCAGCGTATTCCTTGCGACGTGATTATTTGCTGTTGGCGCTGACGGCGCTGCTGATTGTGCTGAGCATGGTGCATCCGGTAAAACTGCCAACCTACATGCAGCTGGTGAATTGGCCTACCATCGGCACTTTACTGGGCTTGATGATTCTTACTAAGGGATTGGAATTGAGCGGCTGGTTGCACCGGCTGGCACAGGGAATCGTCATACGTATCACCCATTTACGTACACTGGCGATGTGTCTGATAGTCGGTTCGGGGCTACTGGCGGCGCTGCTGACCAATGACATCGCCCTGTTTGTGGTTGTGCCTCTGACCCTGAGACTGGGAGAGCAGGCGAAATTGCCACTACGCCGGTTGGTTATATTCGAAGCCATGGCGGTCAATGCGGGTTCATTGCTCACGCCCATCGGCAATCCGCAAAACATCCTACTGTGGCAGTTATCGGGCATGCATTTCGCCCAATTCATGCTGAACATGTTGCCACCGTTTATAGTCACGTCAGTCAGTTTGTTGCTGCTTACGCCCTGGTTGTTTCCAGCACAGCCGATACACCTGCATGCAAACCGGCCGTTGCCATACCTGAGATGGCCCATGCTATTGGCGGCGCTACTTCTCTATATACCGTTCCTCGTGCTCACAGATCTCCATCAGGTGACAATCGGCCTGATTCTGGTGGTAGTGGTATTCGCCGTGGGATTTCCCCGTTTGCTTCCCCAAGTCGATTGGCCACTGCTGGTGGTGTTCGTTTTGATATTTATCGATCTGGGTTTGTTAGCCCAGAATCCCTTACCCGGACAACTGCAATTGCAGCATACCGGGATCCTGTATCTCGTGGGCCTGCTCGGTTCCCAGATCATCAGCAATGTACCTGCGACGGTTTTGTTAACGAAGTATTCCACTGATTGGATCACCATTGCCTGGGCGGTCAATATCGGCGGTTTCGGTCTGGTTACCGGGTCTCTCGCGAACCTGATCGCATTGCGCCTGGGCCGCCAGCCAGGCAGTCTAGGCGCGTTCCATGCCTGGTCGGTGCCGTTCTTTCTATTTGTGGGCACGCTTACGGGCATGTGGCTGTTGCTCAGGTGACGCTGCCTTCCGCGTCAGGCAAAATGCAGCTCATGAAACCGAAACTGACACTGCACAGCGGTGATGGCATTTCAAATGCCAGTGCGGCGCGCCATAGCATCAATTTGCCGGCGCCCTTCGTTATGCATTTGGGTGGTGTATTACCGCAAGTCCAGATCGCCTACGAAACCTGGGGCCGGCTCGCCGCTGACAAAGGCAATGTGGTACTGCTGTTCACCGGCCTGTCGCCCTCGGCACACGCGGCCTCTTCACCCGCGGATCCGTCGCCCGGTTGGTGGGAGGACATGGTAGGTCCCGGCAAGCCATTGGATACGGAACGCTTCTTCGTGGTATGCGTGAATTCACTCGGCAGCTGTTTCGGTTCCACCGGCCCCTCATCCAACAATCCGGAAACCGGACGGCCCTATGCTGTGCATTTTCCCACGCTCACGGTTGAGGATATTGCGGCTGCGGCGCATGCCGCGTTGCAGGCGCTCGGTATTCCACGCGTGCATATCCTCGTGGGGGCATCCTTGGGCGGCATGAGTGCGCTCGCCTACGCCATCCTATTTCCTGAAGTAGCCGATGTACTGATCAGCCTATCAGCCGCCGTGCATGCGGGACCGTTCGCCATCGCGGTGCGCTCTCTGCAGCGTGAATTGATTCGCAGCGATGTTGCCTGGCAGGGCGGCGATTACCCTCCCGGCGATGGCCCGCGCGAAGGCATGCGGCTGGCACGCAAACTCGGCATGATCAGTTACCGTTCGGCTTCCGAGTGGCTGGAGCGTTTCGGCCGGGAGCGGACCGATCGTGCGGGCCATGAACCTTTCGACTTCGAATTCGAAGTGGAATCCTATCTGGAATCCCGCGCTCGCGCTTTCATCGGCGAATTCGACGCAAATTCCTATCTGTATCTGTCACACGCCATGGACCTGTTCGATGTGGCCGAGCATGGCGGCAGCGTGGAGAAGGCTTTCCGGCATCTGCGACTCAAGCAGGCTCTGGTGGTAGGCGTGGAGACCGATATCCTGTTTCCTCTGCATCAACAGCGGCAACTGGCGGAATGCCTTCGGCAGGGTGGGGTAGCTACGCAGTTTGTCTCATTGACTTCGAAACAAGGGCACGATTCCTTCCTGGTGGATATGGACCGGTTCCGCCCCACCATTGGGGATTTCATCGATACGTTGTGAACGTGGCCGGGTAGTCTGAGAAAGCCTTTATTATTTCTGGGTAGCGGGACTAGCTTCAGGCGCATTGATCAGAAACGCATGCGGATCCACCGGCGTGCCGTTGAGGCTCACGGTCCAGTGCAGGTTGGGACCGGTGGTGCGGCCGCTGGCGCCGATGTTGCCCACAATTTCTCCCTGTTTCACTTTCTGCCCACGCTTGACTGTGATCTTGCTCAGGTGGCAGTACACGCTGTACAGCCCTTGGCCGAGATTGATGGTGAGTGTTTGGCCGCAAAAATAGTAATCCCCCACATCCGCTACCACACCCGTTGCCGGTGCGCGTACCGGTGTATCCAGCGGCGCTCCGATATCTATGCCGCTGTGTGGGCTGCGGGCTTCGTCGTTCAGGAAGCGCCGCAGTCCGAAACCAGCGGTTTCAGGGCCCGGCGCCGGCCAGATGAAATCCATATCCGGGTTGGCGTCCGGCTTCCAGGTATCGAGCACGTGGCGCAGATGCGCCTGCTCCCTTTCGATGCGTTTTAGTTGTGCCGCGGTCGGATTGACCAGCTCTGGATTCTTGATGGCGAGTCTCTGTTCCGGATATTGCTTGGGCAGCACGCTGAATTTCACTTGCAATGGAGTCGTGTTAGCAATCTTAATATCCAGGGATTTCTCGCCGGCTGAGGTCTCGAGCGGGATGCCGGTAATGGCATACCAGTGGTGCACGTAGCGCACCACCATGATGCGGCGCGCATCGAAATGTACGACCGGAACTAGGCTGGCATCCGGCAAAGAAATGACGGCTACGCCGCCCGGCACCGGCTCGTTCTTCGGCAGATCTGCCGACAGGGCGGCCACTGGCAAAAATCCTACGATCAAAAACACTGCCATACGTTTCATTTTTTAATCTCTTTGTGCGTGGATTCGACTCTGGCCGAAAGCCGGCCATCGGAAAGACGTGCATTTACCTGCTGGCTAGGATGCGCTGAATTGACCGATGCGACCACAGTGCCAGTCACTGCATCGGTGAGTATCGCGTAACCCCGGTCCAAGGTCGCCGGCGGACTGATGGTATCCAGCCCGCGCACCGCCAGTCCCAGACGATTCTCCAGGCCTTTGAGATTCTGGCGTACGGCAAATGCCAGTCTTTGTCCTATGGCCTCACAACGATTGCGCAACAGCGCAAGGATTTGCGCCGGACTATGCTGGTGCAAGCGCGCACGCAGACCCTCCAGGCGCGCCGTGTGTGTGCGCTGCTGGGTCTGCATGGACTGCCGCAGGCGCAGCTCCAGTTCATCGAGTCGCTGGGCGCGCTCGCGCAACACCCGCGCCGGATGCAAATGCTCAAGTCGTTCAATGCACCAATCGAGGCGCTCACGCAAGCCTGCGAGCGCCGCCGCCAATAGTTGGCTGAGCTGGCGGCGGGATTGTTCGAGATTACGCAACCATTCGCTGCTGTCGGGCGTCACCAGCTCGGCCGCACCCGTGGGCGTGGGCGCGCGCACGTCCGCGACGAAGTCGGCGATGGTGAAATCGATCTCATGGCCGACGCCGCTGACGACGGGAATTTCGGATTCATAGATCGCGCGTGCCACCAGCTCTTCGTTGAATGCCCATAGGTCCTCGAGCGAACCGCCACCGCGCGTGATGATCAGCACATCACATTCGGCACGCGTGTTCGCCAGGCGAATCATGGCGGCGATCTTCACAGACGCGCCTTCGCCCTGCACCGGTACCGGATAGACGATCACGCGCGCCAGCGCGTAGCGGCGGCGGATCACGCTCAGAATGTCGCGCAATGCCGCGCCGCTCGGCGAAGTCACCACCCCGATTCTGCGCGGCAGGCTGGGCAACGGTTTCTTGTGAGCCGCATCGAACCAGCCGGCTTTCGCGAGTTTCTGCTTGAGTTCCTCGAAGGCACGCTGCAATGCGCCGTGCCCGGCTTCCTCCATGTGCTCGATAATGAGCTGGAAATCGCCGCGTGCTTCGTACAGGCTGACATGCGCACGCACCAATACATGCAGACCGTCGACCGGCTTGAAGCGCAAGGCCGTAGCGCGGTTGCGGAACAGCGCACAACGCACCTGGGCGGTGCTGTCCTTGAGGGAGAAATACAGGTGACCGGAACCCGGACGCGACAGATTGGACAGCTCACCCTCCACCCAGAGGTACGGGAAACCGCCTTCCAACAGGGTGCGCGCTTCGCGATTGAGCTGTGAGACGGTGAGAATTTGCCGGTCGGCCGAATCTAACGCGAGACTGTCCTGTGTCGATGCCATGCGCCATGATAGCCGTGGTGCGCGGGCGGCGAAAGCGGCCAATCAGTAACGTTGGATGCATCGCCTGGTTTACCCGACGAGCACTAAACGATTATAATTACACGCTTTATCATCATCAGCCTGGGAGCCGTGATGCGCATCCTCCAGGAAGCTCTCACCTTCGACGACGTCCTGCTTGTGCCTGCCTATTCGGAAGTCCTGCCGCGGGATGTGGAACTCAAAACCCGTCTCACCCGCCACATCAGCCTCAACATCCCCTTGATATCAGCCGCTATGGACTCGGTGACCGAGGCGCGGCTCGCCATCAGCATGGCCCAGGAAGGCGGTATCGGCATCATCCACAAGAACATGACGCCACAGGAGCAGGCGCGCCAGGTACGCGCCGTCAAGAAATTCGAGAGCGGCGTCATCAAGGATCCCATCACCGTAAGTCCCGACATGAGCGTCGGCGACGTGCTCAAGCTCACGCGCGCCCACAATATTTCCGGTGTGCCGGTGGTGGAAGGCGAACGCCTGGTGGGCATCGTCACCAGCCGCGATCTGCGTTTCGAGACACGCTATAACGAAGTCATCGGCAAGATCATGACTGGAAAGGAACAGCTGGTGACCGTCAAGGAAGGCGCCGACAAGGAAGAGATCCTGGCTAAGCTGCACCAGAACCGCATCGAAAAAGTGCTGGTGGTGAACGACAAATACCAGCTGCGCGGCATGATCACGGTCAAGGACATCCAGAAGGCCCGGGATTATCCCTACGCCAGCAAGGATGAGCATGGCCGTCTGAGGGTGGGCGCGGCAGTCGGCACCGGCGGCGACACCGAGGAACGCATTACCGCACTGGTGGAGGCCGGTGTGGACGTGGTGGTGGTGGATACTTCACACGGGCACAGCGTGGGCGTGCTGAACCGCGTGCGCCAGATCAAGAAACGCTACAAGGAGCTGGCCGTCATCGGCGGCAACATCGTCACCGCCGAGGCCGCCAAGGCACTTGTAGAGGCGGGTGCCGATGGTGTGAAAGTGGGTATCGGCCCGGGTTCCATCTGCACCACGCGCATCGTGGCCGGCGTGGGGGTGCCGCAGATCACGGCGGTCGCGGATGTGGCCGCAGCATTAGCCAAGTCCGGCGTGCCCTTGATCGCCGACGGTGGCATCCGCTACTCGGGCGACGTGGCCAAGGCCATCGCCGCCGGCGCGTATTCAGTGATGCTCGGCGGACTGTTCGCCGGCACCGAAGAGGCGCCCGGTGAAGTGGAGTTGTATCAGGGACGTTCGTATAAATCTTATCGCGGCATGGGCTCACTGGGCGCCATGGCGCAGAAGCAGGGCTCCGCTGATCGTTACTTTCAGGACCCGACCGAAGAGATCGAAAAACTGGTGCCGGAGGGCATCGAAGGCCGCGTGCCTTACAAGGGCAGTCTGGTGGCCATCGTGCATCAGCTTATGGGGGGTCTGCGCTCCAGTATGGGCTATGTCGGTTGCCGCAGTATCGATGAAATGCGCACCCGGCCCCAATTCGTGCGTATCACCGGCGCCGGCATGCGCGAAAGCCACGTGCACGATGTCAGCATCACCAAGGAAGCGCCGAATTACCGTACCGATTGATACGTTTGTTCCAGCCAGGAGTGGAGGGTGAGCGTAAAGCCAGAGTCCAGAAATCCCGTCAACTTGGCCGTTTCCGGCATTTGCGCCATTGCAACCAACAAAGCGAAACCTCGGCATGAAATCCGTGCGTAATCCGGAAAACCCACAAGCATCCAACGCTTCCCAGCCACGCGATATCCACGCCCAGAGCATCCTGATCATCGATTTCGGCTCCCAGTGGACACAATTGATCGCACGCCGGGTGCGCGAGATCGGCGTGTATTGCGAGATCCGCTCACCGGATATGAGCACGCAAGCATTACGTGCATTCGCCCCGCGTGGCGTGATTCTGTCTGGCGGACCGGAATCGGTGGTGGGCGAAGCCACGCCCAAAACGCCATCAGCTGTATTCAATCTTGGTGTGCCTGTATTGGGCATCTGCTATGGCATGCAGGATATGGCCGCACAACTGGGCGGCAAGGTGGAAGCCAGCGCGCACCGGGAGTTCGGCGTCGAGCAGATGACAGTAACCGCCACATCAGCACTGCTGGACGACTTTGCTGACAGCCAGGACGCCGAGGGCCGGCCGGTGCTGGAAGTGATGATGAACCATGGCGATTCGGTGACCGCTCTGCCTGCGAGGTTTACTGCTGTCGGTGCATCCCGGTCGATTGCCTGCGCAGCCATGGTGGATGAGAAGCGGCGTTTCTACGGCGTGCAGTTTCACCCGGAAGCCACCCAGACACTTCAGGGCGGAAAGATCCTCGCGCGTTTCGTGCTCACGATCTGTGGATGCACGACCCTGTGGAATCCGGCGCGCATCATCGAGGATGCAATCCAGAGGGTGCAACGACAAGTCGGATCCGGAAAAGTGCTACTGGGACTTTCCGGTGGCGTAGATTCCTCAGTGGTGGCAGCGCTACTGCACCGTGCCATCGGCGACCAGCTTACCTGTGTGTTCGTGGATACCGGGCTTCTGCGCCTGCACGAGGGCGACCAGGTCATGGACACCTTCACGCGCCATATGGGCGTGCGCGTCCTGCGTGTGGATGCGGAGCAACGGTTCCTCAAGGCACTTTCAGGAATCACCGACCCGGAACAGAAACGCAAGATCATCGGCAAATTGTTCATCCAGGTGTTCGAAGAGGAGGCCGCCAAACTCAAGGATGTCCAGTGGCTCGCCCAGGGCACCATTTATCCAGACGTGATCGAATCGGCCGCCGCTAGCGGCAAGGCGCATGTGATCAAGTCGCATCACAACGTGGGCGGCCTACCGGAAGCGATGCACTTGAAGCTCATCGAACCTTTACGGGAGCTCTTCAAGGACGAAGTTCGTAGGATCGGCGTCGAGCTGGGGCTGCCTCAAGCGATGGTCGATCGCCATCCGTTCCCGGGCCCGGGCTTGGGCGTGCGCATCCTGGGGGAGGTTAAAAAAGAGTATGCGGACCTGCTCAGGCAGGCCGACTCTATATATATAGATGAGTTGCGCCAGGCCGGTCTTTACGATCAGGTCAGCCAGGCCTTTGCGGTGTTCCTGCCAGTGCGTTCCGTGGGCGTCATGGGCGACGGTCGACGCTATGACTATGTGGTGGCCCTGCGTGCGGTCGAGACCGTAGATTTCATGTCGGCGCGCTGGGCGCGCCTGCCCTATGATTTTCTGGATCGGGTATCTCGGCGCATCGTCAATGAAGTGACCGGCATCTCGCGAGTGGTGTACGACATCTCCGGCAAGCCGCCGGCCACCATTGAGTGGGAGTGATGCTCGCCACGTCTTTTTACCCGGATACGGCGTTGCAGCACCGCACTCGGTGCTCATTTACTTGAATGTAATCTCCGCGCCTCGTGCGGTACTGCGCCTTTTCTCTGGTCAAAATTCGTTGGTGAGAGCCAACCTGTTATCTTCAGTTTATGAGCAGTGTTAGCCAAGACGAGATATGGATGCAGGATGCATTGATCCTCGCCCAAAGGGCAGGGGCGATTAATGAGGTGCCTGTGGGGGCAGTGGTGATCAAGGATTGCGCCATTATCGGGCGCGGCTGGAACCATCCTATAAGTGCACATGATCCCACTGCGCATGCGGAGATCATCGCCATGCGCGAGGCCGCGCGCACATTAAAAAATTACCGCCTGACGGATACTACGCTCTACGTGACGCTGGAACCCTGCAGCATGTGCGCCGGGGCCATGGTGCATGCCCGCATCCGCCGCCTGGTGTTCGGCGCACCGGATCCGCACGCCGGCGCTGCCGGCAGCATCTCCAATATCGTCCAGACGCCTGATCTCAATCACCGCGTGGAAATTACTTCAGGCATCCTTGCGGAGCAGTGCGGCGAGCTGCTCAAGGGTTTTTTTCTCCAGCGACGCAAGCCATTGATATTGTAGCTATCGACTGTAGGTTAAAATTGACACCTGACTGGAGAGGTACCGAAGCGGGTGAAGTCGGTGCTTTTCTTCGGAATGCCTGAGGCATTCCGAACCGGCTGCACGCCTCGCCAGGGCAGATTTTTGCTCCTGCAATATCTGCACTTCCGCCCTCCATGGCGGTCGGAAGGCGAGGCTGGTCAGCATGCCATGGGGATGGCTCAATGAGCGAGAAGAGTTTACTGGAGAGGTACCGAAGCGGTCACAACGGCACCGACTCGAAATCGGTTGGGGGCTAAATGCTCCACGTGGGTTCGAATCCCACCCTCTCCGCCATTGTTTGCACTACACTTGTGACAGACCAACGAACTGGATCTAAGCATGGCCGCCCGACATATCTATAAAGTGATTTTTATGAACCAGGGCAAGATCTATGAGGTCTATGCCCGCAAGGTCACCCAAGAGGGTTTCTGGGGGTTCATCGAGATCGAACAACTGGTGTTCGGCGAGCGTTCCAGCGTGGTCTTGGATCCCAGCGAAGAGAAACTCAAGGATGAGTTTGCCGGTGTGAAACGCACCTATATACCCATGCATGCTGTGATGCGCATCGATGAAGTCGCACATGAGGGCACCGCCAAGATCCATGCCATTGAGAGCGGGTCCAACGTGACACCTTTCCCAATGCCCATGTACACCCCGGGCAGCAGTCATAAAAAATGAGCTTCGACGCCATACAACCGGGACGTGTGAATCCTTGAGCATGCGCTTTGCCCTGCTCGGGAGCGGCAGCCGGGGCAATGCCACATTGATTCAGTCTGGCCGCACCTGTGTGATGGTAGATTGCGGTTTCTCCGTGACTGAAACTACCGCACGGCTCGCACGCTTGGAGATGGCACCGGAAGACATTTCGGCCTTACTCATCACCCACGAACATTCTGACCATGTGAACGGTGCCGCCCGGTTCGCAAGCCGCTACGGGACTCCGATCCGGTGCACGAACGGTACACTGGCCGCTTGCGCTAAATACGGTATCGAAGACGCCGAGACCTTCGACCCACAGATGGAATTCGAGCTTATGGATCTTGAGGTCAAACCGCTTACGGTGCCACACGATGCGCGCGAACCGACACAGTTCGTATTCACGGATGGACGTCACCGCTTGGGAATCCTGACCGATACCGGCAGCATCACCGAGCATATCCGGTTGTCGCTATCCGGCTGCGATGCGCTTATCCTCGAATGCAACCATGATGTCACCATGCTGGAGAATGGCCCGTATCCCGAGCAGCTCAAACTGCGGGTCGGCGGTCCCCTGGGGCATCTCAGCAATACACAAGCCGCAGGTTTTCTGGAAGAACTGGACTGCAGAGGGCTGCAGCACCTGGTGGCAGCGCATCTGAGTGAAAAGAACAATTCACCGGGCTTGGCACGCCAGGCACTGGCGCAGGCCTTAGATTGCGAGCTTGACTGGATCGAGCACGCCACGCAGGACCTGGGTCTCGGCTGGCGAGATTTGCTCACCGGCAGCTGAAGCCCGGCCGTCATATGGTGCCAGGGACTGCGTGCGTCCTTCAAGCTTGTGTGTGGAGAGCGTGGCAGCCTTCCGGTAAAATATCCCTCTGAACACGCCCCAAGGACCGATCATGCTGCAGTTCCGTGGTGGCCCGGCGCTCTCTGAGTTCCGCGTCCAGAAACTGCTCGACAACCTGCATAAACTGATCCCGGCGGTGTCCGGTCTGGCCGCCGAATTCCGCTATTTCGTTGATCTCAACGGTGGCCTGAGCTCCGGCGAAGAGCGCATCCTCAAGGAACTGCTGGCCGAAGGCCAGCCCCCCTCCAGCCAGGAACCAGGCGGTGTATTGCTGCTGTGCGTACCGCGTTTTGGCACAGTCTCGCCTTGGGCGAGCAAGGCTACCGACATCGCCCACAACTGTGGACTAACCAAGATTCACCGCATCGAGCGCGGCATTGCGTTCCATGTAATGCATTCAGGCAGGTCGCCATCTCGCGATGCATTATTGCGTGCGGCACCTTTGCTGCATGACCGCATGACCCAGGAACTCCTCCTGGATGCCGCGCTTGCAGTCAGGCTCTTCGAACACGCCGCGCCCGCAGCTTTCCAGACAGTCGATATCCTCAAGGGCGGGCGTAAGGCTTTGGTAAAGGCCAACCAGGTCTATGGTTTTGCGCTTTCCGACGACGAGATCGATTACCTGGCCGCGAATTTCAAGAAACTTGAGCGCAATCCCACGGATGCGGAACTCATGATGTTCGCCCAGGCTAATTCCGAACACTGCCGCCACAAGATATTTCGTGGCGACTGGGTAATCGATGGGGAACTGCAGGCTGTCTCACTGTTTGATTTGATCCGGCGCACCCATGAACACAATCCCCAGGGAGTGCTGTCTGCTTACCGCGATAATGCTTCCGTCATCGAGGGCTACAAGGGCGCGCGCTTTTTCCCGCGCCCGCTGGACAAGCTGTATACGCGCCACGAGGAATCGATCCACATTCTCATGAAGGTCGAGACCCACAACCATCCGACCGCGATCTCACCGTTCCCGGGAGCCGGGACCGGTTCCGGCGGCGAGATCCGCGATGAAGCGGCTACCGGCCGTGGCGCTAAGCCCAAGGCCGGTCTTACCGGATTTTCCGCCTCCAACCTGCGCATCCCCGGATTCGAACAACCCTGGGAGCAGGACCATGGCAAGCCCGCACGCATAGCCTCCGCTTTGGACATCATGCTCGAAGCACCGATCGGTGCGGCCGCCTTCAATAATGAATTCGGCCGGCCTGCCATCAATGGCTATTTCCGCACGTACGAGCTGGAGGTTAACGGAACCACGCGCGGCTATCACAAGCCGATCATGCTCGCCGGCGGTCTCGGCAACATACGCGCCATGCATGTCCAGAAGCAGACACTGCCGGCGGGCGCCAAAGTGGTGGTGCTCGGCGGGCCTGCCATGAAGATCGGCTTAGGCGGCGGGGCGGCTTCCAGTATGGCAAGTGGCACCAGTGTCGAGGATCTGGATTTCGCCTCGGTGCAGCGCGCGAATCCGGAGATCCAGCGGCGTGCCCAGGAAGTGATCGATGCGTGCTGGGCATCAGGCGAAGCCAACCCGATCCTTTCGGTGCACGATGTGGGCGCCGGTGGGCTGTCGAATGCAATACCAGAAATCCTGGATGCCAGCCGGCTTGGCGGGCTCATTGAACTTCGACGCGTGCCCAATGATGAACCGGGGATGTCGCCCATGGAGATCTGGTGCAACGAGGCCCAGGAACGCTTCGTGCTGGCGGTGGCGCCCGCGCGCTTGATGGAGTTCGAGCGCATCTGCAAGCGTGAACGTTGTCCATTTGCCGTCATCGGCGAGGCCACCGGCGAGCGCATGCTGGTGATCACGGATTCACATTTCAGTAACCAGCCGGTGGACATGAGCATGGATGTGCTGTTGGGCAAGACGCCCAAGATGCGGCGGGATGTGACACGCATCAAACCCGCCACCCGGCCGTTCGATACCCGCAATCTTGATCTGCAGGACACGGCCATGCGCTTGTTGCGTCTGCCCGCCGTGGCAGATAAGGGATTCCTGATAACGATCGGCGATCGTACCGTTGGCGGCCTGGTTTGCCGTGACCAGATGGTGGGGCCATGGCAGGTGCCGGTGAGTGATCTAGCAGTCACTGCCGCAAGTTACGACGGCCACCGAGGCGAAGCCATGGCCATGGGTGAACGCACCTCCGTGGCGGTGATCAATGCGCCAGCCTCGGGCCGCATGGCAGTCGCCGAAGCGCTCACCAACATCGCCGCTGCTAGGATCAGCGAGTTGGCGAAGGTGCGTTTATCGGCAAACTGGATGGCGGCTTGTGGATACCCCGGAGAGGATGCCGCGCTCTACGATACGGTGAAAGCCGTGAGCGAACTGTGCGTGGCGTTGAATATCGCCATCCCGGTGGGCAAGGATTCCCTTTCGATGAATACCATATGGCAGCAGCATGGCGCAACCCGCACCATGGTGGCGCCGCTGTCACTGATCATATCCGCCTTCGCGCCGGTCGAGGATACACGTCGTACACTCACGCCGCAGTTGCAGCTGGATCAGGGCGATACCGCATTGCTGTTGATCGATCTGGGCGGCGGACGCAACCGGCTGGGCGGTTCCTGTGTGGCACAGGTGTTTGGCGAAACCGGGGAAACTACGCCGGATATCGGCAGCGCGGCGGAATTGGCCGGTTTCTTCGCGGCTATCCAGGAACTGAATGCCGCCGACAGTCTGCTCGCCTACCATGACCGCTCGGATGGCGGCCTGTTTGTGAGCCTGTGTGAGATGGCGTTTGCATCCCATTGCGGTATCGAGGCACGGTTGGATGACGTGGACAGCGATAGCTTTGCAGCCCTGTTTGCCGAGGAAGCCGGCGCGATCATCCAGATACGTGAAGAAGACGTGCCATTGGCGCAGCGTGTGTTCGCAAGCTACGGATTGTTGAACGTGCCGGTGCTGGGAACGACGCGCGCTGATGATCGCATGCTGTTCACAAACGGTAGTCAGGCGGTACTTGAGAATACTCGAACTGAATATCAACGCATCTGGAGCGAAACCAGCCTGCACATGCAGCGCACGCGAGATAATCCGGATTGCGCACAGCAAGAGTTCGAAACCAAATTGGATTTGAGTGATCCCGGCCTACATGTGAAGCTGAACTTCGATGTGAACGAGGATGTGGCTGCACCGTATATTGCCAAAGGGTTGCGGCCGCGTGTGGCCGTATTGCGCGAACAGGGTGTAAACGGCCAATCGGAGATGGCGGCAGCTTTCGATCGCGCCGGCTTTGCACCGGTCGATGTGCACATGACCGACATCATCGAAGGGCGAGTCAGCCTGGCTGATTACGCCGGCATCGTCGCCTGCGGAGGTTTTTCCTATGGTGATGTGCTGGGCGCGGGGCAGGGCTGGGCCAAGTCGATTCTCTTCAATCCGCGTGCGCGCGACGAATTCGGACGATTTTTCGATCGCAGTGACAGCTTTGGTCTGGGAGTCTGTAACGGTTGCCAGATGATGGCCGCATTGGGCGATCTGATCCCCGGCACCGTGGGCTGGCCACGTTTCGTGCGCAACGCATCGGAACAATTCGAAGGCCGGTTGAGCTTGGTTGAGATCCAGCCATCCACATCAGTGTTTTTCACCGGCATGGAAGGCACAGTGTTGCCGATCGCGGTGGCGCATGGGGAAGGGCGTGCGGAATTCACCCGCGCCGATGGTGCCCAGCAATTGCTAGCCAGCGGCCGAGTGCCACTGCGCTTCGTGGATAATCACGAACGTCCGACGGAACGCTATCCGGCCAACCCCAATGGCTCACCGCTCGGTATTGCCGGCATCAGCAACACGGATGGGCGTTTCACCCTATTGATGCCACATCCTGAACGAGTGTTCCGCAGCGTGCAAATGTCCTGGCATCCACGGGGTTGGGGCGAAGATTCACCTTGGATGCGCTTTTATTACAACGCACGGGCGTGGGTGGGATAAAACTGGAATAACTACCCGAGGAAAACGGTCAATAACCCAAACTTGATGTCAATCGAAGGTCAGCATTTATGTTTGCCGACTAAACCAGGTACGCCGGGCTGTAATTAGTTGGATTTGCAAACGTGGTAACCCACCGGGATTTTGCATTTGCCATTTTGGGCTGTCGGTGATTTCAGCTCAAAGCTAAATTCCCGGGTCGCGCGTTGCGCGACAAAGGTTTATTATCTATAGTACTATTCAAATAGTACTTTTATACCTGTAGTAGTTCATCAATAGCTCTCAACCCTTTAGGAGCAACGTGCATGGCTAAATGGATTGTTTTGTTAAGTTCGTTAATAGTAATTGCAGCCTGCGCAACTTCAAGACCGGCCCCAACCCCTGGGCCCGCAACAGCTGGGCAGCCGCAAGAGACCGTTGCCCGGGGTACACCGCCCGAAGGCCAAAACCTAGTTTGTACGGTGGACTACCCAACGGGTTCGCATGTCCCGCAGAGGATATGCATAACACAGGCTGAAGCGGCTGCTCGCCAAAAAGCGAGCCAGCAAACCATGCAAAATCTCCAAATGCAAGGTGCTCAGATGCAAGGCACCGGTGGTGGCCCCCCCTGATTTTTGCTTGCTGCCGTATGTCCACCGTCGCTTGAGATAGACGGAATACGGAGATGGCCGGTTGCAATACCGGCCATTTTTTATCAGGGCCTATGGCTCGTCAACATCATGCAGTGATGCCCATCTGCTTGTGATTCACGTTCACAAATTTTCCTGAAAGGCCAGCTACCGGCGCGGGTCA
This sequence comes from uncultured Pseudomonadota bacterium, assembly GCA_963774895.1. Classification (GTDB taxonomy): domain Bacteria; phylum Pseudomonadota; class Gammaproteobacteria; order Natronospirales; family REEB76; genus REEB76. The sequence continues at coordinate 65,383 of CAVZGN010000003.1, forward strand.
CAGACTTACAATCGTGCGGACAAACGGGTATCGGCACGCCGGAAGAGGCTAGCGACCCCGAGGAAACTGCCAATGATCAGCGCAAAGACAGCAATCACCAAGCTGTGATCTGCACAGCTGAAGGTGATATTTGTTAGACTCTTAAGCAGATGATCGAATCGGGAGTTGATGGAGAAGCAGTCATGAAATTGATGCCGTTTTTCAGTCTGACAGGGATCTTGCTGATGACGGGTTGTGCAACGACTGCCCAGCCCACTTATGCAGGGGCGCAATCCATTACACCCGCTGCGCGTGCTGCGATCTTAGATGGCCATGCCGACCAGGTGACCTGCTGGCGTGAACAACCCAACGGTAGCCACTTGGCCCAAAAATATTGCGCCACCAAAGCCGAAGTGGCAGCTGTTCAGAAAGATGATCGGCAGTCGCTGTTTAACTTACAGATGCAAGGTCAGGCTAAATGCGCCGATGCGAGTTGCTAATGACTTTTTGTCCATTGCATAGTTACTGAAATACACAAGTTGTAGCTTATGTTCATTGGCATATCTGATTAATTACCGCCGACTGTTTTGGAGTCGGCGTTATTCTTTCTACTCTTTTTTGTCCGTGTGGTAAAAAGTACTAACTGCTTCATGGAAAATCTATTACCCAACCGTTTCCGCAATGTGGAGCTCCATGCGCCTGTTGGCATGAAACTATCTTGTAAGGGCTGGCAACAGGAGGCGGCACTCAGAATGCTGCACAATAACCTGGACCCGGCTGTGGGCGAGAATCCCAAGGAACTGGTGGTGTATGGCGGCATTGGGCGGGCGGCGCGCAACTGGGAATGTTTCGACAAGATCGTGGAGACCCTCAAGCGACTCGAGAATGACGAGACTCTACTGATCCAGTCCGGCAAGCCGGTCGGCGTTTTCAAGACAAACGAAGCTGCGCCACGGGTACTCATCGCCAATTCAAACCTGGTGGGCAAGTGGGCCAACTGGGAGCATTTCTTCGAACTGGACAAGAAGGGCCTGATGATGTTTGGCCAGATGACAGCTGGCTCATGGATCTACATCGGCTCCCAAGGCATCGTACAGGGCACCTATGAAACCCTTGCTGAAGCCGTGCGTCAGCATTACCAGGGAGATGCACGTGGCAAATGGCTGCTTACCGGCGGCTTGGGCGGCATGGGTGGCGCCCAGCCGCTTGCCGCTGTGTTCGCTGGCCTGAGTTGTCTGGTGGTGGAAGTTGATGAGCGGCGTATCGATAAACGTCTGGAAACGGGCTATCTGGATCATAAGGCCAAATCGCTACAGGAATCTTTCACCATTTTACGAACCGCAGTGGCAAAAGGGGAGGCTGTGTCTGTGGGCTTACTCGGCAATGCGGCTGAATTGTTCGAGGAAATCCTGAAAGGAGATTTTCACCCACAGCTGGTCACAGACCAGACCTCGGCCCATGACCCCCTGAACGGCTACATCCCCGTGGGGTTCTCGCTGTCGCAAGCAGCAGAGCTGCGCAAAAGCGATCCGAAGAAATACGTGGAGCTGGCCAAGCAATCCATGGCCCGACAGGTGCGCGCCATGCTGGGGTTCCATGCGAAGGGTATCCCTACATTTGATTACGGCAATAACATTCGCGCTATGGCTCAGGACGCAGGTGTCACCCATGCGTTTGATTTCAAGGGATTCGTACCGCTGTATATCAGGCCGCTGTTTTGCGAGGGCGTGGGGCCGTTCCGTTGGGTGGGATTATCCGGGGATCCGGAAGACATCTACAAGACCGACGCCAAGGCCAAAGAACTTTTTCCAGATAAGGCACATCTGCATCGCTGGCTGGATATGGCCCGGCAGCGTATTCATTTCCAGGGCCTGCCGGCGCGCATCTGCTGGCTTGGGTACAAAGAACGTCACAAGCTGGGCTTGGCTTTCAACCAGATGGTGCGTAGCGGTGAACTCAAAGCACCGATTGTCATCGGCCGCGACCATCTAGACGCGGGCTCCGTGGCTTCGCCCAATCGCGAGACCGAGGGAATGCGCGATGGATCCGACGCCGTGGCCGATTGGCCGATTCTGAATGCACTATTGAATACTGCGAGCGGTGCCTCCTGGGTGAGTTTCCATCATGGTGGCGGTGTCGGCATGGGATATGCGCTGCATGCAGGCGTGGTGATCGTCGCCGACGGCAGTGAACGCGCCGAGCGGGCGCTGGAACGTGTGCTTATCAATGACCCCGGTACCGGGGTGATGCGGCATGCGGATGCTGGTTACGAAAAAGCCCTGCAGGTGGCGAATGAACGAGGCCTGGACCTGCCCATGATCGGGACTCGCTGAGGGCTGTTCCGCCGTGTAAATTAACCACATGCGCATGGACCTGAACGCAGACGTCGGCGAGGGTTGCGGCGATGACGCCGCTCTTATGCCGGTTATCACCAGCGCCAGTATCGCCTGCGGCGGGCATGCGGGCGATGCCGTTAGTATGCGGGATACCGTGGCGGCGGCGGTCGACAAGGGGGTCAGCATCGGTGCGCATGTATCCTACCCAGATCGGGAAGGATTTGGCCGGCGTGAGTTATCGCTACCTCCGGCTACCATCACTGCGCAAGTACTCGAGCAATTATGGGCGTTAGATGCTGTGGTGCGCGCAGCACATGCCCGGATTAATTATCTGAAAGCCCACGGCGCGCTGTATAACCGCATGGCCGATGATGCCGATACTGCTGATGCGGTGATTGCAGCGATTAAAGCATTTGACGTTTCACTGCCATTATTAACTCTGCCCAGCAGCGTCGCCATGCAGCGTGCACGGTTCCATGGGTTGCAGGTCTTTGGTGAGGCTTTTGCCGATCGTGCCTACACATCGGCGGCCAGACTGGTACCGCGCTCTCGTGCGGACGCGGTCATTAAGGACGTCACCGCTGTGGTGCGTCAGGCCGTGGCGCTGGCCATCAATGGAAAAATCAGGAGTGCAGATGGTATGGATATCTCCATTCATGCACGTTCACTGTGTGTGCATGGAGATACCCCTGGCGCCGTTACCCTGACAAAAGCTGTACGTGCGGCGCTCGAAGAAGCCGGTGTTGAGGTCTGCGCATTTATATGAGTACCCATTTCGTCGGTGACAGCGCTCTGCTGATCGACACGCACGACGCTCAGTCAGCCCAGCAGCTACGCGCAACGCTGCAGAAACAGAAATTACGAGGCCTGCGTGAACTAGTACCGGCCTATAACACACTATTGCTTGAATTTGATGCGCTTGAGTTCGATGTGACCAAGTTCATCCAAAGATTGCCAAGTTTTTTACAGGCATCACCAGAACTGGCGTTGACGAAGGAGCACGAGATCCCAGTCAGTTATAACGGTGAGGATCTCAAAGAGGTGGCCAGAATAACCGATCTGGATATCGACAAAATCATCGCGTATCACAGCTCAGCGACTTATACGGTGGCATTTCTGGGATTTGCGCCTGGATTTCCCTATCTGACCGGACTTGATCCAAAATTGCAGGTACCACGCCTGAAATCGCCACGTACCCAAGTACCCGCCGGTGCCGTGGCGATCGCTGGCGAGTTCAGCGGTATCTATCCGCGAAATACACCGGGTGGATGGCGCTTGTTAGGGCATACCGAAGTGGTATTGTTCGATGCAGGTCGCACATCGCCAGCACTGCTCGCGCCCGGCGACAAAGTGCGTTTTCGGCCGATAGCATGATCACTGTCATCGAGCCCGGGCAATCCACAAGTTTTCAGGACGCGGGTCGTAGCGGTTATGCTCATTTGGGTGTGCCGCATGCAGGCGCGGCAGATGGCCTGAGCCTGAGGCATGCCAATCTGCTGGTGGGGAATGATGCAATCTCCCCGGTACTGGAAATGACTCTAAGAGGGCCGACGCTGCAATTCGCAACCAATGCAGTGGTTGCTTTCGCAGGCGGACGTGTGGAGCCAACACTGGATGGTATGCCGTTGCCCATGTATCAAAGCGTGGCGATACACGCGGGTCAAACACTCGCCTGCGGAACCCTGTTGACAGGCATGCGCTGTTACCTTGCGGTCGCCAGCGGTTTTTCTCCCAAGCCTACGCTCGCCAGCGCTTCCAGCGATGCTTTCGCCGGACTGGGGCCGCCTGTGATAAGAACGGGGGATCAGATCACTTGCGAATCTCACAGTCTAGATCGGGGGTGGTATCTGCGTTCACCGCCAGAGTACTTTCGCGAAACGACACTGCGGGTGATTCCAGGGCCACAGGATGACTGGTTTACAGCTTCTGCGCTTGCAACCTTTCTTGGCGGTACTTACGCAGTGCACGCTGACAGTGACCGAACCGGACTGCGTTTAAGTGGTGAGCGAATCCTGCGTAAGCACCAAGACGAGCTGCCTTCACAGGGGATGGTGACCGGTGCGGTCCAAATACCGGGTAATGGTCATCCGATTATATTGTTGGGCAACCACGGCACCATCGGAGGCTATCCAGTGATAGCCGTGGTTATTCAAGTGGATCTGCCCCGTATGGGGCAGCTGCGGGCCGGCGATAAGCTGCGCTTCCAATCGGTCAGCCGTGAACAGGCATTGGAAATACTGCGAACTGCTCATGTGACACAACGCGAGGCGATCGTGCCCGCGGATCCGGGATTGCTGGCGGCCCGCAGCCTATTGGTATTGGCCAAGTCACATCCATGCTTGAGTCAAGCACGCCTGCAGCTGGAACGATGGCGTGTGCATGTGCGCCGTTAATGGTGGTTCTACTATGGGTATGCCTTCCATATACAACCTGAATATACACGTAACCAGCCCGATAATAATTGGTTGTCTGTGCTCCGTTATGCTTGCCTGTGCACCCTGGCCAGAACGGTCACAGCCGTATGCAAACAATCCGGTTCAATCAAGACGCGCAACGGATATTGTCAGGCTCGCGACCGCAGAACTGGGAACGCCATATGTCTACGGAGGCGATACCCCACGCGGTTTTGATTGCAGTGGCCTAGTGTATTACGTGTTTCGACATGCAGGAATGACGGTGCCGCGTACCGCCAATCATCAGTTATATGCCTCGCACCCGGTAGATTATCGGGACATGCGGCCCGGAGACTTGGTGTTTTTCGAGATCGCCGGTGATGCGCAGATGCACGTGGGTATTTATGTCGGCGACGGTGAATTCATCCATGCACCGGCAAGCGGCCAGCCAGTGTCCTATGAGCGCCTCGGCAATCCTTATTGGCAATCCCGCTTCGTAGGTGCTGGAAGGTTTTGAACGTGATGATTTTCAATCATCTAATAGCGATATATATAGAATTTATCACAAAATAGAATGCACATTATTTGCAGAGACGTCGTCCCCGCGAAAGGGGACCCAGTGATTTTAAAGCATTGAAAACCAAGAACCCTAGATTCCCGTCTCTGCGGGAATGACACGCAAGAGCATCTGCAGGGCGATTCTGAGATAAATTCTAATTGATATTGACGAATGTGGTTTGCCCAGCAATGACTGTGGTGGTGATGACGGGTGTAAACAGGATATTGTCCGCTGTAATGGGATTATCCTGCCCGCCTTCACATGTAAAGGCCACAGTATAGGTACCGGCGGGGAGCCAGCCCACGGTGAAATTATAAATCGCTGTAGTAATGTTGACACCTACCAGGGCACTGCTGATAGGTTGAACACTACCCGGTGGAGCATTGATATTGACATCCGTGGGCGTCACTTTACCACTGTAGACATAGATAGTCGGCGTGCATCCGGATGTAATAAGTGTACCGGAGACGGTGCCCGTGATGCTGCCAGCGTCACTATTGGCAATGGCACGCAGCGATGGCTGCAGGATATACTGGTCAGGATTACTGGGATCAGGCAGTATCGAACTGCGCAAATTCAGGTCGACGGTATAACTGGTGCTTATGTTATCCAAGATGATGAAGTTCACTGGCAGCGTGAATTTGGTTGGAGCATTGGCTGGTATCACGAGAGGGTAAGTATTGCCATCACCAATCAGTGTGATGTTTGAATCAAACGAGCCGGGAGCCGCTTCAAAGTACAGAGTGATGGAGGTGTAATGACCCGTTGGTAGGGGTTGCTGGATCAGAAATGCCGACAGCCCGCCCTGCAGCCCATAAAAATTGAAAGTGATCGGGGCCGGGAATGGAAAATAATAGGTACCGTTATCACCGGTAGCGTCGAGTTCCGTTAATGTAACGTTGACACTGCTTACCTGGTCGATGGGCGCATCTGCGATATATATGTTGAGGTTTGAAGGGTTGTTGCTACCGCAGCCTATGAGGCACAGCAACATACACAGCATGGCAGCGGACCGCATAATCAGTCTGAGCATGGGGGCTCCGGATCGGGATGGGTGATATAGCCGGGAGACTGGCTCTGTTTGATACAGTGACAAGTTTACCGTGTACCGCTGGCTACTCCTAGAGGAACGACGTATTTTAATCTGAACAGGCCGTATAAAAAAAAGAGGGGCCTCTCGTCAAAGGGGGAAAACAAGAGGCCCCGGACTTCCCCATGTTGCGTGGGGTCGTCATAAACATGATTACAGCACGGCGATGACTTGGTAACCGTTTTGGTGTGTATCACATACAGCTCAATTATAGCCAAATATCAAATATATGTCGCATGCATGACATATTATGGAAGACGGAATATTTTCGGGGAATTTACCCTAAATCATGTATGTGAGGTGCATGCGCTCAACTCAACAAAGAGCTGACGGCATCGCCTTTCAGGCAACCGGTTAGCAGTCCGTCACCGAGTCGCTGGGCGATAGTGCGGATATCAATATCCAGCCGTCGATCCCCAACAGAGCGTGCCACATGCCGGCGCAGCAGCACATGGGCGATTTCCAATTGTGGCGTGGTTTTCAGCGGCCGCTGGGCGTCGATGGCCGCCGCTGCCGCCAGTGCTTCGATCGCGAGTATGTAGCGCACATTTCCCAGTATCTGGAGCAGTTTCATGCCGGCCCAAGGCGCCATGCTGACGTGGTCCTCCTGGCCGGCGGAGGTCGGGATGTTGTCCGCGGATGCCGGGTGTGCCAGCGTCTTGTTTTCAGAGGCCAGGGCCGCGGCCGTCACATGTGCGATCATGAAACCCGATTCCACGCCTGGTTCTCGGGCCAGGAACATCTCCAGCTTCGGGTTGGTTTTCTTGAGCAAGAGATCGGTGCGCCGTTCGGAAATGTTGCCCAGTTCGGTGGCGGCAATGCCCATGAAATCCGCCACGAATGCCAGGGATTCCGCATGGAAGTTGCCGCCGGAGAGCACCTCCTCCCCGAAGATCAGCGGATTGTCGGAGACGCTGTTGCACTCCTTGCCCAATATACGGGCAACGTGTGCCAGCGTATCCCAGACGGCACCATACACCTGCGGCATGCAACGCAAAGCATAGGGATCTTGAACACGGTCACAGCCCTGATGGGACCGCCATATGTCGCTAGCGGTCAAAAGACCGCGGAACAGTTCAGCGACCTGGATTTGTCCCGGCAGATTGCGTGCCGCGTGGATGCGCGCATCGAAAGGACTATAACTGCCTGCCAGGGCTTCCAGCGTCAGCGCGCCGATCACGATGGATGACAGCAGGGCCTCATGCGCCTGGAAAAGACCTTCCATAGCGAGCGCTGCGCTCACCTGGGTGCCGTTGAGGAGGGCCAGGCCTTCTTTGGCTTCAAGCAGAACCGCTTTAGTGTTCGCTGCGGCGAGCAGTGCCGCACCGCGCAATAATTCTCCCTTGTGCAGCGCTTCACCCTCACCAATGAGTGCCAATGACACATGCGCGAGTGGTGCCAGATCGCCGGATGCGCCTACAGAACCCTTGGCGGGAATCACCGGCAGCACATCGTGATTAAGCAATGCCAGCAGCGTGTCAACCACCAACGGTCGAATCCCGGAGTTGCCGATAGCCAGGCTGTTGGCTTTTAGCAGCAGGATGCGGCGGGTGATGGCGGGGGGTAGCGGCTCACCCAGGCCACAGGCATGGCTGCGCACTAGGTTGTACTGCAACCGGATGAGCTGGTCGCGGGAAATATGCTCCCGGGCCAGTGCCCCGAAACCGGTGTTGACGCCGTAGCACACCTGGCCTGTTTCGACTACATGCCGTACCGTGGCCACGCTTTTTTGCATTTGCGCGCGCGCACTCTCGGCGAGCGCAGTCTGCGCTTGCGCTTCATCAAATTCAGCCAGGGTCTTGAGCGTGAGATCAGCGCCTGTGAGTGTCAACTTATTCATAGTTTATTTCCCTTGAAAAATACCGCGTCCGGCTTCAGTCCACCCAACTGATACACCAGGAATTCCGGCGACGGCAGGTCCCAGACGCAGAAATCCGCATGCTGGCCCGCTGCGAGACTGCCGATCTTATCCGACCGGCCCAAGGCGCGGGCCGCATTGCGGGTCACACCCAACAGTATCTCAGACGGGGTGAGTCCAAAGGTGATGGCGCCCATGTGCATCACGGCGAGCAGGCTGACGATGGGTGAGGAACCGGGATTCAAGTCCGTGGCTATAGCCATGGGCACCTGATGGCGGCGGAACAATTCGATTGGCGGTTTGTGTTTCTCGCGCAGGAAATAGAAGGCTCCGGGTAAAAGTACCGCGACACTCCCAGCCTGATGCATGGTCAGCACATCGTCTTCGGTCGCATGTTCCAGATGATCACAGGACAATGCACCGTGGGCGGCGGCTGCAGCCGTAGCGCCGATGTTGGAAAGCTGGTCGGTGTGCGCACGCAGTTTCAAGCCCATTTTGGCCGCCTGCATAAAAAGCTGACGCACATCTTCGACAGTAAAGCCGATACTTTCCGCGAAGATATCCACGCTCTCCGCGAGTCTCTCACGAGCAACTGCCGGCAGCATATTTTCAATCACATCGGAGAAATAATCCTCATGCCTCCGACCTGTTGGCACTATGTGTGCACCCAGGAAAGTCGGCACGATATCCATATTCAGTTGCAGGCGCAGCAGTCGGATGGCGCGCAGCATCTTGAGTTCATTCTCCATATCCAGTCCATAACCGCTCTTGATCTCAACGGTAGTGACACCCTCGGCCTGCAATGCTTTGAGGCGCGGCAGTGTTTCCGCCACCAGCTGTTGTTCACTGGCGGCGCGCACGGCCTTTACCGTCGACTGGATACCGCCACCGGCGCGTGCCAGATCCTCATAGGTCGCGCCCTGCAGCTTGAGTGCATGTTCCGCCATGCGGTCGCCGGCATACAGCGCATGGGTATGGCAATCCACAAAACCCGGCAGTACCACGCGATTGGCTGCATCGAAGACCGAAATTGCGGCTGAATTTGCGGGTACGTCCAAAGCAGCGATACGGCCTGCAGTTACCGCCAGGGTTCGCGCGTGTGCCTCACCGGCGCCCTGGTGCATGGGGTAAAGGCGGGCATTCTTCACAAGCAGGTCGTACATGCATCGTCCCTAGTCGCTGGCCTGCGAATCTGAGAGCATAAGGGTATGCAGAAGCGGCTGACTTTCAAATACCTGTTGACGCCGGTAGGATTGCAACCGGATCAGACCTTGATAATAGGCGATACCGGTGTGATCGAAGCACTGCAGCCGGGTAATGGCGCTGCGGATGGCTTCCTCGCGATTCCCGGCATGCCCAATGCCCACAGCCATGCCTTCCAGCGTGCCTTGTCCGGTTTCGGGGAAGCACGTGCAGGCGCGGATTCCTTCTGGAGCTGGCGCGAGGCCATGTACCGGCTTGCCAAGCGAGTGACGCCGGAGGATATGTTCGTGATTGCCCGCGAGGCGTTTCTCGAGATGCTGCGCGGCGGTTTTACCAGTGTGGCTGAATTCCATTATCTACATCATATGCCGGACGGCCGTCACGGTCCGGAAATGGCCCGGGCGATCGTGCGGGCTGCGGCAGAAGCTGGCATCCATCTGCTGTTGCTGCAGGTGTTTTATCAGGCCGGCGGCTTCAACCAGCCTGCGACGGACGCGCAGCGGCGTTTTGTGCATGCCAGTATAGAGGACTATGCACATCTGCTGCAGGAATTGAACGGCGTACGGCTCGGTATCGCACCCCATTCCCTGCGCGCAGTCCCGCCTGAAACACTGGCACAGCTTATAGATACTATGGACAGGCTGCAGGGTGGTCAGCGTCCCATCCATATACATGTGAGTGAACAACAGCTGGAAGTGGAAGAGTGCAGAGCACTGTACGGCACTACACCTATCGAGCTGCTGGCACGCACGGTAAACTTGAATCAGCGCTGGAATCTGGTGCATGCCACGCACGCCACCGCGGCCGAAGTTCGCCTGATGGCCAGGCAGGATGCCACGGTCGTATTGTGCCCCATCACCGAGGCCTACCTGGGCGATGGATTGTTCGCCGCGGATGAATTCAAGGATGCCGGCGGGCGTCTTGCCATCGGTTCCGACAGCAATTGCCGCATCGACGCGGTCGAGGAACTGCGCTGGCTGGAATATGGCCAGCGGCTGCGCCAGCAGCAACGCGCCCGATTCGCGGATGCCTCAGGCTTGGGCGCGACCCTTTGGGCGCGCGCTTGCATGGGCGGTGCGGCCGCACTGGCGGAGCCGGTGGGCGCCGTTGCGGTGGGCAAACGCGCCGATCTGGTGGTATTGGATGAGCAGGCGTCTCCCTGGCTCGGCCACTCCATCGAAACCTTGCTGGATGCTCTGATCATCGGCGGCAGCCGCCGTGATATCGCGGCGGTGTATGTGGGCGGCAAACGTTTGGTTGACCATGGAGTGGCGACAGGTGCGCAAGCCAGTGACCGCGAATTTGAGCGGGTAGTGGCGCGTCTCAATGAGTAATGCGCATGCAACTCAAGCCCTATGAAATACGCGAACCGTTGGCGCCTGAAATACCACTGCTGGTGAGCATTCCGCACACCGGTACCTATGTGCCCGATGCCATCGCGGCCGATTTTGCTTCCGATTACATCCGCAGCCTGCCCATGACCGATTGGCATCTGCATCATCTTTATGATTTTCTGCCGGCGCTGGGCGCCACCACCATTTACGCAACTTATAGCCGCTTTGTGGCGGACCTCAACCGTCCGCCGGATAACAAGCCGCTGTATCCGGGCCGTTTCGAAACCGGATTTGTGGCGCTGCAGACTTTCTGGGGCGATGAGATTTACCGGGTGCCGCCGTCCCAGGAGGAAATCGACAGGCGTCGTGCCCTGGTACGCGCGCCCTATCATGCCAAACTGCTGGAACTCGTCCACACCAAGATCAAGCAGTTCGGGCGCGTGGTGCTGATCGATGCCCATAGCGTCGTATCCCGCGCCAGCCTGGTGCATGGTCAGCTCAGCGGGGAAATTTATCTGGGTGACCGCGATGGCCGATCTTGTGCATCCTGGCTGGTGGATAGCGTGGAGTACAGTTTTCGGGAAGCCGGGTTCCACGTTACGCGCAACAATCCCTACAAGGGCGGCTATATCACAGCGTATTACGGCGCGATGCAGCAGGTCGAAGCTCTGCAGATCGAGATGTGCGAGCGTATATATATGAATGAGGATGATCCGGGGGGTGCGCTGCAGCACCCGGAATTCAGAGCTGCAAAAACCCACATCCGGGGCGTTATACGGAGTGTATGTGCCGAGATTCTCTCTCAGCAAGCAACCTGGTAAGGCTGGATTGAATTTGTATAAACAGCCCTTATACCTTACCGACAAGTACTTTCAGGAGAGCTGATTCATGACAAGTAAGGCGCGCACAGTAACGGCAGTCATTGAGCCCCAGAGGGTTTCCGACGGCGCCGGCGTCAAGCTCAAACGCAGCATCGCCACCGCCACGCTGGATTATCTGGATCCGTTCCTGCTGTTTGACCATTTCGGTTCAGATAATCCGGACGACTACATCGCCGGTTTTCCCATGCACCCGCACCGCGGCATCGAGACCGTGACCTACATGCATTCCGGAATGGTGGAGCATAAGGATTCCCTCGGCCACGCCGGCAGAATAGCGGCCGGTGATGTGCAGTGGATGACGGCAGGCCATGGCATCATGCATGAGGAGATGCCGCAGCTGCTCGGCGGACATCTGTCCGGTTTTCAACTGTGGGTCAATCTGCCGGCCAGACTCAAACTGAGCAAACCGCGTTACCAGGAGATCGCCGCTAAGCACATCCCCGAAATCAAACAGGCTAACGGCGTACGCATCCGTGTGATCGCCGGTAGCGTCGATGGCGTGCAGGGTGCGGTGAAGGAGATCGCTGCGAATCCGACTTATCTGGATGTATGCGTGCCGGCAGATGCCGTATTCAGCCAGACGATCCCGCGCGGACATACGGCGTTTGCCTATGTCTATGATGGCGAAGGACAATTCGGTGTGGGTGCTGATGCTGCTGGCACCCATGTCAAGGCTCAGAAACTCGTGGTGTTTTCTGATGGCGATCGAGTGGAGATCAGGGCGGCGCAGACTGGAGTCAGGTTCCTGTTGATATCCGGCAAGCCGCTGGGCGAACCTGTGGCCCGCTACGGACCGTTCGTCATGAATACTCCGGAGGAAATCCAGCAAGCGCTGCTGGATCTACGCAACGGGACCTTTGTTTAAAACCATGACAGCGGTCTAAAGAAACGGGCGGCATGTGTACATGCCGCCCGTGTGTTTTGGAACATCACTATCTCAGGGTTTCACGAACTTGAGCGTCATGCGATCGGATTCTCCGATGGCGAACATCTGGGCACGCTCGTTGTCGCCGCCCGACAAGTCCGGCGGTAGCCGGTGCACATTGATATCCTGCGGATCCTTGGGGTTGGCATTGATTTCAGAAACACCCGCCAAACGGAAGCCGGTGATCAGTCCCAATTCGATCACATAATCTTCCGGTAACCGGTGCAGAGCCTTGGAACTTTCGAGCGCATCAGCGAATGGTTTGGCGCGGTGTTCCGTGATGCCAAACACACCGCCCGGTTTAAGCACCGCGTAGGCCGCTTTGAATACCTTGGCCAGGGTCTCCGGGCTGTTGTTCATCCAATCATGGGCGTTACGGAAGGTGAGCACCATGTCGGCCGAACCATCCGGCCCCAGGTCCACCTGCTTCGGCGGCGCGAACGGGACGATCACTCCGATATGGCCATAGATGGCAGGGTCTGCTTTGAGTTTCGCATCGAAAGACGTGGCCTTGGGAGAAGAGGCTTCGATGAGACGGCCCTGGTCATAGAGGAAAGGGGCGAGGATCTCGGTATACCAGCCGCCGCCGGGCGAGAGTTCGATCACCGTCATGTCGGGACGAATGCCGAAGAACCCCAGGGTTTCGACTGGATGACGGTATTGGTCGCGGGCTTTGTTAGCTGGCGAACGCCAACTGCCATTCACGGCGTCCTTGAGCAGCGTCGCCGTATCGCCGGAAGCCGGGATGGGGCCGGCGTGCACGGCCGAGGCCACCAGCAGTGCACCACTGATGATAACCGGGAGTCTGTAAATTCTTTGGAACATGGCTCGATCCTCCTGTAAGTGCCTTAACTATAACGCCGATACTCGGATTATGACTCTGGATATGGTAAAAAGTGCGCCTTTGTCGCCGCTCTTATAGCCTGATATCCCAATCTCCCGGTTAACGAACATGAGCCACGACCGATTCACCCTAGTTCTGCAGTCGAGCCGCATGCTCACACCGCGCGTCCGCCAGCTGGGTTTCAGGCGCGAAGATGGCACACCGTTCAGCTACACACCCGGACAGTTCATTACCCTGCATCTGCCGTCTCAGGATATGGAGCTGCGCCGCAGTTACAGTGTAGCTACCATACCCGGTAGCGTGGATGAAGTGCAGATCGCGGTGACCTATGTGGAGGGCGGGCGTGCTACGAAGATACTTTTCGATATGGCGCCCGGCGCACGCGTCCAGACAACCGGCCCATTCGGACGCTTCGTGTTGCGCGATGACCCGCCCGGGCGTTATCTGCTGGTGGCTACGGGTACCGGCATCTCGCCTTTCCGTGCCATGCTGCCGCTGTTGCGCGTGCGTCTCGATGGCAGACAACATGCGGCCGTGCTATTGCTGGGTGTGCGCGGCCCGAATGAATTGCTGTTCGGAGAAGATTTTCTGGGTTTGGCGCGTGAGAATCCCGCCTTCGATTTCATCGCCAGTTACAGCCGCCGTATGCCGGAGCCACCCGTGTCGTATGCCCGCAAGGGTTATGTCCAAAACCACCTCATGGAACTCAAACCCGATCCGCAGCGCGACATCGTGTATCTGTGCGGCAACCCGGACATGATCGATAAAGCAGTGGAGCAACTCAAGGCCATCGGCTTCGAAAACCACAACCTGCGGCGCGAGAAGTACGTATCCTCCAACTGAGTGAGGCCCACCGCGGGAAGAGTTTTCTTGCTTAAAGATCCGACCTCATAATGTCCCACACGCCGGCATGACAGCAGCGTCAGTTGGCGCGGTGACTGCCCATCATTCTTTCAAGCGCCGGTATTTAATGCGATGCGGCTGGTCGGCATCGGCGCCCAGGCGGCGCTTGCGGTCGGCTTCGTAATCCGCGTAGTTGCCTTCGAACCATACCACCTTGGAATCCCCTTCGAAAGCCAGCATATGAGTGGCGATGCGGTCCAGGAACCAGCGGTCGTGGGAGATGATCACGGCGCAGCCGGGGAAGGCCAGCAGCGCTTCCTCCAGGGCGCGCAGGGTCTCTACGTCCAGATCATTAGTGGGCTCGTCCAGCAGCAGCACGTTGCCGCCATTCCTAAGCACCTTGGCAAGATGCACGCGGTTGCGCTCTCCACCGGAGAGATCGCCGACGCGCTTCTGCTGATCTGGTCCCTTGAAATTGAAGCGTCCGACATAGGCGCGCGAGGGTGTTTGGTAATTGCCGACTGTAAGAATGTCCTGGCCGTCGGCGATTTCCTGCCACACGGTTTTGTCAGGACTCAGCGTATCGCGGCTCTGGTCGACATAGGCAAGTTTGACGCTGGGGCCGATGCGCAGCTCGCCGGCATCGGCTTGTTCCTGGCCGACGATCAGGCGGAACAGGGTGGTCTTGCCGGCGCCATTCGGTCCGATGACACCGACGATGCCACCCGGCGGCAGGTTGAAGGACAGATCGTCATACAGCAGGGTGTCGCCGAAACTCTTGCGCAGCCCTTTGGCTTCAACGACGATGTCACCGAGGCGTGGCCCCGGAGGGATGTAGAGTTCCTGGGTCTCGTTGCGTTTCTGGTATTCCGCCGAGGACAATTCCTCGAAGCGCTGCAGGCGCGCCTTGCTTTTGGCATGCCGGCCCTTAGGATTAGCGCGCACCCACTCCAGCTCCCGTTTCATGGCCTTGATGTGGGCAGTTTCCTGCTTTTCCTCGATCTCCAGGCGCTTCTCCTTTTGCTCCAGCCACGAGGAATAATTTCCCTGCCAGGGGATGCCATGACCGCGGTCCAGTTCCAGAATCCAGCCGGCCACGTTGTCGAGAAAATAGCGGTCGTGGGTGACCGCCACGACCGTGCCGGAATATTCCTGCAGATAGCGTTCCAGCCAGGCCACGGATTCCGCATCCAAATGGTTGGTGGGCTCATCCAGCAGCAGCATGTCGGGTTTGGATAACAACAGGCGGCAGAGCGCCACGCGCCGGCGTTCGCCGCCTGAGAGTTTATTGACATCCGCCTCCCAAGGCGGCAAGCGCAGGGCTTCGGCGGCCACTTCCAGTACATGATCCAGGTTGGTGGCAC
Organism: uncultured Pseudomonadota bacterium; assembly: GCA_963774895.1. Classification (GTDB taxonomy): domain Bacteria; phylum Pseudomonadota; class Gammaproteobacteria; order Natronospirales; family REEB76; genus REEB76. The sequence continues at coordinate 80,992 of CAVZGN010000003.1, forward strand.
CGGCCGACTGCAGGATATGTTCCAGCCGCGCCTGCTCGGAGGCAAGTTTGTCGAAATCGGCATCTGCTTCGGCATAGGCGGCATAGACCTTGTCCAGTTGTTCCTTGATCTGCTTGATATCTCCCAGGCCATCCTCGACGTTGGCGCGCACATTCTTCTCGGCATCCAGCTGCGGCTCTTGCGGCAGGTAGCCGATGCGGATGCCGGCCAGCGGCCGCGCCTCGCCATGGATGTCGGTGTCCACGCCCGCCATGATGCGCAGCAGCGTGGATTTGCCGGAACCATTGAGACCCAGGACGCCGATCTTGGCGCCCGGGAAAAAGGACAGGGAGATGTCGCGCAGGATCTCGCGCTTGGGGGGCACGACCTTGCCCACCCGCTGCATGGTGTAAATGTATTGCGCCATCGCAGTCCGCAATCTGAAAGGGAGCAGGATTATCCGTGAAAGTGACCGGCGCTGCCAGCGATGGATTTAGCCGGAACCTTTAGTCTTGGTGTAACCGGTGCGTGCGTGGCGCTCGACAAAGGCGATGATCTCGCCCGCGATGTTCTTGCCGGTCGCGCTCTCGATGCCTTCGAGTCCCGGCGAGGAGTTCACTTCCAGCACCAGCGATCCCCTGATGGAACGGATCAGATCGACGCCGGCCACGTTAAGCCCCATGATTTTGGCGGCCTTGACAGCCATCTCCCGTTCTGCCGGCGTGATGCGGACGGCCTCGGCTTTGCCGCCGCGGTGCAAATTGGCGCGGAACTCGCCCTTGCGCGCCTGGCGCTTCATGGAGGCCACCACCCTGTTGCCGATCACGAAGCAGCGGATGTCGCTGCCGCGGGATTCCTTGATGAACTGTTGCACCAGGAAATGCGCGTCCAATCCACGGAAAGCGTCGATCACGCTCTCCGCGGCATGTCGGGTCTCCGCCAGCACCACACCCTGGCCCTGGGAGCCCTCGATCAGCTTGATGATGAGTGGCACGTCACCGACGATGGCCAGCAGGTCGTCGGTGTCATCCGGCGAATGCGCGAAACCAGTGACCGGCATGCCGATGCCCTTGCGCGCCAGCAGTTGCAGCGAGCGCAGCTTGTCGCGGGCACGGCTGATGGCCACCGATTCGTTCAGCGAGAACACTCCGATCATCTCGAACTGGCGCAGTACCGCGGTGGCATAGAAAGTCACCGACTGTCCGATACGCGGTATCACCGCATCGAATTCTTCCAGCTTGCGCCCCTTATAGTGAATCTCGGGATTATGCACCGAGATATTCATGTAGCAACGTAACGGATCGATGACATACAGGTCATGACCGCGTTTCAGTCCCGCCTCCACCAGGCGCTTGGTGGAATACAGGCGCGTATTGCGCGACAGCACGGCGATCTTCAGGCGTTTGCTTTTCATGGATTCATACCGCGTCAGGTTTCTTCATCATCGCATCGGTCTTTTTTGCAGTTCGCCGCCCGCCAGTCACGTATGAGGCATCTGGGTCCACCAGCAGCCGGTCCCGCATGGCGCTGCGGCCGATCAGCAGCCGGAAACGCATGGGGTCCCGGGCGGTGAGCGTGAGTTCGATGGGCCAGGTTAGGGTGCCGATACGCACGCGTGTCGCGATCACCAAACGCCGTTCCCGATGGCCGCCGGAGTCCATCACCCAGCGTTCATCGATGACCTCAGCCGTACAGGTGATCTGCGGCCGCAGCCTGCGCTGCAGTGGATGCACGCCGAAACGCACCAGGCGGCGCCCCCGCTCGCTGAAGGTATCGACTGCAAAGGCGTGCAAGGCGGAGGTGCGCGCACCGGTGTCGATCTTGGCCTTGATGCGAGTAATGCCGAGATCGGGTAACGCCGCCCATTCGCGCCAACCCATCTGTAACTTCATCGTTGTCGGCGCCTGTGCCATGTGCAAGACCCATATCGCGGCACACACTATACTATCATCACTGCATTGCAGTTTTTCCGCGGATACTCGGGCATGCCGACCACAAATACGCCGCAGGTAGGTGTTTGCAACGATCCCTTGCAGTCAAGCTATGGGTTCGGTGATGGCCATCCTTTTGGTTACGACCGATTTGATGCGTTCTGGCGGGAGGCTAGCAGCCGGGGCATCGACAAAAACACGCGGCCGATTTACGCGCGTACGGCGTCGCGTGATGAGCTGGAAACATTTCATACCCAGGCCTATCTTGATTTCATCATCCAGTGCAGCAGCCAGGGCGGTTATCTGGACGGCGGCGACACGCCGGCATTGCCCGGCATATTCGAGGCCGCGAGTCTGGTGGCGGGCGCCACCCTCAACGCAGTCGCAGGCGTGATGGCAGGGGATTACCGGCGCGCGTTCGTGCCGATCGCCGGCTTACATCACGCCGGACGCGACCATGCCGCCGGCTTCTGCGTGCTGAATGACATCGGTGTGGCTATCGAACACCTGCGCCGAGCACACGCCATGAAGAATATCGCTTATGTGGATATCGATGCACATCATGGTGATGGCGTGTTCTACGCCTATGAAACCGATCCGGAGGTGTTGTTTGCCGATCTGCATGAGGATGGCCGCTTCCTGTATCCCGGCACCGGCGCTGCCGATGAGACCGGCAGCGGCAAAGCCGCCGGCACCAAACTCAACATACCGATGCAGCCCGGCGCCGACGACCTGGAGTTCAAGCATGTCTGGGAGCAGGTAGAGAACTATCTCAGGAGACTGCAACCGCAGTTCATCCTGTTCCAGTGCGGTGCCGACAGCATCGAGGGCGATCCCATCACCCATCTGCGTTACTCGCCAGCGGCGCACGCCCATGCCGCCAGACGCCTGTGTGCGCTGGCGGATAAATATTGCGATGGCCGCATCGTGGGCCTGGGTGGCGGTGGCTACAACCGCCGCAACCTGGCGCTCGCCTGGAGTGCGGTGGTCGAGGCGTTCATGGCAGCCTGATGCCTGCGGATGGTGGGGTACAATGATCCGCCAAAAGATAACTCGCCCCACCCTTGGAGTCGCTGATGTTCAGCCAGGATATGACGATCGCCGGGTTCGACGATGAGCTCTATGCCGCGCTGCATTCGGAGCTGCTGCGCCAGGAACAGAACATCGAATTGATCGCCTCCGAGAACTACGTGAGTCCGCGGGTACTGGCCGCCCAGGGTTCGGTGCTCACCAACAAGTACGCGGAAGGCTATCCCGGCAAGCGCTACTACGGCGGCTGTGAGTACGTGGACGTGGCCGAACGCCTGGCCATCGAGCGCGCCAAGAAACTCTTCGGCGCCGCTTACGCGAACGTGCAGCCGCACTCCGGCTCCCAGGCGAACGCCGCCGTGTACCTGGCGCTGCTGAAAGCCGGCGATACCATCCTCGGCATGAGTCTGGCGCACGGCGGGCATCTCACCCATGGCGCCAAGGTGAATTTCTCCGGAAAGTTCTTCAACGCCGTGCAGTACGGCATCGACACCGCTACCGGCCTGATCGACTACCAGCAGGTGGCGCAACTCGCCGAACAGCACCAGCCGAAGATGATCGTGGCCGGGTTCTCCGCCTACTCACGCCGCATCGAATGGCAGAAGTTCCGTGAAATCGCGGATGCGGTGGGTGCCTATCTGTTCGTGGACATGGCGCATGTGGCCGGGTTGGTGGCGACCGGCATCTATCCTGATCCGGTGCAGATCGCAGACGTCACCACCACCACCACCCACAAGACTCTGCGCGGTCCGCGCGGCGGACTGATCCTGGCGCGTGCCAATGAGGAGATCGAGAAGAAACTGAACTCCACGGTGTTTCCCGGCACCCAGGGCGGACCTCTGATGCACGTGATCGCCGCCAAAGCGGTGGCGTTCCTGGAAGCCCTGCAACCGGAATTCAAGACCTACCAGCAAGAGGTGCTCGACAACGCTCGCGCCATGGCGGATGCGCTGCTCAAGCGCGGCTTCAACATCGTATCCGGCGGCACCGACAATCACCTTTTCCTGATGGACCTGATCAGCAAGAACATCACCGGCAAGGATGCGGACGCGGCCTTGCACAAGGCCAACATCACCGTGAACAAGAATGCTGTGCCGAACGATCCGCGCCCGCCGATGGTGACCAGCGGCCTGCGAATCGGCACACCCGCGGCTACCACCCGTGGCTTCAAGCAGGCTGAGATACGCGAACTGGCCGGCTGGATAGCGGATATCCTCGACAATCTGGGCGATGAGAACATCATCGCAGAGGTGCGCGAGAAGGTACTGGCTATGTGCAGGAAGTTCCCGGTCTATCCTGCCAACTTGAAATTTTAAAGACCGGTTCCAGCAGCCATGTACTGCCCATTCTGCAATCATGAGGACACCAAGGTGATCGATTCGCGCCTAGCCGGCGAGGGCGCGCAGGTGCGCCGCCGCCGTGAATGCGAGAAATGCGGCGAACGCTTCACTACATTCGAGACTGCCGAGCTGGTGATGCCGCGCATCATCAAGAGCAACGGCACCCGCGAGCCGTTCGATGAGCATAAACTGCGCGCCGGCATGATGCGCGCGCTGGAGAAGCGCCCGGTAAGTACCGAAGCCATCGAAGCTGCCATCGCGCGCATCACCCACAAGCTGCAGGTGACCGGCGAACGCGAGATCCGCTCACTGCAGGTCGGCGAGCGGGTCATGGACGAGCTCAAAGCGCTCGACCAAGTCGCCTACGTGCGGTATGCCTCCGTGTACCGGAGTTTCCAGGACGTCAACGAATTCCGTGAGGAGATCCAGCGCCTGCAGGATGACGTTGCGCGTGAAGCCCTGAAACGCGAACAGATGCCGCTGTTACCGGATGAAGAAAAGAAATAAGGGTTAGCGCCTGGCACTTTGCGGCGCTGCGAGACGGGTATATGCAGTATCCCTCCTATCAATCGGTCCTATATTGATGTTCTCTGCCACTGACAAAGACCATATGGCTGAAGCCCTGCGACTTGCAGAACAGGGCCTGTACACTACGGACCCGAATCCGCGCGTCGGTTGTGTACTGGTGAAGGACGGCACTGTCGTCGGCCAGGGATTCCATCACCAGGCCGGGGAAGCGCATGCGGAGATACTCGCGCTCCGTCAGGCGGGCGAGAAGGCGCGTGGCGCCAGCGTGTATGTGACGCTGGAACCCTGCACACATTTCGGACGTACCGGGCCGTGCGTGGGTGCGCTGGTGGATGCTGGAGTGGCACGCGTGATCGCGGCCATGCCGGATCCCAATCCAAAAGCCGGTACAGGTCTCGATAAACTTCGTGACGTCGGCATCGAGACTGCTGTAGGCCTGATGGAAGCCGAAGCCCGGGAACTCAATCCGGGTTTCGTCAGCCGCATGACCCGCGGCCGTCCCTGGGTGCGCAGCAAACTGGCGGCGAGTCTCGACGGCCGTACTGCACTGGCTTTGGGCGCCAGCAAATGGATCAGCGGCGCGGCCGCGCGCGAAGATGCGCAACGCTGGCGGGCGCGCAGTTCGGCGATCCTCACCGGCATCGGCACGCTGCTGGCGGACGATCCGGCGCTCACGGTGCGGCTTGCGGGTGAGTGGCGTCAGCCACGACGCGTCGTCGTGGACACGCAGCTGCGCACGCCACCCAATGCCCAAGTGTTGCAACAGTCGGGTGAGACCCTGATCGCCACTGCGGTTGCAGATATGGGACGCCAGGCTGCATTGAAAGCAGCCGGTGCCGGAATCCTGGTGTTACCAATGGCTGATGGTCATATCGATCTTGCTGCCCTGATGCAGCAGCTCGCGGAACTGGAATGCAACGAACTGCTGGTGGAGGCAGGCGCGGTCTTGAATGGCGCGCTGCTTCAGGCTGGACTACTGGACGAGCTCATCATCTATATGGCACCGCAGTTATTGGGGGATACCGCCCGCGGCATGTTCGCTCTGCCGGAGCTGCACAGCCTCGAAGAGCGTATCGATCTGCAACTCAAGGATGTGCGTATGCTGGGCGTGGATGTGCGTTTTCTGGCAATGCCGCAGGCGAGGAAAGCCTGATGTTTACCGGGATCGTGCGGGTGGTTGGCAAGGTACAGGCGCTCGAGCCACGTGGTGGCGACCTGCGTATGCACATACATGCCGCTGGCCTGGACATGAAAGCCATGAAAGTCGGAGACAGCATCGCCGTGAACGGTTGTTGCCTGACTGTCATCGAGAATCTGCCGGATGGCTTTAGTGTGGACGCTTCCCGGGAAACCCTGGAACTCACGACCCTGGGCTCATTCAAGGCAGGTGCGCCTGTGAATCTGGAGACTGCCCTGACCTTAACCACACCTCTGGGTGGGCATATGGTCACCGGGCATGTGGACGGTGTGGGCGTGGTGCAGTCGCGCCGGGAAGATGCCCGTTCAGTACGTTTCGTTATTGAGGCGCCCAAGCAACTGACACACTATATTGCCAGCAAGGGGTCTATCGGTGTGGATGGGGTGAGCCTGACAGTAAATTCTGTTGATGCACATACCTTTCAAGTGAATATAATTCCCCACACCCTGGAACATACCAACATGCGCGACTATCGCGCGGGTACACGCGTGAACCTGGAAGTGGATCTGATTGCGCGCTATCTTGAGCGCCTGCTGTCAGCACGTATGCCTGCCAAGTGAAGCAGGCGATTGATCTGGAGTAAGTGCATGACGAATACTGTCTCGCCCATGAAGTACGCTCACCTCGACTCCATCGAGGCTATCCTCAAGGATATCCATGATGGAAAGATGGTCATCCTCATGGATGACGAGGATCGAGAGAACGAAGGCGACCTCATCATGGCGGCTGAGAATGTGCGCCCCGAAGACATCAACTTCATGGCACGTTTTGGGCGTGGCCTCATCTGCCTGACTTTGACCCCCGAGCGTTGCCGTCAACTGCGCTTGCCGCTGATGGTGAGCGAGACCAATGAGACCCGTACCACCAACTTCACGCTCTCCATCGAAGCCGCGGAAGGCGTGACCACTGGTATATCCGCCTATGACCGGGCGCACACGGTGCGTACCGCCGTGCGTCCGGACGCGTTGCCGGAGCATCTCAAGCAGCCCGGGCATGTATTTCCGATCATGGCGCAGCCCGGCGGCGTGCTGACGCGCGCCGGCCATACGGAAGCCGGTTGCGATCTCACGCGCCTGGCGGGGCTCGAACCCGCGGCGGTGATCGTCGAGATACTCAACGAGGACGGCAGCATGGCGCGCCGCCCGGATCTGGAAAAGTTCGCCAAGGCCCATGGCCTGAAGATCGGCACCATCGCGGATCTCATCAGCTACCGGCTGGCCAAGGAGAAGACCGTGGAACGCATCGCCGAGCGCACGGTGCCCACCGAGTTCGGCGAATTCCGGATGGCGGTCTATGAAGATCGGGTCAACAAGACCGTGCACCTGGCATTGATCAGCGGCGAGCTGCAACCGGAGCAACCGGTGTTGGTGAGAGTGCATCTGCAGAACACCCTCAACGACGTGGTCGGTGTGCGCTGGGATGATCTGGGCTGGCCGTTGCGCAATGCGCTGCGGCGCGTCGCCAGCGAGGGCGGCGTGGTGGTGATCCTGCGCCAGCCGGAGGACCCGGCCGGATTGGTGGAACGCCTGCGCGGCCATTTGAACGCTGATGACGATAAAGAAGATGCTGCCGCCAATGGCGCCGTGCTGCGCACCTATGGCATCGGCGCCCAGATCCTCCTGGACCTGGGCGTGCGGCGCATGCGTGTCCTGAGCCAGCCGAAGAAGATGCACGGCCTCTCAGGATTTGGCCTGGAAGTGGTGGAATACGTGTCCTGCGATTAGGTATCTGCGGCATGCTGCCGCCGTAAAGCGTGTCCGGCTCGGTTAGAATAGGCCTCATTCTTACCGGTTAATCAGCATGAGCACCCATCCCAGAATTATAGAAGGCGGGACCACCGCAAATGGCGCGCGCGTGGCTATCGTGGCAGCGCGTTTCAATGCCTTGGTGGTGGACAAGCTGGTGAGTGGGGCATCGGAGACCCTGCATGCGAAGGGTGTGCGCGATGAAAACCTGACGCTGGTGCGAGTACCGGGTGCATTTGAGATCCCCATGGCTGTGAAGAAGCTGGTGGACAGCGGCCAGTACGCTGCGGTCATCGCGCTGGGTGCGGTGATCCGCGGCGAGACGCCGCATTTCGATCTGGTGGCGGGCGAGTGCGCCCGCGGCATCGCCCAGGTGGCCTTGGACAGCGGCGTGCCGGTGGCTTTCGGCGTGCTCACCTGCGACACGCTGGAGCAGGCGCTGGCGCGCGCCGGTGGCGGCGCCGGCAACAAAGGTGCGGATGCGGCCCTGGCAGCGCTGCAGATGGCTAGCCTGTTGCGGAAACTGGGCTGAGCCATGGCGACACGCACCAAACACGGTGCACGAGCGCGTGCCCGCGCGCGGCGCCTGGCCTTGCAGGGACTCTACCAGTGGCAGCTGTCGGCGGCCTTGCCTGACGACATCATCAGCCAGTTGCGGCTGAGCCAGAACCTCAAGGATACCGATACCGATTATTTCGAAGCGCTGCTGCGTGGCGTCATCGCAGACAGTGACAATCTGGCGGCGGCGTTCTCGCCCTATCTGGATCGTCCACTTGCGCGACTGGATCCGGTCGAACGCGGCATATTCCTGTTGGGTACCTACGAACTGAGTGCCTGCCCGGATGTGCCGTATCGTGTGGTGCTCAACGAAGCGGTGGAACTGGCCAAGAAATTCGGCGCTGAAGAAAGCCACAAATATGTGAACGCGGTACTGGATCGGGCCGCCAGCAAGCTGCGTGCGACGGAGCAAGGGGTGCGCGGCAGCGCTGACTGACCATCACGCATGGACGAATTCGAAATCATCCGCCGATATTTTATTGACAATTCCACGCACAGGGATGACGTGCGCCTGGGCATAGGTGATGATGCCGCCATCCTGCGGGTGCCACCCGGACAGGAATTGGTTGTTTCGGTGGACTCATTGGTCGCCGGAGTGCATTTCCCGGAAGATCTGCCGGCGGCCGCCATCGGCCACCGGGCGCTGGCAGTCAACCTGAGTGACCTGGCCGCCATGGGTGCCACTCCAGCTTGGGCCTTGCTGGCGCTCAGCCTGCCACAATCGGATGCCGGATGGCTCCAGGAATTTGCCCGTGGGTTCTTCGCGCTAGCACAGCGTTATCGAGTCGCGCTGGTGGGTGGAAATCTTGCTCGCGGCCCACTGAACATCACGGTCACGGTCCACGGACTGGTGCCTGACGGACAAGCCTTATTGCGATCAGGCGCACAGCCGGGTGATCAGATTTATATCACTGGCTGTCTCGGCGATGCAGCCCAGGGCTTAAAGCAACTGCAGGAGCGCATGCAAATAACCGAAGACGACAGTTGTGTGCAGCGCTTCTGTTACCCGGAACCGCGCATCCAGGCGGGATCGGCGTTGCGCGGGATCGCCAGCTCGGCCATCGACATATCCGACGGGCTGGTGGCTGATCTCGGGCACATTCTGCAAGCCAGTGGTGTGGGTGCAAAGCTGCAGGTGGAAAACTTGCCAATGTCGCTGTCGCTGTTGCGACACCAGACGCGGGAGCAGGCGCTGAACATAGCGTTGAGCGGAGGTGATGACTACGAACTGTGTTTTACCGTGTCTGAGGAACGCTTGCCGCAATTGGAGTCGCATGTGCACGAATTCGGCTGTCCTGTGACACGTATCGGAGAAATCACCGCTACGAAAGACCTGCGCTGCCTGCAAGACGACAATACGGATTGGCTGTTGCCGGTCGCCGGCTACCGACATTTCAAGACTAGATTGGATTAGCCATGGCCGATCGTCTTACCGCCCGCGAAGTCTTCAGCAACCCGATCCATTTCTTGGCCTATGGGTTCGGCAGTGGTCTAACACCCAAAGCCCCCGGAACCGCCGGTACGCTGGTGGGCGTCGTCATCTACTTACTGATATCGCCGCTACCCCATTGGGTTTACTGGCTCGTCACCCTGGTGCTTTTTGTGGCCGGTATCTTCATCTGCGGTTACAGCGCCAAGAAACTCGGCATGCAGGATCCGGGTGCGGTGAACTGGGATGAAGTTGTGGGTTTTCTGTTCACCATGGCATTCGCGCCGCATAGTTGGCCGTGGTTGATTCTGGGATTCGTGCTGTTCCGGTTCTTCGACATCCTCAAACCCTGGCCGATACGCTGGTTTGACCGCACCGTCCATGGCGGACTGGGCATCATGCTGGATGACGTGGTGGCCGCCGTTCCGGCTGCGGTTATCATATATATAATTTCGCTGCTGCTGAAAATGCTCTGAATCCTGATATACACATGCATACACTGGACATCGCCCAGCCGGGACTGTAAAAAGCCCACATACATTTGATGGAGTCTGCATGAACGCCCCTGCCAAGCTCGGCAAGTTCGTCATCACCCGGGAATTGGGGCGCGGCGCTACCGGCACAGTCTATCTTTGCCATGATTCCTTTCTCGGCAAGGATGTCGCCATCAAGCTCTACAACTTCGATATCGACGCCAGCGAGAAGGAAACCCGCACCCGGCGCAAACTGTTCTTCAACGAAGCCTATCTCGTCGGCAAGATGAACCATCCCAACATCCTGCCGATCATGGACGCCGGCGAAGATGCGGGTCATTGCTATGTGGTGATGGAGTACGTGCGTGGCGCGCAACCACTCACGGTATTCTGTCGCGCCGACAACCTCTTGCCGGTGCGCAAAGTGGTGGAAGTCATATTCAAGTGCGCCAAGGCACTGGATTACGCCCATCGCAAGGGCTTGGTGCACCGCGATATCAAGCCCGGCAATATCCTCATGACCGCAGAGGGCGATGTGCGCATCGTGGATTTCGGCGTGGCGCATATGGCGGGCAACGAGGAAGGACAGCTCAAGGGCCTGGTGGGCTCCCCGAGCTACATGGCGCCCGAACAGATGCGCCAGCAGCCCTCGACCGTGCAGACGGATCTGTATTCCCTGGGCATCGTGATGTATGAGCTGCTCACCGGCAAGCGGCCCTTCTATGGCGACAACCTTTCACGCCTGGTTCACCAGATCGTGTATGCCACACCGGCGCCAGTCCATCGCCTCAGACCGGATGTGCCCGGGATGCTGGAAGACATCGTGTACAAGGCGCTGGAGAAGGATCCGGCCAAGCGTTATCGCAACGGTCTGGAGTTCGCCACCGATTTGACGCGTGCGGTCCGCACCCTCGACCAGCTGTCCGAGGAGATGGCTGTCCAGGAACGTTTCAATATCCTGCGGCGCCTGCGCTTCTTTGAGGATTTCACTTATCCGGAGATCTATGAAGTGCTGAACGCCAGCCGCTGGCAGAGTTATGGCCCGGGCGAAGACATCGTGGTGGAAGGCGAGCTCGATGACTGCTACATCATTGTGGTGTTGGGCGATGCCGAGGTGCGCCGTGGCGACAGCATCATCGGCGTCTTGGGCGAGGGGGATTGCTTCGGTGAAGCACCCTACCTGGAACAGGGACGCAGCCTGGCCGGTATAACGGCGCGCACTACTATGAACGTACTGCGGGTGAATTCAACCCTCATTGATCAGGTCTCACTACAATGCCAGTTGCGTTTCCATAAGATGTTCCTCAAGACCCTGGTTGAGCGCTTGACCCGCGGCGTGCGCCAAGCGGGTGTTACGCAGAAAACTGAAGTCTCGGCTGAATCCTGAGGCACCGATTCACTTAGCGACGGCAGATACCTTTCTGGATTCCGCGTCTTTGTCGCGCTCCACCATCGCATAGGCCGAGTGGTTATGGATAGATTCGAAATTTTCGGATTCCACGCTATAGGCGCGGATGCGCTCATCGGAATTCAGTTTCACCGCGATATCGCGCACCATATCCTCCACGAACTTGGGGTTGTCGTAAGCACGCTCGGTGACGTATTTCTCATCCGGGCGCTTTAATAGACCGAACAGTTCGGAAGACGCTTCCCGTTCCACCACATCAATCAATTCTTCCAGCCAGATGAAACCACGGGTCTTGCAGTTGACGGTCACATGCGAGCGCTGGTTGTGGGCGCCGTAATCGGAGATCTCCTTGGAGCAGGGACACAGGCTGGTCACCGGGATCACGATACGGATGCGCAGGGAATTCTGGTTATCTTTGCGTTCGCCGATGAAAGTGACGTCGTAATCCAGCAGGCTCTGCACCCCGGATACCGGAGCCTTCTTGGCGATGAAATACGGAAAGCGCATCTCGATATGGCCGGAACGTGCGCCCAGGCGCTCGCTCATCTCCGTCAGCATCTCCTTGAATGAATCCACGCTGATTTCACGCTCGTACTGATTGAGAATCTCCACGAAGCGCGACATGTGCGTGCCCTTGAAGTTATGCGGCAGGTCCACATACATGTTGAAGGTGGCGATGGTGTGCTGCTCTCCGCCAGCACGGTCGCGCACTCGGATCGGGTGGCGGATGTCCTTGATGCCAACCTTATTGATGGGAATGCGGCGGACATCGGCACTCGACTGCACGTCAGCGATGGGTAGATTATCGACCTCGGCCGGATGGCTGGGTGTCATGCTGTGGTCCTGCATCTGACGCAACTCCCAGGGTAGCTACTGATACGGCGGATAATGGGGACGGGAACCGGGATTTTCTACTGCTGGCCGCAGACCGCGACTTACGGACTGTCTATCTGGATGGTTAGGCTAACACAGCCAGAGCCTGAGGGGTGATGCGGTCACTGGCCAGCGGCACGGGGTTGTGGTCGATGGTGTGCAGCCTGCCAGTTGTCCAGCGTGTGGCGTATACCCGCCGCATCCAGACCAACGAGTTTGAGACATTCTTCCCGCGATCCATGTTCTATGAAGCGATCCGGCAAACCGAGATTAAGGATGGGTATGCGCACATCGCGAGCCACCAGCAGTTCATTCACTGCACTGCCGGCGCCACCGGAGATGGCATTGTCTTCGATGGTCACCAGGGAATCATGGGATGCCGCCATCTCCAGGATGAGTTTTTCGTCCAGGGGCTTTATGAAGCGCATGTTGACCAGCGTCAGATTTAGTGCCTCCGCGCTGGGCTGTGACGCTTCCACCATGGCGCCGAAAGCCAGCAAGGCGATATGCTTGCCGCGACGCCGGATCTCTGCCTTGCCGATGGGCAGGGCCTGCATCTGCTTATTGATCTGCACACCCGGCCCACGGCCGCGTGGATAACGTACCGCTGCGGGTTGATCGAACTGCATGCCTGTATAAAGCATCTGCCGGCACTCGTTCTCGTCGGCCGGCGCCATCAAGACTAGGTTTGGCAGACAGCGCATGTATGTCAGATCGAAGCTGCCTGCATGCGTGGGACCATCGGGACCGACCAGTCCGGCACGGTCGATGGCGAATAACACCGGCAGATTCTGCAGGGCCACGTCGTGTACCAGTTGATCATAGGCACGCTGCAGGAAGGTCGAGTAGATGGCCACCACCGGTTTGAGGCCGGCGCAGGCCAGACCTGCGGCCAGAGTAACCGCATGTTGCTCGGCGATGCCCACGTCGAAATAGCGTTGCGGAAAACGTTGCGCGAATTTCACCATCCCGGAGCCTTCACGCATGGCAGGCGTGATGGCCACTAGGCGTGGTTCCCGATCGGCCATGTCGCATAACCATTGGCCAAAGACATCCGAATAAATGGGGCTGGTGGCGGCTTTTTGCGGTATCTCGCCGGTGGCGGCATTGAAGGCCGACGGGCCGTGCCACTTGATGGGGTCCTGCTCGGCTGGCTGGTAACCCTTGCCCTTGCGCGTGACTACATGCAGGAATTGCGGCCCCTTGAGGGCGCGCATGTTGCGCAGGGTTTTCACCAGCGTGTCTACGTCATGACCATCCACCGGGCCGATGTAATTGAACCCCAACTCCTCGAACAGTGTGCCGGGCGCCACCATGCCTTTCATGAATTCCTCTGAACGTCGCGCCAACTCACGCACCGGTGGCATGATGGACAGGGCCTTCTTGCCGCCCTCGCGCAAATGTGCATACACGCGGCCGGAAAGAACTTTGGCGAAATAATTCGACAATGCGCCCACGTTTCCGGAGATCGACATGTCGTTGTCGTTCAATACAACCAGCAGATCGGCATCCAGGCTGCCGGCATGGTTGAGGGCTTCGAAGGCCATGCCTGCGGTCATGGCGCCATCACCCACCAGCGCCACCACGTGGCGATCCTCACCCTTGTGCTTGGCGGCTAGCGCCATGCCGAGAGCCGCACTGATGCTGGTGCTGGAATGGCCGACACCGAAGGTGTCGTATTCACTTTCGGCACGGCTCGGGAATGGCGCCAAACCTTTGCATGTGCGGATAGTGTCCAGGCGATCACGCCGTCCGGTGAGCACCTTGTGCGGATAGGCCTGGTGACCCACATCCCACACCAACCGGTCATAGGGTGTGTTGAATACATAGTGCAGTGCCACCGTGAGTTCCACTACCCCGAGACCGGCGGCGAAATGTCCGCCCACATTGCTGACGGTCTCGATCAGAAACGCGCGCAGTTCATCCGCGACCTTCTTGAGGTCGTACTCAGGGAGCGCGCGCAAATCTTTAGGCGAATTGATGCGCGCCAACAGTGGAAATGCGGAAAGATCAGTCATGCTGGCCTGCAGAACGTATGTACCATTATCCGAGCTTTATACCTAAGCCTTCAACTCACTGGTTGCGGGTGACGATATATTCCGACAGCCAGGCCAGTGGTTCAGCCGCCTCGCCGAACGGTTCGAGTGCCGCGAGTGCAGCGTAATGTAGATCACGCGCATGCCGGCGGGATTCTTCCAGACCCAGCACGCTCGGATAAGTGGGTTTGTTGCGCGAGGCATCGGTGCCGGTAGGCTTGCCCAAGGCCGCAGTTTCGCCCTCCACATCCAGGATGTCGTCGCGGATCTGGAAAGCCAGACCGGCGCATTTTGCATAATGATCCAGGGCGGTACGTTTGTCGGTGCCCAGGACCGGCGAGCTCTGGGCTGCCAGCAACACACTGGCGCGGATCAGGGCGCCGGTCTTATGGATGTGCATGAGTTCCAGCTCCGCGAGGTTCAGTGTCCTGCCGGCAGCCGCCAGGTCCATAGCCTGTCCACCGGCCATGCCGGCTGACCCGCTAGCCTGTGCCACGCTGCGGATCATCTCGACGCGCATAGCCGGCGACTCCCCCATGGCCTGGTCTTCCGCCAGGATCTGGAACGCCAACACCTGTAAGGCATCGCCGGCGAGGATCGCGGTGGCCACATCGAAAGCCTTATGGCAGGTGGGCCGGCCACGGCGCAGATCGTCGTTATCCATGGCCGGCAGGTCGTCGTGAATGAGGGAGTAGGCATGGATCATCTCCACGGCGGCCGCTGGCCCGTCCAGCCGCTCGGCGGATACACCCAGGGTTTCGCCGGCGGCGTAGATCAGCAGAGGCCGCAGACGTTTGCCGCCGCCGAGCACCGCATAGCGCATGGCGGCATGCAGCCGCAAAGGCCGCTTGCCTGCGGGCGGAAGCCAACGCTCAAGAACAGTTTCGATGCGCCTTGAATATTCCGGCACCCGTTCCCGGAAAGCCATGAATTATTCGTCCTCGGTATCCAGAGCGGTCAATTTTTGCTGGCCATCCTTCTCGATCAGCATCTCCACTTTGAGTTCGGCCTGTTTGAGTGCAGTCTGGCACAGGCGCGTGAGTATAATGCCGCGCTCGAAATGCTTCAGGGCCGCGTCCAGGCTGAGATCGCCCTTTTCCAGAGTGGCGACGATCTTTTCCAGTTCTTTGAGGGCCGCTTCGAAATCCGGGGAAGCAGTTTTGGTGGTTTTGACCACGAGAGTTTCCTGAGGTGAGGGCGGGCAAGTTACACGTCGCCACTAATAGGGTCAAACATGACTTATCGGGTTGACATCACTTAGCGTCAGGGCTAAATTAGTAGCACTCTTAGACTTAGTCTAAACCTGCCAGGCCCCACCTGGCATGCCCCGACTTTCCACTTAAATAGCGCACCGGAGGCAACCATGAGCAAGCAATTGAAAGGCAGCAAGACTGAAGAGAATCTGAAAGCGGCATTCGCCGGCGAGTCCCAGGCTAACCGCCGTTACCTGTATTTCGCCGCCAAGGCGGATGTGGAAGGCTTCAACGACGTGTCCGCCGTATTCCGCTCCACCGCGGAAGGTGAAACCGGTCATGCCCACGGCCACTTGGAATATCTCGAAGCCGTGGGTGACCCGGCCACCGGCCTGCCCATCGGCAGTACCGACAAGAACCTCAAGGCCGCGATTGCCGGCGAGACCCATGAGTACACCGACATGTACCCCGGCATGGCCAAAGCCGCCCGCGCGGAAGGCTTCAACGAGATCGCCGACTGGTTCGAGACCCTGGCAAAAGCCGAGCGTTCCCACGCCAACCGCTTCTCCAAGGCGCTCGATACCCTCGGTAAGTAAGCGTTGTCTAAAAAACGGGGGCGCATAGCGCCCCCGCATTCACGATTGATCCGGTTCTAACGGCTAGGGGGAAGCATGCATGTCCGGTGAAGGCGGTCTCAAGGCGCCCAACAGGCATCCACTCGACTGGCAGAGTCCGGAATTCTGGAGCGAGGACTCATTGCTGGCAGAAATGCAGCGCGTCTTCGACATCTGCCACGGTTGCCGGCGCTGCTTCAACCTGTGCAATGCATTCCCCACACTGTTCGATGCCATCGATGCCAGCGACACCGGCGAACTGGAGTCAGTGGACAAGAAAGTCTATTGGGAAGTGGTGGACAACTGCTATCTATGCGACATGTGTTTCATGACCAAATGCCCGTACGTGCCGCCACATCCCTGGAACCTGGATTTCCCGCATCTAATGCTGCGCGGCAAGGCCGTTAAATTCAAAAGCAAGGGCGCTGGCTTGCGCGACAGGGTGCTTTCGGCGCCTGACAAGCTGGGCAACTTCGCCGGCATCCCCATCGTGGCACAGAGTGTGAATGCCATAAATAAGAATGCTATGGCACGCAAACTGTTGGACAAGACCCTTGGCATCCATGCCGATGCGGTAGTTCCGGAATTTCACAGCAACACGGCGCGCAAACGACTCAAAAACCATACAGCCTCCGCATCGCAAGCAGTAGCGGTGGAAGGCACCCGTGGCAAGGTCGCGGTGTTCCTGACCTGCTATGGCAACCGCAACCTGCCGGGCCTGGTTACTGACCTGGTGGCGGTGCTGGAACACAATGGCATCCCCACGCGCCTGACCACGCAGGAGCGTTGCTGCGGCATGCCGAAACTGGAGCTGGGTGACCTCGAAGCCATCCGCACGAGCAAACAGGAAAACATCCCGATGCTGGCCAAGCTGGTGGATGACGGCTGGGACATCGTAGCCCCGATCCCGTCCTGCGTGCTCATGTTCAAGCAGGAACTGCCGCTCATGTTCCCCGACGACGCCGAGGTCGCCAAGGTCAGGGATAATATATTCGATCCGTTCGAATATCTGATACTGCGCCACCGTGCTGGGAAGCTGAAGACAGATTTCAAGACCTCACTTGGCAAAGTGGCCTACCATGTCCCCTGTCACCAGCGTGTGCAGAACATCGGCCTCAAGACCAAGCAGGTGCTGGAACTGGTACCGGATACCCAGGTGGAAGCCATCGAGCGTTGTTCCGGACATAACGGCAGCTACGCGGTGAAAAGCGAATTTCACGACATCTCGATGAAAATCGGCCGCCCGGTCATGGAGCGGGTGGCGGCTTCCGAATGCGATCACTATTTCAGCGATTGCCCGATGGCGGCAGAGCAGATCCAGAACGGTTTGCCGGACCGGCGCGAGCCGGAATCACCGCTGCAGTTGTTGCGCATGGCTTACGGAATATCAGGCTGAACCATTAATTATTCCCGCATGGCAGAGCTGTGTCGGCAAATAACACTTCAGCATCGTTTTTATTGATTCATTGGAGGGAATGCATATGGCAAGCGAAGGTTATCACGAACCCATCGAGGAACTCTCCGACGAGGTGCGCGACTTCCACCGTGCCGTCGTCTCGCTGATGGAGGAACTGGAAGCGGTGGACTGGTACAACCAGCGGGTAGCCGCCTGCAAGGACAAACAACTGGCCGTCATTCTGGCGCACAACCGCGATGAAGAGATGGAACATGCCTCCATGGTGCTGGAGTGGATCCGGCGCCACAATCCTCGCTTCGACCACGAACTCAGGGACTACCTGTTCAAGGATGGTCCCATCACCGACCATAAATGAGCACGGCCAGCAGCATGAAAAAGCTTGAACGCAAGGATCTCTGGAGTCTGGAAGACTATGCCCAGAGACGCGTGGCCTTCCGCCAGCAGGTCATGGCCCACAAGCAGGACCGCAGCCTGCAGATCGGTCCGCATGTGCGCCTGCTGTTCGAGGACCGCATGACCATGCAATATCAGGTACAGGAGATGCTGCGGGCCGAACGCATCTTCGAGGCCGAAGGCATCCAAGACGAACTCAACGTCTATAACGCGCTGATCCCCGACGGCAGCAACTTGAAAGCCACCATGCTGATCGAGGTCGAGGACGTGGCGGAACGCCAGAAGGCCCTGACGCGGCTCATCGGCATCGAAGCCAAGACCTGGGTGCAGGTCGCCGGGTTCGAGCCGGTGTATGCCATCGCCGACGAGGACGTGGAACGCGAGAACGCCGACAAGACTTCATCGGTGCATTTCCTACGCTTTGAGCTCAAACCCGACATGCTCAAAGCACTCAAGGCGGGTGCCGCGCTGAATGCCGGCGTGAGTCACGACAATTACCATGAGACTGTCGCACCGGTGCCGGAAGCGTTGCGCAAGTCGCTGCTCGCCGATCTGAACTGAGCAAGCTGCTGTAAGAGCACGTCGGAATCGGGTTAAAATCCCGGGCATGCCAGACACTGGCATTCGCTAACCAGCCAGGGAATCACCCGTATCCATGAGCGCCAAATACGACGCCGCCGACATCGAGGTCCTGTCGGGTCTCGACCCGGTCCGCCGCCGGCCGGGCATGTACACCGACACCAGCCGGCCTAACCACCTGGCCCAGGAAGTCATCGACAACAGCGTGGACGAAGCCATCGCCGGCTTCGCCAAGAAGATCGAGGTTATCGTCCATAAAGACGGTTCGCTGTCGGCCAACGACGACGGCCGCGGCATGCCGGTGGATGTGCACCCCAAGGAAAAGCTCACCGGCGTGGAGCTGATCCTCACGCGCCTGCATGCCGGCGCCAAGTTCTCCGACAAGAATTACCGTTTCTCCGGCGGGCTGCACGGGGTGGGCGTGTCGGTGGTGAACGCGCTCTCCAGCAAGCTGGAAGTGTGGGTGCGGCGCAATGGCAAGAACTACCACATGCTTTTCAAGGACGGCAAGCGCGTCGGCAAGCTGGAAGTGCAGGGCGAGGTTGGAAAAAATAACACCGGCACGCGCCTGCGCTTCTGGCCGGATCCAAAATATTTCGATTCTCCAAAATTCTCCATACCCAAGCTTAAGCACGTGCTGCGCGCCAAGGCGGTGCTGTGTCCTGGTCTCACGGTCACGTTCATCAATGAACAAACCCTGGAGAAGCAGGAGTGGCAGTACCACGGTGGGCTCAAGGACTATCTGATCGAATCCCTGGAAGGCCGTGAGTACCTGCCGGATGAACCGTTCATGGGTAGTCTGGAAGCTGAGAACGAAGCGGCCGACTGGGCTGTGGTATGGCTGCCGGATGGCGGCGAAGTGTTCGCCGAGAGCTACGTCAATCTGATCCCCACGGTGCAGGGGGGCACGCATGTGAACGGACTGCGCACCGGACTGACGGAAGCGGTGCGGGAATTCTGCGAATTCCGCAACCTGGTGCCGCGCGGCGTCAAGCTCGCACCCGAGGACATCTGCGACCGCGCTGCCTACGTACTCTCGGTGAAGATGAGCGACCCGCAATTCTCCGGCCAGACCAAGGAACGGCTGTCATCGCGGGAATCCGCCAGTTTTGTGTCGGGTCTGGTGAAAGACGCGCTGGCGCTGTGGCTCAACCAGCATACGGAAGCCGGTGAGCAAATCGCGCAGCTCGCCATCGAGAGTGCCCAGCAACGGCTCAAGCTCAGCAAGCAGGTGGTGCGCAAGAAGGTCACCACCGGCCCGGCGCTGCCGGGCAAGCTCGCGGACTGCACCAGCGGCGAGCCGGGGCGCTCCGAACTATTCCTGGTGGAAGGCGATTCCGCCGGTGGCTCCGCCAAACAGGCCCGCGACCGGGAATTCCAGGCCATCCTGCCGTTGCGCGGCAAGATACTGAACACCTGGGAAGTGGATGCCGCTGAGGTGCTGGCATCACAGGAAGTGCACGACATCAGCGTGGCCCTGGGCGTGGAGCCTGGCTCCGCGAACCTCGACAGTCTGCGCTACCACAAAGTCTGCATCCTGGCGGATGCGGATTCCGACGGTCAGCACATCGCTACGCTGCTATGTGCGCTGTTCCTGCGCCATTTCCGGCCGCTGGTACAGCGCGGCCACGTGTTCGTATGCATGCCGCCGCTGTTCCGCATCGACATCGGCAAGAATGTGTATTACGCCCTCGACGAAGCCGAGCGCAAGGGTATACTGGACCGCATCGCAGCGGAGAAGCTGAAAGGCAAGATCACGGTGACGCGTTTCAAGGGCCTGGGCGAGATGAGCCCGCCGCAACTACGAGAGACCACCATCTCACCCGACACCCGCCGCCTGGTGCAGCTCACTATCGAAGCCAAGGACAATACCGACAGGCTCATGGACATGCTGCTGGCCAAGAAACGCGCCGCCGATCGCAAGCAATGGCTAGAAAAGAAAGGCAATCTGGCAAGTATATAAAAATAAAAAGCGTCAGTTTCGTACCGAGTTTTAGGACCAATTTGCCGAAAGCAATTATTGAACTTTTACCTTTTTAAGGTTTTGTTCGCCATCGATTTGAAGTTGTACAGTCCTTAGTCCATCCTTAAATTCAATCTGCACTTGATGTTTACCCGGTGCCAGGTCGATCTTGATACGGCCATAGGCATCGGTGTAACCGATGGTCTGACCATTGAATGAGACTTTTGCGTTCGGAATGTAATACGGCGTGCTACCGACGAAGAATTGGTAGTAATCCGCAAAAGCAATGCCCGGCGTCATGGCCATCAGGCATGTCAGTAGAATGGAAATTCTCATCAGGGTCCCTCCCTATTAAACATCAATTGTGGGGTATTGGCACCAAATGCACTTCGTAGGATCTGGACGTTGGAGTTTCGGCGACCAGCATCGATGGCTGGTTTTTTTGTTTGAGATCGAGCTGATCTTTAGGGATGATCAGGAGGTTGCCTTCTGAATTGGCGTATTGAATCCTTTGGACTTCATCCTCGACTGACTTTCCCTGGGGGATGTCTATTGAGAATGTGAATTTGCCAGTTCTAGTGTTTATAGGGTCTACATTCCCGTCGAATATCGGAAATATCTGCAATTTTCCGCTTTGCCAATCGGTAATTGGTGTGTCGCTGATCATCGTGCCATCGATCTGCCAGCGATTAGTCTGGACGCCCGTGTATTTTGACAGGCCATAGATAACCACTGCGCATCCGAGGAACACAAAAACCAAAGCCGGGTAGTTGGCCTTCATCTTTCCCAGGATCGGCACATCGATTTCCGTGGCCTTGTTGGTTCGATGATCGATATAGATTTTCTGAGACAGCAGTGCAAGGAATCCGAGGAATATCAGCAGGGCTCCAATGATTGCGCCAACGAGGATAGGTGTGATCATCAGTGCTCTCCTTAGCAGGGGGTCGGATGCTTCCAGTGCAGGCTGCACTTGCGTCAGCTGCGGAGATTCTAGAGATTGATTCCACCTGCCGTCAAATAATCTATTTTGAACATAAAGCTGTGTCCAGGTGTCATTGACCTGACTACCTACTACTTTGGCTGCCAGAGTTCGACCTTGGTACCTTCCGAGTCGATAAACCAGCCAAATATCCAGTATTCCATGTCCTTTGGGTCACCGACCAAACTCGCGCCACCCATGGCCACCTGTTGCAGGGTTCCGGCGAGATCATCGACGATTAGGTTGATCATGAATTCGCGCTTCGAAGGATCAAAGCAATCACTGTCTTCAGCGAATGGCGACCAAACAGCGTAAGCTTTCTCTGGCAAGCTGGACGGACTAAAGATCGCGCCGCCAAAAGCTGGATTGATCTCAAGACCCAGCCAGTTTGCATACCAGTCCGCGAGCTTCTTTGGATCGTGTGATCTGAAAAAGACGCCACCGAATCCCAATACTTTCGCCATATCAGTTTGTATTGTATGCGGTGATAAACCAGGTGCTCGACGGCGCCCACATGCCGTCGGCCCGGTTGAATGGCGCCAGCACTTTTTTGAGTGCCGCTACCACCTGGGGTTTGCGTTTCTCGCCCTCGTCGCCGGCAAGACGGATGATTTCGCCGGCGGGCCCCAAGGCCATCGCAAACTCGATGGCATCATCCATGTCGCGACCGATCCAGATATCGCAATCAAAACGCTCGAAAGTGATGCCAGTAAAGCCCGCCCCGCGCAGCATCGTACTCACCATATCAGGACCAGCCATCGAGAACGGTCCGGGGCCGCAGTGCACCTGGTCGGTGTCTTCGTGCGACACCACCGGTACGATCTCTTTCACACACAGCTCGGCCACATGCAGCCAGGGGTTCTCCTCGCGCCGTCGCCACACGATTTGCGTAAACGTGCCACCCGGTTTGAGCGCCTTGCGGATGTTGCGCATGGCGGCACCTGGCATTTCGAAAAACATGGTGCCGAAACGTGCGAATGCGTGATCGTAGGGACCGCGCAGATCGCCCATCTGTGCATCGCCGGTGAAGAAGCGTGCGTTTCCAATACCTTCTTGCTTGGCGCTTGCTTCGGCCGAGTGGATGAAATTCTCGGCGCAATCCATGCCCACAGCCTCGCCCGTTGGACCTACGCGTTTGGCGATACGTAGTGTGCTGTCGCCAAACCCACAGCCGACATCGAGTACGCGTTCGCCTTTGGAATACCGGCAACGCTCCAGAGCCGCATCGCTGTGCTGCGACAGACCCTCCACCAGCAGGTGCTTGAAGCGGCAGAATTTCTCAAACAGGATGGTGTTCCAGGCTTCGACGATGATGCGGTTACTGTCATCCATGGTTCACCTCTCCCCAGTGAGATCAAAGCATTAAAGTCTATTATGACTGATGGATTCGTCAATTACCGCGGTCTTGCGTTGTCTTAATTGTGATCGGCTTACAAACAGGTATCCAAAATCACATATTAGTTTGTAATTTGCACAATGTCAGCCGTCAGATCTCGATAGTGACAATGTGCGCCTGGATTTTTCCGTCTATGGCACCGCGCCCGAACCGCTGGGCTATGGCCTCGGCTGCGATATCGGTGGATTCGCCAAGCAGTGAAGCGTCGCGAGTCTCTAGCTCGTTGCGTAGAGGCGTTCCCTGGCAGTAGGCGATTGCCGGCACCCGTGAAGATACCGCCCGACTCCGCGCCGCCAGCTTAGCGATCCGGGCCGGTTTCGTGAATCCACTTTTGGCGAGATCCCGCTGGATGATCCGGCCGTCGTAATAGCCGTGCGGGATACGGGCCAAGAAGTGCGGTGGATCGTTGGGAAAGAGTGACTCCAGTGCGTTCGTAACGGTATCCGCGAATTCGTTTTCCTCGATCCGGTCCCATACATTGAAAATAAATGCGCCTCCCGGTCTGAGCACTCGGCGCGCTTCGGAAAACGCCTGGGATTTGTCAGGGAAGAACATGACACCGAACTGGCATACAACGGCATCAAATGTTGCATCCGCGAACGGCAGTTGCATGGCATCCGCCTGGCGCCATTCCACTGCACGATTAGTTCCCAGGATAGAAGCTTGGTCGAGCATTGCCTGATTCAAATCCGTTGCCACGATAGAGATGTGTTCGGGTAATGTGGATGCCAAAGCTCGGGTCACGACACCCGTGCCGGCTGCAATCTCGAGTACACGAGTGATTGATCTTGAAGCCAGTTTTTTCGCGAGGTCGGCAGCATAGGGCTCAAAGATCAGTGGCACCAGATATTTATCATAGAGCTGTGGGATCGGGCCAGTAAAGACCTTGTCAGTATCGGGGCCATCCATAGCAATTGCCTGTAGTTAGTCCAAATGTATGCCAGCGTTTAAAATTACTATTAACCGATGCAATGGGATTGACTAATTGTCTAAAGCATCGATCTACTCAAGCGGAATGCGGGTCTTATTATGATCGAGCCATGTCCTGAATGTCTGCAGTGATGGATTGAGAGTCCGGGATAAATCAATACTGCGGGCACCACAGAAAACTTTCTCGAAATCATGGTTGAACTGAAACATATTGCCGAGATCCTCGGCCCCTGGAAAACCTAATCCACGGTACGTTTCCGGACTGATGGCGTTGTAGTGCACCTGACGTCCCAAGACGATGGACAGGGCCTCGGCCATCTGCCCGCCGGTCAGGAATTCACCCGCGATGCCGATGCTTTTGCCCGTGTATTCCAAACTCTTTTTAAAGATGCCATAAGCACATTTGCCGATGTCCTCGGCAGCTATGCCCGGCAGTTTCCTGTTGCCCATCGGTAGTGTGAAGGCAAGTTTCCCGTCAGGACCCTTCTTGGGCCCCATGCCGAAGTGGATCAGGTTGTCCCAGTAGAAAGAGGTGTACAGGAAGGTGGTCGGAACGCTCAGTTCCGTGAAGAACTTGTTGGATTCGCCCTTGGCATCGAAGTGCGGAACCTTGTATTTCCCCATCAATGTGGGCATGCGGTTGTCAGAGAGCGGCACCCACTGACGGGTGTCCTCAAGCGTTGACCAGATAGCGTGCCTGATGTGGGCAGTTTTTGCGGCGCTTGCCATGTTGCGGGCTTCGGTCATTTCTTTCTCGGGCGAAAAGTGCGTCCAGAAGAATGTCACCAAGAAGGCGCTGTGGGCGCCCTTAAACGCCTTGGCCATACTCGCTTCGTCGTCGATGTCCGCAGCCACAACCTCGGCACCCAACTTCGCGAGTTCCCGGGCCCTCTCGGAATTAACATCGCGGGTGATTGCGCGTGCCGTGAATTCACTGCTTGTGTCAAGCATAATAGCGCGCACCAGACCGCCGCCTTGCGCCCCGGTGGCACCCATAACCGCAATTATTTTTTTATCTGGCATGACAAACCCTCCGTAGAAACGCATCCGAACCGCTTAAGCTTAACACCGTAGTTTTACCACCGTGCGTACCGACGTAGCAGTCCGCCGGCACGCTAGCCGCTAAGCCCCGGCATATTGAACCTTGCGGAGTTTAGCTCCCGAATCAGTTGCGCTTCTTCGTCCTTGTCGAGTTCGGTGAGTGGCGGGCGCACACTGCGCCACGGCGGATCATTGCTGAAATGCGCGATCGCCGACTTCAACGCCGGAATCATGGGGTACTTCTGAAATATCTTGCGCGTCGCATTGATGCCCGCCTGTAGCTCTTCGGCCGCGGATGCATGCCAATTTTGGTAAACATGGTTGATCGGCCCGGGATTCACGTTGCCAGTGGCGGTGATGCAGCCAACACCGCCGTTGCGCATATTGTCGAGCAGGAAGGTCTCGCTTCCCACGAAGATGTCGAAACCTTCCTTGGTAAACTCATCGAGCATCATCTTGGTATTCGACCAGTCGCCGGAGGAGTCCTTCAGGCCTGCCACGATGCCTGGATATTTGGCAAGCAGTCGCCGGATCAAGTCCAGGGTGATCGGCACCTGTGACACTGCCGGGATGTGATAGAGGTAGAGGCGCAGTCGCCCGTCGTCTACTCGCTCGATCACTTGGGAAAAATAACGATATAGACCCTCGTCTGAGACACCCTTGTAATAGAACGGCGGCAGCATCAGCACGCCTGCGCAGCCCAAGGTCACGGCGTTGGCGGTGAGGCGCACGCTGGTGGGCAGGTCGCAGTGCCCGGTGCCTGACATGAGGGCCGCACTTGGCACACCGGCGTGCACCAGCGTGGTGAGGAGTGACAGCTTTTCTTCCAGCGACAGCGAATTGGCCTCGCTGTTGGTGCCGAAGACGGCGAGTCCGGAACAGCCGTGCTTGAGCAGCCACTTGCAATGGTGGATGAAGCGTTCGTGGTCGGGCGAGAGATCCGCCTTAAAGGGCGTGACGACGGGACAGAGCACGCCGCGCAGCCGGCGGTTAGTCGGTGAGTTGCTGGAGGTCATCGCGGGTTCACATGTGAATTGTGAGGCGACATTATGCACGCGGACCGAGCGGCCGGTACATGTTTCAACATGGCCTGCACGGCACGGAAAACTTCATACAGGGTATAGACCGTATTTTTCAGTTTGTTTTGATCTGAACCTGTTTTATGCGGCTGCTTAAGCCGGTCTTTATGGAAACCGCGGATTTTGGACAGTTGAAGCGCTTGGCGACTAATGTGACCAGTTCTACATTGGCTTTGCCATCCACCGGCGGTGACTTTAGCCGCGCCAGCCACATGCCATCCGCATCCGGCTCGTCGAGCGCGCTGATGCGCGCCCTGGGCTTGACCTTGACCTGTATGGTCTTCACGGTACTCATCATCCGGCTGATAAAGCCGCAAGCGTCACGGGCGCTTTTCCTCCATGAGGCCCACCAGATTGCCGTCCGGGTCGCGCAGAAAACCGATCCATAGTTCGTGATCGGGCATTCTCGTGATCAGGTGCGGCGGTCGCTCGCTGACGGCACCGTTTTTGACCATGACGGCATGGGCGGTCGCAATATCGCTGACCTTGAAATACAGGATGGAATTGGCGCCCGCATTGCCCGATCCCTGGGGTGTGGACAGCATGATGCGCACCGGACCGGCGGACAGGAAAGCCAGATTGGGGTTGGGGCTGAACAGGAATTTCAGACCCAGTACATCGCGGTAGAAAGGCAAAACCTTTGCGACGTCGCTGACGGTGATGGCGATCTGGCCGATTTCCATGATTTGGCTATCCATAGTAAGCCAGATGACGAGTTGTTATTCAGCCAGGGTGATACCTGAGCCGCCGAATTCCTTAGGGAAGTCCTTCATCTTCGGCAATCCATCCTTGATGCGCAGCTTGGTTTCCTGATAATTGACATGCAGACCGGGCTGATACACAAGATCGGGAATGACTGCGGCATACACATCGATGAGTCCCATGCCGGGATGGTCCGTGAACAGGTGGCCGCCACAGGTCTTGCACCATTTGCGAGCACTGTTCGCTGTCTTGTTATAGGTACCAATGTTATTTGCACCCTTGGTGATCTTTAGCGCCTCGGGTTTCCATAGAGTGAAGGCATTGATCGGTCCTGCCGACCAATGACGACACGATTCGCAATGGCAATAACCCATACCGGCCGGCTCGCCGGTGACGGTGAACTGGACCGCGCCGCAAAAGCAGCTGCCCTTATACGTTTTTCCTGTATTCATGATGTGACTCCCTGAAGATTTGCATGGAAAATTTTTCCAAAGCGCCGATTTTTAACCAGAATCGACTCCAGTGCAACTGCCTTACGAGCCCGATAACCAGTAGTAGGGCTAGGAGAAACACAAGCAGCGCCGAGATTAGGTAAGGTTGGCTCTCCATATCGGCTTAGCCTCTAGGATGTATCAGGTATCGCGCAGCAGCTTGAAGGCATGCCGCCATTCGTTGCGCAGCAAGCCCGGGATGCACCAGAGCATGCATAGAGGCTCGATAGCGCGCGCCGCTTCGGCCTTGCCCATGTCGGCCACTTCCCAGCCGAATTGATCCAAGCGGCCTGCGACAGTCTGCTTGGCTGCCTCGTCATTGCCGCAGATGAACATGGTGGGTTTGCCGCCCTTGAACTTGGGGTTGACCATGAAGGCGCTGCCCACGGAATTGAAAGCCTTGACGAAGCGGGCTTGTGTGAATTCCCGCTGCAGGCGCTCCATCAGCGACTCATCCAGACTAGTGAAAAATTTCAACACGCCGTTTGTGGACGGAGCATCGGCGATCGGATTGGTAGCGTCTATGACTGTCTTGCCGGCGAGGTTCGCGGCACCCGCAGCCCGCAGCACGTCCACCGCGGCCGTTCCTTTAACCGCCAGTACCACCAGATCACCGAATTTTGCCGTCTCAGGAAAACCGGCGATGCTGGCCTTGGGATTCTGTTTTTTCCAATCCGCCAGCTTGGACGCTGTGCGTGTGCCCAGCGTGACGTCGTGGCCGTAGCGGAGAAAACCGGCGGCCAACGATGCCGGAGCCAAGGATTCCGATTTTCATAGACTGTCTCCTGTGCGTCGATTCTATTGCTCAAATGTTATTGTATTCTGTCGCGATTTATTCGGACGGTTCTGACAGCTTCATCAATTCGGTCAGCTCCGGCATAGTTTCATAGTGCATGCCGCCGGCTGGCGGTATGTCCCATGCCGCTTTGGAGCCAACAAACAGATGCGTGCCGATCTCGACGGGGCATCGGCTTGGAGCAGACCTGCTGGCACCCACATATAAGAAGTGCCCCTGAGCGGGTTCGGGATCGGCGAGCCGCAGCGAGAGCAGAAATCAGACCGGTAACCAGTATCCTTTACGTAAGAGGAGATGAACTTCTGTCCAGTGAGCCACCGAAACTTATGGCCGGCTATCATCAGCGAAGTGTTAAAAGCAGTACCGCTTTGCTTGCGGCACAGGGAACAATGGCACTGATAGGCTTTGGGCAGTGGCCCTTTGACTTCGAACTCGATGGTTCCACAGAGACATTTACTGCGCATATTCGACTCCTGATTGTTTTGGATTATTCCAATAATTTCAGCACGTCGAGTGGAACAGTCCGCCCACAGCCTCTCCGCCTGAAGCCAAGCTGTTGTACAGCTTAGCCGCAGCTTTCGTTTCCGCGATATGCACCTGGATACGCCTGTTTTCCAACAGCTCGAGCGTCTCCTGACACGTTTGCAGCATCAGCAACATTCCCCGACTCAGAACAATAATCTGACTACCGTTATCGAGCAGCTCCTTGATGTCTGCTGGCTGAATTCCCGGCACATGATGAGTGTCAGTTTCAAGCCAGTTCCATTCCCGGCCACCACCCGGCCAGAGCTTGAAATCCTTGCCGACTCCGACTCCGGCAACATCCATTTGACCCCAGGATATGTGATTTATGTAGGGGGATCTGCTTGCGTCGATGTTCATGGCAATGCCTCCATCGTCTGCTAACAGAATTAGATGGACGTCGGCTATGTCCAATAGCACCGACGGCAGTATGAGTCCCGCCTTTGTAGCACAGACAAACCCGGATTTCTATAAATCTGTCCGTCACTTGTGCCATGGATATAAACAGAGATCAGACCATAAATACCGTGGTCTTTTCCCTGTTACCTGTGTTCTTTTGCCCAGACGTTTGATATCTGCAGTCCATGTGCATAATCATCCACGACCAGAATCAACTGGTTGTTATGATCGCTGTACATTACTTCAATATTCACACCAGCTTCCGCCATCCGGCGCGTGAGCAGACCCAGTTGTCCGGGTAAATCTTGTTTTAAACGGAGAGTGATTACGTCGCGTTCCGCGAGGACCTTGATACCAGCGGCTTCCAGGGCTTTACGGGCAGCGGTTCCATCAGCGAACAGGAAATGCGCGATCCCCTTGCCATCCACAACCCAGGCGCCGCCGCCTTCGACGCTCACACCCGCTCGGCCCAAGGCTTCTCCCATATCAGCGAGAGCGCCGGGCCGGTCTACCAATAAAATGGCTAGATCCTGCATTTCTTAGTGAACCTTATGCTTGTAACGTAGTGTACCTGTGTATGCGAAAATATTTACGCCATCGCGGCGAAACTACAATCCATCAGACCAGCCTTGCCGTGGGCTCACGACATTCAAGCACATCTCGCATGCCTTGACATATTTGGACAGGCAGGTGCATGCTTTTTGCCGCGACATGACGTCGTAAGTTAAAAACCAACTGCAAAAAACGCGAGGAGGGATCATGGACTGGATAATTGCAGGAATCATAGGATGGTGTGGAACCGGCTGGCCGATTCACTTTCATGGTGGCGGCGGTGGTGGTATCGAACCCGGCGATTGGGGTCCTCCCGGGTGCATCATGTGTGGCCCGATCCTGGGGGCCATCGGCGGCATTGCGGCTGTCATACTCCTCGGCTCCCATTTAGCCACCATGGGCATGGTCGGGACCGTTGCTCTGGCGTTCTTCGGCGGAAGCTTTCTTTCCGACTTGGGGCGCAGAGTGTTCGGTATGGTCAACAAAAAGGGCTGATCTCGTCGTTCCGACATAGCGGAGCTAGCCTTCGACTACGAAATCCTTCCTGGCGGCACTATGTGTTGCTGCCAGGAAGGATTCTTCTGTATTTATTGATACCCGTTCATCACGTAAGCCATCAGAATAAATCATGCACGGTTAACACGGCATGAGAAACAGCCGGGTTTGGCGTTGTGCAGATGGATATAGACGATGTGCTCATCCTCGAATTGGCGCTCAATCTCGGCAGCGACTTGTGTTCCATCGCGCACTTCCGCGCCCAGCAGCATATGTGTACTGCCATACGCCCGTACGCAAATCAGGCGCCGGGTGACGTATTCCGGAACTTCCCCGGGTTTCAATACACAGGTGGTTGCGCCCCGGCGTACATAGATGGGCCCGGATGCACGATAGGGTGATTCCCCAGGCTGGTGCTCAAACCGCAACAGCAGCAGTTCATCACCGATTTCGGCATCCTGAAGGCTTACACGGCAGGGATAGCCGGGTTTTTCCCGGGCGATCACACGAACTGCGCCTAATTCAGCCAGTTGGGCATCGGTCAGGTCGAAAAGTGGTGCAAACGGCTCATGGGGCAGGCCGGACAGTTGGAACGACGACACGACGGCTCCCTGGTTGCGACGGTATGAGCATGCTGGATCGTTTCAATAAACTTGTCTGGCTGGATTCGGACATAGCATTCACGCCGGCTCTAGTCTATCCGGAGAGCAAGGCAATCCAATCGTTGGAACGGAAACTCGTCTACCACTGCCGCCCAAGTCGATCGCTTTCCTTTGAGTGTCCATTACCCTAACGATGTAATCCACTCGTTTATGGTTTGCACGCTGGCCTGGCGTGGAAACACCTTCTCCGTCAGCACCCGATGTACTTCAGGATCCTGATCAGTGCAGCCGTCCTTCAGCACAATCAGGCGGTAATCCAGGTCGGCAGCCAGGCGCACGGTGGACAAGACCACGCCGCTGGTGGCGATGCCCGCCAATACCAGGGTGTCGATATCGGCGGACCGCAACACCACGTCCAGATCGCTGCCGGAAAAGGCGCCGACGCGGCGCTTGGTCACGATCACGTCTTGTGGCTCTGGTTCCAAGGCCGGGTGGATCGCGCTTTTGGGATCGTTTTCGGTGAAGCGGCTGGTTTTACGGATGGCTGAGAACGATTGATTGCGTTCTGATACCTCGGGGTAGCCGTTCCTGAAGCACACTTTCACCCAGATCACCGGCAGTTTTGCCCGGCGTGCCGCCTGGATCGCGGGTTTGATACGCGTCAGGAAATCCGGGTCCGAGTAGTTCTCGACGATGCCTTGTTGCAGGTCCATGAGCAACAGGGCGATATGCTTGTGGTCTTGTGGGGACATCGCTTCATACCTCTTGCCTCTGCAGCAATATTAGGTTGTCACAAATCAGCCGATGATTCAGTACATGACTTGTTATCCGCGCGCCGGTAAACACATGCGATTATTGCGGCGGATAGGTATTTTCCAACGCATGACTGAGTGCTCTGGCTGGTACGCTGGATTGCGCGGGCGTATGCTCCACCCAGTTTAGACCCTTGATGTCAGAAGGGACAAGCAATGGGCAAGATCACTGTGCATAGAAAGGCTTACACCCGCAAAGACGGAACCCGCGTCAAGGCCGCCACCTATCGGACAGCGGATAAGGGCAAGCCTGGCAAGACTCCGAAGAGCCGGCGATTTTTCAAGCCCGGTGTAAAGATGGGCTGGCGTAAGGAGCAGTCCGCCGCGGTACGACGCAGAGAAGCATTGCAGGCCCACGGGGGAAATAAAACTGCAACCGGCAGGGCATTGCAGGAACTCGCCAATGTAACCACGGACGCACGTACCCAAAAACTGGCCAAATCCGACGCCGATTATTTTTTCAAGCAACTCAAATAAACATAACACTGATTCGAATGGAGCTGGCGCGTACGGTGAAAATAGTATCGTCTGCTGAACTCGCTTTGACCGAAGTATTTAGCTGCGCTAGCGTACCGTTTAACGCAGCACGCCCTTGCGGGCGAGGCGTAGTGCGTAGAGTAACAGCGCGACTGCGATGATAAATGTCATTGCTGTGAAAATCAGCGCTCCCACGCCACCACTCACCGAGAGTCCGTTGGTAGCGAAAATATACAATGAGGTAATGACCATGGCGACCAGAGACAACGCGAACATTGATATTGCCCAGCGCTTGCGAAAGAGCAGCGCAACCGCACCAAAAATGCCGGCTAACAAGTACAGACCCCAAGAAACGTCTACCCATAGTGGGAAACTATAGAAACGGGTTATGGTCATGACGTAATCGAAAGCGCCCATGCAGTTCCATAACAGGGCCAGCACCCCAATAAGCCATATATGCCATGGAGTGGTGGTCTTGGATGCGGGAGTCGGACTGTTCATGATACCTCCTATATAAGCATGAGGAATTACGTGTTACCCAGAAGACTAGCACGTATTTGTTGGAAATCAGCTAAATTTTATGTTTCCAGCGTCTACAGGTCGCGGACCCTTGTTGCGCAGCCTAGCTTGGAGCTCTAGATATCTATCCCTCGCGTGTATCGTTAGCACGTCAGTTCGCCGCCATATGCACGGCAACAACCACCAGGATAGCCACAGTAGCGAGTGTTGATACCGCAATAATCAGCACGTAGGTTGGGCTGACGAAGGAAGCCCAACGTAACTGTCGTTCTTCACGCATACCATTCATGAGCAGCGTTACAGATCCAACCAGCAGGGCAACCAGCGGCAGGGTGATCATAAACACCCATAGAGTCCAAAACCGATACGCATACCACAGGGCGATCTCCCGCGCGGGAGTGCCTATGAGTTCGATGTGGCGTGCAACGACCGCGATCAGGAACAGCGCCGCGGGGAAGATGAGGATAACTTCCAGGGCGGCGATGAGGCGGAGGATGCGATTATTAGTATTCATAGTCTTATGTTCTAACCTTGAAACCAACGCAAATCTATAGGGTTTGTTATGAAACCGTGGTCTGCTCCATATTATTAGCGGCAGGCCTGAGAAGACGAAGATTAAAGCGTCGAGTCCCCTTTATTCCCCTATGCTTCACATCACCACATTTCATTCGCCATCTGTTTGCGTCGAGCCAATTCCTTCTCGCTCGGCTCGGCACTCGCGAACGAACCGGGCTGGATATCGCCGCTTGGTACATAGACACTCATCACAACGCCGCTGGTCGAGACCTGAGAGCGAACGAGCCGCAGCGCCGTTGGCTTGGCAGTCTCGCTGAAGAGGCGCTTGCCCCGCCCGAGCACCACTGGAAAAGTCCACACGTTGTACTCGTCGATCAGTGACGCGGCCTCTAGCGTTTGAATCAAATTGCCACTGCCAATCATCTGCAGGTCAGGGCCCGGTTGGGCCTTGAGAGCAATGATCGCCGAGACGACCTCGCCGTGGAGCAGGGTCGAGTTGTTCCAGTGGAGCCTCGTCAAGGTGCGCGAAGCAACATACTTTTTCGCTGCATTGAGCGTCTTAGCAATCGGGTTGTCATCCGGCTGATAAGGCCAGTACGCTTCGAATATCTGATAGGTCCTGCGCCCGAGCACCAGCTCGCGATCCTTGCCGTCAAAACCTGCTGCCGAGATGTCCATACCTTCGTCAGAGTAGTTGAACATCCAGCCGCCAAGGGTAAAACCGCCAGTGGGGTCTTCTTCCGGTCCGCCGGGCGCTTGCATGATGCCGTCAAGCGATGCAAACGTAGATGCGATGAGCCTTCTCATGGAAACACTCCTGTAGCACGTAGGTTGGGCTGACGAAGGAAGCTCAACATAACGCCACAGACAAGAAATTTCCATCAGTCATTTAATATTGACGAGCCAATCGGCGAAATTGCCGGTAAGGAATCATCTATTTCGGTATATCGTTGGGCTTCCTTCGTCAGCCCAACCTACAGAACGTCATTGCCCTTGTGGCGGTTGCCAGAGTTCAACTTTGTTGCCCTCTGGATCCATTACCCATCCGAATTTCCCGTACTCCGAGTCGTCGGTCTTCTCGAGCACGTTGCAACCTTCCTCGCGCAATGCCTTGAGAAGTGCTGCCAGATCTTCGACTCGATAGTTGACCATGAAGGTCGATTTGCTCGGAGCGAAGTGCTTGCCGTCCGCGGGATCGATCAACCAGGCCGTAGTTCCTTTGGTCGGGTTGCCTTCGGAGTCAGTCCAGTCAAAGGCTGCTCCACCCCAGTTCTGAACGTCAATGCCGAGGTGCTTCTTGTACCAATCGCATAGCGCCTTGGGATCCTTGGCGCTGAAGAAGATGCCGCCGATGCCTGTGACTCTTCGCATTCTGGCCTCCGATGTTGGCTGAAATCTTTAAACTACCGCTTCCAACGTCTAACAACAAATAGACCATACCCAGTTTATGTACGAGTGTCGCCTAAGTCAAAAACAAATGCTTGCACCGGTGCGACCCCGGTTACAGTTGCTAAAGCTTAGCCCCACAGGCTGGACAGGTAGGTTCGCCGGGTGAACTGCGGCGACGTTTCACCAGGCGGCCACAGGCCGGGCAAAATGAAGCGGACCGAATATCAAGCACGGTGATCACGCCGACGATTGGAATGAGAACGTAGATCCATACGGTGGGAAATCGCATGATGATCGCGGTGATAATCGCGAGTGCTGCGATACCTAAATTAAAGAGTGGCCATAGCCGGCGCTTCAGCTTGCCGTCACGGTTAAACCGGAAGAATACGAAGCTCCCGACGGCGAGGGCAAGCCACAGAATCTGTAAATACGCTGGCGGGGCCGACCACGGCATGGTGCTGAAGCCTGAGCTAAGCGGCTGTCGCCGCACTGCGTAACAGTCTAGCGCAACCCGTCCGTGGTAGTCCGCTTAAACGAAGTAGTTAGCGTTGCAGTCCTAACGGACCGGACATCATGCCGCATCAAGCGCACTGATCATGACGTAATACCCGTCTGGATCCCGGAGTGCAATCTCCATGGTTCTTGTATTCGGATTCAGGTGCGGCTCCTCTTCAAGCCGGGGGACGAGCTTGCGGGCTCTTGGCAATGCCAGGTCGAAATCGTCCACGCGGAAAAACAACAGCAGGCCGTTGCCTGGTGTTGCGAGATCAGGACTCGTCAAGGACGGATGCTCATGGGCACCCCACTGGTGCAGGCAGAGCAGGACCGTGCCATCCGAGTCGCAGATTTGTCCGAAGTAGTCATGCGCGGGATTCGTTTCCGGCTGGCCAAACAGTGATTGGTACCATTTGAAGCTGCGAGCGACATCAGATACCCCGATAATTGTCCACGTACGCTTCATTGGAGTTCTCCTGCTGCCATACGTTGCAATAGCCGGGGCTCCTGGCTTGCAAAATCCTCGCTCATGTCTATTCCTTTAATCACGATAGAAAGCATTTGAATTTCTGGCTATAGCCTACCTTACCCAGATGACGTGTTTATGTCGTGTCCGTGATTCTTGTATGCTTTGTAGATATATCAAATGTTCAAGTTTGTCTAATTCCATTCACCCGGTGTTACTGTTTATGGAAAATGTGCATCCCAAGGAAGCTGAAAATCATTTACATGGCGACCAACACTCGCTGGACGAGGGTGATTTGTTGATATTGTTTTTATTAATTTTTCTAGCGTTCGCTCACCAGAAATTTGCCGGTCCCGACTAAACGCTTGAGAGTCGTTAGGCTCGAAGTCGTTTTTGTCATTTTGAATATGAACCCGATTCCGCAGTTTACGAAGCTGATCAAGGTCATCATAAATAGCCTCGGATGGTGAGCCTAGGAGAGAGTGTTTCTTCGCGCTCGAAATATTTTTCCAATCGTCTTCATTTACTTTGAACCGGAACTCGCAGTTTGCAGCCGGGCACTGCTTGTCTAGGTAGCCCTTCTCGTCGGCGTGAATCTCAACAGACACAGAGCGACCATCCAGACTGCCGAGTGTCTTGATTAGGTCCTCAAACATTGAGTTCCCCACTTAGCGCATAACAGGTATTAGATGGATGTCGGAGAGATTCAAAATCACCGACGGCGGTATAAGTGCGGTCTTTGTAGCACCGACAATCCCGGATTACCAGTGGCCATGTCTGACACCCTATAATGTCGGCATCTAAGTGAGGATTCCCATGGCTAACACATCCACGCTTGCCGTCGAAGGCGCCGAACGCCAGCCGCTGAAGACTTTCACCGAGAAGGCCTACCTGGACTACTCCATGTACGTGATCCTGGACCGGGCGCTGCCGCACATCGGCGACGGCCTCAAGCCGGTGCAGCGGCGCATCGTGTACGCCATGTCGGAGCTGAGCCTGGACTACCAGGCCAAACCCAAGAAATCCGCGCGCACCGTGGGCGACGTGCTCGGCAAGTACCACCCGCACGGCGATACTGCCTGCTACGAAGCCATGGTGTTGATGGCGCAGCCGTTCTCCTATCGCTATCCCATCATCGACGGCCAGGGCAACTGGGGTTCCATGGATGATCCCAAGTCCTTCGCCGCCATGCGTTACACCGAAGCCAAGCTCTCGAAATACGCCGAGGTGCTGCTCTCGGAACTGGCCCAGGGCACGGTGGACTGGCAGCCGAATTTCGACGGCACCCTGGAAGAACCGGTGCTGCTGCCGGCGCGTTTGCCGAACGTGTTGTTGAACGGCACCACCGGCATCGCCGTGGGCATGGCCACGGACATTCCGCCGCATAATCTGAAAGAGATCGCCAGCGCCTGTATCCGTTTGCTGGAACAGCCCAAGGCCACGGTCAAGGAACTGTGCGAGCACATCAAGGGACCGGACTATCCCACGGAAGCCGAGATCATCACGCCCAAGGCCGAGATCCTGCAGATGTACGAGACCGGCAACGGCGGCGTGCGCCTGCGTGCCAAATGGACTCGCGAGAAGGGCGGCGACATCGTGATCACGGCGCTGCCCCATCAGGTATCCGGCGACAAGGTGCTGGAGCAGATCGCCCAGCAGATGCGCGCCAAGAAACTCCCCATGGTGGAAGACCTGCGGGACGAATCGGATCACGAGAATCCCACGCGCCTGGTGATTGTGCCGCGTTCCAACCGCGTGGACAGCGGCGAACTCATGGCGCACCTGTTCGCCACTACCGATCTGGAACGCAGCTACCGCGTCAACCTGAACGTCATCGGTCTCAACGGCAAGCCGCAGGTAAAGAACCTCAGGGACATGCTGAGCGAGTGGCTGGAGTTCCGGGTGGAGACGGTCACGCGCCGCCTCAAGTTCCGGCTCGACAAGGTAGAAAAGCGCCTGCATATCCTCGACGGCCTGCTGATCGCGTACCTGGATCTGGATGAAGTCATCGCCATCATCCGCAAGCATGACCAGCCGAAACCCTTGCTGATGAAGCGCTTCAAGCTCAGCGATACCCAGGCGGAAGCCATCCTGGAGTTGAAACTGCGGCATCTGGCCAAACTCGAGGAGATGAAGATCCGCGGCGAACAGAAGGATCTGGCCAAGGAACGCGAAACGCTGGGAAAGATCCTCGGCTCTAAGACCAAACTCAAGAACCTGGTGCGCGAGGAACTGGCGGCGGATGCAGACACTTACGGCGACAAGCGCCGTTCACAACTGGTGGAACGCGCGGTCGCGGCCCAGGCCATCGATGAGACCCAGCTGCTGCCCACGGAACCGACCACCGTGATCCTGTCGAAAGCCGGGTGGGTGAGGGCTGCGAAGGGCCACGAACTGGATCCACGCACCCTGAGTTACAAGGCCGGCGACAGTTTCCTGTCGGCCGCCTACGGCAAGAGCAATCAGCCGGCCCTGTTCCTGGATTCCACCGGCCGCGCCTACACGCTACCGGCCCATTCATTGCCTTCGGCCCGCAGCCAGGGCGAACCGCTCACCGGACGGCTGACGCCACCGGAAGGCGCCGGTTTCACCGGCGCGCTCATCGGCGAACCGGAGGATCGCTGGCTGCTGGCCAGTGATGCGGGCTACGGCTTCGTGGTGAAGCTGGGCGAACTGCTGTCCCGCAACCGTTCCGGCAAGGCCACGCTGCGGCTGCCCAAGAATGCGCGGGTGCTGGTGCCGGCGCCGGTGAAAAACATCAAGAGTGATTGGGTGGTGGCGGTGAGCAGCGCCGGACATATATTGGTGTTCCCGGTAAAAGGGCTGCCGGAACTGGCCCGCGGTAAAGGCAACAAGATCATGGGCATAGCTTCGAAGCAGGCCGCCAGCCACGAGGAATTCATGGCGGCGGTCACCTGCGTGCCGGAGGGCGAAGCGCTGGTGATCCTCTCGGGCCAGCGGCACATGTCGCTGTCATCCAAGGAACTCAGGGACTATATCGGTGAACGCGGGCGCCGCGGTCTGAAACTGCCACGCGGTTACCGCAGTGTGGAAGCCCTATATCCGGAATCGCGGTTTCCGGGCAATGCGCCCAAGTCCTGAATCAGATGCCTGAGCTGGATCAGCCGGCGGCATCCTTTGATGGTTTGGCGTCACCCATGACCACATCCGGCTCCTGGATGTAATTGCCCTGGATGTACTCCATGCCCAGCTGGTAGAGCACCGCCATAGTCTCGGGTTTCTCAACTTTCTCGGCGACGGTGTGGACCTTGAGTTCCTTCGAGCGCCCCATGAATTTCTGCACGATCTCGCGCTTGTCCTCTTCAGTGGTGAGCGCGGCCGTCAGGCTGCCGTCTATCTTTATATAGTCCACATGCCGGATCAGGCCCAGGGTATGCAGCGGGTTGTGGCCCAGTCCGAAATGTTCGAGCGCGAAACCGCATTGCAGGCGATGCGCGCCTTCGGCCAGCGTGCGCGTGTCGGTGATGTATTTCTCGGCGGATTTCTCCGCGACCTGGAATACCAGATGCCCGGAGGAAAAGAACACCCCGCCCAGCAGTTTCTCCAGCCACGGCAACAGGCTCTTGTCGGTCAACGACTGATCCGAGAGCCGCACGAACAGGCGCGCCGGCCGGTTCTGCTGGCTGCGTTCCTCCAGCATCCTGAGACTGCGTTCCACCACCCAGCGGTCGATGGCCACCATCATGCCGATGCGTTCGGCGGCCGGTATAAAATCCTTCACGGGTATGTCCGTGTCCTGCTCACTCCGCAGACGTAACAGGATATCCAGCGCCTCCATGGCATCGCCGGTGAGGCTGGCGATGGACTGGTATGCGAGCGTGAAGCGGTTGGCTTTGAGGGCCGCGGTCAGCCGTCGTTTCCACTCGACATCGGTGGCCTGTCCATGCGCATCCATGACCGGCGGCACCCAATCCACGACTTTTCCGGTCTCCTGGTTTTTAGCCTGCTGGTAGGCCTCCTGCACATGCACCAGCGCCTGTTCGGCATCGAGATTGCGCTCATCCAGTTGCACGTAACCGATACTGCAATTGAGGCTGGTGGATTTGCCGGTAGATTCAAACACTCGCCCGGCGACCATGGTCTGGAATTTTTCCGCCCAGCCGCTGATGTCCTTCATCTTGGGGCGCGCCATGATGATGGTGAACACCGTGCCACCAAAGCGCGCCACAATGTCTTCCTTACCGACGCTTGTGCGAATCAAGTCAGCCAGTCCTTTGATGATGCCGTCACTGGCGATGATGCCGACTTTTTCGGTCACGCTCGAGAACTTATCCGGCTTTATATAGATGAGGGCGCGCACCGCGTGTGGTTTTTCCTGCTTCAGCTGCTGGCGCAACACTTCGATGAAGTGCAGCCGGTTTATGAAGCCGGTCAGCAAATCCAGATTGCGCACGGTGGTGAGTTGCTGCACGCTGGCCGCCAGTTTCTGGCTGAGCAGATCGATCTGCGTCTGGGCCTGATTCTGTATATGTATTTCGACTTGTTTGTTCTCACTGTCATCGCGGATGAGGATCTCAAGCGCAGGCTTGCCTTCGATTTCGGTGCGTGCGATCTCGATGGTGGTATCGAAGGTATGTCCCTTGCTGTGCTTGCCCTTCACCTTGAGGGGTTTGACGGTCTTGCCTTTGCTTGAAATCTTGAGTGAGTCCTTGATGTCGCCGTGAGAATCGCTGGCGAAAAGTTCGAGCACCGGCAGCGCCTCGATCTCGCCGCTGGAGGCGTAGCCGAACAGTTCCAGGAAAGTGGGATTGACGCTCAGCACCACGCCATCTTCGATATAGGCGATGGCGTCCTTGGTGTCTTTCATCACCAGGTCGATGCGCTGTTCGTACTCCTTGAGGATCAGGCCCTTCTGTTCAAGATCCCGCGCCAGTTGCAGGACTTCGAGCTCGCGTGAAACCACCGCCTGCAGATGTTCCGCCGATTCGATCGATACCAGATCCCGGGCGCCGGTATTGATGATCTCGGCCACCACTACCGGACCGGTGTCGTTGCTGAGCGCGATGATCGGGACATTGGGCAGCGCC
Organism: uncultured Pseudomonadota bacterium; assembly: GCA_963774895.1. Classification (GTDB taxonomy): domain Bacteria; phylum Pseudomonadota; class Gammaproteobacteria; order Natronospirales; family REEB76; genus REEB76. Next base: position 121,384 of record CAVZGN010000003.1, read on the forward strand.
ATATCGCGCAGGTTGACGATGTCCTGGAATGAGGCGTCCACCACGCTCATGGAGCACAGGATCAGATCAGGCCGCTGCTCCTGGATGCTCTTGTTTGCATCATCCAGATTCGCCACCCACATGGGACGCACCGGATAGCCGGCTTTGCGCAGCACTCCGTTGAGCTGTTCGGCCTCGTTCTGCGAGGCCGTGACGATGAGGATGGGTAGTGCGTTCCGCGGTGACAAGTCAAACCCTCTCGTGATTCTGTTCAACCGGTCGAAGTTTAGTGGGTATTGCTTTGGGATGCACGGCCCGGAGCTATATCAGCGATCAGCCTAGATTTATTTCCGGGACGCTCATCACCGGCAGCTTGCTGGGCGCCCCGGGTACTTCACGTACCAGCCGGGGGACCAGATAACCCGGCAGCCGGGCCTGTAGCCCCATTATAAGGATACGTGCCCGGGATTCGGAAATCTGGAAATGAGCCGAACCCTGGACCGGATCGAGCATGTTGAGATAGTAGGGAATCACATGGGCCGCGAACAGCGTCTCGGAAAGCGCCGCGAGTGCATCGACGGAATCATTCACGCCGCGCAATAGCACCGATTGGTTCAGCAGGCTGACATCCGCCATGCGCAGCCGCGACACGGCCGCGATGACCTCGGCATCCAGTTCGCGGGCATGGTTCACATGCAGCACCACGGCTTTTTGGAGTTTGCAGTCCTTCAGCCATGCCAGCAAGGCATCATCCACCCGTGAAGGCAACACGATGGGCTGGCGCGTATGGATGCGTAACCGGGTCAGATGCGGTATGCGTTCCAACTCCGCCGCCAGCTCCGCCAACACCGGGTCGCTGAGCGACAAGGGATCGCCGCCGCTCAAGATCACTTCATGGATGCTGTCATCCGCGCGCAGGTAATCGAGCGCCGCGCGCCAATCGTGCTGGCGCGCGCTTTCATCGGCATAGGGGAAATGGCGGCGGAAGCAATAGCGGCAGTGCACGCCGCAGGCACCGGTGGTGATGAGCAGGACGCGGCCATGATATTTATGCAGCACGCCGGGTGCGGCGCGGCTGGCCAGATCGCCTACGGGATCTTCACTGAAACCCGCATGCGGTTCGAGTTCCGCAGCCAGCGGCAGCACCTGACGCAACAGCGGATCATTGGGGTCACCCTTGCGCATGCGGGCGACGAAGGCTCGCGGCACCCGCAGCTGAAACTGTTTGGCGGCGGCGTGTGCCCCATCCAGCAGTGCCGGATCCAGCTCCAGTATGCGCAGGAGTTCTGCGGGATCACGTACGGCTTCAGCCAAGTCTGTCTGCCAGCGGGTACTCATGGGATATTGGTGCTATCTGATGCTGCCTGCGAAGGGGTGTTAGCGTATCATTACGCGCCCCGCAGGCGGCTTCAGGCCTGCATTTTGTCTCCAACCGGGTAGCAAACACATGGCGAGTTACAGCACCAATGAATTCAAAGCCGGCCTCAAGATCATCATCGATGGCGACCCCTACAACATCATCGAGAACGAATTCGTGAAACCCGGCAAGGGCCAGGCCTTCAACCGCGTCAAGATCCGCAACTTGCGCACCGGCAAGGTTCTGGACCGCAATATGAAATCCGGCGATAGCGTGGAGGCCGCCGACGTGGTGGAGATGGACGCGCAGTATCTGTATACCGATGGCCAGTTCTGGCATTTCATGAATCCCGAGAATTACGAGCAACTGGCCGCAGATGCCACCGCCATGGGCGATACTGCCCAGTGGCTGAAAGGCGAAGAGGCCTGCAAGATCATGCTATGGGACGGCCGCCCGCTGGCGGTGACCGCGCCGATATTCGCCGTCCTCAAGGTCGTGGAGACCGATCCGGGTCTGCGCGGCGATACCGCCACTGGCGGCACCAAGGCCGCGAAACTCGAGACCGGCGCCACGGTGCGCGTGCCGCTGTTCATCAATGAAGGCGAGCTCATCAAAGTGGATACGCGCACGGCTACTTACGCCGCGCGCGCCAAGGAGTGAAAGTTTAAGGAGGCCGGGCCGTGAAACGGGATATAAGCTGGCGTCCCACGGCGAGCACCACCAATCTAAGACTGCGGGCCGAGCTGCTGAAGAAACTGCGGGCGTTCTTTGAGGCGCGCGGAATCCTGGAAGTAGAGACGCCGGCCTTGTCCCATGCCGCCGCGACCGACCGCCATCTCGCCAGTTTCCGCGTACCGCAGCAGGGCAGCAGCGATCTTTATCTGCAGACCTCGCCGGAATTTCATATGAAGCGCCTGCTGGCGGCGGGCAGCGGCGATATCTACCAGCTCTCCAAGGTATTCCGCGAAACGGAAGCCGGGCGCCGGCACAACCCCGAATTTACCCTGCTGGAATGGTACCGGCTGGGATTCGATCACCAGCGTCTGATGCGGGAAGTGGCGGAACTGGTGAATACTTTGCTGCCGGATTGGCTCGCGGAGCCCGAGTACCTGAGTTACCGGGAAGCTTTCGAACGCTACGCCGGATTCAATCCTTTCAACGGCAACCCGGCGGATTGCCGCGCCGCCTTGCAGGAGCATGGTATTTCGCCGCCGGCCGCGGAGCTGGATTACGACGGCTGGCTGGATTTCACCGCCGGTACCCTGGTCTACCCGGCCCTAGGCGAGGGCGGCATCACCTTTATATATGACTATCCCGCGGGCCAGGCGGCGCTGGCGCGCCTCCGTGCCGGCACCCCGCCGGTGGCGGAACGCTTCGAGGCCTTCATCAACGGCATGGAGCTCGCCAATGGCTTCCACGAACTGACGGATGCCGTGGAACAGCAGCAGCGCTTCGAACAGGATCTGAGATCACGCGCAGCACAGGAAATGCCGGCAGTTCCCATGGATGAACAGCTACTGGCTGCGCTTCAATCGGGTCTGCCAACCTGTGCCGGCGTGGCGCTGGGATTTGACCGGCTGGTGATGCTGGCAGCGGGTGCGGATAGCATCGAAGATGTCATCACGTTTCCGATCGAGCGTGCCTGACTCCGTGTGCCGATGCTTTGGGATCATCTGGAATCCCAACTGCTAACAGCCAGTCTGCGTTACGTCCTTTGGTTTTGATACGGCCAGCAGGCAGTTGGGTTCCGCCTGCACATAGACATACTCCGCGGCATAGGAGAGCAGGTTCTGCAGATCGGTCGGATCACCCGTGTAGGTGCGAGCGGCGATGCCGGTACCACGCACCGTGAGTGCGATCTGCTTGCCGTGAATCACTACTTCACCGTTGATCTCGATTTGGTGGCCAAGCCAGCTGTGCAAGGTGCGCTGGATATCGCCGAGCGAGACATGCACCTGGGGAATCTGCAACTGGATGTTGTTGGCCCAAGCACCTTGTAACGCGCGTGCACCTGGGGTGCTGCGTGCACTGGCCTGCAGAATATGCAACTGATCGAGAAATTCACTGGCTACTACTGTGCCATCGTTACCTTCATCCACGAAGGCTGGCGGTACCTGGAACTGGTTTACCACGACTGAGTGATCGGTGGCGGCTGTATAGATCGCATACACGATAGTCCCCAGAACAGCCACGGCGACCGCACTCAGCACTGCCTGATAGATCATGCTCAGGCGTTCATGCCGGTGTTGAGCGCGCAGCTGGGCACGTTGGGCTGTCAAAGTCTGATTATGCAGTGTCAGATTCTCGGCGTGCAGGTCATGCACACCGACTTCGCGCTGGTTGCGTTCGCGCTCGATCTTCAGCAATTCCTGCTGGGCTTTGGCCAGCGCGATGTGTTCTTCGAGATACTCTGCGGCGCGCGCGTCCATCTTGGGATTCTTGGCGTTCTTTCCCAGTGCCAGGTTCATGGCCAGATTCACATCGCTTTTGGAAGTCTTGTTCTTCATCTACGATCCCCATGAACTTACATGATGACGCTCAACTGCCTGGCCTAATAGTTTAGCCAATGTGCTCTGCTCGGTGGCGGTCAGATCCTCGGAGCCCTGAGCCGATTGGAAATAGCTTAGCGCTTCGGCATGGCGTCCGAGTTTATCCAGTGCCTGGCCCCAGTTTAGCTCCAGCGCGCCCCAGTGGGGTGTGTATTGTGCGGCTTCGGCATATTTCTGGATCGCTTCTTTATACTTGCCCTGCGCGGCCAACGCGTCACCCCAGTATTTGAGCGGATCACACCAGTGTGGGCCATGCTGATTGGCGGCCTGGAATTTTTCGATGGCGCCCTGATAATCCTGGTGGCGCATCAGCGCCAGTCCCCAGCTTTGATACGCCATAGGTAATGAGGGCGCGAGTGCCACGGCTGCGGTGTAATCCTTTTGCGCTTGTGTCCAGTTGCCGCGACGATCGGCGATGTCAGCCCTGAATCGGTAGCAATCCACATAGTGGCCGCCTTGCACGATGGCCGAATCCGCCATGGAAGTCCTTCCGGAATATTCCAGTGCCAAGCCTAAAAAGCACTCGGGTTGGACATAGAAATTGCCCTGTAGCGTGGGATTCTGGATCAGTAGTGTATTGGTCGTTTGGAAAGCGCTCGTGGCCTGCACATAGTTCTGTTGGTCGAGAGCCATCAGGCCCCGCACGAACGCGGCCTCGGCCAGTTCATAGGGATCGCTTCCCGCACCGTGGGAGGTCTGCAAAGTCTGGAGCGCTATCTTGTACGCATGCATGCGCGCCAGCATTTCGGCATCCCAGGGTGCGTCCTGGGTAGTATTTGAGCCTTCGCCGCCGTGGGCGGCTTCATCAGCTACCAGTTCCCGGTGTATCTCCGACAAGTCGAGGCGCAGAAAATCCAGATATTCGTAATTGGCATCTGGCATACGGGCCGCAAACCAGGAACCCCGATGGGCGATTCGTTCCATGCGGATACCGGATTGATAGGCCTGCTCTTCCTGCCCCAATGCTATGTCTACAGCCGTCAGGTTTGTGTAGGCGATCCAGAAATGTGGATCAATGCGGACGGCTTGCTCATATTTATCTACCGCCGTCTCATATTGGTTCAGGTCGTCTAAAGCGTTCCCCCACCCATTCAGCAGCCAGGGTTTCTCCTCGACCGAAGCTGCAGGATACTGGTCTTTGATAAGCGTCAATGCCTCAGCATCACGCCCATTGATTTCCAGATAGGTTGCAAACAGATAAGGTTCCGCCTGACCGTACACATATTCGGCGGCGGTACTCAAAAGTTTTTGTAGATCATCCGGGCTCCCAGTGAATGTCTTGGCGGAAAATCCAGAGCCGCGCACGGTAAGCATGATCTGCTTGTCCTGCTGGATCACGTCGCCACTGATCTGGATCTGGTGTCCGAGCCAGTTGTGCAAGGTGTGCTGGATATCGCCGAGCGACACATGCACCTGGGGGATTTGCAATTGGATATTATTGCTCCAGGCGTCCTGCAGAACCTTGGCCGCCTGTGAACCACGCGAGGCTGCTTGCAATGTAGTCAGTTGATCAAGGAACTGACTCGCCACCACCGTGCCATTTTTACCGGCGGCATCGAAGGACGGAGGCACTTGGAACTGGTTGACCACCACCGACTGATCGGTGGCGGCGGAATACACCGCGTACACGATCACGCCCAACACCGAAAGTGCGATGACACTTAGCGTCGTCTGGTAGATGGTGCGGAAACGGTCGTGCAGACGCTGGCTGCGCAGCTGTCGGTGTTGGGAGCGCAGTACCTGGCTCTGGAGCTTTAGGTTCTCCGCATGCAGATCATGCAGCGCTGCTTCGCGCTGGGCATGATCACGCTGCAGCTTGAGCTGTTCGTCCAGGTATTTGGCCGCATGCTCGGAGGTCTTTGCACTTTTAACGGCTTCACCCATAGCAAGGGCAGAACCGAAGTCTTTATCAGTACCGGACGGTTTATCGTTCATTCGATTGCCCGATCAGCACACAATGGTGCGCTAGGATACTCTTGGCTGAGTTAATTTACGCCTGGAGCGGACCAGCAACCATCCATAGACCGCGGCGTTGATGGCGATGACCAGGAACCCCAGAAATATCTGTATCTCCGGGGTCAGGTGCACCGGGTAAAGAATTGGCAGAAGGTAGTGTTCTATAAAGTCGCCGTGATAGGCGGCCGCGCCCGCCTGGCTGCGCAGCCAGTTTTCCAGGTCGGTAAGCGGACAGTTCCAGTGGGTGAACTCGACCAGTGCGCCCCAGAAGAATGCCGGCAGGTGCAGCCATAGGACCCATCGCCAGCGCCACACCAGCAGCCCACCGGCCACCACGAATACCAGGAAGGCGAAATGCGTGATGACCATGGCATCCGCCAACCACAGGTACAGCACGATGAATCTCCGCCGACCAACGTCGGTCTGTGGAACCCCGCTTCAGGTCAGGACCAATCCAGCACTACTTTGCCGGATTGTCCCGAGCGCATAACGTCGAAACCTTTCTGAAAGTCACCGATGGGGAAATGATGGGTGAGCACCGGGGTGAGATCTAGTCCGCTCTGCAGCATGGCCGCCATCTTGTACCAGGTCTCGAACATCTCGCGGCCATAGATGCCTTTCATGATCAGGCCCTTGAAGATCACCTGGTTCCAGTCGATGGCCACTTCGGCCGGCGGCAGCCCCAGCAGCGCGACTTTGCCGCCGTGGGCCATGTTGGCCAGCATCTGGCGCAATGCCTGGGGGTTGCCGGACATCTCCATGCCCACGTCGAAGCCTTCTTTCATCCCCAGTTCTTGCATCACGTCTTCAAGTTTCTGTTTCTGGACATTGACACTGCGGGTAGCGCCCATCTTGTTGGCCAGTGCCAGCCGGTAATCGTTGACGTCGGTGATAACTACATAACGCGCGCCCACGTGTTTGGCGATAGCCACAGCCATGCAGCCGATGGGACCGGCGCCGGTGATGAGCACGTCTTCGCCCACCAGATCGAATGACAGCGCGGTGTGTGTGGCGTTGCCGAAGGGATCCAGGAAGGCGGCGATGTCATCGGTGATGGCGTCCGGCAGCGGATAGGCATTGACGGCGGGGATCGCCAGGTACTCGGCGAAGCAGCCGGGCCGGTTCACGCCCACGCCCACGGTGTTGCGGCACAGGTGCCGGCGTCCGGCGCGGCAATTGCGGCAGTGGCCGCAGGTGATATGGCCTTCGCCGGAGACCCGCTGGCCGATCTTGAAACCCTGCACCTCGTCGCCGATCTCCGCCACCACACCCACGAATTCATGGCCCACGGTCATGGGCACGGGGATGGTCTTCTGCGCCCAGGCATCCCAGTTATAGATATGGATGTCGGTACCGCAGATGGCGGTCTTCTTGATCTTGATGAGCAGATCATTGGGGCCGATCTTGGGTTTGGGCATATCCTGCAGCCAGATGCCCTGTTCTGCTTTTGCTTTTACCAATGCTTTCATTGCTTGTCTCCAAAATTGATCTGCTGCCTGCCGCAAAATATCAGTTGTAGGAGTGGCGGTGTCCGCCACGAAAATCGCGGCCGGTACGGCCGCTCCTACTTAATCACGCCCAGTTTCTTTCCAACCTTCGCAAACGCGGCGATGGCTTTGTCCAGATGGGCTTTCTTATGAGCAGCGGACATCTGCACGCGGATACGGGCCGCGCCTTGCGGCACCACCGGAAATGAGAAACCGATCACATAGATGCCTTCATTGAGCAATGCATCCGCCATGCCTTTGGCGAGTTTGGCATCGCCGAGCATCACCGGGATGATGGGATGGTCGGCGCCTGCCAGGGTGAAGCCGAGCTTGTGCACGGCGCTGCGGAAATACCGGCTGTTGTCATGCAGCTTCTGGCGCAGCGCGCCGCCTTTCTCCAACAGGTCCAGGACCTTGATGGAGGTGGCGGTGATCACCGGCGCCAGGGTATTGGAAAACAGATAAGGTCGCGAGCGCTGCCGCAGCCATTCGATGATCTCCTTGTGGCCGGAGGTGTAACCGCCGGAAGCGCCGCCCAGGGCTTTGCCAAGCGTGCCGGTGAGGATGTCCACGCGTCCCATGACACCACGAAACTCATGGCTGCCGCGGCCGTGTTCGCCCATGAAGCCCACCGCGTGGGAATCATCCACCATCACCAGCGCGTCATATTTGTCGGCCAGGTCGCAGATACCCTGGAGGTTGGCGATGATGCCGTCCATGGAGAACACGCCGTCGGTGGCGACCAGACGGAAGCGGCAACCCGCGGCTTCCTTGAGCCGGGCTTCCAGATCGGACATGTCGTTGTTGTTGTAGCGCAGGCGCTTGGCCTTGCACAGGCGGACGCCGTCGATGATGCTGGCATGGTTGAGCGCGTCGCTGATAACCGCATCCTGTTCATCCAGCAGCGTCTCGAACAGGCCGCCGTTGGCGTCGAAGCAGGAGGAATACAGGATGGTGTCGTCGGTGCCGAGGAATTTCGAGAGCCGCGCTTCCAGTTCCTTGTGGATAGTCTGCGTACCGCAGATGAAACGCACCGAGGACATGCCGTAGCCGTATTCTGAGAGCGCCGCCTGTGCGGCTTTTATCAGTTCCGGATGGTCAGCCAGACCCAGATAGTTGTTGGCGCAGAAATTGATGACTTCATTACCGCCGCTTACCCGGATAACCGCCTGCTGCGGCGTGGTGATGACGCGCTCGGCCTTGTAGAGACCGGCGGCCTGCAGACCGGCGATTTCTTTGCGTAGATGCGCGAGCATGGCCTGTTTCACGGCGGGTTCCGGTATACGGGGAGGTGGGAAGCGTGGAATTATACCAGCCTGCGATAACCGGGGTATGTCATATTTTCCAAAACAAGCTGTAGCTGATGAACCTATGGGCATGAAACATGTTGATACTGAGCTGCGTCCACGGCTGGATAAATGGTTGTGGTGCGCGCGCTTTTTCAAGACCCGCAGCCTGGCAACGTCGGCTGTGAGCGGCGGCAAGGTGCATGTGAACGGTGCGCGTGTGAAACCTGCCCACGAACTTCGCATCGGCGACCAGCTTGAGATCACTCGCGGCCACGAGCGTTATGTGGTGGTAGTGCGCGAACTGTCATCGAAGCGCGGATCCGCTTTGATCGCGCAACGGCTTTATGAAGAAACGGCGGTCAGTCGCGAAACCCGAGCACAGCATGCGAAACTGCGTAAACTTGCAGCCTTGGCGAGTCCCGCACCCGCCAAACGTCCTGACAAGAAATCCCGCCGATTGATTCATCGCTTCAAGCAGGGATTTTGAATGACTGTGGGTTAAACTTCCCAGCAACTACTCAATGTAATGTATGCCTAGACCCAGCACCCCACTCATCGCTGTTGATCTGATCATCGAACTTAGTGATCAGCCGGGAAGGCCGATCGTGTTGATCGAACGGCGCAATCCACCCCATGGCTGGGCACTGCCGGGCGGGTTCGTGGATGTGGGCGAGACCCTGGAGCAGCATTGAAGGCGCCGGGTTAAACGCGTATATTGGTCATACTATTTCATACTATTCATGGTGATTTATGGCCGGTGCTCTGAAGAAAACCATCTCTCTACCACCTGATCTTGCACGCGAGGCAGAACAGCAGGCTGAAGCCGAGGGCAAGACGCTGAGCGCCGTGGTTCAGGAGGCGCTGCGTGCAGCGCGCGCTGAGCGTCTCAAGGGTGAACTCAAAACCTTGCAGGGATTCTGGCAACGCAAGGCGCGCGAAAAAGGCATCCTCAGCCAGCGCGATCTTGCGCGCTACTTAGGCCGGTGAAGGCTGTATACGATACCAACATCTTTATCTCGGCGCTGACCCTGCCAGGCGGCAGTGCGGAGACCGCAGTGACTGCCGTCGTCGAAGGACGGGTGCAGCTTGTCATCTCAAAACCGCTCATTCACGAGGTGCTGGATGTGTTGGCGCGCAAATTCAGCCGTGAACCGGAGGAATTGGCGCGCATAGCCGTATTTCTGGCGGACCTCGCGCAACTCGTCGAACCTGGGCACAGGCTCAAAATATTGCGTGATGAACCCGATAATCGTGTACTCGAATGCGCACTTGCGGGCAGGGCGGAAGTTATCGTGACCGGAGATAAAGCGATGCTGGCATTGGGTGAATACCGAAGTATCCGCATAATGAACTTGCGGGCATTTCTGGCAAATCTGAGTGATACGGCATGAAGCAAGCGAGGAGCAGAGATGCGGATTCGCGGAAAGTGGCAGGAAACACAGTTTGCGAAGGCCTCGGCCCGCAAAATCAAATATGATGTCCGAAGTTTTTGAAATCCGGGTGCAATTGCAATACATCGAACCTCCGGTATGGCGGCGCCTGCGCATACGGTCCGCTGCCACGCTGGCGGATTTGCATGACGCCATTCAGACGGCCATGGGCTGGAGCGATTCGCATCTGCACGAGTACTTCATCAGTGGACGCCGCTACGGTCCACTTTACGAGGATGCGCCGGAACAACTGATTGATGAAGCCACTGTAATGCTGGAAGCTCTCAAGCTTGAGGAGGGCGCACGTTTTTCATACAGCTATGATTTTGGCGACAACTGGGTGCACGACATCCGGGTGGAAAAGATCGAGCCCGTTGCGGCGGCTCCTCTGCATCCCCTATGCCTCGATGGCGCACGTGCCGGCCCCCCGGAGGATTGCGGTGGCCCACCGGGCTATGAAGAAATACTGACAGCACTTGCCATCCCGCGCCATCCACGGCATCGTGAGATGCGCCGTTGGGCAGGCAAAGACTGGAACGCGGAGCGGTTTGATCTGAAAGCGGCCAATCGCGCACTGCGTTCACTGTTGCGGGGCAAGTGATCGAGATGCCGCGCCCCGTCACCCCACTCATCGCTGTTGATCTGATCATCGAACTTAGTGATCAGCCGGGAAGGCCGATCGTGTTGATCGAACGGCGCAATCCACCCCATGGCTGGGCACTGCCGGGCGGGTTCGTGGATGTGGGCGAGACCCTCGAGCAGGCCGCGGTACGCGAAGCTCGCGAGGAGACCGGACTCCAGGTGAGACTTAAAGCGTTGCTGGGTTGTTATTCGAATCCGGCGCGCGACAGCCGTGGTCACACGGTGAGCGCCGTGTATGTGGCTGAGTCTGACGGCCAACCCAAGGCGGGCGATGATGCCGGCAGGGTTTCCGTGACTGACCCGATGACTCTACCCAAGCTCGCCTTCGATCACGCGCTGATCCTGTCCGATTATCGCCGTTACCGCGAAACCGGCATGCCGGCGCCATTGCGCGGCTGAAGGGCGCTGTTCGGTGACCGAAGATTCGTTCCTGGACTATGTATTAGAACAGCTTGCAGATTACCGCGCGCTGAAAGTGCGTCCGATGTTCGGCGGCCACGGCCTGTATCTGGGCGGAACATTTTTCGGGATCGTATACAAGGGCGCATTGTTTCTACGCACCGACGCGACTAGTCGAGCTGCCTATATACGCGCCGGCAGCCGCCCGTTCAACCCCAAGGGCCGGCAGGAACTGCACCGTTATTACGAGGTGCCCGCCGAGATACTTGAAGATGCCCAAACACTCAGTACCTGGGCGCGGATCGCTGCCAACACTGATAAATAAACCATGCGATGGTAGGCTGTGTCGACGGCGGGTTTTTTCGGGTGCTTCCTATATAATTTGCGCCTGTTTCCACGCGATTCCCCAATATCCCAATGCTCAACACCACGCGCGTGCAAATCCTCCTGGCAGTCGTCTGTTTCGGCATCCTTTGGTTCGCCAATCTGCAATACCGTGATCTGTTTCAGACCGACGAAGGCCGCTATGCGGAAATCCCCCGCGAGATGCTGGCGACCGGTGACTGGGTGACACCACGGCTCGACGGCCTCAAATATTTTGAAAAACCCGCGCTGCAATACTGGACCACGGCGGTCGCCTATACGCTGTTCGGTGACTCCAACTGGAGCTCGCGACTGTGGACCGCGCTCACTGGATTCATGGGTGTGCTCATGACTGCCTGGGTGGGGTGGCGGCTATTCGACCGCCGGACCGGCTGGTGCGCAGCCTTGCTGCTGGGTAGCAGCCTCTATTACATCGTCATGGGGCATTTCAACACTCTGGACATGGGCGTGAGTTTCTTTATGTGTATGTCCATATTTGCTTTCCTGTTGGCGATGAAGAATGCAGATGTGGATAACATCCGTGCGCGCCGCGGTTGGATGTACCTCGCCTGGGCGGCGGCGGCGCTCGGCATGTTGAGCAAGGGACTGGAAGCCGTGGTGCTGCCGGGCACGGTATTTGTCATCTATACATTGATCACCCGCGACTGGAAGCGCTGGAGACAACTGCACTGGTATGGAGGGGTAGTGATATTCCTGGTTATCGCGGTACCCTGGTTTGTGGTGGTGAGCCTGCGCAACCCGGATTTCTTCTTCCACTTTTTCGTGTATGAGCATTTCTACCGCTTCCTGACGCCGGAGGCGCACCGCTATGGCGCCTGGTGGTATTTCATCCCAATCCTGCTGTTGGGACTGTTGCCCTGGTGGCCGCAGTTCGTACGTTCCGTGGTGCATCTGCCGATACGTGCTGCATCCATTGAACGGCCCGCCGGCTTCAATAACGTGCTGTTCCTTTGGACCTGGTGTGTACTGGTGTTTGTATTCTTCTCGTTCTCGGATTCCAAGCTGGCGAGCTACATCCTGCCGATCGTTCCAGCGCTGGCCTTGCTAGTCGGGCGCGAGTTGGCGGAGCGCCGTCGCAGTGACGCGCTCATCACGGCGCTTATCTGCATGCTGATGGCGATTGTGGCCCTGTGGCTGACACCGCTGATCCAGAAGGATGGCGGCAATATCTCGCTGCAGCTTTATCAGGCGATTCTGCCGTGGATGGTGGCGGGATGCGGGCTGCTGCTGATGGCAGGCATCATCGGTTTCTTCATGGCCTATTTCCGCTTCGTCGGCACCTCTATGGCACTGATAAGCGCCGGACTGTTCCTCTCCATCCAGATCGTCACAACCGGTGCGCAAGTGCTCTCGCCGATTTATTCCGGCCACTCGTTGGCTAAACAGATAAGCGCCTATAACCAGCCGGACATCCCGTTCTACAGTATCGATGATTACCAGCAGTCGCTGCCGTTCTATCTAAAGCGCACCCTGACCCTGGTGGCTTACCAGGGCGAGCTGGCATTCGGCATCAGCCGTGAACCGCAGAAATGGATCCCGGACGTGGATAGCTTCATAAAACTCTGGCACAGCGATCCCCAGGCGCTGGCAGTGATGACCACGGATACTTATCAACTACTGGAAAAGAAGGGTGTACCCATGCAAGTCATAGCTAAGGATCCTGTGCGCATCGCAGTGAGAAAACCATGAACCTCGTCAGTTTCCTGCTGGTGATCACCGGCGTGCTGCTGAACGCAGCCGCCCAGCTGCTGCTCAAAGCCGGTGTGCGCCACATGGGCATCATCCAATTGCAGTTCCAGAGTATTGTGAGCGCTGGCTGGAAGTTGGCGTTCGAGCCGCACATCCTCGGCGGGCTAGTCTGCTACGTGGTGAGTGTGGTGGTGTGGATCCTGGCGCTGTCGCGGGTGCAGGTCAGCATCGCCTATCCCATGCTGTCCCTGGGTTACGTGGTGACAGCTGTCGTGGCCTGGATGTTTCTGGGCGAGTCGCTGGGCGCCATGCGCTTGACGGGCATCGCCGTGATCATCGTGGGTGTGTACCTGGTGGCACGTGGGTAGTGGTTATATTATGTGCGGCCCATGGCCGTGTACATTGAGTGCGGGCTTCCGCGCCCGCGCGGCAGGTCCATTTCTTTGTACGGACAAAGAAATGGACGAAAGAAAACCGCCCCGGGGGTTCCGAGCTTGCCCCACATTGCATTGGGGACAATGCGATGTAGGGCGCGTTCCCTCGCTGCTCGCGTCCTCGGAGCCGCGCTCACGGCACATCCCTGTGCCGGTCACACGGCCAGGGCGATCCCTCGCCCCGGCCTGCTGCGCAGGCTTTTACCTCCGGGCGCTGCGCGCTTGGCGGAATCCACGGGTATTCAAGAATAAAGACATGCTTAACGTCGAGCCTGTTGTTTTCCCCATCCGTAGCGCGAGTGAGTGCTGTACAGGGATGTGCAAATGCCGCGGGAGGCATGGATGCCGGTAGCGGCCACTGAACCGAGAAAGGCATAGCCCGCAGGGGCGCGGACAGGAAGTCAGCGCTCTCACCGTCAGGCCAGGAATGGCCTGTCGGCGAGACTCCGTAGCGAGGGAAGTGCGCTGGGTAGCAGCCGCTTCGGCGGCCCGCGCTTCGGGTGAATGGTTTTGGTGACTTTTGCCGACAAATTTGTAGGGAACAAATTTGAACTGCCGCAAGGCAGGCCCGAAGGGCGAGACCCATGGATGGGGCGAGTAAACAGGAAAGTCACCTGCCGTGCGGGCGCGGAAGCCCGCTGTATATTTCTTGATGCTTAGAGTCGGCACAACTGCAATTTGAGAAGTGTCAATAATTATGAGCATGTTATGAACGAGTATCTGCCATTCACACGTCCGACGATCGATGAACAGACCATCGAGGCTGTCGGCGATGTGCTGCGCTCCGGCTGGATCACCACCGGTCCTAAGGTCGAGCAGTTCGAGCGTGGCCTGGCCGACTACCTGGGCGGCCAGCGTCAGGTACGCGCTTTCCTGCATGCCACCGGCGCCATGGAAGAAGCGTTGGTGGTCTGCGGCATAGGCCCCGGTGACGAAGTGATCGTGCCGGCCATGACCTTCGCCGCCACCGCCAATGTGGTGGTGCGCCTGGGCGCGAAGCCGGTGCTGGTGGATGTGGACCTGAGGTCCCGCAGCTTGCTGCTGGACCAGGCCGCCGCCGCCGTGACTCCGAAGACCCGCGCCATCATGCCGGTGCATCTGAATGGTCTGGCCGCGGACCTGGATGGCGTGTATGCACTGGCCAAACGGCACGGCTTGCGGGTAGTGGAGGATGCTGCCCAAGCCATCGGCGCCTTATATAAGGGACGCAAGCTGGGTTCTTTCGGCGATTTGGTGGTGTTCAGCTTCCACGCCAACAAGAATCTCACCACCATCGAAGGCGGGGCCGTGTCGCTGGCCAGTGTGGAAGAAGCCAAGATGCTGGAGATCCTGCGTTTCCACGGCATCACCAAGTTTCCGGACGGCAGCATGGATGTGACGCGCGCCGCCAGCAAGCACAACATGACCGATGTGGCCGCAAGCGTAGGCCTGGGGCAGTTGCAGCGCCTGGATGAGTTCAACCGCAAGCGCCGTCAGCTGGCTTACCGTTATTTCGAACTGCTGGGCGATGAGAAACTGGGCGTGGTGCCGGCGCGCGGCGATCAGGGCCATAGCTGGCACATGTTCACGCTGCTGCCGCACTACAGTAAGGCCTGCCCGGACCGCAAGACCTTGCGGGAACGCATGCACAAGCGCGGCATCGGCCTCGGCATCCACTATCAGGCCCTCAACCAGTTCACGCTGTATAAAAACATGGGTTACCCTGAGGGGCGCTTTCCGAACGCCGAACGCATCGGCCGCGAGACCGTGACACTGCCATTGTTTCCAACCATGGCCCTGTCCGATGTGGAGCGTGTGTGTGTGACGTTGGGCGAGTGCCTGCGAACGGCTTAATCTCTGGAGAAGTTGTGATGGCGAAAGCAAAACGATCCCGTAAACCGGAAGTCTCGGTGGTCATCCCGGTCTACAACGAACAGGAGTCCCTGCCGGCCCTGTTTACGCGCCTGTACCCGGCCATGGATGCCCTTGGCCGCAGCTATGAATGCGTGTTCGTTGACGACGGCAGCAGCGACCGCTCCGCGGCACTGCTGGCCGAGCAGTTCAAGCGCCGCCCGAACCACACCCGGGTGGTGCTGCTGCAGAGCAACTTCGGCCAGCACGCCGCCATCCTTGCAGGTTTCAGCGCCAGCCGCGGCGAACGCATCATCACCCTGGATGCGGACCTGCAGAATCCACCGGAAGAGGTCGGCAGCCTGCTCAGGAAAATGGACGAAGGCTACGACTACGTGGGCACCATCCGGCGCAAGCGTCGCGACGTGGCCTGGCGCAAACTGGCCTCGCGCCTGATGAACCGGCTGCGGGAGCGCATCACCAAGGTCAAGATGACTGACCAGGGCTGCATGTTGCGCGCCTACGCGCGCCATGTGGTAGACGCCATCAACAGCACCAGCGAGATCAACACCTTCATACCGGCATTAGCATATCTATATGCGCTCAAGCCGGTGGAAGTCGAGGTCGAGCACGATGAGCGCAAGGCGGGCCGTTCCAAGTATTCACTCTACAAGCTCATCCGCCTGAACTTCGACCTGGTTACCGGTTTCTCGGTGGTGCCGCTACAGGTGTTCTCGTTCGTCGGCGTGCTCATCGCCGGCGCCTCGCTGCTGCTGTTCGTCTACATCATGGTGTACCGCATCCTGTATCCACAGGGTACGGTCGAGGGCGTATTCACACTGTTCGCCATCGTGTTCTTCTTCATCGGCATTCTGCTGTTCGGCATCGGCCTGCTGGGAGAATACATCGGACGCATCTACCAGGAGGTACAGCGCCGGCCACGTTACCTAGTACGCGCGATCCTGGAAAAGAAATCGTCGAATGTCTAGCGCGGTCGTCTTCGCCTACCACAACGTCGGAGTCCGCTGTCTATCGGTACTGCTGGCACACGGCGTCAAGATAGCGCTGGTGGTCACCCATGATGACGATCCGCGCGAGAACGTCTGGTTCGGCAGTGTCCGACGGCTCGCGGAACTGAATCGCATCCCGGTGATTACGCCGGAGCGGCCCGGTGGCGCGGAACTGGTGGAACGCCTGCAAGCTGCCAAGCCGGATTTTCTATTTTCTTTCTATTACCGCTTCATGCTTAATGAGACGCTGCTGCGCATCCCGCGGCACGGTGCCCTCAACATGCACGGTTCACTGCTGCCCAAATACCGCGGACGGGTGCCCATCAACTGGGCCATCATCCATGGCGAACGCAAGACCGGCGCCAGCCTGCATTACATGGAGGCGAAACCGGACGCCGGCGATCTGGTGGACCAGCAGGCGGTGCCGATCCTGCCGGATGACACCGCCATCGAAGTATTCAACAAGGTGACAGTGGCGGCGGAGCTGGTGTTGGACCGCAGCCTGCCGGCCCTGATCAAAGGGACTGCGCCGCGCATCAAGCTGGACCTGAAGGCCGGCAGTTATTTCGGCCGCCGTGGTCCGGAAGACGGACGCATCGATTGGCGGCAGCCGGCACAGGCGGTCCATAATCTCATTCGCGCCGTGGCACCGCCGTATCCGGGCGCTTTCAGCGTCTGCGACGGCAAGCGGCTGCGCATCCTCCACAGCCATTACGCCGGTGAGGCTGCGCGCCATGACAAGCCAATCCTATACGTAGAGCAGGGCCGCTGTTATGCGGACTGCGGCGACGGCAAGCGCCTGGAGGCTGTGATCCTTGAATTGAGCGGTACGACCATGGATGCGGCGCACCTGGCGGAAGATTTCGGAAATAAATCTCTTTCTTTGGGAGACTGAGTGTGAAAAAGATCCTCATCCTGGGTGTGAACGGCTTCATCGGCCATCACCTGAGCAAACGCATCATCGAGACCACCGACTGGGAAGTTCACGGCATGGACATGTTCACGGACCGTGTGACTGACCTGCTCGGCAACCGGCGCTTCAACTTCTTCGAAGGCGACATCACCATCAACAAGGAGTGGGTGGAGTACCACGTGCGCAAGTGCGACGTGGTGTTGCCGCTGGTGGCCATCGCCACGCCCGCGACCTATGTGCAGGATCCGCTGCGGGTGTTCGAACTGGATTTCGAGGCTAATCTGCCGATCGTGCGGCAGTGCGTGAAATACCGGAAGCGCGTGCTGTTCCCGTCCACCTCCGAGGTCTACGGCATGTGCCGCGATGACGGCTTCGATCCCTATACCTCGGAACTCATCCTCGGGCCGATCCCTATGCAACGCTGGATCTACAGTTGCTCCAAGCAGCTCATGGACCGCGTCATCTGGGGCTACGGTGCCAAGGAGAAACTGGATTTCACCCTGTTCCGGCCCTTCAACTGGATCGGCCCGGGACTGGATTCCATCTATACGCCCAAGGAGGGCAGTTCGCGGGTGGTGACCCAGTTCCTGGGACAGATCGTGCGCGGCGAGAACATCAAGCTGGTGGACGGCGGCGCCCGCAAGCGCGCCTATACCTATATCGATGACGGCATCGATGCGCTCATGAAGATCATCGAGAACAAGGACGGCGCCACCAGCAGCCGCATCTACAACATCGGCAATCCCAAAAACAGCCACTCGGTCAAGGAACTGGCCGACATGATGCTGGAGATCGCCAACAGCATGCCGGAATACGCCGAATCGGCCCGGAAAGTGAAACTCATCGACGTGAAAGCCGACGACTACTACGGCAAGGGCTACCAGGACGTGGAAAACCGCCTGCCCAACGTGGACCACACCCGCAAGGAACTGGGCTGGGAACCGAAAGTCGGCATGAAGACCGCGCTCAGGAAAATATTCGAGTTCTACCGTGGACATGTGACAGAAGCGCGTGGCTTAGTAGAGTAATGTGTCTAAGTTCTAGAACTTTATGAAGGTAAAAATGATTCGATTTCTTTGCATCATCACATTACCTGTTGTGTTATACGCCTGTATGAATGTCAAAGAAAACTATTCTGCTTTAATGACAGACGGGAAAGCTAGGAATGTACCACTATTGATCTATGACACATCATGGAATAACCCACATGTTTTATATGGCACTCGAATGGAAGTTTCTTTAATAATTACCGGTGATGAAAAAATTAATTCAGTTATGTTGCAAACGGCATCTTGCGGGAGTAAGGGTTCTGTTGGTCGTATGCGTCTGCTTAATTTAGATGGTCCATTTATCCCAGGTAAGGCTTATACCATATATCCCACTTGGCCAGTTCAATACTCCCAGTGGATTTCACATGAGCAATCTGTAGTTAATGCAAAATATTCATCACACATAGTTATCAAAGCAGTTGTGGTCAATTTTAACACTCGTAATCAGACCATATACGATAAAAATGTATCACAGATAATTACTTCTAATATTTCGAACTATTGCGCAAATACCACGTATTAATCCTCTGTATACACAACATGTGATTCAAATGTTGTACTGTAAGTCGAGCTTCTAATTAATAGAATTGATGTGCTTGCTGAGAGATTGTAAGGGAGGTCACAGTCATGCAAAGTCGTTTCACGAGACGAATAATAATATCCGCATTCTTAGTAACGTTTTGTGCGATTGCCAGCTGGACAAAATTCCATACCTTTGGGTTTCCATTCTCTGTCACAGTCGTAGATGCACGTACTGCGGTGATACAACCAACGCCAGGTTTTGCCCTGCCTGCAGGCATCCAGGCGGGCGATCGCATCGATCTGCCGGCTTTGGATCGGTTGGACCGCGCAGCTCTAACCAATTTCAATCTGCAGATAAACCTGCCGGCCGGTCCCATCTATCACATTATCATCCAAAGAAATGAGCACGATTTCAGTGTACCGATTACCACGGTCAATCTCGGAGTAAGCCAGCGCGTACAGATTGCGTACTGGGCCATCACTGTATTTTATTGGTTGATGGGTCTACTCGCGTTGCTTGCTCTTTGGCGCGGCCAAGGTCAAGCCGCTCGATATATGACGTGGTGGCTGACATTCTTTCTGTTAGGGTTCGCAGTCAGCGGAGTGGGTCTAGAAGGTATCGCGGGCTTGACTATACAGGTCAGTGCTGTTGTGAGTTATACACTGGCACGCATCGCTTTTTATCTGATGATCGAGTCCCTGGTCGGCATGATACTGACGGCGCGCATGCTGATGCTGGTGCGCAGTGCTTTCGTCCTGGTACTGACTGCAGGAGTGATCGTGATGATCGGCGGACCGGTTACCTACGTACTCTATGGATGGGCCGGACTCGTGCAACCCAAATATGGCGTGGTATTCACGGCTGGTTATCTGATTCCCGCCGTGCTGCTGTCACTGAGTTATAGCCATGCCACGCTCGCACAGCGGCCACAGATTCGCTGGCTATTACTGAGCACTGCAACTTTGTTGGCTGGCATATTTGTCAGCAATACATTTATTTTCAATATAGCGACTAATGCAGTTGTCCAAAGCATATTGTTTGTGCTCTGCATGTCCGGCTTCGCATACACTGTATTGCGTCATAAAGTAGTGGATGTCTCGGTAGTCATTGACCGTACGCTTGTATATGGCGGCATGATTGCTCTGGTGGTTGGCGTGCTAGCCGCCGTCAACGCCCTTGCTCAGCATGCGGCTCTGGGTACTAATGCAAGCTTGCTTCTTCAGATTATTGTTCCACTGTCTCTGGGTATCGTGCTTAGCCGTATACGGGTCTATGCTGAACGCATCGTGGATCAGGTTTTCTTTAGGAAAAAGTATCTGGCAGAGAAAGCACTGCGTCTCTTCGCGCGGCACTGCGGGAAATATGAACAAGCAGACCATCTGTATAAAGCCGCTGTAGGCGAAATCCCCCGGCTGTTGGGAACACTCAGCTGCGCCATCTATGAACGCAAAGGCAAGGATAATGTATGTGTAAATCAGGGGGGTGAGATCGTTTATCCTGCATCAGTTGGTATCGATGATCCCGCATTTGTCGCGGCCCGCTCCGAGCAGAAAGTAACCGATCTTTCGGATATCCATAGTGCTTTGGGCACGGATGGTTATGTGTTTCCCATGATAGCTTTGGGTGACTTGCAAGGCGTGCTGGTATGTGCCAACCGGCCTGGAGAGCATTACGCCGCTGATGAGCGCAAACTCCTGATCTATGTAGCGCATCAGATGGGCCTGGCGCTGTATGCTCTGCGCATGCGCGTCAGGGATAAACTCGTCGATGCATTGGCCAGCGGTGCACTGCCTGCTTCGCCGGAAATCCAGGCCAAGGCCCGCGAACTGACATACATTACGGAATGAAAAATCAGATCGGCCTCAAGATCGATGTGGACACCCTGCGCGGTACGCTGGAAGGTGTGCCGCAGCTGGTTTCGATGCTGCAGAAACACAAGGCCCGGGCGACTTTCCTGTTCAGTCTCGGGCCGGATAACACCGGCCGCGCCCTGCGGCGCATCCTAAGGCCGGGGTTCCTTAAAAAGGTTTTCCGCACCAACGTCGCCGCCAATTACGGCCTTAAGACCCTAATGTATGGGACGCTGATACCTGGGCCAGATATCGGCGTAAAAGGCGCGGCAGCCATGCGCGCTGTGCGGAATGCGGGTTTCGAAGTGGGCATCCATACCTGGGATCATATCCGCTGGCAGGATTTCGTGACCCGCCGCGATGCCGACTGGACGGCGCGCGAATTCGGCAAATGTGTGGCGCGCTTCGGCGTGGTCTTCAGTCAGGCACCCAAGACCTTCGGCGCTGCCGGCTGGCAGATCAACGCGCATGTGCTGGCACTTCAGGAGCAGTTCGGATTTGACTATGCCAGCGATACCCGCGGCAGCTACCCGTTCCTTCCGTCCATGGGTGGGCGGACATTTACGGTGCCGCAGCTGCCGAGCACGCTGCCGACACTGGATGAACTGGTGGGCGTGGATGGCATCACAGTTGCGAATGTGACGCAACATCTTTTGAAACTGACCGAGCGGGCGCCGGTGCATGGGCATTTGTATACCTTGCATGCGGAACTGGAAGGCATGGCGCTGATGCCGGTATTCGAACAATTGCTGGCGGGCTGGAAAAAACAAGGGTACGAACTGGTGGCGACCCACGAGATGGCGGCGAAACTGGATCGCAAGTCTTTACCAGTACATGAAGTGGTGATGGGCGAGATCCCGTGTCGTTCGGGCACGCTCGCACTCCAAGGTCCAAAGCTTTCTTCTACTCCGGTATAATCGCATTTCCATTTCAAGTGGGAGCGGTGATGCTCGCCGCGATGGATTTATATAATCGTGTCGGATTTCGACACTCCTACAAGAGAACCGGAGCATCGCGGTGGAGACCACCGCTCCTACAATCCAGAGGAACATCCATGGCTTACAAGCACGTCAAGCTGCCGGCCAGCGGCGCCAAGATCACCATCAAAGACGGCAAGCTCAATGTCCCTAACAATCCGATCCTCGGATACGTGGAAGGCGACGGCATCGGCGTCGACATTACGCCGGCATCGCTCAAGATCTGGGATGCGGCGGTCGCCAAGGCCTACCAGGGCAAGCGCAAGATCCACTGGTGCGAGATCTATCTGGGTGAGAAGGCTCAGAAGCTGTATGAGGGCAATTTCTTTCCGGATGAGACCCTGCAGGCCATCAAGGACCTGGTGGTCTCCATCAAAGGGCCTTTAACTACGCCCATCGGCGGCGGCTTCCGTTCCCTGAACGTCACCCTGCGCCAGGACCTGGACCTGTATGCCTGCGTGCGCCCGGTTAAACATTATCCGGGCGTGCCCTCACCCCTCAAGCGGCCGGAACTAGTCGATGTGATCATCTTCCGCGAGAACACCGAGGACGTGTACGCCGGTATCGAATATCAAGCCGGCAGCGACAAGAACAAGAAACTCGCCAAGTTCCTGCGCGAGGAACTGGGCGCCAAGTTCTTCGAGGATGCGGGCCTGGGCATAAAACCCATTTCAGCCTTTGGTACCAAGCGCCTGGTGCGCAAGGCCATCCAGCATGCCATCGAATACAACCGCAGCACCGTGACCCTGGTGCACAAGGGCAACATCATGAAGTACACCGAGGGCGCGTTCCGCCAGTGGGGCTACGACCTGGCCAAGGACGAGTTCGGCGCGACCCTGCTGGACGGCGGCCCGTGGATGCAGATCAAGAATCCCAAGAGCGGCAAGCAGATCATCATCAAGGACATGATCGCCGACATCATGTTCCAGCAGATGCTGCTCAGACCGGACGAATATGCAGTGCTGGCGACGCCGAATCTCAACGGCGATTATCTATCGGATGCGGTAGCCGCCGAAGTGGGCGGTGTGGGCATCGCGCCGGGCGCCAACATCGGCGATTACCTGGCAGTGTTCGAGGCTACCCATGGTACGGCCCCTAAACACGCTGGAAAGGACAAAGCCAATCCGGGCTCGCTGCTGTTCTCCGGCGTGATGATGCTGGAATACATCGGCTGGCGCGAAGCGGCCGAGATGATTCAGAAGGCCTATGCCAAGACCGTGGCCAGCGGGATCGTGACTTACGATTTTGCCCGGCAGATGCAAAATGCCACAGAGGTCAAGACCAGCCAGTTCGCGGATGCAGTGATCAAGAACTTATAGCGAACTCTTAATGAGTCTATATTGGAAGTGAAGGTATGTGTGTGTCCGCTTCCGGCCATAAGCGGATATTTATAGCAACGCGCGCGTATCATCAGGATATGGTATATGACACGAGTAAAAATAATTCTTGTGATCATCAGTGCAATAATTCTTATTCCAATTACTTTGGCTCTTTTATTTTCAGCATGGGTTTCGTTCAATACAAACTCTTCAAATATCATTAACTTTCAGCCGACAGAATTCCAAGCTATAACTGATACTGATTTTTTCTACTCAATAGGCAATGATCTAAAATATTCAAATCAAATTGATCCTGAAGCGCCAACGCTTCTAAGAGGTGTAATCGATAACTATCTAGTTTCACCGGATAACAAGAATATTGCTGTTGTTACAAACGGCAAGTTAATGATTATTAGTCATGAACCGCCGAACGTACGACAAGTAACCGCAGTCAAATCAATATTTGAGAACCTTAAACAGAAACCGATAGGTGAGTCTTTTTTTCATGATATGGATTTTCAATGGTCGAAGGATTCAAAAGTTATATATCTTATAAAAGATGAATATTACAATTCGGTCGGAGCACAACTATTCTCAAGTAAGGGTGAGTTATGGGCGTATGATCTGGAAACTGGGAATCTACGCCTAGTTTATGAACCATTCCCTGCTTTCAATTACTTCTTCGATCAATACGCGAGACTCTATTTCTCGGTACCCAATGATGTCGGGGATCTGCAGTTAAAATATTACAATGGCCGCCAAGTTCTTGATATAGGAAAGCCAAGCGGTAACAAGCCATACAATAACCATTTAGTTATTAATTCAATTAAATCACCTTTCTATTCGTTTGATCAGTCAGACTATAGCAATTACATTCTCCCTGCGAAGGGTGTACGTCTAGTCGTTATGAAAAATAAGACACAAGATCTATTGATTGGTAATAAACCTTTAATAGCATTATCCCAAGGGATAGGATTTAAGGGGCCGTATTATTGCTCTAATATAAATTTTAGCACTTTCCTCCCTGGAGACAGATATTTTGTGTTGTATCTGTACTGTGGCAATTTCGATGGACAACTGCTTATTGATTCTATTACTGGAAAATATCTAGCTCTTCCCAAAGATACTCGCATCTATATCACATTAAACACGAATACCTATAAAAACTATCAAATCACTGGCGAAGGGATAGAACCAGTGCAATTGCAATTAAAGTAAAATGACATTTAATTAGGGATGCAAATAATCACGGATTCCGGGTATTAAGTGCTGCATGCAACCAAGAATGGACTTCATGTCTAGTTACTCCTGGCGATTATGTCGGCCATGCGCTTAGCAATCCGTAGTTCGGAGTCTATTAATGAATCGTGAAGAATCAGTTCTGTACCGAACTGGCCAAGGGTGGAAGTTCTGGCTCATGCCTACGGGCACATTGATTAGTGTCGTTGCCATGATAGGTGCAATGCGATTCAGAGATTTGCTTCCTAGCTGGCACTTTCAGGCAGCTTTGCTGATCATAATAACTTTACAGCTCGCGAGTTTTGCGTATCCGGCAATAGCAATACGATGTCCTTACTGCGGTGCCCATTGGTTCTGGTTAGCGCTTACTAAAGTGCAGCACGGCAACTGGTTCGATCAGCTCATGCAATCAAAATGTATCAAGTGTGGTTATAGATCATAATTCCCACATGATTGTGAAGGACTCCTTTGGGTCGTCTGCAGAAGTAGAAGTAGTAGAATCACGGATGCCAGGTATTAAGTGCTTCATCCGGCCAAGAGCGGACGTTAAGGCCAAGGTGATATGGTATCGACATCGGGGGCTATTGCCGGCACGGTCACGCTGCTCGCCAATCAGAGAGGTTCTGACATGACGGACCGAATCACGAAAGCATCATCGCGTCCTACGGCACGGATTATCGGTGTTGTTTATCTGCTTTACTTTCTAACGGCAATACCAGCTTTGCTCATCAATAGCGGGATTGTTGTACCTGACGACGCCGCGGCCACAGCGAGCAACATCTTGGTGCACGAGCGATTATTTGAGTTGAGCGAGGCGGTCGGTCTCATTGCGACCGCCTTATACATCGCTGTTACGGTTCTGTTCTATGGTTTATTCAAGCCTGTGAGCAAGACCATCTCCTTGCTCGCAGCGTTCCTTAGCCTGGTGGGATGCACTATTCAGGCTTTTGGTAATCTCTTTCTAGTCGCCCCATTAGTCCTCCTGGAGGGCAGTCCGTACCTCAATGTATTCAATACGGAGCAGTTGCAGGCTTTGGCACTGATATGTATCAAATTGAATATCCAGGTGTCGTACATCTACTTGGTGTTTTTCGGATTGTTCAATCTCCTCATCAGCTACCTAATTTTCAAATCGACCTTTCTTCCTCGAATTTTGGGTGCGCTTATGGCGCTTTCCGGTTTGGGATGGCTTATGTTTCTGTCACCGTTCCTCGCAATCCATCTGCTACCCTACATTGAAGTTGTCGGCATCATTGCCGAAGCATCATTTATGCTATGGCTCCTCGTGAAAGGCGTCCAAGTTGACCGATTGAGCGATCAGGCCAGCATGTCGGCGGAATAGAGTTTGGATCGGATCTCAAGGGCTGCTGTGGGTCGGAAGCGGTAGTACAATCTTATAAGAAAACGGCGGCTGTGTAGCCGCCGTTTGCTTTTGTATGTTGATGCGCTCTATTTCGTGTTATCGAGTGAAGTCCAGCGTTTCAGCCAGGCCTTCACCGTAGCGTGCCATTGGATGCTGTCCTGCGGCTTCTGCACGAAATGGCTCTCATCCGGGAATGTCAGCAGCTCGCTGGGTATGCCGCGGCGTTGCAGTGCAGTGAACGCGCCGAAACCCTGGGTCTCGGGTATGCGGTAATCGTGGTCACTATGAATGATGAGCATCGGAACACGCCAGTCCTTCACGTGATCCAGCGGATTGAATTTTTCGTAGTTGGCCGGATGATCGTACTGTGTACCGCCATTCTCATGTTCTTCAAACCATAACTCGTCGGTGGCGTAGTACATCATGCGCGCATCAAACACGCCGTCGTGATCCACCAGGCATTTCCAAGGCTGGTTCCACACGCCCGCGATCCAGTACACCATGTAACCGCCGTAGCTGGCGCCCAAAGCGCAGGCGCGGTTGGCATCCAGGAACGGATATTTCCTGAGCGCCGCTGCATAGCCTTTCTTGAGGTCTTCCAGCGGGCGGTCGCCCCAGTGCTGGGATATGGCATCCGTGAAGGCCTGGCCGTAACCGGTGGAACCGTGGAAATTCACCGTCACCACCGCGAATCCCTGACCCGCATAGGTCTCCGGATTCCAGCGGTAATGGAAGTCGTTGGTCCAAGCGCCTTGCGGACCGCCGTGGATCAGGAAGGCCACGGGATATTTCTTGCCCTCCACGTAGCCCACCGGCTGCATCACGTAGCCTTGCACGGTGTCGCCATGCCAGCCCTTGAAGGTGTACCACTGCCAGTCACCGAACTGGATGTCTTTGAGACGCGCGGCGTTGAAATAAGTGATCGGGTGGAAATTCTTGCCTGAAGTATCTGCCCTATACAGATCGGTTGGATGCTTGAAATCCTGGCGCGCCACGATCATGCGGCTTCCTACCATATTAAATCCAGTGACTGTACCGTCACTCACCAGCTTGCTGACTGTGCCGCTGTTAACATCCACGGCAAACAGGGCATGATTGCCCCAATCATCCGCGGCGGTATACAGAGTCTTGCCATCGGCTGAGATCTGCAATGGACCGGCGCTGCGGTCCCAGTGCGGATCAACCTCGTGTTTCTTTCCGGTAGCGATATCCAGTGCCATGATCGCAAAGCGATCGGCTTCGAACCCCGGGGTCTTCATGGCCAGGTAATACAACGTCTTGCCGTCCGGTGACGCCAAGGGATAGCCGTCCCAGGCCTGGTTGGCTGCGGTCAGATCTTTTGGCGCTGCTGAACCGTCTGCCGGCACCGCATAGACGTCGAAGTTGGTGGACCAGGCCTGGATCGAGGCACCGGTCTTGACATCGAAGTACACAGTCCTGCCATCCGGCGAGAATGTGTATTCGCTGTCATCACCCTCGGGCTTGGAAGGGATGTCGCCATCCAGACCGCGGGTGAGCCACAGCGGGCTGCCATCGAGTTTGCCGTCGGCACCGATGTCGGCCATGAACAGCTGTGAACGGCGACCATCCATCCAGGTATCCCAATGACGGATGAAAAGCTGGGTATAGAGGCGGCCACTGGCCTTGTCCGCGGCTCTTTTATCCAGTCGCGCCTTGCTGCAGGCGAGATCACCGCAATCGGTGAACACGTCCATGGACACGAGGACGTGTTGGTTATCCGGGGAGATCTTGAAGTTATTGATGTCCAATGGATAACTGCTGACTTGCTGGGGATTGTCGCCGGGGGCATCCACGCGCCACAGCTGGCTGGAGCCGGATTTCGAGGATAGGAAATAGAGAAACTTGCCGTCTGTAGACCAGTGTGGGTCGCTGCCTTCCAGGAGTTTCTGTGGTTTGGCGCCGGTTTGTTCCAGGTTCAATAACCATATGCTGGTGATGCCCTTGTTGGCGGCGTAATCGGTCTCACGCACCGTAAATGCGACTGTGGAGCCATCCGGTGACAACTGGGGATCGTTGACCCGATCCATCATCACCAGATCATGGGCATTGAAGGGGTGAGGTGCATCGGCAGCGAATAACGGGCCAGTCGCCAGCAGCAATGCCAGCGCTGAGAGCAATAGTTTCATTGGAAGCTCCTGTACTGCGAGGTTCAAGGTCCATGCGCTATCGCATGGCCATGGAAATCAAGGCTAGGGTAGGGCATCTGGGTATCGATTTCCAGGCACAACTATGTGTGTTTGGATTCAGTACTATAGCCGCATGCGTGTTTGGACTGTAGCCAGACGACTCCGGTTCATGGTCATAATCCATCCTGGCTATTAGACTACGCCGGCCGTAACACAGTATTTGGAGAGATCGATGGCGAAAGGTACCCACGATTATCAGCCGGATCCGCGCAATGCGGACATCAAAATCAACATTAACGGTGAGTTGTTCCCACGTGCCGAAGCCAAGGTCTCGGTGTTCGACAGCGGCTACATTCTGGGCGATGGGGTGTGGGAAGGCCTGCGAGTACATGCCGGCGGCCTGCCGTTTCTGAATCAGCATCTGGACCGGCTATATGAAGGCGCGAAAGCGCTGGATATGGATATCGGCCTGACACGGGCACAATTGACCACGCGGTTACTGGATACGCTACGCGCCAACCACATGCGCGATGGCGTGCACATACGGCTGATGGTGACACGCGGCGTGAAGTCCACGCCACACCAGGATCCACGCTTCACCATCACGCCTGCGACCGTGGTCATCATCCCGGAGTACAAGCTGCCGCTGCCGGTCACCGTGGAGCAGGGCGTCCGCCTGTTCACTGTGCATGTGCGCCGCGGACCTCCGGACGTGCAGGATCCAAAGCTCAACAGCCATTCCAAGTTGAACTGCATCCTGGCCTGCATCCAGACCAGCAAGGCCGGCTACGATGAAGCCCTGATGCTCGACCCGCACGGTTTCGTGGCCACCTGCAACTCTACGCATTTCTTCATCGTGCGCAGGGGCGAAGTGTGGACTTCGACCGGCAAGTATTGTCTGGGCGGCATCACTCGCGGGAATGTCATTCGCCTGTGCCGTGAACAGCACATCCCAGTGTATGAAAAAGATTTCAGCCTCACCGACGTGTACGGCGCCGAAGAAGCCTTCGTCACCGGCACCTTCGCCGGCCTGGTGCCGGTCACGGAGATCGATGGCCGCCGGGTGAGTGACGGCAATCGCGGTCCCATGGTGCAGCGTCTGCAGCAACTTTACATGCAACTCATGCAACAGGAGAGCCAGAAAGGTCCACGCGCATGATGGCCGGTGTGCGCATCGCCATGTGGTCCGGGCCGCGCAACATCTCCACGGCCATGATGCGTGCCTGGGAGAATCGTACTGACACCGCTGTCACCGACGAACCGTTCTACGCCTATTACCTCCTCAAAACCGGCACCCGACATCCGGGTCGTGAAGAAGTCATGGCCTCGCAACCCACCGAATGGCGGATAGTGGCGGAAATGCTGAAGGGACCGATACCGGGCGGCAAAGCCATCTGGTACCAGAAGCACATGACCCAGCACATACTTCCCGAGATGCCGTTGGACTGGCTCGATGGATTGATGAACTGTTTCCTGATCCGCGCACCCGAAGAAGTGGTGGCTTCTTTCACCGTGATCAGACCGGACGCGGCATTGTGGGAATTGGGCTTCGAGCAGCAGGCACGGATCTACGAGCATGTCTGCAGGCAATCGGGCAGACCTCCGCTAATCCTGGACGCGGCCGACATCCTCAAAGAACCGACCGGCATGCTGCGTGCCCTGTGCACGCGCTTGGGCATCACATTCAGCGAACGCATGCTCCACTGGCCGGCGGGTTCGAGGAGCAGCGACGGTGTGTGGGCCAAGAACTGGTACCAGGCGGTGGAGCGATCCACCGGATTCGAGCCGTATAAGGCCCGCGCCATCAAGCTGACAGACTTCCAGTCACGTCTGGCAGAACAATGCCGGCCGTTCTATGCACGCCTGTGGTCGCAACGGCTCACAGTTTCAGCCTAGTCAATCAAGGCATTTCCCGCGCCGATTCAGTAAAATACGCTGATTCATGCCGTAGCCAGCGCCTGCTCGGCCGGCGATCCCCATATAGCCCGGAGTCTGCATGTCTCAGCCCGCTGAATCCCAACCTGTGCCGCATGCTGCTTTCGTGTTCGAAGGCGCGGCGCCGGTACTCGAGCCGCTGCGCGCCGCCATCAACGAGTTGTACCTCGCCGACGAGACCCGCTGTGTGAATGACCTGCTGACGCAGGCGAAACTCGATGAAGCAGCCAGGCAGCGCATCCATCTGCAAGCCACGCAGCTGGTGAAGGCGGTACGCAGCAACCGCTCGGCCAAGAGCGGCGTGGAAGCGTTCCTGCGCCAGTATGACCTGTCCTCGCAGGAAGGCATGGTGCTCATGTGCCTGGCGGAAGCCCTGCTTCGCATCCCGGATGCCGACACCGCCGACAAGTTGATACGTGACAAGCTGTTGACGGGCAAATGGGAGGAGCATCTGGGCGCTAGCCCCTCGATGTTCGTGAATGCGTCCACCTGGGGCCTGATGCTGACCGGGAAAATCATCGCCCTTGACCAGAGCGTGGAGAAAAACCTCTCCAGTTATATGGCCAAACTGGTGACCCGCGTCGGTGAACCGATGATCCGCACTGCCTTCCGCCAGGCGATGCGCATCATGGGCCATCAGTTCGTGATGGGGCGCAGCATCGAAGAAGCGCTCAAGCGCTCCGCCAGCCAGGAGAACCACGCCTACCGGCATTCCTATGACATGCTGGGAGAGGCGGCGCTCACGGCGCGGGATGCGCAACGCTATTTCGATGACTATACCTACGCCATCGATGCCATCGGAGCGAGTGTAGAAAAAAACATGGGTGTGTTTGCGGCGCCCGGCATCTCCGTGAAACTTTCGGCGCTGCATCCGCGTTACGAGCTGGCGCAGCGTGGACGGGTGATGCGGGAATTGGCACCCAAGCTGCTGGCATTGGCGGAACGCGCCGCCAAGCATGGCATGGGCATGACGGTGGACGCGGAGGAAGCCGACAGGCTGGATCTCTCGCTGGACCTTTTCGAAGCAGTGTACCGCTCGCCAAGCTTGAAAGGCTGGGAAGGTTTCAGCCTGGCGGTGCAGTCATATCAGAAACGCGGGATCCGTGTCATCGACTGGCTGGTGGCACTGGCCCAGGAGGCCAAGCGCCGCATCCCGGTACGTCTGGTGAAAGGCGCATATTGGGATAGCGAGATCAAGCGCGCCCAGGAGCGCGGTCTCGAGGGTTATCCGGTGTTCACCCGCAAAGCCAACACCGATGTCGCTTATCTGGCCTGTGCGCGCAAGCTGCTGGGAGCGCGCGAGCGGTTGTATCCCATGTTCGCCACGCACAATGCCCATACCCTCGCCAGCGTGCTGGAGATGGCCGGCGATAATCCCGAATATGAATTCCAGCGCCTGCATGGCATGGGCGAAGAGCTGTATGCCGAAGCCATGGGCGCACACAAATCCAGGGTCAATTGCCGGGTGTACGCGCCGGTCGGCAGCCACGAGGACCTGCTCCCGTATCTGGTGAGGCGTCTGCTGGAGAACGGTTCCAATACTTCGTTCGTGAACCGTATCGTTGACGAGAACGTACCGGTGGCGTCTATCGCCGCCGACCCGGTGGCGGAAGTGGAAGCCCTGGCGGTGAAACCGCATCCGCGCATCCCGCTGCCGGCGGATATTTACGGCGCCAAACGGCGCAATTCGCGCGGCATGAATCTCACCGACGAGGCAGTGCTCGCGCGGCTGGCGGAGAACATGCACAAAGCCATGCAGCGTGAATGGTCAGCCAAACCCATCGTCGGCGGCCAGGAGCTCGGCGGCAAACAAAAGCCTTCGCTAAATCCCGCAGACATTCGCCAGACCGTGGGCCTGATTTACGAAGCAGACGCCGACACCATCCGCAAGGCCGTGGATTTGGCTGCCGCCGCGCAGCCTGGCTGGGACATGACGCCGGCTGTGGAGCGCGCCCGCATCCTGCGCCGCGGCGCAGACTTGTTCGAGGTACACACCGCCGAGCTCATGGCGCTGTGCGTGCGCGAGGCCGGCAAGACCATCCCCGATGCGCTGTCCGAAGTGCGCGAAGCGGTGGACTACCTGCGTTACTATGCGGAACGCGCCGAAGAGGATTTCGGCAAGCCGCAGCGCCTGCCGGGACCTACCGGAGAATCCAACGAACTGTGGCTGCAGGGTCGCGGCGTGTTCGTATGCATCAGCCCCTGGAATTTTCCGCTGGCGATCTTCACTGGCCAGATGAGCGCGACGCTGGCGGCGGGCAATACCGTACTGGTCAAGCCGGCCGAACAAACTTCGCTGATCGGCGCACAGGCGGTGCGCTTGCTGCATGCCGCCGGTGTGCCGGGCGACGTGCTGCACTTCATCCCGGGGCGCGGCTCGGTGGTGGGACAGCATGCGGTGGCGGATGCGCGCATCGCCGGTGTGGCCTTCACCGGCTCCACCGAGACCGCCAAGGTCATTCACCAGACGCTCGCCAACCGTGACGGCATCATCCCGGCACTGATCGCCGAAACCGGCGGCCAAAACGCCATGCTGGTGGATTCCTCGGCCTTGCCGGAACAAGTGGTTTTGGATGTGGTGTCCAGCGCCTTCAACAGCGCCGGGCAGCGCTGTTCGGCTTTGCGTGTGCTGTTCGTGCAGGAGGAGATCGCGCCGCGAGTCATCGAAGTGCTGAGCGGTTATCTGGATGAATTACACATCGGCGACCCGGCTTTTATTGACACCGACGTCGGCCCGGTGATCGATGCCGCCTCCAAGCAAGAACTCGAGAAGCACAAGGAGTGGATCAAGAGCCAGGGCAAGGTATTACGCGAACTCAAGCTGCCGACTGATTGTGCCAACGGCACTTATGTGACCCCCATGGCGGTCGAACTGCCATCGCTGGATATCCTGAAACGTGAGGTGTTTGGGCCGGTTTTGCATGTGATCCGTTTCAAGTCCGGCGAGCTGGATGCGGTCATCGACAGCATCAATCGCACCGGCTATGGCCTGACGTTGGGCGTGCATTCACGCATCGACAGCCAGGCGCAGTATATCCAGCGCCGCATCCGCGTGGGTAATGTGTATATCAATCGCAACATTATCGGTGCGGTGGTGGGCGTGCAGCCGTTCGGCGGACAGGGATTGTCCGGCACTGGACCCAAAGCCGGTGGGCCGCATTACATGCTGCGTTTTGCCACGGAACGTACCGTGACCATCAACACCGCGGCCGTGGGCGGGAATACCACGCTGCTGTCATTGGGTGATGGGTGAGAGTAGCGCGCATATGTCCATAAGTGTTTTCGATATGCTCAAGATCGGTATCGGCCCGTCCAGCTCGCATACCGTTGGCCCCATGCGTGCGGCGCGTCAGTTCCTTTTGGATCTAGAGGGCAAGCAGCTTTTTGATGACACAGTGCAGGTCGTGGCGCAGCTCTACGGCTCACTGGCATTGACCGGCAAGGGCCATGGAACGGACCGTGCTGTACTGTTGGGTCTAGAAGGGCAAACTCCGGATGATGTGGATCCGGACAGCATCGACCAACGACTGGCACGCGTTCGCAGTTCCGGCAAGATAAAACTGCTCGGCAAACGGGAAATCGCATTTGACGAGCCCATGAACCTCCTGTTCCACAAGGATCAGGTGTTACCCAAGCATTCCAACGGCCTGCGATTCACGGCGCTGGACGCCGCTGGCAAGACGCTTCTGATAGATGAGTTCTATTCCATCGGTGGCGGTTTCATCATCCGCGGCGCCGATGACGAAGGTGACGCCGCAGCAGCCGAAGTTAAGTTGCCATACCCCATCACCTCGGCTGAGGGATTACTGTCGCTCTGCGACCAACACGCCTTACGCATGGACCAGCTCATGCTGGAAAATGAAAAGGCCTGGCGCAGCGAAGCAGACACCCGCGCAGGCCTGCTGAAGATCTGGCGGGTGATGCAGGCTTGTGTGCAGCGTGGCATACGCGAAGCGGGCGAGCTGCCCGGCGGCCTGCATGTCATACGGCGTGCACCCAAGTTGTACCGCGACCTTTCCCGGCAACAAAAGACCACGGCGCTGGATGCCATGGATTGGGTGAACCTGTGGGCCCTGGCGGTCAACGAAGAAAACGCCGCCGGCGGGCGGGTGGTGACCGCACCTACCAACGGTGCGGCCGGCATCATTCCGTCGGTCGGACATTATTACCTGCGTTTCGTGGATGGCGCCGATGATGCAGGCATCCTGCGGTATCTGCTGACGGCGGCTGCTATAGGCATTTTGTACAAGCAGAATGCCTCCATCTCCGGCGCCGAGATGGGTTGTCAGGGAGAAGTAGGCGTGGCCTGTTCCATGGCGGCCGGCGGCCTGGTATCCGCCATGGGTGGCAGCAATGGTCAGATCGAAAATGCCGCCGAGATCGGCATGGAACATAACCTGGGTCTGACCTGTGACCCGGTGGGTGGCCTGGTGCAGATCCCGTGTATCGAGCGCAATGCCATGGGCGCGGTCAAAGCCATCAATGCTGCGCGCCTGGCCCAGCATGGTGACGGCCAACACCGTGTATCGCTCGATCAGGTCATTGCCACCATGCGCCAAACCGGCCAGGACATGCGCAGTATCTACAAAGAGACCTCGCTGGGAGGCTTGGCGGTCAACGTCACCGAGTGTTGATGGCGCGTTTGACCATTCTTGCTTCTTGGGAATTGTATTGTGATTCCCAGTTCAGATAGACGGAGATAACAGTGCAACAACTTGCACGGCGCAAACTTGGCCGGCAGGGCCTAACGGTGTCCGCCCTGGGTCTCGGCTGCATGGGCATGTCGGATTTCTACAAGGGCGGCAGCGAAAGCGAGTCCATCGCAACCATCCACCAGGCACTGGATCAGGGCATCAACTTCCTGGATACCGCGGATATGTACGGCCCGTTCACCAACGAGCAGTTGGTAGGCAAGGCCCTCAAAGGCCGGCGCGACGGCGTCATTATCGCTACCAAATTCGGTAACCAGCGCAGCCCGGGTGGCAAGTTCCTGGGCGTCAATGGCCGGCCGGAATACGTGCGCGCCTGCTGTGATGCATCACTCAAGCGTCTGGGCATTACTCAGATTGATCTGTATTACCAGCACCGCGTGGATACCAAGGTTCCCATCGAAGAGACAGTCGGTGCCATGGCGGAACTGGTAAAGGCTGGCAAGGTGCGCTACCTGGGTTTATCGGAAGCGGCACCCGCCACTATCAGGCGCGCCCACAAGGTCCACCCCATCAGTGCCCTGCAGACGGAATACTCCCTCTGGAGCCGTGATCCCGAGGCCGAGATCCTGCCGACAGTGCGGGAGCTGGGTATCGGTTTTGTGGCCTATAGTCTTCTGGGGCGTGGATTTCTGACAGGACGCTTCAAAAAACCGGAGGATTTGCCGGAAGGTGACTGGCGTCACAACCACCCACGTTTCCAGGGCGCGAATTTCCAGAAAAACCTGGAATTGGTTCAGCTTGTACAAGAGATTGCCCGGAATAAGAACCTGAGCCCATCCCAGCTGGCCCTCAGCTGGCTGCTGCATCAGGGAAACGACATCGTTCCTATCCCAGGTACCAAGCAGCGCAAGTATTTGGAGGAGAATGTCACTGCTCTCGATGTAAACCTGAGCAGTGCAGACCTGCGTAAAATCGATGCCTGCTTCCCGCGTGGCCTGGCTCTGCCGGAGAGCGATATCCAGATATGAGTACGGTTAATCGTTAACAGTTGAAAGCGGCGCAGCGTAATTCAATGCTCTACCCGTGCCCATAGACTACGATTTGAAGGCCTTCGATTGCCGATGATACATTATGTCCAAAACCTAGCCAGGTTATTTTCTTGACGACAAGCCAAATAAACATATACTGTATTTAAATACAGTTTATCGGCACTATTTGTGGCTGAACTCACACACCGGCAACAGCAGATTCTTGAGCTTGTTCAAGATGTTATTGAAAACACGGGCATGCCGCCGACCCGGGTAGAGATCGCCCGTAAACTGGGGTTCAAGTCAGCCAATGCTGCGGAAGACCATCTGCGGGCCCTGGCTCGAAAGGGTATGATTGAATTACTGCCCGGCGCTGCCCGGGGAATCCGTCTTACCGATCCTCCCGGTCTCCCGGTAGTCGGCCGGGTAGCGGCGGGCAGTCCTATACTGGCGCAGGAACATATCGAGGGCCGTTACCGCCTCGATCCCGATATCTTCCATCCCAGACCCCATTACCTGCTACGCGTGCAAGGCATGAGCATGCGCGATGCCGGTATCCTCGACGGTGATCTGTTGGCGGTGCACCGCTCTCCGGATGTCTACAACGGCCAGATTGTGGTGGCGCGTGTGGGGGATGAAGTCACGGTAAAGCGCTACCGGCTGAAAGGCTCGAAGGTCTGGCTGATGCCGGAAAACCGGGAATTCCAGCCCCTCATCGTGGATGCTGATAACCCAACATTGGTGCTGGAAGGTGTGGTGGTAGGGGTCCTACGCAATGGCTTTTCGTATACTAAGAATAGTGGCTAAAAACCCAATCATTTCGGGTAAAAAAAGGCGCGGATCACTCCGCGCCTTTTTATTCAGACAGCCGCAATAGGGTAGCAGCTGCCGATTTCCTCGCTGAACTTACTTGGTATGCGCAGCAGGAGCTTCGGTCTTTTTCTTCTTGCTTGAATGAGACTTTTTGTGAGAAGAAGACTTCTTGTGAGTCTCTTTTTTCATGGTTTCCTTTTTAGTGGTTTCCTTCTTCATTTGAGCTTCCTTGGCAGGAGCCTTGGTGCCGGCTTCAGCCGGGGCACCTTGGGCAAATGCCATGCCGGCGAACGCGAACAGCGAACCGGCAACAAGACCAATAATCATCTGACGTTTCATCTGAGTACTCCGTAACAGGGTTAAGTTATATAAATGCTGTTGCTTTCGAAGCCGGCAAAAAATGAGGTGTCACCCAATTTACAGCCAGATACAAAAGCCAGCCACTATGTCTTCATCAACCAGATTTACTGGTTATAAATTCCCTTAAAATTTTATTCGATCCCTCGGAGAGGGACTGGGCCCGATCCCCCCCGGCAGACCTGCCGAGAGCTGCATAGTCTAACTGTAGCAAACCCCATTAGATAGGGGTAATCGCCTAATTTTATAGAGGTTTTTCAGGCCTACCCCCTCCTGGCCGGCCAAGATTGGCCTGCCAAGGGGGTACTGGCGCTGGCATAATGGGCTCCATGAGGAAAATCCCCGTTTCTGAACTCCGCCTGGGCATGTATGTCACGGCTCTCGACCGCCCATGGCTGGAAAGCCCCTTCCCATTCCAGGGTTTCCCCGTCGATGCCCAGGAGCAGTTGGCGACCTTGCAGAAGACCTGTGAGTACGTATACATCGATGAAGACAGGGCAGCTGGCCAGATTAGTTCGGATTCGGGGCGAAAGACATCCGGGCGATCGCCCGGCCGGCCTATCACGCTCACCATGGAACGTACCGATCTCACCGGCCTTGGTTGGCGGGGGCGGGACAGTTTCCGCCATGACATGCGCAAGGTCCTGGCCAGCCGCGGCAAACTGCACCGGCACGTACAACGCCTGCTGAGTGACGTGCGTTTCGGGCGCAGCGCTGACACCCGTGAAGCACGTATTCTCACCCTCGAACTGATAGACGTGGCGATGTCAAATCCCGCCGCCGCCTTGTGGCTGACAAATCTCGAGACCAAACACGACTATACCGTCTCCCATTGTCTGAATGTCTGCATTCTGAGTATTGTCTTCGGATTGCATCTCGGGCTATCCAATGATTCCATCGCGGATCTGGCATTGGGCGCGTTGTTGCACGACGTCGGCAAGATGCGGACTCCGGTTTCCATCCTCGACAAACCCGGGCTGCTTACCGAAGATGAATTTGACATCATGAAGAAACATCCAGTGGATGGGTTCAACATTCTGCGTAAAGACAAGAACATCTCAGAAAAGTGCCTGGAAATTGTGCAGTTGCATCACGAGAGGATCAGTGGTCAGGGATACCCTTTCGGATTGAAGAACGATGAGATCCCTGTGCATGTGCGCATCGTCGCCATCGCGGATGTTTACGACGATATCACCAGCAACCGTGTATATCACGAAGGCGTTCCTCCACATACCTGCCTCAACATGATGTTCCACTGGGCACCGCGGGATTTTGGTGAAGACCTGATGCAGGAATTTATTCGTTGCATCGGCATCTATCCTATCGGCAGTCTGGTTGAATTGAACAGCAATGCCTTGGGTATCGTGATGTCTGCCAATCCCGCCAGCCGCTTGCGGCCGATCGTCATGCTGATTCGTGATGCCGAGGGCAAGCCCTATGATCGCCGTCCCCTCATCAACCTCGCCACGCCCTCAGCGAAAGGCGGTGAGCCCAAGTGGTCCATCAAGCGTGTAGTAGATTCGAAAGAATACGA
Source organism: uncultured Pseudomonadota bacterium (assembly GCA_963774895.1). Lineage (GTDB taxonomy): Bacteria > Pseudomonadota > Gammaproteobacteria > Natronospirales > REEB76 > REEB76. Next base: position 159,518 of record CAVZGN010000003.1, read on the forward strand.
TATCAATTTGGGGCGCATCGCAGAACTCGAAGCCGGTATCTAATCGATAGTTATAGATATCATGTTCATGGTTTATATCCGGAACATATCAGCAGATGCTTGAGATAACACCGTACATCCGAATCCGTGAGGATGAGCTGGTATTCCGTTTTATACGCGCTTCGGGCCCAGGTGGACAGAATGTAAACAAAGTGGCTACGGCCGCTGAGCTGCGCTTTAAAGTCAAAGATAATAGAACGTTACCAGAGCCCGTGCGCGATCGTCTAACCGAACTGGCCGGGAACAAGATCAATTCACAAGGCGAATTATTGATCTTTGCGCAGCGCTTCCGTACCCAGGAACGGAACCGCACAGATGCAGTCGAACGCCTAGTGACGTTAATCAAGCAGGCAGCCATAATACCCAAGGTACGCAAACATACTAAGCCAACGCGCGCTTCCAAGCGACGCAGACTTGAGGGTAAGCGTCATCTCAGCAACAAAAAACGCTTGCGCAGTCGTTCTGATGAATGATGAATAAAGAGATACCAGCTATAGAGCCGGCATCGCAACCGGGACAAGTAAACTAAATCTACCTATCTTTAGTGAAGAATTTTACATGCCCCGTGTTTGATTCAGGGCGCGACTTCTTCGATGTGTGTCTCTGTTCCGCGCGACCCCAATGTCTGTACGCGATCGGAACACTCTTGTGCCGCAGCGGAACCTTGGCCTGTCATCAAAGCCAGTACCAGGATTACTAGGCTAAAGGCCGCGAGGATCCACATGCCGGTGAAGAAACCGAACAGACCAATTCCACCCATATCGCCTCTGGGGCCGAACCAGCTGATCAGCCACATACCTATGAAATACGGTAGCAACCACCAGGCTTGCTGCCAGCCGAGCTGGGAAAGCGGTTTGCGCTTGATGAAGTACCAAGCAAGATATGCGACCACGTACGCCGCGACTAAGATAAAGAGAACTTCCACGGTCTCGTAACCCGTCCAGTAGATGATCCAATTGGAAAAAATGAAGGCGATAACCGAAACCGCATAAACCGCCCGCAGACGGAATGGTCGTGTGGCATTCGGCAGAACGCGGCGCAGATGTAACAGGATGATCGGACCAATCATGTAAGACAGTACCGTAATAAGTGAAACCGCAGACACCAGTTTTTGCCAGGATGGGAATGGAAAGAAGAAGATTACGCCGACAATCCAGGTGATAACCAGGCCGATCCACGGCACCCCGCTCTGGTTGAGCTTGATCACGTGTTTGGGCGCGTTGCCCATTTCGCCAGCCGCCATGATGATACGCGGGCTGGCTGTGGCGTATATGAACGCGGTTCCCATCGGCGATACGAAGGCATCCAGGTACAGAATGACCGCCCACCAGAACGCGCCCACGGCGACTGCGATGGCCGCGAGCGGACCGAACATACCGGTGAAGTGCAAATTTTCCCAGCCATGGGCGATATCTGCCGGTTGTAGCGCGATGATAAAGGACACCTGTAATCCGATGTAGATCAGCATGGAAATGATGACTGAGCCGATCAAGGCGATCGGGATATAACGCCCGGGATTACGGGTTTCGCCTGCGAGAGCAATCGCCTGCTGGAAGCCGAGGAAGCTGAAAATGATGCCGGCAGTGGCCACCGCGGTGAAAATGCCGCTGACCGGGGTACTGGCGGCGTATGCGGTCATGTTGCCGGGATGGAACGAGTACGCCATAAGAATGCCGATGGTGGCGATTGGGATAATGAGTTTCCACCAGGTTGCCGCACTGTTGATGGCAACCACGATGCGGATCGCGAGAAAGTTGAGCGCCACCACGAACGCCAGAAGAATAATCGAGACAATTGTACCGAGATTGGTCAAGATACCCGTGGTGGGGACAATCAAGCCAGGTATGTAGTTGTTGGCATAGGTCACAACCGAAATTACCTCGACCGGTGGCACCGAAACGAAGGCCAGAAACAGGATCCAGGTCCAGACCTTGCCCACCAGATCGCCGTGGCTGACATGGGTCATGTGCACCAGGGCGCCGGAATTCGGAAACATGGTGGAAAGTTCCGCAAACACGAACGCCAGGAACAGCACCGCTATCGCGCCGATGATCCAGGAGATGACGCTCCAGGGACCGGCCTGCACGGACGCGTGCAGAGGTCCGAACAGCCATCCCGAGCCGATCATGGCGCCCAGGCTGGCGTACAAAAGCCCGATGACACCGGCGTCGCGTCTGAGTTTGGTGGGTCCGGCCATATTGGTAACTCCGCAGGTAGTGAAATTAAATTTGTTAGATGCTGTTTTAAGGACGCTGGATATTAGACGACCCTGAGCATGGGAACAAGCATGCTGTAGTCAGTGCAAGCGGTCGTGATCTTCGGTCTCCCTATCGGTATTGTGCCAGGTATAGGCCTCGGTGGGAGAGAATGAAGCGCCAGTCAGGATGGTGACGCCCTGGGGGTTATCCAGCTGCACGGATTCAACCCGCCGACCTATCAGTAGAGCACGTCCCTTCCCGCGGTCTGAACCGGATTCACTGAATTCGAAAGCATACATACGCCGCCATGCAAGCCAGCCGGTGGCGGTGCGCGAGAGCCGCAACCATACCAAAGCCACGGTTTCATCCAGAAACTGCAAATGCATTTCAGCACAGATACGCGTACAGATGGCGGTCATGCGTTCGCGTGCCTGCATGCTGTCATTCCAGAATCCTATTCCAAGCACGATGGCAATGAGCGCGAGGAAGGCCAGCAAGTTGCTGATGTCAAGGTACATACCTATTGCAATCCGTGTTTGCAGACCTGGTTTCGGCCATTGCGCTTGGCATCGTAGAGTGCCTGGTCCGCGTTCTTGAGTACACTCCACGGATCGCCCCTGGACGCGCTGTTTTCGGCTGCCCCGATACTAACCGTCACGCGCAATGGATTGTTATCATCCACTGTATCCTGGATTCCAGGGGTAGCACGCCGTTCACCCCGGCGCGGATTGAAACCAGATGATTCAATGTCAGCGCGTAGATCCTCCAATACTTGCGCGGTCTCATTGAGACTCCTGCCGGGATAGAGCAAACCGAATTCTTCACCGCCATACCGGAAGGCTTTGCCACCACCGGCGCATTGCTGCAGACGTGATGCCACTAATCGTAAAACCTGATCACCCATGTCGTGACCATAAGTGTCGTTGAAGTTTTTAAAATGATCCACATCCAGCATGGCGATGACATAACGGCCACCCAGTTGGCGCATATGCTCTTCCAGCGCGCGCCGTCCTGGCAAACCCGTGAGTTCGTCCAGATACGCCATGCTCCAGGATTCGAGCACGATGGCCAGACCGAATGCCAGGGCTGATGCCGCTGCGAAAATGGCTATCGTGGCAGGTTGTTGTGCCCCCAGCATGACCGCTGTCGCCAATAAAGCAAAGAAAAATGCTGCAATCTCCGCGCTATGTTGCCTAATCAGGCGATCGTTGATCCACAGCATACCGATGAACAGAAGTAATAACCCTGGTTGGCTGATGGTGGAATGGACAAATATCCTCCATTGGAGGAATTTCACAAACAGCGCATCGCCCACGCCCTGGGCGCGGGTTCCTATCAGCACGGTGATGAAAATAATCTCCAGCAACAGCAATCCGAATAACCAGATACCATAGCGTGTGAAAATGCCGCGCTCTCCCAATGAATGTATACAGACCAAATTCAGCGGCATGAACAGGCAAAGACTGCCGACTAGAATCTGTCTGCTAAGGTTGTCGCTGACATTGGCAAATACCAGTAAGGAGCCGAATCCCAACAGCATCGTCACTAGCGCGAAGAACATGCGGCTACGATTAAATTGCATGCTCAATGCCAGGGCCGCCAGCAGGATGAACAGCGCTATCAATTCAGTGGCCAGCACACCCGCATTCGGGAAATGAATTGCATAGTGCATCATCAGTACCGCACTGATGAATAAGATGATTTCCGGTAACAATGTGTAGATAACGCCGACGAGGATCTTCATTTGACTGGGGGTTATGTATTAGTCATGCAGTGCGATCTCCGGTATGTCATGGCGGTATTACTGGAGTAGGCGAAGGTTGTCATTGACATCATGCACGCCAGGCACGTACCAACAATCATATACCGCCATACGTGCTTGTTCCTGGCTGTGCACATATCCTTTCAGGGTCACAACGCGAATACGCGTAGCGGCACTGATGGTCTCTGCATGCAACAAAGGATCCTTTTCCAGCACCAGGCGTATGGCATCCGAGATCTCGTCATCGCTATCCTGTTCGGAGGGATGTACGCGCAAATGGTTATGGACATTGCAAGTGCCCGGCACCCACCAACTGATCACTTCTGCGAGACGCCGGTGTGAGAGGCTGCTTACCTGGCCATCGAGACGTACCACACATCCATCGACGCTTGCGCTAATCCATTGCGCAGTCGCTGGCTGACCTGCGTGGTGTGCATACACGCGGATATCGCGGAAGGCCTGCTCCTGGGAAAGTGCTTCGATGGTCGCATCGAGCAGCGCTTTGCCATGACGTCGTTCCCCCGGCCTCAAATACAGGTGATCTTCAATGGTAGGGAGTCCGGATACGGCTTGGGCAATGCGCCGGGCCTTGCGTTTGGCGATAATGTTGGCTACTTCCCCATCCAGCCGCAGGGTATCTTTGTACGATATGCGAATGGGGTGAGCATGCAGATTGATGTCAGCGTCCTGGGCCAATGCCGCGTGAACAGCGCTGATTGTTTCATCGTGAGTTTGCATGCTTTTGCCTCATTCTGCGTGTAACGCTATGCTGATTAGCGTGACCCTTCTGACCCTGACATTGCAAATGGTAATACAGTAGGTCATAACCAGACTCCTTATCGTCACTGCCATCAGTAATGCATTCACGAACGGTATTCGACACACGCCAGGCTGTAGGGCATTTGCGGAGGGCGGATCCCCGGTTGGCGGCACTTATTGCCCGTGTTGGACCCATACGCATTAACCTACGTCCTTCTGCAAGTCCATTTGAGGCGTTATTGCGAGTCATCACCTACCAACAATTATCGGGTAAGGCTGCCGCCACTATCCATGGCAGGCTACTCGGCCTGTTTTCCGAAGGTGTTACACCGCAGCATTTGTTGGCGATACCAGAGTCGGCTTTGCGTGGCGCCGGCTTGTCACACAATAAACGACTGGCAGTGCGGGATCTAGCCAGCAAGACCCTGGACGGGTATGTTCCCGATTTTACCGCCATGGACGCACTCACAGATGAGGAAATAATCAAGCGGCTTACGGTTGTGCGCGGTATTGGACGCTGGAGTGTTGAAATGCTGCTGATGTTTACCCTGGGGCGGCCTGATGTGCTGCCAGTGGATGATCTCGGGATACGCAAAGGGTTTCAGCTTGCCTATCGTATGAAACGTCTGCCGGCCGCCGTTACACTGCTCCGCGCCGCCCGGGTATGGCAACCCTTTCGTTCCGCCGCCAGCTGGTATTTATGGCGGGCCCTGGATACGCCCTTATGATATGGTTTAACCACTATCTGGTGGCATGATGCCGGTCAATTGCGGGAATTACACATGCTGATCGTATTGGAAAATGTCCTGACTCCCGAAGAATTCATCGCGGTCCGCCAGGCGGTAGACCAGGCACAATATGTGCCGGGTGCGGTTTCTGCCGGTGAAGGCTCCAGGGCCCGTAAACATAATTTGCAGATATCTGAACAGGACAGTTCACTTGACGGTCTGCAAAAGACTATCCTCAGTGCCTTGGCCCGTCATCAGATATTCCAGTTCCTGGCGGTACCCAAGCACATCATGCCGCCCATGTTTAACCGTTACGATGTTGGCATGCATTACCAGAACCATGTGGATTTCTCCCTGGTGGGCAATGCTGGCAGTAAGATCCGCACGGATTTGTCCATGACATTGTTTCTGAGCGGGATTGACGAATACGATGGCGGCGAACTGGTGGTTGAATCCGTTGATGGCGAGCAGCATATCAAGCTGAATAAAAACCAGGCTATCATCTATCCATCCGGTCAGTTGCACCGCGCTAATCCAGTAACACGTGGTACTCGCCTAGCTGCCATAACGACCATTCAGAGTTTTATCCGCGATGAAAACAAAAGAGAACTGCTGGCGGATGTTATGAAACTGGCGCGTGCTATCCAGGATCGTGTGCCGCAATCCGACGAGGCCAGACTGGCAAATAAGATCCATGCCAATCTATTGCGTTTGTGGGCCGAATAGTCTAAACACAACGTGGCTGCCAGCAACCGCTTTCCACATCTTTTTGCGCCTCTTGATCTCGGTTACTTAAAACTACCCAATCGCGTGCTTATGGGTTCCATGCATACGGGCCTCGAAGACCGCGCACGCGACTATCACAAGCTGGCGGTGTATTTTGCGGAAAGGGCCAGCGGCGGCGTAGCACTCATCGTCACCGGCGGCATCGCACCCAACCGGTGCGGTTCCCTGGCGCCATTTGCTTCCAAACTTACCAATCGCTGGGAACTGGCTAGACATAGAAAGGTTACGCACGCGGTACATACAGAGGGCGGGCGAATTTGCATGCAGATTCTGCATGCGGGTCGGTATGCCTACCACCCATTCTCAGTCGCACCATCGGCGCTCAAATCGCCGGTTACTCCATTTACACCGCATGCATTGAGTAAAAATGCGGTTGAAAGGCAAATCCGCGATTTCGTGCGTTGTGCTGCCTTGGCCCGGGAGGCGGGTTATGACGGTGTGGAGATCATGGGTTCGGAAGGTTATTTCATCAACCAGTTTGCCGTACCGCGCACCAATCAGCGCAGCGATGAGTGGGGCGGCAGCTCGGAAAACCGTCGAAGGTTACCCTTAGAGATCGTGCGCCGTACACGTAAGGTTGTCGGGCCGGACTTCATCATAATTTACCGGCTGTCGATGCTGGACCTGGTGGAGAATGGCAGCGAGTGGTCAGAAGTCGTGGCCCTGGCCAAAGGTGTGGAAGCCGCCGGTGCAACCCTAATCAACACCGGTATCGGTTGGCATGAAGCACGTGTCCCAACTATCGCCACCATGGTACCGCGCGGCGCTTTTACTTGGATCACGCGCCGCCTGAAAAACGAAGTACGCGCGCCTCTCGTCACCACTAATCGCATCAATATGCCTGACATGGCGGAGCAGATTCTGGCGAACGGTGATGCCGATATGGTGTCGATGGCGAGACCGCTATTGGCAGATCCCACATGGGTGAGAAAAGCCGCCAGCGGCCGCGAAGATGAGATAAATACCTGTATCGCCTGCAATCAGGCCTGTCTAGATCAGATTTTCACGAAACAGCGCGCATCCTGTCTGGTGAATCCGCGAGCCTGTCATGAAACTGAAGTGAATATCAGTTCCGCACATCGTGCAAAACGTGTCGTAGTCGTGGGCGCAGGACCAGCCGGACTTGCTGCAGCCGCGACTGCCGCGCAGCGAGGTCATCAAGTGACATTGTTCGAAGCTGCCAACGAGATCGGTGGACAGTTCAACATGGCCAAACGCATTCCCGGCAAGCAGGAATTTCGTGAGACACTGCGCTATTTCGAACGGCAACTCAAGTTAAGCAAAGTCGAGTTGCGGCTTGGTCAACAAGCGGAAGCGGAAACTCTGCGGTCTTTGGGGTTTGAAGTGATCATTCTAGCCACCGGTGTCCTGCCAAGGATTCCGAACATCCCCGGGATTGATCATCCCAAGGTGCTTTCCTATGTGGACGTATTGCTGCGCGGCATGGCGATTGGCAAGACTGTAGCTATCATCGGTGCAGGCGGAATCGGTTTTGATGTTGCGGAATTTCTTGCCAATGGCGATCCTTTATCCGGGCTCGACGTCGACGGATTTTTACATGAGTGGGGCGTAGACAGGGCTTACGTGGCGCGTGGCGGAATTGCCACACCTCAACTGCAACCGTCAGTACGTAATATCACGCTGTTGCAGCGCAAGCCTGGTGCTCTTGGTAAAAAACTCGGTAAAACCACTGGCTGGATCCATCGGACATCCCTGCACCGCAGACATGTAGAGATGTTGGGTGGGGTAAATTACCTGGGGATCGACGACCAAGGGCTGCATATTTGTGTGCACGGCAAACCAAGATTGCTGCCAGTGGATAATGTGATTATCTGTGCTGGCCAGGAATCCAATCTTAAGCTTTACGATGCTCTGAAGGCGTACGCAATGCCTTTGTACTTAATCGGCGGTTCGAGAATGGCGACCGAGCTGGACGCCAAACGAGCCATCGATGAAGGCATGCGCTTGGCTGCTGCTCTATGACGTATTTTATTGGATATCACTGCAGTGGGTCTTTGAAAATATGGATTTTGCGTAGATTCTTCACCGGCTAACGGTTATGATTCTGCCGGTTCGAAATTGACACTTGACCCTGACGTCTGGGAATCGCTAGATGCTGAACTGTGCTATTTGTCGTAGAACTATCCGCACCTGTGCCGTGGGCGTGATGCTGTTGCTGTTTGGGTGCTCTTCCTCCAAACCCTACACGCTGGTAGCACAATTGTCCTCCGGTTCGCAGCCGCAGCGTGTTTTGGCTGCGACTATCGACATCAATGATCTGGCCTGCAATGTACGCATCATGCTGGTGGATTCACCCAAAGCCTGGGCACCCATATGCTTTGTGAAGCAGGATCATCCCAACTTCAAAAGCTTTCTAATCGCGAATCAGCAGGTGGATTTAGGTACAGTAGGTGATGGGTTCCAGGTTTTGAGCAGCTTAGTACCGACATTGCCTGCGGCAGCAGTCAGCGCATCGAAAGCAACAGCGAGCAAAGGCATTACTGTTCCTCTGGCATCGCCCAACTCCGTTGACTCCGGTTTCCCAAACCAGTGGAGCCAGTCTACTTACCCAGGACATGTGGTACTCCAGGGCCAAAATACTGGCTACTTGGTGACTCAAGCGATCCTGACTGTAAATGGCAGCCAAGGTATGTTGGATGTAGACTACAAGACCGGTTTTGCGCCTTTGCACCTAGAATGCACGGTACTCGCCAATCAACACGGTGATTTCACTCTGATATTCAATCCAGCTATGTTGAATAATCTCTCGCCGGGCGCCAACTACAATATCTCGTTGACATCTGAAAGCACCGGAATCTCCGGCAACATCTGGGATTCACGCGGGTTTGATACCTGGACACCCAGTCTTTCGCCGCAGTGGGTAGCCGCATCTTCTTCCAATTGAATATCGCTTACAAACGGCCCAGCAATCAGCGATCTGATTGCTGGCGCGCATGCTGCGGATAATTAAGTTCAGTAAATAGCTTCAAGAATCCACTGATTTTTATCCAATGACCCTTTCCAGTTCAGCCTTCCAATGGGCATAGCGAAGGTTAAGTTGCGCGTTATTACTGGGTACGTATACCGAAGATTCCACTGGTTCAAGCTGGCGTGCGCCCAGCAGCCACGCAAGTCCACGCGCGGTGGCTTCGTGCTGTGCTGGCCGTACTACCGGCAAGCCACTTAGATCAGCAAGTCGCTGACACAATCCATCCCATTGGGCAAATCCGCCGCTGACTACAATACGTTTTGCTGACGGGTGGTGATTATTCATCCGTTCCAGGTTCACATTTAAAAGAAACAGGATGCTTTCCGCGACGGCAACCATTTTTTGCATGGCATTTCCCTTGCCGATAAAGCACGATTCGAAGTTAGCTATCCAATAAGGCGAACCTAAGCCGGCGATGCCGTTCAGAAACAGCGGCATCTCTGATTTGTCAGCCAGCCAGTCGAGCATTCTGGCGAGCATCATTTTTTCGGATATCCCCAGGCGTTCACGCAACCAGATCAAGGCGCTACCGGCGCCGTTGACGGTACCTTCCAATACATACAGGACGCGGCCTTGTCCCTGCCACAAGACGCTGCCCAGCATGCCGGACACTTGAGGTGGTGTATTGCCATGCAGCCGTTGGATGAATGCACCGGTACCGAGATTGATATAAATGCTGTCGGCATCTGGCTCGCCACCAGCGTACAGGGCAGCTGGCTGATCGCCTGAGACCACAGTCAAGGGAACGGCACCAGAACTCAGCGGCAGATGTCCATAAGCGTATTGGTTCGGAACACAACGCGGCATTATTGATACCGGAATCCTGAACAACTTCAGCAACTCATCCGACCAATCACATCGACGGTAATCCCATAGCAGTGTGCGCGAAGCGTTCACGGGATCCACCAGCAGTGGGTTCTCAGTCAGCAGGTTGGCGAGGACGAAACTCGCCAGTGGACCGGCAACCAGGCGTCCCTCTCGCAAAGCACGCTGGACAGGATTCAGATTTTCAATACACCAGGCGATTTTGCTGGCGCCGTAATGGGGCGACAACACCAGGCCAGTGATGTCATGCACGCGTGATTGGTAGTGAGTGAGATCAGCCAGTCGCCATGCGGCACGCCGGTCCTGCCACGAGATAACCGGTGAGAGCGCTTTACCCGTCTCCCGGTCCCAGCAGACGATCGTTGAACGCTGGGTGGCGAGACCGGCAGCCTGGATGTACTTGCAGTTGGGCCCTAGTCGGCGCTCCACACTCTTGCAGGCCCGCTTGATCGACGCCAACAGCGCGTCGGGATCATGTTCAACCTTGTTTTGTCCGGGATGTACTGTTGCGATCTGTTCTCGCGCTGAGGCCCGCAACTGACCATGGATATCGAACACCAGCGCCCGGCTGGCGTGACCGCCTTGGTCTATGGCCAGAAACAATGGGATTTTACGCGGCACTGAGAGATGTCCAATAGTTAGATCATGGTTTACGTCTCAAGCCTCAGATGGCGTGTGTCTACTATTGGCTTGCGAACGGGTAATGAACCACCGATGAGTTTCAGGGCGTGCTTCGCATCAGCGCGATAGGACGTGAGTTTGCCACCATAGACACTGAGTACCTGCGGATTTTTCCGGCGGTCGGTCACATATAGAATTTCACGCGATCGTCGGAAGGCGCGGGTTTTACCACCGGGTAATACCCGTATGCCCGCAAAGCTGGACAATAAATTGGTGTGCGCTTGTGGAAAATAACGCTGCACAACTTCCAGCAAGTAATTTTGTTCTTGAGGCAAAGGCCTGACCTTTCCAGGGTCGTCGCCGGTAAACGGTGTTTCCGTAGTACCAATCAAAGTCGTGTGTTCATGCCAGGGCATGATGAAGATGGCGCGACCGTCTTGTGGTGCTTCCACGTAGAAAATGCTGTCCACGATCGCACTATCGAGGATGATATGCGTGCCCTGAATAAGTTCGATGTCTGCTCGTGGCATTGTGGGAGTTATACGAGTTACGACATGATTCACCCAGGGGCCGGCTGCATTTACCAATACCCGGGTGCGTACGCTACGGTATGAACCTTTCTCATTAAACTCGATCACGCAACCATCGCTATTAATCGTTGCGCGTTCGAACCTGGCCGGTAGGCACAACTCGGCACCGAGACTTTGCGCCGAAGCCACGACTGCGCGGGTGAGGGCGGCGTCATCAGTTTGTGCATCCCAGTATTGAAATACAGCCCGCAGATCAGTCAGGCTGAGGCCTTCCAATGTAATCCAGCGCGAACGCGATACGATGCTAAAGCGCGTATGCGGATGCAGACCGCCCAGTAATGCATACAGGCTAAGCCCGGCCAGAACTTCCCAGGGCGACCGGCGTGTGTTTCTGTAAACAGGAATATAGAACGGCGTGAGTTTTACCAGCTTGGGCGCGAGCTTGAGCAGTAGTTCCCGTTCCCGCAGACATTCACGCACCAGCCGCAGATCAAATTGCTCGAGATAGCGCAGTCCTCCGTGGATCAGTTTGCTCGAGCGGCTGGAGGTACCGGCTGCAATCGCCTGCTGTTCCAATACCATGACACGATAACCATGCGCCGCAGCCGCCTGGGCGATGCCGGCGCCATGGATGCCGGCGCCGATGACCACTACATCAAACTCCGCTTTCAAGGAGGTGCGAATCCCGGCGCCTTGAGCATGGCCCCGATGTCATTGGTTTCAACGAAGTCGGCACCCTGTGCAGCCAGCTGCAAGGCTCGTCGTGGATCCTGAGTTTCATACACGATCCATCGAAAGGAGCCCTTCAACGCATGATGTACATCCATAAACATCTCATCGCTGGTGAATACATAATCAGGGTCAAGTGTGTCGAGCACGCGTGATGCATCCGGGGAGGTTTCTTCAGTAGCCCAGCCGATAGCCAACGCTCCCTGGCTGCGCGCCAGGCTCAGGCAGACATGATCATATGAGATGATGGTGCATTGTTTAAGGGTTGCTTGGCAGGCGCCCAATACCTGACGCACGACCGCGTCCCTGCCAAAATGGCGCAGGCTCTGGCGTTTGATTTCTACGAACAGGTTGACTTGCGGCTGAGTCATCAACCAGGTCGTGAGGGCAGCGAGTGTAGGCAGTTTAGTGTCGTTGTACCGCACGCCAAATCGCCGGCGCTCGCCGACAGTAACCTTCGCGAGTTCCGCCGCCGACATCTCGGCGATGTTGTGTTTGACGCCGGCAGTGCGCGTGAGTGACTCATCATGGACGACAAAAGGCACACGGTCTGATGAAAGCTGTACATCGCATTCCAGCCAGCACGCACCGGCCTCCGCTGCGGCGGCGAAGCCTTCCAGTGTGTTTTCGGGATAATGTGCCGGCCAGCCGCGATGGCCAACCAGATTTGGAATCTTAATCGGCAACTTGTAGCATCCCGCTCCGGTGGATTGTCATTCGTATCTTAACGCTTCGATCGGATCAAGCGCCGCGGCTTTGGCCGCTGGCGTAATCCCGAAGATCACTCCCACGCCACCCGAGAAGCCGAACGCCAGCACCACCGCCCACCAGGGCACGTAGGAGTCGCGGAACGCGGGCACCAGGTTCGCCACCAGCATGCCGATGCCGTAACCCAGCAACAGTCCGATGACACCGCCGATTAGGGCCAGGATGACCGCCTCGATCAGGAACTGCAGCATGATGTCGCTGCGGCGAGCTCCCAGACTTTTATAGATGCCGATCTCGCGGGTGCGCTCGGTCACCGATACCAGCATGATGTTCATGATGCCGATGCCACCCACCAGCAACGAAATCGCCACGATACCGCCCAAGATATAGGTGATGGCATTCAGGACGCTGGTGAAGTTGCCGAGCAGCTGTGAGGGCGTCTGGACCTTGAAATCATCGTCCTGGCCGGGTTTCAGATGATGGTTGCGGCGCAGGATCTGGCTGATGCGGCCCGCCACCGCATCCATTTGTTTAGTATCGTTAACTTTAAGCTGGATCATGATGTCCGGAACCACGGCCGCGCCCAACAGGCTGTGGGCGGTGCCGTAGGGGATGATCACCTGGTTGTCTTGGTCGAACCCCAGAATCTGTCCTTGTGGATGCAATACACCTACGATCTTGAACCATTGGCCAGAGATCTGAATTTGTTGGCCTAATGGATCTTTCGGCAGATGCAGTTTGTTGATCAGGGTCACGCCGATTATTGCCACATGCCGGTGATGCAAATCGTCGTTCGGCACAATGAAGCGCCCGTTTTCCGGATAGGTGCCGTTATTGACGGCATAATCCGGAGTGCTGCCCAGCACTTGGCTGTTGTAGGTCTGGTTGCGGTACTTCACCGGATCAAAGAAGCGGCCCACCGGCAATACCGGACTGAGACCGCTGATGCCGGTGACATCATGCTGGATGCTGAGCAGATCATCCGTCGTCACTTTTGCGATCTTGCCGGCGAGTCGGTCCTTGCGTGGCAGATACGACTGGATGGTCAGGCTGTTGGTGCCCAAGCCGTTGAATTCGCTGGTCACGGAATTGCTGAAGCCCTGGATCAGCGACACCACTGCGATCACGGCCATGACGCCGATGACGATGCCCAGCATGGTGAGGAAACTGCGCAGGGCATGGGCACGGATGGCCTGAAAGGCGGAACGCAGGCTTTCAAGAAAGTTATACATGCAATGTACCTAGCCGCTATTCGTAACGCAGGGCATCGATCGGGTTCAGAGATGCCGCTTTGGCGGCCGGTGCGATGCCAAACAGTACGCCGACACCACTAGCAAATCCAAATGACAGCACCACTGCCCACCAGGGCACATGCGCGCCCAGGAACTGCGGCACCAGGTGCGCCACCAGCATGCCGATGCCATAACCCAGCAGCAGACCGATGATGCCGCCGATAAGAGACAGGGTCACTGCCTCGATGAGGAATTGCAGCAGGATATCGCTGCGGCGTGCGCCCAGACTTTTGCAGATGCCAATCTCACGGGTGCGCTCGGTAACTGACACCAGCATGATGTTCATGATACCGATGCCGCCCACCAGCAGCGAAATGCTGACGATACCCCCGAGCACCAGAGTGATCATATTAAAGATTTTATTGATGGTGCCGGTGATTTGCGCCGAGGTCTGAACCAGAAAATCATTATCCTGACCCGGCTTGAGGTTGTGCTGGCGCCGCAGCAGTTCGGTGATGCGGCCGGCCACGCTGTCCATATCCTTTATGTCGTTGACTTCCAGATCGATCTGGATATCCAGAATCTTGGAAGCGCCCAATAGACTGTGGGCAGTGCCATAGGGAATATAGATGCGATCATCCTGATCCTGGCCTGCGATCGAGCCAAGTTCTTTCAAGACGCCGATGATCTTGAACCACTGACCAAACATGCCGATGTATTGTCCGATGGGATCTTTTGGGAGATTAAGATCCTTGAGCAACGTCTGGCCTATCACTGCGACCCGACGGTGGCTGAAATCATCGCTCGGCGATATATAGCGGCCCATCACCGGGTAAAAAGGGCTGTTTTCCGCATGTGACGAGGTGGTGCCATAGATGCCGGCATAGGCAGTCTGATCACTGTACTGCACGGCACCGGAACCCCGGTTTGCGAGATACAGGACCGGTGTGATTTTGCTGATCCCGGATATCTGGTGCTGGATGGCTTGCATATCATCCTCGGTGATCCTCACCACTTTGCCCGCCAGGTAATCTTCATCGGATTCATCCGAGGTGATGACCAGGCCATTGACGCCCATGTTGGAGAATATGGATGTAATGGAGTGGCTAAAACCTTGGATGAGAGATACCACGGCGATCACTGACATCACTGCGATGATGATGCCGAGCGTGGTCAGGAAGCTGCGCAGGGTGTGCGCACGGATGGACTGTAAGGCAGAGCGCAGGCTTTCAAGCAGGTTATACACGGCGCATGGCTTCCTGATTGTCGCTCTTGATCGCTTTATCGGTGTCGCTCAGCACCTGACCATCCATCAGGCGCACGACCCGGCGGCAATGGTTGGCGATGTTCTGGTCATGGGTCACGACGATGATGGTGTGGCCGTTTTTATGCAGATTATCGAACATGGCCATCACGTCACGGCCGGTGCTGGAATCCAGGTTGCCGGTCGGTTCGTCCGCCAGCAGGATCGAAGGCTTGCCCACCAGCGCGCGGGCGATGGCCACGCGTTGCCGCTGGCCGCCGGAAAGCTGGTTGGGCAGATGGTGCAGGCGGTCGCCCAGTCCCACGCTTTGCAAAGATTCTGTCGCCATGCGTTTGCGTTCATTCAAGGGAATGCCGCGGTAGATGAGCGGCTGCATGACATTGTGCAGGGCATCAGCCCGGCCCAGAAGATTGAAGTTCTGAAATACGAATCCAATCTCGCGGTTGCGGATGCGGGCCAGGGCATTGTCGTCCAGATCTGCCACCGGCGTATCATTCAAGATGTAATCACCGCTGCTGGGCTTGTCGAGACAGCCCACGATGTTCATGAGCGTTGTTTTACCCGAACCGGAGGGGCCGATGAAAGCCACATATTCGTTGCGGTCGATGGCGAGATTCACATCCTTGAGCGCGTCCAGGGTTGCCTCGCCCATCACGTACTGCTTGCTGACGTGCTGCAGCTCCAATAAGGTCTCGCGGCTCATGCGCTGCTCATGGCCTGTTTGTCATGCTCCTCCGGCAACACCGAGACCGACGCGCCATCGTTGAGCGCGTGCAGGGTCGTATACGGCCCGGTGATTACAGTCTCATCAGCCTTGAGTCCCGAGACGATTTCCTGGTAAGTGTCGCTGGATACGCCGGTGGTCACATCCACCTTGCGTGCCTTGCCATCGCGCATCACATATACATAAGCCCCGGCTGTGGGTTCCAGGCTTTTGGAATTGGGATTGTTGTCATACAGCACCGCCTGCAGCGGTACGGCGATGGCGTTGGGCGTGCTTTGAGTGAAGATTTCCGCACGACAACTCATACCCGGGCGTACGCGCGGCAGTTTCTCGTCTATGAGGCCGATCTTCACTTCGAAGGTGACGCCTTGCTGAGCCGTCTGTGTGGTCGCAGTACTGGCGCTGTTGTCAGTTACGGATGCGGCAATGAATTGCACCTTGCCGTGAAAGGTGTCGTTGGGGTAGGAAACCGCATTGATATCAGCATCCTCGTTGAGCTTCAGGTTGGCGATATCAGCCTCGTCCACCTGCACGTCGGCCTGCACCTCGCTGGGATCGGCAATCTCCATGAGCGTGGAGCCGGGGATATTGGTGCCGGTGATCACGGTCTCACCCACCTTGACCGGCAGGCTGGTGACCATGCCCTTGATGGGCGAACGGATTACGGTCTTGAAAAGATTCTGCTGCGCCTGGCTGAGCTGCGCCTGGGTGATTGCCAGCTGTTCCTTCAGGGAATTCAACTGAACTTTGGCGATATCCAGTTGGTTGCCCAGCTGGTCGAAGGTGTTGGCATCCACCAGATGCTGTTTGAACAGGGCCTGCTGGCGGTCATACTGGAGTTGCAGGTTGGAGATGGTAAGTTTCTGGCTCTGCATGGCGATCTGGGCCTGCTGCACGCTGGCCTGGGCCTGGTCCACTGCTGCTGCGTACAGTTGTGGATCGAGGCGCAGCACCACCTGGCCGGGTTTGACCATCTGGCCTTCCACCACCGGGATCTCGCTGATCTTGCCGATGACCTCGGGCTTCAGTTCCACCCGATTGATGTAAATGAGCTGCCCCGAAGCCAGGATAGAGCTTTTGATGGTGCGGGCCGCGACTTTGGCGACCGTCACTTTCTGGGTATCCCCACTGCCCACCACACGGCTGATGACAACCAGAAGGATGATGCCAGCGACGATGGCCAGGGTGATCCAGAGCTTGCGCTTCTGCCGCATGGCAGCCTCCATATGTTTCAGTGTTGTATCCTAGTATAACACCAGATATTTGGGTTGCAAGCCACACCGCCCTCGAGTGGGCGCTCTCGAAAACGCGCAGTGCCCGTCCGCTATACCAGTTTCACGATGAGTATCAAGCCGTAGATGATGACCCACGGCGCCAGCACGATGACTATCGATTTGCCCAGACTCTGCTTGGTCCATAGGGCAAAACCCACACTCATGAGGCCAAGCACCCAGAATGTGGTCAGGTGCACGCTGGCCGCCACCCCCATGAGGTGGTTGCTCATGGGTAAGTGAAACAACAGGGTATTCAGCGAGGTGATATCGGCAGCATAGAAGCTGGTCTGTGAACTGGCGAACAAATAAGTGATGGCCGCTGCGATATATGCAAGCACATTGGGGAAGGAAGTCCAGGCGGTGAAGTTGAACCAACGGCCATAGGACTGCTCTTCATAACCACCGATCTTGCTGACCATGAAGAAATACAGCGCTTGTAACAATGAGATGATGACGATGGCGAAGCTTCCACCGATGATTCCGAAAATGAGGAAATACTTGCGGGTGAAGTTCTGGCGCATCTGTTCCAGTTGATCGCCGCTGTACTTGTCAGCCATGGCCGCGATCATCTGGTTGGCGAGCCAGTCGATGTCTACAGAGACGAAATACCAGACATTCCAGGCAACTACAACGACGATGGTGATGATGATTGGATATAACCACCATAGGGTATGGGGCCGAATGTCCTGGAGGGCTTTCTTAGGCTCAACAAAAATATTTCCAAGACAGGCGAGTGCCGAGCTATTCATAGTTGCACCTGGTTCATCGAAGGTTGATGGCTTCCAATGCGGTTTGGATAGACTGTATAGGAATCCTATTTAGGCCCGCCGATATAGCTAAATATCGTCCAGGGTCGATTCATGGTTATCTTAATTGAGTTTTGGTGGTGGGGAGAAGAGACGATAGCCAAGCCTGGCCTGCCATATGGATTCAGCAGACGCTAGACAGGCACAAAAACATACGCCCCTGGCCGGTAACGGACAGGGGCGTATGGGTTTAGATTGGCGCGGAGATTACCAGCGGCCGCCGCGGCCGCCACCAGCGCCGCCTTGGCGTGGCTGCCGTTCCTGCGCTTCGTTCACGCGCAGCGGACGACCGCCCATATCCTTGCCGTTCAGCTCCTGGATGGCTTTTTGAGCCGCTCCCTGATCCATCTCCACGAAAGCAAAGCCGCGTGGGCGGCCGGTTTCGCGGTCAGCGATCAGTTTCACCGAATGCACGGTGCCGAATGACTCGAACTTTGCACGCACTTCCTCTTCGGAAGCGGTAAAGGGTAAATTACCTACATAGATTGACGTCATACTCGTTATTCACTCTGCTGTAACTGATGGAAACCACGCTCACTGGAGATGAAGCCGGCGTTCATGGTACTGCCTGACGGCTTTGACACCCGTTTGCGACGTCCTCATCCGCTTGCAAGAGCGGAAAGGGCGACACCTCCAGGCGACAACCGCCTTATCGTTCGTTACATGATCACTCAAATGCGGCGATCCGGGTGGCTACCCTAAAGAACGTCGACTGGCTGGTGACAGGTCCCGAACGGGGGCGAGAGCTTACGCCTGTTGATTAAGCCTGTCCAATGCTGAATCCAGGCATAAAACCCAAGTAAAACATCACCCTGCGCGATGCAGACGGAGCCGTTTAACGTATAATGCCTGGCTGTTTCCGCCGGTTCCCGCCCCGTGATCGAAAAACTCCGCAATATCGCCATCATCGCCCATGTAGACCACGGCAAGACCACCCTGGTAGACCAGCTGCTGCGGCAATCCGGCACCCTGGATGCCCGCGCCGCCATGCCGGACCGGGTCATGGATTCCAACGATCTGGAGCGCGAGCGGGGCATCACCATCCTGGCCAAGAACACCGCCATCCGCTGGGACGCATACCGCATCAATATAGTGGATACTCCCGGGCATGCGGATTTTGGCGGTGAGGTGGAGCGGGTGCTGTCCATGGTGGATTCGGTGCTGCTGCTGGTGGATGCGGTGGACGGACCCATGCCCCAGACTCGTTTTGTGACCCAGAAGGCTTTTTCCCACGGTCTTAAACCCATCGTGGTCATAAACAAGATAGACCGGGATGGCGCCCGCCCGCATTGGGTGCTGGACCAGACCTTCGACCTGTTCGATAAGCTGGGCGCCTCGGATGCGCAGCTGGATTTCCCGGTGATCTATGCCTCAGCGCTGCAGGGTCATGCCACCCTGGATCTGGACCAACCGGGCAAGGACATGACCGCGCTGTTCGAGACCATTATCAAATTCACACCCCCGCCACCGGTGGACCTGGACGGACCGTTCCAGCTGCAAGTAAGTTCGCTGGATTATTCCAGCTATGTGGGCGCCATCGGCATCGGTCGCATCGCCCGCGGCCACATCACCCGCAACAGTTCCGTGGCGGTCATCGATCACGCGGGCCAGGTGCGGCGCGAGCGGGTGCTGCAGGTCTTCGGATTCCTGGGCCTGCATCGCGTCGAAGTGGCGGAAGCCCAGGCTGGTGACATCGTGGCGTTCACCGGCATAGCGGCACCGCGTATCTCCGACACCCTCTGCGATCCGGAACATGTAGAAGCGCTGCCGTCACTGTCGGTGGATGAACCCACCATCAGTATGACTTTCGAGACCAACAGTTCGCCGTTCGCCGGGCAGGACGGCAAGTTTCTCACCAGCCGCCAGGTACGCGAGCGCCTGTATCGGGAAGTACTGCATAACGTGGCTTTACGTGTGGAAGATACCGCAGATCCGGAAAAATTCCGGGTCTCGGGCCGGGGCGAACTGCACCTTTCAATTTTATTGGAGACCATGCGGCGCGAAGGTTATGAGATTGCGGTGTCGCGGCCACAGGTGATCTATCACGATGTCGATGGCGTACGACATGAGCCCTACGAGATGCTCAGCGTGGATGTGGAGGAACGCCACCAAGGTGGGGTTATGGAAGCCTTGGGCAGTCGCGGTGGCGATCTGTCCGACATGCGTTCCGATGGCCGTGGCCGTGTGCGCCTCGATTACGTTATCCCGGCACGCGGACTCATCGGATTCCAGACGGAATTCCGCACACTCACCTCCGGCACTGGATTATTGCATCATGTATTCGATCACTATGGGCCCGTCAAAAGCACCGAGGTCAATCAGCGCGCCAACGGCGCCATGATTTCCAATGGTGCCGGCAAGGCTGTGGCCTACGGACTGTTCAATCTGCAGGAACGCGGGCGCTTGATGGTGGCGCCCGGCGATCCCATCTACGAAGGCCAGATCATCGGCATCCATGCGCGCGACAATGATTTGACGGTGAATCCCCTGAAAGCCAAGCAGCTCACCAACATCCGCGCTGCCGGCCGTGACGAAAATATCCTGCTGACACCGGCACTCCGGTTCACGCTGGAACAGGCCATGGAATTCATCGAGGATGACGAGCTGGTAGAGATCACCCCGCATCACATCCGCCTGCGCAAGCGTTATTTGAAGGAGCATGAGCGCAAGAAGGTGTCACGCGCAGTAGCCGCTGCCTGATAACGCCTTAAGAGCATAATTGTAGTATGAGTACCGAACTGCTTTCCGAGGCTTTGCGCCGCTTCCAGGTTGTGTTCGCCAAAGTCCAGACCCTGGATATACCCGAGCCCGCGGCCATGAGTCTCGCGACGACCGGCCCCGAAGGTCGCCCATCGATACGCACGGTATTGCTCAAAACATTCGATACCCAAGGGTTTGTTTTTTACACCAATCTGCACAGCCGCAAGGGCCAGGAACTCCACGCCAATCCGAATGCCGCCTTATGTTTTTTCTGGCAAGCACTCATGCAGCAGGTGCTGGTGGAAGGCCAGGTTCAGCCGGTGAGCGTCGCTGAGGCCGATGCCTACTGGGCTACACGTGAGCGCATGAGCCAGATCGGTGCCTGGGCTTCACAGCAGTCCGAAGTATTGCCGGAACGCGCAACGCTGGAGATGCGCTATAAGGAATTGGAGCAACGCTTCGCCGGTCAACCGGTGCCGCGCCCGCAGCACTGGTCAGGTTTTCGCCTGCAGCCACAGTCGATAGAGTTCTGGCAATCGCGACCGGGACGTCTACACGAGCGCGAACGCTATCACACCGAGCGGGGTGCTTGGCGACGGACGCTCATTTATCCATAACTACTGATGATGCTCGCCGAAGCTCGCCATAGAAGTTCTGATGCGATAGCGACCCATCGCGTGTGTGTGGCTCCCATGCTGGACTACACCGACCGGCATTTCCGCTTCTTCATACGCCTCATGAGCCGGCATACGTGGCTGTATACCGAGATGCTGACCACCGGCGCTTTGCTGCACGGCGATCCTCACCGGCATCTTGAGTTCAACTCCGCAGAACATCCGCTCGCGTTGCAGGTCGGCGGCAGCGATCCGCAGGCACTGGCGCGCTGCGCACAGCTGGCCGCTGACTTTAACTACGATGAGATCAACCTCAATGTGGGCTGTCCTAGCGAGCGCGTGCAGTCGGGCCGCTTCGGCGCCTGCCTGATGACTGAACCACAATTGGTTGCGGAGTGCGTTGCGGCCATGGCGGCCGCATCGGGAATCCCTGTTACAGTCAAGACCCGCATCGGTGTTGATCAGCACGACAGTTACGCACAACTGGCGGAGTTCATAAAAACTGTCGAACAGGGCGGTTGCAAGGTGTTCATCATCCACGCGCGCAAAGCCTGGCTACAAGGCTTGAGTCCCAAACAGAATCGGGAGGTACCACCACTGCGCTACGAAGTGGTGCGGCAGCTCAAACTGGATTTTCCAAAATTGACCTTGGTCGTGAATGGCGGAATCCAGACGCTGCGGGCGATGCATGCACATTTGCTGGCATTGGATGGAGTCATGATCGGCCGTGAGGCTGTGGCTAATCCATATCTGTTCGCTGACGTCGACCGGCGCCATTTTGATGCACAAGCGCCGGTGTTTACCCGTGAGCAGGTGCTGGATGCTTGGTTGCCCTATGTCAGTGGAGAGATAGCCCGCGGCGTACCGCTGGCATGCATGAGTCGTCATGCTTTGGGATTGTTTCAGGGATGCCCTGGTGCGCGCCGCTGGCGACGTTATCTGAGCGAGCATTTCAGCCATGCTAAGGCTGACATTGACATTCTGCGTGTTGCGCAGCTAAACATGCGTGCAAATTCTTAAGTGGGATTAGGATTACTGCGTTGGATAAATTACGTAATAGGTATGAAAATATTTAAGTCGAGTGGATATAGTTGGACATCATAATTATTTCCCGGCTCTGTTCACAGGATCGGTGCCTATAAGGCCATCAACCCAGTAATCGTTGTCTATCCCTCAAAACATAAGCGTAATGCAATAGCCGAAGAATTTTATCCTACGTGTATTAAAACACAGTGAAATTGATAGGTACTCTCAGGTGCGTTGTAATGTAATTCCTTTACAATGCAGATTTAAATTATTATTGGAATATATTCATGTCTTTTGCCCAAGGCAGCATTCAAAACCGCAAGCATGTACAAACGCAGGCCGAGCGCGCTGATCGCCATGACCTGTACCAGAAATCGGTGCAGGACGTGGCGTGGGAAGTGGAATTCCTGGAGCGTGTGTTTCAGGTAAGGCGCGGGCGGACACCCTTGACGCTACGCGAGGATTTCTGTGGCACGGCGCTGACGGCTTGCGAGTGGGTACGGCGTGACCGTAGCCACCATGCAGTTGGTGTGGATCTGGATGAAAGGGTATTGGCTTGGGCGCGGGAACACAACATCACGAAACTTGCACCGTCGGCGCAAGCGCGACTGTCGTTATTGCAAGCCGATGTGCTAATGGTAAATACCGCGCCGGTAGATTTGCTGTTGGCATTCAATTTCAGCTATTGGATTTTCAAAGAGCGTGCCGAGCTGCGCAGGTATTTCCAGCAGGCGCTCAAGCACCTGGCACCGGATGGTCTATTCATGCTGGACGCTTACGGGGGTTTTGATGCTTTCCGTGAAATGCGGGAACGCCAGGATCTAGGCCGCTTCACTTATATATGGGAGCAGGCAGAATACGAACCGGTATCTGGGCAAACGACATGTCATATTCATTTCGCATTCCCCGACGGCTCACGACTCAAGCGCGCCTTCAGTTATCACTGGCGGCTTTGGACATTGCCTGAACTGCGTGAAGTATTGCTGGAAGCGGGCTTCTCGAATGCCACCGTTTATCTGGAAGGCACGGATGAAAAAACCGGCGAGGGCAATGGGATATTCGCGCCCGTAGAACGGGGTGATGCGGACGCTGCCTGGATTGCCTATATCGTGGCCGAGCCTTGATGAATGAGCAGCCCCATGAGCCGTACATCAATCTTACGGCTCACTTCCCAGGATTGCAGATAGTTGTTGAAGATGTGCTAGATGGTTCGCAGCCGTTTCAGCAGCATGTTTATCACCCGCAGCGAGATCTACTACTGCCTGCTGCGAAGCAATTTGTTCATGTAATTGCGACAACAGGCGTGGAAACAGATAACTGTGGTACGCGGCTTTTTGTTCGCGGGGTGACAGTACCTTCCAGCGTTGTAGGAATTGCATCAGACTGGCATCACTCCAATCGTTGGTTTCGATGAAGCTTTGCACCAGTGCCGGGCCAGAGTCTGGCAGGGTGCTTATCTGGGCAATGGGTTTATCGACTCGATGGCTATGCTCAACCCATATGAATATGCCGATGCCGGTTGCTGCGAGTAACAAGGCAATGCCTGCAAACCATCGCAGATTAGTTTGTCTGTTATGTACGACAGAAACTTCACCGTATTCAAGTTTCAGCAAGCCTGTGGTTACGCCATCAATCAGTTTTCGACGCTGCGCGCGGTATTCATCAAGACTTATCTCACCTGCCGCGTATCGGCGCGCCAGTGCGCGTATCCTTGAAGGTTTCATTTATCCAGGAACCGCCCGACACGGAAGCCGGTCAGTGGATCCGCTGCGCCGTTGCTGGAGCGGACTAGATCGACGCTGCATTGTGACAATGGATCGCGGTAATCGCCGCCTACAGCTTCGAGGCCATCCGAGCCCAGGACCCA
The DNA here is from genome assembly GCA_963774895.1 of uncultured Pseudomonadota bacterium. Taxonomy (GTDB): domain Bacteria; phylum Pseudomonadota; class Gammaproteobacteria; order Natronospirales; family REEB76; genus REEB76. The sequence goes on from CAVZGN010000003.1 coordinate 183,699, forward strand.
TTCTTTGACATTGCCTACATAATTAACCAGACCCCAGATGTTGGGGCGCCCGGTTTCGATAGTCACCATCGATAATCCCTTCACGACCTGCCCGGCCAACGTCACCTGACAATTGAAATCCTGATTGGTATCGGTGCCGCTGACGCTGGCTGCGTATCGATATTGAATGTAGGAGGGAATGAAATAGTGTTCATGGCTCTGGGCTGACAGCCATGCTATGTAGTTCTTCACTTCACTGAAGGGCAGATTGGTTGCTGGCATATTGCTTTCGCCAGCCAGTGGCTTGCATTGACCGGTAGCGCGACAGTAGGCGTTGATCTGGGCAACCGAGACTTCGTATTTGCCGATTGCAAATGGTTGCTTGAATCCGCCGCCCGCAGGCACCACCACCATAATGGGGCCCTGGAGTCCCTTGCCAAGGAAGTCAAAACATTCAGCGCGCCCCTGGCGCCCATAACCGGCAAGTTCTACGGTACAGGGCTGACCGCCATTGGGGCTGACGATCGGTGCCTGACTGTTGGCGAAGTTGCGCTGGTATTCAGCCTGGAATGCCGGGTTATCCACCCACAAGCGAATGGCCTCGGCAAGATAGGTTTTGGCCTGCTGCGACTGACCGGCACGCATGTAATCCTGATAAGCAACAAAATAGCGATTGGCATTAGCCTGGGCTGATTGCAACTGGGTAGCAAACTGAGCAAGATCCTGATTGCCGGGCTCTGCCTGCTGTCCCTGTGCCAGATCACCCTCTGCTTTTGAAAGCTCGTTTTGCGCCATGGCGTCACGCCCTAGTTTCGCGTACCTGGATATCACCGGTGCGGGCGGTAGAACGGTGTTGCGGATGACCACGCTTTGAGGAAAAGCTGATTTGGCTGCGGTCAACAAGGCATTCGCCAACCCCAAGTCGGTAGTTTTCAAAGTGACGATGTATTGCGCCAGGATTCTGTATAGCTCATCGGCGACTTGTTGTGGCTCTCCAGGGAACAGTTTCTGTACGTTGGTGAGTTTTACCTTTAGAGCATCAATACCCTCAGGTTGCAGGTTTGTCACCATGGCCATCAGATCGTTGCGATCTGCCTGAGCCGAATAATCCCGCAGTACTTTCTTCAGGTTATCCAGTGGCGCGTATTGCAACCCGCCCTGGACGAGAGCCATGGCACCGCGATAGTCGCCGATGGCGGCTCGCCCTTTGGCGAGATTGAGGTAAGCTCCGGCATAGGCCAGGGGGGCAACCGTGGTAAGAAATTTATCATCCACCGGCAACTGGTTCTGTAAATTCAAATAGGTTTTTCTTGCCTCGGTTATCTGACCGGCATTCAACTGTGTCTGGAACTGATTTTCGAGAGCCAGGATCTGCGCCATGCGCAAGCGCTCGGCCTGTGCCTGTCTAAAGTTCTGTTGAGCATCTGCGAGCGCCTGGTCCGCCTGCACGAAGCCCGGTAATTGCGGAGCATACGTTCTGCCCTGGGCCAGCAGGTTGGAGGCTGCTTCGAAACGGCTTTGCTTGAGCATGCGCTGCGAGATGGTTATATATGTGTTTGCAATGTTTTCACACATGTCTTTGAACCAACCCATATCATTGGGTTGTAGCAGGGCTGCAGTTTCCAGGGTCAGGCTCTTGAGCCGGTAGTCCCAATCACTGTCATACTTGGAGTCGGTTAGCAATTGTGTGATTATGGAACGGTGATCCTGAATCTTCTGCAATCTTGACTGCATGTTGGCAGGGACGAAGTGTGCGTCAGCTTCCGATTGGGTCAATGCCGTGCGCAGCATGAGCACATCATCGATAGCAAGTAGCTGTGAATAGTCAAACAGTGTATTTTCCATAATTCCCCATTCCTTCGATATCGTCACTTTACCTAAAGCAGTCTGCAAGGCAGATTTCAGGGGGATATCCAACTGTTTGAGTAATGGGTCTTCCGGATTGAGTTTTGACAATTCGAGCATTTCGGGCCGGATTTTGTCAAAATCATAAAGGTTATGCAGGTTAGGAGCGGCAGACCGCAGCAGTGTTTCAAGTTGGGCTATGCGCGGGCCATCCCGCTGCTGTTTCATCGATTGCTGGATCTGATCTTGCAGATCAAGGAGTTCAGCGTCATTGGGTGAATAATCCAAACCTACCGCCAATACACGATTTGCAACCGTAAAATTTTTCGCAGCAACATTCTTTTGCACCAATTGCGTATACCGGTTTGTCAGGCGCTCATCGTGCAATAAACTGTCATTCGGGTCGGCAATGCGTAGTATGCGTATGACGTCGGTTATATTCGCTCCATTCGCAGGGAGTATTTGATCGGCCGTGAGACTCTCGTTGAATTTTGTAGTGAGGTCCGCGAGCAGGTTGGCACTGCGGGATTCAAGGCTAGACTTCTCTTGTAACAATTCTGCGGAATCTGGGTAATATCCTGCGGCTTTCGAGATCTCATCAAATGCAGCCGGATAGTTGTATTGTCCATGCCCTTCATCCACGAAGGCTTCAGCCTGAGCTTCATAGTACTTGATGATTTTGTCCTTGCCATTTTCCAGGATGTAGCGTCGTGAATCCGGATCGTAGCTGCTGATCAGCCTGAGTATCGAAGGGATATCGACGATGCCGGATTGGATCCGGGACACAATGTTGTTGTTGCGACGCGCGTTAAAAAAATTTTCAACTGGGCGATATCCGAGCAGTATGAATATCGTTAATAGTACGGCTACAAGTGGCCCATATTGCAAGATCCGGTTTTTTCTGGGGCGCAGCTCGTCCCAGAATTTATCTACACTTGAGGTACGTTCATCGCGGGTAATCGTCAAAGCGTTCATTAATGCTCGATTCTGACGCTTGCTGAGTTTGGCAATGGGCGCAGGCCGTAGCCCCTTTTCCAGTACCTTGGGAGCGGACAGCTTGTTGAAAGGATGCTTGCCGGTCAGCAATTCATAGGCGACACAGGCGAGCGCATAGATGTCATCACGTGGATCTGGATCATCGCCTTCAAACATTTCCAGCGATGCATAGGCAGGCGTGAGTGCGCCAAGTTCACTAGGATCAAAAATGGTCGTTACACCGGTAGCATCCTTGCGTGTCTTGGAGGCCCGGGCGATGCCAAAATCCAGTAGCTTCACTGTACCTTCGGTAGTGATGAAGACATTGCCGGGCTTGAAGTCCGAATGCACCAAACCCTTTGAATGGGCATAAGCAAGACCATCACACAGTTGCTTTATGAGATTCATGGCCTCCGGCACAGGCAGACCGCCAGCCGGCAAGCGTTTGATGTAGGAAGAAAGTTCCTCGCCCTCCATGAGTTCCATGGTCAGGTAGATCGTGGTACCGTCGCGGTCGAAATCGAAGACTGTTGCGATATTGGGATGCGCCAGGCGCTGCGCCTTGCTGGCCTCGCGTTGCAGAGCCATGAATGCTTCAGGGTGTTCCCTGAAATCTCCCGAGAGTGTTTTGACCGCTATGAACGGATTTTTGTCCTTGGCTTCCACTTTTAGAAGATCACGTGCCCGGAAGACTTTGCCCATACCGCCTTCACCAAGCACGTTGACAAGCTCAAAACGTTCCTTGAGTACCGCACCCGTGCCGATCTTGCTGGGTAATGACTTGTCTTTTTTTACTGATGCTCCTTCCAAGCTGGTGCTGGTGGGTTCACTGGGGCTGGCAACGGAGGTCACATCGGGTGAGAATGGGTCATATTCATTTGATAGCGGTCTCGAGCTGCCTGATTTTCCAGTAATGGTACGGTCGCTGCCGGTATCCCCCGTAGTGTTCAGCATCACAGTCCGCTGTTCATACATTCCCGTGACAGGTAGGTGTTCATCCGATTGTGTCGTGGCATTGGTTTGCTGGCCGGTGACCGGAGATGTCAGAGTGCGGTCTGTGTCTGTCTTGGTATGTTCTATGGGTGATGTGGTCGTTGAGGCTTGGCCAGTGGCCTCGGTTTGTTTATCAATTTTGGTGATTGTTACGGATGTGATTGTGCGGGATTGTGTGTGCTTGTCGTTGTCGGGTGATTGGGCTCCAAATACGGCATCAATCTGTTTCCGCAATGCCGTGGCGGCAGGTTGGGTGAGGCCGGCTTGCTGTGCATTATCGAGCGCCGCGTATAACCCCTCGGGATCGCAATCTCGTTGCTTTAACTTTTTATCAAGCCACGCGCGTAACGGAGCAAGTGAACTCTTACCTTGAACAACGTCGTCGAGCATCTTCTCGAAATCTGTCACGCCCTATTCTCCGGATGTTATGGGATGCTGCCGTAACTAGGTTTCAAACCGGACTGATACGATGGTCACGTTATCATGCGCACCGCGTTCCAGGGCAAACATGATGAGTTTATCAATTGCTTTTTCATCATTATTTAGTGTTTTAACGATTTCATCGTCACTGAGTTCTTTATAAAGACCATCGCTGCATAGAAGGTAAATATCACCTGGGCGGACGGTGTACAACTCCAGGTCCAGGAATAGGGTTGGCATGGCACCGATAGCCCGCGTGATGCGGTTTGCCTGCGGATGATCGGCAGCCTCTTCGCGGGTTATAAGTCCGCTCATCACCAGATCTTCCACCATGGCGTGATCTTGCATCATCATTTCGATGTTCCTGCCGCGAATTCGGTAAAGCCGACTGTCACCTGCCCAGAGGCAAGCCGCATGCTGACCACGCGCGAAAAATGCCACAACGGTGCTGCCGATGGTGCGTTCTTTTTGCCGCATCGCCAATGTCAGCAGTTTACGATTTGCTTCAAGCAGGCGATCCTCGGCGCTATCCACCAACACGCTCAGGCTGGTGTTGGCCGGCAACTGGGCCAGACGATCCACAACCAGCTGACTCGCGACATCGCCGCCAGCGTGCCCGCCCATGCCGTCGGCTACGGCCCAGACACCCAGATCTGGGCGGTTGAGAAAAGCATCTTCATTCATTTTGCGCACTGCACCCACATTGGTTATCCCATGGGAGTGCCAATGCAGGTTAGACCGGATTCTTTTCATTGCTGTGGCTTTGCCGTGGTCGCTTCAATATATGTATGCAAATTGATGTCGATTGCTGAAAACAAACTCATAACACTAACCAACCGGACATTGCATAAGAATCTTGCCTTTCATTGCGCCGGAACAAACCCAACTCGGATATTGGGACACATAAAGCCACCATCAGGGTGGATACAGTGCGTATATTACATAATTGTTGCAAACACGGGGGACCCACGATATCTTAAGGCCAGTTTTATAGCTGGCACTTCAATGACCACACCCCTCAGCCGCATGAAAGCTACCGTCTGTCCAATAATCAAGACGGGTGGCTATCAATGCTCTATTGATCAGGCCGATGAGCAAGCCGATGAAAGAAACTGACCGATGACGACCAATCGAATGCATGCTACTATTTTTGAAATTCGGCGAACGCTCACCAGAATCCTGTTTGGCATGCTGCTGCCACTGGCATTGTCAGCGGCTCCGCCACCATTGCCACCGCCACTTCCAGGTAGTGCGTCGCCGGGAGGTGCACAGCCGATTATCCCGCCGCCAATACTGCCGCAGCCTGAGACCAATCTCCAGATCGACATTCCTCCGGTTTCTGAACGCCCATTGCAGTCCGGTCAAGGTGCGCGTGTATTTGTCCGCCGGTTTGTCATCACCGGGGTGATTGGGGACCGTCGTCACGGCATCATTCCGGCCGATATACAAACAGTCGTGGATACACGCTTCGCACAGATAAACGCGCTGGTGGATGAGCAACGCAAGGCCGCGCAAAAGCTTATGGATCAAGGCACCGGGGGTTTCACTCCAGATGAACGCGAGAAGATTTCGAAATTCATGCAAGGTGTGAAGACAGAAACCCCCGAAGCGCAAAAAAAAGCATATCAGGAATTCATCCAGAAATTGCAACAGGAACGCCTGCAGCAACTGCAGGGTTTAACCATCGGTCAGCTGCAGCAGATTGCTGATGTGGTGACCAAGTATTACCATGACCGTGGATATTTTCTGGCGCGCGCCATCATTCCATCCCAGGAAGTCAACGATGGCGTGATCAATATCCGTGTCCTGGAAGGACGTCTTGCAAAAGTAGTACCAATCAGCAATAAGCGTTATTCAGATGCGGTGTTGTCCAGACCCTTTCAGCCGATGATCGGTGACCTGGTAACGGTCAAACAGACAGAAAATGCCCTGCTTGATCTTACACAATATCCTGGCTTAAGCGCCTCCGGTGTTTTCCGACCGGGCGATTATGTCGGTACAACGGCTTTGGATATTAATGTTCAGCAGGAGCGGCCTTACGATGCAAATGTGCGTGCGGACAATGAAGGCACGCAATATACCGGACGCAACCGACTCATTGGAACAGTTGACTGGAATAACCCGACGGGTGATGCGGATCTTCTTAGGGTACAGGCCTTAAAAGCGTTTAATCCTGATAATTCCATATTTGGCGATATCCGTTACGAACATCCGTTCTATGACCCCAGCAATACAATCGCAATGGATATCAGTAGAAATTCATTTGATGTCAGCGGAGCAGGTATATCATCAGGAACACTCGGCGGTATTTCCAAAGTTGCAACGCTTTCTTTGCAACATGCATTTGAACGCTCGCGTGAACAAAATATTGTGGGGACCATCGATCTAAGCCGCCAACGTGCCGATACACAATTCGAGGGTCAAAATATTACGCAGGATGATACCGCCATACTCGGCTTCCAGCTCAATTTCGATTCGATCAACTCATCGCTGGGGGTCATCAATACAGGTTACATCCGTTTGGACCGCGGCCTGCCTGGTGTGCTGGGTGTGCCCAGCGATTCGGAGATTGAGAACAGACAGGTGTCGCCGCCACCCAGCCGCTATGGAAGTAATGGACAACCCGCATTGCCTGATTTCACGATCTTGACTATCAATTATCAAATTTATAAAAGCCTGCCAGGCAATCAAGCATTGCTGTTTCGAGTGAATGGACAGTATTCACGTGACATGCTGACATCCTTGAATCAGTTTGTCATCGGTGGTGCTGACAGTGTGCGTGCTGTGCCGACCTCGCAATTTTTGATGGACAAAGGCTTATTCGGTTCATTGGAGTACAGTGTGCGTGCCCCCGGTTTTGCTGATAAACCAGCATTCAGTGGATATAGCTGGGGACAAGTGTTGCGCTTCAAAATCTTTAGTGATGCGGCTGTGGGCCTGTTGAATAACCCGGTGATTCTCAATTCCGGGCGCGTGACTGTTGTGGGTAATGGTGTAGGCGTTGAATTTACCTGGCCTGGAAAATTTACCGCCAATCTGCAGTGGGCCCATCTCAACGGGGGAGCACGTACGGGTGCAACACCTTTTGACCCTACAGCTATTCCTGATTCAAGCCAGATCTGGGCGGATGTAACCTTCAGTTTTTGAACATACACGACATCTAACGCCCACCGTTCATCCTGCGTACTGCCACGTCTGTCGGGCACTCCAGGAAATTGCAGAAAAAGTCGTATCGAATTCCCAGAATTTTCAGATGCTTAGCTATCTAGGAATAACTGGCTGTTTAGCACCTACATATATGAGCAAGCCAGCAACAACCTGTTAAAATTAATTTAACGATATATCGTCAGGTATTCGCTCAAAATGGGATCGGGGATTCACTTAACGGAAGGTGCTGTTGACCAACCTGGTGTGCGACATCATTACAGGCTTGCGGGCCTATTGATGGCGTATCTGGTTGTATCTGCTGCAACCGTATTTGCCGGACCCACGGGCGGCAAGGTTGTGGCAGGGGATGGAAACATCTCCGATCCAAACCCTACGACCACACTTATCCACCAGCTATCCAACCGTATGGTGATTGACTGGACCAGTTTCAACCTTGCACCCAATGAAACTGTACAGTTCATCCAACCTTCAATTTCTGCCGCTGCACTCAATCGCATTCTCGGCCAGGATCCCAGTGAGATCTTCGGCAACATCATCGCCAACGGTCAGGTTTATCTCCTCAATCCCAACGGCATAGTCTTCAGCAAGACCGCGGAGGTGAACGTTGGTGGATTGTTCGCCACCGGACTCAATATTACTAATGATGATTTCATGAGCGGCAACCTTAAGTTTGCCGCACCGACCGGCCAGGATGGTGGATACATTATTAATCATGGCGTGCTTAAGGCCGCTACTGGTGGCTCCATCAATCTTATCGGCAGCAGCGTTTTCAATGATGGCATCATCATTGCAAATCTAGGCCAGGTGAATATGGTGGGCGGTTCCGCGGTCACCGTAGATTTCAATGGCGACGGTCTCATGCAGTTTCAGATCAACGGTGCAGTCCTGCACAAGATGGTGGATGCCGAATCTGGCGCGGTAGTCACCAACGCCGGCACAATCGAGGCCCATGGGGGTACTGTGGTGATGACCGCATCTGTTGCAGAGCAGGTTCTAATGCAGGCAGTGAACAACAGCGGCATTATTCAAGCAAGTGCAATTCAGAGCAAGAATGGACACATCTATCTAACTGGAGTTGGCGAAAATGACAATGAACAGCATATTGTGCCCAGAAACAATCCACTCGCCAACTCATTCCAGAACAATACCGCAACTCAAGCTCAAGGGATTCAGAATCAAGCGGGTCATATATATCTCACTGGTACAGGCGGTGATGTAATCAATAGCGGCACACTCGAAGCGGACAATTCGCAAGGCGATGGCGGCACAGTTAACTTGCAGTCAAACGCCGATATCTTTGTTGACGGCAATAGCATCATCAGCGCGCAGTCCTCGAAGAATGGCAAGGGTGGAACTGTCGAACTGCTCGGTAACCGCGTCGCCGTAATGGATGATGCTGCGGTCAATGTTTCTGGAGATTTCGGTGGTGGCACAATCTTGGTCGGCGGTGACTACCATGGCGGCAATGGTATTCAACAGGCCGCCGACACCGTACTTGCTCCCGATGCGATACTAATCGCTAATGCGCTTGCAAGCGGTAATGGCGGCAAGGTTATTCTGTGGTCAACTGATTACACCGGCTTCTACGGAGTCATCAGCGTCAAAGGTGGGATTTCTTCAGGTAATGGTGGATTCGTGGAGACTTCAAGTCACGCTGATTTGCAGGTGACAGGCCAAGTCAACGCGCTGTCGCCAGCAGGTCAGGGCGGCACCTGGTTGCTGGATCCCTCGGATATAAATATCACCAATGCCGGTATTACGGCAGGAACATTTTCTGGTTCACCGACTTCCATATTTACTCCCAACAATGCGACTCCCGACAATGTGAATGTGAATTCAATTATTAGCGCATTTGGCGCTGGCGTTACTACAGTGATAGTCGATACCGCCAGCGCTGCTGCTGGAGCAGGGACCATTAGTGTCCAGACACCGATCGCGATTACCAATAACAGCGGTGCAGCTGAAACTTTAGTTTTGTCAGCCTATAACGCCATCAATTTCAACGGCAGCGCCTTGAACACCATTACTGGTTCGGGAACAGATCCTCTGAATGTCACATTGTGGGGCAACAATCTCAATGCCCAGACTAATCCTGCGCTTTCCGGTACCTATACCGCAGGGTCCAATGCGGCTGCCACGATCGCAGTGACATCTGCGATCACGACAAATGGCGGCAATCTCACTATCGAATCGGACAACAATGCAATTACGGTAAGCGCTGCCATCAATACCGGCGGCGGATCATTCTCCAGTACCGGCTTGACGTTTAATAACACTGGCGGAGTAATCTCAACTTCAGGCGGTAACGTAACCCTAAATCAAACTGGCGCAGTGACCATTGGCTCTGCGATTGGAACCGGAGGTGGTTCGTTTTCAAGCACGGGTACCACATTTAACAATACCGGCGGCTCCATCAATACTTCCAATGGTTTGCTCACTCTTAACCAAACGGGTGCTGTGACCATAGGCGACTTTCTCGGTAGTGGCACTGGCATGATGAGTATTGTCGGTGTGGGTATTACCGAGGGTGCTTTTGGAATGCTTGTGCAATCAGCCGGCGCCGGTACGGTGATACTCAGTGCCGGTGCTGGCGTCATCACCCTGAACAATGTTGGTAACGATCTCACTGGTGCGGTGACCCTAACTAACAGCGGTGCCAACGCGGTCACCTTGAACAACGGTGCCAACGCACTGACCATCGGCAATGGCACGAGCGTCGGCAATAACCTGACCCTGACGAGCGGAGCGTTGAGCTTTGGTTCCACGATGGTCGGCGGTGCGCTGTCGGTAACGTCTAGCGGCGCGATCACCCAGACCGGAGCCTTGATAGTGGTTGGGACCACGACCCTGGCGGCGGGCGCGGGTAACAACATCACCCTGAACAATGCCGCGAATGCGTTCACTGGGGCGGTGGGCATCACCAGCGGCAACAATGTAATCCTGGTCGATAACATTGCAACGGCGTTGGCGGCCAGTACCGTGAGTGGCACGCTGACGGTGACCTCGAACGGGGCAATCACCCAAACGGGTGCGTTAGTTGTCACAGGGGCGTCGAGCTTTAACGCCGGGGCCAATGCCATCACGCTGAACAATGGCGGCAACAATTTCACGGGCGCGGTAACTCTGACCAACAGTGGCGCTAACAATGTCACATTAAGTAATGGCGCTCACGCGCTGACCATCGGCAGTGGCACCAATGTCGGCAGTGATTTGACCCTGACGAGCGGGGCGCTGAGTTTCGGCACCACCACAGTCGGCGGCAACCTGAGTGCCACCACCACCGGCGCCATCACTCAGACCGGCGCCTTGACAGTGGCCGGAACCTCGGCCTTCGGCACCGGGGCATTCGCCATTACCCTGAACAATGCCGGCAACAACTTTAGCGGTGCGGTGACCCTGAACAATACTGGCGCCAATGCCGTCATCTTGAACAACGGTGCCAACGCACTGACCATCGGTAATGGCACGAGCGTGGGCGGCAACCTGACCCTAACAAGCGGAGCGCTAAGCTTTGGGACCACCACGGTGGGCGGGGCACTGATAGCCACCGCCAACGGTGCCATCACCCAGACCGGTGCCTTGACAGTGACTGGTGCCACGACCCTGGCGGCGGGCGCGGGCAACAACATCACGTTACTGAACCTGGGTAATGCCTTCACCGGCGCGGTGGGCATCACCAGCGCCAACAATGTAATCCTGATCAATAGCAAAGCGACTGCCTTAGGTCTTTCAACGGTTAGCGGAACGCTGGCAGTGACATCGAATGGTGCCATTACACAGACAGCAGCCTTAACGGTGACCGGAACATCGAGTTTCAGCGCTGGAGCAAGTGCCATCACCCTCAACAACGCCGGTAACAACTTCACCGGTGCAGTGACGCTCACCAACAGCGGCGCCAATAATGTCACATTGAATAATGGCGCCAATCTGCTGACGCTGGGGACAGTCTCGGTAGGCAGCGGCACGCTGACGCTCACCAGCGTGGGGATCACCGAAGGTGCCGCCGGCACCATTACCCAGGCGGCGGGCGCCGGTGCGGTGACCATTGCGGCTGGGGCCGGGGTCATTAACCTGGGCAATGCCAACAATTTCACCGGTGCGGTGACGCTCACCAACAGCGGCGCCAACAATGTCACATTGAATAATGGCGCCAACCTACTGACGCTGGGCGGGGCTTCGAGTATCGGCACCGGGACCCTGACGCTGACCAGCCTCGGGATCACCGAAGCTCCCGCCGGTACCATCACCCAAGCAGCGGGCGCCGGTGCCGTGAGCATCAATGCTGGTGCCGGCATCATCGCTCTCGGCAATGCCAATCATTTCACCGGTGCAGTGACGCTCACCAACAGCGGCGCCAATAATGTCACATTGAATAATGGCGCCAATCTGCTGACGCTGGGGACAGTCTCGGTAGGCAGCGGCACGCTGACGCTCACCAGCGTGGGGATCACCGAAGGTGCCGCCGGCACCATTACCCAGGCGGCGGGCGCCGGTGCGGTGACCATTGCGGCTGGGGCCGGGGTCATTAACCTGGGCAATGCCAACAATTTCACCGGTGCGGTGACGCTCACCAACAGCGGCGCCAACAATGTCACATTGAATAATGGCGCCAACCTACTGACGCTGGGCGGGGCTTCGAGTATCGGCACCGGGACCCTGACGCTGACCAGCCTCGGGATCACCGAAGCTCCCGCCGGTACCATCACCCAAGCAGCGGGCGCCGGTGCCGTGAGCATCAATGCTGGTGCCGGCATCATCGCTCTCGGCAATGCCAATCATTTCACCGGTGCAGTGACGCTCACCAACAGCGGCGCCAATACCGCCACGTTAAGCAACGGTGCGAACGCGCTGACCATCGGCAGTGGCACCAATGTCGGCAGTGATTTGACCCTGACGAGCGGGGCGCTGAGTTTCGGCACCACCACAGTCGGCGGCAACCTGAGTGCCACCACCACCGGCGCCATCACCCAGACCGGCGCCTTGACGGTGGCCGGAACCTCGGCCTTCGGCACCGGGGCATTCGCCATTACCCTGAACAATGCCGGCAACAACTTCGGCGGTGCGGTGACCCTGAACAATACTGGTGCTAATGCCGTCATCTTGAACAACGGTGCCAACGCACTGACCATCGGCAATGGCACTAGCGTCGGCAATAACCTGACCCTGACGAGCGGAGCGCTGAGCTTCGGGACGACCACGGTGGGCGGAGCGCTGGTAGCCACCGCCAACGGTGCCATCACCCAGACCGGCGCTTTGACGGTGACCGGTGCCACGACCCTGGCGGCGGGTGCGGGCAACAACATTACCCTCGACAATGCAGCGAATGCATTCACCGGGGCGGTGGGCATCACCAGCGGTAACAACGTAGTCCTGGTTAATAACATTGCAACGGCGTTGGCGGCCAGTACCGTAAGCGGCACGCTCAACGTGCAAACCAACGGCGCACTCACACAGACTGGCGTGCTCACCGTGGCAGGTGCCGCCACTTTCCAACAGAATTCGCTAATCGCAGGCGCGACCCAGAACATTACCCTGAATACCCAGGCTAACAACTTCGCCAATACGGTGACGTTCACGACTGGCGCCGGTGCCGGTATAAATAATCTGTTGTGGCGCAATACCAGTGCGACACCCGGCGCATTGTTCTTACCGGCGAGCATCACCGGCAACCTGACACTCACCTATAACAATGCGGCCATCACACTTCCAGGTATTGCCATCGGCGGTGCCCTGACGGTGACGGCTAATGGCGCGATCACCCAGAGTGGTGCTTTGACGGTGGCCGGGACCTCGACCCTGGCGGCGGGTGCGGCCAACAACATCACCCTGAACAATGCGGGCAATGCGTTCACCGGGGCGGTGGGGATCACCACCGGTAATGCAGTGACCCTGGTCAACAGCATTGCGACCGCATTGGCGGCGAGTACCGTGAGTGGTGCGCTGACGGTGACCTCGAACGGTGCTATCACCCAGACCGGTGCCTTGACCGTGACCGATATTACAACTCTGGCGGCGGGTGCAGCCAATAACATCACGCTGAACAATGCGGCCAACGCCTTCACCGGGGCGGTGGGGATCACCAGCGGCAACAATGTCACTCTGATTAATAACAGGGCAACGGTCTTAGGCGCTTCGACCATCAGCGGCACGTTCAACGTGCAAACCAACGGCGCACTCACACAGACTGGCGTGCTCACCGTGGCAGGTGCCGCCACTTTCCAACAGAATTCGCTAATCGCAGGCGCGACCCAGAACATTACCCTGAATACCCAGGCTAACAACTTCGCCAATACGGTGACGTTCACGACTGGCGCCGGTGCCGGTATAAATAATCTGTTGTGGCGCAATACCAGTGCGACACCCGGCGCATTGTTCTTACCGGCGAGCATCACCGGCAACCTGACACTCACCTATGACAATGCGGCCATCACACTTCCAGGTATTGCCATCGGTGGTGCGCTGACGGTGACCTCGAACGGTGCCATCACCCAGACCGGCGCTTTGACGGTGACCGGTGCCACGACCCTGGCGGCGGGTGCGGGCAACAACATTACCCTCGACAATGCAGCGAATGCATTCACCGGGGCGGTGGGCATCACCAGCGGTAACAACGTAGTCCTGGTTAATAACATTGCAACGGCGTTGGCGGCCAGTACCGTAAGCGGCACGCTCAACGTGCAAACCAACGGCGCACTCACACAGACTGGCGTGCTCACCGTGGCAGGTGCCGCCACTTTCCAACAGAATTCGCTAATCGCAGGCGCGACCCAGAACATTACCCTGAATACCCAGGCTAACAACTTCGCCAATACGGTGACGTTCACGACTGGCGCCGGTGCCGGTATAAATAATCTGTTGTGGCGCAATACCAGTGCGACACCCGGCGCATTGTTCTTACCGGCGAGCATCACCGGCAACCTGACACTCACCTATAACAATGCGGCCATCACACTTCCAGGTATTGCCATCGGCGGTGCCCTGACGGTGACGGCTAATGGCGCGATCACCCAGAGTGGTGCTTTGACGGTGGCCGGGACCTCGACCCTGGCGGCGGGTGCGGCCAACAACATCACCCTGAATGACCCTGGGAACGATTTTATCGGTGCAGTTGGGATTACCAATGGTGACAATGTTTCGCTGACAGACGTCAATTCAATCATTCTCGCTGCATCTAATGTTAGTGGAATACTAAACATCAATGCGGCTGGATCTGTGACCGAGACCGGCGCAATTACCGCGAATACCTTGACAGGAACCCTGACAGGTGCTGCAAGCGCGTTCATACTGAATACCTTCAATAACAACATTACAAACCTTGGAATCAGCTCTGGAGCCGGGATTACGGCACCGGGCGGCTTCTTTTTGACCAATGGCAACAATAATGTCAACGTTAATGGTGTTATCACCACTACCAATTCGCCAATAACAATAAGTGCAGGCACAGGCGCATTCCAGATGCTGAGCGCCACTTCCGCCTTTATCACCGGCAGTGGCGCTATCACAACGTTTTCGGATCAGATCGGCATCAGCTCCACCGTCGCGGCAGGCGCCTTCCAGACAACCGGCGCGGTCACGCTGCAACCTTTCAGTGCCGGAACCACGATGTCGCTCGCCGGCGGCGGTGGCACGTTCAACCTGATCCTGTCCGAGATTGCGGAAGCCGTCGCCGGAATCACCGGGGCGGGCAGCATCACCATAGGAACAGCAGGCGTTAGCACAGGTCTGATGACGATAGCGGGACCGGTCAATTTTGGTTCTATTACCGCATCCATATATGCGGGTTCCATTACTGATGGAGGCAATATCCGTGTAATCACCGCCAAGAATCTGAACCTTACGGCGAACAATGCAGGTGGAGCTATCGGTGCTGCCGGCGGCAATAATCCCATCGATGTCTCGGTTACCAACCTGACTGTCAACACCAATAATGGAAATGCATTCATCACCTCAACTGGCGGGTTCAATCTGGGAATCGGCGCCACAGCCAGCAACGTCGGCAGTGGCCAGCTTAATCTGAATGTGACGACAGGCGGGACAATTACTCAGACTACTTCGATAACTGCAAATACCCTGACAGCTACTCTGGTTGGCGCCGGTAGTGCACTCAATTTGAATGGTGTGGTGAATAACATCACCAATCTCGGCACAGCCGCAACAGGCATTACCGCACCAGGTGGGTTTGCTCTTACTGATGGAAATACTCCTCTCAATGTCATCAATGCCGTTAGTACAGCTGGCGGAACAGGTATTTCGATCACTGCAGGTTCAATTACCGAAAGCGGTGGAGGGTTGATCAATACTACAGGTATCTTAACCACCGGCACGCTGACAGGTCAGACACTGAACGGTGCGAATACGATCGGAACTTTTAATGCGACCAACACAACCGGCGGTAATATTGCGCTCACCAACACCGCCAACCCGCTAATTATCACGGGGGTTGCAAATGCTGGTGGCGGCAGTGTAACCATCAACAACACCGGAGCCCTCAGCATCACTGGAGCCATCACTGCAGGCGGCGGCGGTGCCGTCAATCTAACTGCATCTGGCGCTGCAGGCGCGATCACTGAAAGTGGTGGCGGCCTGATAAATACCAATGGCTTAACAACACTGACAGGGAATGCCGGTAACGATATCACTTTGGGTGGAGCCAACGATTTTGGTAGCGTCACAGTGGCAAGTGGACGCAATGTCGTTTTGAACGATATCAACGCGCTTCAGTTTAGCGGCGCATCGGTAGTCAGTGGAACCCTCAGCGTCACGGCGATTGGTATCACCGAAGCTGTGGGTGGCTCTCTTAGCGTTACAAGTTCATCCACGCTCAATGCAGGCGCTGGGGTTATCACGTTGGGAAATGCCAATGCATTCACCGGCGCTGTAACGTTGATAAACAGCGGCAATAACAATGTCACGCTCAATAATGGTGCAAATCTGCTGACCCTGGGCGGCGCCTCGAGCGTCGGCACAGGTACCTTGACGCTCACCAGTAGCGGGATTACTGAGGGTGGTGCTGGAACGATTACCCAAGCTGTGGGTGCCGGTGCGGTGACCATCAATGCCGGTGCCGGCGTTATCGCCCTGGGTAATGCCAACAACTTCACTGGAACTGTTTCGTTATCCAATAGCGGCGCATTTGCTGCGACATTGAGCAATATAGGTGATCTGACACTCGGTACAGTCAACGTGGGTGGCGCGCTTATAGCGTCATCTACGACGGGTTCTCTCACTCTCAATGGTGCGATCACTGCTATAGGCGGCAATTCGACCTTCAATGCTGCCACCAATATGGCTGTAAATGCTGGCATCAATGCTTCAGGTAACAATGTGGCATTGAATATTGGCACTTCCGGTGCCGGCGGTAATCTAACATTCGGTAGCATAAATATCGCTGCCAACACGCTACTCATCGCAGGTGGCAATGGTAACGATACATTTAATCTTAATGGTCTTACCACTACCGCTGTTTCATTCACAGTAAACGGTGGTAGTGGTAATAACACGCTGATCGGTAACAACAGCGGCGATGCCTTCAATATCACCAGCCCTGATGCAGGTAATATCACTGGCCTGGTGACCAGTTTCACCAATATTCAGAATCTAATCGGTGGCACTGGCAACGACACCTTCACGCTGGCCTCTGGGGTACTGACGTTCAACGGTTCGATCAACGGCGGCGGCGGGGTTAACACGCTGGTGGCGACCGATGGCAGTAATACCTGGGCTATCACGGGTATGAATGCCGGCACCCTGAACGCCACTACGGTATTCAGCGGCATCAGCAATCTCACCGGCGGCACGGGCGATGACGACTTTGTATTTAGCGATGGCCAGGGCGTCACCGGCACGGTGGATGGTGGTGCTGGCGGTAACAATACTCTGGACTTCTCGGCTTACAGTACAGCGGTAGGGATCACGCTCAACGGCTCCAATGCGTTTGGCTACAGTGGCACGACCTCAGGCAGCCCGAACCCCACGGGCGGGTTTGCAGACATCACCCAGATTGATGAGCCGGCACTCTCCAACATACTGACACTGGCAAATGGGATCGCCACCACGGTGACCATCAACAGCTCGGCGGCAGTCAACCTATTCAATCTGACAGTGAATGTCAGTGGCGCACCGAACCTGGTGTTTACCAACATCGGTACGGTGAACGGCGGCACCGGCGTTATTAATACGCTGATCAGCGGCGAGGGCACCAATAACATCTGGACGCTTACCAGCGCCAATGGCGGGACCTACAACGATGGGCAGTTACTGATATTTACCAACTTTGCCGACCTGGTAGGCGGCAGTGGTAACGACAGCTTCGTGCTGGCGGGTGGCAGTGTGACCAATATCAATGGTGGTGCTGGCAATAACACCCTGACCGGGGACAACAGTGGCGATACCTTTGATATCACGGGTGCGAACGCCGGCACTGTCACCGGCCTGGTGACCGGCTTCACCCATATACAGAACCTCGTAGGCGGCAGTGGCGACGACAGCTTCGTGCTAGCAGGTGGCAGTGTGACCAATATCAATGGTGGCGCTGGCAATAACACCCTGACCGGGGACAACAGTGGCGATACCTTTGATATCACGGGTGCGAACGCCGGCGCTGTCACTGGCCTGGTGACCAGCTTCACCCATATACAGAACCTCGTAGGCGGCAGTGGTAACGACACCTTCACGCTGGCGAGCGGAGTTGTGAGCTTCAACGGTTCGATCACCGGTGGCGGTGGCATCGACACGCTGGCGGCGACCGATGGCAGCAATGCCTGGCAGATCACCGGCGCGAACGCCGGTACCCTGAACACCACGACCGTGTTCAGCGGCATCACCAATCTAATGGGTGGTTCGGGTACGGATACCCTGACCGGGGTAGCCGGAGGCAGCAACTGGAACATTACGGGTGCGAACGCGGTGAGCGTCTCGGGCATGAACGGCACCTCCATGGAAGCATTGGTGGGCGGTGCCGGCAACGACACCTTCACGCTGGCGAGCGGAGTTGTGAGCTTCAACGGTTCGATCACCGGTGGCGGTGGCATCGACACGCTGGCGGCGACCGATGGCAGCAATGCCTGGCAGATCACAGGCGCGAACGCCGGTACCCTGAACACCACGACCGTGTTCAGCGGCATCACCAATCTAATGGGTGGTTCGGGTACGGATACCCTGACCGGGGTAGCCGGAGGCAGCAACTGGAACATTACGGGTGCGAACGCGGTGAGCGTCTCGGGCATGAACGGCACCTCCATGGAAGCATTGGTGGGCGGTGCCGGCAACGACACCTTCACGCTGGCGAGCGGAGTTGTGAGCTTCAACGGTTCGATCACCGGTGGCGGTGGCATCGACACGCTGGCGGCGACCGATGGCAGCAATGCCTGGCAGATCACAGGCGCGAACGCCGGTACCCTGAACGCCACCACGGTGTTCAGTGGCATAAGCAACCTCACGGGTGGTAGTGGTAATGACACCTTCACGCTGAGCGGCACCGGCAATATCAGCGGGCTGATCATCGGCGGCGGAGGCATCGACACCCTGGTGGGCAATAACCTGGTCAATAGCTGGCTGCTCACGGGTGCGAATGCTGGAAGCCTGACAGACACGCACGGTAGCAATGCCTTCAGCGGCATTGCCAATCTCATTGGCGGTAGCAGTAACGACACCTTCACGCTGGCCTCTGGGGTACTGACGTTCAACGGTTCGATCAACGGCGGCGGCGGGGTTAACACGCTGGTGGCGACCGATGGCAGTAATACCTGGGCTATCACGGGTATGAATGCCGGCACCCTGAACGCCACTACGGTATTCAGCGGCATCAGCAATCTCACCGGCGGCACGGGCGATGACGACTTTGTATTTAGCGATGGCCAGGGCGTCACCGGCACGGTGGATGGTGGTGCTGGCGGTAACAATACTCTGGACTTCTCGGCTTACAGTACAGCGGTAGGGATCACGCTCAACGGCTCCAATGCGTTTGGCTACAGTGGCACGACCTCAGGCAGCCCGAACCCCACGGGCGGGTTTGCAGACATCACCCAGATTGATGAGCCGGCACTCTCCAACATACTGACACTGGCAAATGGGATCGCCACCACGGTGACCATCAACAGCTCGGCGGCAGTCAACCTATTCAATCTGACAGTGAATGTCAGTGGCGCACCGAACCTGGTGTTTACCAACATCGGTACGGTGAACGGCGGCACCGGCGTTATTAATACGCTGATCAGCGGCGAGGGCACCAATAACATCTGGACGCTTACCAGCGCCAATGGCGGGACCTACAACGATGGGCAGTTACTGATATTTACCAACTTTGCCGACCTGGTAGGCGGCAGTGGTAACGACAGCTTCGTGCTGGCGGGTGGCAGTGTGACCAATATCAATGGTGGTGCTGGCAATAACACCCTGACCGGGGACAACAGTGGCGATACCTTTGATATCACGGGTGCGAACGCCGGCACTGTCACCGGCCTGGTGACCGGCTTCACCCATATACAGAACCTCGTAGGCGGCAGTGGCGACGACAGCTTCGTGCTAGCAGGTGGCAGTGTGACCAATATCAATGGTGGCGCTGGCAATAACACCCTGACCGGGGACAACAGTGGCGATACCTTTGATATCACGGGTGCGAACGCCGGCGCTGTCACTGGCCTGGTGACCAGCTTCACCCATATACAGAACCTCACCGGTGGTTCGGGCAATGATAACTTTGTATTTTTCGCCGGTGGTTCAGTGGGTGGCAACTTGATTGGAGGTGGCGGTACCAACACGCTCGATTACAGCAATCTTGCAACTCCCGTGAATGTGGTACTGGCATCGGTCAGTGGTGGCGTGGGGGCAGGCACCGGGTCTTTAATAGGTGGGAATTTCACTGGCATAAGCATACTGAAAGGTAGCGCCAGTGGTGCGGATGTATTGACCGGCCCAAATCAAGCCAACGTATGGCAGATTACCGGTGCTAATGCCGGCACGGTGGATGGATTCCAGTTCTCAAGCATCGAGAACCTAACGGGTGGTAATAGCACTGATCAATTTATCCTGAATGGCGGCAGCCTGTCAGGCAATGTTAATGGTGGCAGTGGTAATGCCGCGGGTAACAGCCTGCAGGGTAACAATGGCACTAATTTATGGAATATTACGGGTGTGAATCAGGGAACCGTGACAGGGATCGGCGGCAGCTTCACGAATATTGGTAACTTGATTGGTGGCAATGGTGTGGATACATTTGTCTTCAGTAATGGAGCCAGCCTGAGTGGATCGCTGGATGGGGGCGGGACAATTTCAGGTAACGATACCATTGACTGGAGTGCATATATTACCGCTAGGAATGTGACTATTACCGGTGCCGGCGCAATCGATGGCATGCAAGGAACTGAATCGAGCATTGCAGGTGGATTTAACAACATTACCGACATAATTGGTGCGAGCGGAGTAGCTGGGCTGTTCAACAGGATTACTGGGCCCAATATTGCCAATACCTGGAATGTGAGCAGTAGTAATGGCGGCAATCTTGATAGTGCATTGAACTTCAGTAATTTTCAGATTCTAACCGGTGGCAACGCTGCAGATACGTTCAACCTGAGTGCCGGCGTGAGTGGCTCGATAAATGGCGGTGGCGGCAATGATATTGTCAATGTCATCAGCTCCTTTATAGCACCAGCAGCAACTTTAACTATCAATAATGTTGAAACCATCAACGATAATGCTGCAGCGACCATAACCGCAATAACTTTGGCCATATCGGGTGCGACTAGCATCGGCTCAGCCAGCAAACCATTATTGACCGATATCAGCGCTCTACAAATAAGTGGTTCCAACGGTAATGCCTTTATCGATACCTTGGGCAATGTTGACCTTCAGGGTATCGATGTTGGTGCTGGTGTCTTCACACTGGTGAGTGGAGGGAGTGTCACCGATGCGACTGGCCAGAATGTAACGGCGGCCGGTGTGACAATAAATGCCATTTCCGGTATCGGGACATCATCTGCGCCAATCAATACCGGTACTGGCAGTTTAAGTGCAGCTGTGAGCGGAGTTGGCGGAATTTATGCGAGCAATACAGGCGCAATTACCCTCGGTAACATCACCACCACTAATGGATCAATTGATATTACATCCTCAGGTGATCTCACTACCGCTGGCATTGTTTCTGCGAATGGCAGTGGCGATGTGACTTTGAATGCTGATGGCATTTTGAATCTAGACAGCACGATCAGTTCTGCGGCCGGTACTCTGTCACTGACCGGTGACGCAGGAGTAACTGGTAATTCCAATGGAAGCCTGTCGGGAACTGTTGTGAACATCGCGGCCGCCAGCGGGAATATTCTCTTTGTTGGGGTGACCAGTGGTGCCGCCGGTGGCACGACACTACTAGCTTCAGGCAACGTAACCCTGCAAGGTTTTACCACCACAAAAGGCGCACTGACGATCTTGAATGGCGGCACGTTTGCCGTGACTGCCCCGGTACTTTTGAGTGGAGCTCTGAACCAGACAGGGGCTGGGCCGGTATCACTCAGCAGCAGTATCACCAGTAATGGTGGCAACGTGCAGTTCGCTTCACCGGTCACTGTGAATGGTATTGCAGCTATAACTACTAATGGCGGTAACATCTTGTTCAATGACAATATTACCGGTACGGGTACATCATCGTCCCTGACCTTGAACAGCGGCGCAGGAAATATTGGTCTGCAGGCTGTCAGTGATCTTGGAACACTCGGCCTGCAAACCAGTGGTACCTTGTCGCTCGGCGGCGACATTTCAACCAATGACTTCTTGGCCGGAGGTGTAACAGGGGGTGTTGTGATTGCCGGATCAAGCATACACATCGATACTGCCAATAGCGATGTGGATTTCTCGCATGCAACCGGTATCAATGGTGTGACCGCAGGTGGCCAAGCGTTGACTATCAACACAGGCACCGGCAATGTTAATTTGTCACAAGTTGGACAGACTACTACGCTTGCAAGCCTCACAATAAGCGGCGGTACCATTACCCTTGCTGACGTGACTACCACCAAGGTTCAGTCGTATACCGGCAATGTGCAATTGCACGGAAACCTTTCGAGCACAGTGGGTGGTGGCATACAATTCAATGGCAACTTGCTGTTATTGAGCAATGCGGTAATCTCCGCTGGAGGTGCCGGTAATATCATTGTCAGTGGAGCTGTCGATGGCGCGCACGCACTGACACTCACTGCAGCATCCGGGCAAATTAGTTTGAATGGTATAGTCGGAGGCAACACGGCATTGACATCCCTCACACTGAACAGTGCCGTTGCTAATATTAAATCCGTAACTACTTTTGGAGACCAGGCTTATAATGCTGGTACTACCAACCTTGCCGGTGTGCTCAATAGCAAGAATGGTGCCATCAACTTTAGCGGAGTATTGGGTATCACTACGGATTCGACTATTCAAGCAGATACCATTGGCTTCAATGGTGGCGCAAGCTCGGTGCGTGGCAACAGTACACTCGTACTGTTACCGGAGACCTATGGTCTAAACGTTAATATCGGAGGCAGCGGCAGTGGTCTGATATTGAATAATGCAGCCATGGATGGCTATGATGGCTACCTATACATCGGTACCGGTCCTGGACCAGCAGGAACTCCGTATTACATCACTGAGCCAGTGGCAGTGTTTGCAGGGAATGTCATAGTCAATGGTAGTCTAACTCTCGGCAGTTCTGGAAAATTGCTTCTAGCCGGTTTGGGCAATTTGGTCTTAAACGGCGGTACGTTGATGGCAAATACGATAACCCTGATTGCAGGCAGTCAGAACAGTGTCATACAAAATCCTGGTGGTTCACAAACATTGATCAAGGCCAACCGGATAATCCTGGTATCTGGTGGCCAAATTGGTGCGTTGGGCCAGGAACTGAATATCGCCACCATCGGTAGCAACCCACAGGTGCAAATAGCCACTGGCGCAATTCAGATATTTCTCTCGCCACCAACATTGCCATACTTGATAGGCTCACCAGCTGTCATTGCTGACGATATCGCGACGCAACTCGGGTTGTTCTATCAAGCTAACAGCGTAGTGACCAGCATCGGCCAGCAGATTGCAGCTCTAGCGGAGAATAGTGGTTTGCTGGAAAGCGGTTTCGTGGATGTCTCACTTTTCCAGAATATTTCCCTTTATGATATTTATGGCCTGGGTATCTCATTGCCCGTCGATCAGTGTGAACGATTGGACAGTCAGTCATGCAACCAATAACATTAATATATGCAGATCTTACCGCCATGAAGTATGGAATCATGCGATTGTAGAATTGGTTAACAATCGAGCTGGACACAAATATAGATGTCAGCAATAAATCATCTTGTGGCAAAATTGCGTCGCCGTTCGCTTAAGATCAGGATCGGTGGAATCAACGAGACTTTTGCCTCCCCGGATGAATTTGTGCAGTTCTTGAGCGCCCGCCTGACGGTTCCAGGTGAGACCATGGAGCGCTTTATGCATTTAGACGAGCGCGCGCTGCAGCGTGAATCCAGAAAGATGCTGCATGCCTATCAGAATGTCATGGATATCATGGCAAACGCCAAGCAAAGTGGTGAAACCTTGAACAATCTGTGGCGGCGCTTGGACATCAGCAAGGTCCCAGACGACCATGATTGGCCTTCAATTCTGTTTGCTCTGGGCAATACAGTAAACATTGTCGAAAACTATCTGCACGAGGCCCTGGCAAATTACATGCGTTTTCTGGATGCGCGCCGTCAGGCAGTAGAAAGTTTCCGTGACCACACAGACAGGTCTGGCGGTGGTGAATCATCTATGACTTCCATGCCCATGAAATCCGCCGTGTCCGGAGCCTCGTCATCATCACCAGATGCGGCGCTAGACATGTATTCTCGCTTGCCACATTGTCATTCCATCGAAGTGGATATGGACGAGAAAACGGATATCACGGTATTTCTGGGTTCTAACCGTTATCGCCTGACTAAACATGGTGAAATATTGACGCTCAAGGAGAGTGGTGCTGTACAAACTTACATGTTAAAACATGGCCGCAACACTGTCGGCCGTTCGTCTCAATGTGATATTCAGCTGAACAGCCGCCAAAGCGATATATCAAGGCAACATATGGTTGTTGAGATAAATACTGAAAGGCGGGTCAGCTTGATGGATGTATCTTCGCGCGGTACTTACGTACGTCCTGAATTGATCGGCGAAAATCGCAATGATACTGGTACTGGGCAACAAGTTTAATTACGATGCTTGTCGACAAACGCACTCTTCGTAAAGTTCTTTCACTCGAGGAGTGCAGCAGTCACACGTTGCAGTTCATTTTGCAATATCACAGGTAATCGCTTTCCAAATCCCTGGAAATATTTATCAAGCACGAGCATTTCATTGCGCCATTTGTAGGTTTCCACATTTAAAAGCGCATGCATAGTATCTAGATTAAGATTCAAACCGTCCGTATCGATAGCATTCAAGGTGGGAAGATAACCGATCGCAGTCTCTGTAGCCTCAGCTTTGCCGTCGCATCGATCCAGAATCCAGCGCAGTACTCGCAGGTTTTCCCCAAAGCCAGGCCACAGAAATTTGCCATCCTTATCCAGTCGAAACCAGTTAACATGGAAAACTGCTGGCAGCCGTGTTGATTTATTAGAAAATGACAACCAGTGATTCCAATAGTCAGCAAAGTTGTAGCCACAGAATGGTTTCATGGCCATTGGATCACGGCGCACCACACCCACTTGTCCCGTGGCAGCGGCTGTAGTTTCTGATGCAGTGCCTGCACCCATGAACACCCCATGCGTCCAATCACGAGCTTGATAAACCAATGGAACCATGTCTGCTCGGCGACCGCCGAAGATAATCGCGGATATTGGTACGCCTTCTGGATCTTCCGCTCTTGGGGAATAACTGGGGTTCTGCTTGGCTGAGACCGTGAAACGTGAGTTGGGATGAGCTGCAGTACCTTGTTTACTGTCATATCGTCGGCCTTGCCAATCAATCACTGGAGTACCTTCCTTGAGTCCCTCCCACCAGGGCTGGTTATCCGCTGTAAGCGCTACGTTGGTGTAGATCGTGTCATGGCTGATCATTTCATAAGCATTCTTATTGGTCATTGGATTGGTGCCAGGCAGAACGCCGAAATATCCTGTCTCAGGATTGATGGCCCACAATCTGCCATCTTTGCCAAGGTGCATCCAGCAGATGTCATCACCTACGGTCCATACTTTCCAGCCTTTATGTGATAGGGGTGGAATCAACATAGCCAAGTTAGTTTTTCCGCATGCTGACGGGAATGCCGCCGCCACATAGTGCACTTCGCCTCGAGGATTCTCGATACCGACTATCAGCATGTGTTCTGCCAGCCAGCCTTCATGCCTTGCCTGCCAACTGGCTATGCGCAATGCATGACATTTCTTTCCAAGTAGAGCATTCCCTCCATAACCGGAACCGAAACTCTTGATAATGAGTTCCTCGGGGAAATGCATTATGAAACGGCGTTCGGGATTTAAATCCCCGACAGAATGCAGACCTTTGACAAATCCGCCATCCCTTTCGATGCGTTTGAGTGCTCGTGTACCTACATGGGTCATGATGAGCATATTGACAGCCACGTAGGGACTGTCAGTTATTTCCACACCACACCGGGATAAAGGCGAATCCAGGGGGCCCATACAGTAGGGGATTACATACATCGTCCGTCCGCGCATGCAGTTCTCAAATAAACTGTCAATCTTGGCATGTGCTTCAGACGGATCCATCCAATTGTTGTTGGGCCCCGCATCATCCTGATTACAGCTGCAGATGTATGTCAGATGCTCAACGCGCGCCACATCCCGTGGGTCTGAGCGGTGCAGATAGCATCGAGGATGCGTAACCTGATTGAGTTCTTTGAGCATGCCACTTTGCTGCATCTGTTGTATTAGCTGCCGGTATTCGCCAGGCGTACCATCACACCAATGCACCTGATCAGCTTGTGTATGACGTTTGACCCGGGTTACCCAGTCAGCGAGCACTTTATTGCTGGTCATTGTCGCCCCGTAATCTTGATTATGAGATGAAATTAAGAGATGGCTGGATATGACCCGGCTGGTATCGCCTATGGACCATTATAATCCTCGAACCGGATTGGGCTCCAGGTCCGGAGAATGTGAGCCAGGCACACAAATTCCCAATGCGAATGCTAGAATGTCACCTGATAATATTAACTATAGCTACTTAGTATAAGGGTTGATGATGAGTGAACACACGATCAGAGAGATTCTGAAGCGTCGCAGCGACGATACCCAGCGCATTATCAGACAGCGGCGGGAACGGGCTACAAAGAGTGCGCATAGATCAGGCCGGTCATATTTTGGGTGGTCAATATTTCTATTGATTATTCTAGCTTTGATTATCACTGTAGCCTATGTCGGCTGGCTGACTCATGAAGTAGATGATAGTTTTCTGACTGACCGTGCTGCGAATGCGGCTGGTATAAATGGCGTGAGTTTAAGCTTGCAATCTACAACGCAATTTCTTCCCAATACCCTGCTAGCGGCAACTGACCCGAATTTTTACAATAATAATAATCTGACAATCAGTCCTCTGACCAATCAATTAGTTCGTGTATATTTCCCTGACGATTCCAGCTTTGCTGTTATGGTGAAGGCGTTGGCAATGCAATTCGGTTACAGCCGTACGGACATCCTGGAAACGTATATAAATGACGTCAGCTTTGGTAAGAATGCCAACCGGCCTATTCGGGGATTTGCCTCTGCCAGCCAGATATATTTTAAGAAGCCATTTGCACTACTGCAACCACAGGACATGGCACTGTTGGTTGCATTGGCGAGTGAATCGGAACGCATTGATCCGCGTACAAATCCAGTCAGGGCGCTAGAAATGCGTAATGCTGTATTACAAATGGATGCTCAACAAGAGGTGTTAAGTCAAACGCAAGTTGATGCCTTTAAGAAAACACCATTGGATGTCTTGCCCTGACAGATCTCGAAGTACAAAGAAACTCATTGACTCGCGAAAAGAAATTTATTTATTCCGATTTGCTCGGTGCAGACGGAGCATTCTCGGAAAAAATACCTGGTTTTATCACCCGTGATACACAACAGACACTGGCTGTAGCCATAGACCGCGCGCTGGCTCAACAGGATACCTTGATCGCGGAAGCCGGGACGGGCACCGGCAAGACATTCGCTTATCTGATACCCGCCCTGTTTTCCGGAAAACATATCTTGATTTCCACCGGCACCCGCACCCTGCAGGATCAGCTTTATCATCGTGACTTACCTGTTGTTCGACAAGTCCTGGGCATGCCAGTGAAGATGGCCTTGCTGAAAGGTCGGTCAAATTATCTCTGCCGTCACCGCCTGGATCTCGCCATACGCAGTTTAAACAGTTTATTTGACATACGTGAGCATACTCAAGACCTAGCGCGCATCAATGATTGGGCACGTAGCACGCGCAGCGGTGAGATCGCGGAATTAGATGGCGTACCAGAAAGCTCACAATTGTGGCCGCAGGTTACTTCGACGGTAGATAACTGCCTCGGACAAGAATGCCCTGAGTATAGCCGTTGTTTTGTGCTGGAAGCGCGCCGTCGGGCCTTGGAAGCTGACATCGTGGTAATCAATCATCATCTATTGCTAGCGGATATGCTGCTAAAGGAAGAAGGATTCGGTGCACTGCTGCCGGGTGTGGATGCGGTAATAGTTGACGAGGCCCATCAATTGGCGGATATCGCTAGTCAACATTTTAGTACCAGTATATCTAGTCGTAGTCTGCATGAATTATTGCGCGATAGTCGTAGGGAATATCGAGAGATTGCAGCGGACTCCCTCGGTGTTATTGATATTCTTGAGAAGACAGAATCTAGGCTTGGTGATCTGCATCAACGGCTTACGAAACTGGAAATGCGTACCGAATGGCAGGAAGTGCAAGCGCAAACTGGACTGCATTCAGCACTGCTTGCGCTCATGGGCGCTATTTATGAGATGGTGCAAGCACTGGAAATACTCGCTGAACGTTCCATCGGGTTAAAAAATTGCTGGCAGCGTGCCATAGCGTTAACCACACGTCTAAGTCAATTCGTTGACGAACAGCAGGCGGAGTTACATATAAGGTGGATTGAACGCGTGGGCGCTGGCTTCAGCTTGAATCTGATGCCATTGGATGCCGCCAGCCGATTTCAGTCCTGCATGCAAGGCTTTGATTGTGGATGGATATTCCTGTCGGCGACCTTATCTATCAACGGAGGATTCGAACATTTCCGCGAGCGACTGGGCTTGGAAGATACAGAAGAATTATTGCTGGGCAGCCCTTATGATTATGAACATAATGCATTGTTATACCTGCCGAGTGATCTACCGGATGTGAATACTTCTTCCTATACAGAAGCGGTTATACAAACTGTTTTGCCGGTTATCCATGCCAGTGGCGGACGCGCATTCCTGCTGTTTACAAGCCATAGAGCCTTACGGCAAGCTGCCGATCTGCTACGTGACCAATTGGAATTTCCCTTGTTAGTACAAGGCGAGGCTTCACGAAGACTGTTATTGGAGCAGTTCCGTGAATTGGGTAATGCAGTGCTGTTGGGTACTTCCAGTTTCTGGGAAGGTGTTGACGTGAAGGGCCCAGCATTGTCCGTGGTCATGATTGATCGGCTGCCATTTGCCTCACCGACCGATCCCGTCATGAAAGCGCGCCTCAAAGCTTTGGAGAAACAGGGGCGTGATCCATTTATTGACTATCAGCTGCCACAGGCAGTCCTGGCTCTCAAACAGGGTGTGGGACGTTTAATCCGCGATGATACGGACAGGGGTGTATTGATGCTCTGTGACCCGCGGGTTTCTCGCCGCGGGTACGGCAAAATATTCCTGGAGAGCTTGCCACCTATGCGCCGTACGCGGGATCTGCAAGAGGTCCTGGATTTCCTGTCAGCAATATTGCCTGTCGGCCCGGATTGCAATTCTCAATGAAGATCCTGGCAATTGAGACTTCGACACAGCAATGCTCCGCGGCACTCTTGACCACTAGCGGTATCCTTGAACGTTCCCGGACGGCGGTACACGCACATGCGGAGATGATCCTGCCGATGGTAGAGTCATTGTTGGCGCAGGCAGATTTATCACTGAATCAATTGGATGCATTAGCGTTCGGACGCGGGCCAGGAGGTTTTACCGGTGTGCGAGTGGCAACTGCGGTGGTACAGGGACTGGCACTCGGGGCGCAGCTACCAGTCGTACCGGTTTCAGATCTGATGTCTCTAGCAGCGGCTGCATATCGAGTTTACGGAGCTAAAAATATCCTGGCTTGCTTGGATGCCAGAATGGGTCAGGTGTACTGGTGTGCCTACACTGCTGAAGCAGCAGATGATTTCACGGCCAGGTTGCCGGAAACATTGAGTGCGCCCGAATCCATACAAATACCGGATGCGCAGCAATGGTTTGGTGCGGGATCAGGTTTTAGTACCTATAAGGCCATGCTCTATGCACATCTGGGATCACTATTACATGGACATGATGCTGACTTAATGCCGACAGCGCGGGACATCGCGCTCCTGGCAAGACTATCCCTGACTCGAGGGCAGGCAGTCAGCGCTGATGCGGCTATGCCCGTGTACCTTAGGGATCAGGTTGCCAGACCAAAACCTGGACTGTAACCAGTTTGTCATATGACACTGTTTAAATTACATCTGTTGGATAGAGTGGCGGGAGTATGACAGAGAAGCACATTTTGATAGTAGAAGATGAACGCCCATTGCGGGAGATGGTGGCGTTTGGCCTGCAACGCGCAGGCTACCGTGTTTCAGAAGCCGGGGACTGTACTGTGGCGCGCTCCAAGATCGCCGACCGTTTACCGGATCTGTTGTTGCTTGACTGGATGTTGCCGGATATGAGCGGGCTGGAATTTGCCCGCGTGCTGAGGCGTGACGAAAATACGCGTGAATTGCCCATCATCATGCTGACAGCCCGAGTAGCCGAAGATGACAAGATTATAGGCCTGCAAAGCGGTGCAGACGATTATGTAACCAAACCATTCTCGGCACGCGAGCTTGCAGCACGCATCGAGGCTGTATTACGACGCACCGGGAGCCATGAGGAGACTCTGACGGCGGGCGCGATCAGCATGAACACCGTCAGCCACCGTATCACCATCAACAAGTCTGAGGTAGCGCTCGGACCAACAGAATACCGTCTACTCAAGTTCTTCATGATGCATCCCGAGAGAGTCTTCAGTCGCAGTCAGGTATTGGATAGGATCTGGAGTGGTGTGTATGTTGAGGAACGCACTGTGGACGTACATATACGCCGCCTACGACGTGTCTTGGAAGAACACGGCTGCGCCCATTATGTGGAGACTGTGCGTGGAGCGGGCTACCGCTTTTCGCCACAAGCAGCAGGTGACGGCGAATGACGCGGCGTTGGTTACAGGAGACAGTGTATCTTGGCTTGTTGCTGATAGTGGCATTGATAATCAACTTGTTCTTCGGACATGTGGGCAGATGGTTGTTCATTGCCATGGTAGTTTATCTTGCATGGCACATCATTAACCTTTATCGGTTGGAACGCTGGCTGAAGTATAGCCGGCGTTTCGATGTGCCTAGTACCTTCGGTATCTGGGAAGATATTTTCAATGATTTCTATCAGTTGAAGCGTCGTGAGCGCGAGCGTAAATGGCGGTTGGTGCAATTGTTGCGCGAAATCCGGGATTCCACAGCAGCCATGCCCGATGGTATGGTGATCCTGGACCGGGTCGGGGAGATACGTTGGATGAACGAAGCCGCCGGCCGGCTATTGCATCTGCGTGTACGCCAGGATGTGGGCCAGCGGCTGGCCAATCTCATGCGGCATCCGGATTTTGTACCCTATCTGAATCGCAGCCGTTATGATGAACCCATCTCCCTGGCATCACCCTTTTCACGTGGCGTGTATCTAAGCATGAGTATTGTTCCTTACGGCAGTGAACAGCGTCTGCTGCTGGTACGTGATACCACCCGTCTATACCGCCTCGAAGCAATACGTGCAGAGTTTGTGGCCAACGCTTCCCATGAACTGCGTTCGCCGCTGACTGTGATGCATGGCTACCTGGATGCCATGCGCGAGGATGAACATTTGCGCAAGACCTGGGGTAAGCCATTGGATGAGATGCACCATCAAACGGTACGCATGACTGCGATCGTAAACGATCTGCTGGAGCTTTCGCGTCTCGAGACCGAACAGCGTCAAGCGCCTTATGCGCCAGTAGATGTAGCTCAACTTATTCAGGGTATACGAGATGAAGCTTTGTCTCTGGGTCAGGGCCCCACCAATATAATTATGAAAGTGGATGCCGGCTTGTTTTTGCTAGGGGCTGAACATGAAATCTATAGTGCCTTCTCCAATCTGGTATTCAATGCCATGAAATACACCCCTGCGGATGGCAGCGTTACCATAACCTGGGCGCGAGAGAATGGCGATGCATGTTTTACTGTGGCGGATACCGGCATCGGCATTCCAGCAGCGCATATCCCGAAGCTGACTGAGCGTTTTTATCGGGTTGACGAGTCCCGGCATCGCGACAGTGGTGGTACTGGATTGGGACTTGCAATCGTCAAGCACGTCTTGCAGCATCACGATGCCATTCTGTCCATAGACAGCGAACCCGGACGCGGCAGTCGATTCAGCTGCCGGTTTCCACGGGAGCGTGTAAGCCATGCGATTGATAAGGTCGTGACGGCATGAGTCCTGCGTTTGGCAAGCAGTTTACGTATACTGTCCGGCAGCATAATCACACTGCCTCATGAAGAGGATATGGCATGGATAAGTTGAACCTGACTCACCACATCTCCCAGCAATTCAATGAGGAATTGGAAAACGTACGCAATCGCGTGCTTGCCATGGGTGGGCTAGTTGAACAGCAGATTGCTGATGCATTGCGTGCCCTGACGGAAGGCGATAGTGAACTCGGACGCAGCATCGAGCAGCAGGATTACAAGGTCAACCAGATGGAAGTCGCGATTGACGAGGAATGCAGCCGGATTTTGGCGCGCCGCCAGCCGGCAGCAAGCGATTTGCGGCTCATTCTCGCTATCATCAAGACCATCACTGACCTGGAGCGAATAGGCGATGAGGCAGAAAAAATTGGGCGATTGGCGGCGCGTCTCGCCAGCGTTGAAAGGCCGGGCGATCGCTATGTGGCATTGCAACACCTGGGCAGGCACGCGCAAGTCATGGTGCATGATGCACTGGATGCTTTCGCGCGCATGGATGCAGAAGCGGCGGTGCAGGTAGCCCGCGAGGATGCCCATGTCGATGACGAGTACGATGCCTTATCGCGCCAGTCCATTACCTTCATGATGGAAGATCCACACACAATCCGTCAGATACTGGATGTCATGTGGTCGGCACGCGCTTTGGAACGTATCGGTGATCATGCGAAGAATATTTGTGAATATGTGGTATATCTGGTGCAAGGGAAAGACGTCCGGCACGCAGGATATGAAGCGATGGAGAGAGAAGTTCGCGAGCGGTCATAGATGTAATAGGCTGGATTTCCGTCAGATGGAATATCTTGATCGAGTTCATTGCATACAGCACAGTACCTGACCGATCGTTAAAATGACGGGACTTAATGAGCGGTTGCTTGTTCAGGATATTCTCAATCTGTCGACATATTGATTATCTTTTATAAAATAAAACCATCAGTTTCTGATGCGCAACTAAATATGGAGCGATCGATGTCTGTGCGCCGATTGGCCAACCTTTCAGGTTTTATGATTTGTGTGGCTTTGATGAGCTACGCCTATTATTCCCAATTCCATGATGGATTGGAGCCTTGCGTATTATGCATATTTCAGCGTGTCGCAGTGATTGTTCTCGGACTTATCTTTCTTATTGCATTCTTGCATCACCCCAAGATAATAGGTGCGCGCATTTATTCAATTCTCATCATATTCACAGCCGCCGCTGGATCAGCAGTTTCCATTCGTCATATCTACATACAACATCTTCCAGCTTACATGCTGCCGCCCTGTGGGCCAGGGCTTGATTACATGTTCAAGTCACTGCCATTGAACAAGTTCATCGTCAAAGCTTTCACTGGCACTGCTGATTGTTCGGTAGTCACTTGGAGGTTCATGGGCCTGACGATACCCGAATGGGTATTGATATGGTTAGTAATACTGGGAGTGGTGGGCTTCTTGATGAACTGGTGCGTGACACGTTCACGCGCATCAGCTTAACAATCGCTTCAAAATATCTAGGTAAACTTGTGCCAGTAGCTCAAGTTCATCAATATCAACGCATTCGTCGATCTTGTGAATGCTGGCGTTCAAGGGCCCGAACTCTACTACTTGCGCACCAGTAGGCGCGATGAATCGACCGTCGGAAGTACCGCCGCCGGTGTCGAGCCTGGGCGCTATGCCGGTAATACTTCTCACAACCCTTTGGACAGTCGAACTCAAATCTCCTGAAGGTGTCAGGAACGGTTCACCCATGGGCCGCCATTCGATTTTATAATGGAGCTTATGACGATCAAGGATCTCGTGCACGCGTTGCTGGAGTTCTGTAGCGGTCACGCTGTTGGAATAGCGGAAATTGAAGCGGATATCCGCATGACCCGGGATGATGTTACCTGCACCAGTCCCACTGTTGAAGTTTGATATCTGGAAACTGGTTGGGGAAAAATGTTTGCTGCCGTTGTCCCAGGAGTGGCCATAAAGTTCCATGAGTGCAGGTAATGCACGCTGGATTGGATTGTCTGCCCGCTCGGGGTACGCCACATGGCCTTGTACCCCATGAATTGTGAGCAGGCCAGTCAGAGAGCCGCGCCGGCCATTGCGAATGGTGTCGCCGAACTTTTCAAGACTTGAAGGCTCACCGAGGACACACCAATCGATTTTCTCAGAGCGCTGTTCCAAGACTTCCATCACTTTAATCGTCCCATCCACGGATGGACCTTCTTCATCACTCGTCAAGAGAAATGCGAGGCTTCCATTCAGTTTGGGGTGGTTCTCTAGAAATTGCTCCGTGGCCACCACCATGGCTGCCAAGCCAGATTTCATGTCTGCCGCTCCACGGCCATACAGGGATCCGTCCCTGATGACCGGCGTAAAAGGATCGCTGTGCCATTGTTCCTTTGGCCCAGGCGGCACCACATCGGTATGGCCCGCGAACACCAGTAGAGGCGACTCATTACCCAAACGCGCCCAGAGATTGTCTACCTGGCCAAAGCGTAGGGGTTCGACCTTGAAACCGATCTTGGACAAGCGTGCAGCGATGATCTGCTGACAGCCGGCATCATTGGGCGTGATGGACGGACAAGCGATAAGTTCTTTCGTCAGCTCCAGCACCGCGGACATATCAGCGGATTCCACGCAGCAGTTCGTTGATGCCGACCCTGGCACGGGTCTTTGCGTCCACGCGTTTGACGATGATTGCGCACTGCAGGTTATAGCGGCTGTCATTGGAAGGCAGGCTGCCAGGGACTACTACTGCACCGGCAGGTACACGGCCATAGGAAGTCTCGTTGGTTTCACGGTCGTAAATGCGTGTGCTCTGTCCGATGAATACGCCCATGGAAATCACCGCACCGGATTCCACAATTACGCCTTCTACGATTTCTGAACGGGCGCCGATGAAACAGTCATCTTCGATAATCGTGGGTATGGCTTGCAGCGGTTCCAGCACGCCACCGATACCTACGCCGCCGGAGATGTGCACATTCTTGCCGATCTGGGCGCAGGAACCGATCGTAGCCCAGGTATCCACCATGCTCCCGGCGCCTATATAAGCACCGATATTTATATAAGACGGCATCAACACGACATCGGCGGCCAGGTAGGCGCCATAGCGCACATTAGCCAGGGGTACGATGCGTACACCTTCCTGGGCGAATTCCGCCCGTGTATGGGCCTGGTATTTGAGTGGGATTTTATCGTAATAGCGCACTGCGCCACTTTCCATGACCTGGTTGGGCTGCACGCGGAAATACAGCAGCACTGATTTTTTCAGCCATTCATTTACCTGCCAGTGATCGCCGCGTTTTTCTGCCACTCGTGCTTCTCCACGATCCAGCATGCCGATGGCAGTTTCAACTGCATGGCGCACTTCAGAACTAGTATTTTCCGGGGTGAGTCGTTGGCGCTGCTCAAAGGCAGCCTCGATCACCGACTGAATGGCGTCAGGTTTCATAGTGATTCCACACAGGCGCGGATGCGGCGAGCCGCTTCTGCACATTCCTGGACCGAAGCTACCAGCGAAATGCGTGCCCGGTTCTTGCCGGGATCGCCACTTGGGCTATGCCGTGCAATATAACTGCCGGGGAGTATCGTAACATCCTGCCGGGCGAACAGCTCCCGGGTAAAGCGCTCATCATCAATCGGCGTACGCGGCCAAAGATAAAAGGCGGCAGCAGGAGGTTTCACATCCAGTACCGGCGCAAGAATTTCCATGGCGCTGGCAAATTTATCCTGATATATGCGGCGATTATCCCTTACATGTCGATCATCATCCCAGGCGAATATGCTCGCCATTTGTACAGGTACTGGAACCGCACAGCCATGATAGGTACGGTAGAGCAAGAACTGCTTCAGGATTTCTGCGTCACCCGCCACAAATCCTGAACGCAAACCCGGCAAATTGGAACGTTTGGAGAGTGAGTGGAACACAACACAGCGCCGGAAATCATATCGACCCATTTCCTCACAGGCCTGCAGCAGACTGGCAGGCGGATGAGCTTCATCTAGAAATATTTCGGCATAACACTCGTCGGAAGCCACGATGAAATCGTATCGATCCGCTAACTCTACTACCAGCCTCAGGTAACTGGAATCCATGACGGCACCCGTGGGGTTTCCGGGTGTACATATATATAGAAGTTGGCAGCGCTTCCAGACCGCCTCTGGTACAGCATCCAGATCCGGGAGGTAGCCATTCTCCTCCAGGGTGTCCATGAAATAGGGCTGAGCTCCGGCCAGAAAGGTTGCACCTTCATAAATCTGATAGAAGGGGTTCGGCATCAGCACCAATGGGTCTGTGCTGCGGTTAACCACCGCTTGGGCAAAGGCAAACAAACCCTCGCGGGTACCGCTGACGGGCACCACATGCCGTTCCGGGTCGATTCGTTCAGAGTTCAGTTCGAAACGGCGTATGAGCCAACGCGCGATTGCCTGACGCAAATCCGATAATCCCTTGGCCATAGGATATGCGCCGAGACCATCCAGGTGTTCGCGCAGCGCTCGCAGCACAAATTCAGGTGGTGCATGCTTCGGCTCACCGATGGACATCGGGATGTGCCGCAGATGTTGCGGAGGAGTAATTCCTTCTATCAGTTTCGCCAACCGCTCAAAAGGGTAGGGAAAAAGCTTTTGCAGGTCGGGATTCATTTTAATACAGCCGATTGATAGTAAATATTTTCACAAAGCTTTATGTAATTACTGGTGGCGCCAGAAACATAATTAGATAATTTTATTATCAGTGTAGCTTAACTGGCTTTATGGTTTGTGACTCACAATAAGAATATAAATTAACTTGTTTACGAAGTGGGGTCTAATTTATTCAGATAGCTTCACCCAGACGCGAAAGCAGGGCTGAGCGCAGTTGCTCCCTGACCATTGGATCTTCGATAGGATGATCATGGGAATCCGTGATGAAGAATACGTCTTCGGCACGTTCACCAACGGTGGTGATTTTCGCATTCTGCAAACGAATCTGGCATTGTCCAAGGGCTTGGCCGATGAGCGATAACAGTCCTGGACGATCAGCGGTGCTGATCTCCAGCACCGTACGCAGATTGACAGGATCGTTATCAAATTGAACTTTAGTAGGCGTACTAAACATACGTACTTGACGTGGGGCGCGTCGGGTAACAGCCATAGGTAAAGCATTATGGCGGTGAATTTCACGCCGCAGGAGCTGCTCGATTTCAGTCAACCTCTCACTGTCCAGGATGGGCTCGCCATTATCTTCCTGTATAACGTAGGTATCGAGGCGGTCACCGTCCTTCATTGGCATAAGACTGGCATCCAATACTGTCAAACCAAGCTCCGCCAGGGCCGCAGTAATTCTGCCAAAAATGAACTCGTCCTGGGTTGAATGAATACAGACAGCTGTGCCGCCGCGCACTGCTTGTTGGCGGAGGAAAACATGTGGAATACCGCTACCCAGCTGTCCATCCAGACAAGACGCGTGCCAGGCGATCTCTTCTGTTGAATGATGCAGAAAATATTCATCCGAGAAGGCTGCCCACAATGCAAATACTGTCTGTGCGTCCTTGTGTTGCTCATGCAATAAAAGTAATGCATCTTGTTGGATCTCATAAACCAATTCTTCCTTATCAATCGGATTTTCCAAACCGTGTGATAGTGCACGGCTGGTATTGTGGTATAACTGCACGCATAAGCTAGCTTTCCAGGAGTTCCACAAGTCTGGATTTGTACCGCGTATATCTGCGACAGTAAGCAGATACAGGTAGTCCAAGTGCGTCTGATCGCTCACCTGCTTGGCAAATTCATGCACGACTTGGGGCTCATTGACATCTTTCTTTTGAGCAGTCAGTGACAATAGCAGATGGTGTTGCACCAACCACTCCACTAGACGAGCATCGTAGCGGCTCATCCCGTGCTCGAGGCAGAAATCTCGAGCCTCCTCGGATCCTAAGGTCGCATGATCGCCGCCACGGCCCTTGGCGATGTCATGGAACAGGGCAGCAAGATATGCCATTTCGGGTTTCGGCAGAGACTGCATAATATTGCTGCAGAGTGGAAATTCATGGTCATAACGGGACAGTGCGAAACGCCGCAAGTTGCTGATCACGAAAAGGGTATGCTCGTCCACAGAGTAGGCATGGAACAGGTCGTATTGCATGCGCCCGACGATTTTTCCGAAAGCCGGCAGGTATCGGCCTAGAACACCGTAACGATTCATGCGCCGTAGTTCATGGGTAACGCCATGCGGTTCGCGTAAAATATGCATGAATAGCGCACGATTTGCCGGATCTTCGCGAAAGGATGTGTCGATGCGATGCAAGTTCGTACGTATCAGCCGTAATGTCCCGGCACTTATTCCCTTGAAGCTCGGATGTTGCTCGAGCAAAAGGAAAATTTCCAGCATGGCGGCTGACCGCTTAACGAATAAATCCTGATCACGCAGATACAGGAAACCACCGCGTTCTTCGAATGCATCATTCAAGGGATGTGCATATGATGAGTCGGTTCCGAAAATTGCTTCTTCGAGCAGCTGCAATATCATCTCGTTTAGCAGACCGAGTTCCTTGATGGTCTGGTAGTAGTCCTGCATGAAATGTTCTACCCCCAGGGTTTCGGGAGCATCCTGATATCCGAACTGTTTTGCAAGTTTGACTTGTGAATCGAACAGTAGCCGGTCCTCGCGGCGTCCATGCAGTAGATGCAGTGCAAAGCGTATTCGCCACAGGAAGGACTGACCATTGCATAGGCTTGAATATTCGTCTTCGGTAAGAAAGCCATGCTCTACCAGACTGTATAGGGTCGTAGTATTGAAGTGACGTCTTGCCACCCATGCGATCATCTGTATATCACGCAGACCGCCTGGGCCTTCTTTGATATTTGGCTCCAGTCGGTATGCCGTATCATGGTATTTAGCATGACGCGACTGCTGTTCGCGATACTTGGCCGTAAAGAACTGCCGACTTGGCCAAAATACATCCGGCAGCATGTGCCGTTGCAGGTGGTCAAATAGCGCTTGATTACCGGCTATATGACGGGCTTCCAGTAGGTTAGTGGCTATCGACACATCCCTTTGGGCATGCGTAATACATTCATTCAGTGTACGTACACTATGGCTGACAGGCAGGCCGAGTTCCCAGAGGAAGGCAATGAACTCACCAATTGCATGATTGGTTGATTCCTGGCGGGTGTCATTTAACAGTATCAACAGATCAACATCGGAATATGGATGCAGTTCGCCACGGCCATAACCGCCTACTGCTACTAAGACGAGGTCTGATGCGAGTAGATACAGTTTGTAGACATGTGTGATGAGCGTGTCTACAACTTGCGCACGCACGTGCACTAAAGTGTCGACTTCTATTCCGGTATTAAATTGCTGCCGCAAGGCCGCATCGGCGACTTTCAGGGCATGGCGCAGCGTCGATAAGGGTTGGCCGCTATTAAGCAATGCCTTATCCAGCGTAGCTGCGTCGATCAGTTTGAGAGCGTCATTAGGGAGTGCGTTCAAGCGTATCCGATCATGCATGCAGATTTATACTTCACCACCGGCACGTTTGGTCAGCACTTCGTACCCGTCATTGGTTACCAAAATGGTATGTTCCCATTGTGCAGACAGTGAATGATCTTTGGTAACTACAGTCCAGCCGTCCGGCAGCAGCCGTACATGACGTTTGCCAGCGTTTATCATGGGTTCAATGGTGAAGGTCATTCCAGGTTTCAATTCCAGCCCTGTACCTGGGGTACCGTAATGCAGTACCTGGGGGTCTTCGTGATAAACACGACCAATACCGTGTCCGCAATATTCGCGTACCACCGAGAAACCATGGCTTTCGGCATAGGTCTGGATGGCATGACCGATATCCCCCAATCGTACACCGGATTTTACCAGTTCGATTCCGGTCAGCATTGCGTCATGGGTGACCTGCACCAGTCGTTTTGCCAATACTGAAGACTCACCCACGCAATACATTTTGCTGGTATCGCCGTGAAAGCCATCCTTGATAACTGTCACGTCGATGTTGATGATGTCGCCGTTCTTGAGTTTTTTATCACTGGGTATTCCGTGACAAACCACGTGGTTGATTGAGGTGCACAGGGTCTTGGGAAATCCGTTGTAACCGACATTCGCAGGGATCGCCTGCTGATGATTGACGATGTAGTCATAGCAAAGACGGTCCAACTCATCGGTAGTGATCCCGGGCTGCACATGCGGCGCGATCATGTCCAGCACAGCGGCTGCCAGTTGGCCGGCGACACGCATTTTTGCCTGCTCATCTGGGGTTTTAATCGTGACTGGCATACACAGGGCCGGTGGTAGATGTTGGAACAGGAGCTTTTGCTGTTGTCAGCGTTGCCGTACTACGCAGCTTATGGTATAAAGCGCGGCCGTTTTTGGCAAATAACCCACACATACACCAAAACCGTTCGCTGGGTGCCCGTCGGTCCGCAAGGACCAGGGTTGCGATCCGGGGTGTATGGAGGCCTAACCCAGGGAACGCCCTGACGTTCCCATTCGATTTAGGAGTATATCCATGGCAGAACTGTCCATGCGCCAGATGCTGGAAGCTGGCGTACATTTTGGTCATCAAACACGTTACTGGAATCCGAAGATGGCACCCTACATCTTTGGTGAACGTAGCCACATTCATATCATCAACCTCGAAAAGACCCTGCCACTGTATCGTGAAGCGCTGGAATTCGTGAAACGCTTGGTGACGGACGGCGGTACCGTGCTGTTTGTCGGTACCAAGCGCGCGGCACGCGATGCGGTGGCCGAAGAAGCGCGGCGTTGCGTCATGCCTTATGTGAATCAGCGCTGGCTTGGTGGCACTCTCACTAATTTCAAAACCGTGCGTCAATCAATTAAACGCATGCATGAACTTGATCTGCAATCCGAAGATGGCACCTTCGAACGTCTTGGCAAGAAGGAGGTTATCCGTCTAAAGCGCGAGATGGATAAGCTTGATAAGAGTCTGGGTGGTATCAAGGACATGAATGCGTTACCTGACGCATTGTTTGTGATCGATGTTGGTCATGAAAAGATAGCTGTGAGCGAGGCGCGCAAGCTCGCAATTCCTATCGTTGGCATTGTGGATACCAATAATCCCCCAGATAATATTGATTACATCATTCCGGGTAATGACGATGCCATCCGCGCAGTCCAGTTGTATGCGCAGGGCATTGCAGATGCCGTGCTAGCGGGCAAAGCTTCTATGCCACAGCTCGCGGGTACCGATGAAGATGAGTTTGTGGAATTGGATGAACTCGGCAATCCCAAGCGTGGTCGCGGTCGCAAGAAGACGACAACAAAGAAATTACCACCACGCCGCAAACCTGCTGCGAAACAGACTGGGAACACTGAGCATGCCGAAGCCGTCGTTGAGGTTGTAGCTGGATCTGATAAGGACAATGAACCGGGAGACAAGCAAGTTGTGCGAAAGAAAACCACCGTCAAGAAAACTGTTGTACGAAAAAAGACTACCAAGAAAGTCTCGGCTGCGGGGGACGAGGAATGATCATTTCTGCAGATATGGTCAAGGAACTGCGTGAGCGCACTGGCGCCGGCATGATGGAATGTAAAAGGGCGCTGACAGAATCACGCGGCAACATTGATGCGGCCATCGAGATTATGCGTAAGTCCGGGCTTGCTAAGGCTGACAAGAAAGCCGGGCGTGTCGCTGCCGAGGGACGTATTGAAATAGAAAACAATGGTTCGGCCGCAGCTATGGTGGAAGTCAACAGTGAGACTGACTTCGTGGCCAACGGCGAGGAATTTACCAATTTCGTTTCGAACCTGAATCATCTAGCGTTGCTAAAGGCGCCATCGGATGTGAACGAGTTGATGAATCTGCAATTCCCCGATGGTAAAACTGTGGATATGGCGCGTCGTGAATTGATAGCGAAGTTGGGAGAGAATGTCAGTATAAGGCGTTGTGCTTACTATAAGACGAGGTCTGGGCATTTAGGCTCATACTGCCACGGTTCACGTATCGGGGTATTGGTGGAACTGCAGGGAGGCGATGCTGCGCTTGCAAAGGGTATCGCGATGCATGTAGCTGCCAGCAAGCCACTGTATGTAAAACGCGATCAGGTTCCTGCGGAAATAATCGATCGCGAGCGTGACATCATCCGCGCCCAATCAATGGACAGCAGCAAGCCGACCGCCATCATCGAGAAGATGGTTGAAGGCCGGTTGGGTAAATTCCTTGCAGAGGTGACCCTTATGGGCCAACCATTTGTTAAACAGCCTGACATGTTAGTGGAGAAACTGCTTGTCGAGGCCAAGGCTCAAGTGCTGCGTTTTGTTCGATTCGAGGTCGGTGAGGGTATCGAAAAGAAGCAGGAGGATTTTGCTGCTGAAGTGATGGCTCAAGCTCGGGGTGCCTGAAACACAGCGCCCTGACGGTTCCAATCCACGCCGCACGCCCGTTTTACGGTACAATCCGCCTATGTCGATGAGCCCCGCAATGCGGGGCTCTGCATATCTTACTCGCTTAGCGGATGGCCCATGCCTAACCAGACACCCGCTTACCGTCGAATACTTCTCAAGATGAGTGGAGAAGCGCTTATGGGCGACGCTGACTACGGCGTTGACCCACCCATAATCAAACGTTTGGCAGAAGAAGTACGTGATGTGCACGATTTGGGTGTGCAGGTGGGCTTGGTCGTGGGTGGCGGCAATATATTCCGCGGTGCAGGCTTGGCCAGGGCTGGTATGGATCGTGTCACTGCTGATCATATGGGTATGCTCGCCACTCTCATGAATGCACTTGCACTACAGGACGCCCTGGAACGATTAGGGGCGCATGTACGTGTAATGTCTGGTTTGAGCGTAAATGAAGTATGCGAAGACTATATTCGACGGCGTGCGATTCGCCATCTTGAGAAAGGTCGCATATGTATCTTCGCTGCTGGCACCGGTAACCCCTTCTTCACGACCGATACTGCCGCCAGCCTGCGTGCCATCGAGATTG
Source organism: uncultured Pseudomonadota bacterium (assembly GCA_963774895.1). GTDB lineage: Bacteria > Pseudomonadota > Gammaproteobacteria > Natronospirales > REEB76 > REEB76. Next base: position 226,689 of record CAVZGN010000003.1, read on the forward strand.
GTGCGCAACTATTGGTTAAGGCCACCAAAGTTGATGGCGTATATACGGCGGACCCAAAACACCATCCCAAGGCGTCACGTTTCACACATTTGACTTTTGATCAGGTTCTCACTGATAAGCTCATGATAATGGACGCCACTGCCATCGTATTGTGTCGCGACAATAATATTCCGCTTAGAATATTTGATATAACCATAGCTGGCGACCTCATGCGTATCGTTATGGGTGCGAAAGATGTTGGCACATTGGTGGACAATGGAGACCGATCATGATTGATGATATTAAAAAAAATGCTACTGCACGTATGCAAAAAAGCGTACATACCCTCAAGGAAGGGCTAGCCAAGTTACGTACCGGGCGTGCCAATGCAAGCCTCCTGGACCATCTGCGTGTGTCCTATTATGGATCCGAGGTTCCACTCAACCAAGTGGCTAATGTAACAGTGGGTGACGCGCGTACCTTGACCATCACACCATGGGAAAAAACCATGGTGGCAGTCATTGAAAAAGCCATCATGACTTCAGACCTTGGTCTTACACCGGCAACGGCAGGCAGCATCATTCGTGTGCCCATGCCGCAACTGACAGAAGAGCGACGCCGCGAGATTATAAAATTGGCACGTCAGGAAGCTGAGGCCGCACGGGTAGCGGTGCGTAATGTTCGGCGCGATCTCATCACGGAGCTCAAGACACTCCTTAAAGACAAAAAAATAAGCGAGGATCAGGAGCGTAGGACCCAGGATGATATCCAGAGAATCACCGATCGCCATATCTCGGAACTTGACAAGATCCTCGCTACCAAGGAGGCAGAGCTCCTGGAAATCTGAGGAGTGTGACCGAATGGTCAAGATCGAAATTACGATCCCACCGCGGCACATCGCCATCATAATGGACGGTAACGGACGTTGGGCTAAGAAACGTTTCTTACCTCGGCAGGCGGGTCATCACGCTGGACTCAAAGCGGCACGGCGTGTAATCGAAGCATGCGCAGAAAATAATATCGCTGTTTTGACTTTATTTGCATTCAGTAGTGAAAACTGGCAACGACCAAGTATTGATGTTGGTAGCCTAATTGAGCTATTTGTTGGCGCGCTTGAAAGCGAAGTGGCCGAATTACACAGGAACAATATCCGCATTCGTTTCATTGGCGACTGTGCGGCATTTACTCAAGAATTACAGGACGGCATGCATCAGGCTGAGAAACTTACATTATCGAATTCTGGATTGTCGTTGTATATCGCGGTCAGCTATGGTGGGCGCTGGGATATGCTGCAGGCAGTGAAAAAAATAAATATGGAAACAATCGCCGGGAAAATTCAACCGGATCAAATTGACGAGGACCTGATATCCGGAGCACTGGCATTATCCGGATCACCGGATCCAGATTTATTCATTCGTACCGGCGGCGAACAGCGTATTAGCAACTTCCTGCTATGGAATCTCGCCTACACAGAATTGTATTTCACGGAAACCCTATGGCCGGATTTCGACGCGACAGCATTACAATCTGCGCTCGACTGGTATGCGCTGCGCCACCGACGCTTTGGCCGCACATCGGAACAAATGGGTACTGGCAGCTAAATGCTCAAACAACGTGTCATAACTGCTTTGGCTCTATTGCCGCTGATTGTTTTGCTAGTATGGCTGGCGCCCACCTGGCTGCTCGCACTGGTTGCTGGTGGGATTATTTTAATGGGTGCGTGGGAATGGGCGGTCCTCAGTGGTGAAAATACCCTATTATTGAGATTCTCGCATACGGTGTTGGCAGCCATATTGCTGTATTTACTCTGGCTATCGCGCCAGGATATCTTGATACTGTGGATAGTGGCACTGACAGCACTTGCATGGTGGCTAATTGCACTGTTCTGGGTATTATCTTGGCGGCGTGAGTTTCACTCCAGGATTAAATCCTTCTGCGGCATGCTTACCTTGATCCCGGCCTGGGCAGCATTTGTGTCTCTGCATGCCGGTAAGAATGGTGTAGCTAAATTATTGTTTCTGCTGGCGCTAATTTGGGCAGCAGATATAGGCGCCTATATTGCAGGTAAGGGATTCGGGAAGCATAAATTGGCACCCGAGGTAAGCCCCGGCAAAACCTGGGAGGGCGTGGCGGGAGGTACTCTCGCATTACTCCTGGTATCTCTCTTGGGTGTCTGGAAGGTATTGCCGTCGCAGGGATACTCCCTCATCTTTATTTGTCTTATAACGGGATGGCTTTCAATCGTGGGCGATCTTTCAGAAAGTCTGTTCAAACGTCAGGCGGGCGTGAAAGATAGTGGCAGACTTCTCCCGGGCCATGGCGGCGTGCTGGATCGCGTTGATAGCCTGACGGCAGCGCTACCGGCATTCTGGCTCGGGTTGGCTATACGGGAGTGGTTGGGATGAGGGGCATCACCATCCTCGGTTCCACGGGTAGCGTTGGGAAAGCCACCCTGGATGTAATTGCTCGTCATCGTGATCGCTTCCGAGTGCTAGCACTCACGGCCCACGCTGATGCGGAAGGTCTATTCCGTCAATGTCGTGAACATCGCCCACAGTATGCCGTCATGGTTGAAGAAATTCCTGCAAAACAACTGCGCGAACGTATCAGTCAAGCTGGGCTGAAAGTCCAGGTGCTGACTGGCACACAGGCTCTTGAAGAGGTTGCTAAGCTGCCGGAAAACGATTGCGTCATGGCATCGATTGTAGGCGCTGCAGGATTATTGCCAACGCTTGCTGCAGTCAGCAGTGGCAAACGCATACTGCTTGCCAATAAGGAATCGCTGGTGATGGCCGGTGAGCTCTTCATGCATGCTATCCAAAAACATGGAGCCGAACTCATCCCCATTGACAGTGAACACAATGCGATCTTTCAATGCATGCCACCTCAAGAGCGACATGCTGTAAGACGCCTATTGCTTACCGCCTCTGGTGGACCTTTTCGTGGCTGGTCACAGGAAGCGTTGCATTCCGTCACTCCGGCACAGGCCTGCGCGCATCCTAAATGGAACATGGGTCGAAAGATTTCTGTGGATTCGGCCACACTTATGAACAAAGGACTGGAGGTGATCGAAGCGCGCTGGTTGTTCGGAATATCAGCGGAACTTATCCAAGTCATCGTGCATCCCCAGAGTATCGTGCATTCCCTGGTGGAATACACCGATGGTTCGGTGCTGGCGCAATTGAGCAACCCCGATATGCGTATCCCGATTGCGTGCGGTCTCGGTTGGCCTGAACGCCTAGAGACTGGCGTGCAAGCCTTGGATTTGTGTGCTCTCGGTCATCTGGATTTCGAGCAGCCGGATCTGGACATTTTCCCCTGTTTACAACTCGCCAAACAGGCCGCCCACGCGGGTGGCAGCGCGCCGGTTATCCTGAATGCTGCCAACGAAGTTGCGGTTCAGACGTTTTTGGAAGGACACCTGCATTTCACCGCCATCGCCGCAGTAGTGCGGCAAACGCTCGAACAATCAAAATCGACCACCCCGGATTCCATCGAGGCCGTGCTTGATTGCGATTGGCGGGCGCGTGTTATCGCAAAAGCTGCTATAACCAGGGCAGCTGCATGAATATTCTCATCAGTATCGGAGCCTTTCTCATGGCTGTATGCATGCTGATCATCTGGCATGAGTTCGGCCATTTTGTCGTGATGCGTTATTTCGGAATCAAAGTGCTGCGCTTCTCGGTGTTCTTTGGTAAACCTTTGTTGCGCTGGCAGCGCCGGCCCGAATCCACGGAGCTTGCCATAGGCTGGCTCCCGCTCGGCGGGTACGTAAAACCACTCGATGAACGTGATGGTGAAGTACCGGTGGGCGAGCAACATCTGGCCTTCAACCGCCAGCCATTAAATAGGCGTTTTCTGGCGGTATTGGCTGGTCCAGTATTCAACATTATCTTTGCGATAGTGGCCTATTGGGTGATTTTCATGATGGGTGTTCCAGGCACCCGGCCGATTATCGGAGAGGTACGCTCAGGCTCGGCAGCGGCCCAAGCAGGGTTTGTGAAGGAAGATGAGATTCTTGCCGTTAACGGCAACCGTACGCTCACCTGGGATACAGTCCTGGAGAGGCTTTTCGAAGGCACCATCCATGGAAGCAGTATAAGCGTACAGGTTCGCAACCCCGATCATGCTGAGCAGCAGCTGATCTTGAAAATCACGGATAGCCGGGCACTGACTGAACCTGGCAAGTTGCTTGAAGGTCTGGGCTTCAGTCAATGGCAACCCGAGGCTGCGCCGGAAGTTGGCGAGGTCCTGTCGGATGGTACTGCCGGTCGGGCTGGTCTTAGAAAAGGCGACCTTATACTAAGTGTCGATAACAAGGCCATTACCAGCCCACAGCAGCTGATTGACATGCTACGGTCAGCACCGAATCAGACCCTGCAAATCGTGGTGCAGCGTGGGATTCACAGTGTCGGTTTGCAACTTCCGGTTGGCGTGCAACGGACCAAAGACGGCAAGCTGATCGGGCATATTGGCGCCCAGATTGGCTATCCTGAGAGTCTGCGTCAGCGTTTGGAGGTGGAACAACGGTATAATCCGATCGCCGCTCTGGGGCATGCAATTGCGCGTACAGGCAGCCTCGCCTGGCTGACGTTGGATGCATCTTGGAACATGGTGATCGGCAAGGTATCGTTGCGTAACCTGAGCGGTCCGATTGATATAGCGCAGTATGCCGGTTATACAGCCGAGAATGGGCTGGTGCCATTCCTGGCGTTTCTGGCCGTCGTGAGCATTAGTCTTGGTATTTTGAATTTGCTGCCGATACCGGTGCTGGATGGCGGGCATTTACTGTATTACCTAATCGAGGCTGTTAAGGGTTCACCCTTGTCCACCCAGGCTGAGATGTTGGGTCAGCGAGTAGGTATCGCACTGTTACTGGCGCTCATGAGTTTTGCCATCTATAACGATCTTACGCGGATGTTCGGATAAGGAGGATAAGAATTGGGTTTTATTAAAGGCACCGGGATCATCCTGGCCTCACTGCTGTTCCTGGTGTTGAGTACCGCCATAGCCCGAGCGGATGAATCGTTTATTGTCAAAAAAATCGAGATCGTTGGTCTGCAGCGGATATCCGAAGGCACAATCTACGATTATCTGCCAATCAATATTGGCGATAATCTTACTGAAGATCGCATACAAGACGCCATCCGCGGGCTGTACAAAACCGGGTTTTTCCGTGATGTAGAAATGCGCCGTGATGGAGACACGCTCATTATCATCGTTCACGAGCGTCCATCCATCGCGAAATTTTCAGTCACGGGGAATAAATTAATTAAATCGGATGACCTCTACAAGAACTTGAACAAGGCAGGCCTGTCTCAGGGCCAGATTTTCAATCGGGTAACGCTTGACGGGTTCATCCAGCAACTTACCGATGAATACTACAGCCACGGGAAATATGCAGCAATAATTACACCGACTGTGACTGACATAGGCGATAACAAGGTAAATGTGTCTGTGAAGATATCCGAGGGCGTGACAGCCAAGATTCGTTCCATCAACATTGTCGGCAATCATGCATTTTCAGAGGATGATCTGCTTGGTGTCTTCAAGCTGAAAGTAGCGGATTTCTGGACCTTCTTTGGAAGCTCAGATGAATACTCTCGCGAGAAACTCGTTGGTGATCTGGAATCCCTGCGTTCTTATTATATGGATCGTGGCTATGCAGATTTCGCTATCGATTCCACTCAAGTAGCGATTTCCCCAGATCGTAACAGCGTCTATATCACTGTAAATATAACCGAAGGTGATATTTATAAAATTAAGGATGTGAAACTGGCGGGACAGTTTGTAATTCCAAAGACAGAATTGGAAAAATTGGTGCTGGTCAAGCCAGGAGAGATATTTTCTCTCAAGCGAGCTACCACAACAGCTGACATAATCCAGAAGCGGCTCGGCATGATTGGATATGGATTCGCGCAGGTAAACCCAATCCCCGACATTGATCGTCAGAAGAAATTGGTTTCAATCACATTTTATATAGAATCCGGCCAGCGTGTTTATGTAAGACATGTCAATTTCAACGAAGCACCGGGCACGGATGACGCGGTTTTCCGCCGCGAAATGCGTCAGTATGAAGGCACGTGGTTATCGACTGTGGATGTGGAGAGGTCGCGCGCACGTTTAAATCGCTTGCCATGGATGGAGGATGTGACTGTCAAGACCGTGCCCGTGCCAGGTTCAGTTGACCTTGTGGATGTGGACTACACGCTGAAAGAGCGCCCATCAGGCACGGCTAGTATCGGCGTCGGATATGGCAGTTCTCAAGGGTTGGTTCTTGACGGCAACATCGTGAATGCAAATTTCCTGGGCTCCGGTGAACGGCTCTCTATCGCAGCAGATCGTTCCCAGATCGGGCATACCTATAATTTCAATTTTACCGACCCTTATTGGACGATTGATGGCGTCAGCCGAACGCTGGGTTTCTTTCAGATCCAGACATCCAGTCTTTCGATCAATAGTGCGCCCATATCAACCCAATCCTATGGCGGGCAGATGAGTTTCAACATACCCATGTCAGAATACGATGCCTGGGGCATCGGTGCGACCTTCTCTCACAATGAGCTATTGTCAGAGGCAGGGACATCTCAACAGTTTATTCAATTCATTTCGAATCCTGCCAATGGCACAACTTCCCAAGAGCTGGGAACCTGCTCGGATTCACGCGGATTTTATTTTATCTGCGAATATCCAGCGCTGACATACAATACACTCGAGGCCTCAGTGAGTTATGTACGCGATACCCGCAACCGGATCATTTTCCCTGAGAATGGATCACGAGAATCAATCAGTCTGACGGTAGCAGTACCGGGTTTAAGCCAGGAGTATTACATATGGACTTACCAACAACTGGCATTCATCCCTTTATTCAAAGGATTTCTCTACGGCTTCAACGGTGAAGTAGATTATGGCGCGCCTTATGGAAAGACCGATACCTATCCGCCCTACAAGAATTTTTTTGATGGTGGGCCCGATTCAGTGCGTGGTTGGCAGGTTGGCACTCTGGGTCCGAGAGATACAGCTGGTTATCCAATCGGCGGCCGGGCCATGGTTTTCATGCAAAACGAGCTAATCCTGCCCACGTTCGGTAAAAAAAGTGATACGGATACCGGTTCCACCCGCTGGGCGGTGTTTGTTGATGCCGGTAATGCGTTCACAGATCCAGGAGATTTTCGCTGGGGTCAATTGCGGGTAGGCGTTGGTCTTGCAGCCACTTTCCTGACTCCACTCGGAGCCATGAAATTCAGCTATGCTTTGCCGCTGAATCCCAAACCGGGCGACCAGACCGAGCGCTTCCAATTCACACTCGGCACTTATTTCTGATAATTCCGGAGACTATCCATGAAACTTGTAAGCAAATTATTATCCCTGTTGGTGGTGTTCTCTGCCGTTATGTATACAGGCAATATTTCAGCGACCGAGATCAAGATTGGCGTTGTCGATAGAGCGATTCTTTTGCAGAAATCACCCCAAGCAGAGGCTGCTACTAAGTTGATGCATCAGAAATTTGATAGCCGCGGTAATGACTTGACGGCCCAGCAAAACAAGATCAAGGATCTGCAGGATCAAATTAACCGTAACGGCGCAGTCATGAGCGCCAGCCAGCTACAGACTCTGGAAAACCAACTGGACAGCCTGCAACAGGATTTCAGGCGCAAGCAGGATGATTTTACGTCGGATGTCAACAACCAACGGAATCAAGAACTAGCCGATCTTCAGGCTGCAATTGACGTAGCCGCGCAGAAGTATGCCAAAGCCCAGCACTACAATCTCATTATCGACAAGGGTGTCGCTTATTATGCGGATAGCACGGTTGACATCACCGACCAGGTTTTGAGTCAGATGCAAAAGGATTTCAATTCGCAGAAGAATCCGCCTTCAAATGGCGGCAAATGAAAACTATCGGAGTTTGCTGGTGGAATATTCTCTCGCAGAACTCGCGAAACGATGTGGAGGGCAGGTACGCGGTGATGGCGATACGTTGATTCGAGCCGTAGGTACTATCCAGCATGCTGGGTCAAACACCATCACCTTTCTCACCAATCCACATTATCGACGCTATCTGACTGAGACGCGGGCTGCAGCAGTTATCCTGTCGCAGGCCGACGCAGAACTTTGCAAGCTGCCGGCACTGGTATCAGCTAATCCCTACCTAGTCTATGCGAAGGTGGCGAGCCTGCTGACATCGAGAGCGTCAGTCTCCATGGGTATTGATGTGAGCGCCAGGGTACATCCCAAAGCCCATGTATCTAGCACAGCATGGATCGCGCCGGGCGCGGTGCTGGAAGAAAAGGTGGTAATTGCGGATAACGTTTTCATCGGCCCCAATTGTGTAATTCAGGCAGGATCAACTATTGCAGAACACAGCCGTTTGGTAGCCAATGTCACTCTCTGTCATGAGGTGAGGGTAGGTAAACGCGCACTGATTCATCCCGGAGTCGTAATTGGGGCGGACGGTTTTGGTTTTGCCCGCGATGGTGAGGCTTGGGTCAAGGTTCCACAGCTAGGATCGGTGGTAATCGGAGATGATGTGGAAATCGGCGCCAATACTACTATTGATCGGGGTGCTCTGGAGGATACGATTGTTGAAAATGGTGTGAAGCTGGATAACCAAATACAAGTGGGGCATAACGTGCATATTGGCGAACATACCATCATCGCCGGTTGTGTAGGCATCTCCGGCAGCGCCCGCATCGGACGCCGTTGCATGCTGGGCGGATCAGTTGGCGTAGTCGGGCACATCGAAATCTGTGATGATGTGACGGTCACCGGCATGACCGTTGTAACCCATTCAATTCATGAGCCGGGCGTTTATTCAGGTCTTATGCCCATGGATACCTCGGCACGCTGGCGTAAGAATAGCGCACGTATACGTCAGCTCGACGAACTTGCACGCAGGCTGATAGCGATCGAAAAAAAAATGAAGGACTGAACAGACATGACAAAAGATCCGTTCCTCGACATCCATGCCATCATCAAGCAGCTGCCGCACCGTTATCCATTCCTGCTGGTGGACCGCGTGCTGGAATGCATACCAGGAAAATCACTAACGGCTATCAAGAATGTTACTGTCAATGAACCATTTTTCCCGGGGCATTTTCCGCAACGGGCAATCATGCCGGGTGTATTGATTCTAGAGGCACTCGCCCAGGCCACGGGCCTGTTGACATTCGCGACCCTGGGTTATTCACCCGACAAGCATACGCTGTATTACTTTGTTGGCATTGACAATGCACGTTTCAAGAAACCCGTGGAACCCGGCGATCAACTCTTGCTTAAAGTCGAACATCTATGGAACAAGCGTGGCATCTGGAAGTATAGGACTCGGGCTGAAGTGGAAACTAAAATTGTCGCTGAGGCCGATATCATGTGCGCCTCACAGAAGTTTGAAGATTGATTGATCCGCGCGCGGCCGTAGATGCATCCGCACGTCTGGCAGCAGACGTGACGGTCGGGCCGTTCACGGTAATCGGTCCGCAGGTGGAAATCGGTGCTGGAACCTGGATCGGGCCACATGCAGTGATTCAGGGCCCGGCGCGTATTGGCCGCGACAACCGAATTTTCCAATTCGCGTCCATCGGCGGCATTCCCCAGGATAAGAAGTATGGGGGCGAACCGACCTGGCTTGAAATCGGCGACCGCAATACATTTTTTGAATTTGTCACCATCAATCGTGGTACAGCCCAGGACAAAGGCCGGACTGTAATCGGCAATGATGGCTGGATCATGGCTTATGTGCATATCGCCCACGACTGTCTGCTGGGTGACAACGTAATACTGGCGAATAACAGCACACTCGCGGGCCACGTCACCATCGAAGACTGGGCGATACTCGCGGGCTTCACCAAGGTCCACCAGTTCTGTCGCATCGGTGCGCACAGTTTCACCGGCATGAACGTGGATATCACGCGCGATATACCTCCTTATGTGATGGTTTCCGGTACACCAGCGGAACCCCGGGGAATCAACAGTGAAGGTCTACAACGGCGCGCCTTTAGTGCGGAACAGATCCGCAACATCAAAAACGCGTATCGGATACTCTACCGGTCCGATCTCCGGCTTGAAGAAGCGCTCGAGAGGTTGCGCGAACCGGCCGCTACCCAGCCGGAAGTTGCCCGCTTGGTAAAATTCCTGGAAACCAGCGAGCGCAGTATCACCCGCTGATTCTGTTCAACGTTCTCAATACACAACTGAAATTATTATGCTGCGAATTGGCATTGTTGCGGGGGAAAGCTCTGGCGATAACCTTGGCGCCGGTCTGATACACGCCATTCGGGAACGCGTACCCGGTGTGATTGTCGAGGGCGTCGCCGGACCGGCGATGATAGCAGCTGGCTGCAAACCGCTGGCTAATGCCGAAGACTTGGCGGTGATGGGCATCACCGAAGTGATCAGGCATCTGCCGCGTCTACTGCGCATCCGTCGCAGCCTGCGTAGGCATTTTCTTGACCAGCGTCCGGATATCTTCATCGGCATCGATGCGCCGGATTTCAATATTGGCTTGGAAGCCAGCCTGCACCAAGCCGGCATACGCACGGTCCATTATGTGAGTCCATCGATATGGGCCTGGCGAATGCGGCGCGTATTCAAACTCGGCAAGGCCACCGATCTGGTGCTGACTTTGTTACCCTACGAATCTTCACTGTATGAACAACACGGATACGCAGCCAAATTCGTCGGCCATCCATTGGCTGACCAAGCACCGGAAATCCAGGATCGGCCGGGATTGCGAAAATCTTTGCACCTACCGTTGCAAGGTCAGCTGGTGGGACTGTTGCCCGGTAGTCGCCATAACGAAGTGGAGCGCCTCGGGCCATTGTTTCTGGAAACGGCCCAGTGGCTATTGGCCAAATCGCCTGGCTTGAGCTTCGTTATACCTGCAGCAACTCACACATTGAGCAAACTTATCAAGCAGCAGATACGCACACTAAGACCGGACCTGCCAGTACTAGTGGTGGACGGGCACGCTCGCGATGTCCTGGGTGCTGTGGATGTGACGCTGATTGCATCGGGTACCGCCACCTTGGAAGCCATGCTATGGCGTTGCCCCATGGTGGTGGCCTACCGCGTGGCCACCAGCAGCTACGCGCTGGTCAAAGGACTGCGCCTGTTGCGCATCCAGCACGTGTCGCTACCCAACCTGCTTGCGGACCGAGAAATTGTCCCGGAATTTCTCCAGCATCGCGCCTTGCCATCTGATATGGGCGCAACTCTGCTTAGATTACTGCAAGACCCAGCCGCACGGTCTGCGCAACTGGAAAATTTCGCCACACTCAGCCGGGTGCTGCGTTGTCAGGCCGATGAGCGCGCAGCCGAAGCCGTGCTGGAACTGCTGGCCAAATAACCCAGCATCGCAGGGTAGAATGACTGTGCGCGCAACCGGGAGCTGCTATAGCAATGATCCAGTCTGGGGTAGTTCGAGGCTTCATAATCGCGGGCGTGGATGAGGCAGGTCGTGGCCCGCTGGCGGGCCCAGTAGCGGCCGCGGCAGTAATCCTGGCGTCATCTCGGCCCATTTCAGGACTCAGGGACTCCAAGAAGCTGACACCCCAGCGCCGCGAACAGCTGGCTCAAGAGATCCGGCAGCATGCGTTGGCTTGGGCCGTAGGCTGGGCGGACCATCTTGAAATCGACCGCCTGAATATCCTGCAAGCCGCCATGCTGGCCATGCGGCGAGCGGTGCTGGCGTTGGCTGTGAGGCCAAAAAAAGTACTGGTGGACGGTGACCGTTGTCCAGATTTGCCGTACACGATGGAAGCCATTGTGCACGGCGATAACCTGGTTCCAATCATCTGTGCAGCTTCGATTCTCGCCAAGGTGGAGCGGGATGCGGCCATGCGGCGTTTTGATGAGATTTATCCTGATTATGGTTTCAGTATTCATAAGGGGTATTCGACGCCCATGCATTTGGCTGCGCTCAAGAGATATGGTGCTTGCGCTATCCATCGGCGTTCATTTGCGCCAGTGCAGTGTTGTAAAGTAAAAGGCTCCTGACTATGTCACCGCGCTTCATCCATTTGCGACTGCATACCGAATATTCATTGGCGGATAGCGTTATCCGTATACCACAACTCATGGAAAAACTGGCAGCCATGCGAATGCCGGCTGTGGCACTAACCGATCAGGGCAATCTGTTCGCGCTGGTGAAGTTCTACAAGGCCGCACAGGCACATGGCATCAAACCGATAATTGGAGCAGATCTGCGCCTGCGTGATGACGAAGGAAATGCAGCTTGCAATTTCACTCTGTTGTGCTGTGACGACCAGGGATACCGCAATTTATCGGTGCTTATAACGCGCAGCTATCTGGAAGGCCAGCAGCGTGGCGTGCCCATGCTGGAACGCCAATGGCTCGAGGGCCATACCCGGGGACTGATCGCATTGTCGGGTGGACGCGAGGGCGATGTGGGGCATGCGCTCCTGGCGGGACGGACTGACCAGGCGCATACATTGTTGAAGGATTGGCTGGCATTGTTCCCTGAATATTTCTATATGGAATTGCAGCGCACTGCACGTGAAGGTGAAGAAGATTACTTGCGCATGGCAGTGAGACTCGCGGCAGATAGCGGCGTACCTTTGGTGGCTACTAATGATGTGCGTTTTATCAAAACCGAAGACTATGAAGCCCATGAGGCGAGGGTCTGCATCCAGTCAGGGCGTGTATTGAATGATCCGCGTCGTCCACGACTCTACAGCCAGCAGCAGTATCTGCGTACCGAAGAGCAGATGCTGCAGTTGTTCGCGGATTTGCCGGAAGCGCTGGAAAATAGTGTAGAAATAGCCAGGCGCTGCAATTTTAGCTTGCATCTGGGCGAGAACTTTCTACCCGCCTACCCCACACCGGAGGGTCATACCGTCGAAAGCTTCCTGCGCGCCGAGGCGGATGCCGGTCTGGAGCTGCGACTCGCCAAGCTGCTTAGCGCAGACGCCCAGGACCGTGAAAGCCTTGCAAGACCCTATCGCGATCGTTTGCACTCGGAGCTGGATGTGATCCTGCGCATGGGTTTCGCAGGCTACTTTCTGATCGTGGCCGATTTTATCCGCTGGGCCAAGCACAACGGCGTACCCGTGGGGCCAGGCCGGGGTTCCGGTGCGGGTTCATTGGTGGCCTATGCATTAGGCATAACTGATCTCGATCCCTTGGAACACGACCTGTTGTTCGAGCGTTTCCTCAATCCCGAGCGGGTATCCATGCCGGACTTCGATGTGGATTTCTGCATGCAGAATCGCGATCGGGTGATCGATTATGTGGCGGAACGCTATGGCCGTGGGCGGGTATCGCAGATCATCACCTATGGCAGCATGGCGGCGCGCGCCGTAGTACGCGATGTGGGCCGTGTGCTTGGACACCCTTATGGCTTCGTAGATCAGATCGCCAAACTGATACCCTTCGAGCTGGAAATGACTCTGGATAAAGCCTTGAAGCAGGAACCGGAGCTGCGCGCCCGCTATCAGAACGAGGACGAAGTCCGCCAGCTGCTGGATCTGGCACGTTCACTGGAAGGCTTGGCGCGCAATGCGGGTAAACACGCAGGCGGTGTAGTGATCGCGCCTTCCGAGCTCACCGACTTCATGCCGCTGTACTGTGAAGCGGGCAGCCATCATCCGGTCACGCAACTGGACAAGGACGACGTAGAGGTGATCGGTTTGGTGAAATTCGATTTCCTGGGTCTACGTACCCTCACCATCATCGATTGGGCGGTCGGCGTCATCAACCAGCAACGCAAGGCCGAGAACGCGGTGCCCTTGGACATCAGCGTTATACCCATGGATGACGCGGCCACCTATGCGCTACTGAAATGTTGCCAGACCACTGCGGTCTTCCAGCTGGAATCACGCGGCATGAAGGATCTCATCCGCCGGCTCAAGCCAGACTGTTTTGGCGACATCGTGGCGCTGGTGGCGCTATTCCGACCCGGACCCTTGCAGTCCGGCATGGTGGACGATTTCATGGCGCGCAAACACGGCAATGCCAAGGTTGATTATCCGCATCCCAAGCTTGAACCAATCCTGAAACCCACGTACGGAGTGATTTTGTACCAGGAGCAGGTGATGCAGATCGCCCAGGTACTGGCCGGCTATACACTGGGTAGTGCTGACCTGCTGCGTCGAGCCATGGGCAAGAAAGACGCCGAGGAGATGGCCGAACAGCGTGATGTATTCGTGAAAGGCGCGATAGCAGGCGGTGTGAATCCGCGGCTCGCCACCTATATATTCGACTTGATGGAAAAATTCGCTGGTTATGGCTTTAACAAATCCCATTCCGCCGCGTATGCGCTGCTTGCCTATCAAACCGCATGGCTCAAGGCACATTATCCCGCCGCCTTCATGGCAGCCGTGCTGTCTTCGGACATGGACCATACCGATAAAGTCGTGACACTGATCGACGAGTGCCGTGCGATGGAACTGAAAATACTGCCACCGGACATCAACCATTCCGATTACCGCTTCGCCATGGCTGATCAAAGCAGCATCCGCTATGGGCTGGGGGCCATTAAGGGCGTGGGATTGGCGGCCATCGAAGGGGTACTGGAAGAACGGGCACGCAATGGTGAATTCAAATCGATTGAGGATTTCTGCCGGCGCATTGATTTGCAGAAAGCCAATCGCCGCGTGATCGAGGCGCTAATCCGTGCCGGCGCTCTGGATGCTCTGGGTCTCAACCGCGCTACGCTCATGGCGCGTTTGCCGGAGGCGCTAGCGCGCGCGGACCAGGGCTCGCGCGCGAGTGCCGCAGGCCAGAACGATATGTTCGGCCTGATGGGATCTGGGCCTGCGAAACAACGGCAACCGGAAACAGTGTCGAATCTGCCGGACTGGGGTGAGGATGAACGTCTGCGCGGTGAGCGGGATACCCTGGGGCTGTATTTGACCGGCCATCCAGTGGCCCGCTATGCGGCGGATCTACGCCATGTGGTCACGGCACCGCTCGGCGAACTCGCGGATGAATCACCGCCCGAAGGCAATGGCGAGCGCGGCTATGGCTATATGGCGGCAGCGCGCAACGTGGTGGCGGCCGGCCTGATCGTGGAGTTACGCAAGCGCGGCGGGCGTGTCAGCTTGATACTGGATGACCGCAGTGGACGCCTCGAGGTGACCTTGTTCGAGGACGTATTCAAGCGCTTCCGGACCCTGGCAGTGAAGGACAGGGTGGTAATCGTGGAAGGCCGACTGGCTTTTGACGAATTCATCAATAGCTGGCGCATCACCGTCAAGAACATGTACGGGGTGGATGAGCTGCGTGAACGTTATGTACGGCGCCTGGATATTGAGTGGACTGCGTTGGCTGGGGAGTCTTTCGCCAGCCGCCTCAAGGAGGCGCTCAAGCCATACCTGGGCGGTCGCTGCAGTGTCTGGGTGCGCTACCGTGGACAGGTTGCCAGCGTCCCGATGTGCCTGGGGGAGGCCTGGCGGGTGCATCCCAGCGAGATTCTGACCCGGCGGCTGGAGTCCTGGCTGGGTATAGGAAGCGTGACTTTGCACTACGGAACCCGGCCTATCGACCCGGCCCATGAGGCGGTCAGTGCCTGAGGAGCGAGCCGGGTGCTTTAATCGAGCCGTCAAGGGCCGTTCGACTCAGATTAGCGCCTCGCCGATGGCGTGGCCGGACGGCCGCCAGGGAAGGCTTCGTGCTGTTAGACTTGCGCGGGGGCTTGTTGTCGTCAGCCTCAGCCGGTAACGTTTATGGCCCCGCAAACCACCACTTGATAATGAATCTCAATTTTCTCGAATTCGAACAACCGATTGCCGAGCTCGAAGCCAAGATCGAGGAGCTGCGCTTCGTGGGTGATGAATCCGCGGTCAGTATCACCGACGAAATCGAGCGCCTGCAGGCCAAGAGCCGGATCCTAACTGAGACCATCTTTTCCAACCTGAGTGCTTGGCAGGTAGCGCAATTGGCGCGCCATCCGCTGCGTCCCTATGCGCTGGATTACATCCAGAAGATTTTCACCGACTTCGAGGAGCTGCATGGGGACCGGACCTTCGGGGATGACCCGGCCATCGTCTCCGGCATCGCCCGGCTGAATGGGCGGGCGCTGGCTGTCATCGGCGAACAGAAGGGCCGTGATACCAAGGAAAAAGTGCGTCGCAACTTCGGTATGCCGCGTCCGGAGGGCTACCGCAAGGCACTACGCATCATGAAAATGGCGGAACGCTTCCGTCTGCCGCTCATGACTTTTATCGACACGCCCGGTGCTTACCCGGGTGTAGGCGCGGAAGAACGCGGGCAGAGCGAAG
This sequence comes from uncultured Pseudomonadota bacterium, assembly GCA_963774895.1. Classification (GTDB taxonomy): domain Bacteria; phylum Pseudomonadota; class Gammaproteobacteria; order Natronospirales; family REEB76; genus REEB76. Next base: position 242,906 of record CAVZGN010000003.1, read on the forward strand.
CCATCGCGCGTAACCTGTTCGAGATGTCCACGCTGCGCGCGCCCATCATCTGCACTATCATCGGTGAGGGTGGATCCGGTGGCGCCTTGGCCATCGGCGTAGGCGACCGTGTGATCATGTTGCAGTACAGCATCTATTCGGTTATCTCGCCGGAAGGTTGCGCTTCCATCCTGTGGAAGAGCGCGGACAAAGCCAGTGAGGCAGCGGAGGCCATGGGCATCACCGCCGAGAGATTGAAGAGCCTAGGACTCATCGATACGGTGCTGCAGGAACCGTTGGGTGGCGCACACCGCAATCCGGATGCCATGACCACCACCATCAAGAACGCCATCAGCGATGCGCTCAGCCGTCTCGAGAACGTCTCCATGGATGAAATACTGGAAGCACGTTACAAACGTTTCACCTCCATCGGGAGTTTCAAGGAGTGAGCTGCGTCTCTATCCACCGCTTGTGAGTTTCGATTCTGACAAACTTACGATTGTGATGCGCGGCCTCCCGGCCGCGCGTTGCTATTGGGTGGGGTTCAGCGGCGGCCTGGATTCCACTGTATTGCTGTCGGCCTTGGCGCAACAGCAAGCATCACTGACGGCACGATTGCAAGCGCTGCATGTGAACCATCATCTGCATCCCGATGCGGATAACTGCCAACAGCATTGCCAGCGAATGTGCGCGGCTTTGCATGTACCGATCGAATGCCGGAGCCTCAGAATCAAACCGGAAAAAGGGCAAAGTCTCGAAGCTATTGCGCGTGAACAGCGTTACCGGGAGTTTCAGAATCTGGTGCAGAAAGATGAACTGCTGTTGCTGGCCCATCATCAGGATGACCAGATGGAGACTTTCCTGCTGCAGGCGTTGCGGGGTGCGGGAGTGCGCGGCCTGGCCGCCATGCCCATGCTTGCCCCGTTCCATCTGGGTCATATAGCGCGCCCCTTGCTTGGCTTCACGCGCGCTGAATTGCAGGCGTGGGCACAGACACAGAAACTTACCTGGCTCGAGGATCCCAGTAACACGGTTATCCGCTTCGACCGCAATTTCTTGCGCCGTCAAGTGATACCGGTTATCAAGCAACGCTGGCCGTCGGCGGCGGCAACTATCCTGCGTAGCGCAGGCCACTGTAGTGAAACCCTGGAGTTATTGGCGGCGGTGGCGGATGAAGACTTGAAACACTGCATTGCGGACCAGGGACGGTTGCTGCCGGTAGCCGTTTTGCAGACCCTCGGGCCGGCACGCGCCAAAAACCTATTACGGCACTGGCTTGAAAGACAGCAGCTGCCGTTGCCGCCCGCGCATAAACTTGAGCAGATCTTGAGCGAGGTGTTGCCGGCCCGCGCCGAGCGCAATCCCTGCGTCTCCTGGGCAGGCGCGGAAGTGCGCCGTTATCACGGCTATCTACACTGCCTTGCGCCCCTGCCTGAAGTCGGGGACTGCGAACTCATGCTCAAGCAAGGCGAACCGATGGTATTGGCTGCTGGCTTGGGCACGCTGCGGCTGACGCCAAGTTTGGACGGCGAGCGCCTACGTGCCACGGATTACCCCTCCGAGGGCCTGAGGCTGCGTTTCCGATCCGGAGGCGAAGTCTGCAAGCCTGTAGGCCACATCCATCAACGGCCCCTCAAGAAGTGGCTGCAGGAGCTGAAGGTCGTGCCCTGGATGCGGGAGCGTCTGCCGCTACTGTACCGCGGCGAGCAGCTGGCGGCAGTCGCGGGATTGTTCGTGTGTGCAGCCTTTGCCGCAGGCAAAGATGAACCGGGTTTGCGCATCGACTGGCTGTCGCATCCCACTCTGCATTAGAAAGGTACGCTGCGCACAGCCTGGAATATTTCACTTCATTAGAACCGCTGATTCTGTTAGGCTGTACTCCCGATTCAGCGGAGCCAACCTGGCGCCGCGTCGGGAGTCCTGATGGCCCATTTCGTATTTGTCACTGGCGGCGTGGTTTCTTCCCTGGGGAAGGGCATCGCCTCCGCCTCCCTGGGCGCGATTCTGGAAGCCCGCGGCCTCAAAGTCACCATGGTCAAGCTGGACCCCTATATCAACGTGGATCCCGGCACCATGAGCCCGTTCCAGCATGGCGAGGTGTTCGTCACCGATGATGGCGCCGAGACTGACCTGGATCTGGGCCATTATGAGCGTTTCGTGCGCGCGCGTATGGGCCGCAACAACAATTTCACCACCGGCCGCATCTACGAGAACGTGATCCACAAGGAGCGTCACGGTGATTATCTGGGCGCCACCGTACAGGTGATTCCGCACATTACCGACGAGATCAAGCGCTGCATCCGCGCAGGCGCAGATGATGCCGATATCTGTATGGTGGAGATCGGCGGTACCGTGGGCGACATCGAATCCCTGCCTTTTCTTGAGGCCATTCGCCAGATGGGCATCGAGATGGGACGCGGCAAATGCGTGTACATGCATCTGACGCTGGTGCCCTATATCCCTACTTCCGGCGAGACTAAGACCAAGCCCACGCAGCATTCGGTGAAAGAACTGCGTTCCATCGGCATCCAGCCGGACATCCTGTTGTGTCGCGCCGCCAAGCCGCTGCCGGATGATGCGCGCCGCAAGATCGCGCTGTTCACCAACGTGGAGGAGCGCGCGGTAATCTCGGCGCCGGACGCGGACGATATCTACAAGATCCCGCTGATCCTGCATGCCCAGGGACTGGATGACATCGTCGTGGACCACCTGCGCATCAACACCAAGTCCGCGAACCTGAGCGAATGGCGCAGGGTCGTGGAGGCCAGGGCCAATCCGGAAGCCACGGTCAACATCGCCATGGTGGGCAAATACGTGAATCTCACCGATGCCTATATGTCGCTCAACGAAGCGCTCAAGCACGCCGGCATCCATACGCATACCGACGTGAAGATCCATTACATCGATTCCGAAGAGCTGGGCAAGCACGGCACCGGCCTGCTGCATGGCATGGATGCCATCCTGGTGCCCGGCGGTTTCGGTGAACGCGGCATTGAAGGCAAGATCGCTGCCGCCGGCTATGCGCGCGAACACCATATCCCGTACCTGGGGATCTGCCTGGGTCTGCAGGTGGCGGTGACGGAATTTGCGCGCAATGTGGTGAGCCTCAAGGGCGCCCACAGCACCGAGTTTGAGCGCAATACTCCTTATCCGGTGATCGCGCTGATCACCGAATGGCAGGACCGCAGCGGCCAGCATGAGACTCGCAGCGAGCAATCGGACCTGGGTGGCAGCATGCGCCTGGGAGCCCAGGACTGTTATCTGGTGGCCGGAACACTAGCGCACAAACTCTATGGCAAGGACGTGATCTCCGAACGCCACCGCCATCGCTACGAGTTCAACAACAATTACCTGGAACAGTTCCAGAAGAAAGGCCTGGTGTTCTCCGGTTTCTCGGTGGATAAACTGGTGGAGATCGTCGAGCTGCCAGGGCATCCGTTCTTCATCGCCACCCAGTTCCATCCGGAGTTCACTTCCACGCCGCGCGACGGGCACCAGCTGTTCAGTGGTTTTATCCGGGCGGCGCGCGAATACGCCGCCGCGCAACCCGCCCTCAAGGCGGCACGCGCATGAAGTTCTGCGGCTTCGAGGCCGGTAACTCACAACCTTTCTTCCTGATCGCCGGGCCGGATACCCTGGAGAGCGAGCAGCTGGCCCTGGATGTGGCTGGCCACCTCAAGCAGGTCACCCAGCGCCTTAAGATCCCGTACATCTTCAAGGGTTCGTTCGACAAGGCCAACCGCACTTCCGGCAAGAGCTACCGCGGCCCAGGCGTCGAGGCAGGCCTGCGCATCCTCGCCAAGGTGCAGAAATCCATTGGCGTGCCGGTGCTCACGGATGTGCACGAGGACACACCCATCGAAGAGGTGGCGGCGGTGGTGGACGTGATCCAGACGCCGGCATTTCTGTGCCGCCAGACCAATTTCATCCAGCGCGCCGCCAAGGCCGGCAAACCGGTGAACATCAAGAAAGGCCAGTTCCTGTCACCCTGGGAGATGCAGAATGTGGTGGACAAGGCGCGCGCCACCGGCAACCAGCAGATCCTGGTATGCGAGCGCGGTTTCTCCTTCGGCTACAACAATCTGGTGACCGATATGCGCGGTTTGGCGGTGATGCGCGCCACCGGCTGCCCGGTGGTATTCGACGCCACCCACAGTGTGCAATTGCCCGGCGGCCAGGGCGGCAGCTCCGGCGGCCAGCGGCAGTTCATTCCGGTGCTGGCGCGCGCCGCCATTGGCGCTGGCGTCGCCGGCATCTTTATGGAGACCCATCCGGATCCGGACAAGGCCCTGTGCGACGGTCCCAATTCCTGGCATCTGGCTTTGATGGAAGAGTTGTTGGTCACTCTCAAGGAGCTGGACACCGCGGTGAAGCGCCAGCCCTATGCGGAGACCCAGCTACCCGCATGAAATATTGGATGACGATCAGTTAACAGTTCAGGAACTTCGCCTATGACCAAGATAGTTGATCTGCGTGCCCGTGAGATTCTGGATTCCCGTGGCAATCCCACGGTGGAAGTTGATGTGATCCTGAATAGCGGCATCGTGGGCCGCGCGGCGATACCTTCGGGCGCCTCCACCGGCAGTCGTGAGGCGGTTGAACTGCGCGACGGCGATCCCAAGCGCTATGGCGGCAAGGGCGTACGCAAAGCCGTCGCTCACGTGAAAGGCGAGATCCTGCATCGGGTGCGCGGCATGCAGGCGGAGCAGCAGGAGAGGCTCGATCACGCCCTCATCGAACTGGACGGCACGCCGAACAAGTCACGCTTGGGCGCCAATGCCATCCTGGGCGTTTCGCTGGCAGCCGCGCGTGCCGCCTCGCGTGAACACGAGATGCCTTTATATGAATGGCTGGGTGGCAAGAACACGGTGCACTTGCCGGTGCCGCAGATGAACGTCATCAATGGCGGGGCGCATGCGGACAACAATGTCGACCTGCAGGAATTCCTGATCCTGCCGGCGGGCGCACCCAGTTTCTCGGAAGCCCTGCGGTATGGCGCCGAGGTATTTCATACGCTCAAGAAGGTGTTGCACGAGCACGGATTGAGCACCAGCGTCGGGGATGAGGGCGGCTTCGCACCGGACTTGCCATCCAATGAGGCGGCTTTGGAAGTCATCATGGAGGCCATCAGCCGTGCCGGGTATGTGCCAGGCCGTGACATCTATTTGGGTATCGATGCCGCCTGTAACGATTTCTACCGCGACGGGCGTTATCATCTGGAGTCGGATAACCACCACTACAGTTCCGCTGAATTTTCTGAATACTTGGCCAAGCTCGTCGAACGTTATCCGATCATCGATATCGAGGATGGCATGGCCGAGAACGACTGGGACGGCTGGCAACTGCTGACCCGGCGACTGGGTGAGCGTGTGCAACTGGTGGGCGACGATATCTTCGTGACCAATACCGCAATCATCCAGGAAGGCATCCGCAAAGGTATCGCCAATTCGGTGCTCATCAAGTTGAACCAGATCGGGACGCTCACCGAGACTCTGGCAGCCATCGACATGGCGGTAGACGCGGGTTATACCGCGGTCATCTCGCATCGCTCCGGCGAGACCGAGGACACCAGCATCGCAGACCTGGCCGTCGGCAGCCGCGCCACCCAGCTCAAGAGTGGCTCCCTGTCGCGCACTGACCGGCTCGCCAAATACAACCAACTGTTGCGCATCGAGGAATCCCTGTGCAAGCGCGCCCGCTATCGGGGGCTTTCGGCGTTTCCTGCCAGGATAAGACGGCATTGAATATGCGCATGAGCGGACTGCAATTCAAATTCCTGTTACCGCTGATCCTGTTGCTGTTGCTGCTGCTGTTTCAGTATCAACTATGGTTCGGTGAGGGCGACATGTTCGATGCCTGGGCGCTTCAGCAGCAGGTGGATGCCCAGCAGACCGAAAATGCCGCGCTCATGAAGCGCAACCAGGCATTGACCGCGCAGGTACAGGACCTCAAGCAGGGCCAGGCGGCCGTCGAAGAGCAGGCGCGCGCCGAACTCGGCATGGTCAAGAAAGGCGAAACTTTTTATCAGATCGTGCGCGAACCGCCGCCGCCGGACCAAAAGCATTGATAGTATTCTGTGAGCAATTCGGGCGCCTCTAAAAATTAGAGATTTTGGTTTCCGGCTAGGCAAAAATGACCGAGAAACCGGAGTGTATATGCCAATACATGAGGGTGAGCCGTATACGGCGAACGGGCGGGCAGCATGCCCGCACTGGGCCAGGTACGAGACAGGAAAGCAAAGCGATTAGTAGAGGTAATTATTAAAGCCAACGGAAAACATAAAGATCAATTTTTAGAGCTGCCCGCACGATTCTGGGCGGTCATTCCGGCCGCCGGCAGCGGCACGCGCATGGGTGGCGAACTCCCAAAACAGTACCTGCCACTGGCGGGAAGCACCGTCATCGAACACGTGCTGGATGTTTTCCTGTCGCATCCGCGTGTTGCCGGCATCAGCGTGGCCATCGCGGAGACGGATGCCTATTGGCGACAGGATCTGTTGCGCTCCCAGGGCAAGCCGCTACGTATCGCCAAAGGCGGTGCGCAACGCTCACACTCGGTATTCAACCTTTTGCTAAGTCTGCGGCAGGAACTCAATCAGCAGGACTGGGTGCTGGTGCATGATGCGGTACGCCCGTGTCTGACCACCAGTGATCTGGACCGGTTGATGGATACGTTGAGCCAGGATCCGGTGGGCGGCATACTGGCGACACCTTTGGTGGATACGGTGAAATCCGTGGATTCCGAACAGCGCGTGAGCGCGACACCTACACGCCAAAATCTATGGCGCGCCTTCACGCCGCAGATGTTCCGTTACGGATTGCTCCTGGAAGCGTTGGATGCCGCAGGTAAGCGCGGCGAGACGCCCGCGGACGAGGCTACTGCCATGGAAAGCGCCGGGCATACGGTACGCGTGGTGGAAGGCCGCAGTGACAACATCAAGATTACCCGGCCAGAGGATCTGTCTTTGGCGGAAGCCATATTGAATCAACCCAAAAGCAGGATCGAATGAGAATCGGCCAAGGTCTTGATGTGCACCGTTTTGGTGACGGCAATTTCTTAATGTTGGGCGGCGTACGCATCCCATTCATTCATGGCGTAATTGCCCATTCTGACGGCGATGTACTGCTGCACGCATTGTGCGATGCGCTGCTGGGGGCCGCGGCACTCGGTGACATAGGGCGGCATTTCCCCGACAGCGATCCGAAATACAAAGGCATCGACAGCCGCAAGCTGCTGCGCAACGTGATGGAGAAAGTGCGCAACACGGGACTACGACCGGTCAACGTGGATGCCACGCTGATCGCCCAGGCACCGAAGCTGGCGCGGCATATTCCCGCCATGTGCGCCAACCTGGCTGCCGATCTCGGCCTGCCGGTGGCGCGCGTGAATGTCAAAGCCAGCACCACCGAGCGCCTCGGCTTCATCGGCCGCAGCGAAGGCATCGCCGCGCAGGTGGTAGTGCTCATGGAAGAAATCTAAAGCCTGTGTCAGCGCTGCCTCGCTGGGCGCATGCCCATGGCCCGATCACTGCCAGCGCCCGTATCCGTTCAACACCCGAGGATTTCCAGGTCGAAGAGATCCTGGGGTTCGAAGCGGACGGCGAGGGCGAGCACCTGCTACTCAAGGTGGAGAAGCGCGGTGCCAACACCGTGTGGGTGGCCCGGGAGCTGGCGCGCTATGCAGGCGTGTCACCACGCGAGGTGAGCTATGCGGGTATGAAGGACCGTAATGCTGTGGCGGTGCTGCACTTCAGTCTGTGGCTGGGAAAACGTAGCGAGCCTGACTGGAACGCGCACCAGCATTCGGAATTCCGGATCCTCACGGTTGCCCGCCACCGCCGCAAGTTGCGCATCGGCAGTCTCAAGGGCAACCATTTCCGCATAGCACTTCGCGACCTATCTGTGCCAGCCAGCGAACTGGAGCTTAGGCTGGTAAGCATCCGCGAACGGGGTGTGCCGAATTATTTCGGGCCGCAGCGTTTTGGACGCAATGGCGCCAATATCGCCCAGGCTGAAGCGCTGTTTTCCGGCCAGCTGTCCCTGCGTGACCGCAAGCTGCGCGGACTGTTATTGTCCACGGCGCGCAGTCTGCTATTCAATGCGGTGCTTTCACGGCGTGTCGAGGAGCAAACTTGGGATAAGCTGCTGGCAGGCGAGATCTGCATGCTCGAGGGCAGCCACAGCGTGTTTCATGCCGAGAGCGTAGATGCCGAATTGGAGGCGCGTGCGCAAACCGGCGACCTGCATCCCACGGGCGCGCTGTGGGGCAGAGGCGCGAGCCGGGTTACCGGCGAGGCGGCGGCGCTGGAATCCGCGGTGTTGCGCGATTATGCTGTTTTTGCCCGGGGACTCGAAAACGCGGGTTTGGAACAGGCGCGCCGCGCACTGCGTCTGCCGCTCAAGGAACTGAGCTGGTCGATGGACGATCATCAGTCATTGATGCTGGAGTTTTTCCTGCCGGCAGGCACATATATGCCACGGCTGTGTTGCGGGAGCTGGTGGATACCGAAGACATGCCAGGGGAATATAGCGATGCTGACGCGGATTGAACACGACATTAATATAGTGGAACTGCGTCTGGCCCATCCGCCGGCGAATGCGCTGAATCCTGCACTCGTGCATGAACTGCATGTGGCCATCACCAATGCGCCAGACAAGGGCGCACGTGCATTGATACTCTCGGGCGCCGAGGGCATGTTCTCCGCCGGACTGGACGTGCCGGCACTGCTGAAACTGGATAAAGCCGCAATAAGCGCCTTCTGGAAAGAATTCATCAGCCTGCTGCGGGTCATCGCCCTGTCGCCGGTGCCCATGGCGGCAGCCATCACCGGCCACAGTCCGGCGGGCGGTGCAGTGCTGGCGATCTTCTGCGACACCCGCATCGCCGCCGAAGGCAAGTTCAAGATCGGATTAAACGAAGTGCGCGTGGGCCTGCCGGTACCCTCGGTGATCTACGCAGCGCTCATGCGGCTGGTGGGCGTGCGCCAGGCGGAGCGTCTGTGCCTGCATGGTCTGCTGATCTCGCCGGACGAAGCCTTGCGTATCGGTTTGGTGGATCAGGTGTTGCCACCGCAGCAGGTACTGCCGGCGGCGCTGGAATGGTGCCGCAGCTTGCTGGCATTGCCACCGAAAGCCGTCGCCACTACCCGCAAACAGGCGCGTTCCGATCTCGTGGAAATATTCGCCAAACTCGGCGACCGCAGTCACGATGACCTGATGGGCATGTGGTTCAGTGCCGAAACCCAAAATGCAATGCGGGCGCTGGTGGCGGAATTGGCGGCGCGTAAAAAATAATGATGGCTATTTTTGTAAAAGTTTATATACCGCTGATCAATTTATGACCACGATATGAATTCCAAAAAGATTCATCAATCCGAGCACCAGCAGGCCGATGCCGAAGATGTAGCGCAGTGGCTTGAGACGTTCGAATAGCTTCGGCCAGAACAGCACGATTAAACCGCCGATTAATGTAAATAGCACCAGCAGATTGATGTTGAGTGTTATATGCATGCAAGCTCTCCTGGATAAATCAGAAAGTTTTAATGGCTACTGAGCAGCACATACACCGCGCCGGTACCGCCGTCCACCGGGCGCGCCGAGCAGAACGCAAGGACTTCATCCCGCTGCCGCAGCCAGCCGTTGAGTTTCTGTTTTAGCACCGGTCCACGCGGTCCGGAGCGGTAACCTTTGCCATGGATGATGCGCACGCAGCGCATGCGCCGGCCACGCACTTCGTGCAGGAATTCGGCCAGCGCCTGACGTGCATCCTCACTGCGCATACCGTGCAAGTCGAGTTCCGCGCCGACGCTGAACTGGCCGCGACGCAGTTTGCGCAATACCCCATGCTGCACGCCCGGCTTGGCATAGTACAAGCCTTCGCCCAGCAATGGCTCATCCGGATCCGGCAGACCGGTGAGGCTTTCCAGCAGCACTTCGGCCGCGGCCGCGCGTGCGAAGCGCGCACGCGGTTTGGGCTTGGGTGCGTGATGCAAAGGTTTGGATGGCAATGGCTTGGTATCCGCGACTGCGTCGCGGAACACGCGTGCATCTTCTTCGCTGAGCTTGTGCTTGCCTGACATGACTATCGCTACCTGGCCGGCGACAGTATATCAAGCGCGTTTTTACAGTATCCTAATGGTTGCTGTAGAAACGGCAGATTAGCGGGTGAAAATTCTTCTCAGTAACGATGACGGTTGCCACGCCGAAGGGTTGCGCTGCCTGGCCGAGGCTTTGCGCGCTTTCGCCGAGGTCACCATCGTGGCTCCAGACCGTAACCGCAGCGGCACCAGCCATTCCCTGACCCTGGATATGCCATTGCGGGTGCGACAGGATGAGCCGGGGGTGGTGTGTGTGGACGGCACACCCACCGACTGCGTACATCTGGCCATCACCGGCCTGCTGGAACACGAGCCGGATATGGTGGTCTCCGGCATCAATTCCGGCGCCAACCTGGGTGACGATGTGTTGTATTCCGGCACGGTGGCCGCGGCCATCGAGGGGCGCTTCCTGGGTTACCCGGCGATCGCCGTGTCGCTGGTGACTGAGAAGCCGCAGCATTACATCACGGCCGCGCGCGTCGCCTGCGATCTGGTGCAGCGCCTGCTGACCCATCCGCTGCCGGCCAACACCATTCTCAATGTCAACGTACCGGACGTGCCCTGGAAAGAATTAAAAGGCATGGAGGCCACACGCCTGGGCTACCGGCACCGGTCCGAACCCGTCACCAAATCCATGGATCCGCGCGGACGAGCGCTCTACTGGGTAGGACCGCCGGGTGCCGAGCAGGATGCCGGCATCGGCACGGATTTCCACGCGGTGCGCCGCGGGTTTGTATCGGTCACCCCGCTGCAGATCGATCTAACCCAGTACACCGCCCTGGATCCTTTGTCGCATTGGCTGCAGGGGATACCGCTGCCGTGAACGTTGCCAGCACCCGCGGTATCGGCATGACCTCGGCGCGCACCCGTGAGCGGCTGATGCTGAGACTCAAGGAACAGGGCATCAAGAATGCGGCGGTCCTCAACCTCGTGCGCTCCACGCCGCGGCATCTGTTCGTGGACGAAGCACTGGCGAGCCGAGCTTATGAAGACACGGCACTGCCCATCGGTCTGGGCCAGACCATCTCCCAGCCTTACATCGTGGCGCGCATGACCGAAGCGCTGCTGACGGATGGCATACCCGAGAAAGTGCTGGAAGTGGGCACCGGTTGCGGTTACCAGACCTTGATTCTTTCAAAATTGGTGCTAGCGGTTTACAGCGTCGAACGGCTGGGTGCTTTGCAATTGCGCGCACGCCAGACGCTCAACAGCCTCAAGATTCGCAATGTGCGTTACCGGCATGCAGATGGCGGCTGGGGCTGGCCGCAGCACGCGCCTTACGGCGGCATCCTGGTAAGCGCCGCTCCGGTCGAGGTGCCGCAGGCGCTCCTGGAGCAGTTGGCAATCGGCGGCCGCATGGTGATTCCGGCGGGTAGTCCCAGCGAACAGGAACTATTGTTGATCACGCGCCGCAGCGAGACAGACTATGTGCGCAAACTGTTGGATCGAGTGAGTTTCGTGCCGCTGGTGGAAGGTATGGAATGAACTGCGTCCTGCGGGCTTTGTTCATGATGGTTTGTTGTACGGGATTTCTGGCGGGTTGCGCCGGTGCGCTCAACTGGAACCCGTATGGTGGTTCCGGGCAGACGCAGGAGGCTGTTGTAGCCGAACCAATCCCGGGACAATATACAGTCCGGCCGGGCGATACGCTGTATTCCATCGCCTGGCGCTATGGGCTCGATTACCATGATGTGGCTGCCTGGAACGGCATCAGTTCCGATAACCTGATCAAACCCGGTCAGACACTGGTATTGGCAGCGCCCCCCCGATTCATTGCGTCCAGCACCAGACACACCACACATGCAGGTGTGACTGCGACGCATTCACAGCCGGCTGCATCCGAGGATTACGCGCCGCTCTCCGGACCTCTGCAGTGGAACTGGCCGGCCAAGGGCGCATTAGTGCGCCTGTATCACCCGAATGATCCGCTCTCCAAAGGCATCGATATCAGCGGTATGCATGGCCAGGACATCGTGGCCGCCGCGCCCGGCAAGGTGGTGTACACCGGCAGCGCCATCATCGGCTACGGCCAGCTCATCATCATCAAGAACAGCGACCAGTTCCTGAGCGCTTACGCGGATAATGACTCGATGCTGGTGCAGGAAGGCGAAACGGTCAAAGCCGGTGAACGCATCGCCACCATGGGATTGGATAGGGACGGGCATCCGCTGCTGCATTTCGAGATCCGTTACAACGGCAAACCGGTAAACCCCCTGAGTTATCTGCCGGCACACTGATACTTGATACACTATGTAACACTTGGCAAGATTAAGCACACGCGCTTGTTCGAGAGCGTCCCGGATACCATGACGAGCATCAATCGCGAAGGCACACCGGAAGCGGAAGAAGAACTGTTTCCCGATTCCGAGGAGCCGCAGAACCCGGCTATCCTGCTGGAGGGCGACGGTGACGAGCCCTTGCTGGAAGAAGGCACGGCGACGGTGCTGCAGCCGGAACCGGTGGAGCCCGAACCGCAGCTGGTGGAGGCACAGCTGGATGCCACCCGTATGTACCTCTCGGAGATCGGTTATTCGGCGCTGCTGACCGCCGAGGAAGAAGTCTATTACAGCCGCCGCGCCCTGAAAGGCGACGAAGTCTCGCGCCGCCGCATGATCGAAAGCAACCTGCGACTGGTGGTGAAGATCGCGCGCAAGTACATCAATCGCGGCCTGCCGCTGCTGGACCTGATCGAAGAGGGCAATCTGGGCCTGATCCATGCGGTAGAGAAGTTCGATCCGGAACGCGGTTTCCGCTTCTCAACCTATGCCACCTGGTGGATACGCCAGACCATCGAGCGGGCCATCATGAATCAAACCCGCACCATCCGTCTGCCTATCCACATCATCAAGGAACTCAATCTCTACCTGCGCGCCGGCCGCAAACTGTCCCAGACACTGGACCGTACGCCTTCACCGGAAGAGATCGCGGAACTGCTGGACAAACCCATCGAGGATGTAAAACGGCTGCTGGGACTGAACGAGCGCGTCACTTCCATGGAGACTCCCATTGGCAAGGATGGCGACCGCATGCTGCTGGACGCCATTCCCGACGAGAACAATACCGATCCTTCAAGGATTCTGCACGACACGGACTTGCAGGCCATTGTGGAACGCTGGCTGGGGCGCCTGAACGAGAAGCAGCGAGAAGTGGTGGAGCGCCGCTTCGGTCTCAATGGCCATGACAAGGGCACGCTGGAAGACGTGGGCGCCGCCATCGGCGTCACTCGTGAGCGCGTGCGCCAGATCCAGATGGATGCCATGAAGCGCCTGCGGCAGATACTGGAGAGTGAGGGATTATCGGAAGAATCGCTGTTTGAATGATTTGCATTTATTGACCAAAATCTAATATACGTTTTGTCTGTCAACGGATACTTACGCTAATATTTGTAGCTTAGCTGATTAGCTCTCAATACATCTACAGGAAAAGGACTACATGAATTCCTTTTTTAAAGGAACAACACGGGGAATTCGAATAGCATTTGTTGGATTTGTTATTGCTGCAGCGGGTGGTTCAATTGGTTGTTTAGGATATTGGCTTCACGTTCAATGGGCAGCCGTATCTGGATATTTTATTGTTGCGACAGGAGTATTGATCGGGTTTATAGGTATATTTTATGGTTGGGTTGAGTCAGGAATTTTGATATTTAGGAGATTACGCGAAAAATTACGTGCTGGTTAAAATCCGTTTTATAACACACATAAATTAGATAAAATTATTCCTTTATATCATCAATAAAGCCGCGACCACATTCCGATTTTCACTCACTAGCACATTGTAGGTACGACATGCGGCCGCAGTGTCTAGCACTTCCAGCCCGATACCGCGTTGCTGGATCTCCGCCATGATCCGGGCTTCGGGGAACCGCAGCGTGGGGCCGGTGCCGATCACCAGGATCTCAGGTTCCTGCGCCAACGCGGGTTCCAGATGTTCAAGGGTGATGTCCTCAAGGCACTGGGGCGGCCAATCTTCCATGAGCTTCAGAGGGGAGAGCACCAGGCTCGCTTTCAATAGCCGGTCATTGATGTTGATGCGCCCCGGGGCGTAGGCGCGGATGTAGTTGACGTCGCCGGCGGGCTGGTCTTGGGTGAGTTTCATGGCTTTTAGGGTAGGGCAAACAGCATAATGTGTACAGTGCAACTCTAAAAATCGATCTTTTGCTTTCCGGCGGCGTTAATGAATACCTCTACTATTTGCTTTGCTTTCCTGACTCGTTCCAGAACCAGTGCGGGCATGCTGCCCGCCCGTTCGCCGTATACGGCTCACCCTCATGTACTGCCGTGTACACTCCGGTTGCTCGATCATCTTCGCCTAGCCGGCAACCAAAATCTCTGATTTTATAGAGTTCCTTACAGCCCACTATTTACGATTGCCCATGACCATCACGCTGTTTATTCCATCTCTGAGTGGATTGCATACCGATAGCGGCATGCAAAAGCGATATCCGGCGTTGGAGACGCTATTCACACGTTCACAGGTGCAATCCACAGCAGACGTTAATGATGAGCTGGCGAAGCTATTTGGCTTGCCTACCGGCTTTGGCGTCGCGCCTTTCATGCGGCTGGCGGATACCGGTGATCGGGATGCGGGTTTCTGCTTCCGCGCGGATCCGGTGCATCTGGCTCCAGACCGGGATCAGTTGGTGATGCTGCCGTTATCCGTGCTGCAGGTGCAGATGGATGAAGCGAAAGCGTTGGCCGAGATTTTCAATCGCACCTACGCTGCCGAGGGCTATCGGCTGGAGATACCGTATCCCGAACGCTGGTATCTGCGTGTGCCGGTACCACTCAAGTGTGTGACCCACGAGCCGATAGTGGTGGCCGGCGGATCAGTATTCGAATACATGCCGGATGGCGAGGATGGGCAGCGACTCCGGCAACTCATGAACGAAGTGCAGATGCTGTTCCATGAACAACCGGTGAATTTGGCACGCGAGTCGGCGGGACGGCCCGGCATCAACAGCCTGTGGTTGTGGGGCGGTGGCCGTCTGCCGGAAGGTCCTATTACCGGACCCGACACGGTGCTGACGGATATTCCTCTGGTCACGGGATTGGCTCGCTGTGCCGATAGTGACTACACAGCATGGACGGGAATCCTGGATAAACCTTTGGAATCCGAAGATCAGCTGATGGCAATCGATTGCAGCAGTGAGTCGGCATTGATGCAAATAGAAGACCAGCTTGCGGTACCGCTATTGCGTGGATTACGCGAGGATCAGATCGATGCGTTACTGATATACCCAGGTAACCAGCACTGTCACAAGATCACGCGTGCTTCCCTGCGGCAGTTCTGGCGCCGGCGCCGGCTGTTGGCTGATATCCTGCGTACAACATGAAGCCACACCGTATCGAACGCCGTATCCCGCTCGCGGGAACGCATTTTTCAGAAAGCCTGCATCCGTTACTGCGGCGCATCTATGCTGCCCGACAGATACATAACGATGCTGATTTGGATAACGCCTTGTCGGCGCTCTACGATTATCGCGCCTTCAGCAATATGGAACAGGCAGTCACGCTACTGGCAAACTGCCTGGAGCAGCAGCAACGCATCCTGATCGTGGGCGATTTCGATGCGGATGGTGCCACCAGTTCCGCCCTCGGCGTGCGCGCACTGCGCCGGTTGGGCGCAACCCAGGTGGATTACCTGGTACCGAACCGTTTTGAATATGGTTATGGCCTAACGCCGGAGATCGTGGCGCTGGCGGCCGAGCGCAAACCGCATCTCATCATCACCGTGGATAACGGCATCTCCAGTCTCGCGGGCGTGCAGGCGGCGCGCACTGCCGGTATCCGGGTACTGGTAACCGACCATCACCTGCCGGGCCCCGAGCTGCCGGATGCCGATGCCATCCTCAACCCCAATCTGCCCGGCGATGCTTTCCCCAGCAAGCATCTTGCCGGCGTGGGCGTCATGTTCTATCTGTTGCTGGCACTGCGTGCCCGGCTGCGCGCGGACAATTGGTTCGTCAGTCGCGGGATTCCGGAACCAAACCTGGCGGAGTATCTGGACATCGTGGCGCTCGGCACGGTCGCCGATCTGGTGCCACTGGATCACAACAACCGCGTGTTGGTTACCCAAGGCCTGATACGCCTACGTGCCGGACGCTGCGTGCCCGGCATCCGCGCACTGCTGGAACTGGGCAAACGCAACCTAGAGCGTCTCACTGCCGCGGATCTGGGGTTTGCGGTGGCGCCGCGTCTGAATGCCGCGGGCCGGCTCACGGATATGTCCCTGGGTATCGAATGCCTGCTGGCGGATGATCCCGCGCAGGCAAGTGAGCTGGCCGCGCGGCTGGATACACTCAATCATGAGCGGCGCCATATCGAAGCGCGCATGCAGGAGGATGCGTTGCGTGCTTTGCAGAAGCTGGGCGTGGACGCAGCGGATCCCATGCTGCCTTTCGGCCTGTGCCTCTTCGATGAGGAATGGCATCAGGGGGTGGTGGGACTGGTGGCATCACGCGTCAAGGACCGGGTGCATCGTCCGGTGATCGCCTTCGCCCGTACCGAGGACGGCACCCTCAAGGGTTCGGCGCGTTCGGTCAAAGGCGTACATATCCGTGATGCCTTGGAAGCGGTGTCCACCCGGCATCCGGGTCTGATCGCCAAATTCGGCGGGCATGCCATGGCAGTAGGCCTGACGCTGGCGGCAGATGCATTTGAAACTTTTGCGCCAGCCTTCGATGCGGAAGTGCGGCGCTGGTTGACGGCCCAAGATCTGGCGGGCGTCATGCATACGGATGGTGAGCTGGCGCCGGAATTGATCACGCTCGAGACTGCAGTGATGCTGCGCATGGCGGGACCCTGGGGGCAGGGATTTCCGGAACCCAGTTTTGATGGCGTGTTCCAGTTGCTGGAACGCCGCATCGTGGGTGAAAAGCATCTCAAAATGGCGCTGGCGGAACCGGTCACCGGACTCAGACTGGAAGCCATCGCGTTCAATCAGGATGGTGCACAACTGCCGCCCGGCTGCACACAAGTGCGCATCGTGTATCGCCCGGACATCAACGAATACCGGGGTGAGCAGCGTTTGCAATTGTTGGTCGACGCTATCGAGCCGGTTTGAGGCCTGTAGTACCATAGCAGCCTTGATTTTCAGACTACTACAGGAATTCACGCCGTGCAGGACATCAACCCCATCAAAAACAAGATCAGCGACTTGAAGGGCCGGGTGCAGGCTCTCAGGGGGTACCTTTGACTATGAGTCCAAACGCGAGCGTCTCCAGGAAGTAAGCAAGGAACTGGAAGATCCGGGTATTTGGAACAAACCGGAGCGCGCCCAGGAACTGGGCCGTGAACGCGCCCGCCTGGATGAAGTGGTGAGCATGCTGGACAAGCTCACCGGCGGACTGGAGGATTCCCACGATTTATTGAATTTGGCCGTGGAAGAGGGCGATGTCACTTCCGCGGGCGAAGTCGGCAGTGAAGTGCTCAGCCTGGAAAAACAGGTGGCGCAGCTGGAATTCCAGCGCATGTTTTCCGGCGAGATGGATTCCCACAACGCCTTCCTGGATGTGCAATCTGGTTCCGGCGGCACCGAAGCCCAGGACTGGGCCAACATGCTGTTGCGCATGTACCTGCGCTGGGGTGAGCGCCGCGGTTTCAAGGTGGAGTTGATGGAAGTCTCGGCGGGTGAAGTGGCCGGCATAAAAAGTGCCAGCGTGCGCTTCGAGGGACCCTATGCCTTCGGCTGGCTGCGCACCGAGACTGGCGTGCACCGCCTGGTGCGCAAATCGCCGTTCGATTCCGGCAACCGCCGGCATACTTCCTTCGCCTCCATCTTCGTGTCGCCGGAAGTGGACGATGACATCCAGATCGAGATCAATCCGGCAGACCTGAAAGTGGATACCTATCGCTCCAGCGGAGCCGGCGGCCAGCACGTCAACAAGACCGATTCCGCCATCCGCATCACCCACATCCCCACCGGCATCGTGGTGGCCTGCCAGAACGAACGCTCGCAGCACAAGAACCGCTCCACCGCCATGAAGCAGTTGAAAGCCAAGTTGTACGAGATGGAGGACCAGAAGCGCCGCGCCGAACAGCAGAAACTGGAAGACAGCAAGGCGGATATCGGCTGGGGCAGCCAGATACGCTCCTATGTGCTGGACCAGTCGCGTATCAAGGATTTGCGCACCGGGGTGGAGAAAGGCGACACTCAGGCGGTGCTGGACGGGGATCTGGACGATTTCATCGAGGCCTCGCTGAAACAGGGTTTGTGAATGTAGGAGCGGTCGTCCCGACCGCGATAAGGGATGTCTGTTTTTATCAAGGGCAAGTCAAACTGGAATAGCAATGACCGACCAACAAGACGAAAACAAACTGGTGCGTGAACGGCGCGAGAAACTCGCAAGACTGCGTGCCCAGGGCATCGCCTTTCCCAACGACTTCAAGCGCGACGCGCTGGCGGCGGAACTGCACGGGATGTATGGAAAACATAGCGGTGAATCCCTGGAGCAGGAGCCGGTGCGCGTACACGTGGCCGGTCGCATGATGGCCAAGCGTGTCATGGGCAAGGCCAGCTTCGCGCATCTCCAGGACAGCACCGGGCGCATCCAGCTGTTTCTGCAGAAAGACGCGCTCGGTGAGAGTTACGAGGAGTTCAAAGCTTGGGATGTGGGCGACATCGTGGCGGCCGAAGGCGTGCTGTTCAAAACCAAGACCGATGAACTGTCGGTGCGCGTCAGCAAGCTCCGGCTGCTTACCAAATCGCTGCGGCCGTTGCCGGAGAAATTCCACGGCCTGGCGGACACAGAGATCCGTTACCGGCAACGCTATCTGGACCTCATCATGAATCCGGAAGCATCGCGCGTGTTCCAGATGCGCACCCGCATTGTGCAGCACATGCGGGATTTCATGAACGCCGTAGGTTTCGTGGAAGTGGAGACCCCCATGATGCAGCCGATCGCCGGCGGCGCCATCGCGCGGCCCTTCATCACCCATCACAATACCCTGGACATGGATCTGTACCTGCGGATAGCGCCGGAGCTGTATCTCAAGCGGCTGGTGGTGGGCGGTATGGAGCGCGTGTTCGAGATCAACCGCAATTTCCGCAACGAGGGAGTGTCCACGCGCCACAATCCCGAGTTCACCATGCTGGAGTTCTACCAAGCCTACGCCACCTATAACGACCTGATGGACCTTACCGAGAGCCTGATGCGCAGTCTGGCGCAGGCGCTGAATGGCAAAGCCACGGTCGCCTACCAGGGCGAAACCTATGATTTCGCCCCGGCTTTCCGCCGCCTTAAACTTGAAGACGCCATCGCCGATGTAAACAAACTGGAGCGTAAAAAACTTCGGGATGTGGCTTACCTGCGCAGCGTGTGCGAAAAACTTAAATTACCGGTCAATGCCGGCAGCGGCGCCGGCAAGCTGCAGTTCGAGATCTTCGAAAAGACTGTCGAGCCCGACCTCAAGGCTCCGACATTCATCGTAGATTACCCCATGGAAGTCTCGCCGCTGTCACGCCGCAAGGACAGCGATCCGTTCCTGACAGACCGCTTCGAGTTCTATGTAGGTAGCCGCGAGCTGGCCAACGGCTTCTCCGAATTGAACGACCCGGAAGATCAGGCGGAACGCTTCAAGGCCCAGGCGCTGGAGAAAGATGCCGGCGACCAGGAGGCCATGTTCTACGACGCGGACTACGTGCGCGCCCTGGAATACGGCATGCCGCCGGCGGCCGGCGAGGGTATCGGCATCGACCGCCTGGTGATGCTATTCACGGATTCTGCTTCCATCCGCGACGTGATCCTGTTCCCGCTGATGCGCCCCGAAACCGAATGAATTCCGAAGAAGTGCATGTACGAGAAACGTACACATCCTCCGCTCTCAAGGCCGCAGTTCCTGCGACGCGTTGCCTGGCATTTCCTGTTCGCGCAAGCCTTCGTGTTCTGCTCGCTGCTGATAGGGATGGCGGGCTATGAATACTATGAGCATCTGGCCTGGCGCGATGCCTTCCTAAATGCCGCCATGCTTTTGGGCGGCATGGGGCCGGTGGAATCTCCCCAGACGCCCGGCGGCAAAGTCTTCGCTGGCCTGTACGCGCTGTATGCCGGCCTGGTCTTTCTCATCGTCGCGGGCGTGCTGTTCGCCCCGATCTTGCACCGCATGATGCACAAGTTCCACTGGCAACCGGATAAGTCTTCCTGAGATGCCTGCGCATGCGCATGCACGCTTGCGTCAGGCGTCGGCCCTGCTGGGTCAGATTTTGCAGTTCACCTATCCAGCCGATGCTGTCATCGATCAGTATTTCAAGGCCAACCGCAACATGGGCTCCAAGGACCGGGCCTTCGCCGCAGAAACGGTGTACGGCTGCCTGCGCCACAAACGGGAACTGGAAGCCCTGTACGAGCCCATCTACAAACCCGAATCCGACGAACAAAGATCCCGCTGGCTGGCGGCTACCTGGCTGCTGAAATACGGCGGCTGGAGCGCCCGGGCGCTTGTACAAGCCGGATTCAATACCGGTGCCGTCGAGCTGGTGGAGCGCATCCGTGCCCGGGATCTGTTTGAGTTCCCACTGGCTGTGCGTGCGAATTTCCCGGATTGGCTTGCGGAAAGTCTGGTCAAACAATTCGGCGAACAGGAGACCTTGAAGTTGGCTGCAGCACTGAATCAGCCGGCGCCGGTGGATATCCGGGTTAATTCATTAAAGTCCAGCCGTGAAGCCCTGCAGGCTCAGCTCAGGGACGAAGGCTATGAACTGACGCCCACGCCGTATTCGCCCTATGGTCTGCGGCGTGACAAGCGTGGACCGTTGTTCACCAGCCAGGCATTCCGTTCCGGGCTGTTCGAACTTCAGGACGAAGGCAGCCAGCTCATTGGTCTGTTGGCGGACGCCAAACCCAAAGACAAGATCGTGGATTTCTGTGCCGGTGCCGGCGGCAAGACGCTGCAGCTAGCCGCCATGATGGCTAATACCGGCGTGCTGCTGGCGTTCGATGTGTCGCGCAAACGCCTGGATCGCATTAAACCGCGACTGGTGCGTGCCGGCGTGGATACGGTGCAACGGCATGTGATCCATGCCGAATATGATCCGGTTCTCAATCGCTTGGCCGGCACAGCCGATGTAGTGATCGTGGATGCACCGTGCTCCGGCACGGGCACGTTGCGCCGCAATCCGGATATCAAGTGGAAGCCGATCAATCTCGCCGAGTTAACAGCCCTTCAGGGTCGTATCCTCATCGCGGCTTCCAAACTAGTAAAACCAGGTGGGCGTCTTGTGTATGCGACCTGCAGTTTGCTGGATGATGAGAATTCAGGGGTAACTTCGGCGTTTCTTGCGGAGCATCCTGATTTTCGAACAGTGCCCGCTGGCGGAATTCTCGAACGGCAAGGAGTTAAAATTATACAAGCCTGTGGTCTGGATGGTGCCTTGAGGCTTTTACCACATCGTCATGGCACAGATGGTTTTTATGCGCTGGCTATGGAGCGTCTCAGGACCTGACCAGATCACTTACTGCAGGATTGTCAGACTAAAATAATGGGTATTCGGATTTCACGATTGATGTAGGCTGAATAGCCGTCTCTACAAGTAAGCTCAGGGTCGGGTTCTGTGATTGATGCGCTCGCATCATATTCCGAATGACTGCTCATTGGCTGGATGCAGCCCTTAATATCTAGTACCCGAGATTCTATTCTTTCTACTTCTGCTCACGACTGCGATTTCAACTGATCGACGCAACACGCTAGATTCTGCGCGAGCAGAAGGAGGTGTTGCAAGTGACATACAGAACTCGGATTTATTACACCGAACGCCAGAAGGCCCTGATGTGGGAGCGCTGGCAGAAAGGGGAATCTCTCCAACAGATCGCCCAGCTGTTTGACCGGTCGCACGGATCGGTCCACGGCATACTGGTTAAGACCGGCGGCATTCGCCCGAGGCCGCGCCGGCGTTCGCGTTTAGCGCTAAGCTTGGCGGAGCGTGAAGAGCTATCGCGCGCCGTAGCACAGGGCTTCTCATGTCGCTCGATCGCGCGCTCCCTGGGACGCGCACCCTCGAGTGTCAGCCGTGAGCTTAAACGCAATGGCGGCCCGGGGTGCTACCGGGCGAGCCAGGCCGACCAGAGTGCTTGGGACCGGGGCCGCCGCCCCAAGGTCTGCAAGCTGGTCGAGCATCGAGCCTTGGCGCGCCTGGTGACCGACAAGCTGCAGTCATCCTGGTCGCCGGAGCAGATCGCCGGATGGCTGAAGCGGCGCTTTCCCGATGATGAGGGTCTGCAGGTGTCACACGAGACGATCTATAAGACTCTGTTCATCCAGGCGCGCGGGGCCTTGAAAAAAGAGCTGTTAGAGCACTTGCGGCGTAGCCGTGCCATGCGCCGTTCACGCCATCACACCCAGAAGACCGATGACCATGGCCGGATCCTGAACGCCGTGTCGATCCGCGAGCGTCCGGCCACCGTCGAAGACCGTGCGGTGCCGGGCCACTGGGAAGGCGACTTGCTGTTCGGCAACCAGCGCAGCCAGATTGCCACCCTGGTCGAACGGCATACCCGCTATGTCATGCTGGTGAAAGTCGCGAGCAAAGATACCGAGACCGTCATCAGCGCATTGATCAAACATGCCCATAAGCTGCCGCAGGAGCTCTATAAATCCTTGACCTGGGATCGCGGCAAAGAGATGGCCGACCACCAACGCTTCACCCTGGCGACGGATGTCAAAGTCTACTTCTGTGATCCGCAAAATCCCTGGCAACGTGGCAGTAACGAGAATACCAACGGGCTACTGAGGCAGTACTTTCCTAAGGGCACCGATCTGTCGGTGTACTCGCAGGCTAAACTCAACGCAGTCGCCAGGCAGTTAAATGAGCGGCCGAGGAAGACGCTGAACTATGAAACGCCGGCTGAACGCTTTGGCCAATGTGTTGCGTCGATCAGTTGAAACCGCAACCCATAGCGGAACTCCAGACTAGTCCCGCTTATGGCCGAAAGCAGACGTCGTCAATTGAATGAATTCACCCGCCCAACTCGCCAGGGTCGATGATCAATTGGTAGACGGGGTCAGTATTGGAATGGCATCGTCGGACGTCCATCTCCATGCGTACCACACGATCAACAAAGTGCAAAGCACTTCCATCGTTCCAAAGAACAAATAGTAAGAAGTTGTTGTCGTGAGATTGAAGATTGGCCCGATGAATTGAGTGAAGAGAACAGCGAGAGTTTCTATCACGCCCGCGACGATATTCGCCCAGCGATTTGCTTCGGGCTTCAGGATCCACGACAGCAGAATCATCGCCATCGGGATCTCCATGAGTATTGCGATTCCTAACCACGCTCCCGGGGAGAAATGAAGAAACATGGACCTGACATTATTCGACCCCAAGGCGTCGAAGCAGGCGAACACGTCTGCATAGATATAGTTGAGCGTCGCAAATACCCATAACACTGAGAGCCTGGCTCGGATATCTTTCATGGGAGCCTCCTGTGCTGCCTAAGCGGACCGTAATATTCAGCCTACCGCAGTGAACCTCGGCGATTTTCGCAACATATGGAGACAGAGGTTACACATCAGAATTATATCTTATGCGCAGGACCCACAATAAGTCTCTAAATCGGGCTACCGAAGCGGGAGAAGTCCACTGAGGGATGTCTGCTCTTGGCCGGAAGCAGTCCTTCAGATTCCACTCTCGAGATATTGCCCTGGATTGTCCGCTTTAAGTCCATGGGTATTGGACCTACGGTTCCTTGTATACAACCACGTTTGAGTATTGCTTTTCGATCGCATCATTTTCGGCCTTTGTCATTGGAATGTTTTTTTCTCCCTTTAAAACAGACGCGGCCCGCATGAAGTCCTCGAATCCCGGTGCGGAAAAGATGGCCACCAAGTTAATGGCAACGCGTCCAATGTTATCGACAGAAATCCAGGTATTGGCAGGGATAAACACGGTCGCACCGCCATGAACTATTCTTACAGTACCTCCCAAATGCACCCGCGCGGTTCCGTTCTGAAGATAAAGGATTTCATCAGCATTGGGGTGTCGATGAGTTTCAATCTGCCCTCCTACCCGGATGGTTGCGGTTAGAAGGACCAAATGCGATGAACCACCATTCTTTGGATCAACCTTCAGAATGAAGGTTTCTCCCGGATCAGGGTATCCGGGATAGGGCCGAATAACTCGTTGCTCCCCCTCATTCTTCTCTAGGATAAGCGGTGTTAGCTTGGTTACATTCGTCCCTTGTATCTTTGGTGCAGATGCCATAGTGGCGCTGCAAAACAAGACCGCACAAAGCGCGATGCTGAGGTAGGTAATTCGCATAAGACACCTCATTGCAATATGAGCAGGTGAAATCTAAACGGAGGTGTAAAACGCTACTCCACACCACAATCGGGTACAACTACAGGTCAGACGTACCAATGCCAGCTTGTGGCCGAAAGCGGACATCAAGGCGTTAGGAAACGCCACAACCGGCGCAACCCGACTACATAGCTTTCTTCGGTTTCATTGAAGCATGGCGCAAAATACCAGCCGGGTATTTTCCCCCGGCCATCGTTCCACCAAATCTCGAAGCAAAATCTTGTATAACGGTAAGCATGATAGATGTCCTGATAGGTGACCCATCCATACACATACCAGGTTTGGTTAGCCTTGTGGGGCTTATGGGTCGTGAGCCACTGAGCCTTAGTTAGAGCGCGCGTTCCGACAGGGGGAGACATCTTTGCATGCAGGTAGAGGTCGTCACCAGGGAAGAGCGTGCCGCCGCCGCCGTACTCGAGGATTGGGAAACTAAAATTCCTCGGAAGTGGCACGCTCGCATAGCAAATCAAGATTTTTGCTCGAACATTGTGGCAGGTGTTTTGCCATGATTCCTAGCGAGAGCCAGACCTTTAATCGTTCCATCTGACAGTAACTCAAGCTTACGTGACTGCGAATTAGGGATCTCGTTTACACCCACATATGCGCGCAGTTGTCGACGCGCTGTCGTCAACATGATCCAGAATGTCAGAAGAGCAGCTGCGGCTGCGATTAGTGCGAGCCAGTCGGCTAACGTCATTGCATTCCCAGCTTTGATACTTCGTTAGACATGGCGCACCCCTGATCTTGGATGTCCGTTTCTGACCGGACGCAGCCCGTCAAACCACGTTCCGCTTATTCTACCCCTTGAATGGCCGCACCTGAGTGCCAAGCGGCCCTTCCAATGATGATCCTCACTTCACAAGACCGAAATTTATCAGGGGAAACCCGACTTATCACTCACAGAATCCGAAATTGCTCTCGCATGTACCGAACGCCAGAATTAACTGAGATCAATCACGAAATCCGAATACCCAAAATAATTGAGCGCAGATTTTCGAAGCGTTGCTGTTTCTGGCGATGGCTGACTTATTCGGCTAGAGAGATTACTGTTTTGTTTTGTAGACTCAACTGTGAGTTTCTCAAATCGTCCTGGATCACGAGCAACATTTGGATTTTCCCCTGCGAATCTTGGCAGCTATCCACGATCTCACCTGCTGCTTGACCTGAACCATCGGCATGTACTTGCGTGCCAGGTGGAATGTGTTGGCTTGCTATACAGCTTGCCCGCTGAAGATGACGTTTCACAGCACCCCGGTAGTGGGCACGGGCGATGACTTCCTGGCCGATGTAGCAGCCTTTCTTGAAATCGATGGCGCCCAATTCTTCCAGCCCCAGCATCTGGGCCACGAAGTGTTCGGAGGTTTCAGGGTAGACGACAGGTTCCCGGGCCAGGATGTTCAGCAGGGCCCAGGGGTCAGCCCCGACCGGATACACCCCTTCGGCTTTGAGAGCTTGCCACATGGATATCATTTTCCCGGGCTCACCCATGAGCACGAAACGCGGCATCTCACCATGCAAGCGGGTGAGGGTAGCACCGTCTTTAATAGAGATAGCATTCACCTCGGAGGGCGCAGACCAATCACAAGCCGCGAGCATGCTTGGCGCTTCGCGGCCTGCGATACCAAAATGCACCAGGGTGTCACTGGCGTCGGTGAGGTTCACTTTAGAGCGCACTACGTACATGGCAAGCCGTTTCAGCGCCGCTACTGCGAGTGATCGAGGCAGGGCCATATGGATCGCGCCGCCGAATTCCCAGAGCCGCAGCAATGTCACGACCCGGCCTCTGGAGTTGTTCCAGGAACTCAACTGGCTGTTAACTGGGGTCAAAGACATTACGTCGGTACTCAGCTGCCCCTGCAGGAAGGTGCGTGCATCCGCACCGTCCACACGGATAAGTCCCTCATGTGACAGATCCGCCATCACCATGTCATCATTAACGCGCCGCAGTTCAGCACTGGGATCACCGAAGCTAATGACTCCGGGTCCTTCAATATGTGCGCCTTGCTGTTGCAGGAACTTGCGCCAGTGTGTGTGCATGTGTTTATCCGTTCAGGGCTTTACTAATGATAGGGGTAGCCAGCGGCGCTGTCAGCGTATGCCGCACATATCGCGGACTTTGGGTGTAAAATGCCCCCGGCATGTCAAATAAGAAATCCATGTCCAACCACCAAGATCCGTTACCGACGCCACCGTCTCCACCCGCGGCCGGTAAACAGATACCCGAGAAGCCACGCGAGATCGGCGGGCCCAAAGGCCCGGAACCGACCCGTTACGGTGATTGGGAGAAAGGGGGGCGCTGCATTGATTTCTAGACGTCCGATCCTGGCAGGCACTGAATTCCCTGTGTGGCACTCCTATGGCGACTGCTAACCGGCCCCTGTCACCTCACATAGGCATTTACCGCTGGCAGATCACCATGGTCATGTCGATCCTGCATCGCCTCACGGGCGTGTGGCTCAGCATCGGTACATTGGCGCTGATCTACTGGCTGATCGCCATCGCCGCCGGACCGGACACTTATGCAGCAGCGCAAACCTTGTTCGGCAGCTGGGTCGGCCAGATTCTCATGTGGTCCTGGGCATTCAGTCTCTTCTATCATCTCTGCAACGGTGCCCGACATCTGTTCTGGGATGCGGGCCAGGGTTTTGAGATACGTACCTTCTATATAACCGGTTACAGCGTGTGGATCATCAGCGCTGCACTGACTCTGCTGGCCATACTGTTTGTCTACATGCATGGGGGGCATCCATGAGTTTTAGAACCCCAATGGGCCGCGCCCGCGGCCTGGGTGCCTCCGGACAAGGCACCAGCCATTGGTTGGCGCAACGCGTGACCGCCATCGCGCTCATCCCGCTGAGCCTGTGGTTCGTGATTTCGGTGATGATCCATGTGCACGCCGATTACGTCACAGCCTTGATCTGGTTGCACTCGCCGGTAGTCTCGGTGCTGTCAGTGCTGCTATTGGCCACAGTCTTCTACCACGCGTATCTGGGCCTGCAGATGGTCATCGAAGATTACCTGCACGATGAATGGCTCAAGGTGAGCGCGCTGCTAGCGATCAAATTCATCTGCATCCTGCTGGCAGCTGCCGGCATCTTTGCGGTTCTGCACATCGCCTTCGGAGGCTGATTACATGGCGGACAGCTACAAGCTGGTCGATCACGTCTATGACGTGGTGGTGGTGGGTGCGGGTGGTGCCGGGTTGCGCGCCACCCTGGGCATCGCGGAGGCCGGACTTACGACCGTCAACATCACCAAGGTGTATCCCACCCGCAGCCACACGGTCGCCGCCCAGGGCGGTATCAGCGCTTCCCTCGGTAATATGGGCGAAGACGATTGGCGCTGGCATATGTACGACACCGTAAAAGGTGGCGATTACCTGGGCGACCAGGATGCGGTCGAGTACATGACTCGCGAGGCGGTGCCAGCAGTCATCGAGCTGGAACATTTCGGGGTGCCGTTCTCACGCACCGAGGAAGGCAAGATTTACCAGCGGCCGTTTGGCGGCATGACCACGCATTTCGGCGAAGGCACTGCGCAGCGCACCTGCGCCGCCGCCGACCGCACAGGGCACGCCATGCTGCACACACTCTACCAGCAGAGTCTCAAACATAACGCCGAGTTCTATTACGAATGCTTCGCCCTGGACCTGTTGATGGAAGAGGGCGTGTGCCGCGGTGTGATCGCCTGGGATCTGGCAACCGGTACGCTGCATCGTTTCGTGGCGCAACAGACCATCTTGGCCACCGGCGGTTACGGACGCGCGTATTTTTCCTGCACCTCGGCCCATACCTGCACCGGCGACGGCAATGGCATGGTGTTGCGCGCCGGCTTGCCGCTGCAGGATATGGAATTCGTGCAGTTCCATCCCACCGGCATCTATGGCGCTGGCTGCCTGATCACCGAGGGGGTGCGCGGCGAGGGCGGTTACCTCACCAACGCCCTGGGCGAACGCTTCATGGAACGTTACGCACCGCACGCCAAGGACCTGGCTTCCCGCGACGTGGTATCTCGCGCCATGACCATCGAGATTCGCGAAGGCCGCGGTGTGGGTCCGGATAAGGACCATATCCTGTTGAATCTGCGGCATCTCGGCCCGGAGGTGATCCATGAGCGTCTGCCCGGGATCGCCGAAACCGCGCGCATCTTCGCCGGCGTCGACGTGCTCAAGGAGCCGATCCCGGTTTTGCCGACAGTGCATTACAACATGGGCGGCATCCCGACCAATTACCACGGCGAAGCCATGAATCTCAAGGCGGGCAATCCGGATAGCGTGGTGCCCGGTCTCATGGCGATCGGTGAAGCGGCCTGCGTATCGGTACACGGCGCCAATCGCCTGGGTTCCAACTCACTACTGGATCTGGTGGTATTCGGTCGTGCCGCTGCGCATCAGTGTGCCGAGACTGTGAAGGCCGGCAAGACGCCACGCAGTTTTCCGCAGGCAGCCAGCGACAAGATCATCGCGCGCTTCGACAAGCTGCGTCATGCCGATGGCTCCGAATCCACCGCCGCGATCCGCTTGCGTATGCAGAAAGTCATGCAGTCCGATGCCGCGGTGTTCCGCACCGGCGAGACATTGCAAGAGGGCGGTAAACGACTCAAAGATGTATTCGATTCATTCGAGCATGTGCGCGTGTCTGACCGTTCGCTCATCTGGAACAGCGACCTGGCAGAGACCCTGGAGCTCGCCAACCTGCTGGCCTGTGCCACGGTGACCATGGCCGGCGCCATGAACCGCACCGAAAGCCGTGGCGCCCACGCGCGCGAGGATTATCCCGAACGCGACGACAAGAACTGGATGAAGCACACCCTTGCCTGGATGGATGAGAATGCCAAGGTCAGGATAGATTACCGGCCAGTACACAGTTACACACTGTCGGACGATATCAAACCCTTTCCGCCAAAAAAACGCGTCTACTGACCAGAGGTTGGAATCATGGCTGAATTCACCTTACCCAAGAATTCCCGTATCCAGTCAGGCAAGACCTGGAAGGCAGCGGCGGGCGCCAAGAATGTGCGGCGCTTCCGGGTCTACCGTTACGATCCGGACAGTGGCCAGAATCCGCGCATGGACACCTATGAAGTCGATATGGATAAATGCGGGCCCATGGTTTTGGACGCGTTGCTCAAGATCAAGAATGAGACCGATGCCACCCTAACCTTGAGACGCTCTTGCCGGGAAGGCGTCTGCGGCTCATGCGCCATGAATATCGATGGCACTAACACACTTGCCTGTACTCATGACATCAAGGATATAAAAGGCGACGTGAGGATTTATCCATTACCGCATCTGCCAGTGATCAAGGATCTGGTCCCCGATCTGACGCATTTCTTCGCCCAGTATGCGTCCATCAAGCCCTGGATCCGCACCCAGTCGCCACCGCCGGACCGGGAACGCCTGCAATCCAAGCAAGAACGCGCCAAACTCGACGGCTTGTATGAGTGCATCCTGTGCGCCTGCTGTTCGACAGCCTGCCCCAGCTATTGGTGGAATCCAGACCGCTACCTGGGTCCGGCATTGCTGCTACAGGCTTACCGCTGGATTGCGGACAGCCGCGATGAGACCACCGGCGAACGGCTGGATGATTTACAGGATCCGTTCAAGCTGTATCGCTGCCATACCATCATGAATTGCACCAATACCTGCCCCAAGGGGCTCAATCCCGCTAAGTCCATTGCGCACATCAAGCAGCTGTTGGTCGAGAGAGAACACTAGAATCTCATACGCCGGGAATGCTGCCGTGAACAATACTCAAGCCGGGGATTGGTTAAAACTCCATGTCTGAGCTATCCCGACTGCGCTGGCAATGCCGCCGCGGCATGAAAGAACTGGATGTGCTTTTGGAGGCCTATCTGGCTAATCATTTCGGCCAGGCACCGCTCGCTGAACGGCAGGCATTTGCTGCTTTATTGGAGTTGCCAGATCCAATCCTGATGGCCTATATCGTAGGCCGTGCCTCACCTGAAGCCGCGGAGCAATGCCGTGTCATCGACACCTTACGGCGAACCTCTGGAGTTTGATATTCGGCCGTCACGGCTGATAGCGACTTTGCTATTGGCCATCCATGTGACGGCAGCGGTCATCTGCCTGCAGCTGCCACTGACGCCATTGAGCCGTCTGGTGATATTCCTCGCCATTCTTGGCAGCCTTATGTGGAACGTGGTTATATTCTGGCGGCGTACGCCCAGGCGTCTGCGCTGGTCATTGGAAGACGGCTGGCGTATCACCGATTACCGTGGCAACAATCAGGCTATGGAACTCATGCCAGCAGCTCATCTGGGGAGCTGGTTTGTGATTGCCCATTTTAAAGCACCCAGCGGCAAGCGCTGCGCGGTGATGCTGGCGCGCGACAGTTGTAGCGCGGAAGGATTGCGGCGTTTGAAGGTAATGCTGAAATATGGGGCTCCGAAAAGCTGATAAATCGCAAGTTGCAACGTTCGTAAGTTGCCAGATCCATTAATGTGTTTTCCATTCCACTGGCTGGTGATTGGCGGCAAAATTGGGCGGTATCAGTACGGTACTTTGAGGCGCATTCTGATTATCGATTTCTGGATAATCCAAGGTGTAATGCAGGCCGCGACTCTCCTTGCGCTGCATGGCCGAGCGGATTATGAGCCTGGCGATTTGTGCCAGATTGCGTAATTCGATCAGATCACCGGTTATGCGGAAATTGCCGTAATACTCCTCGATCTCATGCAGTAATAGCTCTGCGCGGCTTAGGGCGCGTTTCAGGCGCTTGTCTGTGCGCACGATGCCAACGTAATCCCACATAAAATGGCGCAATTCGCTCCAGTTATGCGAGACCACCACTTCTTCATCGGAATCTGTCACCCGGCTCTCATCCCATTTCGGCAGTTTTAGAGATGCTACCTGTGATGCGCCATGTGCAGCAGTAATATCCTGGGCTGCAGCTCTACCCATGACGATGCACTCCAACAGTGAGTTACTGGCCATACGGTTGGCACCGTGCAAACCCGTATAAGCAGTTTCGCCGATGGCGTATAAACCCGGCATATCCGTGCGCCCGTGCAAATCAGTCATCACTCCCCCGCAGGTGTAATGAGCCGCCGGCACCACAGGTATCGGTGCTTTTGCCATATCGAATCCGTAGCTCAGGCAGCGTGCGTATATGGTGGGAAAATGTTCCTGGATGAAGGCTTTAGGCTTATGGCTGATATCCAGTAACACATGATCGGAGCCCAGACGTTTCATCTCATGATCGATGGCGCGCGCCACGATGTCACGCGGTGCCATTTCTGCGTGCGTGTCGAATTTATCCATAAAGGGCGTGCCGTCCGGCAACAGCAGTCTTCCACCTTCGCCACGCACAGCCTCGCTGATCAGGAACGATTTGGCAGCGGGATGAAACAGACAGGTGGGATGGAACTGCATGAATTCCATATTGGCTATGCGGCATCCGCAGCGCCAGGCCATGGCAATGCCGTCACCGCTGGAACTGTCGGGATTGGTCGTATACAGATAGACCTTGTTGGCGCCGCCCGTTGCCAGAACCACGTGATTCGCGCCTAAAGTTTGTACGTGCTGCGTATGCCTGTCCAGCAGGTAGGCGCCGAGACAGCGCGGCTCTGCCAGGCCCATTTTTGTAGCGCTGACAAGATCTACAGCGATGTGCTGTTCCAGCACAGTGATGTTAGTGCGTTTACGTACCAGCGTTTCCAGCGTGCTTTCGATTTCTCGGCCAGTGACGTCATCGGCATGCACAACCCGCCGATGACTATGGCCACCTTCGCGGGTCAGGTGGAACGCGCCTAAAGCGTCCAAGCCATTTTCGCGTGTGAAATGCACACCCTGGGCGATCAGCCAACGGATGCATTCAGGACCTTGTTCAACCACAAAATGGACCGCGAGTGGATCACTGAGACCGGCGCCAGCGTTGAGCGTGTCCTGTATGTGTGATTCGATGGAATCTGTCTTGTCGAGGACAGCGGATATGCCGCCCTGGGCATACAGGGTACTGCCTTCTGACAATGGACCCTTAGATACCAGAGCGATATGAAAATCTTCATGCAAACACAGGGCCAAAGCCAGACCTGCAGCACCACTGCCGATGATGAGTACGTCATAATTATGGGTCTGCTGCATGCTTCGCCAGTGAGTTCGGGGCTGTTAGAATATGAGCATCAGGACCCGAGGCTTCGAGTTGTGCAAAATATACACGTATCTGGGTACCCCAGGCAGAACTATCTGTCCACTCTATTGTCTATGAGCCAAGCGTATGCACAGTCCAAAGCCGGCATTTGATATCCGGCCGGCCAGGGCCGATTCCGACCAGATATTGGTGGAACGTGTGCAGCGGGGCGATAAAGCAGCTTTTGATGCGCTGGTGCGCAAATATCAGCATAAAATCATCAAGCTGGTTTCCCGCTACGTGCATGACAGCAGTGAAGCCCTGGATGTGGCGCAGGAGGCCTTTATCAAGGCCTATCGCGCGATTCCAGGATTCCGGGGTGACAGCGCGTTTTATACCTGGCTGTATCGTATCGCTATCAATACAGCCAAGAACTTCCTGGTGGCCGAGGGTCGTCGACCCATGGATCACAGCGTGAACCCGCAGGATCCTGACCAGCATGAACTGCAGGCACGCCTTAAGGATATGGATACTCCAGAACGGTTGCTGCTTACCCAGGAGATACAGAAAACGGTGGAAGATGCGATTGAGGAATTACCCGAGGACTTGCGTACCGCTATCGTGCTGCGTGAGATAGAAGGCATGAGTTATGAGGAGATTGCACAAACGATGTCTTGTCCTGTGGGCACGGTACGCTCACGAATATTCAGGGCACGTGAAGCAATCGACGGCAAATTGCGTCCACTCCTGGATAATTAGACAGGTTGCTGTATAGATGAGCGAGAAATTGCGGGAACAGATATCGGCATTGGCAGATAATGAGCTGCCGGAAGACGAACATGAGTTGCTGGTTCGCCGGTTTTCTATGGATAAATATTTGCGCATCTGCTGGGAACGCTATCATCTTATCGGTGAGACTATGCGCAGGGAATTACCCCAGATTGGTGTCCGTGGCTTTGTTGATCGAATCATGGATGCACTTGACCATGAAGAAGCGTTGATCAAAAAGCGCGACGCTAGAATGAACGGCTATTTAAGAAAATCTGCCGCTGGAATGGCGTTGGCTGCATGCGTCGCCGTTGTTGCAGTTTATGCTTTACGCTATGGCAACGGGATTGGTATGAGGACAGTGTCAGCGCCTTCTGAAATTGTTCCAACTTCAGCATCAATACAGACAAGCACGGCCTTATATGGCATGCCGAGTAACGCGGCCTGGAATGGCAATCTACCGGCTGTCCAGGCCCAATTGAATAATTATGTAATTAATCATAATGAAATGGCTACGCTGATTGAGCAGCAGGGCATGCTGCCATATTTCTATATATCTTCCATGCAACTGAGAAACTCACCCCGACAATCACCAACTTCTCAAAAATCGCCCTAGCAAGCCAAACGATGATTTCAAAATGCCGCTGGTTATTGCCGTTGTTATTGGCGGCATTGCTGATGCCAACGGCGGTTGCTGATTCCAATGATAACAATACAGGTATCTGGTTGGACCGGATGAATACGGCTTTACGCACCCTTAATTACGAGGGTACTTTTGCCTATATCTATGATAATAATTTGGAAACCATGCGGATCATACACCGTGCTGATAATGAAGGCGGAATGGAGCATCTGATATCAATGACAGGGCCTCAACGTGAGGTAATCCGCGGTCATAAGGAAGTGATGTCCATCATTCCAGACAGCCATTCAGTACTCATAGAGCGCCGCTATGCGGCTTCACATTACCCTTCACCAATACCCCAGGCCATTTATGAGAAAAAGCTAGTTGCATACTATAAATTCAATTATCTAGGAGAGGATCGGGTCGCTGGACATATTTGCAATATCATCGATATCCATCCACGTGACAATTATCGTTATGGATATAGATTATGGCTCGATGTTAATAATGCGATGCTGTTGCGCTCTGATCTGTTAAATGAGAATAGCAGGATGATTGTGCGAATTATGTTCACATCGATAACGTATCCGCGTGAAATACCCGATGAAGCATTCAAGGTCACCGAACTTAAACCCGGATATATCTGGAACATTCAGGGTGGTAGAGAGCAGCTAACCAAAGCTGATTCCGGCCTTAATTGGAATGCTACACAACTACCGCCCGGATTTTCCCTATCCATGGACAGCATACAGCAATTAATCGGCACATTACATCCGGTCCGGCATTTGGTCTTCAGTGATGGGTTGGCCTCAGTATCCGTATTTTTGGAAACAGCTACTCCGGGTCATAACGAGCTTATCGGGCCATCACGTATGGAGGCCGTCAATGCTTATGGTCGCCAAGTGGGCAACCACAGCATTACGGTGGTGGGCGAAGTCCCGCCTGAAACAGTGGAGTTTATCGCGCAGGCGATACACCTACAGGCACAATAACCACCATCGAAGAATAATTGGCCGATCAGAATTGGCCATCAAGATATGATCGTACAGGTGTATCATATTCACGGAGACGTTCTTTGATAGCAGCTGACTTTATCATTGCAATCACTGCTCGGTTTGTAAGTTGAAAATCCGGGTACCTGTTGAAGAGCAGACAAAGTACTGCTTAATGACTCGATAAACCCGATTTTTAGTATCTTGAGGTTTGCGGTGATGCAGCACTCGTTGACCCTCTATTATCGAAATGATTGCCACCTTTGCACTCAGATGCTCGCAGAGCTGCATGCCCTGTATGGAGATCGAATGCACATTAACCTGGTGGATGTGGATACGGATACAGCACTGCGGGCACGCTATGGATTGCAAGTGCCAGTGCTTGCAAGTGGCACTAAAATTCTCGGTATGGGCACGATTGACCGGGCGCTCTTAGAGGAGTATCTGAACGCTGAAACGAATTCAGAGCTAAAGCCGGTATAATGCGCCAGCGCTGTCCATATCACGCCCACACGAATCAGGCGTTAACGCCGGCGATTGATCTTGAGACAAACCCATAAAAATATTCAGTAATATACTGAATTATAATATAATTATCATACATCAGACCGAAGATTGCCCCCATACTAAAGTGGACATGCAGAACCTCCGTAATTTCTCCATCATCGCGCATATCGATCACGGCAAATCCACCCTTGCAGACCGCTTTATCCAGATCTGTGGAGGTTTGACGGAACGCGAGATGCAAGAGCAAGTGCTGGACTCCAACCCAATTGAGCGCGAGCGTGGAATCACCATCAAGGCCCAGAGTGTATCCCTCCAGTACCTAGCCCGGAATGGACAGGCCTATCAGTTGAATTTCATTGACACGCCCGGGCATGTGGATTTTTCCTATGAGGTATCCCGTTCTTTGGCTGCCTGCGAAGGCGCACTGCTGGTAGTGGATGCCTCCCAAGGCGTGGAAGCCCAGAGTGTCGCCAATTGCTATACAGCCTTGGAGCAGGGGCTCGAAGTGATGCCAGTCATCAACAAAATAGACCTGCCTAATGCGGATCCCGACAAAGTCAGCCACGAGATCGAGGAGATTATTGGCATCGAAGCTCAGAATGCCTTGCGTGTGAGTGCCAAAACGGGCGCGGGTGTGGACGATCTGCTGGAAGAACTTGTACGCCGCATACCTCCACCCAAAGGCGATCCCTCAGCGCCGTTACAGGCACTCATTATCGATTCCTGGTTTGATAATTTTGTGGGCGTAGTTTCACTGGTGCGTGTCATGCAAGGCGCTCTTAAACGACGTCAGAAAGTATTAGTTATGTCTACAGGCCGTACGCACGAGGTGGATCGTCTGGGTATATTCACACCCAAGATGCATGATAAAGATGAGTTGTCCACAGGCGAAGTGGGCTATGTGATTGCCGGCATCAAGGAAATAGATGGGGCACCCGTCGGGGATACCCTGACTAATGCACATGATCCCTGCAGTGCGCCACTTCCTGGTTTCAAGCAGGTGCAGCCACGGGTATTCGCCGGATTGTTCCCAATTCGGTCAGATGATTATGAGAATTTCCGTGAAGCACTAAAAAAATTGCGTCTTAACGATTCTGCTCTGCACTTCGAACCAGAAACATCCACGGCTTTAGGATTTGGATTTCGTTGTGGATTCCTTGGGCTATTGCATATGGATATCGTGCAAGAGCGTCTGGAGCGGGAATACAACCTTGAGCTTATTTCCACGGCACCTACGGTGATTTACCAGGTGTTGACCACTGATGGAAAAATATTGCATGTAGATAATCCCGCCAAACTGCCAGCTGTAGACCGGATTGAAGAGATACGCGAGCCGATTATCACTGCCAATATATTGGTTCCGCAGCAATATCTAGGTTCTGTCATAACTTTATGCGTTGAAAAACGTGGTACACAAAAGAAAATGATTTACCACGGTTCCCAAGTCATATTGACTTATGAACTACCCATGAACGAGGTGGTCATGGATTTTTTCGACCGCCTGAAATCTGTGAGTCGTGGTTATGCGTCCTTCGATTACAGCTTTGCGCGCTTCCAGGCTGCGCCATTGGTGAAACTTGACCTGCTTATCAATGGCGATCGTGTAGATGCACTGTCCAGCATCATCCATAAAGATCACGCCTATTCACGAGGCCGGGAATTGTGTGAAAAAATGCAGGACCTGATACCGCGACAGATGTTTGAGGTGGCGATACAAGCCGCTATTGGTTCACATATCATCGCACGTACTACAGTCAAGGCGTATCGCAAGAATGTGACTGCGAAATGCTACGGTGGTGACATTACCCGTAAACGCAAGTTGCTGGAGAAACAAAAAGAAGGCAAGAAGCGCATGAAACAGCTGGGTTCAGTGGAGATTCCGCAGGAAGCGTTTCTTGCGGTTTTACATGTCGGCAAGAAATAGCCTTAGGTACTAAATTACATCGGGGATTAAACGCTATGGATTTTGATTTAGAAGCTTTTCTAACTCTGGCGACAATCGTGACAGGCATGGTATGGCTGCTAGACGCGCTGTTCGTCGCAAAGAACCGTCGGTTGAAATCCCAGAATGCTGACAAGACGCCAGTGACCAGCGGGGTGACCACGGTGGTTACGAAAAAACGTCGTGTACCGATCTTGGTCGAATATGCCAAGTCGTTTTTCCCAGTATTCCTAATCGTATTGTTGTTGCGGACATTTGTTGTGGAACCTTTCCATGTACCATCTTCATCCATGGTTCCAACTCTGCTAGTAGGGGACTTCATACTTGTGAATAAATTTGATTATGGACTGAGGCTGCCGGTAATACACGACAAGATAATTAATATTGGTGAGCCGCATCGCGGTGATGTGGTGGTATTTCACTATCCCGAGAAAACTGCGCTCAACTTCTGTGAGCAGAATCCAGGTTGCAGTACGGGCGGATTACCGGAGGTCAAGCACTCAGCCGGCACCGATTACGTCAAACGTATCATAGGAATCCCCGGCGATCATATTGTTTACCGCGATGAAACCCTATATATCAATGGCGCCCCAGTCCCGGACACAGACCTCGGATTGTATTCAGGATCGGATATGATGGGCGCGGTGCTGCACCAAGAGAAACTAGGCGACAACGCCCATAAGCTGATTATTCTACCGGGGGCTGAGCATATTCAGGGGGAATGGACTGTGCCACCTGGACGATACTTCGTCATGGGGGATAACCGGGACAACAGCTTCGATAGCCGCTATTGGGGATTTGTTCCAGAGCAGACCCTCGTAGGCCGGGCTTTTTTCATCTGGATGAATTGGGATGCTTTCCATGATGCTAAACTTTGGCATCGCATAGGTGATGTGATTCATTAATAATAATTTCTATTGTCATAATTGTACTTTTAGATTTTGGAGAGACTACATGAAAAGCAGCCATCATCAATCAGGCTTGACCTTGATCAGTTGGATCCTCCTGATTGCATTGATCATGTTCGTAGTATGGTTTGGTATCAGATTATTCCCGATATATATGGAATATTATTCGATCAACACGTCTATGAACACCGTTGCATCTCAGATAGAGGTCGGCGAGACACCGCAGCAGATCAGGGCCAGCATCGATAGTCTTTTTACAATCAATGGAATCAGAGACGTTTCTCCAAAGGATATAGTTACTATCGCACCATCGGATGACGGCACGGGACTGATTTTGACGCTGGATTATGATTCGCGGTCGAATTTCGTCGGCAATGTCGATCTATTGGTGCATTTCCACAGGACCTACAAGGCCAATCCACGTTGAGCGACCCTTTTAAGCAGCTGACGTCTGTACTTGGATACCGCTTCAGAGATCAAAATTTACTTCAGCAGGCATTGTCACACCGTAGCACCGGCAGTAACAATAACGAACGCCTCGAGTTCTTGGGAGATTCTTTGCTGAATGCGGTGATATCTATTCAACTGTATGAAAGATATCCGCAGCTTGAAGAAGGCGAAATGACGCGCATGCGTGCTAGTCTGGTCAATCAGGTTACTCTGGCGTCGGTTGCCCGCGATCTCGAGCTCGGGGAGTTCCTATTACTAGGTGCCGGAGAACTCAAGAGTGGCGGTCAGCGGCGCGCTTCAATTCTTGCAGATACACTGGAAGCTGTGCTGGGCGCGATATTTATTGATGGTGGATTTGAAAGTGTATGCACATTAATCATCAAACTGTTCGGCACACGTCTGGCAACGCCAATATTGCAAAACACCCTTAAAGATAATAAAACTCGATTGCAGGAACTGCTGCAAGCACGTGATCTGCCATTGCCGAAATATAATGTCGAAACAATACACGGCGAGGCTCATCAGCAGGTTTTTAAAGTAAGCTGTAGCGTTGAATTACTTAGTATCACCACCTATGGCGTAGCGGGTAACCGTCGTGCTGCCGAACAGGAGGCGGCGCGGTGTGTGCTTGAGTTATTGTCAAATGAATGAGACTGGTTATAGATGTGGCTTGATCACAGTCGCGGGAAAGCCAAACGTCGGCAAATCCACGCTCATCAATGCCATCGTCGGTATGAAAGTCAGCATCGTCACTCCCAAGCCCCAAACAACACGTAAGGGGGTTCTTGGTATTCATACCACGCAAGATGCCCAGTTTGTATACATAGATACACCCGGGTTACATCTTGGCAACCAACATGTAATTAACCGACGTATGAACCGCGCAGCTAGCAACGCGATTGCGGAAGCGAATATTGTGCTGCTGGTAGTGGAGGCAGGTATCTGGACGGATGATGATGATCATGCCCTTTCTCGTTGCATCTCATTAGAACGGCCACTGGTACTCACAGTCAATAAAATTGACAAACTCAAGGAACGCACGGCGTTGCTTCCCTATCTGGATAGCGTGCAGAAAAAAACCGAATTCAAATGCATCGTGCCGGTATCCGCAGCTACTCGGGAAAATATTGAACAACTTGAAAGTGCCATCAAGCCGCTTCTGCCGATATCACCCCGGTTATTTCCGGATACCCAATTGACGGATCAGGAGGGCGTATTGCGCGCGGCTGAGTGCATACGGGAAAAGCTTATGCTAGCTCTTGACCAGGAAGTGCCATATTCAATTGCTGTCGGCATCGAAGAGTACCAGCTGCAGGGCAATACACTTCACATCGGTGCCATTATCTGGGTTGAGCGTGCAGGACAGAAAGCCATCGTTATCGGGCGGAAAGGCAGCATGCTTAAGCAAGTCGGCCAGGCTGCCCGCCAGGAGCTGGAACTTGAAAACCAGCACAAAGTGTTTCTTCGTCTGTGGGTGAAAGTACGGGAACATTGGACGGATGACGAACAGGCACTGAATACTTTAGGGATGGTTGATTGACATTGAAAACCTCAGCACGCGTAACACTCATGCCCGCTTACGTATTGCATCAGCATGACTGGCGCGAAACCAGTCGCATAATAGAGATATTCAGCCGCGAGCATGGACGCATGGGGCTTATCGCGCGTGGCTCGCGGCGCGCCAGTTCACCCTGGCGATCAGTACTGCGTCCCTTCCAGCCGTTGCTATTATCATGGGTGGGTAGTGGTGAGCTGGCCACCCTTACAGACGCCGAAGCAGATGGTGTCTCGCATACACTGGCGGGGCGGGCGCTGCTGAGTGGATTCTATATGAACGAGTTGCTGTTACGTTTGCTGCCGCGTCAGGATCCTCAACCGGAATTATTCGTGCAATATGCGAAATCACTCAATAACCTCACGCAGGCAACCGCACCGACATTGCGCGTGTTTGAGATGAATATGCTGTCTGCTTTAGGTTATGGACTGAGTCTGGAACGGGACGCCATTACAGGCCGAGCATTGGAAGCAGATGCGCGCTATCGTTATGAAACCGAGAAGGGTTTGGTGCGCATCCAAGACAATGCCGAAACCGGTATTGGGATAAGTGGCAGCACGCTGCTGGCGATAGCCAGCGGAAACTATCAGAAACCCGAATATCTCAGGGATGCTCGCTATCTACTGCGGAATATAATCAATCATTTGTTGGGCGATAAACCACTCAAGACACGCGAGATCATGCGCGCCTACTTGAGAATCCATGTGTGAATGGCATATCAAAAATGAACGTTGAATCTTTAATAAATATATAGCGATGAGCAAGTTCATCCAACTTGGTGTCAATATTGATCATGTAGCCACGCTCAGACAGGCTCGTGGGACACGCTATCCCGATCCTGTGGAGGCGGCATATATAGCGGAGAATGCCGGTGCTGATAGCATCACTGTACACTTGCGCGAGGACCGGCGCCATATACAGGAACGTGATATACACCTGTTACGCTCCGTATTGAAGACACGTATGAATCTGGAGATGGCTGCCAGTAGCGAGATGCTAACAATCGCCTGTGAGCTACAACCGCAAGATTGTTGCCTAGTTCCGGAGAATCGTCAGGAAATAACTACGGAAGGTGGTTTAGATGCGCGCGCGCAATGGCAAGTGCTTAAACCAATATGCTCCAAATTATCATCGGATGGCATACGTGTAGCAGTATTCATCGATCCTGAGATAGACCAAATAGATGCAGCTACATCCTTGGATGTGCCGGTTGTTGAATTGCATACAGGGCGGTATGCAGATGCTGATGGCCAAACTCAAGCAAAAGAACTGCACCGTCTGAGAGTCGCTACAGAATATGCTGCACATAAAGGTCTGGAAGTTCATGCAGGCCACGGGTTAAATTATCACAACGTTACACCGGTTGCGGCCATCGATGGAATCAACGAGCTAAATATCGGTCATGCAATTGTATCGCATGCGCTTATTGTCGGATTGTCGACAGCTGTCAAGGAAATGAAGCACTTGATGCGGGAAGCGCGTAGTCCATGATTTATGGTATTGGTACTGATTTGGTAGAAGTACAACGGATTCAACGTGTATGGGAATCCTACGGCGCCCATTTTTCTCAACGCATACTTATGCCTGAGGAACTGTCGGAATTTGAAATAAGCAAAAACCCTGTGAGATATCTGGCGATGCGATTCGCGGTAAAAGAAGCCGTAGTCAAGGCATTGGGCACAGGTTTTCACCATGGAATGTGGGTACGGGATACCGGTAGCGTGCCGGATATGCGCGGCCGTCCGTTAGTCATCTTTTCAGAACGCGGGAAGGCGGTATGCAAGGCCATGGGCGCCGGAGAAGCATTCGTCAGTTTGAGCGACGAAGCAGGCATGGTGCTGGCTATGGCAGTAATTATGAAAGTATCCGCACCACTGTCTTGAAAATACTAAATCGCTAACCCGCTATGGAGCTGTTATCCATATAACTGCTGACGTTATGCCTAGGTACTTCGAGTATGGAAAGCACTCTGTCAATTTCATTTTTAAGAATATTCTTAAATGGTTCGATATTCGCAAAGGCGTGTTGTTTCCCCAGCATGTCCTCTATACTGGCGCAACATGCTTTCAATTCTGAAAGTTTGCATAGGGCCGCTGTACCATGTAGCACATGTAATGCTTCCTGTAGGGCTGCAATATCGCTGCGATTCCATGCATTGAAAACCGCCTGCTGCTGAGTCGGGAGATCCTGACCCAGCATATCAAGGATTTCAGGGCGTAGATTCTTCAGGGTAGTATTCAGTATTTCGTGCGCATCATCTGTTGCCGGCTCATATGCTTGTTCCGTGCGTAGAACCGACAGCAAAGCCTCCGCTAATATTCGCTCATCCACCGGTTTAAGTAACCAGCGACAGATGCCAAGAGTGTTTAAAATCTCTGTTGGAAATTGTTCGCGAGTCGCAGAAATCATGATAATAGGAACTGGGTGTTTGCCCGCAGCAATAGCCAGTTTTCTGGCTACATCCAGGCCGGTCTCTTGTCCAAGACGCATGTCCATAAGGATTGCCTGCGGATGTAATTCAGCATAACAAGCAAGCGCCCTGATACCATCTTCTGCTTGAGAAACTTCAGCACCGAGAGCGCGCAGTTGCAACATGATCAAATTACGATTGATGCGGTTGTCATCCACTACCAGAACTCTACGGTTTGCCAGTGGCCGCCAACCGGCAGTTGGTGTTTTTGGTCTGGTCTCAGGAATGGATATTTGACGTGGTATTAATTGGCGTATCTTTTTCTCCAGCGCTGGAGTATCCACACACTTGGGTAGGCATGCACCACCCATGAGATCGGCTATCCTGTTTTGTACATTGCTTTCCAGCGAATTGATAAGAAATATTATTGAGAGTATGGGTTTGTTCATCAAATGATCACGGATACCACTGTAATCGCGAAGTTCTTGATAGTTCAAAGACATGAGCAGCAAGCTGTAACGCTTCACGTTCTCCGAACTCATCTGCACCCATAATTTTTTCAAATCGGAGTAAGCCTTAACTGAATACCCCATTGCGTTTAATCTAGATTGTATGGCTGCAGACATGGCCGGATGGGATTCATAGACCAGGATTTTATGGCGTTGGTCAGCAAGAGATTTGCTTGGCGGAACATCAGGAAGATTGAGTGATAGCTCCACGCGAAACTCACTACCTACACCGGCTTGGCTGGATAAACTGAGTGAGCCACCGAGTGCTTCCATAAGTTGCCGGCTTATAGCGAGGCCAAGACCAGTGCCTGAGTATTTTCTATCGGTACCGGTATTAAACATAGTGAATGGTTTGAATAGATCATTGAAATGTTCTTTGCGGATACCGATGCCGGTATCAAGCACACTGATGCAGAGTGTTACTTTATCGGTATATTTACCGATGATGCCGACACTTAGAACTACTTGGCCATGCTCGGTGAATTTCACTGCGTTGCTCAACAGATTGATAATTACACGGGATAACTTAACGGCATCGCCTAAGTACTTATTCGGCAAATCTGCCGGCATGACCATGACCAATTCCAATCCTTTCATGTAGGCATCGGGCGCAAGCAATTTGATTGCCTCCTCCAGAAGTTCCCGAAGATCGAATTCCATGGGCTGTGTCGGTCTTCCAGCCTCGATGCTTTGTAAACCCAATACATCATCTATGAGTGTCAGCAAGGTCGAAGCCGAGTGCTGTACGGTATCCAGGTAATAGCGTTGGTCTTTATTCAATCGAGTTTTTGCCAGCAGCCCGGCGAAACCAACGATGGCATTCATGGGCGTGCGTATCTCATGGCTCATATTGGAAAGAAACTCGGATTTAACCCGACTGGCCTCCAAGGCGCGTTTCCTCGCCAGATCTAATTCGACATTCTTTACCTCCATCTCCTCCAGTGTCTCCCGCAACTCCTCGGTGGCTTGATTAATCCGGAGCTGGAGTTCTTGTTGAGAGCGTTCGGCATTCGCGGCCATGAGATTGATACCGCTCTCTAGCTGACCGATTTCACCGCCGGAACGTTCTGGCACACGTGTGCTATGGTCGCCGTTACTAAAACGGCTGACCATGGCAATTATGCGTGTAATCGGTACGGCCACACTTCCGCCTATGACCAGCGCTAATAGAATACTTAACACAAGACAGCTCAGTATGATTATTCCGCCATTCACGATAATCTGGGTCTGGCGTTCAGCGAAACGTATCTCAGAAAGTTTGACTGTGACCTTGCCAATTATCTGGTAATTATTCTCCAGT
The DNA here is from genome assembly GCA_963774895.1 of uncultured Pseudomonadota bacterium. Taxonomy (GTDB): domain Bacteria; phylum Pseudomonadota; class Gammaproteobacteria; order Natronospirales; family REEB76; genus REEB76. Next base: position 287,326 of record CAVZGN010000003.1, read on the forward strand.
GAATTATTGTTATTGTCGGTACTATTCAGTATTACAGTTGAATTACCTCTGGCAATGGACCGTAATAAGATAGATCGTGTAAACGTTAGGGTATTTGCCAATCCGGTTTCAGCCCCGATGCGTCTGGATAAATGACTTATGAGTCCATGGCTTTCTATTGCAGGCTGTGTTACTTGAACGAGGGTACGATTATTACGATCAGTGATCCTAATTGCCGCCACTCCTGGCTCTTGAGCTACGGTATGTGCCAGTGTTTCCAGAAACCGCACATTATTGGAATAAACGCCATATTCACTCGCCGATGCCAGTTGATTGGCAAGCGTATTCCCCAGGATATGTTCAGAAGTTTGTAAATCATGGATACGGACATGTGTCAGATATGTGCCAAGTAGAATACCAAGGCAGATTACTGGCACTAATGCCAACAGCAAAACACGGCTGCGTATCCCCCAATTGCGGATCATGGCTCTAAGTCCTGCAGTTGATATATCAACTCATGTTGCATGGGAGGATGACGGCTATTGGCATGTCCTGGTTCGATGTCTTGGGTATTAATAGTGAAAATGATTATGTCCATAATCCATGGATATAGTGATAGTAAAATATCATTTACATCCGCTCCCGATACTCCGATTCTAATGCTATGGGCGTTTGTCCATTGCTAGTCGTCAGTGGGTGTATGTTGCGGTTTTTATCGGCATGGGTCAAAGGTTTCGACCTATCGGCGCTGAGTTTGCTACACTGCAAAGCCATAAAAATAGGTGGTGTATGAATGTCCTGGCCTTTGATATCGAGACCATCCCGGATGTAGAAACCGGCCGGAAACTGTACGGTCTCATCGGGCTATCAGACCAGGACACTGCGCGCGCCATGTTTCAGCAACGCCGCCAAGATACGGGTGGCAGCGAATTTCTGCCACTGCATTTGCACCGCATAACGGCAATTTCAATTGCGCTGCGCAGGAGCGAGGATTTTAAGCTCTGGACTTTGGGGACACAGGATTCCAGTGAGGCTGAGATCATCAGCCGTTTCTACGAGGGCATCGAAAAATACACACCGGACATGGTTTCCTGGAACGGCAGCGGATTTGACCTGCCGGTCCTGCATTATCGTGCCTTGCTGCACGGCATTGCCGCCCCCCGCTATTGGGAGACTGGTGAAACCGAGACTGGCTTCCGTTATAACAATTATTTGTCGCGCTTCCATTGGCGTCATACTGACCTCATGGATGTGCTTGCCGGGTTTCAGCCGCGCGGCGCTGCGCCACTTGATGAGATTGCCCAGATGCTGGGATTGCCCGGGAAACTTGGCATGCATGGCAGTAAGGTGTGGGATACCTATCTGGACGGGGGTCTCGAACGCATTCGCAATTACTGTGAGACCGATACGCTTAATACTTATCTTATATATCTGCGATTTGAACTGATGCGCGGCCGATTGCAGTTAGACCGCTTTAGCGAGGAATGTACGCGGGTACGGAATATGCTCGCTCACGCCAACAAGCCACATCTCAATGAGTTTCTGGCGGTTTGGGCGTCGGCGTTCGATCACCCGCAGAGTGCTTGATGGCATTGAGACAGTCAGCTCGACATACCGAATCGACACCCATGACAAGCGGGCATGTGATAGGGTTGTCTAATGACGGTCGCGGCATCGCACGCATAGATAGCAAAACTGTCTTTATTGAAGGGGCACTGCCTGGAGAAGATGTAGAGTTCCAGATAGTCCGCCGTCATCGTGATTATGATGAAGCCTGCCTACGTAATATCCGCAAAAGCTCGACGCAGCGCGTTCAGCCGATGTGCAGGCATTATGGTGTATGTGGCGGCTGTGTATTGCAACATCTATCGCCAGCTGCTCAGCTGGCTGCAAAACAGAAATCCCTGCTTGAAAACCTCAAGCGTATAGGTCATGTACAACCCCAGACGATCCTAGCTCTGCTCATTGGTTCCATCTGGGGTTATAGGAGGCGTGCTCGTCTTTCGGTACACCGTGCTTATTCGCGCGCAGGCGTGCATGTCGGGTTTGTGGAAAAACATAGTACGCACGTCACGGACATACGGCGTTGCGAGACCCTACATCCAAAAATCGGGCACATCATCGAGCCGCTGGCTGCCCTTATCGGCACACTGAGCATTAACGATCGTATACCCCAGATCGAAGTGGCGGTCAGCGAAACAGCCAGCGTGCTGGTGTCACGGATCTTGGCGCAACTTAGCGCATCGGATAGGAAAAAACTGTCTGATTTCGGACAGGCCAATGATGTGCATTTCTACTTGCAGCCTGGAAGTGAAGACAGTGCTGTCCCCCTCGTCGAGAAACGCATACAGCTGGGTTATAACCTTGGGCACTGGAATCTGCAGATAAACTTTGAGCCTGGCGATTTCATACAGGTCAATGCAGAAATTAACCAGCAACTGGTGCGGCACGCTGTTCAGGAGCTGCGGATCGAACCGCAACACCGGGTACTGGATCTTTTTTGTGGACTTGGTAACTTCACGTTACCGTTGGCAAAAGTCGCAAGCCAAGTAGTGGGCGTAGATGCTGGAAATGGCTTAATCGTCAGGGCACGCGCCAATGCAAGCTTTAACGGTGTGACGAACATCCATTATTATCAGGGCGATTTATTCAGGAATCAGAGCCAGGCAGTCTGGATGCAACAAGCTTACGACCGCCTGCTGTTGGATCCGCCACGGGCGGGTGCCCGTGAGATACTCAAATGTCTGGGTAGCAAGCTGCCGTCGCGCATCGTATATGTCTCATGCCACCCAGCTGCGCTTGCGCGAGATGCTAATTATCTTGTGAACGAACTCAAATATGAATTACTGTCTACAGGAGTAGTGGACATGTTCCCGCACACCGCACACGTGGAATCCATGGCGGTGTTTGCTCGTGAAGGGGCTCGGAAATGAGTCTCGGCCCACTGATGGTGGATGTTTCGGGAACCGAACTCACAAGTGCGGATCGGGAGATCCTGACTCATCCATTGGTTGGCGGCGTCATTTTGTTTACACGCAATTATGCTGACCTGGATCAACTCACGGCCTTGATTGAAAACATTCATGCTCTGCGCATACCGCCATTACTTGTCGCCGCCGATCATGAAGGCGGCCGGGTGCAGCGCTTTCGTGATGAGTTCACACCACTGCCACCGCCACGACTGTTCGGGCAACTTTATGATCGTGATGCCAACATGAGCGCCAGGTTTGCAGAGAGCAGTAGTTGGCTTATGGCAGCCGAACTTCGCGCCGTGGGTGTGGATATCAGTTTTGCGCCGGTACTCGATCTGGATTATGGCGTCAGCAGCGTGATCGGTGACCGAGCTTTCCATCATACGGCCGATGTGGTTGGAGAGTTGGGACGCGCCTGGGTATTGGGCATGCGACGCGCCGGTATGGAGGCTACCGCCAAACATTTCCCCGGCCACGGGGCAGTTCGTGGAGATTCCCATCATGTATTGCCGGTGGATGGGCGCACCTTGGCGGATATCCGCCGCCATGATCTGAAGCCGTTTGAGCGCCTTATACGGCTCGAACTGGCGGCTGTCATGATGGCGCATGTAGTTTATCCGATCGTAAACGCGCAGCCCGCGAGCTTCTCAAAGCGATGGGTGGAGCACGAGCTGCGCCGGCGCCTTGGTTTTGAAGGCGCTGTCTTTTGCGATGATTTGAGCATGCGCGGTGCTGCGGGTGCCGGCGATTATGTTAAGCGTGCTCTGGCGGCGCTCGATGCGGGTTGTGACATGTTGCCGGTATGCAATAGCCGTAGCGGCGTGATCTCCATCATTCAGGCTCTGGTTGATTATAAAAATCCCATGAGCCAATGGCGTTTGTCACGCCTCCATGGCCGTGAGCAGATGTCCTGGAAAGAGTTGCGCTCCAGCCGAGAATGGCGCCAGGCACGCGCCACTTTGGAACGTTACTATGCCGGCAGTACCTATCAACTGGATGCCTGATGATGTCTGATTTGCTGGCAGAGATAGCACGCGTTCAACAGCAAGCTGAGTTACTGCATTCAGAACAGGCCGTGCAAGCGGCACTCAAGCGCTTAGCCGGGGAAATTACCCAGGCGTTGTCAGACAGTAATCCGTTGGTATTATCCGTAATGAACGGCGGGCTTGTGCCCACCGGATGGCTGTTGCCCATGCTGCGCTTCCCTTTGCAGCTCGATTATATCCATGCTACCCGTTACCGGGGTGGGACCCGCGGGCACGATCTGGAATGGCGTGTACGGCCAGAAATACCGGTGCAAGCCCGCTGTATACTGCTGATCGACGACATCTTCGATGAAGGTGTGACTTTGACACAGGTTGCAGATGACTGCCGCAGGCGGGGCGCCCAGCAAGTTGTGAGCGCGGTGCTCATCAGGAAACAGCGCATGCACAATGGCCAGCAACCGGATTTTGTCGGGTTAGAAGCGCCGGACCGATACCTGTTTGGCTGCGGGCTCGATTACAAGAATTATCTGCGCAACCTGCCGGCCATCTATGCGATGCCTGATGGTTCGACAGGAATGCAACATGAATAGGATCGAACTGGCCATCATCGGCGGAACCGGTCTGACATCGCTCAGCGGACTCGAGATCGTACGGCGCGAAGTGGCTTATACGCCTTATGGAGAACCCTCCGGATTTCTGACATACGGAAAACTGGCGGATCGGCAAATCGTGTTCCTGCCGCGTCATGGTTATGCGTACACCATCCCACCGCACCTGGTGAACTACCGCGCCAACATCTGGGCTTTGAAGAGCATTGGGGTACAGCGGATACTTGCGATCGCTGCCGTCGGCGGTATCAGCTACGACATGCAACCCGGATGGATCGCGTTCCCTGACCAGATTATCGACTATACCTACGGACGGGCGCACAGTTTTTTTGAACTCAATTCGGAAAACCTCGCGCATGTGGATTTCACCCAACCTTACGATGCCAGCTTACGGCAGCAGCTGATAGCTGCCGCCCGTTCAGCGAACTTGCAGTTCATCGGCAAGGGTACCTATGGTGCCACCCAGGGGCCGCGACTTGAGACTGCTGCAGAGATCCGCAGGATGGAGCGCGATGGCTGTGATCTGGTGGGCATGACTGGCATGCCGGAAGCCGCATTGGCGCGTGAGCAGAACCTTGCCTATGCTTGCTGCGCAGTGATTGCCAACTGTGCGGCGGGTAAAAGCCATGGAGATATCCATGCCGAAATCGAAATTTATCTAAAACAAGGTATGGACCAAGTACGCAAACTGCTGCAGACATTACTCGAGAGCGATTGACAGGGCCGTTGATGCGCGGCACGCCATGCCATGACTCTGCGTGATTACTCTGGCGCCTTACTGGGTGTAACCAGCACTAATACACCAAACAGCGGTTGATCGAAATAATTCAATTTACCGGCATCGATGCGACGGTCCTGCGTCAGTCGATACCACTGGAACTGCGTCGAGGAATCTCCGGATGCAGCCGGCTGCTGGCTATCGGGTGTGTTGACTTTAGCCAGAGTACCGCGGTAGACCAGATCAAGATCGAAATGTAGATAGGGACCGGTTGTGCTGAGCCTGGCGATGCCGTAGACCGGCGTAGCAACTCCGGTATTGGTTGCGGCTGCCGGTGCCTGTGTGGTGCTGGCGGTAGGTGCGGCTGGCGGCGGTATACCGATGCGTACGAAAAGCGCGGTGGCGCGGTCGATGGCTGGTTGTGTCCAGGCGATTCGCAGCAGCGGTTGGTAGTCGGACGAACGCGCAAGCTTCTGCCAGTCATTCGAGAGTCGGAAACTGGAAGGCGCAAGCTGCATATAGGGCAGCCCGCTGCCGGTCGGGTTGGGCGGCACAGCGCTGTCCCAATCCGGCAAACCCGGGTTCACGGGCCAGGCTTCAAGGGAACCGGCACTGGGGTCGGTATAGCGGAACACGATGAGTTCCACGTTGTACCAGTTGGGTGCACGGGTAGGTGCCGCGGGTGTGCCGGCCGCCTGTGCCAGCAGCGGCAACGACAGCAGGATAGAGAGCCATGGGGTGATAAGCGGAATCTTCACACGCGTATCCTGTAGTGATTAATCTCGAGCGGTCAGGCCGGGCCCCGACTAGTGTAAACGCTAGCCATGTTTATAAGCTATCAGGCCGCAGCAGCTTTCCTGTCAAGTTTCTCCAACAAGGTAATCACGCTTGCAAAGCGCTGGTCCGCATCCTGCATCTCCAGCAAGAAGCGCAGGCGATTGCTGCCGTCCAGTTTATAGTGCTGTGGCTGCTGCTGGATCAGCTTTATCACAGTACCGGGATCCACCGTGGTTGAATCCAAGAAGCTGATGCGACCGCCGGCAGGCCCGGCTTCGATCTTGCGCACCCCCAGGGCCGAGGCCATGAGTTTAAGCTCGGCGATGCGGAACAGGGTCTTGGCCGGGACCGGCAGCAGGCCGAATCGATCGATCATTTCCACCTGCAGATCCTTGAGTTGTTCCTCGTTTTTACAGCTGGCGATGCGCTTGTAGAGTGTCAGGCGAAGATGCACATCGTCGATGTAATTAGCGGGCAGCAACGCCGGCATATGCATATCAATTTCCGGGTCGTGATCCAAAGGGGCTTCCAAATCCAGAGTTTCGCCGGATTTGAGGGCGCGCACTGCGCGTTCCAATAGTTCAGTGTAGAGGGTGAATCCCACTTCCTGGATCTGGCCGCTCTGTTCATCGCCCAATAATTCACCGGCACCGCGTATCTCAAGGTCATGGGTGGCCAGAGTGAATCCAGCACCCAACTCCTCGAGGGATTCGATGGCCTCGAGGCGCTTGATCGCATCCGGCGTGAGCAGGCTTCTCGGTGGGATGATGAGGTAGGCGTAGGCGCGGTGGTGCGAGCGGCCTACGCGGCCGCGCAACTGGTGCAGCTGCGCCAGCCCGAATTTATCGGCGCGCTGGATGACGATGGTGTTGGCGCTGGGTACGTCGATGCCGCTTTCGATGATGGTGGTGCATACCAGCAGGTTGAAACGCCGGTGATAGAAATCCAGCATCACCTGTTCCAGTTCACGTTCGTGCATTTGGCCATGGGCGATGCGCACTTCAGCGCCGGGCACCAATTTGGAAAGTTGCATGGCGGTTTTCTCGATGGTGTCCACGCTGTTGTGTACGAAATACACCTGGCCACCGCGTTTGATCTCTCGCAGGCAGGCTTCCTGTATCAGCCCATCCTGCCATTCAGTGACGAAAGTCTTGACCGCCAGGCGTTCCACCGGCGGGGTGGCGATGATGGATAGTTCCCGCAGACCTGCCAGTGACATGTTGAGGGTGCGGGGGATGGGCGTGGCGGTGAGCGTCAACATGTCCACCTGGGCACGCAGCCGCTTGAGTTTCTCCTTGTGTTGCACACCGAAACGATGTTCTTCGTCGATGATCACCAGGCCCAGATCCCTGAACTTCAGTTCGTCCCGCAATAACGCATGCGTCCCGATGACGATATCCACGCTGCCGGCGGCGATCGCTTGCATGACCATGTGCTGTTGTTTGCCGGTGCGAAAGCGCGACAGCACCTCAATGCGCACCGGCCAGTTTGCGAAACGGTCGTGGAAGGTCTGGGCATGCTGTTGGGCCAGTAGCGTGGTGGGCACCAGTAATGCCACCTGCTTGCCTCCCTGCACCGCCACGAAAGCGGCGCGCAAAGCCACCTCGGTCTTGCCAAAACCCACATCGCCGCAGATCACCCGGTCCATGGGATTTCCAGCGGTCATATCATTGATGACGCCGTTGATGGCGGTGAATTGATCCGGGGTCTCGTCGAAGGGAAAGCCTTCGGCGAACGCCTGGTAATCCAGCTCGTCGAATCTGAAAGCGTGGCCCTCGCGGGCGGCGCGTCGCGCATAGATGTCCAGCAGCTCTGCGGCCACATCCCTGACTTGTTCAGCAGCCCGACGCTTGGCTTTTAGCCATTGATCGCTGCCCAGGCGGTGCAGGGGCGCGCTTTCCGGGGCGCTGCCACTGTAGCGTGAGATCAGGTGCAAGGAAGACACCGGCACGTACAGCTTGTCGCCGCCGGCGTATTCCAGCATCAGGAATTCCGTCTGGATTCCGTTCAAGTCCAGCAACTGCAGTCCCAGATAGCGGCCCACGCCGTATTCCTGATGCACCACCGGAGCGCCTTGGGCGAGCGCCGCCAGGTCGCGCAGGATATTCTCCGGGTCGCGGCTGTTGGTGCGCCGGCTCGATAGCCGCACGCGCTGGCCGAATAATTGTTCTTCGGCGATAATGGCGACACCGGCTTCTGGAAGTAGCAGCCCGCGTTCCAACGGTGCAATGCACAACCCGATGCGGGCATCACTGTCTAGGAATGCAGACCAGCCTGCGACGGATACCGGTTTCAAATCCCGGAGTGCCAGCAGTTCCAGCAGATACTCACGCCGGCCGGCGGATTCGGCCGCGAATAGAACGCGTCCGGTGAATTTCTCGAGGAAGTCCAGCAGTTTCCCAACCGGCTCCGGGGCCCGGCTTTCCACCCGCAGTGGCGGCGGTGCGGCAGTATCGAAATTGATCGCATCCTTCTCCGGGAATTCAAAGCTCTGTATATGAATACGCGGCCGTGTGCCCAGTGATGCCTGGATTGTTTCTGGCGGCAGCCATAGCTCATCCGGGCGCAGCAGAGGACGTTCCAAGTCATGGCGGTATTGTTCATAGCGTTCAGTGATCTGCGTCCATGCCTGGGTCATGGCGCCGGCGGTATCTTCCAGCAGTGCGATTTGGGTATCGGCAGGCAAATAATCAAACAGGCTGGAAGATTCATCAAAAAAAAGTGCCGCATAGTACTCGATGCCCGCTGGCGCCAGACCATGGCTCACATCTCGATAGATCGGGTTTTTCTGCGGATCACCCTCGAAGCGCGCACGATAACGCTGACGGAAACCGCGGATGCCTACTTCGTCCATGGGAAACTCGCGTGCCGGCAGTAGCCGGATCTCCCGGATCACGTCCTTGGATAACTGGGTCTCGGGATCAAATCGACGGATGCTTTCGATCTCATCATCCAAGAGATCGATACGGAAGGGCACGTCACTGCCCATGGGGAAGATGTCCAGCAAGGCTCCGCGTACCGCGAACTCGCCGTGTTCCATGACCTGCGGCACCGAGGCGTAACCGGCGGCGCTGAGCCGCTGGCGCATGGCTGCCGGATCCAGACGTTCACCGACCTTAAGCAGGAATGCGTTAGCGGATATATATAGGGGTGGCGGCAAGCGTTGCATCAAGGTAGCTGCCGCAATGATGAGCACGCCGCGCCGCACGTCAGGCAGTGACGCGAGTGTGGCAAGGCGTTCGGAGATGATGTCCTGATGAGGCGAGAACCTGTCGTAGGGCAAGGTCTCCCAGTCCGGGAACAAGTGCATCGGTAAAGATTGGTCGCCGAGGTAAAAGTGCAGCTCATCCTGGATGCGCTCGGCTTCCCGGGCCGTGGGCGTCACCAGCAAGAGTGGTGCATCGCTGAGTCGGGCTGCCTCGGCCAACGCCAGGCTGGCGCTGCTGCCGTACAGACGGCCCCAGCGCAGCGATTGCGAGAACTGGGGTAACGAGGGTTGAAGCAGAGTGCTGTTCATTTCCAAATGCATAAATGCGCCCACCCCGCTGCGCGGGGTGGGCAAAGTGTGTAACGGCAATCCGTCGCCGGATTGTTCAATCCCGAAAGCGTTTCAGCAAATCACCATAGGCGTCGATGCGCCGGTCGCGCAGATACGGCCAGATGCGGCGTACAGCTTCAGAACGCTCCAGGTCCACGTCAGCGCTCAATACCGTAGGTGTATCGCTCGGGGCTTGCTGCAAGATTTCCCCCTGCGGTCCACAGATGAAGCTGGATCCCCAGAAGCGTATGCCGGTGCTACGTCCCGATGGATCTTTCTCGGTACCGACACGGTTACACACCATCACCGGCAGGCCGTTGGCCACTGCGTGGGCCCGTTGGATGGTGATCCAAGCATCCTGCTGGCGGCTCTGTTCAGCCGCATCGTCTTCTTCAGTCCAGCCGATGGCGGTGGGATAGAGCAGCAGCTCCGCACCTGCCAATGCCATCAAGCGCGCAGCTTCCGGATACCACTGGTCCCAGCATACCAGTACTCCCAGTTGGCCCACGGAAGTCTTGACCGGATGAAACCCCAGATCGCCGGGAGTGAAATAAAATTTCTCGGAATAGCCGGGATCATCCGGGATGTGCATTTTGCGGTACATGCCCGCCAGGCTGCCGTCATTCTCCAGGACCACCGCGGTATTGTGGTAAATCCCCGGGGCGCGCCGTTCGAACAGTGAAGCGACGATCACCACGCCCAGTTCCTTTGCCAATGCGCCCAGTTCTTTCGTAGATGGACCCGGAATGGTCTCGGCCAGGTCAAACATCCGGGTATCTTCCGTCTGGCAGAAATACAGACTGGTATGCAGCTCCTGCAGCAACACCAGTTTTGCACCGCGTGCGGCGGCAGTGCGGATGCCTTGGATGCTCTCCGCCAGGTTACGGGCGTGATCAGCGCTGCAGCTTTGCTGCACCAGGCCAGTTTTAAGGCTTTTCTGTTTCGTCATATGGGCAAGCTATCCGGAATGACGCCTTTTGGAAGCTGCATGCTGACACAGTGCAGGCTGCCATACTGGTAGATCAGTGGTCGGCACATGACTGGCACGATCTTTCGACCGGCAAACACCGGTTTAAGCGCCGCCAGCGCGGCATTATCCGCCGCAACATTATAGGTCGGCATGAGCACTGCACCGTTGATGATAAGGAAGTTTGCATAGGTGGCGGGCAGCCGCCGTCCGCTGCTGTCATGCAATGCGCCCGGCCATGGCAAAGGCACCAGTTTGTAGGGCGATCCATCCGGCTGTCGCAAAGCACGCAGTTCTGCTTCCATGGCCTTGAGTTCTGGAAATTGCGGGTCGTTGGTGTCATCACATGCCTGGAAGGCGATGCTGCGGGTGTCGCAGAAACGTGCCAGGGTATCGATATGCCCATCGGTATCATCCCCATCGATAGCACCATGTTGGAGCCACAGGATACGCTCCACGCCGAATAGTTGCCGGAGCTCCTGATCAATCTGTTCTCGCGACATGCGCGGGTTGCGATTGGGGTTCAGTAGGCAGCTTTCCGTCGTCAGCAGGGTGTCGGCGCCATCCACTTCGATGCTGCCGCCTTCCAACACCAGCTGGAGTCTTTCCATGGGTGTTGTACCGAAGGCGCCGAGATCATGCAGTCTGCAGGCGATCTCATTATCAAAGTTGTGGGGGTATTTGTTTCCCCAGCCATTGAAGATGAAATCCAGCAGCACCAGGCTGCCGCCCTTCAATACGGTGATCGGGCCATGATCCCGGGCCCAGGCGTCGTTGGATGGCAGTGGAAACAGGTGCAACCGATCCGTACGTCCGCCCGCATCTCTTACCAATTTGTGGATTCTGTGGGCATGCGTTTCATCCATGCAGGTGATAACAACCTGTTCACGCAGGCTGATTTCTTTTGCCAGCTGGGCATGACAAGCTTCCACGGAAGCATAATCGGGACTCCAGTCACCGTCGCTACGCGGCCAGGTGAGCATTACGCCGCTCTGAGGCGCCCATTCGGGTGGCAAGTAATATTGGGTGTTCATTCAATCATAATGATGTCAGATACGAAGCGCCCGGCTTCTGCCGGGCGCATTCCAGGCTCGTGTATAACGGGCCGTCAGTGTTTACTCGGATCGCTGTTGAAGGGATGATCTTTCATTACCGTATGTATGACCAGATTGTATTCGAAATAAACTACATAACTGGGGTACACCCAACGGGTGATAGGTGGGTGTAGCTTGCTGCCCGGATCAGGTACCGCGGGTAATTTTTCCTGGGGTGCGCCAAATATATGCTCCACGTTCTGCATGCTCATTCCGCGGATGGGCATGCTGGGGCCGTTATTCGACAGCACGGGCATGGCGGCGGTGGCCGCAGTTGGGGCAGTGGCTGACACTGTGGCGTTAGCTGCGGTTGCGGCCGCAGGTGCTGCAGATGCGGCAGTTGCGGATTCAGGCTGGGATACAGTAGCGGAGGCTTGCGTGGTGGTGGCAGCCATGGCATGGGTAGCAGTGGCCGCCGCAGGCGGAGATTGGGTCGATGCGGCTGGGTCATCGGCCATGGCAACAGCCGCGTAGGCCCAAAGGCCGGCACTCAGAATGGCAAACTTGAGATAACGCCCCATGTCGGGTCTCCCCCGGTCCGTTTAATGGTCTAAATATAGCACCGTAACATAAGGCTAAAAAGCCTTTTAAGGCACAAGCTTAGATGATTTCCTTGAGAACCCAGCTTATAAGACGTTTTCATGCGGTTTGAGTCCCCATTGACACAGGCTCGGTTGGTGCGCCGTTACAAGCGTTTTCTGGCTGATATGGAGTTTCCCGACGGTGGGGTAAATACGGTCCATTGCCCCAACACCGGCGCCATGCTGGGCTGTGACCAGCCCGGCAGTCGCACGTGGCTAAGCCGGGCCGCAAACCCGGCACGTAAATATCCCTGGACCTGGGAGTTGGTGGAGACCGAAAACAGCGTATTGGTGGGTATCCATACCGGCCGCAGCAACCGCTTGGTAGGCGAGGCCATTGGCAGTGGGCTGCTTCCACAGCTCAAGGGGTATACCCAAGTCCGGGGAGAAGTCGTGGCAGCACCGGGATTCCGGATAGATTTTGTGTTGTCCGGTCATGCCTCCCGACCCGATTGCTTTCTGGAAGTCAAGAATGTCACGGCTGCCGTAAACAGAGGAGTCGCGCTGTTTCCCGACGCCATCAGCGAGCGTGCCAGCCGCCACTTGCGTGAGTTGATGGTCAAGCTGCGGAACGGCCAGCACGCCATGCTGTGTTTCTGCGTACAACGGGATGATGTGCGGGAAGTACGTCCCGCCGACAGCATTGATCGGATCTATGCGCGAACCTTGCGCGAAGCGAGACAGTGTGGCGTGGAACTCTGTGCATGTGTGGCGCGCGTCTCGCCCGATGAACTTGTGTTGTATCGCAGGGTGCCCGTGAATATCGAATAAGCCTTGCTTTTGTGTTTTAATGCACGCCCATGTTCAGACCTCTGCCGCTGTTCGTGGGCTTGCGCTATTTTCGCGCCAAGCGCCGCAACCAGTTCATCTCCTTCATCTCGTTCATGTCCATGGTGGCCATCGCGATCGGCGTGATGGCGCTGATCACGGTGTTATCGGTCATGAATGGCTTTCAGAATGAGTTGCGCACCCGCATCCTGGGCATGGTTTCCGATGTGACCATCTCCAGCTTCTCTGCCAAACTCAATGACTGGCAAGCGGTCATGCAGAAAGTCCAGGGTTTGCCACATATAACCGGCGCCGAACCCTATATCGAAGACCAGGCCATGCTAGCCAATGGCGCCAACATGAGTGGCACCATCGTGCGTGGTATCGATCCGAGTGATGATACCAGTGTCTCGGATGTGGGCAAGAAACTCACCAGCGGCAGCCTCAGTGATTTGACGCCAGGCAGTTACAACATCATCCTTGGCAAAGACCTGGCCTATTCCCTGGGTGTGGGGCCCGGCGATAAGGTCATCATGCTGATCTCCCAGGGCAACGTAACACCGGCAGGCATTATTCCACGCTTGCGGCGTTTTACCGTGGCCGGAATCTTTTATGCCGGAGTCTATCAATACGACAGCGCGCTGGCGCTCATCAATATTAAGGATGCCCAGAGGCTATATGACATGGGCAATGCCGTCAGCGGAGTACGCCTGAAGCTGGACGACAACTTGCTGGCTCAGGATGTCGCGCGTCGCCTAGTGACTGTGTTCAACGGCGATTATTACGTCAGCGACTGGACCCAGCAGAACGCCAATCTCTGGTCTGCCATCGCCATTGAAAAGAATGTGATGTTCGTGATCCTCTCGCTCATCGACCTGGTAGCGGCCATCAGCATCATCATCGTGCTGGTAATGGCGGTCACTGACAAACAGTCGGATATTGCTATCCTGCGGACTTTGGGCATGACACCCAAAAACATCATGGGCGTGTTCATCGTGCAGGGAACCTTAATCGGTTTTCTTGGAACCTTGCTGGGCTTGGTGCTTGGCATTTTGCTGGCGCACAACGTCAACAATATCCTGGAATTCATCCGCCATGTTTTCCATGTGCAGATATTTCCCGCCAGCGTGTATTACATCAGCAATCTTCCATCGGACATCTATGTCAGTGATGTGCTCAAAGTCACGCTCTCTACATTCGTGTTGACGATCCTGGCGACTCTCTACCCAGCCTGGCGTGCAGCCCACACGCAGCCGGCGGAGGCACTCAGATATGAATAATCCCGCACGCGCCATGGCAAGCCACGCGGCCAATGAATCGGTGATCTATTGCCAGGGACTGGTCAAGCATTTCGAGGAGACCGGCAACCTGGTGGAAGTGCTGAACGGCGTGGATCTATCGGTAGCGGCAGGGGAGCGGGTCGCTATCGTCGGAGCTTCCGGATCAGGCAAGAGCACCTTGCTGCATCTGCTGGGTGGCCTGGATCTACCGACGCGTGGTGAAGTGCAAGTGGCCGGTGAGCCCATCAACCGCCTGGACGATGCGGCCCGCGGATTGTTACGCAATCGCGCCGTGGGTTTCGTTTATCAATTCCATCATCTGCTGCCGGAATTCACCGCCGTGGAAAACGTGGCCATGCCATTATTGATTGGCGGTGTGGAAGTGGCGCAAGCTAGGCAGCAGGCAACCAGTCTGCTGGAACGCGTCGGATTGGGTAAACGCCTGCATCACAAGCCCGGGCAGTTATCCGGTGGTGAGCGTCAGCGGGCTGCCGTGGCGCGCGCCTTGATCCATGGACCGGCAGCCGTGCTGGCGGATGAACCGACTGGCAACCTGGATGCGCATACCGGTGAGCAGGTCTATGAACTCATGCTGGAACTGAATCGTGACCTGAACACCAGTCTGGTGCTGGTGACCCATGATCTACGCCTGGCTGAGCGCATGGACCGAGTGTTGCATCTGGAAGAGGGTGTATTGCACGTCTGAACGAGCTTACCAATCCGGAGTCAATTGTCGTTATTATTTTTTTGAGGATGCACCTGCCGGCGTTGGGACCAACGCAGGCGGATTGATAGCTGCCATGTGATGCGGAGTACTACATAGCCGATGAGCGCCAACAGGCAGCCCACAATGAGGCAGCCCAGCCACAGCGGCTCCCAGATTCGAGAAAATTCACTGATCAGCCAGCTCAGGGAGAAACCCTGCGGTAAATGATGCGGCTTGAGATGCAGCAGTCTGGTCCCCAACCGGTAGCTGAAATAGTAAATAGGGCCAAAGCTGAAGGGATTGTTGAACCATACGACGACCGCCGCCAGCGGCAGGTTGAACCGCCAGTAGAGCGCCCCCAGCACAGCCAGAGCTGTATGCCCGGGGATCGGCAGGCAGCAGATGAACAGACCCAAGGCCACCGCACCACAACTGCCGCGCCGGTTGATATGCCAGAGCGCCGGATCGTGGAGCAGATTTCTGAAGGGACGCGCATACCATTTATTTCTGAGCTTCAAGGTCAGTTTTTGCCGGTTGGGTATCAGAAAGTTAAGGAACTTGCGTGGCATGAGTCTGGATGTACTCCTGGGAGGGCTCTAGCAGCCGAATGCTGGCGTCTTTCGATGGAATTGCAAGCCTAGCAGAATAGTCTTATAAATTTACTGATTTAATGGACATCCGGCTGGCTGACTGACCTGGTAATGCCCATTATCCACTGTCCATGGACTGGGATGAAATCATGGGATTCGCAGGGATTGCGATGTTGGCAGGGGTGTTGGTGGTTTTGGGGCTGCCGTCCTTGCCTTCGGGCCAGGTACTTATGCTGGTCGGCCTGCCTTTGGCGGTGCTGACATGCCTGTGGCGGCGAACCCGCGTCTTTATATTCCTGCTGATCGGCGCCGGCTGGTGCTGGTGGTACGCTCAAACTCAGCTGGCCCTGCGTCTTGCACCGGAACTGGAAGGCCGCGATCTGCAGGTCACCGGCTGGGTGGCTTCCATCCCTCAGAACCATACGGATTACACAAGTTTTGAATTTGCTGTGCAGCAGCTGGATGGCCGCAGCCCTGGCCACGGAATTCCCAAACGCATCCGATTGAATTGGTCAAAGAACTCGCGGGTCCTCGCTGCCGGGTCGCATTGGCGTTTCGATGTGCGCTTGAAGCAACCGCGCGGCTACATGAATCCCGGCGGCTTCGATTACGAAGGCTACATGTTCCGCCACGGTATCGGCGCCACCGGTTACGTGATTCATGACAAGGCTGAACGCCAAGAGGATGCACCGCGCTTTCCAATATTGCGCGCCCGCAGTGCTGTGCTTGCCGCTATGCAACGGGCTTTGCCACATGACACTTTTGCCGGTGTGGCCGCAGCACTTGCTATCGGCGATGCCAGCGGCATCGACGCGGAACAGTGGCGGACATTCCAGAACACCGGCACTGCCCATCTGGTAACGATCTCAGGACTACATATTGCCCTGGTGGCCGGATTGGTGTTTCTGTTGGTGCGATTTTTCTGGCGCCGCAGCGCCTGGTTGTCTGGGCACCTGCCGGCGTCTTTGGCGGGTACACTCATAGCCATGTTGGCGGCATCGGCGTATGCCGCCATGGCCGGATTTTCGGTACCTACTCAACGCTCCTTGATCATGCTCGCGGCCATCGCCGGCGCAATCATGCTGCGCCGCCATAGCCGCCCATGGGACATGTTGGGTCTGGCGCTGCTGACTGTGCTGATTTTGAATCCCCTGTCGGCAGGTGAAATCGGCTTTTGGTTATCTTTTGGTGCAGTGGCAGCAATATTTTATGTCTTTGGCGGGCGTGTGCATGCGAGTCGCGGCAAAGTAACGCAGTTGCTGCGTACCCAATGGGCCGTAGGCATCGGTTTGCTGCCCTTGCT
The DNA here is from genome assembly GCA_963774895.1 of uncultured Pseudomonadota bacterium. GTDB lineage: Bacteria > Pseudomonadota > Gammaproteobacteria > Natronospirales > REEB76 > REEB76. The sequence goes on from CAVZGN010000003.1 coordinate 304,193, forward strand.
GGTGCTTTTCTTTCACAAGGCGACACTGGTGGCACCGCTGGCGAACATCGTGGCGGTACCGGTTTACAGCTTCCTGGTAGTGCCGCCAGTGCTGATCGGTGTAGTGCTGCTTGGCATCTGGCCCTGGGCCGGAGCCCTGGTGCTTAAGTTTGCTACCGGCGTGATGTCACTGACCTGGCCGTTGTTGGAGCATCTCGCCAGTATGTCGATCGCACACCTGGTCACACCAGAGCCATCCCTGATGGCCGTGGTCATTGCAGCAATCGGTGCACTGTGGCTGATGTTGCCGAATAAAGTGCCATCGCGTTGGCTCGGCGCCATCCTGTTACTGCCCTTGTTTCTGCCCGCGCCTTCGGGAATTCCTGCGGCTGGATTCAACCTGACATTACTGGACGTCGGCCAAGGATTATCCGTCGTAGTACGCACCATGCGGCATACGTTGGTGTACGACACTGGTCCGAGTTTCTCCGAAAGTTCTGATACCGGTCAATTGGTGGTGATTCCATGGCTGCAAAGCCGTGGCATCAAGGCACCTGATCTCGCCATTGTGAGTCACGGCGACAACGACCATGCCGGTGGTTTGCGAAGTCTGCACACGAACTATCCACAAATGCCGGTGCTGTCCGGGGATACGCAACGGGTTACGGGCGCGCAAGCCTGCCTGCGCGGCCAATCCTGGGAATGGGATGGGGTACGTTTCGAGATACTCTCGCCGGATGTGGATGAGCAGGTGTCCGGTAATGACGCATCCTGCGTACTGCAGGTTCAGGGTAAGAACGGTAGCGCACTATTGGTGGGTGATCTCATGCGCCGCGGCGAACAGCGTCTACTGAGGTTAGAAGGTGATGCGCTTGCAAGCGAGGTGCTGGTGGTACCCCATCATGGCAGCCTGACTTCATCGAGTACCGATTTTATCGAAGCGGTGGCGCCGAAGTTCGCGTTATTCCCGGTGGGTTATCGCAACCGCTGGGGATTCCCCAAGCCCCAGGTGATGGCAGCCTACCGCAATGCCGGAGCGCAGCTGTTGGATACCGCCACCGCAGGCGCCGTGGAGATCCGCCTTTGGCCGAAACGGGAACCTGAAGTCATAAGCCGCTGGCGGATCGATGGAGCGCGTTTCTGGACGGCGCACTAAGCGGATTCGGCCGTTCGCCCGGCAGGCAAAATCCAGTATGATGCCCGGGAATCATCACCGGATGCGCGTACCGCATGTTTGAAATCATCAAGTCTGGCGGCTGGCTCATGGCCCCGCTCATCCTCTGTTCCATCGTGGTGGTCGCCATCGTGGCGGAACGTCTTTGGACCTTGCAGACCCGGCGTGTGGCGCCCGAGCATCTGGCTGCCCAGGTGTGGAACTGGCTCAGGAATGGCGAGCTGGACGATAACCGGCTGGAAGCCCTGCGCGCCGGATCACCACTGGGACGCATCCTGGCCGCAGGACTCGAGCATCGCCATTCAAAACGCGATGTCATGAACGAGGCTATCGAGGACACCGGCCGGCACGTGGTGCATGAGCTGGATCGCTATCTGATCACTCTCGGCACCATCGCCACCATTTCACCGTTGCTGGGTCTTTTGGGCACAGTTGTCGGCATCATGCATGTGTTCGCCGCCATATCCACCTCCGGACTCGGCAACCCTCAAGCGCTGGCAGGTGGCATCTCGCAGGCATTGATCACTACGGTGGCGGGTCTGACGGTGGCCATCCCGGCCTATATCCTGCACCGTTATCTGCGCGGCAAAGTGGATGAACTGGTGGTACGCATGGAACGTGAGACCATGCGCCTCATGAACGCGGTACGCGGTGTGGACAGCGCCCAGGAGCTGGAGCGTCCGGTCAAAACGAAAGCCACCCGAGAGGCGCGCGCGTGAGATTGCGTCCCCGTCAATGGGAGGATCCGGAGTTCAACCTCATCTCGTTGGTGGATGTGGTGCTCATGTTATTGGTGTTCTTCATGATGACCACGCATTTCATCCAGAACACCAGTCTTACGGTGGAGCTGCCCACCGCCAGCGTCGGCCCATCGCCTGACCGGCTGTCCGGGATCGAAGTGACGGTCGACGCTCAGGATCATTTCTATGTCAACCAGATAGCCGTGTCCGGCACCAATCCGGACGCAGTGCGTGCCGCCATCCTGTCAGTCGCCGGTGACCGGCGTGACCTGCCCATCATCCTGCGTGCCGATGCGCGCTCCACCCACCAGGCGGTGGTCACGGTCATGGACGTGGCCGGTGAGCTGGGATTCACCCAGCTGCAAATCCTCACCACCAAGCCTGCTACTACGGAATGACATGAGCGAGTTGCGGCGGGACCAAAGCGTGTTGCATGTTTACAGCCGGCTATTCGCCTATGTGCTGCCGTTCTGGAAAATCTTCTCGCTGGCGATATTCGGCATGGTCGTCTACGCAGTGACTCAGCCGGCCTTCGCCGCGCTCATCAAACCGCTGCTGGACAAGAGTTTCGTACAACATGATCCGCACAGCATCCGCCTGATCCCGTTGCTGGTGATCGGTTTATTCTTGCTGCGCGGATCGGCCGGATTCTTCGCCACCTATTTCATAAGCTGGGTGGGGCGTAGCGCCATCAAGCAACTGCGCGCCGAGGCTTTCGGCAAACTTCTGAGGTTGCCCGTGAGCTATTACGATGCCAGTTCCTCAGGCATGCTGATCTCCAAGCTTACCTATAACATCGAGCAGGTGGCGGAAGCCACCACCAATGCCATTACCGTGTTGATCCGCGACGGCCTGACCATCGTGGGTCTCATCGGCCTGATGTTCTATCTCAACTGGAAGCTGTCCATCTTTGTGCTGGTGCTGGGGCCATTGATCGCACTCCTGGTGCGCTACATCAGTGATCGGTTCCGGCGCTACAGCACGCGCATTCAGGATTCCATGGGGGATGTGACGCGCGTGGCGGAGGAGGTCATCAATGGCCACCGGGTGGTGAAACTGTTCGGGGGCGAGCAGCAGGAGACCGAACATTTCGAGCAGGTCAATGAACACAACCGGTACCTGAACATGAAATTGATGCTGGTGAATGCCGGCTCCAGCCCCATCATCCAGCTGCTTGCAGGTTGCGGCATGGCGCTGGTCATCTATTTCGCCACACTGCCCTCCATGCTGACCGTAGTCTCGGTCGGTACCTTCGGATCGTTTATGAGCGCCATGTTGCTGGTGACCGCGCCGCTCAAGCACGTGACCGATATCAACGCGCCCTTGCAGAAAGGCATCGCCGCCGGCCAGAGCATTTTCGAGCTGCTGGATGAGGAAATGGAGAGCCGCGGCGGAACCAAAACGCTGAGCCGTGCACGCGGGGAACTCGAGTATCGCAACCTGAGCTTCGCCTACACCGCGGCCAAGGGCGAGGTGCTGAAGGATGTGTCCTTCAAGGTACAGCCGGGCGAGACGCTGGCGCTGGTGGGCCGTTCCGGTAGTGGCAAGTCCACGCTTGTGGGACTGTTGCCGCGTTTCTATGATCCCATCCAGGGCGCCATCCTTTTGGATGGCTACGATATTCGGGAATACCGCATGCACGACCTGCGCGAACAGATCGGCATGGTGAGCCAGGATGTGCAGCTGTTCAATGACAGCATCCGCAACAACGTCGCCTACGGCACCCTGGCGCGACGTTCCGAGGCCGACATAGTGGCGGCAGCGGAAGCCGCATATGCCATGCAGTTTATCCGCCAATTGCCCCAGGGCCTGGAAACCCAGATTGGCGACCGCGGCGTATTACTATCGGGCGGCGAGCGGCAGCGCATCGCCATCGCCCGCGCGCTGCTCAAGGATGCGCCGCTGCTGATCCTCGATGAAGCCACCTCCGCTCTGGACAGCGAATCGGAACGCCACATCCAGGCGGCACTGGAGAAACTCATGAGCACGCGCACCACGCTGGTGATCGCACACCGTCTGTCGACGGTGGAACGCGCCGACCGCATTCTCGTGCTGGACCGCGGGCGCATCGTCGAAACCGGCCGGCACACTGAATTGTTGGCGCGCAACGGCCACTATGCCATGCTCTATCACATGCAGTTCCGTGAAGCCGCGGTAGCCTGAGATCCGCCCAGCGCATGGTACGCGGACAATTTCACGCCTGGCTGCTGCGGCGCTGGTATGGGAACGGACCCATCTACGTATTTATCCCGCTGGCCGGCCTGTTTGCCGGGCTCACGGCCCTGCGGCGCGGGTGCTACCGTCATGGCCTGTTGAGTGTAGTACGGCTGCCGGTGCCGGTCATCGTGGTGGGCAATATCAGCGTGGGCGGCACCGGCAAAACACCGTTCGTGATCTGGCTGGCACAGGCGCTGCGTCAGCAGGGATATCGTCCCGGCATTATTACCCGCGGTTACGGCGGCCAGTCGCAGCGCTGGCCGTTGCTGGTCACAACGCAGACTGATCCGCTCATGGCCGGCGATGAAGCTGTGTTGTTGGCACAGCGAACTGGAGTGCCGGTGAGCGCAGGACCTGATCGGGTGCAGGCGGCAGAATATTTATTGCAACAGACCAACGCCAATGTGATCGTGAGTGATGATGGGCTGCAACACTACCGTCTGGGGCGCGACCTGTCCGTCATCATGCTGGATGGCCAGCGCCATTTGGGGAACGGCTGGAGGCTTCCGGCAGGTCCACTGCGCGAACCAGCGTCCCGTATGGATGAGGCAGATGTTGTGATCGGCAAGACCGACTCACCCAGCGAGGCTGTTTTGCCTGCTGGGGCGCTCGCCATGCATCTGTCCCTGTGGGATGCCGTCAGTATCCTGGATGGAGCGCGGCGGCCATTGGCTGGATTCGCCGGCCGGCCCGTGCACGCGCTGGCAGGTATTGGACACCCGCAGCAGTTTTTCGAGGCCCTGAGGAAACACGGCTTGCAGGTGGATGGACGGGCAATGCCGGATCACGCCGCACTTGCGCCTGCGGACCTGGCATTCGATGACGACGCGCCGGTGCTGATGACTGAGAAAGACGCGATAAAATGTCGTGGTATGCAGCTGCCGCATCACTGGTGTGTGCCCGCGAGCGCGGATTTTAGCCAACAGGACGCCGTAGGCATCCTGGACAAGGTACGGCAGATGTTGATGGCCAGGGGGGTGTAATGCCTACAAATTCGAGCACTTGAGAAATGAATGACTTTGCTACATGGACTCCCTTCAGATTCCCTCTCCCCGGTTGGGAGACGACTGCATGGATGCAGGAGGCAGGGCAACGCCGGGAGCAGTTGCCGAGGGTAGAGTGAGGGGGCGAGGAATTTTGTTAACACTCTAAGAATTGTATTTAGGAGAAACTGATGGATGCCAAGCTGCTGGAGATTCTGGTCTGTCCTCTGTGCAAGGGACCGCTGGTATACCGTAAAGCCGAGAAAGAGCTGATCTGCAAAGCCGACCGGCTGGCTTACCCAATCCGCGACGGCATCCCGGTGATGCTGGAAGAGGAAGCACGCGAACTCAAAGCCGATGAGAAGTTCTGAATGCAGTTCAAAGTCCTGATCCCCGCGCGCATGGCGTCCCAGAGGTTGCCCGGCAAGCCTCTGGTCGATTTGCTGGGCAAACCCTTGATCCTGCATGTCTGCGAAAAGGCACGGGATAGTGGTGCGCAACAGGTACTGGTGGCGACGGACGACCCGGGCATACACGAAGTCTGCCTATCGGCCGGTTTCCAGGCGGAAACGACCAGCAGTACACATGCATCCGGTACCGACCGCGTCGCCGAAGTCGTTACTCGGCTTGGGTGGGATGAGAATGACATCGTGGTGAACCTGCAATGCGACGAACCCATGATGCCGGCGGCGGATATCCAGCAGGTGGCGCAATTGCTGGATGTGCGCCAGGACGCCCAGGTGGCCACCTTATGCACCCCCATCCATGCACTGGAGGATTACCTGAATCCCAACGTCGTCAAACTGGTGTCTGATCAGGCCGGAAATGCACTGTATTTTAGCCGCGCACCCATCCCCTGGAACCGCGAAGGCGCAAGCGCAGGGCTGGCGTCACAGCAGCGCTGGCAGGGCGCACTGCGTCACATCGGCATGTATGCCTACCGGGTGGGCGCCTTGCGGCAGTTGGCGACTACGCCTGCCTGTGAAACAGAACTACTGGAGAAACTCGAACAACTGCGCGCCTTATGGCTGGGCATGAAGATCGCCGTGGATGTGGCGCGCGCTGCCCCTGGACCGGGGGTGGACACGCCCGAGGATCTCAGGCGCGTGGCAGGTCTGCTGGCAGCGGGCTAGATTCAGATGTTGCGACAGCAAAACTGTGTAGACAGTCTCGGCGAGGTAGGATTGCGTGGGTCTTATGTTGCAAGAATTGCATATCTTAATCAGACACCTATGAGGTTGCTAAACCATGAATGCGAAAATCTTGATGGCTATCGGCGTGGTCATCGTCGGTCTTTTAGGTTTTCAGATATACCTGCAGCACCATGACGCAGAGAATATCATGGTCTCGCTGGACACCATCCACAGTTCCGTGGATGGTATGACTAATGCGATAAAAGATTCGAACATCGCCACCAATGAGATTATGAGTACATCAAACTCAAACAAGAATTTACTCAGCATCATCTGTTCAAACACATCCAAAATGACCAATAATGTGGATGGCATGACTCAATGCAGTCATCCATAGCTTCTGGTTATAATCATAATGGCATTGCATATGTCTCTCGGCTTACCGTTAGATTTATGCTAATGTGCGATGTCGATTTTTCGGTTTTGTTTTGCTGCATGGGCAATATCTGCCGCTCTCCTACGGCCGAGGGCGTATTTAGTAAACTGCATCAGGAACTGGCGCCGCAACTGAGACTGCATATCGATTCGGCCGGTACCCATGATTACCACGTGGGTCAACCGCCGGACAAGCGTGCCATACTGGCGGCACGCCGGCGCAACATCGATATCGGCGCACACCGTTGCCGGATGGTGGCGGCCGAAGATTTTCCCAGCTTTGATTACATCCTGGCCATGGACAACTCCAACCTCAGTCAGTTGCAGTTATTGCGGCCAGATGCCAGCTCCGCCAAATTGTGTCTGCTGCTGGACTTCGCCGAGGATTGCACGCTTACGGAAGTCCCGGATCCCTATTATGGCGGACCCAGAGGCTTCGAACACGTATTGGAACTGACGCATCAGGGCGGTCTTGGATTCCTAAAGCATCTTTGCCGGCAGCAGGGCATCAGCCTGCAATTCAAGGATCCCCGGCACGAAAAAAAACCTGCCCGTTCATGAAACGGGCAGGTTGATTATCGATGACAGTAATCTCAAAAATGAAAGCATTTCTTGAGTCCCTCCCCCGGAGGGAGAGGGGATATTGTGACGACATTTAGTCCGAGTGTGAATCGGTGTCGGCAGTCTGGGGTTTGGACTCGCCTTTATCCACAACCGGCGTATCGCCCTGTTCGCGGGCGCGGAACAGCGGGATGGTGGGATCCTCACGCTTGGTCTCTATTTGTGCGGTCTCGACGCGCGCAGTCTCTATCCGAGTTTTCTCCACGCGCGGCGATTCTGGCCGCGGTGACTCTGCGCCCATAGTTTCGATCCTCGGAGTTTCCACGCGTGGTGTTTCAATAGGAGCTGTCTCCACGGCCTTTGCTGACGGCACATAGACGGATTTAGTTTCCACCTGCGTCAGCATCGGCGGCACAGGCGCCGGGCCTTGCAATTGGGACGGTGGAACTCCGGTGAAGTTCGGGATCGTATCCGAGCGGCTCTGCGTCGGGTTGTCTTCCGTAGCTGCCGGCCGATTGGCGGAATCCTTGCCACCTTCATAACGGCGCCGGCGGCGTCCTCCACGGCGGCCGCGGCGCGTGCTGCGGCCGCGGTTACCCTGACTCTTGTCGCGTTCCTGTGGGCGGTTTTCACTCTCCGGTGTGTGCGGTTGTGCAATATTCATGGGCAGCATGTTGGCAATCTCGTGCGCCACGGGCGCCAGTGGTTGAGTGCGTTCGGCAACTGGCGTTGGACGTTGTGGCTGCTGCGGTCGTTCTTGCGGGCGCTCTTGAGGGCGTGGCTGCGGACGTTCCTGCGCACGCTGCTGGGAACGCTCCTGCAGATAGGGCTGGGTACGTTCCTGGGTACGTGGTTGATTACGGCTTTGTCCCTGGGTGCGCTGCTGATGGCTGTCGCGCTCATGCCTTCGCGGAACCGATTGTCCATGGCGGTTGCGATCCCGCCCGCGGTCACGATCCTGCCGGTATTCCTGTTGCGGACGCTGCGGCCGTGGGGGCGGACTGGCGAGAAGGTTTTCTCCACTGCCGAACAGCGTGCGCCACAGGCGCGTGAAGATTCCGGGTGTGTATATGCTTTCCACGCGCGAGGGCGGCGCTGGTTTTGCAGGTGCGATGCTTTTCACCGCCGGTTCTTCCGGTGGCTCAAGCTTGATTATTGCACCTGGCAACGGGGCCGGCGCAGATTCGGTCACCAGTTTGTAGCTGGTGGTGGTCGCTCCCGGTTGCTGCAGCTCGTCATCGCGCAAGCGTTGGATGTCGTAGCGCGGCGAATCCATGTGCGGATTCGGCACCAGCACCACGCTTACACCGCAGCGTTTTTCCACTTCGGAGATGATCGGGCGTTTTTCATTCAGCAGGAAGGTCGCCACGTCCAGCGGCAGCTGCGCCACCACGCGTGAAGTACGTTCCTTCATGGCTTCTTCTTCGATGAGTCGCAGCACCGAGAGTGACAGGGACTCGATGCCGCGGATATGGCCTTCGCCGTTGCAACGCGGGCACACTACCTGGGTGGATTCGCCCAGGGAAGGCCGCAAGCGCTGGCGCGACATCTCCAGCAGGCCGAAGCGCGACAACCGGCCGACCTGGACGCGCGCACGGTCGACTTTCAATGCATCGCGCAGCCGGTCTTCCACTTCGCGCTGGTTCTTCTGCGAACTCATGTCGATGAAATCAATGACGATCAGACCACCCAGGTCGCGCAACCGCAGCTGGCGCGCTACCTCATCGGCGGCTTCCAGGTTGGTGCGCAAGGCGGTCTCCTCGATGTCGCCGCCCTTGGTGGCGCGTGAGGAGTTCACGTCGATAGCCACCAGCGCTTCCGTGTGGTCGATGACCACGGCGCCGCCCGAGGGCAGGCGCACGTCGCGACCGAAAGCCGCCTCGATCTGGCTCTCGATCTGATAGCGGGTGAACAGCGGCACTTTGTCCTCGTAATGCTTCAGCTTGCCGAGGCTCTGCGGCATGATCTGTTCCATGAAGTGGCGTGCTTCCTCGTACATCTTGGCGTCGTCCACCAGGATCTCGCCCACATCCGTGCGCAGGTAATCACGCAGCGCGCGGATAATGACGTTGCTCTCCTGATAGATGAGGAAAGGCGCGGGCCGCCCCACGGAAGCCTTCTCGATGGCTTCCCAGACCTGGATGAGGTAATCCAGGTCCCATTGCAGTTCTTCCACGCTGCGGCCGACGCCAGCAGTGCGGATGATTATGCCCATGCTGTCGGGCATGCGCAGGGCCGCTAGCGCTTCGCGCAGCTCATCCCGGTCGTCGCCTTCCACGCGGCGCGAGACGCCGCCGGCGCGTGGGTTGTTCGGCATGAGCACCAGGAAACGTCCCGCCAGGCTGATGAACGTAGTCAGGGCCGCGCCCTTGTTGCCGCGCTCCTCCTTGTCCACCTGCACCACCAGTTCCTGGCCTTCCTGCAGTAGTTCACGGATATTGAGGCGCCCGGAGAGATCGGTGCCGGATTTGAAATATATCCGGGAGATTTCCTTCAGCGGCAGGAAGCCGTGGCGTTCGGAACCGTAGTCCACGAAACAGGCTTCCAGACTGGGCTCGATGCGGGTGATCTTGCCCTTGTAGATATTGGCTTTTTTCTGCTCGCGGGACGGGACTTCGATGTCCAGGTCGTAGATTTTCTGGCCGTCCACCATGGCCACGCGCAACTCTTCCGGTTGAGTTGCATTCACCAGCATTCTTTTCATGTTGTTTCTCGCAGACGCTCAACCACGGTCTGCGCAGGATCACGTTAGGCCGAACGGCCCTCAGGCGGGATTTCAGAACTCCAAAAACAGGGCGCCGCGCGGGGCGCAGCAGCCGAATAAACCCAACCTAGGCAGCAACTCGGCGCGTCGTGACCATGCGGCAAGCATGGGAGCGCAGTCCTAACGGCGCTCAAACCCGGTCAATCAGTCCGGCGACGTCGTTTAAACACGGGGCCGCTGCGGTTAACACGGCAACCCCACCTATATAAACCTTGTGAAACCTTAGATGAAGGCTTCTTCAGGCGGCGGCGCATGGCTGCATTTATCACAGCCCGGTCACCTGTCGGGTACTATAACAGCGAAACGCGATACCCACAACGACCCGAACGCCATTATTTTCAGGAACTTAAGTGGAAGACCTCAGTCCCAAGGCCCGGCGTCTCGCCATCGATACGGAACAGGCGCAGCAGCGCCTGGACAATTTCCTGTTTCGCGAACTCAAGGGGGTGCCCAAGGGACATGTGTACCGTCTGTTGCGCACTGGTCAGGTGCGGGTCAACGGCCGGCGCGTCAAGCCAGACTACCGGCTGGCGAGCGGCGATGAGGTACGTATACCTCCGGTGCGTCAGGCGGAGACCCCGCCACCGGCGCGTCCCGGAAGCCGCCAATTGGCGGCATTGCGGGACGCCATCCTGTTTGAAGACGATCATGTGCTGGTGATCAACAAGCCCGCCGGCATGGCGGTGCATGGCGGCAGCGGCGTCAGTTTCGGAGTCATCGAGGCTTTGCGAAACCTGTGGCCGGAACAGCGCATCCTGGAGTTGGTGCATCGACTCGACCGTGACACCAGCGGTTGCCTACTGGTCGCCAAGAAGCGCAGTGCCTTGCGATTGCTGCATACAGCATTACGCGAGGGTGCGGTCGAAAAACATTATCTGGCATTGTTGGCGGGCCGCTGGTCCGGCGGCGAGCGGCGGGTACGGCTGGCACTCGAGAAGAATGTTCTACAGAGCGGCGAACGTCGGGTGCGGGCAGCGGAGGCGGGCAAGCCGGCGGAAACCTTGTTCAAGCCACTGCAGGTGTTCAAGGATGCAACGCTGGTGGATGTGAGCATCATGACAGGTCGCACCCACCAGATCCGTGTACACGCCGCCCATCTGAAACACCCAGTCGCGGGTGACGATAAATACGGAGACCGGCAAGCCAACCGTAGCTTCCGCAGTCTGGGCCTGAAACGCATGTTCCTGCATGCCCGGAGCCTGGGTTTCACACATCCGCTAACCGGTGAGGCGCTGCGGGTGAATGCACCGCTGGATGACAATCTGAAAAGCGTGCTGGAGCTCCTGGGAAAAAAACATGCTTAAGGCAGGTGTAGTCCGCAGTCACGCAGTAACCGGCACAGCCCTATCAGGGGCAGGCCGATCAATGCCGTTGGGTCGTCCGATTCGATGGCATCCAACAGGCTGATACCCAGTCCCTCGGATTTGAAACTGCCAGCGCAGTCGTAAGGCTGTTCTACCTGCAGATAACGCTCGATCTCCGTCGCGTTCAGCAACCGATAACGTACATAGGTGATGTCCTGATGTTCATGGCGCTGCTGACTGCGCGTATCCAGCACACACACGGCGGTATAAAAACTCACCCTGCGTCCGGAGACCATGGTGAGTTGCGCGGCCGCGCGCGCATGGTTGCGGGGCTTGCCGAGTATCGTGCCGTCGAATACCGCTACCTGGTCCGAACCTATCACCAGACTGTTAGGATGACGCGCCGCAACCGCCTGTGCTTTGGAAAGTGCCAGACGTTTTGCCAGGTCATCGGCTCGTTCATGCGGTTGGCTGGATTCATCCACCTGGGAGGGATCACAGATGAACTTCGCTGTCAGACGTTCAAGCAGCAGGCGACGGTAAGGCGAAGTGGAGGCGAGTACCAATGGCATGGGTGTTCTCATCAATTACCGGCTGGGCGCGGAGGTTGCATAACCGCCGACGGTTAATAAACTCCAAGCACTAATAAAAACAAGGGCTTGGAGCAATTTTCTTTTGACAAGCCTATAAGCGGTACGTATCATACCGCGCCTATGTCAGGCGCTCCTGGAGAGTATCTGGACCTGACCGGGGCCAGCCACCAGCCTGTCCGGTGGACGGGTAGTATAAGCATTGCTGCATTGCCCAGGCTCGCTGACGCAGTTGCCGATACCAGGGGCTTGGCGAGTGCCGAACTGCAGGTCCTGCATGACGGCGGACAGATCAGCGTGCAGGGCAAGGTTGAAGCGAATCTTATACTGACATGCCAGCGTTGTTTCGGGAACCTTCGGTTTCCGGTCAAGGCGGCTTTCAATCTTGCCTGGGTACGCAGTGAAAAAGAGGCGACTGGATTAGCGGATGCATATGAGCCGCTGATATCCGACACCGGCCGGGTGAAGCTCACGGAGCTCATCGAGGACGAGCTGCTGTTGGCATTGCCGATGTCCGCATTGCACGCGTCGCCACAGGAATGCGGCAACGGAGTGCGCGGCACATCACGACAGTCGGTCACGGACGCGAAAACAACACGGCGCAAACCGTTTGCGGCTCTGGAGGTCCTAAAACGCCGCTGACGATCGATTGGATATTGGCGGAATGCCAATAATTAATTTGTGCAGATTGTCTGCGGATAACCTGCTGTTACACAACGAAACATTATAATCAGGAGTTCATCATGGCTGTCCAGAAAAGTCGCGTATCACCATCCCGTCGTGGCCAGCGCCGCTCCCATGACGCGCTCCAGGGGCCGACGTTGTCCGTCGACAAGACCAGCAGCGAGACCCATCGCCGGCATCATATAGGCGCTGATGGTCATTATCGCGGCAAGAAGATCTTGAACATCGCTCAAAAAGATTGAGCACGTTGTAGCTACAAATCATCGCAGCAAGCTTTTGTTTTGCTGATACCCGATGCCCCGCGATGGATGCAGAGATACTGATGCGTCGGCATACTAGGCGAGGGCGCACAGCTTTCATACCCGTAGCATGAACAACACTATCGTCACGATCGCACTTGACGCGATGGGCGGTGATCACGGCCCAAGCGTTGTGGTATCGGCTGCCGTGACCATGCTGCATAAAAATCCATTCCTGCATATCATCCTGGTTGGGAAACCCGAAGTTTTGGAACCGATGACACAGCGGCATCATGTGGTATTCTGTGCACGTCTGGAAATCGTGCCGGCTTCCCAGTTGGTGCTCATGGATGAACATCCTTCCCAGGCACTGCGCGGCAAGAAAGATTCCTCCATGCGCGTGGCCATAAACCTGGTGAAGTCGGGCAGGGCTGATGCCTGCGTGAGCGCCGGGAACACCGGCGCGCTCATGGCCACGGCCCGTTTCGTGCTCAAGACGGTTCCCGGTATCGACCGTCCGGCGATCTGCGCGTTGATCCCTTCGCATGGCGGGCATACGCATATGCTGGATCTTGGCGCCAACGCCGATTCGACTCCGGATCAGCTGTTCCAATTCGGCGTCATGGGCTCAGCACTGGCGAGTTCGGTCTATCATATCCAGGCACCGCGCGTGGGCCTGCTGAATATCGGCGAAGAAGAAATCAAGGGTATCGAGAAGGTGCGTGAAGCCGCCAAGCTGTTCAGTGCCAGCCATCTAAACTACATCGGGTTCGTGGAAGGCAATGACATCTTTTCGAAAGACGTGGACGTGGTGGTCACCGATGGTTTCGTCGGGAATGTCTCCCTCAAGACCATGGAGGGGCTTGCCAAGATGATCAGCCAGTATATCCGCGAGGAATTCCGGCGTACCGCATTCACTCGGCTGCTGGCTTTCATGGCGCTGCCGGTGCTACGTGCGCTCAAACGCCGCCTGGATCCGCGCCATTACAACGGCGCGAGCCTGCTGGGTCTCAAAGGCGTGGTGGTGAAGAGTCACGGCGGCTCCGATAGCGTGTCCTATGCGAGCGCCATCCGCATCGCCATCCTCGAGGTCCAGAACCAGGTGCCGCAACGCATCAGCCGGCTGATGGAGCAGCAACTTTCTCAACCACAGGTAACCGGCGCATGAAATCCGTATACGCGCGCATCACCGGCACCGGCCGCGGTCTGCCGGAGAAGATCCTCACCAACCAGGATCTGGAAAAGATGGTGGATACCACCGACGAATGGATACGCTCACGCAGCGGTATCGAACGCCGCCACATCGCTGCCGATAACGAGACCAACCTGGATTTCTGCGAGCTGGCGGCGCGCAACGCCATGCAAGCGTCGGGTGTGGGGCCCAAAGATATCGATCTGGTGATCGTCGGCACCACCACGCCCGATCAGGTATTCCCCAACATGGGCTGCCTGCTGCAGCGGCGTCTCGGCATCCATGGTTGTCCGGCTTTCAGCCTGGAAGCTGCCTGCACCGGCTTCATCTATGCACTGGATATCGCCAATAAATTCATTGGCAGCGGCTCAGCAAAATGCGCCCTGATCGTAGGCGGCGAAACCCTGTCGCGCATGACCGACTGGACCGATCGCAGCACCTGCGTGTTGTTCGGCGATGGCGCCGGCGCCGTGGTGCTGGAACCGGCGTCAAAACCCGGCATCCTCTCGACCCATCTGCACGCGGACGGCAGGTATGCGGACCTGTTGTATTTTCCTTCCGGGGTATCCAAGAAGCCCGAGGATTTCTTCGCGCGCCGCGATTTCATCCACATGAAAGGCAGCGAAGTCTTCAAGGTGGCGGTCACCAAGCTAGGCGAGATCGTGGTGGAAGCCCTCGAGGCCAACAAGCTGACGCCGGATAAACTCGACTGGCTGGTGCCGCACCAGGCCAACCTGCGCATCATCGAAGCCACGGCGCGCAAACTGAAGATGCCCATGGAGAAGGTGATCCTCACCATCCAGGATCACGGCAACACCTCGACGGCTTCGGTACCCATGGCGCTGGATGTGGCGGTGCGCGACGGCCGCATCCAGCGCGGCCAGACCATCCTGCTGGAAGCCTTCGGTGGTGGATTTACCTGGGGCGCAGCGCTCATCCGTTTTTAAATTGTCAAGGCGCGATCGAATTCGATGCAAACATAAAAAAGGGGAGGGCATGGCCCTCCCCTCGATACATCCAACTGACTGCGACTACATTTTCACCGGCTTGATGCTGATGGCTTGACCCACCAACAGTGTCGGCGCGCCGGACGAGAAGGCACTCTTGTTATAGGCCGGCACGTCGGTTGCCAATATCTCGTTGAACTGCCCCAATACCTTATTCAGCGATGTGCTGATTTCATCCGCAGTGGCCAGCATTGGTTCCGTCGGCGCTTGGCCCACCAGATAACTTACATAGCCCATACTCTGCAACTGGCCGTTTAGCCGCGACAGCCAGTGGATATCATCTTCCATGACCGTGTGCTGGCGGTCCGGGTTATAGATGCTGTCTTTCAGATCCGTGAGCTTCTTGTTGAGTACCTTGGCCTGTGCCAGTGCACTGCGGTATTGCGCCTGCTGATCCTTGCTGGCAGCCATGCTGTTCTCGAAATCATTCAGGGTCTTCTGCATACCCACGATACGGTTCAGCATCTCGTTGAAGGCGCTGGTTTGGTTGCGCACTTCCAGAGCAAACTGCAGATCAGCCCGCATGACATCCATGGGGATGTTCTGATTGGGATCACTGCCGACTGTGACCGTGGTGTTTTCAGTCCTGCCGTTGACGGTTACCTCCACATTGTAAGTACCGGGCAACACCATCGGACCCGTCGAATTAAAACCCGCTGTGAGCATGAATGCCGGCGTTGGTTCGAAATCCAGCGGGGTGGCCGCGTTATAGTGCATGCTCCACACGAACTGGTTTACGCCAGCTTTGGAAGGACCGTAATCTGTAGCCACAGCCTGGCCTTTGCTGTCGGTGATTACGATTTTCACTGGCGAGTGGTGTTGGGTTTTTTCAGCGGGTGTGGCTTTCAGTTCATCCTTCAGGTAATAATCGAGCAGCGTGCCATCCGGTGCATTTGGCGCGGTGAACGAGGGCTCGGCGCCTTCGCCGCGAGACCAGCGAATGAACTCCGTACCATCGGAAGGTGTAAACAGATGAAACGCCTGTTTGGCCACTTCCTCATTCATTTCCTCCACGGGCCGCATGTTGTCCAGCACAAACAGTCCACGACCGTGGGTGGCCACCACCAGCGCGTGACCTACGAATTTAATGTCGAACACCGGTGCGGTCGGGAAGTTGGCTTTGAGCTGCTGCCAGTGGACGCCGCTATCCTGGGAGTACCACAAGCCAGTCATGGTGCCGGCCACCAGCAAGCCGCGCATATTGGGGTCTTCACGCACCACCAGCACCGGTTGATCCGGCAGACCCTTATCGATGCGGCGCCAGGATTTGCCATAGTCGTCAGTCTTATAGACATAGGCATGATTGTCATCTATCTCGTGGTTATCGAAAGCCGGGTAGGCGGTTCCGGCATCGAAAGGCGACGCACCCACTTGGTAGACACGCGCCCACTTGGGTGCGCCCGAGGGTGTGACATTGTCCCAGCTCTGGCCGTCGTTGCGGCTTACCTGCACCTGACCATCATCGGTGCCCACCCAAATGGTTTTTGGATCGGTAGGCGCAAGCGTCACTGAAAGTATGGTGTCGTAAGTCTCAGCACCGGAAAGATCATGGTTCACCGGCCCGCCGGAATTGAGCTGTTTGCTCTTGTCATTGCGGGTGAGATCCGGGCTTATGACTTTCCAGTGAGTGCCGCCATCCGTAGATTTGAACAGCACGTTGCCACCCATGTAGACGGTATCGGCGTCCGTGGGCGATACCGCGATGGGCGAAGTCCAGTTGAAACGGTATTTCTGGTCCTTGGTCTCCAGATCATTGATGGCACCGGGTCCGTGCAAGTACGGCATGATGCTGGGAGCAAGCTTGGTACGCATGTCGAAGCGCGTGATGGCGCCGTCTTGGGCGTTGGCGTAGATGATGTCCGGGTCGCTGGGTGCGGGTACCACGTATTCGCCGTCACCGCCCACGACTGTGTACCAGTCAGCACCGCTAACCGAGTCGTCGGCCAGGGAGCTGGATGCTCCGCACCAGCCGCTGTTGTCCTGCAGACCGCCGCACAGGTTATAAGGTGTCTTGCCGTCAGCCGCTACCATGTAGAACTGCTCGATGGGCATGCCGTCCAAGAAGCGCCAGGTCTTGCCGCCATCTTGGCTTAGGTAGGCGCCGCCATCGTTACCCTGGATGATGCGATCCGGGTTGGTGGGGTCCTGCCAGAAAGCATGATGGTCAACGTGCACACTGGGGAAATCGATGGGGTGCGCCGTATGGCCGCCGTCATCGGATTCCATGAGCATGAACGACAGGAAATAGATCTTGTTGGCATCGTTCGGAGACACGAACAGCCGCGAAAAGTAGAAGGGCCGCACGTCGAGGTTGTAATTCTCGCTGACTTGCTGCCAGTCGTCGCCCATGTCATTGGAGCCGAACAGCAGACCATTGCCGCGCCGGGTCTCGATGAGCGCATACACCTGCTCGGGATTGCTGGGCGCCACCGCCAACGCGATGCGACCGATGGGACCCGCGGGCATGTCTTTGGTCAGACGCTTCCAGGTGTCTCCGCCGTCGGTGGAACGCCAGATGCCGCTGTTCGGACCGCCGCCATCCAGGGCCCAGGGATAACGCTGCGCCTGCCATAGGGCGGCAAACAGTACCTGGGGATTACCGGCATCCATGACCAGGTCAATGGCGCCGGTGTGATCGTTTACATACAACACCTTCTTCCAGGTCTCGCCGCCATCGGTGGTCTTGTACACGCCGCGTTCGGGATTCGGGCCCCAGACATGGCCAAACACCGATACGAACACCGTATTAGAATCGTGCGGATCCACGATGATCTTGCCGATCTGACCGGCGTCCTTGAAACCCATGAGCTTCCAGGTCTTGCCGGCATCGGTGGACAGGTATAGGCCAGCACCGTCCAGCACATCATTGCGAATATTCATTTCCCCGGTACCCACCCAGACCAGATTGGGATTACCCGGGGCCAGGGCGATACTGCCGATGGAGGCGCTGCCTTCATGTTCGAATATCGCCTTCCAATGCAGACCGCCGTCGGTGGTTTTGAACACGCCACCACCGGCCACGCCCACATAATAGATATTGGGGTTTGCGGGAATGCCCACCGTGGCGGTGACCCGGCCGCCGGCGCTGGCCGGCCCCAGATTGCGGAATTTGAGATTGCTGAAGACATCCTGTTCGGGCGCCTTGGGTGCCGGAGTGGTCCCAGCAAACGCGGAGGATGAGAGCAGTACCAGAAGTACGAGTATGACAAATGGGCCGGGTAATATGTGCATGTTATTCATATTGTTCTCCTGGGAACGACACGGCAGACAACCCCGACCACGCCGTCCGCCGTATGCGGCGCTGGTATTCGCTCCCTGGGGTACACAAATTATGACCCGTATTGGGGTGGAGTTACGCCATTGTAGAAAAGTTCCGGTTGGTTGTCAGAAATATGCCCGCACACGCAGGCTGCCGGTGTTGTTAATGATGCTGTTATGGCTGTAACTGACACCTACGGCCAGCCAGCGAGTGGCATTGAACAGCAGGCCCACGGTGCCGTCGTTGGATGATTGGTTCAGGTAGTTATGCCCGGCACTGATATCGAGCTCTACCCAGCGGCTGAACAGATGACGCATGCCCAGCGCCAGGCGGTAGCCTGAGTCGGTACTATTGGTGTTCTGATAGCTGCTGTGATTGTCGAGAAAGAAAATATCGGTATAGAAATCAGTGCTGTCTGTGAAGTTGCTTTCGCCGCGGATGCCCGCATAGTAATCGTCATTAGTGATGTCCGAGACTGGCGCCGATGTATTCAACCGGGCATACCCGCCCACCAGCTGTATTTCGCTCCAGACGGTATACGCCACGGCCAGACCCGGCCCATTGGCGGTCGAGCCATCACCCAGCGAATCATGCTGATAGTTAATTTCTACATAGTCGTAATTGAAAGGAGAAGCGGCCAGCGCCAAAGCCGGGCACAGCAGTGTGCAACCCAATAAAGTAGCGGAAATTTTCACAGCATTCTCCTCACTGTTAATGCACCATCTGATCGAGATCGAAGATCGGCAGCAGGATGCCGAGCACGATGAGCAGCACGATGACGCCCATCACCAGTATCAATCCTGGTTCCATGATCCCCAGCAAGGTACCAGTGAGCGTTTCCAGCTCGCGCTCCTGGCTGATGGCGGCGCGTTCCAGCATGCTGTCCAGTTTACCGCTGGCTTCACCACTGGCAATAAGATGGATGGCCATGGGCGGGAACAAGCCGCTTTTTGAAAGCGACTGGCTGATGGATGCGCCTTCACGCACCCGCAGGGCGGCTTCATCCACCGCTTCGCGCATGGGTAAATTGACCACGACTTCACCTGAAATCCGCAAAGCATCCAGTACCGGTACGCCGCTGCCGGCCAGGATGCTCAGGGTGCGGGTGAACTGTGCGGTATTGATACCCCGCACCAGCCTGCCGAATATCGGCAACCTCAATTTATAACTATCCCAGCGCCGGCGCACATCGGTCTTTTTGAGTGCGCGCCGCAGCATAAAGAACAGGACTATGAGCAAGATGATGAGATAGATGCCGTAATTATGCAGGAAATGACTGATTCCGATCAGTGCCAGTGTCAGGAACGGCAGGCTCTGGCTGGTGTGTGCGTACACCTGGGTGACGCGCGGCACCACATAGGCCATCAGGCCCGCGACCACCAGGATCGCCATGACTGTGAGTAACGAAGGATAGATCATCGCGAGTGTCATTTTCTGGCGCAACAGTTGGCGATTCTCGGCATAGTCAGCGAGCCGTTCGAGCACTCCATCCAGATGACCGGAATGCTCACCGGCCGCTACCGTGGCGCGAAATATCTCGGGAAATACATGCGAGAACTGGGCCAGGCCGTAGGCCAGGGTATGGCCTTCCATGACCCGCGCGCGTACCGCCAGCAACATGCTTTTAAGGCGCGGTTTCTCGCATTGCTGCGATGCTACCAGCAGGGCTTCTTCCACCGGCATGGCGGAACGTATCAGCGTTGCCAGTTGCCGCGTGATCAGCGCCAGATCGGCAGCACTGATGCCACGACGCAGGCTGAAACGCTGGTGTGCTTGTGATTCCTGTTCGGCAGCCGCGTTGATGGCGAGCGGCGTCAGGCCCTGCTCGCGCAACTGCTGGCGCACCTGCCGCGGGGTGTCACCTTCGACGACGCCTTTGCGTTCGTGGCCACGCGTATCTAAAGCGGTGTATTCGAAGGCGCCCATGTCAAAAAACGGTACGCAACACTGCTTCAGTCCGCCCGCGTTACACGCAGTACTTCTTCGATGCTGGTCTCACCGGCCAGTACGCGGCGCTTGCCGTCCTGGCGGATACTGGGCGTGTGGGTACGTGCGTAGTGTTCGAGATCCTGTTCGCCGGCACCGTCATGGATCATGCCGCGCATGTGTTCATCCACGATGACTATCTCATAGATGCCGGTGCGGCCGCGATAGCCGGTACGGTTGCATTTTTCACAACCTATAGGTTTGTATAGTGTCGGTGGTTTTGTGCGCGATAGATCCAGCGCCTTGCACTCGCGTTCGCCGGCGGTATAGGCCTGTTTACACTCGGTGCACAGTATGCGCACCAGCCGCTGTGCCAGCATGCCCAGCAGGCTGGAAGATAGCAGGAAGGGTTCCACCCCCATGTCGCGCAGGCGCGCGATGGCACCCACCGCGGTGTTGGTGTGCAGGGTCGAGAGCACCAGGTGGCCGGTGAGCGAGGCCTGCACTGCGATCTCGGCGGTTTCCAGGTCGCGGATTTCGCCCACCATCACCACATCCGGGTCCTGCCGCAGGATGGCGCGCAGCCCGCGGGCGAAGGTCATCTCCACCCGCGTGTTAACCTGGGTCTGGCCGATGCCGTCGATGTAATACTCGATGGGATCCTCCACCGTCATGATATTGCGGCTGCGGTCGTTCAGGCGCGCGAGCGCGGCGTACAAGGTCGTGGTCTTGCCGGAACCCGTCGGTCCGGTGACCAGGATGATGCCGTGAGGAACGTGGATGAGATCATCGATGAGCTGGCGGGTATCCGGCTGCATGCCCAGATTTTCCAGTTCCAGCCGGCCGGCCTGCTTGTCCAGTAGGCGCAGCACCACGCGCTCGCCGTGACCGGACGGGATGGTGCTGACGCGCACATCCACTGCGCGTCCTGCTATCCGTAGTGAGATGCGGCCGTCCTGGGGCAGGCGTTTCTCCGCGATATCCAGTTTCGCCATGACCTTCACGCGCGACACCACCAGCGGTGCTACTGCGCGGCGCGATTCCAACACCACTCGCAGCACGCCATCCACCCGGAAGCGCACCACCAGTTTGTCCTCGAAAGGTTCGATGTGGATGTCCGATGCGTTTTCTTTGATAGCTTCCGTGAGCAATGCATTGATCAACCGGATGATGGGCGCATCGTCCTCGCTTTCCAACAGGTCTTCCGGTTCTGGAAGCGCCTGGGCGACGCTGAACAGGTCTACGTCCTCGTCCAAGCCCTCCATCATCTGCATGGCATTATTGGTCTGTTCTTCGTAGGCTTCCTGCAGCAATGTGTCGAATTCATCGACGCTGACGGCACGCAACACCAGCGGTACGCCCAGCACGCGCCGGGTTTCCAGCAGGGTTTCCGGCTTTACGTCGGCACGGTGTATGAGATGTGCAACGCCGTTATCGATGCTTTCCACCAGCACGCCATGGCGTTTCGCGAACGGGAACGGTATGCCACGTACCGCGATCTGTTCCTCAGGTGGAGGTGCGGCCGTCGTTATTTCAGAGTTGCTGCTTAAGGCCATGGACTTTTAATTCTGAACGCCGGGTGGCGGCGGGGCAGTGGCGGGTTTATTGCCGCTGGCCGCGGCGGACGTCATCGTGGTGTGAGCTGCGGCAGCGGGCGTGGATGTTGCCTGACCGGCAATAGCCGGTGTCGTGGCGTGTGTAGAGCTGGCGGGTGCCGGAGTGTTGTGAGCTGCGGCGGCCGGCGTGATGTTTGCCGGGTTGGCGGCGGCCGGTGCGGCATGGCTAGTCGCGGGTGCAGACGTACCCGGCGCAGACGCTGGCGGGCTTAAGGTACTGAATGGCTGCAACATGGGGCGTTTCTCATCCGGCATGAGCTGTACCGGAGTTTGATTCTGCAGTTGTATTTCGCGCAGGTATTTGTAGCCCTGGCCGGTGTAATAGTCAGCGGCTACCGTAGAACGTAGGATGGTCGGCTGGATGAACAACATCAGATTGCTTTTCGTTGAAGTGGTGCTGCGGTACTTGAAGAGATTGCCGATGAGCGGAATGCTGCCGAGCACCGGCACATGCTGTTCACTCTCGGTAAGTTGGTTTTGGAGTAACCCGCCCAGTACGATGATTTCGCCGTTTTGCGATAATACACTGGTTTTAATCTCACGCGTGTTGGTGACCGGTTGGCCGCTGATACTGCTGCCTGTGAGGTTGGAGATAGTCTGGTCAATCTTCAGCAGGACGGAATTGCCTTCGTTGATCTGGGGGGTGATTTTCAGCTCCAGACCCACATCCTGGCGCTGCACGGTTTGGAAGGGATTGATGACCGCCGTCCCGGTGGTGCTGGCGCCGGTGGTGTTAGTGTACTGACCCGTGACGAATGGCACCTGCTGGGCGACCTTGATATCCGCTTCCTCATTATCCAGGGTTACAACACTCGGCGTTGAGAGGATGTTGGTTTCGGCATCGGCTGCCAGGGCGTTCAACAACGCGGCAAAACTGAAACCGCCGCTCACGATTTTGCCGACACCCAGTGTCAGACCTTGAGGTAGGGTGACGCCGGCCGCGCCGGCAATTCCGCTACTACTGGTAATGCCGCTGGAAGCCGTCAGCACTTGTTGGGCGAGGCCACCAATGCTTGGGCCGGTGTTGCTGAAGTCGGTAAGAGCGGCACCCGTATTGGCGGACTCGGAGGCCCAGGTGACACCCAATTGTGCAGATTTATCCGAAGTTAATTCGGCTTCGATGGCCTGCACCAGCACTTGCGCGCGGCGGATGTCCAGCTTGCTAATGACATCCTGGATCGAACGCATGATCTTGGGTGGCGCGGTGATCACCAGCGAATTGGTGCGTTCATCGGGAATCAAAGAAACATTCGGCTGACTGGCGCTGGCCGCGGCGCCAGTACCACCACTCGATTGTTTCTGCAGATCGGTAAGTAAAGTCTTGAGTTCGTCGGCGATATCCTTGGCTAGGGCGTAACGCAGGTAGATCACCTGGGTGTTGCCGGTCTCGGTGGGGGTATCGAGGCGCGCGATGAGCGTACGGATGCGCAAGCGATCGCTGGTGCCGCCGCTCAGCAGGATACTGTTGGTACGGGTATCGGCCACAATTTTGAACGGCGGTCCGGCTTCAGCGCCCTGCTGGGCCTGTGTCAGAGATGTGAGTACCTGGGCCACATCGCCGGCGGAGGCATTTTGCAGTGGTATCACTTCCACTTCACTGGAAGTCGGCTGATCGATGCGCTGGATGATATCCAGCAGGCGTGTGAGGTTGCCGGCCCGGTCGGAAATGATCAGCATATTGGAAGGCGGGTAGGCGGCTAGTTGGGCTTCCGCGGACATCAGCGGCCGCAGCACCGGTACCAGTTGTGCGGAAGATACATTATTAATTTGCACTACCTGGGTGACCACCGCATCCCCGGGTGTGCCGCTGTTATAAGCGGAATTCGGCATCTGCCGCGCTTCCAGCGACGGTACGATCTTGGTCATGGTGCCGGCAGGAACCGCCGCCAGACCGTGCACTTCCAGCACCGACAGGAATGCGGCGTACACCGCATCGGCATCGATGGGTTTGCTGGAAATGACCGTGACGCGGCCCTGTACGCGCGGATCGATGATGAAGTTCTTGTGGGTGATCTGGCCGATGGTGGCCGCCACTTCGCGGATATCTGCATCCTTGAAGTTGAGTGTTATGCCGTTGTCCGCGTGCGCGGCATGCATGCCAATCAGCAACGTGCAGCAGCATAGCAGGGCAGCCAAGCGTAATGGATAAATCAATCGCAGGTACGTTTGAATTATTGGCGACACGTTATTGTTCCATTGGTTGGCCATTCGTATCTTGCATCTGCAATACCTTGGTCTGCTGCTGTCCATTGCGCGTAAGGGTGATGGAAATCTGCTCGGATGTCTTGAGGTTATTGAGAATGTTTAAGCTTTCGGCGGGGTTGTCCAGCGTCATACCGTTCACTGCCGTGACCACATCGCCTGGTTGCAGGCCCAGCTTGGCAAATACATCGGAATTACCCACTGGAAAAACCCGGTAGCCAGTGAGTTTACCATTGTCCATCACTGGCATGGCGCGCATCACGTCCATCAGGTGTTCGGGATGCTGGATCAAGTCTTTACGCAACTGATTTAGGTTGCGCATCGCCGGCAGGTTGCTGCCATACACCACACCGGGAGTGGCCATGGGCGCCACTAGACTCATATCTGTTGATTCACCACCGCCAGCGGCTTTTGGCAGTTGCAGGGACTGAATGCGGCCATTGACACTCAGCAGCACCCGCTCCGGGAGTATGGACTGAATCTGAGCGCCACCGGGCAGTTGCGCACCCACCGTATACATTTCTTCAGTGCCGTTGGAAGCAATGATGGCGAGTGATTCCTTGCTGTCGCGGGTAGCTGCCACGATTCCTTTTAGGATCAGATTCAAGGTGGTCGCAGGTGCGTTCGTGGGTATATTGACCTCTGCGGTGCCGAAAAGATGCATGTTGGCAAGCGCGTCGGCATCGACTGTTGGTGCCGCAGCAGAATGTGTCTTATATATAGGTGTGGCTTCTTTGGGGCGTGGTAACAGTGCCCAGGTCAGCTGCGCCAAGGTCCAGGCGATGAGCAATCCCAACAGCAGGCTGGTCAACAACGGTAGATGCCGCTCCGCCACCGGCATGACGCGGCGCAGGCGCATCTGCGCATCCGCCAGGTTTAGACTGCTAATTTGCATGCTGTTGTCGAACGTGTCGAGGCTCGGGTCGGGATAGAGCTAGATAGGCTCCAATTTCCTGTCTGCATGATACTGATATGTGCGTTAAGGCCTCAAGGGCTTGACGACTCAGCGGTGACCAGAGCTGAAAATTAACAAATGCTACTGCTGCACTCAGGCGGACCCATATTTTAAGGAAACGGGCACTATAACCTCGCTCAAAAGCTGACTCGGACCTGGAAAAGGCTTGTTTAAGCCAGTTACAACCCCTATGTAACAGAACAATGCCGGGCACCCATCGCCCGCAATTCGGCTAAAATTGCTGTATGAGCGAGCAACCTAACGACCAGGAATATCAGCGCGGCCTGGTGGTGGAGGAGACCAAACCGCGCCTGAAGCGGCCACCGCTGTACAAAGTGGTGCTGCTGAATGACGATTACACACCCATGGAATTCGTAGTGGAGATATTGCAGACTTTCTTCCGTATGAACCGCAGCCAGGCCACGCAGATCATGTTGCATGTGCACACCCGCGGCAAAGGCGTGTGCGGAGTATTCACATATGAGATCGCCGAGACTAAGGCCGCGCAGGTGAACGATTATTCCCGCAAGCACCAACACCCGCTGCTGTGCACCCTGGAGGAAGCATGAGCATGCTCAGCAAAGAACTGGAGTTTTGTCTTAACACCGCCTTCAAGGAGGCGCGTGCCAAACGGCACGAATTCATGACCGTGGAACATCTGCTGCTGGCCTTGCTGGATACGCCGCGCGTGCTCGAAGTGCTGCGCGCCTGTGGTATCGAAATAGAGCCCATGCGTCGTGAGCTGGTGAGTTATATCGATGCCAACACGCCACACCTGGATCAGCCGGATCCGGATGTGCAACCAACCTTGGGTTTCCAGCGGGTGCTGCAGCGCGCTTTATTCCACGTGCAATCCTCCGGCCATAAGGAAGTCACGGCCCTCAACGTGCTGGTGGCGATCTTCGGCGAGAAGGAATCCCACGCGGTTTATTTGCTGAACCGCCAGGGCATCGCACGGCTGGACATCGTGAATTACATCTCCCACGGCATTTCCAAGATTCACGAGGATGAAGGCCATGAAGGCGCTGCCGAACAGGGTGAAGAGGAAGCACAAGCCGAATCCAAGGGCGGCAAATCGGCGCTCGAGCTGTACACCACCAACCTGAACCAGATGGCGCGCGAAAGCCGCATCGATCCGCTCATCGGGCGCGAGCATGAGATTGAGCGCACCATCCAGATCCTGTGCCGGCGTCGCAAAAACAACCCGCTGTTCGTGGGCGAAGCCGGAGTGGGCAAGACCGCACTGGCGGAAGGCCTGGCTCTAATGATTGTGGAAGACCGGGTGCCGGAGATATTGCGGGATTCCACCATCTACGCATTGGACATGGGTGCGCTCATCGCCGGCACCAAGTACCGCGGTGATTTCGAGAAACGCCTCAAAGGCGTGGTCACGGAACTCAAGAAGGATTCCGGCAATATCCTGTTCATCGATGAGATCCACACGGTGATCGGCGCTGGCGCCGCGTCCGGCGGCGTCATGGACGCCTCCAACCTTATAAAACCGGTGCTGCAGAACGGTGAACTCAAATGCATAGGCTCCACTACCTATCAGGAATATCGCGGCGTATTTGAAAAGGATCGGGCGCTGGCGCGCCGCTTCCAGAAGATCGATGTGCCCGAGCCAACAGTAGAAGAGACCGCGCGCATCCTCAAGGGCTTGCGCCACAAGTTCGAAGCGCACCACCAGGTCAAGTATCCGAACAAGGTTTTGGAGATGGCGGCTGAACTGGCTTCACGATATCTCAACGACCGGCATCTTCCCGACAAGGCCATCGACGTGATCGACGAAGCCGGTGCCAACATGCGCCTGCGCGCACCCGGCAAACGCCGCAAGACCATCACCGCGCAGGACATCGAGGAGATCATCGCCAAGATGGCACGCATCCCGCCCAAGAGCGTTTCCACCTCCGACAAGGAAGGCCTGCGCAACCTGGAGCGCGATCTGAAGCTGGTGATCTATGGCCAGGACAAGGCCATCGGCTCACTGGCTGCCGCCATCAAGATGTCGCGCTCCGGACTCGGCACCGACACCAGACCTATCGGTTCGTTCCTGTTCGCCGGCCCTACCGGTGTGGGCAAGACCGAAGTCACCAAACAGCTGGCATTAATACTCGGCATCGAGTTCCTGCGCTTCGACATGACCGAATATATGGAGCGCCATACAGTTTCGCGGCTCATCGGCGCGCCGCCAGGCTACGTGGGTTTTGACCAGGGCGGCCTGCTGACGGACGCCATCCTCAAGCATCCGCACTGTGTATTGTTATTGGATGAAGTGGAGAAGGCCCACATGGAAGTCTTCAACCTGCTGCTACAGGTCATGGATCACGGCACGCTCACCGACAACAACGGCCGCAAGGCGGATTTCCGCCACGTCATCATCGTCATGACCACCAATGCTGGCGCCCAGGAGATGAGCCGGCCGTCCATCGGCTTCACCCAGACGGACAACACCCCAGACGGCATGGAGGCGATACGCCGCCTGTTCAGCCCGGAGTTCCGCAATCGGCTGGACGCCATCATCCATTTCAACAGCCTCGATGAGCGCACCATCGCCCAGGTGGTGGACAAGTTCGTGATCGAACTTGAAGGCCAGCTGGAGCAGAAGGGCGTGAGCCTGGATGTGGACGAAGCCGCCCGCAAGCTCATCGCTGCGCGCGGCTATGACGCCAAAATGGGCGCGCGGCCCATGGCGCGTGTCATCCAGGAAGCCATCAAGAAGCCGCTGGCCGAGGAACTGCTGTTTGGCAAGCTCGCCCAGGGCGGGCACGTGAGCGTGAGCGTCAAAGATGGCGAGTTTGACTTCACTATCGAATCAGAGCCGGCAACACCGGTACCCGCTGCGCCGGCACAGTCCTGATTAAAGAGTTATCGGGCATACGCGGCATTCAGAATTAATACTGAGTCGAAACTAAACACCTAGTCAGAGTGTTCGGTCAAAAGCTTTATACATCCTTAATGAAGCGGGTTACGGAAGAATAGTGTATTTCTAGCTGTCTACCTTGGCACCCTCGCCCCTGGTGGGAGACGACTGCATGGACGCAGGAGGTAGGGCAACGCCGGGAGCGGTTGCCGAGGGTTGGGGTGAGGGAGGTTAGGCAGTGAGGGATATTGTTCGAAGCATATAGAAACAAGCCACTGATAAAGCAGAGGAATCAGACATGCAAGACCCTAAAAGTAATTACGTATTTGTAGATGATCCAGGTCTTGTAGAAATTTACGCCGATTCGATACAGAATCTGGTATTTGACGGCGCGACCTTCCGATTCACGTTCGTCGTCAACCGTTTGGATCCGCCACAGCCGCCCGAGCCACCGAATGGCAAGCAACACCCATCATGCCGATTGGTGATGCCGCTGATCGGCGCACTCACGCTTTACCAGAATCTCCAGAACATGGTGAATGCGCTTGAGAAGCAGGGGATTATCAAGAAAGGGCAACCGCCACAAACACCCTCACAACCGATAACTTTGCAATAAACTGACACATGGTATGCGTTACATCTGTATAGAAATCTTGTTATCAGCGTTGATATTTGTTTTGATCAATTTTTTTAATTCTTAGTCATTAAATCGAATGAAAAGACACATATTTATTCTGATTGCTTGTATAATCACAAGCGGGATTGTTTCTTGGTTCTTATCCGCATATTTAATAAGACGAGCTTTAGAGACACAGTTTGCCACCATTGAATTGAATGATATCTCAAACGATACTCGAGCAAGTATTGTATTGAATAAAGTAAATGTTATCGATGATGCGGAGTTTGACAACACATATTTTGCTAAAGTACTAACAGTTGCTTTGTTTCGTCCAGAAATCTCTAGTCTTGAAGGCGCACCATTAAAAACATTGTGCCGGCTAATTGTGTATAGGCAAAAGGGCGGATTTAGCGCTCTTCAAAGCACATACACAAAGAAGATTGTATTTAATTATCTCGATTCTCAGAGAAATGCTGTATTTGGACAATTAGCTGAATTTCGTCGTAATTTACCTAAAGCAAGACAATATCTCGTTTCTGAAGGTGTAATTACACCAAAGTTACTCAAAGAAATTAATAGCCGCGATCAAACGAATGCAGCGGAAGTCGATTTCTGTAAATAGATCAATAAAGTAAATAGGCCAGAAAAATAATGCCGGATCGCATAATTGAAGATTATTTGCCGCGGTAAGTGATGCGGCCTTTGGTGAGATCGTAGGGCGTGAGTTCGACGGTGACACGGTCACCGGTGAGGATGCGGATGTAGTGCTTGCGCATGCGGCCGGAGATGTGGGCCAGCACCACATGGCCGTTGTCCAGTTCCACCCGGAAGGTGGTGTTGGGTAGGGTCTCGATGACCTTGCCTTCCATTTCGATGTTTTCTTCTTTTGCCATACTCTTCTGGTGTGTGATAACGAAACGCAAAACGAGCCACGGCCCGCTTGCGGCGCGCAGATTCTGCCGGAATTGGGAGTTATGTACAACAAGACTACTTCAGGCTACGGTTTGCCAACCATCTGCTGTCAGTCGCTCGAAAGGGCGGAAGCGACTTTTGTATGCCATTTTTGGACTTTCGGCGATCCAGTAACCGAGATAAAGCCAGCGTAATCGGCGATGCCGGGCTTCGGCAATCTGCCAAAGGATGGCATATGTACCTAGACTGCGCTGCGGCATTTCGGGTGTGTAGAAGGTATATACGGCCGATAGCGCATCATCCAATGTATCCATCACCGCGATGCCAACGAGCTGTGCCTGCAGTCGGAATTCTACGAAGAAGGTGCCCTCATTTCCCGTGAGGAAGGTTGCGTAGTCGGCTGCCGAAGGTGTATCCGGGTTGCCGCGTGGATGTCGCCAGTGCATGTAGCGCAGGTAGAGATCGAAGTGTTCCTCTACAAATTCCGTAGGTCGTAGTTCCGTATTCAAATCCTGGTTACGCTGCCAGGCGCGGCGCTGGCTGCGCGACGGTTCGAATTCCTCCACGGAAATGCGTACCGGGATGCAGGCGTGGCAGTGTTCACAACCGGGCCTGTATAGATAAGGTCCGCTGCGCCGGAAGCCTTGCTCTGCTAGTCGACTGTAAACACGAACTCGTGAGCCCGCACTCGGGCCCAGGAAGATCATGCGTGCCGTTTTGCCAGGCAAGTAGCTGCATGCATGCTCCGGAGAAAGCATCAGCGAATCGATCCTGTGGACAGCGCGCTGCATCAAAATTCCAGTGGAATATCCAATTGCCAGGGTCCTTTGCGTTCTGGCAACGCAGCATAGTGATGAAGCAATTCTATAAAATCCATGCGTGGTATGGAAACGCTGCCCAGGCGCATGAGATGTTCGGTAGTCACCTGGCAGTCGATCAGTCCGAATTTCCAGGCGCTGAGCTGCTTCGCCAGGCACGCGAGGGCGATCTTGGAGGCATTGGCGCGGCGGCTGAACATGGATTCTCCAAAGAATACGCCACCCAGGGCCACGCCATAAAGCCCGCCTGCCAACTCGCCATCCATGACGATCTCCAAAGAATGTGCGTAACCCAGTTGGTGCAATTCCGCATATGCCTGTTGCATGGCGGACGTGATCCAGGTGCCGTCTTCAGGCTGGTTGGTCCGATGTTGCGCGCAGCCGGCCATAACTTCTGTGAATGCGGTATCGAAGCTAGCTGTGTAGTTACCCCGGTGTAAACAGCGGCGCAGCGACCGGCTGATGTGCACCTGCTCAGGAAACAACACCATGCGCGGGTCTGGCGACCACCACAGGATCGGCTGGCCTTCGTTATACCAGGGAAATATCCCGTGGCGGTAGGCATACAGCAGACGTTCCGTGGACAGGTCGCCACCTGCCGCTAATAATCCATTCGGATCATGCAAAGCATGATTTACGTCCGGAAAATCCTCTGCAGGACTATCCGGTTCAATCCAGCCAATTCCACCAGATTCAGTCATGGGCCTCATTCAGGGCGCGGAAGGGCAGATGCTGTGCTGCCTCCCGTATGTAAGCATCAACCAGGCGGGTCTCCTGTCGCAGGAGATCAGCGATGGGTTTGCGGAATGCGGGCTCGGCAATCCAATGCAGCGAATAGGTGGCGGTGGGTTCGAACCCTCGTGCCAGTTTGTGCTCGCCCTGGGTGCCGGGGTTGAAATGTGCGAGCCTCTCACGGATGCAATACTCAATACCCTGGTAATAGCAGGTCTCGAAATGCAGGCTGTGGAATTCCCGTTCGCAGCCCCAGTGCCGGCCGTAGAGAGTATCCGCGTCCCTGAAAAAGATGGCGCAAGCCACGGGCTCGCCGGCCAAAAAGGCGAAATTTACCAGCAAGCTATCGGGCATCCGCGCAGCGATCTCAGCGAAGAACACACGGTTGAGATAGGCGGGCCGGGCGCGCTTGGCATAGGTAGCGGCATAGAAACGAAACAGGACATCCAGCAAGCGCTCATCCAACTCGCTGCCTGCATACATCCGATGCGTTATCCCGGCTTCCAATACCCGGCGGCGTTCGCGTTTGATTTTCTTGCGGTTCCCGGCTGAAAGCACGGCCAGGTAATCATCGAAACCTTGGTAATCCCGATTATGCCAGTGGAACTGACAATCCTTGTGCAGCATGTAGTGTTGCGATTCCCAATACCGGGCTTCATCCGCAAGTGGAAACAGACAGTGAATGGATGAAGCGGCATGAGTGTTGGCCAGTTCATGTGCATTGCCGATCAAAACCGCGGCGGTACTTTCCGACGCCGCTGCCAGATCCAGCAATAGTCGCGGGCCGCTGACGGGGGAGAACGGTACGGCGGAGACCAGTTTCGGGTAATAGGCGAGCCCGGCACGCTGCCAGGCTTCGGCCCAGGCCCAGTCGAATACGTATTCACCGTAGGAATGGAATTTCAGATACAGCGGCAGGGCGCCCATGAGACGGCCGCTAGCATCGCTATACGTAAGGTGTTGCGGTACCCAGCCTGTCTCTGCGCCGACGCAGCCGCTGTGCTCCAGCGCCGCCAGGAATTCATGGCGCACGAACGGATTAGTCCCAGCCAGCCGGTTCCAGTCAGTGGCGGGTATTTCATCAATGGAATCGTGAATCTCAAGGCGCACGTTGCCAGCTTAGGGTGATGCAAAATTTAATTGTAGGAGCGGCCGATGGCCGCGATGATATTCATCGCGCCTTGAAGGCGCTCCTACTTGCGCGCCAGGCTGTCCAGGTATTTCTCCGCATCCAGAGCCGCCATGCAGCCGGTACCGGCGGAAGTGACCGCCTGGCGGTACACCTGATCCATGACATCACCGGCGGCGAACACCCCATGTACGCTGGTGGCGGTGGCATT
Source organism: uncultured Pseudomonadota bacterium (assembly GCA_963774895.1). Taxonomy (GTDB): domain Bacteria; phylum Pseudomonadota; class Gammaproteobacteria; order Natronospirales; family REEB76; genus REEB76. The sequence goes on from CAVZGN010000003.1 coordinate 336,434, forward strand.
GCCTTCGATGCCGCCCTTCACGGTGATATAGCCGTTCTTCATCTTCAGCTGGCTGTCGAACAACTGAGTGTTGGGCGTATGGCCGATGGCGATGAACACGCCTTTGGCAGGTAGTTTATGCACTTTATCTTCCTGCTGGGTGCTGCGCACCTCGATGCCGGTGACGCCGGAATCATCCCCCACGACTTTGTCGAGGGTGTGATTCCAGAGGATTTCCACGTTGCCGTGTTTGGACTTCTCCATGAGTTCGTGCGCCAGAATTTTCTCCGCGCGGAACTTGTCGCGGCGGTGCACCACCGTGACTTTGGAGGCGATGTTGGAAAGATACAGGGCTTCCTCCACGGCGGTGTTGCCGCCGCCGATGACCGCCACATGCTGGCCCTTGTAGAAGAAACCATCGCAGGTGGCGCAGGCGGACACGCCGCGGCCCTTATAGGCTTCCTCGGAGGGCAGGCCCAGATAGCGGGCGGTGGCGCCGGTGGCGATGATGAGTGCATCGCAAGTGTAATGATGCTGATCACCGTTAAGCCGGAAAGGGCGTGTGCTCAGATCCGCCTTGTTAATGTGGTCGAAGACCACTTCGGTCTTGAAACGCAATGCATGTTTGAGCATGCGTTCCATGAGCGCCGGACCCATGAGACCTTCCACATCGCCGGGCCAGTTGTCCACTTCTGTAGTAGTCATGAGCTGGCCGCCCTGTTCGATGCCGGTAACCAGCACCGGTTTGAGGTTGGCGCGCGCCGCGTACACCGCGGCGGTGTAACCGGCGGGACCGGAACCCAGGATCAGCAGACGGCAGTGTTTTGGGGCACTCATGTATAATTATCCTCGGCGCCGATATGGTCACGGCGTGCTGGAATTCAAGCGCGCGGTTCCGGACGGCGGCAGCATTACTGGGTCGTCCCAGCTTGATTAATCTCAAGGAGATGTCCGCAACCCGCGTGGTTTGGCCAAAAGCAGGTGCCAGACGGGTTATGCCGCATTGATGTATACGGCCGCGAAGGCGGCCATGTTACGAAAACACCCTCTTGGCGTAAAGGAGCGATCATGCGCATTGGTATCCCCTGTGAGCTTAAGCCGCTTGAAGGCCGTGTCGGCCTGATTCCGGCAGCCGCCGCTGAACTGGTCCGCCATGGCCATCAGGTCTTCATCGAGCATGACGCCGGTGTCAAGAGCGGCTACAGCGATGAGCACTTCCGTGCCGTGGGTGTGCAGGTGCTGGGCTCGGCTGCCGATGTCTATGGCAAAGCCGAGATGATCGTCAAGGTCAAGGAACCCATCGAAGCGGACCTGAAGCTGCTGCGCAAGGAGCATCTGCTATTCTGTTATTTGCATCTGGCGGCGCTGCCGGTGCTCACCGAGGCCCTGAAGAAGATCGGCCTGACCGCGGTGGCCTTCGAGACCGTGGAAGTGGATGGGCGCACCCCGCTGCTGGCCCCCATGAGCGATATCGCCGGACGGCTCTCCATCCAGGTAGGCACCCACCTGCTGCACCAGCCCCAGGGCGGCAAGGGCATCCTGCTGGGCGGGGTGCCGGCAGCCAAACGCGGCCGGGTGGTGATCGTGGGTGCCGGCGTGGCCGGCGGCGCCTCCGCCAACGTGGCAGCGGGCATGGGTGCAGAGGTTACGGTATTTGATATCTCCCGCGACCGCATGGAGCACATGCGTTCTCTGGGACCTAATGTGACCGCGCTCTATCCACACAAGGCCGATATCGCCGAGGCGGTGAAGTACGCCGATATCGTGGTCGGCGCGGTACTGATCACCGGCGAGAAAGCCCCGCATGTGGTTTCCGCCGAGATGGTCAAGTCCATGCAGGCGGGCAGCGTGGTGGCGGATATCTCCGTGGACCAGGGCGGCTGTGTGGAGACCACCAAACCCACCACTTGGGACAAGCCCACCTACGTGTGGGAAGGCGTGACCCATTTCACGGTGACCAATATGCCCGGGGCGGTGCCGCGCACCTCATCCCAGGCTCTGTCGGCGGCCATCACCCCCTATGCGCTGAAACTAGCAGCCGGTGACTGGCGCAACAACGAAGCCCTGCTCAAGGGAATCAATGTAGAAGCCGGCAAAGTAGTGCACCCTGCATTACTAAAATAACGATATAATATAATAAGTTATAAAATACTGTTAAAGTCAGGTCAAACCGTGGCGCAGGCGACGCGCAAACACACAAGCCATTCACCCATGGCCATCCATCTGGTACAGGGCCTCAAGGAGGCCGCCCTGTGGGTGTTTCTAGCCGTAGCCCTGCTGTTGTTCGCCTGCCTGGCCACTTACAGCCCCAGCGATCCCAGTCCTTTCTTTAGTGGCGCCGGTGGTCCGGTGCATAACACCATCGGCCCAGTGGGCGCCTGGTTGTCGGCTGGACTGTACTTTCTGTTCGGCTATCCGGCGTTCCTGTTTCCCATCCTGCTGGCCTGGTCTGGCTGGATGATCTTCCGGACCCGTAAATCCACCGATCCCGTCAATAAATGGCACCTGGCCATGCGCATCGGTGGGCTGGTGCTGGCATTGCTGACCGCCAGCGGCATGGCATCCATCAACTGGCATGTGGGCCAGGGCAGTTTGCCGGTGGATGCCGGCGGGGTATTGGGGGATTTCATCGGCAAGGGTCTAGCCCATGGACTCAGCGCCTTGGGCGCCACCCTGTTACTGCTGGCCCTGTTCCTGAGTGCGGTCACCGTGTTCACCGGTCTGTCATGGCTGGCCGTCATGGATCGCATCGGACGTTTCAGTATCATTTTTGCAGAGCGGCTGCGCAACCGCTGGGGTTGGTTGCGCGAAGCCATACAGGCACGCCGCAGCCGCGAACAACAGGTGGAGATCATCCGGGTGCGCCAAGAAGAGGTACAGAGCCGCTCCAAACCGCGTATCGAGCCGGTGATGAAGGCGGTCCCACCCAGCCCGCGGGTGGAGCGCGAGCGCCAGGTGCCGTTGTTCGAGCCGCCGCTGGCTTCGGAACTGCCACCGCTGGCGTTGCTGGACGATCAGCCGCCACGGGTTGACGGTTATTCCGAATCCGCACTTGAAGCCATGTCGCGCACCGTGGAACTCAAGCTCAGGGATTTCGGCGTGGAAGTGCAGGTGGTCGCGGTAAACCCGGGTCCGGTGGTCACGCGTTTCGAACTACAGCCGGCGCCGGGCGTGAAGGTCAGCCAGATCTCCAACCTGTCCAAGGATCTGGCGCGCGGACTTTCGGCCATCAGCGTGCGGGTGGTGGAAGTGATCCCCGGTAAATCCGTGGTGGGACTGGAGATCCCCAATGAGTCACGCGAGCTGGTGACCCTGGGCGAGATCCTCAAATCCAAGGAATACGACGAGTCGCGTTCGCCACTGACGCTGGCCCTGGGCAAGGACATCGGTGGCAATCCAGTGGTCGCGGATCTGGAGCATATGCCGCACCTGCTGATCGCCGGCACCACCGGTTCCGGAAAATCCGTAGCCTTGAACGCCATGATCCTGAGCCTGCTGTACAAGGCCACCACCGAACACACACGGCTCATCATGATCGATCCCAAGATGCTGGAGCTCTCGGTGTACGAGGGTATTCCGCATCTGTTGACGCCGGTGGTCACCGACATGCGCGAAGCCGCCAACGCCCTGCGCTGGTGCGTAGCGGAGTTGGAGCGGCGCTACCGCCTGATGGCGGCACTCAGCGTGCGCAACCTGGCGGGTTACAACCGAAAGGTCAAGGAAGCCATCGATGCCGGCAAACCCATCCGCGATCCGCTGCTCAAGCCGGAGGAACTGAACGCGCTGGACGATGCGGATATCCCCACGCTCAAACCCATGTACAGCATCGTGGTGGTGGTGGACGAACTAGCGGACCTGATGATCGTGGTCGGCAAGAAGGTCGAGGAGGTGATCACGCGTCTGGCGCAGAAAGCACGTGCTTCTGGCATCCACCTGGTGTTGGCCACACAACGGCCATCGGTGGATGTGATCACCGGTCTCATCAAGGCCAATATTCCCGCGCGCATCGCTTTCCAGGTCTCGGCGCGGGTGGACTCGCGCACCATCCTGGACCAACAGGGCGCGGAATCGCTGCTGGGCCATGGCGACATGCTGTTCCTGCCGCCCGGCACCTCGGTACCGATTCGCGTGCACGGCGCATTCGTGAGCGACTCGGAAGTACACAAGGTGGTGGCCAAATTGCGTGAGAGCCTCAAGGGCATGCAACCGCCGTACATGGACGAGATCCTGCATGGACCCGCGGAATCCCTGCCGGGGATTCCGGGTTTTGGTGAACCTGGCGAGGAAGGCGCGGACGCGGAGGCGGATCCGCTCTACGATCAGGCGGTGCGCATTGTTACCGAATCGAGACGCGCATCCATCTCCGGCGTGCAGCGGCGCCTTAAGATTGGATACAACCGGGCAGCGCGCATGATCGAGCAAATGGAGAGCGCCGGCATCGTCGGAACGTTGCAAACCAACGGCATGCGTGAAGTGCTGGCGGCGCCACCACCGAAAAATGATTTTGGCGAGGACTAGGCTGATGACGCAGCATCAAATACAGGAGAACACGGTGAGGATGCTTAAATTTATAGGTCCCGTGTTGCTGGCAGCATCTCTACTACCCATCACTGCGTCCGCTGCACCGCCATCCGGCAGCGCCATCGAGCGCATGCATGCGTTTCTGAAGGATGTACATAGCCTGAAAGCGGACTTCACCCAGGTGGTGCTGGATAACAACATGCAACAGGTGCGTAAATCCCACGGTACCCTGGAGATCAAACGCCCGGACCGTTTCCGCTGGGATTACGCCACGCCCAACCAGGAGATCATCGTCGCCGACGGCAAACGCGTGTGGATCTACGATGTGGAGCTGCAGCAGATCACAGTCAAACCTCTGAGTGGCACGCTGGCGGCCAGCCCGGCAGTGCTGCTCTCCGGTTCCAACGACGTGGAGAAGAGTTTTGCCATCAAGGAGCTGGGGACGGACGAGGGCCTGCAATGGGTGGGGCTGACGCCCAAGATAAAAGACACGGACTTCGAGAGCGTAAAGATGGGCTTCAAAGGCAATGACGTTTCCGTTATGGAGCTAAAGGACGCGCTCGGCAACCTGACGCGCATCACTTTCAGTCATCTGGTACTCAACCCGGCGATTCCCGACAGCCACTTCCAATTCACGCCGCCGGCCGGTGCGGATGTCATCGGCGATACCGGTGAGAAACCCAGCCACTGAAGCAGCTGAAGCCGGCGCCTCACAGGAAGGCCGGCCTCTGGCCGACCGTATGCGGCCGCGCAACGCCGCGGAATTCGTCGGCCAATCCCATCTTCTCGGTCCCGGTAAACCACTGGGCCGCGCGCTCGAGAGCGGCCACCTGCATTCCATGATCTTCTGGGGTCCGCCCGGCACCGGCAAGACCAGCCTGGCGCGGATGCTGGCGGATAACTGCCGCGCGGATTTCATCGCACTCTCAGCAGTGATGGCCGGCGTCAAGGATGTGCGCACGGCAGTGGAGCAGGCGCATGCGCGCCGCCGGCAGGCCGGCGTCGGCACCGTGCTGTTCCTGGATGAAGTGCATCGCTTCAACAAATCCCAGCAGGATGCCTTCATGCCGTTCGTGGAAGACGGCACCCTGACCTTCATCGGCGCCACCACCGAGAACCCGTCGTTTGAACTAAACAATGCGTTGCTGTCCCGGGCGCGCACTTATATATTGAAACCGTTGGAGCCGGCCGAGATCCGCCGCATCATCGATGCCGCTTTGAAGGACGAGAAGCGCGGATTGGGCGAACGGCCTTTCGAAATTTCCGATGCGCTACGCGATGAACTGGCGGTGGCGGCGGACGGCGACGCCCGGCGTGCGCTTAATTTCCTGGAAGTGGCCGCCGATCTGGCGGAGCCAAAAGGCGGTCGCGAAGTCATCGGTGAAACCACGGTGCACGATGTCATTTCCGGCGGACTGCGGCGCTTCGACAAGCACGGCGAGCTGTTCTACGACCAGATCTCGGCGCTGCACAAGTCGGTGCGCGGTTCTTCGCCGGACGGCGCGCTCTACTGGCTGGCGCGCATGCTGGACGGCGGCTGCGATCCTCTTTATATAGCGCGGCGTGTGGTGCGCATGGCTTCCGAGGATATCGGCAACGCCGATCCGCGCGCGTTGGAGCTGACGTTGAATGCCTGGGATGTGCAGGAGCGGCTGGGCTCCCCGGAAGGCGAACTGGCCATTGCCCAGGCGGTGGTGTATCTGGCCTGCGCGCCCAAGAGCAATGCGGTGTACACCGCCTTCGGAGAAGCAACCGCGGACGCCCAGCAGTACGGCACTCTGGAGGTGCCGCTGCATCTGCGCAATGCGCCCACCCGGCTCATGAAAGGGCTGGGCTATGGGCGCGATTATCGCTATGCACACGACGAAGCCGATGCCTTCGCCGCCGGGGAGAACTATTTTCCGGAGGCAATGCCGCAGAAAACCTATTATCATCCGGTAGCGCGCGGCCTCGAGATCAAGATCGCGGAGAAGCTCGTGGAACTGCGCAGCGCGGATGAGGCGGCACGCAAGAAAACCACTAAACCAAAGTAACAAAATGCAATAAACAAGAGCCACGCCTTCCCTCACCCTTCATCCCTCTCCCGAAGGGAGAGGGAAATAAAATCCCTTCTCCCACCGGGAGAAGGGCGGGGATGAGGGAAAATTATATTCAGATATTGGTTAATTTTGTAAGATGCTCTAAACCAAAGTAAAAAAATATGCTCGATCCAAAATTGTTGAGAACCGAACCGCAAGCCGTGGCCCGCAATCTCGCGCGCCGCGGATTCACATTGGATGTGAAGAGCTACAGCGCTCTCGAAAACCGGCGCAAGGAAATCCAGACGCGCTTGGAACAGTTGCGCAACGAGCGCAATACCCGCTCGAAAGAAATCGGCATGGCGAAGGGCAAGGGCCAGGATGCGGGACCGCTCATGGCGCAGGTGGCCGATCTGGGCGCCCTCCTGAAATCTACCGAGGCAGAATTTAGCAAGCTGGAGACAGAACTGGAGGCTATCCAGCTGGGCCTGCCCAATCTGCTGCACGACTCGGTGCCGGAAGGCCGCGATGAGACCGCCAACAGGGAAGTGCGTCGTTGGGGCGAACCGCGGCATTTCGATTTCACGTCCAGGGATCATGTGGACCTGGGCGGCGCTGGCAATCTTATGGATTTCGAGGGCGCCGCGAAGCTCGCCGGCGCGCGCTTCGTAGTGCTCAAGGGCCCCTTGGCGAAACTGCACCGGGCGCTCATCCAGTTCATGCTGGATGTGCACACCCGCGAGCACGGCTACCAGGAAGTCTATGTGCCGTACCTGGTGAATGCGGAAACCCTGCGCGGCACCGGGCAGTTGCCGCGATTTGCCGAAGACCTGTTTGCAGTCAAGGGTGAATCCGGTTATTTCCTGATCCCGACAGCGGAAGTGCCGGTCACCAATCTGGCGCGGGGTGAAATTCTGGAAGCGGATAGTTTGCCGCGCCGCTATGTGGCGCACACGCCCTGTTTCCGCGCTGAGGCGGGCGCTGCCGGCAAGGACACCCGCGGCATGATCCGCCAGCACCAGTTCGAGAAAGTGGAACTGGTGCAGATGGTGAAGCCCGAGGATTCATACCCGGCGCTGGAAGAACTTACCGGTCACGCGGAAAAAGTCCTGCAGAAACTGGAGTTGCCGTATCGGGTGGTGGCGCTGTGCGCCGGCGACACCGGCTTCGCAGCCGCCAAGACTTACGACCTGGAAGTCTGGCTGCCGGGCCAGAAACGTTACCGAGAGATCTCTTCGTGCAGCAATTGCACCGATTTCCAGGCACGCCGCATGCTGGCGCGCTGGCGCAATCCTGCTACCGGCAAACCGGAACTGCTGCACACACTCAATGGCTCGGGCGTGGCCGTGGGCCGGGCGTTGGTCGCCATCATGGAAAACTGCCAGGACAAGCAGGGCAGGATCCATGTGCCGAAGGCTTTGCACGCCTATATGGGTGAAGTCACTGTTATATAATGCGCGGCCGCTCAAGGAGAGGTGACCGAGTGGTTGAAGGTACCGGTCTTGAAAACCGGCAAGGGCGCAAGCTCTTCGTGGGTTCGAATCCCACCCTCTCCGCCAATTCGCGCATGGATCCTTATTATAGATAAAGACCACTGCGACGAGTATCGAACACAAGATTTGAACCCACGAAGAAATCTATGTAGTTGGGTTCGACAAAATTGCCTGGAGCAATTTTGAACCGCGCGTAGCGCGGGTCCCAAAGGGGGTAGGGCGCAATTACCTGAGATAACGCCTGATGGTTTCAGAGCTTAGCTTGAGTTGCGGGGTGGGGCACGGCGGATTAAGGTAGCGGTCCTGCTGGTGGACCGCTTCTTAAGGCGGCGCCTTTGCGTATATAAATTGTGTCAGATTTTTGCTTGCATCATAATATTTATTATCTTTTCTGCCGTGGCTGCTGGCAGAGTCATTCGTATTTCATCGCCAGACCCGACTTCTGTTACAAGAACAGTATATTTTCTATCATTAGGTAATGGCGACAATGTTTTTTTGGTTATGCTGCTAGCATCTGTGGGATTTGGGCTTTTAGTGGTACTAACTTGATTCCAAGTCTTATAGTTCTTCGTAGCAAGCCGCCATACCTTTTTAATACTGTCTGCGCCCGCGTAAAATATTACCAGTACAAAAAACATCAGAAGGGGCGTTAACAATATCCACAGGGGGTTAATTTCATTATCCATAATCTTAGTTCCTATACTACTATTTCTCTGTTTCCTTCGGAGGCTGTTTCTGAGCTACTTCTTGTGGTTGTTTCTCCGCATCCTTGGGTGGCTTCTTCGGCTGCTTAAACTTCCCGATGACCCACTGACCAAACAGCGCCAATATAACAACGCCGATTATCCCAAATATCCCATTCATAATTGATTCTCCTTCAGTTACCCAGGCTACTAACAGATAATTGCGCTGGAATCTGACCGACTCGCGAGTTTGTTTTGTTTTGACCATTTGGTCGAGCGCATCTACCACCAAGTTTAATGCACTTTCCGACGCGGTAATAGACAGACCGAGATAGGCTTTCTGGGACTACTGGATAAACCATGAGGGGCTGCTACTTTTGCTAATCTTCAGTATTTCCGCGGCTTGCCGGAATTTTAGATTAGCAGGGGGACGTCGGCTGGACAGCACTGCTAGCAGCTGGCCTTAATCGGATTGTATCGCGTGAGTCAGTTGTGGCTGCGGGAAGTTGGGGTGGCAGAGCATGAAGATCAATTATATTCGGGTGATAACCCAAGACTTGCTGATGAATTGAACAGAATTGAAAAACGTATCCGAAAATGTGAAAAAGTGCAATTCGCTTGTCTTATTATTGGTATAGTGTTATTAATGATTGCTAGGGGAAGCAGACTCTTTTTACACTAAAGCCGTTAGTTTATAAGCTCGCTTACGAAATCATCTTTCGACCTATTAAGGCACTACATTAGAAAAGCGTGGATGAAATCCAAGCAAAAAATCCTCGTCATCCGCAACGACAAGCTCGGCGACTTCATGCTCGCCTGGCCGGCGCTGGCCCTGCTGCGCAAGAATCTGCCGAAGGCACGTATCGCGGTACTGGTGCCGTCCTATACGGCGCCACTGGCGGAGGCCTGCACTTATATAGATGAAGTTATCATTGATCCTAAGATCAAGGGCGATGTGCGCAACGGCTTCGCGTTGGCGAAACTGCTGATACCGAAGAAATTCGATGCGGTGATCACTTTGTTCTCGCGTTTCGACACGGGACTCGGAGTCTGGCTTGCCGGTATCCCACAGCGCTACGCCCCGGCCACCAAACTAGCCCAGGTGTTCTACAACCATCGCATCCGGCAGCGCCGCTCCCTTTCCGAGAAGCCGGAATATGAATACAACCTGGATATGGTGGGAAAATTTCTGGCGGAGCAGGGGATCGGTAAACCCAAAGCCGTAAAACCGCCCTATATGGCGTTCAAGGCCAAGACCATCGCCGGGCTGGAGAAGAAGTTCAGGAAAGCCAACAAGATCCCGGCGAAGAAGAAGTTGGTGTTCGTGCATGCGGGCCACGGTGGCTCATCAAAAAATCTATCCCTTGGGCGCTATGCACGCCTAATCCACAAACTGGCCTCGTCCAAGAAACTGTATTTCGTGCTGACGGCCGGACCCGGCGAGGAAGAACAGGCACAGCGCATCGCCAGCCTGTTATCGAAAGAACCCCACACAGTCTATGTCTCCAAAAAAGGCCTGCTGGATTTCGCCCATCACCTGCAATTCTGCGATGTGTTCATCAGCGGGTCCACCGGTCCGCTGCACATCGCCGCTGCCCTGGATCGCCGCACAGCCGCCTTCTATCCGCGCCGGCGCTCGTCCACTGCGCTACGCTGGCAGACTGTCAACACACCTGACCGGCGTCTAGTATTCGAGCCGCCGAACGGCAGCGAAGAGAATGACATGCAGGCTATTGATCTGACATTGGCCGCTGCGAAAATCAACAATAAATTCCTTTAATCAACCTGATGTGAATACAGTGTTTCGACTGCAAGGCATGCAACCTCAATCCCGGCAAGGCCCGTTCGCAAGACTTTTGGCGTCGCTGCTGCTGGTAGTTGCCGGAGTGTTTGCGCTGTTCTTCGGCGCCTTCATTATCGCCGTCCTGCTCGGCATTGGCGTTATTCTGTTCTTTATCCTATATCTGCGTGCCTGGTGGCTGCGCCGCAAGTTGGGATTGAATGTACATCCAAAGCATCCCCGGAGCGGGCATGAAGGTGGCGTAACGATTGAGGGTGAATACACGGTAGAGAATGAAAACAAAGATGATAAGGGTAGGCAGTAGAAACTCTGCGAATCAATTCCAGAGATCATCCGCGACCTGCACCATGCCATCCTGGAAGCAGACCGAAAGTCGTGACTGGCTCACTGCTAGGCATAGCCATAACTATCCCCTGTGCGCATGTCGTATCGCGCACTAATCCACATGAAGTTGTTATTGCAGGTGTTAATCAAATAGCCATTCGTCTATCGAATTAGTACCGTCCGGCGGAGATATGGCGTGCAATTAATCTAATAAAATCATGTGGAATTTATAACAATCCATATTGTTAGTGCACAAAGTATCGTGCTTAATTTTTGGGCTCGAATGGTCTGTTATAAGACCTGAATCACCGGGGAGGGCCGTAAATCAAGCCCCTTCCCATATTCTAGTTCTGAATTAAACCGAGTCTATAAAAAAAGATTAATATAAAATCGTTGCCGAAATTATGGAATACGCGCTCAAGTTCTAGTTGTCCATCAGCTTTGTACGGCAATTTGGGTACTTCCACCTGCCAAAGCCTTGTCTATAATCTGGCATTATGTTAATTTCACGCGTATTTATCACACTTGGGGTGAGGAGTTTTTATATGACGATCAGCAAGAAGTTTCTGATCATGGGCATGTTAGCGATCACCGCAACTTGCTTTGCCACTTCAGCTATGGCCACCCGTCAGTGGGCAACGGGTGTGCCACAAGTCCATGCAGTGTATCCGGGTTCAGCTTCCTTGGATTACATTGATCTTGTGGGTGTTACCAACCCAGTAGGTTCCTGCCCACTAGATAGCAATGGGGAAGTGACAGCGACCATCAACAGAACCGTTACAAATGGCGTTGCCGATACGAGTGGCGACCGCCTATGGGCCGTAGCTCTGGCTGCAGAATTAGCGGGCAAGAAAGTGAAAGTTTTCCTGGATGATGCTGTTCGGGATGTCAATGGACAGTGCTTGGTAATCGCGATCATGATTAAAGAAAAATAAAGTTGACGTTGATCGGACAGATATAGTCTAATTTCAATCCCAGCGATCATCCTTGACCTGCAGTATGCCATCCTGGATGCGCACCGGGAAAGTCGATACAGGTTCATAGGCGGGCTCGGCCAGCACTTCGCCGGTACGAATATCGAACTGCGCGCCATGGCGCGGACAGGTGATGACACAGCCGACGATCTGACCACCGGTGAGGATCCCACCGTCATGAGTGCAGACATCCTCGATGGCGTAGAACTTACCCTCGATATTGAACACAGCAATCAGCACATCGTCGATATCGATGGTCTTGTATTGACCTGGCGGAATCTCTTCGAGGGAACCAACGTTGACCCAATCAGCCATAACCTTAATTACCCCTCACCCTCTTTCAGGCTCCGCAATCCCGCTCCGCCAGAAAGTACAGGGCTACCATCCCTGGCAGCCCGCTCGCCGCTGCGCGTCTCGCCCTCTCCCACAAGGGGTGAGGGGATGTGATATATCAGAAAATTCAGATTTGGAACAAAAGACATATTTCGTTTAGTAGTACATGCCGGTCTGTAGTTTAGCCGCATCCGACATCATCTCGCGGCTCCAGGGTGGGTCGAACACCAGTTCCACATGCGCGTCTTTCACCAGCGGCACCGTTTCGATCTTCTGCTGCACGTCCGCCGACAGGATATTACCCATGCCGCAGCCCGGTGAAGTCAGGGTCATCTTCACGTCCACGTGTTTCTTGCCGTCGCCGGCATCGCTGAGCGTGCATGCATACACCAGCCCCAGGTCCACGATGTTAATGGGGATCTCCGGGTCGTAGCAGGTCTTCATCTGCTCCCACACCAGTTTCTCCACATCTGAATCAGTATGGTTCTCTGGCAGGGTAGGTACTGGCGGCGGTTCCAGACCGAGAGCATCCGCATCCTTGCCGGCAATGCGCAGCAGGTTGCCGTCCACATACACGGTGAAACTGCCGCCCAGGGACTGCGCCAGGTTCACTTCGGCGCCTTCCGGAATGATTACGCGGGTTCCGGCCGGGATCATGGCGGCTTCACAGGCGCGTTTCAGGATGACGGGATCGCGATCGTACATGGGTTATTCCGTGGAGACCGGCTGAGTTCCGGGATGTTCCAACGCATTCTTCAATGTGTGCCAACAGAGTGTCGCGCATTTGACCCGCGAGGGATATTGACGCACACCCGAGAGGGCCGCGAGCTTGCCCAGGGACTCAAGATCACGGTTCTGATCTTCGATGGTGAGTAGCGCATGCATCTTCTCGAACAGCAGCTCGGCTTCCACCATGGTCTTGCCTTTGAGCGCCTCGCTCATCAGCGAGGCCGAGGCCATGGAGATGGCGCAACCCGAAGCTTCGAAACTCAGGTCGCGGATGCGGTCGCCGTCGAGTTTGAGATACACCGTAAGCTTGTCACCGCACAGGGGGTTGAAGCCCTCCTGAACACTGGTGGCATCGGCGATCTTGCGGAAGTTACGCGGGTTGCGGTTGTGGTCCACGATCACATCCTGGTAGAGATCCTTGAGTTCCATCAGCGGAATACCTCGCGGACTTTGCCTAGCGCCTGCACCAGCGCATCGATATCCTCGCGGGTGTTGTAGAAGGCGAGGGAGGCGCGGGCGGTGGCGGGGATGTGGAAATGTTCCATCACCGGCATGGCGCAATGATGGCCGGTGCGGATGGCGACGCCTTCCTGGTCCACGATGGTGCCGATGTCATGAGGATGGATGCCGTCCATCACGAAGGACAGCACTCCGGCCTTGTGCCGCGCAGTGCCCACGAGCTTCAGGCCTTCCACCGTCTGCAGGCGTTGGGTGCCATATTCCAGCAGTTCGCGCTCATAATCGCGGATGGACGCCATGCCGATGGTTTCTAGGTAATCCACTGCCGCACCCAGGCCGATGGCGCCGGCGATGTCCGGCGTGCCGGCCTCGAACTTGTGTGGCAGCTCGTTCCAGGTGCTGCCGCTGAAGCGCACCGTGCGGATCATCTCGCCGCCGCCCTGGTAGGGCGGCATGTCGGTGAGTAATTTTTCTTTTGCGTACAGCACGCCGATGCCGGTAGGGCCGAACATTTTGTGGCCGGAGAACGCAAAGAAATCGCAGTCCAGGTTCTGAACATCCACTGGTAGGTGAGGTACAGCCTGGGCACTGTCCAGCAACACCGGTACGCCGTGTTGATGCGCTTGGGCGATCATCAGCTTCACAGGGTTGATGCTGCCCAGCACATTGGAGACCTGCGTTATCGCCACCAGCCGGGTGCGCGGGCTGAAGAGTTTCTCATAGGCTCCGGGATGCAGTTCGCCGGCATCGTTGATGGGAATTATCTTGAGCACCACGCCGCTCTGTTCGCACAGCAGCTGCCAGGGCACGATGTTGGAATGGTGTTCCATTTCCGAGAGCATGATCTCTTCAACGGGCCGGAAACGGCTGCGGCCATAACTCTGGGCCACCAGATTGATGGCTTCGGTGGTGCCGCGCACGAAGATGATCTCTTTTGTGGATGCGGCGTGGATGAAGCTCCGCAGTTTCTCACGCGCGCCCTCATAGGCCGCGGTAGCCTGTTCACTTAGAAGATGCACGCCACGGTGCACATTGGAATTGTAGCGCTGGTAGTAATCCGAGACCGCGTCGATTACCGACTGCGGTTTCTGGGAAGTGGCGGCATTGTCCAGATAAACCAGTGGTTTGCCGTGGACCCGCTGTTTAAGGATGGGAAAATCGTTCCGCCAGTGCAGCACATTGAACGCCGGCGTTGCGACGGGTTTATGCAAACTGTCGTGCCGTGCGTTCATGACTGCTCCATCACGGCGGTCATACCGGGCAACACTGAATCGGTCTGGCGGACGGCATAAGCGCGCAGCTCCGGTGTAGCAATGCGCTCCATCAGCCTGTATGCGAAAGCATCCACCAGCATGCCGCGTGCGGTCTCCGTACCGATGCCGCGGGAGCGCAGATAGAAGAGCGCCTGCTCATCCAGTTGGCCGATGGTGGCGCCATGACTGCATTGCACGTCGTCGGCGTAAATCTCCAGTTCCGGCTTAGTGTCGATCTCGGCGCCGCGCGATAACAAGAGATTGTTGTTGCTCTGGGCCGCATCGGTCTTGACGGCATGCTCGGCCACCACCACCTTGCCGTTGAATACCGCGCGGCCGTGGCCGCTGAGGATGCCGTGATACAGCTCATGGCTGCGAGTGTTGGGTGCCAGATGATCGATGCGGGTGTGATTGTCCACATGTTGCGTGCCGCTGACGGCATACAGGCCATTGAATACAGTGCGCGCCTGCGATGCTTGCAGGCGTGTGTGCAGGTCAGTCCTTACCCACAGTCCACCCAGGTTGAATGTATGCGCCTGATATGAGCTGGCTTGCTGCTGGTGGACAGTCACGCGGCTCACGTGAAAATCATTTCGGCTTTCCATTTGGATGCGCAGATGTTCGAGCCGGGCGCTGTCGCCGAGCAGGATCTGAGTGTAACTGTCGGTAAAGTTGGCTGAAGTTTCGAGGCCGTAATGGGTTTCGACCAGTGTCGCCCGTGAGCGTGCGCCGAGTTTCATGAGGATGCGCGGAAAGCAGGCGCTGGGCTGCGGCCGCTCAACCGATACGAAGACCAGCTGCAGCGGGCGTTCCAGATGCGCATCGTCGTCGCATTCGATCAAGATGCCGTGCTGGAGGAACGCCGTGTTCAGGGCGGTGAAACTATCCTGTTTCCAGCTGGGTTCGGACGCGAGCCACGGTTGCAAGCCGCTGGCATCCTGTTGCAAGGACTCGCGCAGCTCGGAGATGTGCAGGCCGGGGATCCCGTCGACAGCATCACCGAGTGCCGGCATATACTGGCCGTGGACGAAGATGAGTTTGTGGGCCGGCAACTCACGCAGCAGAACCGGCTCGAGCAAAGCCGGCTGTAGTTGTGCAGGCGCCAATGGCGTCGAGATGAAGCCGCGCTTTTCCAGCGGCCGGAGACTGGTGTATTTCCAGTCTTCATCGCGTTCACCGGGGAATCCATGGGCCATGAACTGCGCGAACGCGCCGCGGCGTATTTCTTTTAGCCATGCCGCATTATCAGCATGCCGGGATTCAAACGCCTTGAATCCCTCGGCATACGGATGCAGTGCTTCGCTGACCGGATTATTCATGCTGCCGCCTCCGCCAGCACCCAGTCGTAACCACGGCGCTCCAGTTCCAGTGCCAGTTGCTTGTCGCCGGATTTGAGGATGCGGCCGTCGGCCAGCACGTGCACGATGTCCGGCTCCACATAATCCAGCAGCCGCTGGTAGTGTGTGACCATGACCATGGCATGTTCCGGGCCGCGCAGCTTGTTGATGCCCTGGGCTACGACTTTGAGGGCATCGATGTCCAGGCCGGAATCGGTCTCATCCAGCAGCGCCAGTTTCGGCTCCAGCACCAGCATCTGCAGGATCTCGTTGCGCTTTTTCTCGCCGCCGGAGAAACCCTCATTGACCGCGCGGTTCAGGAAGCTCGGGTCGATGCCCATGAACTGCATCCTAGCCTTGACCACAGCCAGGAAATCCATGGCATCCATCGGCGGTTCGCCACGCTGTTTGCGGATGGCGTTGTAGGCGGCCTTGAGCAGGTACACGTTGTTGACGCCGGGGATCTCCACCGGGTACTGGAATGCCAGGAACACGCCGGCGCGCGCGCGTTCCTCGGGCGGCATGGCCAGCAGGTCCTTGCCGATATAGGTCACGCTGCCGGCGGTTACTTCGTAGCCTTCACGGCCGGCGAGGATGTGTACCAGGGTACTTTTGCCGGAGCCGTTGGGGCCCATGATGGCGTGGACCTCGCCAGCTTTCACTTCGAGGTTTAGGCCTTTCAATATCTCTTTGCCTTCAACCTTGGCGTGTAGATTCTTTATAACCAGCATCGTTCAGCCTTTCCTATTACCTATAAATTTCAATTGGTTCTTAATGACACAGCCGGCCCGCTACGCTACGCATTCCTGTTTCGCTGGCGGTCCAGGGCACCCATCCCTGTATGCCTGCTCGAAACTGTGTTTCGAGCCCCTGGCCGGGGCGGCCGCTCTCGGCGTCGCATTAGCGACGCCCCTGCCTATTCCCGCTTCCGGGACTTCCAAGGGTCGCGCGGCACTCGTGCGACCCTGTATATCGTTCGCGGGAACGAAGCGGTGCTTCGCCTGTATCCCGCTCACACTCCCCCCTTGTGGGAGAGGGTAGGGGTGAGGGGTTAACCCACTGCACCCTCAAGGGTCACAGCTAAAAGACGCTGCGCTTCCACGGCGAATTCCATGGGCAGTTCCTTGAATACATCCTTGCAGAAGCCGCTGACGATCATGTTGACGGCGTCCTCGGTATCGATGCCGCGGCTGCGGCAATAGAACAGCTGGTCGTCGCTGATCTTGGAGGTGGTCGCTTCATGCTCGACCTTGGCGGTGGGATTCTTCACTTCCATGTATGGAAAGGTATGGGCACCGCAACGGTCGCTCATCAACAGTGAATCGCACTGGGTATAGTTGCGCGCGTGCTCGGCCGCAGCCAAGACTTTGACCAGTCCGCGGTAGCTGTTCTGGCCGTGACCGGCGGAGATGCCCTTGGAGACGATGGTGCTCCTGGTGTTTCTGCCGATATGGATCATCTTGGTGCCGGTATCGGCCTGCTGGTAATGGTTGGCCACTGCCACCGAATAGAATTCACCGACGGAGTTGTCGCCCTTCAACAGCACGCTGGGATATTTCCAGGTGATGGCCGAGCCGGTCTCCACCTGGGTCCACGATATGCGTGAGTTGGTGCCACGGCAGTCGCCGCGCTTGGTGACGAAGTTGTAGATGCCGCCCACGCCGCGCTCATCGCCGGGATACCAGTTCTGCACCGTGGAATATTTGATCTGCGCGCCCTCCAGTGCGATCAACTCCACCACCGCCGCATGTAACTGGTTCTCGTCACGCATGGGCGCGGTGCAGCCTTCCAGGTAACTGACGTAGGCGCCTTCCTCGGCGACGATCAGCGTACGTTCAAACTGGCCGGTATTGGCGGCGTTAATGCGGAAATAGGTGGACAGTTCCATGGGGCAGCGCACCCCCTTGGGGATGAATACGAAGGAACCGTCGGTGAACACCGCCGAATTGAGGGTCGCGAAGAAATTATCGGAGTAGGGCACCACGCTGCCCAGGTATTGTTCCACCAGCTGCGGATGTTCCTGCACGGCTTCCGAGAACGGGCAAAAGATCACGCCCGCTTCCCCGAGTTTCTTCCGGAAGGTGGTGGCCACAGACACCGAATCGAACACCGCATCCACCGCCACACCCGCCAGCTTGGCGCGTTCGTGCAGCGGTACGCCGAGTTTCTCGTATGTCTCCAGCAGTTTCGGGTCCACTTCCGCAAGGCTCTTGGGCGCATTGGCTTTGGATTTCGGCGCGGAGTAATAGGAGATCGCTTGATAATCGATGGGCGAATGCTTGACGTGCGCCCAATGCGGTTCCTGCATCTCCAGCCAGTGGCGATAGGCCTTGAGGCGCCACTCCAGCATGAACTGTGGCTCGTGCTTCTTGGCGGAGATCAGCCGGATCACGTCTTCATTCAGGCCCGGCGGCACGGTATCGGATTCGATGTCGGTAACGAAACCGTGGCGGTACTCGCCGCGCATCAGGGTCTCTACGTTCCGGTTTTCGGTGGCCATGCGGATCTCTACTTAGCGTCGCGGCGTTTCAGTCCGGAAAGCGCCACGCGCATCTCTGCAGGCGGTGCGATGGAAGCCGCCGGTCGCGCGAGCTGGGCCAGGGTCACGGTCTTCAGGGCATCGCGGATGGTAAGGCTGATGCGTTGCCAGTTGTGGCCCACGCCGCACACCGGCTCGATGCCGCAGCGGTCGTGGCCGAGACTGCATTGGGTGATGGCCACCGGGCCCTCAATGGCGTCGATGATCTGCACCGCGGTGATCAGTTCCGGCGCGCGCGCCAGGATGTAGCCGCCGCGGGCGCCGCGCTGTGAGGTCACCAGTTCCGCCCGGGTGAAGCATTTCAACAGTTTGCTCACGGTGGGCAGGGCCACGCGGGTGGCAGCCGCCAGCCCGGTGGCGGTATGCACGGCCGAAGGCTTGCCGGCCATCTGGGCCAGCACCACCGTGCCGTAATCCGTGAGTTTACTGATGCGTAACATGGGGTTGGGCGGCCTCGTTTAATTGGGACTATTTTAGTCCTATTAATAAACCGATGGAAGCAACCGGGTGCAGACCTGACTGAAGTGACTCCGGCAACAGTTAAACTGCGAGCTATCGAGGCTAAAACCCTGTACCCATGCTGTATCCCGATATGAAATTGATGCATGTTCTGTGTGTCGCCGCCAGCCTGCTGTTGTTTGTGGGGCGCGGCAGCGTCACGGTGCTGATGGCACGCACTCTGACGGCGCCCATCTGGAAATGGCTGCCGCCTGTGATAGACACTCTGTTACTGGCGTTCGGCGTATGGTTGGCCGTTTTGCTGCGGCTCGATCCTCTGCATGTCCCCTGGCTGGGCGTGAAATTGCTGTGTGTGATCGGCTACATCGTGCTGGGGATATTGGCATTCCGCCTGCGACGGCCGCGCTGGCTGAGAGTAGGCCTGTTCGTTTCGGCCATCCTGCTATTCGGCTTTATCGTGAGCATAGCGGTGTGGCACGATGCGCGCGGTATATTTGTACTCATGGGCTAGCGTCCGGTATGGAGGCGCAATGGCGCAAACCTATAAAAGCTTTCGTGAGTTTTATCCCTTTTACCTTGGTGAGCACAGCAATCCAGTGTGCCGACGGTTGCATTTTCTAGGCAGCAGCCTGGTGCTGCTGACGCTGATCTTCGTGCTGGTAACCCATTGGTGGTGGGGCTTCATCCTGATGCCGATATTCGGTTACGGCTTCGCCTGGATCGGGCATTTCTTCTTCGAGCATAACCGTCCCGCGACCTTCACCCATCCGTTCTATAGTTTCATGGGAGATTGGGTTATGTTCAGCCATATCCTTTTAGGCCGCATCCGTTTCTAAACAGCGAGCGATCTCAGTTAAAAATATCCGTGCCACTGATGATGAACCGGTCTCTGTATAAGAACATCACTAATCCAAGCGGGATCGCTCCCTATGCACCGCTGGTTTGACGACAGCTGGTTATGGCTACTGGTGGCAGCGACCGCGATCCTGATTGCCGGTTTGATAACACTATTTATTTGGCTCCGTATGACCGCCTCACGCCGGCACACGCTCTCGACTTTAAGGAACATCTCTGACCGGTTGCTGCATCACATCGTATTGCCCGATGGGATAGGGGGTCACATCGCCATCGATGCGCTAGTGCTGCGCGACTGCAAGCTCTATGTACTGATGCTGAGAGATGCAGAGGGCGCTATCTTCGGCGCCGAGAAGATGGATCAGTGGACGGCTATCAGCCGCTACCGGCGATTTAACTTCCGCAATCCTTTGTATGTCATGCATGACCAGGTTCTGGCGCTGCGCGCATTGGTGCCAGAAGTTGAGATCGTGGCGCGCATCATCTTTACACGGCATGCGAGTTTTCCCAAAGGGCGTCCCGATGATGTGGAATTGCTGGAAGAGTTCGCCAAGCCACTGCGCCGGCCTAAGAAGATCCCGGTTACAGAGTTAGACACACGCCTGGAAACCCTATGGGCCCATCTGCGCAATACTGCCGGGGTGCCGGCAGGGAAGGACACAGTGACACCAGATCGTTAAATGTTAATGCTGCTGAACGGCTGTTTCCGCCGTCGAAAGTAGCCATTTATCTGTACGTTATCTACACCAATAACTAACATTCAACGTCATATCAATATGCACTTCAGAAGATTCGCTTTCGACCAAAACCATCAACGAAATCGTTTTAAAATAAAGCAAAACTGATATTTATATAATTCTTATGTAACTCCGCAGCAGATACCGGTTCAGGCCCATCACTACTCCGACTGTTCTGATGTGGCGGTGTGCTTCCAATCGACGAGCTTCCAGCTCGGATCTGGATCGTATGTAGTCATGGCACCTGCAATCTTTGCCGTGTTCGCGCCAAGGTTTTTCTCGTAAACACGGCCCTGCTGATTGACGATGAACGTCATCACGCCGGAATTCCCCCATTTATCGGGATAGGCAACCAATGCGAAGCCCGCGATCATATTGCCGTTGATAATGTAATTGTATTTGCCGCCCGGTGCGTGCGGCCCTTGGCGGGTAAGAATCTTGAAGTAGTAACCATGATAGGGGGCGTGGCGCGATTTGGAGCCGTTTTCGTGAGCCGAGTTTTGAGGCCCATAGCCTTCCGCCTGCGCTTCGGAAACCAGCGCGCCAAACGGACTCGGTGTTTCGCCCGGTGGTGTTTCCCAGTACAGGCCATCGTGTTGACCGGGTGAACTTTCGAACCTCGGCGCGTAAGCCGCCATTCCGTCGTGTCCCCAGTCGCCATCGGTGAAATATTGCCATTGTGCCACCACGTAGGTGCGGCAAGTCATGATGGCCGATAGTTCATTCTCGCCGACGCGTCGATTCAGTATCTCTTGAATGCCGGCTTGGGTATTGAACAGCCAGTTGTCACCGTGCTTGATGATTGGTACCGGATAGGGCCATTGCTTCTTGCCCACCAGGATGAGGTATTCATCGCCGCTTTTTTGCAGTTGGGTTGATTCGTGCATACTCGCAGCGAGGTTATCCAGATGCTGGTTGTCTTCAACGGGGTCTCCGGACAGCAGTTGATCGGCGTCCGGTCCGAAGATCCTGTTGATTTTTTTGCGGTCTTTGTCCTGTGCTGCCTGAACCAGGGCCTGCATGGCTTGTTCAGGCGTTGTAAAAGTTTGTTGATCCGCCGCAGGGGCCTGCTTTTGGGGCAATGTACTGCCGCTGGCGATGCTGGCATTCAGCATCAATAGAAGTGCCATGAAAGAAATCTTTAGTTGTAATTTAGTCATGCGTGTCTGGATATGTTTTTTCATGGCTGTTCTCTGGATGCGCTAGGCGGACGTCTGGATGTGGAATGGAATTGAGCAGGCGGCGGGCGAGTTTGTCCCCGGCTGGACTGTCCACGCTCGCTCTCAGCATGCGCATTGAAATTGCCTGCATTTCCTGTGAAGGGATTGAACGTAGTCGGTGCCATAGGGCGTGCTTGTTGCGGCTGTCGCGCTGGATGGTATGGCTGAGGCACGGCACGCGCTGCGCTTGGCGGCATATTAATTTCGGGTTCCCGGCCGCGGAACTGGTTCAAGCTCGCATCACCGGTATTGATGTTGCTGTTGATGATCCTGTTGTTTACCGGAGCACCGGCATTGATGACGGGGGTTCCTCTGGCAGCGCTGGTGAAAGCCGCATCCCGGTGCACGTTGTTATAGCTGGAGAGGTTGGAGATATTCACTGCACGACTAATGATGCTGTGGTTGACAGTAATGTTTGCATAGCGATTGTTCACATAGGCATCGCTAACATGAATATACGGTCTTGAACGCGCGATCCAGCCCCCGCCGCGCCAACCGGTATAGAAAATGCGACGGTGGTTCCAGTCACAATCAAGATTCAACCATACGCCGATGGCAAAACCAATGCTGAATGAAACCGCATAGGCATAGCCAGGCTGGAAATAAATAACGGTGGGATCGTAGATAGGCACATAGATGTATTGGGCATCTGCGGGCCAGATTTCGACATAACCGTCCTGATCTACGACCTGCCATTGCGGATTGGTGACAAGATTGCCTTGTGCGTAAGCCATGGCACGCAATCGCTGAATGGACGCCATCACATCGGTGGATTGATACGCGTAGGCTTGTCCCACCGCGGTAGTCCAGTCCAGGTTCGCATCCATCATGTTGAGTACTGAGGGGTAGTGCGCCACGGCCCTAACACTGACATCCCATGGTTGGTCATCGATGCCAGATTCACCATTGGCACGTACCCAACGTGCTGATTCGTCAATCTCATCCACGAATATCGCCGCTAGTAAAACTTGTGCGAGCAGCGGATCCGGATAGAGCGCAATCGGAGCCAGCAGGTTGTCCAGCTGATCTGGCGTGTAGGGTGTATAGGATGAGTCCTGCATTGGATCCGCCGCTGTCAGCAGCGGAGCCATCCCGAGGCAAACCACCAGGGCAATCACCAAGGCTTTTCGCATGCGTGCTTTCCTCATGGTGTAATCTATGTCCAGGCCTTAGGAACCATTAATGTATTCATTACGGGTAATGTCTCATGAAATTGCACCGCGCGGCGCCAGTGTTGTTGCGCTCATGTGCATTTATTGTAAACCTGTTTAAGGCACCCGGTATGCGAATGTCAGATAAGGCATTGACGATTTCAAACGTGGCCCGTGCTGCAGGAATCAATCTCGAAACCATCCGCTATTACCAGCGTCGTGGCTTAATGCGGGAACCACCGAAGCCTCACCAAGGCTATCGACTCTATAGCCCTGATACCGTGGACCGTCTTCGATTCATCAAGCGAGCCCAGGAACTCGGGTTCACCCTGGCTGAGATTAAGAAACTGCTGTCCCTAGGCGATGGACATTGCCGCGAAACCCGTGGCCTAGCTGAACGCAAGCTATCCCTGATTCAAGGTCGAATCCGCGATCTCAAGGCCATGGAGCGTGTACTGAATACCCTCGTGCAAGCCTGCAGCCGGCATGGTGACAACCCTGGATGCCCCATCATCGAGACCCTGAGCCGCACCTAGAACTCTTGACTCTGTACCTAGGTACAGGGTCTATGCTGTAAGCGTGTAATGCTACCCAACAGCAAGGACTGATACGGTGAAACCCAAAACCATAGGCGGAACAACCGGTTTGTCCATTCTTTTCAGCAGCCTGGCTTCAGCTGTTGGGCTGTGCTGTTTCGCGCCCTGGGTGGTGCCGCTGCTGGGGGTGTCGGGCGCCATCCTGTTTGCACGCCTAGGGCCGTATCGACTGTACTTCGTGGGTGCTGCGGCGCTGCTGATGGCGGTATCGTTGTGGGGAGCCTACCGCTCGTACAAGACCTGTGCCGCTGATCCCGTCAGGCGTCGGCGTCTGATGTGGCTGAACCTGTTTCTGGCTGTAGGCGTGCTGGTGCTAGTAGTGGCGATCTTCGCGGGACGCCTGGAAATATTTCTGCAAAGCCGCCTGCTGTGATGACCAGAGCCGAAGCCATGCCGCCTCTTGTCCGTCTACTGGTCCTGAGCTGCGCCGTCATGCTGCTCGCCGCGTGCGGACACAGCCGAGCAGCGTCTTCCATCCAAGCCGCTGCTGCGGGTTATGTGACGCTCGACCCGAGTCTCAAGCGCCTGCAGAACGACTTCAATGCCGATGCAAATAAGGTGCGTCTCCTCTACATCGTCGGTGGCACCTGTCCCGTGTGCCTGCGCGGTATGGATGACCTGGGCAAAGCGCTGTCGGCACAACAAGACAATCCAAACCTGCACACCTTCGTTGTTTATGTACCGGCACTCGGAGCCAAAACCACGGATATCCAGCCCACGGTCTCCCTGCTGCCGGGCAAATACGTGTCCCGTTACTGGGATCCGAGCGGCGCATCCGGTCAGCGGTTCAACGAGACCCTCAATACCGGTGGCTTTGCCTGGGACGTGTGGATGGTTTATGGCGCCGGCCGGCGCTGGGACGGTAGCAAACCGCCCACGCCGGATTTCTGGATGGATCAGTTGGGTCCGCCCCTTCCCAAATGGCGTGATCTCGACGCTGGGACCTTCAGTAAGCAGGTAGAAAGTTATCTGGCACGGATCAAAACTGTATCCGCAGGTAGCTCGGTGGATCCGCCATGAATATGACCGCTCCGGTGCTGCTCTGCACCATCACATGTCCCGAGTGCGGCCATGCCCGGGAAGAAGAGATGACCACCGACGCCTGCACCTATCTCTATAAATGCACTCGTATTATCGTAGACACAAACGAAGGAATTTGAGCACAGGATTCTAACCGCAGCCGTTAGCTGCCGTTCAGCACTTGGAGCTACTGCAATACTGAAACCGCATGAATCCCAACTCGGTTTATTTGCGCTGGCGATGATCCGCGAGTACCTGTGCGACACAGGCGGTGAGTTTTTTGGCGGTCGGGATATGCAGGAACTCGTTGGGTCCGTGGGCATTGGAATGCGGACCCAGCAGCCCGGTCACCAGGAACTGGGCCTTGGGGAATTTCTTGCCGAGCATGCCCATGAAGGGAATGCTGCCGCCGGTACCCATGTACATGGCATCCGCGCCGAAAAAGGTCTTTGAAGCAGCGCGCATGGAAGCTTCCAGCCAGCCGGCCACAGCCGGGGCATTCCACCCGCCCTCGGCAGATTCCACATGGAATTTAACCTGTGCCTTGTAGGGCGGATTCTTTTCCAGCAACTGTTTCACTTCGGTGCTGACCTTGCGCGCGTTGGCCGTGGGCGGCAGGCGGAATGAGAGTTTCAAAGTAGTCCGCGGTCGCAGCACATTACCGGCATCGCCCAGGGCCGGGATTCCATCGGCGCCGGTGACCGAGAGGGTCGCACCCCAGGTATTGTCGATGATGAGTTTCACCGGATCGCGTGACAGGGGCTGCATGCCTTTCACCATGGGAAATTTTGCATACACGCTCCTGCCCAGCACATTCGCTGCATGGCGGATCTGCTGGCTGCGCTGCGCCGGGATCACGGGCTTGAGGCTTTTGACCTTGGTGGCGCCGGTGAGGTTATTCTCGACGCGATCCAGCAAGGTGCGCAGGACGCGGAAACTGGAGGGCACGATGCCGCTGGCAGCGCCGGAATGCACGCCTTCGGTAAGAACGTCCACCGTCAGGGTGCCTACCAGATTGCCGCGCAGGGTGGTGGTGGTCCAAAGCTGCGCATAATTGCCACATTCCGCATCCAGGCACACCACCAAGCTCACGTCGCCCAGGCGTTTGCCGAGTTTTTCGATATGAAAGGGCAGGTCAAAACTGCCGGATTCCTCGCAGCATTCAATCACCAGCACGCAGCGCGCGTGCGGCATGTTCTGCTGCTGCAAGGCGAGGATGGCGGTAAGCGATGAGAACACTGCATAGCCATCGTCAGCACCACCGCGCCCGTAGAGCTTGTCACCGCGGCGCACCGGCGTCCAGGGATCCAGACCGGATTCCCAGCCGCTGAATTCCGGCTGTTTGTCCAGATGCCCGTACAGCAGCACTGTGTCCTTGCCGCTGCCGGGGATTTCGATGAATAGTAAAGGCGTGCGGCCTTCGAGTCGCATGATCTCCAGCTGCATGCCGTCCACCGGATGCCGGCGGCACCAGTCGGCGGCCAGCTGCACGGCTTTCTCCATGTAGCCATGCTGCTGCCACTGGCGGTCGAAGATTACCGATTTGTTGGGGATGCGGATGTAATCCTGGAGTGCCGGCAGGATGGAATCATCCCAGGTCTTATCCACGAAGTTCTTGATCTTTTGAGTGTCCATTTAATCTCTCTTGAACTAAATACAGCAAGTGTATTGAAAAATTATGAATGCTATTTGTTCCCCTCTCCCCGTGGGAGAGGGGTAGGGGTGAGGGTTGGTGATCGTCGGAACTTTAATTTGCAACCGCACCCTCACTGGCCCTTCGGGCACACTCGGCAACTGCTCCATGCGTTGCCCTACCTCCTACATCCCTTTAGTCGTCTCCCGGAGGGAGGGGGGATTGAGGTGGAATTTGAGAATCGTGCGCTATTTTAACCTTAAGCGGATGCTTACGGCAGATTAAAGAACCGCTGTGCATTCTCCGTGGTTTCGGCGGCAAGCTGCACAACAGGTTTGCCCACGCACGTCGCTACCACTTCGCTTATATGTTTCAGATACAGGGGTTCGTTGCGGTGGTCAGCGGGCCGTGGATGAATATCGCGAGGAAACAGATAAGGTGCGTCGGTTTCCAGCATCAGCCGATTATCAGGAATTATTTTCACGAGCTCGCGCAGGTGGCTGCCGCGACGCTCATCGCAAATCCAGCCGGTGATACCTATATATAGATCCAGTGACAGATAATCCTGCAGTTCCGCTTCACTGCCGGTGAAACAGTGCAGCACCGCAGCACTCACGTTCGGGCGATAGCGTCTTAGCACGGTCATGAATTCCGCATGCGCGTCCCGCTGGTGCAGGAACACCGGCTTGCGGGTTTTCGCAGCGAGTGCCAGTTGTGCCTCGAAGCAGGCCAGTTGCGCGGCATGTGGAGAATAATTGCGGAAATAATCCAGGCCGCATTCCCCTACAGCCACTACTTCGGGGTTGGTGAGCAGGGCATGCAGGACGTCCGGCGCATCCGCAGCGAAATCCTTGGCATGATGGGGATGAGTGCCGGCGGTACAAAAAAGAACGCCTGGCCATTGGCGGCATAGTTCCACCGCCTTGTGGCTGTGTTCCATATCGCTGCTGGTGACAATGAACTGCGCGATGCCTGCTGCCTGGGCGCGCTCGATCACGGCTTTGCGATCGGCATCGAAACTGTCGTGGGTGAGATTCGCGCCGATATCGATGAGTACAGGTGGCATAGTCATTGTGATTATTCGTATTTGCGGATTTTAAAATGGCACGGGAACCATTCTACCCGGCGGGTCCGGACAGGCTACTGGTTCAACGGGTCACGACGATAAAACAGGCAAAGCTGCCGGTACACATCCGGCAGGGAAGCTTGCATTACCGCTGGGGCCTCGAAAAACACTTCACTGGCGACCGCGAAAAATTCCGCAGGATTTTGCAAGGCATAGGCATCCATGGGCAGCGTCTCGCCGGCGGCGTTCAATCTCTGTAATTGCACATAGGCCGACTGGAATATCTGCGACCAGCGCCTCCGGTCCATTTCGCTATGCAGCGGCGGAAAGCCATTGGCCTCGCCGTTCTGCATGTCCAACTTGTGGGCGCATTCATGGATGACCACATTGTGGCCGGGCGGGTCCCCGGCCTGCATCACGTCTTCCCATGACAGGATCAGCGGGCCGCGCTGCCAGGATTCCCCGGCCATGACATGGCGCTGGCGGTGCACCACGCCGGCGGCGTCCACGCTCTGGCGTTCAGGCATGAACAGGCCGGGGTAGATCACGAATGCATGCCAACCCGCGTACCAGTCAATTCCGAGATTGAGTATCGGCAAGCATGCCTGTGCTGCCAGCAAGGCGCGCATGTCATCGGTGAGTTTCAGCCCCTGTACAGGCTCGAAAGATTTTTCCCGCAACAGAAGGGTTGCCAGCACCCGCAAGCGCGCCTGCGCGCTCACCGGCAGGCGGCGTGCGGGTGCACAGTGGGCGAGGGCATGCTGCCAGGCCGGTTCCAGTATAGGATGGCGCTTGAGTGCGCGGCGTTCGCGCCATTTGCTGAGAGTTTCGAACATGATTTTTTATCGCTGGCAGTTATGTGTATCACTGGGGTTGGTGATACAGAAAAGCAAGCGTCGCGGCGTCAATCATTTTTCCATTTGAAGCCGAACGCACCTACAGCCAGGAATAGGATGGTCATGCCGGCCAGGGTCAACAGGTTCGGCAGTATCTGTACGATACCGGCGCCGTCCAGCATCACCGCGCGTGCGCCTTGCAGCAGCTGTGTCAGTGGCAGGAACTCGGCGGTGCGTTGCAACCAGGAGGGGCTGCCTTCCAGTGAGAACCAGACGCCGGACAGGAACATCATGGGCCAGGAAAACAGATTCAGCAGGCCACCGGCGAATTCTTCGCTGCTGACGCGCGCTGCTATCAAGAGGCCCAACGAGATCATGGAGGTGGCTCCCAGGATGGCCACCAGCAGCAGCGCCAGGTAACTGCCGGACATGTAGAAGCCCACCAGCAGATCCGTGCCGATGTAGACCGCGATGGTGATGACCATGATCAGCATGAGCCGTGATGTCACCTGCGCGGCGATGAATTCGAAGGCTTTCAGGGGCGTGGCGTTGAGACGTTTGAGGAAACCGTTCTTGCGGTAGCGCACGATCACGTAGCCCACGCCGAACAGGCAGGAGAACATCATGTTCATGCCGAGAATGCCCGGTACCAGCCAATCCACGTAGCGGATGGCGCGGCCGCTGACCAATTCGCGGCTGTAGTGTGCATCCTTCTCACCCACGAGTATCTTCTGCAGGATATAGCCTTTGGGGGAACTTTCATTGACCCAATAGCGCGAATGGGTCGGGTCATGAAGATCCAGCAGCATGTCGATTTGGTCATGCTCGACTTTACGCATGGCCGGCTGGATATCCGGCACGCTGTAGAACTGGATGAAACGGGTCTCAAGGAAATCATCATGCAGGCTGGCCAATGGCGTACCGCCACTGAACACCGCGACCTTGAACAGCGGCTTCTCGCCGCCGGAGAACAGTAGCCACATGCCCAGCACGATGAATACCGGCAAGGCGATGTTCCAGCCCAAGGCCGAGCGGTCACGCAGGAACTCGAGATTGCGGGCATAGAGCACCGCGAGGAAACGCCGGATCATGCGCGCAACTCCCGGCCGGTGAGTTCCAGAAACAGATCTTCCAGGGTGCGAGCGCGAATCTGCAGGTGCGCCAGCGAGACACCCTGGCTCAGCAGTGCCGCGATGGTGGTATTGATATCCGATGTGGTGATTTCCACGTACCCGCCCACTGACTTGGTATTTTCGGTGATCGCAGCGCGTGCCGGACGAAAATCATCCTCTGGTAACTGCAACACAACATCCTGGAAATGGTGCGCCATGAGTGCAGCAGGTCGGCCCTCCGCGATGATATGGCCGTGATCCATGATGATGATGCGATCGCACAGCAGGTAGGCTTCTTCCATGTAATGCGTGGTGAGGATCACGGTCTTGCCATGGGCCTTGACAATGCGCACCAGTTCCCAGAAGTTGTGCCGCGCCTGTGGATCCAATCCGGTGGTGGGCTCATCAAGGAACAGCAGCACCGGATCGTTGACTAACGCCAGCGCCAGCAACAGCCGCTGGCGCTGGCCACCTGAAAGTTTGCGGGCATCGCGGTCCATGTAGTCTTCAAGCGCGCATAGCTTGGCCAATTCTTCAAGCGGCAAGCCACGCGGATAGAAACTGCGGAACAGCCGCAGGGTCTCGCGCACTGTGAGAAAATCCTGCAGCGCGGTGGACTGGAACTGGATGCCGACTTCCGAGCGGAAACGCGGCCCCATGGATTCACCGCGGTAATGCACCGTACCATGGTCGGCCGGTGCGATGCCTTCCATGATCTCGACGGTGGTGGTTTTGCCGGCCCCGTTGGGGCCGAGCATGCCGAAACATTCGCCCTGGCGCACCGAGAAGCTGATGTCGTCCACCGCTTTTACGGTCGGGTAATGTTTGACGAGGTGGTTTACCTCAATGATATCTGGCATCGTGCGTAGTGATAGTGCGGAGGGCCGTATCGGCTATTATCAGTTGCGACTGGTGTTCTGTCTAATCCGGACTCATGCGAATAATTAGTGGTTGCAGGAGATGCGCTATGTCCTATGAAATGACGATCCTAGCTCTGGTTACGCTTTTGTATGTATTCTCGTGGTTGCCGGCATGGTTCGCGAAATACCAGGCCTATGGCGCCAGCTGGTTGCTCTCAAATCGCTCCACGGCGGGACTGTCACCCCTGCCGGAGATGGCTCAGCGGGCAGTTGCTGCCCAAGAGAACCTCAAGGAAAATTATCCGCCGTTTGCCGTAGCCATCCTGCTGTTGGCCTTCAGCGGCGGCTATACCCCCTATACGGCCATGGCCGCCCTGGTGTTCCTGCTCGCCTGGCTGGTGCATATGCCGTCCTATATCATGGGCATTCCCTGGTTGCGCACTTCCAGCTGGGCAGTTGGTTTCATCGCCATGCTTTACCTGCTGATCATGGCCCTGGCGGTCTTGGTCTAGCGGTGTCTGGGCAGGCTGAATAAAATCAGGGTCATGTGAATATTAAGGAATCAGGGGGCTCGGTGGCCAGGAATTTTCCAGCACGCTATGTGCGCATCACGCTGATGGTGTCGGCACTATGCATCTTCAGCCTGAAGGCCTGGGCAGCTCAGGACGTGGTGGTGTTGCTGGCCAATTCCGACAGCCTGCAAGCGAATTCCAAGGCCATCACCCAGGCCGTGATCGATTTCGCCAATAGCCGCGGTCCGGATACGCGTTTTGCGGTCATCACCTATGGGAAAACACCTGTGGTACAAGTGCCGCTGTCAGCCATCAGCGATGCCACCCGCGATCAGGTCAGCAAGGCGTTGCGGCGCCTCGATTACCGAGGCCAGATCACCGATACCGCCGCTGGTATTAACCAGGCGCTCGCAGAGATCATCAATAATGAAGACAGCGCTACCCAGAAAAATATCGTTCTGATCACCAATGATATCGAGAACTTGAGCGATGCAACTGCCAATAAAGAGCAGATCAGCTGGATCATGCAGGCGCAGATGCCCACGGCTGTCTATAACCATGTGCGCATATATGGCATCACATTTACGTCGAACACCACTTACAAGACCCTGCAAGTGCTGACACTCGGTACCGGTGGCAACGCTTTCCAGATCGCCCATGATTCTGACCTGTCAGGCGTGTTTCAGCGCATCAGCGCCAGCATGCTGAGCAGTAGCTCGGCAACTATGCTGATAACTCCCAGCCAGATTGCTCCATCTGCGCTCGCAGGTGCCTCTGTTCCTGCGCAGTTCAACACGCCATTGACGCGCCAGAATAATCAAGCGACGCACACGCGATGGGTGTGGCTTATCGGACTGCTGGCGCTGCTGGCGGCATCCGTCGGCATCTACGCAGCCTGGAACATCGTGCGCCACATCCGCGTTCCAAAAACAACTATAAAACCGCTGTTGCATTTCGGCGAAGGGCCGCGGGCTGTGCTCTATGACATCAGCAATCCCAACGACATTAAACGTTTCGAGCTGGCCGAACGCTCAACGCTTCTGGGGCGCGTAGCCGGTTATGATCCGGAGGTCCAGTATGTCCTGGTCAAGGAGAAGACCGTGGGGCGCTGCCACGCTGTCATCGAACGGCGCGGTCATTCCTTCTGGATAATGGACCAGGGCAGCATCAATGGCACATTCGTGAACGGGGAACGCATCATGGCTGATCGTGCCCTGAAACACGGGGATATCGTCGCCATTCATCGGCATGAGTTTGAATTCATGATTCCGGAGTATTTTGAATCAGAATCCACCGTGGTTGGTGCGCGCGAACAATCGGCGGAATAAAGTCAGGGCCGATTTAACCAGACCAGCTCGAATCATTATGGGTTTATCGCATGTCTGATTTAATGTCATATCATTGGCGGCGCAGTGCCCGCGTCAAACAACTGCAGGTGCGTATCACACCCTGGCAGGGTATCGAGGTCGTGATACCAACACGCACCAGCAAACAACGCGTGCGCTCATTTCTCACCCGTCAGCGCAAGTGGATACGCACTACCTGGGAACGCATGCAGTCGCAAATCGTTGATGCGGATCGCCGCCTGCCGGAAGCATTGGATCTACTCGCCCTGGGCGAGCATTGGGAGGTGCGCTACCGGCGCAGCTCTGCAAAACAGGCACGCATAATTTCGCGTGCGCACACATTGATCGTGCACCACTCCGGGGATGAGGCTGCATGCCGCATGGCATTGCGCAGTTGGCTGAAGCGCCACGCACGTGAGCACCTCGTAGTCAAGGCTCAGCGTATGGGAGCGGCTCTCGGATGCCGCTATCACCAGTTACAGATACGCGGACAGAAAAGCCGCTGGGGGAGTTATTCCTCGAATGGCACTTTGAGCCTGAGTTATAAGCTGCTGTTCCTGGAACCCGAGCTGGTGCGTTACCTGCTGGTACACGAGCTGATGCATACCCGGGTACTGGATCACTCGGCGCGTTTCTGGAAGTACGTAGCGCAGCATGAACCTCGCTGGCGTGAACTGGATGAGCAGCTGGGCGAAGCATGGCGCGATGTGCCCGCCTGGGTTGAAACTACATAAGCATTGCAAGTTGTTATGCTACCCAGCCCGGTATACTTTCCATGGCTGAGGGACTGGACGGCGCGCCATGATCTATACCACCCTGGTGGATACCGAAACGCTGGCAAGCAACTTGGCTTCCGGCTGGCGCCTGTTTGACTGCAGGTTTGTGCTGAATAAGCCGGAGGAGGGCGAACGCCGCTATCGCATCGCCCATATCCCTGGCGCACATTACCTGCATCTGGATCGTGATCTGTCAGGACCACAGACCTCGGAATCCGGCCGGCATCCCTTGCCGGTTCCGGAATTACTGGCGGAGAAATTGAGAAACACGGGTGTGTCTGACAGCAGTCAGATCGTGGCCTATGACGACGTGCGTGGTGCGTTTGCGGCACGGCTATGGTGGCTGCTGCGCTGGCTGGGGCATCCACAGGCGGCGGTATTGGATGGTGGAATCAATAAATGGCTTGAAGAAAGGCGACCCATCACTCAAGCGATTCCAATGAGTATGTCAGCCGGCGATTTTCAACCACACCCTGACCATGCCCTCTGGGTCGGAACTCCTGAGGTTGAAAAACTATCAAGAGAACGCATCAGCCGACTGCTGGATGCCAGGGCACCGAGCCGTTTCCGTGGAGATGAGGAACCCATCGATACCGTGGCCGGGCACGTGCCGGACGCTGTCAACCTGCCTTTCACCGGAAACGTTAATAGCGATGGCTGCTTCAAATCACCCGGTGTATTGCGGCAGCGCTTTGAAGCAGCTCTGGCAGGAGTTGCACCTGTGGATAGCGTGTGCATGTGCGGTTCAGGGGTCTCGGCCTGCCATAACCTGTTGGCCATGGAAGTCGCTGGAATGCCGGGTGGCCGGCTTTATGCCGGTTCCTGGAGCGAATGGATACGCGATCCGTCGCGTCCGGTGGAACATGGATTGAGTAAAGATGTCTAATATCACAGACATGATTTATAGTGTCTTTCTTCGATATCCGGATCGGCTCCGGAGGAGGTGCAGGATGAATACCTTGTTACGCGGCTCGATTGGATCGCTGGCCGGTATGCTGTTGGCGGTGATGTGTGCCACGGCGGTGGCCTCGCCCTTCGTGGGCTCACGCACCGAACCCCATGCAGTACTGTATCTGGACGTCGGCCAGACCGCCAATCAGCTTTGGCCGGTGAGGATCTGGTCAGTCGACGGGAAACTCACCAACCGCTCGAACCAGGGTGTGCTGTGGATCAAGCCGGGTGAATATGTCTTCAAGATCAAACTTGGGAAGGTGAATCTGGCTGATGTTCCGGGATTGCAACGCAACGCAGTCTACGGCCAGGAGACCCATGAGCTGAAGATCAGCGTGGAAGCCGGCAATGCCTACTATATCGGCGCTAAATTTGAAGCTTCCGGTAAGTGGCAGCCAGAGGTATGGAAGACCGAGCAGGCTAAATAATATTGACCTCTACTTGATCCAAACCGCCGCAATCCTTACGAATGCGGCGGTTTTTCAATGTGATATAAAAATCCTGAAGCTGCTGCATCAAGCAGCGAGTTGGCGCAGAACGTATTGCAGGATGCCGCCGTTGCGATAGTAATCCCGTTCCTTGGGCGTATCCAGGCGCACATGCACTTTGACAGTTTTAGCTTTGCCATCCGTGCTCTTGATCTTGACGACGACTTCCCTGGCGTTTCCGTTATCCAGTCCCTCGATGGAGAATTCTTCCTTGCCGGTCAACGCCAGTGATTTGGCATCCTCGCCTTTTTTGAATTGCAGCGGCAATACGCCCATGCCGATGAGGTTGGAGCGGTGGATACGCTCAAAACTCTTGGCGATCACGGCGTGTACGCCCAGCAACAGGGTGCCTTTGGCGGCCCAATCGCGCGAGGAGCCGCTGCCGTATTCCTCGCCGGCGATCACCAGCAAGGGTGTCTTGTCTTTCTGATATTTCATGGAGGCATCGTAGATGCTCATGACTTCGTCAGTGGGAATATAGGTGGTGACGCCGCCTTCGGTGCCTGGCGCCAGCAGGTTGCGCAGGCGGATATTGGCAAAGGTGCCGCGAACCATCACTTCGTGGTTGCCGCGGCGTGAACCATAGGAATTGAAATCCCTTGGTTGCACGCCGTGTTCGATCAGATAGCGGCCGGCGGGGCTGTCTTTCTTGATGTTACCGGCCGGCGAGATGTGGTCGGTGGTAACGGAGTCTCCCAGCAACGCCAGGACACGAGCGCCATGAATGTCACCCACGGCTTGTGGCTGCATGCGCATGCCCTCGAAGTAGGGGGGATTGCGTACATAAGTCGAATCCTCTTCCCAATGATAAATCTCACCTGTCGGTACTTTGAGGCTGTTCCAGTTCCTGTCGCCGTCGAACACCTGCCCGTACACCTGGTCGAACATGCCTGAATCGATGTTGGCGGCGATAAGATCCGAGATCTCCTTGTGGCTTGGCCAGATATCCTTGAGGTAGACAGGTCGGCCGTCTTTGCCGGTGCCCAGCGGGTCATTTAGCAGATCAACATGCATGCTCCCGGCCAGGGCATAGGCGACCACCAACGGTGGTGACGCCAGGAAGTTCATCTTGACCTCAGGGTGGATGCGGCCCTCGAAATTGCGGTTGCCGGACAGGATGGCGCTGGCGGACAGGTCGCCTTTGCGTATGGCGTCACTGATCTCAGGACGCAGCGGGCCGGAATTGCCGATACAGGTAGTGCAGCCGTAGCCCACCAGGTCAAAACCCAAGGCGGCCATATCATCGAGTAAACCGCTTTTCTTCAGATAATCGGTCACTACCTTGGAACCGGGAGCGAGGCTGGTCTTTACCCAAGGCTTCGGTTTCAGACCCTTGGCGCGCGCGCGTCGCGCCAGCAGACCAGCACCGATCATGACTTCCGGGTTGGAGGTGTTGGTGCAACTG
The DNA here is from genome assembly GCA_963774895.1 of uncultured Pseudomonadota bacterium. Lineage (GTDB taxonomy): Bacteria > Pseudomonadota > Gammaproteobacteria > Natronospirales > REEB76 > REEB76. The sequence goes on from CAVZGN010000003.1 coordinate 371,900, forward strand.
GTGATGGCAGCAATCACGGCATCGCCATCCGTCATCTTGAATGCCTGGTCACCCAACGAAACATCAGCGCTGCCTGACTTTTCGGGTTTTTGTTCAGCAGACTTGACGGCGCCACCCTCATTTTCGAAGCGTGATATCCCACCGTTGCGCTGGGTGCGTTCTGTCGCCAGACCGGCGATGTGTTTTGCGATGACGCTTTTGGCCGATCTCAGCGGGATACGGTCCTGCGGGCGTTTTGGTCCGGCGATGCTGGGTTCGATGCTCGAAAGATCCAGTTCCAGCACCGCGCTGTACTCAGCCACAGCTTGTCCGGGTTGGTGCCACAAACCCTGGGTTTTGGCGTAAGTTTCCACCAGCTGAACATGTTCTCGGCTGCGGCCCGTGAGTTGCAGATAGCTGAGGGTCTCCTTGTCGACGGGGAAGATGGCGCAAGTGGAACCGAACTCGGGTGACATGTTACCGAGAGTCGCGCGGTTGGCCAGCGGCAGATTCGAGACTCCGGGTCCGAAATACTCCACGAATTTGCCCACTACACCTTGCTGGCGCAGCAGCTCGGTGACTGTGAGCACCAGATCCGTGGCAGTCGTGCCTTCCGGCAAGCTGCCGCTGAGCCGCACTCCGACGACCTGAGGTATCAGCATGGTTACCGGTTGGCCGAGTATGGCGGCCTCGGCTTCAATGCCACCCACACCCCATCCGAGGACCCCCAGGCCGTTGACCATGGTGGTGTGCGAATCGGTGCCCACCAGGGTATCGGGATAGGCCTGCAATATGCCATCGACTTTGCGTTCGAAGACCACGCGGGCGAGATATTCCAGATTCACCTGGTGGCAGATGCCGGTATCTGGCGGCACCACCTTGAAATCCTGGAACGATTTCTGGCCCCATTTAAGGAAAGAGTAGCGTTCTTTATTGCGTTCGAACTCCATCTCGCCATTCTTGGCAAGCGAATCTGGATGGCCGTAGTAGTCGACCTGCACGGAATGATCGATGACCAGTTCTGCCGGTGACAGTGGATTGATTTTCTTCGGATCGCCCCCCAGCTTTCGCATGGCATCACGCATGGCAGCCAGGTCAACAACTGCCGGCACCCCGGTGAAATCCTGCATCAGCACGCGCGCTGGTGTAAAAGCAATTTCTTTATCGGATTCGACCTTGGGCTTCCAGTTGGCCAGGGCTTCCACATCCGCGGCGGTCACCGTCACCCCGTCTTCCAGGCGCAAAAGATTTTCCAGCAGTATCTTGAGGCTGTAGGGCAGGCGTGAAACCATGTGTTTCTTCTCCAGCGCATCGAGCCTGAAAATTTCGTAGTGTTTGCCGCTGACGGTGAGCGTGGCGCGTGCATTGAAGCTGTCTTTCATAACGACTCCATGATGAGAAGCAATATGCCTGCCGGCTGCTGGCGCAGTGACGTTATTGGCGTAAGCCGGAATTTAACGTGAAGCAATATTATAATTCAAAGACCGCACAATCGGCAGCTCAGGCATAGCGACTGGATTCACGTAACAAACGCTGCGCTTCTTTTTGCAAGCTCGCGCGCATGAATAACAACATCCAACGGGAGCCACCACACTGGCGCCAGAGTACCGCCGAACGCAATCCCCCGAGCAGCAGACTACGCACCATGTTGATGATGCGCTGGTTCTGCAGATGCAGCGCATCACCCGTGACCATGATGCGCGGCTGGATAGTGCCGGCACTGTGCAGATAAGTATCCGCGAGATTCGCCAGTACGTTCGCATGCGTGGGTCCAAAATGACGGAACTGATCGCGTGCGCGTCTGATGCCGTCTTCGAGCACTTGCTTGAGCGCGCGCCGGCGCATGACCTTGCCCTGCAGCTGCAGCAGGCTCAGCGTATAACGCAGTATCACTACATCAGCCGAGTTGTGCTGGTCTCCCAGCAAGCCGGCCAGCCGCTGCAAGCCGAAACTGAGCCTAGGGATGCCGCCATATACTTCAGGAACATCCGCGGCTTCAGTCTTTAGGATACTGCCGAGGGTCGAATTCAAAAAATTCTCATCGGCTCGCTGGCCGGTAGCCACATCGTTGACCAGAGCAGCTGCCTGGACCACGCCCGCCAGCGCCAGCACCCGATCTGATAGTGTCCGGATCATGCCGCTGTGCGTGCGCGTATGCCAGCGCTTGACAAGCTGTTGTTGGCGGCCAGTCCCACCTGGTATATGACGCCTCCGCCCAGGCAGACATCGTTTTGATAGAAGACGACGTATTGTCCAGGCGTCATGGCCCTTTGTGGCTGTTCGAATTCCACCCGGCAATGGTGTGCATCCACAACCGTCACACGGCAAGCCTGGTCCAGCTGGCGGTAGCGGCTCTTGGCGGTGCAATTGAAACGCGGTGCAGGCGGGGCGCCGGAAATCCAATGCAGGTTATCCGCTGAGAGTGACTGCTGTTGTAGCAAAGGATGGTCGTGATCTTGCACTGCTATCAAAACGTTTCGATTCAGATCCTTGGCCGCTACATACCAGGGTGTGCCGGGTGATGCCCGCCGGCCGCCGATGCCGAGTCCCTGGCGCTGGCCCAGCGTGTAGTACATGAGTCCCTGGTGCATCCCCAATACTTCCCCCGCCGGCGTCTTGATATTACCCGGTTGCGCGGGCAGGTATCTGGCAAGAAATTGATTGAACTTGCGTTCGCCGATGAAACAGATGCCGGTGCTGTCTTTTTTGGCATGATTGACCAAACCGGCCTCACGGGCGCACATCCGCGTTTCACGCTTCAACATGGCTCCTACGGGGAACAGGCTCATGTACAGGGCCTTCTGCGATATGGCATGCAGGAAATAGCTCTGGTCCTTGCCGGCATCATGACTGCGCAACAGCCGCATGCCGTTAACCGTTTTCTCGCTCCTCACATAGTGACCCGTGGCAATGCGCTGCGCCCCGAGGCGCATGGCGTATTCCAAGAAAAGCTTGAACTTGATTTCGCTGTTGCACAGAACATCGGGATTGGGGGTGCGCCCAGCGGCATACTCATCGAGGAAATATCTGAAAACGCGCTCGCGGTATTCGCCGGAAAAATTCACCTTGTGCAGAGGTATATCGAGCTGTTCACAAATCTGGCGAGCTTCCTGGAAATCCTCAGCGGAGGTGCAGTAATGCGATTCCTCGTCATCTTCCCAGTTGTCCATGAAAAGACCTTCCACGGCGTAACCCTGTTGCTTGAGGAGCAGGGCTGCGACAGCGGAATCCACCCCACCGGATAGGCCGACGATCACTCGGGTGTTGCTTGGCGTAGTCATGGCATTATTTTACGCCGACACCTCTGGTTCAGGCACGCACATCACTCATGAGCTCATCGATTGATCCCAAGCAGGTAAGCAGTTCGAGAGGAAATCGCCGTCCAGTAAGATAGTCATCGATACAACGCGTCACCAAAGGGCTGCGCAGGTTCAGTGTGCCATTAATCAATTCGGCATGCGTGTACCAGCGGGGTCCGACGATGCCTTGATCCAGTGGACGGCCAGGATGGTGATGCAGGCAGCGGCCACAGAAAGCGATGCGCAGATATGTCGTCTCCAGGCTCGGGCTTTTCCATAGATATATGCCAGTGACTGCATCGGGTTTAAATTCCCAACCGGTTTCCTCCAAAGTCTCACGCTGCACGGCATCCACGATACTTTCATGTTCTTCCAGATGACCAGCGGGATTATTGATCACCAGCGTGCCGCGTATTTTCTCCTCCACCATAAGGAAGCGATCTTCCTGCTGAGTGATCGCGGCCACGGTGACATGCGGATTCCAGGTCATGTCCGCAAGCGTCTGGAAGTGAGCGTCTGGCAGCGTAAACCTCGGGTCATCGATTCACAGTCCCAAGCGCCGGAATTCTGGTTCAGGTTCGGACTGCTCCCACATGGCGTCAAATTCGCGTAGATGCAGCCGTGCCTCGAAGGCATTATCCGGATCAGCGAAGCCTTCATAACGCTCAGTCAATGGGCGATACAGCAGACCGGTTTCATCGATGATCATGAATGTATCGGAACGCTTCGTTTGTTCCGGTGTTGGGCGGCGGAATTCGATGAAACTGCTAAGTCGCCGTCCGAGTTCAATCAGACGGTGTCCATCCTTGATGGCCGTGGTCGGATCTATGACCAGTATGCGTATGTACGAATTGCGGCTGCGCAGTGCCAGCTGTTGCACCGCTGTCACGAAATCCTGATTATCGTAAATGACCGGTTCCAAGTCGCGCGTGAACAATGCCAGATGTTTGCGCGCGCCTCGGGCAAGGTGCTGGGCCGCATCCCGATTTTGATCAGAATTGGTCAATACACGATAGGCGGGGGAGCGTACGTTCATGTAATTTTGCCGGGTTGTTTCGCTAGTATGTGATGAAGTGTCTAGGGGAAATACAGCAGTCTTTGGTTATATAACTCGGTCAATAAATTGATCGCTTTCCGCTTACCTGACCAGCGTGCCAGCATGCCCGCATTATAGATGCGCTGGCCACATAACGTCATAGCAAGATCCTTCATCCCTGCGGGCAGTCTATGGCAATGTCCATTTATAAAGAGCTTTATATAGTGAGTACCTGACTCATACCAGGCCATGTTGACGGCCGGATCACGCACCAACATCCTGTGCTTGAATAGTCTTGTTTGCAGAGCTGCCGGAGTCAAAGGACGGCGTACCGGCGCAGGTACCAGCCAGGGCTTGGGTTCAGTGATGAAACATCCAAACCATTCATCCAACTCATCCGGGTTCTGGCGCATCGCATTGCGCATGCGCTCGCGGATCGCGCTACGGGCCTTGTTGGTTATGAGACCCGGATTCATCTGCGCAGGTGTCAGGTTTGGATCTGAATAGCGCGCCTCCTTATTCAGGCGCGTGAGTAGCCGGGTGCTCAAATCGGCCAGCAACTCGGCGTCGGTAGGCACCCGGAAACCGATGGAGAATGTCATACATTCACCTTCGGCGATGCCGTGATGAGCCACACCCGGTGGCAGGTACAGCATGTCTCCGGGTTCCAGTAGCCAGGTATGCTGCGGTTTGAATGCGCGTACCTGATTCAATTCCAGTCCCTGTTTGACTGTTTGTGCATGCTGCTTCCGGCTGATACTCCAGCGCCGTTGGCCCTGTACCTGCAGTAGAAATACATCATAGAAATCTGCGTGTGGGCCCACTGAACCCCCGTTGGCCGCGAAACTGATCATGAGATCGTCGATCCGCCATGTTGGGATGAAATGGAATTGCATCAGAAAATCAGCCAGTTCCGGCACATGCTTGTCAGCGTCCTGCACCAGCAGGGTCCATTTTTTCTCAGGCAGGGAACTGAAATCTTTTGCCCTGAAAGGCCCATGGCGAACCAGCCAGCCGGGCTTTGTTCGGGTTTTGATGACCAACCGGGATTCGATACCCGCTTCGCAGGCTAATCCCGCCAGTTCCCCAGCTGAGATCGGCGAGAGGATGCGCGGGAAAGCCTTACGGATCAGATGTGGTGATTTCTGCCAATAGCGTTTGAGGAATGTCCGTACTGTCAGATCACCGATAGACGCCGTATGCTTCATGCATCAGACATTGCGGGCGAGATGCGCAGCCAGCCCGATATATGCGGCCGGCGTCAGAGCCAGCAGACGTTGTTTCGCCTGATTGGGGATTTCCAGATCCTTGATGAATCGCTGCAGATCATCCTGGTTGATGCACTTGCCGCGGGTCAGCATTTTAAGCTGTTCATAGGGAGTCTTTATCCCATAGCGCCGCATCACGGTTTGTATGGCTTCCGCCAGCACTTCCCAGTTGTTGTCCAGATCTGCGCGCATACACTCCGTATCGGCTTCAAGTTTGCTTAAACCCTTGAGGAAGGCTTCGTAAGCCAGCAAGCTGTGACCGATGGCTACGCCGACGTTGCGCAACACGGTGGAATCGGTAAGATCCCGCTGCCAGCGGGAGATCGGCAGTTTTTCCGCAAAGTACCGCAGCAAGGCATTGGCGATGCCGAGATTGCCCTCGGCGTTTTCAAAATCAATCGGATTGACCTTGTGGGGCATGGTGGAGGAACCGATTTCGCTGCTACTGGTTTTCTGGCGTAAGTAACCCAGGGAAATGTAGCCCCATATATCGCGGCACGCATCAATCATTACGGTGTTGAAGCGTGCCAGCGCATCGAAATATTCCGCCATGTAATCATGCGGTTCGATTTGCACGGTGTAGGCGGACCACTCAAGTCCAAGGGATTCCACCAGTTGCTTGCTCATGGCCTGCCAATCCAAATCCGGATACGCTGCCAAGTGTGCATTGTAGTTACCAACGGCACCGTTAAATTTTCCGCTGATGCTTACCATTGCCAGCTGCGCATGCTGCCGGCGCATACGCGCAACCATGTTCGCTAACTCCTTGCCAAGGGTGGTGGGCGAAGCCGGCTGGCCATGAGTGCGCGCCAACATCGCCATTTCGGCATAGCGGTGCGCCAATCCGCGCATACGCTCACTCAATTTATCCGCCATGGGCAGCAGGTGTTTTTCACGGGCTTCTTGCAGTAACAATGCGTAGGCCAGGTTGTTGATGTCTTCAGAGGTACAGGCGAAATGCAGGAATTCACTGACCTGTTCCAGCTCGGGGTTGCCGCGCAGGTTTTCCTTGAGGTAGTACTCGATGGCCTTCATGTCGTGGTTGGTGGTGGTCTCGATGCCTTTGACGCGCGCAGCTGCCGGCAGATCAAAGTCCTCCACGAGCTTGTTCAGCCGGTTGAGAGACTCATGGCTGAGTGGCTTGATTTCGGGGATTTCTGGGCTGTCTGCCAGTGCCAGTAACCACTCGATTTCCACCCGCACCCGTTGGCGCATCAGGCCGTATTCGCTGAACAGACCCCTGAGCGCGTCACACTTGGCGGCGTAACGTCCATCCAATGGGGAGAGGGCTGTTAACGGTGATAGCTGCATGCGGTTTCCGTGCAAATGATGGCTGGATTGCGGATAATAACCAGGCAATCCAGGCCTTACTTTATCGCATATTCAACTCATCAAATTTAAAATGATTATATCCTGAAATCAGGATGTTACATAGTTAAATTCAATTCATTTCTCCGGGAGAACTGTATGCCAGAGAAAACTTACCGGGTGGAGCACGACAGCATGGGTGAGCTGCGGGTACCTGCGGATGCCCGCTGGGGTGCCCAGACCCAACGTGCCGTACAGAATTTTCCCATCAGCGGCCTGAGGATGCCGCGGGCATTCATCCGTGCTCTGGGCCTCATCAAGGCCTCAGCCGCCTGTGTCAATCAGGATCTGGGCATGCTGGATAGGGTTCGCGCCAATGCCATTGAAACGGCGGCACTGGAAGTGGCTGCGGGTAAGCACGATATGCATTTCCCGATAGATGTGTTCCAGACCGGCTCCGGAACCAGCACCAACATGAATGCCAATGAAGTGATCGCGCATCTGGCCGCGGAGCAAACCGGGCAGTCGGTGCATCCCAACGACCATGTGAACATGTGCCAGAGCAGCAACGATACCATCCCCACAGCCATCCATGTGAGCGCTGCGTTGGAACTCAAGGAGCGGCTGTTGCCGGCGTTACAGCATCTCGCGGAAATTATAGAGGCGAAAGCCCAAGAAACGTCCAATGTGGTCATAACCGGGCGCACCCATCTCATGGACGCCATGCCGGTGACACTCGGCCAGGAACTATCCGGCTGGTCCACGCAGATACGCCACGGTAGCGCGCGAATCGAAGCAGTTCTGCCCAGGCTGCAGGCGCTGGCCCAGGGAGGCACCGCCGTCGGTACCGGCATCAATGCCCACACGGAATTTGGAAAACGCGTTGCGAAGGAATTGGATAAAAGAACCGGAATCCATTTCCACACCAGTGAAAACTATTTTGAGTCGATGAGCTGTCAGGATACGGCTGTGGAGTTATCCGGCCAGTTGAAAACCTTGGCTGTGAGCTTGATGAAAATCGCCAACGACCTGCGCTGGATGAATAGCGGCCCATCAGCAGGTCTTGGAGAAATCGCGTTGCCGGCATTGCAGCCGGGTTCCAGCATCATGCCTGGGAAGGTAAATCCGGTGATACCCGAGGTAGTTACCATGGTGGCGGCCCAGGTTATCGGCAATGACCTGACCATCACCGTCGCCGGTCAGTCTGGCAACTTCCAGTTGAACGTCATGTTGCCGGTCATCACTTATAACCTGTTACAAAGCATCGAGTTGTTGGCGAACTCGGTAAGGGCATTGGCGGATAGCGCCATCCACGGATTCCAGGTGAACCAGGCGCATCTCCAGGAAGCACTCGAGAGAAATCCGATCCTGGTGACCGCCCTGAATCCGGTGATTGGTTATGAAAAGGGCGCAGCCATCGCCAAACGCGCCTATAAGGAGAACCGGCCTATCTTGGAGGTCGCCAAGGTGATGACGGACATCCCGGAAGACCGTCTCAAGACGCTGCTGGATCCAGCAAATTTAACTCGGGGTGGCATAAAGAAATAACTATGTATTTTATATGATTATCTATATAACAATTTGATATGTATAACAATAATATATATAACGAAGCAATGATCCGGCAGGCACTCAGAGGTTCGCAGCCACCCGGTAGCTTTGCATCCCAACCGGTATTGGCGGATGTGCCCCCAAGCCTGCAACCAAAACAACCTTGGAAATCCGCTGCTGTACTGGTACCACTCGTCATGCACCCCGGTGAATTGTCGGTGCTGCTGACTCGACGCACCGAACGCCTGCTCGATCATGCCGGTCAAGTGAGCTTTCCTGGCGGTAGCCGCGAGGATCAAGATTTTGATCTGGTGCAAACCGCATTACGGGAGACAGAAGAGGAAACCGGGCTGGAGCGGCGTTATGTGGAAACCATCGGTTTCCTGGACGGTTACCTCACTATTACCGGGTATGCGGTCACGCCGGTCGTGGGTCTGGTGAGGCCTGATTTCCACCTGCAGCCAGATCCGCTGGAAGTGGCCGAGATATTCGAAGTACCTCTGGCATTCTTGTCTAAATCCGCCAATCGGCAGATACGCACTCGCCATGTGGGCAACCGGGAGGTAGGCTTTTACCTGTTCGAGTACAACCAGCACGTCATCTGGGGTGCGACGGCGGGTATCTTGGTCAATTTTCTGCATAAACTAGCACAGGCAGAAGCGGCGTGAAGCAAGAGCAAGCGAGTCTACTGGATGGCGTGCCGCCGGATCTAACGGAATTGAGGTGCGCGGTGGAACTGCAGCGACGCGCCGCGCGCGTGGGGTTCGACTGGGATCAGTTGGCACCGGTATTGGCCAAGATCCGTGAGGAGCTCGCTGAACTTGAAATGGAAATCCACGCTGTTGGGCAGCCGGGACGCAGACAGGATGAGCTTGGCGATCTGCTGTTCGCTGTGGCCAATCTGGCGCGCAAGCTGGAAATCGATCCCGAGCAGGCACTGCGCTCAACCAACCGGAAATTCCGGCGCCGTTTCAGCCTGGTTGAAATCGAACTGGCTCAACGAGGTAAACGTCCGGAAGATGCCACCTTGGAGGAAATGGATGCCATCTGGGAGCACACTAAGGAGCAAGAATCCTGAGGTTATTTGAATTACCTGGCCGCGATCGTGTCGTGCAATACGATGATTATGGCTATAGCCGCCCGGGAACAATCTCCTGTCAGATGCATGTATGTAGCATCCATGACGCGACTGAAGCCTTGGCCAGAGTTAGTAATTAAGCTGAAATATACAGGGCAAGCTTCGGAGAAACAGGGAAATTTTCTAGAAGTGGTGGATAATTTAGGCTATATTTCACCCTATCCGGCCTATAGAAGCCCTTTGGGAGGATCTATAGCCGATGTGCTGATGTAGCTTTTGGGAGTCAGTTCATGCCGCAAAAAATCGGCCTTGTCATCGATTCTGCCTGTGATCTGCCACGCTCGTTCATCGAACAGCAGGGCATCGAAATCATGCCGGTGATGATGCAGTTCGGCAATATGACATTCAAAGATACCCGCGACCCGGAACAGACCATGGAGCATTACCGTCGTTTTGTGGCAATGAAGGATCTGGAAATAACCACCACGCCCATGTCTACCAAGGCCATACGCGACCTGTTTCTGGATCAACTGGTTCTCAAATACGACCGTGTGCTGGTTATAACCGCATCCAGCAACCGCAGTTCGGTGTTCGAGAACGCCACCCAGGCATCATTCATGATCCTATCTGGCTACAAGGAAAAGCGCCGGGCCGCGGGCCTGGACGAGCAGTTCGGCCTGCGCGTGATCGACAGCAAGACCCTGTTTACCGGCCAGGCAGTAGTCGTGTACGAAGCGCTGCGGGCCATCCGCAGCCAGGATGACATCATGTTCGACAAACTACGCCAGCACGTTGAGAGCTTCTCCCAACATGTGCATGCCTACGTGGTTCCGCAGGATCTTTTCTATGTGCGCAGCCGTGCCCACCAAAAAGGCGACAAGAGTGTCGGCTGGTTCAAGTACCAAATAGGCACCACGTTTAACCTCAAACCCATTCTCAGGGCATATCGTGGTGAGACCGAATCAGTGTCCACCGTGCATGGTTACGAAAATGCAGTACGCAAGCTGTTTGAAATGGCGATTGCGGCCATAGAAGGCGGACTGATTACCAAGGTGGTATGCATGAGTTACGCCGGAAATCCGGAAGAAGTCAAAGCATTGCCCGGCTATGAGGATTTCATCCAATGCGCCATGAACAATAAAGTTGAAACCATGCTGTCGGTCATGAGTACCACAGCAGGCATCCATGTTGGACCTAGTGCTTTCAGCCTGGCCTATGCTGCACGCTGATATAATCAATAATTCATCATAATGTAAGAATAAAAAGGGCCGCATCGCGGCCCTTTTTATTTCGGCTTGGATCAATCAATTGTTCTTAAGTTTTGTTAATAGCGGTTCAAGCAGATCCATGGGTAATGGGAACACAATCGTGTTGCTCTTGTCACCCGCGATTTCCACTAAGGTTTGCAGATAGCGTAACTGGATGGCTTGCGGCTGTTGTATAAGAGTCTGTGCAGCTTCCATCAATTTTTGCGATGCCTGCAGCTCACCTTCTGCGTTGATCACCTTAGCGCGACGCTGGCGTTCCGCCTCCGCCTGCTTGGCAATGGCGCGCACCATATTCTCATCCAGATCAACTTGCTTGATTTCTACATTGGTAACCTTCATACCCCAGGCATCCGTGTGTTGGTCCAAGATCCCCTGGATATCGGCATTCAGCTTGTCGCGTGCCGCCAGCATGTCATCCAGTTCATGCTGACCGAGTACCGAACGCAGCGTGGTCTGGGCCAGCTGGCTGCTGGCTTCGAATACATCCGCCACCTGGATGATGGCTTTCTCGGGATCGATGATGCGCACATAGATGACAGCGTTAACCTTAACGGAAACATTGTCGCGTGATATGACATCCTGAGGGGGAACTTCCAGGACAACAGTCCGAAGGTCGACCTTGGCCATTTGCTGGATCATGGGTATCACCAGGATGATACCGGGTCCCTTGACCCTGGTGAAACGCCCAAACGTGAAAATAACCCCGCGCTCGTATTCTTTCAGCACCTTGAGGGCACTGAAAATGATCAATGCAAGGATGATTACAATGACAAGCAATGCTATCGGCATATTAAGTACCCTCTGATCCTGATTTATCCACCGGTTTGACAACGAGTATGAGGCCGTCGCGCTTGGTGACCTTTACAGGCTCTCCTGCTCGAATAGGTGTCTTGCTCTGCGCATTCCATATCTCACTGTGGACGCGCACAATGCCGGTACCTTCTATAGAAAAATCTTTCAGCGCATGCCCACGCGTTCCCACCAATTCCTCTGCACCACTCACCACTGGGCGCTGATATGCGCGCAACGCTAACCAAAGTGTTGCCAGTATAATCAGCCCAGCGGCAGTACTTATACCGCCGATCAGGCCACGCGATACCTCGAATCCAGGTACGCCGGTATCCATGAGTATGATAGACCCAAATACGAAGGCAGCGAGGCCGCCGATACTGAGGGTGCCATAAGCGGGCACAAAAGTTTCGGTAACAAACAGGATGATGCCTAGGACGATAAGCGCCAAACCGGCAAAATTCACCGGCAAAATGTGGAAAGCATACAGTGCCAGCAGCAAAGCTATGGCGCCCACAACGCCGGGAAGGACGCCGCCGGGACTGTAACCTTCGAATACCAGCCCGTAGATGCCGATCAATAGCAGGATATAGGCAACGGTTGGATCGGTGAGCACTGCCAGGAATTTTACCCGAAAGCTCCGCTGATAGTTCTGTATGGCGATGCCATCGGTATGCAGGGTGACCTGTCCAGAAATCGTATCGACATTGCGGTTGTTCAGTTTGGCAAGCAGATCCGGGATACTGTCAGCCATGATGTCGATGACATGCTGTTTGAGCGCGTCTTCGGCCGTCAGGCTCGCGGCACTGCGTACAGCTTTAACAGCCCAATCCGGATTGCGGCCGCGTTCCATAGCGAGCCCGATTATATAGGCCGCCGCATCATTGAGAATCTTGCGATCTTCAGCAGTTTTGGGCTCGGCGGGGGTGGGAGAACCACCACCCATCAGTTGCACTGGGGTGGCGGCACCAATGTTGGTGGCGGGCGCCATGGCTGCAATATGACAGGCGTACAGGATGTAGGTACCGGCGCTGGCAGCCCGCGCGCCGCTCGGCGCCACATAGGCTACAACCGGTACGGGCGAGGCCAGAATCGCCTTGATAATGTCGCGCATGGCACTATCGAGCCCGCCGGGCGTATCCATCTCCAGGATGATTATTTCGGTATGTTGTGCGGAGGCGTGATCCAGCCCGTGTATCACATAGTCAGCCATGGCCGGGCTAATCGCGCCATCTATATTTATAACCAGTGCGCTGTCAGCCAGGCCAGTGCCCGAAGCACGCGCCAGCATGCCCATAAAGAACAGCAAAATCACCATGGCGAGCTGTTTAGCAAACCGGGCCATAGCATCATGTAATCAGAGCCGCGGAACAAAGGCAACCAGCGTTTGCCTGTAACGCGTGGAGCGCATCCGGTAGCATAATTAAGCTTAACCAACATTTTCGCCAGCTCCTTATATGCAAGGGTGCTGAGCAGTGCGTTGCAATAATCCTGAAGGTTTACCGACAGCTGTAAACAATGCCAAAAATCATACTGCCGTGCTTAATCTGCGCAATATTTGGAGGTTGGCTAAGTCCTGCAGTTGCTAGAGGAGCCGCTGTTGCCGCTAACACACACACATCAAACCATCGGCCACGCATATGCCTGGCTCTGGGAGGCGGCGGCGCGCGTGGTGCGGCCCACGTTGGCGTCTTGGAAGCATTGGCTGAACTGCATATCCCTGTGGATTGCATCGCCGGCACCAGCGGCGGGGCAATCGTCGGCGGCCTTTATGCTTCTGGATTCACCGCCCGTGAATTGCAGACCATCCTCATGCGGCCCGATCTCCAAGCCAGCATGGCCAACCAGCAACCCCGCAGTCTGTTGGACTACCAGGCTAAGCAAAACCAACTCTTGTATCTGCTGCAGGTGGAATTCGGCTATGCGAACGGCCGGTTTTTTTTCCCTGAGGGTATCGTCTCAGGTAACGATCCTGGGCGGATTCTCAATATCCTGACGCTTGTGACCCAGCCGGCCACTGATTTCAATAAATTGCCGGTTCCGTTTGACGCCGTAGCCACCGATATTGATACTGGAGCCGAGATTGTTTTGGATCATGGCAATCTGGCCACCGCTATGCGTGCCAGTATGTCGGTGCCCGGGGTATACGCACCCGTGGAACTCGATCACCATTTGCTGGTGGACGGCGGTCTGGTGGATAACCTGCCTGTGGACGTGGCTCGTAAGATGGGTGCGGATGTCGTGATCGCCGTCAATGTAAGCAGTCCGCTTTCAAGCCCGGAGAGCCTCAACAACGTGGTGGGCGTTTCCCTGCAGGTAATCAAATTGCTTGGCAATCAGAATGTAAACCAGTCCATCGCCAGTCTGGGCGCACATGACGTGCTGATCCAGCCCGATCTTGGCGACATTAGCGCATTGGATTTTAACCGCACCGGCGATGCCATCAGCATCGGCAGGCAGACAGCCCTGAAAGTACTGGCACCGTTGCATGATTTGCAACTTTCACCCCAGGCTTATGCCGAATATAGGCAACAGCACCGCTACACACCGCAAATCCTAAGATCGATGGATTTTATCGAAATCCGTGGTAACCACAAAATCCCGACAGCATTAATCCGCAATCATATGATCACACGGCCAGGAGAAAAATGGAATTATGAGCAGATAAACCGTGACCTCGAGAATCTGTATAGCCTCGGGTATTTCCGCCAGGTCAACGCCAGTATCGGCTATGAGGGTGAACGCACCGGGCTCGTGATCACTGTGGATGAAAAAGCCTGGCAAGCTAACTACCTGCGCTTTGGATTGGGCATTGCAGATGATTTCGAAGGCGGCAGTCAATATGAATTACTGTTTGGCTGGACACGCACGGAAATCGATCAATTAGGGGCGGAGTGGCGCAATCAGTTTGAAATGGGCAGCAACCGGCGCATTTATTCTGAGCTGTATCAACCAGTCAATTACTCGGGCACGGTTTTTATAGCACCTCATGCTGAGTACCAGAATACATTGTCGAATATCTATAATGGCGAAGATTTGATCGCGCAATATAACACCCGCTATATAAACGCAGGTTTCGATGTCGGCGGAGAATTCGGCAACGTGGCCGAGCTGCGGATCGGTCCGTCCTACGGCCATGTGAATTCCACACCGCGAGTCGGGGAACCCAGCCTGCCGTCGTATGCAGATAGACTGGGTGGAATGCGGCTGCGTTTTGGACTGGATACCCTGGAAGGCGATACCGGCTTCCCGACTTCAGGTTCCTATCTGACACTCAATGGTTTCTTCGCGCGCGACGCTATGGGTAGTGATATCAGTTTTGACAAGGTCGAATTAACCGGCGCACAGGTATTTGGAAATGACTCTCGCAGTTTGATTTTTACTACCGACGTGGGTTCGTCGTTGCACACCAATGTCCCATATTATGACGAATTCACGCTGGGCGGATTCCTATCTCTCTCAGGGTTGCGCGAACAACAGCTGCGAGGCCAGCAAGTGTTCGCCGCGCATGTCATCTATCTTGAACACGTCGGAAACCTGCCGAGTGTTCTCGGTAATGGCCTGTACATCGGCGGCAGCCTTGAAGGTGGTAATGTCTGGGGCAGTGACCAGAACATCAGTCTGGCCCGGCTGCAATACGGCGGTTCGCTGTTCATCGGTGCGGATACGGCGCTCGGGCCCGTGTATCTGGGCACCGGCTTCTCACAGTCCGGCAACCAGACGTTCTATCTGTTTATCGGACTGCCGTTCACGCTTAATTGAAGGGCGAGATCAAAATGAAGAAACTGCACATCTTTACCACGGGAGGCACCATCGACAAGATCTACTTTGACGCTAATAGCGAATTTGAGGTGGGCGAGCCACAGATCGGCGAAATATTGCGGGAAATGGGCGTGACATTTCCGTTCGAAATCACCTCACTGATGCGCAAGGATAGCCTGGATATGACATCGGCAGACCGTGAACTGATACGTAAGGCGGTCATGCAATGTCCGGAGAATCATATTCTTATCACCCATGGCACTGACAGCATGACTGCGACGGCTATGACGCTAACGAATATACCGGAAAAGACCATGGTGCTCACGGGAGCGCTCAATCCGGCGCGTTTCCGCGGCAGTGACGCCATGTTCAATATCGGTGGTGCTGTAGCTGCGGTGCAGAGTCTGGAGTCCGGCGTCTATATTTTCATGAATGGCCGTGTATTCCAGGCGCACCGGGTACGCAAAAACCGTGAGAAAAACCGGTTTGAAGATCTATAGGTACTCGTGATTAGGTATCGCATTACTAGATGGGTGAGTACTAAACGGTATTGTGATTCAGTTTTTCAGGCCGTATCTAGCCACCAGCGTTTGGAATTGTTTATCGGTATGCAATGAGTCGTAATGTGTATCGGTTGCGATATCATTACATGAATCTGACGTGTTACCGCAGAAACGTTGGATCAGCTGGATCGCCTTGACATTCTCACCAAGCACGATATAGGCGGTCGCCAGGTAATACAAATTGAATCCGCTGGTTCTACCCGCAAGCAGATCCAGATTGATAAGCGCCTGACTCCGCAGTCCAGGGTCCAGTACTGCGGCATAACACTCGCGTGTCGCCGCCAGGATATTGGCATCGTCTTGGTTTGATGTCTTTGTCTCGGTGAGCACGCGTACTGCTTCAGCATTATTCGACAGGCGATGGCTGAGAAAGGCGATCTCCAGTGGCGCTTGAATATCATCGGGGGAGAGCTTCTGGGCGGCCTGATAAGCCTTGATCGCTTCTGAATTTCTCCCCAGTTGGGCATAGGTGGTGGCTAGATTCATTTGCGCCGCCCAGGATTCCGGATTGAGTTCGGCGGTTTGCTGGAATTGCGCCAGCGCCTCTTTGAGTGGCAGCAGATAACCGTAGGCGGTATGTGCAAGGGCGTTATTGGGATCCAAAGCCAGAGCCGTCAGCAGTTCAGCTTTGGCCGCATCGATTTTGTGTTCTGTGATGTAGATGCCTGCCAGTACCGCATGCGCTTGCGCCAGATTCGGATCGAGGGCCAGCGCCTTCTGCACCATCGGCAGAGCTTTAGCAGTGGCCTGTTGATCCGTCATGGACGTGTTTTCTGGAAGAGTTGTGTAGACCCCTCCTAGCTGTGCATAGGCCTGGGCATAATTGGGGTCCAGTTTGATGGCTTGCTTGAAATACTTGATGGCTTTATACAGGTTTGCTGTCGTTCGGGCATTATAGACTTGCATGCCTTTTAGATAGGCATCATGGGCTTCCGTGCTGGTGGTCGCAGTCGTCACTACAACTTGTTTGCCTTTAAGTTCGATTTGCAGAGACCCGGCGATGGCTTTGGAGATCTCATCCTGGACCGTAAATACATCTTTAAGTGAGCGGTCATATTTGTTTGACCATACCTGGTATCCGCTCACTGTATTGACCAGCTCGACATAGACTCGCAGTTTGTCATCTTGGCGCAATATGCTGCCAATGAGCATGTAGGCCACGTTCAGTTGCTTGCCGATCGTATTCGCGGGCAAAGTGCTGTCACGAAAGCCAGCGACGGATTGCCAGGCAATGACCCGCAGTCCGGTTATTTGACTCAGGGCATTGGTAAGTTCCTGGGTAATACCGTCGCTGAAGTATAATCGTGATGGATCATTGTTCAGATTCTGAAACGGCAATACCGCGATGGAGTTTACCGGCGGGTTAAATGCGGTTGTCTCACTGGCCGTGGATGATGCAGTGGATGAGCCAGAATATTCGGAATTGACTTTCCAGATGTAAATCCCAGAGATGCTGACGAAGGTGATGACAGCGATAGTCAACAACGTACCCAGACGCCAGCGGCGATGCTGCCAACGGGTGATTTTCTCGGGATCGGCAGGCTTGATGAACATCCAGGCGAGTACCATTACCAGCGGAAAGCCGAGCGCCACGAAGGCGATGACGATACGCACGCTGCTGCGCATCAAGCCGAAATTGGGGAACAGACCGTTGGCGAGCTGGATGACCACCCAGCCGGCTAATGCATAGATGGATGCGACCCGATAGATATGATGGCGCTTTAGCCGTGCCAGTAGACTCATGGGTTCGTCTGCCATTTAAGCTCAAATTGCTATGTTAGTGTTCATAGTAATTAGCATCCTTATACTAGCAGCATAGAAGGTCAATTAAATGACATGCTCCATCAACTATGCATATCTACATAAAACAAAACCGTAGGCGACAGTAAAACACACGTTTCCAGTCTCTGTAGTCATGCAAAGTGAATCAGTAAAGCAATACCACCCGCTATCAGACAATAGATGCCAAAAGGACGCAGAGCTGCCATTGCATGCCGTTTGAAATATTTCATCAAGAACCAGGTACTCAACCAGGCAAAGATACCCGCCAACAGGCCGCCCAGGAGCAGGATGAATATCAGTCCTTCGGGCATGACTGCCTGGTGTTTGATCAGTTTTGGCATTTCCAGCAATCCGGCCGCGCCGATGATCGGCGTGGCCAGCAGAAATGAAAACCGCGCAGAGGCCGCGTAATCCAGCCCTGACCAGACACCTGCCACCAGGGTCACACCCGAACGTGAAATCCCAGGAATCAACGCCAAAGCCTGGGCACATCCGATACCCGTGGCTCGCCACCACCCCATGTCAGTCACTTCGTGACGCGCGACACAGTTTTTGAGCGCATCACCGATCAACAGAATCACGCCGTTTATCAACAGGAATACAGCGGCCACCAGGAATCCGCCAAACAGCGCCCTGATTTTATGTTCCAGCAACAGTCCCAGGATACCTGCGGGGACAGTGCCGACCACCAGTAACCAGAACAGACGAGCATGAGGATTGTTAAGATTACCGCGTGCTCTCCATGCGCCACCCAGTAGCGCGAACCAGTCGCGCCAGAAATATACAAACAGCGCAGCTGCGGTACCGAGGTGCAATAACACGATATAGGGCAGGAACCATGCTGCTTCGCGATCGATGGGCCATTGGAATACTGCCGGCACCAGGATGCTGTGGCCGAGGCTGCTGATGGGGAACAGTTCGGTTATGCCCTGGAGAATGGCGAGCAATAACAGATGCAAAGCCAGCATGGCAGGGACTCCCGATAACACAACAATACCGCATCAAGTACAGAAGTGCGGCGTTTTAATTATCCATCAACTGAAATCAGCCTTCTCAACCGAGATCGAATTTGATGCCTTGCGCCAGCGGCAAATAATCAGACCAGTTGATGGTATTGGTCTGACGCCGCATATAGTGCTTCCAGGCATCGGAACCGGATTCACGCCCGCCGCCGGTTTCTTTTTCACCACCGAAGGCGCCGCCGATCTCGGCACCGGAGGTGCCGATATTCACATTGGCAATGCCGCAATCGCTGCCGGCAGATGACAGGAAATATTCCGCATTCTTGAGGTTGGTGGTGAAGATGGCAGACGACAGGCCCTGGGGTACATCGTTATGCATGCGTACCGCCTGTTCGAGACTGTGATATGACATGACATACAGGATCGAGGCAAAGGTTTCGGTTTTGACGATATCCCAGCTGTTATCGGCACGCACGATGGTGGGTTCAACGAAATAGCCGGGACCAGGAATTACCTTGCCGCCACTGAGTATCTTGCCGCCGGCTGTTTTGATGGCGTGGATGGCTGAGCGATAGCGCCGCACCGCATCCTCACTGCATAGCGGTCCCATGAGCGTGTCCTTGTCCAGCGGGTCACCGATGCGCACCTGCTTATAGGCATGCACAAGTTTATCCAACAGCTCGTCCACAATTTTCTCATGCACGATGAGCCGCCGGGTGGAAGTGCAGCGTTGTCCGGCTGTGCCGACGGCGCCAAAAACCACAGCTGGAACCACCAGCTTCAGATCGGCGGTCTCATCGACGATAATGGCGTTGTTACCGCCGAGTTCCAGCAGTGAACGGCCCGTACGCGCCGCCACCATCTCGCCGACCTTACGGCCTATGGCCGAAGAGCCGGTGAAGGAGATCAGCGATACGCGCGGATCTTTGGCAAACTTCTCCGCCAGCTTAACGCCCTTGTCGATGAACAGGGAAAATATCGCCGGATAACCGTGTTTCTTCAGAACCCGGTTACAGATTTGTTGCACGGCGATAGCGCATAACGGGGTGCGTGGCGAGGGTTTCCACACCGTGGCGTTGCCGCAGATCGCTGACAGGAAGGCGTTCCAGGACCAGACCGCCACCGGGAAATTGAAGGCGCTGATGACGCCGACCACACCATAAGGGTGCCACTGCTCATACATGCGGTGATGCGGACGTTCCGAGTGCATGCTGTTCCCATATAGCATACGAGACTGGCCCACGGCAAAGTCGGCGATGTCGATCATTTCCTGGACTTCGCCGTCGCCCTCAGTTTTAATCTTGCCCATTTCCAGAGACACCAGATTGCCCAAATCATCCTTGTGCTTGCGCAAGGCTTCGGCGACCAGTCTTACAGCTTCACCGCGTTTTGGAGCCGGGACATCGCGCCAGGCAAGAAATGCCGCCTGCGCATCCTCGATGACTTGTTCGTAATCAGCTTCAGTCGCGCACACAATGCGTGCGATGGGTTTACCCGTGGCTGGATTGATGGATTCCAGCAGTTCACCACTGCGGCTCTTTAGCCAGCCGCCGGTTGCGGTCCAGACACCCGCATTGGTTTTCTCCAACCCGAGAGAATGCAATATGCTGTCAATACTCACTTTGACCATGCACTGTTCCTCAGGTTACGAACTGCTTGGCAGCTTCGCCGGTGCGCACCATGCGCGCCGACAGTTCCGCTGTTTCTGTCTGTGCAAAAGCCTTGCCGAAACGGTTGGCCAAGACTTCCCCAAGTTTGAACTGCTCCTGCCTGACCGGACCTTTGTAGGCTGACGGGTTCTTCAGTACCAAATCGACCACCGCGCACACGCCGGCGCTGGTGGTTATCTGTATCGCGGACCAGAGTTTGCTGGCGATCTGCTGCGGGTAGATGTGGTTCACATAGCTCTCTTCCATAAATTTGCCATGCTGCGTGCCGGAGACGGAAACGTACACCAGTACTACATCTTGCACGGTACGCGGTACGGCGCGCTCCAGTATGACTTTAAGTTCATCCCGATGTGCATTCATGCGCAGGTCGTTCATGAGGATACGCATGATTTCACAATGGCCGGGGTAACGCATGGTTTTGTAGGTGAGGTTGCGCAGTTTGCCGGCATAGCTGTCTGCCAACGATCCCAGGCCACCTGAGGTGTTGAAGGCTTCGTACAATTTACCTTCCAGTTGGATGGTCTCCAATCCTTCCAGCGGCATGAAGGTTGCGGGTTTGCCATCCGCGACGCCGTAGCAGAGGTTGCCGTATTCGTTGATCACCCCGTCCGAAGACCAGGTGAGGGCATATTTAGTCATGTTCCCGGGATTCTGGGGCAGGGCGCCGACGCGCAGCTTCACATCCTGGATGGCGTCGAAATGGCCCATGAGTTCATTGGCGGCGATGCTGATGAAGCCGGGAGCCAGGCCGCACTGCGGCGCAAATGTGGTATCGGCCCCCTGGCTGATTTTGGTGACCGCACGGGTCACTTCCACATCCTCGGTGAGATCAAAATAGTGGAGTTTGAGTTTGCGTGCCACTTCCGCCACCGGCGGGTTGCAAAAATAGGGCAAGCTAGAGATCACTGCCTCCGTACCGTGAACACCTAGATGTTTTTCCAGAGCCTGTTTACTGGTGGCATCTACCCGGTGGGCATGGATGTTAGCGAGTTTATTGCCAGAGGCTATGGCCTGGGCTGCATCCGCGTTCACATCACCTATATCCACCTGGTAGTCACCGGAAACGGCGAGCATGCCGGACAGCAGGGAACCGATCTTGCCGGCTCCGAGTACAAGAACACGATGCATGTATGAAACTCCTGTCAGTTCAAACGCTAGCCATCGGCTTTCGGCCGAGTCCGATGCCGCGCACTATGGATATTTACTGGTGGAAGGGGCAGGGCAAAGCCCAACAATGTCAATTTTAGCTAATTTGACCTACCCGGCGCCAGCTTTACTTTTCTGGGCGAAGCAGCCCGTGTAGCATGTCATACATATATGGACGACAAATTCGCACAAGCTTGGCAACCGCAAACTTGGCAATCGCGTAACGCTGACCAGCAACCTCTGTATTCGGATGCGCAGGCGGTCAAGCGCGTGCTGGCTGAGATCCACCGGCGCCCACCTTTGGTCACTTGGGGTGAAGTGGACAAGCTGCGCAACCAATTGATGGAAGCAGGGCGCGGTGAGCGCTTCGTTCTACAGGGTGGTGATTGTGCCGAGAGTTTCGATGATTGCACCTCAGAGCCGATCGCTAACAAACTGAAGATTCTGTTGCAGATGAGTCTAGTGCTGGTGCATGGCCTCAAGAAGCGTGTCATCCGCATCGGACGGATGGCGGGCCAGTACGCCAAACCGCGTTCCGCCGAGCATGAGACTCGCAATGGTGTTACTTTGCCGAGCTATCGCGGTGACCTGATCAATCGTACTGGATTCAGCGCTGCCGAACGCGCAGCTGATCCGCAGCTCATGTTGCGTGGTTACGAGCATGCGGCTCTCACACTCAATTACCTACGGGCGCTGGTGGATGGTGGTTTTGCCGACCTGCATCACCCTGGTTACTGGGATCTTGATTTTGTGCGCAACTCCCCGCTGGAAGCGGAATACCAGCGGATTGTGCATTCGATTCTTGAATCCCTGAATTTCATGGAAAGTATCTCAGGCCAGCCCTTATTGGAGAGTGGCAGCATCGATTTCTTCACAAGCCATGAGGGCCTGCATCTTCTATACGAACAGGCGCAAACCATTTTCGTACCCGAAACCGGCCGCTGGTACAACCTGGCAACCCATTTCCCCTGGATCGGGATGCGCACTGCGAACGTAAACAGTGCGCATGTGGAATATTTCCGTGGCATCGCCAATCCTATCGCCGTGAAAGTCGGCCCTGGCATGAGTGCGGAGCAATTGCTGGAACTGTGCGCACTCCTGAATCCGCATAACGAGCTGGGAAGGTTGACACTCATCCATCGTTTTGGCGCCGCACTGATCAACGACAAACTGCCAGACCTGCTGGAAGCAATAACACATAAAAACAGACAAGTGCTGTGGATATGCGATCCCATGCACGGCAATACCGAAACCACTGCCAGCGGCATCAAGACCCGACGCTTCGAAAACATCCTCGCGGAACTAGAAACCGCCTTCGCTTTGCATGCACAGCTCGGTAGCATTCTCGGTGGCGTGCATTTTGAGTTCACCGGTGACGATGTGACCGAGTGTACCGGCG
Organism: uncultured Pseudomonadota bacterium; assembly: GCA_963774895.1. Taxonomy (GTDB): domain Bacteria; phylum Pseudomonadota; class Gammaproteobacteria; order Natronospirales; family REEB76; genus REEB76. The sequence continues at coordinate 394,760 of CAVZGN010000003.1, forward strand.
GTATCCGCGGCCTGACGGACACCGATCTGGAACGTGCCTATAAATCCCAGGTAGACCCACGCCTCAACTACGAACAGGCACTGGAGATGGCCATGTGCATCGTGGTGCGTAAAGCCAGTAAAGGCCTTTCAGTTATTTGAATCCCGACGTCTCGCGCCAATCGCCGGGATTGAGACCCGCCAGAGTCCAGCCACCGATCTGCCAGCGTATCAAGCGCAATGCAGGATGACCGATGGCTGCCGTCATGCGGCGTAGCTGCCGGTTGCGGCCTTCGCGCAAACGCACTTCAATCCATGTTGTAGGGATGTTAATACGAAAACGGATTGGCGGATTCCGTGCCCAGAGGTTCTGAGGTTCTTTAATGAGTTGTACCTCGGCCGGGAAAGTGAGGCCGTCGTTCAGCATGACGCCGACACGCAAGTGTTCCAACTCAGCCTCGCTGGGAATGCCTTCCACCTGTACCCAATAAATCTTGGCTAGTTTATACCGCGGATGACTGATGCGGCTCTGCAATCGGCCGTCGTCCATCAGCACCACCAGCCCCTCGCTATCGGTATCCAGACGTCCTGCGGGATAGACATGCTTTACTGGAATGAAATCCGCGAGCGTGCGGTGATTGCCGCCACCGCTGAACTGACAGATGACATCATAGGGTTTGTTGAACAGCAGTGTTGCCATCAAAGGAGCATCCTAACCCGCATGTTATGATTATGCGTGACTTGCGGTTAGCGTGCCGCATTCCTGCACCCCCGCCATGAGGCTTCAATAATGAAGTTTGAAAGAATCGTGCCGCCCACGAACGGTGCTGCGATCAGTGTCAATACCGATTACAGCATAAACGTACCGGAACAGCCGATCATTCCTTATATAACAGGTGACGGGATCGGCATAGATGTGACACCCGTCATGCGCAGAGTAGTGGAAGCCGCGGTGTTCAAGGCCTATGGCGGAAAACGCAAGATCGCCTGGATGGAGATCTTTGCAGGTGAACTGGCGACGCGGAAATACGCCAAGGATATCTATTTGCCGGATGAGACCCTGGAGGCCATGCGTGACTATATTGTTTCCATCAAAGGGCCGCTGGGTACGCCGGTGGGCGGCGGCATACGTTCCCTGAATGTAGCGATCCGTCAAGCCCTGGACCTGTATGCCTGCGTACGGCCAATCCGATATTTCCCAGGCGTCTCTACCCCCATGAAGGAATCGGAACTGACCGACATGGTGGTGTACCGGGAGAATACCGAGGATATCTATGCGGGTATTGAATGGGCCGCAGGCTCGCCCGAGGTGGATAAGGTCATTGAATTCCTGCAGCACCAGATGGGCGTCACCGGTATTCGTTTCCCCAGCAGTTCGGCCATCGGTATAAAACCGGTGTCCAAGGAAGGTTCCCAGCGACTGGTTCGCAAGGCCTTGCGCTATTGCATCGACAGTGACCGGGTATCGGTGACGCTGGTGCACAAGGGCAACATCATGAAGTACACGGAAGGCGCGTTCCGCAACTGGGGCTACCAGGTGGCCAGGGAGGAATTCGGCGCGCAGGATATTGATGGCGGCCCGTGGTGCAAATTCAGGAATCCCAAGAGCGGCCACGATATCGTGGTCAAAGACGTGATCGCCGACAACTTCCTGCAACAGATTCTGATGCGGCCGGAAGATTTCGATGTGATCGCCACCCTGAATCTGAATGGCGATTACATCTCCGATGCACTCGCTGCCCAAGTAGGCGGTATCGGCATTGCGCCGGGCGCGAATATCTCGGATGCGGTGGCGGTATTCGAGGCCACCCATGGCACAGCGCCGGGATTCGCCGGCAAAGACCAGGTGAACCCCGGTTCGCTGATCCTCTCGGCGGAGATGATGTTGCGTTACCTGGGATGGGCGGAGGCGGCCGACCTAATCATGCACGGGGTTGCCCGCACCATAGCCGCCAAGATCACGACCTACGATCTGGCGCGCTTGCGCCAGGCAATCCGCGTATCCAAGCGCGATATCGCCGCCCGCAGGAACGTGGAGGAAAAGATGCAGTCGCTGATTCCGGGGGCGATCCTGGTGGGCTGTTCGGGATTCGGACAGGCGGTGATTGATAACATGGATTGAAATGCCATGCCTCTGGGCACGGGCAATGGTTTGAAGTACTCTCTACACCAGTCATTCAAATTATCTAAAAGAAGGGCGCAAATGATCCGTGTCCTGCTGGTGGATGACCACAAGCTCATTCGGACGGGGATTCGTCTGATACTCGAAGATACACCGGATGTGCGTGTCGTGGGCGAGGCCGATTCCGGAGAATCCGCCATCGCCATGAGCCGTGAACTCAAGCCGGATGTGGTCTTGATGGACGTAAGCATGCCCGGGATCGGCGGTTTGGAGGCCACCCGCAAACTGCTTGCCACTCAACCCGATGTGAAGGTTATCGTGGTATCCGTGCATGCTACCGAACCTTTTCCCATGCGTCTTATGGAAGCCGGGGCCCAAGGCTATCTAACCAAGGACTGCGCAGCGGGTGAAATCATCAAGGCCATCCGCCATGTCAACGCCGGTCAGCGTTACATCACTTCGGTAATCGCCCAACAGCTCGCCTTGTCAGCGGTTGGAGGAACGCATGGCTCGCCTTTTGAACAATTATCGCAACGCGAAACCCAGGTAATGCTGATGATAACCGGAGGCGAATCACCCCAGTTCATCGCCGATAAGCTGCACCTCAGTCCAAAAACCGTCAGCACCTACCGTACACGATTGTTCCAGAAACTCGGAGTCGCTAATGCAGTGGAGCTGACGCGACTGGCGCTACGCTACGGCATCATCGAAGAAAAAACGGAGACTGGCGGCACGTTTGGGTGACACGGCTGACGCGTGGCGGCATCCCGGTTACACTTTGATATGCATTCCAGCTGTTTCGATCCCGACTGCAGGATATGCCCGCGCTTGGCGGACTTCCTCACGGAAGTCAGGGCGACCCATCCGGCTTATCACGCGCGCCCAGTGCCGGCATTCGGCGATCCACAGGCTAGACTGCTGATTGTGGGGCTGGCGCCTGGTCTGCACGGCGCCAATGCCAGCGGACGGCCATTCGCTGGCGATCACGCCGGCATCCTGCTGTATCGGATATTGCATAAATATGGCTTCGCCAGTGAGCCGCAATCGCGGGCGTTGGATGACGGGCTGCGACTGCAGGATTGCCGCATCACCAATGCGGTGAAATGTGTTCCACCTCGGAATAAACCCACAGGCAGTGAGATAGCGACCTGTAATCGCTATCTACAGGCGGAATTGCAGCGATTGCCGATCAATGCATTGGTGCTGGCGCTCGGGCGCATCGCCCATGATGCAGTACTGCGCGCCTTGGGGATTAGAGCAAATTTATTTCGATTTCGACATGCCGCAAGTCATGCGTTGACGCCAGGCATCAACTTGCTGGATTCATACCACTGCAGCCGTTATAACACCCAGACCCGGCGACTGACGCCACTTATGTTCGAGATGGTTTTCGAATGCGCTCGCAAGCAAATGGATAACATGGGAAGAGCAGCATGATCGAACCGGTCACGCAGTTTGATAGTGCGGGCTTTCTGAAGCATGTCACAGCTGCGCCCGGTGTCTACCGCATGCTGGATGCGAGCGGTGAGATTCTGTATGTGGGCAAGGCTGGTAATCTCAAGAAACGGCTTGGCAGTTACTTCCGCAAAAGCGGTCAGCAGCCGAAGACCCGAGCCATGCTGCAGCATATGTCCAGCATCGATGTTACGGTGACACATACCGAAACGGAAGCTCTGCTGCTGGAGAATAATCTTATCAAGCGACACCGGCCACGATATAACGTGGTGTTACGCGATGACAAAAGCTATCCCTATATACATCTGGATATAAACCAACCCTTCCCGCGCCTGAACTTTTATCGCGGACGGCGCCGCGAAGGTGGCCGATATTTCGGCCCTTATCCCAGCGCGCATGCAGCGCGTGAAACGGTGAATCTTCTACAGAAACTGTTTCTTTTGCGTCAATGCAATGACATTTTTTTCAAAAATCGCAGCCGCCCATGCCTGCAGTACCAGATCAAGCATTGCTCAGCACCCTGTGTGCAGCTGATCACCCAGGAGGATTATGCCCATGATGTACAGCATGCGGTCCTGTTCCTGCAGGGGCGTACTCGCGAAGTGATCGACGAGATGGTGAAACGCATGGAGAGTGCTGCCGAGCGCCAGGATTTCGAGCTGGCGGCACGTTACCGCGACCAGATTGCGAGCTTGCGCAGCACCAGCGGGCGTCAGCACATCAGTGCAGCGCATGGCGATTACGATGTGATTGCCGCAGACCAGCGTGCCGGCCTGTTTTGTATCGCAGTCATGCTGGTGCGCGGCGGCTACAATCTTGGCAGCCGTACTTTTTATCCGAGGGTGGCAGGTGAAACGTCGTTGCAGGAAGTGGTCTCGGCGTTCCTGCCGCAATATTATTTGGGACGGGATATTCCCAGGGAAATCATGGTACCGCTAAAAGTCAGTGGGGCGAGCTTGCTGCAAACCGCATTAAGCGCTCAGGCTGGCAGACGTGTGCGCATACGCCATCCTCAACGTGGCGAGGGCCTGCGATTGTTGAAGCTCACTCAGGCCAATGCTGCTCAGACGCTCAAACTGCGCCTGGCAATGGACGCGGGTTCACGCCAGCGATTCGAATCCCTGCAAGAAGTCCTGGAGCTGGAACAGTTGCCGGCACGCCTGGAATGTTTCGATATCAGTCATACCATGGGCGAGGGCACGGTGGCAGCTTGCGTGGTGTTCGACTCGAACGGCCCCCTCAAGGGACATTATCGCCGCTTCAATATCGAGGGCCTGGCGCCGGGGGATGATTATGGCGCCATGCATCAGGCACTGATGCGGCGCTATACGCGCTTGAAAAAAGGCGAGGGTCTGATCCCCGATGTGCTGTTCATCGACGGCGGCAAGGGTCAGTTGCACGAGGCGGAGAAGGTCCTTGAGGAATTGCAGTTAGAGGGGATCACACTGGTGGGCGTCGCCAAAGGAGCGACGCGCAGACCGGGCCTGGAACAGCTTTTCTTGTCCGACCGTACAGCGCCACTTATACTGCCACCGGATTCACCGGCCCTGCACCTGATACAGCAGATCCGCGACGAAGCGCACCGATTTGCCATCACCGGCCACCGCCAACGGCGCGCACGTGTGCGTAACACCTCGGTGCTGGAGAGCATACCCGGGCTTGGCGCCAAAAGGCGCCAGCAGTTGATGAAACAATTCGGTGGACTGCAGGGGATCGCGCACGCCGCGGTCGAGGATATTGCGAGTGTGAAAGGCATCAGCCAAGAATTGGCTGAGCGCATTTATGACCTGTTGCACGGCGATTGAATGAACAATGACAATGAAATTTAACTGGCCAAACCAGCTGACGTTACTGCGCATCGCGCTCATACCGGTGTTCGTGGTGATATTTTATCTGCCTTATACCTGGGCGCCCCCGGCCAGTGCGTTGATTTTTGCGCTGGCCGGCATCACGGACTGGTTCGATGGCTGGCTAGCACGCCGCTGGAATGAGACATCGGCATTCGGCGAATTCTTCGATCCGGTGGCTGACAAGCTCATGGTCATGGCTGCATTGGTGCTGACGCTACAGGCGGATGCGCGCATAGTACTCGCGATCCCCGTGATCATTATCATAGGCCGCGAGATCACCATCTCAGCACTGCGTGAATGGATGGCTGAACTGGGCGCACGCCGGCGTGTAGCCGTAACCTGGCTTGGCAAGGTCAAAACCGCGACGCAGATGTTGGCAATCGTGCTGTTGCTATATCGATTCTCCATCGGTTCGATACCTGTGTATACCATCGGCCTGACTCTACTGATCATCGCGGCAGCATTGACTCTGTGGTCCATGTTTCTGTATCTAGCGGCTGCCTGGCCGGAGTTGAGCCGCGAGCGTTAGCGCCTTGACAGGGCGGCAATCCACCCTACAATATCGGCCCCTCGATGCGGGAATAGCTCAGTTGGTAGAGCGCAACCTTGCCAAGGTTGAGGTCGCGAGTTCGAGCCTCGTTTCCCGCTCCAGACTGCAACCCCGGCTAATGACCGGGGTTTTTGTTTACTGCGGTTGCCTTAGCAGCATCCGATCTGAAACCCGCGGGCCGATGTGGTAAATTTCGCGGGTTTTTACACTTCAAGGTGGGGCTAGGTGGCAGAGTGGTCATGCAGCGGCCTGCAAAGCCGTGTACGCCGGTTCAATTCCGACCCTAGCCTCCAAACTATATACCGTGATCATGGCCCGGGTGGCGGAACAGGTAGACGCAACGGACTTAAAATCCGTTAGCTGGCAACGGCTGTGCCGGTTCGAGTCCGGCCTCGGGCACCAAGTGATGAACCCATGATCGAATCGATGGAACAACCGGATGTGCTTTCCGTCGACAATTTGAGCGTGTGGCGTGGAGAACGCTGCCTATGCCGGAACCTGAGTTTCCGGGTATCCACCGGCGAGGCACTCCAGGTACAGGGCCAGAACGGCGCCGGCAAAACTACCCTGATTCGTGTGCTCACTGGGCTGGGGCGTGCCGATGAAGGCGACGTCCGCTGGCGCGGCCAATCCCTACGCCGGAATGGCGAGCAATATCGCGCCTCTCTGTCTTACCTGGCCCATAGCAATGGCGTCAAGCTGGGGCTGAGTCCCAGGGAAAACCTGGCTGTCGCCAGTGCGCTGTTGGCGAAACCCATTGCCAACAACATGGATATGATTCTGGATAAGGTGAATTTGAGCTCACACGCTGATCTCCCCTGCGGGATGTTATCCATGGGTCAGCGGCGACGCACAGCACTTGCACGCTTGTTGCTTGCCGACGTACGCCTGTGGTTTCTGGACGAACCACTTGCGAGTCTGGATGTGGCGGGCGTGACATTGTTGACGGAGATGTTGAAAACGCATCTCAGTGGCGGTGGCATCGTGGTATTCGCCACCCATCAGACCATGGATCTGGCGCCCTATCAGGTCAAGCCCGTAATACTGGGAACAAACGCATGAGGCTCACGGCTTTAATCGAGAGGGATTTGCGTCTGGCCTATCGCCGCCGCGGCGAGCTGGCCACACCCATAATCTTTTTCGTGATCGTCACCGCACTGTTTCCACTGGCGCTTAATCCGGATCCGGCATTGCTGCGTACACTTGCGCCGGGCGTCATCTGGGTGGCAGCACTGCTGGCGGTTTTGATCGGCCAGGACAGCCTGTTCAAGACCGATTACGAAGACGGCAGTCTCGAGCTCATACTGTTAAGTCCGATTACTCTTGAATGGATAGTAGTATTACGGGTATTCACCCATTGGCTGGTGACCGGATTGCCACTGGTCATGCTTTCGCTATTGATAGCATTACTATTGGATTATCCGATGCCAGCGTTGGGAGTGTTGATATTCAGTTTGTTTCTGGGCACACCGATACTCAGCTGCCTGGGCGCGATCGGCGCTTCCCTGACCGTGGGATTACGGCGCGGATTCATGTTGCTACCTATCCTGGTATTGCCGTTGACGGTGCCGGTGTTGATCTTCGGGGCGGCGGCGGCTGGCAGGGCAGCGGTCGGTGATACAGCAGCCGCACCCTTATACTTTCTCGGTGCCATGCTGATGCTGGCTGTGACACTGTCGCCCTTTGCCATCGCTGCGGGTCTGCGGATCAGTCTCGAGTCCTGAGCAGGAGTGTTTTTATGTTCGTATGGTTCCACAAGCTTGCTTCACCGCCATACTTCTACAGGTTTGCGGAAACGCTCGCTCCATGGTTGGCTTGGTTGAGTCTGTTGGTGATCCTGGCAGGCCTGTATGGCGGGCTGTGGCTGGCGCCACCGGATTATCAACAGGGTGATGGCTTCCGTATCATCTATATACACGTACCCAGTGCCTGGATCTCGATGATGGCGTACATGATCATGGCGACAGCTGCCGCCATCGGGCTTATCTGGCGCATGAAACTGGCGCATGCGGTGTCGGCGGCGGCCGCACCCCTAGGCGCATCCTTTACGTTTCTGGCATTGGTGACCGGTTCGCTGTGGGGTAAACCCATGTGGGGTACTTACTGGGTATGGGATGCGCGGCTTACATCAGAATTGATATTGCTGTTTCTGTATCTTGGCTATATCGCATTGAATCATGCTTTCGAGGATCGGCGCACCGGCGATCGGGCGAGTGCCATCCTGGCGATCGTAGGCGCCGTCAACGTCCCAATCATTCATTTTTCTGTCAATTGGTGGAACACGCTGCATCAAGGCCCCACGGTTTTCTTCGGTCCTAAAGCTGAGATGCCACCCAGCATGTACATTCCGCTGTTCATCATGATGATCGGTTTCATGCTGTTTTTTGCCGCCTTCATGCTGAAACGCTTGCAGGTTGAAGTACTGCAACGCGAGCGCAATACCGCCTGGGTACGCGAGTTGGTGGGGCAGTCATGAAATCCTGGCATGAATTCATAACGATGGGCGGCTACGCGGCTTATGTCTGGTCGTCGTATGGCATCGCGCTGGTAATCATGCTGGCCAATGCGATTCTACCGGGACGGCAGCTACGTCGCATACTCAAGGAATTTCTCAGTCGGATGAATCGTGGGGAACGGTCTGAGTGACGCTGGTGCTCCGCAAACGTCTGATTGAGGGCCGAGGCAGCGCAGCAGGCCGCTGCGTTTAAACATACTTCTAGATTTCTAATGATTGCGCCAGTTTAATTATTCGAGCTATATTCCTTGATCAGTTTTTTAAACATTGGCTCATTTCTTAGCATTTCGTACGATGGATTGATAGCAAGATCGCCACAGGTTTCGGGCGCATTAGTGCAGACCTGCGCGAGTAATTGGATTGCATTATCTTTTTCACCCATTACCGCATATAAAGTAACAAGCTCTGCTTTGTCGTTGGAGCCGAGCTGGCTAACATCAATTTGTCTTAGCGCAGCAATCGCATCGTTATTAAGTTTTGGATCTTGCTTTGCTAGATATACCAAGCGAGCAGCATTAAGTATCAGTGCCTGTAGCGGGTCATCGAGCTTCACATTAGACAGTATATCGATAGCGCTTTTGATGTCGGAGTTTCGATAGTAAATGCCAGCTAGATCAAGTCGGAAAGAAACTAGCTGAGGAGCGAGACCAAGCGCAGCCTGAATTTCGGTAATAGCGTTAGTGTATTCACCTATGCTTTCGTATACATAGCCCAAATTATAATGCGCATTAATAGAATTTGGATCTAGGATCGCAGCTTCTTTAAGAAACGCGAGAGCTTCCTTATAATTATTAGGGGTTAGGCTCGTTGCATAAACTATATATGCATCCAAGTTGTTGGGGTTCAGTCCCATTGCACGTTTCAGTTCCTTTTGTCCTTGTGCAACATTTCCTTCTAGCACGTAGACTGCGCCCATGGCAACATGCGCGTATGACAGTTTCTTATCGAGACGCAATGCCTGCTTGGCTGCCGTTTTAGCCATTGGCAGCGAAGTTTTCAAGGGTATGTTGGTATATTGGTTGGTGAGTACATATGCCCAAGCTAGTGCTGCATAGGCGTTTGCGTAGTGTGTATCGATCCGGATGGCCTGCTTGAAGCATTTGATCGCTGTATCCAAGCCTGTGGCTGTACGCGTATCTGTAGCTTCCAATCCTTTCAGGTATAGATCATGCGCATTCGTGTTTTTGGTCGCCACTAACACGAGCGGTTGATTACTCGAAAGGTGTACTTGCAATGCATTTACCATGGCCTTAGAAATATTGTCTTGAATGGCGAAAATATCTTTATAGGTTCGATCGTAATGAGCTGACCAGAGCTGAAAACCAGTTACGGCGCTCACCAGTTCAGTCGAGATCCTAATTTGGTTTCCATCACGGCTGATACTGCCGACAAGTATGTTGGCAACATTCAGGGTCCTGCCAACCTCGGTAGCAGCTATATTCTTTCCGCGATAAATCGAAGTGGACTGCCATGAAATAACGCGAACGCCTGGTAAAGAACCCAAAGCACCAGTTATTTCCTGGGTGATGCCATCACTAAAATACTGTTGTTTGGGATCATTACTCTGGTTCTTAAATGGCATAACGGCGATGGAGCGGGGTAGAGGGTTGAAGATCGGCGCTGTATTTGATGGAGTGGTGTTCGTCGGTGCAGTGTCTACTACCAATTGAGCGACATGTGCAACGACTGCGAACCGCCACAGATACCATCCGGATATGCATACCAGTACGATGATGATGGTTGACAGAATTGAACCCACTTTAAGACGCAGGCGCGTCCAGCTCGAAGGTTCCACATAGCCATCACCACTCGGATTGATGAAGGTCCATGCTAGTACCAGCATTACTGGAAAGCCTAGTGCTACCACGATTATGACAAAGCGCACACTGTCTTTTGGCACGCCAAGATTAGGTAGTACGTTATTGAAAAGCTGGATTGCGACCCAACCCGCGATTGCATAGACTGCAGCAATGCGGAATATGTAATGACGTTTAAGTCGTTCTAAGAAATCATGGCCTGGTTTGAAATCCATCGTGCTAGTTATTCCTTAAACACAAGATGTTCTTACCTTACGCCATATGATTCAAATATTAAAACAGTCGGTTACCATGCAGAATTAGGCGCAGTAAATGCAGATAACTGAAAACCAATCATAAATGTGATATAAAAATATCGTCGTAATAAGGACTTATGGGCTATGTTAAATACATTAACCTTTTTAAGGGAGGGCTTTTGCATGAAGAATTTATTTCTTATTTTACTAGGACTGAGCGTAAGTTTTGTTGCCTGTGGTCAAACCGGCTCGATGAATCTCCAGCCATATACACACATCAGGTGGAATAGTGGCGATATTATTACTTGTCCGGAGGGTTATGTGCCTGCCACATACACTAATGGAATGATGACGTGCAAAGCTCAAACCAAGAGGTTCGCAACATCGTCGATGACGGTGCCACCGTCAGGTTCTGTTGATTCATGGCCCGTTGCATCGCCAAATACGCATATCAGATGGAGCATCGGCTCATGGATACAATGCCCTGATGGGACACAACCATACATCAACAGGGATGGAACAATGACATGTATGAATCAAGAATAAAACGAATCACTGATATTAAGTGAGATACATCTAAAATAAGGGCGGCTCGACAACCGCCCTTATTTTATTATTGACGGTAATCTGACCCCATATACAATTCGTTAGTTTTTTTCATGGCCTCATATTCCGCTGGTGTCATTGTTGGAAGCTTCTCCAAAAACGCCACGATGGCCCAGAGCGTGGCATCGTCATGGGTCTTCCCCCAGGCCGGCATGGCGGTCATCTTGATGCCATTTTTGGTAATCCAGAAAAGCTCTGCTGGGGTCGAGTGGGGCACGGCGCGGGCTAGTATGGGCGGACGTGGATTCAGGCCAGCACGTAAATCTGAGGTCTCCATACCAGGTGCCAGATGACAGTCGGCGCAGTGTTCCTCGTAGTGCATGAAACCGTTCTCGATCATCTTGGGATCGGTCAGCGGCGGTACTTGAATACTGCCGATGCGTGTGGTGATGGAGCGTTCCCGCATAGTCCCGAGCACCCAACGGACCACAACGCTATCCGATGATATAGCCGACACATCGGCGACGCCTGAGTAGATATACGCCATGAAAGCGCCAACTCCCAGAATCAGGACTGCAATAAATAATTTGAGGCACTTCATGGCCGCAGATTCCTTAAATATTATGGTAAAAAACGTTCTTAGAGATGGCTGTCGATATAGGTCTCTAAAGCGTTGTAGGTCCTGGGCTCGAAATCGGTGAACTGCACGCCCAGGCGAAACTCATCCTCACCATTCTGACGAACGGCTACCACACGTCCAAACAGGCCCAGACGGCCCTGGTTATCCGGGAAGTCCGGCAATGTAAGCCTGACATGTATGCGAACGCCGTGGCTTGCGCTGGTCTGGGTGCTGTGTGGGGTGATCCGGCTCATGGTTGGACCATCACAAAGGATCTGCATCCCGGTCAGGGAAACGTCGATGGCGATAGCCGGGAGGATGCTGCCATCCGCCTCTATGATTCGGATGGAATGCTCGACAGCGATTCGGCGAAATGTACGTTTTTCTTGTTGCATGCGCTCTTCAGTTATTCATGTCGGTGCAACGTCATTCTAAACATTGCAAGGCGAGTATGTGTCATTAATAAATTGCTGTTAAATTCTGTAGATAGAATATTTATAATGATGATATATATCAACGAGATAACAAGGTTATTTCAAATATGAAACTAACTACGTGGAACAGCAAAGGAGGAGGGTTATTGCTCTGGTGATCAATGCTTTCAGTACGCTTGTAGCAACTAATATATAACATAATATACATTATGCGCATTAAATAGGCTCATCTTAAGAGATATCACCGGCTTTCATTTCCACCAGTAACTGGCTCAGTTGTTTATCGAGCTGTTGCCGGTCATTGCTGGCAATTGCCCCGACCTTTGAATAGGCATCGATCTGGCCGCTGCAGAACCAGACCTCCTCACGCAGGTTCCCCCGCAATATCGTGGTCGCAGAGCTGCCATCCATCAGGGAATCGAGCTTGTCGTTCAGGTGGTGGATTTCTTCTCTGATTTCAGCGAGCACCGTCGGATTCGATGTCATGAAATACCCTCCCTCTATGAGTGTAGCACTGTGTGTAAACAGCAAAAATTCGATCAAATGAATATTGACTTACCTTGCCAGCTCTTTCTCGAAGAGCGAGGCAGTATCAATGGAATACTTTCTTGGATCTACGATATCGCTGATCGAGAGTTTGCTCTCAGGCAAAACCGCAAGATTGACCAGCCGATGCGGGCGTATCTCTATGCCTTTTCCATCACGCACCAGCATTATCAATGGTCGCATACGCGTTTTTGGATCAACGGAAAAAACGACTGCGATATCACCGGAACTGAGTTTTACGACGCTGCCGATCGGATATAGCCCCATAAATCGCATGAAATCCTGCATCAGGTCTTTACCGAAACTTTCTGTGCCTGTGGTGCGCAGCCGCTGCAACGCCTGGATGGGTGTAAAAGCCGGCTGATAGGGATTATCGGTAGTGAGCGTCTCATAAGCATCAGCAAGCGAAATAATCCCGACAGATAGCGGTACATCATTTCCCTTAATTCCGTATGGATAACCGCTACCATCGACCCGTTCATGGTGATGACGCACCATATTCAATACTTCATCTGGGACCTTGTCTGCGGCCATTAGCAGTTCATAACCATCATTCGGGTGGCGTTTTATAAGCGTCAATTCATCTTCAGTGAATTTCCCGGGTTTGTTTAGGATCTCGTTGGGGATGTGTGTCTTTCCGATATCGTGCAAAATCGCTCCCAGACCCAGCAGTTTGAGCCTATCCTCCGAATGACCAAGATACTTGCCAAAGGCAATCGCCAGAATCGCCGTGTTCAGTGCATGCCCGGCATTGCGATCCCGCCTGTTGCGCAGATTCGACATCTGCATCATGAGGTTATGGTTGGTTGATTGCTGTACCAGACGGTCGACAATCTTTTGAGCTTCTTTTATATCGACTGGCCCCCCTGATTTTGCACTGGCAAGCAATTGTTCTATGTTTTCTTGCACACTTGTACGCGCTTTTGGATGATGGTCCACAGTATGGGTTGATAACTGTGGCTCATTTCCGGCTTTGGCTTTTGCTCCGCTATCATCGAGAGGTTTCCCTACGGATCCAACCGCAACTTTGGATTGCATTTCATCGACAACGACAAAGGCGCAAAGTGATTTTAGCTGCTCCAGTTCTTCATCAGTTTCAATAAGGAATCCCTGGAACATGAATGGCGTACCGACCCATGGCCTGTCCAATTCGGTCACATACATACCGCTTTGTAAGTCACCGACGTTGACCTTGTATCTCATTCTAGTTCCTCGTTTGCTTCTGATTAAATATTAACATGAGATTATCGACAGTTTATCCAGAAACATAATGTCATCAATGAATGATAATCAATCGTTGTAAAGTGCAGATCATATAAAACGATCGCAATTATATGCAGTTATATCAATGTCAGGTTTCAGTCCAGCTAGCATGTCAGCGAGGCATCTTGCCGAACCCGCGGCCAACGTCCACCCTAGCGGTCCATGGCCGGTATTCAAATACAGGTTTGTGTAAGGAGAAGATCCAAGAATCGGTGGGCCATCGCAAGTCATGGGGCGCAATCCCGTCCAGTGGGTCACCTCACCCTGCTTGACCGAGTCGACATGCTGGGGCAGGAGCGTAAGCGCCTGGCGCAGCAAGTTTGCACCGCGTTTTGGATTGAGTGTTTTATCATATCCATTGAATTCCGCGGTACCCGCGATGCGCAACTTCTTACCGAGTGGTGCAATAACGATCTTCTGCTCAAAATCCACTAACGGCAAACGCAAACTAGGATCAATGGCTGGATCAATGGTGACTGAATAGCCCTTCACGGGATAGATGGGCAGGTTAAATCCCAATAAGTGTGTCAACAGTGGAGTGTAACTGCCCGCAGCCAGCACGTATTTATCTGCGCTTAATTCGCCCTGCTCCGTCCGCAGTGCCTGAATACGCCGGCCACGCGCATGTATCCGGCTAACAGATGTGTTGAAATGAAATTTAACGCCAGCAGCAAGCGCATGCGCATGCATCTCGCATATAAAACGATAGGCATCACCACTACCATCTCCGGGAAAATGGATGACGCCTACCAGATGTTTGGAAATGCCATATAGCTCTGGTTCCAGTTCTACGGCTTCAAGAGGACTCAGAAGCCGGGAGTCCAAACCCTGATGCCGCATCGAATCTGCCAATTTCCATGCATGATCAAGCGCTTTATGGTCCCGAAATATTTTTAACGTGCCATTGTGCAGATGGTTGTAATCCAGGGACAATTTATCATCGAGTTCATCGAGGGCGCTGAGGCTATAAAGTGCCAAACGCAAATTAGCCAGAGTGGCGCGTAAATGCGGTACCGGTCGTGAAGCGCGCAGAAATTTCAATCCCCATGCCAGCACCCCTGGCAATGCACGTGGACGCAGCAATAATGGAGAATCTTCACGCCCAAGCCAGTGCAGCATCCGTCCAAAGGTACCTGGTGAATTCCATGGATCAGCTTCACTGGGCGTTAGCAGCGCACCATTGGCAAAACTGGTTTCGAGCCCGGGACTTTCCCGGCGTTCCAGAACCGTGACCTTGAATCCCCGTTCAGAAAGATACCAGGCGGTCGTGGTGCCGATTAGTCCGGCACCAATTACAACCACGTCTTGCTTCATAGTAACTTATAACCGCCGCTTTTCTACTTAGTTGTTATTCTTCAGAAGCCGCTGAGCGAAATAATCCACGGTTGCCTGGTCAGCACGCAACCACGACTGGTATCTCAGGAATCCATGAATCTCGTTAGGGATAACCATCTCACGATACGGCACATGCTGTATCTGCAGGCGTCTAACCAGATCTACCATCTGATGGAAATGCACGTTGCGGTCATCATCACCTTGTATCAGCAACACAGGAGATTTCCATTTCGCAATAGCGGAATCCGGGGATGATTGCCAGAAGACCTTCATCAGCATTTTCATATCCGGCATCTGATAACGCTGTATCGGCTTTCCAAACCAGTCATCCAAGAACATAGACCAGTCATGCACGCCATGGAAATCCACGCCAGCCTTGAAGATATCGGAGTTGCGGGCCAGTGCTAGTGCTGTGAGATAACCGCCGTATGAACCTCCCCAGATACCTATGCGTTTGGCATCAACCCGCGAATTTTTCTGGAGAAAGCGCGCGCCCGCGAGCACATCCTTATATTCCGATGCGCCCGTGGGACCCCAGTGTGCTGGATAATGGAAATCATGACCATAGCCAATCCCCAGGCGGTAATTGACAGACAAGACGATAAAGCCGTGGTTGGCCAGATATTGATTCACAGCGTAGGCGTTGCTGTAGTAATCCATGTTGTGCCAGGTCAACAGCATTTGCCGTGGTGGCCCGCCATGTACGAATATAATCCCAGGCTTTTTCGCGACGCCATCCTGCTTTTCAAATAGTTGTCCCTGGATCACCCAGCCATCACTGGCGCGAAAACTTACCAGCCGCGGCACGACCAGGTCAGCGCTGGGAAAATCTCCAGGTACTTGATCTCTATCCACAGGCTGCCAATGATCATCCATCAGTGAACCTTGCATGACCAGCGGAGGTTGCTGGTCGCTGGCATCCACGAATGCGATGGTATTGCCTGCATTCGTGACCACCGGTCCCCATTGACTGTGGTTCCCTTGGGTAATCGGTTGTGGCACGCCGTTTAAAACCGAGATGCGATACATGTGACGGCGATCATCGTCACCGGGCGTGTTACCGAAGTTGGCTGTATAGATCAGGGTCTTCAGGTCAGGCGTGACAGTCACATCTTCAATCATGAATTGACCGGGAGTTAGCAGCCGCGCGCTTCCACCTTTGGCAGAGATCACATAAAGATGTGGCCAGTTGTCCATTTCAGACATGAATGCCAACTGGTCATCCGCGACCCAGCGCAAGTCCACATCTCCACCTTCTTGGGGGAAGGAGCCACGTAAAGTACCGGGGCTCTGCCACAGGCGCTGGCCGGTTCCGGACTTCAAATCCGCTACCCAAATGGACCAGGGGATAGAATGCCAGGCCAGAATCGACCGGGGCGGACCGCCGTTCCCTGGTGTGCGTGCGAAAGCGATACGCGCGCCATCCGGCGACCAGCGCGGTTCAAGGTCGTTGGCAGTGGCTGGCAGCAAATGCTGGATTGGTATGTCCTTATCGCGATAAATGCTGATGAAACTATGGTCATCACGATCTGAAACGAAGGCCAGAGCCTTGCCGTCTGGCGACCATTGCAGGTCAGAATCCTGGCCACTATCAAAAAACAAACGTTCGGCTTTTTGGCCGCCATCCATAGGCGCCCACCACACACTGTTTTCAGGCAGATGGATGAAGGTCACACGCTGCCCATCGGGTGAGATGGCAGGCATGTCGCCATCACCCAGCACACGCGGTTCGCCGGTGGTCAGTGATACAGCCCAGACCTGCATCTGCGGATCTATGGGACTTGAATTGGGATCCGGTTGCAGGGATTCCGGCCAGTTGGCATCGTGATCCCCGCCACGTACATACACCAGGTATTTTCCGTCGCTTGAAAAGCTGAGATTGGTGAGTTCCTGACCGCTATCCTGTGCATAGCGTGTCAGCAGCCGGGGCTGGTAATCAGGACCCTGGGCAACCCAGATATTGCGTACACCGCGCACGTTCAGGACCCAGGCAAATGCACTGCCATTGGGTGAAGAGACCATACCGGATGGGTATGGATAGCCCAGGACTTGTGCCAAGGTGAATTTATTTTCAGTCTGTTGTGCATAAGCGGGGCAGTTAAACACCGCGCAGCTTATGGTTAATAGCAATAACCCGAGAATTTTAGTTTCACGCTGCGGCATGGAAACCCCCTCGATCGACTGGCGGCTATCACTAATCACCGAAACGGTGACTTACTATTATGGCGCGCTTTACCTAGTACTATCCAGCCGCCGAAGACTATTATCTGGTTATCATAGGTTGAATTTTTGCCAACCATCAAAAACATGAGTACCGGCATGGCCAATTTGCCCAGTTTGCAGCCGAGTGTACCTATTCTCAGTAAGACCACTGAAAATTCCACAGCCTGCATAAGCATTCAAATCACCACCCTCCAAGCCAAGCGTTATCCTGAGATTTAGCCTTTATGTACGGCCTATCCGCCAACACGTTATATCCTGCTGTGCTTCGGCCGGTTCAGACTCTGGACAGGAAGCTGGATTCCAACGATCCTGTAGCCGGCGCTATCGAGGATACAATCGGCAATCCATGGGCATGAAACATTAAGCCTATGCAACGCACCCCCTGCTCCGTCGCACTACTCTGCAAGGCACCGATTCCCGGATTCGCCAAGACACGGCTTATTCCACATCTGGGTGAGATGGATACGGCTCGTTTCCAAGAGGAGATGGTTTTGCATGCGGTTATAACCGCGTTGGATGCTTCGGTGGGACCCGTGGAACTGTGGTGTGACCCGGATGAGTCGCATCCGTTCTTCGGAAAAATCATGAAAAAATATCCGGTGCGACTCAGTCCTCAGCCACCGGGTGATTTGGGGACGCGCCTGCATACCTGCGCTTCAGTCACACTCTTGGCCGCAGATGGGGTGATTCTGATGAACACCGATTGCCCAATCATGCCAACCTATTATCTGGAAGAAGCCGCTGCAGCGCTGGCTCGAAACTGTGATGTGGTCCTAGGGCCATCCGAGGACGGCTGTTTTGTATTGCTGGGTCTGAAGCAAGCCAACGAAGAAATCTTTAGCGACATGCCCTGGGGCACACCATTGGTACTGCCAGAGATGCGTGACCGCATCAAGCAGCTGGGCTGGCGCAGCCATACATTGGCCACGCTTTGGGATGTGAATACACCCGCCGCCTATCAGCGCTGGCGCCTGATTACAGAGGATACATTCAAGCGTCCCGAGGTGTAGATTTGCGGAATTTGGACTGTTGTGAAGCGCGTGTATGAAAAGAATCAAGGTTGTCATGATGCTCAAGCCAACCTGTTTACGCGGTTTACAACCAGCGTCTCGCTAGCCAGCCGATGAATTCCAATATTCGAGAGTATACGCCGCGGTTTATCCAATGTTGCAAATGAATCTGCTCTGACTCAGACAAGTCGTCCAGGAAATGGCTTTTCAGCGCGGCAACCACTTCGAAAGTATCGCTCGCGAGATTCAATTCATAATTCAGGAAAAAACTCCGGTAATCAATATTGGCGGTACCGACACAGCTCCATGTGCCGTCAATCACCAGCGTTTTTGCGTGCAGGATACGGGGTATGTAGTTATAAATTTTGACACCGGCTGTGAGCAAGCCAGTGTAAGCGGCGCCTGCCGCCCATTGCACGATGCGTACGTCGCTTTTATGCGGTACCAGTACACGTACGTCTAAACCGCGATGTGCAGCCCGTATAAGTTCACGTTGGGTACGGCGGTCCGGAACAAAATAGGGTGTGGTCAGCCAAATACACTGCCGGGCGGACGCAAAACGAGAAGCATACAGGTTGCGCAAATACCGCCGGCCACGGTGAGAATGGTTGGTAATCAGGGTGCCTTGTGGTGAATGCAGTATTGGAGAAGCGCGCCGCTGTCTTCGCCAGAAGGCATCAAACAGGATTTGTAAATCGCGCGCCAACTGCCCATGCATTTCCACATGGGTATCGCGCCAGCGCGCCTCGCCATAGACGGCGCGAGAATTTTCCCTGTGGATGTTGAAGCCCCCGAGGAAACCCACATGACCGTCCACAACCAGCAGTTTGCGGTGATTGCGACGGTTGTAACGCCAAGGATTGCGCCAACTCCAGCGGTGGAACCAATGTACTATGACACCATCACGCTTGAGCGTTTCTTCCATGCGCCGGGATGTCCAGAATAAGGAGCCTGCTGCATCGATATTCACCTGTACTTGGACGCCGGCTCGGGCCCGCTCGCCCAGTGCGGAAGCAAAGCGCCGGCCAACTTCATCCTCGGCTAAGATGTAGTATTCCAGCTTTATGGAATGGCGGGCGCTAGCAATGTACTCGAGCATTTGCGCATACAGCACATCACCTTCCGTATATATACGCGTGATCCCCGCGCTCGAACTCCCGGTATTAATTGCAACCATAGGTTATTGCATGCTCTAGGCTACGCACTGGACTGGTATAGTGTAATTCCTAGGAAATATCCGTTCGCTGAACCACGCGCTTTCAACATCTCCGATGCGTCTATTGCTCTATAACATACGTTACGGCACCGGGCACGGACCGAGATTCAATTTTCCCCTGCCCGGCGTAGGCGGCTATATGCGTGGGACCTCACGCAATTTCCAGCGCATCGTGGAATTTATCAGGTCTGTTACTCCGGATATCGTAGGACTCATTGAAGTGGATATGGGTTCGGTACGCTCGGGTACTATCAATCAGGCAGAAGCCATCGCGGCCGCGATCAGTCATACACCTGCCTATCAAAACAAATATGGACTAACTTCGATCAACCAGCGATTACCGATCATCCGCAAGCAGGGAAACGCATTACTCACACGCTTCCCCAATGCCATCCAGCGTGTACATTATTTTGATCTGGGCATCAAGCGGCTCATCATGGAATTGGAATTGGACGACGTATGCCTCTTCTTGGTGCATTTATCGCTCAAATACCGGCATCGCCAGTATCAGATGCACCATCTGGTGTCACTGGTGCGCAGTTCCAGCAAACCGGTTATCGTAACCGGTGATTTCAATACTCTTTGGGGAAGCTATGAGATTGATTTGTTCGCAATGGCCGCCGGTCTGCACAGCGCTAACATCCGTAACCTGCCCTCTTGGCCCAGCAGCAACCCAACGCGGCAACTGGATTTCATCCTCTATGGCCCTAAAATCGAAATCACCCATTTCGAAATGCCGAGAGTTGAGTATTCTGACCATCTTCCTCTGATCTGTGATTTTAGAGTACGGAGTGGGCAATGATATGTGGCTAGATATCGTCATCGTGTTGTTACCGCTAGCTATTTTTACACTGGCGATCCGCCAATCATCAGGATGGTTAGACAGATTTCGTCAGCGTCACCGGCAAATCAACATGGAGGATATCTGGCAATCCTGGCTGAATGATGCCGCGCTTAACATTCAATCCAGCAAGCGGACCAGATTAATGCAAGCAGTTGATGATGATGCACGCGAGTCAGTACATAAAAGCCTGCTGGGACTGGAGAACCAATTGCGAAGTGACCCCCAACCGATGCTGGCGGTACGCAGCGAACTCATGGACAGCCTTGACCGGCACCAACTCAATTCAGAAATCCTCAAACTGCCGGTAATAACACGCACAGATCTGCGCAAAAGCCATCCGGATATAATGCAAACCGATGAAGCAGCACATACTTATATAGCCGCAAATCAATTGCGCATTGAGGTGCTGCGTGAATATGCCGGCTTGCGTTATGGAGATTATGCCGATGGTGACTGGTTTGATGTCTATCAGAAGGCATCAGGTTTGCGCCAGCGTGGTACCCGCGGTTATATCGAACGCGCTTATGGTGGAACGCAAAATGCTACTGATGATGTGCGGTTCCAGACCATGACACGGATGGACAGTGAAATCCGTAAGCGTCTATTGCAGGTACCGGCTGGTACGCGCTTCCCCGGCTTTGATAAATCGGCAGTACACATCAGCGAGTCAATCTAGGCAGGTTGCGGCGGATGCCCGGCCTTCCTATGATAAACAGGTTTGCTTGAATTATGCCCTCAGGCCGCGAGACCATCACGCCACTGGAGTAAGTCCATGTCCACCAGCGCTTCCCAGACTAACTGGAAAATCGAATTCGACAGCGAAGGCATCGCCTGGCTGGGCTTCGACAAGGCCGGCGCCAGCACCAATGTGCTTT
This sequence comes from uncultured Pseudomonadota bacterium, assembly GCA_963774895.1. GTDB lineage: Bacteria > Pseudomonadota > Gammaproteobacteria > Natronospirales > REEB76 > REEB76. Next base: position 416,194 of record CAVZGN010000003.1, read on the forward strand.
CAGGCCAAGTCTTGGCGGAACTCGGCGAGTTGCTGAAGAACTTAGCCGCCAAGCCGCCTAAGGGACTGGTCGTCTATTCGGTCAAATCCAGCGGCTTTATCGCAGGCGCCGATATCAAGGAATTCACCGCGCTCAAAACCCCGGAAGACGCTTTTCAGATGATCCGTCGTGGCCAGCTGGTCATGGAACAGCTGGAACGGCTGCCCTGCCCCAGCGTGGCCCTCATCAACGGCTTCTGTCTGGGAGGCGGTCTTGAACTTTCACTGGCCTGCAGTTACCGGGTGGGCATCGACGACGAGCGGCTGAGTCTCGGGCTTCCGGAAGTAAAACTGGGCATCCATCCGGGTTTTGGCGGCACGGTACGCTCCACCCGTCTGGTGGGTGTCCTGCCGGCCATGAGCTTCATGCTCACGGGCCGCAGTGTCCGCGGCAGCGAAGCCCTGCGAATAGGCTTGCTGGACCGCCTGGTGAAAGCGGATAGCGCCCGGCAGACCGCACGCAACCTGTTGCTCAAGCACGCGCCTAAAAAAACTGCGCCTTTAGCTCAAAAGTTACTGGCCCAATCCTGGATGCGGCCATTGGTGGCCCGCATGCTTACTAAGCAGGTAGCCGCCAAGGTGCGCCGCGACCACTATCCCGCGCCCTACGCCATGATCGATTTGTGGAAACGCTATGCCGGCAGTGACGCGATGTATGTGCAGGAGGCGCATTCCATCGCGCGTCTCATGGTCAACGACACTGCGCGCAATCTAGTGCGTGTGTTTCTGCTGCAGGACCGGCTGAAATCCCTTGGCAAGAAATCCGATCTGATTCTCAAGCAGGTGCACGTTGTAGGCGCCGGCACCATGGGTGGCGACATCGCCGCCTGGTGCGCGCTGCGCGGTTTTAGGGTGAGCCTGCAGGACCGCGAGGAGAAATATGTGCAGCCGGCCTTGGCGCGCGCACACAAGCTGTTTACAAAGCTACTCAAAGGCGCGGAGATCATAAACGCGGTCAATCGACTGCAAATGGATATCACCGGCGATGGTGCCAAGGATGCAGATGTGGTCATCGAAGCGATCTTCGAGAACGTCGAGGCCAAACAGGCCTTATACAAAGTGCTGGATGCCAAGATGAAGCCTAATGCCATCCTCGCCACCAACACCTCCAGTATCCGACTGGAGACCCTGCGCACGGTCCTCAAGGACCCGCAACGGCTGGTGGGGCTGCATTTCTTTAATCCGGTCGCGAAGATGCAGCTGGTGGAAGTGATTCATGCCGAAGATACCTCCGCGGATGAGATCGCCAAATGCCTGTCGTTCACCCGCCAGATCCACAAGTTAGCAGTGCCGGTAAAGAGTTCCCCGGCTTCCTGGTGAATCGCATCCTTATGCCCTATCTGATGGAAGCCATGCTGGCCGCCGATGAGGGTGTGCCCCTGGAAGCCATCGACCAGGCAGCCCTGGATTACGGCATGCCCATGGGTCCGATGGAGCTCACCGATACCGTGGGACTGGATGTGTCACTTTCGGTGGCCCAGGTTTTCGCCCATGAATTCCACAAGCCGATCCCCGAGAGCCTGACTCGGCTGGTCGCCGAGAAAAAGTTCGGGCGCAAGACCGGCGAAGGATTCTATAAATATCTGAATGGAAAACCCGTTAAGGACAAGAGTCGCGCCCGCCAGATGCCTGCTGACCTACAGGACCGGCTGATCCTGCCGATGATCAACGAAGCGGTGGCGGTGCTGCGTGAGCGCATCGTGGATGACACGGATCTGCTGGATGCCGGCGTGATCTTCGGCACGGGTTTCGCGCCCTTCCGCGGCGGACCCATCAACTATATTCGTGCCACCGGCGTAGACGATCTCAAGCGACGTTTGCAAAAATTGCAGGCCCAGCACGGTCAACGTTTCACGCCGGATGCCGGGTGGAACGCTCCTGCCCTCAAGGAACCCAAAGCATGAAATTCGAAAGCATGCCAAAAGACCATGAAGCGGCAGTCCGTACCTTGGCTATGCCCAAGGATACCAACGGCCTGGGCGATATCTTCGGTGGCTGGATCATGTCGCATGCCGACATGGCCGGAGCCATCATCGCCTTCCGGCGCGCCGGCGGCCGAGTGGTGACCGTGGCGGTGAACGAATTCGTGTTCGTGAGCCCGGTGTATGTGGGAGACGTGGTGAGCTTCTATACGGATATCGCGCGCGTGGGTAACACCTCCATCAGCATCGACGTGACGGTGTTTTCGCAGCGCAACGATGGTGAACACGAGAGTTGTGTGAAAGTGGCTACGGCACAGATGACCTACGTACGCGTGGGCGCCAATCGCCGGCCGGTATCGATCTCCAAGTGACGCCTGCATGCCAAATACACTTCCCAGTGAACGTCTCAAGGAATTCTCGCCGCTGAGCGGGTTGAAGCCGGAACACCTGAGCAGTCTGGTATCCAAGAGTGTCGTCCAGAAGCTGGACGCGGGCCGCTACCTCTTCAAACAGAAGGATACCGAAAGACGTAACGTCTATCTGATTAGCGGCTCTGTGGAACTGCGTTCCGGTGAGCTGGTTTTGGTAACCATCAAGGCAGGCTCTGACGAAGCCCGGCATCCACTGGCGCCACAGATTCCACGGCATGTCTCGGCACGCGCGGCGACCGGCATCGAATACTTCGAGATCGACAGCGATCTTCTGGATATCATGCTTACCTGGGATCAAAGCGGCGCCTTCGAGGTGGGGGAACTCCAGGCCCAGGAACAGCAGGAGCATGACTGGATGACCACAGTCCTGCAGGTCAAGGCATTCCACCGGATCCCGCCGGCGAACATCCAGACACTTTTCATGCGCATGGAGCACATGAGCGCCAAGCAGGGTGCCGTCATCGTCAAACAGGGTGATGCAGGCGATTATTTTTATATCCTCACCCAGGGCCGCTGTTTGGTGACACGCGCAGCGCCCAACAGCAACAAAGCCATACAGCTGGCCGAACTGAGTGCCGGGGCAAGTTTCGGTGAAGAAGCCTTGCTGGCGGAATCCCAGCGCAACGCCAGCGTCAGCATGCTCACGGGCGGCGCGCTGGTACGGCTTGCCAAGGAGGATTTCAAGGCTTTATTGATCGAGCCCCAGCAACAGCGGGTTGGACTCGAAGAAGCCAGGCAGATCGTGGCCGCAGGCGGTCAATGGCTGGATGTGCGCCTGCCGAGTGAATTCGAGAACTCGCATCCTGAAGGCGCACTCAATTTTCCCCTGTATTTTATCCGCATGAAACTCGACAGCCTTGATCCCAAACGCAAGTACGTGGTGTGCTGCGATACCGGCCGGCGCAGCTCTGCAGGTGCATTTATCCTGAGTGAACGAGGTTTCGATGCGTATCTTCTGAAGAACGGCCTATCCAGTTACACGCTGTAATGAAGCGCACATAGAGGTGTTTCAGTCTGAAGAATAAGCCTGGTCAGGCTGGCCATGCAGTCGGTTGAAATGCCCAATTTCCTCCACCACGATGCGCATCGCCTGTTTTTCCGTTTCTGTAAGATAAGGATTCCAGATATCGAAGATCAGGACCACCCGGGTCTGATCGCTTCGGTTCCAGGCTTCGTGCTCGAAAGTGTCATCGAACACGATGCATTCACCTTCTTTCCAGCCACGGGTTTCATCACCGACACGAATGCCGCAGTCTGGGGGGATAATCAGCGGCAAGTGCGTCACCAGGCGGGTGTTTATGACGCCGGTGTGTGGCGGTATATAGGCTCCGGGTTTCAGCACAGAAAAGAATACTTCGGGCGAATGCTCCGCCACGCAGCTGAGCGGCAGGCTGTCAAGTAGTTGTGCGGTTATCGGACAGCGGCGGCAATTGTCGTCGAAACGCCGCCCATCACGATAGAAAAAGAACGCATTCCAGTTGGGTGAATAATTGAGCGCTTCCCAATAGGCAGTGCCCGGGTGATCGCGCGGCATTTCTATGAAGGGTCGGAAACCCTGGTCCGCATGCAGTACTTTGGCCAGTTCTACGCGGATCTCAGACGTATGAGTTTCAATCTTTTCCAGCCATGGGAAATCCATACGCTTAAACCAAGCATGGCTCGGAATGCCCGGGAAGGTCATGAACGTGGGACGCTGCATGGGATGACCGGTTGCTTGCGGTTCCTGACCCAGATACATCCGCAGGCAATGGTCAACGCGGCTAAATTCCTCAGCGGCGTGTTGCATCCGCAAGGGAGCCAGCACTCGTTTGAGATGTTCCGCACGCGCCTGCTGCACCACTGTCATGGCATGCTCCAGCAGTTGGCGCAACCCGGCCGGAAGTTTTTGCATCTGTACCAGCAGCCCGATACGCTCCGCCAACGAGAGTGTCGCTAGATAAATGCTGAGGGCTTCCTGGCGTCTGCCGGCCTGTTCCAGCACCGCGCCTTTGTTCAGCAGCGCTACTGGATAATCGGGTTTGATTTGCAGGGCCGCATCGAAGGCCGCGAGCGCTTCCGGCAACTGGCCACGCCCCCGGTAGGCGAGTCCGAGGTTTTTGTGCAGGCTGGCATCGCTGGGATTGTGAGCCAACGCGCGCTGCAATAATTCTATACTTTGGGAAAACTGCCCGGAACCGAGTGCCTGGGTCGCGAAGAAATTCAGTGCTTCCGGATGCTGGGGATCATGCTGCAGGAGTTGCGAATACAGGGATGTTGCCTGCTGCCATTGGCCGGCTTGCGCACATCGGCGTGCGCTTTCCACCAGTGCATCCATGTCGTGAGGTTCCGATGCGGAACGAGTGTTCACACTGTGAAAACAATTACATGGTGTGGGTCGGACGGTCGGCCTGCAATGCACCGCCCAGCAAGCTCTCGATTTTGCGCTGTGTATTGCCGCCATCCTGTTCACTGAATTGCACGCCAATGCCCATGGCGCGTGAACGGTTCGTGCTGCGCGGCGTGACCCATGCGACTTTAGCTGCCACCGGCAGGCGTTCAGGAGAATCTATGAGCTGCAACAGGATAAAAACTTCATCGCCCAGTTGATAGGCCTTATTGGTGGGAATGAACAACCCGCCGTTTTTTACAAACGGCATGTAAGCACTGTACAGGGCGCTCTTGTCCTTGATGACAAGATTGAGTATGCCCTGTTGGTGGGGCGCATTCATGCAGTTATCCTCCCCGTGCGGCGAGCGGAGCCGTCTCCAATGTTTGCAATCCTTCCGACCAGTCCGTTAACAGTCCTTCCAACAGCAACTGCCCGTTCACCGATGTCGTGGACAGTGCGATCGCCTGATTTATGCGATTCAGGAAGGCATGTAGGCCACGCAAGTTTATCCCCATGAGGGCTTTTTGCAACATTACCAGCGCATCGGCATTGATAATTCCGGGTTCCAGTGGATTATCGGTGGATGCTAACGTGATCAGGTCCGCGATCCAGGTTTGCAATAATCTCAGTACTAGAGACAGATTTTCCTTGTTGGCTTCGGCGGCACAGCGGATGGGATTGCGCTGGCCGCTGCGCAGTTCCATCAACATCTGGTAGAAATCCAGCCGTGCCTGCGATAGTTCATTATTGGCCAGTTCTTGTGCCAGCAAAGGGCCACCACCGGCAATTCTAAGCAGCGCCGGCCAGTCAGGCCTTGATGCATGCTGGTTAAGCCAGCCGACGGCTGCATCCGTCGAGGGCGTGCTGATGCGCACGGCCTGACAGCGGCTGCGGATGGTGGCCGGTAAGCGTGCTGGACGGGCAGACACCAGCAGCAACAGCGTGTTCGCGGACGGTTCTTCCAGAGTCTTCAATAGGCTGTTGGCGGCATTGACATTCATGGCATCGGCGGGGGTCACTACGGCGATTTTCCAGCCGTTATATTGGCTGGTGAGCGCCAGTTTCTGCAATAGTTCGCGGATCTGGTCCACCAGGATTCCGCTCTTGTCTTCAGCTATGGTCACCCGATGGAAATCCGGGTGGGCGGATGCGGCCAGCTGGCGACAGGCGCCACAGTGTCCGCAGGCCTGAGCATGCTCGGGCTGCCGGCACAGGGCTAAGGCCGCGAATGCCAATGCGAAATGCTGCTTGCCGATACCCGCCACGCCGGAAATCAACAACGCATGCGGCAGAGTGCCGTTCTGCAGGCGTGTCTGCAGTCGTTGCCATTCCGGCAACTGCCAAGGTAATGGCTGTAAGGATGTTGCCGTCATGGTGTCATAGCCATCGGGCCAGGTGTTTATCCAATAACACCGAGATCTGCGTTTGCACATCAGCGATGCTGCTGCCGGCGTTCACGAGCTTGATGCGTCGCGGATCGCGCCGCGCGCGCGCTAAATACACGCGCCGCGCACGCTTGAAAAATTCGTCTTTTTCCTGTTCAAAGCGATCCAGTGATCCGCGCTGCTTGGCACGCGACATGCCGACCTTGATTCGGGCATCCAGCAATAGGGTCAGGTCAGGTCGCAAACCTTTCAGCACCATGCGCTCTAGCAATTCGATATGCCGCGCGGGGATGCCGCGGCCGCCGCCCTGATAGGCATAACTGGCGTCAGTGAAACGGTCGCAGACTACCCAGGTACCTGCCGTCAGCGCCGGCCTGATTACATTCTCCACATGCAAGGCGCGTGCTGCGAACATCAGCAACAGTTCTGCCATGGGCTGAAAATGCTCCGTGCAGTTCGTCAACAACAGCTTGCGGATCTCGTCTGCGGCAGGCGTGCCGCCCGGTTCACGCGTCACCAGCACACTGAGTCCGCGAGACCGCAGATAGTTGCCCAAGTAATCCAGATGCGTGGATTTACCCACACCCTCAACCCCTTCCAGGGTGATGAACTTGGCGCGCAGGTTTTGCTTGCGGCGTTTCATGGTCAATGATGCTTGATCTGGTATTTTTGGACTGCCGCTGCCTGCTCGGCCAGGGTGGCTGAAAACTGATGGGTGCCATCACCACGCGCCACGAAATACAGCGCATCCCCAGGTGTTGGGCGCAAAGCCGCCTCGATGGATGCCTGGCTTGGCATACAGATGGGCGTGGGTGGCAGACCATTGCGGGTATAGGTGTTGTAAGGCGTGTCAGTGCGCAGATCTTTGTAGGTGATTTTTCCATGATACTGGACACCCAAACCGTAAATAACCGTGGGGTCAGTCTGTAATTTCATGCCTTTTTGCAGACGGCGTACGAATACGCCTGCGATCTGGCCGCGCTCCTGGGGTTGCGCAGTCTCCTTCTCGATGATGGACGCCATGATCAATGCATCGTAAGGTGATTTATATGGAAGCCCGGGCGCTCGCATTTGCCAGGCAATATCTAAATGTTCCTGCATCGTGTGATAGGCGCGCTCAAGAAAAGCGCTATCACTGGTGCCTTTGGGAAACTGGTAGGTATTGGGATAAAAACGGCCTTCGGGGTTATCGCCGGCATGGCCCAACTTTGACATGATAGTGTTCGCATCACTGCCATCCAATGTATGACTGAGCGCTGCATCGCCCTCCACGCTGATCAATACCTGCGAGAATGTCCAGCCTTCCACCAGCGTCAATGAGTGCATCACCACTTTGCCGCTCTTGAGCAACTCCAGCAGCGCCGCGACACTGGTTCCAGGCTCCACCAAGTATTCACCGGCGCGGATCGCATCCGCATCACCCCGCAGGCGCGCCAGCAGCACCAGATCCAGAGGGTGTGGCAGTACCCCCTGAGCATGCAGGCTGGTGGCGACCAGACGCAAGGATTCACCCGGCTGGACGTCGACATCCATTGATCGGCCGGTTACCACCGGAGTCAGATACCAACGCGCGTAAAGCAATCCAGTCACGCAGAGCGCAGCGAGCAATAGCAAGCCGATGAGTGTTCTTAAACCTAACCTGTACGACAACTGCACGGTCCTTTCATGTTTCTGAGGCCCAACGTTGTGCCTGGCGTGTCATGGAACCGATGGAATATTTCCAATGACCGATGGCCGTCACCGGCCATACGCCGATGAGGGAATTACACACAAATATCTCCTGAGCCTGCATCAGTTCCGTGAGTGACAGGCTTGTTACACGCACGGCAACCCCTGCTTGCTCGGCGTGTTCCAGCAGATGTCGGCGCATCACGCCGGCCACACCGCAACGCCGCAGATCGGGCGTGGCGAGTACCCCATGATCCAGCCAGGCGAATACATTACTCATTGTACATTCGATGACCGAACCTTCCGCATCCAGCATGAGCCCTTCCTGCACTTGGTCGATTTCTGACCACTCAGCGCGAGCCAACACCTGTTCCAGGCGATTCAGATGCTTGAGACCGGCAAGCCGCTTATTATGGCCAAGATGAGTGTCACAAATTCTCAAGTGCACGCCATCGGTACTGTTTTCTGCTGGATACTGCGGCCAGGGATGGCGCGTAAGAATGCGGGTAGTCTGTGAAGCGTTGGTAAACTGATAGCCGCGATTCCCGCATCCACGGGTAACGATCAGTTTGAGCACGGCGGCTGCTTGACCGGCAGCAACTGATAACAGTTCGGCGCGTAAAATCTCTTCAGAGGGTGCATGCAACTGCAGGCGCCTGCAGCCTTCATGCAAGCGTTCCAGATGATAATCAAGCAGCCTTATCCGGCCGGCATTCACCGCCAAGGTCTCGAACAACCCGTCGCCATACTGCAAACCGCGATCAGCGATCGGGATCTTGTCGCCTGCTTGTCCATTGATCCAGGATTCCGTGCTCATACTTCGCAACCCAACGCGCGCACCAAGCCTAAGGCCTTGGCACGTGTTTCTTCCAGTTCCCGTTCCGGGATTGAATCGGCCACGATGCCGGCGCCGGCACGGAATTCAAGCTGTCGTCCGTGCTGCACCAATGTGCGTATCAGGATATTGAGATCGAGATCGCCGTCACGATTCAGGTAACCCATAGCACCGGTATAGGCGCCTCGCGGAGCCGCTTCCAGTTCAGCGATAATCTGCATACAGCGCACCTTGGGGCAGCCTGTGATGGTGCCACCCGGGAAGACTGCACGCAGAACCTCCCCCGGGGTTGTCTCCGGTCGCAGCTGCCCGCAGACATTCGAAACGATATGGTGCACATGCTGATAGGACTCCACTACCATCATTTCATCCACACGCACGCTGCCGGCTTTGCATATACGTCCCAGGTCATTGCGTTCCAGATCAAGAAGCATCACATGTTCGGCGCGTTCTTTGGGGTGCGTGATCAATTCACGGATCAAATTGGTATCGCGTAGTGCATCGGAGCTGCGTGGGCGGGTGCCGGCGATGGGACGCACTTCCACCCGGCTGCCATGCGTCCGCACCAGGCGTTCCGGCGATGAGCTGATGATGGCATGTTCACCTATTCGCGCGAGTCCTGCGAACGGCGCTGGATTGGCGGCTCGAAGGCGGCGATAGATCGCCGCTGACGTAACTCGCGGGAAAAGTTCTGCCTGCCAGCGGCGCGAGAGATTGGCTTGGTAAATATCGCCAGCATGAATGTAGCGGCGCGCGCGCGTGACACTATCAAGATAACGCCCCGGTTCCTCCTCATCCAACGCGGCGCTCAAGAGATTGGAGGACATGTCCTGGGAGGCGCGAACCCTATCGGTGTTCATGTTCGCAAGCAGCTCCGCTTTCTCCACTTCGACGACCCGTTGGAACGTATGTGAGGCATGATCGCGAATGAAAGCCGCGGGTACCCGTATGGCCGTGGCTACGGGAATTTCCGCTTGCATCGCTAATTTGAGAATAGGCTCGATTTGCTGTGCGAGCTCATAGCCGAGAAACAGGAACCAGCCGCCACGAAATATTGGCGCGTGTGCCGATGATTTCGGCAATCGCAAGTCTCGCCACCAATGGTCCAGCGCCAGTAGGAAATCACCACCTGCCTGGTCTGCATACGGGCCCGTGAGATGACCGTCGGCATGTAATACCAAGGCTTCGCCCGGATAGGCGAGCAAGAGATCATAACGGCCCTGGACGGCGCTTTGCAGTAGATAAGGGTAAAGCTCGGGATTCGCACTGTGGAAGTCGAGCAGGTCGACCGGCGCAGTTAATCGCTGGCTCACGAATGGTTGATCAAGGGCAGTATCCATACTGAGCGCCGCCGCGCATGAATCTCCTTCAGCTCAGGCGGCGAAAGACCAGGGTGCCGTTAGTGCCGCCGAAACCGAATGAATTGGACAAGACTGTGTCAATTTTGAGCTGGCGCGCGGTTCCTGGCACGTAATCCAGATCGCAACCTTCACCGGGGTGCTCGAGGTTGATGGTCGGCGGCGCCACCTGGTCGCGAATTGCGAGAATACTGAAGATCGCTTCCACGCCACCGGCGGCACCCAGCAGATGCCCGGTCATGGATTTGGTGGAACTGACGGCAATTTTCTTGGTGTGCTGGCCGAAGGTGCGCTTAATGGCGATGCTTTCACCCTTATCACCCACCAGCGTGGAAGTGCCATGGGCATTGATGTATTGCACCTGATCCGTTCTCAGGCCCGCATCCTGCAGGGAATTGACCATGCACAGTCGCGCGCCCTCCCCGTCTTCGGGTGGCGCGGTTATGTGGTAGGCATCGCCGCTCATGCCGAAACCGATTAACTCTGCATAGATTTTGGCGCCGCGTTTTTTTGCGTGCTCGTATTCTTCGAGCACCAGGATGCCGGCGCCTTCACCCAGCACGAAGCCATCCCGATCCTTGTCCCAGGGCCGGCTGGCTTTTTCGGGCGCGTCGTTGCGCGTCGATAAAGCGCGCGCTGCACAGAAGCCGCCGACACCCAGTGGCGTAGTCGCCATTTCCGCACCACCGGCGATCATCACGTCCGCATCACCGTATTGTATGCAGCGCATACCCATGCCGATGTTGTGATTGGCGGTCGTACAGGCAGTGACGATGGCGATATTCGGCCCCTTGAATCCATAGATTATGGATAAGTGGCCCGCGATCATGTTGATAATGCTGGAGGGCACGAAGAATGGCGATATACGCCGGGGACCGCCGGTTTCAATAATCGTGGCATGCGCCTTTTCGATATTGGTAAGGCCGCCGATACCGGCACCGATGGCCGCACCGATGCGCGCGGCGTTGGCTTCGGTTACCTCGATTCCTGAATCCTTGACCGCCTGGATGGAGGCCGCCACACCGTAGTGGATGAACGGATCCATCTTTTTGATGTCTTTGGGTTCGATGTAGTGGGCGGGGTCGAAATTCTTGACTTCCGCTGCGATGCGCGTCGTATAGTTGCTGGCATCGAAATGGGTTATGGGCCCGACGCCGCTCTTTCCAGCAACGACGGCGTGCCAGGCATCATCCACGGCATTCCCGACCGGGGAGATGATCCCCAGACCCGTTACCACAACGCGGCGTTTGGTCACAGATCCAATCCTCTCAAATGCATATTCAGGGAGAGTATAAGAAAAGATAAGGCCGTTGCCACCTGGCAGCGGCAACGGCTGTGGGCATGCAAATCCGGCACTTAGGCGTTGGGCAGATGTTCCTTGATGTAGTCGACTGCCTGCCCGACTGTGGTGATCTTCTCGGCCTCTTCGTCAGGAATTTCACACTCAAATTCCTCTTCCAGGGCCATAACCAGTTCGACGGTATCCAGGGAGTCAGCACCCAGATCGTCCACAAAGGAAGCCTGCAGGGTCACCTGCTCTTCTTTGACGCCCAATTGTTCTACGACGATCTTCTTTACGCGCTCTTCGATGCTACTCATGATTGATGCGACCTCCCAAAGTGTATTTAAGCTGGTCTGGCGGGCTTAACCGGCCTGACTGGGGGCGGTATTGTAGTGAAATCCGCCCACCGGTGCCACCGCCGCCAACACCCGTAGGTGGTTGGGTTTATCAGGCCATATACATCCCGCCGTTTACATGCAGGGTTTCACCGGTGATATAGCCGGCAGCCGGCGAGGCCAGGAACACTACCGCTTGGGCGATATCTTCCGGTGTGCCCAAGCGCTGCAAAGGAACTTGATTTATCAAGTTCCCGCGTTGCGCTTCGTTGAGGGTGCGTGTCATATCGGTTTCGATGAAACCAGGTGCGATACTGTTTACGGTGATATTACGGGAGCCGATTTCCCGAGCCAGAGATTTGGTAAATCCAAAAATGCCAGCCTTGGCAGCACAGTAATTGGCTTGGCCGGGGTTGCCCACCGCTCCGACCACTGAAGAAATATTGATAATGCGCCCGTGGCGGGCTTTCATCATACTCCGCAGGCATGCTTTGGACAGGCGGAATACGGAACTCAGGTCGGTATTGATGACAGCATCCCAATCCTCTTCCTGCATGCGCATCAGCAACGTGTCGCGGGTGATGCCGGCGTTATTGATCAAGATACTCACATCCCCGAATTCCGATGCCACCGCCTTTACCAAGCTTTCTACCGAGGCGTTGTTGGCGACATCCAAGATGCGCCCCTGTCCATGGATCTTTTCGATCTGTAGATAGGCCGTGATGCGCGTGGCGCCGTCATCGGTCGTGGCGGTACCAATTACCGTGGCACCTGCCTTGCCCAAAGCCAGAGCTATGGCTTTGCCAATACCGCGGGTGGCGCCGCTAACCAAGGCGATTTCATTGTCTAACATTACTTGGCCTCGTTAATGAATGCGGCCAGAGCTATATCCAAGCCGGTAGGATCGTAAACCGCGTAGGTCTCGAGTGATTTATCTATACGTTTGCCCAGGCCTGTCAGTACGCCACCGGGCCCCAGCTCCACCAGCCTGGTTACGCCCTGGCTGGCTAGTCTATGGATAGTTTCCACCCAGCGTACCGGGCTGTACAGCTGGGCTTTTAGCACCTTACGGATTTCATCGGGTTCCGTATGCGGCGCCACATCAATGTTATGGATGACCGGTATAACCGGCCGCTGTAGCGTGACGCCAACCAGCTTGGCAGCGAGTTGTTCTGCGGCGGGCTGCATGAGCGCGCAATGGGAAGGGACGCTGACTGGCAGTAGGATGACACGCTTGGCGCCGCTGGTTTTGCACAGCTGGCAGGCTCGCTCGACGGCGGTTTTGTGACCGGCGATGACCACTTGTCCCGGCGCATTGTAATTTGCAGCCGCCACTACCTGGCCGTGGGCTGTTTCCCGACAGGCGGCCTCTACGGCTTCGTCAGCCAGCCCCAAGACTGCCGCCATGGCGCCGGTGCCGGCGGGTACGGCCGCCTGCATGGCTTGGCCGCGAAACTCCACCAGTTTTACTGCCTCACCAAAATCCAGCGCTCCGGCGCACACCAGCGCGGTATATTCACCGAGGCTGTGCCCGGCCATGACGGCCGGGGATCGGCCGCCTCGAGCCTGCCAAACGCGCCACAGGGCAACCCCGGCCGCCAATAACGCAGGCTGGGTACACGCAGTGGCATTTAATTTATCAATCGGCCCCTGTTGGGCTACCGCCCACAGATCATAATCTAAATTATTGGATGCCTCTGTAAACGTTTGTTTTATAGATGGATATAGCTCGTTTAAATTGGCGAGCATGCCCACAGACTGGGATCCCTGGCCGGGAAATACCACGGCAAAAGTCATAGACATGTCTCCCTGGAAAGGGGCGATTATAGCTGGGACGCCGGTTTGGACTGCCGTTTACAGTAGAGAATGCCTAATCCAAGGACGACACCGGTGACAGCTCCGTAGAGGTGAGAATCGACCGCTATCGGACCGCCAGTCGTGGCCGCAGACCAGGGCAGCGGCCCTTGTAACTGCTCATAAATCAGTTTCAGGGACAGAAAAATTGCCAGTATCCACCCTATCCAGTCTATTTGACGCATGAGCAGCATGGCGCCAGCGATCCAAAGGGTATTCAGGGCTCCAGAAATCCCCATGTACCAATGGAGCTCAGGATCCCCTAAAAATAAACCGATGCCCACACCCACCGACCCCAGTATCACGAGCCATGGACAACGCCATCCGGGTAATACATCTTCCAGCAGCAGGCATAGCAGCACGTAGCCTGCCATGTCTTCACCCACATGCCTCCATCCGAGATGGACAAAATTGCCCGTGAAAACCCGCCATAGCTGCCCATGCAAGATCGCTGATCGGTCATATGCAAGCGCCTGGCGGACCGGGTCACCACCCATCGTCAGCAGCACACACGGCACCACGATGACCAACATCGGCCACCATCGCCTCCACTCCCAGCTGGATCTACGTGCTGCGGGTACTGTCATGTGCAAACGAAATCAATAGGTTGCTGTATCATTAAGATACTTTATTAATCCGAACTGTAACCCACAAACACACATATATCAGCCATGCAATTACGCAAAAATCTATCGGGCTTCACCCTCATCGAAGTGATGGTGGTGGTGGTAATCCTTGGAATTCTAGCCTCCATCATTGTGCCCAAGATCATGGATAAGCCCGACGAGGCCCGTATCGTCAAGGCCAGACAGGATATTCGTGCTGTCCAATCGGCATTGGAAATGTATAAACTCGATAATTATGTCTATCCAACCACTGATCAGGGATTACAGGCATTGGTGCAAAAGCCATCCACTGACCCTGCTCCACCGCATTGGAAGCAATACCTCGACCGCATACCCATAGATCCCTGGGATCAACCCTATCAATATCTGAATCCCGGAGTGCATGGCACCATTGATATCTGGTCCTATGGGCCCAACGGCCCTTCAGGCGGTACCAATACAACAGGCGTTACAACAGGCGTCATCGGTAACTGGAATCTGGATGACAACGGCAATAGCACCTCGGGGTCTGGCGGCAACAGCAGTAACTGAGACGACCCGTTCGGCGGGTGTGACACTATGTCATCGCGCACAAAGGGTTTTACCTTAATCGAGATACTAGTGGTGCTGGTCATCATCAGCATCATTACTGCCGTTGCAGTACTCTCGCTCGGCTCGCTGGGTGGCAACCCAGCCGCCAAACAAACAGCCGAACAGCTGGCGGATCTGACGGGGCTGGTTTCGCAGCAGGCGGTGATGCGCGGCCAGCAATATGGGCTGCTGGTAGCGCCACACAGCTATACATTCCTGCTTTATGACGGACAGAACTGGGCGCCTGTCCAAGATGATGACCTACTTAGAGCACGACAAGTGGATAGCAGTGTCACCCTTACACTGCAACTGGAAGGTACACCAATCGTATTGCCCACAGACGATCAGCAAACGAGCGACAGTGATTTGGATACCGGAAAACAAGGATTGAAACCGCAAATCATGCTGCTATCCAGTGGAGAGATAACACAATTCAGGATCACCGTGAGCGCCGATGACCAAAGCCTGCCCTATGTAGTGACTGGCGATTTATTACACGGTATCCGTTTGGTGTCTCCGGATACGCATAACGGTTCTTGAGATGTGTAGTAAGTCGATATACACAGCAGGCGGCTTCACATTGATGGAAGTGCTCATCGCCCTGGCTGTGTTGGCCATAGGCATGATTGCGGTAATAGGCACTGCAGGCACCAGCACGCGTCAAGCGGCTGAATTGAAGGATGAAACCTTTGCCCACTGGGTAGCGATGAACGAGCTCACGAGTCTGCGTCTGGCGTCGATCTGGCCGGATGTGGGTACCCAAAAAGGTAATGCCGATATGGCTGGCCAGCAATGGGATTGGCAGGTAACCATCAGCACCACGTCTGATCCGGATCTGCTGCGCGCAGATATCGATGTAAGCAATTCACTGGCTCCGGACACGGTGGTCAGCAGCCTTACGGGTTTCATTGGTCGGCCCCAGCAACCAGCGGTTAATGGGTCGCAATCACCAGTCAATAATTCTCCTGCGCCGCCATGAAGTATCGTACCCAGGGTTTTACCTTGATTGAGTTGCTGGTGGCTGTGGCCATTTTTGCGGTCATCGCAGCCCTGGCATATGGCGGTCTCGATAGTGTCATCCGTCAACGCGAACAAACCTCGTCAGTCATGAACAGGCTGCGCATCGTGCAACAGGCGTTTGCCATAATGGCGCGCGATTTTAGCCAGCTTGAACCACGGCCAGTACGCGATCCCCTGGGCGAAACTCCATTGGCAGCATTCTTAAGCACACCCCAGAACCTGCCACCGGTATCTTTCACCCGTGGTGGCTGGAGTAATCCCCTGGCCGATGTTCGCAGTACTGAGGAGCGCATTGCGTATCAATTGGACGATGACAAACTGGTGCGGCTATCCTGGCCCGAGTTGGATAATCCAGCCCAGGCGCCGCCAACCAAACAGGAACTGCTGACTGAAGTATCCGCATTTGATTTGCAATTCATGGACAGCAGCGGTCAATGGCAAACGCAATGGCCGCCGTTGAATGCAGATACCAATAACTATCTTGCACAAGTGCCACAGGCAGTGGAGATCAGTGTCACTCTGAAGGACTGGGGGCGCATCACCCGTATCATCGAAGTGGCGACCCAGTGATGCCAACTCGATTGAATTTGAAGAGGGCCGGACGGGAGCGCGGCGTTGCATTATTGATCGCGATGGTGGTTCTGGCGATTGCCGCTACCCTGTCCACCGCTATGATCTGGGACCGTGAACTGGATGTGCGGCGTTTCGCCAATATCAAACAGGGCGACCAGGCGTTGGAGTTTGCACTCGGTGCCGAGGCCTGGGCCGAGCAGATATTGCGACGCGATTACCAATCCAATCCAAACAATACCAATCTCAATCAGGATTGGGCCATGCAGCTGCCTGCATTGCCGGTCGAGGGCGGCTCGATCACTGGACACTTGGAGGATCTGCAAGGTCTGTTCAACGTCAATAATTTGGCCAGCAGCAATGCCGCGCAGGCTAACGCGGCACTGGCGCAGTTCCAGCGCTTGCTCGTCGGGCTCAATCTGGATCCTGAGATTGCCAATGCCGTGCGCGATTGGGTCAATGCAGACGATCAACCCACACAGCCAGGTGGCGCCAAGGACGAGTTTTATTCACAACTGGCCCCACCTTACCTCACTGCGGAACAGCCCATGACCAGTATCAGTGAGCTGCTGTTGGTGAAAGGCATTACGCCGCAAGTGTATGCCGCACTCCTACCTTATGTTTGCGCCCTGCCGATGCTGGCTCCCGGATCACAACCGGGTACGTCGATGATACCGACGTCAATTAATATCAACACTGCCTCTGCTGCAGTGATTGCCTCGCTTAACGCTGGTATCAGTTTAGAAACTGCTCAAGCAGCACTGCAATCACGTATCCAGTCACCGTACCAATCGACGCAGCAATTGCAGCAGCTATTGAACGCGACCGTAAGCTGCGTCGGCAACAATAATTGCAACAACAATGCACCGTTGCCTGCTATTACGCTAACCAGCAGTTATTTCCGGCTAAGCGCCCAAGTGAAGATTGGCAGTACCCAGATCACACTGTACAGTCTGTTATTCCGTACATCGAATGGCGCCACTATCGCTATACGACGCACTTTTGGAACATTGTGATGAGCGAAACACTATTGCTGCGAATGCCGGATGCTGATCAGCCGGCAAGCTGGCTGGTAGTCGATGCTTTTGGCAATCGCATGGGCCAGATTCAGAACGGCTCACTCACTGACGCCGCGGCAGTTGCCAATGGCCGGCATTTGCGTGTGTGTGTGCCAGGCTCAGATGTGATGCTGTTACATGCAGATATCCCCAGCAATAACGCGCAGAAAATATTGCAGGCAGTGCCCTATGCTTTAGAGGACAAGCTCGCTGAGGATGTGGATACCTTGCACTTTGCAGTAGGCACACGGGATACCCGTGGTTATCCAGTCGCGGTCGTATCCCGTTGGCATATACAGCAATGGTTGAGCCAACTTTCAGCCGCTGGCTTATCGGCTGCAGAGTTGATTCCCGATATGCTGGCGCTCCCGGTGCGCGAACATACCATGGTTTTAGTGCCTGATGACCGACAGATTCTGGTACGTTTCCCAGACGCTACAGGAATCACCGTTGAAACCTCATTAATGCCACTCATGATACGACGTCATCTGTCTGACCTGCCAGCATCTGTGAATTGCACACATGCTCTGGTGTACGCAACCGAAGAAACAATTTCACCAGAAATCCATGACATGCTTGCGTCACTAAAACTGGAAATCGCATATCGCCCCTTGAATGGTGGAGCGATAGCACTCATGGCGTCAGATACACGGAGCTCTGGCTCCATAAACCTATTGCAAGGGGAGTTCGGACAACGCGGTGCAGTCAAATTACATTGGCAGCGCTGGCGCTTAGCAGCAACACTTCTAGCTACGGTGTGTTTGCTGTTGATCGCACAACAGCTGGTGAGTGAATTCAAGCTCCAGCATGAGGCAGCCGACTTGAATGCCCAAGTCGCGGCTTTGTTCCATCAAACGCTGCCCAATGCGACACACATGGTTGATCCCGAGATCCAAATGAAACAACGCCTGACACAATTAACAGGTGGCGGGACAACCTCTGCGGGTCTCTTAACTCTGCTAGCGAGCGTTGGTCCTGCACTGCAGGCACAAAATGGCGTACAACTCCAGAGTATGAGTTACCACGATGGGAACCTTCAACTTCAAGTACAAGCTGGCAGTATCGATGCGCTCAACAACTTAAAAAGTATGCTGGCACAGAATTCTTCTCTGCATGTGGAGATGGATTCACTGAATAGCAGCTCCGGTACTACTACCGGGCGTCTGACGATAAGCGGTGACGGCGGATGAATAGTCTAAGGCAGTTACAACAATGGTATATGGGACTCGAGAGACGCGAGCGCCTTATACTCGCAAGCGGCGGTGTATTTCTGTTTGTTTTCATTCTTTATGCGGGCATCATCAACCCGTATTATCACCACAAACAAACCCTCAAAACGCAGATACAGCAACAAAGCGCATTGCTGGCATGGATGCGTCCTGCAGCTGTACAGATCGAATCATTGCGAGGTGCTCACACTGATAATTTACCGGGTGGTTCACTCCTGAGCGCTGTCAACAATACTGTTACAGCTGCCGGGCTTGCTAATGCACTACAACAGGCACAACAAGCCGACGATGGGACGGTACGTGCTCAACTTAGCGGCGCGGATTTTGATAGTTTAGTGCGTTGGCTTGATGCGTTGCACAAAAACTACGGGATAACAGTGGCCGATATGAGCGTGACGCGTGGATCCGGTCCAGGATTGGTGAATGTAAATCTCAAGCTGCGGGGCGCCACGCAATGAGCTGGCAGCGCTTACGCTGGTGGCTGGCGGGTCTCGCTGCCTACCTATTTTTTTTGCTGGCCACATTCCCTGCCGCCTATCCTCTAGCTTGGTGGCAGAATCACATGCCTGATGTGCAGCTATCGAAAATCACTGGCAGTGTGTGGTCGGGCTCTGCTCAGGAGTTAACTCTCTATGGCCAGCTATGGGGTGTATTGGAATGGCATCTTGATTGGCGAACACTGTTTACAGGCCACCTGGGCTATCATTTGCGGCTGCAAGCCTCTGATATGGATATTCAAGGCCGCGTGGCTGGCAGTCGTGACAATCTGTTGCTCCAGGATGTGCATGGCCATATACCCGTTGTGCGGTTACAAGGGTTGTTGCCATTGCCGGCTGGCAGCATCAGCGGAAACCTTAACCTGGACTTGAGCCGTGTGCGATTAGTAAAAATGCGGCCGGCCCTGGCAGATGGCACTGCGACCTTAACGGATGCCGCTCTAAGCTGGCCACAGAGCGTGACGTTAGGTAGTTATCAGCTGAAAGTCTCCGCTCAGGATGAAAAGGGAATCCATGGTAGTTTCATTGACACCGGCGGTCCACTGATTGTTCAGGGTACTGTGGATCTGTCTCCCAGCGGGCGTTATCAGGTCAATGGAACACTCATGAGCCGGGACCCTAGCAATGCAACACTGACCCATTTGCTGGGTTATCTGCCCGTGGACGGCGCAGGCCATCATCCGTTCAACCTTAACGGTCAATGGTAAAATTTAATCTTGTTATCTATCATGTAGTTAGAATATTATCTTCTATAAAAATCAAAGGTATAATCCGCCTAATATTTAAGGCTGCTTTGTAAGAGTACATCCTCGGGGCCTTGCGTATAATCCCATCAAGGCGATTTATGGCTAAATTCAACCCATGAAACCGGAAAGCGCCCCATTCCCGTCACTGCCTAGTGGCATATTCCGCACTCTTCAAGAGCAGCTCGCCAGCGTGGTTGGACAAGATTTCCTACGCCAACTGGTACGCAATCTCGCCATCGCTCTGGATGTGGAATACGCATTTGTCACTGCGCGTAAACCACAGGATTCAAAATGTCTACAGCTCATAAGCGGCTGGCATGTGAATCGTACTGCTGCAGGTGGCAATGATTTGTTGATCGAAGGCACACCCGCGGAACGTACTTTGCTGGAAGGACAATTGTGGTGCGAAGATGATATTGTCGCGGCTTATCCCAAGGATCGCTGGTTGCGTAAGCACGGCATCCGTGCCTACTGCGCTGTGGCGATTCCCGGTCTGGACGGACGTGCGCTTGGCCATCTAGGTATCATGTCAAGACAGTCCTTTCAGGCGAACGAAGAACTGTTTTCTGTATTACGCGCACTGGCATTGCGTACCGCCGCTGAGTTGCGACGCCGACATCTGGACGACATTCAGCGCCAGGCTGCAATAAAATTTGCCGCCAGTTTTCGTATTAGTCCTGGCATTCTCGGCGCATTGGATCTTGAAAATAACCAATGCACTGATATAAACCCGGCCGTTGAACATCTGCTTGGCTACAGCCCCGCAGAATTGATCGGTCGCAACGTACGGGAATTAGGTATATGGGGTGACCCGCATGCTTGCGATGACATCCTCCAGGAATTAAAAAGCGGTGGCCGCATTGTCAATTATGACATTAGTCTACGGAGCTATGCCGGAGAGATTCGTCATGGACGCTTATGCGCCGAGGCCATTGAATATGGTCAGCGACGGCATGCGCTTTTCAGTATTATTGATGATACCGAATACCGAACAATTGTAGATCATTCATATGCAAGGGAAAAGGTTTATAGCACTTTATTCAACGCCGAAACCAACCCCATACTTTTATTTACTGTTAGCGGTGATGGTCATGTATCTGACACTATTACCGAGGTCAATGAAGCCGCTTGTCAGACACTAGGTTACACGCTCGATGATTTTCGCAGACTTAGACCATCTGAGATCAGTCAATCCGATGATTGGAACAAAATTAGCGCAAAGCTTTTAAGCGAACATTCAGCAATCTTTGAGGCCAGTTTAGTTTGCAAAAACGGGAGTTTGTTCAACTGCGAGATCCATGCTTGGCTAGTATCATCAGCCGGAACACATACGGCCTTACTGCTGTGCATAGACAACAATCGGTCAGAACCAATCAACTCTGATAGCGGTGATGCCGAGAGTAACTATCGCAACATGTTCGAGCATGCACTCGAAGGTATCTACCAGTCGACTACTAATGGTCTTTTGGTCGATGCCAATCCAGCACTGGCAAGAATTCTTGGCTACGATAATCCTGCAGAAATGATCGCTAGTGAGCTCAATATTGCTTCACGCGTATATGTGCGCCCGGAGCAACGCGCTGAATTACTGCGACGTCTCGAACAAGACGGAAGCTACGATAACCAGGAGTTCCAGATATTTCGTCGCGATGGAACCACTATCTGGGTTTGTGATAATGCGCACGCAATAAAGGACAGTAATGGCAAGGTATCGTGTTACTCAGGCACATTACAGGACATTACTGCTCGTAAACGTGCGGAAGAGGCACTGGTACGTTCGGAGGAGAAATATCGAACATTGGTTGATATGAGCCAGGATGGCGTATTTTTAAGTCAAAGCGGCAAATTTGTATTTGTTAATCGAGCATTTGCTTACATGCTGGGTTATGAACCTGATGAAATGACAGGTTTACCGATCACAGACATCGTGCTTGCATCCAATGGAAAGCTTGTCGAGCAAATCACTTCGGATACTGTTGGTCATCGCGCTATCGAGCCTCAAGAGATGCAGTTGCGTTGTAAGGATGTTAATAACCAGGTAACAGCTTCCGTGACTGTAAGCAGGATATCCTGGCGTGCACGTACAGCTATCATGGGCACGGTGCGCGATATAACTGAGCATAAGAAAACTGAACAGGAATTGATACATAGCGCATATCATGATGCACTAACAGGATTGCCCAACCGCAATTATTTCTTGGATCACCTGAGCAAGATTTTGCAACGTGGCAAAAAACTCGATAATGAACGCTTTGCCGTTTTGTTTCTGGACCTTGACCGTTTCAAACTTATCAACGACAGTCTAGGCCACAGTTTTGGAGATCGTTTATTGGTATCTATCGCCAAGCGCTTGAGGGGTTGTCTTCGGCCCAATGATTTAATAGCCCGCTATGGTGGTGATGAGTTCACCATCCTTCTAGAACGATTACAGGCACTTGATGAAGCCACTACTGTTGCCGACCGTATCCATGAAGAACTAGCGCGTGCATTCAGCGTGAATGGACATGATGTATTCACTACCGCCAGTATCGGCATCGTTATCAGCGCACCCCACTATCAGCATCCAGATGAATTATTGCGTGATGCTGACACGGCGATGTATCGCGCCAAGGCTGCCGGTAAATCCGGATACGTAGTTTTCGACGACGCAATGCATGAACTCGTCAAGGCCAATCTCAAATTGGAGACTGAATTACGTCACGCCTTGCAGCGCAGTGAATTTCGCGTCTATTACCAACCAGTTATAGAGCTTGCTACCGGTCGCCTTACAGGTTTCGAGGCGCTGGTCCGCTGGGCGCACCCGGAGCGTGGATTGGTGGCACCCGAACATTTTCTCGCAGTTGCCGAGGAAACCGGCCTCATCATCCCATTAGGCTGGTGGGTCATGGAGACCGCCTGCGCGCAACTTGCGAAATGGCGCAAACGGCATAAACATCTCACGGACAGTATTTTCGTGAGCGTAAATATCGCAAATCGCCAGTTTGCCCACTGGGTATTACCACAGCGTGTCGCGCGCGTTTTAGACATGACGGGGATCGATGCAAAGAATCTCTGTCTGGAAATTACCGAAACAGTATTTATGGATAATCCTGAACTCGCAGTGGAAACTATTAGTCGACTCAGAAAGATAGGTGTAAATCTCCAGATGGATGATTTTGGCACTGGTTATTCTTCTTTAAGTGCTTTGAGAACTTTCAAATTGGATACACTCAAGATCGACCGTTCCTTCATAAATGGCATCGAACAGAATCGTAGCGATCGCGCCATTGTGCGTACGATTAATGTATTGGCGGCTGATCTTGGTATGGATGTAGTAGCAGAAGGTATCGAGAACGTACGACAACTAGAACTTCTGCGGGCGCTAGGGTGTGGCAGAGGCCAGGGATATTACTTCTCAAAACCGTTTTCAGAAAATGAAGTAGAGCGTTATCTGTCCGCCCTGGCTCCACCGAAAGGTTAGCAACGCCCCTGGTACATGCCCTGAAACCGCGTCCGCTACTGCTATTCTCCGCAAACCCTAGAATTACAGAACCGTCGTCAACGCCAGTAACCATTTCGGCCAGGGCGTGCCGGTGATGCCCATAATCACCAGAACGATGGTGGACAGGACAGCCAGGCTGAATGCCAGGCGGCCCAGGATTTGGATTAGCGTCCAATCCGTTTGATTTGAAGACATGTGTTTTATCAGGTGTAACACCAGCAGCTTTGAAGAATACGGCTCGATGAGATAACCACCCTGCGCACTGGAGTTTATCAAGTAAATTGGTCGGGGCGAGAGGATTTGAACCTCCGACCACTTGCACCCCATGCAAGTGCGCTACCAGGCTGCGCTACGCCCCGAATATCAGTGGCTCATAAGAAATATCGAACACGCATTTAGCGCTTTGTCATGATACATGATGGCCGAGATACGTGGAACCTGTGCGCTGACTGCTGAGAAATTTCAGCGTTTTAGGGCTTGCAGCAATTCTTCCAATTCCACGCGCAGCTGATGAACGATCTGCTGGCTTTGTGAGACGTCCTGTTTGGCATTATCGCTGGATAGTTGCTGGCGTGCTCCGCCGATTGTGAAACCCTGTTCATAGAGCAAACTGCGGATCTGGCGTATCACCAGCACATCATGACGCTGGTAATAACGGCGATTGCCACGACGTTTGACAGGTTTGAGTTGGGGAAATTCCTGTTCCCAATAACGCAAAACATGCGGCTTCACACCGCACAAATCGCTGACCTCGCCGATGGTGAAGTAGCGTTTGCCCGGGATCGGCGGTAGTTCGCTATTATTCCCGGCTTCCAGCATAAGCTTCCACCCGTGCTTTGAGCTTCTGACCCGGGCGGAAGGTCACGACCCGCCGGGCACTGATCGGGATTTCCTCACCCGTCTTGGGGTTACGTCCAGGCCTTTGGTTTTTACTGCGGAGGTCGAAGTTACCAAATCCCGACAGCTTGACCTGTCGTCCCTCAGCCAAGGCAAGGCGAACCTCCTCGAAAAAGAGGTCCACCAGCTCCTTCGCCTCCCGCTTGTTGAGCCCCAGTTCCTCAAACAAGGCCTCGGCCATTTCCGCCTTGGTCAGTGCCATGTCAGTCTCTTATTGTTGCACCCAATTTATGATGAAGCCTTTCGACGAGTTGGGACATAATCGCATCGGCGGCTTCATCTGTTAGGGTGCGCGAAGAGTCTTGTAAAATCAAGCCTAAAGCAATACTTTTTCGTCCAGAATCTATTCCAGATCCTCGATATATGTCAAATATTCGCACCTCCTTGATCAAATCATTCGATTTCTCGTTTACACACGCCACCACTAGTGCCGCTGAGACATTTTCAGGCACTACGACGGCGATATCCCGTCGTATCACAGGATAGCGGGAAATTGGCTTAAAAACCGGTAAATGCTGCCGTGAGACCGCTTGGTAATCTACCTCGAAGACAATGGCTGGTTCCGGCAAATCCAGTTTCTTAACCAATTCTGGATGCAGCTCCCCCAGCCACCCCACACACTGTTTGTCAACCCGTATAGCCGCTGTCCTGCCTGGATGCAAAGCTGGGTGTTGAGCACGAATAAAGTTGGGCTGGCTGGCTTTCCCAGAGAACAAAGCTTCGACATCCGATTTCACTTCTTCAAAAGTCACCGATCGTTTCGGGATCGCCCACTGCTCCGGTTCTACGCGCCCATAGGTCAGCCCGGCAATACAATATTCCTCTTTAATATCATTGCCTTGCAATGAGTATTTACGGCCATACTCGAATAGTCTGGCTCGATCCTGCTGGCGGTTAAGGTTAAAGCGCAAGGCATCTATCAATCCTGGCCAGAGGGATCGGCGTAAGCGCGACTTGTCTGCGGAAATGGGGTTCCTCAGTTCCACGCCAGCACCAGCGTCAGCACCAGCCAAAGCATCGTCTAATGTCGGGGCTGTAAAATTGTAGGTGATGACTTCGGTATAACCCCTTTGAAGTAAGCCTTGACGCAGCTCGCTGGCGCCCACGTATTGTTCGCCGGCTTCACCTGGCTGTATCGCAGCGGTTAATGGGGTTATCGGGATCTTTTCAAAGCCATGAATGCGCCCGACTTCCTCGATAAGATCCTCTTCACGGCTGATATCGAAACGATAACTAGGTGGGACGACCTGCCAGCCAAGCGCAACTTTTTTCAGTCTCATGCCTAGACGTTTCAGGATGCTTGCAACCTCACGATCAGGGATTGACAATCCCAGGATTCCAACCAAACGCTCCCTTCGCAGAATTAGACCATGTGGTTTTGGAATGGCGCGTGTGTCACGCGCTTCCGTTACCCGTCCAGGGATGCCACCGGAAATCGCCAGTAACAATGCTGTCGCACGTTCCAGAGCACGACGCGGAAGCGTGGGATCTACGCCACGCTCAAAACGGTGTGCTGCCTCACTGGACAAGCCATAGCGGCGCGCCCTGCCAGCAATTGCTTGGGGCGGGAAAAATGCACTCTCGATAAAAATGTTCACGGTGTCATCCGCGACAGCCGAATCCTCACCGCCCATGATGCCGGCAAGCGCTTTGGCCTTTTTATGGTCGGATATGACCAACACATCCTTAGTCAAGCTAATGGCACGTCCATCCAGCAAGGACAGCGATTCGCCCTCCCGCGCCCAGCGCACCACTATTCCACCTTGAAGCTTCCGTAAATCGAATGCATGCAGGGGCTGGCCCAATTCCAACATCACATAGTTTGTGACATCGATCACCGGATGAATGGGTCGTAAACCAGCACGCCTCAGTCTTTCGGTGAGCCATATGGGGCTGGTACTGCCAATTCGTAGATCTTTTATTACCCGTCCTGCATATATCGGACAACCATCCGTCGCCTTGAGTACGACCGGCAACCTTGCTTTGCTGCGTGCCCTGACTGCAGCAATGCGGGGTGAGCGCATGTGCATTCGGTTTATGGCGGATAGTTCACGCGCCAGCCCGGCCACACTAAGGCAGTCACCACGATTAGGCGTCAACTTAACATCCAATATCGTATCTGGAAGATCCAAGTATGCAACCATGGATTTACCAACAGGTGCATCAGCAGGCAATTCCATCAAGCCCGACGTAACTTCAGACAAATCCAATTCTTTGGCAGAGCACAACATGCCGTTGGATTGCACACCTCGCAGCATAACAGGTTTAACTTCCAGTCCGTTCGGCAACTTTGCTCCCGGTAATGCTAACGGTGTGCGCATGCCAATATGCACATTGGTGGCACCGCAAACGACCTGGAACTTGTTCTTACCACTGCGTACACTACAGACCTTGAGCTTATCTGCATGCGGATGCTGAACAATATCGAGTACCTCGGCGACAACTACTTTCTCGAAAGCCGCTAGACTGGGGCTCATGGATTCGATTTCCAGTCCTGCGAGCGTAAATTGCTCAGCAATTTCCCGCACATCCAGTTTGGGATTTACCCACTCACGCAACCAGCGCTCACTGATTTTCATATAAGTACTCGCAGCTCAGCGAAACTGCGCCAGAAAACGCAGGTCATTTTCAAAAAACAAACGCAGGTCATTGACCCCATAGTGCAACATGGTCAGTCGTTCCACACCCATGCCGAACGCATAACCCGTCCAACGTTCGGCATCGATGCCGACATTCGTAAATACTTGTGGATGTACCATCCCACAGCCCAGTACTTCTAGCCAGCCGTTATTACCGCAGACACGGCAGCCAGAACCATGGCAAATCATGCATTCCACGTCCATTTCAGCCGATGGTTCAGTAAACGGGAAATAAGACGGCCGAAACCGCACTTTGAGGGGGGCTTCAAAAAAAGCTCGGATAAATTCCGCAAGGACGCCTTTTAAATGGGCCATGCTTACATGTTCATCCACCAGCAACCCTTCTACCTGATGAAACATCGGAGTATGGGTCAGGTCTGAATCACAACGGTATACACGCCCAGGCGCAATGACGCGCAATGGAGGCTTGGACTCCTGCATGACACGCACCTGTACCGGTGAAGTGTGCGTACGCAACAGTTTGCCATTCTTGAGATAGAAGGTATCCAGCATGGCACGTGCCGGATGATCAGGCGTGAAATTAAGCGCTTCGAAATTATGGAAATCATCTTCCACTTCAGGTCCTTCGGCCACTTTAAATCCCGCAGCTTGAAATATTTTCTCAATGCGCTCCAGACTGCGGGTAATGGGGTGGATTGATCCTGGCTGCTGGCCACGACCCGGCAGACTCACATCGAGCACTTGTCCGGTTAATTGGGAATCCAGTTCAGCCTGCTGGAGCGCTGCTTGACGCGCATCGAGTGCAGCTTTGATTTCGTTTTTGTACCGATTGAACTGCTGGCCGGCCGCGCGCCGCTCAGCCGCTGGCAGGCTACCGAGAGATTTCAGCCGCTCAGTGATCAGGCCTTTTTTGCCGAGATAACGCACACGCAATTCGGCCAGCGCCGGCAGCGTATCGCTGGCGGTGATGGCGGCGATGGCTTCCTGGATGAGCGCGTCAGCGTGTATCACTCTGTTTCCCGTTAGTTGCGGCCAGAAATAAAAAGGGGAAAGGCAATCATGCCCTTCCCCTCACTCGCTGACCGTCTGTGTGGCGGGCACATGCCCGTTTATAAATCAGTGCAGACTGGCTTTGGCTTTCTCGACGAGTGCGGAGAAGGCAGCCTTATCAAATACAGCAATTTCCGCCAGCACTTTGCGATCAAGTTCAATCTGTGCATGTTTAAGTCCGTTCATGAAGCGACTGTATGAAAGTCCGTTCAAGCGTGCTGCTGCATTGATACGCGCAACCCAAAGTGCGCGGAATTGGCGCTTGCGATCGCGCCGATCACGGAAAGCATATTGACCGGCCTTCATCACCGCTTGCTTTGCAGCCTTGATGGTCTTACGTCGGGCATTGTAGTAACCCTTGGCCTTGCCAAGTGTCTTCTTGTGTTTGGCTCGGCTGGTAACCGAGCGTTTAACGCGTGCCATGTTTCATCCTCCTCTTAAGACCAAGGTAGCATCTGCTTCACGCGGTCGTGGTCTTGAGCGACCACCATGTCACCGCCGCGGAGCTGACGCTTGCGCTTGGAACTTTTCTTGGTGAGGATGTGGCGCTTAAATGAATTACCACGTTTATATTTACCACTGGCGGTGGCGCGAAAGCGCTTGGCCGCGGCGCGGTTGGTTTTCAACTTCGGCATTGCCATAACTCCTTAAGTTTCGTTTTAATCAGGCTTGGCCCCGCATACGCGGCGTTCTTTGATTTGCCAAGCGGTGAAACAGCGGACTGTTCCACTTTTTGTTTAAACCCTATCAGAACTTATTTTCGCTTCGGCGACAAAACCATGACGAGTTGTCGGCCTTCGAGTCTGGGATATTGCTCCACCTGTGCCTGCTCATCGAGGTCGCCCTTGATGCGTTCAATGAGCCCGGTGCCCAGTTCCTGGTGCAGCATTTCACGACCGCGGAAACGTACCGTAACCTTGGCCTTGTCGCCCTCTGACAGGAAACGTGTCAAATTGCGAAGTTTAATCTTGTAATCACCCTCATCGGTCGTCGGTCGGAATTTTACTTCCTTGACCTGTATCTGCTTTTGCTTCTTGCGTGCAGTTTGCAGCTTCTTGTTCTGTTCAAAAAGATACTTGCCGTAATCCATCACTCGGCAGACCGGCGGCTCGGCCGTGGGCGACACTTCGACGAGGTCCACACCTGCCTCTTGGGCGTACTGGATGGCTTCGCGTGTATTCATGATGCCGATCTGCTGGTCGCTCGGGCCGATAACCCGAACCTTGGGTGCCGTGATTTCCCCGTTGCGCCGGGCGCGTTTTTCAGAACTGATTAGATGATCCTCCAAAAATAAACCTGAACCCGCCCGGTTGTTGACTCCATCTGGCGGCGTTCAGGCTGAAACTCCACGGCTGTCGATCTCGGCGGCTAGATGCTGGGCAAAAGCTTCACTCGTGAAGCTTCCCAGATCCTTGCCATCCCGGGTACGGACTGCCAAGGAACCTGTCTCCTGCTCGCGGTCACCGACTACCAACAGGTAGGGTACGCGCTGAAGTGTGTGTTCGCGAATTTTAAAGCCGATCTTCTCGTTTCTCAAGTCCGAATCGACCCGAAGCCCCTGATTTTTCAGGGTTTCGGCCGTTTGACGGGCAAACTCAGTCTGCCGATCAGTAATTGTCAGCACCACGGCCTGCACTGGCGCCAGCCACACCGGCAACCTACCCGCGTAATGCTCCAGCAGGATACCGATGAAGCGCTCCATGGAGCCCACGATTGCCCGGTGCAGCATCACCGGATGCCGTCGTTGGCTGTGTTCATCCACATATTCGGCACCGAGACGCTCCGGCATCATGAAATCCACCTGCATGGTACCGACCTGCCAGTGGCGCCCGATCGAGTCACGCATGTGATATTCGATTTTGGGCCCGTAGAACACTCCTTCACCGGGTAATTCCTGCCATTCGACGCCGCGTGCACGCAGCGCCGCCCGCAGCGCCTCCTCAGCGCGATCCCATATTTGGTCCGAACCGAGGCGTTTCTCCGGCCGCAAGGCGATCTTTACCTGGATGTCCCTAAAGCCGAAATCCGCATAGACGTCCATTGCTTGGGCGTGGAAGGCGGTCACTTCCGGTTCGATCTGTTCGGAGGTGCAGAAAATGTGGCCATCATCCTGGGTAAATGCGCGCACCCGCATCAAGCCATGCAGCGCCCCGGAAGGTTCGTTGCGGTGGCAGGCGCCAAATTCACCATAGCGGATAGGCAGATCCCGGTAACTGTGCAAGCCGTGGTTGTAAATCTGTACATGGCCGGGGCAGTTCATGGGCTTGAGTGCAAACTTGTGCTTTTCCGATTCGGTAAAGAACATGTTTTCCTGATAATTGTCCCAATGGCCGGATTTTTTCCATAACGACACATCCAGAACCTGAGGGCCACGTACTTCACGATAGCCCGACTTACTATATACCCCGCGCATGTACTGTTCGACCTGCTGCCAAATCGTCCATCCATGTGGATGCCAGAACACCATACCTGGACCCTCTTCCTGCTGATGAAAGAGGTCGAGCAGCTTGCCGATCTTGCGGTGATCGCGTTTCTCGGCCTCTTCCATACGCGCCAAGTAGTCCTGCAGGGACTTGTTGTCCGCCCAAGCTGTGCCGTAAATGCGTTGCAGCATTTCATTGCTGGAATCGCCCCGCCAATACGCGCCAGCCACCTTGGTAAGGTGGAATGCCTTGAGCTTGCCGGTGGAAGGCACGTGTGGCCCGCGGCACAGATCAATAAAATCCCCCTGTCGGTATAAGGAAATCTCCTGATCGGCGGGGATACCCGCGATGATTTCCGCCTTGTATTTCTCGCCCATCCTGCTGAAGAATTTCACGGCTTCGTCCCGATGCATGACGGTGCGGCTTACTGGCTGGTCCAGAGCCGCCAATTCCCGCATGCGCTGTTCAATGGCGGCCAGGTCTTCTTTGGTGAATGGCCGTTTGTAGGCGAAGTCGTAATAGAAGCCATCCTCGATCACCGGGCCAATGGTGACCTGGGCTTCGGGAAACAATTGCTTCACCGCCTGGGCTAGCAGGTGGGCGGTAGAATGCCGGATCACTTCCAACCCGTCCGTATCGCGCTCGGTAATAACGCTGAGCTTGGCGTCCTGGGTGATGGTATAGGAGACATCCACCAGCTTGTCGTTCAATCGGGCGGCGAGTGCGGCTTTTGCCAGGCCAGGGCCGACGCTGGCGGCCACTTCAGCTACCGTCACCGGGTGATCGAAATTTTTCCGGGAACCGTCGGGAAGTGTTATGCAGGGCATTGTCTGTCTCACAGTGGCGGTCGATACGAGGGGCCGCATGTCGGTCGGTAATATTTTTTCTTCACGAACTGGTAGGCGCGATTGGACTCGAACCAACGACCCCCACCATGTCAAGGTGGTGCTCTAACCAGCTGAGCTACGCGCCTGTGGTGCCGCGAACGATACCCGAAGCCGAGGGAGCCGGCAAGGTTTCAACCGGTTTTGATTTCCGGGAGACCCAGGTCTGCCGCCTGGATGCAGCGGATTTCATCACGCAGCCGCGCGGCCTGTTCGAATTCCAGGTTGCGGGCATGTTTGTGCATCAGTTGTTCCAGTTTCTTGATCTGCTGGAGGCGCTTCTGCGGCGACATGGCCTCGTATTTGGCTCGCTCTTCTGCAATTTTGAGATAGGTGATGCGCACCTCGCTCGCACTGGAGGAACGCGCCCCTTCCATGATATCCGCCACCGCCTTGAGGATGCCCGTGGGCGTGATTCCATGTTGCTGGTTGTAGACCATTTGCTTAGTCCGGCGGCGGTTGGTCTCGTCCATGGCCCGTTGCATGGAGCCGGTTACCTGTTCCGCATACAGGATGGCTCGGCCATTGACATGCCGTGCTGCCCTGCCGATGGTCTGGATGAGGGAGCCTTCCGACCGCAAGAAACCTTCCTTGTCGGCATCCAGGATCGCCACCAGTGAAACTTCCGGCAAATCCAGGCCCTCACGCAGCAAATTGATGCCCACCAATACGTCGAACTTCCCCAGCCGCAGATCGCGGATGATTTCGGTGCGTTCCACGGTCTCGATGTCGGAGTGCAGATAGCGCACACGCACCTCGTGCTCGGCCAAATATTCCGTCAAGTCTTCAGCCATGCGCTTGGTGAGAGTGGTCACAAGTACGCGCTCATTGCGGGCCGCAAGCAGGCGCACCTCCGAAAGCAGATCATCCACCTGGGTGCGTGCCGGGCGCATTTCCATCGCGGGATCCACCAAGCCGGTGGGACGCACGACTTGCTCTACAACCCTGTCAGAGATGCGTTTCTCGTAGGGTCCGGGGGTGGCGGACACAAAAATCAGCTGCGGCGCGCGTACCTCCCATTCCTCGAATTTCAGCGGGCGGTTATCCAGCGCCGACGGCAGGCGAAAACCGTATTCCACGAGGGTTTCCTTCCGTGAGCGGTCCCCGCGGTACATGCCCCCGAGCTGCGGGACCGTCACATGACTTTCATCGACCACCAGCATGGCATTGGCGGGAAGATAATCGAACAGCGTGGGCGGCGGTTTGCCTGCCTCGCGTCCTGACAGATGCCGGGAATAATTTTCGATGCCGCTGCAATAACCGACCTCCGCGATCATTTCGATGTCGAATAGAGTGCGTTGCTCGAGCCGTTGCGCTTCCACGAGTTTATTGGCCTTTTTCAGATCCGCAAGTCGCGGTCGCAATTCGATTTTGATCTTTTCGATGGCTTCCAGCAGAGTGCCGCGCGGTGTGACGTAATGGCTGCTGGGAAAAACCGTGAACCGTGGCACTTGCCTGGAAACCGCGCCGGTGAGCGGATCGAACAGGTTCAATGACATTACTTCATCATCGAACAATTCCAGCCGTAAAGCTTCGCGGTCGGATTCAGCCGGGAAGATATCTATGATTTCCCCCCGCACTCGATAGGTTCCGGGCGTGAGATCCAGTTCGTTGCGGGTATATTGCATTTCTGCCAGGCGTCTCAGAATGCGCCGCTGATCCATGCGTTCGCCGCGCGACAGGTGCAGCACCATGCTGAGATAAGCTTGCGGGTCGCCTAAGCCGTAAATGGCCGAGACTGTCGCCACGATGATCGCATCGGGTCTCTCCAGCAAAGCCTTGGTCGCGGACAGGCGCATCTGCTCGATGTGTTCGTTGATTGAAGCGTCTTTTTCAATATAGGTATCTGAGGATGGGACGTAGGCCTCTGGTTGGTAGTAGTCATAGTAGGAAACGAAGTACTCCACGGCATTTTCCGGGAAGTAGCCCTTGAATTCACCGTACAGCTGGGCAGCCAGGGTTTTGTTGGGAGCCAATACCAGGGTCGGTCTTTGCAACCGCTGGATTACGTTGGCGACAGTGAAAGTCTTGCCGGAGCCGGTCACGCCCAACAATGTCTGCCGCGCCAAACCGCTCTGCAGCCCGTCAATGAGCGCAGCGATGGCCTCAGGCTGATCGCCAGCCGGCCGATAATCCGCCGCCAAACTGAATGCGTCGCTCATTGGTAATTCCGTAATGCTTTCCTTATCATGATAGCGCCCCGCTTCCCGGGATGGAGTTTTCCGTGACGATCGTACTTTCGGAGCGTGTTCGGCAGCTCCACCCCTCGCCTACTTTGGCGGTCGCCGCCCGCGCCGCCGCACTCAAGGCACAAGGCCAGGACATCATCAGCCTGGGGGCGGGTGAGCCGGATTTCGACACACCGGAGCATATAAAGGAAGCGGCGATCCGCGCCATCCACGCCGGCCAGACAAAATATACCGCGGTGGACGGAACGCCGTCCTTGAAACGCGCGGTTATCGAGAAATTCCTTCGCGATAATGGTCTTGATTATCGACCAGACCAGATATTGGTCTCATGTGGCGGCAAACAAGGGTTTTTCAACCTCTGCGAAGCTCTGCTTAACCCGGGCGATGAAGCCATTATCCCGGCGCCCTATTGGGTCTCCTATCCTGAAATCGTGCAAATCACCGGGGCCGTCCCCGTGCTGGTTTATGCGGGACCAGAGCAGCACTATAAACTCACGCCGGCGCAGCTTGAGCAGGTTATAACGCCACGTACCAGGCTTTTGGTCATCAATAGCCCGTCGAACCCCACCGGCATGGCCTACAGCCGCGCTGAACTGCGAGCTTTTGCTGCAGTCATGCAATATCATCCACGGATAATCATCGCTACCGATGACATGTACGAACATTTCCAATGGCGGAACGGGCCCTTCTGCAACATACTCATGGCCTGCCCTGACCTATACGATCGGACGGTGGTACTAAATGGTGTTTCCAAGGCCTATGCCATGACCGGCTGGCGCATCGGATTTGCGGGTGGTCCAGACAATCTGATTAAGGCCATGACCAACGTGCAGTCTCAAAGTACTTCCAACCCGGCTTCGATCTCTCAGGCGGCGGCCGAAGCAGCACTCACCGGCGACCAACAATGCATACAAGTCATGCGCAAGGCTTACCAGGAACGCCACCTGTTCGTATATAACGCCCTCAAGGCGATGCCTGGTGTGCGCGTACTCCCGGTTGATGGCACATTTTTTTCCTTTCCGGATTTTTCCCGGGTGATAACGCGCCTCAAGCTCCAGGATGATCTGGACCTGAGTGAACACTTGTTGGCCGACGCCGGTATTGCAGTCGTAGCCGGTTCCTCATTTGGAGCACCCGGGCATTTGCGGTTGTCGTTTGCCACCAGTATGGAAAACCTCAAAATTGCCATGGCAAGATTGGCAGATTTTCTCCGTGAATAATGACTGAATGTATGTATTTCATTGATTCTCCGCGAGCGCTTTATTAACATAGGCGCCCTTCCGACACGTTCCCCGGTAGCTCAGTTGGTAGAGCGACGGACTGTTAATCCGTTGGTCGCTGGTTCGAGTCCGGCCCGGGGAGCCATTATTCTCGTGTACCTGTAATTCTTCGATGCGTCTTACACTGCCTTCTGATCATATTTCCGGAATGGGCCTGCCTAGACTATCGGCTCACAATCAATTCCCAAGTATTTGAGAAACCTGCATCATGATGCAGAAAACAAGTATTAACGTCATTGTCCTGAATTTCAATTCAGCTGATCACACCGTCGGTTGTGTCGATTCCATTCTCAGACAAGGCACTGACCAATTTCATCTCAATATAATCGTTGTTGATAACAACTCCGCTGTATCCGACAGGGATAAGTTGGCTGCGCTTAAATCAAATAATACGAAACTGATTTATTCCGACATCAATCTAGGTTTTTCCGGAGGCATGATGTTTGGTGTCAAGAATTCGAATGCGGATTATTATTTTTTACTGAATAATGACTGTGAGTTGCAGGCTGGAGCGTTAGCCGCATTGTGTGCGTTCATGGAGTCGCATCCGGATGCAGCTCTATGTAGCGGGAGCATGTTGGACAGCAATGGCATTCCCAGGACCAGTTTTAATTATTTTCCATCACTTGCGTTGACATTTCTCGGCAGCAGTTTCTTGCGCATGCTCAATCCAAGACGTTATCCCGATCGACGTCATTTATATGCAATGCCTGTGCTTGTGGAAGTGGTAACCGGAGCGGCCATGTTCATTCGCGGCAGGGTATTCAGGCAGCTGAATGGGCTGGATACCGGGTATTTTCTCTATTGCGAGGAAGAAGATTTCGCCATGCGTGTCAGGAAGGCGGGTTGGAAAACCTATCATGTGCCACAAGCGAAAATTATGCACATCGGCGCTGCCAGCTCAAACGATCCCGCCATGCGCCAAGCATTTAAACAGGAATATTACATCAGCTTGTTGCGTTATTTGCGGACATATCGAGGCTTCATATCTGTACTTATTTTCCGGTTCACTTATGCATTGAAACTTTTGCGACGTGCTCTCGTGGGTAAAGCCAGCTATCAGCTGGCATTGTTTGTGTTAAGCGGTGCGCCAGAAACTGAAAGCATGAGATACAAACAGACGAAACGAAAATAAGCAGACATGTTCGATCTCATTTATCAGAAATCAGCGTTTACCATTACTCAGGTCGCTGCCAACCCTTTCAAGGTAATCACGGAAATTATCCCCAAGCTCAGTATGCTTCAGTCCATATTCTACGGTGGCTTTGAGATACCCTAATTTGCTGCCGCAGTCAAAACGCACACCCGCGTATTCACACGCATAGACATTTTCCCGGTTGAGTAATGCTTGAATGGCATCTGTGAGCTGGATTTCGCCGCCTGCGCCCTTTTCGGTATTATGCAGCAACTCGAAGATCCCTGGTGTCAACAGATAGCGCCCCACCACACCCAAAGTCGAAGCTGCTTCAGCAGGCTTTGGTTTTTCCACGATATGTTTGATTTTGTACAGACGCTCACCCGTAGGTTCCGGTGTGATAATTCCGTAACGGTCGGTTTGCTCACGCACTACGCGTTCGACACCAATAACACTGTTTCCATAACGTTCATACACATCATTCATCTGTAGCAGCGGCGAACGACCGTCACCGGCGATCAAATCGTCGGCCAGCACCACATAAAACGGCTCATTGCCGACTACCGGTTCAGCGCACAACACTGCGTGGCCCAGACCCAGGGCTTCGGCCTGGCGAATATATACACAGGTCACGTGCTCGGGGACGATATTTTGCACCAGCGCAAGTTCGCACTCACGGCCACGCAGGGACAATTCGGTTTCCAATTCGTAAGCACGATCAAAATGGTCGGAAATGGCGCGTTTGGTGCGGCTGGTGATGAATACCAGAACCTCTGCACCCGCCCCTACCGCCTCCTCAACTGCATATTGGATCAGAGGTTTATCCACAATCGGAAGCATTTCTTTGGGGCTGGCCTTGGTAGCTGGCAAAAAGCGTGTGCCCAAACCGGCAACCGGGAATACCGCTTTACGGATTTTTGTATGCTTCATTTCTCAACAACTCCCGGTGCTTTGCCCAATTCGCCCCATCATGATGTTGTGAGCGCTATGGCTGTAAAGCTGATTTCGTGAAATGGCATGGTACGGTTCCAAGTCTTGCAGCTTGGACATTGCCAGTAAAGTGTTTTGCTGCGAAACCCGCATTCCTCGCAGTGATAGCGCGGGCCATTATTGAGCAGATTCCTGACTATGGTGCGCAACGGGCCCAGGTCGACCGCTTCAGCTGTGTCAGCAGTCTTGGTTAAGGTCGAGAACATTTCGTAAAGTCCATGTAGGCTCGGTTCAGTGCGGAGATAATCTGCAATGCAGCTCTGGGATAACGGGTCATCCAATTCAGGGTTAAGAATCGCGGCTATAGCTAGATGACCTGAAGCATTCGGATTCTCTTTTAGCAATAATCCGAGTGCATTATCCAGGGGTTCGCTGGGATCCATATGCCGGGTTACTCGTGCCAATGCTGGCAGAATTTCGGTGGCATAACGGACTTCATGCTCAAGTATATTCTTATAATACTTCTGACTGCGATCCCATGCTTGATCGTGTTCTTCCATCTGTGCCAACAGCAGGTTGGCGCGAATGCAATTAGGATCATGCGACTTAGCCCGTTTCAAGTAGCGGCGTGCGAGTGTCCTATCATTGCCAGTCAATGCCGCTTGTGCCAACTCGCAATAATATTGCGCGATAGTTTCTTCCTGCGAAATACCCATATGCGCCTGCAATCGCCGTCGCATCGATATTGCCTGATCCCAGTCTTTCTGCTGTTCATAAAGTGTTATCAGGCTATGCAGGGCCGGATCGGTGTAACTCGGTATGTCCAGCAGTTCCAGAAAAATAGCCTCGGCACGATCGAGCAGGCCGGCACGCATGTAGTCTTCTGCCAGCTCGAATAGGGCCTGAGCACGATGGGCACGGGTGAGATTTGGACGTGCGATGAGATTTTGATGGATGCGAATAGCCCGATCCACCTCACCACGGCGCCGGAACAGGTTGCCCAGGGCAAAATGTGTCTCGACCGTATCAGAATCCACTTCTGCAACACGAATGAAGACCTCGAGCGCCTTATCGGGCTGCTCGTTTAGAAGAAAATTCAGTCCTTTAAAATACTCACTGCTGAAGAATTTGAAGCGTGATTCCCGTCCACGAATGCGCCCCACGCGCGCTAGCAGCCACCCGAATACGGCGGCTGCGAACAGCAGCAGGATGACGATTGCCGTTGAATCAATGGTCATTCTTTAAAGGAAGATTGCGCAGATTGCGGATTTCCGCTTCGGCTTCTTGGGTTGAACGTTTAAGACGCCAAGCTTCACGTTTTAGGCGGAATATTATCGCCAGGCTACTCAGCAGCCCCAATATCCACCCAATGATCGCAGCACCCAGTAGCGCCGATGATAGATGTACACGCACGTTGCCCATGAGGTAATCGAGGACCACGGTTGTGCCGTTAGCATAAGCCAGCAACAAAGCGACTATAAACACACACATCAAGACAATGAAGGCGATCCAACGCATCATGTCAGGGAAGCTCCGCTGAGACTATCAGGGATTTGAATCCCCGGTTTTCCGGTTAATCGTGGGGACCGCCATTTACACGGTCACGTAAATCCTTGCCCGGTTTGAAATGCGGCACATGCTTGCCGGAGAGCGCGACGGAGTCACCGGTTTTCGGATTGCGGCCCATGCGCGGCGGACGGAAATGCAGTGAAAAACTGCCAAAGCCGCGGATCTCAATCCGGCGCCCGGTCGACAGCGCATTGCTCATCTGTTCCAGCATCGTCTTGACAGCCAGCTCGATATCCTTACCAGCGAGATGGCTCTGCTTTCTGGCAATTATTTCGATCAGCTCTGACTTCGTCATAGTCCGTTCATACCTTCAGCGCTTAACCGGTAAATCTCGGGGAGCAGAACCATCTAAAACTATGATGCAAACAACTGCTCACAGGGCGAATATAAAACCAGGCATGGTGTGCACATCATTCCTGATCGTTTCCGATCTGTTCTTTTAACAGATCCCCTAAGGTTGTAGTGCCAGAAGTGTTGTTACGCGCATAGTCTTCCATCGCCTGGGCTTCTTCCTGGATTTCTTTCGCCTTAACCGAAAGGTTGATATTACGGTTCTTGCGATCCATGCCAACGAATCGGGCCTCGATTTCATCGCCCTCTTTGAGCATGGTCCGCGCATCCTCCACGCGATCGCGCGAAAGCTCGGTGGCACGCAGATAGCCTTCAATGCCATTGCCCAGGTCAACCACGGCTCCCTTGGCATCTACTGATGTTACTTTGCCGTTAACCAGGCTGCCTTTGGGATGTTCGACCAGGAAGTTCGAGAACGGGTCCTTCTCCAATTGCTTGATGCCAAGGGAGATGCGTTCACGCTGGGCATCGACCGCCAGTACCACCGCTTCGGCTTCGTCACCTTTCTTGTAGTTGCGGATGGCTTCTTCGCCAGGCATGTCCCAGGAAATATCCGAGAGATGCACCAAGCCATCGATGCCGCCGTCGAGGCCGACAAAAATGCCAAAATCGGTTATGGATTTGATCTTGCCCTTGATGTGGTCGCCTTTGTAGTGGCTGGCCGCGAAATCTTCCCATGGATTCGGCTTGCATTGTTTCATGCCAAGCGATATACGGCGCCGTTCCTCGTCGATCTCCAGCACCATTACTTCTGTTTCATCACCCACTTGCACAATCTTCGCTGGGTTCACGTTCTTGTTGGTCCAGTCCATTTCAGAAACGTGTACAAGACCTTCGACTCCAGGCTCAACTTCCACGAAACAGCCGTAATCTGCCAGGTTGGTTACTTTGCCAAACAGGCGGGTACCCGCCGGGTAACGTCGCGTGATATCCACCCATGGGTCATCACCCAGCTGCTTCAGCCCGAGTGACACGCGGTTGCGTTCGCGATCGAACTTGAGAACCTTGACTTCTATTTCCTGGCCGACAGTTACCACTTCCGAGGGATGTTTGACACGTTTCCAGGCCATATCGGTGATGTGCAACAGGCCGTCAATGCCGCCGAGATCGACAAAAGCGCCGTATTCAGTGAGGTTCTTGACGATACCCATCACCACGGAACCTTCCTGCAGATTACCCAGTAACTGGTCGCGCTCGGCGCTGTATTCCTGTTCAACTACAGCGCGTCGCGAAACCACGACGTTGTTACGACGCTGGTCCAATTTGATGACCTTGAATTCCAGCTCTTTGCCTTCCAGATAGACGGGATCGCGCACTGGGCGCACATCCACCAGTGAACCGGGAAGGAAGGCGCGCACACCATCGACTTCGACGGTAAAACCACCTTTGACCTTGCCGCTGATATAACCTTTTACGATCTCGCCCTTGGTGAAGGCTTCTTCCAGCTTGGTCCAGGAGCGCGCACGCTTGGCTTTTTCGCGCGATAGGCGGGTCTCGCCGAAACCGTCTTCTACGGCATCCAGCGCGACTTCCACATCATCGCCCACGGCGATTTCCAGTTCACCATTCTCGTTATAGAACTGTTCAGCGGGTATTACACCTTCGGATTTGAGACCGGCATTGACGATGACTACATCCGGCCTGATTTCCATTACCCGGGCCGTGAGGATGGAGCCCGACTGCATCTGCGATTGCTTGATGCTTTCTTCAAAAAGTTCTGCGAAAGATTCGGTCATGTTGAGGTTAGTCCTGGAACCCTGCTGACAGGGGCCTTATGTTGGTCCGGGGCCCTCCTGGGCTGCTCCGGGTGGATTAATAATCAAGGGCTGACATTCCTATGGCCCCCATACCGGTTTAATCATGGCTGCCTATTGCGAAGCCAAATCGCTTGCGCACCAGAACCAGCACCTCCGCCACGACCTGCTCGATATCGAGGTGGGTGGTGTCCAGTACCACGGCCTCCGGGGCTGGCTTCAAGGGGGAAACGACGCGGTTCCGGTCGCGTGCATCGCGCGCGGCGATGTCCCTAAAAAGGGCCGGCAGATTAGCATCTAATCCTTTTTCTTTCAACTGGTTATAGCGTCTTCTGGCGCGTTCCTCAGCACTCGCCGTAAGAAAGATTTTGAGGTCGGCATCCGGGAATATAACGGTGCCCATATCGCGGCCGTCGGCCACCAAACCAGGCGCTTGACGAAAACTGCGTTGCAGGGTTTTCAAGCCTTCCCGCACCTGCGGGATTACCGCCAGCTCTGAAGCCCGATTTCCACAATCTTCGGCACGCACTAACTCGGTAATATCACGTCCATCCAGCAGTACACGCTGTTCTCCAGATGCCGATCGCCTGAATTCCACTTGCAGGGAACTGGCCAGTGTTTGCAGCTTGTGTGGTTCGGTCGAGGCGATACCCGCCCTCTGGGATGCCCAGGCTAGAACCCGGTAGAGAGCGCCACTATCAAGGAGATGCCAGCCGAGCGCCGCCGCTACACGCCGGCACACGGTACCTTTTCCTGAACCACTTGGCCCATCGATAGCCAGCACGGGGGGGGTATTTTTCTCGTTCATACGTATGGCATCTCCCTGACATCGATGCATAGACCGGCACGGCGTGCTAGCTCGACGAAACCGGGGAAAGACGTCGCCACATTGCGACAATCGCGGATCCGGAGGGGCGATTGTGTCTTCAGACCGGCCATGGCGAAAGCCATAGCGATGCGATGGTCACCAAAACTTTCGACCACGCCACCCTGGAAATCCTCACGCCCGGTGACGCGCAGGCCGTCGTCCCAGAGTTCCACCTCCACGCCCAGTTTACGCAATCCGGTGGCCATGGCGTGCAGGCGGTCGCTTTCCTTCACACGCAACTCCGAGGCTCCGCGCAGCGTGGTAACCCCGTGTGCCGACGCCGCGGCCACGAGCAGCGCCGGTAATTCGTCAATAACCAACGGCACCATATCCGGGCCAATATCCATACCTCGTAAATTCCCGCCTCGCACTTCAACATCTGCTACCGGCTCATTGCCGAGCCTATGCTCATGCAGGAGCCGGATGTCTGCGCCCATGGTTTGCAATACATGCAGCACAGCCTTACGGCTTGGGTTTACTCCTATGGCTTCGATGATGATATGAGCACCCGGTTGTCCGCAGGCCGCTACCATGAAGAATGCCGCCGATGAAAGATCCCCCGGCACGGCGATATCAGTTGCCCTGAGAGTATGGCCACCACGGACACCGAGCCATCTGCCATCGCGTAAAACCGTACATCCGAAAGATTGCAACATGCGCTCGGTATGGTCACGCGTTTCAGCGGGTTCCATAAGCCAGGTCTCACCATCGGCTTGCAGGCTGGCCAATAACAGGCTGGACTTCACCTGTGCGCTGGCGATCGGTATTGCATAACGCAGCGGGGTGAGCGGTCTTCGGCCGTGGATCTCCAGCGGTGCGCGGCCTAAGCTGCTGTGAATCACGGCTCCCATGCGTGTAAGCGGTTCTATGATTCTGAGCATCGGCCGGCTGCGCAAAGACACATCGCCAGTCACAACCGATTCGAACGGCTGCCCCGCCAACACACCCGCAAGAAGGCGCATGCTGGTGCCTGAATTGCCGCAATCAAGATCATGCTTGGGTACCTGCAAGCCATGCGGGCCGACACCCTCTATTGTTAGGTAATCAGGCCGTGTCCTCTCAATTTTCACACCCAGTATCCGCAAACAATCGAGTGTCGCGAGGCAATCGGTACTTTCGAGAAAATTAGATATATGGGTGACGCCTGTGGCTAGCGCGCCCAGCAGTAACGCGCGATGGCAAATGGATTTGTCGCCGGGCACCCGTATTCGGCCCTGCAACTGGCCGCCAGGCGCTATGACAAAATCCTGCGTTGTTGCCATGGACGGCAATGAAGACACCGTAAGGCTCAATTGACCAGGACTTTCTTCAGGACTTCAAGCAGACGCACGTTCTGATCCGGTAAGCTGATACTGATGCGCAGATGATTGGGCAGGCCGTAATTTTGTACCGGTCGTACGATGATGCCTTCCCGCAGCAGTGCTTGGAAAATGGTCATCGCTGGTTTTTTAAAATCCACCGTCAAAAAATTGCCGATGGATGGGATCCAGTTCAATCCAAGTTCGAGCAGGCCCTGCTCCAGTTGCTTTTTGCCAACGCGGTTAACCTCCAGGGTTTTTTTGAGATGTTCGCTGTCCGAAAGCGCTGCCAGCGCGGCCACTTGAGCGAGGTTATTGACGTTGAACGGCTGACGCAAGCGGTTGAGCAATTCCGCCACTTGCGGATGTGATAACGAATAACCTATGCGCAAGCCCGCCAGGCCATAGGCCTTGGAAAATGTGTGCGTCACCACCAGGTTGGGGAATCGCTGCAGCCATTGGGAGCAATCCGGGTATCCGCTTTCTTCCACATATTCGCTATAGGCTTCATCCACGACCACCAATACCTTTGGTGGGACCTTTTCCAGGAAGCGCAGTAAGCTGGCGTCATCCAGCCAGGTACCTGTGGGATTGTTGGGATTGGCAATGCATACCAGCCGAGTTCGTTCATCGATGCACGCCAGCATCGCATCCAGGTCGTGGCCGTACGGCATGCGCGGGTGGGTAGCCGGATAGGCAGCAGCAAGATGGATCTCAGCACCCACTGCCTGGCTGACGATCGCGTACACCGCGAAGGCATGCCGCGAGATAACTACGTTATTCTTGGGTTGAAGAAATGCGCGCGCCAGAAATTCGATATTCTGATCGGAGCCGTCACCGAAAGTTATGCACTCGGGTGCAAGCCTATGTTTCTTGGCAATCGCCTGGCGCAATGCGTGTGTCTGGCCATCCGGGTAGATGGCGAGATTCACACTCGCGTCGCGAACCGCGGCAATGGCTTTTGGGCTGGCCCCGAGCGGATTCTCGTTTGAAGCCAGCTTGATGACGTCTTTGACACCATATTCACGTTGCAGCTCTGAGATCGGCTTACCGGGCTCATAAGGTTTCAGTCCGCGTACCCCGGGTGCGCACAGTTCCAGCAGATCGAAGTTAAAGTCCTGCATCGTCATCCGCCGTTCGTGGGTTGCGGTAGTGCATTCAAGCATGCACACGTTGGAACTCACGCATGAAATCCGCAAGCGCATTTACACACGCCTCGGGCATGGCATTGTAAAGACTGGCACGCAGACCGCCAACCGA
Organism: uncultured Pseudomonadota bacterium; assembly: GCA_963774895.1. Classification (GTDB taxonomy): domain Bacteria; phylum Pseudomonadota; class Gammaproteobacteria; order Natronospirales; family REEB76; genus REEB76. The sequence continues at coordinate 459,955 of CAVZGN010000003.1, forward strand.
GCGGTGTCCGGCCAAACCTTCGAAGCCGGCGGCGATCGCAGCTTGCAGGAACACAGTCTCCAATTTCCGGTCGACGAGATTGAATGGCACATTCATCCACGAACGACAGCTGCGCTTTACAGTGTTTCGATATAACCCACTGTCATCTAGGAGTTTATACAGCACAGCGGATTTATGCTGATTACGCTCGGCCAGGGTGGCAACGCCTCCTTGTGCTTTGATCCAGGCGAGCATTTTGGCCGCCACATACCATGCGAACGCCGGCGGCGTGTTGAACAGTGAGCCTGCGCGGATATGCTCGCGATAATCCAGCATTGATGGTGTACCCGCAGGTACATCCTGCAATATATCGCGCCGCACGATTACTAGGGTGATGCCAGCGATGCCCAGGTTCTTCTGTGCTGCCGCGTATATCAATGCATGGCGTGTGACATCCACAGGCCGCGATAGGATCATGGACGTCATGTCGGCAACTAATGGCATGCCTTTTGGTTCCGGCTGCCAGTGGAATTGCACACCACCGATGGTCTCGTTGACTGTGTAATGCAAAAAAGCAGCATCTCGATCCACATGCCACTGGGCCTCAGGCGGAATATCCGTATACCCGGAGGCAACCGCATCAACAGCCGTATGCACAGTGCAAAACCTCTGAGCTTCGCGCATGGCGCGCGCCGACCAATAGCCGGTATTCGCATAGTTGGCAGCTGCACGGCTGCCCAGCAGGTTCAGTGGCGCCATCGCGAACTGCAGCGTGGCGCCGCCGTGCAGGAATAAAACCGCATAATCATCGGGAATCTGCATAAGTTCCCGCAGGTCCTGTTCGGCCTGATTGATGATTTTCTGGAAGTCGGGGCTGCGGTGATTCATCTCCAGAATGGATATCCCGCTGCCCTGATGGTTCGGGAGTTCCTGTTGCAGTTCGAGCACCACCGATTCCGGTAGCATCGCTGGGCCAGCGCCGAAGTTGTATACACAGCGGCTGTTGTGCATTGCAGCTACCGTGTCAACCGCCGTTACCATTGCCCTCGTCACTCTCATCCATCTCGATGCGGTCGATGCCCACAAGCTGTTCGCCTGCATCGAGGCGGATCAGGCGCACGCCTTGGGTATTTCGCCCAATGACCGAGACGTCGCTGGCTGGGGTGCGCACCAGCGTTCCGCCATTGCTGATCAGCATGATTTCAGCATCTGGGGCGATTTGTATGGCGCCTACGACCTGGCCATTACGCGCCGTGGTTTGTATCGAGATCACGCCTTGGCCACCGCGTCCCTGCACCGGATAATCTGTCGCCGGTGTGCGCTTGCCATAGCCGTTCTGCGTGGCGGTCAGGATGTCACCGTCACCGACGATGATGAGGCCTATAACACGTTCGCCCTTGGCCAGCTGAATACCGCGGACACCCGCCGCATTCCTGCCCATGGGACGTACGTCGGCCTCATGGAAACGGATGGATTTTCCATTGGAGGCGAACAACAGCACATCGCGCTTGCCATCCGTGATGGCTGCACCCACCAGCGCATCGCCCTTGTTGATTTCCAGTGCGATGATGCCACTACTGCGTTGCCGTGAGAAATTATCCAGCGAGGTCTTCTTGACAGTTCCAAGACGGGTCGCCATGAAGACATATCTATCTTCAGAATAATCGCGCACCGGGAGCGCCGCAGTGATGCGCTCACCTTCACTCAAGGGCAGCAAGTTGACGATCGGTTTGCCGCGCGCTCCGCGGCTAGCCTGCGGAAACTGATAGACCTTCAGCCAATAGACTTTTCCGATGCTTGAGAAGCACAGCACCGTATCATGGCTGTTGGCGATGAACAGGTTATCGATAAAATCTTCATCTTTGACGGTAGTCGCGGCTTTACCGCGGCCACCACGACGCTGTGCGCGATAGGCGCTTACCGGTTGTGACTTGGCGTAGCCAGCATGTGACAGAGTTACTACCACGTCCTCTTCGATGATGAGATCCTCCATGGTCAAGTCTTCATGATCGGAAACGATCTGCGTGCGGCGCGCATCACCATATTGATCACGCAGCGCGATCAATTCAGCGCGAATCACTTTGAGCAGCTTGCCAGGGTCCGCGAGGATGGCGCGCAAGCTGGTGATTAAGTCCAGCAGCTCCTTGTATTCGCTGACGATCTTGTCCTGCTCGAGCCCGGTCAGGCGTTGCAGTTTGAGATCCAGGATGGCCTGCGCCTGGATCTCAGAAAGCCGGTAGCCAATCGTACGTAATCCGGTTTCCGGATTTTTTTCCTCGATCAAAGGGGAATCTGCGAGTGCGCGTTTGAGCATCTCGGTCACGATGCCGGGCTTCCAATCACGCGCCATCAAGCCGGTCTTGGCTTCCGAAGGTCCAGGGGACTTTTTGATCAGCGCAATCATCTCATCGATATTGGCCAAGGCTACCGCCAGGCCTTCCAACACATGGGCACGTTCCCGCGCCTTGCGAAGGTCGTAGAGCGTGCGTCGCGTAACCACTTCACGGCGATGGCGCAGGAAGGCATCGAGCATTTCCTTGAGATTCAGCAGTTTCGGCTGGCCATCTACCAATGCCACCATGTTGATGCCGAATACGGCTTGCATGGCGGTGTGCTGGTATAGATTGTTGTTCACCACCTCCACGTTTTCACCACGCCGCAACTCGATCACCATACGCATGCCATCCTTGTCGGATTCATCGCGTAACTCAGTGATGCCTTCGAGCTTTTTGTCCTTGACCAGATCGGCAATGCGCTCCAGCAAGCGTGCCTTGTTCACCATGTACGGCAGTTCCGTCACGATGATGGATTGCTTGGCGCTTTCCTGGCCTTCCACATGGCTTTTTGCGCGCACGAAAATCCGGCCGCGGCCAGTGAAATACGCCTCATGGATACCGCGCGCTCCATTAATGATTCCCCCGGTGGGAAAATCCGGACCGGGCAGATGTTTCATCAATTCCTGGATGGTCAGCCCGGAGTCATCGATCAATGCAATGCAAGCATTGATGACTTCCTTGAGATTATGCGGTGGTATGTTGGTTGCCATGCCCACGGCAATACCAGAGGAACCGTTGACCAGCAGGTTGGGCACGCGTGACGGCAGTACCGACGGTTCGTTCTCGGATTCATCATAGTTGGGGATGAAATCCACCGTATCTTTGTCGATATCAGCGAGCATTTCGTGCGCGAGCTTCGCCATGCGCACTTCTGTATAGCGCATGGCCGCCGGCAGATCGCCGTCCACGGAACCGAAATTGCCCTGGCCGTCCACCAGCATGTAGCGCATGGAAAATGGTTGCGCCATGCGAACCATGGTGTCGTAGACCGCGGTGTCGCCGTGAGGGTGGTATTTACCGATGACATCGCCGACCACACGGGCTGATTTCTTATAGGGTTTGTTGTAGTCGTTACCCAGTTCCTGCATGGCGTAGAGCACCCGACGATGCACGGGTTTCAGGCCGTCACGCACATCCGGCAGCGCCCTGCCCACGATCACGCTCATGGCGTAATCCAGGTAAGATTGCTTCATTTCCTCTTCGAGGTTGACGAGGGTTAGCTCGCGGGCGATTTCGGCCATGCGGGGCTGGATATGGGTGCGTTTTTGGGCCGCTGAAAGCGGAAGATTCAAAGTGGAAATTTTACCACAGGCGGCCGATTTATCCGCCGTTTGACCGTACTTTGGACTCAATCAGTGCAGTCGTATCCCATCGCATCGGGTGCGGCAAGTCTGTTATTGTTATAGTGAAAGCGCTCCACAGCGCGTCTGTGCTGCTCAATGGCTAAAGCATTAAAACCAAATCCAAGGGCATTGCTCCGTCGGGGAATCGGCTATGCGCTGCTCGCGTTGAGTGCGGGCTGTGCTACACCCGCACCTCAAACACAGTTTCCGCTGGCGACTGCCGGCCAACCCGCCAGGAGTTCCCAGGGCGTATGTGTCCAGATCGGTCCCACGCCAGCTGACGGCAAGCCCGCGTGCAACCAACTGGCGCCACCGGACCTGCAACACCATGTGGAGCCGTTGCCGCTGGATGAGTTTGGTTATCTGTTCCCGCCGCTGAAACCCGAACCAAAGCTGGCGTCCACAAGCCCACCTGCAGCGACCACCAAAAACATAGCGCAAACCGCTGCTCCCAGTCTTGCTCAAACGCCTGTTCCGATCGCCGCGGTTGCGCCGGTAAGCGCTTTACCCGCCATTCCTGCCACAGTTGTGCCGATCGCCCCGCCACCCGTTCCATCGGTTTCGCCACCGGCCGCACCCAGCATTGCCAGCACGCCCGTTCCAGCCATCCAGGTTGCACCAGCAACAATTGTGCCGGCGATTCCGATTGCGGCTTTGCCTATCACCACGGCGCCGATCTCTTCAATAAGCGCGCCGCTAGTAACCGCCCCGCACTACATACTAAAAACCATACGCTTCAGCACGCGCCTCCCTTTCAAGCTCAACAGCGCGCATCTGTCGTACCAGAACCGAACTGATCTGCTAGCTTTCATCAATTCGCTGGAACAATATCGTGGCATCGAGCGCATCCGCATCACGGGGCATACAGACAAGAGCGGACCGGTACGATTCAATCAATGGTTATCCGGCATGCGGGCCAAATCCGCGGAACTCTGGCTGCTGTCACTCGGCATTGACCCGCGTACGACGCTCGTGCGTGGCGTGGCCAGTAGCGAGCCACGGCCGCAGGCACATAATCCCGCAGACAACCGCTATGTAGATTTAGAAATAGTAGTGCGTGTACCTGCTCCCTAATGAGCGCTGTTGACTCGCTGATATATCCACGCTGGATAATTCCAGTGGAACCCGCAGGCGCGATCTACCAGCAGCATGCGCTGGCCATCCACAGCGGCCGCATTCTGGACATCCTGCCGGCTGCACAGGCGGCTGTCCGCTATCAGGCCGGGCAGACCATTGAGCTACCTGTGCATGCGCTGATCCCCGGTTTCATCAACGCACACACGCACACACCCATGAGCTTGTTGCGGGGTCTTGCGGATGACTTGGCATTGCGACCCTGGCTGCAACAGCATATCTGGCCGATAGAACGGCGCTGGCTGGGCCCGGAGTTCGTGCGTGATGGCAGCGAACTGGCGATCGCCGAAATGCTGCGCAGCGGCACCACCTGCTTCAACGATATGTATTTCTTTCCGGAGGTCACTGCCGAGGTCGTCCGCAACAGCGGCATGCGGGCCTGTATCGGGATGATCGTGGTGGATTTTCCCAGCGCCTGGGGTAGCGGACCCCAGGAATATATCGCCAAGGGCATCGCCTTGCGCGACCAGTATAAAGATGATCCGCTTCTCAGTTTTGCATTCGCCCCGCACGCACCTTACAGCGTGGCCGACAACTGGCTCAAGGAAGTGCGGACTCTCGCGGATGAACTTGATGTGCCGGTGCAAATCCACCTGCATGAAACCACGGATGAAATCCAGAACAGCCTGCAGCAATACGGCAAACGCCCATTGGCAAGGCTCGCGGAACTTGGCTTGTTGACGCCAAATCTCATGGCCGTGCACATGACCCAGCTGACGCATGACGAGATCAATGAACTGACGGGTTATGGCGTACACGTGATTCATTGCCCAGAATCCAACCTTAAACTTGCGAGCGGGTTCTGTCCGGTGGCAAAACTGCTTGCCGCCGGCATCAACGTCGCCATCGGAACGGATAGTGCCGCCAGCAACAATGACCTGGATATGTTGGGAGAAATGCGCAGTGCCGCACTTTTGGCCAAAGGCGTGTCCAGCGATGCGGCGGCCTTGCCAGCCGAAATTACTTTACGCTTGGCCACACTCAACGGCGCACGCGCCCTGGGAATCGATCAGGAAACCGGATCACTGCTGCCCGGCAAGTGGGCGGATATCGCTGCCGTGGATATGAGCGAGCCCGAATGCCAGCCGCTTTATAATCCCCTGTCCCAGCTGGTTTATGCGGCCAGCCGTGGACAGGTAAGCGACGTGTGGGTGGCTGGCCAGCATTTGTTGCGAGCCCGAGAGCTCACGCGTATCGATCTGACCGATGTCCTGGACCGTGGCCGACACTGGCACGGCCGCTTAACCCAGCCTCTGGCAGAGGTGACACGAGCATGAGCCAAACCCACGCAAACATTGATAACCTAGAAATATCAAAATTTGACGCGCTCGCATCCCGCTGGTGGGATCCGAGCGGAGAATTCCGTACGCTGCACCAGATCAATCCGCTGCGGCTCGCCTACATTGATCAGCGTGTAGGCCTCAAGAACAAACGTGTCCTGGATATCGGCTGTGGCGGCGGCCTGCTTGCGGAAGCCATGGCAAGCCGTGGTGCAGATGTGACCGGCATTGATATGGCCGATGCGCCACTGAAAGTTGCACGCTTACATCTGAGAGAATCAGATCTTAAGATTAATTACCAAAAGACCGCTGCCGAGACACTGGCGACCACATCTCCAGGCCATTTTGACGTCGTCACATGCATGGAAATGCTTGAACATGTTCCAGAACCAGCCGCGATTGTGGGGGCATGCGCGATGCTGGTGAAACCCGGGGGCCAGGTATTTATCTCGACGCTTAATCGTAGTGCAAAATCGTTTATGCTGGCGATCTTGGGTGCGGAATACCTGTTGCGACTGCTACCGCGTGGCACACATGAATATGCAAAATTCATCCGCCCGTCGGAACTGGACCGGTGGGCGCGCCATGCGGAGCTTGAGCTGCGCGGCAGCGCCGGGCTGCATTACAATCCGCTGACCCGGCATTATTGGCTGGATGGCAATATGGATGTGAATTATTTCATGCATTTCACCCGCCCCTAATGAACTCCATGCCATTGATACTTTTTGATCTTGACGGCACGCTGCTGGATACCGCGCCCGACCTTGGTACGGCACTCAACACCCAGCGCGCCGAAAACAAACTGGCCCCGCTGCCGCAGGAACGCATACGGCCGATTGTCTCGCATGGTTCACCGGCACTGCTGAAATTGGGTTTCGGTATCGAGCTTAATGATTCACGTTATGCCGGCATGCGCGCGCGCCTGCTGGAAATCTATCGTGGTTGCCTGAGCCAGGAAACGCGCATGTTCCCAGGCATCGATACGGTGCTGCTGGAGATCGAGCAGCGCGGCTGGAGTTGGGGCATCGTCACCAACAAACCGGGCGCACTCACCGAGCCACTGCTCCAGGCCTTCAATCTGAATCAACGCGCTGCCTGTGTAGTCAGTGGAGATACCACGGCGCGCCGCAAACCGCATCCGGATCAATTACTGCACGCATGCACAATCACGGGGCGCAGCCCGACCAACAGCATCTATGTTGGTGACGCGCAACGGGACGTGGAAGCTGCGCATGCGGCCGGTATGCGGGCGCTGGTTGCTTTGTATGGCTATATTGATGAGAGCGAACGCCCTGACGATTGGCGGGCTGATGGCTTGCTCAAGAAACCCACCGAACTTCTGCCGTGGTTGGATGCGCATAGCGCCGCAGTTGGCGCACAGAGAACCGCTTGATGATAGCGGCCTATATCATCCTTGCCTTGATCATCGGCCTTATCATCGGTTATGTAATTGCTATCCTTTTTTCATACAAACGAGCCAGTGCGTTGCAAATTGAGCTGGCCACGCTCAAGACAAAAGCTGAGGCCGTCAGCACTGCGCGCGAGGAACTGGAAAAGACCTTCAAGGCGCTGGCCGGTGATGTACTGCGCAACAACAACCAGTCGTTCCTGGAGCTTGCTACCCAGAATCTGGGGAAATTTCATGTTGAGTCAAAAAGTGAGTTGGATAAGAAGGAAAAGGCATTTGCTGAACTCGTAAAACCTATAAGCGATGCCCTTAAAAAGACTGAGGAGCATATTCATCTGATTGAAAAGGAACGCAAAGAAGCTTATGGGGGTATAGCAAATTATCTCAAAAATATGGCTGACACTCAGCAGCAACTAAGCAATGAGACGCGTAATTTGGTAAGCGCTTTGCGAAGGCCAGAAGTACGCGGTCGTTGGGGTGAGATGACGCTACAGCGTGTAGTCGAACTAGCCGGGATGGTGGAATATTGCGACTTTGTACAACAGGAACACCACAACACTGATGACGGAGCTTTACGGCCAGATATGATCGTGCGAATGCCCGAGCATCGCGAGATTGTGGTAGACGCAAAAACCCCGGTTGATGCTTATCTAGATGCGATAGAAGCAAAAGATGACACGCAACGCCAGATTGCACTCGAGCGCCATGTTCGCAATGTTCGCGCTCGAGTGCGTGAATTGGCCAGCAAGGCTTATTGGAGCCAGTTCCAGAACAGTCCCGAATTCGTAGTCCTATTCATCCCTGGCGATCAATTTTTGGCTCCGGCACTGGAAAAAGATCCGGCATTACAAGATGATGCTTTGCGGGAAGGCGTCGTTATCGCTACACCTTCAAATTTTATGGCGTTGCTAAAAGTTATCGCCTATGGATGGCGGCAAACGGCATTGGAACAAAACGCGGGACAAATTCGAATTCTTGCCGAAGAACTCTATAAACGTCTTATCAAATTTATTGAACATCTAGACACGCTCGGTAAGCATATTGGGAAAAGCGTCGAATATTTCAATAAATCTGTTGGATCTTTGGAACGACAAGTTTTACCAGGCGCACGTAAATTCGTCGACATGGGCATTCAAGCCAAGAAAACCATGCCCGAACTTGAACAATTAGAAGTAACGCCCCGCAATACGGCTGATAATGCTTCAGATGATTCTGAAAAATGAATCACAATGATTCGATGCAAAGATACTCTCAACCGTGCCTTCCATACTTCATATATTAATGATGCCAGCCACAACGCCACTTATCGATTGGCAGATTAATTGCAAACCGGCTATTGATTTTCTTTCTAAGCAAAAACAACATCATGGTCCACTGCCCAGCTAATTACTCACCATCGAAGGATTTGCTCAAGCACCGGATAATTTTGGTAACCGGCGCTGGAGATGGCATCGGTCGGGCGGTATCTAAAGGGCTTGCCGAGCATGGTGCCACGGTGGTGCTGCTCGGGAAGACGATCAAGAAGTTAGAGGTGGTCTACGATGAGATTATACGAGCCGGTGGTCCACAACCGGGTATCTATCCGTTGGACCTCATGGGCGCTACTTACAAGGATTATGAGGATATGGTCGGCGTGCTCGACAAAGAGTATGGCCGGCTAGATGGTTTATTGCACAATGCCGGGATCCTGGGTGAGCGCGCGCCCATCGAACATTATGAGATACACATCTGGCAACAGGTTTTACAAGTAAATCTGACCGCGCCCTTCGCTCTGACCAAAGCCTGCCTGGAAATTTTATACAAGTCGCCGGATGCTTCGGTGGTATTCACCGGCGGTAATGTCGGTCGTAACCCGCGCGCTTACTGGGGCGCTTATGCGGTATCTAAAGCCGGTATCGAAGCGTTGTCAGCATTGCTGGCCGATGAAACCGAGTTCCGTAAAACTTTGCGCGTGAACTCAATCGATCCAGGCGCCGTACGCACCGAGATGCGGCGCTGGGCTTTCCCGGCTGAAGACCGCGAAAAACTGCTTGCTCCCGAAAAGCTGGTGCCGGTTTATGTTTATTTATTGGGCCCGGATAGCAAGGGTTTTACCGCCCAACAATTTGATGCCTGACCCTGACTAAAAAATAACCGCGCTATTTTTTGCCAGCAATTCCGCCACGGTTGTTAGCTCGCCTGGTGAATTTCTCAGGAATAAAAGCTTGTTCTTTCATAGTTAGTCCCGCGGTTTCAAGCAACGCGTTGAACTCTTCATCAGTTGCATCCCGCCAGGCGCCGCGTGGCAATTGGCGCGGCAGGCTGATGGCACCGTAACGGATACGGATCAGGCGGCTGACAGTCACGCCCAGCGCCTCCCATAAACGCCGTACTTCCCGGTTGCGGCCCTGCTTAAGCGTCACGTGATACCAGTGATTGGCGCCCTCTCCACCCGCTTCCTGGATCGCATCGAACTTTGCCATGCCATCTTCCAGACGCACGCCGGTCTTGAGTGCTTCAAGTTGCTGGTCGGTTATCTTGCCGAGCACGCGCACCGCATATTCGCGTTCAATCTCATGGGAAGGATGCATGAGACGGTTCGCGAGTTCGCCGTCGGTGGTGAACAGCAGCAGTCCAGAGGTATTGGTGTCGAGCCGCCCCACTGATACCCAGCGGCTGCGGCGCAGACGTGGCAGGGACTCGAATACTGTGGGGCGGCCTTGAGGATCCCTGCGGGTGGTGAGCTCGCCTTCCGGTTTGTGATACAGGAGCACGCGCCGGTCATCAGGTTGGGCATGGAGGAGCGTTTTGAGAACACGCCCGTCTACGGCGATGCGGTCAGCCGTGGTGATCCGGTCGCCCAATTGCGCAATCCGGCCATTGATGGTCAGCCGTTTAGCTTTGATCCAGCCTTCGATCTCACGTCGCGATCCGAGTCCGGTGGCCGCCAGAAATTTCTGGATGCGTTCCGGTGGACCTGCTGGTATTTTCGTCTGCCGAGGGTTGCTGGGCATTCAGTGCTCTATCAGTCCTGCGCCTGTAGGATGCCGTCATCCGAGTCTGCTGGAAAGGCATCGTCCGAGACGAGCGTAGCGCCGCCATCATGATTCAAGGGCGGTCGTGGCAATTCAGCTCCATCAAAATCCAGTTCGACATTCAGACTCTCTATATCTTTGATGGCGGCTAGCGTCGGCAGTTCGTCCAAGCTCTTGAGGCTGAAATAATCAAGAAATTCCTTGGTGGTGCCGAACAACTCGGGATGACCCGGGACATCACGGTGACCCACGAGCCGTATCCAGCCACGCTCCAGCAAGGTGCGCATAATATGCGGGCTGACACCGACACCACGCACACTCTCGATCTCACCGCGGGTAATCGGTTGACGGTAAGCGATCAGCGAAAGCGTCTCCAGCAGGGCACGCGAATAACGTACGGGTCTTTCCACCCATAAGCGTTCGATCCAGTTTGCCAGTTCGGGTTTTACCTGGATACGAAAGCCGCTGGCCACTTCCTTGAGCGTGACCCCGCGTTCCTCAAACTCTGACTGCAGCTTGTCGAGCGCCTTGCGCACCTGGACGCGATCCGGACGTTCCGCGTCGCTGAACAGCGCCATGAGTTCATCGATGTTCAACGGCCGTCCGGCGGCCAGCAAGGCCGCCTCGATGATGTTTTTCAGCAGTGGCGCCTTCAGCGTCATTCATCTTCTCCTTCGATGACCACCAGTGACAGATCCACGTGGGTGCCGCCGATGGCTTTGACGTGGATGGGGCCGAATGTTTCAGCCTGCACCAACTCGATCAGGGTCTGCTTGAGAAGCTCAAGCAGTGCCTGGAACGTCACCACCACGCCCCGACGCCCTTCTTCAGGGGTGAACAGGGTGCTGAACTCGCGAAATTCGTGGTCCTGTAAACCCGCCAGCACATCCGCCATACGCTGGCGAACTGAGAGCTGTTCCAGCTGTACATGATGGTGGCTGAACATAGCTGCACGATGCAGCACATCCTTGAAGGCCATCAGCAGCTCTTGCATGCTCACTTCCGGGACCAAGCGCACGACTTTATGCTCACCCATCTCAGCATCAGCGATGTGTACATCGCGTCCGGTTCGTGGCAACGCATCCAGATCCTCGGCAGCGGTCTTGTAACGCTCGTATTCTTGCAGACGGCGCACCAGTTCTGCGCGTGGATCTTCCTCCTCGCCCTCTTCCAAGGGTGAGCGCGGCAGCAGCATGCGCGATTTGATCTCCGCCAACATGGCTGCCATCACCAGATATTCGGCCGCCAGTTCCAGCCGGATCACTGTCATCATATCGATGTATTGCATGTATTGCCGAGTGATCTCGGCGATCGGCACATCGAGGATATTCAGATTCTGGCGGCGTATCAGGTACAACAGCAGATCCAAGGGTCCTTCAAAAGCCTCGAGAAAAACTTCCAGTGCATCCGGCGGTATATACAAATCCCGCGGCAGGCGGGTGACGGGCTCGCCCTGCACGATCGCAAATGGCATTTCCGATTGCTCGGGCGACTGCGGCAGAGGCAGCTGCGGTTGCCCGGATTCATTGGCGGGGTGCTGCATCTCAGACATCAACGGTAACTCAAGCCCATGGCCTGGCGTACTTCTTCCATGGTATCGCGTGCCACGTCACGGGCGGCATCGCAGCCCTGAGTAATGATACTGCGCACCATTCCCGGATTGGCTTCGATCTCGACGGCGCGTTCACGGATCGGTTTCAGCTCCTTGAGTACCGACTCGATCACCGGCTGCTTGCATTCCAGACAACCGATACCCGCAGTCGTACATCCTTTCCACACCCATTCACGCGTGGCCTGGTCGGAGTACACCTTGTGAAAGTCCCACACCGGACATTTTTCCGGATTACCGGGATCCGTGCGACGTGCACGTGCCGGATCGGTAGGCATGGTGCGCAACTTTTCCTCCACTTGCTGCGGTTCTTCACGCAGGCTGATGGTGTTGTCATAGGATTTCGACATCTTGCGCCCGTCCAGACCCGGCATGCGTGCCACGGCCGTCAGCAGCGGCTGCGGTTCAGTCAGGATACTGCGGCCACCGCCTTCCAGATAACCCATCAGGCGATCGCGGTCACCCAGAGTCAAATTATGGTTTTCAGCCAGCAACGCCTGGGCTGTCTGCAAGGCTTCATGATCGCCCTGTTGTTGATAGCGGGTACGCAGTTCACGGTAGAGTTTGCCGTTTTTCTTGCCCAGCTTCTTGACGGCGCTTTCCGCGCGGCTTTCGAAATCCACCTCGCGTCCGAAGATGTGATTGAAACGACGCGCAATCTCACGGGTGAGCTCCACATGCGGCACCTGGTCTTCGCCGACCGGTACCCAGCCGGCCTTGTAGATGAGGATGTCGGCGCTCATCAATACCGGGTAACCCAGGAATCCATAGGTAGCCAGGTCCCGGTCCTTGAGCTGTTCCTGCTGTTCCTTGTAGGTAGGCACACGCTCCAGCCAGCCGAGCGGTGTCACCATGGACAGCAATAGATGCAGTTCCGCATGCTCCAGGATGTGAGACTGGATGAAGAGCTTGGCCTTGCCCGGGTCCACACCCACCGCCAGCCAGTCCACCAGCATCTCCCACATGGCCGGCTCGATATCACGCGATTGTTCATAATTGGTGGTGAGCGCGTGCCAATCGACCACACAAAAGAAGCATTCGTACTCGTGCTGCAGACGCAGCCAGTTCTTGAGCACACCATGCAGATGGCCCAGATGCATGCGTCCTGTGGGGCGCATGCCGGACACTACCCGCTGGTTTTCGGAGAGCATGGCGTTCAACAACTGTTCCTCACATAATAAAGCCGCTGGGTAGCAGGATTTGGGATATCCAACTGATGGCTGGAATTAAAATCACGTTAAATGCACCGATGATCATCAGCAAGATGATGATGTAGAAACCATACGGCTCTATTCGATCCACGACGTTGGCAGCATCACGCGGCAAGAGGCCGACCAACACCCGCCCGCCATCCAGGGGTGGCAACGGGATCAGGTTGAATACCATCAATGCCACGTTGATCAGCACACCGGCCAAACCCATGTAGATGAGCGGTTCAATCCAGTGCAATGTGGGATATAACAAAGCCGCCAGCCTTATCACCAGCGCCCAAATAATTCCCATCATCAGGTTCGAGAGTGGTCCGGCAGCCGCCACAATGGCCATATCACGGCGTGGATTTTTGAAATTGCGTGGTGAAATGGGCACGGGTTTGGCCCAGCCGAACAGGAAGCCTGTGTGTAGTATTAACAATAAGACCGGCACGATGATGGTACCGATGGGGTCAATATGCTTGAGCGGGTTGAGCGTGAGCCGGCCGAGCATCTGCGCGGTGGGGTCGCCGAAACGACGGGCCACCCAGCCGTGGGCCACTTCATGCAGCGTGATGGCAAATAATACCGGGGGACCCCAGATGATGATGAGCTGGATGACGTTGAATTGACCCATCGACCCATTATACAGAGTCCATTCAAATTACCCGCCGGGCGTCAATGTACTCGGCTAAAGGGTGCGGGACTGCCCCGGCCGATGCGTACTACAACCGGAGCGTCATCCGATAGATCCACAATCGTGGTCGGTTCAAAACCACATGGACCGCCGTCGATCACCAGGTCCACCCGATTTCCAAGACGACTGCGCATGTCTTCCGGATCGGTCAGCGGCTGGGATTCACCTGCCAGCATCAGCGTCGAACTCATGATGGGTTCGCGCAATTCTGTCAGGATCGCCTGGGTGATGGGATGGTCAGGTATGCGGATACCGATGGTCTTGCGTTTGGGGTGCTGCAAGCGCCGCGGCACCTCGTGGGTCGCGCGCAGGATGAACGTATAAGGCCCGGGGGTGTGGGCTTTGAGCAGCCGGAAAGTGGGATTGTCTACACGTGCATAGCTGGCGATTTCCGATAAATCGTGGCAGACCAGGGTAAAATTATGCCCAGGTCCGGCACCGCGTATGCTGCGGATACGCTGCATGGCGGTTTTATCGCCCACCGTGCAACCCAGGGCATAGCAGGAATCGGTGGGGTATACCACTACCCCGCCAGCGCGCAGGATGGCTACACTGCGGCGCACTAACCGCAGTTGCGGTGTTTGCGGATGAATGCTGAAAAACTGGCTCATATACCTGCAAACAGACTGGCTTAGGCCACCCGGGCGTAGTCGGATGCGTTATGATAACCGACCCTTACCGCACTGCCTTGCTATGTCCTCGTTGCTAGAATTCCTGCTGCTGGCGGCCTTTTTTGCGAGTTACCTCTGGAAAGGCATTTTCTTCGCTACCGGCGTTCTCATGGCCGGCAGCGTCATGGTCCTGGGGCTGTCTTACTGGCGCACCCGTAAACTGAAACCTCTGCCACTGACAGTCGCGATCCTGGCCCTGGTACTGGGCGGTGCCACCTTGCTATTGCACGACCCGGCTTTTATTAAATGGAAGTTTTCCGTCGTCGAATGGCTGTTTGGGATGGTGTTCCTGGCCACAAACTTCATGCAGCAGCCGCTCATCGAGCGCATGTTGGGCAACCAGATCAAACTGTCAGCGGCCGTATGGAAACGCTTGAACCTCATGTGGGCAGGTTTTTTCTTGTTGCTGGGTTGCGTTAATGTCTATGTCATCTATCAGTTTGACACCGCCGGTTGGATCAATTTCAAGGTTTGGTGGTCCACGGGCGCCATGCTGGTATTTGTCCTGATGCAGGCTTTCTATATGAGCAGACATATGCAATTGGAAAAGGCATCCTGACCCCCATGCAGCCCATAAACGCTATTGCCATGATCCATACCGGGCATGCCACTCAGTCGGATGAGCGCAAGCAACGCCTACGCCAGCAACTGGAAACAAGTTTCCACCCCCTGGAATTGGAAATCCAGGATGATGGCATTCAACACATGGACCATGCCCACGAAGGCAGCGGCCATTATTCCGTGCGCATCGTCGCGCCTGCGTTTGCAACCCAATCCTTGTTGCAGCGCCATCGTATGATTTATGCAGTCTTGCATGACCTGCTGCAGACCGATATCCACGCGCTGAGCATCAAGGCGCTGGCTCCCGGAGAATTCCACTAACTTTTCAACTACGAGGAACTTCCATGCGCATTGTATTTCGCTCAACTTTACTGCTGCTTGCAGTGGCTATCCTGGCTGCGTGCGGCGGCAACCAATCCACGCCAGATACCTCCACGGTGCTCGCCACCGTCAATGGCGTGCCGATCACCAACGATATGTTCCGTGCTTATGTACGTAGTCTGGCCGGTGGCCAGGAGCCGGAACTTGATGCGCAGAAGCATGCACTGGTGCTGAATCGCCTCATCGACATGGAAGTGCTGGCCCAGCAGGCTGAGAAGTCGGATCTGGCCAAGGATCCAAAGGTGGCGGCAGATCTGAAGGTGCAGAAAACCGGCCTGATGGCGAATCAACTAGTGCAAAAATATCTTGCCGATCATCCGATAAGCGACGATCAGATCAAGGCCGAATACGATCAACGCACCAAAGCCATGCCTGGCAATGAATACCGGGCGCGCCATATCCTGGTAGCCAATGAACAGCAGGCCAAGGACATCATCAACCAATTGAATCATGGTGCGAACTTCGCCACGCTTGCGAAAAAATACTCCACCGATGGTTCCAAAAGCCAGGGTGGGGAACTGGGCTGGTTCAGCCCCGACCAGATGGTGCCGGCCTTCTCCCAGGCGGTCGCGCAGCTGAAAAAAGGCGAATACACCAAACAGCCGGTGCACACCCAGTTTGGCTGGCACGTGATCCAATTGGAAGATATGCGCTCCATGCCGCCGCCGAGCCTGGCCTCGGTCCAGGAACAGCTTAAGAATACCTTGGAAGGCAAGGAAGTTGAGGGTTACGTGGACCAGCTGCGCAAGAGCGCCAAGGTGGACATGCCAACACCGAGCGCTAGTACCATGACAACCCCGGCCCCAGCTGCCGGTACACAACCGCCGAACAGCCCCTGAGTTGTAGTTACTTACAAAGAAACTAAACGGCCAGTCGCAAGACTGGCCGTTTTTGTGTTGCGATTTTCAATTATGGCGTTGCTGTAGCTCGGCAAATGCGGAGCGGATCTGCTCCAGCCGTGCGCGATTGGCGCCGATATCGAACAATCCGAGCCGCGCAATGGAGCGCATCTCGATGACATGCTGGTCAGGCGCCAGATAGAATTCCACGTCATCCACAGCGTTCTCTGGCTGGTAGTAATACTCGGATGTAGCCTCAGTTTTATCGGTAATCGGGTATTCGATACGGATGTAATTACGATGATTGGAGACGATGCGTCCCTGCCCCACCACGGTTATGGCGATGAGCAAATCACTGCGGGCCTGGTCACGGGTGCTGGTATAAACCAGTGGTGCGATATGCAGGTTTGGGTCGCTGTCCTGGGATGAAACACAGTCGCGTTGCGACGGGCAGGAAGCCAGTTGACCCTGACGCACACCGAATGTAGGCGTAAGGATGGTGCTGCAGCCGCTGAATGCCAGGAGTGCGAGTAGCGCCAATAGCCTGGGTTTGTTCATGCGTAAATCTCGCGTTTGTCCTGCGGGTGAATACAGTGGGCTATTTTATAACCAAATAGTGGGCATAGACATCATTGCTTGAGCAAACGCTTGAATGCCCGTTCGTCCAATTGGGTGACTCCCAGCTTCTGGGCTTCCGCGAGTTTGGAGCCTGGTTGCTCGCCCACTACTAAATAATCTGTTTTTTTTGATACGCTGCCACTCACTTTGCCGCCCAGCGCCTGAATACCGGTTTTAGCGTCATCGCGCGTCATGTTTGCGAGCGTACCCGTCAATACGAAGGTCTTGCCACTAAGAGGACCCACGCTTGGATGTTGCCTGCCCGTGTGTTCTGTCCGCTGTATTCCGGCTTTGCGCAACGCGTTGATGACCTGGCGATTATGTGGTTCATGGAAAAATGCGGCAATAGATGCGGCTACCACCGGCCCCACATCCGGCACCTGTAGTAGTGCAGTCTCATCCGCAGCCAAGAGTGCCTCCAGGTTTCCGAAATGCTGGGCTAATACCCCGGCTGTGGTTTCACCCACTTCACGGATACCGAGTGCGTACAGGAAACGCGCCAAGGTAGTGCCGCGGGCGTGATCGATGGCCTGCACCAGGTTCACCGCTGATTTATCACCCATACGTTCCAGGCCCGCGAGTTGCCCAACCGTGAGACGGAAAATATCTGCCGGTGTATGCACCAGTCCGGCATCTACTATCTGGTCCACAAGTTTTTCGCCCAAACCCTCGATGTCGAGGGCGCGGCGCGAGGCAAAATGGCGTATCAACTCTTTGCGTTGCGCGGGGCAATATAATCCGCCGCTGCAGCGCGCTACAGCTTCGCCTTCAATACGTACTACTTTGGATCCGCATACCGGGCAGATCTTCGGTAAATGCACTCGCCGGGCATTCTTCGGTCGTTTAGGCAGGACTACGCCCACCACTTCCGGGATTACATCGCCGGCGCGACGCACAATCACTGTGTCACCGATGCGCACGTCTTTGCGCTCGATTTCATCCATGTTATGCAGGGTAGCGTTACTGATATTGGCGCCGCCGACGAATACCGGTTCCAACCTCGCGACCGGCGTGAGCGCGCCGGTGCGTCCCACCTGGAATTCCACCGCGCGCAACAAGGTCATGGCTTCTTCAGCTGGAAATTTATGTGCCAGCGCCCAGCGTGGAGCGCGCGCCACGAATCCAAGCTGGCTTTGCAGATCCAGTCTGTCAACTTTATAAACCACGCCGTCAATCTGGTACGGCAGCCGCTCGCGTTTTTCGGCCATCTGCCGGAAAAACTCCAGGCAGCCATCGATACCCCGGACAAGCCGATTCAAGGGATTGGTTCGCAGCCCCCACTCACGGAAACGTGCCAGCACTTCGCTGTGACGTTCAGGCAGTTTGCCTACCTGCACCTGCCCCCAGGCATAGGCAAAGAATTCCAGCGGCCGTGATGCGGTGATGCGGGCATCGAGTTGACGCAAACTGCCGGCAGCTGCATTGCGCGGATTGATGAACGGCTTTTCATTGCTGCGCAGGGCTTGTGCATTGAGTTTCTCGAAACCTTTTCTGGGCATGAAGATCTCGCCACGGGCTTCCAGCAATGCAGGGTAGCCATTGCCAACAAGACGCAACGGCACTGAAGGAATAGTGCGCACATTTTGGGTTACATCCTCCCCAACAGTGCCGTCACCGCGGGTGGCTCCGCGCGCCAGCATACCGTGTTCATAGACCAGACTGACGGCCAGACCATCGAGTTTGGGTTCGGCCATATATTCAAGTTGTGCTTGCGTACCCAAGCGATCGTGTATGCGTCTGACGAAATCCCGAACTCCCTGTTCATCGAAAGCGTTATCCAGCGACAGCATGGGTACTTCATGACGCACTTCGCCAAATTCAGCAAGCGGTGTGGCACCCACACGTTGCGTGGGTGAATCGGGCGTAACCAACTGAGGGAATTGATGCTCAAAATCTTCCAACTCACGCATGAGCTTGTCATATTCGCTGTCTGGTATTTCCGGCGCATCCAGCACGTAGTACAGATAATTGTGATGATTGATTTGATCGCGTAGCGCGTGAATACGTCGTTCTGCAGCGTTTAAATTTGTCATGGCGCAGTCTTTTGCTTTAATGGCACGTCAGGCGATAGCCAGCATGGTCATGACTGCGGACCATTCACCCTGCCCTGAAATTCCAAGATACGCTCGCGGATACGTTGGGCAGCCTGGGTGGTAAGAATGCTGCGGTTTTCTTCGAGTACATCGCCATCAAGCCGCCGGGCCAGGGTACGTGCGGTGGCCAGCATATCGGCGCAGGCGGCTACACCGTTCTGCGGTCCTGGCAGCAGCAGGAATAGCGTGACACCCGGAAGACGCATCCTCGACAGTGCCTCCGGTTCCAGCACACCCGGTTCCAGCATATTCGCGACACTGAATACGGATTGCTGCATATCATCATTATGCAAACGGTGGAATACCTGATATTGACCGTAACGCAAGCCTGCTGATTGCAAAGCTGCAAGCACCTCAGTCCCCGCAAACCCGTGTTGGTCGCGACTGGCTACATGCAACGCGAGAATCAATTGTTCAGACCCTGGATCGGAGTTTACCTGAGTAATTTCAGGAGCCTGGCGCGCAGTAGTTTGGTCGTGAATGGATGGTATGGCCAGGCTATCGGCGGTATCCGGGGCAAAATCCGGTAAATTTGATTCCTTGAGCGTCGGTGGCTCGCGGCGTAATTCTCCCGAGCGCGTCTTCTTCTGGCGGGAAAGCAGATAAACCACGGCGATGAATACCACACCGATGAGGATGAGAATCAGGCGCAGTTCCCACATTTCACATGGCCGCTATACGAATCGCTTCATCCACATCGACAGCCACCAGGCGTGAAACTCCGGGTTCTTGCATGGTCACGCCAATAAGTTGATTGGCCATTTCCATGGTGCCTTTATTGTGTGTGATGAATACAAACTGGACACGATCCGTCATACCGCGCACCAGGTCACCGAAGCGACCGATATTGGCCTCATCCAGTGGTGCGTCCACCTCGTCCAGCAGACAGAAAGGTGCGGGGTTGAGTTCAAAAATGGCAAAAACCAGTGCGACTGCCGCCAGCGCTTTTTCGCCGCCAGACAGCAGGTGGATAGTGCTGTTACGCTTGCCCGGTGGGCGCGCCATGATTGTCACACCTGCATCCAATAATTCTTCACCTGTGAGTTCCAAGTAGGCATGGCCACCGCCGAAAAGTTTCGGGAAACTGGTCTGCAATCCAGTATTGACCTTGTCAAAGGTTTCTTTGAAACGCGTACGAGTCTCCCGGTCGATCTTGCGAATGGCGTCACCCAAGGTTTTCAGCGCCTCGTTGAGATCCGCCAGCTGGGAATCCAGGTATTGTTTGCGTTCTGAATACTGGGTGAATTCCTGAATGGCCGCCAGGTTTATCGGACCAAGGCGCTCAATACGCTGTTCGACATTGGCAATTTTTTCCTTCCATAAATCGGGATTGCAATCTGCTTGCATTCCCTTCAGTACTTCTTCCAAAACATAACCATCCTGCTGTAATTGCTCCACCAATGTCGCACGGCGTATACGCGCTTCCTGTGTACCGAGACGCAACTGCTGTACCTGCTCGCGTAATTCCTCCGCCTTACGTTCGCACGCGTGCCGCTGCTGTTCTAAATCCCGCACCTGCTCTGCAAAAGTTTCAAGTTTGCGGCGTGCCTCCATCAGATCAGAATCCATGCCGCTGCGCTTAGTGAGCAGGTCTTTAAGTTCTGATTCTAATTGGCGGGTAGGTTGCACGGCGTCTTTGGCGGCTTGTATCAGTCCTGAACGGCGACTCTCCATCTGTGCCAGTTGCGTTTGCATGCGGGTGAGATTCTGCTGGGTGGATTCCAGCAGGGAGCGTTGCGATTCCAATTTGAGGGCTAGGGCATGCATCGCATCGGCTTCGGTTTTGGCGCGACTGCGTGTCGTCTCGGCCTGGTTACGCAATTTGTCGCGTTGTTCCTGCAAGCCAGGTCGCCGTGATTCGTGTACCTGCATGGAATCCAGCGTAGCCTCCATTTGCTTGCGTGCGGATTTAAGCTCGGTTTCAATCGTGGTGATCTGCTGATTATTTTCAAGCATTTCTGTATCGAGCCGTTCGATACGTTGCCCCAGTTGCTCAAGACTATTGTTGGCGGTTTCAAGCCGAGAAACAGTCTCTGCCTGTCGACGATGCGCAAGATTCAGCTGTGTCTGGGCTTTTTCACGCCGTGTTTCCAATTCCCTGAGCTGCATGCGGATATGCTCGAGCTGTCCAGTTTGCTTTTCTATGTTGCGAGCTACGTCCGCCAATTCCGCCTTGTGTTGTTTAAGTTCCTGTGCGCGTGCAATCACCCCGGCGCGCTCGTCCTGATCACGGATGATGCGTGCCCAATGCCGTCCCAACCAGATGCCATCGCGGGTGATCACCGACCCGCCCGCCGACAGACAGCAATACATC
>CAVZGN010000004.1:0-407500 GCA_963774895.1 uncultured Pseudomonadota bacterium
ACATCGTATTGCTAGCAACTGGGCCACGAGGTCATCTTCCTGATCGGCGACTTCACCGGGATGATCGGCGACCCGACCGGCAGAACCGAGACCCGCCCGCCGCTGACCCGCGAGCAGCTCGAGCAACGCCGAGACCTACAAGGAACAGGTCTTCAAGATCCTCGACCCGGCAAAGACCGAGGTCGCTTCAACTCCGAGTGGAGCGACCCGCTGGCGCGCGCGGCATGATCCAGCTGGCCGCCAAGTACACCGTGGCGCGCATGCTGGAGCGCGACGACTTCCACAAGCGCTACAGCCAGCAGCGCCGATCACCATGCACGAGTTCCTCTACCCGCTGATGCAGGGCTACGACTCGGTGGCGCTGAAGAGCGACCTGGAACTGGGCGGCACCGACCAGAAGTTCAACCTGCTGATGGGCCGCGAACTGCAGCGCGAGTGCGGCCAGGAGCCGCAGTGCATCCTGACCATGCCGCTTCTCGAAGGGCTGGACGGCGTCGACAAGATGTCCAAGAGCTGGGCAACTACATCGGCATCACCGAGCCGGCCGACGAGATGTTCGCCAAGGTGATGTCGATCACCGACGACCTGATGTTGCGCTATTACGAGCTGCTCTCCGACATGCCGCTGGCCGAACTGGACAGGCTGAAGGCCGGGCTGAAGGACCATTCCCTCCACCCCATGGCGGCCAAGAAGGCCTTGGGCCGCGAGATCGTCTCCCGTTTCCACGGCCCGGGGCCGGCGAGGCGGCCGAGGAGAATTTCGTCAAACGCTTCAAGGAGAACGAGATCCCGGACGAGATGCCCCAGGTCAGCTACTCCCTGGCCGACGGCAGCTGTCCTGCTGGCCAGGGCCATGACCGAGGCCGGGCTGACCAAGTCCAACGGCGAGGGGCGGCGCTCCATCGACCAGGGGGGGGTCAAACTGAACGGCGAGAAGGTCAGCGACACCAACCTGGAGCTGGCCGCCGCCGGCGAGTACATCGTCCAGATCGGCAAGCGCAGGTTTGCCAGGATCGTGGTGAACTGATTAGATGATCCACCTGTCCAACATCACCCGCCAGCATGGCAGCAAGTCCTCTTCCGCGATGCCGGCTTCCAGATCCTCCCCGGCATCCAGGACCGGGCTGGTCGGCCCCAACGGCGCGGGGAAGACCACCATCTTCCGCATCATCACCGGGGAGGAGGAACCCGACGGCGGCGAGATTACCTGTGCCAAGCGGACCACCATCGGCTATTTTTCCCAGGATGTGGGCGACATGTCCGGGCGTTCGGCCCTGGAAGAGGTCATGGCCGGCTCGGCCGCCACCATGCGACTGGCGGAAGAACTGCAGAAGATGGAAGCCAGCCATGTGCGACCCGATGGATGATGATGCCATGGCGGCCCTGCTGGAGCGCTACGGCGATTGCCCAGGAGGAGTTCGAGCACCGCGGCGGCTACGATCTGGATACCCGTGCCCAGACCGTACTGACCGGCCTGGGCATCGGCCCGGACCGCTACAATCAGCCGGTGGAGTCCTTCAGCGGCGGCTGGAAGATGCGCATCGCCCTGGCCAAGATCCTGACCCTCAATCCCGACGTGCTGCTGCTGGACGAGCCGACCAACCACCTGGACGTGGAGTCGATCATCTGGCTGGAGGAGTGGCTGGCCAATGACTTCGACGGGGCGCTGCTGATGACCAGCCACGACCGGGACTTCATGAACCGCATCGTGACCCGCATCATCGAGGTGGCCAACAGGACCATCACCACCTACAGCGGCAACTACGACTTCTACGAGCGGGAGCGGGACATCCGGCGCGAGCAGCTGCTGGCCAGCCACAAGCGCCAGCAGGAGATGCTGGCCAAGGAGGAGGAGTTCATCGCCCGCTTTGCCGCCCGCGCCTCCCATGCGGCCCAGGTGCAGTCGCGGGTGAAGAAGATCGACAAGATCGAGCGGATCGAGATCCCGCCCGAGGAGCGGACCGTCAGGTTCGAGTTTCACCGAACCGCCGCGCAGCGGCGATGACGTGGTGGTCATGGAGAATCTGGGCAAGGTCTGGGAAACTCCTGACGGACGGCGAACATCCGGTTTTCAGCGGGGTCTCCGGCGTGATCCGCCGCCAGGAACAAGATCGCCGTGGTGGGGGTCAACGGCGCCGGCAAATCAACCTTCCTCAAGGTCCTTGCCGGCCAGACCGAGCCGACGACCGGCAGCTGTCAATCTGGGCGCCAATGTGGAGCTGGGCTACTTCAGCCAGCACGCCATGGAGGTGCTCGATCCGAGGAAGACCGTCTTCGAGACCATGCAGGATGCCATGCCGCTGGCCAACATCGGCGTGATCCGCAACCTGCTGCGGCGCCTTTCTCTTTCCGGGCGACGCCGTGGACAAGCGGATCGAAAATCTCTCCGGCGGCGAGAAGAGCCGCGTAGTGCTGGCGACGATCCTGGCCCGGCCGGTCAACTTCCTGGTGCTGGACGAGCCGACCAACCATCTGGACATCCGTTCCCGCGAGATCCTGCTGGACGCCCTGAAGGAATTCTCCGGCACCGTGGTGCTCGTCAGCCACGACCGCCACTTCCTGCGCCTGCTGGTGGACCGGGTCTTCGAGATCGACCATGGCGAGATGCGGACCTACGAAGGGAATTACGACTACTACCTGTCCAAGGTCAATGAGCGCCATTGTTGATGGATGACTCAGATAAACATATTCTGCTATACACGGTATTTAATTGATTGACATTCCCAAAGCTCGGGCTGTTATAATAATAAACATCCGCGGATTTCCACGGAACAATTAAACGAGCAGCATCAGGAGAAAGTAAGCACATGGTAAACGGAACAGTAAAATGGTTTAATGACAGCAAGGGGTTTGGTTTTCTTGAGCAGGAAAATGGCGAGGATGTATTCTGCCATTTCTCCGCAATCGCAGGCGACGGTTTCAAATCCCTTGCTGAAGGCGATAGCGTAACGTTTGAAGTGGTCAAGGGTCCGAAAGGGCTTCAGGCCGCGAACGTAACAAGAGTTTAAGTACACTCGTTGGTACAAAAAGGCCCCGGAGAAATCCGGGGCCTTTTTTCGTTGGTAAATCGTACGCACGGGAGATCCGGCAATCGGAGAGAGCTATGACGAATCTCATATCTGCAGAAGGCTTTAAAAAAATTGAGGATGAATATCACTATCTCTGGCGGGTGGAGCGTCCCAAGGTTTGCCAGGGGGTTTCCGATGCTGCCGCAGAAGGGGATCGTTCCGAGAACGCTGAATATATCTACGGCAAGAAAAGCGCTTGCGGGAGATTGATCACAAGTTGAAACACCTGGACCGCCGGCTCAGAGTTTGCTCAAGGTAGCCTACCCGCCCGCTAACCCGGACGGCGTATCCTTCGGCTGCTGGGTCTGCTACGAGAAGGAAGTGGGGAGGACGCTGCTACCAGCTGGTCGGTCCGGACGAGATCGATGTTGCTCAGGGAAAGATAAGCATCGATTCTCCGGTCGGTCAGGCATTGCTAAACAAGAAACTCGATGATGAGGTGGTCATCCGTCGCCCCAATGGCGAACTGACCGTCTATATTACCGCTATCAGCTCCGCCGAGGCCGGAATGTCAGATCGTAGACGTTCACCGTTCGCCGGGATGCGTAGAGCAGGTCCTCGGGTAGTTTGGTGGTAAAACCGGCAGCGTTGCGATGACCGCCACCGCCGAAGCGCGATGCAATTTCGGCAACATCGACAGTGCCTTATTGCCGAGCGCAGTGACCATTTGCGCAGGGTACCCTGGTCATGGTACCCGGCCGCAAAGGGAAATCCGGCGGCTAGCTCCCCGACCAGGTCACTCATGATCTCTTCATAGCAATTTACCACCGGAACCTGGTAGCCGGCAATGCTGGTCATGACCGCTTTTCCCGGAGCAGGTCAATCATGCGTCGGCGGTAGCGGTTGATGGCTCTACCCTCATTCACCAGATGCTCCAACGCCCGATCGTTGCGGCAGAAATTTTCCAAGTTGGCAAAGTCGAAGGGACGCGACATGAGTGCTGCATAGACGTCATTGGTTGATTCCAGCTCGAATCGCCACAAGTCGCGATCCTGGATATACAGAAACAGCTGGGGCGGAGGGGTATCGTGGAAATGTTCCCACACAACCGCGCCAGATTTGTTCATGTCGAAGATAACCCGCAGATTGTTGTGCTCATGTTCCAGCCCTGTCAGATCCTGTTCGGCGGAGGTATGATGATCGATTACCAGGACTGACCGCGCCTTGCGGCACATCTCCTTCAGCACCGGCCGGCGGTAGGAGAAGTCGACGAGATACACGACGCGACCGGTCACATCCGGCGGTGGCTGACCATGAACACCGGCAAAAAAATCGCAAGCAGATTCAGCGCCTTGCCGTAATTTGCAGTGGATCGCATAGGCTGCCGCAAAACCGTCGGGATGCTGCGGGTTGGTCGACACGACCTCATCGATGATCCTCTCGATGGTCGCACTGTCGGTGATCTGCTTCAGGCCTTGCTTTTCGATGACGGTGTCAGCTTCACCCTCGCCGGCCCACATGGCCAGAAACACTTCCTTCGCCAGCTTGCCGGAGATGGTATTGTCCAAGATGCGCCTCAGTAGACCCGCCAGCATCACGGCAGTCACCGGACTTTGGGTCACATCCTTGCTGTCCTGGTTTAGCGACGCTGACAGTTCGCCCATCACCCAGTTGGCGCACAGCTTGGCTTCACCTCCGACAGCCTTCACCACCGACTCATAGAAGTCCGCCAGTTCCCGGCTGGCGGTCAATAATGCGGCGTCATACACCGAAAGGCCATAGTCGTGCATGAACCGCCGCTGCTTTTCATCGGGCAGCTCCGGCAGGGTCTTGCGCACTTCTTCGATAAAAGCTGCCGCGATCTCCAGTGGCAGCAGGTCCGGATCCGGGAAATACCTGTAGTCGTTGGCTTCCTCCTTGCTGCGCATGGAGCGGGTCTGGTTCTTCTTGGAATCGTACAGGCGCGTCTCCTGCATGACTTTGCCGCCGCCCTCGATGATCTCGATCTGCCGCTGTACCTCATAGAGGATGGCTTTCTCCACGAAATGGAACGAGTTGATGTTTTTGAGTTCCGCGCGGGTGCCAAACTTCTGTTCGCCCTTGCGGCGCACCGAGACGTTGGCATCGCAGCGAAACGAGCCTTCCTGCATGTTGCCGTCGCAGATCTCCAGATAACGCACCAGGGAATGGATCTTCTTCATATAGGCTACGGCTTCCTTGACCGAGCGCATGTCAGGTTCCGAGACGATCTCCAGCAACGGTGTGCCGGCGCGATTTAAGTCGATGCCGCTGACGCCACCGCCGCCCTCGTGTAGGGACTTGCCGGCATCTTCCTCCAGATGCGCGCGGGTGATGCCGATGCGCCGGCTGCCGCCATCCTCCAGTTCGATCTCCATGCTGCCCTGGCTGACCACCGGCAGCTCGTACTGGCTGATCTGGTAACCTTTGGGAAGATCCGGATAGAAGTAGTTCTTGCGGGCAAACACTGAACGCGGCGCGATGCGGGCGCCGACAGCCAGACCGAACTTGACCGCCATGCGCACCGCTTCCTTGTTCAACACCGGCAACACCCCCGGGTAACCCAGGTCCACCAGGCAAGCCTGAGTATTGGGCTCGGCTCCAAAAGCCGTGGATGCGCCCGAGAAGATCTTGCTCTTCGTCAGAAGCTGCGCATGTATCTCAAGCCCGATGACTGTTTCCCATTCCATATATCGATCGCTCTATGTCGTAACTAGATGCCGGTCTCCACGCCTATCACCTGTCATTCAAATCCTTCCGGTACCTGTGTATGCCAATCGGTCTCGCGCTGATAGTGGTGCGCCACCGACAACAGCCGGGACTCGTCGAAATAATTGCCGATGATCTGCAGACCCACCGGCAGCTTGTCCACGAAACCCATGGGGATGGAGATGCCCGGCAGACCGGCAAGATTCACGCCGTTGGCATAGATATCGTTCAGGTACATGGTGATGGGATCTTCGGTCTTCTCGCCGAGACCGAACGCCGCTGTAGGGGTAGCGGGTCCCATGATGACATCCACGTTCTTGAAGGCTTCGAGGAAATCCTGACGGATGAGCGTGCGGGTCTTCTGGGCCTTGAGGTAATAGGCGTCGTAATAACCAGCCGACAGCACATAGGTGCCGGTCATGATGCGGCGCTTCACTTCCGCGCCGAATCCTTCGCCACGCGAACGGGTGTACAGATCCAGCAGATCGACCGGGCTATCGCAGCGGTGCCCGAAGCGCACGCCATCGAAGCGTGACAGGTTGGAGGAGCATTCAGCGGGTGCCACTACATAATAGGTAGGTACCGACAGCCAGAAATTCGGCAGACTGATGTCGTGTACTTCGGCGCCCAGCTTTTTATACAGAGTGAGAGCTGCATGCACAGCTGCGCCCACGCGCCCGTCCAATCCCTTGTCAAAGAATTCCTTGGGCAGGCCGATGCGCAGACCCTTGATGGGCCGCTGCAGTTCACCTGTGTAATCCGGCACCGGCCGGTCCACACTGGTGGAATCACGCGGATCAAATCCTGCCATCACCCCCAACAGCAGGGCCGCATCTTCGGCGCTGCAGGTGATCACGCCAGCCTGATCCAGGCTGGAGGCAAAAGCGATCATGCCGTAGCGCGATACCCGGCCATAGGTGGGTTTGATGCCGGTCAGTCCGGTGAGTGCGGCCGGCTGGCGGATGGAACCGCCGGTGTCGGTGCCGGTGGCTGCCGGTGCCAGCCTTGCGGCCACCGCCGCTGCCGAGCCTCCGGAGGATCCTCCGGGAACGCGCTTCAGGTCCCAGGGATTTTTCACCGGGCCGTAAAAACTGGTTTCATTGGAGGAACCCATGGCGAATTCGTCCATGTTGGTTTTCCCCAGCATCACCATGCCGGCCGACTTCAAGCGTTCCACCACGGTTGCGTCGTAAGGTGATACAAAGTTGTCCAGCATTTTCGAGCCGCAACTGGTTTTCACACCGGCGGTGCAGAAAATATCCTTGTGGGCCAGCGGCACGCCGGTGAGCGAATCGCCGTCGCCACGCTGGATGCGAGCATCCGCGGCGCGCGCTCCTGCCAGCGCTGCTTTCTCCAGCACCGTGATGAAGGCATTCAACTGTGGGTTGAAGTGTGCGATGCGCGCCAGATAGCTGCGGGTCAGCTCCTCGCTGGAAATTTTGCGCGCTTTCAACTCACGCGCCAGTTCTGCCAGTGTCTTGGTGTGCATAGTCATACTGTGAGATACGCTGATGAAAGGCGGCATACGGGCCGCTTCCACCCTGCGAAATTACTCGATCACCTTGGGTACGATGTATAACCCGGCTTCCGCCTGTGGGGCATTTTTCTGGAACAGCTCGCGTTGATTGGTTTCGGTCACCGTATCGTCCCGCAATCGCTGGCTCATATCGAGTGGATGCGCCATAGGCACCACGTTGGTAGTATCAGCTCTTTCCAGTTGTGCCACGAAATCCAGGATGCGCGACAGGTTATCCGCGTATCGTGGTATATCGTCTTTGCTGATAGCCAAGCGCGCCAGATGCGCGATGCTTCTAACCTCGTCCGGGGTAAGCGGCATGCTCGGCTCCACTGTATCAATCGACTGAATTACCGGGAAAAGCCCCGGATTTCAGTGAATTATCTCACAAACCGGCTTGCCGCCGCTGCTCGCCATTGTTACAGTAGTGCGCCCACAAACTTCCCGATACCGGGCCCTAATTTCAAGCTAAAAAATCATGTTCAAGAGCCTGCGCGGATTTTTCTCCACGGACTTATCCATAGACCTCGGCACCGCCAACACGCTTATCTACATGCGTGGCAAGGGCGTGATCCTCAATGAACCCTCGGTGGTCGCCATCCGTGAGGAGCCCGGCCGTGGCAACAAGGTGATCGAGGCTTACGGTGCTGACGCCAAACGCATGCTGGGCCGCACCCCCGGCAACATCGTCGCCATCCGCCCCATGAAGGACGGCGTGATCGCCGATTTCACCGTCACCGAACAGATGCTCAAGCATTTCATCAAAAAGGCTCACGGCAACCGTTACTTCCGGCCCACGCCACGGGTGCTGGTGTGCGTGCCCTACGGCGCCACCCAGGTGGAACGCCGTGCCATCCGCGAGTCGGCAGCCGGAGCCGGCGCCCGCAAGGTTTATCTCATCGAGGAACCCATGGCGGCCGCCATCGGTGCGGGTTTACCGGTACATGAAGCCATGGGTTCCATGGTGCTGGATGTCGGCGGCGGTACCTCAGAGGTGGCGATCATTTCGCTCAACGGTATCGTATATGCGGCTTCGGTGCGCATCGGTGGTGACAAGTTCGATGAAGCTATTATCAGTTATATACGTAGAAATTATGGAACACTCATCGGCGAGGCCACCGCCGAACGTATCAAGATCGAGATCGGTGCCGCCTATCCAGGCAAGGAATTGCGCGAACTGGAAGTAAAAGGCAGGAATCTGTCGGAAGGCGTGCCGCGCAGTTTCGTGCTCAACAGCAATGAAATCCTCGAAGCCCTGCAGGAACCCCTGGCCGGAATCGTCGGGGCGGTCAAGGCCGCCTTGGAACAGACACCTCCAGAGCTCGGCTCGGACGTGGCCACCAATGGCATGGTGCTCACGGGTGGTGGTTCGCTACTGCGGGATATCGACCGCCTGCTGAGAGAAGAGACCGGATTGCCGGTGATACTCGCCGATGATCCACTCACCTGCGTGGCCCGCGGCGGCGGCAAGGTACTGGAATTGATTGATGAATATGGTCCCGAAACTTTCGCCGTCGAATGACGGAACCTGTAGTGCATCCGGAATCGTCTCGAAGGCTAATTGTTTCACTGTAAGGATCCTGTTCTATCGTGCTGGATGTTGAATACAGAGGCTTGTTTGCAAGCGTTATTGATTCTGAAAAACTCTCATCCAACCGCCCAGCACTACACGGGCTGAATCCCTGTGTTTACTCCGCGCCGCCTGCAACGCTCCCCCCGGCTATTCTCCAGTAATCCAGCCGGTGCATTGCGCACCTTGCTGCTGATCGCGGTATGCATTGCCCTGATGTTCTATGACCACCAGCGCGGTCATTTGCAGAAAATCCATGCGGCACTATCCATGTTGGTATATCCGGTACAAGCGGCAGTGGATGCTCCTTATGCCTTGGCCGGCTGGGCGGCTGATAAAATCGCTATGCATAACTCGCTGGTAAGGGAGAACACCCGTCTCAAACAGGAACTGATCTTGGATGCAGTGCAGTTGCAGCAAACGGCTGCATTGGAGCAGGAAAACGCCCGCTTGCGCGAACTCATGCAGGCCGGTAACAGACTCAGCGGCCATGTGGTAATGGCTGCCTTACTGGCGGTAGATATGGATCCATTCCGGCATGTGATCGTGATCGATAAAGGTACCAACGCGGGTGTGTTCGAAGGACAAACCCTGCTGGACGCCCACGGCATCATCGGTCAGGTAATCCAAGCAGATCCGTTTTCGTCCACGGTCGCTCTCATCACTGATCCAAGTCAGGCAATCCAGGTCGAGCTTAACCGCACCGGCCTGCGCACCCTCGCCATCGGTGGCGCCGATGTTGAGAATCTGTCATTGCCGTATATCGCAAATAACGCCGATATAAAACCGGGTGATCTGCTGGTGAGTTCCGGTCTCGCGGGCCGCTACCCGCCCGGTTACCCTGTCGCGGTCGTCACTCAAGTACGCCGGGATCCCGCGGAGCCTTTTGCGAGCGTGAGCGCACACGCGGTGGCCGATCTGAATCACGGGCATGTGGTATTGCTGTATTTTCCCGCACAGGCTCCGCTACCGGTGCCGAAACCGGAAGTACGTGGCACGAAAAAGATACCCGGGAAGAAGCCACGATGAGCAATACGATCCAGCGACGCGCCAATTGGCTCATCGTGGCCACCTACCTGGCAGTCTTGCTGCTCAGCATCTGGCCATTGCCGGACTGGGCGGAACCGTTCCGTCCTGCCTGGTTGCTGTTGACCACGGTGTATTGGTGCCTGTTCCTGCCACACCGGGTAGGCTTGCTGGTCACATTCCTGGCCGGCATTTTGTTGGATGCGCTTACCGGCAGCCTGCTGGGCGAACATGCGCTGGCTTTGCTGCTGGTGGCCTGGTTCACCCTCAAGCTGCATCTTCAGATCCGTGTATATCCCTGGTGGCAGCAGACGCTGACGGTACTGGGGCTGATGCTGCTCTACACCTTTGTACTTTTCTGGGTTGACGGCATGCTTGGCTATACCCAAGGTACGCTGTTGCGCTGGATGCCAGTATTGATCACGACGCTCCTGTGGCCCTGGGTGATGCAGCTTCTGAACCTCTTGCAACAGCGCTATCAGGTGAGCTGATGCTCGCCAGACATATATATCTGTAATCCATGGCGCGCACCCGCATCCGTAACGAATGGTTGGAACGTCACCAGTTTGCGACCCGCATCGTCATCGTCGCCGTCATCGGGCTCACGTTATTGCTGGCAGTGGCTATCCGACTTTTCTATCTGCAGATCATCAACCATTCTTATTACGCGACCTTGGCGGAAGGCAACCGCCTGCGGACCGAACAGGTGACGCCACCTCGCGGATTGATCTACGACCGTAACGGGGTGCTACTGGCTGAGAATCGTCCTAGTTACGAACTGGATATCATTCCGGAACAAGTAATGGACCTGCAGGCCACTATCGCGGCGCTGGGCAAGGTTGTGGATATCCGTCCCCAGGACCTGAAGCAGTTCAACGACCTGCTGAAAACCAAGAAACCTTTTCAACCGCTGCCAATACGTACCAATCTATCCGATACCGAGGTAGCAAACTTCGCCGTGGATCGCCAGAATTTTCCGGGTGTGGATATCCGCGCCACGCTGGCACGTTACTACCCATTGGGATCGGTGACTGCACATGTGCTGGGTTACACCGGCATCATCAGCCCTGATGAACTCGCCAGCCTGGATCCGGAGCAGTACAACAATACCTCGCAGGTGGGCAAGGTCGGCATCGAAGGATCTTATGAGAGCCTGCTACACGGGTCCGTCGGCAGCCGTCAGGTGGAAACTGATGCCCAGGGCCGCGTAGTGCGGCAAGTTGCTTACACTCCGCCGGTTCCGGGCAGCAATCTGTACTTGAGCATCGATGTGCGCCTGCAGGAAGCTGCGGAACAAGCCCTCGGCGATTATAACGGCGCAGTGGTGGCCATCGATCCGCGCAACGGTGAACTCCTGGCACTGGTGAGCAAGCCTTCCTTCGATCCCAATCAGTTTGTGGGCGGTATCAGCCCCAGCGATTTCACCAAGCTCAACGATAGCCCCGATCAGCCATTGTTCAACCGGGCTCTGCGCGGCCAATATCCCCCCGGCTCCACTATCAAGCCGTTCCTGGCACTCGCGGCGCTCGACTACGGTGTGATTAATCCATTCAAGAACTTGATGTGTCCCGGTTACTTCTATCTTCCCAGCAATCCGAATCCGTACCGCGACTGGAAACGCGGTGGTCACGGAGAAATCGACTTGCCGGGCGCCATCACTCAATCTTGCGATGTGTATTTCTATACCGTATCGCTCAAGCTTGGCATCGACCGCATACATGACTATCTGACCACGCAGCTCGGTTTCGGTGAGCCGACCGGTATCGACCTCATGGGTGAACGTGTTGGCATAGTGCCCTCGCCGGAGTGGAAACGCAAGAATCTGCATACGCCCTGGTATCTGGGCGATCTAGTCATCGTTGGTATCGGCCAGGGTTATCTGCTGGTGACGCCACTGCAATTGGCCGACGGCGTAGCTGCGATTGCCATGCACGGCCAGCGCTTCGTCCCGCATCTTCTGCATGCCATCGGTGATCCGCTTTCCAACACCATCAGCGAGACCACACCGCGGGCCTTGCCTCCGGTTCAGGAAACGTATCCGAACGCCTGGAAAATCGTGGTCGAGGCCATGAAGAACGTGGTGGCAAGCTGGCAGGGCACCGCCCACACCATCAGCGTGGGCGCTCGCTATACTATCGGCGGCAAGACCGGCACCGCCCAGGTGCGCCGCAAACGCCTGGGTATCTTTGGCGAAGAAGATGAATCTGATATCCCCAGGCAGTTGCGTGACAATGCGCTGTTCATAGCTTTCGCCCCCGTGGACGAGCCGCGCATTGCGGTAGCGGTGTTGGCGGAACACGGTGGTGGCGGCGCATCCACCGCCGCGCCCATAGCGCGCAAGGTGATGGATGCCTATCTTCTACAGGAAGAAGCTGGTAAATCGGGAACGCAATGAGTTTTAGCGACGTTGCATATTCCCCCGCGCGCGGTGATCTGACCATCGGCGAGCGGCTGTTGCGCCGCCTAAACCTGGATGGGCCGCTGTTGCTGGCGTTGCTGGTATTGGCGCTCATGGGGCTGGCGATACTCTATGGTGCCAGCAACCAGGATCCTGACATGGTTTACCGGCAAGCCGGACGCCTGGCCTTATCCTTCATCGTACTGCTGGTTGTGGCGCAGATATCTCCGCAATTTCTGCGCCTGTGGTCGCCCTGGCTGTTCGCCATCGGCCTGGTGCTGTTGTTGTTCACACTGCATTCGGGTCATATCGGACGGGGTGCGCAACGCTGGTTAAGTCTCGGTTTCATGCGAATCCAGCCTTCGGAAATCATGAAGATCGCAGTACCCATGATGGTGGCATGGTATCTGCATGAAAAGCCTTTGCCGCCCAACTGGAAGCAACTGTTGCCGCTGGCCGCCATGATATTCATTCCGGTGCTGCTGGTGGCTATCGAACCCGATCTGGGCACGGCGCTGCTGATTCTCAGTGCCGGCGCTTTCGGTGTGTTTTTGGCAGGCCTGCGCTGGCGTGTAATCCTGCTCCTGGCTTTGGCATTAGCCATCATCACGCCGATCTTGTGGCACTTCATGCACGGCTACCAGCGCGAACGCGTGCTGATTTTCCTGAATCCACAGCGGGATCCGCTAGGCGCGGGCTACCACATCATCCAATCGCAGATCGCCATTGGTTCCGGAGGTCTTTTCGGCAAGGGCTGGCTGCACGGCAGCCAATCGCAACTAGATTTCCTGCCGGAAAGCTCCACCGACTTTATCTACGCAGTGCTTGGGGAACAGTTTGGCTTCATCGGCGTGATAGTGCTACTGGCCTTGTATGGCTTCATCATCACACGCATGCTGTTCATCGCGCTGCGTGCCCAGGATACCTATTCACGGCTCTTGGGTGGAGCGCTGAGCATGGCACTGTTCACCTATGTTTTCATCAACAGCGGCATGGTATCGGGCATCCTGCCGGTAGTGGGCGTGCCATTGCCGTTGGTAAGCTATGGCGGCAGTTCTCTAGTGACGCTGATGGCCGGCTTCGGTATGCTCATGAGCATCCATTCACACCGCAAGCTCGTGGCATCGTGAAGCTGACGGCACGTTTCCTGACTACATTTGTATTTATCATCACCGGATGCTTGTCCGTTTCCTGCGCCCGCAACGTCAAACCTGTCATCGCCGGATCACGGGCTCAAGCTACGATGCCGGCACCAACTAGTGTACGGGGTTATCTGCTTCGTCCAGAAGTGCAAGCATTCATAGATCGGTTGGTGCAACAGGATGGCTTCAACAGGCAATGGCTTGAGAACACTATGGCGGCTGCCCAGAAAAACGCTGCAATTCTTGCAGCCATCGCCAAGCCCTACGAATCAAAACCCTGGTATCAATATAAACCACTGTTCGTGACCGACGCCCGCGCCAAGGCTGGAGTCGAATTCTGGGATTCCCATGCACAGGAGCTGACACAGGCACAACAGCGATATGGTGTGTCGGCCGCCATCATCGTAGCCATCCTTGGCGTGGAGAGCCATTACGGCCGCCAGAAAGGTGGTTATCCGGTGCTGGATGCACTCACTACCCTGGCCTTCGACTATCCACCACGCACCGCGTTTTTCCAGAACGAGCTGGAACAATACCTGCTGTTGTGTCGGGAGCAATCGTTCGATCCGGTATCTCTGACGGGTTCCTATGCCGGCGCCATGGGCGTACCGCAATTCATGCCTGACAGTTATCGTCGCTACGCGGTCACGGCAGTTGACAGCGGGCACCCGGATATCTGGAACGACTGGGCGGATATCATCGATAGTGTGGCCAACTATTTCCAGATCCACGGATGGCAACCGGGCGGCCTCGTAGCCCTGCCGGCGGCTCTGCCGGCAAAAATAATTCCACCTGAAACACTGACTCCAACAACGATCGGCAGTCTGCGCCAGCAGGGCGTGATTGTGAGCGCCGGGCTCGCGGCAGACACGCCGGCGATCTTAGTGCCGCTGCAACTGGAAAATGACATCCAATATTGGGTGGGCTTGGATAATTTCCGGGTCATTACCCAATATAACAAGAGTCCGCTGTATGCCATGGCGGTATCTGACCTGAGCGCGCGCATTGCAGAAATGCGTGCCTTGGAAGGACATGATGCGCCACCCTGATCTAAAGCTTGTATCGGCGATGGCCGCGCTGACTTGCTTAATGGCGTCCTGCGCGCAGTTTCCGACACAGGATCACGGTCCGGTCAGCTCAGTCGATGTGTCACAGGTTCCAAATGCCGTACCGCGCTATGAACCCAAAAGCATTTACGGCAATCCTTCTGCATATACAGTGAACGGCGAAACCTATCGCGTATTGCCGAATTGCACGGATTATCACGAGCGCGGTATCGCCTCCTGGTATGGCACCAAATTCCACGGCGGTCGCACCTCCGATGGCGAGACCTACGACATGTATACCATGACCGCCGCCAGCAAAGAGCTGCCGCTGCCCTGCTACGTGCGCGTCATTAACCTGGAGAACGGCAAGAGCGTGATCGTGAAAGTGAACGATCGAGGGCCGTTCGTGGAGAACCGTATCATCGATCTGTCGTATGCGGCTGCTGCCCGCATCGGCATGCTGGGAACCGGCACAGCACTGGTGGATGTCTCCGCCGTGACGCCCGGTGAACCGCTACCAACCACTGGAGCGGGCAGCAATGTCCCGGTGCCGAGCGGTTATCCACCGGTGTACGCTGCCAGCGGTACTATCAACAAACCGCAAATCTTTGTACAGGTAGGCGCCTTCGCCAACAACAGTAATGCCGAGCGTGTGCTGCAACGTTTGCAGGCCGTGGCTGTCAAACCGGTGTTTATAATCAGCGAATTACAGCAAGGCATCACCTTCTATAAGGTGCGTATTGGTCCACTCCAAGATGTTACCCAGGTGGACGCCCTCACCGGACAATTACGCTCGTTAGGCTTTCCGGATGCCCAAGTGGTGATTCCTTAAGTTAGGCGATGCTTTTCCGTGCTGAGTCGCGTTAAAATCGAATCCGCAGCCGGATCAATGTCCGTGTTTTCATCAGCCCAGTTCATCCCCGAGGTGCTCTCTTGAGAAGCCAGCGTTATATTACCCATGCACTCAGCCTGCTTGCGCTTGGTATAAGCTTCACCGCCCAGGCAATCCCCATACCATCTCCGCCTCAGCTTAATGCCAAGAGCTATGTCCTCATGGATGCCAACAGCGGTCAAGTTATTGCCGCCAGCAGTCCGGATATGCATAACGAGCCGGCGAGCCTGACCAAGTTGATGACCACGTACGTAGTGTTCCACGCCCTTAAGGACAACGTCATCCAGATGGACGAACCGATAATTATAAGCGCCAAGGCCTGGCGCATGGGCGGTTCGCGCATGTTCGCGAACGTGGGCAGCCAGGTGAGCGTGGAGAACTTGCTGCAGGGTTTGATCGTGCAATCCGGTAATGACGCGGCCGTGGCACTGGCGGAAGAAGTTGGTGGTACGGAAGATACCTTTACGGAACTCATGAATCAGTATGCTCAAAAGCTCGGTCTGAAAAACACCCATTACGTGGATGCTTCAGGCCTTACCAGCGATCCCGCACACTACGTATCGGCGCTGGATCTGGCCATCCTTTCACGCGCCATCATTACCGAGTTTCCAGACTATTACCGGCAGTTCTTTGCCGAGAAACAATTCACCTGGAACAAGATCACTCAGCCGAACCGCGTGTCGCTGTTATTCACCGATCCAAGCGTGGATGGACTCAAGACCGGCTATACCGAAAAAGCGGGTTATTGCATGGTGGTGTCCGCCTTGCGCAACGGCATGCGACTGATCGCCGCGGTGATGGGCACGCCCTCGGAAAAGGCCCGTGCCATCGACGACGAGGCACTCCTCAACTATGGTTTCAATTTCTATGAAAGCCATAAGTTATATGCGGCCGGTACCACCATTGCCACCGTCAGGGCCTGGAAAGGCGCGGTTGGTACTGTACCGGTTGGCGTCACTCAAGATGTATACGTGACAATCCCCAAAGGCAGTTATCCGCAGCTCACCGCCTCCCAACAAACACTCTCGGGGCTGATTGCTCCAATAGCGGCAGGTACTGCTGCAGGTTCGGTGAGCGTGTCCTACGACGGTAAGACTTTGATCGACACGCCGCTATATACCCTGCAGGCGGTGCCCGAAGGCAATGTCTTCCGGCGCATGATCGACAGCGTGCATTTGTGGTTTGTCAAAAAGTAGCATGGCCACCCCACTCCCCAACGCTTATTTCAACGGTGCATTCCTGCCGTTGAGCGAAGTGCATATCTCGCCATTGGACCGGGGGTTTCTGTTTGGAGATGGCGTGTATGAAGTGATTCCGGTCTACGCTGGCAAACTGTTCTATCTGGATGCGCATCTTAAGCGACTGCAGTACAGCCTGGATGGTATCCGACTCCTGAATCCATACACCAGTGCGCGCTGGACCATGCTACTCACTGACTTGGTGGCTATGAACGGCGGCGGCAACCAGGCACTCTATCTGCAAGTGACGCGAGGAGCCGA
The DNA here is from genome assembly GCA_963774895.1 of uncultured Pseudomonadota bacterium. Taxonomy (GTDB): domain Bacteria; phylum Pseudomonadota; class Gammaproteobacteria; order Natronospirales; family REEB76; genus REEB76. The sequence continues at coordinate 16,824 of CAVZGN010000004.1, forward strand.
CAGCGGTCGTGATCACTGTTTCCCCGTAAAAATTTCGCCCACTGTGTTTGCCATGTGTGCGCCACTCACGGAGCCCCCTAGTTCGCTTCTCGACAACGGCGCCAAAGCTGTAACCCTGGAGGATATCCGTTGGCAGCGCTGCGATATCAAGTGCGTGTCGCTACTGGGCAATATTTTGCTGCGCCAGACCGCCATGGATCAGGATTGTAACGAGGCGGTGCTGATACGTGATGGCCATGCCACTGAAGGCACCGCCAGCAGTATTTTTATCGTGCAAAATCAAGTGATAATCACCCCGCCTAAAGGTGCAGAACTGCTGCCCAGCATCACACGCGACGTAGTGATCAAATTAGCGGTGCAGCATAGAATGGCATGCCAGGAAGCCCGCATTCCCGTGGCGCAACTACAGAGCGCACAGGAGATCTGGTTCGCGAGTTCCACGCGCGAAGTGTACCCGGTGACTGAATTGGATGGCCACAAGGTCGGCGATGGCCGGCCCGGCGATTACTGGCGAAAAATGCATACTCTGTTCCAGCGCCACAAGGCGGAACTAACAGGAATCTGATGTACCTGTATCTACATAACCTCCCTTATTGTCTGATTCTGTCATGAAGCCCCCTTCTGCAGCACCCGGGTCGGTCCAAACACTCAAAACAACTTCAGCATTGACCTTTCCCACGGCTTTCCCCATCAAGGTCATGGGCAGAGACACGCCGGAATTCCACCGGACGGTAGCGGCGGTGTTTTCCCGGCATGCGGCCCCATGGGAAACGTTGCCCGTAAGCCGCCAACCCAGCAGCGAGGGGAATTTTATTTCACTGACCGTAACCATCGTTGCCGAGAGCCGCGCTCAGCTGGATGCGCTCTACACCGATCTTTCCGGCAGCGAACACGTGCTTGTGACATTGTGACCCATAGATTGCCGCTACTGAAGGACTTGGGGTGTGTCGAATACCTGCCCACTTGGCGCGCCATGCAGCGTTTCACCGAGCAGCGCGATGCCGGCACGCCCGATGAAATATGGTTCCTGGAACATCCGCCGGTATTCACCCTGGGGCTGGCGGGCAAGCTAGAGCACGTGCTGGCACCTGGTGATATTCCGGTGCTCCAGATCGATCGCGGTGGCCAGGTCACCTATCACGGACCGGGCCAGCTGGTGATCTATCCATTGATAGACCTCAGACGCCTGGAACTGGGAGTGCGTGCCCTGGTCGAAGCCATTGAGAACAGCGTCATCGCTACGCTGAATGATTTTGGTATCGCTGCAGTCTCGAAACGCGAGGCCCCAGGGGTATACACCCATGATGGGCGCAAACTTGCTTCGCTGGGGCTGAGGGTACGCCATGGCTGCAGTTATCATGGCCTGGCATTCAATATCGCCATGGACCTGGAACCCTTCTCACGCATCAATCCCTGCGGTTACACTGGCCTGCAAATGTCCCAGGTGAGCGAGTTGGGCGGACCCAAAGACATGCATGTGGTTTCGGCACGGCTCAAACCGCACCTGCTCGAATATCTGGGTTACAATAAAAGCTGATTTTCCGATCCCGAGCGGTGTCAGTGCCGCACCCCACAAAGGATTTCATGTGAGCGACATCACTGCCGCGCGTCCGCGGCTACAGCCCGGCAAGAAGCTCAGTGCCGCTGAGAAGATGGCGCGCATCCCCATTAAAATTGAGCCAACGGTCACACCTCTGCGCAAACCCGCATGGATCCGAGTGCGTTCCTGGGCAACGCCGGAAGTGGCACGACTCAAGCGGATCCTGCGCGACAACCAGCTGCACACCGTGTGTGAAGAAGCTTCCTGCCCCAATATCGGCGAGTGCTTCGGCAAAGGTACCGCCACCTTCATGATCATGGGTGATATCTGCACGCGCCGCTGCACCTTCTGCGACGTAGCCCATGGCCGTCCTCGCGAACTGGATGCGCAAGAACCGCTCAACCTCGCCAGGACCGTCAAGGCTATGGATCTGCGCTATGTGGTGGTCACCTCCGTGGATCGGGATGATCTGCGCGACGGCGGCGCCAGTCATTTTACCGCCTGCATCCGGGCTATACGTGAGCTCAGTCCACTGACGAAAATCGAGGTGCTGGTGCCGGACTTCCGTGGCCGTATGGATGTGGCGCTGGCGCTCATGCAAGACGCGCTACCGGATGTCTTCAATCATAATCTGGAGAGCGTGCCGCGTATCTATCGGGAAGTACGTCCGGGTTCCGATTACCATAACTCACTGATGCTGCTAAAACTTTTCAAGGCGGCGCATCCTGAAGTCCTAACGAAATCCGGAATCATGGTGGGGCTTGGTGAAGAAATCTCCGAGGTGCTGGAAGTGATGCAAGATCTGCGAACCAATGAGGTTGACATGCTGACAGTGGGCCAATACCTGCAGCCCAGCCGGTTTCACCACCCGGTCATTCGCTATGTGGCGCCCGAGGAATTCAAGCAGCTGGAAAATACGGGCTATGCGCTTGGCTTCCGGCACGTGGCCAGTGGTGCGCTGGTGCGTTCATCCTACCATGCTGACCATCAGGCGGAAGGATTGATGCATTTTGCTTGATGCCATCATGAGCTTCATGGCAGACATGATTATCAGAATCTGAATCCAACTCTACCGCATTTGTATGGAAACTGTCAGCCAGCTTCAAACGAGTATGAATATCAGGAGTGCGAGACCCAATATGACTTCGATTTATAGAAAGTTGCCCATACCTTTTATACTCCTGGCCATCGCGAGCTGCGGCGGCAACAGTTCTGCTATCAACAATCCTACAATTACCTTGGTCACGCCGGTGTCAACCGTGGTTGCTGCCGGTTCTACATTGCAGCTACAGGCCACGGTCGGCGACAGTGACAACACCACGGTACTCTGGTTTGTGAACAATATTCCCGGCGGCAACAGCACCGTCGGAACCATAACACCGCAGGGACTGTATACAGCGCCCAATATCCCTACCTCGGGTGGCTCGATTCTCATCAGCGCATCTCCCCAGGTGTATCCGGTGATTAGTACCTCGATACAAATCGGCATCACCTTTGCCAATGTTTCCCTGAACGGAAATTATGTGTTCGGCCTAAACGGTAGCGAATCCGGCAGCCCCTGGGCAGTTGCCGGCAGCTTTACAGCCAACGGCGATGGCACCATCAGCAATGGCATCGAGGACATCAATGGGCCTGCCGGCATTTCGACTGCATTGCCCTTCAATGGCAGCTATCTGCTGAATGCAAACGGACAAGGGATTGTTACGTTTACCAGCGCGCAGGGCAGCGTGACTATGGATCTTACCCTGAATACACAGGGGCAGGCAGTGGTAATGCGCACCGATTCCGGTGACATCGCCACCGGTATTTTTTATCCACAACTGTCCACAGCTTTGACACTCACGAGCCTGGATTCGCCTTATGTGTTCAGTTTCGTAGGCACTGACCAATCCAGTACTCTTCTGAATGTCATCGGTTATTTCAATACCGACGGATCCCTCAATCTAACGAATGCAGAAGAAGACCTGAATGATGGCGGCACGACGACCAACCAGCCATTTAGCGGTTCATACACCATCGTCGGCAATGGCCGTGGCACGGCCACGTTTACCGATTCGACCGGCACCCGCACCTATGGTTTTTACATCGTCTCGCCCACCCAGCTGCAATTCGTTGAGATTGATAATTTGGGTAATTTGAACGGTACGGTGTTTCAGCAGCAGTCCATCTCTCCTACTTCTACGCTCGCAGGAGGCTATGTGTTTTATGCCTCGGGCATCAATGGCACGGCGGCTTACGCCAATGCGGGTGGTTTCTATACCGATACGACTACGTACGGGTATATCAGTTCAGGAACCGATGACATTAATAATTCTGGGACTAACCCAACCAACCCCACGCTGATTGGCAGCTTCACCACCGGCACGAACGGGCGAGGCACAATCTATCTGACAGGCAGCAGTGGCACGAACAACTATGTCTATTATTTCATATCGCCTTCCGCCACCGTGCTGTTGACCACCGATAGCGGCATCAATGCAAGCGGGGAATTATTCTTGCAGTCTGGTGGATATACCACCGCCGGCGTAGATGGAAGTTATACATTTACGCAATTAAGCCCAGTAGGTTACCTTCCGGCGTCGGCAGCAGTCGGCGTGCTCAATTTTAATGGCGCTGGTGCGATAGCCGGCTTTCAGAATACAAATATCAATGGCACAAGCTCGGGCCAGCTTTCTGTCACAGGTACCGACATCGTGACGGGTGTAGCGTCTGGCACATCCACTCGTGGCGTAGCTACGCTTACCACCAGCGATGGGACAGTCACAAATTATGCCTTTTACCCGATCTCAAACAGCTCGGTGATCATGCTGGGTGCCAGCGCTTCACTGGTTGTGGCTACACTGGTTAGTCAGTACTGATGGTTACCAGCTGCAGGTACTGCAGCGCGTGAGTACAATATTTAGCAACCACATGATCCCGGTAAATACGCTAGCATGCAAAGTGGTGGATAATACCCGCCCAGATTAAGGAGCGTCGATTTCCAATGTCGCTGAAAACTATCCCTTTCGTCGTTGCCATTTGCATTGGCTTGCTGACAGCAGGCTGCAGCGGCTCGAGTTCTTCCAGTTCCAGCAATACGACCGTGATCCTGCAAGTCGTACCCGGGCCATGGTCGGGAACCTACAATCTCAACGGTGGGAGCAATACACCCGTAACCGGAACCGTGGCGGCTGGTGGTTTCGGCTATTTTGCCGACAAAGACGGCAACGTGTTCCTGGTGGAAAATGTACCCCAACAATCACCCTTCACCAGCATCATTATTGGCACTGCTCCACCGGGCCAGACATTTCCAGACGGCAAAAGCGTCGATACCTTCTCTGTCAATGGAAACTATCAGTCAACTGCCACCGCGACGCTGATGATGGCATCCATGACCGGGATCGATCCCAGCAGCTATATATCCTATATTGGCTATGCAACCACCGGCGTGAATGGAAATTTCACCCTGAATTCCACCGTGCCCTATACGGGAACTCCGTCTATTGCAGGCTTGCAGGGCCAGTGGAGTGGTTATTACATGGGCAAGGCCTCCACCTCGGTGGCTATCACGATCAACGCAGACGGTACCTTCAGCGGCAACGATGGCTACGGTTGCAGCATCAGCGGCAGCCTGGTGCAGCAGGATCCCGGCACCAATACGTACTTTGTGAACTATGTAGCTAGCGGCTCAGGCTGTCCAGCTGACATGAATGGCTTGGCTTATGAGAGTACCATCGACGTATCGGGTAATTTTGACGGCGCCGCAGGGACTTATTTCTATATGGGAATCTTCAGCCCGAATGTGGCATACAGCGTGGAATTAAAATTATGAGAATAGGCAAACTGCATGGTGGATAACAGTGAACCTTATAATGACTCCATACACATTGCAGATACATTGAATCATCGCTCAATATTTTCAAACATTTCTCTAGTTCCCATGTCACTCCACTCTCCCGAATAGAATTCGCCGCTAACATTATTGGCGCGCATAGCGTTCTGCCACAACGGCAACATCGGGAATTTCCCTGGACTGCAGCCGCTGAAAATCAGCGGATCGTGAATACCGATTCCGCTGTAGGTGTAACGCGGATGACCAGCCGCGAGCAGGCGTCCAGCGGCTGAAAGATGAAAATCTCCCTGCGGATGGGCTGCTGGATTCCCGACCACGATTAGATGCGCAAGATCGCCCGGGTTGAGTGACTGCTTCAGTTCTCCAAAGGGATAATCTGTATAGATATCGCCATTCACAACCAGGAATGGTTCACGACCAAGCAACGATAGTGCGTTGAAAATCCCGCCACCGGTATCCAGTGCGCCGGGGGGTTCATCGGAATAACGTATGTGTACCCCATAGCGTGAACCATTGCCCAGATGATTCTTTATCCTGTCTCCCAGCCATGAAATATTGATCACAATATCGGTGAAACCTGCGGATTGCAGCCGTTCCAGATGATGGACGATCAGCGGCTTGTCTTGCACGGTCAGCAATGGTTTGGGCGTGCTATCCGTAAGCGGTCGCAGGCGGACGCCACGGCCAGCGGCCAGGATCATCACTCTCATGTCGCAACCCGTGTGGATTGTGCTCGAGTTTCAATTGTATCCAGGAGCGTCAACAAAGGGATGAATTCCTTGTAAAGCCGGCCAGTCTCACGCACATAGTTCAGGAATCGGGGTATATCTTCCAGATAACCGGACTTTCCATCCCGATGATATATACGCGCAAATATACCTACTACCTTCAGATGCCGCTGCAGCCCCATCCAGTCGCATGCGCGCTCGAACTCTGGCGTGGCTTGCACCTCCAGTCCCGCCTGTCGCGCCAGTTGCCAATATTGGTGTCGCCAGACATTCACTTGTTGCCGTTCCCAGGAAATGAAGGCATCCTTAAACAGTGACACAACGTCGTAAGTTATTGGACCGAACACTGCATCCTGGAAGTCCAGCACACCAGGGTTTGGCGTACTTAGCATCAGATTACGTGGCATGTAATCGCGATGGACATATACCCTGGGCTGGGCAAGGGCGCTATCTTCCAATAACATAAAAGTGGTATTCAAAAGTTCATGTTCCGCATCGGTCAGTATGATGTGCAGATGACGCAGGACATACCACTCCTTGAACAATTCCAATTCCCTGTGCAGTAGAGCGCGATCATAAGCCGGCAACACACCCGGTTGGCTGGACTGCTGCCATCTGATCAGTGTATTTATAGCATCTGTCATCAAGGCATCAGCATTGTCCGCCTTGAGCACATCCAGATACGTCTGCTGCCCCAGGTCGCTTAGCAGCAGAAAGCCCCGCGCCAGATCCTGCGCCAGTATCTCAGGTGCGTGCACGCCTGCGTTCTTCAGCAAGCTGGCAATACGCACAAATGGCCGGCAATCCTCTTGCGGGGGCGGGGCGTCCATCAGGACATAGGACTGCATCCCTAAATTGATACGGAAATATCGCCGAAAGCTGGCATCGACTGACATCGGTTCCAGCCTCAGCGTTTGCAGGTGCAACGCTTCTACTGCCCAGTCTTGCAGTTGCGTATACCTTTCCGACATCCAAGAATATTCCCGCAGTTTGAACAGCTTATGAAAGTGTGCGATTGTACCCCGTGTTGCATTCGGTTCAGGAGTCTGTTGGTGAATGTGAGCCGCGCGCTTGTACTCTCTATCGCACTGCTCGCCTCCGCGCCGCTGCTTGCCGATACCCCACCGGGTACCATTGGCTATGACCAGTGGGCCACCTGTCCGGCCCTGCCACCGTCTGCACAGGTCACCGCCGCACCCGCCGCCAGTTCTTTCAACCCGCCCACGCTTGTGACTGCCGACCAGCTCACCGGCTACCTGCACGGCGAGTTATTGCTTACCGGCAATGTGCTGGCTACCCAGGGAGACAGGCAAATGACCGCCGATAGCATGCGCTATGACAGCACCAGTAGCGACACCCATGCCCTGGGCAATGTACATTTCAGTTCACCTAATATTCTGTTACAAGGTCCATCCGCGGATTACAACTTCAACAGCGAGAGTGGATTATTTAACGATGCCCAGTTTCAGCTCCCCAAGCGCCATGGCCGCGGCACCTCCAAACTGGTAAAAGTCCTGGACCAGAATCACGACCTGCTGACCGATGTGCATTACACAACCTGTCCGGTCGAACAGCAAGACTGGATCCTCAATGCGCCGGATCTGGAATTGGATCAGACTACTAATACCGGTGAAGGACACAACGCTACCATCGATTTCTTCGGCGTACCCATATTCTGGACACCCTATATAAACTTCCCACTGAACGATGAACGTAAATCGGGTTTCCTGGCCCCATCCTTCAGTTTCGATACATTATCCGGCTTCGACCTGACAACACCCTATTATCTGAACCTGGCGCCCAACTATGATGCCACACTGGTGCCACGTATCATTACCAAACGCGGCATAGATCTGGGCGGTGAATACCGCTATCTGACCGATAGCAGCAAGGGATTACTCGATCTAAATTATCTGCCGCACGATCAGGTAGCAGACCAAGAACGCGGTCTGTTGAATTATTCGGATGTCACTTGGTTGGGAGAGGGCTGGAAATTCAATACGGCCTATAACTGGGTATCGGACAACCTGTATTTCCAGGATCTAGGTAATAGCCTTTCCGAAATAGCCACTACTACCCAGGAACGCCATGCTGCCTTCACTTTTGGTGATCCAGATTTTAATTATGGCTATCCTGGTTCGAACTGGAAAATCATGACGCAAGTACAGGAATGGCAAATCGTCGATCCGACCATATTACCTTCCGAATACCCGTATAAGCGTCTTCCACAGACGGTACTCAGCTGGCAAAGTGATCCCAGTAGCAGTGGGCCGCAATATGCATTTAACAGTGAACTGGTGCAGTTTCAGCAGGATGAGGAGATTGGCGCCCTGAGAATGGATCTCAAGCCAAGTGCAAGCTACACCTTCGGCAATGCCGGCTTTTACTTCACGCCCACCGCGGCCATGCGCCTGACAGAATGGGATCTCGACCAGAATGTACCCATCGGTACGGAGACACAGCTTTCCCGTGCAACCCCTATCATAAGTCTCGACAGCGGACTATTCTTGCAAAGGGATGTGGGCGACAGCGGCAACTTCGTGCAGACTCTGGAGCCACGTCTTTTTTACCTGTACGTGCCCTATCGTGATCAATCACAGGTGCCGATCTTCGATACCATACAACCACAGTTCAATTTCCTGGAGTTGTTTTCCGACAACAGTTTTGTCGGGGCTGATCGTCAGAGCGATGCCAATCAGTTAAGCTACACCTTAACCAGCCGTCTGCTGGATACCTCCGATGGGTCGCAGTTGCTGGAGGTGGATATCGGCCAGATTCGCTACTTTAGCAACCGTAACGTCCAGTTGCCGGGAGTCGCGCCACAGACCTATCTGTTTTCCAATGTGGTAGGCGATCTAACGTTAAACATCAATGATAACTGGTCCGCCACGTACGACCAGCAATGGGATCCCACCACGCGCCAGACGGATGTGGCTTCGATCGGCGTCCAGTACCATCCAGCATTTCACCAGGTGATCAACCTGGCATACCGCTATAACCGGTCACTTGACATGAAACAGACCGATCTGTCATTCGCCTGGCCGCTGAGCAACCATTGGAGCGTGGTGGGTCGCTGGAACTACGATGTGCAAAACAAGGTCACACTGGAGAGCTTCGAAGGATTTGAGTACGATAACTGCTGCTGGACTTTCCAGATAGTCCACCGCCGCTATATTACCCAGATAGGTACGCAGGTCGGTACCCAGACGGGTCAGGCCAATTCCATGTTCTTTTTCCAGTTGCAGCTCAAAGGCCTCACTACCATCGGCCGTCATCTCGAAGATTTCCTGCAAAATGGTATCCTAGGCTATTCCGACACCGACCAGCCACAGTAATCAAGGTTTCCGCTGCATGCAAACTTCCGCCTCCCAACTTCCTGTGGTGCTGGCCGCCGCCCTGCTGCTATGTCAGGCCTGTGCTTCCACACCCAAGGCCAATCCGAATATCAGCCCCACTGCGGTCATGAATCCAGCCCCAGCGGCCGCCAGTATCACTACCGCAGCCATCGCCAAAGCATCCTCAACCGGTGCGCTGCTAGACCAGGTAGTGGCAGTGGTCAATGACGAAGTTATCCTTCAGAGCGAACTGGATAAACGGGTTGCTGCTGTCACCAAGCAGATCCAGGCGCAGGGTACCGCCTTGCCACCCGAGAACATACTGCGCAAGCAAGTATTGGATCAAATGATTTTAACCAAGCTGGAATTGCAGCAGGCCGCCAACAAAGGGATTAGCGTCAGTGACGATGCTCTTAATCAGGCCATCAATCGTATCGCGGAACGCAACGGTATTACCTTCAATCAGTTACCCGAAAAACTACAGCAGTCGGGAATTGACTACGCGGATTTCCGCCAGGAATTGCGTAACCAGCTCATTATCCACAATCTGCAGCAGCAACTGGTGAACGACCAGATGCACATCACACCGCGCGAGGTCCAGGCGCAAATTGAAATGGATGCAGCCAATGGCAACGCCAATAGCCAATATCATATCTCGCAAATTTTAATCGCCATACCTTCGGATCCCACCGCCGAACAAGTGGCGGAGGCCCGCAATAAAGCCCGGGACATTTATCAGCAGATAAAAAAAGGGGCCGATTTCGCCGCCACGGCTATAGAGTATTCACAGGGTCAACAGGCACTCAAGGGTGGAGACTTGGGCTGGCGTAAAGGCTCGGAACTGCCAACTATTTTTGCCGATGTGATCCGGCAGATGAACCCGGGTGATGTCACCGAACCCCTATCTAGCCCCAGCGGTTTTCATATACTGAAATTGGATGATGTGAAACGCGCCGATAATAAAGTGCTGGTTAACCAAACGCACGCCCGCCACATCCTCCTCAGGCCCAGCGCCATCATGACGGGTGCGCAAGCGCAAGCGAAACTGGAGGAGCTGCGCAAGGAAATACTCGCTGGGGCGGATTTTTCCAAGCTTGCCATCCAGTATTCCGAGGATCCGGGATCTGCCAGCAATGGCGGGGACTTGGGCTGGCTGGATCCGGGCGCCACGGTACCGGAATTCCAGTCACAGATGGATAAACTCCAGGTCGGTGAAACCAGTGAGCCATTCCAGACTCAATTTGGATGGCACATCGTGCAGGTACTGGGCCGACGTCAGGTGGACCAGACTCAGGAATACATACGCAACAAAGCTTATGAGGCCATCTATGCGCGTAAATCCGAGGAAATCATCCAGAATTGGACTACTGCGCTCAACGGATCGGCGTATATCGAAACATTCCTGGATAAGTAGCCACGCCGCATTAAACCAGCATGGCAGCTCGGCTACATCGCATTGCGCTCACTACCGGTGAACCGGCAGGCATTGGTCCGGATATCTGCATTCAACTGGCGCAATTAGCGCACGCCGTCGACATCATCGCCATCGGTGATACGGAGCTATTGGTGGAGCGTGCCCACAGCCTGCGATTGCCGCTGACGGTCACTCCCTACAATCGTTCTGAACGCAAACCACCACGAGCCGGTGAACTGCGGGTATTGTCGTTAAAGACACCGGTATCCGTGATTGCCGGAACGCCAAATCCTGCGAATAGCTACTATGTTCTGGAGATCCTGAATCATGCGGTGGATGGTTGTCTGAGTGGTGAGTTCGATGCCATGGTCACGGCGCCTGTGCACAAGGGTATTATCAATGAAGCCGGCATCCCGTTCACCGGCCATACAGAGTATCTGGCTGCGCGCTGCAATTCCCAGGCTCCGGTCATGTTGCTTGCTACCAGAGGGTTGCGCGTCGCGCTGGCAACGACACATCTGCCATTATCGGAAGTGCCCAGGGCGCTGACCAGAGAGAAACTTGCGCATACGTTGCGGATACTGCATGCGGATCTGCAAAAGCGTTTTGGTATCCAGCAACCACATATCCTGGTTCTGGGGCTCAATCCGCATGCCGGTGAAGGTGGCCATCTGGGTCGCGAAGAAATCGAGATAATCACTCCGGTCCTTGAAAATATGCGTGCCCAGGACATGCACCTGTCAGGCCCGGTGGCCGCCGATACGGCGTTCAGCAAACAGCGGCTTGTGGGTGTGGATGCGGTACTGGCCATGTACCACGATCAAGGCTTGCCGGTCTTGAAGCAGGCCGGCTTCGGCCAGGCGGTGAACATCACCCTGGGCTTGCCCATCATCCGTACCTCGGTGGACCACGGCACAGCACTGGAGCTCGCAGGCAGCGGACGGGCGCAACACAGCAGCCTTGAGGCCGCTCTAAAAATGGCCATCGAACTGAGCCGACGGCAATAATGGAATCGGGCAAACTCCGACCACATCAGGCACGCAAACGTTTCGGTCAGCATTTCCTGCATGATCGCAACATCATCAACAAAATCCTGCTGGCCATCGATCCGCGGCCGGGTGATTTGCTGGTGGAGATCGGCCCCGGAATGGGTGCCATCACTGTGCCGCTGCTCGAACAGTGCGGGACATTGACAGTCGTGGAACTGGATCGGGATGTCATACCCCGGCTGTCAGCCGCGGCCTCCGGGAAGGGCCATCTGCATGTCATACAGGCCGATGCACTGAAAACCGACTTGCGCGACATCGCCATGCCTGACAAAAAGCTCCGGTTGGTCGGCAACCTGCCCTACAACATCTCCACCCCCTTGCTGTTTCACTGCCTGGACCAAATGGATGTGATCGCCGATATGCATTTCATGCTGCAGAAGGAAGTCGTGCAGCGCATGGCGGCTCAGCCCGGCGGCAAGGACTATGGACGCCTCACGGTCATGCTCGCGGCACGCTGCCAGGTGGTGCCGCTGTTCACTATCGGTGCCGGCGCGTTCTCGCCGCCACCCAAGGTGGAATCCTCTTTCGTGCGTCTGATACCACACGCACAGGCGCCATTCCCATTGGCCGATAGCGCGCGCTTTGCGGCCCTCGTCAACCAGGCCTTCAGCCGGCGGCGCAAGACCTTGCGCAATGCCCTCATGGGTCTTGTGGATGAGTCCGTAATCCGCCGCGTCGGCTTGGATCCCGCAGCACGGCCAGAAACCCTACACGCTGCCGATTACGCGCGTCTGGCCGATGGTGTATAAATCACGACGCTTGCAATAGCTGCTGTGACCGCTTAAAACGTCGTATGGGTAAAGCAAGAAGTGCCGTATGAGCGTGTATAAACAAGTACTGATTGCCGTGGACCTGACCGAGGACAGTCGGGAGGTGTCCCGCCGTGGGCATGCCCTGGCCACCCTTTGTGCAGCCAAGTTAAGCTTCTTGCATGTGGTGGAATTCATACCGGTGGATCCGGCGGGTGAGGCCTTGCTGCCGCCGCCTGTGGACCTGGAAGGTGAGCTGGTACAGGGTGCCCGTCAACGCTTGGATGCCCTGTGCGCCAGCCTGGGCCTGCACGCGGCCCCTCGCCGTGTGGAAGTAGGCAACATCAAGTCCGAGATCCTGCGCGTGGCCGCGGAGGAACAGGCCGACTTGCTGGTGCTAGGCAGCCATGGGCGTCATGGCCTGGCATTGCTGCTCGGCTCCACGGAAAAGTCCCTGCTGCACAAGGCGCCTTGCGATGTCCTGGCGGTGCGTCTGAGCTGAATACTCACCTATCTGTCATTATTTTCATAACAGTGAGCGGTCGGTTTTCGATAAAATATGGCTTGCCAACCCAAGCCCATTCCTGATTCATGACCGAGACAGCCATCAATAATATCCACGTGGATGTAGAAACCGCGTTTGTGCCGGCCCAGTCCGATCCTGGCCAGGACCGTTTCGTGTTCGCCTACACCATCACCATCCGTAACCAGGGTTCGGTGCCGGCCAAGCTATTGACCCGCCACTGGCTGATTACCGACGCCAACGGCAAGGTGCAGGAGGTGCGCGGCGAAGGCGTGGTGGGCGAACACCCGCATTTGAAACCGGGTGAGGGCTTCCGCTACTCCAGCGGCGCGATTCTGGAGACCCCGGTGGGCGCCATGCAGGGTGCCTATCAGCTGGTGAACGACCAGGGCGAACATTTCGATGCGCCCATCGCCCCGTTCCGGCTTGCAGTGCCAGGCTTACTGCACTGATGGCAGTATTCGCCGTCGGTGACATACAGGGCTGCTACGACGATCTGCAACGGTTGCTGGAGCGTCTCAATTTTAATTCCCAGGATGACACGCTGTGGTTTACCGGTGATCTGGTCAACCGTGGGCCGCAATCTCTGGAAGTCCTGCGTTTCGTAAAGAACCTGGGTAAGCGAGCCATCGCGGTGCTCGGCAACCATGACCTGCACTTACTGGCACTTGCCGCCGGCGTCGACAAACCCAAGCCCGCAGACAGTCTGGATGCAGTGCTGGCGGTTTCCGACCGGGATGAGTTATTGGACTGGCTGCGCCACCGGCCGTTGTTACACCAGGACCAGGCCTTGGGTTACACCCTGGTGCATGCAGGCCTGCCGCCCCAATGGGATGCCGGCACCGCGCAAACCTGTGCTAACGAACTCGAATACGTGCTGCGTGGCCATGATTACCTGGAATTCTTCCAGCATATGTATGGCAACCGGCCGAACCGCTGGTCCCCGTCTCTGCAGGGCATGGAACGCCTGCGCTTCATCGTTAACTGCTTTACGCGCCTGCGTTACTGTTCCATTGATGGCGAATTAGATCTGACATCCAAGGGCCCACCCGGAACACAACCTCAGGGTTACCTTCCCTGGTTCATGATTCCGGAGCGCGCCAGTGCCGCATTGCACATCCTATTCGGTCACTGGTCGGCCCTGGGCGATGTCAAGGGCCAGAATGTCTATCCACTGGATACCGGTTGTGTCTGGGGTGGAAAACTATCCGCCCTGCGGCTCGATGGTGATGACAGTGGCAGTTGGTATTGTGTGGACTGTTCCGGCGCCCAACGGCCGGGAGCAGACTGAAGCGCAGTACTTTAGAATCCCAACATGGCCAGCAGCCCATCCATCATGAATCTGCGCCTCGACGGCAAACAAGCGCTGTTGTGCGGCGCCAGCCAGGGAATCGGCGCGGCTGCCGGCCGCGCCCTGGCGGAACTGGGAGCCAACGTGACACTGGTGGCGCGTTCGCCAGACAAACTTGAGGCCATGCTGGCCCGCCTCGCCTGTGGCAGTGGCCAGCGGCATGACTATCTCATTGCCGATTTCGACCAACCGGAGACGCTCAAGACAGCCCTTGGCCGATGGCAGAAAAATTATCCCCAGACCCATATCCTCGTCAACAATTCCGGCGGACCGCCCGGCGGGCCCGCACATGTGGCAAGCGTGGAGGAATACCAGAAAGCCTTCACGCGACTCATGCTGTGTGGACAAATCCTGGTACAGGCGGTGCTGCCGGGCATGCAAGCAGCTGGCTACGGCCGCATCATCAACGTGATCTCCACCTCGGTGAAGGAACCCATCAAGGGTCTGGGCGTGTCCAACACCATCCGCTGGGCGGTGGCCGGTTGGGCCAAGACCCTGGCCAGCGAGCTCGGGCCTCACGGCATCACGGTCAACAATATCCTGCCCGGCTTCACCCGCACACCGCGCATCACCAGCCTGTTCAAGGCACGCGCTGAGAAAGAGCAGCGCTCGGTCGCCGACATCGAGAAGGAAGTCATATCACTGATCCCACTGGGGCGGTTCGCAGAACCTGAAGAGATCGCCGCTGCCATCGCCTTTCTGGCCTCGCCGGCCGCGGGTTATATCAACGGCATCAACTTGCCGGTGGACGGCGGCCGGCTACAGAGTCTTTAGAGATGCAGAAACTCGCCAACTATATAGACGGAAAACTCACCCCGGCAGCGTCTGCTGGTTGGCTTGGGGACTTCGAACCGGCCACCGGCCAAGTGTATGCGCAAGTTCCCGATTCTCAAGCGGCTGATATCGACAGTGCTGTAGCGGCTGCCACGCGTGCCTTCCCGTCCTGGTCAGCCATGCCCGCGGCAGAGCGCGGTGAGTGGCTGCACACACTCGCGGCCCTGGTCGAACGCGATCTCGCGAAACTATCGCGGGCTGAAAGCATGGATTCCGGCAAGCCCATCGCCCTCGCCCGCAGCCTGGACATCCCGCGGGCCGTGGCCAATATGCGCTTCTTCGCCGCTGCCGCCAGCCAGTTCGCGAGCGAATCCCATGCTATGGAATCCGGCGCCATCAATTACACCCTGCGCTCGCCGCTGGGCGTGGTCGGCTGCATCTCACCCTGGAACCTGCCGCTGTACCTGTTCACCTGGAAGATCGCTCCGGCACTCGCGGCCGGCAACTGTGTGGTGGCCAAGCCCTCTGAACTAACGCCCATGACCGCCTATCTGTTCTCGGAGCTGTGCATGGAAGCCGGACTGCCGCCCGGTGTGCTCAACGTGGTGCACGGCCTCGGGACAAAAGCCGGGATAGCCCTGGTGGAACATCCACAGGTAAAAGCCATCTCCTTCACCGGCGGCACCCTGACCGGCGCCGACATTGCTGCTCGCGCAGCACCGAAGTTCAAGAAAATGTCCCTGGAGCTGGGCGGGAAAAATCCAACGCTGGTGTTCGCCGACTGCGATTTTGAAACCACGGTGTCGGAAACGGTGCGTGCGGCGTTCTCCAACCAGGGCGAGATCTGCCTGTGCGGCTCGCGCATCCTCATCGAGCGGGGTTTGTATGCGCGCTTTCGCGATGCATTCGTAGCACGCGTCCGGGCATTGCGCCAGGGTGATCCACTTGAGGAAAGTACCGAACAGGGTGCGCTGGTCTCCACAGCACATCTGCAAAAAGTCCAGGGCTATATCGACCTTTCCCAGAAAGAAGGTGGAAGGATCCTGTGCGGAGGGCGGCGTGCAAAACTCGCTGGCCGCTGCGCCAACGGCTGGTTCGTGGAGCCCACGGTCATCGAAAACCTGCCGCTCGATTGCCGTACCAACCAGGAAGAAATCTTCGGTCCGGTGGTGACCCTGATGCCCTTCGATACCGAAGATCAGGCCGTGAATTACGCCAATGGCACTCCCTATGGCCTGGCCGCTTCGCTGTGGAGCCAGAATACCTCCCGCTGCCACCGGGTGGCGGCGCGGTTGGAAGACGGACTCATCTGGGTCAACTGCTGGATGCTGCGCGATCTGCGCGTGCCCATGGGCGGCGTCAAGCAGTCCGGCAATGGTCGCGAAGGAGGCTGGGAAGCCATGCGCTTCTTCACTGAGGCGCGCAACGTCTGCATAAAGTATGCATAAGCACAACAAGATAGTATCCAACAGCGCGCCGGAGCCGGTCGGGCTTTATCCGCACGCGCGACGCGTGGGCAACCTGCTGTTCCTCTCCGGTGTGGGTCCGCGCAAGCGCGGCAGTCAGGATATCCCCGGTGTAAAGCAAGACACCAAGGGAAATGTCCTCAGTTACGACATCGAGGCCCAGTGCCGCTCAGTGTTCGAGAACGTGCGCTTGATACTGGAAGACGCCGGTTCGAGTTGGGACCGGCTGGTGGATGTGACTGTATTCCTCACCAACATGCGACGCGACTTCGCCATTTACAACCGGATCTATGCCGAATACTTCAAGGATAACCAGCCCTGTCGCACCACGGTTGAAGTGACGGCGCTGCCGACACTCATCGCCATTGAGCTCAAATGCATCGCCACCATTGAGTGAAGTATCAGGAGATCGCCGTGTGTAACATGCAGGTACTGAATTTCCGGCAATGGATCGACGCCAACCGTCATCTGCTAAAGCCGCCGGTAGGCAACAAATGCATCTATGACGGCGACTTTATCGTGATGGTGGTGGGTGGGCCCAATTCCCGCAAGGATTATCACTACGACGAAGGACCAGAATTTTTCTATCAGACCGAAGGTGAGATGCTGCTGAAGACCATGCAGGATGGCAGACCGGTCGATTACCATATCCGTGCCGGTGAGGTATTCCTGCTGCCGCCACGCGTGCCGCATTCACCACAGCGTTTCGCCAATTCCGTTGGCCTCGTGATCGAGCGCAAACGCTTGCCTGACGAACAGGATGGGCTGCTGTGGTTCTGCGAACAATGCGACAGCAAACTCTACGAGGAATACTTTACCCTGCAGAACATCGAAAAGGATTTCCCGCCGGTGTTCGACCGGTTCTTCGGTAACTTGCAATATCGCACCTGCAAAAATTGCGGCACCGTGATGGATGCGCCGGAAAAGAAAAAATAACGCATGCTGAAGATAGACATCCATACCCACATCCTGCCGGAAAACTGGCCTGACCTGAAGGAAAAATACGGCTACGGCGGTTTCGTGCAGCTGCAGCACTACGGCCCGGGTTGCGCACGCCTGCTGAAAGACGGCGAGCTTTTCCGGGAAGTGCAGGCCAACTGCTGGGAAGGCGAGCTGCGCCTGCGCGAATGCGATGCCCATGGAGTGGGCGTGCAGGTATTGTCCACGGTACCGGTAATGTTCAGCTACTGGGCGAAGCCCGAAGACACCCTGGACCTGGCCCGCCTATTGAACGACCACATCGCCGGCCTGGTGGCGGAACATCCACGCCGCTTCATCGGCCTCGGCACGCTGCCGATGCAATCGCCGGAGCTGGCCATCCGCGAACTGGAACGCTGCATCCAGGAGCTGGGATTTCCCGGCATACAGATCGGCACGCATGTGAACGGCATGAACCTGGACGATGCGCAGCTGTTCCCGGTATTCGAAGCCGCCCAGGAACTCGGCGCGGCGCTGTTCGTGCATCCCTGGGACATGCTGGGCAAGGAGCGCATGCACAAATACTGGACGCCCTGGCTGGTGGCCATGCCGGCGGAGACCTCATTGGCCGTGTGCTCGATGATCTTCGGTGGGGTGTTCGAGCGTCTGCCGAAGCTGCGGGTATGTTTCGCCCATGGGGGCGGTGCTTTCCCTGCAACCCTGGGACGCATCGAGCATGGATTCCAGGTGCGTCCTGACCTGTGCGCGGTGGACAACAGCATCAATCCTGCACACTATCTCGGCAAGTTCTTTGTGGATTCACTGGTGCATCACGCGGGTATGTTGAACTATATGATCGATCTCATGGGCGCGAACAGCATCGCGCTCGGCAGTGATTACCCGTTTCTCCTCGGCGAACAGGTACCGGGCCAGCTCATCGAATCCATGCCGCTGGACACCAACACCAAACAGCGGCTGCTGCATGGCAGCGCGTTGGAGTGGCTGCGGCTCGACAAAGCGCAGTTCATATGAACCTGCTGCGTTTCGAGATCGACAACCATCATTGCAGCGTGGACACGGCACGCGGTGTGTCGCTGGCCATCCCCTTGCAGTTCAACGGTCCGCAACCCAACTTTTTCGCGGCACCGTCTGCCAGTGCGGAAGCGCTGCAAACGGACGGCTTCACCGGCGACACCCATAAAGGCGGGAGCTGTAACGTCAGCCATTACCACCTGGTGCCCCACTGTAATGGCACACACACCGAATGCATCGGTCATGTGGTGGACGATGCCGCCAGTCTGACCGAGCAGCTGCGGGTATCACTCCTGCCGGCCACCCTGGTGACACTCGCGCCTCGTCATAACCTCATCGATGCGGCCTTGATCAAGATGAGCCTGCAACATCATCCGTTACGGGAAATGCATGCGGCTTTTATCATCCGCACTCTGCCCAACACCCGGGAAAAACTCTCACACCGGTATGATACGGTGCCACCGCCGTATCTGGCTGAGGAAGCCGTGGCTTTGCTGGCGGCTGCCGGTGTCGAACACCTGCTGGTGGATCTGCCGACCCTCGATCCCATGCACGACCAAGGGCGGCTGGCGGCACACCGCGCCTTCTGGGGCTTGCCTGCCGGCAGTCGGCGCCTGGCCGATGCCAAGCGGCCGCGCGCCACCATCACCGAGATGATCTACGTACCCGAGCAGGTCAGCGATGGCTACTACCTGCTGGACCTGCAGATCCCGGCGTTCATGAGCGACGCCGCACCCAGCCGCCCCATCATCTACCCGATAGAAATGAAATGATCTACCGCACCGATGCCGAGTTCGCATCTGAGATGGATTCGTCGGATCCGTTGGCCGATTACCGCCATAAATTTCACATCCCACGTCACCAGGATGGCGAAGAAATCTACCTGTGTGGAAATTCACTCGGACTGCAGCCGTTGACCACCGAACGCTACGTGCGTGAGGAACTGGAGGACTGGGCGCGTCTTGGCGTGAAGGGCCATTTCGCCGGACGCCGTCCCTGGATGCCCTACCACGAACTGTTCAGCGAGCGCAGTGCGCGCCTGGTGGGCGCCGAGCCGCTGGAAGTAATCAACATGAATTCGCTCACCGTCAACCTGCACCTGATGCTGGTGAGTTTCTACCGGCCTACAGCCGCACGCAACCGCATACTCATCGAGCGCAGCGCCTTTCCCTCCGATCGCTACGCCCTGGCATCCCAGATCCGTTTCCACGGCTTCGACCCGGACACCAGCCTGGTGGAACTCGCACCTGCCGGACGCCAGCGCGCACTGGAAATGGACGAGGTGGAGGCCCTGATCCGCGCCGAAGGCGAACAACTCGCGCTAGTGATGCTACCGGGCGTGCAGTATGCCAACGGTCAGGCTTTCGACATGGCGCGCCTCACGCGCGCGGCACATGCGGTGGGTGCGGTGGCCGGATTCGATCTGGCACATGCCACCGGCAACCTGCCACTGCAACTGCATGACTGGGACGTGGATTTTGCCGTGTGGTGCAATTACAAATACATGAATTCCGGTCCCGGTGCGGTAGCCGGTTGCTTCGTGCATGCGCGCCACGCCCGTGCGTTTAAGCTGCCGCGATTTGCCGGCTGGTGGGGTCACGATAAGGCCACGCGCTTTCGCATGGGTCCGGATTTCGTGCCGATGGCCGGCGCCGAAGGCTGGCAGGTGAGCAACCCGCCGATCCTGGCGCTGGCACCCTTGCTGGCCTCCCTGGAGATCTTCGATGATGCGGGCATACCGAGGTTGCGTGAGAAATCCCTGCGGCTCACCGGTTATATGGAATACCTGCTGGACCAGCGACTGCCTGAAGCCGTTGAAATACTCACACCGCGTAACCCCACGGAACGCGGTTGCCAACTATCGTTGCGGATCACCGGCAGCCGCAGTCGTGCCAGGGATATCTTCACGCGCCTGGAACAGGCCGGCGTGACCGCCGACTGGCGCGAACCGGATGTGCTGCGGGTGGCGCCGGTGCCGCTCTATAACACCTATATGGATGTGTACCGCTTCGTAGACATCCTCAATAACGTGGTGAGTGACGCGATATAAAACACATGCTTTGCCCTGCACATCGATAACTAAACAACCCTTGCCTATAAGGCGAGGGGTTTGCGGATGGTCGGCTGGAAACTGACTTGAATTCCTTCCCTCTCCCCTCGCGGGGCGAGGGATTTCAACCATCCCCGAAAGGGACATTAAATAATCGACTCTGTCCTTATGCAGACTCATAAAAAGATTACTTTGATCGGCGCCGGACTGGCCGGCAGCCTGCTGGCCATCTTCCTGGCGCGCCGTGGATTCAAGGTGACGGTCTACGAACGCCAGTCAGATATGCGGCACCACGACATCCCTGCCGGCCGTTCCATCAACCTGGCCCTGGCCCAGCGTGGCATCCGGCCACTTAAAGAGGCAGGCGTATTCGAGCAGGTATCCCAGCTCCTGATCCCCATGCGCGGGCGCATGCTGCACGACGAGCTGGGCCACACGACGCTGACACTCTATGGTCGCAAACCCTCTGAAGTCATCCATTCGATCTCGCGGCCTGGACTGAACAGATTGCTCATGGATGCAGCGGAAGCCGCGGGCGCCAAGATCCTTTTCCAGCAGCGTTGCGAGGATCTGGATTTTGAGAACGATACCTTGCTCATCAGCGACCAATCCGGCCAAAGCCCGCCAATCAAAGCCGGCACCGTTATCGCCACGGATGGCGGCGGATCGACGGTACGCCAGTCCATGGTGAAACGACTCGGCGTAAAAGTCGTGGAAAACATTCTGCCCCATGGCTACAAGGAACTCACCATCAAGGCTGGTGCAGGCGGCCGCTATCGTATGGATCGTGAAGCCTTGCACATCTGGCCGCGCGGCGGTTATATGCTCATCGCCCTACCGAACCTGGATGGCAGCTTCACAGTGACCTTGTTCCTGCCAATGCAAGGCGACCCCAGTTTTGCCGCCCTGGATAGGCCCGCGGCCTTGCTGAAATTCTTTGCAAGGAATTTTCCCGATGCCTTGAAACTGTTACCCGATCTGGAAAGTGAATTCTTTGCACACCCCACCGGACTCATGGGCACGGTACACTGCCCGCGTTGGCATGTGGATGGCAAGGTCCTGCTGCTGGGCGATGCCGCTCACGCCATCGTGCCGTTCCATGGTCAGGGCATGAACTGCGCGTTCGAGGATTGTCTGATCCTGGACCAATGTCTGGATGAATTTAGCGATGACTGGGAGAGTTTGTTCAATGAGTTCCAAAACCAGCGCCACCCGGATACCGAAGCCATCGCCGCGATGGCTCTGGAAAACTACGTGGAAATGCGTGATGTGGTGCGCGACCCGAAGTTCCAGCTGCAGAAGCAGCTCGGTTTTCTCCTGGAGGAACGCCACCCTGGTGTGTTCGTGCCACGCTACTCCATGGTGATGTTTCACCACCTGCCCTATTCGGAAGCCAAACGCCGGGGCGCTATCCAGCAGCAGATACTTGACAGCTTAACCGCCAATATTTCATCCCTCGAGCAGCTTGATCTTGAACACGCTGACGCGTTGATCAATAAAAAACTCGGAACCAGCAGAATCGAAGCATGAACACACACCCTTTCCTTCAGGGCTTGCGCAACAACCCCGATTTCCTATTACAGAATTTCGACTTGGCAAATCGGCGTGCACTGGTGGTGCGGGTCAACGAAACTGTTTACCGGGAAGCGTCGTTTCTGGATGACCGCCTATTCAATCCCCAGACGGAAGGATTCTGGCTGCCGCTGGAATCTGTATTTCAGGAGACCAACCAGCTCACGCCTGCAAAGCCATCCTGCATTTTCCACGTCGGACATTGCGGTTCCACACTCATATCGCGTCTGCTAGCGGAACTACCCGGCTGCCTGCCCCTGCGGGAACCGATGTCGCTGCTAACCCTGGCAGTCGCAAGACGTGAATTGGGGCGAGCTTCTTCCTGGTTGACGACTGCGCAATGGGGCCAGCTGCTGCAGACTGCCATCGGCTCGCTCGCCAGAACTTACCGGACATCCGACAGAGCCCTGATTAAGGTCACCAGCAATGCCGGCAACCTGCTGGAAACCGTCTCGACAATGCTGGATGGCAGTTCGCGCATATTGATGCTGTATATCAGTCTGGAGTCGTTGCTGGCGGCCATGCTGCGGACACCGGATCTGCGCTCCAGCATCCATGCTTTTTCGCCTGCATGGATGACGGACTTTTGCCGCCTGAGTGAACGAAATGATATATGTCTGGCTGATCTGGATGATGCACAGCAAATAACCATGAAGTGGCTCACGCTCTTGATGCTGTTTATCCAGACAAACAGCGCCTATCCCGAGCGTGCACAGATGCTAAATTTCGATGACTTCCTCATGAAGCCAGAGGAACATTTGTTGCATACCGCCAGATTCTTTGAACTGGATTGCCGACCAGAAAAGGCTCAAGACCTGGTGAACGGCCCTCTGATGCGGACCTATTCGAAAATTCCAACGCAAAACTTCGATCCACTACAACGCCGCAGTGAATTGCAGGATGCGCGCATGAAATTCCAGCCCGAGATTCGTGCTGGCCTCAAGTGGGCGGAAACACTGTGTCGTAATACACCCGTACTTGCGCCAGTAGCCGCTTATCTCGGCTGAATAGCTTGCATCGCGAGGCTTAAGCGATATTGCGCGGTAGCCTGCGTTCCAGCGTGATGAAGGAATAAGCATGGGCATTACGCGCATCAGCCGCATGTTCCTCGCGCACTATCTGCCGCCACTCCGATGGATCGATGGCGGGGAAGAAGGTATCCGCCTCGAAAAGTGCGTGCACGCGCGTCAGATAGATCCGCTGTGCCCGCAGCAAGGCCTCACGGTAGATCTCGCCGCCTCCGATGACCATGATCTCCGCGACGCCTACGGCCAGCACCAGTGCATCCGTGAATGATTGGGTGACCTCACAGCCAGGCGCGTTATAGCCGGGCTTGCGGGACACCACGATGTTGCGCCGACCCGGCAAGGGCTTGCCGATGGCCTCGAACGTCCTGCGTCCCATGATTACCGGTTTGCCGAGCGTCAGTGCCTTGAAATGCCTGAGATCGGCCGGCAGATGCCAGGGCATCCGGCCAGCTTTGCCGATCTCGTTATTTTCACCGACGGCGACGACCAGGGAGAGCATCAGCCCTGCCTGGCGTTTTTAGGTATCGGCTTGATGGTATGCATGCGGTGTGTTCAGACAGCGATCGGAGCCTTGATGGCAGTGTGACTCTGGTACCCGGTGATCTTGAAATCTTCAAGCTGATAATCGAATAAGCTCGGCGGCTTGCGCTTGATGAGCAGCTTCGGCAAGTCACGCGGTTCGCGTGACAATTGTTCGTCTACCTGTTGCAAATGATTCAGATATAGATGGCAGTCGCCGCCAGTCCAGATGAATTCTCCGGGCTTGAGGCCGGTCTGTTGTGCGATCATATGTGTGAGCAGCGCATAAGAGCAGAGATTGAACGGCACGCCCAGGAAGATGTCGGCGCTGCGCTGATAGAGCTGGCATGAGAGACGCTCCTCGGCTACATAGAACTGGAAGAATGCATGGCAGGGCTGCAATGCCATCTTGTCCAGATCGGCCACATTCCAGGCACTCACGATGATGCGACGCGAATCCGGCGTATTGCGCAGTTGTTCTAGAACTTTCTTGATCTGGTCGATGTGACGCCCATCCGGCGCTGGCCAGGAACGCCATTGATAACCGTACACGGGTCCGAGATCGCCGTTTTCATCCGCCCATTCATCCCAGATGCTGACGCCGTGTTCATGCAGGTAGCGCGTATTGGTATCACCCCGCAAGAACCACAGGAGTTCATGGATGATGGAACGGAAATGCAGCTTCTTGGTGGTGACCGCCGGAAATCCCTGATTCAGGTCGAAACGCATCTGGTAACCGAAGACCGAGAGCGTACCCGTGCCGGTACGATCACTCTTGTGCGTACCGTGGTCACGCACACGCCGCATGAGTTCCAGATACTGATGCATCAGACAGCCCTGGTAGCCGGTTCGCGACGATAAGCCAGCACCAGCAAGATAATGCCAAACAGGATCAGTGGCAGCGACAGCACTTGCCCCATGGTGAGCCAGCCGAAGGCCAGATATCCGAACTGTGGGTCCGGCAGGCGCACGAATTCCACCAGGAAACGGAACACGCCGTACAGCAGCGCGAACAAACCGGAGACAGCCATGCGCGGTCGCGGTTTGAGTGAGAACACCCACATCACCACGAACAGCACCACGCCTTCCAGCAGGAATTCGTACAGCTGCGATGGTTGGCGCGGCAGACTGTAGCCATTCATCGTGTGCTGGCAGTATTCGCCGCCGCTGAAACGCGTATTGATACAGGGGATACGCATGGCCCACGGAAGTGACGAAGGCTTGCCCCATAACTCGCCGTTGATGAAATTGCCGATGCGGCCGGCCGCCAGCCCGATGGGCACCACCACCGCGGCGAAGTCCGCCACCTCGAAATAACGCTTATGGTATTTGCGCGCGAACAGCCAGATCGCCACCAGCACGCCCAGCAGGCCGCCATGGAAACTCATGCCACCGTCCCATACCTGGAAGATGTAGAGCGGGTTCTGCCATTCAAGCCAGTGGCCCTGATTATCGTAGGCATAGAACAGTGTGTAGCCGATGCGCCCGCCCAGCACCACGCCCAGAGCCACGTAAAACAGCAGGTCCGCGAGTTGCTCCTTGCTCCAGCCGCTGCCGGGCTTGCGCGCACGCAGGTAGGCGGCCAGATAACAGCCGAGAAAACCCACCAAGTAGGTGATCCCGTACCAGTGAATTGCGGGCTGGAACACACGGCCGAAGAGGTGCCATGTTCCAAGACTGAGGGCTACAGGATCAAAATCTGGGTAAGTCAACATGGGCTGGCAGTTTATCGGCTGAGACTTCAGGCGTCCACAACGCGTACGAAGAACGCCTTGAGATAACGGGTCTCCGGGATCGCAGGATGTACCGGATGATCGGCCGACTGGCCGCCCTGCTCCAGCACCTGCGCCTGCAGGTCCAGATGGCGGGCAGCCGACTGGAGACCGGCGAGTAGTGCCTCAGCCGGCATATGGTAGGAACATGAGCAGGTAATCAGCAGGCCTTCGCGCTCCAGCAACTGCATACCGAGCTGGTTGAGTCGCTGGTAGGCTTCGCGGCCGGCCATCAGATCCTTCTTGCGTTTCACGAACGCCGGCGGATCCAGGATTACCACGTCGAACTTTTCACCGTTGGCATGCAATTCCCTCAGCGCATCGAAGGCATCGGCTAAACGCGTGTCGATTTGCACGTCGTTAAGCAGCGCATTGCGCGTGGCTTGCATCAAAGCTGCGCTTGAGCTGTCCACGCACACTGATCCGCGTGCTTTATGGGCGAGCGCCTGGATGCCCCAGGCGCCCACATAGCTGAAGACATCCAGCACCCGTTTACCGGGTATATAACGCAGCATGCGGCCGCGGTTGTCATGCTGGTCGAAGAACCAGCCGGTCTTCTGACCGATCGCCAAAGGCACTTCGAAACGGCAAGCGTGCTCCTCGATGCTCACTATCTCAGGGACCACACCCTGCGCCACTTCCGTATACAGCGGCAATCCTTCCAGTTCACGTATGCCCACGTCGTTGCGCAGCAGAATCCCTTTGGGCTGCATGACTTTTACCAGCGCGGCCACGATTTCAGTCTTCATGTTTTCCATGCCGGCGGTGGTGATCTGAGCCACCAGTACCTCGCCGTAACGGTCCACCACTAATCCGGGAAGGTTGTCAGACTCACCGAATAGCAGGCGGTAATACGGCTTGGCATACAGCCGTTCACGCAGCGATAAAGCAACATTCAAGCGATGCACCAGCAGCGATCGATCCGGCACATGCGCGGCATCGCGCGACAGCAGGCGTGCGCAGATCAACGAGTTAGGATTGACATAACCGGTGCCGATGACACGCCCGTTGGAACCCTGGATCTCGATAAGCTCACCCGGCGCAAAGGTTTTCAGGGGCGTACGCTTGATATCCACTTCGTTGCTGAATATCCACAGGTGGCCGGCTCGCAGGCGTCGATCTTCGTGCTTTTTTAAAATCAGCGGCGGCAGTGACATGCGGTTGAAGAGTCCAGGGATTATAGTGATGGCATTCTACCAGCCGTTTTCCCCATGCGTGACAAAATACACAGCAATCGTCTGGCGAGCGAGACCAGTCCCTACCTGCTGCAACATGCCCACAATCCAGTGGACTGGCATGCATGGAATGACCATGCACTGACGCTGGCGCGTGCACGGAATAAACCCATCCTGCTGTCCATCGGGTATTCCGCTTGCCATTGGTGCCATGTCATGGCGCATGAATCCTTCGAGGATCCGGAGACCGCGGCGCTCATGAATAGTGCGTTCGTGAACATCAAGGTGGACCGGGAAGAACGCCCGGACCTGGATCGCGTCTACCAGCTGGCACATCAGGTGCTGGCGCAGCGCGGCGG
The DNA here is from genome assembly GCA_963774895.1 of uncultured Pseudomonadota bacterium. Lineage (GTDB taxonomy): Bacteria > Pseudomonadota > Gammaproteobacteria > Natronospirales > REEB76 > REEB76. The sequence continues at coordinate 44,010 of CAVZGN010000004.1, forward strand.
CGGCTGGCCATTGACCGTGTTTCTAACGCCGGATGACCTGACGCCCTTCTTCGCCGGCACCTACTTCCCGCTGGAACCGCGTTACGGCATGCCGTCGTTCAAGGATGTACTCACACGCGTAAGTAGCTTCTACCACGATCACCAGGAACAGCTGCGGCAGCAGAACGTCTCACTGCAACAGTTGTTCCGACGTATTCAGGCCGAAAGCACGCAATCGGCCGAACTATTGGATCCTGCACAGTTGGAGATCGCGCAACAGGCACTGGCACAGAGCTTCGATCCACGCCACGGCGGCTTCGGCCGCGCGCCCAAGTTCCCACATGTTCCGGCTCTCGAATTCCTGTTGCAACGAGCCTCGGATAATTCCGTGGGCGCCGATTCCCGGGCCAGTGCGCGCGACATGCTCACCACTACGCTCACCGGCATGGCCAAAGGCGGCATTTATGATCAGCTGGGTGGCGGCTTCAGCCGCTATTCGGTGGATGCGGAATGGGCTGTCCCGCATTTCGAGAAGATGCTTTATGACAACGGTCCATTGCTGAAGCTGTACGCCCAAAGCTGGCAGCTTACCGGCGACGCTCTATATAAAGAGGCAGCTGAAGGCATCGCCGACTGGGTCATGAACGAGATGCAGTCAGCGGCTGGTGCCTACTATGCCAGCCTGGATGCGGATTCCGAAGGCCATGAAGGCAGGTATTACGTCTGGGATAGGGAGGAGATTCGAGCGCTGCTCACCGATGATGAATTTGCCGTGTTTGCGCCGCGTTATGGACTGAACGGACCACCGAATTTCGATGGCCGTTGGCATTTGCATGTGCAGGAACAAATCACAAACATAACCACCTCATCTGAATCTACGCCGGAATCCCTCGCCCTTGGGGAGAGGGTGCCCGAAGGGCAGGTGAGGGTCGGGAGGGATACAAATGTGTTGCCTTCCTCGGACCCTCACCCCCTCCCCTCTCCCGGCGGGAGAGGGGAATTGGAGAAAGAAACTCTGCTGGTATCCGCGCGTAAAAAATTACTGGCGGTGCGTGCCCGGCGGGTGCGCCCGGCCCGCGACGATAAGGTGCTCACCGCCTGGAACGGCCTCATGATCGGCGGCATGGCCAGCGCCGGCCGCATTCTGGGTCATGAGCACTGGATCGATTCGGCGGAACACGCCGCTGTCTTCATCCAGGCGCGGCTGTGGCGTGAACCACATTTGCTGGCAAGTTGGCGGGCGGAGGGGGCGGACCTGCCCGCCTACCTGGACGACTATGCCTTCATGCTGCATGGACTGTGGGAATTGCTGCAGGCGCGCTGGGACGCAGGTCGCTTTGCCTGGATGCAAACACTCGCCGACACACTACTTAGGCTTTTTGAAGATCAAACCCATGGCGGCTTCTGGTTCACAACCAACGACCAGGCTATTCCGCTCTACCGTCCCAGGACCTTCGGTGATGAATCCATGCCTTCGGGCAATGCCGTCGCCGCCCAAGCATTGTTGCGACTCGGTCACGTGTGCGCCGAACCCCGATATATCCATGCGGCTGAACGCGCGCTCAAAGCCGCGCTGCCCTCCGCAACCCATTATCCCGATGGCCATCTCTCGACATTCACAGCCTTGAGCGATAACTTGCAACCACCCACGATGTTCATTCTGCGGGGAGAAAAGTCTAAACTTCAGGAATGGCAATCAGCATTGAATGCAAGACCGGATGCGCGCCGGATGCTGCTGTCCATCCCCAAGGATGCGACCGGTATGACCGGGTTGCTGGCCCAATGTGCGCCGCTGGGTAAGATCTGCGCCTATGTGTGTCACGGAACCAGTTGTTCACTGCCGGTGACGAAATTGACTGATCTCACCGAGAGGGTGTCGTCATGAAACAGGTATTGGTCGTGCGGCATGCCGAGGCCGAAGATCCAGCCGAGGCTCTGCTGGCCGGTCGCAGCGATGCATTGCGCCGCTTGACCAAGGCGGGCATGCATCAAATGCGCAAAGGCGTTTCGGGACTGGCCACACTCGTGGATGAGATACACGTGATTCTCTCCAGTTCACTGACGCGCGCAATCGAGACCGCCGAGATCCTGTCAACGGCCTTCCCGCACGCACTGAAACTACAACATGCACGTCTGGCTCCGGGTTTCGATCCGGACAAGTTGCTGACGTGGGTCTCACGCCAGACCAGCGTGATCGTGCTGGTGGGACATGAACCAGATCTGAGCCTATGGATCGGCTACATGGCCACCGGCGTCGCACGCAGTCTGGTGCATATGAAGAAAGGCAGCGTCTGCTGCCTGGAGATGCCGGAGCATGCAAAGCCGGGGCAGGCTCGCATCGTTTGGTGCTTGACGCTCAAGCAGCTGGCAAGACTCGACTGATGCTGGACGGCGCGTGAGCCAACGGGATCCACTGCAGTCACCGGCTGCGCAAGTGATAGCCGGCTATGCCAGACGTCTGCTGAGAGCGACGGATGCTGCCGTGGCGCGGCTTGACGATGCCGAAGATCTGGAGGCGCTGCACGATTCGCGGGTCTCATTACGGCGCCTGCGCGGCTGGCTGCAGGCCTTCGATTCCCAGCTAAAGCTGAAACGCCGGCAGCGCCGTGCGTTGCGGCGTCTGGCCCAAGCTACCAACCCGGCACGGGATGCGGAAGTCTGCATCCAATGGCTTGCCAAGCTGCGTACCCAATTGGATCCACATGCACAGCCAGGTGTGACCGGATTCCTCATCCATCTGGCTGCGCTGCGCGATAACAACTACCGACGTATCCGCAAAGAACTGCCTCCCGCGTGGAACAAACTCTTACGCCGGTTGCAACACGCTATCTCTGCAGTGAAAGATTCAGGGCATATGCATGCCATATTTCTGCAAGCATATATCGCATCCCTGCGTGACTATGCCGCGGATTTCACTATTGCCCTAGATCAAGCACGCCTGTCACCGGATGCGCGCCATATCCACAGGCTGCGTATCGTTGCCAAGAAACTGCGCTATCTGCTTGAGTCCATCCTGCGTTGGCAGCCGCGGGCCAGGGGGCTGGTGAAGGAACTCAAAGCCCTGCATGAAACCGCCGGCGCGATACAGGATCTGCAACGTTTCCAGGAATTGACGGAACAGACATTCCTGCAGCTGGCCGGTAGGCGCTACCGTCGGTTGCTGGTGATGTATGCCGATGTGGGCGCGGATCACCGCACCCTCAAACACCCGGATCTGACGCCTGGCCTGCTGCCCCTGCTATGGATCAGCCGTACCGCTTGCATCAAACAGGCGGAATACATCGTCCGTTTCAGGAAAGATTATCTCTCCAGAAAACGTCCCGCCTGCGTGATCCATCTACGCCAGATCATGAACCAGCTCGCACGACCGCGCACGTGACATCGGCAATGTCTCTATTGCCATTACTCCTGCTTGGGCGGGCTGGTGATTCCAAGGTTATAAGCCAGGAATGCCCACACATCCGACCATTGGATGATGCGTTTATCCGTGGGCATATAGTTATGGCTGGTCTGGGTCTCCACACGGATCAGCGCCGGATTGTCGCAGGCCTGGTCGTGCTGCAGGGCGGCGGCGAACTTATAGGAATGGCTTGGCACCACCCGGTCATCATGATCTGAAGTGGTGATGATCGTGGGCGGATAACAGACGCCGGCTTTCACATTCTGAACAGGTGAGAACTTGATCAGCCATTTGAACGCCTTGGGATCGTCCGAAGTACCATACTCCGGCGCCCACAAGGCCCCGCCGGAAAATTTCTGATAGCGCAGCATGTCCATGACGCCGGCGCCGGCATAGGCTGCACCGAAGAGCTTCGGATGCTGGGTGATGGTGACGCCCACCAATAAGCCGCCATTGGAATAACCCCAGATGGCGAGTCTCTTCGGCGATGTGTATTTCTGGGCGATCAGATATCTGGCAGCGCCGACAAAGTCATCGAACACATTCTGTTTCTTGCCTAGCATTCCCGCCTTGTGCCAGGCCTCGCCATATTCACCGCCACCTCGCAGGTTGGCCACTGCGTAGATGCCACCCATCTCCAGCCACACTGGCACCAGCGGATTGAAGTTGGGTGTGATGCTAATATCGAAACCACCATACGCGTACAACAGCGTGGGATTCTTGCCATCCAGCTTGAGTCCCTTGCGATAGGTGATGAACATGGGGATACGGGTACCGTCCTTGGAACGGTAATACACCTGGCGGGTTTCATAACGCGAGGGGTCGTAGGTGAGTCGCGGCTTGAAGAACGCCGCGTTCTTGTCACTGGCGAGGTCGTAGCGATAGACCGTGGTGGGATAGAGATACGAGGTGAAGCCGTAATACAGGTCCTTGGAATCATTGCGTCCACTGAGTCCCACCACCGCACCGATCCCCGGCAATGACACGCGGCCTTCCGGTTTGCCGGTGCTGGAGAACAGGTGCAGCTCACTCTTCACATCCACCAGGTACTGGACCACAACCTTATGGTCTGCCATGAGCGAATTCTCGATGACGTCCTTGGTCTCAGGCACCACGCTGATCCATTGCTCCGGAATAGCCAGCTTGAACGAGATGATCCGGTCGCGCGGCGCATCCCGGGTGGTCTGCAGAAATATGGCATCGCCCAGATTTCCGATCGGATAATAAGCCGCATCGTTTTTGGTGAACAACGGCTTAATGGCAGCAGCGATATCGGGATGCTGCGGATCACCCAGGTCCGCATAGTAGAGCTCATTGTTGCGTGAAGTGCCGTTCACCAGCACCACGAACAGATAGCAGCCATCCTCAGAAACGCTGCCGTCCACGATCCACTCCGGCAGGTCGGGGCGTGCATAGATGAGTTTGTCATCGCTCTGGGACGTTCCCAATACATGGTAATAAAGCGCTTGATCCTTGACCTGCTGGCTGATGGCTTGCCCGGCCGGCGGCGCCGGATAACGGGAATAGAAGAAACCCTTGTTATCCTTGGTCCAGGAGATACCGGAAAATTTCACATAGCGCACCTCATCCGGCAGTGACTTGCCATCCGTGAGGTCGCGCACATGCAGGGTCTCCCAGTCAGAACCGCCCTGGGAAAGCGCATAAGCCAAGAGCTTGCCGCTGTCCGAGGCTTCGTAATCCAGAAGTGCGATATCACCATTCGGCGAAAGGGTGTTGGGATCCAGCAATTCCTGCGGCTTGCCACCAGCACCATCCTGCTCGAAAACCACTGACTGATTCTGCAAGCCGGTGTTCTTGCTGAAAAACAAGCGTTCGGCCTGCATCTGCAGGCACGCCAACTTTCTCATAGTTCCATAGCTGCATGAGGCGCTGGCGCACGGCATCGCGCTGCGGGATCTTGTCCAGATAGGCGAACGTCAATTTATTCTCGTCGTCCACCCACTGCTTGACCGTCGGACTCTCCAGGTTTTCCATCCACTCGTAGGGCGCGGCAACCTTCGTACCGAAGTAGTTGTTTATAGTGTTACCGCGGGTCGTTTCCGGATAAGTGGGTTTCTGAGCTGTGGGCTGTGCCGATGTTACAGCTGTCCAAACCAGGGTCATGCTCAAAAATACCAAGGCGATCTTTTTCACGGTCTTCTCCTGATAATCATCACAAAGTAGGCACGCCTATGCATTCACGGTTTCTCAATCAGGATCTCGATGACAAACGCTATTTTAAGTTCGCATACTATGATTTGAGACTGCTGTGTGCAAACCTATGACTGCGGTAAGAAACCAGCGGGGCTGTCAGCCCACCATATATTCCATATCCCACTAAACCCTAACTGCCCAGACGTAATCTACAAAGGATATGGGAACCGCTGCAGTGTCCATGACCCGCATAAAGACCAGGAAGGCTAGCCCCGATGATGAGGCGTACGGGCTGGTGAGGCGTGCCCAGGCCGGCGATAGGGCAGCTTTCGAGCGGCTCTACCGTCAGCATGCAGGCCGCGTGTACGCCGTGTGCCTGCGCATCACCGTCGACCGGCCAGCTGCCGAGGAATGCACCCAGGATGCCTTCGTGCGCGCCTGGAGCGCACTTACCCGTTTTCGCGGTGAAAGCAGTTTCGGCACCTGGCTCACGCGTATCGCCATCAATGTGGCACTGCAGCGACTCAAGCTCTACCGGCGGCACTTGCGGCTTATGCAACCCGACGGTGGGGAGATACTGGAGAGCCTGCCGGATGATTCAGTGATGTCCGAGGCGGATATTGATCTGGAACAGTTGATCAGCACCCTGCCGCCTGCCGCGCGTGTGGTGTTCGTGCTGCACGCCATCGAGGGCTACAGCCATGAGGAAATTGCCGGGTTGACCCGCACGGCGGTCGGTACCTGCAAGGCGCATGTGCATCGGGCACGGCAATTGTTGCAAGCGAGGTTCAAAACATGAGCATAGAACAGGATAAACGGCTGGACGCAGCCCTGGCGAAACTGCCGTGCAGTATCGAACCACAACATGACCTGTGGCCCGGTATCCATGCGCAGATCATGCAGCGCAACTCCCGATCGTTGCATAATCGCTGGAGCTATGGTTTCGCAGCTGCGGCCGTGTTGGTGGTCGGTATAGCCGCTATCTGGATCAGTCTCAAACTGCATGCGCCGGCACCCGACCAGAACTTCGCTGAAGTTGTGCCCCACGTCACATCCACGCAGCTCGAAATACATGATCTGAATACTCAATTTGCAGCGCAGCTCGCCAGTGACAAAGACCTGCCATCATCGGCGCGCATGGCGCTGGTGGATAATCTGCGACTCATCCATGACGCCATCCTGCGCACCCAGGCGGCGGTAAAAAAATATCCCAACGATGTAAACCTGCAATCACTGTTGCTGGATCTATATCAGCAACAGGCCCGGCTAATGGCCGAAGCCCAGCAGGCCCAGATCCAAACTACCATGAGGACCACACTATGAAACGCGCACTGATATACATTTCTTATTTACTGCTGTCATTGCTGGGGATCGGTATCCTGGCCTCAGCCGTAATGCTCACCGCCAATTCCGCATACGCCTATCCGACGGTTGCCGGCCAGAACATCGATAAGAGCTTGCCGGTGAAAGCTGGCGTTTCAGTGCTTGTACGCAATATTGCCGGCTCGGTGAAAATTCTGGGCTGGTCAAAAGATGAAGTGCATGTGAGCGGTGCCCTTACGGATGGAACCAGCTTGGATTTCCATCCAGTGGGCGATGGGGTGGAAATCCGCGTGATATATCCCCAAAATTCTTATAACCATGCGCAGGCCGACCTGTCGATATCGGTACCTGCAACCAGCCGTCTGTCCGTGAATACGGTCAGTGCCGACATCGAGGCCAAGAACCTTACCGGATCTCAAAAACTGGAGAGCGTCAGCGGTGCAGTAAAACTGGATTCACAGTCAGCGGACATCAATGCCCAGTCCGTGAGCGGTGAAGTGGATATCAACGGTTCGGCTGAAGGCGCGCATGTATCGGCCCACAGCGTTAGCGGTGATGTAAAAATCAGCCATGCCTTTGGCGACCTGCAGGCGGAAAGTGTCAGTGGGACCGTTAAAGTCTTCAATCAGAGTCAGTTGAGCTGGGCGCGACTAAATTCCACCTCAGGAAACGAGGACTTCGTCGCCGTACTTTCCAAGGGTGGGAGCTACACACTCAATAGTGTCAGCGGCAATATTTTCATTTCATTCCCTGCGACACCCGATGCGCGCTTTGATATCTCAAGTTTCAGCGGCGGCATCGATAATAGTTTTGGGCCTAAGGCGCAATCTACCAGCGAATACGGACCCGGCAAGGAACTGCATTTCACCAGCGGTAGCGGCAGCGCCCAGGTCAACGTGCGCACCATGAGCGGCAATATTTCCCTGCGCACACCCTGAATGTCCCAGCACTAAACCTGACGTGAAGAATCGCGGCGGAGACCGCCGCTCCCACAATCGGACATGACTGCTACCGCCAGGTGGAATACCTATAATCTCCTCCGCTGCCAGCCCTGCCGGGTGTGCACCAATTCGTAGGTCGGCCAATAACGCAGGTCGAGTTTCAGGGTGATGATCTGACGCATGCCGTCCCAGGTGCGCACGCTCAGGCGTACGGTATCGCCATCATGCTTGTCATTCACCGCGGCAATGAAACTATCCATGTCGGGTGTGCTGCGACCATCCACGGCCAGGATGGTCTGGCCCGGTGTCAGTCCGTAGCGGCTGGCGGGTGAGCCGAAGTTGTAATAATCCACCAGTACACCCGCGGTCGGCACATCGCTCTGGGCCACAGAATGTTGTGGCTTCTGCAGGAGCGCGCCAGCCCATATGAGGATGCGCTGGGTGCCTTTGCCATCCAAGGTCACGGTGGGCACCGTCAGAGTCATGATATGTCCGTCGCGTAAAAGAGTGAGTGTTACCCGTGACCGTTGGCTGGCTGCAGCGACTTCCCGATAGCCGATAGCCGGCTTGCCCTCCGCAGTCAGCATCAAATCACCCGTCTGCAGCAGCTTCGCGGCTGGGGTGCCGGCTGTGAGTCGCCAGACCGCCAATACCTGGCGGCGCTGCGGTTCGGCGGTTTCCAGGCGTTTGGCCCAATCCACCGGCAGTCCCAGTTTGCGCGCCTGGGCCAGCGGTATCGGATACAGTTCTACGTCCAGGGTGCGCACCACCCCATCGCCCTTGACAGTGTGCAGCATATCCTGCAGCACTTGCGCGGGAATGCCGCGTTGCATTTCGCGGGTGTGGCCACCATCATCGAAGGCAAAACTCGCCCACAGCGCCGTGACCAGGCCGTCGCTATCCGTGAGCACGCCGGTGATATTGGCGGGTGGGTTCACCAGATTCAGCACTTCCAGATTGGTATCGCGGAAGCGAAAATCGCGTGAGGGCGGGAACATGACCGGATCAAGGGAAGCTACACGAGTTTCCTGACTGGCAAGCACTTGATTAGACTGCAATCCCACGACCCAGCCCGTATCGCCGACGCGCGCGGCCCGGTTGCTGAAGCGGATAGCACGCACCGGCGTCTTGCCGATCAATGTGGTGTCGTACTGGATCACAGCCAGGTCATGCAGAGGATCCTCGTAGATGACCCTGGCGGGGATCTCCAGGGAGCCCGCAAAGGTCAAGCGCACATCGCCCATGGATACCGGTACCGTATCCCTGTCTACCACCACCAGGCCATGCGCCGTGTCCACGATGACACCGGTACCGATGTAGTGTGTGTCGCCGACGCCGTCGATGGGGTAAGGCATGTCGAAGTTCACGAACACCAGTGAGGGCGCCAGCCGCTGCATGCGTACATCGCCATAACGAGGGAAACTAACCGTCGCCGGCGATAAAGGCGGTGCTGCGGGCGGCGGTGGCAATGCCGTACAAGGCCAGTTGCCAGTCGCGTCGTCGCGTCGGCAGCGGTCTACCGGATACCAGCGCCGGTCGATGCTGACGATACTCAAAATGGAATGGCTGGGGTCCGTGAGACTGAAATAACGCACCGGCACCTGCACAAGGTTCGGCAGCGTTATCAGCACTTTCTGGAATTCATCCAAATCCTTTACCGCTACGCTGTTGAAATCCATGATGACGCTGCCGCGACCGATGCCAGCCGTACTGAATACATAACCAGGGTTGGCGACATACACGCCGCGCACCGGTACGTTTAAGCTATGGGCCTGCTGGTAGGAAAGATCGTTCAATACCGCGCCGCTAAATTCCAGGTAATCATCCGGCGTGATGCTGTCCAGGTCCTGTACCGCGACATGCGCGGTAACCGTCACACCGCCGCGATCCAGTTTGAGATTCAGAGTCTTGCCTATCGAAGCATCAAGGATCTCTTCCAACGGCATAAAACTGGAAATAGTTTCACCATTCACTCCAAGCAGGATATCGCCCGGCTGCAAGTTACCGTCCGCGGGTCCGCCCGGCTGCACCTGATCGACCACCAGCAAGCCGCTGGCATGCGGATCTTGCTTGCGCAAGCGGGTCTCATCGGCGACCAGCAGACCCAGGCGTTCCAGTTCGTCGTAGTACTGGAAATCGAATACCGCCTGAATGGTGCCGCGAGTCACAGGCTGGCCGGCTTGCATGAGTTTCAGCGCCCGCACCACCGGGTCCAGCGGCAGGAAATAACTGGAGGCGGCATCGGCGCGCGCACCGGCATTCAGCGCGATCACCTCCCCGTCACGGGCGATCACCGGTGAACCGGAGGAGCCGCCGCTGGTACCGGACACCGCCTGCATGTAAAAGGTGTTGAAGTCGTTGTAGCCGCCCAGGCCATATGTGGGCGCAGGGCGGTCGGTGCGCGCCAGTGTGCCGCTGAGGATGGACAACTGTTCGCCCGCATCGTTGCCGATGATGCGGATCTCCTCGCCCACGCGTGCGGACTGCGGCGCGAGCTTCAACGCCGTTGTATGCATGTACTTGAGCGCCTTGGGATCGAAACGATAGAAGCCGAAATCGTGCACCGGATCCCGGTAGATGGGCGTCAACGGCAGAACTTCATGGTCCTGGAACACGGCTTCCGCCACCACCGGCCCGGAGGTGACCACATGGCGATTGGTGAGGATGATGCCGCGCTCCGCATCTACCACGAAACCGGTGGCCTGGCCACTCAGGTTCCATTCGGTGTCGAAGGCGCGGGTGGCATCCACGCGGATGGACACGATGCCCGGTGACACGCGCGCTATGGTGTCAGTCCACTGCTGATCGCTGCCGCTATTGGCAGCAATTGCCGGTGCACTGGATAACAGCAGTAGCAGGAATAAGACGCGGCACGAAGATGGCATAAGGTTGATCCGTCAGTTGCGGGTGGCAAAGAATATCTAAGAGCTTCTAATAAAATGAACCAATATACAGTTTTCCCTCATTCCCGCCCTTCTCCCAGCGGGAGAAGGGCGTTTTATTTCCCTCTCCCGAGAGGAGAGGGAAATAAGGTGAGAGAATGCGTGGCCCATGCTCATGATATTGTATTAGTCTTTCTTAGAACATCTAACAACATGCACACCATCGCTTCATCGTCTCCCTCAAGAAACCCTCTCCCCGGCGGGAGACGACTGCACGGATGCAGGAGGTAGAGCAACGCAGGGAGCGGTTGCCGAGGGTTGGGGTGAGGGGGTTCATGTAATTTTTGTTTAATGCACGTGGGCCGTGAACCACAATCTCTACATTTTGTAACCGAAAGCCTGTTCGAAGCGTTGCGCGAATTCCGCACGGCTAAAGTGATGGTTCTGGGTGCCACGGGACGCGATCTTGATGGCGCCCATGAGTGAGGCGATGTTGCCGGTGGTCTCCAGGTCCTTGTCATGCATGAGACCGTAGATCAGGCCGGCCCGATAGGCATCTCCGCAACCGGTGGGATCGAGTATTGTTTTGGCGGCTACCGCCGGTACATCGATGCGCCGCTGTTTGCTGTAGATCACCGAGCCTTTGGCACCCCAGGTAACGATCAACGCGGCCACCTGCTCGGCCATCGCGTAGGCACTGAGACCGGTCTTCTGTTCCAGCATCTGTGATTCATAGTCGTTGAGCGCCACCCAGGTGGCCATGTCGATGAATTCCTTGAGTTCCTTGCCGGAGAACAGCGGCAGCCCTTGTCCCGGATCGAACAGGAACGGAATACCGGCCTCATAGAACTGGTGCGCATGCTGCAGCATGCCCAACTTGCCGTCCGGCGCGATCACGCCAAGGTTCATGCCCTTGTCGGTGGGCACCCTCAGCTCATGGGCATGCTGCATGGCACCGGGATGGAAGGCTGTGATCTGGTTGTTATCCGTGTCGGTGGTGATGAACGCCTGCGCCGTGTAGGTGCCGGGCACTTCCCGGATGTACTCCCGGCTCACACCGTGCTTATCCAACCAGTCGGCATAGGGTTTGAAATCCGCGCCGACGGTCGCCATGGGATAGCCGTCGCCGCCCAAGAGCTTCAGGTTATAAGCGATATTGCCGGCGGTACCGCCGAATTCGCGGCGCAGTTCCGGCACCTCGAAGCACACGTTCAGGATGTGGATCTTGTCCGGCAAGATGTGGTTCTTGAACGGCTCGGTGTACGCCATGATGGTGTCGTAGGCCATGGAACCGCAGATAAGCGCTGGCATGTGTACAGACTCCGATTCAGATCAGGACGAAGCACCAGACCAGCACGGCATTCAGCAATGCGATCATCACGGCGGCTGAGCCGAAATCTTTGGCCAGACCGGAAAGTTCATGCCGTTCCGTGCCGATGCGGTCCACGGCGATCTCGATTCCGGTGTTGAGCAACTCAGTCACCAGCACCAACAACAGACTGCTGATGAGCAACGCCCGACCCATGCCCGTGGAAGCCAGCCAGATGGCCAGCGGGATGCCGGGAACCAGTGCGAGTATCTCCAAACGCAACGCTTCTTCGTTACGCAGGCCCCAATGCAGGGCGCTAACGCCCACACGCGCGGCGCGCAGCAGCCGCCGCACACCGCTGATCCCATCCGTAGTGCGCACCACATTCATTGCTGTTGCTCAACCGCCCAAGGCTTTGAGGGCCGTCTGGTAATCCGGCTCGTTGGCGATCTCCGGGACCATCTGGGTATAGATGACCTTGTCGTTGACATCCAGCACCACCACCGCACGCGCGGTGATACCCGCCATCGGGCCATCCTGGATGAGCACGCCGTAGTCCTGGGCAAACTTCTTGTCGCGCATGAGCGACAGCGGCACCACGTTTTCCAGGTGCTCGACGCCACAGAACCGTCCCATGGCGAACGGCAGATCGGCGGAGATGATCAGGATCACCGTATCCTTATGGGCCTTGGCATGCTCGTTGAATTTCTTGGTGGACATGGCGCATACCGGCGTATCCAGGCTCGGTACGATGTTCAGGAGTTTCTTCTTACCCTTATAGTCGGTCAGCGAGACGTCCTTCAGGTCCTTGCCAGTGAGCCTGAACTCCGGCGCCTGGCTGCCGGTCTTCGGCAGCTCACCACTGGTGTGCACAGGATTTCCACGTAATGTAATCTTGGCCATGGTCAAGTCCTCCAATTAGTTTAGGGCGTACACGATCAACGCTGGCCCAAGTTAAACGTCAGACCGAAGGGGTCGCGCATGTATAAACGCGGCACCCGTGGATTATCTTCGATAATATGGCAGCCAGCTGCCAGCAGCTTCTGCTTGGCAGCATCCAAATCAGGCACCAGTAACTCAAATACTGGCTCCGGTTCGGTACCCTGCTCGATGAATAGTTGAAAGCTACCGGTATCGAATCCTGCGACCTTGTCATTGCGAACTATGTGTGTGAATTCCATAACCTGAGAATAGAATTTCAGCGCCTGCGACATATCCGGTACTTGTATCATGACGTCCCGTGTGGACTGAAATTGTCTGTTATTCATAGCTGCTGACAGGCGGGCACCCGCACATCAGGTGCTTGTCGCCGTAGACGTTGTCGGCACGACTCACTGGCGGCCAGTACTTCTGTTTGCGTAAGCATGCCAGCGGGTAAGCCGCCTGCTCGCGGGTATATTTGTGTGTCCATTCATTGGCCGATACCATCTCGGCGGTATGCGGCGCGTGCTTGAGCGGATTGTCTTCGCGATCCAGCTTGCCCTGCTCGACCGCGCGGATTTCCTCGCGGATCGCGATCATGGCCTCCACGAAACGGTCCAGCTCCGCCTTGGATTCCGATTCGGTGGGTTCTACCATGAGGGTGCCCGGCACCGGGAAACTCATGGTGGGTGCATGGAAACCGTAATCCATGAGGCGCTTGGCCACGTCATCGACGGTAATGCCACTCGTTTCCTTCAACGGCCGCAGATCCAGAATGCACTCATGCGCCACCAGCCCCCCAGGTCCGGTATACAGCACCGGATAATGGGGCGCGAGTTTCTTCGCCAGGTAGTTGGCGTTCAGGATCGCCACTTCACTGGCGGCCGTGAGCCCGGCTGCGCCCATCATGGCGATGTACATCCAGGAGATGGGTAATATGGAAGCAGACCCATAGGGAGCGCCGGTGACGCCGCCGATGCCGTCGCAGCTGCGCTCGTAGCCTACGGACCGCAGGTTTGGCAGGAATTTCGCCAGATGCGGCGCCACCACCACCGGACCTACGCCGGGTCCGCCGCCGCCATGCGGGATGCAGAAAGTCTTGTGCAGATTCAGGTGCGAGACATCGCCGCCGAACTGGCCGGGCGCCGCCAGGCCCACCATGGCGTTGAGGTTGGCGCCGTCCACATACACCTGGCCGCCGTGTGCGTGCACGATCTCGCACACTTGGCGCACCTCGGCTTCGAACACGCCGTGGGTCGAGGGGTAAGTAATCATGATGGCGGCCAGATCGCGCTGGTACTCCTCGGTTTTGGTCTTGAGGTCCGCGAGATCGATGTTGCCGTGCACATCGCATGCCACCACCACCACTCGCATGCCCGCCATCATGGCAGACGCCGGATTGGTGCCGTGGGCCGAGGATGGGATCAGACACACGGTGCGCCGCGCGTCCCCGCGGGATGCATGATAAGCCTTGATGATCAGCAGGCCGGTATATTCACCCTGGGAACCGGCGTTTGGTTGTAGCGACACCGCCGCATACCCGGTGACAGCCACCAACATCTGTTCCAGTTGCGCGATCATGGCACGATAACCGGCAGTCTGTTCCATGGGCGCGAACGGGTGCATGGCGCCGAACTCCGGCCAGGTGACCGGCAGCATTTCGCTGGCGGCATTCAGCTTCATGGTGCAGGAGCCCAGCGGGATCATGCTGCGGTCCAATGCCAGGTCCTTGTCGGCCAGGCTACGCAAGTAGCGCAGCATTTCATGCTCCGAGTGATACCGGTTGAAGATCGGATGCGTGAGATAGGTACTGGTGCGCATAAGTTTGTCGGGAATTCCGCCTAACGTTGGGTCCTCAGTCAGTGTCAAGGAAAGTGCATCGACATCATGGTTCTGCGCTTCTGCAAATACGGACAGAAGTACCAGCACATCATCACGCGAGCTGGTCTCATCCATTGAAATGCCCACATGCCGGTCATCGACTACGCGCAGGTTCATGTGGTGGCTGTGCGCTAACGCGTGCACGGCAGGTGTATGTTTACCGGTACCGACGGTCAGCGTATCGAAGAAGGTTGCATTCACCACCTCGAAACCCAGTTGCTTCAGGCCAGTCGCGAGCATTGTAGTCAGATGCTGCACGCGTTCGGCCATGATGCGCAGACCTTTTGGTCCGTGATAGGCTGCGTACATGCCTGCCATGATGGCCAGCAGCGCCTGGGCGGTGCAGATGTTGGAGGTGGCTTTCTCGCGGCGGATATGTTGCTCGCGTGTCTGCAATGCCAACCGGTAGGCCGGTTTGCCCTGGGAGTCCACAGTCACGCCCACCAGACGTCCCGGCATGGAACGTTTGTAGGCGTCACGGGTGGCGAGATACGCAGCATGCGGTCCGCCGAATCCCATGGGTACGCCGAAACGCTGGCTGTTGCCCACTGCCACGTCCGCGCCCCACTCGCCCGGCGGTGTGAGCAGCGTGAGCGCCAGAAGATCAGCGGCTACCACTACGCCCACGCCCTTGGCGTGTATTTTTTCCACCAGTGCGCGGTAATCGCGCAGCTCGCCGTTCACACCGGGGTACTGCAGCAGCATGCCGAAGCAATCGGTGTTCACCGCGTCATCGGCTTTGCCGGTCTTCACGATGATTCCTAAGGACCGGGCGCGAGTCTGCACCACCTCGATGCTCTGGGGCAGCACATCGTCGGCCACGAAAAATACATCGGACCTGGATTTGCCGGCACGTTTCACCAGGGCCATGGCTTCGGCGGCGGCGCTGGCTTCGTCCAGCAGGGAGGCATTGGCGATGTCGAGTCCCGTGAGATCGATGATCATTTGCTGGAAATTGATGAGCGCTTCGAGACGCCCCTGTGAGATCTCCGGCTGGTAGGGCGTGTAGGAGGTGTACCACGCCGGACTCTCGAACACGTTGCGCAGGATCACGGCGGGTGTATAGGTGCCGTAGTAGCCCTGACCGATGAACGACTTATAGACCTGGTTCTTATCGGCCAGTGTCCTGAGTTCCGCCAGTGCTTCCTGTTCGGATTTCGGTTGTGCATAGTTGCCCAGGGGCATGGGGTTCTGCAGTCGGATGCTGGCCGGCACCACTGCATCCATGAGCGCCTTGCGGGTAGCGTAGCCCAACTCCTTCAGCATCAGCTGCTGTTCGGCGGCATCCGGGCCGATATGCCGGCCGATGAACGCGCCGTGCAGCTCCTGATCGTCGCGCGAGCTTAATGATTTATTGGAAAACTCAGTGACTGCATTCATGCCTGAAAATTCTCTCGATAAAACCGTGACGCCTATCCTATAATTGCGTCCACATGCTTGGAAACCAAGTCCTGATCCACCGCTCCTAGGCCTCGTCCTTTAGCACCTGTTCATAGGCCTTGGCATCCAGCAACGCTCTCTGGTCTGCCGAATTCGTGGGCCTGACGCGCAGAATCCAGCTGCCATAGGGATCGCCGTTGATCTTCTCCGGTGTCTGCGTGAGTCCGTTATTGCCTTCCAGCACCTCGCCGGTTACCGGACTATATATATCAGAAGCGGCCTTGACGGATTCCACCACCGCGCAGGCTTCACCGGCCGCCAGTTTGCGGCCAGGTTGCGGCACTTCCACGAATACAATGTCGCCCAGTGCCTCCTGGGCGTGGTCAGTGATGCCGATGGTGACACTGCCGTCAGCGGCGTTTTTAACCCATTCATGACTCTTGGTGTATTTCAGATCCGCCGGTATTTTGCTCATGTTTTTCTCCAGAAATCTTAAGAATGTGGGAGCGGCCTCCGGCCGCGATTCTTAATCAGTCGCGGCGAATACCGCCGCTCCTACTTCACCAATACCTTGCCGTTGCGCACGAATGGCGGCTTCACCACGCGCGCCTTGAATAGCTTGCCACGTATGTCCACCTGCACAGAATCGCCGGCGCCCACCGGTACGCGCGCTAGAGCAATGGAACGTTCCATCGTAGGCGAGAACGTGCCGCTGGTGATCTCGCCTTCACCGGCGCCATCTGCCATCACTTTCTGGTGGCTGCGCATCACGCCCTTGTCTTCCAGCAGCAGTCCTACAAATTTGCGTTTCACACCGGCATCGCGCTGGGCTTCGAGTGCGTAGCGGCCGATGAAAGCCCGATCCGCCGGTTCCCAGGCGATGGTCCAGTCGAGACCGGATTCCAGCGGCGTCACATGCTCATCCATGTCCTGGCCGTAGAGGTTCATGGCAGCTTCCAGGCGCAGCGTATCGCGCGCACCGAGCCCGCAGGGCAGCACGCCCTGCTCTATGAGCGCCTGCCATAACGCCGTCGCCTGCCCGGGCGGCAACATGATTTCGAAGCCGTCCTCACCGGTATAGCCGGTGCGGGCGATGAAGAAACCACCAAACTTGAGTGCCATGAACGGTTTGAGCGCTAGCGCCGGCGCGCGGACATCGGCGGGCAGTGCCTGCGCGGCTTTCTCGCGCGCCTTCGGTCCCTGGACCGCGATCATGGCGAGATCCCGTTCGCTGATCCGCACATCGAATGCCTGCGCCTGCTCACCGATCCATGCCATATCCTTGTCGTGGGTGGCGGCGTTCACCACCATGCGGAAGCAGTCGTCGCGCAGGAAATACACGATCAGGTCGTCGATGACGCCGCCCTGCTCGTTGAGCATGCAGCTATAGAGCGCCTTGCCCGGTACGCGCAGCTTGTCCACATCGTTGGCCAGCAGCATGCGCAGGAATTCGCGGGTCTTCGGGCCTTCAAGGTCTACCACCGTCATGTGCGAGACATCGAACATGCCGGCGTCGCGGCGTACCGCGTGGTGTTCCTGGATTTGCGAGCCGTAATTGACCGGCATGTCCCAACCGCCGAAATCCACCATGCGGGCGCCGGCGGCTACGTGCGTGTCATATAAGACTGTGTGCTTGCCCATGCGGATGGAAACCCAAGGTGATTGAAACACAAAAGGCGGCGGGTGATCCCACCGCCCTCGGACTCATATTCCGGTAAAAGGGCTGTATCGCAGGCGAAATAGCGCCTGCTAAGCTGCAAAATGATACCGGAAAGCTCCGGCCTGCACCACGCAGGCCGGTTGCTTCAGGTATGTGCCGGCTCGGGTTTGCCTGCCAGACTGTCCTGGATCCACTGATTTACAACTTGCTTCAGGACCGTAAGCGGCAGGTTGCCGTGTTCCAGTACTGCTGCATGGAATGCCTTGATGTCGAACTTGGGCCCCAGTGCTTGCTCCGCCTGTTTGCGCAGATTCTGGATCTCAATCTCGCCGATCATGTAGGACAAAGCCTGTCCGGGCCAGGCGATGTAGCGGTCCACCTCGGTGTTGATGTTCTGCAGGCTCAGGGCAGTGTTGTCCTCGAAATACTTGACGGCTTGCGCACGGGTCCAGCCTTCGGAATGCATGCCGGTGTCCACTACCAGGCGTACCGCACGCCACATCTGGTAATCCAAATAGCCGAACTTGGAATACGGGTTGTCGTAGAGGCCCACCTCATTGCACAGGGTTTCGGTATACACCGCCCAGCCTTCCCCGTAGGAGCTGTAATAATCGAAGCGCCGGAAATCCGGCAGGTCGTGCATCTGCATGGCGATCGGGATCTGCAACTGGTGACCCGGCCGGCCTTCGTGGCAGGTGAGCACCTGGATGTCGTATTTCGGACGGCTTTCGGGCTTGTACAGATTCACGGCCATGTAACCCGCTACGCTGAAATCACCGGCGGGTGGCACCGAGTAGGCTGGATAGGTATCGGGAGCCAGTGACGCCGGAATCGGATATACGCCGTAGGGCACGCGCGGCAGCAGCCATATGGGGAAATACTGCACCAGGTGCGGGTCCACGGTCTTGGCTGCAGCGCGATAGGCTTCCAAAAGATCCTGCGGGTTCTTGTAATAGAAGCGCGGATCGGTGCGCAGGTAATGCAGGAAATCCTGGTAACTGCCTTTGAAACCCACCTGCTTGAAGATTTTTTCCATCTCCGCATGGATCTCGGCGACCTTCTGCAATCCCAGCTGGTGGATCTGCTCCGGCGTCATGTCGGTGGTGGTGTAGCGCCGCACCTGAAAGGCATAATAGGCCTTGCCGTTGGGCAGGGACTCGGCGGCAATGCTGGTGCGGCAGCGAGGCAGATAATCTTCATCGTAGTATTTCTGGAGTTTTTTGTAGGCTGGTACTACGACATTCATGATGGCTACCTTGGCGGCAGCACGCATCCGATCCTGTTCCGCCGCGGAGATGATCACGGGCATCTTCTTGAAAGGCGCATAGAAAGCGCTGTCTTCCGGATTGGCAACCACGTTGGCGGCGATCTGGTGCGGAATACGCTGCATCACCACCTTAGGTTCCGTCATGCCGTGCTTCACGCCCTCTTTGAGCAAGTCGATTGTCTGGCCCATGAAGACATTTAGCGACTGCAGGCGCTTGATGTAGTTCTCGTAATCCTGTGTGTTCTCGAAACGCAAAGTTTGGGTAAGGGTGCTCAGGGTCTGGATGCCATCCAGCTGGTTCATGGGCATCAGGTAATCACCGAAACTGTACCCTTCGACCTGATCCTGATAGCGATATTCGAACAGGTCATAAGTGACTTGGTCTTCGCCTGTCAGCTGGCTGCGGTCAATGGCCGCCAGATCTTTGAGCGTCTGCAGGTTCTCAGCGTGCTCCCGGGCGATGGCCGTGAGGCTCACGTCCGGCCACACGCCATCGTATTCGTGGAAGCCATCGGCTGAGGCCTCAAGCGGATGCTCACGCATCTCTCGCTGCCAAGAGGTCTTGACCAAGTTTCGCAAGGCAATGGTCGCTTGATTGTCAGGCGCTTGATTTGCTGCCGCCCATATAGTGCCTGAGGCCGATAGACAGACAAACGAAGCTGCAAGAACAGATAGGATACGTTTCATTACATCTCCTTCGAAATAACAGATATTAGCGAGTCGATAATTTAAATTTTATGCTGCTGTATTTCCTGGCAATGCATAGGTAAGGCTTTCGGGCATAATGAACACGAGACTCAGTTCGCGTTCTTTAGTTCAAAAAACAGTAAAACCAATAGGATTATGGGTAGTATAAATCCAACCGATAGGAAATAAACAATCTCTTTGTCTGGAGCAGCAAACGCCGAAAAGAACAACACTCCGATTGATGCCAGGCATACGATACAAATAAAAAAAATGGTTAACCCTAGACTCATCCAGCGAGCCCAAGGCTTGCCGGCGGCCAGGCCCACGGATCCCAGCACGAACAACGCGCATAACAACCAACCGGACAGATCGAATTTCGTCAGCTGGTGTTTGTGCCAGGTGAAAAACACGGCTAGAAAGACGGCTATTGAAAGACCGAAAATCACCGTGAGTATCCGGCGATTCATTGGTGCGACCAGTACGCAGCCGGATATTTAGACATTGATTTCGAGCATCCGCTCCAATGCGGTCTTCGCCTGTAGCGCATCGGATTCCGGCACCTTGATCCGATTGACCACCTTGCCTTCGACCAGGTTCTCCAATGTCCAGGCCAGATGCTGCGGATCGATGCGGAACATGGTGGAACACATACACACCATGGGTGACATGAAGTGTACGTTGACGCCTTTGTGCTTCACTTCCTCATGCAGACGGTTGACGAGATTGAGTTCCGTACCCACCAGCCAGCGTGATCCGGGTTTGGCGGCATGCACAGTCTTCTGGATGAATTCGGTCGACCCTACATAGTCGGCTTTCAGGCACACCTCGAAAGAACATTCCGGATGGCAGATGATCTTGGCATTGGGATATTTCTTCTTGAAGTTATCTACATGCTCCGGCCGGAACATCTGGTGCACGGAACAGAAGCCGTTCCATAACAGTATCTTGGCTTTGCGGATCTGGTCTTGCGTGAGCCCACCCATGGGCTTGTTGAAATCCCACACGGCCATCTCGTCCAGTGGCACGCCCAGCTTGTAACCGCTCCAGCGGCCCAGATGCTGGTCCGGGAAGAACAGTACCTTGCCGCGTCGCTTGAAGGCCCATTCCAGAATGCCGCGGGCATTGGTGCTGGTGCAGACGATGCCGCCGTGGCGGCCGCAAAAAGCCTTCAAGTCGGCAGCCGAATTAATATAAGTGATAGGGGTGATCTCTTCATCTGGCTCCAGCACTGTTGCCAGTTCGCGCCAGGCCTTCTCGACTTTGGCGAGATTGGCCATGTCGGCCATGGAACAACCGGCAGCCAGATCCGGCAGGACTACGGTCTGTTCCGGACGCGAGAGTATATCCGCCACCTCTGCCATGAAGTGCACACCGCAGAACACGATGGTTTCAGCTTCCACCTGGTATGCATGGCGCGAGAGCTTGAGGGAATCGCCGGTGAGATCGGCGTGGCGATAGACTTCCTCGCGCTGGTAATGATGGCCGAGGATCACCGCACGGCCCTGGAGTTTCGCCTTGGCCGCACGGATATGCGCATCGCAGGTCTCGTCTTCCAGCGACGTGTACAGATCAAACGCTAGCGCGGGTACCGCCATATCGACCTCACGCGGAATACGAATCCACGGATAGGTAATATTTTACGCCTGTTTTGGAAGCTACCTCCAAAATACCGTTCGCCCTGAGCGTGGCGCCGAAGGTGCGCAGTCGAAGGGTCAACTACTGTGGTGGAAGTGTCATGTTTCGACTGCGCTCCGCTACGCTCAACATGAACGGATTGTGGCTTTTAAGGCTGCTCCTCACACTTCACCCGCCATTCTTTATAGGCACTAGCTTCAAAATCGCATCGCGGTCGGTGCGTGAGCTTGCCAACGCAGCCGCTTCTACACGCGGCAACCAGCGGTATTCCTTGTGCTCTTTGGGACCCAGCCGGATGCTAGTAATAGCCGGCAGGCGTAGTGAAAAGACATGCTCGGTATTTTCCTTCACATCCGGCGCGAACTTGGCTCGCCAGGCGGGATGGATTGGATAGCGGTTTACTACGCCACTGTCGGTGAGACCTTCATCAACATCTATCCCAGTTTCTTCGCACACTTCCCGAATGGCCGCTTGCCGTGGCGTTTCCCCTTGCTTCAGGCTACCGGTGACCGACTGCCAGAACTCCAAAGGCTGGCACCGGCGCAGGCGCAGCACCACACCATTCTCGGTGTAAATAACCACCAGTACGGATTCGGGGCGCTTGTAATCAACCATAGATTCCTTACACACCGCCTGCTTTACAGATACTTTATGGGTATTGCATTAATTTTTACACCATTTTTACACATTGCGATTTAGAGTCTACTGCCACTAATAATCTATCGGTGGATCTATGGACATTCTCTCCCTATTGCTGGCCATCGGGCTATTCGTGATATCCATCTTCTTGGTGTACGGCTTCGAGCGACTGAGTAAATAAATATGAGCTGGCTATATCTGATTGGGCTGGTGATCTCCGTGGCTGTGTTTATCTATCTGATCGTCGCGCTGGTCAAACCTGAGTATTTCTCATGACTCTGAACGGTCTGCTGCAGATCAGTTTTTTTCTATTGGTTGTGCTGGCGCTGGTCAAGCCGCTCGGCTGGTACATGGCCCGGGTTTATGAAGGGCGCTTGGCATTCGTCAACCGTATCGGCGGCCCGCTGGAACGCCTGATCTACAGAATATGTGGTGTGCACTCCGATGCCGAGATGCGCTGGACGCAATATGCACTCGCCCTATTAGTATTTAATTGTTTAGGTTTCCTGGCGGTATATGCGCTGCAGCGGTGGCAACTTCATCTACCGTTAAACCCGCAGCAATTCGGCGGGGTGACGCCGGATTCCTCATTCAATACCGCCATTAGCTTCGTGACCAACACCAACTGGCAGGGATATTCCGGCGAAACCACCATGAGTTATCTCACTCAGATGCTCGGTCTGGCGGTGCAGAATTTTCTTTCCGCAGCCACCGGCCTGTGCATCGCCATCGCTTTGATCCGCGGCTTTGCGCGGCATACCAGGGAAACCATCGGAAACTTTTGGGTGGACCTCACCCGCAGCACACTTTATATCCTGCTGCCGCTGTCGCTGCTAATCGCCGTGGTGCTGGTAAGCCAGGGTGTCATCCAGAATTTCAAGCAATACACCAGTGTGCAGCTGGTGAGCGCGATTACGTATCAGAATCCTGTCACTGATGCCAACGGCAATCCGGTGAATGATGCCCATGGCAATCCCCTGACAACGACTGCAGTACAGAAAGACCAGCTACTGCCCATGGGGCCGGTTGCCTCCCAGGAAGCCATCAAAGAACTGGGCACCAATGGCGGCGGATTCTTCAATGCCAATTCAGCGCATCCCTTCGAGAACCCGACACCCCTGAGCAATTTCCTGGAAATGCTGGCAATCCTGTTATTGCCAGGCGCCATCTGTTTCACCTTTGGCGAGATGATCGGTGACCGGCGCCAGGGTTGGGCAATTCTTATCGCCATGACCGTGCTGTTGGTGGCATTCATGTCTGTCGCCGAGTATGCCGAGCAGCACGGCAATCCCGCTTTCAGCAAAATGGGGATAGATCAGACGGCCTCGGTATCGCAAGCCGGCGGCAACATGGAAGGCAAGGAAACCCGCTTCGGCATCGTGAATTCAGCTTTGTGGGCGACGGTGACCACCGGCACCTCCTGCGGGGCGGTCAATTCCATGCATGATTCCTACACGCCGCTGGGCGGAATGATGCCGCTGTGGCTGATGCAGCTTGGTGAAGTGGTGTACGGCGGCGTGGGCTCCGGCATCTACACGATGCTGGTGTTTGCACTCCTAGCAGTCTTCATAGCCGGGTTGATGGTGGGCCGAACGCCGGAATATCTCGGCAAGAAAATCGAATCTTTCGAAATGAAGATGGTATCCATGGTGATCCTGATCACGCCGTTTATGGTGTTGGTGGCCACGGCAGTGGCGGTGATGCTACCCGCGGGCCAGGCTGGACCCTTGAATCCAGGCGCGCATGGTTTCAGCGAAATTCTCTACGCTTTTTCCGAAGCTCCCAACAACAATGGCAGCGCCTTCGGGGGCCTTAGTGCCAACACGCCGTTCTATAACTACGTGCTCGGCATCAGCATGCAGATCGGCCGTTTCTGGCCGGCGGTAGCCACACTCGCATTGGCCGGTGCGTTGGCTGGTAAAAAGCGCGTAGCGGCTGGTCTCGGCACTTTGTCCACTCACACGCCACTGTTCATCGTGCTGCTGATCGGCACAGTGCTGCTTGTTAGTGCATTGACTTATCTGCCAGCCCTGGCACTCGGACCCATCGCCGAACAACTCACCATGATCGGCTTGCACTGAGCGCGGAGACTCTTCATGACAACACAATCTCTGTCTGCATTCATGTTCGACCGCCGTCTCTTACTGGAAGCTGTGACTGCGTCCCTGCGCAAACTGAATCCCCGGGATCAACTGCGCAATCCGGTGATGTTCGTGGTGTATATCGGCAGTCTGCTGACCACGCTGCTATTCGTGCAGGCCTTGGCGGGCCGGGGAGAAGCACCGGCGGGTTTCATTTTCGGCGTCAGCATCTGGCTGTGGTTCACAGTGTTATTTGCCAATTTTGCGGAAGGCTTGAGCGAGAGTCGCAACCGCGCCCAGGCGGCGGCCCTGCGCCGTAACCGGCGCGACATCACCGCCAAGAAGCTGGAGTCGGATAGATACATACCGGCACAGTCGAAGTTTACTGCCATTCCCGCTTCGACACTGCACAAGGACGACGTGGTGCTGGTGGAAACCGGCGACTTCGTCCCGGGTGATGGTGAAGTCATCGAGGGTGTGGCCTCGGTGGATGAAAGCGCCATCACCGGCGAGAGCGCGCCGGTGATCCGCGAATCCGGCGGCGACTTCAGCGCTGTTACCGGCGGCACGCGCGTGCTCTCGGACTGGATTGTAGTGCGCATCACCGCCAATCCGGGCGAAGCATTTCTGGACCGCATGATCAGCATGGTGGAAGGCGCCAAACGCCAGAAGACACCCAATGAGATCGCGCTGACAATTCTTTTGGTGGCCATGACTGTTGTATTCCTGCTGGCGACGGTTACGTTGCTGCCGTACTCGCTATACAGCGTGATGGTGGCGAAAGCGGGGCAGCCGGTGACGGTTACGGTGCTGGTGGCATTGCTGGTATGCCTCATTCCCACCACCATCGGTGCATTGCTGTCCGCCATCGGCATTGCCGGCATGGGCCGCATGCTCAAAGCTAATGTCATCGCAACCTCCGGGCGTGCGGTGGAAGCTGCGGGCGATGTGGATGTGTTGTTGCTGGACAAGACTGGGACTATCACCCTTGGCAACCGGCAAGCTGCCGCCTTCATGCCTGCACCGGGTGTGACAGAGGAGGCGCTGGCGGACGCGGCGCAATTGTCTTCATTGGCAGATGAAACGCCCGAAGGCCGCAGCATCGTAGTGCTGGCCAAGCAGAAATTTGGACTGCGGGAACGGGACATTCATGCGCTCGGCGCCACTTTCGTGCACTTCAGCGCCAAAACTCGCATGAGCGGCGTGGACATGGGAGCGCACATCATTCGAAAAGGTGCAGCGGACGCTATTAAGAAGCATGTGGAAGCGCTTGGCGGAAAATTTCCGGCGGACGTGTCCACTCAGGTGGACAACATCGCCCGCCGTGGCAGCACGCCGCTGGTGGTAGCCGACAACACTCGCGTGCTAGGGGTCATCGAGCTCAAAGATATCGTCAAAGGCGGAATTAAGGAACGCTTTGCGCAACTAAGGCGCATGGGCATCAAGACAATAATGATCACCGGCGATAACCGCCTGACCGCCGCGGCCATCGCTGCCGAGGCTGGCGTGGACGATTTTCTCGCCGAAGCTACTCCCGAGGCCAAGCTCAAGCTCATACGCGATCACCAAGCGGAAGGCCGGTTGGTGGCAATGACCGGCGACGGTACCAACGACGCGCCGGCACTCGCGCAGGCGGACGTGGCGGTGGCCATGAACACCGGCACGCAGGCTGCCAAGGAAGCCGGCAACATGGTGGATCTGGATTCCAATCCAACGAAACTCATCGAGGTGGTAGAAACAGGGAAGCAACTGCTGATGACACGCGGTGCGCTCACTACCTTCAGCATCGCTAATGACGTGGCCAAGTATTTCGCCATTATCCCTGCAGCCTTTGCAACCACCTATCCCGCGTTGAACGCACTCAACGTCATGCAACTGACTAATCCGCGCAGTGCCATCCTGTCGGCGGTGATCTTCAATGCTCTGATCATAGTGGCGCTGATCCCGCTGGCGCTTAAAGGCGTGCGCTACCAGCCCATCGGGGCGGCGGCCATCTTGCGCAAGAACCTGTGGATTTACGGAGTAGGCGGCATCATCGTGCCCTTCATCGGCATCAAGCTGATTGACATGCTGCTGGTGGCGTTGCACCTGGCCTGAGGAGAATACATGTTTACCTACCTGCGAATTGGTTTGCTGATGCTGATCGTGTTTTCCGCCATTACTGGCGTGCTCTATCCGCTGGCAGTGACTGGAATAGCCCAGTTGCTATTCCCCACCCAGGCGAACGGCAGCTTGATCGAACTGCATGGCAACCTGAAAGGCTCCGCGCTCATCGGCCAGCCTTTTAGTGAACCGAAATATTTCTGGGGACGCATCTCAGCGACCACACCATTCCCTTACAACGCGCAGGGATCCAGCGGTTCGAATTTGGGACCCACGAATCCCGCCCTGCTTGATCAGGTGAAAGCTCGCATCGCGGCGCTGCATGCGGCTGACCCGTCCAAACAGGGACCGATCCCGGTGGACCTGGTGACCGCTTCGGGCAGCGGCCTGGATCCGCAAATCAGCCCGGCGGCGGCGGAATACCAGATCGGACGGGTGGCGCGCGCCCGCCACCTGAATGAAAACGTGGTACGCGCATTGGTTCAGAAATATACAACCAACAGGCAACTGGGTTTTCTGGGCGAGCCGCGGGTCAATGTGTTGGAACTGAACTTGGCGCTGGACGCTACGAGCTGAGCCACATGAAACTGCCTAACAACAAAGTACCTACACCTTGGCTGCTGTTACTCACGGCGGCGGCAATCTTGGTCTTGGTGCTGCTCGGAAGCCCACCTGCGAGCGCAGATACATTGACTCTGCCTACGGCCGTGCCAATCGATGGCGGACCGTTGGGCGAACTCAAGGTCCAGGGCATGCTAAGCGGGCTGGCTACCACCCAGAGCAATGCCATCAGTAGCGACCAAAGCCAGCATTTCGACGTGGACAATGCCCAACTGATCCTGCAGAAAGATTCAGGGGAAGTGCAGTTTCTGGTACAGGGCGGCGCTTACAACTTTCCAGTCGTAGGTACGCCATTCATTGATACCCCAGATGTGGTGAAGAATCTATACGGGCCGGTGCCGGTGGCTTACATCAAGTTCGTACCATCGGACTCTGTCTCCCTGCAGGTCGGCAAGCTACCGAGTCTGTTAGGCGCCGAGGGCGCGTGGCCCTGGGGCAACATCAACGTCGAGCGCGGCCTGCTATGGAATCTGGAAAACACTGTGACCCGCGGTGCACAGTTCAATTATTCCAGCTGCGCGTTCAGTGCAGCTCTTGCCTGGACCGACGGGTTCTATTCACACCGGTTCAATAACCTCACGGGATCGTTCTCCTACACACTAAACCCGGCAGATACGCTCACCGCAGTAGTGTACGACACCCTCGGAAATACACCTTACGGTTCCAGCGCCACCCCAGAAGTGCTAAACAACTCGCGCATTTACGATCTTATCTACACACACAGCGCCGGCAATTGGATATTCACACCCTATGTACAATACATCGAGTCACCGGCTTCCACTGAACTGGGCTACACCCATGACAACAATTCTTACGGCGCGGCGGTGTTGGTGGATTATGCTATCAACAAACAATGGAGTCTGGGCGCGCGTGTGGAATACGTCACCAGCTCGGGCGCTGACAACACCAGCGCCAACAACAATCTGTTGGGCTACGGCCCGGGCAGCCGCGCCTGGACGCTGACGTTCACGCCAACCTGGCAGTCCGGCGGCCTGTTTGTACGCGCAGAACTATCTTATGCACATGTAGAGGACTATACGTCAGGTCTCGCCTTCGGCAACGCCGGCAAGCAGGCAAATCAGACGCGCTTGCTGTTAGAATTTGGAGTTGTGTTTTAACTAGCTGCCTCCAGACAGTTATATATCATGAATAATGGGCGTCCCGACCCAGACAGCCTGCTTGCCAAGCTCGAGCACGAAGAACGCAAAGCCAAACGCGGACGCCTTAAAATATTTTTGGGTGCCGCGGCTGGAGTAGGCAAGACCTTCGCCATGTTGCAAGCGGCCCAGGCACTGCATAAGCAGGGGCAGCCCCTGCTGGTCGGAATAATCGAGACTCACGGGCGTTCAGAAACAGCGGCACTGCTTGCAGGTCTTGAGCTGTTGCCGCGCCGGCGTGTTGCCTATGGTAATGCCACGCTCGAAGAATTCGACCTGGATGCGGCACTGCAGCGACACCCACCGCTGATTCTGGTAGACGAGCTGGCACACACCAATGCAGCCGGCTCACGGCACGCCAAACGCTGGCAGGATGTGGAGGAACTGCTGGCGGCCGGCATTGATATCTTCAGCACCCTCAATATTCAGCACATTGAAAGTCTCAACGACGTGGTGACGCAGATCACCGGTGTGCGCGTGTGGGAAACGGTGCCGGATACCTTCTTCGAGCAGGCCTATGAGGTGGAGCTCGTCGACCTGCCACCCGATGAACTGCTGCAAAGACTACATGAAGGCAAAGTTTATCTGCCCCAGCAGGCCGAACGGGCCGTCGAAAATTTTTTCCGTAAAGGAAATCTGATCGCGTTACGTGAATTGGCGTTACGCCGCACAGCCGACCGTGTAGACGTGCAAATGCGTGATTACCGCGAACATCACGCCATCGACAAGGTGTGGCCGGTGCGCGAACGCGTTATGGTGTGTATCGGTCCGGGCCCTGAAAACGAAAAACTGATCCGCGTCGGAAAGCGCATGGCCGACTACCTGCATGCTGAATGGGTGGTTGTTTACATCGAAACGCCCAAACTGCTGCGCCTGCCGGAGAAACAGCGGGAGGTGGTGGCGCGCATGCTGCGCCTGGCGGAAACACTGGGGGCGGAGCCTGTCACTCTGAGCGGTGCAACACACTTCAGCGAAGACGTCCTGGCGTACGCGCATGCGAGAAACGTGAGTAGGATCGTCATGGGAAAACCCCACCGCAGCGGCTGGCAGCGATGGATATTCGGTTCGGTAGTGGACGCCATCGTGGCGGGCAGCGGCGTCATCGACGTGAACATCGTGAGCACCAGTGCGGATGATATGCGCCCGCATTTCTCGCTTTCGGCATTTGTGGGCGGTTATTTCGGGCTCCGGCGGCCAGCCAGCGAGTTCCCCAGCGGCAAGCCGCGTGCCCGCGGCTATCTCGCCGGGCTTGCCGTCGTAGCGGCATGCACGATCATCGCAGCGTTTATGCACTCCCGCTTCGAGCTTGCCAACATCATCATGGTGTACCTGCTGGGTGTGGTGGTGGTGGCGGTGCGTTACGGACGAGGGCCCTCGGTTCTGGCCGCAGTGCTTGGGGTCGCATCATTCGATTTCTTCTTCGTGAAGCCGTATTTCACGTTTGCGGTCTCGGATACGCAGTTTCTCATCACCTTTGCGGTTATGCTTGTGGTGGGGCTGGTCATCAGCAACCTCACAGCCAGCGTGAGGCTGCAGGCGCGCGTGGCCGCGTACCGTGAACGGCGCACGGCGGCGCTGTACGCCATGTCCAGGGAATTGGCGGCAACCCGCGGCGAGCAAAACCTGCTGGAGGTGGCCGTACGCCACGTGGCGGAAGTGTTCGGTGCCAAGTCCGTGGTGCTGCTGCCCGATGCGCACGGCCGCATTCATTACCCCGTTTCCGCACCCAAGCCCTATTCACTGCATCATGCAGATCTGGGCGTTGCACAATGGGTGCACGACCACAGCCAGATGGCGGGGCGGGGCACAGACACACTGCCCGGCACAGAGGGTATTTACCTGCCTTTGCACGGCGCTGCGGGTGCGCTGGGAGTGCTGGCGCTTATGCCGAAGGAGCTGCGGCGCGTGCTGCTGCCGGAACAGCGGCGTCTTTTGGAGACTTTCGCGGGCCAAGTGGTCCTGGCCCTGGAGCGCATCAACCTGTCAAAACGCGCCGCCGCCGCCCAAGTAGAAACGGAAACCGAACGATTGCGAAATTCGCTTTTGAGCGCCATTTCTCATGACCTGCGCACACCACTGGCTGCCATTGTCGGTGCCTCCAGCAGTTTATTGGCGGAGGATGTCCAACTAAGTATGGAGGCGAAGCGTGATTTGAGCCGCGATATCCTCGAATCCGCGCAGCGCATGAGCGAGCTGGTGAACAATGTGCTGGATATGGCACGCTTGCAGGCCGGCGCGGTAAAGCTCAATCGTCAGTGGTACCCGCTTGAGGAAGTTGTGGGAAGCGTGCTGACGCGCCTTCAGGAGAGACTCAAGCAGCATTCTGTAGTCGTGAATTTACCTTTGAATTTGCCATGGCTTTACATTGACGGCGGATTGATGGAACAGGTTCTGGCTAACCTGCTGGAAAATGCCGTGAAGTACACGCCAACCGGCACCCCTATCGAAATCAATGCATCCGTGGCTGACAACATGGTCACAGTGGAAGTGGCGGACCGCGGTCCGGGGCTACCACCGGGTAGTGAAGAGCTGGTGTTTGAAAAATTCCACCGCGCACAGCTAGAAGGTCCACAAGGAGGCGTAGGCCTCGGCCTCACGATCTGTCGTGCCATTATCGAAGTACATGGCGGAAAAATATGGGCAGAGAATCGTTCAGGAGGTGGCGCGGTGTTCAAATTCTCACTGCCAGCAATGAGCCAACCTCCCACAGTAAAGCCAGAATCCAATGGCTGAGGGTGATGCGAAAATACTGATTATTGAGGATGAACCGCAAATCCGGCGGTTCGTTAGCACCACGCTCAATGCCCAGAATTTTGATGTGATCGAAGCTGAAAATGGGCAACGGGGCTTGATAGCGGCAGCAACAGGTAAACCGGACTTGGTAATCTTGGACTTGGGGCTGCCGGATTTGGATGGTGTTGAGATCGTACGGCGGATACGCGCATGGACCATGATACCAATCATCGTGCTTTCGGCCCGCACCACCGAGTCGGCGAAGATTGCCGCTTTGGACCAGGGTGCTGACGATTATCTGGCAAAACCCTTTGGCATGGGCGAGTTGATGGCTCGCATTCGCGTGGCACTGCGGCATACGGCCGGTAATTCTGGTAAAAGTAACGGAGAGTTTTTGACTGGAAACTTGAGAGTTGATTTGGTGCGCCGTCATGTATTCGTAGGCTGTCAGGAAATACATCTCACACCTATCGAATACCGATTGCTCGGTGTGCTCATCAAAAATGTCGGCCGGGTCATTACTTACCGACAGATTTTACGCGAAGTATGGGGTCCATCCCATAGCGAGGATAATCACTATGTGCGGATATACATGGCGCAGTTACGACACAAGATCGAAAAGGATCCCGCTCAACCACAGATCCTGTTAACCGAAGCGGGTGTTGGATATCGCCTATCTGAAACTAATTAGGTAACTTTCTATTTGCTGAAATATCGATGAATAGTGTGATTATTCCTGCCAATCAAGGATTTTATCCAATGGATGATTCATCACCTTATGCTCAAGAAGTGATTCACTGATAGTAAATTTCTTGGCTCCGGTACCACGCAGCGCTTCCAGGTATAAATTTAGACTCTTGATGCTACGTAACATGGTTGCGATTTTCAGATACTCCGGCAACTCGACTGATCCTTTCAACTTCAGAATCGCTACACCCTTGTTCGAGCTCTTTGCGAAACCGATCTGATAAGGAATCCACCAGGATTTGCAGGTTTCTTTGCTCGCAAGACACAGGATGTGGGTTGAAAGCAATATGCCGCGTTCGATGCATTTCGTGATACGAGACGGGTCGTTCAGCAATACATCCAGTTCAATGTCAGCATCATTCTCATCAAAATAAACATCCAGTCCTCCGTGTTCCATGATGTATTTTGCGATCGCACGTACGACGTTCTTGTCGATATGGAAATGGGATATGAAGATACACGAACCGGCACTGCTGTCCGCCTTGGCGGCGATCGCCTGCTGTTCACTCAGTAATGCTCTGTTGCGTCCGGCCACTCGTCACTCCTAATCGAATTAATCCAGCCATCTTCTGCACTCTTCAGATTGATATTTCTAATCAATCACCTTTCACTTTACCCCTCACCCTTCCCTCTCCTACAAGGGGAGAGGGGAAAGAGACGTTAGCTATCCTTCTGTGCCGGCGGCAGACGCAGGCGGATGTGCAGTTCCTTGAGTTCCGCATCGCTGACATCCGCGGGCGCATCGGTGAGCGGATCCCAGGCCGTCTGGGTCTTGGGGAAGGCGATGACTTCGCGGATGTTGGGCGCGCCGGCCATATGCATCACCATCCGGTCCATTCCCAGAGCGATGCCGCCGTGGGGCGGGCAACCGGATTTGAGCGCGTCCAACAGGAAGCCGAACTTCCTGCGCGCCTGTTCTTCATCGATACCGAGCATGCGGAATACGGCGGACTGCATGTCCTGATTGTGGATGCGGATGGAGCCGCCACCCAGTTCGGTGCCGTTCAACACCATGTCATAGGCGCGCGAGCGTATGCCGCCCGGATCCTTCTCCATTGCTGAGACATCATCAACTTTGGGCGAAGTGAACGGATGATGCAGGAACACCCAGCGCTGGTCCTTCTCGTCCCACTCGAACATGGGAAACTCCACCACCCACAGTGGCGCCCACTCGCCTTGTATCAGGCCGCGGTCCTGGCCGAGCTTCAGACGCAGCGCACCCATGGCATCGTTGACGATGCGGGCCTTGTCAGCGCCGAAGAAAATCACATCGTTGTCGGCGGCGCCGCAGCGTTTGAGGATGCCCTGCAGGGCTTCGTCCGAAAGAAACTTGATGATGGGTGACTGCAGGCCCTCGCGGCCCTTGGCGATGTCGTTCACTTTTATATAGGCGAGCCCCTTGGCGCCGTAACGCGCCACGAAGGC
Source organism: uncultured Pseudomonadota bacterium (assembly GCA_963774895.1). Lineage (GTDB taxonomy): Bacteria > Pseudomonadota > Gammaproteobacteria > Natronospirales > REEB76 > REEB76. The sequence goes on from CAVZGN010000004.1 coordinate 76,935, forward strand.
GGTGCACTCGTCGATCTCGCTGCGCGGCAACTCGCCGCCCTTGGGCAAACGCAGGGCGGCAACCCGCCCGTCCTTGGCATTCGCCGGCCCGGCGAATACTTTGAACTCGCAATCCTTTACCAGATCCGCCACGTCTACCAGTTCCAGCGGGATGCGCAGATCCGGCTTGTCGGAGCCGTAACGGCGCATGGCTTCATCGTACGGCAGGCGCGGAAACGGGTTGATCAGCTCGACGCCCAGCACTTCCCTGAAGGTGTACCGGAGCATGCCTTCGGTGATATCCATGACCTGGCTCTCGTTCAGAAACGAGGTCTCGATGTCGAGTTGGGTGAATTCCGGCTGGCGATCGGCGCGCAGATCCTCGTCGCGGAAACAGCGTGCGATCTGGTAGTAGCGGTCGAAGCCCGACATCATCAGCAACTGCTTGAACAGTTGCGGCGACTGCGGCAGCGCGAAGAACTTGCCGGGATGGGTGCGGCTCGGCACCAGGTAATCGCGCGCGCCTTCCGGCGTCGGCTTGGTGAGGATCGGAGTCTCCACGTCGATAAAGCCCTGCTGGTCCAGATAACGGCGCAGCGTGCTGATGATCCGGTGGCGCAGGCGCAGCCGCTGCTGCATCACCGGCCGGCGCAGATCGATGTAACGATACTGGAGACGGCGCTCTTCATTCACATCGTCTTCATCGAGCATGAACGGCGGGGTCTCGGCACGGTTGAGGATCTCCATCACCTGCGCCAGCACTTCCACCTTGCCGCTGGGTAGATTCGGATTTTCAGTGCCTTTTGGGCGGTGGCGCACCTTGCCTTTCATGCTCACCACGAACTCGTTGCGCAGACGCTCTGCTTCGGCGAATAGATCGGCGCGCTCCGGATCAAATACGATTTGCACCAAGCCTTCCCGGTCGCGCAGATCGACGAAGATCACGCCGCCGTGATCGCGACGCCGGTGTACCCAGCCGGCGAGGCGGATCTCCTTGTCCAGCAATGACTCATTGACCTGGCCGCAATAATGGGTACGCATGTAGTGTCCTGAAAATTAGCGATTATTAAAAATAACAGTAGCCCTCTCCCCCCGGGAGAGGGGTTGGGAAGAGGGTGCAATAATTCAGTCGAAGCCAAAACTCACTCTACCCTCACCCGCCCCTTCGGGCACACTCGGCAACTGCTCCCTGCGTTGCCCTACCTCCTACATCCCTGTAGTCGTCTCCCGGATGGAGAGGGAAACCTATGAGGCTTTATATAAGCAAATTCGACATACACCGCCGGCCTCAACCAGCCATCAACAAGGCGCGGAATGTTACGGTCCATGCTTCCTGTGCGCAAGACCGGGCGTGGTTTTTCCGGATGCGATACGCGGATAGGTTGGCACGATCACGCCCAGGGAGATGATCATCCTCAGGGCCTCGTCCACGCTCATCTCCAACTCGATGGCGTCTTCCGGCGGCACTAGGATCAGGAATCCGGACGTAGGATTGGGCGTAGTAGGAATAAATACACTGATGAGCTTACTGGGCGCTTTCATATCCAGCTCGCCCAGAGAATCGTTGGTGACGAAGGCCAGGCTCCAGGAGTCTTTGTGCGGATAGCGGATCAGTACAACCTTGCGGAACGCTTTGCCCTTGTTGGAGAACATGGTGTCGGAGATCTGCTTGGCGGTCGAATACACCGAACGCACCAGCGGGATATGCTCGAGGATCTCCTCACCCAGTTGCAGCAGTTGCCTGCCCAGAAAATTGCTGGCGATGAAGCCGGTGACGAACAAGATCACGAATGCCATGATGACCCCGAGCCCGGGGACGTGAATACCGATGAGATGGATCGGCTGCCATTTTTCCGGCAGCAGCAGCACCAGGTTATCCAGGTAACCGACGAAAATACCGAGGACGAACAGCGTCGCCACGATCGGCAGCCAGATGACGATGCCGGTAATCAGATAGCGCCGGATCCGGCTGCGGACAGGCTTGATAGTGATTTGTTCCATCTATTCGGCTTTCGCGGCTTTCGCCGGCTTGGGTTTGCTCTCGGGCTTGCTTTCGCCTTTCTTGACCGTGGGCTCCTTGGCCGGCTGCGCGGTTTTCGTTTCCTTGCTGTCTTTCTTGTCCTTGGGCTCGGCGGCCGGCTTATCGCCTTCGCCGAGCACGTTGCGCTTGTTGCTCGATTTGAAATCGGTTTCATACCAGCCGCCGCCCTTGAGCCGGAAACCGGCGGCTGACATCAGCTTGTGCAGCGCCGGTTTGCCGCATTCCGGGCACTTTTTGAGCGGTGCTTCATTCAATTTTTGCAAGGCCTCCAGATGATGACCGCAGGCTTCGCACTCATATTCATAGATGGGCATGTCGATCCGCCTCGTTGAAAGACCCTGTTGATTGCCCCATGTATGGGGTCTGACAAACCGACCTCAAGAGCTGCTTCCCCGAAGCAGCCGACATTCGTGTCATTATAACCTTGACGGTCGCTTCACCAGGAAATCCGATGCCCCCCGCACTGGAACGCAGTCATACCTTCCGCTCGTTGCTGCCCTTTATCTGGGAGTTTCGCGGCCGCGCCATGCTGGCGCTCGCTTTTCTGGTTATAGCCAAAATCGCCACGGTGCTGATCCCGGTGGCCCTCAAGCACCTGGTGGACGACCTCAACCCGGTGCACCACGTCGCGCTGGTGCTGCCGGTGGCCTTGCTCATCGGTTATGGCGCGCTGCGTTTCGCCAGCACCCTGTTCGGCGAGTTACGCGACCTGGTGTTCGAATTTGCCGCCCTGCGCGCTGTGCGGCGCATCGCCTTACGCGTGTTCCGGCACCTGCATGACCTGGACCTGGCCTTCCACTTGGAACGCCAGACCGGCGGCCTCTCCCGGGACATCGAGCGCGGCACCCGCGGCATCAGCTTCGTGCTGAGCTTCATGCTGTTCAATATCTTGCCGACGCTGCTGGAGATCGGGATGGTGCTGGGCATCTTCCTGTGGAATTTCTCCGCCTGGTTCGCGCTCATCATCGTCCTGTCGGTGGTGCTGTACATCGCCTTCTCCATCCTGGTCACCGAGTGGCGCATTCAGCACATGCGGCGTATGAACGAACTAGATTCGAAAGCCAATACCCGCGCCGTGGATAGCCTGCTGAACTACGAGACGGTGAAGTATTTCACCAATGAGGATTTCGAAGCGCGTCGCTACGACCATGAAATGGCCTCCTGGGAACGCGAAGCCCTCAAGACCCAGTATTCCCTGTCCACGCTTAACAGCGGCCAGGCGTTGATCATTTCCCTGGGCGTGACCGCCATGATGCTGTTGGCCGGTTATGAAGTGGTACATGGCCGCATGACGCTGGGCGACTTCGTGATGGTCAACGCCTACATCGTGCAGCTGTTCATGCCGCTGAATTTCCTGGGCTTCGTCTACCGCGAGATGAAGCGCTCGGTAGTGGACATGGAACGCATGTTCGCGCTGCTGGACCGCAATACCCAAGTGGCGGACAAACCCGGCGCAACGGCACTCAAGGTCAACCAGGGCGAGATGCGTTTCGAGAACGTGCGCTTCGGCTACAACCAGGAGCGGGAGATATTGCACGGCGTAAGTTTCGCGGTGCCGGCTGGCTCGAAGGTAGCGGTGGTGGGACCGAGCGGCGCTGGCAAGTCCACGCTCGCGCGTCTGCTGTTCCGCTTCTACGACGTCAGCGGCGGACGCATCCTGATCGATGGTCAGGACATCCGTGACGTGACCCGCGACAGCCTGCGGCGCAGCATCGGCATCGTGCCCCAGGACACTGTGCTGTTCAACGACACCATCTACTACAACATCATCTATGGCCGGCCGGATGCTACCCGTTCGGAAGTTGAACAGGCGGCCGCCATGGCCAACCTCAAACACTTCATCGACGTGCTGCCGCAAGGCTATGAGACGCTCGTGGGTGAGCGCGGCCTGAAATTATCCGGTGGTGAGAAACAACGCGTGGCCATCGCCCGCGCGATCCTCAAGAATCCGTCGATCCTGGTGTTTGACGAAGCTACCTCCAGCCTGGACTCCAATGCCGAGCAGGCGATCCTGGTAGCCATGCACGAACTGGCGGAACACCGCACCAGCCTGGTGATCGCACATCGACTCTCCACTATCGTGGATGCAGACGAGATCGTGGTGTTGGATCAGGGCGCGGTAGTGGAACGCGGCACGCACCGTGAACTGCTGCGCGTCGGCGGTCTGTATGCACAGCTGTGGGCCTTACAGCAACGTGAAGCCGAAGAAAAACAGAAGCAAGCCTCCGAGCAACCTGTCCCGCCCGCTTTTGCCCTGAATGGTTAGTCACTTCGATGCCTGATAAGCGCAGCGTTCTGATAACCGGCTGCTCCAGCGGTATCGGTCTGGCCACTGCACGGGTGCTCAAGTCCCGCGGCTGGAATGTGATTGCTAGTGCCCGCAAGACCGAGGATGTCCAACGCCTCAAACAGATGGGCTTACAAGCTGTTCGTCTTAATATCGCTGATCCGACCTCCATCGAAGACGCATTGAACGAGACTCTGACGCTCACGGGTGGGCGTTTGGATGCGCTGGTGAACAACGCCGGCATCGCCATCCCCGGCGCAGTTGAGGATCTGTCCAGCGAGGTAATGCAGCGCCAGTTCGACACCAATTTGTTCGGCACTCTCGAACTTACGAATGTGGTGCTGCCCATCATGCGACGACAAGATCATGGCCGCATCGTCATGATCAGCTCCATCCTCGGTCGCGTGGCCATGCCTTGGCGGGGTGCCTACAACGCCAGCAAATTCGCGCTGGAAAGCATCACCGACAGCCTGCGCCTGGAATTGCGCGGTACTGATATAAAGGTAAGCATCATCTGCCCCGGCCCGGTGAAAAGCCGTTTCCGGGACAATTCCCTTGCCAATTTCGACGAATACGTGGATACGGATTCAAGTCCCCACCGGGAGAGTTACACACGTCTCAAGGCCCAGACTGGAGAAAAGAAGGACAACACGCCTTTTACAGTACCGCCGGAAACCGTGGCCAGAAAAATTGTTCAAGCACTGGAAAGCGCGCATCCGAAGGCACGGTATTACGTCACGGTTCCTGCTTACATCCTCGCCTTTCTGCGCTGCGTCTTGCCCACACGCTGGATGGATGCACTACTCGCCCGGATATAGGTGATTTGACAGCTATACGGCATTGCCGTATAGTGCCTTACAACAACGACAAGTATGTCGCATGGTTATCATCGAGGCGCCATTATTTTCTCGGCTGGTTTATGACTACCTGAGTGACGATGAATATGCTGCGCTGCTATGGGCGCTCACCCTGCACCCGGGAAAGGGCGCCATCATTCCAGGTGGCAGTGGCATAAGAAAACTGCGGTGGGCGATACCGGGTAAAGGCAAACGCGGTGGATTACGGATCATCTACTACTGGAAAAGCAAATCAGGCGAAATCTGGTTACTAACACTTTATGGCAAAAATGAAGCCGCCGATATTCCGAGACGCTTATTAAAGATATTGAAACAGGAGATTGACTCATGACCACGAAACGTAACATTGGACAGGAAATCCTCGATGGCATCCGCGCAATCAAAACTGGTAAGGGCAAAAAATGCATCGTCAAGATGCCTGATGATGTGCGCGTCATCCGCGAACGCCTGGACCTATCACAGTCCGCTTTTGCCGCCCTACTCGGCGTCAGCCTGCGAACCTTGCAGGACTGGGAACAAGGTCGCCGCAAACCAACTGGATCGGCCTATGCACTTTTAAGAGTTGCTACACGACATCCAGAAGCTCTTATCAACTGACAATATCAGACTTGCGCTAAGCCGGGTAAGCTCCCACAGAATTCAATCCAGTCATTTCATTAAGAGCATGCGCGATATTCATGTTCTGCACCGCCTGCCCCGCCATGCCCTTCACCAGATTATCCAGCGCAGTCATGATCACCACGTTTCCGTCTCTTTCGTGCACGGCGATATCGCAGTAATTGCTGCCTGCAACAGCTGTGACTCGCGGCGTGTCATCCACCAGATGTATGAACGGCGCATCCCGGTAAAAGTCGGCATATTTTTTCCTGAGCATCGCCCCGTTTAATCTAAGCGCTGCGGGCGGATGCAGTTGCACGGTGGCGAAGATACCTCGCACCAGAGGCGCCGAGTGTGGCACGAACGCCAGGCTGTACCCACGGGTCTTTTCCGCATCCAACAGGCGCGTAACTTCTGCTTCGTGTTGATGATTCAGCACTTTATAAGCACGAAAGTCATTGGCACGCGTGGGATGGTGCGTGGCCTCCGAGGGCGTGGCACCCGACCCGGAAGAACCGGTGGCAGCGCTCACGGCGATGAATCCCAGATCTTTGAGTCCCGCCAACGGCAGCAGGGCGAGTTGGATGGCGGTGGCGAAACAGCCGGGGCTGGCGATGCGCCTGGCGCCTTTGATCTTTTCTCTTTGCCATTCCGGCAGTCCATAGACGAAACTGCCGAGCGCCTTCGGACACGGATGTGGTTTGCCGTAGGCACGGCCGAAGGCTTCAGCATCATCCAGGCGGAAATCACCGGATAGATCGATGAGCGTGAGCCTGCCTGACAGTTTGTACTTCGACCAATCCGCTTCCAGGCCAGCCAATTGTTGCGCAAGTTCGAAATGCGGCATGGCGGAAAACACTACGGGATTTTCAGACTCCGCGAACGCTGACCAATCAGGCTGCGGCTCGAAGTTTCCGTCCACCGCGCTGCGCAGGTTGGGATGCACTTTCCAGAAAGGTTCGCCGGCATATTTACGCGAAACGGCGCGCATGCTCTCCACCTGCGGATGCTGAGACAGCAGCCGCAACAGTTCACCGCCGCCGTAGCCGGAACCGCCCAGGATGTAAACACTGATTTTTTGCATGCTGTCTATGTGAGATGACCAATTAATTCCTTGCGTACCCTCATCCCTAACCCTTCTCCCGCAGGGAGAAGGGTATCAAGACTTTTCTTAAATGAAGAATGCATCCTGTTATTTCCCCTCGCCAGCCGGGAGAGGGGTAAGGAGTGAGGGCCGTATTGCAGCAGAGGTCGAATTCCCAACCCCACGCCTGGCAATTACATTCAGCAGATGGTCACCCAGCGCTTTCGAGTGGGTCAGGGCATTGATGGCGGGTTTGCCGGTGACGCGCTCCACAAAACGCACGCCCACGTTGTTGTCGGTGCACGGACCCGCCACCACGTCCACACTGATGCCGTATTGTTGCTGCAGATGCTGTACGCCGCCGGCCACACCCACCGGATCATTGGCACAGAACACGAAGGCGGCGGTAAGCGCTTTCAGACCGGGATCGGCAAGAATGGCCTGCACGCCATACTCCCCCATCACGCCGTCTCCGGTTTCGGCCACGACCACATCGAGGCTGCGTGCCGCCAGCTCGGAGAAAATTGTCCTGGCCACCTGTGCCGCGGAATCCGGCCCGGTGCAGACAATGCCGGCATCGGTGAAATCCAGGGTTACTTCCGCGCCGTAGTCGTGCATGCTCAGGGTATCGCGCATCAGGGAAACGCCGGTGAGCTTGGCCCCGCCCACGCGATAGCCGGCCTGGGAAAGTCGCCGCACGATCGCGCAAGCTGCCGCGGTTTTGCCCGCGCTCATGCATGTGCCGGCGACGTAAATCACCTTGCCGCCCGGATTCAGGTCGCGCCCGCCGATGGCACCCATGCGGATGTTCGCAGGCTGGCCTTCCCGCGAACCGAATTCGGGATAGACCAGCACCTGGCCCAGTACGTCGAATTCAAAAGGCCGGCCGACCTCAGGGTTGTGGGAAACACACTCGCCGATTACACCGCCGAGATTAAGTACATGCAGTACCTGGCCGGCGCGCACGCTTTTCGGCAACACACCCTCGTAGCCATGCAAGGCGTTTCTGTGGCCCAGGGCCCCGACGATGATGTCTTCACTGTGCACCACCGTCATGCGACCGTGCACATCCTCAAGCGTGTTGTAGGCTGATTTATCGTTGATGATGCGTCCGGCCACCACCGCGCCATGTTCCGCACGAATCTCGGGGGACAGCGTCAGCGCACGATCCAGTTTCAGATTGCGGGTGACGGAGGCAATCTTGTCGGCGCTAATTCTCATTGATTTTTCCAATAATTCCCCTCTCCCATCGGGAGAGGGAATCAAGATTCTCCTTATACACATTCATTTGGTTTCGCCTGCCTGTAGCGCGAGTATCTGCTGCACACCATAGAGTTTGGCGAAACCCGCGGCTTCCGCGCCGCTCCACAGACGGTTGGCTTCACCGTAACTGGCCACCTTGGCATCCATGAGTGAATGCGGTGAGCGTACGCCGTCCACGACGAACGTGCGCGGATGGAGCGTGAGTTTCACATCGCCTGTTGCCTGTTTCTGGCTGGATTCAAGAAAGGCTTCCAGATCCCGCGCCAGCGGGTCGAAGAAATGTCCTTCGTGCAGCAACTGGCCGTAGAGGTTGCCAAGGGTATCCTTCCAGAATTGCTGCTTGCCGGTGAGCACGAGCTTTTCCAATTCGCGATGCGCACCGATCAGCAGGTGCGCGGCCGGGGCCTCGAAACCGACACGCCCCTTGATGCCCAGGATGGTATCGCCCAGATGCACGCCGCGGCCGACGCCGTATCGGCGGCCGATGGTATTCAGTTCTGCGATGAGCGCTACCGGATCCAGTGGTTTGCCATCTATGGCAATCGGCACGCCCCGCCTGAAGCCCAACGCCATTGGCCTGGGTGTGAGTTTCGCGGCATCGATCTCGCCGCCTGGAAATGCCGCTTCCGGCAGCGCGCTCCAGGAATCCAGCGTCTCGCGTCCGCCCACGGAGGTGCCCCACATGCCTTCGTTTACTGAATAGTGCTCGGTCTTCTCCGGAAACTCAAAACCGTGTTTCTTCAGATAGGCACGTTCCTCGGCACGGCTCAAGGCCAGTGTGCGGATCGGAGTGATGAGCTCCAGTTCAGGCGCCAGGGCGCGGAACGCCACATCGAAACGCACCTGGTCGTTGCCGGCGCCGGTGGAACCGTGCGCCAGTGCGGTGGCGCCGAGTTTCTTCGCCAGCGCCACCACTTCCGCGGCCTGCGCTACACGCTCCGCCGATACGCTCAGTGGATAGAGATTGCCGCGTAGCACGTTGCCATAGATTAGATAGCGCAGATAACGGTCGAATAGTTCCGCGCGCGCGTCGATAGTGTGTTGGGCTTTGGCACCCAGTTTCGGCGACAGGTCTTCGATGCGTCGCAGTTCCTCGGCACTGAAGCCACCGGTGTTCACCGTGACGGTGGTGACCTGGTAGCCCTGCTCCCGCAGATGGATGACGCAGAAGGAGGTATCCAGGCCGCCGGAGAAAGCCAGTACTACATGCTTACCCATGTCACTCACCACCGATCTTCTTATGCCAGATATCTTTTTCGCATTTTTCGATATGCGCACGGGTCGCTGTTATCCAGTGCTCTGCTTGTTTGCAATCCTCTGTAATCAATTCAAGGCCGAGGTTGCCTAGGCCACCGATATGGGTGGACTTTAATGCCTTGCGGTCAGGATTGAATATCCCATTCTGCAATTGCTGCGCAACTCGCTGATAGGCATCGCGGAACGGCAAGCCTTGCTGTGCCAAACGCGTGGCTTCGTGGGCGGCATACAGTTCATCGCCGCAGGCGGCGTGTGCACGCTCGGCATTTACATTAAGGCTGGGCACAAGGCGCACGAGTATGGTCAGCAGCGCGTGCGCCGTATCCAGCGCCGCGAACAGCGGTTTCTTCAACAATTGGAAGTCGCGGTGGTAACTGGACGGCAAGCCGCCGGCCAGCTCCTGCAGCATCGCCGCATGCCCGCGCAGCTCACGGCAACGGGCGCGTGCCAGTTCCACCACATCCGGGTTGCATTTCTGGGGCATGATGGACGAGCCGGTGGTAAAGGCCTCCGGCAAGTCCAGGAATCCGAACTCCGGCATCGAGTACAGCACCACGTCCCAGAGAAACTTCTCCAGCACCAGGCCGACGGATGCCAGTTCGTTCACCAGCGCCAGTTCATGGCGGCCGCGGGAATTCATCACATCGGCGGGACTGATCTGCACACCGGAGAATCCCAATAGCCGGGCGAGATATTCCCGGTCGAGGGGCAACGGCACACCGAAACCCGCGGCAGCGCCCAGAGGGCAGCGGTCCAAGCGTGCGTACACGGATTGCATCGCCACCAGTTCTTCTCCGAGTCCCGCCGCGAACGATCCTGCCCACATTCCGAAACTGGAAGGCATGGCGCGGCGCAGATGTGTGTAACCCGGCAGGCTCTCATCCGCATGAGCATGCGCGAATTTGATGAATGTGCCCACCAGCTGTGCCGCCTGCGTTGCGATGCCCAGCAATGCGTCGCGCATATACAGGCGCAGCGCCAGGATCACCTGGTCGTTGCGCGAGCGCCCCAGATGGATGCGTTTGCCGGCATCGCCCAGTTGCTGCGTGAGCAACTGCTCGATGGCCGTGTGACAATCTTCCTGCGCCGGATCGATGCCGATTTTACCGCGGCGCGCGCGTAACGCGATCTCAGCCAGGGCATCCACCAGTGCCTGTGCATCTTTCACCGGCATCAGGCCAGTGTGCGCCAGCATGCGCGCATGTGCGGCGCTGCCCAACGCATCGAACGGTATCAGGCGCTGATCCAGTACCGGATCATCGCCGACGCTAAAGCGATGCATGTCCGCATCCAGCGGCAGGCCTTTCTCCCAGAGGCGCGGCGGATTTTTTTCCTCGTTCATGCGGCTTGCACTTTATTGCCGTTCTCGCGCGCCACGATCATGGTGCCGCTGCCTTGGTTGGTGAAGACTTCCGTGAGCACCGCGTCTGGTTGGATACCGCTCACCAGATGCGCGCTGTGCACGCCACCGTTGAGGGCGCGACGCACCGCCGCCAGTTTGGGACGCATGCCGCCAGTAACCTTGCCGCTCTTCTCCAATTGCTCCGTGCCCGCCAGGGTCGTATACGGCACCAGGCTCGAAGGCCGTGCCAGGTCCTCCAGCAACCCTCCCACCTTGAGCAGGAAGAACAGTTTCTCGGCCTTGAGAGCCACGGCGATCTCCGCGGCCACGGTATCGGCGTTGGTGTTAAACACCTCGCCCTTGTCGTTGGCCGACAGTGGCGTGATCACCGGCACATAGCCGCCATCCAGCAGATGCGTGAGCAGCGCCGGATTCACCCGGTCGATGTCCCCCACCAGGCCGAAATCCACGAACTCGATCTGGCCGGCGTCATTCTTGATCTGCACCGGCTGGCGCTTGTGGGCGGACAGGATATCGCCGTCCACGCCGCTGACGCCGCTCACCGGCAGGCCGGCGGCACGCAGGTCCGCCAGCAAATCGGTATGCACCGAACCGGCCAGCACCATCTTGGCGGCTTCCAGTACCTGCTTGGTGGTCACTCGCCGGCCGGCGACCCTCTCCACCGGCAGATCCAACGATTCGCACAGGGCGTCCAGACCGCTGCCGCCGCCGTGCACGATCACCAGTTTGATGGAGAAGCTCCACAGCACATTGAGCTCCTCGCACACGGCGCGGCGCGTGGCGGCATTCTCCAGCACTTCGCCACCCAGCTTGAACACGAAGATCTTGCCGCGGAAAGCGCGCACATACTGTGCCGCTGAGCGCAGCGACGCATAACTGTCAGGCGACATGGACATGCTCAATCTCCCTCATTGGTTCAACAGCCGGTGCAGCAGCACCCGCTGTACATGGAAACGGTTCTCGGCCTGGTCGATGACGCGGCTGTGCACGCCATCCAGCACTTCATCAGCCACCTCCACATTGCGCCGCACCGGCAGGCAATGCAGAAAGATCGCATCGCGGCCGGCTGCCGACATCAGCTTGTTGGTGATCATCCAGTCTTTACGGGCAGCGACGCGCACTACGGCTGTATCCGCGGATACCTGTTTGGTCGCCGGTCCCCAGGCCTTCGCATAGATGACCTGGCTGCCGCTGACGGCTTGCTGCTGGTCGGAGCCCACGGTCACCGACCCGCCGCTCTGCTTGGCATAGGTTTGCGCTTCGGCCATGATATCCGGATGTAGATCGAAGCCCGGCGGATGCGCGACCCGCACTTGGCAGCCAGCCGCCGCAGCCGTAAGCAGAAACGAGTGCGGCACGGCTTTCGGCAAGGGCTTGATATGCGGTGCCCAGGTGAGCGTCACCGGCAGTCTTTCCGTGTGACTGAACTCCTCATGGATGGTGAGCAGATCCGCCAGTCCCTGACAGGGATGTTCGCGTGCCGACTCCATGCTGATGATCGGCACACCCGCCAGTTCGCGGAAAGCATTCATCACCGCATCGGCCGCATCGGTATCATCATCCTGCAACGCGCCGAAGGTGCGCACCGCCAACGCGTCCATGTAACGGCCCAGCACCGGGATGGCTTCGCGGATGTGTTCCGGTCGGTCGCCATCCATCACCGCGCCGGCGCGGTCTTCCAGTTTCCATATGCCGCTGCCCACCTCCAGCACGATGGCGTGGCCGCCGCCGCGCAGCATGGCGGCTTCGAATGAAGCACGCGTGCGCAGCGAAGGATTGAAGAACACCATGCCCAGCAGTTTGCCGTCCAAATGCGTGTCGGGGGGGTATTTCTTCCAGGTCAAGGCCTTGTCCAGGACATCGGCAACACCGGCCACGCCCAGATCGGCGATGCGAGTGAAGTGCTTCATGCGGCGACGCCTTCGGCCTGAAAAGCCGCGATGCCGGCCAGTAATTTCTCCACGGCCTGGTCAGTGACAGTCAGCGGCGGCATGAGACGCAATATCGCAGGATCATCGGAACCTCCCACCAGGATACGGTTATTCAGTAAATGGGTTTTCAGTGCTTTGGCCTGCGAGCCAACATCCAGCCCCAGCAATAGACCTTCGCCACGCACTTCCTGTACGACTCCGTCGTTCAGGCCGCCGCGGATATGTTTGGCTACTTTGACAGCGCGCTCCAGCAGTTGCTCATCGACGATCACCTTGAGTGTCGCAATCAGGGCCGCGCAGGCCAGCGGCCCGCCGCCAAAAGTGCTACCCAGGTCGCCGGGTTTGAGTGCCGACGCCGTCCCGATGTTCATGAGCACGCCGCCCATGGGCACACCCGAAGCCATGCCCTTGGCGCAAGTGATGATATCGGGTGCCACGCCATAGAGTCGTGCTGCGAAAGGCGCACCCACACGCCCGATGCCGGTCTGCACTTCATCGAATATCAGCAACGTACCGGTGCGTGTGCATTTTTCTCGCAGCCGTGCAAACCATTTGGCGGTCGCGGTCTTCACACCCGCCATGGACTGGATCGGCTCCACGATCACCGCCGCCACCTGCGATAAATCAACGGCCTCGAGTGTGGACAGGTCCGCGAACGGTAAAAATTGTGTTGGCGTTAGCAACGACTGGTAATCCTTGCGCAACGCCGGCGAATCGGTGACCGACAGTGACAGCAAAGAACGCCCGTGAAAGGCGCCATCAAATGCCACGAATCGTTTACGCCCGGTGAGCTTGATGGCAATCTTGAGTGCGCTCTCATTAGCCTCGGCGCCGGAATTGCAGAAGAATACCGAAGCCATGCCTGCGCCGGCGAACTCCACCAGGGCTTGAGCGGCCTGATCGCGTATCGGTAGCTGCGCGGCCGCTGAGTAGAAAATCAGTTTGCTGGCCTGAGCGGCGATGGCGGCGGCAACCGCCGGGTGGCAGTGGCCGGTGCTGGCCACGCAATGACCGCCATAAAAATCCAGGTAGGCGCAGCCCTGGTCGTCACTGACCCGGTCGCCTTGCCCTGAAATCAGGGGAAATGGGTAGGGGGTATAGGTGGGAAGCAGCGGCGAAACAATGGTCTTCACCGGGTTACCCCTAAGAAATATGCATGCATGGGTGAATAAAATATGGGTAAGTCGTATATAATGCGGCTTTATACAAACTAATGCGTAATAATGCAAGGGTTTGTGGATATTTAGTCAGGACTGAGGGCGGGAGTCGAAAGTATGCATACGCCGTGGACGGAAAAGAATGACGCTCGATGAAGCCATCCTGCAGCTGGTGGAGCAACGCGAGATCACCGATCAATCGGATTTCCTCGACCTGCTGAAGCACTCCGGCCACGCGATGACCCAGCCGACCCTGTCACGCCACATGAAGAAACTGGGCATCCATAAAGTGACTGGGCGTTACCAGCAGGTGGAACCGTTACCGGAGCAACTGCCGGTCTTCTCCCTTACCCAGGTACCACCTAACCTGGTCATCATCCGCACGCGCCCCGGCTATGCCCAACCGCTGGCGGTAAAACTTGACCAGCAGAAAATCGAAGGCGTGGGAGGAACGCTGGCGGGCGATGACACGGTATTTATCGCCGTCGCTACGCCGGCCCGGTTCAGGGCCGTGACCGATGCTGTGGAGCTGTTGCTAACCGGCGGAGCGGCTGCCTGAACGGCTCCCGATCACGTGTCCAGTTCCGGATAGTGGCGGAATAATCCATCTTCATTGAACGGGATGCGCCGCCCGGAGACGAGATACGCCGCGATTCGCGGCCTCTTCGACACGCGATCATGCAAGCCGATGACTTTGGGATATTGGGTTTCGATTCGGGATTGGTTGTACGGGAATGCATAGCGCAGTCCTTCGATAACCTGGAACAGTGACAGATCCGGATAGGTGAGTGCAGATCCAACCAGAAACTGGTCGCTGGACGGATTCTGTTTCAGCACTCCTTCGAAATAGCTTAGATACTTGGGCAATCGGTGTTTGAGGAACAAGCCGGTGCGTTTGCGCGCTTCCTGCTTCTGGTCCTGGTAGTACTCGGTGGGACCCAGCGGATGGTGGGTATCGTGGATCTCCACCACCCAGTCTGCGATCGTCAGTTGCAGCTGGTTTGTCCATAGGCGACCGGCTTCATCCTTCGGCGCGAGACCATGATGGGCGCCCAGGTACATGAGGATGTTGGCGGTCTGGGAGATCAACAGCTCGCCGACTTTCAGGACTGGTACCGCGAAGTGCGGATGTACTGCTTTCGCATCCCCCAGCACAGCTTGCAACTTACTGACAGCATGTGTCTCTCCAGTGGGATCTTTCGCCACATCCAGATAGGGCACGCCGGCCTCCTCGAGCGCCAGCCGGATGAATTCACCACGCCCCTGGATACTGGGCCAGTAATACAGTTCATACGTCATCCGTCACCTCCTGAAGATGGGCCAAAGAAGTTCGCCCGATTGCAGCGACGGCCTTTAATCGCGACGCGCATCCAGACAGATCCCCATCAGACTGATCCCAATGCCACCAACCCTTGCGGATCAAGATACTGGGGGTGCAGCCTCCACAAACGCATAAGTTTTAGGCATCGGCTTGAATGACACGCTTATAAATAAGCTCAAGTAACCAGCAGCATCAGCAAGGCCACGATAGCTGGAAGCGCCTGCACCATCAGGATCCTGCGACTCACGCTCAATCCACCATACAGCCCCGCTGCTACCACACACAACAGGAAGAACAGCTTCACATCTAGGCCTGCGGCGCCCAGCCACAATCCCCACAGCAGACCAGCGGCCAGAAATCCGTTATACAAACCCTGGTTTGCCGCCAGGGTTTTTGAGGCCTTGGCGAATTCAGGTGTCAGCCGAAAAATCTTGCGACCATAGGGCTTGTCCCAGAGAAACATCTCCAGCACCAGGAAATAGATATGCAGGATAGCGACCAACCCGATCACGATATCGGTAGCATGAGTCATAGCTTTGCTCCTCGGTTGTGACGCAAGCTTACCTTTTTTTGATTCCCCCTATAGACCACTCTCAGTGAAGAGTTTCAGGCGTTTGCGGCTTTGGCTTTCCTGGGTTTCGCCTTGCTGAACTCGAAGCCGATATCCCGAGAATCCACGCTGATGGTATCGCCCGGCCCGAACTCGCCGCCGAGGATCTTCTGGGCCAGTGGATTCTCCAGTTGCTGCTGGACGGCACGCTTGAGCGGCCGCGCACCGTACACCGGGTCATAACCAGCGCGGCCCAGTTTGTCCAAGGCTGCTTCACTGATCTTGAGACCGATATCACGATCGGCCAGGCGTTTCTGCAACTGCTCCACCTGGATGCGCGCGATGGCGCGGATCTGGTCCCTGCCGAGCGGGTGGAATACCACGGTCTCGTCCACCCGGTTGATGAACTCCGGACGGAACTGCTGAGCCACGATCTCCATGACCGCATCTTTCATCTTCTGGTAATTTTCCTCACCCGCCATCTCCTGGATGACCTGCGAGCCGAGATTCGAAGTCATCACCACCACGGTGTTCTTGAAGTTCACGGTGCGGCCCTGGCCGTCCGTGAGGCGGCCATCGTCCAGTACTTGTAACAGCACGTTGAACACATCCGGGTGGGCTTTCTCGATCTCGTCCAGCAGGATCACGGAATAGGGTTTGCGGCGCACCGCTTCCGTGAGGTAGCCGCCCTCCTCGTAACCTACGTAGCCGGGTGGCGCGCCGATGAGCCGCGCCACCGAATGCTTCTCCATGAATTCCGACATGTCGATGCGCACCATAGCGTCTTCGGTATCGAACAGGAACCAGGCCAGTGCCTTGGTGAGTTCGGTCTTGCCGACACCGGTGGGACCCAGGAACAGGAACGACCCGGACGGCCGGTTGGGATCTGAGAGCCCCGCGCGCGAGCGGCGGATGGCGTTGGACACGGCGCGCACGGCTTCGTCCTGGCCGACTACGCGGGTCTTGAGCGCGTCTTCCATGCGCAGCAGTTTTTCCTTCTCGCCTTCCAGCATCTTGGAGACCGGGATGCCGGTCCAGCGGGACACCACTTCCGCGACCTCCTCCTCGGTGACCTTGTTGCGCATCAGCTGCATGGGCTGGTCTTCACTGGCGGTGGCCTGGGCGAGTTTCTTCTCCAGTTCCGGGATGCGGCCGTACTGCAGTTCCGACATGCGCGACAGGTCGCCGGCGCGGCGCGCGGATTCCAGATCGGTGCGGGCCTTCTCCAGGGATTCCTTGATATGCGCGGCGTCCTGGACCGAGGCTTTCTCGGCTTTCCAGATTTCATCCAGATCGGAATATTCGCGCTCGAGTTTCTTGATGTCGGCTTCCAGCGTGGCGAGGCGGCGCTTGGAGGCTTCATCCTTCTCTTTCATGAGGGCTTCGCGCTCGATCTTGAGCTGGATCAGGCGCCGGTCCAGTTTGTCCATCGCTTCCGGCTTGGAATCGATCTCCATGCGGATGCGCGAGGCGGCTTCATCGATCAGATCGATGGCCTTGTCAGGCAACTGCCGGTCGGAGATGTAACGGTGTGAAAGGATGGCGGCAGCCACGATCGCCGGATCGGTGATCTCCACGCCGTGGTGCACTTCGTAACGTTCCTTCAAACCGCGCAGGATAGCGATGGTGTCTTCCACCGAAGGCTCGTCCACCAGCACTTTCTGGAAACGGCGTTCCAGGGCCGCGTCCTTCTCGATGTATTGACGGTATTCATCGAGGGTGGTGGCACCCACGCAGTGCAGTTCACCGCGGGCCAGCGCCGGTTTCAGCATGTTGCCCGCATCCATGGAACCCTCCGCCTTGCCGGCGCCCACCACCATGTGGATTTCGTCGATGAACAGGATAATGCGGCCTTCCTCCTTGGCGATGTCCTTGAGCACGCCTTTCAGGCGCTCCTCGAATTCGCCGCGGAATTTGGTGCCGGCGATGAGCGCGCCCATATCGAGGGTCAAGACGCGCTTGTTCTTCAGGCCTTCGGGCACTTCGCCGTTGATGATGCGCTGCGCCAGACCTTCGACGATGGCGGTCTTGCCCACGCCCGGCTCGCCGATGAGCACCGGATTGTTCTTGGTGCGCCGCTGCAAGACCTGGATGGTGCGGCGGATCTCGTCGTCGCGGCCGATGACCGGATCGAGCTTGCCTGATTCGGCGCGCGCCGTGAGGTCGATGGTGTATTTCTCCAGCGCCTGGCGCTGGTCCTCGGCGGCGGCATCGTTGACATTCTGGCCGCCGCGCATCTCCTCGATGGCCTTCTCGATCACCGCCTTGGTGGCGCCCGCATCGCGCAGCGCCTCACCCAAAGCACCCTTGTCGTCCATGGCGGCCAGTAAGAACAACTCGCTGGAAATGAACTGGTCCTTGCGCTTCTGCGCCAGCTTGTCGGTGGCGTTCAGGAGACGGTTGAGGTCATTGGAGATATGTACGTCGCCAGCCTCACCGCCGTGGACCTCGGGTACGCGATCCAGTGCCGTCTCGATCTGCGAGCGCAGGCGGTTGATGTTGGCACCGGCCTTGGCCAGCAATGGGCGCACGCTGCCGCCCTCCTGGTCCAGCAGCGCCAGCATCAGGTGCAGCGGCTCTATATATTGATGGTCACGGCCCACGGCCAGCGACTGGGCATCGGCCAGCGCCATCTGGAATTTACTGGTTAGTTTGTCGAGTCGCATGCGATAAACCCCATCAACCGTCGTTAAAGCTTACGCCTGAGATGGGGCAAAGGTGGTATTTTTCAACCGCTAAACAGCGCTTGCATGACATGAATCAAGGCCCTGACCCCAGGGCAGAAGCATCCAGAGCGATCGAGCGCCTCGCGAGTGGTGCACAGGGATGTGCAAATGCCGCGTGACCATTGGAAGTCCCCGACGGGAGAGGAGGCAGGCAGATAAATGCTCCTGCTAAATCTGCATTTCCGCCATCCATGGCGGTCAGATGCCGGGAGTGGCCGCTGGACCGAGCAAGGTTAGCCCGCCAGGGTAAAGTCAGGATGCCGAGCTACCGCCGTCAGGCCAAGGGCGAGAAGCACCGCTTCGAGCGGGCGAGTTATGCAACGATCACTCGCTTTATGCGCCTTGCCCCACAAAGAAAGAACGGATTAGGAAGACAACCATATGAGCGTCCCCATCCTTCCACATTCCCCATCCCTGCGGTACGAAAAAAATCTATCCTTGTCTGTAAATGTACAAAACCCGCCGCCATAGATATGCCGGATTCCCATACGCCGCAGGCGCTGACTGGCAAGCAGGTACAGGTCACATAGCCATTTGCCATTGCTTGCAGTATCAAAGGCCTGTTCCGCTTGTGGTTGATCTTGCGTAAGCGCAACCCGCACTTCCTCACCCACTTCATATACGGATGGTCCTATAGCCGGACCCAACCAGGTGAGGATATTTTCCGGGGGTGTGCGCATAACTGCAATTGCGGCTTCCAAGACACCGGCAGCCATGCCGCGCCAACCCGCATGTGCGGCAACCACCGTGTGACCGCTGCGATCGCAGAACAACACCGGCAAACAATCCGCCGTCAAGACGACGCAGACTTCACCAATGGATTGTGTTATTGCGGTGTCAGCAGTAGCCATAAATCGAATCTCTTGTGTCGCTTCAGCTCCCCCCCTCACCCCAACCCTTTCCCCCACATTCGTGGGGAAGAGGGGATTTTTGATATGACCAATCGTCGCCACCTGCGCGCCATGCACCTGTTTCAGCCAGTGCGGCTGTTTATGCAAATCAAGTACTACACACAAACGCCTCCGATTTTCTTCTACGCATTCCGCCACATCGCCTACATGAGCAGCCAGATTCAGCGAGGCATACACGCCCGTGCTCACACCGCCAGTGCGCGTGGTACTCACGGCGCGCACCTGTGACGGCGCCGGCCAGTCGGGAACGATCCATTCAGCGCGCATGGCTGGTGTGCCGTTGCAGATCCAGAGCCAGCGCATGCAGCAGACCCTGCATATCATCGGGCAGCGGTACTTCCCAACGCATGAATTCGCCGCTGACAGGATGGACGAGTCCAAGCCGGCGCGCGTGCAGTGCCTGGTGTTTGAAACCACGCAACTCCTCACTCAGGGTCACAGTCGCATCCGCGGGTATCAACAACCGTCTTCCGTAGACCGGATCACCTACCAGCGGATGGTGGATATGGGTGAGATGTACGCGGATCTGGTGGGTGCGCCCGGTATCGAGTTTCACTGATATTTGCGTATGTGCGCGGTAACGCTTGATGATGCGATAGTGGGTCACGGCTGCACGCCCGCCTTCGCGCACGCTCATGCGCTTGCGGTCCACCCCATGGCGTGCGATGGGAGCGTCCACGGTGCCACCGCCGGTCATGACGCCGTTGACCACGGCTTCGTATTCACGCTCGAATTGGCGGGCCGCGAGCGCCGCCACCAATTGGGTGTGGGCTTCCAGGGTCCGTGCCACGACCAGCAGACCGGAGGTATCCTTGTCGAGCCGGTGCACCAGACCGCAACGCGGTACATGCACCAGTTCCCGTGCATAAGCCAGCAAAGCATTTTGCAAGGTGCCGGTGGGATTGCCGGCACCTGGATGCACCACCAGTCCAGCAGGTTTATTGACAATGATCAGGGACGCATCCTCGAATACGATATCCAACGGTAAATGCTCTGGCATGAGTTCCATTAGCGCCTCATTCACCGGCATCAGCCGCACCCGCTGCCCCGCCATCACAGAATCCCGCGGCCGCGGCGTGCGCTCGTCCAGCAGCACATGGCCGTCGCGTACCCAGCGCGTCAGCCGGCTGCGGGAATATTCAGGGAACAAGCGCGCCAGTGCCTGGTCGAAACGCTGTCCGGCCAGCTCGACCGGAATCAGGCATTCTTTGACCGAAGATTTACTCATGGAGAGAGCCATTTCAGAACAGGTTTGCCGCAGTTTACGATATACTTGCAAGCTCTTGCGATTGCCCTACCTGTCAGGATTGTCCCAGCATGCGACTTCGTCTAAATCTGTTGACCTATATGGCCGCCGCCTTGCTGCTCGCGGGCTGCGCTTCCGAGGCAGCCAAGGACCAGATTCTGTCGGCACCGGCACTTTACAAATCGATCCAGGCCAACCTGACAGCAGGCAACTATAAGACGGCCCTCACCCGCCTGCAGACTCTGGAAGCACGCTTCCCCTTCGACGTCTATGGTACCCAGGCGCAACTGGATCTCATCTATGCCAATTACATGAACGGTGATGACGACACCGCGGTGGACAGCGCCGACCGTTTCATTCGCGAACATCCGCGTCACCCGGATGTGGACTACGCTTATTACATGAAGGGCGTGGCGAATTTCGATTCTGATCCGGGCCCGCTGTTGAGCATATTTAACCACGACAACTATCAGCGCAACCCTGATAAAGCCCAGAAATCATTTCAAGCATTCCAGCTGTTGCTGCAAAAATTCCCGGATACAAAATACGCTGCTGACGCACGCCAGCGCATGATCTACCTGCGCAACCGGCTGGCTGACTATGAATGGGTGGTAGCGGATTACTACATGCGCCGAGGCGCCTGGATATCCGCGATTCAGCGGGCTGACAATATTATTTACAATTATCAAGAGGCGCCGCGTACCAAGGATGCTTTGCAGATCTTGACCACGGCCTATAACAAACTGGGTCTTATCGAATTGGCCGACAGCGCACAGAAAGTGCTGGAATTGAATTACCCAGGTGCATCGTCAGTCTACAAACCCCACGGACCTTCCTAACGTCAACCCTTATTATTCCCTCTCCCCCTGCGGGAGACGACTACAGGGAAGTAGGAGGTAGGGCAACGCAAGGAGCGGTTGCCGAGGGCGAAGCGGATTAAGGCGATGAGCCAATGGCTCATCGCCCCGTTGAGCGGGCATACAGGGATGTATGCCCTGGACTTTCAGGCGAAGCACGAGTGCGTAGCCTGAAAGGGGTGAGAGATAGTGTATTTGTTGGGATTAGAACTTATCTCAAGTTCAAACCGCGCGTGTTGAGCGCCCCGGCGGCGATTGCTCCAATTCTTATCGCGGCGAGGGCAGATTATTGCTCCTGCAAAATCTGCATTTCCGCCATCCATGGCGGTCATCGCCGCTCCTACAATTTATATTATTAGCGGTGATAGCCCGACGTGATCGGATAACGCCGATCGCGGCCGAAGGCACGCCTGCTGATACGCACGCCCGGCGGCGATTGGCGTCGCTTGTATTCGGCGTTCTGCACCGTCCTCGCCACTTGCTTCACGATGCTGGCGTCGTAACCTAGTGCCACGACCTCCGCCACGGTCTTGTCGTCTTCCACATAAGCGCTGAGGATCGCATCCAGCACCTCATAGGGTGGCAAGCTGTCCGCATCCTTCTGGCCAGGAGCAAGTTCCGCCGAGGGTGCGCGTTCGATTATGGCTTCGGGTATCACCGGCGACAGTCCGTTGCGATAACGCGCCAGCCGGTACACTAGCGTCTTGGTCACATCCTTGAGCGGCGCGAATCCTCCAGCCATGTCGCCGTAAAGCGTTGCGTAACCCATCGCCAGCTCACTCTTGTTGCCGGTGGTCAGCAACAAGCGTCCGGTGCGGTTGGATATAGCCATCAGCAGCACGCTGCGGCAGCGCGCCTGAATATTCTGTTCCGTGATACCGGCGATACCCTGCTTGAGTACCGTTTTGAGTGACCGCTGGAAAGCTTCGAAGGCCGGCTCGATGGAGACGCTTTCGCAATCCACTCCCAGGAGCGCGGCTTGTCGCTCAGCTTCTGTGATGCTCAGCATCGAGGTATAACGTGAGGGCATCATCACCCCCGTAATGTTCTGCTTGCCAAGCGCATCTACGGCGATCGCTAGTGTCAATGCCGAATCTATACCTCCAGACAGCCCCATCACCGCGCCCTTGAAATTATTCTTGTTGGCATAATCGCGCACACCCAGCACCACGGCGCGATACACACTTTCTTCTTCACAGCGATCAACATGCACGCTGCCGGATATTGCTGTGACCCGGTTGTCCGTAACGCTGAAATCAATTGGATAAAGGCCTGTCTCGAAGCTGGGAGCACGCACTGCCACACTACCATCGGCATTCACAGCCAGTGAACCGCCATCGAATACCAGTTCGTCCTGGCCGCCCACATGGTTTACATATACGATCGGGATGCCAGTGGAGACGGCCCGCTGCCGTAACAGCTGCTCGCGTTGCTGCTGCTTGCCTTTGTCGAACGGCGAAGCATTGGGTATCAGGAGCAACTGCGCGCCGGCTGCGACCGCACGCTCCGGTGGGCCCGCATGCCAGATGTCTTCGCAGATGTTGATCCCGATGCGGACTCCACCGACTTCGATCAATGTGGCTTGTTCGCCGGGTGTGAAATAGCGTTTCTCGTCGAACACGCTGTAATTCGGCAGTTCCTGTTTGCGATAGATGGCATGCAGCCGGCCGTCGCCGATCATGCTGGCTGCGTTATAGATACGTCCGTCTGCATACAGCGGATAACCCACGAGCAAACTGATGCCGCGGATTTCATCTATCAGACGATGCACTCCCGCCTCCACTTCGCGTCGCAGGCCGGAGTGCAGCAACAAGTCTTCTGGCGGGTAGGACGTGAGGGTGAGTTCCGGGTATACCACCAGTTGGGCGTGCAACTCATCGCGACTGCGATGGGCCGCGGCTATCACCTGTTCGAGATTGCCCGCCACATCTCCAACCAGGAGATCCAGCTGGGCCATGACGATGCGCAACTTGGCGCTCATATTGTTATTGTCTCATAACAAAAAATCCCTGCCTGCGGCAGGGATTTTCAGCACGCTTGGACGAGTATCAGACTTAATGACGCCCACGGCCTACCTTCTTGCTCGTTTTCTTGTTGCTGGTTTTCTTTTTTGTGGATTTAGATCTGGGGGTGCGCGTGGATTTGGTGCGCTGGCCACCGAGCAACTTGGCCATAGCGCTGCCCAGTTGCGCGGGTGAACGTACCGTGGTCACGCCCGCGGCTTCCAATGCTTCGAACTTGGCTT
This sequence comes from uncultured Pseudomonadota bacterium, assembly GCA_963774895.1. Lineage (GTDB taxonomy): Bacteria > Pseudomonadota > Gammaproteobacteria > Natronospirales > REEB76 > REEB76. Next base: position 100,607 of record CAVZGN010000004.1, read on the forward strand.
CGGCGGTACCTTTACCACCGGACACGATGGCACCGGCGTGGCCCATGCGTTTGCCGGCGGGCGCGGTCACGCCGGCGATATATGCCACCACCGGCTTGCGCACCTGCTGCTGGATGAAAGCCGCGGCCGCTTCCTCGTCGGAACCGCCGATCTCGCCGACCATGAGGATGCCTTCGGTCTGCGGATCTTTCGCGAACAGCCCGATCACGTCGATGAAGCTCATGCCGTGCACCGGATCACCGCCGATGCCCACGCATGTCGACTGTCCGAGTCCCAGATTGGTGGTCTGGAACACCGCTTCATAGGTCAGCGTGCCGGAGCGCGACACGATACCGACACGCCCGCGCTTGTGGATATGGCCCGGCATGATGCCGATCTTGCATTCGCCCGGCGTGATGATGCCGGGACAATTGGGGCCGATGAGCCGGCAGTCATTGTCCTTGAACGCGGCCTTGACGCGGATCATGTCGGTGACCGGGATGCCCTCGGTGATGCACACGATGAGCTTGATGCCGGCATCTGCGGCTTCCAGGATGGCGTCCGCGGCGAAGGGTGCGGGTACATAGATCATGCTGGCCTCGGCATCGGTCTTTTTCACGGCATCATGTACGGTGTCGAATACCGGCAGGCCAAGATGCTTTTCACCGCCACGCCCGGGCGTTACTCCGCCTACCAGCCTGGTGCCGTAAGCGAGTGCTTGCTGGGAATGGAAGGTGCCCTGCTTCCCGGTGAAGCCCTGGCAAATAACTTTCGTGTTTTTATTAACCAGAATACTCATCGCCGAATCCTTAAAAAACATTTAACGGTTCTTTTGGCACAGAACCTTCCCTGGTGGGCCAACCTGCCCGGCCCACGCGCTGCGCAGTCCTGCTCCGCTTGTGGCCCAAGGCGTACATCCTGTACGCCTGCTCGAAACAGTGTCTCTCGCCCATGGCGTGGCGCTCGGCGGCAAAACATGCCACCGGCATGTTTTGTTTATCCGCCTCGCCCCTGCTTTCCTGTGAAGCCCTGGCAGATTACTTTGGTGTTTTTATTGACCAGAATGCTCATGCTTCATTCCTCGGAGTTCTTGACGGTGGGAGCGGCCGTCCCGACCGTGATAATCGCGGCGAATATCGCCACTCCTACAAATTATTTTATTGAAGCCACAACTTTTTTGGCCGCGTCGGTCAGGTCATTGGCCGGCATGATGGCGAGCCCACTGCGGGCCAGTAATTTCTTGCCCTGCTCCACATTGGTGCCTTCCAGGCGCACCACCACCGGCACGCGCACGCCCACATCCTTGACCGCGGCGATGATGCCTTCGGCGATCAAATCACAGCGCACGATGCCGCCGAAAATATTCACCAGTATTGCCTTGACGCTGCGGTTGGAGAGGATGAGTTTGAACGCCGCCGTCACGCGTTCGCTGGTGGCACCGCCGCCCACGTCCAGGAAGTTGGCCGGTTCGCCGCCGTACAACTTGATGATGTCCATGGTGGCCATGGCCAGGCCAGCGCCGTTCACCATGCAGGCGATGTTGCCGTCGAGGGAAACATAATTGAGTTCGTGCTGCCTGGCTTCGTTTTCACGCGCATCCTCCTGGGAGGCATCGCGCATGGCCGCCAGATCCGGATGGCGAAACAGGGCGTTGTCGTCTAGATTGAGCTTGGCATCCAGCGCCAGCACCCCGCCGTCGGTGGTGACGATGAGTGGATTGACTTCTACCAGGCTGGCATCCTTCTCCATGAACAGGGTGTACAGACCATTGACGATCTTGCTGAAAGTCGCCATCTGGCTTTTCTCGGTGATACCGAGACCGAAGGCCAGTTCGCGAACCTGATAGGGCTGGATACCGGCGGCCGGATGCACATGTACCCGGAAAATCTTCTCCGGCGTATTCGCTGCTACTTCTTCGATCTCCATGCCGCCGGCGGCCGACGCCATGAACACCAGCTGTTCGCGGCTGCGGTCCACTAGCACCGAAAGATACAATTCGCGGGCGATATCGGAACCGGCTTCGATCAGCAGCATACTGACCGGCAGTCCTTCGGGACCAGTCTGGTGGGTTACCAGACGCTTGCCGAGCATATTGGCGGCCGCCGCGCGCACTTCTTCAGTGTTTCGGCACAGCTTGACGCCGCCAGCCTTGCCGCGTCCGCCGGCATGCACCTGAGCCTTGACCACCCATACTGAGCCGCCCAGGGCTTGGGCCGCGGCCACAGCATCCGCCGGGGATTTCGCCGGACGGCCATTGGGAACCGGGATACCGTATGCTGCAAACAGCTGTTTCGCCTGATACTCGTGCAGATTCATGGCCAGGAAATTTTGTAATGGGGAAGAAAGGCGGTATTTTGAGGCATAGCAGCGGCATTCGCAAAGGCAGGAATTCAGCGTGAGCCAGTCATCGCTCGCTAGTACTTTAAGTCAGACTGCGGAATCGGTAACGCTGCCGTCAACGTCCAGCCTGCCATGGCGATTGCTGCGGCTGCTGAATGTATACCGGCTGCTGGTCGGGTTACTGGTGGTGCTGGTATATGCCGGCGGTTCATCACGGCTGCTGGGTACTGCCCATCCGGACCTGTTCCTGTGGACCGGTATCGTCTATCTAGGCTTCTGCGTGCTCACAGGTTTCAGCCTGCATGCACGGCGACCAGGCTTCGCCATGCAGGCCCAGATCGAAATGGTGGCCGACATCTTCGCAGTATCGCTGCTGATGCACGCCAGCGGCGGCCCCACCGGCGGTCTGGGCGGTTTGCTGTTCGTGTTCCTGGTCACCGGCAGTGTACTTATGCCCTGGCGCAGCAGCCTGGCATTCGCGGCCGTTGCTGCGCTGCTGATCCTTGCCGATCACACCTATTTGATCCTGTTCAGTACTGCCGCCCCGGAAGGTTATGTGCAGGTAGGTGTGCTGGGGTTGATCCTGTTTATTGCCACTCTCTCAGGCGGCTATCTGGGAAGACGCTTGCGGGAAAGTGAAGCGCTGGCGTTGCAGCGCGGCGTGGACCTGCAGAATCTGGCGCAGCTCAATGATTACATCATCCGCCGCATGCGCACCGGCGTGGTGGTGGTGGATCAGAAAGACAAAGTGCGCCTCATCAACGACGCAGCGCTCGCCAATTTTAATAAAAAGGGCATGCGTGATTTCGAGATCAGCGATCTGTCGCCGAGGCTCAAACAGGAACTGGATGCCTGGCGGCAGGATAACTACCAACACTCGGCTTCCTTCAATTCGGAAGATGGCAAGCCGGTGATCCCGCATTTCACCCAATTGACACCCGAGAGCAATGCCGGCACGCTCATATTTCTGGAAGATTCAGAACTGATGAGCGAACAGGTGCGACAAATGAAGCTTGCCGCCCTGGGAAGGCTGACCGGCAGCATCGCCCACGAGATCCGCAATCCTCTGGCCGCCATCAGCCACGCCAACCAGTTGCTGGCCGAGTCCGGCGAACTGCAGGGCAACGATCGCCGCTTCACGGAGATCATCGCCGAGCACGCACAGCGCATGGAACGCATGGTCGAGACCATCCTGCAATTGTCGCGCCGCGAGGCCACACGCGCCGAGGAACTGGAATTGGGCCCCTGGCTGAGGGATTTCGTCGCCGAGTTCCGTGACCGCCAGGGTCTCAACGGCCAGTCACTGACCGTGCGTATGGAGACCCAGGAGGACGTGCGCGTACGGGTGGATCCAGCGCATCTCTACCAGATAGCCTGGAACCTTTCCGAAAACGCCCTGCGCTATGGCCAGCCCGCCGAGCCCGACAGCCTGCCGCTCATCGAGTACCGCATCAGCCCGCTGCCTGTTCCTGGAGGCATCGAACTGGCGGTCCTGGACCGCGGCGCGGGCGTGCCACAAGACATCGCCGAGCACTTATTCGAGCCTTTTTACACCTCCAATCCCCGCGGCACCGGCCTGGGGCTTTTCATTGCGCGCGAACTCTGCGAATGTAACCGGGCACGGCTGTTATACGAACGGCGTGTCGAAGGCGGCAGTTGCTTCCGCATCCAGTTTGGCACCTCTGATAGTTGGCTGACGTAGCACATGAACAGCAAACCTCTGGCACTTATCGTGGATGACGAACCCGCCATCCGCGAGCTGCTGCAGCTCACCCTGGAACGCATGGACGTAGACAGCACCACCGCCGGCACCCTCGCGGAGGCGCTGCAGTTGATGCAATCGCGCCCGGTTGACTTGTGCCTCACCGACATGAAACTGCCGGATGGCAGCGGCCTGGATCTGGTGACCTACATCCAGAAACACATGGCGCAGGTGCCGGTGGCGGTGATCACCGCCCACGGCAACGTGGAGACAGCGGTCGAGGCCCTCAAAAAAGGTGCCTTCGACTTCGTTTCCAAGCCGCTGGACATAACCGATTTGCGCAACATGGTGAACACCGCTCTCAAGCTGCGCGAGCATCGTGGGCCGGCTGCGGCCCGCAGCCTGACACGGTTGTTCGGCAAGTCCCAGGCGATCGAGGATGTGCGCAACATGGCAGCCAAACTGGCGCGCAGCCAGGCGCCGGTGCATATCAGCGGCGAATCCGGCACCGGCAAGGAACTGGTGGCACGGCTGATCCACGAGAACGGCCCGCGTGCGGACCACGCATTCGTGGCGGTGAATTGCGGCGCCATCCCCACGGAACTCATGGAGAGTGAATTCTTTGGCCACAAGAAAGGCAGTTTCACCGGAGCGGTGGCCGACAAGGAAGGCCTGTTCCAGGCGGCCCAAGGCGGCACGCTGTTCCTGGACGAAGTGGCGGACCTGCCACTGCACATGCAGGTGAAACTGCTGCGCGTCATCCAGGAGAAAGCCGTGCGCCCGGTGGGCGCTGCCAAGGAAGTGCCGCTGGACGTGCGCATCCTGTCCGCCACCCATCGCTCACTAGTGAATTTGGTGCACAGCGGCAAGTTCCGTGAGGATCTGTATTACCGCATCAATGTCATCGAACTGCATGTGCCGGCCCTGCGGGAACACAAGGAAGACCTGGGCTTGCTGGCGGAATATATCCTGGAGCGTCTGGCACGCACCCACAAACGGCCCATGCTGCAATTGGCGCCCGACGCACTCAGTTTCCTGCAAAGTTATGCCTTCCCGGGCAACGTGCGGGAACTGGAAAACATCCTGGAACGTGCCCTGACACTCGCTGAAGCTAACGTGATCCGCGCCCAAGACATCCATCTGCGCAAACCCGCTGAATCGCAAGCTCCCAGGATCGTTGCCCATGATCCCGATGATACCAACATGGACGACAGGACCATGCCGTTGGGCAGTTACCTGGGCGACCTGGAAAAAGAAGCCATCCGCAAAGCCCTGGAAGAGACCCGCTACAACAAGACTGCGGCTGCCAAATTACTGGGCATGAGTTTCCGGCAGCTGCGTTACCGCATCAAGAAACTCGGACTGGAATAAAACCAATCAATTCTTATAGATAAGTGGCGATACTCGCTACGATTCTAGAATCGAAGATTTAAAGAGTTTAAGAATTACTACTGCCTATCGCGCCGCTCTAACGGCTAATTTTTTTCCATCCGTTAAAACTCCCTGCTGAACTCAATAATACAGTTGGCATGAAACATGCTTCGTGTAGTTATAAATAGAGCTGTTCCGGAGATTATGTATCATGCGAACACAACAAGGATTCACGCTGATCGAGCTGATGATTGTCATCGCTATCATCGGCGTACTCGCATCCATCGCGATTCCCCAGTTCCAGGATTACGTGACCCGCACCAAAGTCACTGAAGGTCTGAGCTTGGCGGCAGCAGCCGAGACCGCTGTGGCTGCAACTTTCCAGTCAAACGGTGCTTTGCCAGTTACCGGCACTAATACCAGTTATGGTTTGCCGAGTAGCGGCAGCATTTCGGGTAGGTATGTTGCCAGCATCATAGTGAATGCCGGCTCGGGTAAAATCGTTATTGATTACAATGGGAATTTAGGCGCAGGCCTCCCCGCCGGCATGCTGCTAACACTAACCCCAGCTACCAGCCCCAATGCATCGATTGCCTGGGCCTGTGGTTATAGCAGCGTGACCATCGACGGCAATACGGTTGGCGGACCTGCGGCCGGCACAACGGTACCTCCTAAATACCTCCCGGGGAACTGCCGCGGCTGACACTAATTGTCAAAAACTGACAACGTGTGTCAGTTCTTTTGCCTTTCATAGCTATATGTATAGTATTTTCTGTTATATTTTCGATGATGATGGGTTGGCACGCTGATTGCTTGATTCTAGAGCGAAAGCGCCCTTGTGCGCCAATTGTACTTTCACTTTTAAGGAGTTATGGACATGAACAAGGCACAGAAGGGTTTTACCCTTATCGAGTTGATGATCGTGATCGCGATCATCGGCATTCTGGCGGCCATCGCCATTCCACAGTACCAGGATTACGTGACCCGTACCAAGGTCACCGAGGGCCTGAATCTGGCAGCGGCAGCCAAGACCGCTGTGGCTGAAACCTTCCAGGCAAACGGCGCGATGCCAACTACCGGTACCAATATAAGCTATGGCTTGCCGGGCGGCTCTAGCATCTCAGGCACCTATGTAGCATCCGTTTCGGTCACAAATGGCACAGCTCAGGGTACGGGTGGTGTAATTACCATCACCTATAATGCTGCGGCACCGCAGTTAAACGGGTTAGTGCTTACACTCGTTCCAATTACTGAAGTGGGCGGTATCGCATGGGAATGTGGTTACGCTACTATTACAGTTGATGCTATAACCCAAGGTCCATCGGGCAATACTACCGTACCTCCGAAATACCTGCCGCAAAATTGCCGCGGATAAGTACATTTTTGCAACATTCATGCCCCGGCCTAAGCCGGGGCATTTTTTTCTGATTGAATAATTAATGCGATTCGATAACAAAAGCAGACAACACGCCCTGCTGTTTATCGCCGTTATTACCATGCTGGTGGCCACGGCCATCGCCTATTACCCGGGATTACACGGTCCCTTCTTGTTTGACGACACACCCAATATTATCAACAATCCGGCGCTGCGCATCAGCAGCCTCACACTACATCAATTGCTGAGAGCGGCGTTCTCGTCCCAATCCGGCTTTTTGTACCGGCCCATCAGCATGGTGAGTTTTGCCTTTAATGTTTATTTCTTTGGCGATGGTACATTTTCCTTCAAGCTCACGAATCTCGTTATCCATCTCATCAATGGGCTGCTGATCCTGTGGCTGACCTATCGGCTATTGCTGAACTGTAAACGGCGCTATCAATTCGACTGGGATCATGCACACATCAACTGGGCAAGTGTGGTGATCGCCGCTGCCTGGGCACTGCATCCCCTGAATCTCACCGCAGTACTTTACATTGTGCAGCGCATGACCAGCCTGGCAACGGTATTCACCCTGGCCGGCATGCTGGCGTATGTCTATGGCCGTGAACGCATGCAGTCCGGTAAAACCGGCTGGCCGCAGGTGTGGATAGTGACGCCGGTTTTCGGCCTGCTCGGCGTGCTCTGCAAGGAGGATGCGGCACTCTTGCCAATGTATTTATTGGTAATTGAGTGGTTGATTTTTGGATTCCGCAATAACCGCCAAAGCATTTCGAAAGATATCCTGATCTTTTACATATGTTATCTGATAATTCCCGGCGTACTTGGGTTTATTCTCCTGCTGACTCACGCAAATCTTTTTCTAAGTGGATATACCATCAGAAATTTCACGTTAACAGAACGCCTGCTAACCGAATTTCGCGTAATCTTTCTCTATATCAAATGGACCTACATTCCTGATATACGCCAATTGGCACTCTACCATGGCGATATCGCGCTCTCGAAGAACCTGCTGACACCGCTGACTACCTTATGGAGCCTCCTTGCACTCATTGCTTTTGCTGGCTTGGCGTGGTTTCAGCGTAAACAGCGGCCACTGCTGAGCCTTGGCATTCTTTTCTTCTTCGCTGGACAGAGTATGGAGTCCACCATCCTGCCGCTGGAAATCGCTTTTGAGCATCGCAACTACCTGCCGGATTACGGACTGTTGCTGGCTGCTTTCAGCCTGCTGCTGTTGCCCACATCAGAAGGCCGCTATCACACACGTACGTCTCTGCGCTGGGCCATCGCAGCGATTGCTATTCCGGTATTATTTTCGGTTACACTGTTACGTGCCAATGAATGGGGCAGCATGCTGGATTTTAGTTACTACGAAGCTGTACACCATCCCAAGTCGGAACGATCGGTATATGAGTTAGGGAAAGAATATGCAAATCTTGCCATGGCTGGCGCCCTGAAGGATCCAAACAAAGCTTTTGAATCCCTAACCAAGGCTGCTAACCTGAGCAGTAATATCATGCCGGATACCGCCATGATATTGATCAGTGCAAAACTGAAGCTGCCGGTTAACCCCGTTTGGCAGCGTCAAACTGAAGATATCTTGCTTAGCCACCCGCTCGGCGTCGAAGACATAAGTTCGCTTAATATGTTAGTTAACTGTATCCCCACGGACTGCAAAATGTTCTCGTCAACAATCCATTCTCTTATCCAGGCAGCATTTCGTTCCGCAGAGCGAACCAAAGCAAATCCGGATTTATGGGTGCTATACAGCAACTACCTTACTTTTACCGGACATCCGCTCACTGAAGTTATGGCTGCCATGCAACAAGCGGCCAACCTCAAACCGCAAGTCCCACAATATCAGATCAATTTAGCTAAGGGATATATCGTAACTGGGGATTTTCAAAAAGCCGAGGACCAAATTCAAATGTTGTCGCGCATGAATAAATTCGGAAATCTGGATTACGATATAAAGCAGCTAAACGCCAGGTTAGCAGCTGCGCGAGCGGCCGCCGCAAAGCCAACGCACACTGACAGGTAAATATTCTCATTCCGCCTATAATTCATGTCCTGATAAGCCAATAAATGTGTTGCGTAACTAAGCAAATGAGAACTTTTGTTTCCATGCCATTATCGCGCCTCTACCCTTATATCGCTTTATTTATAACCCTACTGTTAACGGTGCTGGCCTATCTTCCAGGTTTGCATGGTCCCTTCGCATTCGACGACGTCACCAGCATCTTGCAGAATCGGGCACTCGTTATTCACAGTCTCACTTGGGATCAGCTGGCGCAAGCGATGCTGTCATCGGACACTGGGCCCATGAGGCGCCCGCTCAGCATGCTGTCATTTACGTTGAACATCTATTTTAATGATCTAGACACCAGTGCCTTCAAGATAACCAATCTTGTCATCCACCTGCTAAATGGCGTACTGATCTTCGCATTGCTGCGCAAGATTGCCCGATACTGGGTGGAAAAAGATTTCCTTGAATCATCCATTGTCGTATTCTGGTTGCCGTTGCTGTGCACATCCGCCTGGCTGCTGCATCCGCTCAACCTGACGTCTGTGCTGTATGTGGTACAGCGGGAAACCAGCCTGTGCTCACTGTTCATTCTGGTGGGATGCCTTTGTTATGTGCACGCACGTCAGCGCATGCAGGTTGGCAAATCGGGCTGGTGGTGGCTGTATATCGGTACTTTGGTCAGCGGATTGCTGGCTATCCTCAGCAAGGAAACCGGATTGCTGCTACCGGTCTATCTTTTGGTCATCGAACTGTGTGTATTCCATTTCAATGGCGGTGTTAACTGGATCTCGGGAGATCGCGATGAATATCATCGCTCCTACAAGTTCGGATTGGGTATTTTCTTTGGATTATTCCTGATACTGCCTGTTTGTCTGGGAATGATATGGCTGTTCGGAATCCACCATGGCGCACCGTTGAGTTATGCGGGACGCGATTTCACACTCAGTGAACGATTGCTGACAGAATCGCGGGTGGTCTGGGATTACATCCGCTGGACGCTGTTCCCGCGCCTGCCGGACCTGGGCCTGTATCACGACGACATCCCACTCTCCACGGGTTTGCTGACGCCACCTACGACACTGCTGTCCATTCTGGGGTTGGGTGCCCTGCTTATCGCTGCGGTTCTCACCTGGAAGAAACGCCCCTGGATTGCATTCGGGATTCTGTGGTTCTTCACCGGCCAGTTGCTCGAATCCACCGTGTGGCCGTTGGAGATCGCGTTCGAACACCGTAATTATCTGGCCGACATAGGTATCCTGATTGCGGTGTTCGGTTTTATACTTACAGAATATTCCCGCTTGCTGAATATGCGTTATCGCATCGGCATATTATTGGCTTTGGTACTCACCTACGGCGCGGTCACCGGCATGCGCGCCTACGTGTGGCGCAGCACCTTGTCATTGGTGAAAACACAGGCGGCGAATCACCCCCAGTCACCGTATGCAACCTATGCCCTTGGGCAGGAACTCACCAACCTGGTATTGTTGGCGGGTGAAAAGCAGTTATTGCCGGAAGCTGAAGCGGCCCTGGCACACTCGCAGTCACTGCCAAACTCCGGCATAATTCCCGGCGCGGCCCTAGCTTTGTTGGAAAGCCAGACGACGGGTGACAACGATCCGGAGAACTTTAAGAGCATGGCCGAGCGCCTGCGCACCCACGCCATCAGTTCTTCCGATCAGCAGGGGATCACGAGTTTGGTGCAGTGTCAGGAAGCCGACAATTGCCATTTTCCACCCAAAGAACTGCAATCCCTGTTCGATGCGGCCCTGGCCAACCTCCGCATCCGTGAAAACCCCGATGTTTATGCCAATATCCTGACTGAGTACGGAAATTTCCTCAGCCAAGGACCAGATGGAAATCTGCACAAGAGCCGCGACCTCATGCAACAGGCAGCAGAACTGGTGCCCTCTGTGCCCCAATACCACATCAATGTGGTGACCTTGGATATCGCCCTGGGGGATCAGAACCTGGCGGAACAGGATTTACAGAGCGTGGTCGCTCTGAACCACTTGGGAAATCTCAATCCAGTCATCGCGGACCTTAAGAAGCAGATCGCTGAGATCAAAACAGTGTCTGCCCGGCATTCCAATCAATAAACAACTCGGCACGATCCCTGTATCTGCGACCCATGATTAAATGATGCTATATTGCTGGGCATTCAGCGACCGGAGCCATCCCCATGCCGGAACAATCGCAGACCCTTAGCATCATCCTGCCTGCCAAGAATGAAGCAGCGGCTCTGCCGGCATTATTGACCCGGCTCCATGAGCTATACCCGCAGGCCGAAATGCTGGTGGTCGACGATGGCTCTACGGATGACACTGCCAAAGTTGCGCAAGCTAACGGTGCGCGAGTTATCCGCCATCCTTATTCCATGGGTAACGGCGCCGCCATCAAATCCGGGGCGCGGCAAGCTACTGGCGATGTACTGGTATTTATGGATAGCGATGGACAACATGACCCAAACGATATCCAACCCTTATTGGAGAAACTGCATTCCGGTTATGACATGGTGGTGGGAGCACGCGATAGTCATTCTCAGGCTTCCATGGGCCGGAGACTGGCAAACCGTATATACAATGGACTAGCCAGTCTGATGGTGGGGCACCGTATACCAGATCTGACATCCGGATTTCGTGCAGTTAAAGCGGGCTATTTCCAGGAGTTTCTGCATCTCCTACCCAATGGCTTTTCCTACCCTACTACCGTCACCATGGCATTCTTCCGGGTTGGTTATGGAGTTGCTTACATGCCGATCACGGCCAGTAAGCGTGTCGGCAAAAGTCATATCAATCCAATCCGCGATGGCATACGTTTTCTATTGATAATATTCAAGGTTGGCACACTGTACTCGCCCCTCAAGATCTTCCTGCCGATTAGTTTCGTATTTTTCATGACAAGTTTTCTTTATTATCTATATACCTACATAACTGATCATCGTTTCACAAACATGAGCGCATTGTTATTCATCACTTCTGTGCTGATTTTTCTCATTGGACTTGTGTCAGAACAGATTACTTCATTGCTCTATACGGATACCGGCCATGGGTAATCACCTGATTTCAGATTTCATGATATTGAATGCCGGTAGTGATAGAACAACCGCTGACAACCAATTTACTTTGAAGAATTTGCATAACCATTATACATATCAAATTAATATCTCAGGCCGTTGCGACAACGCGCGGCCGTATCATTTTTAGTCGTGCTGTATCCCCGTCTGCGCCAACTGATAAAACCCTTAAACCGCACTCCGTTTCACCCGCAATGGCTCATATTACGGGGAACATCAGGAGAGCGGCATATAATTAATCATTGGGCGAAGGGCATCGTCATAGACATTGGTTGTGGTGATCGCTGGTTGGCTTCCTGTGTAAGTACGGCAGCACACTACATCGGCGTCGATTACCCACCCACAATTGCACAGGGATATCCCGGACAGCCTGATGTCTTTGGTGACGCGGCACATCTACCATTTTGTGATTCTGCGGCACACACCGTACTACTCATGGATGTCCTAGAACATTTGCGTTCGCCTGAAGCCGCAATCAAAGAAGCTGCCCGCATTCTGAAAACCGGTGGTCATCTGATCCTACAGGTTCCCTTTATGTATCCCGTGCATGATGCGCCAAACGATTATCAGCGCTGGACTCACGATGGATTGCATGAGCTTGTGACACGATATGGATTCAAAGTTGTGGATTTTACTGCCCGCGGTCACCCAATCGAAACTTCAGCTGCACTGACTACGATGGCTCTCGCTAAAAGCGGTTTGAATGCGCTAACACGTCGCCGCGTTGAGTTGATTTTGTTACCTGTGATTGTAGTGTTTATCCCTATCGTGAATGTTGTCGGTTGGCTGCTGGGCAAGATCCTACAACCCGATACTTTTATGCCATTGAGCTACCGTCTGGTGGCAGAAAAAACCGGATGAAATTATTACTCATTACCACATCCTATCCAGACGTCAGCGAGGGGTCGGCCGCAGCGGGATTGTTTGTGCAAGATTTCGCGAATACCCTGGTACAACAAGGCGTCGATGTTGAGGTCATAGCTCCCGGTACCAAGAACCGATGTGATCTCGATGGGCACCTAAGAATTACACGCTTCGCAGTTCCATGGCTGCCATTATCATTGCTAAACCCTCTGAATGCTCGTGACTGGATTGCGATCGTAAGAACTCTGAGTGCAGGACAAAACGCTGTAATTCGATCCTGTAGCGAAAATCGTCCTGATCATGTGTTCGCGCTTTGGGCGTTGCCTTCAGGTGGCTGGGCTAGGCGCGTAATGCGGAAGTTTTCAATTCAGTACTCTGTATGGGCACTCGGCAGCGACATCTGGGGGCTCGGTCAAATACCACTGATCCGCAGCCGTCTGGCTCAAGTTTTACGCGACGCGAGCCATTGCTTTGCCGATGGCATCAGACTAGCAACGGATGTACAACATATCAGCGGCCGGGAATGTAAATTTCTTCCAAGTAGCCGGGTGTTTGGGCCACCAGGAATAAGAGATTTAAATCCGGCACCGCCATACCGGCTTGCATTTCTCGGGCGCTGGCATACCAATAAGGGGCCCGATGTCTTACTCGACTCACTTACCCTGCTATCCGAAATAGACTGGGCAAAAATTAAGGCCATCCGAATATGCGGTGGCGGTTCACTTGAGACCCTATTGAGCGAGAAAGTCGATGCCTTAACCAAGGCTGGACGACCCGTCGAGCTGCATGGATACCAAGATCTGGCTGCGGCTCGAGAATTGTTCGAATGGTCTGATTACGTTCTCATCCCGTCGCGTGTGGAAAGCGTTCCCATTGTATTCTCTGATGCCATGCAAATGCATCGCCCCGTCATTGCGACTCCAGTTGGAGATCTACCGGATTTAATCAATAAATATAATTGCGGAATAGCTGCCGACCAAGTCAGTAGTTCTGGACTGGCACAGGCCATAAGTCATGCGCTTTCGATATCCCCCAGGCAATATGATCAGGGTCTGTTCACTGCGGCTGCGGCATTTCAGGTAGAAAACACGGTTGCCATCTTTCTAAAAACAATAAGTGCATGACTCAGACACCAGTCATTACGCCGATAGTCCAACCTAGTTGGGGAAATAAAAATCGCCCGCAGAAAGCACATGCGCTTCTGACTACACTGAGACAATTCTCTACTTTCGATGTTATTGACGCCAGCTGGCTCGACATTGGCTGTGGCAGTGGCGGTATTGCTGCGGAGATTGCAGCACACGTGCGAGAAATAACTGGGATTGACCCGGAGCCCTGGTCTGATTGGAAGGTGTTACTAGATAAATATTCGAATCTGGATTTTATCAGAGGAAGCTATGACACTACGCCTGTTCCAGTCAGCTCAGCAGATGTCATTGTCTGCAATCAAGTCTATGAACATGTGCCTGATCCCGTTAAGCTCATACGCTTTATTTATAACACATTGCGGCCAGGTGGATTGGCTTATTTTGCCGGGCCTAATTTGCTTTTCCCGATCGAACCGCACACGTTTTGGCCATTTGTACACTGGCTGCCGAGGTCAACCGCGGTGAGCCTGATGCGCATGCTGGGTTCCGAAATGGTGCTGGATGCCAACTCGACCACTTACTGGCAACTACGCCGCTGGCTCGCGGATTTTGAGGTTTTTAATGCAGTCCCGTACATACTGCGTCATCCTGCGGACTATAACCGCAGCCGGTTTTTTTGGCGAATGCTAGCAATAGCACCGGAGCGATTGCTGGATATACTGACTTTTGCGTCTCCAGCATTCGTATTTGTTTTACGCAAACCTTAAATCAACGGGCTATTTTCAAATCAGCGCTGTTCTCACACTCTTCGCTAAATAATCAACTTGCTCAGGATTCGTTGCTGCTCCCGCAGGCAGCAATAAATGCTGTTTCCAAAGCCACTCCGTATATTGCATATCATCGCGTCTCAAATCAGTGAATCCAGGCTGCAGATGGAGCGGATAATAACGCCATTTGCTTTCAATCCCCATTTTCGCCAAACGATCACCCAGTTGGTAACGGGACCCGTCTCGCAAAACGACTGGGTAATAGGTATAAACATGCGGGCGGCTGGCTGTATTCTCCGGCAACATGAGTTGTTTTAAATCATGCAATTGATCATTTAGTCGTATTGCATTGCGATAACGGCTTGCCTGGATATCCGGTTCGCGCAATACACATTGGAGTGCCACCCCGGCTTGCAACCGGTGAATTTTTCGTGGTGTATAGGAGCTGTAACTATTGGCCTTGAATCGCTCAACTTCTGCAACCCCGTCTGATGCAGCCCTATACTGACTGGCAAGTGGGAAACGTAAAACCAGGTCTTTAAGGCGGTAAGCCAGATAGGTCTTCAAAATACGCTCGCGAGCCTCCTTGCCATTCGGCGGACCAAGATCATGGCGGTTGATTGCTTGCCAGATATCATCGCGGCTGGTGAGAATTGCACCCCCGAGGATCGCACCCAGCGGCTTATCAACATTGAAACTGAGCAACGTAGCATCGCCCCAGCTACCGATACGACGTCCATCAATCTCATATCCACCAGCCATGTGCACTGCATTCTCTATGAGAATCAACTTATGGGCATCGGCAAGGCGACGTAGGGTTGAAAGGTCAGCCGCCTTGCCATAGATATGTGTTGCCAAAACTGCGCAAGTTCTGGATGAAAGCAAATGCTTAATGGAATCCGGTTTGATTGAAAAGCCGTCATCCACATCGGCTAAGGCCAGACTATTGCAATATTCCTTTAGCAATACGGCTGAAGGACGGTGCATTAATGAAGTAAGGATCCATTCATCGTCTAGCCCGAATGCACGACACAATAGATACAAACCCGAACGCGCACGATCCAGCAACAAACAATAACGGGCGCCATAACGTGCACAAAGCACTTGACTCAGCCGACTAGCTGGATCGCCATGTAAGCCAGCAAATAAATCAGCCACATACCAATTTGGCTGAACAACAGGAGGAAGCCGATAACGGGGTGGTTTCGGAGGTTGTAGACGGAATTCAAGAGATTCAGCGATTTCTGCCATCCTACATGCTCTTCAGCTTGGACAGTTGGCGCCTGAGCCAAGCCAACCACCGGTAGATATGCAGCGCAAATCTATAAACAGGCGAATACCAGTAGACAATACGATAATCGACCGCCTCTGCCCCCATAGAGCGCTTGAAGTGCCCAATCCCAGGCCGGCTACCGCCACGTCCGCCCCTGGCGGTGCCGACGAAGTCGATGGCCTCGAGTCCACGACGCTGTGCCCAACGGATCATGCACCAGACTAGCGGCTGATTTGCATTAAGTTCCCTACCCTCGTCCACGCTGGCCGCATCCCAATAGTAGCAACGCTGTCTGTCCGTTAGAAGCCAAGCGGCGGCAACCACACGGCCTTCGAAGCTCGCATACAAAATACGCAAGCCCGTAGCATGTCGATTATCGAGTAAAGCTTTGTAGAGCTGTAGAGGGTAGTTCGGCCGGGTTCCTTGTCGAGTGTAAGTATCGTGTAAGAGTTGCTCCTGCGCACCCATGAAGCTTGGACTAAAAGCCCAATGAAGTTTGATCCCATCCTTGATAGCCCGGCGCACTGTGTAACGGGTCTTCTTCGCGAGCAATTGCCAGAGCTCGGACAACGGTCGGTTGAGACGCAATTCAAGATTATCCAGTCGCTCAATCGCATCACCGGTGGCAGCTGGCGGTTTTAGCGCGATGGGCAACGTCGCTTGTACGTAGCCAATACCGTTGCGGCGAACCCACCTTTCAAGCGCACCGAGTGCTACAGCCGCCTCTGTGGCGGGCGCACAAAATGATGTCGCTGGCGGGACGGTGCATTTGCGTAACGGTGCCCCATAAATCGTTGCCAGACCAAACCTACGTCGCATCAGCGGAATTACTGCTCGTATTTGTTGTTCGATAAAACAACCTAGAGGAACAATTTGCAACGGATACAGACGTTCCATAAGTGTCAGCCATTCCAACTGTTGAAACAGAGAATGCGGTACGGATGACAGAAAATCTGCATATTCTGCCCGAGAAATTACTCGAATTTCAGCTTTATTCATCGAGGTTTGGAAAATAAAAATAGAGAGTTCCACCAACGATTTTTAGGTTTTACATGTCGACGATGCCAAGCAACCTCGAATCTTGCAAGGTTGGGGATAAACGCACGTGGAATAAGTCCCGACCATGCCAAATACACTGTAGGAAAGCGCGGCGTTCTAACAGCGTACTCAGACTGAAGAACGAATCCCACTCGCGCAGCGCAATTTCGGATACTCCATGGCGGTCGTTTTATTTGAAGTGGCATGCCCGGGTAATGCTGCCAATGAGGGTCATCAGAAACCTGATCAAGTACTAAGAAGCTTCCACCGGGTTTGAGAACTCTATACACCTCTTGTAGGACGATTTCGAATTGTGAATCGTGAACATACATTAGTGCTTCTCTAGCTACAGCACAGTCAAAATTCTTACCCGAAAATGGTAGATGTTCACCATCAGTAAGATAATAATTTACATTTGGAATCTTTTTACACAAATCTTTGGCAACCTCTAGAGCTACTGAAGAAATATCTACTCCTGTCACATTCTCCACAAAATTTGATATCCGGCGACAAAATATCCCAGTACCACAGCCGAAGTCGATCAGTGAGGAAAAATGATTTTCTTTAATTAGAGGTAGCAAGGCTTCATCAAAAACCGCTGTAACATATTCGCTCTTGCGGCCTCCGCGATTTTGCGGCGCAAGCAAGGCATAAATACCATGCTTTGCAAGCTTGTCATGGTGAGCCGCGACACCCTGTGTATGTCGAGATTCAACAGTCATAAGTATACGATTATGGGGTTTTAATTAACTTTCGATACGTATATGCTAGCATTCTGTAGTATTTTATATTTAACTTTAACTTACTTTGCTAGCGATTTCTAAATTCAACTCATCTGTGTGCCCTGTCGTGTCAATTCTAGATGTGTTGCCAATTTCACCTTGTGAGGCGAGTATCCAGCCTAATATGCACTGTTTGTTATAACATCGAAGTAATGCAATTCTCATGCTAGTGGTCAATGGTCGCCATATCTGCCACCAGATCACTCACCTTCGATGTATGTACTATTGGTGTGAGTTACAGTTGTATCAGATAGCCAAAACGTTCCTCGTTCAAGACCACGTTGCGCCTCCGCGGCAACAACCTGATTCACCTACGATTATTCTTGCGAAAGCTTAGAAAGAAATTTCCTCGAGTATTCTCCGGAAACACCCCTTAAAATACTTCTGAATTCATACCCGTGCCCAATCTCAGTATGCATTAATGCATAATTAGCTTTTCTGATTATCACGGGAATCTGAATTATCTAGTACGAACGGTGCCAGTACTTCAGCTACGAATTTAAGATCATCAGTTGTCATATTTTGGTGAATAGGAACATCAATCCCCCACTTTGCCGCTTGCGTTGCCCAGGTTAAGTGTTTGGCTTTTGAATCAACTACTGGCCAATTGAAGTTTCCGGCTCTAATACCCTGATTCTTTATGTAGTTACTTACAGCTACCAGAGCTTTTTTATCACGAAGAGTTACTCTGAGCCGCAACCAAGATGGCCTAGCGCCATCTGGGATATGCCACAACGGAATGCCATGCGCGGCGATGAAATTAGCATTCGCATTTCGAATTGTCTGAGTATGGGCCCATCGCGCCAAACAAATGAGACCAAGAGCTGCACGTACTCGTCCAAATCCTTGTGCGAGTCGCGGTGTGAGCGGCTTCATAAGCCTCAGCCGCCGCATCACACGATGTACCAGTTCGAGCGGCGGGGAAACCGGTCGTATTGCCCGTCTACTATTTGCAAGCACGTCCATATACATCTCAATTTCTTGTTTCTCACTGGCGTTGTCTATATGACTGACTGGCGGTGAAATTTGTTGCAACACGTCCGCATTCAGCACCAGTGCAGCGCCGCCACACAAGGATATCGGTTTGCCGTAATTAAAGGAGAATATTGCAGCATCCCACAAGGAGCCGACTGGCATACCACGGACCGATGCACCAAAAGTGAGCGCACAATCTTCGATAATGTAGACCCCCTGATGGCGTGCTGGCGAGCGTAAGACCTCAGCGTCCGCTGGTGCGCCAAAGAAATGAGAGACAATAATTGCTGCTACTCGCGCGTTGATACCCTTTGCAACGTCGTGCCAGTTAACGTTCCCTAACACTGAGGAAAAGTCATAAAACACGGGTCGATACCCGGCGCTACGCACTGCATGTGCGACGACGGGACAATTGAAGGCACTTAGCAGTACATCCGTGCGGCCTGGGACACGCGGTAGGTTAGAGAGAAGAAACTGCAAGGCCTGTCTGCCACTAGTCATCAATGATACCTTTCCTCCGATCCCCCCGACTTCGATAAATTTGTCGCAAAATTGGACGATAGAATCAGGGTTAAAAATCAATTCAGACAGATCGTCTGGACCCCATGTTTCCTCAACAACATCGTGCGTTATATTGGAATGAGCGTGGCCCATATGCTGCATTCAAGTCACTTAGTCTTCACGGCCAGCCCTCTCGCCAGAATCCACCGACATACGGCGGATATAGGCTGGCGCCTTGCTGAGCTGAATGTTGATCCATCGGCCGATATCAACAGTGAAATCTAAGAGCGGCTGGACTCTCAACACTGCATAACGAATCGGTTCGGTGTGAGTAGCCCATTTTGCTTTGTATGCCATCAGTCCCGCGTCTCGCGGATTGCTCGCCATGAAATCAAAATATCGCTTTCCTTCACCTAAAGATTCCTGAATTGCTGTTGTCACCAAAAGCTCACTTATCCGCGAGGCATGTGCCTTAGGAGGAACAGCCAGCTGTATGAAATGTCGAGATACTGTAGCATCAACGACTGCAGCCATGCCTGCAGGTAGCCCCCCAATCTGTCCTATGTATACTTTTGCGTGACCCCTTCTTGTCAGCTCCTCGAGCATGCCACGGAAACGCTCTAGGCCATAATTAACTGGCGCGCCTTTGGCCTGCATGGTTCTAATATACAAACTTTGAACAAGATCCAGATCATCAATCGTAGCCTGTCGCACTTTGCAGCCTAGGCGCTCAGCTTTGCGGATAGCCCAGCGAGTATTCGGAGCCAATTGGCATATGAGCCATCCCGGATCACCGTGGGCAGGCTCCATATCTAGGACATGCCTGACAGCGTCAAGATGCGGCATTAGCCGGAAGCAATCATCACTTTCTCGTAGTAGGGAAAGTTGCCGTGCATATTCTCCCGTGAATGGAATCTCCAAGCGCACGACGCGATGCTTTCTGAGGGTAGTGGCAACAGCGGAACCATTTTCCCAGAATAAACTCACGTCTCCAACAATCATCCCATATGGATAGGATGAAGCGAGGAAATATCCAAATGGCAATCGGCGCAATAAGCAATATAATGTTGCTGATCGCGTATCAGTTGTTAACTGTATTACAGCCGATTCAGCATTGAGATACTTATTCAACCATTTAAAGGCATCGTCTGATAGCCAGAAATCGAGCCCACAACTCGAAGGAATTGGGTATTCATGCGGAACATTCCCTTTGAGTAAAACACAGTGAGCTTTTATTTGAGATCTAAATTTATTCAACGGGAACCCAGGATACAAGAATGTACTGCGGTAATGACACGCTCAACATCATCAGCAGTGAGTTTCGGGGATAAGGGCAGGCTGACCGTCTGCCGACCGATGCGCGCGGCCTGTGGCCATTGCTCCGGTGTCCATCCGAACCGCTCCCTATAGTAGGCATGCTCAGGGAGCGATAGATAATGCACCCCCGTGCCCACACGTAAAACGTTCATGGCGTCAAGAAACCCATCGCGTGATATGCCACACAGGTTTTGGTCAATCAATATTGTAAATAGATGATAGGCGTGTCGGGTATGGGTTTCCGGCGGTGCCGGCAGGGTAATCGGCAAGTCCTTAAGACCCTGCATATATGTATGCCAAATATCACGACGCCGCTTCCAATTGGTTTCGACACGGGCCAATTGATGGATGCCCAAAGCTGCCTGAATATCCATCATGTTGTATTTGAATCCTGCTTCTGTGACGTAATAGTGCTTATATCCCTTGTCGCTGAAACGATGCCAAGCATCTTTACTCATGCCGTGGAGTGCTAATATGCGTACGCGCGCTACATCCTGCTCATTCTGTCCAAGCACCATGCCTCCTTCTCCAGTCACAACATTTTTTGTCACATAAAAACTAAAACAACCAAAATCACCAAACGTGCCAAGCTTACGGCCTTGGTACTCAGCTTCTACTGCATGTGCACAGTCTTCTATCACCTTTAAATTGTGGATTCGAGCAATCGCCATTAATCCATCCATATCGCAGGGTCGCCCTGCCAGATGCACAGGCAGTAAGGCACGCGTATGCCTACTCAGTTTAGATTCCACATCCTCGGGGTTTAGATTCAGAGTGACGGGGTCTACATCGGCGAGTATTGGAGTTGCGCCAGCATGAATAATCGCATTAACGGTTGCACAAAAAGTTAATGGGGTAGTAATAACTTCATCGCCTTCCCCGATGCCAGCAGCCAACAAACTAAGATGTAGAGCAGCCGTACAGGAATGCGTGGCGGCGACACGGTCAGGGGAGACGCCTTTAAACGCAGCAAAATCCTTCTCGAAACGCGCAACCTTCGGTCCAGTACCTAACCAGCCAGATTTGAGTGAATCGACAACATCCGCAATTTCCGCTGCCTGGATATCCGGTGCGCCAAAAACCAGAAATGCCGGTTCAACTTTATGCATACAACCCTCTGATTGATATTATTAAAATATAAAAAATCTCTTGGCTAACCGACTTTTAACAAGGCAGTACGGCGATCAAAGGTCAATGCAATGCCAAAGGCGATCAGCATAAGAATCTCGGCACCGTAGGTTGCTAAGACTGCACCTTTCCAACCAAAAAGTGGGATCAACCAAAAATTCAGTCCTATGTTACACGTCGCTCCCAATAGCATTACATTTGCAGACAGGCGTTGCCTGTTAGCTGTGCTAATAGCAACATCCAGCCCATAGCGTAACAGACCAAAGAGCGGGAGTAATGCCAGCCAACGTACAACTTCAACAGCGGGCTTAAAATCACTCCCGAACACTAATGGTACAAGATCAGCGCCAATGAATATCATCGTACTGGCAAGCAATGTATATCCGAGTGGCACAGGCAACCAGCGCAATCCTAAGCGAATACCAACCCCCTGCCCTTCGTTACCGGCACGGAAAAACTGCGCATAGGCCGCCTCAAGCAAAGCGAGAATGGGAAACAGAACAACCTGGACTGCGCGATAACCCACTGTGAAAAAACCAGCTACTGTGAGGCTATCAAGCCTTGCTAACATTACTTTATCGATGTCTGAATGTATTCTAAAGGCCGCGTAATTAATACCGAAATGTACACCATCGCGTAGCCCTTGTATCAACCCATTTAGACGGAATTTTGGAATACCGAGGTCAACAGCAGCCAATAAAAACGTGAATACGGCCGTGACGACTGCTGAGCCTGCATAAGTCAAAGCCGCGACAGGCGCTGAAAGAGGCGCAATCATCCATACAATGGATAATGCAATCAATCGCACCATAAACAGAGATGCCATAAGCAACGTCATGCGTCCTGTGCGTTCAAACCCTTGATAGGCACGAGCCGCCAAATCCACAACAGGCGCAAAGATCAGTTCCGATACAGCAAGCGCGATGATAACGATGAGTGGAATTCCTTGTGGCAATACCAATAGCGCAATTGTTACAGAAACTGCCACAAAAAGCGGTCCAGTAATTGCGAGCATCAGAAGACCACGACCGAAAGCTTCCTGAAACAAAACAGGATCGCGAGCCGTATCTCTCACGAGTAAAAAGGCTCCGCCGGAGCCTGCGAGTGGGACAAACAAGCTCATCAATGCCAATGTGGCAACGAAACCGCCATATCTCTCTACCCCCATGGCACGCGCCAGCAAAATAAGCACACCTGCTTGTAACAACGCCCGCAACAGCAGGCCTGTGCTCACACGCACGGTGCTCCAGGCCAGCCGACCTGGCCTATAGGCAAACAATCTACCTATGTGTGAGAGACCTACCATTCGAAATCTCTGCCGATGTACTGCTAAATGGGGGCACAGGATACCAGCCCACACGGGAACTCCACCCAGCACACCCCCTTCTTAAGGCCTTATCCCAGCATTGAGCCGCAGGCTACCGCCACACTTGGACATTTTCGGCCGATACACTACTATCTATAAGCCTGCAGCCCATGTTTTTTAGGGCCCGCGGATACTGAGGGATTGGGGTTATGGCAACGACTACCGTCAGAGTAAACCTGACCGGTCTGCCCCGCAGACTGGTGGCTGATGGCGTATTCAATGAGGCACAGGCTCTGGAAGCCCAGCGCGAAGCGCTGCAGGAAAAGATGCCGCTGGTCTCCTACCTGGTGCGCAACAAGAAACTCAACGCCCGCATGATCGCCTGCGCCGCTGCCGACGAATTCGGCGTGCCGGTGCTGGACTTGGATTCTGTGGACATGGTGCACGCCCCCATCAAGGAGATGGAGCCCGCACTCATGGAGAACTACCACGTACTGCCGCTGTACCGCCGCGGCCGTAAGATCTTCGTGGGCGTTTCCGACCCAGCCAACCTGCCGGCACTCGACGAGATCAAGTTCAAGACCGGACTCACGGTTGACGCGGTGGTGGTGGAAGAAGACAAGCTGGTACGCGCCATCGAGAAAGCCGTGCGTGCTATCGATACCGGCGTCGGCGATCTGGATGAGGCGGTGGAGAACCTGCAGACCGAGGGCGAGAATGAATACGCCCCGGCTCAGGACGAAGATAATGCTGACATCGACGACGCCCCCGTGGTGCGCTTCATCAACAAGATCATGCTCGATGCCATTAACCGCAATGCCTCAGATATCCATTTCGAGCCTTACGAGAAGTTCTATCGCATCCGCCTGCGCCAGGACGGCATGTTACAGGAAGTCGCGCAACCACCCATAGCGCTGGCCATGAAATTAGCGGCGCGCCTCAAGGTATTGTCGCGCCTGGACATCTCCGAACGCCGCATTCCCCAGGACGGTCGTATTAAGCTCAAGCTTTCCAAATCCCGCTCCATCGATTTCCGCGTCAACACCTGCCCGACCCTATGGGGCGAGAAGATCGTGCTGCGTATCCTGGATCCCGCCAGCGCCAAACTCGGCATCGATGCGCTCGGCTATGAGGATTTCCAGAAGCAGTTCTATCTGCAGGCGCTAGCGCGCCCCTACGGCATGATCCTGGTGACCGGTCCCACCGGCAGCGGCAAGACCGTCTCCCTATATACCGGCGTCAATATTCTGAATACCAAGGACCGGAATATCTGTACCGCCGAAGACCCAGTGGAAATCCAGTTACCGGGCGTCAACCAGGTGAATGTGCATCCCAAGGTGGGACTGACTTTCGCGACGGCTTTGCGCGCCTTCTTGCGCCAGGACCCGGACGTGATCCTGGTAGGTGAAATCCGCGACCTGGAGACCGCGGAGATCGCGGTCAAGGCCGCCCAGACCGGCCACCTAGTGCTATCCACCCTGCATACCAACGATGCGCCCAAGACCCTCTCGCGACTGGCGGACATCGGCGTGCCGCCTTATTCCATCGCCACCGCCGTCAACCTGATTATCGCCCAGCGTCTGGCCCGAAAACTTTGCCCCAGCTGCAAGCGCGCCGCTAAAATTCCCAAGGAGGCGCTGCTCAAGGAAGGTTTCAGCGAACAGGAGCTCAAGGAGGGCGTGGAGATTTTCGAGCCGGTGGGCTGCGACCAATGTGTGGAAGGCTACAAAGGACGCACCGGCATTTACCAGGTATTGCCGGTGACCGAAGCCATCAGTCGGCTCATCATGCAGGGTGGCGGCGCTATCCAGATTGCAGACCAGGCGTTGAAAGAAGGTGTTTGGGATCTGCGCAAATCTGGTCTCAACAAGGTCAAGAACGGCATCACCAGTCTGGTGGAGCTCGACCGGGTAACCACTGAATAGTCAATCGAAAGGACCGAGGTAGTCATGGCAATCGCAGCAGTCAAGCAGTCCAACTTCTTCTGGGAAGGTACCGACAAGAAGGGCGCCCGCATCAAGGGCAAGAGCATGGCTTCCAGCGAAAATGCGGTCAAAGCGGACTTGCGCCGTCAGGGCATTGTTCCAGTCCGCATTCGCAAGGAAAACTTCCTGTCCGCGATAGGCAAAGGCAAACGCATCAAATCGGGTGACATTGCATTTTTCAGCCGTCAGCTGTCCACCATGATGACCGCCGGCGTGCCGCTGGTACAGGCCATCGACATCATCGGCCGGGGCCATGCCAACCCGCGCATGCGCGACATGGTGCTCGGCATCAAGGCCGATGTGGAATCCGGCAATACCCTGGCCGATTCCCTGGCCAAGCAGCCGCTGTATTTCGATGCCCTGTTCGTAAATCTGATCCGTGCCGGCGAACAATCCGGTTCCCTGGAAACCCTGCTGGACCGCATCGCCACCTACAAGGAAAAGACCGAGGCCATCAAGAAGAAGATCAAGAAGGCCATGTTCTACCCGACGGCGGTGTTGGTGGTGGCCTTCATCGTCACCGGTATATTGCTGGTGTTCGTGATACCCCAGTTCCAATCTCTGTTCAGCAGTGCCGGCGCCGCTCTGCCGGCCTTCACCCAGTGGGTGGTCAATTTGTCGATCTCGGTGCGCAAGATCGGCTGGCTGTATCTCATCATCATCATCGGCATCATCGTCGGTATCGTCCAGGCTCGAAAGCGATCGGAACGATTTCACGAAATGATGGACCGGTTTTTGCTGAAAATGCCGGTCATCGGCATGGTGCTCACCAAGGCCGCCATCGCACGCTTCGCCCGCACCCTGTCCACCATGTTCGCCGCCGGCGTGAACCTGGTGGAAGCCCTGACCTCGGTGGCCGGCGCCACCGGTAACATCATCTATGAAAAGGCCACCCTGAAAATGCGCGACCAGGTGTCCACCGGCCAGCAGCTGAATCTGGCCATGTCCCAGAGCGGCATCTTCCCGCACGTGGTGGTGCAGATGATCGCCATCGGCGAGGAAGCCGGCTCCATCGACACCATGGCATCCAAGGTGGCGGATTTCTACGAGGCAGAAGTGGATAACGCCGTGGACAGCATGTCGAGTCTCATGGAACCGTTTATCATGGTAATCCTGGGCGTGCTGGTGGGCGGACTGGTGGTGGCCATGTACCTGCCCATCTTCAATCTCGGCAACGCTTTCTGATCGTCAGATAAACACTCGAGACCACGATAGCGCTTGGCTGACTGCCCACAAGGCCGACTCTGCATGCATCCAGAATGGATAAGAGTTTCTCTACTGTGGGTTTTAACCTGCTCATCACCCGAGCCGAGAGTCCGGAGATGAGTGGCTGGCATGATTTCCGGGGCCAGCGCCTACCATGCTGTTAGTCGCATTCCTGGAATCCAATCTCACGGCCTGGGTGGCGACTGTGACCTGCCTGGGCCTGATCGTGGGCAGTTTTCTGAATGTGGTCATCCACCGGCTGCCCATCATGCTGGAGCGGGAATGGCAGAGCCATTGTGCTGAGTTGCACGGCGGCCAGACACCGGCATCCGAGCCCTATAATCTGGTATTTCCCCGCTCCTGCTGCCCGCACTGCGGTCATGCCATCGGTGCCTTGGAGAATATTCCGCTATTGAGTTACCTGCTGTTGCGCGGCCGCTGCCGTGGCTGCCAGGCCCGTATCTCGATACGCTACCCACTGATCGAATTCATCGCCGCTATCCTGTCCGGCTGGGTAGCTTGGCATTTTGGTTTCGGCTGGCCGGCCCTGGGGGCCCTGTTGCTGACCTGGGCGCTGCTGGCACTGGCGGCCATCGATCTGGATAAACAGCTGCTGCCGGATAAAATCACCCTGCCGTTTCTGTGGCTGGGCCTGCTGTTCAATCTCGGGCATGTATTCACGGACGTCCGCTCGGCCCTCATCGGCGCGCTAGCCGGTTATCTGAGCCTGTGGTGCGTCTACCATGGTTTCCGGTTGCTGACCCGCAAGGAAGGCATGGGTTATGGTGATTTCAAGCTGTTTGCCCTGCTAGGTGCCTGGCTGGGCTGGCAAAGCCTGCCACTGATTATCCTATTGGCATCGGCTACCGGCGCGCTGATCGGGCTCGGACTCATCCTCAGCCGCCGTATCCAACGTGGCATCCCCATCCCGTTCGGTCCCTATCTGGCGGTAGCCGGCTGGATCGCGCTGTTGTGGGGTCCACGGCTCACCCATGCCTATTTCAGCCTGATGGGCGGCGCCTGAACCCCATGCTCAAGGTGGGCCTAACGGGCGGCATCGCCTGCGGCAAATCCACAGTGGCGGCGGAATTCGCGCGCCTGGGCGTACCGGTCGTGGATTCGGATGTGCTGGCCCGCGAGCTCACCTCGCCGGACAGCCAGGGTTTGAAACAACTGGTAGCGGCACTTGGAGAGCAGATCCTGGATCCCTGGGGTCGGTTGGACCGGAAGGGGCTGCGCCGCCGGCTGTTCATGGATTCGGCTTTAAGAAAGCAGGTCGAAAGCATCCTGCATCCCTTGGTGATCGACAAACTCAGAGATGCTCTGGATGCCATCAAGGCGCCCTATGCCGTTGCCGTGATTCCGCTGCTGGCGGAAAATCCACAGGCACAGGCATTAGTTGACCGGGTGTTGGTGGTGGATTGTCCTGAAGCCACGCAGCTTGCCCAGCTTATGTCACGTGATACAGAGAGCTATGAATTTGCAAAGGCTATGCTGGGCGTGCAAGCGGGCCGGCAGCAGCGCCTGGCGGCCGGAGATGATATTCTGAACAATGACAGCGGGCTCGCGGAACTGATCGGCGCCGTACATAAGCTGCATGAGCATTATCTGGATATCGCCAGGCATCCGACTCGGCCCCAACCGGGTATACGGCTGCCCTGACAGAGCGCATCGTTTCCATGCTGAACTTCGAACCGAACACCGTTGAGGAACTACTGCCGGCCGAATGGCTGGTCTACGAACAACCGCTGACCGAGCGGGTGCGCACGTTTCTGCGCCTGGAATTCCTGTTCGAGCAATGCAACCACCATCAGGGTCTGACTTCGCCGTGGAACAGCCGCTCGGCCATCAACGCGTTGCTGGAGATTGGTTCCCTACTCACCCGCGGCGACGTGCGCACCGAAGTGCTCAAGGAACTGGAGCGTTGCCTGTTGTTCCTGAACCGGCTCAAGGACAGTCCCGAGGTGGATAGCGCGCGCCTGCAATCGGTACTGGCGGAACTGGAAACCCTGCGCCGTGCCATGAACGGCGATGGCCGGCAACTGGGCCTGGGGCTCAAAGAAAATGAATTCCTCAATACCATCAAGAATCGCCTGGCAATCCCGGGCGGTACCTGCCAGTTCGATCTGCCGGTGTATCACGCCTGGTTGACCCAGCCACATGCCAAGCGCATGCGCGATTTGCAACATTGGCTTGAGGAGATCCGGCCCTTGCGCGACACCATCACGCTGCTCATGGCCCTGACCCGGGAAAGCGCCCTGCCGACCCGTGAAGTGGCCGAACAGGGCATGTTCCTGCGCATCTTCGACAGTCCGGTGTGCCCGCTGGTGCGCGTCATGGTTCCCGCCAGCAGCGGCGTTTATCCCGAAATCAGCGCCGGTCGCCAACGCATCACCATCCATTTTTTGGAGCCGAATCCAGCTGACAACCGCTCACAACAGGCCAAACGCGACATCAGTTTCAAGCTGGTCTGCTGCCAACTATGAATCGTTAGCAATGATCAATGACTGAAGATCTGAAGAATCCGACCACGGTTACCTGTCCGCACTGTGGAACCACGGTCGTGTGGGTATCGGCAGCGAAATACAAGCCCTTTTGTAGTGAGCGTTGCCGGCTGATCGATCTGGGTGAGTGGCTGCTGGAAAAACACGCCATCCCCGATAGCCCGTCTCCTGATAATCAGGACGACGCTGAACCCTGAGCTTTCCATAATCCGCGCATGGCGGCGATACCGTGGCCGCCAAGATCACGAACCTGTTGCAGATTGTCTGGCAATAGACCGCCGATAGCGTATACCGGCAACGTGCTGCATGACAGCAACTGCCTGAAATGCTCCCAACCCAAGGGCGCGGTTTGCAGATGGCTGGGCGTGGCTAGCACCGGACCCAGAATGACGTAATCCAGGCCACTGGCCGAGGCTTTGCGCAGGCCGGCTTCTTCGTGACAGGATGCGCCCACCAGAAAATCTTCTGCTAAAGGCCGGCCGCGAATCCGCGAGAGCCGCGCGTTACTGAGATGCACGCCGTCGGCGCCCGCCTCGCGCGCTACTTCGGGTTCGGCATTGAGGACGATGCGCGCTTTCCGCCGGTGGCAAATAGCGATGGCCGCACGCGCCAGGGAAGTATAATCCGAGGCACTGAGTTCCGGCGCGCGTAGCTGCACCAGATCCACACCGCGTTCCAGACATTGTTCCAGGGTTTGCAGGAACCGCACCTGATCAGCCGCAGCTGAGGGTGTCACCAGCATCAAGGGGGGAAACCGGATAGCGGTGATGATGGGTGCATCCGCGGGCAGTAGATCCCAGCCGGAAAGTTCCATGGGCCTAACCCAGGCGAGCGACTGCCGCTCGGCGGCCTGCGGTTCACCGCTATAATGGGTAACACGCCAGACGTCCAAATCGACGTGCATTTCTGCATACGCATGCGTGAGCCGGATCAATGGGCGCGCATGATGGACCGTGATACCGAGTTCTTCACGCAACTCGCGCCTGAGACCTGACATCGGCGTCTCACCTGCTGCGAGTTTTCCGCCGGGAAATTCCCAGTATCCCGCCATGGGTTTACCGACGGGGCGCTGGCTGATGAGCACGCGGTCGTGCGCATCCGCCAGAACCGCAGCGACTACCTCGATGATTTGCACGTCAAGCGGCTGAGTGCTGCACGGATTTCAGAATCCCGGATTCAATTCAGGCGTCCATGACACTGCTTGTACTTCAAGCCCGAGCCGCATGGGCAGGGTTCGTTGCGGCCCACCTTGCGGCCTTCCCGCACGAAGGTGGCCACGGGTGCTGGTTGCTGTGGTTGAGCGGATGTTTGAGCATCGCCCACGGCATCAGCCGATGTGGCGCTGGTGGCCTCGGCATGCTGGAACTGCATGGCGCGTGCACGTCGCCGCTGCTCGTCCACCGCCGCCACATCCTCCGGTGTGCGCACCTGAACCTTGGCGAGGATGCCCACCACTTCGTATTTGAGTCGCTCCAGCATGGTCGCAAACATATCGAAGGCTTCACGCTTGTATTCCTGCTTGGGATTGACCTGTGCGTAGCCGCGCAGGTGTATGCCCTGGCGCAGATAATCCATATTGGCCAGGTGTTCGCGCCACAGATTGTCGAGCACCTGTAGGAGCACAGCCTTCTCAAATTGACGCATGACCTCGGCACCGGTCTGTTGTTCCTTGGCCTGGTAGGCGGCCATGAAGGCGTCAACGATCTTCTGGCGCAACGGTTCTTCATGCAGGGTATCGTCACTCTCAAGCCAGGCCTGGATGTCGAGCTTAAGGGCAAACTCCTTCTCCAGGGTTTCCATGAGCCCAGCGATGTTCCACTGCTCTTCCACGCTCTTAGGCGGGATGTAGTCGTTGACGACGCCGTTGATCACATCGCTGTAGATATTGCGCACGGTAGCGGCCACGTCCGTGGCGTGCAGCAATTCGTTGCGCTGCTCATAGATCACTTTGCGCTGGTCGTTGGCGACGTTGTCGTACTCAAGCAGCTCCTTGCGAATATCGAAGTTGTGGGCTTCGACCTTGCGTTGCGCATTTTCGATGGCCTTGGTGACCCATGGGTGTTCGATGGCTTCGTCGCCCTGTACGCCGAAACGCTCCATGATGGCTTTCACCCGGTCGCCGGCGAAGATGCGCATCAGGTTATCGTCGAGTCCCAGATAAAACCGGCTGGAGCCCGGATCGCCCTGGCGGCCGGAACGGCCGCGCAACTGGTTATCGATGCGCCGTGACTCATGGCGTTCGCTGCCGATGATGTGCAACCCGCCCGCCGCCACCACTGCAGCGTGTCGCTGCTGCCAGGCAGCGCGTACCTGCGCACGCTCTGCATCGGCGGTCTCCGGCGGCAGTGCTTTGAGTTCGGCTTCCAGATTGCCACCCAGCACGATGTCGGTACCGCGCCCGGCCATGTTGGTGGCGATGGTCACCGTGCCCGGCCGTCCGGCCTGGGCGATAATCTGGGCTTCGCGCGCGTGCTGCTTGGCGTTCAGCACTGCATGCTGGATTTTCTCCTTCTTGAGCAGTCCGGACAGATTTTCGGAGGTCTCGATGGAAGCGGTGCCGACTAATATCGGCTGGCCGCGGCCATGGGCGTCACGGATATCTTCGATGACTGCCTGGAACTTGCCCTTGGTGGACAGGTACACATGGTCGGGCATGTCGTTGCGAATCATGGGCATGTTGGTGGGGATGACCACCACTTCGAGGTTGTAAATCTCGTGAAATTCCGAGGCCTCGGTATCCGCGGTACCGGTCATACCCGCGAGCTTCTTGTACAACCTGAAATAGTTCTGGAAGGTGATGGAAGCCAGTGTCTGGTTCTCGGCCTGGATTTTCACGCCTTCCTTGGCTTCAATGGCCTGATGCAGGCCATCGGACCAGCGGCGCCCCGGCATGGTGCGGCCGGTGAATTCATCCACGATGATCACTTCGCCATCCTTAACGATGTAGTCGACCTCGCAGTTGTATAGCGCATGGGCACGCAAGGCGGCATTGATCTGATGCATGAGCACGATGTTGCTGGCGTCATACAGCGATTCGCCGGCTTTGAGCAGCCCGGCCTTAGTCAGCAGTTCCTCGATGCGCTCATGACCCGCTTCGGTGAGGTATACCTGCTTGGTTTTCTCATCCACGCTGTAATCCCCGGGACCCTCCTCTTCCAGCTGTTTGGTCAGCTTGGGCACCAGCACGTTGACCTTGCGATACAGCTCGGTGTTGTCCTCAACTGCGCCGGAGATGATCAGCGGGGTTCGCGCCTCATCTATCAGGATCGAATCCACTTCGTCCACGATGGCGTAATACAACTCGCGCTGCACCTTGTCCTCGAGCCGGAACGCCATATTGTCGCGCAGATAATCAAAGCCGAATTCGTTATTGGTGCCATAGGTGACGTCGGCGCCATAGGCAGCACGTTTTACGGTAGTCTCCTGGCCGACCAGGATCACGCCTACACTCATGCCGAGCGCCTCGTATACCGGCCGCATCCAGTCCGCGTCGCGTTGCGCCAGGTAATCATTCACGGTGACCACGTGCACGCTACGAGCTGGAATGGCGTTCAGATAAACCGCCAGTGTCGCCACCAGAGTCTTGCCTTCGCCGGTGCGCATCTCGGCGATCTTGCCGCGGTGCAGGGTCATGCCGCCGATGAGTTGTACATCGAAATGACGCATGCCGAGGTTGCGGCGCGCGGCCTCGCGTACTGCGGCGAAGGCTTCGGGCAGCAACTCGTCGAGACTTTCGCCATTGACATGGCGTTTGCGGAATTCCGCAGTCTTGGCCTTGAGGGCTTCATCGGATAAGGCCTGCATCTGCGGCTCCAGGCCGTTGATGCGTGCCACACTGCGTTGCATGCCATGCAGCAATCGCTCGTTGCGGCTGCCAAAGACTTTCTTCAATACGCCATTAAGCATTTCAGCATCTCGTTTTGTGCTACTACCGGTTATCCGGACAACAGCCAGCATTCAAGCCCATGCAATATAGGCATGGCGGAAGATTTCAATACGGTTCCGGTGGAATCTGAAGCCGCGGAAGAGATGTGGGCAAGCTGGATGCCAAGAAACCCCATGTCCTTCGTCTACTGCGGTGGCAATCAGAAGTCTGTGTTCCGGGATTCCCTGGATGAGAGGATCAATGCGTGAATGTAAGCGCCCTATCAGTCCAGACTCCGGGGCATGGCGGCCAGTCGCACCCGCCCCAGAGCATTCACGAACCGTGCTGGATCAACCGGCTTACCATTGTATAAGACTTCAAAGTGCACGTGGGGGCCGGTCGAGCGTCCGGTAGAACCCAGCAGGGCGATTTCCTGGCCTTTCTTCACCACCTCGCCCACATGTACTAATACTTTTTCACTGTGACCATATACCGTCGCGTACCCATTGCCATGGTCGATCTCCACCATGTTGCCATATCCGGAACGCGGCCCGGCCCAGGTGACCACGCCAGCCGCCACCGCCTTCACCGGCTCGCCTTCGGGACCGGCGAAATCGATACCCGGATGGAATGAGAGTTCGCCGGTGAACGGATCAATGCGCATACCAAAGGGTGAACTCTCATAGCCTTCGGTGACGGGTGGGCCGGAGGGTGTGGCTTGCAGCTGCACATTCCGGTTCATGAGCAGGCTTTCGAGCACCGTGAGCTGCTGCTCACGGTTGTTGATCTGCAGGGATAATTGGTCAAGATTGCTCATGAAATCGGGGAGCGCGACATGCTGCACCGGCCCGCTGACCTCCGGACCGCCTTCCGCGGGCGGCGCACTGAAATTGAATTCGCCGTGCTTCAGACCCGCCATACGGGTCAGCTGCTGACCCAGGGCGTCCAGGCGCATGATATGTGCTTGCAGTTCACCCACTTTTGCTGACAAAGCATCAATATTCGCCTGAGCAACCTGCTTGGAGCGATCGATTTCCTGCGCCTGCCGGGTGAATTGGGTATTCCATGCCTGGACACTCACCGGAGTACGGATCAACCAGCTGGCTGCGCCAAAACCTGCCAGGAACAATGAGCTGCCCATGAGGATCCCGCCGAGCGCAATCGCGGCCAGAACCAAGGGCCTGCCCAGATCCAGCTGGCGCACTACACCCTGTTTTAAGAATAATATACGACTCATAGGCAGCACTCCCCGTTATCACTGAACAGACCAATGACGGCACCCGATATTCCTACCCTCAGCTCGCTGCTCACCGGCAATGATTCCCAAATCAAACGCTTGACGCTCGAGGCCCAGCAGCTTATTCGTCTGCGTGACGCGGTACGCCGTCAATTGCCACCAGCGCTTTCCCACCATTGTATCGGCGCCCAACTCGAAGCTGATGTTCTAGTTGTCTATATGGACAGCGCGGCTACTGCAACCCCAGTCCGTTACCAACAACGCGAGTTGCTTCGCAAACTCGCTGTCGATGATTTTAATTGTCAGTCACTTAAAGTACAGGTCTTGCCGGATCCGCCGTTGGCGCCTGCGCCCAAAGCCCCACCACGTACATTATCGAATACAGTTCGTCATATTCTCGAAACCACTGCGGCACAACTCACGGATGGTTCGCTCAAAAATTCACTCCAGCGTCTAGCCCGCAACCGTAATTCACGGCGTTGATATCACAATCTAGAATTTGAATTTTAGTGAAAACTAAAGCGCGTGCACCGGCGTCATATATGAGATTGGCGCCTCTGCCGCATCATCGAAGGTCACCTCTTCCCAGGATGACTGCTTGGCTAAAAGCGCGCGCAACAACGTGTTGTTCAGGCCATGGCCTGATTTATAAGCACTGAAGGCGCCGATCAGGCTGTGCCCGAGCAGATAAAGGTCGCCGATGGAATCGAGGATTTTGTGTTTGACAAATTCATCTTCGTAACGCAGCCCATCCTCGTTGAGGATTCTGTAGTCATCCAGCGCGATGGCGTTATCGAGAGAGGCTCCCAAGGTTAGATGGCGATGACGCAGCATTTCGATGTCGCGCATAAATCCGAAGGTGCGCGCACGACTGACTTCTTTCACGAAAGAAGTCGTGGAAAAATCCACTGTGGTATTCTGTGTATGCTTCTTGAAAATCGGGTGATCAAAATCAATCTGGAAGCTGACTTTGAATCCGTCAAATGGCTCGAAGCGCGCCCATTTGTCACCATCGCGAACTTCCAGGTTTTCGCGGATACGAATGAAACGCTTGTGGGCGTTTTGCTCTTCGATGCCCGCGGACTGCAATAGGAATACAAACGGCCCGGCGCTGCCATCCATGATAGGAACTTCGGCGGCGCTCAGATCCACATGTGCGTTGTCGATACCCAAGCCAGCGAACGCTGACAATAGATGTTCCACCGTGGATACACGTACCTCGCCATTCACGAGAGTGGTGCCCAACATGGTGTCGCCCACATGTTCGGCGTGAGCGCGTAACTCGACAGGTTTTTCCAGATCCACGCGCCGGAAGATGATGCCGGTGTTGGGCGCCGCCGGACGCAGGGTCATATAGACCTTCTCACCCGTATGCAGACCGACGCCGGTGGCGCGGATGGAATTTTTGAGGGTACGCTGTTTCAACATGCCGGGGTATTACCTAAATTACTCGAGCTAGAGACCCCGCATAAACCACGACCGCTGGGAGCAGGTGCTGTTCCCTCCAATCGAAACCATTGTTTGCAACCTACCGATCTGAGCCCGGTTTATGGCTTCGCGGCCGTCTACGTTATCACAGGCCGCGCGCGCCTCACAAGGTATTTAAGACCTCCCCATAGCTGACTCCAAGCCGGTTCAATCCGCCTGCCGGCGCAAAAACGCCGGGATATCCAAGTATTCTTGGCTTTGGGGATCCAGGTCATCCTTCTCACGTTGCCTGACATAAGCGGGCTTTTCCAGCTTCTTCCAGTCGGGCCGTTCGTCGGTGCCGGTACGGGGCAGCGTTACCAGCTGCGGTGGTGTTATGACCGGTTTCGCCACCGGCATCGACTCCACCTGTGGATGGGACAAGCCTGTGGCCACCACCGTGACGCGGATTTCATTGTTCATGGATGGATCCAGTACCGTGCCCACCTTTATGGAAGCGTCTTCCACCGCATAGCTGTGGGCGATGTCCATGACCTCTTCATATTCGCCCATGGTCAGATCCATACCGGCGGTGATATTGACCAGAATGCCGCGCGCGCCTTGCAAGTTGACATTTTCCAGCAATGGGCTGGTAACGGCGGCTTCACTGGCTTTGCGCGCACGCCCCTCACCGCTCGCCTGCCCCGTGCCCATCATGGCCATGCCCATTTCCGCCATGACGGTGCGCACATCGGCGAAATCCAGATTCATCAATCCCGGACGGGTGATGATGTCGGCGATGCCGCGTACCGCGCCATGCAACACTTCGTTGGCCGCCTGGAAGGCTTGCAACATCGGGATATCACGCCCGAGTACCGCAGACAACTTCTCGTTGGGAATCACGATGAGTGAATCCACGTACTGACTCAACTCCACAAGTCCTTGCTCAGCGATCTTCATGCGCTTGCTGCCCTCGTGCGGGAAAGGCTTGGTGACGACCGCCACCACCAGCACATCGAGTTCTTTGGCCACTTGCGCCACCACCGGAGTAGCGCCGGTACCGGTGCCACCCCCCATGCCGGCGGTGATGAACACCATGTCGCTGCCGCGCAATACTTCTTCCAGCCGGTCGCGATCTTCGAGCGCCGCCTGTTTGCCGGTCTCCGGATTGGAGCCAGCGCCCAAACCGCGGGTCAGATTGCTGCCGATCTGCAGCGTGGTGCGGGCATTGATTTTCTTCAGCACCTGGGAATCGGTATTGATGGCGATAAAATCCACGCCTTCGATACCGCTGGCCAGCATGTGCTGCACGGCGTTACCACCACCACCGCCTACGCCGATCACTTTGATGACGGCGCTCTGATTAATGTCCTCTTCAATTGTCCAGTTCATAACCCGGTCTCCTCTGCACGTTTACAATTATTGAACGCCTTTCAAAACGAACCCTGAAACCACTGTCTCATGCGCTGCCATACATCCTTCACATTCACGTTGCTGCGGCGACTACGCTCAGCTCCTTCGCGTGGTAGGCTTTGCGCGCCGAACAGCAACAAGCCCACACCGGTCGCATGGATGGGATTGCGCACCACGTCCACCAGTCCGGTGACGTACTGCGGCACACCCAGACGCACCGGCGCATGGAATACTTCTTCAGCCAGCTCCACCGCACCCTCCATCTTGGCGCTGCCGCCGGTGATCACGATGCCGGCCGGCACCGCATCCTCGAAACCGCTGCGACGCATCTCCGTCTGGATAAGGCTGTACAGTTCTTCGTAACGCGGCTCGACCACTTCCGCGAGTGTCTGGCGTGCCAGCCGCCGTGGCGGACGCTCACCGACGCTCGGCACCTCGATGGTCTCGTCGGCGCTTGCCAGCTGCGGCAAGGCGCAGGCGTATTTAATCTTGATTTCCTCGGCGTGATGGGTGGGTGTGCGCAGGGCCACGGCGATGTCGTTGGTCACTTGGTCGCCTGCGATCGGGATTACCGCCGTGTGGCGGATCGCGCCGTCGGTGAACACCGCGATGTCCGTGGTACCACCGCCGATATCCACCAGGCATACTCCCAGTTCCTTTTCATCCTCGTTAAGCACCGCGTAGCTGGAGGCGATCTGCTCCAGAATGATGTCGTCGACTTTCAGGCCGCAGCGCTCCACGCAACGCACAATGTTCTGGGCCGCGCTCATGGCGCCGGTGACGATGTGCACGTGCACTTCCAGGCGCACACCGGACATCCCGATGGGTTCTCGGATGCCGTCCTGGCCATCGATCACGAAATCCTGCGGCAGGATATGCAGAATGCGTTGATCGGCCGGAATGCTGACGGCGCGGGCGGCGTCGATCACCCGCTCCACATCGCCGGCGGTCACTTCTTTGTCGCGGATGGCGACCACGCCGTGGGAGTTGAGGCTGCGCACATGGCTGCCAGCGATGCCGGCATACACCGAATGGATCTGGCAGCCAGCCATGAGTTCGGCCTCGGCCACGGCCCTCTGGATCGACTGCACCGTGGATTCGATGTTCACCACCACGCCGCGCTTGAGTCCGCGCGATGGATGCGAACCGATGCCCACGATCTCAACCGCACCGTCGGAAAGTATCTCGCCGACGATGGCCACCACCTTGGAAGTACCCACATCCAGGCCAACGATTAAATGTTTGTCGGTCTTTCTAGCCATCCGGTCTAACCTCATTGCCTGTGATGCATGTTCCTCGCGAACCATCCGTGGTGTTCTGACCAGCCAGCTGGTTCACGGGCGACCGCTCACCCGTTCCGGCATACCACTGGCATGTGCGTGAATTCCCCGGGCTGGCCCAGCCCACGGCGAATCCGTTGGTATAGCGCATATCCACGTAGGCCACAGCCTTGAGGTCGGCGTTCAATGCGGGCAGGGCCACAGTGGCAAAACGTTCGAGACGGGATTCCGCATCTGCACGCCCCAGGCGCACACTGATGCTGTCGTTCAGCATTACGCTGGAATCACCGCGCGCATCCACAGTCATTTGCCGTATCGCGAGTCCGCGTGTCGTCACGGTGGTGCTCAAAACATTGAATTCAGCCAGTACGTCCTGCTCACTGCCTTCCGGACCGGACAACCTCGGGAGCTTGTCCCAGGTGTTGTCCATGGAATGCACAAATACCCGGCCTTGTGCATCCAGCAGGCCGCTGTCGTTCCAACGCGCCACCGGAGTTTCTTCGGTGATATCTATATATATTGTGTGCGGCCAGCTGCGCCGCACCGCCGCAGTCGCCACCCAGGGCACGGCCTGAACGGCTGCTTGAATCTGTTCGACATTGATGCTGAAGAATCCCTTGTCTACGAGCGTAGGCAACACCGCGGCGCGCAGCGCTTGTGGTTGCACACGCTCAAGTGGACCCGGAATCACCAGTTCAGTCAGGGATGGGCCCGAAAATAACGGGCGTGATGAATATCTCGCGCCTAAGATGCCTAACGACAGCACGATCAGCAGCGCTGCGCCAACCAGCGGCAAAAACTGCCGAAGCTTGCTTCTTTCTGCCTGGTGCGCGCGTGCGTTCAATGTTTGCGCTCCTGCTTGGAGCGTTTTCCCTTACGTTGATGCGCTAGGTGTTGCGGCAGCTCAGACGCAATACCGCCGATATCACCGGCGCCAAGTGTCAACAGCAGATCCCCGTCCTTGAGTATGCCGAGCAGGGCTTCCGGCAAATCCTGAACTTGCGCCACGAATACCGGATCGACACGGCCGCGGTTGCGTATGGAGCGCGCCATTGCACGCGTGTCAGCACCCGCGATCGGCTCTTCACCTGCCGCATACACTTCCAGCAACACCAGCTCATCCACGTGTGATAGCACTTCGGCAAAATCCTCGAACAGATCACGGGTACGGGTATAGCGGTGCGGCTGGAAGACCACCACCAGGCGCCGGTCGGGCCAGCCTTCGCGTGCGGCTTCGATGGTTGCGGAGAGTTCGCGCGGATGGTGGCCATAGTCATCCACTAGCAGCACCCGGCCCGCGGGTATTTCGATCTCGCCATGAATCTGGAAGCGTCGCCCCACACCCTGAAAATTCGCCAGTGCGCGCAGCACCGCATCGTCGGCAATTTCAAGATCCTGGGCGATGGCCATGGCCGCGAGCGCGTTGAGCACATTGTGTCGACCGGCGAGGTTGAGGGTCACATCCAAAGCTTGTGACTGCCCGGGTTTCCATGCCTTGAAATGGGTCACATTTCCAGTGCGTCGGATATCGGTGGCGCGGTAATCAGCGTCTTCGCTGCAGCCGTACGTCAGGACCGGCCTGGCCACATCAGGCATGATGCTGCGCACTTCCGCATCGTCCAGGCACAGCACTGCCAGACCATAGAACGGCAGGTGATGCAGGAATTCGATGAAGGTGGAACGCAGCCGGGAGAAATCACCGCCGTAAGTACCCAGATGGTCGGCATCGATGTTGGTGACCACGGCGACCAATGGTTGTAAATGCAGGAACGAGGCATCGCTTTCATCGGCTTCGGCCACCAGATAGCGGCCGGTACCGAGGCGTGCATGGGCGCCGGCACTGATGAGTCGTCCACCGATAACGAAGGTGGGATCCAGGCCGCCTTCCGACAGCACACTCGCCACCAGGCTGGTGGTGGTGGTCTTGCCATGGGTGCCGGCTATGGCGATTCCGAAACGGAAGCGCATGAGTTCGGCGAGCATTTCCGCACGTCGCACCACCGGGATGCGGCGTGCATGCGCAGCGGCCACTTCCAGATTGTCCTCAGTTACGGCACTCGAGATCACAACCACGTCCGCGTCCGTCAGGTTCTCTGCGCTGTGGCCGAACCGCACACCTGCGCCCAAGCCCGTGAGCCGCCGGGTAATGGCGTTGTCTTTGAGATCGCTACCGCTCACCCGATACCCCAGGTTGATGAACACTTCGGCAATACCACCCATACCGGCGCCGCCGATACCGACGAAATGCAGATGCCGGATACGGCGCATGAATTCATTCATGCGAGCCTCCCGCCTGCAGGCAGGCGGCGGCGACATTTTCAGCGGCATCCGTGCTTGCCAGCGCTCTGGCACGTTTCGCCATGCTCAGCAGCCTGTCGCGGTCACCCAGCAGGCGCATGAGCAGGATTTCCAGAGTTGCAGGTGTAACTTTTGATTCGGGTAACAACTCGGCGGCACCTGCATCCACGAGGAAAGCCGCGTTGCGGCTCTGATGATCATCGACGGCAGCGGCGAATGGCACCAGTAGCGCGCCGACGCCAGCTGCTGCTAGCTCTGATACGGTGAGCGCTCCCGCGCGGCATAGCACCAGGTCGGCCCAGCCATAGGCCGCCGCCATGTCTGTGATGAACGGCGAAACACGCGCCGCGATAGCATGTGTACGATAGGCCTGCGTGACCTGATCGGCGTCGCGGACTCCCGTCTGGTGCCAGATTTCGGGTCGCCGTGCCGCGTCTAATTGCGCCATGGTCAACGGCAGGTTGCCATTCAGCACGCGTGCACCCTGACTGCCGCCGATCACCAGCAGCCGTCCCTTGCCAGACCGCTTTGCAAACCGGACTTCGGGCACTGGCACAGCTGCGATCGAGGAACGCACCGGATTGCCTACATAGTCCGCGTGCCGGGAGGCAGCGAAGCTTGCAGGAAATCCTTCCAGCACCCGGGTCGCTACATGACTGAGTACGCGATTGGTTATGCCGGGCACGGCATTTTGCTCATGCAGCACCAGTGGACAACCCAGCAGGCGCGCTGCCAGGCCGCCAGGCCCACTGGCATATCCGCCCATCCCCAGGGCCACCTGCGGAATAAAGCGCCGCAAGATCGCGCGTGACTGGAGCATGGCGTTCAATAACGTAAACGGTGCTTTGAGCAGGGTCAGCATGCCTTTACCGCGCACCCCACCCACGCTGATACATTCGATGGGAATTCCGGCGCTGGCAGCCACCCGTACTTCCAATCCCGTTGGCGTGCCCATCCACATAAGCTGATGCCCGCGCGCGCGCAGCACTTCCGCCACTGCCAGTGCGGGGAAAACATGACCACCTGTACCTCCAGCCATAATCACAATTCTCATATCTCCCACTCTGTACACGGAACCATCCCTGGTGCGCCGACCAGCTCAACATCCCTGCCTCGCGCTCGCTGGTGCTTCGGACAACCAGTGGTTGTCCTATAAAGACACACGCCTCGCCCAGCCATCATCACGATCTTCGAACCTCTCATCATGCGGTTGCTTCCTGGGCACTCCAGGAACGCCCCTGGCGTGTTTCCCGGTCCACGCGCAATATCAGCCCCACGGCGGCGCACACCACGATCAGGCTGCTGCCGCCGTAACTCATGAGCGGTAATGTCAGGCCTTTGGTCGGTAGGATCCCCATGTTCACGCCCATGTTGATGAATGCCTGCAACCCAATCCAAAGACCCAAGCCGAAGGCCAGATAGGCGCCGAACATCTGGTCTTTTCTGGCTGCCTGACGTGCAATCACGACCGCGCGCCAGGTGAAAATGAAATACAACGCAAGTATCACGACACAGCCCAGCAGACCCAGCTCTTCCGCCAACACCGCGAACATGAAGTCCGTGTGTGCTTCGGGTAGATAGAAAAGTTTCTGTACACTCTCACCTAATCCCACGCCGAAGAACCCACCGCGTCCGATGGCGATCAACGACTGTGTGAGCTGGAAGCCGCTGTCGAAAGGCTGGCTCCAGGGATGCAGAAAACCGGTGAGGCGTTCCAGACGGTAAGGCGAAGCCACCGCCAGTACCAGGAACCCCATCACTCCAAGCAAGGCGAACACCGCGAAATCCCTTAAGCGTGCACCGCCGAAAAACAGCATGACCATGGAGGTGGCGATCAAGACCATGGCGGCGCCAAAATCCGGTTCCGCCAGCAGCAATAGTGCCGCCAATGCCACCACCAACATTGGTTTAAGTGAGCCCGTGAATCGGCTGCTGAGTTCCGCATGCCGCCGCACGCAGTAACTGGCGATATATATGAGGAGGAGCAGACGCGCGGGCTCCGAAACCTGCAAGCGGAACGGGCCTAACACGATCCAACGTATGCTGCCATTTACGTGGCGTCCGATACCCGGCACCAACACCACCGTCAACAAACCCAGAGCCAGTATCAGCAATAAGAAGTTGGAACGCTGCCACCAGGAAAGCGGCAGGCAATAGGCGGCGATACCCATCAAGATACCCACCAGCGCAAATGCCAGCTGACGCTCCAGGTAATAGAACGGATTGCCCGTCAGCTTGTCGGCCAGAGTGATGGAGGTGGATGCTACCATCACCAGCCCCACGGCCAGGATCACGGCGGAAGTCAGTAGCAACAGCCGATCCGGGTCCGGCATGCGGACAGCACCAGCGATGGGTTTAGCTTCATCCATCAGCCAGCCTCTTCACCGCTTGCGCAAATACCCGGCCGCGATGTTCAAAGTTCTCGAACATATCCAGACTGGAACAGGCGGGCGACAGCAGCACCAGATCACCGGATTGAGCGAATTGGGCGGCTGTGTGCACCGCTGACTGCATGTCTTTAACAACCTGCACCGGCATCCGGCCTTTGAGCACAGCTGCGATCGAAGCGGCGTCCTTGCCCAGCAACACCACGGCACGTGTCTTGCCCGCCAACGCCTGCGCCAGTGGAGCGAAATCCTGATGCTTGCCATCGCCGCCGGCAATTAATACCAACGGCCCCGGCTGACCCGAGAGCGCTGCCAGTGTGGCGCCGAGATTCGTGCCCTTGGAGTCGTCGTAATAGTTCACGCCCTGGACGGTGGCTACATACTGCATGCGATGCGGCAGCCCACGGAAGGACCTGAGCGCATCCAGCATCGTGGCCTGCGGCATACCCGCTGCCTCACCCAGCGCCAGCGCCGCCAATGCGTTCGCGAGGTTGTGATCGCCGTGGATCTGCAACTCCGCCGCTCGCAGCAAGCGCTCTGTTCCACGCGCCAGCCAGCGTTCCTGAGCGTGCTCGACCAGGCCATAGTTTCCGTTTTCCGGTGGCTGCAGTCCGAAGCTCACACATTTTTGCCCGGATCTAGGCATGGCGCGCACGCGCGCATCGTCGCGATTCACCACCGCTACATCGCAGTGATTGAAGATGCGCGCCTTGGCGGCGGCGTAATC
The DNA here is from genome assembly GCA_963774895.1 of uncultured Pseudomonadota bacterium. Taxonomy (GTDB): domain Bacteria; phylum Pseudomonadota; class Gammaproteobacteria; order Natronospirales; family REEB76; genus REEB76. Next base: position 143,821 of record CAVZGN010000004.1, read on the forward strand.
CGCCAGTGTGGAATAACGATCCATGTGATCCGGTGAAATGTTGAGCACACTTGCCGCTACGCACTGCAAGGAAGCGGTGACTTCCAGCTGGAAGCTGGATAATTCCAGAACATATAATTGAGGTTCCCGACTTTGTATCAGATCCAGAGCCGGCGTGCCCAGATTGCCGCCGACGCGGACATCGAAGCCGGCGTGCTCGGCCATATGCCCCAGCAGCGTGGTCACCGTGCTCTTGCCGTTAGATCCGGTGACTGCCACCACCGGCGCATGCGCCTGACGCGCGAACAATTCGATGTCACCGAATACCGGCAAACCCAGATTGCGCGCCTTGGCAATATACGGCGTGGCTACCGCGATGCCCGGCGAAAGCACTACCTGATCTGCCCGTTTGAGCGCCTCTTCGGAGAAGCCGCCGAGAAATACTGCCGCATCGGGCACCGTGTGCTGCAATTCGGTCAGTCCGGGTGGCTGTTCGCGGCTGTCGGTAACCGCCACTTCCACACCGTGCCCCGCCAGGAAACGTGCGCACGACAACCCAGTCTTGCCGAGGCCGACGATAAGCGTTCGCGGACGGTGCTGTGGCATGTGCATGCGGTTCCCTCAACGCACCTTGAGTGTGGATAAACCGATGAGCACCAGGATCACCGTGATGATCCAAAAGCGCACGATCACGCGCGGCTCGGGCCAGCCTTTCAATTCAAAGTGATGATGCAGCGGAGCCATGCGGAACAGCCGTCGTCCGGTGAGCCTGAACGAGCCCACCTGCAGGATTACGGATACGGTCTCCATCACGAATACGCCGCCCATGATGAACAGCACGATCTCCTGGCGCACGATCACGCCCAGAGCCCCGAGTGCGGCTCCCAATGCGAGTGCGCCCACATCGCCCATGAATACCTGTGCCGGATAGGCGTTGAACCACAGAAAACCGAGTCCTGCGCCCACTAGCGCCCCGCAATAAACCACCACTTCGCCGGCTCCGGGGAGGTACGGGATAGTAAGGTAGTGCGCGAACACAAAGTTGCCCGACGCATAGCCAAATACGCCGAGGGCACCGCCGACCATGACGGCGGGCATGATGGCAAGCCCGTCCAAGCCATCGGTGAGATTGACCGCATTGCTCATACCTACCACCACGAGATAGGTGATGAGAATGTAAAAGCCACCCAAGCTGATGGACACATGCTTCAGCAGTGGCACGATGTATTCGATCTCTGCGGGCTCGCGGTGACTGATGTACAGGGCCACGGCTGCCATCAAACCCACCACCGACTGCAGTAAGTACTTGCTGCTGGCTGGCAGTCCCTTGGAATTGCGCAATACCAGCTTCTTGTAATCGTCGATGAAACCGATGAGTCCAAACATTACGGTGACGCCGATCAACACCCATATATAACGGTTGTGAAGATCCGACCACAACAACGCAGTGATGATGATGGTCACGAGAATCAGGGTGCCGCCCATGGTGGGCGTGCCGGCCTTGGCAAGATGTGATTGCGGTCCGTCTTTACGCACTCTTTGTCCGATCTGACGCGTACTCAAGCGCTTGATCATGCTGGGGCCGGTCAGGAAGGACAGCAGCAATGCGGTGAGTACGCCGAGAATGGCGCGTAATGTCAGATATGAAAAAACGTGAAACGCAGAATCAAAACGCGTCAGGTATTCAGTGAGCAATAGCAACATGGCTTAGCTGACTCCCGGTGTTTTATCCACGACTTGTATTGCACGCAAGCTTTCCACCACCCGCTCCATGCGCATGCTGCGTGAACCCTTGATTAACAGAGTGATCCCTGGGCGCAGACTGCTGCGTAATGCCGCAATCAGTGCTTCGGGATTGACGAAATGTTCTGCACTGTCGCCAAAGTGTTCGGTCGCATGCAGACTCAGGCTGCCGAAGCTGAACAGGCGTGCAATTCCCAGCAAGCGTGCCAGCTCGCCACAGTCGCCGTGCAATTCAGTAGATTTCTCGCCCAGCTCAGCCATATCGCCCAGCACCAGCCACACCGGATCACCCAGGCTCAGGGCAAATTCCATGGCGGCCTTCAGGGACTGGGGATTGGCGTTATAGCTGTCATCAATGAGACGGCAATCGCGTATTCCAGGAAACACGATCAGGCGGCCGCCGATGATCGGGGTGTTGTCGAGCCCGCTCATGACATCGTCGAGGCTGGCGCCAGCGGCACTGGCGGTGGCTGCAGCAGCCAGTGCATTGATCACGTTATGCCGGCCAGGCAACGACAGTTGAATACTGGCTTCACCCGCAGGTGATACCAGCCGGAACGTCCACATGCCGGTGGGCAATTGTTTCACCGAATCGGGTTGTGGATGAAAGTCTGCGAGTTCGCTCAGACCGAAACTTCGCTGTATGCGCCGGCCGGCCATTTCACGCCACAACGACGCGTAGGCATCATCAGCATTGATGATGGCGATGCCGTTGACGCGTAAATTTGAAAACAGTGCGCCCTTTTCCATGGCTACCCCTTGAATACTGCCGAGCGCCTCCAGGTGTGCGGCACCGGCATTGGTGACAACACCGACGTTGGCGGAAGTCAACTTCGCCAAGTATTCGATCTCGCCGGGATGATTGCTGCCCATTTCGACGACGGCAGCGCGGTGCTTGTCATCCAATTCCAGCAAAGTCAGTGGTACGCCGATGTCATTATTCAAATTGCCGCGGGTGGCAAGCGTGATGCGGCGCCGTCGCAGGATGCTGGCGATCATTTCCTTGACCGTGGTTTTGCCGTTGGATCCGGTGATACCGATCACCGGGATGCTGAACCGGGCACGCCAATGAGCTGCATACGCACCCAGCGCGCGACGCGTATCCCGTACTACCACCTGCGGTAGATGGCTGAGTATCGGGTGTTCGACCAGTGCGCCGCTGGCACCGAGCTTTTCCGCTAGCATCACATAGTCATGGCCGTTGAAGTTCGTTCCCCGTAATGCCACGAACAGATCGCCGGCCATGAGCTTGCGTGTGTCAGTGCTCACCCGGAGGAATTCAGCATCCGCGCCCACCAGCTTGCCGCCGGTGGCGGTAGCCACTTCTGAAAGACGACGTGTGCTCATGCGTGTGCCTCATACAGCAGCGCTGCCACCGTCTCGCGATCGCTGTAGGGCAGCTGGTCATCACCCACGACCTGGTAGGTTTCATGTCCCTTACCGGCCACCAACACCACATCATCCGGCGCCGCGGCATGCAGGGCCTGCGTAAGCGCCTGGGTACGGTCGCGCTGTACCTGGACGCGGCTGCGATCACGGATGCCGGCGATAATCTCTTGGATGATGGCATCACCATCCTCGTGACGCGGATTGTCATCGGTCAGGATGATGTGATCGGCAAGCCGTTCAGCGAGCGCACCCATCTGTGGCCGCTTGCCACGGTCGCGTTCACCGCCACAACCGAAGACGCACCACAGACGTCCATTGCAGTGGGCGCGTACCGCATATAGTGCTTTTTCTATGGCATCCGGCGTGTGGGCATAATCCACGACTATCAAAGGCAGCCGCCCGCCGCCGAAACATTCCATGCGTCCCGGAACAGTGCTGGAATTCCCGAGCACCCGCAAGGCATCGGCCAGCGGGATATCCATCCCCAGTAATGCCCCCAATACCGCAAGCAGATTGCTCACGTTAAATTCGCCAAGCAAGCGGGAATCGACATGGCCGGCGCCGAAACTGCCTTCCACATCGAAACTTATCCCTTGGGAATGCAACACCACGCGCATAGCACGCAGGGTCTGATCCGGGTGTGCCTGCGATGATTCGATTGTGTAGCCGATGCAGTCGGTCTTGCCACGCAGATCGACTGACAACTCCCTCCCAAATGCGTCATCCATATTGATGACGGCGTGCTTCATATCAGCGGCCTCGAATAATCGGCGTTTGGCATTCGCGTAGTTCTGCATGCTGCTGTGATAATCCAGATGATCGCGAGTCAGGTTGGTGAACACCGCAACGCCGACATGCACGCCGGCCAGGCGGCCCTGATCGAGTGCATGGCTGGAGGCTTCCATGCTGATGTGCAGCACGCCGCGATCACGGAACCGCGCCAGCCATCGCTGCACACTGACGGCATCGGGTGTGGTATGGGTTGGGTTTTCCAGCTTGCCATACAGCCCATAGCCGATGGTGCCCAGCACTCCGCAGGGTTTTCCCAGTTGCGTAAGCGCTTGAGCCGTGATCAGGCTCACGGAAGTCTTGCCGTTGGTACCAGTGACGGCGATCACTTGTTGTGCAGCGGACGGATCACCATAGAAACGTGCCGCCATGAAACCCGCATGCTGCTGCAGATCACGGACGGCAAATGCCGGCAGTTCCTTGAGTGACGGCAGGTAGTCAAGTGCGCCTTCAGGATCGTAAACCACGGCGATAGCCCCACGCGCACGCGCATCGGCCAAGTGTTGCAGGCCGTGATGATGATGTCCGCGACAAGCCAGAAATAGATAACCCGGACGTACATCGCGGCTGTCGAGTGCCAGGCCCTGGAATCTCAGGTCGCGACCCTGAGATATGTGGGCTTCACCGCGCAGGATGTCTGCCAGAGTTACTCCGCTTAGATGTTGGGCCTGTGCCATCATGAGGCATGCCCCAGTTTGACCACGTAAGCAGTGGTAGTGAGATGGCTCAAGTCATCCGGTGGAATATCCAGGAGTCGCAGCGCCCCGGTCATGACGCGTGCAAACACCGGCGCCGCCACCGTGGCGGCATAGTACTGACCACGGCTGGGCGCGCGGATCACCACCACGGTCACCAGCCGCGGATCCGTGGCGGGTGCGATTCCGGTGAACACCGAGTAGTAATCGCTGATGGAATAGCCGCCGTTCTCGGCGATATGTGCAGTGCCGGTCTTGCCTGCAATACGATAGCCAGCTACATCTGCGAGCCTGCCGGTACCTTCATTGGAAACCACGGTTTCCAGCATCTGACGCAGGGTCGCGGCTACTTGAGCACCGATCACCTGCTGACCTCTTGGCGCATCGTCGAGACGCACAAAACTCGGCGGCATGCTCACACCATCGTCGCCAATGATGTCGTAGGCATTGGCCAGCTGCAATGCCGTGACTGCAATACCGTAACCATAGGAAATGGTAGCCCGGCTTGCAGTGGTCCAACTGCGGTAATCGGGCAGAGAGCCTGATACCTCGCCGGGGAAGCCGCTGCCGCTCAGGTGTCCAAAGCCGAAAGCCGTGAGTGTATTCCACAGCAGATCCGGTTCGAGCGACAAGGCGATCTTGCTGGCACCGACGTTGCTGGATTTTTCCAGAATAGTGGTGAGGTTGATGTCACCGTAGTCATTGTCGTCGCGGATGGTGTAACCAGCCACTTTATAAAAACCCGGCGCGGTATCAACGATGGTATTCGGTGTATAGCGGCCTGAGAGCAAAGCCGCCACGATAGTGAATGGCTTCATGCTGGAGCCTGGCTCGAACTGATCGGTGACTGCGCGGTTGCGGTAAGCGCTGGCCTGGTAATCGTCGCGGTTATTGGGATTGAAAGACGGCTGGTTGACCATCGCCAGCACTTCGCCGGTCTTGGCATCCATGACAATGATGGATCCGGATTCGGCGCCCTGCTGGATGACGGCTTGTTTCAGGGCACGGTAGGCTAGGTATTGCACCCGCAAATCAATGCTGGTCACCAGATCCTGGCCGTGACGCGGGGCACGCAGGCTTTCCACATCCTGCACCGAATGTCCAAAACGATCCACGATAACGCGCTCGGCTCCGGGGCTGCCGTGCAGCCAATCGTTGTAGCCGAGCTCCAAGCCTTCCTGGCCCACGTCATCGACATTGGTGAAACCCAGCACTTGGGCAGTTACTTCGCCGGCCGGATAATAGCGGCGATATTCACGTTGGGTATAGACACCGGGGATGTCGAGTGCCATCACCTTTTGCGCCACATACGGATCCAAACCTCGCATCAGATACACGAATTCCTTGTCATGGTTCTGGTGTAACAGGCGCTCGATATTGTGACTGCTCATGCCTAGCGTGTTGGCGAGCTGCGGAATACGCCCAAGTACACTGGAAATTTCCTGTGGGTCCATCCAGATGGAATCCACCGGCGTGCTGATTGCCAGCGGCTGGCCGTTACGATCGAGAATCATGCCGCGGTGCGCCGGAATCTGGACCACGCGCAGATGACGCTCACTGCCCTGATACTGCAGGAACTGGTTGTCTAACATCTGTAAATACACAGCACGTCCCAGCAAGGCGAGCGCTGCCAGCGAAAACATCCCCAGCATAAGCAGGCTGCGCCAATTCCAAGAGGTATCCGCGGTTTCTCGCATCATTGACGCACTACTACAATTTCAGCATGCGTCGGCATTTCCATGTCCAGCTTCTGGGTCGCCATCTGTTCGATGCGCGCATGGGTAGACCAGGTACTCTGCTCCAGCAACAGCTGTCCCCATTCGATATTGATCTGATCGCGCTGTTGACGCAGCTGCTGGAGCTGCGCGAACAATATGCGATTCTCATGGCGCGCATCGATGACCGCGAGTGCGCTCAGGAACACTGCCGTGATAAGCAAAGCCACTACCGCGCGAGTGAGCTTCATTGCAAACGTTCCGCGGTACGCAGCACTGCGCTGCGCGCGCGTGGGTTGGCAGCAATTTCCGCCGCCTGTGGATGAACTGCCTTAGTGATCGCCCGCAACGCTGGAATCGCGGTCGATTGCAGCCAGGGCGCACGCGGGTCCGGCGGTGCTTCCCGTGTATGTGCACGGATAAAACGCTTGACCAAGCGGTCTTCGAGGGAATGGAAACTTATGACGACTAACCGTCCAGCAGGCGCCAAAACCCGCAAACTTTGATCCAGACAGGCGCTAAGCTCATCCAATTCGCGGTTGATGAAGATGCGCAATGCCTGAAATGTGCGTGTTGCCGGGTGCTTGTGGCGCTCACGGTTCGGGATGGATGCGCTTATGATGGTCGCAAGTTGTTGGGTGGTGGTTATAGGCGTAGTTACGCGGGTTGCGACGATTGCACGGGCGATGCGCCTGGCAAAGCGTTCTTCTCCGAATTGATATATGACGTCTGCGATCTCATTTCCAGAGGCACGCTTGAGCCATTCAGCGACGCTCTCCCCGGTATCTGGATCCATGCGCATATCGAGTGGGCCGTCATGCAGAAAACTGAAGCCACGCTCCGGATTATCGATTTGTGTGGAAGAGACGCCCAGATCCAGCAGCACGCCGTTCACCTGTCCCTCTACACCTGTTTGCTGCGCAATCCGTTCCAACATGGAAAACGCACCTCTATAAATAAAAAAACGCCGATCATCCACAAACGCAACTTGCCCAGATGTCACCGCTTCCGGATCGCGATCGATGGCGATCAGCCGTCCTGCGGGTCTGAGCCGCGCAAGAATTTCGCGGCTATGTCCACCGCGCCCGTAGGTGCCGTCCACGTACACACCCTCGGGCCGTATCGCGAGACGTTCCACCGCCTCCTCAAGCAACACCGGTCGGTGAGAATCCCCGGTTGTCATTGAGTTCACAACGAAAGCCTGGCCAGCTCCTCCGGCAAACCGCCACCCACGCCATGATCACCGGCGAGACTGTTTTCACGCCGGGCATCCCAGGTAACCTTGTCCCACAGTTCGAATTTGTTCATCAGACCGAGCAGCACCACATCGCGCTCCAGGCGTGCGAACTCACGTAATTCCGGCGGCAGCAGCACCCGCCCATGACTATCCATAACCACTTCGGTGGCATGGCCGACCAACAGACGCTGCAGTTCACGCACCTGCGGATGCAGGCTGGGCAGATTCACGAGCTTGTGCTCGATCTCTTCCCAGGTAGGTAAGGGATAGAGCAGCAGGTAATAGCCGCGGTCGATGGTGACCACCGCTTGGCCATTACAGGTTTCCATCAGCTGCGCGCGGTAGCGCGCCGGGATTGCCAGCCGCCCCTTGGCATCCAGCGTCAGGTTGTTTACGCCACGGAACAAATAAGCACCTCGCTACCCATTTATCCCATTTCCTTCCACTTTTTCCCACCCGAGCACACTATAGGAAGCGGTTGGCACTCCGTCAAGGGCAAACTATAAAAAAATGCTTGTGAGACAGGGACTTAGGCGTGAAAACCTATGGATTTTCTAAATAATAAAGATTTGAATATCAATGAGTTACATAAGGATATTAGAGGAAGCATTAACTAACTATCCCGCTTGAATATATAGATATTCTGGGATGAGCTGGGCTTGTGCGGAAAAAATAAAGGAGTCGGCCTATAAGCCGGGTTCTGTCGAGGGACAGTCATTCATCTGGGATGTACGTCGCCGTACACCTCAAGCGACCTACCCGGAAGCCATGCGGACCACATGTGCGGGACCAGCCCGCTGCTCCCCTATTTGGTCTTGCTCCAGGTGGGGTTTTCCGTGCCGCGGCCTGTTGCCCGTCGCGCGGTGCGCTCTTACCGCACCTTTTCACCCTTACCTGAGCCCGAAGGCCATCGGCGGTATGTTTTCTGTGGCACTTTCCGTAGGCTCGCGCCCCCCAGGCGTTACCTGGCACCTCGTCCTGTGGAGCCCGGACTTTCCTCTGCGCGGACGCAGCGACCGCCCGGCCGACTCCGGCGCCCATGATACCGGAGGGATGCTCGATTAGGGTATTTTTCAATCGCTCACTGAGCACGCGCTTGTTTGAAAATGTCGATCGTCGCTCTGCTTGTTAATCCAAACGGCACGGTTTTTGAATGACACTCCGTCGACACAACGACTAACACGACTCGGATTATTTTTTACCCGAGATCTCCAACGCCCGCTGATAGAGCTGGTTTTTGCCCAGGCCGGTCATGTTCGCTGCCAGAGCGGCCGCTTGCTTCACAGGCATGGCAGTAAGCAGCGCCTTCAGAATGCGGTCTTTATCCAAGGAAGTTTCCGCATTCCCGGATTGGCTGGCGCCTGCCACTATGAGCACTACTTCGCCCTTGATTGCGGAACTATCTGACTCAATGTGGTCCAGGAGCTGAACAAGCGTTCCATCACGTATATCCTCATGCAGTTTGGTGAGCTCACGTGCCATCACACTGTGCCGCTCACCACCCAATATCTGCGCCATATCCCCCAGAGATTCCTTGAGTCGATGGATCGATTCGTAAAAAACCAGAGTCCGCGGCTCGGTGGCAAGCTCCGCAAGCCGTTGGTTACGCGCCGCTGTTTTTGCCGGCAAGAACCCTTCGAACACGAAACGCTCCGTGGGCAGTCCGCTCGCGGATAGTGCGGCTATCAATGCGCAAGCGCCGGGAATGGGTATTACGCGAACGCCGGCCGTTCGGGCGGCGCGTACCAGGTTGAAACCCGGATCGCTGATGAGAGGTGTACCGGCATCTGCTACCAGTGCCAACGAGATTCCTGCCAGGAGTTTCTTAACCAGCATGGGCGTCTTTTGAACCTCGTTGTGATCATGCAAGGAGATCAGCGGTGTATGGATGCCGAAATGACTGAGCAACTTGCTTGTATGGCGCGTATCTTCAGCGGCAATGAGTCCGACCTCAGACAGAGTACGTCGTGCCCGGGGTGAAATATCATCAAGATTTCCGATGGGCGTAGCGACCACATACAGCATCCCCTGGTTGTTTTCCGTCATGCCGCCCCCTGGGTTTTCCCGTTACCCGCTCATAAAGGTATGATTACACAAACTCCATCCTGCAACGGAAGCCAAAATCCATGCAAGGCACGTCTGCGCGAAGCCCGGTCCGCTACATTTGCCTGCAAATGCTGCTTCTGGGCGTGTTGGCAGGCTGCGCCATCAGTCCTGTCGTGCAGCCTCCACAGAGCCAGGTCTCCCAGGCCCTGCAGTTTGAACAGCAAGGTAAATTCGCCGCTGCCGCCCAAATATATACAGCCCTGGCAAACACTGTCCAGGGTCAGCAACGCAATAAATACGTGATCAGTGCTGCGGAAGATTGGTGGCAGGCCCAGCAAAGCCAGAATGCCTGGAAGTTGCTGGCGCAGATCCAGGAAAAAAACTTGTATCCGGCACTCAATGCGCGCATTGAGCTGCTCAAGGCAAATCTAGACTTCGCTGCCCAACAACCCGAGGCCGCACTCAAGCATTTAAATTTCCCACTGGCGCCACTCCCTGACGAGCTGAAAGCACGTACCTTGTTGTTACGTGCCCAGGTGTACGTGGCCATGAATGACACAGTCGCAGCCGTTACCGACCTGAGCGAACGCGAGACATACCTCGGCAATAACAGTGCTGCCATCCAAGATAACCATCAGCGTATCTGGGACGTGGTGACCCAGAGTCGCACGCCGCTCAACTTGCTGGCGCTGCCGAAAGGCATCTCATCTACCGCGCGTGGATGGCTGCTGCTCGGCAATCTCGCGCGCAACATCTGGCAGCAGCCACAAAATCTGCTACAGCAGCTGCAAGCTTGGCAGTCGCTGTATCCCGACCATCCGGCCAATCAGGATATCGTTCCGGATCTGATCGCCAAGCAAAAAGTCTTCGTTACCTATCCAGCGCATGTGGCCGTACTGTTGCCGTTGTCGGGCTCCTATCAATCCGCCGCCGATGCGGTCCGAGACGGGCTGTTCACGGCCTATTTCCAGTTATCCAACAATGGCAGCGCACCGGTTGTGATGCTGTATGACACTGGCGCCAGTGCCATAGGAGCACAGGCGGCCTATCGTCAGGCCGTGGCCGCAGGCGCGGACATCGTCGTGGGGCCGCTTATCAAGGATGCCGTGGCTGGCATAGCCGCATTGGGCTCATTGCCAGTCCCGGTCCTGGCCCTCAACTCGCTGGACTCTGGCCAATCCATCCCCCCGCAATTATTCCAATTCGGCCTGCCGCCGGAAGATGAAGCGGCCCAGGTCGCGGATCGCTTGATCGCGGAAGGCTTGAAACGCGGAGTCGCGCTGGTTTCCCAGGGTGATTGGGGTTCACGGGTACTGAATGCTTTTTCCGCACGTTTCACTCAGTTGGGCGGCGCCCTGCTCGGCAGCCAGACCTACCCGCCGAATGCCAGCGACTATTCAGTTTCCATCACACGCCTGCTGAACATCGACCAGAGCCAGTATCGGGATGACCAACTGGCCGGATTGCTCGGCACGCGACTGCAATTCGAGCCGCATCGCCGCCAGGACATCCAGTTCATATTCCTGGCGGCTAATGCCGCTGACGCGAAACTGATCCGGCCGCAATTGCAGTTCTACCACGCCATCAATGTGCCGGTGTATGCAACCTCCCAGGTGTATCAGCCCGGTGATCCGGCAGATCCGGATCTGGATGGCATCACCTTCGATGACATGCCATGGGCCCTGGAGACCAGCGGTGCTGCAGCCGACACCAGTAAGATCATCGCGGGCCTGTGGCCGAATAATTTTTCGGGAAACAGCCGGTTATATGCCCTGGGATTCGATGCCTGGCGGCTGGTGCCGTTGCTATTCAAGGGCCAGGGATTCAGCATGCCGGTACAAGGCATGACCGGACTGCTGACCATGGATAGCGCAGGGCGCATCCATCGACGGCTGGACTGGGCGAGCTTCGATAACGGCGTAGCGGTTATGCTGGCGCCCTTATCGCTGATACCGACGCCGGTGGCGGCCATACCCTCCCCGTCGCCATGAAACTCGCGCCGCATCTCGCCAGTGGCCAGGAAGCCGAGGATTTGGCGCTAGCTACGCTGACAGCGGGAGGCTTACAGCTGATGGCGCGTAATTACCGTTGTCCGCTGGGAGAATTGGACCTGGTGATGAGTGAGGGCGAGACCTTGGTCATGGTGGAAGTGCGCTTCCGCCGCGAGCGCGGCTTCGGCGATGCCGTGGCCTCCGTGGATACACGCAAACAGCGGAAACTGCTGCATGCCGCCCAGCATTTTCTGCAGCAGGATGCCCGCTATCGCCGCCGGCCGCTGCGCTTCGATGTGGTGGCCGTAAGTGAAACCAGTGATGGCAAACCACACGCCGATTGGATAAAAGACGCCTTTCGTGCCGATTAGCTACTGAGGAATTCCCATGGATATGCAGGCCCGCGTAACCCAGCTTTTCAATGACAGCATCGCCACCAAGCAGGCAGCGCTGCAAGCCCTGGTGCCGTCCATTGTCGGTGCCGCGCAGCTGATGGCGAAAGCCCTGAAAACCAGCCATAAAATCATGAGCTGCGGCAACGGCGGTTCGGCGGCGGACTCCCAGCATTTCTCCGCGGAATTGCTCAATCGTTTCGAGCGGGAACGTGCACCGCTCGCCGGGATCGCGTTGACTACCGATACCTCCACCCTGACATCGATCGCAAATGATTATGAGTACAACGAAGTTTTCTCTAAACAGGTGCGCGCCCTGGGTCAGGCGGGTGATGTACTGCTGGCGATCTCCACCAGCGGCAACTCGCCGAATGTGATGCGCGCCATGGAGACTGCGCATGCGAAAGGTGTACACATCGTGGCGCTCACCGGCCGTGATGGTGGCAAGCTGGCGCCGCTCTTGCAAACACCGGACGTGGAAATCCGCGTTCCGGCAAAAGTCACGGCGCGCATCCAGGAAGTGCATTTGTTGGTGCTGCACTGTTTGTGCGACCTGATCGACGAACAATTATTCGGCTCAGCCCATTGAACCTGTGAACCACAGGCCGACATTGGACGCGGAGTTTCTCGCCCATCTCGCAGACATCGTCGGAGCCGGAGATCTGTTGACCGACCCGGCTGACCGCTGGCCCTACAGTTACGACAACAGCCGCCGCCAGGCGCAACCGGATGCCGTGGTGTTTCCCGCAAGCCACGCCGAAGTACGCGACTGCCTGCGTTTGTGCAACCAACATAAGGTACCGCTGCTGGCGCGCGGTCTCGGCAGCAGCACCACCGGCTCCGCCGTGCCGGTCGCCGGCGGTCTGGTGCTGGCCTTGGAACGCATGCAGCGCGTGCTGCGTCTCAGCCCCGAGGACCGGTTGATGGTGGTGGAAGCCGGCATCACCAACAGTGCCGCCCAGGAAGCCGCCGGCCGTTGTGGATTTTTCTGGGGACCGGCGCCGACCTCCGCCGCCTATTCCACCGTGGGCGGCAACCTGGCCTGCAACGCCGGCGGCCCCAGTAGCGTCAAATACGGCACTCCGAGGGATAACGTGCTGGGCTTGCGCCTAGTCACCGGCGCCGGCGAAGAACTGCATACCGGTGTGTATACCAGCAAGGGCGTGATGGGCTATGACCTCACCCGCCTGGTCATCGGCTCCGAGGGCACGCTGGCGGTGATCACCGAAGCCACGCTCAAACTCACGCCCAAACCGGAAACCGTGCGTACCCTGCGCGCGGTATATGCCGACATGACGGCCGCCGCCGCCGCGGTCTCGCGCATCATGGCGCAGCCGGTCACGCCGTGCGCACTGGAGTTTATCGACCACGCAAGCATCGAAATCATCCGCGACTATGCCCAGACGGATCTGCCTCGCGACGCCGGCGCCTTGCTGTTGATCGAGGTGGATGGCCTGGTATCCCAGATCGAAAGCAGCCTCGCTGCTGTCGAGACAGCCGCACGTGGCGACGGATTGGTGGAGCTGTGCTCCGCACGCGACCAGCAGGAAACCGATGCCCTGTGGGCGGCGCGCAAGGCGCTGTCGCCCGCGTTGCGCAAAATCGCACCCAAAAAAATCAACGAGGACATCGCCGTACCGGTGTCACGCATGGCGGAACTGATCAGCCGCTTGCAGGCGATCTCGAAACGCCATGGCATCACCAACGTGAATTTCGGCCATGCCGGCAACGGCAATATCCACGTGAACCTGCTAATAGACCCGGACAATCGTGAACAGATGAAAAACGCCGAACCTTGCCTGCAGGAAATTTTCCAGCTGGTATTGTCACTGGACGGCACCCTGTCCGGCGAACACGGCGTGGGCCTGGAGAAACGCCCCTTCATGTCACTGGAGTTCGATCAGGTGCAGCTGGAGCTGATGCGCCGCATCAAGCAGCAGTTTGATCCGCATGGGATCCTCAATCCCGGTAAATTATTACCCGATTGAATTTGTGATGTGTCCACGGCTTGTGGACGAACTTGATCAATAATCTTCAGAGACTGCGGCGATGCCCAATAGTTTCCGATAAGTCGCCGCATTCTCAACGTCGAAGCAGCAGGCCACGATGCTGCGAAAATCCTTTTCATGGGCATGCATGACCTTGAGTGCGATGCGCGCGGCATCCTCTTTGGGGTAGTGGTAGATGCCGGCACTGATGCAGGGAAACGCGATACTACGGACTTGCGCTTCCTGCGCCAGGCTGAAGGCGCTCCGGTAACAGCTTTCCAGCAACAACGGCTCGCCGTGATCGCCGCCTTGCCACACGGGTCCGACCGCATGGATCACCCATTTGGCCTTGAGCCGGAAGCCCGGCGTGATGCGCGCTTCACCCGTTGGGCAGCCGCCGAGTTTTTTGCAGGCTGCCAGCAGTTTCGGTCCGGCAACACGTTGGATGGCGCCGTTCACACCACTGCCGTCCGAGAGCGCGGTGTTGGCGGCGTTGACGATGACATCCACATCCAGGTCGGTGATGTCGTACTGGATGACCTTGATCATACGCAATCACTTGCGATGTTTGGGCACCCAGGCCCACAGCATCTGGCAGTGGACCGGCTGTTCACCGCGCTCGTCGGTGACCTTGACCGGCACCAGGATCTCACCCTTTTCTTCCCTGAGTATGCGGGCGCGGGCAGCTGCATCCAGGGTGGCCTCCGCACGCAGATCGCCCTGGGCGCGTTTCAGGTATTCCACTTGCATGCTTTTCAGCAACGGCACGCGCTCTTCCGGCACGTTCATGCCCAAGACTGCACCGCTGGCGGTCTCCGCCAGCAACGCTATGGCGGTGGCATGCACGGATCCGATGTGGTTCTGTACCGCTTTGCGGTTCGGGATGTGCAACAGGGCCCGCTCCTCGGACAGATACTCGAAGCGCACCCTGCCGGTACGCACGAAGCGAACCGTGCGGCCGAACGCCCAGGTCAGCGCCCACCAGCGCAGCCAGGGCCTTACGCCATTCAGCTTGGCCAAAGTGCGATTGAGATTGCTTTTGGTTGGCAAGCTAATCACCACAGCTTAGGCATGCCGGTGATAGGTGCGACATGCATGGCGTTTACGACTTCATTTCACGACTTTTAGATTCGGCTTATTGCCGATACTGGGTTTAGTGGACTTGGATGCGCGGCTTTTCGAGGCTGATGGCCCGCTGGATTGCGTTGCATCCTTGGGCTCAAAGATCATGCCCTGGCCGGTCTCGAAAGCATAGACCGCCAGCACCGCATCCATAGGGACATACACCTGTTGCGCCACGCCGGCAAAGCGCGCCGAGAATTCCACATGCTCAGCCGCCAGCTCGAGTTTCTGGGTGGCGTCATAACTGACATTCAGCACCAGTTTGCCGTCTTTGGCATAACCCGATGGTGCTTGCACACCCGCTACCGTTACGTCCACCACGATATGCGGAGTATGGCCGCTGTCCACGATCCATTGGTGCATGGCACGCAGCAGATAGGGTTTTCTGGAAAGCATGGCGGGTAGAGTGGTCGCGGAAGACCTGCTTCAGGCGGCTTCGCGCATCTCGCGCTCGAGTTCCGTGAGGCTGGACTTGAATGCCGGACGTTTGAAGATGCGTTCGGCATATTTGCTTATGGCCTTGGCCTGGGCAGGTATGTCAATCTGGTAACGCGGCAGCCGCCACAGTATCGGCGCGATGCTGCAATCAACCAGCGAGAATTCCTCGCTCAGGAAATACGGTTTGGCGGCGAAGGCTTCGGATGCCGCCAGTATGCTCTCACGCAGCATCTTCCTGGCACGTATATGCGGCTTGTTGGGCGATGGTTCGATCTCGTCCACGCAGTTGTACCAGTCGCGTTCGATGCGATACAGCGCCAGGCGGAAACGCGCACGCGCCACCGGGTCGACCGGCATCAGCGGTGGATGCGGGAAACGCTCATCCAGGTATTCCATGATAATGCGCGGCTCATACAGCGCCAGATCGCGGTCGACCAGTGTCGGCACGCTGTTGTAAGGATTAAGCTCCAGCAGATCCTCCGGCAGTTTGTTGCCTTCGATGTTGACGATATCCATGGCGATGCCCTTCTCCGCGAGCACGAAACGCACGCGGTGGGAGTGGGGACAGCTGGCTCGGGAATATAGCGTCATGGCAGTCGGCCTATGGGCAGGAGACGTCGCATCGGAATGGGTGGAGGTGCGCATCAGCTGACGCGCCCATCGACACCGTGCATTAATGTATTTTTTTCCAAATCTCTCTCTTTAATAGATAGGCAAGGATGAAGAACACGATCAGGAAGCCGATGACCCGCAGACCCAGATTGCGGCTTTCGAGCATCACTGGATTACCCATATATACCAGAAAACTGGTGATATCACGGTCGGCTTTGTCGAACTCTGCGGGCGTGAGCTTGCCGGGCGTCACCTGTTCAAAATGATCGAACACCGGGTAACTGCTGCCATCCGGGTTGTTGACCGTGCTGAATACCGCCTTCTGGGTGCCCTGCAGTTCCCACAGCACATCGGGCATGGATACTTTGGGGAATACCACGTTATTGACCCCGGTCGCGGTTTTCGGATCGAGGTAAAAGGATTTCAGATAAGTATAGATCCAATCGGCGCCGCGGCTGCGGGCTTCCAGTGAAAGATCCGGCGGCGCGACGCCAAACCATTTTTGCGCATCCGCCGGTGACATGGCGCTCACCATGGTGTCGGTGGTTTTGGCGTCGGTGAAGATCAGATAACTTTCCAGTTGGGCGTCATTCAGCCCCAGATCCTGGCCCATGCTGTTGTAACGCACATACTGTGCTGAGTGGCAACCCATGCAGTAGTTCACGAAAAACTTGGCGCCGCGCTGCAGTGAGGCGGTATTGCCGGTATCGACGTTGGCCGCCTGCAGCTTCACGCCCTGGTCCTGGGCATAGGCAAATACCGGCAACAGCGTCAATAAAATGATGCAGATAAGTTTCTTCATTTCATCGTCACTCGTTCCGGCACTTTCTCGGACTGGTTAAGTCCGGGAAAAAACGCGGGCAGCAACAGAAACACGGCGGAATAAACGCCGGGAATAAACCAGGAAATAACCTGCAGCATGTTTTCGCCCGGCTTCCAACCGCTGAGTGCATTCAGCACCGGAGGCCAGCCGGCGATTGCGATGATATCCAGCGCCGTTATGACAATCATGATGGTTACAAAGGCATACAGCAGATACTTGCGCGAACGTGGTTCGGAATAAATCCACGAAATGATGAAAAACAGGAAATACAGCTCCGAGATACGCTGCCCGATCTCGGCCCAATAGGGTGTGGCAAGCTGCATGCCGATAAAGCCTAGGAAAAGAAAACTAAGCGCAAATGCCATGACCAGTACCCGATATAGCGCGCCGCGATAACGGATGGACTTCACCGGATTGCGGTCGATCCACGGCAACACAAACAGGATGACGATGGACAACATCAGAGCCAGAGCGCCCAAGCCTTTATTCGGTATGCAACGCAGGATTGCGTAATACGGCCCGAAATACCACAAGGGATGAATGTCGGGCGGCGTCTTGAGGGCATTGGCCGGCTCGAAGTTGGCGGGCTCCAGAAACAGCCCATGCAGGCCCGGCGCAAAAAAGATGATGGCGGAGAAGATCGCGACGAACAGGATCACGCCGCAGATATCCTTGATGGTGTAATAAGGATGGAATGGGATGCCGTCCAGCGGATGGCCGTCCTTGCCCTTGTGCTGCTTGATCTCCACCCCATCGGGGTTGTTGGAGCCCACCTCGTGCAGCGCCACCAGATGAGACACCACCAGTCCCAGCAGCACCAGCGGCACCGCCATCACGTGCAAGGCGAAGAACCGGTTCAGGGTGATATCCGAGATGTAGAAGTCGCCGCGAATCCATTGTTCCAGACCGTTGCCGATGCCGGGGATCGCGCCGAACAGCTAGATGATCACGTTGGCGCCCCAGTAGGACATCTGGCCCCAGGGCAGCAGATAGCCCATGAAGGCCTCGGCCATCAGCGCCAGGTAAATCAGCATGCCGAAGATCCACAGCAACTCGCGCGGCTTCTTGTAGGAGCCGTAGATCACGCCGCGGAACATGTGCAGATAAATCACGATGAAGAACAGGGAGGCGCCGACCGAGTGCATGTAGCGGATCAGCCAGCCCCAGCTCACATCCCGCATGATGTATTCCACCGAAGCGAAGGCGGCGTCGGCGGCGGGCTTGTAGTTCATGGCCAGGAAGATGCCGGTGACGATCTGGTTGACCAAGATCAGCAGCGCGATGGAACCGAAGAAATACCAGAAATTGAAGTTCTTGGGCGCGTAGTACTGGGCGACCTGCTCGTTCCAGAACTTGGTCATGGGGAAGCGCGCATCGATCCAGTCGCGCAACTTGATTAACCAGCCCCCGGTGACGTCCAGATAATCGCGTGGTTCTTTTTCGGCGCTCATCCAGCCAGCCTCCCGGTATGTTCAGCACCGACCTGCAGCCTGGGTATGCCTATTGGCGGCATGCTTACCATACCAGCGGCTCTCTCCAGCTGGATTTCGAATCCTTGGGGTCCTCGCCGATGCGTATCACTTTGTCAGTGACATAGTAATGCCGCGGGACCGGCAGGTTGAGGGGCGCAGGAACGTTCTTGTATACGCGCCCGGCCAGATCGTATTTAGAGCCGTGACACGGGCAGAAGAACCCGCCCGGCCAGGTAGGCCCGACACTCGGATCACCGGGTTCCGGTACATACAAGGGTGAGCAGCCCAAGTGGGTGCAAATCCCGATCACCACGAACAGCTCCGGCTTGATGGCACGCCATTCGTTCTTGGCGTACGCGGGTTGCTGCGGCTCATCGGAATCGGGATCGCGCAACAACAGGTCATTCTTGGGGAGTTCATTCAACACCGCCTGGGGACGTTGCACCACCCAGGTGGGTTTGCCGCGCCATTTCGCCTTGATCATCCCGCCCGGCTCGATCTTGCTGATGTCGATATCCACCGGGCCGCCCAGGCTCCTGGCGCGGGCGCTGGGTTCCATGGAGGACACGAACGGCACGGCCGCCATCACCACCCCCACGGAACCGACCACCACGGTGGCCACGGTGAGGAAATGACGCTTGCTGGTATCGATTTCTTCGCTCATTCACCCCTCTCCTGACAATCGAGAACCGCGGCTCACGGATGCAGGAGCCCGTGCAAGGCGATAGACCAGGCGGAAACGGCAAAAAGGACGGCGCATTATACACAGCGGCTTCACGGCCCCGCCACTACAAGTGCCCGCGTCTGACACGGCGCGCGGCCGCATGCTAGCTTATAGCGATGCGAAGCGTGATACGCAGCGTGCTGTTCCTGCTGCAGGCGATCGTCGTGGGCCTGGCGATCGCCTTTGTGTTGGTGTATTTCCATCCCGGCTGGCTGACGAGCGCCAACACGCCCGGTCCCGTGGATTCCTATGCCGCGGCCGTGGACGCCTCCTCAGCTTCGGTGGTGAACGTGCACAGCGCGCGGCGCACGAATGTTCCAGGTCCGCTCGTGGATGATCCCTTCTGGCAACGTTATTTCAGCAATCCGTATGGAGCACCGCGGGAACGCATCGAGAACAGCCTGGGTTCCGGGGTCATCGTCAGCAGCGACGGTTATATCCTGACGAATTACCACGTGATCAGCGGCGCGGACGCCATCCAGGTTGGCCTCTCCGACGGCCGTATTGCCGTGGCGCGGGTGGTCGGTAAGGACCCGGACACCGACCTGGCCCTGCTTAAAATCGATCTGTCGCATTTGAAACCCATCGAAATGGGACGCTCCGATGATCTGCACGTGGGCGACGTGGTGCTGGCCATCGGCGATCCCTATGGGGTGGGTCAGACCGTGACCCTCGGCATCGTGAGTGCACTGGGGCGCAGCCAGCTGGGTCTGAGTACCTTCGAGAATTTCATCCAGACGGACGCCGCCATCAACCCGGGTAATTCCGGCGGCGCGCTGGTGGATGCCCACGGCCGATTGGTGGGTATCAACACCGCGCTGTTCTCGCCCAGCGGCGGCTCCAACGGCATCGGCTTCGCCATCCCCGTAAACCTGGCGCGCGGCGTGATGCAGCAGCTCATCGCCTATGGTCGCGTGCGCCGCGGTTACCTGGGCGTGGAGCCCCAGGACATCACCCCGCAACTGGCCCAGGCTTTTCAGTTGAAGAGCACTGAGGGTTTCATCATCACCAGCGTGACCCAAGGCGGCCCCGGCAGTAAAGCCGGGCTGCTGGCCGGTGACGTGATCGAAACCATCGACGGCACGCCCGTCAAGAACAGCAGCGACGCACTCAATCGTATCGCCGGCAATCCGCCCGGCACCCTGGTGACCTTGGGCGGCGTGCGCCTGGGAAAACCTTTCAACGTGCAAGTACGGGTGGCCGAGCGGCCGTTGCAAAGCAGCAGTTAATTGTTGACGCGATTCGACAGCAGTTGTCGTGTCAGGCTGGTACCCGCCGGATTTTTGCACCCAACTGACCCAGCTTTTCCTCGATGGTCTCGTAACCGCGGTCGATGTGGTAGATGCGCTCCACCACGGTCTCGCCCTGGGCCACCAGTCCTGCCAGCACCAGGCTCGCGGAGGCGCGCAAGTCCGTGGCCATGACCGGTGCGCCGGTGAGATGCGGCACGCCCTGGCTGATGGCGGTATTGCCTTCCAGTTTCACGTCCGCACCCATGCGCTGCATCTCCAGCACGTGCATGAAGCGATTCTCGAACACCGTCTCGGTGATGGTGCCGGTGCCTTCGGCGACCACGTTGAGCGCCGTGAACTGCGCCTGCATGTCGGTGGGAAATGCCGGGAACGGCGCGGTGCGCACATCCACCGCCTGCGGCCGGCGCTTGCGCATATCCACTTCGATCCAATTGCTGCCCTTGTCGATCCTGGCGCCGGCCTCCTCGAGCTTGGCGGTGACGGCATCCAGCAATTCGGGCCGGGTGTCCTTGACGCGCACATGTCCGCTGGTCAAGGCGCCGGCGCAGAGATAGGTGCCGGTCTCGATGCGATCCGGCAATACGTTGTATTGGGTGCCGTGCAGTTTCTTCACGCCTTCGATGACGATGGTATCGCTGCCGTGGCCCTGGATACGCGCGCCCATCTGGATCAGACACATGGCCAGATCCACCACCTCCGGTTCACGCGCGGCATTCTCGATTACGGTGATGCCATCGGCGAGGGTCGCAGCCATCATGATATTTTCGGTGCCGGTCACCGAGACCGTATCCATGCAGATGCGCGCACCATGCAGGCGGCCCGCGGTCGCACGGATATAGCCGTTTTCCACCTTGATGTCCGCGCCCATGGCTTCGAGGCCGGCGATGTGCAGGTTCACAGGTCGGGTGCCGATGGCGCAACCGCCGGGCAGGGACACATCGGCGCGTCCATATTTGGTGACCAGCGGGCCCAGCACCAGGATGGAAGCGCGCATGGTCTTGACCAGTTCATAGGGTGCGTAGAATTCCTTGATGCTGGTGGGATCCACCTCGATGTGCATGCGCTCGTCGATGGTGACGCCCACGCCCATGCGCCCCAGCAGTTCGATGGTGGTGGTGACATCGTGCAGATGCGGCACGTTGCCGATGGTCACCGGTCCGTCGGCCAGCAAGGTGGCGGCCAGGATCGGCAAGGTGGCGTTCTTGGCGCCGGAGATGCGGATCTCGCCTTCCAGCGGATGGCCGCCATTGATAAGGAGTTTATCCAAAGGAGCGCCTTATCGATTAGGCCGGTGAGCGGCCGGTTTGCCGGGGCAATTCATCCGGCGTCAAGGTACGCAGGCTGAGGGCGTGGATCTCGCGGCCCAGGCGATCGCCGAGGGTCGCATACACCATCTGGTGGCGCCGCAGCGATGCTTTGCCGTTGAAACTCGAGCTGATGACTTCGGCTTCGAAATGCGTGCCGTCAGCGCTGCGGACGCGGACCTGTGCGGCCGGCAATCCCTGCATGATGAGCTGCTCGATCTCAGCGGCGGTCAATGACGTGCTCCAACGGCTTGCAAGCTGGATGGCCAGGATATTTGTCGAGTCCGACGGCTGATAATACCCGATTAAGCACCGCGCTCGTAATGGGCAGGCGCAGGGAGCGGCTGCAAAACGTGTATTATTGAGCCTCGAAACGCTCCTTCTCCGCTGGGCAAACCCGCCAATGGATAGCAACGATACTGCCAACCTGCTGCGGCTTGCGCGCCAGGTGCTCGAGACCGAAGCGAACGCCATCACTGCGCTTGCACCGCGCCTGGATGAGCGTTTCAACCAAGCCTGCCGCCTGCTGCTCGCCTGCCGCGGCCGCGTGGTGGTCATGGGCATGGGCAAATCGGGACACGTGGCCAACAAGATCGCGGCCACCCTGGCCAGCACTGGTACCCCGGCCTTCTATGTGCATCCCGGTGAAGCCAGTCACGGTGACATGGGCATGATCACCGGCGAGGACGTGGTGCTGATCCTGTCCAACTCCGGCGAGACCGGGGAACTCATCATCATATTGCCGCTCATCAAGCGTCTGGGTGTCAAACTCATCGCGCTCACCGGTCATGCCAATTCGACGCTGGCCAAGGCCGCCGATGTGAATCTGGATGTGTCCGTGGCCCAGGAGGCCTGCCCGCTGAACCTGGCGCCCACCGCCAGCACCACGGCGGCGCTGGCCATGGGAGATGCCCTAGCGGTCGCGGTGTTTTCGACCCGTGGTTTCACCGAAGAAGATTTCGCCCGCTCGCACCCCGGCGGCAGCCTGGGGCGGCGTCTGCTGTTGCGGGTCCAGGACCTCATGCATACCGGCAAGACCATTCCCGCAGTCGCCGCAGGCGCGCTCCTGAGCCAGGCGCTGGTGGAGATGACCCACAAAGGCCTGGGCATGACCGCCATCGTGGACAAGAACAATCACGTCATCGGTATCTTCACCGACGGCGATCTGCGGCGCACCCTGGAAAAGGAGACCGACGTGCACCATACCCAGATCGATGCGGTGATGACGCGCCGCTGCACCACAGTCACCCCGGAGATCCTCGCGGGCGAAGCCCTGCATCTGATGGAGAGCCGCAAGTTCAATGCGTTGCTGGTGGTGGATGGTGGCGGCGTGCTGGTGGGTGCGCTCAACATGCACGATCTGCTGCGTGCCGGCGTGGTGTGACATGCCGGACATCCGCGAACGGGCGGCGCGCGTGCAACTGGTGATCTTCGATGTGGACGGCGTATTCACCGATGGCCGCTTGTATTACGGCGCCGAGGGCGAAGCGTTTAAAGTCTTTCACGTGCGCGATGGCCACGGCATCAAAGCCCTGCTGCAGCACGGGATCCAGGTGGCGGTGATCTCGGGACGCGGTTCCGCGGCCGTGAGCCGCCGCATGCAGGAACTGGGTATCCGGCATGTGTTTCAGGGCGATGACTTAAAGCTTCCGATATTGGAACAGCTGCAGAAAAAACTCGGGTTGGAGTCAAATCAGACCGCTTGCGTCGGTGACGATGTGGCGGACCTGCCGCTCATGCAAGCCGCGGGTCTGGCCATCGCGGTCGCGGATGCGCAACCCGAAGTACGCGCCCAGGCCCACTGGTGCACGCGCGCCGCTGGCGGCCAAGGCGCAGTGCGCGAGGTCTGCGACCTGATTCTGGCCGCACGGAACGCACACGGGTGAACCTGCGTATTATGCTGCTGATCCTGGTGCTGGCGTCGGCGGCCGCCGGCAGCTGGTGGCTGCTGCAACACGTGACCCCGCCACTGATGCAGAAACCCGCGCCCGTCACCCATGAACCCGATTACTATTTCACCGACGCCACGGTGGCGATGCTCAACGACCAAGGCAAGACCGAAGCGATTATGCAGGCGCCGCGCATCCTGCATCATCCGGATGACGATAGCGTCGAAGTGTTTGCACCGCGGGTCGAATATTTCATCGCCCATGGCCAGCCCTGGTATCTGCAAGCCGATCATGCGGTGACGCACTCCGGCGGCAAGCTGGTGGACCTGGATGGCCACGTGCAGCTGCAGCAGGCGGGCAACAACGGCGGCCCCCCATTGATCATCCATACGGATAAAATGCATGTGGACCTGAATACCAACATCGCCACCAGCGCCGATCCGGTGGAGATCCTGCAAGGCCCGAGCCGCATGACGGGAGTGGGCATGCAGGCTTATCTCAAAGACGATCGCCTGCAATTGCAATCGGAAACACGAGGCACCTATGTGCATAAGCAATAGATGGCGCGTAGCGCTTTCGATCGTCGCGCTGTGCGTCGCCACCTCTGCCTGGGCGCTCAGCAGCGACAAAAACCAGCCTATCAACATCCAATCGGATCATGGGGATTTCCAGAGCGATGCCAACACCAACAACGGCACCGGCGTGTATACCGGCAACGTGGTCATCACCCAGGGCAGCATCCGCATCACCGCCGACAAGGCCATCCTGCATATGGCCAACGGCGAGATCCAGACCGCCGACCTCACCGGCAACCCGACCACCTTCCAGCAGCAACCCGACAGCGGCCCGCTGTCGCACGGCGTCGCCAATGAGATCACCTACGATGCCAACAAGAACCAGGTAGTGCTCACCGGCAGTGCGCACGTGCAGCAGGGTCAACGCCAGATCACCGGCGACGTGATCACATACAACACCGATACCGAGCATGTGGTCGCCACCGGCGGCAAGACCAGCGGCGGACGCATCCATATCACCATCCCGCCCAAGCACGTCACCAAGACGGTGCCGGCCAAAGCAAAGCCCACGCAACAGAAACATCGCAGGTTTGAGACTCCGCCGCCGCCGGCAAACCCCAGCCAAAGCCCGTCAGCGTGAATACCCTGCGCGCCGAACATCTGGTCAAGCGTTACCGCCGCCGCGAGGTGGTGAGCGATGTCTCCATGGAAGTGGCGCGCGGCGAAGTGGTGGGACTGCTGGGACCCAACGGCGCCGGCAAGACCACCTCGTTCTATATGATCGTCGGGCTGGTGCCGGCCGACGGCGGCCGCATCTTCATCAACGATCAGGACGTCACCAGACTGCCGGTGCACGCACGCGCGCGTCTGGGCCTGGGCTACCTGCCCCAGGAAGCTTCGGTATTCAGAAAATTGACGGTGGCCGACAACGTGCGGGCGATCCTGGAGACCCGTCCCGGACTCAAGCGCGCGGCACGCGAAAAGCGCCTGCAGGAACTGCTGGAAGAGCTGCACATTGCGCACCTGCGCGATTCCCTGGGACTGTCGTTATCCGGCGGTGAGCGGCGGCGGGTGGAGATCGCACGCGCGCTGGCGGCGGACCCGGCCTATATGCTGCTGGACGAGCCGTTTGCCGGCGTGGACCCGATCTCGGTCATCGACATCCAGCACATCATCGATCATCTCAAGGCCCGCGACATCGGGGTGCTGGTCACCGATCACAACGTGCGCGAGACCCTAGGCATCTGCTCGCGCGCCTACATCATCAGCAACGGCCAGGTGATCGCGGACGGACCGCCGGAGGCGATCCTCGCCAGCCAGCCGGTGCGGGAAGTGTATCTGGGCGAGAATTTTCGGCTGTAAGATTTCGGCACTCTCCAGATAAAGCGACGCTTATGCGGGACTGAACACGGCTATTTTCCCCGACTTGTTGAATATATCCATTTTGATATAATGACGGATATGAAACCAATAGCCTTCCTGGGCAACTCATTGGACGAGTTACGGGCATTCCCGGATGCTGCCCGCCATGAAGCAGGTTTTCAGCTGGATAAGGTCCAGCGTGGCCTGATGCCGGACGACTTCAAGCCTTTAACCTCGGTAGGCAAAAGTGTCCAGGAAATACGTATCAGGGATACGAGCGGCGCCTATCGCGTGATCTATATCGCCAAACTCGAAGATGCCGTGTATGTGCTACACGCCTTCAAGAAAAAGACACAACGCACGTCCAATGCAGATATCGAACTGGCCAGACGACGTTTGGCTGAATTAATGAGGAAATGAACATGACAGTAAAGAAATTCAACAGCGTGTGGGATGCGCTGGAAAATACTCGCGGAGCGGCCGCCAACATGAAAGTGCGCGCGGAAATCATGATCGCGCTTCAGGAACGCGTAAAGAATAAAACCGGCACCCAGGGTGAGAAAGCCGAACAGCTCAGCATCACCCAGCCCCGGCTCAACGACCTGCTACGGGGCCGCATCGACAAATTCAGCCTGGATGCACTGGTGAATCTGGCAAGCCTGGCTGGACTGCGTGTGGATTTGCGGGTGCGACGCGCCGCATAAAGACGCCGGGGGCGATCCTCGCCAGCCAGCCGGTGCGGGAAGTGTATCTGGGCGAGAATTTCCGGCTGTGAGCCATCCTGATCACGCCTCAGTCCCTAAAATGCTTCACATCACCCGAATTGCGAATTCCATCGGACGCGCCACCGGGCGAACGCTTTTGTGCTTGCGCTCCAGCCGCACAAACCCATAACCCGCCAAAGTTTTGAGGGTTCGCGAGAGATTGCTCTCAGCCCGGCCAGTCAACACCGCCAATTCCCGTACTGATTCCGGCTGCTCTTCAGCCAGGATCCTGAGCAGCTCACGATTCCTTTCACTGAGCACTTCCGCGGCGGCGGCCCAAAGCTTGGCTTCAAACCCCAGCGGCCCACCGTTGGTCGCTTTTGCCGGGCTGGGTTTTGAGGATTTCTTCTTTGGCATCGCGACTCCAACAAGAAATATAAGGGCGCCTAAAGTTTGCTTGACTTACAGAAATACAGACAATTCTCTACACGAGAATCAAACTGTATCCGTTTATAGGTACGCCAGCCCTCCCCTGGCTAACGAATAGACATAATACGCCATGAAATAGTGCAGCCCAGCGATTCAGGCTCGTATCAGTGAATCCACTAGATTAATCAGCCGTCTAGCACAGCAATCAATGCGCCTGCCGGGCGCCCGGCGGCCCGATGTGCTTGTCAAAAAACGCGAGCATCCGAGTGTACAGCTCCAGTTTATGATCCAGCGTATAGAACCCATGCCCTTCGTTGCGGTAATACAGCCATTCATAAGGCTTATGGATCTTGTCCAGCGCATCCCGGAGTTCGTCCGCCTGATCTTCAGGCACGGTCTTGTCTTCGCCGCCGTGCGCTAGAAACAGCGCGGCCTTGATCTGGTCCACGTGGAATACCGGCGAGTGGGCCTGGAGATAATCCTCGTCATCGCCCAGTTCCGTGGTGATGGCCGGGATCTCGGACTGATAGTGGAGCGTGTGGAAGTGGCTGCGGAATGACACCAGATCGTACACGCCGGCATAACCCACGGCGCATTGGTACAGGTCCGGCTCCTTGACCACGCCTTCGATGGCCGCATACCCGCCATAGCTCGCACCGTAAATGCAGATGCGCTGCGGGTCGGCGATGCCCTGCTGAATGGCCCAGTGGGTGCCGTCGGTCACATCATCCTGCATGGCCCCGCCCCACTGGCGGTACCCGGCTTTCTGGTAGGCATAGCCGTAGCCGCCCGAGCCCCGGAATTCAATTTGCAACACCGCATAGCCGTGATAGGCGAAGAACTGCACTTCCGGAATAAAATCCCAGTTATCGCGTATTCCAAACGGCCCGCCATGCGGCAGCACGATGAGCGGAAGATGCTGGCTTTGACCCAGGGGCAGCGTCAGATAAGCATGGATCGTCATGCCGTCACGCGCCTTGAACTGGATGGGTTGCATGGGCGCCATGGCGTTGGGATCGATGCCCGGTAGCACCTTGAACAAGTGTATGGTCTTGCCGCTCTTGGCCTCGTAAAGATAATAATCCCCGGGATTCCGGTCGCTGGACACGAACAGGATGCTGAGGCTGCCATCCACTGTCCGGCTGGTGATCATGACATTCTGGCCGGCAAATTTCTTTTGCAGATCCTCCAGCAGCTTGGCCTCCGGTGCCGTCTTGTCTAGCAAAACCCATACCGGCCGGTCGGCCATATATTCGAATGCCAGCAGCGACAGTCCGTCGTCTGAAACCAACCAGGCATTTTCCGCATTAAACAGATTATCGATGTCGTAACCGGGGTCTGCGTACAGCAAGGTTTTGTTCCAGGTGCGCGGATTGACCAGGAACAGACCGGTGGTGCCGGCCGGAGTCATGCCGGCATAGTAGAACGCCCGGTTGTCCGCCGTGAACATCCAGGGCCCATAAGCCGTGTAGCGCGGTTCCGTTGCCAGGAACTCAGACATGTTGTACCACCCGGATTGCGGGTCGCAGGGAATGGCGTAGGCCATCTCCGGATCGTAGGTTAGCTGGTTGTAACCCAACCACAGGCGTGTATAGCCCGCGTTGTCGTCATAAACATAACCGCCGGCCCGGTCAGTCAATTCACCAGCGCTGGGTGGCGCGCTGCTGTGTGTGCCGGGACAGGGCGACAGGTGGGTGGCTCTGGCATTTTTATTGTCTGCGGCATATTTTACCTCTTGGTCAAACTCCAGGAATTCCCCGCCTCCCAATTCAACATAGCCAGTTCTCCCCTGGTTGCGATACAAGACGCGGTATACGTCATTGGGATAGGCGATGCTGTCGACGTTGCCACTCTTGATATTCATCGCCCACACATACCCGGTCGAGACCGGATGATCGTACCAGCCATATTGATGGGCCGTGGTAAACAGCAGCTGAGTATTATTGGCCCACCATATTCCGACCGGCAGAAATTCACCCAGCGAGTAATGGGCATAGACGCTGGCAGTCGCGACAGCCACGATATCAACCTGTGATTGTTCCTCATGGCCCTTGATCGGGCCGATCACCGCCAGATATTTCCCGTCCGGCGATATCTTGACGTTTCTGAATTGCGCATGCTGAAAGAAGGCCGCGGCCGGGATGTCGATTTTTGGTTGTGCCAGCGCCGCTGGCGCCGCCACAACAAGCAGTAACGCCCACAGCCGCCAATCCCGGATGCAACGCGTGAATTTCCTCAAATATCTTGAGGGCACCTCTAAAAGTTGATCTTTACGCTTTCCAGTGTCGTTAAAAACGACCTCGAAATCCTCATGTATCGGCATATACACTCTGGTTCCTCGGTTATTTTTGCCTAACCGGAAACCAAAATCTCTAATTTTTAGAAGCGCCCTTGAATTCAATGCTGGAACCCTGGCAACCCATTACACATCTAGCAAGATTTGGCCCGCCCGGTCCCGGGTGGCGGAAACATAATACGCCCTGAAATAGTGCAGCCCAGCGTTTCAGATTCGTATCAGTGAATCTACTAGGCTAATCAGCCGTCTAGCACATCAATCAATGCACTTGCCTGCCTTGCCCCCCCGTTTTCCCAGCCGCGTGACCACGCGCTTGAGTTATTCGGCAAGCGAACCGACCTTCCGCAATGTCAGGCGGCCTTGGTTTTGATCGGCTTCAATTGCCGCTGAATCTCAGGCAGCACCTCACGCCGCGCCTGCGCCAGATCGTATTGTGCCTGCTGCAGCACCCAGGCTTCCGCTGTGCGCCCCGGGAACACGCGCGCCAGTCGCAGCGCCATCTCGCTGGATATCCCCGCGCGCTCGTTCAGGAGATCGGAGAGATGCTTCCTGGAAATATCTAGAGCGGCTGCGGCATCAGTGACCGACAGCCTGAGCGGCTCGATTACCTGGCGGCGTATCACGCTGCCGGGATGTGGGGGGTTGAGCATAGGCATGTTGTTTACTCCAGATCTAAGTGATAGTCCTCGTAATCCACATCAAACACATCTTCTCCATCGAAACGAAACGTCACGCGCCAGTTTTGCTTGACGGTCATCGCCCAGCTGCCACGGCGTGTACCTTTCAGCGGGTGCAAATCCAGTCTTAATCCCGGCAGCTTGAGATCGTCAGGTGTCCGAGCGGAATCCAATAATGCCAGCATATCTTTGACCTTATCGCGGTGACTCGCATGCACCTTGCTCTCGATTCCCTGCTCATACAGCTGTCTGAGCGCTTTGCTTCCGAAGCTTTTGATCATACGCATCCCTGCTCGACTGGAAAAAGAGTAACCTGTCACCTATCAGGTGTCAACCTATCTAGGTGCCACATCCAGCGTCTCTCTTGTAGTAGCGGCAGCCCTGCCAGTGGAGGCGAATTTCGCGGGTTAAGGCTTTTGGCGGCTCCTGACCACGTTATAAATTACTCAATATATTGAGTAAATTTACTCAGTATAGTGAGCAAACCAATCGATACGCTGCGCCCATCGCGGCGGCATGGACGCCTCCCGCCCGGTCAGCTATAACTACCTTATGGCCCTTGCCTTATATAGCCAGCCCTGGGGACCCGGGCGGCCGGTGGTAGTCTTTCCCATGGAGGCGAGGCCGCACGTGCACCTAGCCTTCGTTTGACAATAAGGATTGAGCAATTGAAACCCTCTCTCGGCCTGCGACAGATCCACCGGCTCGCCATGACCCCGGAGTTGCGACAGGCTTTGGGTCTGTTGCAGATGTCGGCCCTGGAACTGCGCGATTTGGTGCAGCAGTCCCTGGAAAATAACCTGCTATTGGAGAAGGCCGAGGGCAGCGATGAAGTGCCCGCCGGCGAGAGCACCGAGCCACCGACTATCGATAGCCCGGACCCCGAAGCACCGGTTTCCGAAGCCGCCGAAGACCTGCCGGAAGTGGAATGGGACAGCGCGGAAGTGGATGTGACTTGGGGCGGCGGTGCTGGCGAGGATTTCCCCGAACCCACGGCACCCGTGGACATCCGTCTGCAGGAGTATCTGCACCAGCAACTGGAGCTCACGCATCTGAGCGCCCGCGACGCGGCCATCGGCGCGCTGATCATCGACAGCCTCAACGATGACGGTTATCTGACCGCCAGCCTGGAGGAGCTAAGGCCAGCCTTCGGCGACCCGGGCAACAGCCCCGAGCCCGAGGAGATGGAATCCGTGCTGCACCATATCCAGTCACTGGATCCGCCGGGTGTGGCCGCCCGCGACTTGAGCGAATGCTTAAGCATCCAGCTGCGCCAGCTGGAACCATCATCTGT
Organism: uncultured Pseudomonadota bacterium; assembly: GCA_963774895.1. Lineage (GTDB taxonomy): Bacteria > Pseudomonadota > Gammaproteobacteria > Natronospirales > REEB76 > REEB76. The sequence goes on from CAVZGN010000004.1 coordinate 174,699, forward strand.
TCAGGAACTGGCATTGCGCTTGGCGGCCAGACATCTGCAGGAACTAGCGGAGCATTCGAATGCGCAGCTGTGTCAGAAGCTGGCTGCCAGCCGGGACAATTTGAATGCGGCCATCGTGCTCATCCAGTCGCTCAATCCGCGACCCGGCACCGGCCTGACTACCAGCGCCGTGGATTTCATCATTCCCGATGTGGTGCTGTCGCGCCGCGGCGAGCGCTGGGTGGTGGAGCTCAACCCCGCCATCGCCCCTCGTCTGCGCGTCAATTCCATGTACGCCAAGGCCATCGGCCGCCGCCGCAACGGCGAGAACGCGGATCTGGGCCGGCAGCTGCAGGAGGCGCGCTGGCTGATCCGCAGCCTGAAGATGCGCAACCACACCTTGTTGCGCGTGGCCGAGTGCATCGTGCGCCATCAGGCGGATTTTCTCGCCGACGGCGAGGAAGCCATGCACCCGCTGATGCTCAAGGAGGTGGCGGCGGAACTGGAATTGCATGAATCCACCATCTCGCGAGTGGTGGCCAACAAATATCTGGCCACGCCGCGCGGCACGCTGGCCTTCCGGCACTTTTTTTCCAATGAGCTGTCAACAGAGGATGGCGGCGCGCTCTCGTCCGTCGCCATCCGCGCCTTGATCCGCAAACTGCTAACCCAGGAGGACCCCGACGATCCATTGAGCGATGACCGTATCACCAAGGAGCTTGTGAGCCGCGGCATCCACGTGGCGCGACGCACGGTGGCCAAATACCGTGAGTCCATGACCATTCCCCCGGCCCACAAACGTAAACGCCTCGCCATGAGGTAACAAACAGGACCATCAGGAGCACAGCATGAAAATCGACATCAGCGGCCAGCATCTCGACATCACCCCGGCTCTGCGCAGTTACGTGCAAAATAAATTCGAACGCCTGCAGCGGCATTTCGATCAGGTTACGCATGTGCACGTGGTGTTGACGGTATCGAAGCTGGAGCACAAGGTCGAAGCCACGCTGCCGGTGGCGCACGGCAAGCTGTTCGCTGATGCGGTGGATGAAGATATGTATGCCGCCATCGACGCCCTGACCGACAAGCTCGACCGCCAGATCAAGAAGTTCAAGGAAAAGACCAACGGCCACCACGACCGTAGCAGTGTGCGCACCAACGCCGTCTCTTAGATGCCGGAGCACAGAACCGGCAGGACACAGAACGGCGCGTCATGCAGGCGCGCCGTTTTCGTACTCTCACCGCAAGCAGTTATGCTAGTGTGATGGCACCTAGCGCCACCGGCATCACAGGCACAGCATGCGTCTCATCATCCTGAGCGGGCTCTCCGGTTCCGGGAAATCCGTGGCCCTGCACATGCTGGAGGACCTGGATTATTACTGCGTGGACAACATCCCCGCCAGCCTGCTGCAGGAATTCGTGCGCACCACCTTGCTGAGCAGCGATCCGGCCTATCACGACATGGCCATCGGCATCGATGCGCGCAACCGCCTGGAGGACATCCAGACGGTGCCGGAGACCGTGCGCCAGCTGCGTGCCCAGGGCATCGAATGCGAGATCGTGTTCCTGCACGCCGAAGAAAGCGTGCTGTTGAAACGCTACAACGAAACCCACCGCCCGCACCCGCTGGCGGATGCAGGCCGCTCGCTGCGGGACGCGATCCGCGCGGAGCGCGAACTGCTGGGCGCCATCGCCGATGAAGCCGACGTGGTGCTGGATACCACCCGCACCTCGATCCATGAATTGCGGGAACTGGTGCGGGCACGCATCCATCGCGGTGAACGCCAGGGCTTATCCCTGCTGTTCCAGTCGTTCGGCTTCCGTCACGGCCTGCCGGGCGATTCGGATTTCGTTTTCGACGCCCGCGGTCTGCCGAATCCGTATTGGGAACCCAAGCTCAGGGCGCTCACCGGCAAAGATCCGGCGGTGGTGCGCTTCCTGGACAACAGCCCGGCGGGGCAGCGCTTCGTTGCAGACCTGCGCAGTATGCTGGCGCACTGGATCCCGCAGTTCGAGTCCTCCAACCGCCAATATCTCACGGTCTCGGTGGGCTGCACCGGCGGCTACCACCGCTCGGTGTACGTGGTGGAAAAACTCGCGGCGCATTTCCGCGAGCTGGGGCGCGAGGTGCTGGTGCGGCATAACGAATTGAAATGAAGCGCGCACGGCTTCATTTGACTGCGAGTGCTTCCCCGGCGATGAATGGCAGGAGTTTGTCGGCCTGGGCGAGTGCGTCGTTGCGGCCCAGCTCGATCAGTTCCCGGCAATAGCCGGCTTCAAAAAGCAGATAACTCAACAGCTGGCTGCCGGTCTTATGCAGACCGCCCATGGCGCGCAGCAGCAAGCGCATGCTGCGCGGGAATTCCATGATATGGCGCCGCGCGATATCGCGGATATCCACACTCGGCATGATTACCATGGTATCGATGATCCGCAGCGGCTGTTCCAGCGCCGCAAGCGGCGTCATATGGCTGAGGGTGGAATTGATGCGCTTCAAACGCTCCAGATCCGTGTACACCCGGTCGCTGAAGATCACATCCAGCAGATAGCCGGTGATCTGGCCGAGAGGTGGATACGGGATCGGCTCGCCGGGCGCGGGCAGCGGGTTGGGTTGTTCGTTACGCAAGCCGATCACCAGGATGCGCTCCGCCCCCAGATGCACCACCGGGCTGAGCGGCGCCGCCTGGCGCAATGAGCCGTCGCCAAAATATTCCTGGCCGATGCGCACCGCCGGAAAGATCGCCGGCAGCGATACCGAAGCCATGATGTGATCGAAGTGCAACTGCGACGGCCGGCCCTGGCGGCGGGTGCGCCACCAGGATTCCAACTCCGGTTTGCCCTCAAAAAAAGTGATGGCGCGCGCCGATGTATAGCCGGAACAGGTGATGGCCAGCGCATCCAGGTTTCCGGACCGGATGGCCTGCTGCAAGCGTTCGAACACGATGTGTTGCACAAGTAAACGCCTGAGGGGCGCATTGTCCAACAGCACGATGGGATTGCGGCGCCCGAATCCAGCATGCATCAGCGCCATGAACCAATAACTGATGTTCTTGAAGATGGTGTAGGCGTCGGTACGAAACACCCGGTCGCTGTGGATATGCTCCCATACGCTGGCGAGATGCTCGACACCCTTGCGGAATTGCAAGGCGTTGGTGGCGATGAAGGCCGCATTGATGGCGCCCGCGGAGGTGCCGGAGATGATCGGGAATGGATTGGGAGCATCCGCTGGCAACAGATCCGCGATGGCGCTGAGCACGCCGGCCTGGTAGGCGGCGCGGGCGCCGCCGCCCGGCAACACCAGTCCCAGTTTCGGCCGTGGTGTAGCGAGATCGTTCATGCCTGCTCTGGCTCTAACATGGATGACGTGTGTGCCGATCCGCCGGCCCGGCGTGTCGCATTGATTAAATGTGTCTGAGACCCGATCATTTTTCAGTATCAAATCCGGTTATGTCAGATGCAGTGCGGTTCGAGCTGAAAGCACTGCCTGGTGAGGCGCAATAGGCAGGTTTCACCTGAAAGGCCTGCGTAGTCAATCAGGGATTGCAAAGGTCTGCTTGACAGATAGTAAGATCATGTATATTCAAATGCCAGTGACGGCCGGCTGTGGGAACGCCTGTCAGCGGCCGAGCAGCAGGCTGCAGGCTGGTGCGCACAGTGTGTCCGGGGAATCGATCCATGCTCAACCTGAAACTCTGGCATCCCAAATCCGCGAACCCGCCGGCGAGCGATCCGCAGGAGCCGCAACCCGCGGCCCCGGTACGTCCGTTGATGCGCATCGTGGTGATCAATGCCAAAGGCGGTTGCGGCAAGACTACCTTGTGCACAAATTTGGCGGGTTATTACGCCTCGCATGGCTATCGCACCGCGCTGCTGGACGCGGACGTCCAGGGCTCCAGCCTGCAATGGCTGAAGAATCGCGGCGACCAGCCGGCGGCCATCACCGGCATCGCCGGCGCGGAACGCAGCGGCCGTGTGACCCGCAGTTTCCAGCTGCGGGTGCCGCCGGGTACCGAGCGGCTGATCGTGGATACGCCGGCGGCGCTCGACAGTCTGCGCCTGCAGGATTTCACCCGCGATGCAGACGCCATCCTGATACCGGTGCTGCCCTCGGATATCGATATCCATGCGGCCTCGCGCTGCATCGCTGAGTTATTATTGGTGGGCCGCATCGAGCGGCGCGCCGAGCGCGTGGCGGTGATCGCCAACCGGGTGAAATGGAACACCCTCATTTACGAACGCTTGCAGCTTTTTCTCCACAGCCTGGATATCCCGTTCGTCACCAGCCTGCGTGATACTCAGAATTATGTGCATGCCTCGGAAGCTGGTCTGGGCATCCATGAGCTGGAGACCCACAAAGCCCGCGCGGATGTGCACGACTGGGGTGCGCTGATCCGCTGGCTGGAACAACGGCCACAGCTGCTCGAACCCGGCCGGCTGGATGCGACGACTATCCCGGTGGACGGTCAATCGGAGGGTTGAAATACCAGGGTGTCGCGCTCCGCGCCCGGCAGGAACGACGTAGCCAAGCCCTGTTCCCAGGCCGGCTGGCTGTTGCGATAGAACGGCGAGGATGGATAAGCGCTCTGGCCGGCGGGCATCTCGAAGATGCCATTCTGTTCATGACCCGGTTCCACGTCCAGGCGTTCCGAGGCGCCGAAGCTCACGCCCTGCACACGCGGCATGTTGCTGTCACCCGGTAACTGCACCGCCGCCATATCCAGCCAGCGCGACAGGACCGGCAACCCGCGGCTCATGGGTTGGCGAATGCGCACGGTGTTGTGTTGGCCCCAGGTGCGGGTCGCGAGCCCGGATCCCGGCACCCACAAGGACTGGTCCACCTGGTCCACCACCGCCAGCAGCAGTTCATCCCAGGAATTATATTTTGGATTGAGCAAATTGCGCGGCTGCTGCGTGATCATGGCCCATAAGGGCCCTTCGCGCTGGGTCAGCACCGTGTAATCAAAATCGGCATCGAGTTTCTTGCAGGGCGCGGTGAGCGCGCCGAACACCATCTGATCGACGCGGGTGCGGAAATCCCGCAGCAACCGGTAGCCGACGGAATCGACGCTGGCCCGGCCACCCCAGTCTTGCACGTAGTGTAAGAACTGCGCGCGCTGGGCATTACCTTTGGTGTTCTCCGGCGTCAGCAGATGTAGCAGTAAGGTGTGCCAGCGGCCCAGGAACACCGCCCGGTCATCCAGTTGGATGGCCAGCATGTCAGCCGGCGAGAATTTATCCTGGGCCAGGAGATCGTCGCGCAGCTGCTGGGCGCGGGCGCCCAGATCGTAGCCGCCGTCGCCGATCTGCTTGAGCATCTCGCCGTCCACGGTGCGGGCATTGGCGGTCCACAGACGGCCCGCGGGCGGGTTGACGACGCGCGGATACTTGTCCGGCGCGAGCATACCTATCCAGCCGACGCCGGCTTGGTCCCAGTAAGCGGGGAAGTTTGGATCATAGCCGCTGCGCACCGGGATTTTTCCCGCGATGGTCCAGGCGATATTGCCGGCGGCATCCACCACCAGGAAATTCTGCTCCGGTATGCCGGCGCGGTTGGCCACCGCCATGGCCTGCTCTACGTTTTGAGCGTTGTCCATACCGCCCAGTTCCAAATTGGTGGCGGCCGGATCTCTAGCCATCCAGTGCAAGACATACGGAACGCCGTCATGATCCGCGCCTGCCACCGGACCCCAGAGGGTTTCGCGCACATCCATCAGCTGATCCTTGCGGCCTGCAATCCGGATGAGTTCCTTGTGATGCTCGAAGGCGCGCCAGCCGCCGGCGGTCTGGTAATAACCGGGATCATCGGGTTTGAGATGCAGCAGCACCCGATCCACCCAGTCGCCGTAGCTGTTGGTGAATCCCCAAGCCACATGCCCGTTGCTGCCTACGACGATCACCGGCACTCCCGGCAGCGTGACGCCGGTGGTGGAGATGACCTGGGTCGGATGTTTCGGATCTGGATAGATCAGTTGTGCGCGGTACCAGATGTTCGGCACCGCCAGACCCAGATGCATGTCGTTGGCGAGGATCGCATGGCCATCGGCGCTGTGCGCCGCATCCACGGCGAAACTGTTGCTGCCGGTCACTTCAGGTGCAGTGAAGTGCCGGTGGTGGATAACGGTGAAATCCGATGCCGGCCATGCACGGATATCCACCTGCTGAGCCGATGGCATCGGCGGCGTGCTGAAAGCCTGGCCGGTAAGCGGCGCATCCCATTGGGTGCCGGGTGCGTACAGGAACTCGAACAGCGGCCCTGGCAGGCTGGCGCGCATCAATGCCAGGTCCGATTCACGCCGGTCATAGGCGTCCTGCAGATCGAAATACATGGCGAAGATCACCAGCACCGAATCCTCCGGCTGCCAGTCTCGCGGGCGTTGCCTGAGCAGCAGATATTCGAACGGCTTGACCGTCAACGCCTGCAGTCCGGCGTTCACGCCGGCGGTGTAGGCATCGATGTATTTGAGTTGCTCGGGCGTGGCCTGAGCCAGGACCTGGCGGGCCACCGCGCGCAGCCGGAATAGGCGATGCTGCTGGTCCAGCTTCAGCGCCGCCGGTCCCACCAGCTCCGCCAGTTCACCGGACGCCAGCCGGCGCATCAGGTCCATCTGGAAGAACCGCTCCTGGGCATGCAAGAAACCCAAGACCCGCACCGCGTCCAGCCGGTTGTTGGCACGGATGCCGGGTACGCCCAGCGAGTCGCGAGTGACAGTGACGGTCGCGCTAAGCCCAGCCAGTTTTAGCTTGCCTTCCAGCTGCGGCGCGCTGCCATGCAGCAAAGCATAAGTCGTGATAACCGCGAGCAGCAGCAGGCCACCAATGCCGGTGACCAGCCAGATCAATATGCGGCGCATGCGCTGACAGCCTTTACCGAAGTCTGATGGCGAGCCATGGTATACCAATCCTGTCAGTTCGATGCGCGGGCTTGTCAGCCCCGGCCAAAACGGGCAGCATTCCCTAAACGGCGGCACATGGACGATAAGGCGCTGGTGCCGGGTCTTGAGTTGAATCGCACACAGGAGCAACACCCATGACGACTGAAGCTGAAAACAACTGGGGCATGGCCGCGCATCTGAGCGCGCTGGCCGGTTACGTCATCCCGTTTGGCTCCATCATCGGACCGCTGGTGGTGTGGCTGATGAAGAAGGACGAGATGCCGTTCGTAAACAGCCGGGGCAAGGAGGCCTTGAACTTTCAGATCACCATGGTGATCGCCGCACTCGTCAGCGTGATATTGATCCTGGTGGTCATCGGTATATTCCTGTTATGGGCGGTGGCGATCATCGACCTGATTTTCATCATCGTGGCCGCCATCCAGGCATCCAAGGGCGTGGATTACCGCTATCCGATTTCTCTGCGGATGATCAAATAGAGGGCGCCTCTAATTGTGATCTTTATGCCTTCCGGTGGCGTTAATAAATACCTCTAGTACTCACTTCCCTTTCCTGTCTCGTTCCTGGTCCAGTGCGGGCATGCTGCCCGCCCGTTCGCCGTATACGACTCACCCTCATGTATTGGCATATACACTCTGGTTCCTCGGTCATTTTTGCCTAACCGGAAACCAAAATCTCTAATTTTTAGAGGTGCTCCAGAATCTATCTCATAACTATCCAACCGTTCGTGTTGAGTAGGAGCGGCCGTACCGGCCGCGATTATTTCGCGGCGAGGGCTGATTATTGCTCCTGCATTGCTGCATTTCCGCCTTTCAAGCCGCGCTTCCTGCGCGGCCTGAAAGCCCAGGACATCCCTGACTGCTGCGCATTCCCTGCTTTGCAACCAGGTCCAGGCCCGCCTTCCCTAGCGGACCGTTCATCACTGCGCGATTCACCCTTGCATATCCGTTCGCTGCATTCGCGGCTCACCCATGGCGGTCATCGCCGCTCCTACCAATGGGAGACAGGCATGTTTTCAAGTCTGGCGCAGGCCGGCGGCGATCGGCATGCGAATAGCGCGCACCGCCGGCAGCAGCCCGCCCAGCAAACCCATCAGCAAGGCATAGATAATCCCCAGCAACAGCAACCGTGGTGTCACGGCGAACTGGAACGCCATGATGCTGAACTGGTTGAAGGTGGTAGCTTGGAAACCGTTGAACAACAAATAGGCCAGCACCCCGCCACATACGCCACCCACCAACCCCAACAGCAAACCTTCCAGCAACACCGACACCAGGACGGGAAAACGGCTGAAACCCAACGCCCGCAGCGTGGCGATCTCCTGGGCGCGTGCGGCCACCGCCGTGTACATGGTATTGATGGCGCCGAACACCGCGCCGCCGCCCATGAGCACGCCGATGATGCCGCCGACGATGCTAATGAACAAGCTCATGCCCTGGGCCTGGCCGGCAAAATAATCCGATTCCCGCTCGACGCTGACGCTGAGCTGCGGGTTATCCGTGAGTGCCTGCTTGAAGGCCGCAAATGCGGCCGGGGTGGTGAGTTTCGCGTACACGGAACTCACGGAGTTGCCGCGCTGATAGGCGCCTTGCAGCAGCGGCAGGCTGGCCCAGATCTCGGAATTGTGCAGCCCGCCGCCGTCGTCGAATATTCCCACGATCTTCCAGTTATAGCGTCCCGTGTGCAGCGTGCTGCCCAGCTGCAAGCCCTGAAAACTTCGGAGCGCATCCGCGCCTACGATGACCTCGTTCAGACCCGGCGTGAACATGCGGCCGGAAATGATGTGAATCTTGTTGTGCACCTGGAAGGCATCGGCAGTGACGCCACGGAATGAGACATTGGAGCGCAGTCCGGTGGAGCGCTTTTTCAGGCTGATCTGCACCAGCAGTTCCGGTGACACCACCGGACCGCTGGCACTTTGGACGAGCCCGGGTGCTACACCGATCAACTTCGGGTCATCGCCGCCGAGCCCGCTATTCACTTCGGTTCCGGCGCCACCGCGCAGCACGATGGCCACATCCGGGGAACCGGTGGTCTCGAGGGTCGCGCGAAAGCCGTTGCGGATAGACAGGATCGCCACCACCACCAACACCACACCTGCGAATCCGACGATTGCAACCAATGAGGAATCCAACCGGTAACGCAGGTTCCTGAAGTTCATGGCGCTCACGGAGACCAGTTGCTTCAGCCAGTTCATGTCAGGCACTTCTCAAAGCCGCAACCACCTGCAGCCGCATGGCGCGGATGGCGGGCAGCAAACCTGCCAGAACTCCCAGCACCAGAATGAGCAAAATGCCCAGCAGCGTGCTCGATACTGGTATGTATAAACCCGGTAGAAATTCCAGCAGCGCGCCCGAAAAGAAACCGATGCTGGCAATGAGCGCATAGGCCAGCAGCAAGCCGACGGCGCCACCGATGACGGTTACCAGCGACGATTCTATCAACACCATGCCGGCGATACGCCGGTCGCCATAACCCAGGGCCTTCAGCAAGGCCAGCTCATTGGTGCGTTCGCGCACCGACTGCGCCATGGTATTGGCGGTCACCAGCAGCATAGTGAATAGCACGGCGCTGACCACCGCGGTAACGATGGCGCCGATATCACCGAACTGGGCCGCAAAGCTCTGCGCGAAGGCCTTTTCCGTGGCGGTGCGGGTCTCATCGGGGGAGTTGGCAAATAAGGCATCCACCGACTCCGCGATTTGCCCCGCTTGCTGCGGGTCAGCTATCTTCAAGATGAAGAAACTGACGCTGTCTTTGACGAAGGCGCGGGCATCGTTCAGATATTCATAGTGCATCAGTAACAGGGTATCCTGGCCCTGTTGGGTGGTGAAAATACCGTCGACAGTCACCACCCAGGTGTTGTTGCCATCGTTATCGCGCCAGATATTGGAGCGTAACGGCAGTTGCTGGCCGAGTTTCCAGCCGTATTGTTTCGCCAGCGCTGCGCCCACGATCGCCCCGCGCTTGTCTGCCAGCCAAGCCTGTTTCTGGGCATCCGGCAGCCGATACTCAGCGTGGATATCCAGATAGTTCTTGGCCTGCACCGCCATCGCAAAGATAGGTTTGCGCGGATCCTGGAAGTAGCCGCCTACCCAATCCTCGCCGGCCACTTCCTGCACGCCCTGCACTGCAGAGATGCGTTCGCCATAGTTGATGGGCAGGGAATTCACCAGCGATACCGCACTCATGGTCACCAGACGGTCGGCACCGGCCAGATTGGCGCCCAGAGTGAATGCCTGACGCATCGCGACCAGCACGCCGAACAGCAGGAAAGCGAAGATCACCGACAGCAGCGTGAAGATGATGCGGGTCTTGCGGCGGGTGAGATTGGCCCAGATCAGCGGCAGGTATTTCATGCTTCCGGTTCCGTTCTCAACACGACTAGATAAATTTGCAGGCTATTACAGCCAACACGCTTGCAGGCAGCACTCAATCTCCGATGCGCAGAATCTTGAGGCTGTTGGTACCGCCGCTGACGCCGCTGAATTCACCCTTGGTGCAGATCACGAAATCGCCGTCTGCGACGGTGCCGCGTTTCTTGAGCTCGTCGGCGGCGCTACGCAATACCTGGTCCGGATTGGTATGCATCACGTCGAAGGACACCGGATAGACGCCGCGGTACAGGGTCACGCGCCGGCGCGTGGCTTCGTGGCGGGTCATGGCATAGATGGGAATGCCGGAGCTGATGCGCGACATCCACAGCGCGGTGGAACCGGATTCCGTCAGCGCGATGATGGCTTTCACATCCATGTGGTTGGCGGTATACATGACCGCCATGGCGATGGCTTCGTCCACGCGCCCGAAGTGCTGTTCCAGGCGCCGCTGCGAACTCCTCGAGATGCCCTGACGCTCGGCGCCTTCGCAGACGCGCGCCATGGCCTCCACGGTCTTCACCGGGTATTTGCCGGCGGCGGTCTCCGCCGACAGCATCACCGCATCGGTGCCGTCGAGCACCGCGTTGGCCACGTCCAGGACCTCGGCGCGGGTCGGCACCGGGCTGTGGATCATGGATTCCATCATCTGGGTGGCGGTGATCACCACGCTATTGAGATCCCGGGCGCGGCGGATGATGTGTTTCTGGATACCCGGCAGCTCCGCGTCGCCGATCTCGACCGCCAGGTCGCCGCGCGCGATCATCACCGCATCGGAGGCCTGGATGATCTCATCGAGGTTAGTGATGGCCTCGGTACGCTCGATCTTGGCGATGATGCCGGCCCTGCTGCCAGCGACTTGCAAAAGCTTGCGTGCACGTTCGATGTCGGCGGCGTCGCGTGGAAATGACACGGCCAGGTAATCCACCTCCAGTTGCGCCGCCAGCTTGATGTCATGCAGGTCTTTTTCCGTGAGCGCCTTGGCCGATAATCCGCCGCCCTGGCGATTGACACCTTTGTGATCCGAAAGCTCACCGCCGTTTTCCACCCGGCAGATGATGCGCGAGCCCTCCACCTCCTGAACGCGTAAGCTGATCTCGCCATCGCCCAATACCAGCAGATCGCCGGCTTTCACGTCATTCGGTAACGCCTTGTAGGTGAGACCCACCGCCTGCTCGGTGCCGGCGTTGTCGGCCAGCTCCGCATCCAGTACGAATGCCTGGCCTTCCTTGAGGGTGACGTGGCCGCCGCGGAATTTCTCGATGCGGATCTTCGGTCCCTGCAGGTCCGCGAGCACGCCCACGTCCTTGCCGGTGGCCCAGGCCGCGGCGCGCACCAGCTCCAGTCGATGGCGATGGTCGGCGGGTTCGCCGTGGGAGAGATTCAGCCGTACCAAATCCACGCCGGCGCGCACCAGCGCTTGCATGACTTCCGGTGTATCGGTGGCCGGGCCGAGGGTGGCGACGATCTTGGTTCTGCGGGGCATCGGTTAATTATGCGCCAGTGAAACCAGGAATGTGAGTGGGAAATTCTGACAGGTTGTATTCTTTGGGCTTAATGTTTGACTCTGCCTTGCGCGCGTTCTTCCAGCACCGCCACCGCCGGCAAACTCTTGCCTTCCAGAAATTCCAGGAAAGCGCCGCCGCCGGTGGATAAATAGGAGATGCGATCGCTGACACCGTACTTGTCGAGCGCCGCCAGGGTATCACCGCCGCCGGCGATGGAGAACGCCGGGCTCTCGGCCACCGCGTTGGCCATCGCGCGTGTGCCTTCGCCAAACTGATCGATCTCGAAGACACCCACCGGTCCGTTCCACACGATGGTGCCGGCCGTTTTGAGGATCCCGGCATACAGTTCTGAAGTATCCGGTCCGATATCCAGGATCATCTCGTCGGCGCCCACGGCGTTCACCTGGCGCACGTCGGCTTCCGCGTTGGCGGAGATCTCCTGCGCCACCACCACGTCCAGGGGCAGTGGTAAATCCGCACCGCGTCGGTGCGCCGCAGCCGTCAGCCGTTTGGCTTCCGCCACAAGTCCGGGCTCATACAGGGATTTGCCCACGTTATAGCCGGCGGCTGCGATGAAGGTATTGGCGATGCCGCCGCCCACGATCAGCTGATCGACGATCTTCGTCAGCGTCTCCAGCAACGTCAGTTTGCTTGACACCTTGGAGCCGGCGACGATCGCCACCAGCGGCCGCGCCGGATGTTCGAGAGCCCGGCCCAGGGCTTGCAGTTCGCGCATCAGCAGCGGTCCGGCGCAGGCCACGGCCGCGAACTTCGCCACACCATGGGTGGAGGCTTCGGCGCGATGCGCAGTGCCGAACGCGTCCATCACATAGATATCGCAGAGCGCGGCCATCTTCCTGGCCAGCGTCTCGTCATCTTTTTTCTCGCCCTTGAGGAAGCGCACGTTTTCCAGCAGCAGCACTTCGCCGGGGGCGACTTTCACGCCATCGATCCAGTCGCGCACCAATGGCACTTTCACGCCCAACAGCTGCGTGAGGCGTTCGGCCACCGGTGCCAGCGACAGCGCCGTGTCGTACGCGCCCTCCTTGGGCCGGCCCAGATGCGATATCAACATGACACAGGCACCGGCTTTGACGGCATCCTGGATCGTGGGCAAGGCTGCGCGGATGCGCGCGTCGCTGCTGATACGGCCGCTGTCATCCAGCGGCACGTTCAGGTCTTCACGAATGAGCACGCGCTTGGCGCGCAGATCAAGGTCGGACATTTTGATTAAATGCATCGGCATCTCACAGCATGGTTATTGTAGGTGCGGCAGATTTGTGGGAGTGACGGTCCCCGTCGCGATTCAGATTCAATCGCGGCCGGGCTGCTCCTGGCATCCTGCCACCCGCAGCACTTGTACATCCCTGTACATCGGACGGCCGCTCCTACAATAAAATTATTTGGCGTTCCACAAGGCCGCGGTGACATCCAGCATGCGGTTACTGAAACCCCATTCGTTGTCGTACCAGCCGCAGACCTTCACCAGCCGGCCCAGCACCCGGGTCATCCAGGCGTCATAGGTGCAGGAGGCCGGATCGTGGTTGAAATCCACCGACACCAGCGGCTGGTCGTTGTAGTTGAGGATGCCCTTAAGCTCGCCCTGACTGGCAGCCCGCATCAACGCGTGGATCTCTTCTTTACTGACATCGCGGGCCGCCGTGAAGGTGAAATCCACGATCGAGACATTGATGGTCGGCACACGGATTGAGAAGCCATCCAGTTTACCGGCCAGTTCCGGGATCACCAGGTCGATGGCGGCGGCCGCGCCGGTTTTGGTGGGGATCATGGAATGGGTGGCCGAGCGCGCGCGCCGCAGGTCCTTGTGGTACACATCGGTCAACACTTGGTCATTGGTATACGCATGCACGGTGTTCATGATGCCGCTGACGATGCCGACCTTCTCATGCAGCACCTTGGCGAGCGGTGCCAGACAATTGGTGGTGCAGGAAGCGTTGGAGATCACCGTATGCGAGGATTTGAGGATCTTGTGATTCACGCCGTAGACGATGGTGGCATCGACGTCATCGCCACCCGGCGCCGAGATGATGACTTTCTTGGCGCCGCCATGCATATGCGCCGAGGCCTTGGCCTTGCTGGTGAACAGCCCGGTGCATTCCAGCACCATGTCGGCGCCGACGCTGCCCCAGGCGATCTTGGCCGGGTCGCGTTCCGCGAACACCCGGATCTGGTCGCCGTTTACCCGCAGGTTATCGCCCTCGACGCTCACCGTGCCGGGAAACTTGCCGTGAGTGGTGTCGTGGCGGGTGAGGTGCGCGTTGGTGGCGGCATCGCCCAGGTCGTTGATAGCCACGATCTTGATGTCATGGTTGCGCTTGCTTTCGTAGAGTGCGCGCAGGATGTTGCGCCCGATGCGGCCGTAACCGTTGATTCCGACTTTGATTGGCATGCTTCACTCCTCGGCTGATTCGATCAAAAAACCTGATGCAGATGCGGTGCAATAATAAGATGCGTGTACAGCAGGCATCGCTAAGCGTCTGGCAACCTGTCTTTCGTGAGCACCGCTTCCACCGCCTTCACCACGTTATCCACGGTGAAGCCGAAATATTCGAAAAGGTCTTTGGCGGGCGCGGATTCGCCGAAACGGTCGATGCCGATGATGCGCCCGTGCCGACCCACGTAGCGATGCCAGTATTCGGTGATGCCCGCCTCCACCGCCACCCGCGCCTTCAGCGCCGGCGGCAGTACATGTTCGCGGTAACTCACATCCTGGGCATCGAACACGCTGGTGCAGGGCATGGACACCACCCGCACCGCCAGGCCGCGCTCCGCCAGTTGGCCGGCGGCATGCACGGCGAGCGCCACTTCCGAACCGGTGGCGATGATGATCGCAGCCGGCGCGCCCTCGCCGTCATGCAGGATATAGCCGCCGCGGCGGATGGATTCCAGTTGCAGCGGCGTGCGGGTGAAATGCGGCAGGTTCTGTCGCGACAATGCCAGCGACGTGGGTGCACGCCGGCGCTCGATGGCCACCGCCCAGGCCACAGCGGTCTCCACGTCATCGCAGGGCCGCCACAGTTCCATGCCCGGGATGATGCGCAGGCCGGTGAGATGTTCGACAGCCTGGTGGGTAGGGCCGTCCTCGCCCAGACCGATGGAATCATGCGTATATATAAAGATGCTGCCGGCGCCCATGAGCGCGGCCATGCGCAGGGCATTGCGGGCGTAATCGGAAAATGTCAGGAAGGTGCCGCCGTAGGGGATAAAGCCGCCGTGCAGGGCCAGACCGTTGAGGATCGCCGACATGCCGAACTCGCGCACGCCGAAGTATATATAGTTGCCGCCGAAATCCTGGCGGCTGACGGGGCGTGAACCTTTCCACAGCGTATTGTTGGAGCCGGTTAGGTCGGCTGAACCGCCGATCAGTTCCGGCAGCAGCGGGCCATAGCCATCCAGCGCGTTCTGGGAAGCCTTGCGGCTCGCCATCTCGCCGCCAAACGCGGCCGTGGTGTTGATGAAATGCAGGGACTTCTCCGGCCAGTCCGTGGGCAGCTCACCCTGCTGGCGGCGGGTAAATTCCTCGGCCAGATCCGGATAGGATCTTTGATAGCCGACGAACAAGGTATTCCAGTTACTCTCGTAAGCGCGTCCGCGGGCGCGTGCATCCCAGCCGGCGTAATACTCCGGCGGTATTTCGAATGCCGGATACTTCCAGCCGAGCTGCGCGCGTGCGGCGGCTACCTCCTCCACGCCCAGGGCTTCGCCATGCGCCTGTTTGGTATTTTGCTTGTGGGGCGCACCGAAGCCGATGATGGTCTTGCAAACGATGAGCGTGGGTCTGTCGGTGACCGCGCGCGCTTCCTCGATGGCGCGCTTTACTGCGACTGCATCGAGGCCGTCCACCTCCGGCACCACATGCCAGCCGTAGGCTTCGAAGCGCTTGGGCGTGTCATCGGTGAACCAGCCGCGCACTTCGCCGTCGATGGAGATGCCGTTGTCGTCGTAGAAGACGATGAGTTTGCCCAGCCCCAGCGTACCGGCGAGGCCACAGACTTCATGGGAAATACCTTCCATGAGGCAGCCGTCGCCCGCGAACACGTAGGTGTAATGGTCGACGATCTTGAAACCCGGCCGGTTGAAACGCGAGGCCAGCACTTTCTCGGCGATCGCCATGCCCACGGCATTCGCCAGGCCCTGGCCCAGAGGACCGGTGGTGGTCTCGACGCCCGGGGTCAGCCCGTATTCCGGATGCCCCGGGGTCTTGGAATGCAGCTGCCGGAAGCGCTTGAGCTCAGTGAGCGGCAGAGCGTAGCCGGTAAGATGCAGCAGTGCATACAGCAGCATGGAGCCATGGCCGTTGGAAAGCACGAAGCGGTCACGGTCGGCCCACTTGGGGTTCTGCGGATCATGCTTGAGGTAATCGTTCCACAGCACCTCGGCGATGTCCGCCATGCCCATAGGCATGCCGGGATGACCGCATTGGGCCTGCTGCACCGCATCCATGGCGAGCGCCCGGATGGCGTTGGCAAGTTCGCGACGCGAGGGCATGGGATCTCCACGGGAGACGGTCGCATATTTTCGCCGATGCAGCCGGTCAGGAACAACCCTATACGCAACTGAATTTGTCGGCGCGGGTAGAATGGCGGCTCCGGTTTCCGATAGGTCTGTGTATGAACGAGCCTTGGCGTCGCGAATTCCAGGTGCGCTGGGCGGATATGGACCCCAATGGCCACCTGCGGCATAGCGCCTATATGGACTATGCCGCCCAGGCACGCGTGGGTTTCCTGAACGATTGCGGTTTCAGCCTGGAACGTCTCCAGAAACTGCGTCTCGGGCCGGTGCTGTTCCGGGAAGATACCCAGTATCTGCGCGAGGTGCGGGCCAATGAGCGCATCAGCGTGACCACCGAACTCAGCGGCCTGTCGGCCAACGGCAAACATTGGCGCATGCGCCACCGCATCTTCAGGGCGGATGGCGCCTTGGCCTGCGTGATCGACGTGCAGGGTGCCTGGCTGGATCTGACCACACGCAAGACCGTGCCGGCGCCGGCGGAATTGCAGGGTGTCATGGTCAAGGTACCACACACCCAGGATTACGCAGAGTTCACACCGCAGAAACCCGTATGATATCGAACGCTGTGCTACCAGCCGGGTTAGAAATAAGACGCACACATCACCTATACAGTCAATCCCGTGAATAAACCGCCCGCCGCCATCGAGACCCATGGCCTGGTCAAGAACTACGACAAGGTCGAAGCGCTGCGGGGCATCGATCTCACCGTAAACGTAGGCGAAATGTTCGCTCTGCTGGGCCCCAACGGGGCCGGCAAGACCACGTTGTTTTCCATCCTCGCCACGCTGCGCAAACCCACTGCCGGCAGCGCCAAGGTATTGGGGCGCGATGTGGTGCGCGAACGCCCACAAGTACGGCAACACATGGGGATCGTGTTCCAGGAACCGGCGCTGGAACAGAAATTATCGGTGCGTGACAACCTGCTGCTCATGGGGCTGTTCTATGGGCTGGGATTGAAAGCCGCGCGGGCGCGCACCGGCGAGATCCTGGAAAACCTCGGGCTCACGGACATCGCCACGCGCCCGGCAAACAAGATTTCCGGCGGCCAGAAACGCAAACTGGAGCTCGCCCGCTCCATGGTGCCGAACCCCGACATCCTGTTTCTGGACGAAGCCACCCTCGGACTTGACGTGGACGCGCGCCGCAGTTTCTGGGCGCAGGTGCGCCAGTTCGTGCGCCCCGGGCGCACCGTGTTCTTCACTACCCACTACATGGAAGAAGCGGAAGTCGCCGACCGCATCGCGCTCATCGATAAAGGCCGGATCATCGCGCTCGGCACGCCCTCGGAACTCAAGCAGCGCATCGGCGGTGGTGTAATCCTGCTGGCGACGGAAGACGACCCAGGTGCATTCGAATGGCTCACCGCACAAGGGTACAAACCCGAGCAGAGCGAGCGCGGCATCCTGCTGGTGAGCGCGGAACCCGCGGCCATTTTGCCGACGCTGCTGACCTCCATGCCGGTGAAAGCCTTGCGCGCGGAAGTGCATCAACCGAGCCTGGAGGATGTATTCCTCACGCTTACGGGTAAAGCCCTGGACGGCGGCGATACGGCGCCGGCAAAACCCGCCTTTGCCATTGGAGCTGCGTCATGAGAGGCCTGCTGGCGGTCATTGCGCTGGATCTGAAACGCCTGTGGACCGACCGGGTGCGTCTGATCGTCGGACTCATCCAACCGTTGCTGTATCTGTTCGTGCTGGGTTCCGGTCTCGGCGCCAATTCACTCATGGGCGGAGGAAAGTTTCTGGCTTACATCTATCCGGGTGTGCTGGGACTGTCGCTGCTGTTCACTTCGGTGTTCGCAGCCATGCTCATCGTCTTCGACCGGCAGGTCGGATTTCTAAAAGCGGTTTTGGTGGCACCGGTGCCACGTACAGCCATCGCCATCGGCAAGATTTTATCCGGCGCCCTCCAGGCATTGGTGCCGGCCGTGGTACTGCTGGTGTTCATGCCGCTGCTCGGCATCCATCCGGGCATACTGCGTTTTCTGGGTCTGGTATGCGCCATGACCGTGGCCGCCATCACCTTTTCCGCTCTGGGCGTCGCCACTGCCGCGCGCTTCAAGTCCACCACCGTGTTCCCGATCATCGGCAACGCGGTACTGCTGCCCATGTTCTTCCTCTCGGGCGCGCTCTACCCGCTCGCCGATGTGCCTCACTGGCTCAAGCTACTGGCGCATATGGATCCGGTGGCCTATGCCGTGGATCTGATGCGCGGTGCGTTGCTGGGTACGTTGTTCTTTCCGTTATGGCTGTCGATCGGGGTGCTGGCGGGCTTCATCATCGTCCTCACCTGGCTTGCGACCCGCGTGTTCGCTGCCGGCGAAGATGCCTGAAAAGCACACACATGAATATCAATAAAGTCAGTCTCAAGGATTAATTCGGGCGCTTCAGCGCATAAATAATGTTAAGGATGGCGCAACGCGTCCACCCGTTCTATCAATTGATCCGCAATCGGGTTCTTTGAGAATGGAAAGAAATATACTCCCTTGGGACAGAACATCACTTCCTTGCCGAAGCGGCAGGGCTGGCGCAGGCGCAGGGTGATGGTGTTGGGATTAGTGACCCACATAAAGCTGATGTTCATGATATCGGCCAGCGGGATGCGGGCTTGTTCACCGTGATTTTTGACAATCAGCTCACTGCCGGCATCCCAGACCTCGTCCATGAGACCGAACACCAGATTTTTCATGAGGTAATACCCAATCACAAACATGAATGCGGGTATGAGGAAAAATACCAGCTGCCTCTGATGGCTTGCGGACATACCGATGGCGGCGGTTACCGTGATGATGATGACCATACCGAACCAGATCACCGGAAACACGCGTTTCATAAAGAACGTCTGCCGGGATGAGATTCGAACCGGAATCATGCAGCGCGCCTT
Organism: uncultured Pseudomonadota bacterium; assembly: GCA_963774895.1. Lineage (GTDB taxonomy): Bacteria > Pseudomonadota > Gammaproteobacteria > Natronospirales > REEB76 > REEB76. Next base: position 193,866 of record CAVZGN010000004.1, read on the forward strand.
GTACTAATGGATGCCGTAATCAATTCGCATATACGTTAGCAAAACCCCGCGTCCGGCACGAGGCTCAGCCGCGCAATGATTTCGGCCCGCTGACAAACGGGTTGCCGCGCGCATAAAAACGCAGTCGGCGATGGGCATCCTTGTTGATGCCGATACGCACGCTGCGGCCGATGCGGCCCACGGGTTTGACCGCTGCGCCCAGCCACAAAGGCCCGTCGGCGCACAGATCCAGGCCATCGAGCTGCCTATCCACACGCAGCGCCGCGGCCAGTCTTCCCGGCCCGCGCATGAGATCTTTATGTGACAGATGGCTGCGGCCGCGTTTCATGAACGCTATGCCTTCCAATGGTTCCAACGCCCGCAACAGCACACCGGCACCGACCCCTTGCCGCTCACTGCTCATGTTCAGCATGAAATGATTGCCATAAATGAAGTACACATAGGCATGCCCACGCTCTAGAAAAAGGGAACGATTACGTTGCGTGAGGCCGTTGAATGCGTGGCAGGCGACATCGTGTGGCAAATAGGCTTCGGTCTCCACGATGCGCGCCACGATCCGCCCACTGGCCAGTTCTCTCACCAGGGTTTTGCCGATCAAGTAACGCGCCAGCTTTGCCGAATGCATAGGCAAGGCACGGCGTGACAGACGACGGATGTCTACTGATCCCATACATTACACATTCATTTATTCAATCAGCCAGATCGAAGTCACCCAGATGCCGTTCTTCGATGGTGTACTGCGCACACCGATCGTCAATGGCGTCGAATTCTGCCTGAAATCGCTCTCGAAATGTGAGCAATGCTTGTCGCGCGGTCCAGTAGTCGATCGTGAGGAAGCGTTCAGGGTCGCTCGAATCAGAGAGCAACTCTGTGCGTATATAGGCGGGGTCTCGCCTAAATAATCGCACCCATTCACCCTTCCGGCCATATGCAACCTTGAAGGTTTCGATTTGCGACTCACGGACTTTGAATTCCCAAACATATGCAAATGTCATGCTGAGGTATTTCCGGATAGAAGTTGGTTAAAGATTATGAACATGCTATCAGTTACATTCAGTGTTTACATAAATGATGTAGATATCGAGGTGCTCTAGGGCCAGACTTTACTTTCGTGTCAGGGATAACCTGAAAATTATGCTGCATTATGTAGAAGTTTATTGTGCGCTCTTTGATATTAAAGTGTCTGCATCTGGCAACAGGGCTGAATCTCTAATCTCTCGGGGGTGCTATGCTGTACAGGGTGATGTGGACTGGGGAACATTTCATGATCGACATCAATATTTACCGCAGAATCGGCATGCGCAGCAGAATTTCAAGTATCGCTGTTTTCGCCATCCTCGTTTGCGAATTGAGTACGCCCGCATTTGCTTCGCAGTTCAGCGCCGTACCGTTGCAATTATCTTTTACCGGATATCCACCAGGCATGCAGTTCGGGTGGTCCTCCGCGTTGTCCACCGACGGCCACGTCGCTGTGCTGGGCGGTCCCGGATCGACAAGTAACCCAGGCGGTGCTGTGCTTTACGCACAGAGCGACGGCGTCTGGAGCACCCCCATTTTCCTGTCCACGAGCAGCATTCCCAATGGCGTACAGGCCGGCTTAGCGGTGGGTGTTGCCCCCGACGGCAGCCAAGCATTCGTGGGTGTACCCGACATTAACACCTATAGCGGCGCGGTGTACGTGTACACCGAAAGCAGCGGGAGTTGGAATAACACGCCGGCACGCACCACCCTGCCCTTGCCTGCAGGTTTAGGTGTCAAGTCGAGTTTCGGTTTCTCAATCGCAACGTCATCAAACGGCCAGACGCTTGTGGTCGGAGCGCCTGCCCCAGCGAGCGGCGGCACGATTCCGGGTACAGTCTATGTCTACACCTTGAACGGTGGCGCGTGGGTTTATTCCTCTGCTCTTTCCACTACGGGAATTGCCAATGGATCGGAAGTAGGCCTATCCGTCGCGATTTCCTCGAACGGACAAGTGGTGGTAGCGGGTGCGCCGAATGGCAGCGGCACCACGACCTACGTGTATACACAATCCAATGGATCGTGGAGTGCGCCGGTGGCTCTTTCAATCCCCACCGGCGCGGTTGGCAATGGCAACTCCGTTGCAATCTCCGCTGACGGTAGCGAAATCCTCACGGGTGCGCCGTACAGTAACAGCGGTGCGGGCACTGCCTATCTCTATACATTTGACGGTACCACTTGGAATGTAACACATACCTTCGCTGCCGCAAACTCCGGTGTACTGGGTTGGTGCGTAGGACTATCGCCCGATGGAACTATCGCCTTTTTCGGAAACTTCGCAGGGAACTCCGGTTCCATTTATGCATCGGTCCAAAACAACGGTAGCTGGAGTACACCGACGGCATTGTCAGTTTCCGGTGTTAATTACGGCGACTCTCTGGGCTTTTCCCTGGCCGTGGGCCAAAACGGGCAAATGTTGCTGTCAGGCGCGGTAGGTGCAAATGCAAACGCAGGCGGTGGCTTCGTCTATGCGTCTTCCGCCGCAATTTCCCTGAATGTGTCGCCATCAGCGAACCCAGTGACACCGGGCTCGAACGTTACCTTCAATCTCAACATCACCAATTCAGATCAGCCGGCAACCTTCCCAGCTACTACACTGACGAACGTTGTACTCACAGACACACTGCCCAGCGGCTCGAGTTACGTGTCGAGCAATGCCGCCAACGGGACCTGTAGCGACAGTGGCAGTACAGTGACCTGTACACTCGCGAGCCTGGCTCCCGGCAACAACAGTCAGAATCCCTGGTCGCCCTCCATCACTGTCAAGATGCCGGCCAGCACCGGAACGCTGACGAATACTCTGAGCATTAGCGCCGACCAACCGTTGCAGGGCACCACTAACACCAGCACAACACTGACCGTCACCAACGGAAGTTCAGGTTCCTCCGGCAGCTCCGGGAGTGGAGCCATGGATTTAGGGACATTGCTGTTGTTCGGCGGCTTGTTAGGATTTATCAGCCGGAGAACGAAGCGGAGGATAAATTTAGATTGGCCGTAAGTACGTAGCAGGTTCAGTCAGGATTTGGATACCTCGCGGCGCATTGCGCCCACCGGCAAGCTCAACGCGCGCCGCATCTCCGGTGTCTCGAACAGATCGGGGTGCTGCAGGTAATCCAACATCATATCAAGCGAATCCTGGCCCCAGAAAATATGCTCAGCGATCAGAAAAGCCGGTACTCCGAAGATGCCCTTACTGATGGCTTCATCGGTATTGGCGCGCAGCTTTAACTTGATGGTTTCATTGCTCAATGTGGCCTGGAGATTTATGATTCCCAGGCGGCCCGCCAACACGGCGAGTTCGTTCGGGTTCTGCAGATCCCGTCCTTCTTTCCAGATCATATTGAAAGCAGTGACCACATTCGCCTGGATCAGGCCGGCGGCGATCAGCAGTCGCAGTGCCGGCAGCGAATTGAATGGATGCGCTGGCGGAACCTTGAAGGGGATGCCCAGTTTCTGCGCCAGCCAGTTCACATGCCTATAGGTGTAAATGCGTTTGGCAGGGATCTCCGCCGGACCTTTGTGCCCCCAGTGCTTCAACAGTCCCGCGAACAACACCGGCACGTATTCGATTTCAAGGTTCGCTGGAAGATTGTGGAACTGTTCGAGATACAGGTAGGAATACGGCGACACCAAGTCGAAATACCAGCGCGCCTTGATGGCTGATTGCATTGCTAGTCCTGATGACTACTCACGACAGACAGTGAAGATAAATGAAAAGGGGGAATAAAAAAGCCCCGCCGCAAGCGGCAGGGCTTTCCGTCGTCCGACTCAGCTCAGACGAAATGTTGGCTTACCACCGAGGGCGGTTGCCGCCACCGTTACCACCGCCGCCACCGCTGCGGAAACCGCCGCCGCGTGGCTTGTCAGTGGCGACATTCACCTTGAGCGGACGTCCGCCCAGGTCCTTGCCGTTCTGCTCAAGCGCCTTCTCCGCCGCCGCCTGGGTGGCGAAGGTGATGAAGCCGAAGCCCTTGGGACGACCGGTATCCCGGTCCATGATCAGGGCCAGTTCGGAAATCTCGCCGTATTGGGAAAAGATCCCGCGCAGCTGAGCTTCGTCTACTGAGTAAGGAAAATTACCGACATAAAGTTTGTTCTGTTCCATTGCAATCTCTCTAAAAGTAACTGATAAAAAATAAACACCGTGTTCGTACTGAGCTCGTCGATGGTGTACCAAAAGCCATGTTCTTGATTGACGCTAGCGAAGGCGGGACGCGTTCTGCGGAGTTGTGAAACCGGGATGTACTGGTAGGCACATGAGGATTCCGAAACGACGCATAACCACGTTATGCCGGGCAAGCAGATTAAGAGCTGGGTTTCTGATGACTATCGCGGGCTGAGTACAACGGCGCTTTTATACCATGTCGCGGGAAAGATAGATAGTAAAAACAAGATGCTGGATGAAATATAGGTATTTTAACCAAGATAACCCCAATTTTACCCGCCACGCAGCCAGAATCACGAGTGTAAGACGGAGAAATCCTGCGTGCTTCCGGACAATCACCGTTTGCCAAATATCATGGGTATTCGCCAACCAACGCGCCATCAATTCTTATAGATTCTTCTCATTTCCACTTCACCGAACAACCGACGCTGGCATGCTGCTCCTTCGGCCCCTTGCCGCTCACGATGATTTGCTGCATGGCCTCGAACAGTTCGCGCCGGGCATTCGGTTTCGGCAGTGATGGGCGGCTTTCATCCAGACGGCCGCGGTACTGGAGTTCGAGCCTGGCGTTGTAACCGAAGAAATCCGGCGTGCACACCGCACCATAAGCATGCGCGGTCTTCTGGGTATCGTCATAAAGATAGGGGAATGAGAACTTATGAATCTGCGCGAAGCGCTGCATGTTCTCATAGGAATCATCCGAATAGTTTTCCACGTCGTTCGGCATGATGGCCACGGCTTTCATACCCGGCGGCGCGAGTTCATTGCACACGGCGACGATGCGATCGATGGAAGCCAGCACGTACGGGCAGTGGTTGCAGATGAACATCACTAATGTGGCTTTCCCACCGCGGCATTCGTCCAGGCTCCAGCGGCGGCCATCCACGCCCAGGAGCTTGAAATCCGGTGCAGATGCACCAAAGTCGCATAAAGGGGTTTCACGTGCAGCCATCGTTATGTCCCTCCTGTAAATGCTGATCCCTATAGGATAGCCGGGTTCGAGTTTGGGTGGAATGTGTTACTGGCGGGGCAAGTTCACGTCTGTAAACCGTTATTGCCGCACACGCAGTGGAAACAAATCGTTACAAAACAGTGCAGTTAGGAAACATTTCGTACCCGCAAGAGGTCTAAAGTTACGACATGGAATCGACAGCCGGCATTTAGTTACTAGACTTTAGTATCCAAGGAGATTGCAAGCATGAACCTTAAACGCGTATTGATAATTTTCGCCAGTGTGGCAATGCTCACAGCTGGTACAGCAGCATTCGCTGACATGAATCATCACGGCCACGGCTATCATGGACCTGGTCCTTTTGAACTGTTCAGCCCGAAAGTCGTTGAACAGCTGCATCTCAACAGCACCCAGACCCAGGCGCTGGACAAGACCCAGGCAGAGCGCAAAGCTATGTTCAAGCAGATGCGTGAACAACATCAGGCCATGATGCAGTCGATGCAGACGGCGCTGAAGAGCGAAAACCCCGATCTGCGTGCACTGGCGAAGCAAACGGATGCGGCCATGGATCAGATGCGCGACAACATGCGCAAAATCCAGAACGAGGATCTGAATCTGTATGACACCCTCACTGCAGAGCAGAAAAAGATAGTGCGCGATGCACTCTTGAAACGCATGTCCTACATGGGCAAGCACCGGGACTGGAAGCGTGGGCAACCTATGCCCCAGAAACCCACGGATAATCCCCCCCGGGTATTTGACTGAGTTCACAGGGCGAAGTTACAGGCGGGCGGATCGCATACCGTCCGCCTGTTTTTTGTCCAGCACACATAGCATTTGATCCACAAGTCTGCGATGCGATATCTCCGCCTTTCAGGCTTGCTGACGGCGGCAGCCATCTCTGCTTGTAGCGGTGCTCCCAGTGCGCCCAGTAAGCCGCAATCCGCGACGACTTTCATCACACATATCGATGCTGCCGGCAGCAAGCTGTTCGTCTTCAGCCTGCAATCGCCGCAGGTGAACGGTTCTAGTAAACATGCACGTAGTGGCATGCGCCATGGCGGACAAGGCAGTACGAATACCGACAATCAGAGCGCCCCAGCCAATGACATGCAACAGAAATTCAATGACCTGCTGCAAGCCAAGCTTACGGACAGCGGTTTCTGCCGGGATGGGTATATTGAACAGGACCGGACCGTGGAAAGCGGCTTCATGAGTTTACGTGGTCAATGCCGGGATAAAGCCACACCTGAAGATCGCGCACGCTTCAAGAATATCGACGACTGATACGGTTTGCGGCGCGCAGCCGTTGTGGGCAACTGCAACCGCTGTAAACCCCACTGTCCACCAGCCATCGTGGCCCGCCGGCATCCCTGTGGTCGAAAAAGCCGCAACAAGCAAGTAAACTAGAGACCTCCATTCCACCACCCTGCGCAGAGGATCTGCCCATGTCCCGCAATTACCTGTTCACTTCGGAATCGGTGTCTGAAGGCCACCCCGACAAGGTGGCGGATCAGATTTCGGACGCGGTGCTCGACGCGCTGCTGACCCAGGACAAGCGCTCGCGCGTGGCCTGCGAGACCCTGGTAAAGACCGGCATGGTGATCGTGGCCGGCGAGGTTACCACCGAAGCCTGGGTGGATCTGGAGCAGCTGGTACGTAAAGTGGTCAAGGACATCGGCTACACCGCCGAGATGGGTTTCGACTGGGAGACCTGCGCGGTACTCAATGCCATCGGCAAGCAGTCCGGCGACATCGCCCAGGGCGTGGACCGCAAGAATCCCGAGGACCAGGGCGCTGGCGATCAGGGCCTGATGTTCGGTTACGCCAGCAACGAGACCGACGTGCTCATGCCCGCGCCTATCACCTATGCACACCGACTGGTGAAACGCCAGGCGGATGTGCGCCGCAGCGGCAAACTGCCGTGGTTGCGTCCGGATGCCAAGAGCCAGGTGACCTTCAAGTACGAAAACGGCAAGATCGCGGGGATCTCCGCGGTGGTCTTGTCTACGCAGCATTCACCGGATGTGGCCTACAAGACATTGCAGGAAGCGGTGATGGAAGAAATCGTCAAGCCAGTGCTGCCGAAGGAATGGATCGGCCGCGACACCAAGTTCCACATCAACCCCACGGGCCGGTTCGTGATCGGCGGACCGGTGGGCGATTGCGGACTCACCGGCCGCAAGATCATCGTCGATACCTACGGCGGCATGGCACGTCATGGCGGCGGCGCGTTCTCCGGCAAGGATCCTTCCAAAGTGGATCGCTCGGCAACCTACGCGGCGCGTTACGTGGCCAAGAACCTGGTGGCGGCGGGACTCGCGGAGCGTTGCGAAATCCAGGTGAGTTACGCCATCGGCGTGGCCGAGCCCATCTCCATTAGCGTCGAGACCTTCGGTACCGGCCGGGTGAGCGATGAACAGATTACTGCGCTGGTGCGTGAGCACTTTGATCTACGCCCCTACGGCCTCATGAAGATGCTCGACCTGATACGCCCCATCTACAGAAAGACCGCCGCCTATGGCCACTTCGGCCGCGAGGAGCCGGAGTTCAGCTGGGAGCGGATTGATAAAGCCGCCATGTTGCGGGATGCCGCACGCATAAAAGCGGTAAGCTGATTTTCGCCCGCCACGGGCAGTTCTGAACCCAAGGAGCGCTGCAACCGGATTGGCCGGCCAGGCTTGGCAGAGGAACGGTAATCACAACGGCGCTCGTTTATTTTGTGGAGACACACAATGAACGCAGTGATCGGCAAGAAATCTACTCATGATTATTTGGTAAAAGACATCGGCCTGGCCGACTGGGGCCGCAAGGAAATCGCCATCGCCGAGACCGAGATGCCGGGTCTTATGGCGGTGCGTGAGGAGTACAAAAAACAGCAGCCGCTGAAAGGCGCGCGTATCGCTGGCTCGCTGCACATGACCATCCAGACGGCCATGCTCATCGAGACGTTGAAAGCATTGGGCGCGGATATCCGCTGGGCTTCCTGCAACATCTTTTCCACCCAGGATCACGCGGCCGCGGCCATCGCCGTCGGCGGCACGCCGGTATTCGCCTACAAGGGCGAGACCCTGGATGAATACTGGGAGTTCACCCATCGCATCATGCAATGGGCCGATGGCGGCACGCCCAACATGATCCTGGACGATGGCGGCGATGCCACCCTGCTGGTGATCCTTGGCTCCAAGGCCGAGAAGGATCCTGCGGTGATCGCCAATCCCGGTAATCTGGAAGAGACCGCACTGTTCAAAGCCATCAAGAAACGCCTGGAAACCAAGCCTGGCTTCTATTCCAGGATCCTCACCAGCATCAAAGGCGTGACCGAAGAGACCACCACCGGCGTGCACCGGCTCTACGAGATGCAGAAAGCCGGCACCTTGCCGTTCCCGGCCATCAATGTGAACGACTCGGTTACCAAGTCCAAGTTCGACAACCTCTACGGCTGCCGCGAATCGCTGGTGGACGGCATCAAGCGTGCCACCGACGTGATGATCGCCGGCAAGATTGCGCTGATCGCGGGCTACGGCGACGTGGGCAAGGGTTGCGCGCAATCCCTGCGCGGACTGGGCGCCACCGTGTGGGTGACGGAGATCGATCCCATCTGCGCGCTGCAGGCGGCCATGGAAGGCTACCGTGTGGTAACCATGGATGAGGCCTGCGACAAGGCCGACATCTTCGTGACCGCCACCGGCAACCTGGACGTGATCACCCATGACCACATGGCGAAGATGAAGCACAACGCCATCGTCTGCAACATCGGACATTTCGATTCCGAGATCAACATCGCTTCGCTGCGCAAATACCAATGGGAGAACATCAAACCGCAGGTGGATCACGTGATCTTCCCGGACGGCCACCGCATCATCGTGCTGGCGGAGGGCCGGCTGGTGAACCTGGGCTGCGCCACCGGTCATCCTAGCTTCGTGATGTCCAACTCCTTCACCAACCAGGTGCTGGCGCAGATCGAGCTGTTCGTGCACGGCGCCAAATACCAGAAGAAGGTGTATGTGCTGCCCAAGCACCTTGACGAGAAAGTCGCACGTCTGCATCTGGGGCGCCTGCACGCGCATCTCACCAAACTCACACCCAAACAGGCCAAGTACCTGAATCTGCAAGTGGATGGGCCCTACAAGCCGGATCACTACCGGTATTAAGGCGATCGGCTGCATGACAAAAAGCCCCTCTTTATAGAGGGGCTTTTCTTTTTCTGAGCAGACGTAACTGTGCTCTATTTCAGTGGTGTGAAAGAAAACTTCTGCCCGCCGACACTGGCTTCGGCCATGAGTCCGCCTTCGACCAGTGTGAATACCGCCACCCCGCTGCTGTAGTCGGCATTCGCGGCGGCGCCGGCCGTGGCCGCGACCGCTGAGACTTGCGCGTTGAAGGTAAAGTTACCGATCGTAAAAGCATCCAGCGCGTGCTTGTCGCGGAAGAAGATGATCTCGCTATACGCCTGACCGCCGAGCTGCGGGCCGACCGTACCCTGAGTAATGCTGGTGACTCCGATCAAGCGACCCTGCTCGTAAACTTCACCATTGCCGTAAGCACCACCAATCCAGAATATTCCACCTTTGCCGACTGACGGAAACACGGCATACCCATAGGCATCCTGAAAGAAGCGATCAAGACTCGGATCCTTGGCTTTGAACTTCGCAATCGCCGCATTCACTTGCGGGGTCATGGTATCAGTCTGGGAAGCGCCCGGCTTCCAGCCCGAACAAGCGGCGATGAACACGATTGCAGCACAGGCAAAAGCTAATCGGGAAAATATTCGCATCGGTCTGCCCTCCATATAAATCTGATACTGTGAGTGTTGACGAGCCTACCGGTAAATGTCTCAGTTGAATACCTGTCGCCAACTCATAAAATCACTGCGCTCGGCTTCCATCAGTTCGATGCCCGCAAGACACTCATCCTCGCCTTGCAGGTGCCTACACCATTTAGTCGCCCCCAGCAGATGAAAAGTTCCACTGTAGCCTTCCATGTTGATGATGATATCCACCGGTTCACCGGGTTTCAGTTCGGGCTTGAGCCGTAACTGCATGCCGGCGGCAGAGACGTCCACGGTCTTGCAATAGATCGCGGTCGTGATCGCATCTTCATCATGGCCATCAAGCCTGCGGATGACGGCTTTTTCCTCTTTGCGCAGGCGTGCATATTTTCGGCGTTCTTCGGGATTGGCCATGGATTTCCTTGCTAGGCCGTGAAGCTGTGGTTACACAGCCGGGTCAATGATAAACCATCCACTGTCATGACAGCACAGAACGATGGCCAATAACGCTGTGGGCTGCTAATACACACGCGCACTGGCATGCCCTGGGGCTGTGTGTGGATGGTACAGATCGCCATCCAATGGCAAGATTTGCAGGCCGAACTCCTCGGCTTTAAACAGGCATATGGTTGCATAACACGATCTTCCCCCATCCCGTCTATACGCTCGAAGTGCAGAAATACTTCCGGTTAGAAATAAGGGCGCCTCTAAAAATTAGAGATTTTGGTTTCCGGCTAGGCAAAAATGACCGGGGAACCGGGGTGTATATGCCAATACATGAGGATTTCGAGGTCATTTTTAACACCGCTGGAAAGCATAAAGATCAATTTTTAGAGGCACCCATAACTCATTCCATCAATTTGTAATCTTGGCATACCGGTTATTTTAGTTGACGGCGCCTGGCCAGGTCTGACCAGCCATCGGCGTCTTATGCGCGCTCATCGGTGGGCACGGCCTGCCTGACTTCATAGATCAGCCATGAGTTTGTCACGCCCGCGTAACGGCAGATAGCTATCGTTTGCGACATCAAGACACGGAGAGAGACCATGATGCTCATCAAGACCGCAGAACCCAACCGTCAGATCGAGAGGATGCTCGATAAAAGCGCCCGGCGCAGACGCCTGGCGCGACGTCAGGACCTTGTACATGAGGCATCGCAGGCCGTCGCCACACCCAGTGTAGTAACTGAGGTCATACAGGAAATGACCGCCTCAAATCGGATACTGCGTCATGCAAAACCCCGTGCAGTGCCCACCAAGCCGGGACAGAACCTTTCTCCCGGCAGGCTCTCGCGTGATACCTATAGCGTAACGCGCTGGAATGTCTTCGGCGATATGTTCCTGTAGTTGGAACGCCCGCTTCAAGGTTGGTTACGGAATATTGGATAGCGGCGCACCATGGCGCCGGTTAGAAGCTAGAATAGGCGCACCGGAAACCGGCCTGTCGGTCCGGCATCCTAACCTCCTCTCCGGAAACGAAGTGTGGCTACCCAATACCCTGCGCATATCTGGCATAACGGCAAGATCAAACCCTGGGCGGAAGCCACCGTGCATGTTATGGCGCATGCACTGCACTATGGTTCCTCGATATTCGAAGGCATCCGCAGTTATCCAACACCCAAAGGCGTGATGATCTTCCGGCTCACGCATCATCTCGAGCGGCTGTTCAATTCCGCCAAAATCTATGACATGCACATGCCCTATGATCAGGTGACATTAGCCAGCGCCTGCCGTGAAGTGGTGCGTCTCAACAATCTCAAGCGAGCCTACATCCGTCCGGTGGCATTTCGCAGCGCCGGCAAGGGCCTGAGCCTGAGTGCGGAAACCACCACCGATGTGGCGGTGGGTTCCTGGGAATTGGGCAGTTATCTGGGCGGCGACGCCATCGAGAATGGCATCGATGCCTGCGTATCATCCTGGCAGCGGCCAGCGCCGAATACCCTGCCAATGGGCGCCAAGGCCGGCGGTAATTATCTTTCAGGGCAGCTGATAGCACGCGAAGCGCGGCGTTTGGGATTCGGCGAGGGCATTGCACTCACCAGCAACGGTTTGCTCAGCGAAGGCGCCGGCGAGAATCTGTTTCTGGTGTTTGAAGGCGCGCTGCATACCACACCCGTGAGCGCCGCGATCCTCAATGGCATCACCCGTGATACGCTCATCAAGCTTGCGGCCGATGCAAGCATCCAAGTGATAGAGCGCGACCTGCCGCGCGAATATCTTTATCTGGCAAACGAAGTCTTCATGTGCGGGACTGCCGCCGAAATTACACCCATCCGCTCGGTGGACGGCAAGCCGATAGGCAACGGCAAACCGGGGCCGGTTACGCGCAGGATGCAGCAACTTTTTTTTGGATTGTTCGAGGGCCGTACACCGGACACGCGCGGCTGGCTGGAACCGGTTGACTGAGTCCATGTGGTGTTGCTGTAATCAAACCTCACGAAATTCCAAGCATTCGTTATGAGTGCTGTCATTGCATGACTGAAAACGACGAACTCAATAAAAGAGACTTGCTGGGCTTACCTCAGACGCGGCTATTGTTCTGGCTGCCGTGGGTGTTGATACTAATCGGCTTTTTCATCGAAGGAGTCACGCGCACCGTGTTGTGGACCACCGGTTTTAGTCTGATTGGCATCGCTTGCCTGGAAAATGTCCGACGTTGCCGGCGGCGATTCTGTCTAGGCAGCGGACCGGTCTATGTGTTGGCGGCGCTCGTATCGTTGCTCTACGGCGTACGGGTTTTGCCGCTGGGCATGCATGGCTGGTACTGGATTCTGGGCGCCACGGTGGCGGCAAGCCTGTCCTTTGGTCTGTTTCTCGAAAAGATTTATGGCAAATACCCCAACGCTCAATGAGCCATGATGTCTGCTAGCGTACCGGTATTGTGTTTTGTATGCTTGCGAATTATGGATTATCGAACTTCAATCACAGGGAGCCCTGACCATGATCTACGACAGCATCCTTGACACCATCGGCCGCACGCCTGTGGTGCGACTGCACCGCATCCCGCCCCAACACGTGCAGGTCTACGTGAAAGTGGAAGCCTTCAATCCGGCCTCCTCGGTGAAGGACCGGCTGGCGCTTGCCATCATCTTGGACGCGGAGCAGCGCGGCACTCTCAAACCGGGGCAGACGGTGGTGGAAGCCACCTCCGGCAACACTGGCATCGCGCTCGCCATGGTGTGCGCCGCCCGCGGCTATCCTTTCGTGGCGGTGATGTCGGAGACCTTCTCGGTGGAGCGGCGCAAACTAATGCGCGCCTTCGGCGCCAAAGTCATCCTCACGCCGGCGGCTGACCGCGCCACCGGCATGGTGCGCCGCACCGAGGAACTGGCCAAGAAACACGGCTGGTTCCTGGCACGGCAGTTCGAGAATCCGGCCAACCCGGCCTGGCATCGCAGCACCACCGGCCCGGAAATCCTGCTGGATTTCGCCGGCCGGCGGCTGGATTACTTCGTCACCGGCTGGGGTACCGGCGGCACCCTCACCGGCGCGGGTGAGATGCTCAAGCTCGCACGTCCCGAGGTAAAAATCATTGCTGCGGAACCCGCCGGCGCCTCACTGCTTGCAGGCGCTGCCTGGCAGCCGCACAAGATCCAGGGATGGACGCCCGATTTTGTGCCGGCAGTGCTGAACCGCAAAGTCGCCGACCAGATCATCGCGGTGGACGACACGCTGGCACGCGATATCTCGCAACGCCTGGCGCGCGAAGAAGGCATCCTGGTAGGCATCTCGGCGGGTGGCACCCTGGCTGCCGCCCTCAAGGTGGCGGATGCTGCGCCAAAAGGTACGGTGCTAGTGGCGATGCTGCCGGATACGGCGGAACGCTATCTGTCCACCTTCCTGTTCGAGAACATCAAGGAAGGTTCCGACGACGAGTGGCTGGCGCAGCAGTAACCCGGCTAGTCATGCGACGGGCAATCGGACCTGTTGAAGACAGAGGCCCTGTCAACGTCTCTAGTTGTCTATATATACCAGGATGGTGCCGGCATGCGGATCGCACACGAACACCCTGCCTTCGCCATCATCGGTCACGCAGTGCGCGCCTTTGGCCGTGGCATATACCCTCAATGCCTGCAATGATCCCGATGACGTCACCTTGATTATCGTCATGCTGGCACTGCGCGCACCCGGCACGTACAGGTGGCCTGACTTCGGGTTATAGCTGATGATGTCAATACCGGCGCCCGCCTTGGCGGTCGCCAAATGTTTGCCGTCGGCCACATCCAGGACTGCTACCTGGCCCTCGCTACAGGCCACCAACAGAAAACCCTTCGCCGCATCGATCGCCAGGCCGCGCGGATCTACGCAGGAATTGTTCCATTCGGCTACCGGAGTGCGTGTGGGTATATCGATGACCACCGTTTTGTGTTTCCACAAGTTGGTATAGGCACGGTTCAATTCCGAATCGAACACCAATGATTCCGGACCGCCTTTGATTCGGATATTGCTGTTTAGCGTGATCACCAGATTGTGATCGGGGTTGACGCTGAACACCTGGATCTGCTGGGCACGCGGTTCGGTGACCCACAATTCATGCCGCACTTGCAGATAGCGAACGTAATCCGGTTCGCCGGCCAACCTGATGTTCTGGATGAGCTTGCCGTTATGGGCGTCGAGCACCGCCACACCCGGCATGCCGTGATCGCTGGCGAAGATATAACCGTCCCCATACACGGCAGACGAGGTGCCTGAGTCATGGCCATGCATTCCCACAGCTGGTGTGGTAACCGAGTAGCTGTCAGCGATGGCTCGGCTGGAAGGGTCGATCAATATCAGCATGCCGGTCTGCCCGGCAGGAATCGAAACCTTCCCCAAAGCAGGCATGTAGCCGATATCGTCAAATCCGATCCCCTGGGTTCCGCCTGGGATACGGATGATCGCCTGCGGCGCCGTGAAGGAGGTCTCAGCCTTGACGGATGCAGCTACGATTGTCAGCAGCGATACCACCAGCGCAAGTGAACCACCGTGCATCCACCACCAACATAATCTCTTCATCTGTTGCATTTTACAGGTCTCCGGATTTTCGCGGTTGGATTTGTGTCAATATTTCACGGGTGTTTACGCGCCAACGTAAGCCCATCGCCGATGGGCACCAGGCTCAATTCGATGCGTTTATCAGCCTGCAGGGTTTGGTTGAACTTGCGGATGGCGAGCGTATCCACAGTCCTGTCTTTCTTGTCGATCACGCTGCCGCTCCACAACACGTTGTCGACGGCGATAAGTCCCCCGGGGCGCAGCAGCCTGAGCAGCCGTTCGTAGTAATTCAGATAATTATGCTTGTCGGCATCGATGAAGGCGAAATCGAAGCGCCCGGCCTCGCCATGCATCAACAGGGTATCCAGGGTTTCCAGCGCCGGGCCCAGGCGCAGCTCGATTTTGCGTTCCACGCCGGCTTCCTTCCAGTAACGCCTGGCCACCGCGGTGAATTCCTCGCTCACATCGCAGGCGATGATGCGGCCCTCATCCGGCAGGCCCAAGGCCACGGACAGGCTGCTGTAGCCGGTAAACACCCCCACCTCGATACAGCGGCTGGCGCTCATCAAGCGCACCAGCAAGCGCATGAATTGGCCCTGTTCAGGGGAGATCTGCATGTTGTGTCTGGGATGTTCGGCGGTTTCTTCCCGCAATCGTTTCAGTAACGGTGGTTCACGCAGTGAAACCTTCAGTAAATAGTCATACAGCTGATTGTTTACGGAGATGGTACGATTAGACATGACCTGCACCATTGACGGTTCGCAATGAAAACTGATTCTACTCCCATCCGATTGCTGCAGATCACCGATACGCATTTGTATACGGAGCCAGACAAGAAACTGTATGGCGTCAACACACGCGCATCATTTGAACGCGTGCTCGCTGCCGCCCGCAAGCAGCGGAAACCGGATCTGGTGCTGGCCACCGGCGATCTGGTGCATGATGAATCCGCGGCGGGCTACCATACGCTTGTCAGCAAGCTGCACGCATTGGATGCGCCGGTCGCAGCCATCGCCGGCAATCACGATGCACTCGATCAATTAGGAAAAATCTCAGGCAAGAACTTCCGCATCGGCGGCAGCCACAGGCTGGGGACCTGGTGTTTGGTGCTGCTGAACACCCTGGTACCCGGTGATACCGATGGCCATCTAGATACCGATGAACTGCAGCTCCTGGAAGCAGCGCTCACACAAGCGCGGAGCATGCATGTACTCATTGCCCTACATCATCATCCCGTACCGATCGGGTGCACATGGCTGGACCGCATCGGACTCAATAATGCCGATGCTTTTTTTGAGATTCTGGACTGTCATCATAATGTGCGATGCATACTCTGGGGACATGTGCATCAGGCCTTCGAATCTGAACGCCGTGGAGTGCGCCTCATGGCTACGCCTTCCACCTGTGCACAATTCCGGCCGGATTCACCCGAGTTTGCACTGGACGACAAGCCACCCGGTATGCGCTGGCTGACGCTGCACCCGGATGGGCATATCGATACTGAAATTGAATGGGTCACGGGTTGAAAAAGCGTCACCAGAACTAGTTGCATGCTTAATAAGCACGTCCAAAAACTTCTGATATTGATATGCATGGCCGCGGCGCTGGTCGCATGCAAGGCATCAAAAGAAAGCGCTACACCCGCCACTGCGAACATGCCAGTCACGGCCGCTGCTCAGACGACTGCCGTAGCAACCGCCGTAGCGGCAGTCCCCGCCCATCATTTTCTGTGGCGTGTCAGCAAAGGCCACGATTCCCTGTACCTGGTGGGATCACTGCATGCACTCAACCCGGATGATTATCCCCTGCCGGAAGCGATGGAGGACGCCTTCCGGCATTCATCTGGCCTGGTGGAGGAGATCAATCTGACCACGGTAGATACCGCCAGCATGCAGCAGGAAGCCTTGCGCATGGGTGCTTACCCACGCGGCCAATCCCTGCGCAAGGATTTGCCGCCCGATGTCTATGCGAAAGTGACCGAGGGTGCACAAAAACTCGGCATCGATATGCAGCGACTGGACATGCTGCGTCCGTGGCTGGGAAGTATCGCGATCCTGGATATGCAACTGAAACAGGCGGGCTACAGCGCCAGCTCCGGCGTGGATCATCATTTCGCCGATGAAGCCCAGATGAGCGGCAAGCACATCATCGGTCTGGAGACGCCCCATTTCCAGCTGCGGCTGCTCGCCGACCTGCCTGCGAAAGTACAGCAGGACATGCTGCTGCAGTCATTGGAACAGGCCATGGACTTCAACCATGAGATGCAACAACTGATCGATGCCTGGAGGAAGGGTGATACTTCCGCCCTGGAAAAAATCCTCGCACACGATTTCGCCAGTTACCCGCTCGCTTACAAACTCTTGATCGCAGATCGTAACCGCGCCTGGATGCCGCAATTGCAACGCTTGATGCGCGGTGGTCGTCAATACTTCGTGGTGGTAGGCGCGCTGCACATGGTCGGTACGGATGGCCTGTTGGCGCGCTTCAAGAGGGCGGGATATAAGGTTGAACAGTTATAGCGACTTTATATCCTGGATAAGGAGAGTAGATACTTTCGGGTATTCGGGTTTCGTGATTGATCTCAGTTAGTTCTGGCACTCGGTACATGCGAGTGTAAATTCGGATTCTGTGATTGATAAGTCGGGTTTCCCCTGATAATTTTCGGTCTTAAGTATGGATTAAGGGGAGATCATGGAAGACGCACCACCAAGCTGCACAACGCCTAACCTGCTCAATCTGCCGGGATACGGGATCCTTGAAGTCAGCGAGAACCTGCATTGGATCAGAGACCGCAGTGTTGCTCAACGGAAATAACGTTTCGGTGATCTGGAGTCGTCGTTGGAAGGGCCGCTTTACTTTCAGGAGCGGCCTATCAAGGGGTAAAATCATCGTAGTGTGGTTTGAAGTGCTGCATCCGGCCATAAGCGGACGTCCCAGCCTTTCTCACTAGTTACCGGAAAATCCGACACTCTTCGACAGAAGACTCGCTATTACTATAGTCACGGCCGCAACGATTACGACAACTAAGCTCACAGTTTTGACGGTACTGAAATGACGGACCTGGACTTGGCGAATGTCGGAATAGGCAACAAACACTCCGTTACCGCTGATTCCTTTATCGGAAACGGCGGTTACTTCGAATGTGACTTCGGTGAGGTCATTCCGAATAATATTGATTTTGTCACCCACCTTTATTTGACTGGCAAGTGACTGAGCATCGGTTGCGGGCAGAGACCGCATGGTGGTGCATCCAGCAGTAAACGCAATCAGAACCAGATAAACAGTTAACTTATTGACTGTTAAGCGGCTAGCCATTAAGGTCCCCTGTGCATTGAAGCCCAGCAATCTTGGGTTCTTCGGAGGTCTTCCATGGCTTCTCAAGGAAGCAAGAACCCGTGGCTTTGGGTCCCTGACTTTGGTCATGTATGCCGTCGTCAGTGATGTATCTCAAGTGTAGTACAAGTGTAGTACAAATGAACAAGCCCTCCAGTCGGTTATCTTAGCCCAACTACTTTTGGCCAGTCAGCGAAGGGCGGCTTTGGGTCGGAAGCAGAAGTAGAAAGAGTCGAATCTCGGGTGCTAGATATGAAGGGCAGCATCCGGCCAATGAGCAATCATTCGGAATATGATGCTGGTGCATCAATTACAGAATCCGAAAACCCATACATTCTAACCAACGCCCTTAATAGTCGCTTGTGAGCCCCGCACTCCCTTCAGATCTCGATCATCTCGAAATCTTCCTTGCCTGAGCCACAATCCGGGCAGCGCCAGTTGAGCGGCACGTCTTCCCACTTGGTGCCCGGCGACAGGCCACTTTCCGGATGGCCCTTGGCCTCCTCATACACGAATCCACAGATGACGCACATGTAGGATCTCATCGTGGTCTTTATGGCCAGAGGTTCAGTAACGCTCATGATTGTCAGCTCGTCACGAATCGAGGTTTGCAGGCGGGTATTTTCGCACGTCACTCCCGGCAGCGGAACCGGTACGGGTTAAAATTCATGCATGCAGGCAGCAGTCCAACCACCTGTGGTGCTGATCATCGCCGGCAACGACCCGTCTGGAGGTGCGGGGCTGGCCGCTGACATACAGACAGTCAGTGCGCTCGGAGGACATCCGGCACCCGTGATTTCGGCAATCACTGTCCAGGACACGGTGAATGTTCTCGAGGCGCAAGCGGTCTCGCCACAGCTGATCGCCAGTCAGGCGCGAGCCGTGCTTGCGGACCTGCCTGTGGCCGCCATTAAACTCGGTCTAATCGTCACGGCCGACGCGGCTCGTTCGATCATGCAGATACTCAAGGCGCATTCGGACATCCCGGTGGTCCTGGATCCGGTGATAGCTGCCGGTGGTGGGGCGCAGTTGGCGGATGCGGCCATGGTCGATGCCTGTCTGGAATCATTGGTACCCCTGGCCACGGTGATCACGCCCAATGCGGCAGAGAGCCGCCGGCTAGCACCTGATGCAAGTGATGCCAAGTCACGCGCCGCTGCCCTGCTGGCGCTGGGTTGCAAGCATGTATTGATCAAGGGTGCCGACGAACAAACCAGCGAGGTGCACAACAGTCTGTTCAGTCATGACGGAACTCAAAGACATTTTACCTGGCCACGGCTGCCGGGCCGCTATCACGGTTCAGGATGCACGCTGGCAGCCGCCATCGCGACTTTGATCGCCCTGGGTCACACGCCGCCGGCAGCCGTGGAGATCGCCCAGCGCTATACCTGGGAATCACTCAAGCAGGCCTGGCGATTGGGCCATGGGCAGCTCATTCCGAACCGCCAGTTCAAACCATGAATTCATCAGACATCGGCTTATATGGCCTTTATGCCATCACCGACACCCGGCTTACGCCGGGCGATGAAATGCTGCCGGCGGTGGCGGCCGCGATCCACGGCGGTGCGCGCCTGGTGCAATACCGCGACAAATCATCCGACCGGCCGAGTCGCGAGCAGCAAGCCCGTGGATTGCTGCGCCTATGCCACGAGCATGAGGTGCCGTTGGTCATCAACGACGATGTGGAGCTGGCGGCTGTGATCGGCGCTGACGGCGTGCATCTGGGCGATGCGGATATGGCGCTGGACGAGGCACGCGTACGACTGGGCCCGCGCGTGATCATCGGGGTATCCTGTCATGATTCGCTGGAATTGGGTGTACGCGCGGCACAGGCAGGTGCCGATTATGTGGCCTTCGGCAGTTTCTTCGCTTCGCCCACCAAACCGCAGGCGGTGCGCGCACCCCTGTCATTGCTGGAGTCCGCGCGCTATACGCTGAACGTGCCGATCTGCGCTATCGGCGGGATCACACCGGAAAACGGCGCGCTGCTGGTCAAGGCCGGCGCCCACATGCTGGCGGTCATCAGCGGTATATTTGCACAACCGGATATCGCAGCCACGGCCCTTCGTTACGCGCGGCTGTTCTCTTGAATGTGGGAGAGACGGTGACCGCCATGGGTGAGCTGCGTTAAATGCAGCAATGCAGGAGCAAAAATCTGCCCTCGCGATACATTAATCGCGGCGAATACCGCCGCTCCCACAACATACACATTGCATGCTTGCGTAGGAGCGGCCTCCCGGCCGCGATACAATCATGCTGCACAGTAATTGAATTCTGACCGACGGAGCATAGAACTGATGTCCGAGCTTTACGAACAGGCGCAATGTTATATACCCGGTGGTGTCAATTCGCCGGTGCGCGCCTTCAAAGGCGTGGGCGGCGAGCCGCTGTTCATCGAACGCGCCGCAGGCGCGTATCTCTATGCGACCGATGGCCGCCGCTATATCGATTACGTGGGCTCGTGGGGCCCGATGATCGCGGGCCACGTGCATCCACGCGTACTGCGCGCGGTCAAGGAGACGGCCGCCAAAGGATTGAGTTTCGGCGCGCCCACGGAACTCGAGACCCAGCTGGCCCGGCGTATCTGCCAACTGATGCCATCCATCGAGATGGTGCGCATGGTGAATTCCGGCACCGAGGCCACCATGAGCGCCATACGTCTGGCGCGCGCTTTCACCGGCCGTGACTTCATTCTCAAGTTCGAGGGCGGCTACCACGGGCATTCCGATGCGCTGCTGGTGAAAGCCGGTTCCGGCGCGTTGACAATGGGTGTGCCCACATCACCGGGCGTGCCGAAGGCGCTCGCAGCGCTGACGCTGACGCTGCCTTACAACGACTGTGAGGCGCTGCACCAGGCCTTCAAGAAATTCGGCCAGCAGCTCGCCTGCGTCATTGTGGAGCCCATCGCCGGGAATATGAGCTGTGTGCCCCCGACCAAGGAGTTCCTGCCGACACTGCGCGAGTTGTGCACCCAGCATGGCAGTGTACTGATCTTCGACGAAGTCATGACTGGATTCCGGGTGGCACACGGCGGCGCCCAAGCGCTTTATCAGATCAACCCCGACCTCACCACGCTCGGCAAGATTATCGGCGGCGGACTGCCGGTGGGTGCCTTCGGAGGACGCCGCGAAATCATGCGGCAGCTCGCGCCCCTGGGACCGGTGTATCAGGCGGGAACTCTATCCGGCAATCCAGTGGCCATGGCCGCAGGACTCAGCACCCTGGCATTGCTCGATGAGCCGGATTTTTATACACGCTTGAATCAGAACACACGCCGTTTGACTGATGGCCTGCGCGCGGCAGCGCGTGACGGCGGCGTGGCTTTCACCACCAACCAGGTGTGCGGCATGTTCGGTCTGTTCTTCACGGATGTCGCGCAGGTCAGCAACTTCGCGCAGGTCATGGCCTGCGATACGCAACGCTTCCGGCGTTTCTTCCATGGCATGCTGGCGGAAGGCATCTATCTGGCGCCCTCCGCCTTCGAAGCCGGCTTCCTGTCCGCGGCCCACACGCCTGCCGATATCGACGCCACCTTGGCAGCCGCACGCAAGCTGCTGCCCGGGCTCGCGGATACATGACAGGCCCGGGATTTTGGCGCAGTATTTTGCCGCGGACAATGCGGCTTGCTGCGGGAGATCCAAAACATGGCCATGCTCAAAGTCTTCAGATATCTGCAGGACGACGAATTCAAGTCTTTGTTGCAGACTGCCGAGAGCAAGACCTTCAAACCCGGCGCCCTGTTGATAAGGCAAGGTGAGGAACAAACCAATCTGTACATCCTGGTGAAGGGCAGTGCCAAAGTGGTGCGCGATCACGATGGCTTCATGGTGGATATCAGCCAGCGCGGCCCTGGCGAGATCTTCGGCGATATGTCATTCATCGAAGGCCAGCCCGCCAGCGCCAGCGTCGAAGCCTGCGATCCGGAAGTGCAGGCCATCATCATCACGCACGCCAACATCAAAAAGTTCATCCAATCGGATCCGACGTTCGCCGGGCGCTTTTATGAATCGCTGGCGGCGATCCTCTCGCGGCGCCTGCGCGACACCACCGATACGCTGGATGCCAGCCAGAGTCCGGAAGAGGTCTGGGGGAATCCCTAAGAACTGCATCATTCCGTCGACTGGGCACTCACGAGCGTGCCGATGATATCCAGGCGCATGCAGGCATCGGAGATCTCCAGTAGATATTGGCGTTGTGCAATGGGCATCGGCAGGATCTCCGCCAGCCGGTAACCGACCCAGCTGGCGTCTTGGTAGTCGGTCGTGATCAGGGCGTAGCGTTCCTGAACCTGCGTCAGGATCTGCTGCAATAATTCCGCCAGCGGCTTGGCGGTTTCCGGCAAAGGCACGGCCGGCTCTGCCGGCAGCCACTCCACTTCGGCGAAGTTCAGACCGTTGTGCTGAGTGCGCATGCGCGTCACCCGGAAACGCTGACTGCCAAGCGCCAGGATGTTGAGCAAGCCGTCAGGACCATTGCTCCAGTCACGGATGTGCGCCAGTGTGCCCACCGTATAGGTATGCGCCGGTCCGGTCTCGCTGCCCTGCTCGATCAGGCAAACGCCGAACCCTTGCTCGCGCTTCAGGCAGTCACTCAGCATATCGAGATAACGGGTTTCGAAGATCCGCAGTGGCAGCGGGCCGCCTGGAAACAGCACGGTATTCAGCGGAAATAACGCGATCTCCGTCGGCACCTTTAGCGCCTCATGCCTCGCTTTCCTCAGAGCCCCATGCCGGCATCAATATGTGCGCGATGCCCAGATGATCGAGCACGCGCGCCACCACGAAATCCACCAGATCCGCGACCTGTTTCGGCTGATGATAAAAGCCCGGATTGGCCGGCAGGATGGTGATGCCGAGACGCGCAAGTTTGAGCATGTTCTGTAGGTGGATCGCCGAGAACGGCGTCTCCCGTGGCACCAGTATCAACTTGCGTTGTTCCTTGATCATGACGTCGGTGGCGCGTTCGATCAGGCTGCGGCTGGCGCCCACCGCCACCGCCGACAGAGTCGCCATGCTGCACGGACAGATCACCATGGCCTGCACCGCGCCGGAACCGCTGGCCACCGGCGCGCTCCATTGTTCCGGCGCGAACACCTGTAATTGTCCCGCCGTCGCCCGGAACCGCTGTGACAAAAAACTTTCGATTTCCCCGGCCCTGCTCGGCAGCTTGTAATCGGTCTCCGTGCCGATGACCAGTTGCGCAGGTTTCGACAGCATCAGATACACACGGCACTGCGCCTTGAGCAGCATCTCCAGCAAACGCAGTCCATATTGCGCACCGGAAGCGCCGGTCATGGCGAGTGAGATGGTGGGAGCAGGCGGCATATTCACCCTGCGCGCTGCTCCAGCTGTTCAATCAGTTTCTCGTGGAAACCGCCGAACCCGCCGTTGCTCATGATGACCACATGATCCCCGGGTTTGGTTTCGGCGGCCACGTTGCCGACCAGTTCCTGCAGAGCGGTGCTGATGCTGACGCGCTCGGCCAACGTCTGCATGGCGGCAGTCACATCCCAATTCACATTGGGCGCCTGATACACGAACACCCGGTCCGCTGTCTGCAGCGCGGCAGCCAGGGTCTCGCGATGCACGCCCATCTTCATGCTGGCGGAACGCGGCTCCAGCACCGCCAGAATGCGCTCGCTGCCCACGCGCTGGCGCAAGCCCGCCAGTGTGGCGCTGATGGCAGTGGGATGATGGGCGAAATCATCATAGATAATCGCACCATTTATGCGGGCGCGTATTTCGAGCCGGCGTTTCACACCCTGGAAACGGATCAGCGCTTCCGCAGCCAGCCGCGGTTCTACACCGACAGCCCGGGCGGCTGCGATGGCCGCCAGTGCATTCTGCACGTTATGCAGGCCTAGCATTTCCCATTCCACCATGCCGGCGATCTTGCCGCGATAGCTGACGTTGAAACTAGCGCCATCCTTGGAGACATGCTTGGCGCTCCAATCCGCATTCGCCAGCGCGAAGCTCTCTTGCGGCGTCCAGCAGCCGCGCTGGAAGACTCTTTGCAGATTGAGGTCGGTCGCATTGGCTACGATCAATCCATTGCCAGGAACGGTACGCAGCAGGTATTGGAACTGCGTCTCGATGCTGGCCAGATCCGGAAAGATATCCGCGTGGTCGTATTCCAGATTATTGAGGATCAGTATCTGCGGCCGGTAATGCAGAAATTTGGAACCCTTGTCGAAGAATGCCGTGTCGTATTCATCCGCTTCCACCACGAACAGCCGGCCGCCACCGGCTCTGGCGGATACGCCGAAGTCCTTGGGAATGCCGCCGATGAGGAATCCGGGGTTCAAACCCGCGCATTCCAGGATCCAGGCCAGCATGCTGCTGGTGGTGGTCTTGCCGTGGGTGCCGGCCACCGCCAAGACCCGCTGGCCTTTGAGCAGATGTTCCGCCAGCCAGCGTGGTCCGGATTCATACGCCATACCGCGTGTCAGCATGCTCTCCACTGCCGGATTACCGCGCGACACGGCGTTGCCCACCAGCACGCAATCGGGCGCCGGTTGCAAATGCTCCGGACAGTAACCTTCGTTGATGGTTATGCCCAAGGACGCGAGTTGTGAACTCATCGGCGGATAGACATCGGCATCCGAGCCACTGACTTGATGGCCGGCAGCTTTGGCCAACGCCGCGATGCCGCCCATGAAAGTGCCGCAGATGCCGAGGATATGGATGCGCACGTCAGGCCTGCGTGGGGAAAATCAGCCAGAACAACAAAATATTTATCACCGTATAGGCGCCTGCGATGAAGATGCCAATCAACAACTTGGTATCCAGCGCATGCCGGAGCACGTGCGCGATGACCAGGATGCTCCAGGCAAGAATACCGTATATCAGCACCTGGGCCACAATCTGTGCAGGGCCTGGATTCGGCATCATCGCCACGATGCTGACCGGCACGGCAGAAAGCATGATTATGGCGCTGCTGCCCAACAGGGCGACGGCGGTCTGATTGAAGCGTTCCATTTTATGCCACAGCCCCAGAATCGCTGCAAAGAAAATCAAAAGTAGTGCACAGTCGAATAGCGTCTGATAGAGCACCTGGTAATCGCGTATGCCCTGGGCGACGAACAAGATCGCGTCGACCAATATATACACTGCCAAGATGACCGCAAACAGGGACCAGGAACGCGGGAATATCTGCGGCCCCTGCCTCAGCAGACAAATATCCCAGCAGGTGCGTACAATTGCTTTCATGATGCGCCGGTGGCCGACAATCCGGCATGCATCATACCTTGCACCCCAATAGCGGCAAACCTCGAAATCAAAGAATCCCCATGGCTGATGATTATCTGTGGATTGAGACCGAAGCGGCCCTGAAAGCGCTGTGCGCGCGGCTGGGCGACTGCGAGTGGCTGGCCCTGGATACGGAATTCATGCGCGAGCGCACCTATTATCCGCAACTCTGCCTGGTGCAGATCGCGACCCCTGACATAGTCGCTTGCGTGGATGTGCTGGCCATCCAATCGCTTGAGCCGCTGTTCGAATTGTTGAAAAATCCAAACATCGTCAAAGTCATGCACTCCGCCCGTCAGGACCTGGAGATGTTCTTTCATCTCAACGGCCAGGTACTGGCGCCCATATTCGACACCCAGTTGGCCGCAAGTTTCGCGGGGTTACCGGATCAGGCCGGTTACGCCACCGTGGTACAGGCGCTGCTGGGCGTGACGCTGGAGAAGAGCCATACACGCGCCGACTGGTCGCGCCGGCCATTAGCCGCCGCGGTGCTGCAATATGCTGCGGACGACGTGCGTTATCTGCGCGACATCTACCTGCGTCTCAAGCAGACCCTCGAGAGCCAGGGACGGCTCAAGTGGCTGGAAGCGGAGAATGCGGTACTCACCGATCCAGTGACTTACCGTCCGGATCCGGAAACCGCCTGGCAGCGCCTGCACGGATTGCAGCGTCTCAATGCCCGCCAGTTCGCCACCGCCAAAGCACTTGCGGCCTGGCGTGAACAGCAGGCCATGAAGCACAACCTGCCGCGGCAATGGATTTTCAAGGACGAAGTACTCACCGATCTGGCGCGTCAGCGGCCCACCAGCACCGCCGCGTTAACTTCAATCCGCGGAATCCAAGACGGCCTGATACGCAAGCACGGCGACGATTTGATCGCGCTCATGGCATCGGCCCAAGGCGACGACAAGCCCGCAAAAGTGCCGGAGCGGCTGTCGGCGCAAGACGAAGTACTGGTCGACGCATTGATGGCGGTGGTCAGAATAAAAGGTAACGAAGCGGGTATCAGCCCGGCGCAGCTGGCGACCCGCCGCGACCTGGAACAACTGGTACGCGGGCAGCGGGATGTGGAGGTATTGAAAGGCTGGCGTCTGGAGACCGCTGGCAAGGCGCTGATGGACTTCATGCAACACAAGACCCGGCTCGCGGTCTCTGATGGACGGGTTCGACTCCAGCCGGTCGATTGACCGAATAGTAGTGTTACTCAGTTAGTTATCTACGTTTGCCGCGTTGGTGTTTTGTCGCAGACCTGGCGGCCTTTGCAGATTTTTTCCTGGCGTGCGCAGATTTTGATGCGGACTTCTTCACCGCGGGTTTGCTGGCGGCTTTCTTCGCGGGTGTTTTCGGCAATGCCTGCTTTACATGCGTCTTGATTGGCAACCTGCCCTTGGTCTTTGGTGGATGGACAAGCGGCGGTTTGTTTTTCGTGGGCATCGCGGATTTGAGCGGCGGCCTGGCTTTGACCGAAGCCGGTGGTGGCAGCGGAGCAGGTGTCGGTTTGCGTTTACCTTTGGCGATCGGTTCCAACATGGCGAGCATGCGTTTGAACACCGCGTCCTCATCGCCCACTCCGTTGACGGTTTCGAGGCGGCCCTGAGTGCGGTACATGTCGATCAATGGCTTGGTCTGGGATTCATACACCCGCAGGCGGTTGCCGATGGTCACTTCATTGTCATCGGCTCGATGGCGCAAGGCCGCGCCACAGCGGTCGCATTGATCGTCAAGCCGCGGCGGATTGGTATAGATGTTGTAGGTAGCGCCGCAATTCTCGCAGGTGCGCCGCCCGGTAAGTCGCTGCATGAGCACGTCGAAATCCACGTCCATGAGCACTGCGCAATCGAGCGGCTGGTTGAGGTTGCGTAGCATGCCGTCCAGGGACTGGGCCTGGGTGATGTTGCGCGGGAAACCATCCAGGATAAAGCCCTTGTTGGCATCTTTGGCGCGCAGCCGCTCGCGGATGATGCCCAGGACGATCTCGTCGGATACCAACTGACCCGCATCCATAGCCACCTTGGCTTGCATCCCTAAGGGGGTGCCCGCCGCCAATGCCGCCCGCAGCAGGTCGCCCGTGGAGATATGCGGGGTGCGATATTTCACCGCCAGTCTCTTGGCTTGGGTCCCTTTGCCGGAACCAGGCGCTCCGAGCAGCACTATTCTCATGCGGCGTCTCGTTGGTAGTTGTAGGGCCGTCTAGAACCCAAGATTATGTCTTTAGCGTCAGGCGCCCAGCAGGCAGGCGGTAAAGTACCCGTTGATCCCGGGAACGTCAATCTATATGAGGTGTTTGGCAAGCCTATGACAACCCTGGGAACAGTCCGGCTTCGCATTTTTGCAATTCCACGGCGCCCCGCTACAATGCCGGGCTGCTCGCGGAGCATGCCATTGCAAGAAAACCCAGAGCCCCTTAACTAAACCATGGTTTCCAAACGCAATGCCTTCTATGCCCAGTCGGGCGGCGTGACCGCCGTCATCAACGCCAGCGCCTGCGGCGTCATCGAGACTGCCCGCCGGCATAAACAGCGCATCGGCAAAGTCTATGCCGGCCGCAACGGCATCATCGGCGCGCTCACCGAAGACCTGATCGATACCAGCAAGGAAAGCCCCAAGGCCATCGCTGCCCTGAGACACACCCCCGGAGGTGCCTTCGGATCCTGCCGCTACAAGCTCAAAGGTCTGGAACAGAATCGCCTGCAGTATGAGCGCCTGATCGAGGTATTCCGTGCCCACGACATCGGCTACTTCTTCTATAACGGCGGCGGCGATTCCGCCGATACCTGCCTCAAGGTCTCGCAGCTTTCCGAGAAGCTCGGTTATCCGGTGCAGGCCATCCATATACCCAAGACCGTGGATAACGACCTGGCGGTGACCGATTGTTGCCCCGGTTTCGGTTCGGTCGCCAAATATGTGGCGGTCTCCATCCGGGAAGCGGCTCTGGATGTGGCCTCCATGGCCAAGACCTCCACCCAGGTTTTCGTTATGGAAGTCATGGGTCGGCATGCGGGCTGGATCGCCGCAGCCGCCGGGCTCGCCCAGGAACGTGAGTCCGATGCCCCTCACATCATCCTGTTTCCGGAAATTACTTTCGATGAGCAGACCTTCATCAATAAGGTCAAAGACAGCCACGATCGCTACGGTTACTGCGTGATCGTGGTCTCGGAAGGTGTGCGGCGTGCCGACGGCCAGTTCCTGGCGGAAGCCGGCACCCGCGATGCATTCGGGCACGCCCAACTGGGAGGCGCGGCGCCCTTTATCGCCAATCTGGTGAAAGAGAAGCTCGGCTACAAATACCACTGGGCGGTGGCGGATTATCTGCAGCGTTCCGCGCGCCACATCGCCAGCAAGCTGGACGTCACCCAATCCTACGCCGTGGGCAAGGCGGCGGTGGAACTGGCGCTCAAGGGGCAGAATGCAGTCATGCCCACGATCGTGCGCAAATCCGATACGCCCTATAGATGGAGCATCGGTTTCGCCTCACTCGCGGACGTGGCCAATCGGGAAAAATTCATGCCGCGGGATTTCATCAGCGCCGATGGTTTTGGCATCAGCGCCAAAGCCCGGCGTTATCTAGCGCCGCTGATCCAAGGCGAAGATTATCCGCCTTACAAGATGGGCATGCCGCAATACGTGAAACTCAAAAATATTGCCGTGCCCAAAAAACTCAAGATCGAATTTAAAGTTTGATCGCTTTCACTAATCCGGATCCTCATTACAGGAATTATCTATGACGACATGAATCATTGGTGACTAGTTGTGATTCAGAATTGAACCACCCCTCATCCCCACCTTCTCCCACAAGGGGAGAAGGAGCAGATCAGGGATAAAGTATCACATTTAAAATCCCCTCTCCCCTCCGAGGGAGAGGGTTAGGGTGAGGGGGAAGAAAAGCCCCGAATGTAATTATGTTTTGTTATTTGAAAATCGCTTCAATCATGGGAGATATATAAATGACAATTGAATACGGCTTATGGTTCACGCTGGCCTGCGGCGGGCTCGCGATTCTGTACGGCATCCTGGCCGTGGGCTGGGTGCTCAAACAACCGGCGGGCAACGAACGCATGCGCGAGATCGCGGCGGCCATCCAGGTGGGCGCCAAGGCCTATCTCAACCGCCAGTACCGCACCATCGCCATTGCCGGCGTGGTGTTGTTCCTGCTCATCGGGTTCGCGCTCCACAACTGGTGGGCCGCCATCGGCTTCGCCATCGGCAGCATCTTGTCCGGATCCACTGGTTACATCGGTATGAACATCTCGGTGCGCGCCAACGTGCGCACCGCGGAAGCCGCACGTAGCGGCGTCAAAGCAGCACTCAAGGTCGCGTTCCGCGGCGGCGCCATCACCGGCATGCTGGTGGCGGGCCTGGCGCTGTTGGGTGTGACCGGTTATTACATGATCCTCAGGCACTCCATTGGCGAAGATGCAGCACTGCACGCGCTCATTGGTCTGGCCTTCGGTGCTTCGCTAATCTCGATCTTCGCGCGTCTCGGCGGCGGCATCTTCACCAAGGGCGCGGATGTGGGCGCCGACCTGGTGGGCAAGGTGGAAGCCGGCATTCCCGAGGACGACCCACGCAACCCGGCGGTGATCGCCGATAACGTGGGCGACAACGTGGGCGACTGCGCCGGCATGGCCGCGGACCTGTTCGAGACCTATTGCGTCACCAAGGTGGCGGCCATGCTCTTGGGCAGCCTGATGATTGCGCAGCTCGGCCCGAATGCGGTGATCTACCCGCTGGCGCTGGGTGGCGCTTCCACCATCGCCTCCATCATCGGCATCTTCTGCGTACGCGGCCGCGACGGCGGCAAAATCATGAACGCGCTGTACACCGGCGTGGTGGTCGCGGCCGTATTGGCCGTCATCGGTTTTTATTTCGTCAGCCGCCTGCTGCTGGCCAATATGCCGCAATACGGTGCCATGCATCTGTTCGGCGCCGCCGTGGTCGGTCCGGTGCTGACCGTGATACTGGTAGCCATCACCGAGTATTACACTGGCACCCAGTTCAAGCCGGTGCGCCACATCGCGCAGGCCTCCACCACCGGTCATGCCACCAACATCATCGCCGGGCTGGGAGTCTCCATGAAGGCCACCACCCTGCCGGTGATCGCCATTTGCATCAGCATCGGTGTGGCCTATGCGTTTGCGGGCCTGTACGGTATCGCCATTGCGGCCTCCACCATGCTGTCCATGACTGGTGTGATCGTAGCACTGGATGCTTACGGCCCCATCACCGACAACGCCGGCGGCATCGCCGAGATGGCGAAACTGCCGAAAGAAGTACGCGCGGTCACCGATCCGCTGGACGCAGTCGGCAACACCACCAAGGCGGTGACCAAGGGTTATGCCATCGGTTCGGCGGCACTGGCGGCCATCGTGCTGTTCGCGGATTACACCCACAATCTCACGGCACTGGGCAAATCCTTTACATTCGATCTATCCGATTACCGGGTAATCATCGGCCTGTTCATCGGCGGTCTCATCCCCTACCTGTTCGGGGCCATGGCCATGGAAGCCGTGGGTCGCGCAGCCGGCTCTGTGGTTAATGAGGTGCGCCGCCAGTTCAAGGAGATCCCCGGCATCATGAAAGGCAAAGCCAAGCCGGATTATTCGCGCGCCGTGGACATGCTCACCAAGGCTGCCATCAAGGAGATGATCATCCCCTCGCTGCTGCCGATCCTGGTGCCCATCATCGTCGGCATCTTCCTCGGCCCCCAGGCGCTGGGCGGGGTACTGGTGGGCACCATCGTTACCGGCCTGTTCGTGGCCATCTCAATGACCACCGGCGGCGGCGCCTGGGACAACGCCAAGAAATACATAGAAGATGGTCACTACGGCGGCAAGGGTTCCGAGGCCCATAAGGCGGCGATTACCGGCGACACTGTGGGTGACCCTTATAAGGACACCGCCGGTCCGGCCATTAACCCGTTGATCAAGATCATCAACATCGTGGCACTGTTGATCATCCCGTTGATTGTGAAATAAGCACAACTGGACCGGGAGAAACAAGCGCCGCCGCAAGGCGGCGTTTTTTATTGAGCCGCGCATGTCATTATGCGCACACCCACTTCATTTACCCAATTTAGAATTTATCGAGGGGGATTTTCAGGTAGGCGATGCCGTTAGCTTCCGGCTCCGGTAGCCGGCCGGCGCGAATATTGATCTGTACGGCAGGCAACAGCAGGGCCGGTACTTTCAGGGTCTGGTCACGGGTAGTGCGCAGCTTGATGAACTCGCCGCGGGAGACGCCCTCATGGATATGAATGTTGGCGCGCTTCTGCTCCGCCACCGTGGTCTGATGCAGGTATTCACGCCCGCCCGGGGCATAGTCATGGCACATATACAGGCGCGTGCTGGGCGGTAAGCAAAGTATCTTTTGGATGGAGTCATACAGACGCCCAGCATCCCCGCCCGGGAAATCGCAACGGGCCGTGCCGGAGTCCGGCATGAACAGGGTGTCGCCCACGAAAGCCGCGTCGCCGATGACGTAGGTCAGGCTGTCGCTGGTGTGCCCTGGGGTAGCCATGGCACGCGCTTCCAGATTACCGATGTGGAAACTCTCGCCGTCCTTGAACAGGTGGTCGAACTGGCTGCCGTCACGTGCTACCTCGGAGTCGATATTAAAGAGTTTTGTGAAGGTGGCCTGGACCTGACGGATACCTTGGCCGATGGCGATCCGGCCACCCAGAGACGTCTTGATGTGCTGGGCAGCGCTCACATGGTCGGCATGCGCGTGGGTCTCGAGGATCCAGTCGAGTGTCAACTTCGCTTCGCGTAGATGCGCGATGATCGCATCCGCAGAGGTCGTTCCGGTGCGTCCCGCCGCGGCATCATAGTCCAGTACCGGATCGATGATGGCAGCATGCTGCGTGGCCGGATCGGCCACTACATAGGAGAACGTGGAAGTGGGCTTGTGGAAAAACGCGGTGATGGTCGCTGACATGGCTGAACCCATTCATGTTGCCGATAGCTATTCTATATACTGTTGCTACTTATCCCGAAACATTCATAAAGAATCCCTGATGCTGTTTGCTCTGCTCGGCGCGGTGCTCATCGGACTGACCCTGGGACTGCTGGGCTCCGGAGGCTCGATTCTGACGGTGCCGGTGCTCCTGTATCTGGTGCACATGCCGGACAAGCTCGCCATCACCAGTTCCCTGGGCGTGGTCGGCGGCATCAGCTTCATGGGCGCCCTGCCCTATGCCTGGCAACGGCTGGTGCAATGGCGTTTCGTGCTGCTGTTCGGCTTACCCGACATGCTGGGTGCCTGGATGGGCGCGTGGCTCGGGGAATTTCTGCCGGGCGCGCTGCAACTGCTGATCTTCGCGGTGGTGATGCTGGCGGCGGCGGTGATTATGCTGCGCCGGCCTGCGCTCAATCCTGACCCGGTGGTGCGCCACGCGGACTGGAAGATCATGCTCAGCGGTCTAGGCGTGGGCGTCATCGTGGGTGTGGTGGGCGTCGGGGGCGGTTTTCTGATCGTGCCGGCACTGGTAATCCTTGGCAAACTCATGATGCGCACGGCGGTGGCCACCAGTCTGGTAATCATCATGCTGGCGTCGTTCACGGGATTCATCCGTAATCTGCTTTCGGTTTCCGCCCACGGCCTGCATATGAGCTGGAGTATTATTGGGCTGTTCATACTGGTGGGTGCGCTGGGCAGTTTTGCTGGCCACCAGATTTCCGGGCGCCTGCCGCAGCATCGGCTCAGACAGTTGTTCGGAGTGTTCCTGGTGCTGATGGGCGCCTACATCGTCTGGCAGACGCTACCCCGCGTGCTGTAATCACAAAGGAGAGTACACATGACCACCACTGCTGAAATGGTCTCCAAAGCCAGAAGCAAAATCCACGAAGTCAGCCCGCTGGATGTTTCTAAACAGCTTGGCAAAGTCATAATCCTGGATGTGCGCGAGCCGAACGAGTATGCCGCCGGCCATATTCCCGGCGCCATCAACATCCCGCGCGGTTTGCTGGAATTCCAGATCGACCAGCATCCCTCACTCAATAACCGCAATGCTGAGATCGTGGTGAATTGCCAGGGCGGCGGGCGCGCCGCATTAGCCACATTGGAACTGCAGGAACTGGGCTATAAACACGTCAGTAACCTGGCGGGCGGTTTCAGTGCCTGGGCCGCAGCCGGACTGCCGACCGAGAAACCCTGACGGCTGCATGCGCGAACACGCTCCCTCCACGCAGCGCTTTATTACCGGCGGTCTTCGTGCATTCCTGCTGGCCTTGCTGCTGACGCTGGGTTTTGCAGCGGTTGAAGCGGTCGCCGGCGTCTGGGCGCATTCTCTGACGCTGTTGGGGGATGCGGGCCACATGGCCACCGACGGCATGGCCCTGGGGATCGCCGTGCTGGCCGCATGGATTGCGCTCAAACCGGCGTCCGCACGCCACACCTACGGATTCGGCCGCATGGAAGTCATGGCGGCGCTGGTGAATACCCTGCTGATGCTGGCGATCGCGGCGGCCATCGTGGCGGAAGCGGTCATGCGTTTCCGGCACCCGCCGGTGGTGCATGCACGCGTGATGATCGTCATTGGCATACTCGGCCTGTTCACCAATTTCGCGATCTACAAAGTTCTGCAACAGGGCGACAATTCCCTCAACGTACGCGCCGCGCTGCTGCATGTTCTGGGCGACATGCTGGGCTCACTGGCAGCGCTGATCGCAGGCGTAGTAATTTATCTTACAGGTTGGTATCCGATTGACCCATTGTTGTCACTATTCATCGCAGTACTGATCCTGATCTCAGGCCTGCGCCTGCTGCGGGACGCCAGCCGGGTATTGCTGGAAGGCGTGCCGCTGGGTATGGATTTGGCCAAGATCGGCCTCGGCATGGCGGGCGTGGAAGGCGTGCGTTCCGTACACGACTTACACGTCTGGTCGCTGTCCTCCAATGAGATTTCCCTGTCGGCGCATATCGTGATCGACGAGATGGGTTCCTGGCAGCCGGTCCTGCATCGTCTGCAGGATCACTTGCACCACGTTTACGGTATCGATCACGCGACTTTGCAGCCGGAACCAACGGTGCTGGCGCGTGTCCCGGTGGCGAGCCTGAGCAAGCGTTCATGACTGAATGACAAAATTGACTTTGACTTAATCCCGGTTTGCAATAATTAATCGGTCAATTAGAATCCCTCTGTCTATGCTCCCGGCAGGGATATCGTAATCAAATGTAATTTGACATGGAGGTCAATATGAAAACCTTATTGATACCATTAAGTATCGGACTGGCTGTTTGCACACTGATGTTCACCTCAGGCACTTTCGCTCAGGAGAGCAAGCCAAAAACTGCCCAGCAGCAGAAATTCGCCGACTGCTCCCACAAGTCCAAAGGCCTGAAAGCTGAGGAACGCAAAAAATTCATGCGTGAGTGCCTTAAGGGCAAGGCAGTGGACAAGAAAAACAAGGCCGGGAACGACAACAACAAGCCCGGGAACGACACCGACGAAGCCATGGCGGCAAGCGACAGCCTACAGTCGTGCAGCGAGGACGCCGACAGCAGGAACCTCGAGGGTGAGG
The DNA here is from genome assembly GCA_963774895.1 of uncultured Pseudomonadota bacterium. GTDB lineage: Bacteria > Pseudomonadota > Gammaproteobacteria > Natronospirales > REEB76 > REEB76. The sequence continues at coordinate 228,843 of CAVZGN010000004.1, forward strand.
ACCGCGACTGGTTCATCAGCGAGTGTCTGCGAGACGACGAGTGAGTGCATCCTGCGTCCATAGACAATGGCATGGCGCCAGTCGCCGTGCCATTTTTTGAGCCGCGGCGCCGGACCGGCGTAACTACATTCAATCGCCTTTGGTAGGAGCGGTGATACTGGTCGCAATGATTGGCAGTACCAACTGCATCGCGGAAAGCCCCGAACCACAGCCGTGCCCTCACCCGCCCTTCTGGCACACTCGGCGACTGCTCCCTGCGTTGCCCTACCTCCTACATCCCTGTAGTCGTCTCCCGGAGGGAGAGGGATTTTTGAAAGGGCGGCTGCATTCAACCGCGGTCAAGCATGCATTCTGCCGGCGCGGATGTGCAACGGCCAGCTCACGGATTTGACCACATCGGAACCACCCCATAATTTTTCGAGCTGCGTGTTTAAAGTGCTCACCGGGTCGCGCCTATTCTTGATCATGAACTTCTGCACTGCCGACCAGGTACGCAGATAAGCCAGAAACTGCGCCAGCGTCCAGCGCATCTGCATGCTCAAAGCCGATACCGGCAGTTCATCGAACGGGAATTCCAGTGTGCGATAACCGTCGTCGATCAAGGCCCGTTCCGGCGGCCAATAGGGGTTGATCTCGCCGCTATAGAAAACCTGTATGGCTGCATCGATGTCCGCTTCGATATGACACAAGCTGTAGCACCAGACGGCGACTGCCCCGTCCGTTTTCAGGGCTTCTCTGACCTGTGCGTAGAACTTGGGGCGATCGAACCAGTGCACGGCCTGGGCCACGGTCACCAGATCCATGGATCGCGGTTCCAGTCCCGGTGATTCTGCCGGCGCCTGCCGGTAGTGCACGCGCGTATGCGGGAAGGCGCTTCCCAGTTGCTGCGGGCTGGGATCGGTGGCGATGACTTGAGCGTAAAACGTGGCCAGCCCCACAGCTGCCTGGCCGTTGCCGGTACCGCAATCCCAGGCGGCATCGTGGCTGGCCGTGAGCGTCGCCAGCCAGGCAAACAGCTCATCCGGATAGCGCGGCCGGGTCCCGGCGTAGGCCGTGGCATGGTCGGAGAAATGATCTTTGAAACCGATGGTGCTCACAGTCTATTTCTTTACTACCTGAATAGGGAACACGCGCCGGGTTCCTGTCGAACTTACATTAGCACAGCCGCCATCTGACCTAGATCAATGCAGTAGCCGGCAGCCTGGACCTAATCTGGCACTGTGTAACTAGTTTTGGAGGGAAACGCCATGGCCAATAAACACAGGGTAGTGAAACCGGATATCGGCGAGTGGTATCAGGATGCCGAATCCAGCGAGAAGTTCAGGGTCGTGGATATCGACGACGAAAACGACAGCCTTGAAATCCAGTATTTCGACGGCACTATAGGCGAACTCAGCCGCGATGACTGGGAGGAGCGGCCGTTGATCGCTATCGAAGCGCCCGAAGATTGGACCGGACCCATGGAATCCCTGGAAGAAGGCGACGTGAACTACGATGAGGAATCCTTCGAGCTGCCGCCCAAGCACACGCCGCTCTCGGGTTACGAACAGGACGAGCTGCTGCAGCTGGATGAAGCGAGCCCACGCGAGGAAATCCCGGGTTCGGACGCCGATAATTGAGCGGGCGGCGCCAGCCCGGTGGACAGCCGTTTACGCCAGGGTGTGGGCGGCATCATTCTCTTTGAGTCCGTTTCCATTCATGCCTGACGGTACAGATCCACTGCAAGCATGATCCACATGGCCAACAGCACAAAGCTGCTGACGGCATAGACTGAAAACCGGTGCAGGATCTTATTGTAGGTCACATGAATTCCGGAATGGATTATCCGCAGGGCCACATAGATCCAGGCCAGCAGCAGCAATGCTTGCGTCACGCCATGCGTCATGTATAGAGCCAGGCACACTACATAAAACAGCAACGGCATTTCGAACAGATTGGAAAAGTTGCGCCCCGCCAGGCGCACGTCCACAGGAACATCCACGGATTCGCCTACCTTGAACTCACCTCGCTTCAGCCGCCCGGTGAAACCCGCGCTCCAGCGCTTGTAGGCCATATACAGCATGATGATGAAGGTCCAGGCCACCAAGGCAATCATTGGCATGAAAATGGATTGTGCTCGCATAGTGTTACCTTCGATGGATGGAAACTCTGCTTTACAACGCTTGTCAAACAACTAGCCCACGACCACGGATAAATGGATACTGCTATAATTTTTATATATTTGCCAATAGCCAGGCGACGTATAAATGCTTTGAAATCAGCAACTGGATAAATCGGAGACAATAATTGAAATGCCCTAAATGCAATTCTGACCTGGTACCTACCATTCGGCACAAGATCAAAGTCAACTACTGTCAATCCTGTAAAGGCATGTGGCTGGATTGTCAGGAGCTTAATCAACTGGAAGACGAGGCCTTTGACTTCGGCGATGATGCGAAGGGCACCCTGGTCTTCAGCTCTACACCCACGACCGCCAAATGCCCCGTGTGCGGCGCTTTCCTCAAGAGATTCAAGTACAGGCTCTACGATCTGGAGATGGAGTTTTGCGAGAATAATCATGGGTACTGGCTGGAAGAAGACGAAGACACGCGGGTCCTGCAACTGATGAAACAAGAGGAAGCGGATGAAACGCGAAAGCTGCTGGCGGAAGACCAGTGGACCCGAACCCTAAATCATATGCGCTCGGGTTCGTTTCTCAGCAAGGTGAAGAATCTGTTCCGTTGACATCGCCGGATGGTGTGGGTTGCTTCAGACGACTGCATAGGCCCGCACCGGAAAACTGCCGAACCCCTTGACCTTAACCGGTACGGCATGGAGAACGACACCGCTATCCGGCAGTTTTTCCAGATTGCACATGTGCTCGCAGATGGGGATGTCCGCTCTTAATAGGATCGAGTGAACGGGACGTCGAGGGTCCGCGGTGTCGTCGATATTCAGGGAATCGATACCCACGAAGGCTGCACCCTGCTCCTTCAGCCAACGTGCCGCCGCTTCCGTCAGATAGGGATGGTTCTCAAAATACTGGTCCGTGCGCCAGTGCCTGGCCCAGCCGGTATGCACCAGCACTGCCATGCCGCGCATGTCCACGCCCATGAACAACTCCGGGCCGATGTGGCGCTTCGACGGGTCGGCATGGAACACCACGCCATCCAGTTCCGCCAATGACTCCAGCGGCAGCTCCGAGAGATCCTTGCCGTCTGCATAACGGTGGAAGGGGGAATCCACATAAGTGCCGGTATTGGCGATCATCTCGATCTTGCCAATCTGGAAGCTGGTGCCGTCCGCGTAATGCGCCTTGGATGCTTCACGCGTCCAATAGTCACAGATCACCGGCGCCGGCAGTCCCTTGTAGGTGATCATGCCGTGCTCGACGGTGTGGCTGAGATCGATTATTTCGAGCATTCCATCCCTCCGAAGATATTTACTGCTTGCACTGCTTCGCGATGCGCAGCATGGCTTTCAGCGACTGCTCCACGTCCTCGTCGGTGGTGGCGAAGGAGCACACGCTGATGCGCATGGCGGTCTTGCCCTGCCACACCGTGCCGCCGCACCAGCAGGTGCCGTCTTGCTGGATTTCAGCAATCACCCGGTTGGTCATGGCTGGATCGCCGAAACTTACCAATACCTGGTTCAGCACCACGTCATTGAGTATTTCGTAACCGGCAGCTTTCAGGCCTTCGGCAAAGCGCCGCGCCTGGCGGCAGTTGCGTTGGATCATCTCCGCAAGGCCCGCGCGTCCCAGTGTGTGCAATGCGGCCCACACTTCCACGCCGCGCGCGCGGCGCGACAGCTCCGGCACAAAGTCCGAAGGATTGCGATATGAACTGTCAGTTGGCAGATATTCGGCGGTGATGGCCATGGCGGCGCGCAGCGCATCCGGGTTGCGGACGATCGCAATGCCGTTGTCGTAGGGTACGTTCAGCCATTTGTGGAAATCTGTGGCCCAGGAATCCGCATTCGCCATGCCCGCGGTGGCTTTGGCCATGGATGGCATTGCCATAGTCCACAAACCAAAGGCGCCGTCCACGTGCACCCAGGCGCCGCTGCGGTGCGCGACCTCACAGATTTCCCCCACCGGATCGATGGCACCGGTGTTCACGTTGCCGGCCTGGGTACATACGATGGTGGGGCCTGAAATGCGCGGCAGTGCATCGGCGCGCATACGGCCCTGGGAATCCACCGGTACTTTCACGATCCTGTCGCGTCCGAGCCCCAGTAACCCCACTGACTTGGTCAGTGTGGGATGGGCTTCGGCGCCGGCAATCACCGTGATGCTCGGCGCACCGATCAGGCCGTCGCTCTCTACGTTCCAGCCGGCGTGTTCCAGCACTACGTGCCGCGCCGCCGCCAGTGCACAGAAATTCGCCACCGTCGCGCCGGTGACAAACCCGGCGCCGCATTCCGGCGGCAAGTGCAGCAGATCCAGCAGCCAGCGCAGCGCCATCTGTTCCACATAGGCCGTGCCGGGAGTGACATTGTATAGGGCTGAGTTCTGGTCCCAGGCGCCGGCCAGCCAGTTGGCAGCCAGGGTCACCGGCAGCGAGCCGCCGATCACGAAACCGAAGAAGCGCCGTCCGCTGATGGCCATGGTTGCAGGCGAACAGACGTCATCCAGCAGTTTCAGCACGGCTTCGGGTTTATTGTGCTTTTCGGGCAGCGGCTGATCCAGCACCGACAATTTCGCCACCGCTTCAGGCGAAGGCGTTACAGGCCGGGAATCGAGTGTTTCAAGATAACTGATGGCGCGCAGCGCGGCATCTTCCAGAAGCTTCCTCATTCAGCTCTCCTTGATGAATGTTAATTCTTAGGCATCGCAGACGATTTCAGTGTGCACCACACTCAATGCAAATATTCCTCCGTATATTAATTCTTGACTGCAGTGGTTTTAGCGGCTTTAACCGCGTACATGGCCAGATCCGCCCTATTCAAGGCATCCGATGTGGATTCCGGCGGGTATTCAAATGTCACGCATCCAATGCTTGCGGAGGTTGCTAATCCGGCATCCTTCATCAGGCGTGTGATCTTGACGGACAATTGCTTGCATACAATGGAACAATCCGCATTTTTCGTATTTGGCATGAGAATGGCGAATTCGTCGCCGCCGATGCGGGCAATCGAATCAGACATGCGGGTATGATTCCGCAGGACATCGGCGATAAGACCAAGTGCCATATCGCCAACGCGATGGCCTCTGGAATCGTTCAATTCCTTAAATCCGTCCAAGTCGATGGCCACCAATGAAAATACGCCACCGTAGCGTTTCTGCCTTGCAATCTCCAAATCAGTGATGGTCTCGAAACCACGGCGATTGTGTAATTCAGTCAGTGCGTCATGAGTGGCCTGCCGTAGTGCCTCTAGATGGTTCACCCGGGTGGTTCTCGCCAGAACTACAACCAGTATGAATCCCGCGATACCGATGGAGCCGTCGATGATTTTTGCGACAGGTGGTGAATGGTACGAAATCAGCGCAATAATCTCACCGATTGATGCAAGAACGAATCCAACGATTACCCAGGCCACTCGATCAGAATGGATGGCAAGCGCCGTTAATGGGAAAACATACAGAACCCGCAATCGGACATCGAGGCCAATTTGTATGTCCAACACAAATATCGTGAAAATCCAAATCAAGCTGGCGATCAGAATACCGCGATTTGACGTAGTACTCGGAGTTACCAGGCGATTGATGAATGCGCTAATCATGTATCGATTTGTTGGCTGTTATGTGCCTTTACTTAGATCTCATTTGCCGTAGTGTCTGGCAAGTTCAGGGCTGAGCGGCCGACTGTACAGATATCCTTGGACTTCATCACATCCAGCAGCACGCAAGAATTCAAGCTGGCTTTCTGTTTCCACGCCCTCGGCGATTACACGCAGTTGCAGGTTTTTAGACAAACCGATTATCGCGTTGCAGATCATCGCGTTATGCGCTGATTCAACCACGTTGGCTATGATCGAGCTATCTATTTTTAGTTTGTGTACGTGAAACCGACTCAGGTACCCCAGCGAGGAATAACCCGTACCGAAATCATCAATCGCAACGGTTACACCGAGATCAACCAGCTGCTTGATGACTTCAGCCACGGTAAACGCATTGGTCATGGCTGCTGATTCTGTAATTTCTATTTCAAGTGCATCTCCCGGTAGTCTGGCATGGTTGAGTGCCAGCGTTATATGCTTCACCAGATTACTGTCACGAAAGTGCAATGCGGAGATGTTCACCGCCACGCGTGCATTGCTGAAAAGCCCTGCTCTTCGCCATTCCCGCATTTGATGACAGGCCGTCTCGAGAACCCAACGGTCCAGCATCGTGATTAAACCACCTTCTTCCGCAATCGGGATCATGCGCGAAGGTGTTATGATGCCCTGTGTCGGGTGATTCCAACGCACCAGAGCTTCCAGGCCTACCGTCACACCGCTCACAAGATTCATCTGCGGTTGATATTCCAGGAACAATTCGTCGTTGGCAATGGCTTTCGGCAAAGAGCTTTCTATAGCAATATGATCGGTGATGGGTTTTGACAGATGCTCGTTGTAAACTTGCACCATGATTGTCTGGTCGCCTTTTGCAACGCGACATGCGATTCCGGAAGCACGCATGAGGCTCGCAAAGTCGGTCCCGTGTTCTGGCAGGAAGGATATTCCGATAGTTGCACCGACGGTCAATGGCTTGCCTTCCAGGTATATCGGCCGTTCCAATAGTTTGATGATCTGGCGGGCAAAGGTTTCTGCGGCGTCTTGATCGACGAGACGTGGTGACAAAATAACGAACTCATCAGAACTGGCACGGGTGATCAGATCGCCGGTAAAAATACCATCACGCAGGCGCTTGGCCGTTTCGATTAATACCTTATCGCCGATGGCGAAACCGTAGATTTCGTTGATATGACTGAATCGATTGAGATCGATGGAAAATACCGCCATACGCTGATTGGCGCTATGCGTACGGGTGATCAAATCATCAGCTTGTTGTGAAAAAGTAGCGCGGTTTGGCAACCCGACTAACGAATCTGTGCGGGCGGCTATTTGCAGCAAAAGGTTTCTTTCAGTAACTTCGCGGTATAGCCGGAATACATCCCACATCAGCATCACGAGTACAGCCGATGATGCAACGATCGCTGCCAACCATGAGCCATACCAGCCTATCGTATAGCGCTCACCGGCTGTCGCGTTGAATAAGATGCTGATTACCGATGCCAGCAACGATACTTCAATCCAGATGAATAATGGACGACTCAATCGGGTTATCTTCATGAAACCGACCAGTGCGATGCCGTTGACAAGCAACACCAGAATCAATACCGGATCTGTGATGGAAGGCACACCATTTATAGCCGCAAACGGTCGGGGAATATGTGAAAAATAATCCAATGATGCCAGCCAAGTAGCTGCGCACGCGATTACTACGGGCAGTATAAAAAATGAACCCGCGGCGCCGGGAATTGCTTGCCAGACGGCTTCGCTTTCGCTCTCTCCGCGCCACTTCAGTGCCGCAACCATGAGACACATCGGAAAACCAAGATTCGATAATATCCAGAGCCAGGCAGAGGCTTGTGGCGATATGGCTAATAGCCCGGACGGAATGATTGTATGGGTGATGATCACGGTATGCAGCAGGACCATGGTCGCGATAAAGGCGTATCCGGATGTCAGCCAGCCAAGATAGGAAGCCCGTACGGTCTGGAACTGCACGGCAAGCAAATAGGCCGTGAGGCCCTGGCTCATGAAAGTCACGGCGATCATGAATGGAGCCAGTGATTGAGGCAGTGATAGCTGTTTGCTGGTGATCGGCAGCAACACCAGGAAGCAACCGATCATGAGGACGCTTATCACGCCGGCTATGATGCGATGCGTGCTAACGCTCTTTTGGACAGGCGCAGGACTGTTCATGAAAACATGCCTTATCGCCTTAGATAACCCAGGACTATGCGGCATCCGTTCATGCAGTTTTGCTTACTTAATTGCTTCTCCCTGAGGCACTATCATTACATGATTCCTCTGTGGCGAATCAACAGGCCATATGAAAAATCAAAGCCTATAGCAACTGCGCCATACGCCGACGCTTTAGTACTGCCGGCTTAAATCCACACGTCGTTCTGGGCGGTGCGTTCACCGCCCCGATCCCCGGTATTCAACACCCCGCGGGGCTCGATCAGCAGCATTTTGACTTCGTCGGCGGCATACGGCTTGTGCTCTATGCCTTTGGGTACCACGTACATCTCGCCCGCCCCGATGTCCACGTGGCCGTTCCGGAAATCGATGCGCAGTCTGCCTTCCAGCACGATAAAGGTCTCATCGGTATCTTTGTGATCGTGCCAGATGAATTCACCCTTAAGCTTCACGACTTTGAACTGATAATCGTTCATCTCGGCGATGACTTTAGGCGCCCAGTGGTCGTTGAACAGGCCCAGCTTCTGTTCGAAATTTACGGCGTTGTAATTCATAGGCTTGACTCCGGAATGCTAAAACGTGATCTGTTCCCTTTTCCCTCTGCTTAGGGCGAGGTTTTATTGTTTTTTGATCGGGCACTGAAATATTTCTGCATGGGTTGCCAATACCGGTAATACCAGTTGGTGTTTACCGTCGTAGTCTCCGTCGTAACCTCGGAGGTATTCGGGTCGGTGGTTCCGAAATCCGGGACATTCACTTGCACCAGTTGTATCTCGGCGCCGGCAAACGTCTTCCTGAAGGTCAGTATCAGCACAGATTCCAGGTTAGGCTTTTCCGCAGGCTTCACGCCTTCATCCCAGGCATTGGCTTTCCAGGTCATGACGATCTCACGATCCGGGATGAGTCTTAGAATCCTGCCGCCGATAAGGTACTTCAACTTGCCGTCGGTTCCAGGCACGCCGAAGCCGCGCAGTTCATCGCCTTCCTGTCCGATTGCCACATCCGACCTGCTGGCCGGCCGATAGTAAGTGGCGGGATAACCGGTCATCGCAGCATGCTCCGCGGAAGAGAGGTAAGCGTTGTATAAGATGGCCGGCGAAAGTCCGGGGAACTCTGCGGTCTGGATGACGTTGCCCGCTGATGCAGCCCCGCTCCAGGCGGCTGCGAACAAGGCGATGCCAGCTATGAAAAACAAATACACTGCTTTCATGATTAATTCCTCATTGCTGATATTCGCACTATATTTATAGCCGGGGTGCGATCGCCTGTATCGTTTCGGCCGATGTCATGACCGGCACGATCTCGAAATTGATCAGATCTTTCCATCGGTCGATCCATTCCTCGAGCAGTCTTTCGTGATCGGTCTTCATCAACTGGAAGCACCGGGTCATTTCCGGATCAACCCAACTGGAAATATATTCCAGGCCATCCGGCAGCAGGCGGCCCCGGTCTCTGGCCCGGCGATAAATCTCGATTGCACCCGGTGTCTTAAAATGTTCGATGACCATATACAGCATATGTTTTCCTTGGCAGTCCGCCGTTTCATGCACCTTAGGCAGTGCTGCTCCAGTCGAGTCAGTATCATAGTCTACTGCGTATTATCCCGCTGATACCTTGCAAGTGCGGGTGCTAACGACCCGATGCAGCCATGCTGCATAAAGGGTTATCATCATTTAATCTCAATTCGCCATTGGGTCCTTGCCATGAATCAAGGCGCCAACTGTACCGATAAAGATCTGCTCCGCTCGCGCTGGGCTATATGGCTGCTTTGGGTGGGGCCGTGGGTATTGATTATCGGCAGCAGCGGGACCAGCAATCTTATGCATACGATTGTCTGGACGTCTGCCTTCACGGTCGGCGGCGCCGCCTGCTTGGTCAATGCCCGCCGATGTGGCCGTTTGCACTGTTTCTATACGGGCCCGCTTTACCTGCTAGCAGCACTCACCTCGCTGCTTTACGGTTTAGGCATCCTTCCATTAGGACCACACGGTTGGAATTGGATTGTCGGTGTCGCGGCTGCGCTAAGCTTATTAGCGTGTTGCGGATTGGAACAACTATTCGGTAAATATAGAAAAACCGGCACGTGAAGGACCATTTTGCTTACGACCCATAGCGGTCGTTTATCTTCACTGAGTCATAAATCAGCGTATGCTTAACGTGGGATACTAATCTCAATCTAGTGACTTGTATCAACATAACTAAATCAGGAAGTGACATATGAAACCATTCACCACAATTGGTGCCGTCGTCTTTGCCTTGGTGGCAATTGCACATCTATTGAGGTTGATCTTTAATTGGGTAGTCACCATTGATGGAATCACAGTTCCTTACTGGGTTAGCATCCTTGGTCTGTTAATTCCAGCGATCCTTGCTGTCATGCTCTTCCGTGAAGCTCAGCGGTAACTCGACAGAAATGCATACGACCCCCTAATCAAAAACCAGCACTTATAGTGGGCGATCGACGAGCACAAACACACAACCCGTTTCAGAATGAACGTCGGAATGTACAGACCCTGCACTAGCCACACTCGCCCATCCCGAACTTAGACGTTGGCCTGCCACTATGAGTTCGCCTTCAAGAACATATATGAACTCCGGGCATTCATGCTTATGGAGCGGAAGTCGCGCACCGGGCTCGAATCGGAGAATCTGCATCTCCAAGCCATCAGTAACTGCAACGTCTTTGACAAACACCCCAGCCGCCAATATCGATGGCCTAGAGGGTAGATCGTCGCACCGCACGCATAGTAGTCCGACATGAGCAAGCTTATTCATTTCGTTTTCCTAGTTGAGCGCTAACGTATTATTGCTCAGCAGCGCCACCGAAGGTGGCGTCAGATGTAGGACATTGTTAGCCGAGCCATGAAGCTTAGCGGTTCATCCACCATGGGTGGTTGCCGGCAGCGCTGTACTATTCCTGTATTTCTTCAGCAGCGCCTGAAAGCGCGGATCCTTGCGGATGGGATCCCAGACGGTATCGAGTTTGAGCAAAGCCAGCGAGACTATGAGCCCGGCCGGCATCGCGAGTAGTTGGCGGAGAATTTCAATGGCATGTCTGTTATCGCCGACACGCACATACAGTTGGGCTAGCAGCCCGAGAATGCTCGTTCCATTAATGGCATCGCGACTCACTGGCATTAGACTGGCCGCTTTGCGTCCTTCGCTCACGGCCGCGCTTTTTTGCCCCAGTCCAGCATCGGCAAACGCGAGCGCGAGATGCAGGTCCGCATCGTCGGGTTGCCCGGCGAGCGCCGCACGCATCTGCTTCTGCACAGCGGAGTAGTTAAGCTTCGCGTTGGCACTGTCGCCGACGGCCGTGTAGGCCCAAGCGAGATAAAGCTGCCGTGGTAATGTGATTTCGTCGCTCCAGACGGCCGCGGTATCCGACTGTGCTTTCTGGATCGCCACGGGGTAGTCGCGCGACAACCAATCGTACCAGTAATACGTCGAAGCATTGTTGATATAGGTGTCAGTGCCTGGTGTCAACACCTCGAGCGCGGCGCGTAACGGGGCGAGGTCACCCGTCCAGAGAACCGTATTGGTCGCGCGAGTGAGTAGTTCATCGGCCGGATCTCCAGTCGCCGTTAAGGCCTGTGCAAACACCACATCTGCCTCGGCATAGCGGCGCAGTGAACCGTAGGTTAATCCGAGCTGGTTTAAAGCATGAGTATTACGCGGATCGAGTACCGCGGCCTGCCGATAACCGGCAAGCGCCCGGTCCCACAGACCCTTGCGCCGCTCGATGGAGGCAATAATCATTTCCACGTCAGCACTGTTAGGCATAGCTGTGCGGGCGAGTTCGAGTTGTGCGAGTGCCTTCACATAATCACGATGGCCCCAGTAATAGTAAAGGGCGAGGGAAAAATGGCCCGGACCAAGGTTAGGCTCCAGCGCGAGTGCTCGCTCGGATGCAGAGCTGGCGGCTGCGAGCCGGGCCTCGGTGCGGTCTGGGCCAAACCAATACAACCACATGTGAGCTCTGGCAAGCGCGGCTGCTGCGAGCGCGAAATGCGGATCGTGCGCAATCGCCTGCTGATACAGCGTGATCGCCTGGGGCAGCACCTCTCCGGACAGCGAATCTTGGTCATAGGCGCGATTGGCGTACGCATTGGCAAGCAAATATAGGTTGAAGGCGGTTGCGTCGGTGGTCGGCGCAGCGGCAACGTTGACTTGTTCCGCGGCGGAAAGCTTTGTATCGAGCGTCGCGGCAACCTTCTCCGCGACCTCACCTTCCACACCAAAGATGTTATCCAGATTTCGCTGATAAGCCTCAGCCCAAAGATGATTGTTGGTGGCGACATTAATCATCTGCACATTGATCAGTACTTGATTACCGGCCTTTTGCACACTGCCTTCCAGAATGTTCGCCACCCCCAACTGCTGACCGATGGTCTTGAGGTCTTCCGGGTGGCTGCCGTACTGCATCGTCGAGGTGCGCGCGATGACCTTCAGGTCACCGATGTCGGCCAACTTGGTCAGAATCATCTCCTGCATGCCATCTGCGAAGTAAGCGTTGTTCTTGTCGGCGGAAAGATTTTCGAATGGCAGCACAGCGATGGATTTGGCAGGAATTGCAGTAGCAACAACAGAAGTGCCCGATGGCGCGTTGGCCACGGCAATCATCTCTTGGGATTGCATGTGACGTACGTTGGCGCGCCACAGCAACGTGCCCGAGACCGTCACCAAAAGGATAATAATTAGCGAAAGTACTGAGCCCAGTCGCCAGCGCAGTTTATGCCAACGGGAATACTTTCCCAGGTCCTCTTTTGAGGGTGGAATCAGCATCCAACTCAGCACTAATACCACTGGAAACAGCAGCGCCACCGCCACGATTAGGATCAGTACACTCTGCCGTGGCCAGCCGAGATCGGGAAAGATGTTGTTGGCTAATTGAATCAATACCCAAGCGGCAATGGCATACACACTCGCCACCCGGAAGATATGGTGGCGTTTTAAGCGGGCCATGAAGCTTAAGGGTTCATTTAGCATGGAAAACCCCTCCTTGGCGACAGCGGCTCACTATACTCCGGAGTTGTGGCCTTAGTAGGTCATTTCAAAGTGAACGACGCTGTCCATGACCTTCCCTCCTTAGGACAACATCACTAATCGCAGCCTGTCACGTAACTATCGGCCTGTAGCACGTGTGCCAACGAGCACCTGAGCACGTGTTCGAATACCTTTAGGTATCCGTGATCCGCCTTTTGCTACGCGAATTAACAAGTCGTGTTGTGCGTTTGTTTCGAGTGTATACAGCAGCGCGGCAATCCTAAGCGTCACGCTGGCGAGCAGTTTCAGCTCATCGGAGATACGTTGCCCGGCCAGGCGCGGCCCGCACACCACCAGGCCGATGAGCTGCTGACCGACTCGCATGGGGAACACATGGCCCTCGGAGCCCAGTTTGCTTTTGACAGACTGCAAGTCAATCCACTTGTCACCCGCCTTTAGTTGCAGAAGCCCGGGGTCATGGGCATCGATGCGGTCTGGTGTGCCCAAATCACCACGCTCGCGTACCCTTTTCATATCATGACCCTCACCCTCGGCCAGATACAGGGATAAACCGCGGGCTCGGCTCTGGCTGAACAGTTCATCCGCAGCCCGGTCAAGAAGCACTTCGCGGTCGGTGATGTCGCCAGCGACATGGATAAGTTTGTTGAATGCTGATCGTTCCCGGCGCTCATGACGGAAGAACAGCTGGTTGAGATAGTGATCGAGCTGCCGTTTGACGGCATTCAATCCCATACCCAGGAGCAAAGCGATGACGAGCGCCACTATGCGGTTAGTGCCGGTGCCGAGGGCGCTGTGCTGCATGAAGCTTAGCACCAGCGCGAACAGGCTAACCACCAGTGAGGTCACGATGGCATACACGAGGGTGCGGTTCACCACCCAGCGTACCGGTACCAGTTGATGCCGCAACACCGCGTAGGTAAACCCACACAGGGCCGCGCCAGTGAAGATTATCTGCAACCATACCGAAATAAGCAATGGTAGATTGATGCTAAATTTTGGGATCATAAAAACTAAGTAACTCAATACGAGCATCAGAAGTGACAAGAAGATCCAGCGGATGCGCAGGCGTGTGGCAATCGATACAGAATGGTAAGCCAGTAACAGCATGGCAATCGGAAGTGCAAAGCAGGCGATGTGTAAGATTGCCACGCCATTGAACATCCGCTCGCCCAATAGGTCATTTCCAATAGCGGTGATAAAGAACTGAGTTACTAAAACAGCAAAAACGTACAACACAAGCAATGAAAAAAAGGTGCGCACCATCCATCGCCGCCAGTTTCTGGACATCTCTGCAGTCAACCCAGCCGCGACCAGGAACAGCCCATATAACTGGAGTGGTGTCTGCAGAAAAATGAAGGCTACGAACTCGACGTAATCGCCCACGGGTGAAGGCATAGGGATGCTCGAGACCAACTTAGTTATTGCATCCGTCAGACACCAGATCGCGATACCGACAGCTGCCTTGTGTCGCCCGCGCCACAGGATCAGCAGGCCAAGCGCCACCTCCAGCCATATCAAAGCAATCAACGCCCATACCAGCAGCAGATTTTTGAATGTCGAGCGAGGCTGCGTGACTTGCGCCGTGACATGCAGCAACTGACCGGCACGTTCCACTATCAGTCGTATCGGAGTACCCGGTGGGTCATCATTGGTAGTTAGGGAAATTCGTGAAGTAACATCCATCTGGTCATAGCGTATGACATCGCCAGATTTAAGATTGGCCGGTAGCGGTATGCCAAGGGAACTCGGCTTAATGGCATCATTGCCACCAGCGACAAGATGCGTATCAAAAGGCAGCGCTGTGATGGGCATGAATGGAACAGCCAGACAGGCGATGACCAGCACTGCGGACAGAGTCCACAGCCACCAAGAAGCATATTTCATGTGTGTGAACTCCCGTACTGAGCTAAGCAGTAAATCAGGATGTCAAACCGTAGCGCGGAAGTTAACCTGTGTCTATCTGCACTTCGCGTATGCGCTATTCTGGGCAGGATTTCAGCTGACTCTAGGTTCAGATTTCAATTCATCGACAGAACCAGACCAATGGCAGCTTATGGCCGGAACCAGTCTTTTATAGCTGGCTAGTTCAAGCGACGCGCTTCCAACGCAATGTCCTAACGACGGGTTCTCCATCGGCGCTAGCGGTATCCAGACGAATGACCAGTTCGTTGCCGGTGACGGTCATGCCGCGGGTTAGCACCTGCCCCACGTTCTCGGGGGAAAGTGCTCCAGTCAGGCGCTGGGTAACAGTGCCGTCGGCGTCGTTGACCGTGTAGGTGCCGAAATAGGCGTCATAGCCGCCGCGGGCGCGGCTGTTGTTAGGTGCGGCGCTGTCCGTGGCTATTTCGGGTTCGGTGCCACGCTTACGTTTCATGAACTGGGCGGCGAAATATCCGCCGCGATCATAGGTCAGGATGGCAATGGGATCCGCACCCAGCGAAGGATCGATGCGGCGTTCGCCGTTGCGGGTGAAATCCTCCCGCGACACCAATTCCCAAGTGCCGATCAGGGTTTTCGAAAGCGGCTTTTGCACAAAAGCTTTGTCATTTACTTTGGCATCCCCATAGCGTCATCCTGAGTCTTGCAATACCTTAATCACAGACTTGATGGTATTCCAGTTGCGGGTTGTGACCGGCTGTCCGAGCAGCTTGTCGAGCATGCCCAGGTAACCGATAACCTTCATGTGCCGCCGGTACACGCCGAACGCGAAGCGGCTCTCCACCGCCAGGATTCTCAGGAGCCATGCGTCCTTCTCGGGTAGCCGCATGGGGAGATCGGGAATAGTACGGGGACGCCGGGGCATGATGCTCACAAAGCGTGTCACATCAGAACCTTTCGGAGCATTGCGGAATGGATCATCCGCTTCCAGGGCCAGCAACTCGCGGCCCTTGCAGATCATGATGTGTGTGTCGAAAGGCAGCCTGCGCGCCAGCTCAGCGCGAAGATTCGTCTGGGTGATGGGGCGGCGAATCACGAAAGTGCCGGTGGCACCGATGTTGACCACCTCGTAACGCGCCAGTTGCTTGGCGAGCACGCTGGGCCGGAAGGCCCGGTGCCCACCAACATTGACACCTCTCAGGAATGCTACCAGTGCCACGTTCACCCCCCTTCAACCTTGAGGCATCTAACTATAAATACCCGCTGTTCGCTGCGACAGTCAGGTTACGGGCCTTTTCGCGCAAGGTCTCGGCTGGGAGCTTGCCTTCGGCCAGCGCCGCCACCAGCGCCTCGTTGTCGCGAGCGCGCAGGATGCGCCAGGCAGCGCCGACAGCGCGGGCCACTTCGGTGAGCAGTTGTTTTTCGTTGGCGGCGTAGTGCTCGCCGGGGCGATTCTTGCAGACGATGATGCCGGGCAAAGTGCCGAGCACCGTCATGGGGAAAGCGCAGCCGTCTTCGCCCAGCTCGCCCGGAAAGTCCGCGAGATCGGCCGCCTCGTCATCGGCCCTGAGCGCCACCAGCACCGGGTCATCCTTGTCGAGCGTTTTCGGGAAGCCCTCGCCGGTCTGATTGATGCACCGATAAACGCCGCCTGCCTCGGCCGCATACAGGGCGACCGTGGGTGCGCCGATGTGTCTGTGGATTTCATGCACGCTCGCATCCAACAGTTTGTTCGTATTCTCGATGTGTCCGGCGTGGCGGGCGAAGGTCTTGAGCGCCTTCTCGGCCAAATAGCGTTTGCGGAAGAACAACTGCTCCACCACCTTGTCGACGAAACTGCGCACGCGCCCCAGCACGATGCCGAGCGCCAACGGCACGAGCACCTGGATCGCCAGCCCCGCGCCCGGCGTCAAGGTTGCGTGCAGTGCCAGGCTGTTGACCGCCGCGATGATGCCCACCACCAAGGCAGTGACCACGCCGTAGACCAGCGCCCGGTCGATGACTACAGAGACGTCCACCACCCGCAGCCGCAGCACGGCGTACAGGAAGCCAAGCAACGCCACCGCTTGCAGGAATGTACCCAACAGGCCGGATACCGTGCCGCCTAACAGCGGCGAGTTCTGCAGAAAGATATTCCCAGTCCAAGCCAAGCCGCTCGCCAGCATCCATCGCAGCCGCAGCCGCTCTGCCGTGGAGGCTGGACGATAACCGACGAACAACATGACGATCGGCACCAGGTAGCTCGCCGTCAGGATTAACCCGTATTCCGGCGTCTGGAATTCATTTGAACCAGTCGCCATGCGCACGACCACCGCGCCAAGTGACTGCAACGCACCGAATGCCAGGAGAATGATGAAGGCCGCACGGAACGCAGTGCGCTGTGCAGTGTTTAGAGCCGGCCCCAATCTGGCTTCGATCATAATGTAAAAGCCGACGCGGGCGATGAGAAAACACACCGGAGCCAGGTACAGGGCCACCAACGCCGTCCATCCTGCCACGGGTATGCCGGTGATCCCAACTGAGAATAGGAAGGTGATCGCCCAAAGCGCCATGCCGAAAGCCGCGCGATTGCGGCCGCGCCACAGCAACAACAACGCGATCGCGCCAAGCAGCAGGTTTGCGCCCAGCCCCGGCCACTGGAACCAGGCGAGGTTGGGCTGGCCCGGCGTCTGCAAGCCGCGGAGGGACACGACCTTCGCCGACATCATTAGGGTTGTATTCCCGCGCTCCACCGGAACATGGATCTCGTATCCCAGCGGGGGATTAGCGACCATGGTGTCGACGCGGGTAAAAAAGTCCAGTTTGCGGAAGTCGATCCGATCGCCGTCCCGGCCGCCGGGGGGCATCGCCATACCGGGACGGGCATGCAGCACGAACGTGTAGTTGTCGATCTGTTGGGCAGTTACCGGGAAGCCGCGTGGACTAAAGTTTATATAAGCAAAGCTCGCGACAGCCGCGACAATCGCCACAGACAGGATCACGCGTGAGCCATTACCGATGCGCATGTGTATTCACCCTAAGAGCCCTGACCTTAGTTCGTTTTAAAACCGGGGCAAACCGGAAACTTCTCTTTTACCGCTGTTTGATAAAAGTCCAAAACGTTATATTGTCGCTTGGTAGGGAACATCCTCAGTGAGACTTCGTATACGTGCTCCGCCGGGATTACGAACAACACATAGAATGATCGGATGCCGTCTGGGTAGTGAGATGCGAAGAATTCACCGGCTTTATCGGGGGTTTCCGTCAAACAATCATTGCCATTCTGATCGTGAAATATGACAGTCGGGTAGAAATCAGCATAGTAATTCCCGTTCCGATATTGATGAATCGTGCTTCTCATTTTTAGCTCCGAATTATCCCAACTGCTTGGGTCTGCATGCCAACTGTTCACATCGCCCTTCGGGTCGGTTGTTACGGAAATCTCCATCCTCTTCAATATCGAATCATCATTTGGAGTAACGGTAAAAATAATTCTAACGCCGACTGGATTTCCATCCTCGGTCAGAATCGGTTGATCGCTAAAATCGACAATCTTCACATGATCAATCTTCATTCTCTCAACAACCGTCAAATAGCCTTTTATGAACGGTCCTTCCCATGCGGTCGCGTCAGACCGTGCGAAAGTCATAAACATTACGATATCCATTGCTACGAAGATAACTGCCGCAATCAAAATTAAGCCAAGATGAAGGGACATTGAAGCTCTCTTGGCAACTATGAGGAATAAAGCGTAGACAGCCCAAAGAATAATCAGAGGGATAAGAATGAAACCAGCACTTAAAAGTTGATCTGCGGGTCTGGCTGGGGCGAAAATTCGTATGTTCAGCCATGCGAACTGGGGCAGATTTTCGATCACTATCAAGATCGAGAATATGACTGCCGTCGCCAATAGGGTAGTTTTCATCTTATTCATAATCCGATCCCATTAGAGAACGCCGGGACGAATTGTTCTCTCTCATGATCCCCTCTCCCCCTTGCGGGAGAGGGTTGGGGTGAGGGGGAACTGAGGCATTTTGCTAGGTGCTCTTCGTCTATCCGCTACTCACTATTTGCTCGTTGAGCTGCCGAGCTTGCGCAGATACACATGCATAGCGCGTTCGCCGGCGACGTGCTTCGCGCATTCGTAGCCAAGGGCGTGCATATCGATACCATTCCAGATGTTTTCACCGGAACCCATCAGTACAAGTGAAATGGCGAGATGCAGCTCGTCGATCAGGCCGGCGCGCAGATATTGTCGGACAGTAGCCACACCGCCGCCGATGCGCACGTCGCGGCCGCCGGCAGCCGCTTTCGCCTGCTTCAATGCGGACTCGATGCCGTCGGTGACGAAGAAGAATTCTGTGCCGCCCTTCATCTTGATGGCCGCGCGCGCATGATGCGTGAGCACGAAGACAGGCACGTGATACGGCGGGTCTTCGCCCCACCAACCCTTCCAGCTCTCGTCCGGCCATTTGCCGCGGATGGGACCGAACATATTGCGCCCGAGAATCCAGGCGCCGATGTTCTCAAAGCCTTTTTCCGCTATGCCGTTATCGACGCCGGTCTCGCCGCCCTCGCGGCCCTGCTTCTGGTTCCATACCTGAGTATGGAAGAACCAATCCATCAACTCGGTTCCCCGCACGCCGAGCGGATTCTGCAAATCCTGGTTCGGCCCGGCGCCGAAGCCGTCGATGGAAACCGCGAAACTTAGCACACGGAGTTTTGACACTTTATTCCTCGCGCATTTATCAGTGGCATGGTCCTGAGTATAAGGTCTTCATACCTGCAATAAGCTATTTCAGCCGTTTCGTGCATAAGAATACCGCAATCCGACACGGGAGGCCGCGTGTGTAATCCATCAGATATCGCGTTTCGTAGCCGACAACTCTTTTGGGGGTTGTATGCCTAGGGGTATATAGAAGTTATTAATTACGAGCATACGTGTAACGCCGAACGCGATTTCTAGAAATCTTGTATCTTTATCGTGCTTTGTAAATGATGTTGTAGTGTGTGCAAGTCCTTTGTTTGCTAGATAGACTATGTAGGCAAGAGCGGCCTCAGCTTCATCCGCTGTTCCATGATATCCTTCAACAGCTTTCTTGATACTTACCTTTGACAGACCATCGTACAGTTCAATAGCGTCATCGTCTATCCTGTTACGAATGTCAAATTCTCTCAACTTAGTCTGACTACTTTCACCAAGCCCCAGGAATTCGAGCAATGTTCTGCAATGTATGATTGCGGCTTCTATTGCTGAATTAGTAAAGGCAGTTGCTTTTCCCTCTATTACAAGCTTGCCACCGAATCGTATAGTGATGGACGGCACCTCATCCCACTGCATCGCATAGCCTAGTGCCAAGCGGCCTATTTCGACTGACTTTAAACGGTATTCAATAAGATAAAGTAAGCTTGGTGTGGGTGTTTTCATTAACGTTATCGCCCGAAGAGCTTGATGCCCAGCCAAGCTGCGCCACCCCCAAGAACGATTGGGACCCAACCAAATACTAAAAAGCCTATACCGGCTATTACACCGAAGTTATGAAAATAGGTATCACCCGGCGTAGGTACGAGAAATAAAGGAAAAATAACCGCAAACGACATAAAAGTTAGGATGCCTATGATTGCGCCGAGAATTGGCGAAAAGCGTAGCCATAACGTCGGTAGCAAAAACGCCAATACCATAAAATAAAAATACGCAAGCACACCCAAAAAAAGAGGTGATAAAAACAGCCAAATCCGCAATATATGATCGTCCGGGCGATCGGATGGGTGTTGTAACAGAAGTGTAAATGGAATAGACACCGCGATAGCAGTGATGCCTAGTAGTAATCCAGATTTATGAATTGCTTTCATAAATTCATGAAAATTACAGCTTTATATCATCTTGTCCAACAAAGCGGCGCTACACATTGCTTAATATGTTCCACCCTTCACTTGACTCACAAAAGTCTCCGCCGCTTCAGTGATGATCTTGCTGACGTGGGCATACTGGCGTGAGAACGGCGGCCATTTATCGCCCATACCGATGGCATCGTTGATGACCAGCACCTGCCCATCGCATTCTTTGCCCGCGCCGATGCCGATGGTCGGTATCTTCACTGTGTGGGTAATTTTTTCCGCCAGCCTCTCGGGGATGTGCTCCAGCACCAGCATGTAAGCCCCCGCTTTCTCGATACCGATGGCTTCACTCACAATACGCTCGGCTTCAGCCGCTTCACGCCCCACTTGTTTGAAATTGGTGGAAGTCTGGGGTGTGAGCCCCGTATGGCCCACCACGTCGATGCCGTTCTTGACCAGATGACGGATGACGTCGTACTTCGGGCCTTCCAGCTTGACGCTGTCCGCGCCCGCTTCCAGCATCAGCTTGGCGCTCTGCAATGCGGTAACCGTATCGCGATCACTGTTGTAGGGATGATCCCCGATGATGTGGGTATTGGGCGCGCCGCGGCGCACCGCGCCGATGTGATACTGCATGTGCTCGATCGTTACGTGGCGCGTGCTGTCGAAGCCCATCTCCACCATGCCGACCGTGTCCCCCACCAGGATCACCGGCACTCCGGCTTTCTCCAGGCAGCGGGCCACGGGCGTGGTATAGGCCGTGAGCATGGGGATCGGCGTGACCGATTTCATGCGTCGCAGCGCTTCGGCAGTGAGTTTCTTTGCGGTCATGATGGTCAGTATAGGGGTTTACACATCTCGAACAATTGGGCTACAATGTAGCCCAACTGTGGAGAAAAGCCCTATGAAAGCCAATGCCGTCGTACGCGCCAGAATCGATGCCGAAACCAAGGAAGAAGCGGCCGTGGTGCTCGAAACCATGGGTCTCACTGTGTCTGATGCCTTCCGCCTGATGCTCACCCGCATCGCTCACGAGAAGGCTCTGCCTTTTGAACCCTTGGTTCCCAATGCCAAAACCATTACGGCGATGAAAGAGGCCCGCCGCGGGAAACTACGCACTGCCAAGAGCGTGAAAGCCCTCATGGCGGACCTCGATGCGGACGATTGAGTACACCCGGCAGTTCAAGCGCGATTACAAACGCGAGTCCCAAGGCCAGCACAGGAACACGCTGAAAACCGTATTCCCACAATTGCTTGCCTCTCTCATACACGACCAACCGCTGGCCGCCAGATATCAGGATCACCCGCTAACAGGCGAGTGGAAGGATTTTCGCGACTGCCATGTTCGCCCGGATTTGATTCTCATCTACCGCATACACGGGAACAGTGTGTTGCAGCTGGTTCGCCTCGGATCACACAGCGAGCTTGGTTTGTAAAAGCTCATGTAGGTTGGGTTGACGTAGGAAACCCAACATGTCGTCGCTTGTGTAAAGTTGGGCTTCCTTCATTAGCCCAACCTACGCTTACTATTTACAGTCTACCGAATTATCCTGAGCGGCGACGATCTGCCATTTTCCTTGGCGTTTCAGCCAGGTGTCGGTCCAGGCCAGGCAGTGTTTCGTTGTGGTGCCGTCCTTTTTCTTGCTGTCACTGCTCTCGTCACCGTAAGCGACCGCCACCGAATCTCCGAACAGGCGTATCTGAATATCCTGGAGCTGGCAGTCCGTATCATCGCCTTCGCCTCCCCATGACGTCGGTCTCCCGTAGCGTTTGCCTTTTACGGACGTGCCCTGGAAATCTTCCGCGAAAGCGGCTTTGAGGGCTTCTGGTACTGATGAGCAGGCGGTGTGCGCCCACATGTCTTCCAAGGCGGTGATGGCTTTGGCGTCTGGATCATCGGGCTTTGCCCAACGGCTTGTTTGATCACCGGCGTATACAGTGCTGGTCGCCAAAAGTATGGCCGCTGCCACTATATAAACTGCCTCCTTCATCATCCGTCTCCTGTTTATTTCTTGTAGGTTGGGCTGACGCAGGAAGCCCAACTTTTCACCGTTCACCATAACCAACTCCTAACTCTTCCACAGATCTACCCCAATCCACAGCCACCATGCCCTTCTCAATGTAGGCATGCAAGGTCGAGTGGGGCCAATCTGCAGGTCGGTCAACCAAGCCGTGTTTGACCGGATTATAGTGAATATAGTCCACATGTCGTGCCAAATCCGCATCGTCCCGGATTTGGTGTTCCCAGTACCGCCGCTGCCAGATACCCCGCTCACGTTGTGTCTTGCGGCTCGGGCGGATGCGTTCATCCGTGTTTAGTCTCCGCGAGAATCCCGCCTTGATTAAGGACCAGCGCATCGGATAATCCATATCGCCCGCCGGCAACCGCCAGATGGCATGCAGGTGTTCAGGCATGACCGCCATCGCCACCAGCGTGAAGGGATGCGCTTTCTTTACCTTGTCCAGCACCTGTCGCAGGTCATCGATGTGTCGCACGAGGAGGGCGGAGCACCGATCGGCAAGATTGACGGTAAAGAAATAGGTACCGCCAGCGACAAGAGCTCTTCGGTAACGCATTGTGTGCACACTTCCTTGCGTGGCGTTGGGCTTCCTTTGTCAGCCCAACCTACGCTTGCTTGTGCATGTTGGGCTTCCTTCGTCAGCCCAACCTACGCTCTACATCAGGCTTTGCGATAAATCTCTGCGCCGCCCTGTTTGAACTCGGCGGCTTTTTCCTGCATGCCTTTCTGCGCATACTCGCGCACGTCCTGGGTGATCTTCATGGAACAGAAATGCGGGCCACACATGGAGCAGAAGTGCGCGAGCTTGGCGGAATCCTTCGGCAGAGTCTCGTCGTGGAATTCCCGCGCCTTGTCGGGATCCAGCCCCAGGTTGAACTGGTCTTCCCAGCGGAATTCGAAGCGCGCCTTGGATAAGGCGTTGTCCCGCAGCTGCGCGCCGGGATGGCCCTTGGCCAGATCCGCCGCGTGCGCCGCGATCTTGTAGGCGATGATGCCGTCGCGCACATCCTGTTTGTCCGGTAGCCCTAAGTGTTCCTTGGGCGTCACGTAGCAGAGCATGGCGGTGCCGTACCAGCCGATCTGGGCGGCGCCGATGGCGCTGGTGATGTGGTCATAACCGGGCGCGATGTCGGTGGTCAGCGGTCCCAGGGTGTAAAACGGCGCTTCGTAGCATTCCGCCAGTTCCTTATCCATGTTCTCCTTTATAAGCTGCATGGGCACATGGCCGGGGCCTTCGATCATCACCTGGCAGTCGTGCTGCCATGCGACTTTCGTCAGTTCTCCTAGCGTCTTCAGTTCTGCAAACTGGGCTTCGTCGTTAGCGTCGGCGATGCAGCCGGGCCGCAGGCCATCGCCCAGGGAGAACGACACGTCATAGGCCCGCATAATCTCGCAGATGTCCTCGAAGTGGGTGTACAGGAAACTCTCCTGATGATGAGAAAGGCACCACTTGGCCATGATGGAACCGCCACGCGAGACGATGCCGGTGACGCGCTCGGCGGTCAGCGGCACGAACGGCAGGCGCACGCCGGCATGGATGGTGAAGTAATCCACGCCTTGCTCCGCCTGCTCGATGAGCGTGTCGCGGAACATCTCCCAGGTGAGTTCCTCGGCCTTGCCGTCGACTTTCTCCAGCGCCTGGTAGATGGGTACGGTGCCGATGGGCATGGGCGCGTTGCGGATGATCCACTCGCGGGTCTCGTGGATGTTCCTGCCGGTGGACAGGTCCATGAGGGTGTCGCCGCCCCAGCGCGCCGACCACACCATCTTCTCCACTTCCTCGGCGATGCTGGAGGTGACCGCGGAATTGCCGATGTTGGTGTTGATCTTCACCCGGAAGTTGCGGCCGATGATCATGGGCTCCAGTTCCGGATGGTTAATGTTGGCGGGGATGATGGCGCGGCCGCGGGCCACTTCGGCGCGCACAAATTCCGGCGTGATGGTTTCCGGTATCTTTGCTCCCCAGTTTTGTCCCCCGTGTTGTCTCAACAACTGCGTATAGCGCACATCGCGGCGCAGCTCATCCAGCCGCAGGTTCTCGCGGATGGCGATGTATTCCATCTCCGGCGTGACCAGACCCCGGCGGGCGTAATGCATCTGGGTGACGTTGGCGCCGGTCTTGGCGCGCCGCGGTTTGGGCGGCTGCGGGAAACGGATGTCCGCCAGCCTGGCGCCCTTGTTGCGACGGCGGGTGTACTCGGAAGTGAAATCGCCTAACTGCTGTGTGTCGCCACGCCCCTCGATCCAGCGCGCCCGCAGCGGTACCAGCCCGCGCACCAGATCGATGTGTGCTGCCGGATCCGTGTACGGCCCGGAAGTGTCATATATAGGTATGGGTGGATTGGACTCGGCGCCGTGCAGCGCCGGAGTATCCGACTGGCGCACCTCGCGCATGCCGACCTTGAGATCCGGCCGCGAACCCGCCATGAAAAGCTTGCGGGAATTAGGATACGGCCGGGTTGCCTCTTGGGAAAGTTGCGCGGTACGGCGGATGAAGTCTTCGGGGATGGCGCTCATGTTTCGTCCTCAGGGACCGAGCGCAGTAAGAATGGGGCGACAGTGGCACCGTCGGAGCATTCCCTACGCTGGTGTTGACCAGGTTCAGGTTCCAAGGGTTCAAACCAATGGCGTCTGCCATGCGGTTTTGTCTCAGCCCCGTTTAGGGCACCCCCAGCTCGACGAATCTACCCTATAGCAGACGATGGAAACTTACAAGCTTGCGCTTGTCACCGGCCTTTGCAAAAAACATTTCACTGTTTCACCTGGCGCCAGACCTGACTGGCAAAGATGACGCCGTGATAGGAGACCGGCAAACCCGCAGCGTAAAGTGCCTCGGCCGTCCAGGTATTGCAGGTGTGAAACGCATCGTAGGACAAACCGGAAGCGAAGAATTTGCTGTCGGGATCGGGGCCGGGCGCGACCGGCTCAGGCTTTCCTTGCGCATCCATTTGCAGCGACTGTGCCAGATAGTCATCGAGCCGACTGATTCCGTCGTTGCCAATGAACAAGACCCGCAGCCGGACTTCGCTGGAGAAACATGCGCGCGGTGGCACATCGCAGGCATCCACCAGCACCACGCTGCGTGACGGAAACAGTGCGGCGATATCTGTAAAGAGCGTCGGATGCGGCGCCATGTAGAACTTGCGGTCACCCCAGCCAAAAGCGAAATATTGAGAATAGGGCAAACTTTGCAGCAGCCCGGCGAGCGGCGGTCCCAGCTCGGAACGCGAAAGAATCACACCCGTATGCCAGCCAGAATCCAGTACCCAGAGCCGATTCTGTGCGTTCGCAGCCGCGGACCCCACCATCGGTTCGCTCGCCGGGCCTGGTGTGGCGCACCCCCAAAGCAGAGAGATCAAACCGATGACTGCAAGTTGTCCTTTCATTGCAGTCCATTATCGCGCGGATTACATGCATCGCCATCCGCCGGCATCTGCCGCAGATGGCACGAGGTCTAATCTTTTGACTCGAGACCCTGCACGCAATCGTTCGAATCCTTGTCTTCGATCACCGCATAGGACTTGAATGCCGGCACATCCACGGCGACCGTATCCTGCAGCTGTTTGAGTTTCTGCACGCTCATGCAGATCGGCAACACCGATTTCTTGAATTCCGCGGCGCTCTGGTGCGCGTTGCGTTCGATGTCCTTGTCGCTTTGTCCGCTGAGCAGGCCGCCGAACACGTCGCCCAGTATGCCCACGGCGAAACTGCCGGCATGCCGGGCGATCTCGATACCCTGCTGCTGGATCTGCTGCGTGGTCTGGACGTATTGCACCAGGTTGTCTTTGGCCTGGGGAGAAACCGTCACGTCTTTGTCTTCGATGGTCAACGCGCCCTGCTGGGTGATGACCGCTTGATGGCCTTGATCGTTGGTAATGATCACGCGCCCTTGTTCCACTTTTACACTGTGGTCGCCGCTGCTGAACAGGTAATTGAAGTTCCCGCTGACCTGCGGCGTGCCACTGCGGGAACATGCGGAGATCACCAGCAGCAGGAACAGGCCGAAAACGGATGATCCAAGTTTCACGCGTTACCTCCTTTTACTATTAAATCTCCCGCAAGGCAGTGGCCACGGTCAGGCGCGCGGCACGGATGGCGGGGAACAGTCCGCCGATGAAGCCCATGACGATGGCGAGTATCAGCGCGCTAAAGATCAAACCAGGCGTCACCTGGAAACTGAAGGCCATGAGCGCGCCGTTACCCAGAGTGCTGGCCTGATAACCATTGAAGGCGAGATAGGCGATGATCGCGGCCGCCCCGCCGCCGGCCAGTCCCAAAACCATGCCTTCCAGAATGACTGCGCTGAGTATCGGGAAGCGCTTGAATCCCAGTGCCCGCAGCGTGGCGATGTCGCCCATGCGGCTGGCGATGTTGGAATACATGATATTGATGGAGCCGAAGATGGCGCCGGTGGCCATGAGCAGCGTGATGATGCCGCCAATCAGCGTGATCACAGTCTTCAGATCCTGGCCGCTGTCACGGAAATTCTCGCCTTCCTGCACAGCCGTTACGCTCAACTGGGGATTGTGCTCCACCGCTTTCTTGAATGCCGGAAATGCGTCCGCGGATGTGAGACGCACATAGGTATTTGCATAGCTGTTGGTGGCGTTGTACGCCGCCTGCAACTGGTTGGCATCCGTCAGGATCTCCGATTCATGGATGCCGCCATTCATGCTGAATATGCCCACGACTTTCCAGTCGTGGTGGTTCCACTTGAGGACGTCGCCGATCGAGAGTCCCGGAAACAGCCGTTCCGTGGACTTGCCGACGATGATTTCGTCAAGACCCGGTTTGAACAGGCGGCCCTGGATGATATGGAACGTACGCCACACTGCCGGCATCTGCGGCCCCACGCCGCGGAAGTTCACCGTACCCAGCAGACCGCTACTGCGCGTGGGGATCTGCGCGGAGGTCAAAAACGTCCCCATCAACACCGGGCCGTCGGGGCCCTGGGCCACGTCCGGGGTCTGGCCGATGGCATGCAGCGCATTGCCGTCCAGGGTGCCGTTGTTCATGCTCACGATAGCCACGTCATCGGAACCAGTGTTGTCGAACACCGCGCTGAAGCCTTTCTGGATCGAGAGCACCGCCACGAACACCAGCACCACACCGAAGAAACCGGTCACCGCCACCGCTGAGGGCCGCAGCCGGCCGCTCATACTGCGCAGGTTCCAGGCGCTTACCGCAACGGTTTGCCGCAATCCCGTCGTCATGTCATGCCCTCCGCAAGGCATCGGCCACACGCAGGCGCATGATGCGCTGCATGGGCACCAGTCCCGCCAATAATCCAAAGATGATGCCCAGGAGAATTCCCAACCACGCCGCGTCCCAGGTCATGCTGAACGTCTGCAGGACATTGCCGACGCTGGGTGCCAGCAGGTGTGCCGCTTCATAACCCAGGATCAAGCCGACGACGCCCGCTATACAGATCAGCAGCAGGGATTCCCGCAGCACCAGCCATGCCAGCCACGGGCGCGTGAATCCCAGCGCCCGAAACATGGCGAATTCCGCAGTACGCTCGCGCACCGACTGCGCCATGGTATTGCCGATGATGAGCAGCATGCTGAAGAACACCGCGATGCCCACGTAGATCACCATGGCTGTGATGTCGCCGAACTGGCGCATGAAGCTCACGGATTCGAGCGCCTGCGATTGCGTCAGGGTCTGGGGGGTGGCGTTCTCGAACAGCTTATCGATGGCATTGGAGATCGCCATCGCATGTCTAGGATCGTCGATACGCTCGGTAAATTGGCCGACGGTATCCCTATTCTTGTCGTCGGCCATACCCAGGTTGTAATACTTATAGTGCGCGATGAAGAAGTTCTGATAGAAGGATGGCAGAGTCGTTTGATAGATACCGTCCAGATGGAAATACCAGGTCTTGCTGCCATCTTTCTGTGTGGCTCCGCCCTGCACCGGAATGGTATCGCCGATTTTCCAGCCCATGCGCTTGGCCAGTAACGGGCCGGCCACTGCGCCCTGCTGGTCCGCCAGCCAGGCTTGCATCTGGGCCGGCGGCGCGCTGAATTCCTGGTAGACCTTGAAGAGTTCCTTGGCGTTGGTTATGCCGACCTGGAACTTGTTCTTTTCATCCTTGTAATAACCCTGGAAACCGGTGAAGTAGGCCACCGCCGTGACGCCCGGCACCGCCGCAATCTTGTCGTAATAACTCAAGGGCAGCGGCGTGCCCTGGGAAATCTTGTTGTAGGTATCCAGGCGTTCCGCGATGGAGATTTTCACCTGGCCCTGCATGCCCTGGCGCACCGCGGCGAGTATGCAGAACAGCATGAAGGCCACCACCACCGACAGGAAAGTAAAGATGGTGCGCGCCTTGCGGCGTTTGAACGCGCTCCAGATGAGTGTCAGGGCGTTCATGCTTCCGGCTCCTCGCCCAGCACGCCTTTGTTCATGAACAGAGTGCGTTCAGCCTTGGCGGCGGCATGCGGGTCGTGGGTGACCATGATGATGGTCTTGCCATGTTCCTTGTTAAGAAGTTGCAGCAATTCCAGGATTTCGTCGCCGGCCTTGCGGTCCAGATCACCGGTGGGTTCGTCGCACAGCAACAGCGTGGGATCGGTGACAATGGCGCGCGCAATGCCGACGCGCTGCTCCTGGCCGCCGGAGAGTTCCGAGGGTTTGTACTTGGCACGATCCTCGAGACCCACCAGCGTAAGCGCCGCCATGGCACGCTTCCTGCGTTCGGCTCCGCTGAGATGAGTGAGCATCAGCGGCAGCGCCACATTCTGTTCGGCGGTCAGCACCGGCAGCAGGTGATACAGCTGGAACACGAAGCCCACATGGCGCGCGCGCCAGCCGGAGAGCGCACTGTCGCTCAAGGTATGGATGGGCTGGCCGTCGATGATGACTTCGCCGGAAGTGGGCCGGTCGAGGCCGCCGAGGATATTCATGAGGGTGGTCTTGCCTGAACCGGACGGCCCCATGAGTGCCAGGAAATCGCCGCGCGGAACCGTGAGGTCCAGGCGTTTCAAAACTTCCACGGTCTCGGAACCGCGCTTGTAGAGTTTGGTGACACCGCGCAGGTTCACCAGCGGCTGGTTGTGGGTATTTTCAACGGCAACTGCGGACATACTGTTCTCCTTCAAATCTGTCTATAGATCATTCAATTCCGATTATGGGTATTCAAACCCGATTTTGAAATCCTCCCCGCCCTCCTTTTCAAAGGAGGGGGTAGGAGCGGCGATGACCGCATGGGCTCATCACAATATGATGAGCGGCCTGCCAGGGATGGCAGTCCTGAACTTTCAAGCCGCGCAGGAAGTGCGGGTTGAAAGGCGGAAATGCAGCACTGCAGGAGCATTAATCTGCCCTCGCCGCGAAATCATCGCGGTCGGGACGACCGCTCCTACGCCTAAATCTTTGTGCATCGGACGGCCGCTCCTACAGGTGTGTTTCCTGCTCATGGATTCTGCTCCTGCACTTTTTCACCCTCGTGCAACGGTGCTTTGGATGACACCACCAGTATTTCACCGCCGCTGAGGCCCGAGAGTACGGTCACCTGATTATTGGCGGCCGGCAAAATCTTGACGCTCTGCTGCTTCACGTGACCCTGATCTACGACATAAACATATTGCGCGGCTCCGCTGCCGTGCACGGCGCTCTGCGGGATCGCGATGGTGGCGATTTGGGGTTGTGAATTCTGGCCTTTCTCCGCATAGAACCATACCTGCACACCCATCTGCGGGAGTATGCGGGAGTCCAGGTTGTCGAAGGCGATGCGCACTTTGACGGTGGCTTTTTCCTGGTTGGCGGTAGGCACCACGCTGATCACGTGCGCGGGGATATGCCAACTCGGGTAGGCATCCAGCACTGCGTCCACCGGCATGCCATTCTTCACCCGCTGGATGTAGGCCTCGTTCACATCCACATCGATCTCCAGGGAGCGCATGTCCACCAGCATGCAGATGCCGGTCTTGGTGAAGCCGCCGACCGCGGCCGGCGAGATCATCTCGCCCGGGTGCGCGTATTTTTCCGTGACCACGCCGGAGAACGGCGCGCGGATCACGGTGTAATCGAGAAAGATCTTGCTACTGCGCAAGCTGTCTTGGTCCACCTGCACCTGGCCCTGGGCATGTTCGAGGTTGGCCTGATCGATATCCGCGGCAGCCTGGGCACTGTCCAGATCCGACTGGCTCATCAAGCCCTGCTTCGCGAGCGTCCGGGTGCGCGCCAGGTTCTGCTGGTCCTTGAGCAGCTGCGCCTGGTTCTGGACCACCAGCGCCTGATCCGCCAGCAGCTGGCTGCCGGCCATTGCAACCGCGGCGCGTGCGGCACTGTCATCCAGACGCGCCAGCACCTGGTCTTTCTGCACGTGCATGCCTTCTTCCGCATACACCGCGTTGATCATGCCGGTGACCTGGGAGGATACGGTGGCCTGCTGCTCCGCGACCACGTAACCGGAAGCATTCAGGATGCTGCCACCGGGCGCATCGCCGCCTTGTGCCGTCACGCTCATGGTCTGCACCATTACCACTTGGGGATGGAAATACCACCAGGCACCCGCCAGCACGATGATCGCGAGTATCAGGCTTAAGCCGCCGAGCAACCAGCCACGCCGGGGTGGCGCAGTCAGCGGTGCATCCCGGTCGATCTTCAGGGCGTTGAGCGCGTCTTTCTTGTCCAATGGACGGTCACCGGTTTTTGCGTGCTTTAAATCTAGGCGTGCGCCACCCGGCTCACAACGATTATGTGACGAGCCGGGGCAGTGATGGGACAGGACGCAGATTGCAGAATCATGACGCGAGCTTGCCGGGAGCCGTGTCTATCAAGTTGCGCAGCCTTTAGACGGTGCCGAGTGCGGCTTTGGCCTTATCGCGGTAGGAACGGCTCATGGTCAGCCGGCTGCCATCCTTCAGGATCACCGCCCGATCGCCGTTGAACAGCGGCTGGATCTCCTTGATGGCCTCGATGCGCACCATGGTGGAGCGATGGATGCGCACGAAGTGTGTGGGATCGAGTTGCGTCTCCATCTGGTTCATGGTCTCGCGCACCAGATGGGACTCTTTACCCGCATGCAAGCACACGTAGTTGCCGGCGGTCTCCAGCCAGTCCACGGCATTGATACCCACAAACACGGTGCGGCCCACGGACTTGACGGCGACCCGATTAAGATACGGGCCCTTCTGGTCCGGTAACGGCGCTGCGGATGCCTGCGTGACAGCTGCGGTGTCTGGTTTGATTTTGAGATGCGCACGGACACGAGCCAGGACTTTTGCCACACGCTCGCGATCGAAAGGTTTGAGCAGGAAATCCACCGCATGCGCGGCGAACGCCGGTACCGCGAACTCGTCGAAGGCGGTGATGAATACCACCGCCGGACGCTTCTCCACCGGGATCTTCTCCAGCAGTTCCAGCCCATTCATGCCGGGCATCTGCACGTCCAGCAGCACCAGGTCCGGCTTGAGCGTGTCGATGGTCTGCAGCGCGGTTTCGCCATCGCCGCATTCACCGATGATCTCCACGTCCGCTTCACCCGCCAGATAACGGCGGGTGCGCTGCCGGGACAGCGGCATGTCATCAACGATCAGGGTACGGATCTTCATCGAAGGCAAACGCCTCATGGAATGGGATATTCAGGCAGGCGGTCAGGCCCTCGCCCGGGCGGCTGCGCAGCTCCAGGCTGGCGAGCTCGCCATAAAGATAGCGCAAGCGCGCGCGCGTGTTGTTGATACCGATGCCCTCGCCGCTCTTGCGGGAATCCGCGATCACCAGGCCCCAGCCATTGTCTTCCACCTCGATCACCAGCAGCTCGCCACGGCGCTGGCTGCGCACCGTGATGTAGCCGATGCCGCTGCGCCCGATGCCATGGGTCACAGCGTTCTCCACCAGCGGCTGCAGGATCATGCCGGGCACGCGTGCGTTGAGAGTCTCATCGCTGATCTCCAGCTCCACATGCAGCCGATCCTGCAACAGGGTCTGCTGGATGGCCAGGTAGCGTTCCAGGAAATCCACCTCATCCCGCAAGGCGATCTCCTGCTGCTGGCTATCGTCGAGGGACTTGCGCAGCAGACCGCTCAACTGGGTGATGGTCTGGTCAGCGGCCTCCGGATTCACATAACCCAGTTCCGATATCGCATTTAGAGTGTTGAACAGAAAATGCGGATTCAGCTGGGTGCGCAGGCGGCGCAGTTCGGCGCGCACCAGTTCGCGTCGGGTATGCAGGTAGTCGCGCCAGAATAATCCCGCCTGACAGATGCCCCACACACCCAGATACATGGCGAACCCGCGTGGCAATCCGGCAAGCAGCATCTGCATGAACGTGCCAGAATCGGGTACAGCTGTGAGCCCCAATACCAGCCATTGCCATTGGTGCACCAGTACCAGAATCAGATGCACCAGCAGCACGCCGAAAGCCAGTTGCTTGAACAGCCAAATTTTTCCGGGCCAATCGCGCACCGGCCGGCGGCGGTTGATAATCAACACCAGATACGCCACGACCGCCCAGGGAAAACTTGCCAGCAGTGCTCTGCCATATATAGACAGTACGCCGATATCCTGTTCCGAAACCATTGCGCCCAGATAATCGCTGCTGGCGATCAGCAGCGACCACAATATCCAACCGCCGAACGCGATGCCCAGCAAGCGGCGATGCTGTAGTGGGTTTTTAACTTTTGCTATATCCATGGCACGCTCTGCATTTCTATCCTGACAACTCAACACCTGGCCGGTCGGACACCAAGATACCGCTAAACGTCTGTACAAGTCCTGTGTGCAAGCCACGGCTTATCCCATGACGGCCACGGTTCGTCACATGCCCATTGCGGAAGTCCCACCAGACATCTACCTTCAAAAGGTGTAAACAAGCGGCCGACGCCATGTTCAAACAGGCTCTTTTAGCTTGCCAAGCGGCATCAAAGTGCTTACGCTTTGCAGCCCCGCAGCGGTTTTTCAACTAACAATCATGGATATACGCTTCGCCCGCAATCAGATGGTCACCCAGCAAGTACGTGCCTGGGAGGTTGTGGATGCGCGCGTGCTCGAGCTCCTCGAGATTCTGCCGCGCGATCAATTCGTTCCGCAGCCTTTTCGCCAGCTGGCATTCGCCGATACCCAGATCCCCCTGCCGCATGCACAGGTGATGATGGCGCCCAAAGTGGAAGGCCGGATGCTGCAGGCACTCGACCCGCAACCCGGTGAGAGTGTGCTGGAGATCGGCACTGGCAGCGGTTTCATCAGCGCCTGCCTGGCAAAAATGGCGGGTGAAGTGCTGTCCGTGGATATCTATCCGGAGTTCACTGCCGCTGCCGGCAAAATCCTCAAGAGTCTGGGCATCCGTAACGTGCAGCTCGAAACCCGCGATGGCACGCAACTCGACTGGCTAGGCCAGCGCTTCGACGCCATCGCCGTGACCGGCTCGTTGCCGCTCTATCAGGACATCTATGCACAACACCTCAACGTGGGCGGCCGCCTGTTCGTGATCGTCGGGGAAGCGCCAGTGATGGAGGCGCTGTTGATCACACGCATGGCGGAAGATGCCTGGTCGCAGCAAAGCCTGTTCGAGACTGAGCTGCCGGCACTGGTGAATGCGGTCAGGCCACGTCATTTCCGTTTCTGAGAGTGCGCATGCCGGTCCGTTCAATAACACCGCGCGAAATGACCGAGCTGCGGGCGAAGTCCGCGCAGCCGGTGACCATCCTGGATGTGCGCGAACCCTGGGAATACGAACGTGTGCACCTGCCGGGCTGCCTGCATGTTCCCATGGACGAGCTACGGGAGCGGCTGGATGAACTGGAGCGGGAGCAAACCTACGTGATTCTGTGCCATCACGGTAACCGCAGCCTGCAGGTGGCAGCCTTCATGCAATCCCGCGGCTTCAAGAACGTCATCAACCTGGCAGGCGGTATCGAAGAATGGGCGGTGAGCCTGGAACCGGGCTTGGCCCGTTATTAAATGCCACAGGAGTCCGATAAAATCGCACAGGCTTGTGCTGCTTGCATCCAGCTCATAAACGTTATAGTGTTATATCTAACTAGCACACCTACAGGATACTGCAACAAGGAACTTTCAAGGTGAATACCCTACGCACTTTATTACTCGTCCTGGCCGCGTCCGGGCTCATAGCGGCCACGCCGGCTTACAGCGCCGATGTTTGGGATATCTATCAACTGGCGCTCAACAACGACCCGACATTCGCCCAGGCCAAGGCCAACTACGAAGCCGCACTGGAGAATAAGCCGATCGCACGCGCTGGATACCTGCCGAACGTGATCCTCACCGGCTCACGTAATGTCACCAAATCCAGCGGCCAAGTCCCCTTTTATTACGATCCGACCACGAATACATATGTGTCGGCTAATTCCAGCGACCATTCGTACACCACGCAATACGCAGCTCAACTGACCCAGCCGATCTTCGACTGGTCCGCCTGGCAGACCATCAAACAGGCGGATGCCTCGGTGGCCCAAGCGGAGGCGCAATACATCGCCGCGCAACAGGATCTGATCGTGCGTACCGCCACCGCCTATTTCAACGTGATCACGGCGCGCGATACCCTGGCGGCGGACCATGCCGCCACCCTCGCCAACGGCAAGCAGCTGGATCAGACCAAGGCCAAGTATCAGGTGGGCATGAGCGCCATCACCGACGTACAGAACGCCCAGGCCGCCTACGATCAATCGGTGGCCAACGAGATCGCCGCCCAGCAGCAGGTCATCAATGCCGAAGAGGGCCTGCGCGCTATCACCGGTGAGCCGGTGGGGGTGCTCCAGGAGCCGGTGACCGGCATGCCGCTGCGCACTCCCGATCCCGACAATGCCCAACAATGGGTGGACACGGCACTTAAAGAAAACCCCAACCTGATGGCGGCCCAGGCAGCGGCGGATGTCGCGTCCAGCAACGTATCCATCAAGCGCAGCGGCCATTACCCGACCCTGGATCTGATGCTGAGCCACAACGGGAACAATAACACTTCGGTCTATAACATCGACTCGCCAGGCGTTCCTCCGAATGTCAGCCAGGTGCAGAACCTCACCGGCAACACCGCCATATTGCAATTCAATATGCCATTATTTTCCGGCGGAGGTGTGAGCGCCCAGGTAACCCAGGCGCAGCGACAATACGATGCCGCCATGGAACAGGTCAAATTCGTAAACCGCCAGACGGTGCAACAGACGCGTACTTCGTATCTGGGTGTGCTCACCGGCATCTCCCAGGTACGCGCCTTGCAGCAATCGGTGAAATCCAACCAGACCTCGCTGCAGGCCATGGAGACCGGCATGCAGGTGGGCACCCGCACCATCGTGGATGTGCTGCTGGCACGCCAGAACCTGGTGACCGCGCAAACCAACTATGCCCAGAGCCGCGACACTTACCTGACCAGCGTGCTGCAGCTCAAGCAGGCCGCCGGCATCCTCGGCCCCGATGACCTTAAACAGATCAATGTACTGCTGCAAGTGCCGTCACCCATGTCCCCCATGGATTTGCAAATACCGACGACCGCCGCCGACATACCACAAACCCTTCCACCGGGTGGTAACGAGTGATCACGGTATAGAGACAGCGCCCAAGCCGGGTGTTTCATTTATGGGCCAGCACCAGCCCGATGAGCTTGAGCGCCTTGTCGAGGGCCCCGCGGTTGGCAACCACGATCTGCTGCGCCGCCTGACCGATTTGCTGGCGGGTGCCGGTATTACCCACCAGCCAGACGAAAGCCTCGCCCAGATTCTTGGCATCGTTCACCACAATCAGGCCGCCTGCATCCTTGAGCATCTCGGCGATATCCCGCACGTTATCCAGATGCGGGCCCGCCAGCACCGGCAGTCCCAGGGCCGCCGGCTCCAGCAAGTTGTGCCCGCCCACCGGTACCAGGCTGCCGCCCACGAAGGCCACGTGCCCGGCCGCATACAAGTGTGTGAGTTCCCCCAAGGTATCCAGTAAC
The DNA here is from genome assembly GCA_963774895.1 of uncultured Pseudomonadota bacterium. Lineage (GTDB taxonomy): Bacteria > Pseudomonadota > Gammaproteobacteria > Natronospirales > REEB76 > REEB76. Next base: position 265,350 of record CAVZGN010000004.1, read on the forward strand.
AGCACTTCGCCGGGCTTGAGCAGCGCTTCGCCGGCACTGCGACGGCGGCAGACGTACCCCTGGATCTTGATCAGTTCAGCCACGCTGTTGGTGCGCTGCGGATGGCGCGGTGCCAGCACCAGCACGCAGTTCGGGTGTTTACCCAGCAGATCGCGGTACGCGCTCAACACCTGCTGTTCTTCGTCTTCGCGGGTACTGCCGGCAACGATCACGCTGGCTTTGCCGAACAGTTTGCTGCGCACGGAACGTCCTTCCTGCTTGAGGGTACCCGGCATTTGCAGGTCGAACTTGAGATTGCCGATGACCGAGAGCCGTTCCTGCGGCGCACCCAGCTGCCGGAAACCCTCCGCATCCCTGACCGACTGCGCGGCGATGGCCGTCACCTGGCCGAGGGCTGCACGCACCAGCCGCGGCATGCGGCGGAAACGTTTCAGGCTGTGCTCCGACAGGCGTGCGCTCACCAGCAGCAGTGGGATACGGCGACGTGCGCAGGCGGCGTAAAGGTTCGGCCAGATCTCGGTCTCTATGACGATGCCAATGACAGGGCTCACGCACTTCAGCCAACGGTTCACGCAGAACGGCAGATCATAGGGAAGCTGAGCCACCAGCGCCTGGCCGCCGAACAGGGCTTGCGCCTGTACGCGCCCGCTGCCGGTGAAGCTGGTGACCAGCAGCGGATGTTTGGGGAAATCCCGGTGTAATGATTTAACCAACGGCGCCATGGCGCGGATCTCGCCGACCGAAGCGCCGTGCAGCCAGATGATCTCATTGCGCGGCAGATATGGGGAGCTGCCAAAACGCTCGCCCAGCTTGTCCGCGTGGCCGGTCTGGCGCAGCGTTCGCCAGAACATCCAGGCAAACGCGAACGGCAGCAGCAGCAGCAAAACCAGTGAATAAAGCCAACGTAGTGTCATTCAGATCGGGTCTTGCGGATCTTCTCGATGGTAGAAGTGGTTGAGACACCATCTATATATTTAATGATACGCACCTCACCCCCGTTCTTGGTCACGCAGCGATAACCGGCCACCTGCTCCGGTTTGTAATCCCCGCCCTTGACTAATATATCCGGCAACAGTTTGCAGATCAGCCGCTCCGGCGTGTCCTCGGAGAACGGCACCACCCAGTCCACACACGCCAGCGCTGCCAATACCTGCGCGCGGTTGCGCAGCGTGTTGATGGGCCGCTGGGCGCCCTTGAGGCGCTGTACAGAAGCATCATCATTCACCGCCACGATCAAGCGGTCGCCGAGCCGGCGTGCTTCCGTGAGATAACTCACGTGCCCGGCATGCAGTATGTCGAACACGCCGTTGGTCATGACGATGCGCTGGCCCTGGCTGCGCGCATGCGCTACGGCATCCATGACCGCGTCCTGGTCCAACACGCCGTCGCCATTGCGACTGTGGGCGGCGAGCCGCAGTTCCACCGGCGTGACCGAGGCCGCGCCGAGCTTCGCCACTACCAGACCGGCGGCGAAATTAGCCAAGGCTGCGGCTTTGGGAAAATCCAGTTTTGCGCCCAATCCCGCCGCCAACAGCGCGATCACCGTATCACCCGCGCCGGTGACATCCGAGACTTCCTGTGCCAGCGTGGGCAAGTGCAGTGGCGCCTTACCCGATTCCAGCAAGGTCATGCCATGTTCACCACGGGTCACCAACAATGCTTGCAAACCCAGTTCCTGGCGCAAGCGCTCGCCTTTGCTGACCAGGGTGTTCTCGTCCGGGCACTCGCCCACCACCGCTTCCAGTTCCGCGAGGTTGGGAGTGATGGCGGTCGCGCTACGGTATTTGCCGAACTCCTTTCCTTTGGGATCCACCAGTACGATTTTGCCGGCGGCGCGCGCCGTCGCGATCAGCTCCTGTACTCCGCTTAGACTGCCCTTGCCGTAATCCGACAGGATGATGACATCGGCGTTGCCCAGTTGTTTCTTGAAGGCCGGCAGCAGTGATGCGCCGGCTTGTGCGCCGAAGCTCTGTTCGAAATCCAGGCGGATCAATTGCTGGTGGCGCGACAGCACCCGCAGTTTGGTGATGGTGGCAATATTCTTAAGACGGGTGAAGCGGCACTGCACACCGTGTGCTTGCAGGCTGGCGGTGAGCTTATCGGCATCAGCATCGTCGCCGGTGACGCCGAGCACCGTGCACTGAACTCCGAGGCTCGCCAAGTTCACGGCCACGTTGCCGGCGCCCCCTGGGCGTTCCTCAGTGTCCTGTACGTGGACCACCGGCACCGGCGCCTCCGGTGAGATGCGTCCGGTGGCGCCGAACCAGTAGCGATCCAACATCACATCGCCTGCCACCAGCACGCGCACAGTGTCAAATTGCGGGATGCGGATGTTCATGCAAACCCCAGCAAGCATCGGAAATCGCGCCGCATCATAACATGGGCCTGCGCCGCTCAAGGCAGTTGTGCCGGGTGCGATGCCGCCTTTACACTGACCCCCTTGTGTTTGCACCGCAGCCTACATGCGATACAGATTACTAAATCCCCGGTACTGGCCCACATGGCTGCTGCTCGGCTTCATGCGGCTGGTGGTGATGTGCCCGTACCGTGTGCAGCTCATGGCCGGTTATTCCCTGGGATGGATCATACGCATGCTCGCCAAGCGCCGCTGGCACGTGACCCTGTTAAACCTGCGGATGTGCTTTCCTGAGATGACTGAAGCGCAACGCTTGAAGATCGCCAGGAAACACTTCGCCTCGATCGGCACGGGGATCATCGAATTCGGCATGTGCTGGTGGATGAGCGAGAAACGTCTGCGCCGGCTGGCCTACGAAGTACAGGGCGTGGAGAATCTATATAAAGCACGCGCCCAAGGGCATGGTGTGTTGCTGCTGGCCGGTCATTTCACCCAGTTGGAGATGGTGGGACGCATCCTCAGTCTGCATACCGATCTGCATCTGCTGTACAGGCCTATCCCCAATCCGGTCATCGAAGAGGTCATGCGCCGCAATCGTGAACGGCTATTCGAACGCGCCATCCCGCGTGATGACGTGCGCACCTTGCTCAAGAGCCTCAAGCAAGGCAAACCCATCTGGTATGCCATCGATCAGGGATATCGCGGCAAAGACAGTATCATGGTGCCGTTCTTCGGCATCCCCGCCCCGACCAATCCCGCGCTCTCGCGGGTGGTTCGCTCCAGCCAGGCTGCGGTCGTGCCGTTCTTCGGCGAGCGCCTTCCGGGTACTCGCGGTTACAGCCTGCGCGTCTATCCGGCACTGAAGGACTTTCCCTCCGATGACCCGGCAGCGGATGCACTGCGCATCAACAAGTTGCTGGAAGAAAACATCCGGCGCGCACCGGAACAGTACCTGTGGAGCCACGACCGCTTCAAGCAAGTTCCACGCGAATGAATCAACCAGACTGCTTGTCGTAGCCATCCATCAGTTTTGACCATACGCTACCTTCGGCGACACTCGGTACCGCCAGCTTGCGCAGCGAGCGCAACAGGCGCCTGAGGTTGGCTTGCTGCCATCGCACAGCGGACGCGCGTTGCTCGCCACGGTCGAAGTCCACCAGGTAAATCCGGTCATGAGTGTCGATAAGGATATTGTGGGCATTCAGATCCGCATGATAGACACCGGCGGCATGGAAGCGACGGATGCAGGCACCGATGCGATCCCAGGGCAGGTTATTGATATTGCTTTCACGCAGACGCGCCGCCAGAGAAAGCGTCTCGGGTATCAGGCGCGTGATCAGATCGCCACGGTACAACAAGCCATGACGCAATACCTGTGCGGCCACGGGTTGCGGCACCGGCAACCCCTGCATATATAGAGAAGACAGTAAGCGCCATTCACGCCACGGCCGGGTATTCTGCAACCCCTGCCAGATATACAGATCCTGGTTGAAATGCCGTAGCAGACCGCCGCGGCGATAATGGCGCAACACCCATTCACCATCACCGCCTGCCAGTATCCAGGTGTTACCGCGCCCGCCGATGGCGCCGCGCAGTGAGGTATGCCTTGCCCAGTGACGCGGAGAGAACAGCTCCTCGCCCGCGTGGCTTGCGAGCGCATCATCGTATAGGATGAATCCCCGTTTCGTGGTGACTGTACGCTCAGCCATCAAACATGCCCCAAGTGATGAAACCGCCTGCCCGTGTCTGCATCCTGCGTCTGTCCGCCGTGGGCGATGTGTGCCACACGCTGCCGGTGGTGCGCAGTCTGCAGGCCGCCTGGCCGGATACGCGCTTCACCTGGATCATCGGCAGACTGGAAGCGAGTCTGTTGGCCGACATCCCCGGCATCGAGTTTATCATCTTCGATAAAGCCAAAGGCTTGGGCGCCTACCGTGCATTGCGCAAGACCCTACGCGGCCGGGACTTCGATCTGCTGCTGCACATGCAGATGTCGTTACGCGCCAGCCTGGCGAGTAGCCTGGCAATACGCGCACCCATTAAGCTCGGATTCGACCGTCAGCGGGCCCACGATTGGCAGTGGCTGTTCAGTAACCGCCGCACACCCTACCGACCACGCCAGCATGTGATGGACAGTTTCTTCGGCTTCGCCGAAGCCTGCGGGGTCACGGCACGCGTGCTGCGCTGGGACATCCCGGTACCGGCTGAGGCGCTGGCATTCGCCAATGAACATATACCGGAAGGCAGTCGCGCGCTGATCATCAGCCCGTGTGCCAATGCGCGTTTGCGCAACTTCCGCAACTGGCGCGCGCAACGCTATGCCGCGGTCGCGGACTACGCTGCGGATAAACTCGGGATGCGGGTGTACTTGAGTGGCGGACCGAGCACCGTCGAGCGTGAGTACGGTGCGGCCATCCTGCAGGCTGCGCATACCCAACCCCTGAATCTCATCGGCCAGACCAATCTCAAACAATTGCTGGCATTGCTGGCACGTGCCACGGCGCTGATTTCACCGGATTCCGGACCTGTGCACATGGCGACGGCTGTAGGCACTCCCGTGATCGGCCTATACGCCAGTACCAATCCCGACCGGGCCGGTCCGTATTTAAGCCAGCGCTGGCGGGTGAACCGTTATCCCGACGCTATGCAAAAGTACAATCATATGGACGCCGAAACAGCGCTCTGGGGAACACGTGTGCGGAACCCGGGAGCCATGGACCTCATCACCGTCGAGAATGTCACAGCCACACTGGATGAATTGGTGGCCGCGCACAAACGCGGCGAGCCGTTGCTCTCTCAGAGGTAGGAGCGGCGATATTCGCCGCGAAATCATCGCGGTCGGGCTGCTCCCTGCATCCTGTAGGAGCGGCGGTATCCGCCGCGAAATCATCGCGGTCGGGACGACCGCTCCTACGTCAAAATCCCTGTACATCGGACGGCCGCTCCTACGCCTAAATCCCTGTACATCGGACGACCGCTCCTACGGCTTTTGCTCCCGTGGCAGTGTCAGCACCGCTTCGAGACCGCCTTCCGGATGATTGCGTAGTGTCAGCGTTCCGCCGTGCAGCGTCGCGATATTGCGCGCGATACCCAGACCCAGACCGGTGCCGCCGCCCGCCTGGCTGCGGGCTTCCTCCAGTCGATAGTAGGGCTCGAAGACCTTTTCCAGCTGATCTTCAGGTATGCCCTTGCCGGCATCGCGCACATGTATGGTGATATTCACACCGTTGTCTTCCACGCTGATCATGGCGCGCTTGCCGTAACGCACCGCATTGCCGATGAGGTTCTCGAGACATCGCCGCAGTGCCTGCGGTCTGCCAGTGAAGGAGTTATCGATACGGCCCTGCAGGCTCACAGCCTGTCCGGTCTCCACGGCGTCCGACTGCACGCTCTCCAGCAGCGCCATCATATCGATGGGTTGCAGCGCTTCGCTGATCTCCAGGCCACGCAGGAAATCCAGGGTGGCATTGGTCATGTTCTCCATGTCCTGCAGGTCGCGCACCAGTTTGCCCTTGAGGGTTTCGTCTTCCAGCAATTCGGCACGCAGGCGCATGCGCGTGATCGGCGTCTTGAGATCATGTGAGATTGCAGTTAACAGCCGTGTTCTGTCCTCCACGTAACGTACCAGCCGGGTCTGCATGTCATTGAATGCGTGCGCCGCGCGGCGCACTTCAGTGGGGCCGGTCTCCGGAAGTGGTGCACGGCGGATATCGCGGCCCAACTCATCGGCGGCCGTAGCCAGCGTGGTCAGCGGACGGGTTATCCAGCGCACTGCAAACAATGATAAAAGGATCACGGACACCAGCAGGATCGTGAGACTCAGGAATAACCGCCAGGGACGCTCGCTCACATGCCAGGGACGCGGATGATCGAAACTGACCCACTGGCCGTCCTTGAGCTGGACTTCGGTGACACTGTGTTGACGCGGCACATCCACCGGTCCGCTGCCGGGCGTCACCGACTGCGCGGCCGCTACTTGTGCCGGCGTAAGCTGCGCCACCACTACGCGCACCGGCCGCTCCGGACCCAGCAGGCTCTGCAACATCGCCTGGAAGTCGGTTGCCTCGTCATCTGCTTCACCCACAACAGAAGGTTGTGGGCCCACGCTCACGAACAACCGCGGTGTCGTAAGTATGGATGCGATGCGCTGCTGCTCTCCCGGATTCACGGAATCCAAAAGCGCCACCGCCGCGGCATCCCGCTGGGCCCACTGCTGATCGCTGTATGAGAACAGTGTCTGATCGCGCTCGGATAGACTGATGGTGGTACTCAGGAGTTGCGCCACGATCAAACCGCCCAGTAACACCAGCACCAGTCGTCCAAAGAGTGAATGCGGCAGCAGACGCATCACCTTTCAACCTGCACCGGCAATGCGAACACGTAACCCTCGCCGCGAACTGCTCGGATAATGCTTGAGTTATGTCCATCATCATGCAACCGTTGACGCAGGCGGCTGACCTGCACATCCATGCTGCGGTCGAATGGGATATTGCTCTCACGCCCGCGCAGTAACTCCGTGAGCCGGTCGCGTGACAGCACCGTGTTGGGATAGCGCAGGAAGATGCACAGCAAGCGGTATTCCGCGCCTGATAGCGGCACCACCGTGCCCTCGATATTTTGCAACTGGCGTGTCGTGGTTTGCAGTTGCCAGCCGCCGAAGCGATAAGCTTGTATATCTTCAGGCCAAAGATCTTCCGGCAGACTGCGAGCGCGCCGCAATACACTGTTGATACGTGCCGATAGTTCCTGGGGGTCGAACGGTTTTGGCAGGTAGTCGTCAGCGCCGGTCTCGAGACCGGCGATGCGATCTGCCGCATCACCGCGGGCCGTCAACATGATGATCGGTATGGTGGAGCGGCTGCGCAATTTGCGGCACAGGCTCACGCCATCCTCGCCGGGCAGCATCACGTCGAGAACCACCAGATCAAAGTGCGCATCCTCCATAGCCTGTTCCATGGAAGGGCCATCCGCCACCGCAGTCACGTGGTAACCCTGGCGCGTCAGATATTCCTTGAGCAGGTCACGGATTTCCGTATCGTCATCCACCACCAGAATATGATCAGCTGCCGCCATACTCAAAAACACCCGAATGCTTGGGGTCAGAATTCTATCCCGTGTCCATCCAGGGAACAGTATGCCGGCCGGCGGATGTGTAACAAAGTGTAACAAGCCGATTTAAGCAGCGCCGTGATGGGAAAATAGCCCACACTTCTCGGCTTGGGTAACTGAAATGAATTTGTGCGCAAAGCTTGGTCGCATGCCCGGATGTGCTGCCGTCCACCGGCTTGAGGATTAAGGTTGATCAATGTCGATGTTCAGAATCCATAACTGGGCTCCCTTAAGCGTTTTCCTGGGGGCGATCATGCTCGCCACGTCCGCAAGCGCTGCATCCAGTAGCGGGCCAGCGCCGCAGCCCGGGCATGCTTACACCTTGATGGAACTCACCGACATGGCGCTGACCACTAATCCGCAGACTGCACTTGCATGGGATGAAATCCGCTCCAGCCAGGCGGGCGTGGAACTGGCGCACGCCGGTTACTGGCCCCTGATCAACGGCGACTACAGCGTCACCCGCACCCGTAGCGTGAATTTCACCGGTGCCTTGAACAGCGCCGTGACGCAATATGAGCCGAGCATCAGCCTGAGTTATCTGCTGTGGGATTTCGGCACGCGCTCCGGCACGCTGGATTCGGCCAAGTTTTCCCTCATCGCGGCCCAACTGTCTAACAGCCAGACGCTGCAGGATGTAATCCTGGCGGCGGAACAGGATTATTACCAAGTACTGGGCCTGCAGGCGCTCGAACAAGCCGACGAGCTGAGTGTAAAGGATGCCGAGGCCAGTCTGGATTCTGCCCGCGCAAACCAGAAGTCCGGCCTCGCGACTGTTGGCGACGTGTACCTAGCGGAAGCGGCCTTGGCAGGTGCCCAGCTCACCCTGCAGCAAACCCAAGGTACTCTGGCGGTAGCCGAGGGTACGCTGGCAGTGGAGGTAGGATTTTCCGCTGCTACTCATCTGAAACTCGCGCCCTGGAACCAGAATGTCACGGCGGTGATGCCGAAACCGACGATCGAAAAAATGTTGCAACAAGCCCATGAAGCACGGCCTGAGATCCTGGCATCCAAGGCAAGTGAACAGGCGGCCATCGCCAATCTTGAAGCAACCAAGGGCCGCGGATTGCCGAACCTCACATTGGCTGCCGATGCGGGGCGCATTCGCACGGTTATCAACGGCGCAAGCCAGAGCGCCGACAATTACAGCGCCGGTCTGACGTTGAGCATCCCGTTGTTTGCCGGCTTCGGCAATGAAGCCGCTAATAAGCAGGCGCAGGCCGCCATCGACACAAGCCAAGCGACTACCGCGCAGTTAATCCAGCAGGTGGAACTGGAAGTCTGGCAAGCCTATCAAAATCTATATACCGCGGTGGTGACTCTGGCGACCGCCGACACGCAATTAAAAAGCGCGCAGCAGGCGCTGGACGTGGAAATCGCCCGTTACCACATCGGTCTGGACCCGATCCTGAATCTACTGAGCGCACAGGCAACGCTTGCCAGCGCCCGGGCACAACTGGTGCAGGCGAAACTCAACTGGTTTACAGCACAGGCGGCGCTCGGCCATGCCGTGGGCGGTCTCAATGCACCAACCAATACAATGGAGTCACCTTGAATAAAAAAAACAAAGTGCTGTTCATAATCGGCATGGTCGCCGCCCTGCTCGTGGTGCTGGTGGCCTGGCGCGTGATCAGCAACGCGCGCCTTGCCAATGCCAAACATGCCGTCCAACCAATGCCCGTGGATACCGCCGTGACTGTCATCAAGCCCATGCCGGTACAATTGACGGCGATTGGACAGGTCCAATCAGAGCATACGGTGGCGATACAACCTCAGATCAGCGGCGTGCTTAAACAGGTATTCTTCCAGGAGGGACAGTATGTGCGCCCCGGTGAACCGTTGTTTCTGATCGACCCGGCGCCCTATGAAGCCGCACTGACCTCAGCCAAAGCCGCTTATCTGACTGCCAAAGCCCAGGCGGACCGGGAGGCGCCGCTGGCTGCCAAGGATTACATCTCGCCGCAGGACTACGAGAGTGCCGTAGCCACCGCGACCCAGGCCCAAGCCGCGATGCAACAGGCCGAGATCAATCTTTCCTACACCAGCATCAGTTCGCCGATCGAGGGCCTTACCGGCAGCCTCTCGGTCAAGGCCGGCAATGTGGTAACACCCACTGCCACCACGCCGCTGGTCACCATCAACCAGATGAAACCCATCCTGGTACAGTTCACTATCCCCCAGACGTCACTTACCGAAGTCCGCCAGTACGATGCCGCACGCGGCATCACCGTATTCGTCAACCACGAGGATGGCAGCGGCAACCTGGGACAGGGCAAGCTGGTGTTCATCGACAATACCGTCAATACCAGCACCGGCACGGTGATGCTCAAGGCAGAAATCCCCAACCAGCATGTACAGCTGTGGCCAGGCCAGTTCGTGGGGATCACACTACAACTGACCATCCAACCGGATGCAGTGGTGGTGCCGGATAGCGCCGTGCAAGCCGGGCAAGCTGGTAGTTTTGTGTATACCGTCGTCGATAATAAGGCAGTCATCGCGCCGGTGACCCAGGACCGCCAAATAGGTGATGAAGCCGTGATCTCAAAAGGCCTAAAGGCCGGGCAAGTGGTCATCACCCACGTACCACGTACCTTGAAGAATGAAATGCCTGTCATTCTCCATACACCGAGTTCTGCACAGGACATGGTGGGTACGCAGTGAATATCAATCCATCCGCACCGTTCATCCACCGTCCAGTCATGACCACGGTGGTCATGTCCGCGCTGCTGATCTTCGGCATGGTGGCCTATTTTACTTTGCCTGTCAGTGAACTGCCGAATGTCGATTTTCCGACGATCAATGTCAATGTAACCCTCCCCGGTGCCGACCCGGAAACCATGGCGGCATCGGTGGCGACTCCCCTGGAACGGCAGTTCTCCACCATCGCCGGTCTGGCGTCCATGAGTTCCGTCAACACCACCGGCAACACTTCCATTTCCCTGCAGTTCGACCTGTCCCGCGACATCGACGACGCCGCCATGGATGTGCAGACTTCCATCTCGCAGGCTCTCAGTCAATTACCGCCCAATCTCCCTCAGCCGCCGAGTTTACGTAAAGTCAATCCAACCGCTACGCCGATCATCTTCATGGGTATGACGGCTAGCAATATTCCGCTGTCGGTGCTGGATGAATATGCCGAGACGCGCGTAGCCGAGCAGATCTCCATGATCCCGGGCGTGGCCCAGGTCAACGTCTTCGGTGCACAGAAATATGCCGTGCGGCTGCAGATGAACCCCTATGCCCTGGCCGCCCGGAACCTGACCATCACCCAGATAGCCCAGGCGGTACAGAACGGCAACACCAACCTGCCTTCCGGAACGCTGTACGGCGCCACCCGCACCTACACAGTACAGGCCGATGGCCAACTGGATGATGCCGCGGCCTATAACAATCTAGTGGTGGCCTACCAGAACGGCGCACCGGTACATCTTTCGGACGTCGGCCAGGCCATCAACAGCGTCCAGGCCAACAAGCAGGTGACCGACTATTTCGACAAGGCCGTGGCCGGCGGCAAGCTGCAACCCGCCATTATGCTATCGGTCCAGCGCCAGCCGGGATCCAACGCGGTGGCCATTTCCGATGCTGTGCATGCGCTCCTGCCGGAACTCACGCGCGAAGCGCCGGGCGATGCCACCCTGCAGGTATTCCACGACCATGCCGCCTATGTGGCCGGATCTATCGATGACGTGAAGTTCACATTGATGTTGGCCATCGTTTTGGTGGTGTGCGTGATTTTCCTGTTCCTGCGCAATATACGCGCCACCATCATCTCGGCGCTGGCTCTACCGACCTCCATCATCGGCACTTTCGCCATCATGAAGCTGGCCGGCTTCAGCCTCGACAACTTGTCACTCATGGCGCTGACACTGGCGGTGGGGTTTGTGGTGGATGACGCCATTGTGGTGCTGGAAAACATCGTGCGTTACCGGGAAAAAGGCGAGCCCTCGCTGCGCGCGGCGCTGATCGGCAGCAAGGAGATCGGTTTCACCGTGGTTTCCATGACCCTGTCGCTGGTGGCGGTGTTCCTGCCGATACTGCTCATGGGCGGAATACTGGGACGCCTGTTCGGGGAGTTCGCGCTCACCGTGGGTATTGCAATTCTTATCTCCGGTGTCATTTCTCTTACGCTGACCCCCATGTTGTGCAGCCGCTTCTTGAAAGAGAGTGAACGCCATGGTCGACTGTACAATGTACTGGAGAAAGCTTTCGAAAAATCCCGCGACGCCTATGGCCGGAGCCTGGCCTGGTCGGTGGATCACTGGCGCAGCATGCTGGTGGTGGCCGGGTTGATGCTGGTGCTGACGTTTTATTTCTTCGCGATTGTGCCTAAGGGATTTATCCCCAGTGAGGACACCGGCCTCGTCATCGGCAGCACCCAAGCCCCCATGGGTGTCACCTTCCAGGAACTGCTGACGCTCCAGGACCAAGTCGCTGGTATCGTGCGCGAGAACCCCAACGTCGCGACCGCCATCTCCAGCGCCGGCCAGGGACAGGGTGGCACGGCTGGTGGCAATATTGGGCGCGTCATCATCATGCTCAAGCCACTGGACCAGCGGCATGCGACCGCCGACGAAGTCATCCAGCAGTTGCGCAAGGCCGTGGCTCCCGTGCGTAACATGCAGGTGTACTTCACCAACCCGCCAGCGATCCGCATCGGCACCACGGGCGGGAGTACCAGTTATGACTATATAGTCCAAGGGCTGGATGTGAAGAGCCTTGATCAGGCGGCAGTCAAATTCCTGCCAGAGCTGGCGCAGGTTTCCGGCATCCAGGACGTGGACAGCGACCTGGAACTGAACAATCCGCAGATCAACGTACATATCCTGCGCGACAAGGCCTCGGCGCTGGGAGTGACTGCCAACGAGATTCAGTCAGCGCTCTATGATGCGTACGGCGGCAATCAGATCAGCACCATATACGGCTCCACCGACGAGTATTGGGTGATCATGGAACTGGCACCGCAGTTCCAGTCCGACATGGCGGCACTCAACGCCCTGTACGTGCAGGGCGCCAACAACACCAGCGTGCCTCTGACCAGCGTCGCCCAGATCACACCTGGCGTGGGCCCCTTGCAAGTAGACCATTACGAACAACTGCCCTCCGTGGATTTTTCCTTCAACCTGGCGCCGGGAGTTTCCCTAGGTGAAGCCACCCAGCGCATCGAGGCGCTGGCGAGCGCCAAACTTCCGGCCGACATCACCGGAATATTCTCCGGCAACGCGGCCACTTTCCAGCAATCGCTGGTGGATCTGCCGCTGCTGTTGATTATCACCATCCTGGTGATCTACATGGTGCTCGCCATACTGTATGAGCATTTCATCCACCCGATCACCATCCTCACAGCCCTGCCGCTGGCTATGGTGGGCGCGCTGCTGTCGCTGATCATCTTCAACCAGGACCTCAACATTTACAGTTTCGTGGGCCTGATCATGCTGGTGGGCCTGGTGAAAAAGAACGGCATCATCATGATCGACTTCGCCATCCAGATGAAACGTGAGAAACACTTGAGTTCTCGTGACGCGATCATCGAAGCCTGTCTGGTTCGCTTTCGTCCCATCATGATGACCACCATGGCAGCGATCTGCGGCATGATGCCGATTGCCCTAGGCGCCGGCCAAGGCGCTGAATCCCGCCGCCCACTGGGTATCGCCGTAGTCGGGGGATTGCTGTTCTCCCAGGCGCTGACCCTGTACATAACGCCGTCCTTCTATGTAGCCATGGAACACTTGACCGAGCGCATGCGCAAGCGCTCTCAAGCCTCACAACCCGACATGCCGGAACCCCAGGCCGGCGGTTGATAGCTACGTATAAATAATCAGGACAGTGATGAGCACTTCCACCAACACTCTAATCAGTAAAACTTTGAATGGCTACGCCGCTTTCCCCCATGCGCACGGCCGCTTTCCAGGAGTGGTGGTGATGATGGAAGCCTTCGGTATCACCGGCCACATCCGTGGCGTGTGCGCACGCCTGGCGAAAGCCGGTTGCGTGGCGCTGGCGCCCGACATCTTCCATGGGGAAGTGTTCAGCTACACCGATATGGAAAAAATCATGGCCAAGCTCCCCACACTGCGTGATGATCAGATTTTGAATGAGATTGGCCAGTCGCTGGACTGGCTGGCGGCACACAAGAATGTGGACTCCAGGCGGCTAGGCATCATCGGCTTCTGCATGGGAGGCCGGCTCGCATTTCTGGCAAATTGCCGCTTCCCAGAGCGCATTCAAGCAGCGGTGGGTTTCTATGGCGGCGGCATCGCGCCACAGGGACCGGACCGGTTCGGCCGTACGCCGCCAATCACCGAAGCGGATAAGATGCAAGCGCCAATACTGCTGGGTTACGGCGCCGACGATCAGGGTATCTCACCGGCGGAACATGCACGCATCACCGAGACGCTGTCCGCCGCCAAGAAGCGCTTCTCCCTCGCTGTCTATCCCGGCGCCGGCCACGGTTTTCTGTGCGAGGAGCGCGCCAGCTATGCGCCGCAAGCGGCGGCACAGGCGTGGCCTGAAATCATCGCCTTCCTACAGGCTAATCTGGCTAACGATTAATAGAACCTATCTCAGAATTTCCAACCGATCGTGTAGAGCGTAGCGGAGCGAAGCTCCGCGAAGTCGAAACACATGTAAATCATGTGCTCACTACCCTTCGACTTCGCGCCTACAGCGTTACGCTGATCAGTATTCAGCATGCCGGGGCGTGCTCATAACCCAGCCGGCGTTCGACTACGCTCCTGGAAACTATATAAATGAAAAGGCGCATCTTCGACAGATGCGCCTGTTCTCAACACATTCGCCTGATCCTCAAGGATTAGGCGGATTGGTTGAGTCCGGTGGTGGCGGCGGTGGCTGTCCCGGAGGCGGGGGTGGCGGCGATGCGCCTGACGGCGGTTGCATAGTCGACTGATCCGCAGCTGGTGGTGGCGGGGCTTGCGACGGCGGTGGGGGCGGTGCGTAGTTGGGTGCTGCAAAACCAGGCACCTGGTTGCCCTTGGCGTACATGCACTGTGCGAAGGCGATATTGTAACGTTGCTGCATGTCCATGCCGCTCTGGCTGGCGTTACCGGCGCCTGCAGCGGTACCCATCAACAAACCGGTGGCGGCGCCGCTTTGCACGCCATAGCTACGACCGCCGCTCAACAATGCGCCCGCGGCCGCACCGATCACGGTACCGGCAACTGCACCGCCAACCACTTGGTTATTCGCCACCTGCTGCGGATTGGCGCCCAACTGTTCCTCGGCGTATCGCCTGCAAAGATTATTATCCTGCTCGAATACCTCGAATGGCATTCCCGGCGCTGGCATGACCGCGATGGTCGGCGCCACCGGTACTTGTGCGCATCCGGCCAGCACCGTGGCGAGTGCGACTCCTAAAATTGACTTAGGCAAATGCATCACTTTCTCCTTAAGAAATTAACCCGGAGGGGTAACCGGTGGCGGAGTGGCCGGCACCTTTTCCCAGCCGCTGGGACATGTGGGCACATATGGGTAATAGCCTTTCCCCGCTCTGCAGTAATACCAGTAATCAGTCGGTGCCGGACCCGGTGCGGCGGGAGACGCCGGGTACGAATTCACGACCACCGGCGGTACATATGGATTGGGATAGGGATACACCGGCCCCGGATAAAAGTACCAGGTGCCCGCGACGATCCACCACCAACCGATCCGGCCTCCGTATCCCCCATGATACCAGCGACCCCCCTGCCAGATGTGGGCGTCGTATCTGGGGAAGTAGCGGATATCGCCGCGGCCCCATCCATGTGTGTATCCTGGAGCCGCCTGTACATTCATTGGTAACCACGTAAGAGAGATCGCCAATGAAAGCAGCGTCATTAATATGAGTGATCTGGCTTTGTTCATAAAAAAACCTCGTTGATTAACCGCCCGGCACCGAGTCTCTATCATATAACTTTATGCAACGGCTGGCGGCTTCCCGGGTTGACTCGGGATACAGTCTGTAACATTTAATCAGTCTTTGCGGTTCAACCCAGATACAGGCAGACTGCGGCCAATACCAGCACGATCATCACTAGCACCGCGATTTGTGCGACCGCCTCGGCAAGTTGCGACCAGCGGGTGCGATACGAAAATACCTGGGCCTGCCAGTTCATCTACGGGAACCGAATCGCGTTGATGGGCTTCATGAGCGGCTCCTGGCGTGCCGGATAGAAGCCGAGGAAGCGGCCAATGCAGCCACCGAGATCATCGAATAACCATTTTGCATATGGCCATGGTAGACGTGGGCTGTAAATGAAGTGTTTCTCCGGGGCAGCAATATGTAAAAGTTCATTTCCGATAAACCGACTTGAAATAATTCGTTACATATGGGCACACCCTCCCTGTGCCTGACAGTACACTAGATGCCATGAAAGACACCCCCACGAAAATCCTCATCATCGATGACGATCTCCGCACGCGCGCGTTGCTGGAACGTTATCTCAAGGACCAGGGCTTCTCGGTGATGGCGGTGGAAAACGGCCGCTCCCTTGAACAAATACTGACTGATCATCACATCGACCTGCTGGTGCTGGATCTGATGCTACCGGGTGAAGACGGCCTGTCCCTGTGCCGGCGTCTGCGTGGCAGCGGCATCAATCTGCCCATCATCATGCTGACCGCCAAGGGTGATGACGTAGACCGCATCGTTGGACTGGAAGTAGGCGCCGACGATTACGTCTCAAAACCATTCAACCCGCGTGAACTGGTGGCGCGCATCAACGCCGTGCTCCGCCGCCGGCAACCCGCCATGCCTCCGGGAGCGCCCGCCTCGCGGGAAAGCGTGATCCGATTTGGGCAATGCGTATTGAACCTGGCTACCCGTACCCTGGTAAAGTCCGGAAAACCACTGGCCCTGACCACCGGTGAATTCGGCGTGCTCGAGACCCTGGTCACCCATCCACGCCAGCCCCTGTCGCGGGAAAAACTCATGGAACTCGCGCGCGGACGCGAGCACGGCGCCTATGACCGCAGCATGGATGTGCAGATTTCGCGATTGCGGCGTCTCATCGAAGACCTGCCATCGGCTCCACGCTACATACAGACGGTGTGGGGTTTCGGCTATGTGTTCGTGCCTGAAGATGGCGTGAAATGAAACTGCTGCCGAATACGCTCATCGGCCGCACCGCGCTGCTCATCGCCGTACTCATCATCATCAGCCAGGTGGCATGGTTCGGGATCGTGCGGGTGTTCTTTATCCCGCCTTTGCGGGCCGCGCATGCCAATCCGATCGTCAGCACCATCGTCATGGCACGCACTGCACTGGAGGCACTACCCGAAGATCAACGGCAGGCGTTTCTTAATGGGGTGAATGCGCATAAAGGTTTCCGCATCGTGCCCGGTGATTCGCCTGAAGCCGCATTCAAGAGTACCCGAACGGGTGTCCCGGCCGATTTGGAATCCAGCCTCAAGACTACCTTTGGTAATTCGATCCTGCTCGAGACAGAGCCCAAGAGCCACGACCTGTGGATCCGCTTTCCAGTACAAGCCCAGCAGTACTGGCTGGTGCTGCCGCCAAACCGCATCCATCCCACGTTCCCTTTGGACCTGCTCATTTGGATAGCGCTGGGTGTGATCATCGCCATCATCGGCGCTTATCTTGTGATCTACAGGCTCGACCGGCAGCTGTACAAGGTGCTGGCAGCCGCACGCACCATCGGCCGGGGTGAAACTCCCGGTAAGCTGGTGGAGACCGGTCCGGATGAGATCCGCGACCTGAGCCGGGGCTTCAACCAAATGGCGGAAGGCCTGCAGAAACTGGATGCGGAGAGACGGCTGATGCTGGCCGGAATCTCCCATGACCTGCGTACGCCGCTCACGCGCCTGCGTATCGGCATCGAGCTGGCGGGTCAAGCCGTCGAGCTCGGCCTAAGCCACGGCATGATCCGTGACATCGAGGACATGGATTCCATCCTCATGCAGTTCCTGGATTACGCGCGAGACGGCAGTGAGGAAGCGCCGCAGTACGCGGACTTCAACCAGATCGTATTCGACGTCTGCCAGCGTTACGATGTGTCCGGCAACGCCATCCACACCCACCTGGATGATTTCCCGCCTTTCAAGTTCAGGAAGCTTGCTATCCGCCGTCTGATTTCCAACCTCGTGGATAACGCCATCCGCTATGGCGGCAAAGATATCGAAGTGGTCTCGCAAGAATCTAAGGGCAAGATTGTACTCAAGGTGATGGACCGGGGGCCCGGGATACAGAATAGGGATCCCAACCAGCTGATCAAACCCTTCGTGCGCAATGACAGCGCGCGCGGCAACCACACCGGTGCCGGTCTGGGACTGACCATCGCCGAGCGCATCGCCAGGATGCATGGCGGTGAACTGCAGCTGTCAAATCGCGATGGCGGTGGCCTCACCGTTATCGTGGAGATTCCATCTCAGTAACCAGCGCTTATCGCACCATTCATTATTCCGCCTTCAAATAGATGGCCTGCAGGTTCATCGCCCGAATCTTGTCGTTGAAGGCCGGCAAGCCGTTGGACTGCACGGCCTTCCAGCGTGCCAGTTGCACATCGGTTTGCCCCGCCAGATCCTTGAAGACCGTATAGGCTTGGGCCGTGGGCCGGGAGTTGCTGTACTCCACGCTGGTAATAAGGGCCGCCAGCTTGTTGTTGAGGCGCACCGGATAATTGAGTACGTCCTCGCTGGCATGGGCTTTGCTCTGGATAAGCGCATCCTCGATGCCGGTGAGTTCGTCCAGCAGCGGTTTGGCATCATCGCCCAGAGTCTTGGCTTGCGGTGATTGGGCATAGCGCTGGGTAAGGGCATTGATTTGGGTACGCAGACCACGCAGGCCGTTGATGGCCTTATCGGTCTCATCCAGCTTGGCGTAGATCTGCATGAGGAGCGCCTGACGCGCTGCCAGATCATCGGCGCTCAGCTTGGAACGTGGATCATTCAGCACCGTAAGCGCTTGCGTATAGGTTTTCCCGTCGGCGGTGAGTTTCAGCGTATAGCGGCCAGGCAATACCTTGGGTCCGCGCATGCTGCCGAACCACAGGACCGCGCCGGGCACATGGGTGGCATCTGGGTAACGCAGATCCCACACGAAGTGATTCATGCCGGCCTTGTCCGGCAATTGCTGTGGCAACGGTTTGGCTTTGCTGTAGAAATCCTTTTCGGGTTCCACCGGTTTGCCGCTGCCGTCGGTATTGCTGGTAAAGCGGCGGAGCTCCTTGCTCTGGGCATCCACGATACTGAGTGTGACAGCCGCATCCTTGGCCGGCGCGGTTTCGAGGTTGTAGAAGATCACTGCACCATTGGGAGGATTCTGGCCTTCGTTGGAACCTGCGCCTTCACCGAACCCGCCGCCGGCCAGTAGATAAGTGTTTTCAGGCGCGTACAACCGGGTCTCATTGTTGTCTGCGGTTTTCATCTGGCGCAGTACGCCCAGCTCATCCAGCACCCAGAAGGCACGGCCATGGGTGGCGATCACCAGATCGTCAGCCGTACTCTGGATCGCCATGTCGGAAACCTGCACCGCCGGTAGGTTCAACGCCAGCGACTGCCAGCGGCTGCCGCCGTCGAAGCTCACATAAGCGCTGCGCTGGGTGCCGGCGAACAGCAGCTGTGGATCCTTGGTGTCTTCACGGATCACAAAGGTGGGTTGGTCCGCGGGGATGCCGTTATCGATGCGCGTCCAGCTCTTGCCGTAATTGTCGGTCTTAAACAAATATGGGTGAAAATCATCCTGCCGATAGCGATACGAGGCAAGATAAGCCGTGCCGGCATTGAAGTGTGAGGGTTCGATGATGGAAATCGTGCTCCACTCCGGCAGACCCTTCGGGGTTACATTATCCCAGTGGACGCCATCGTCCTTCGATACATGCACCAGCCCGTCATCGGAACCGGCCCACAGCACCCCCACCCTCACCGGCGATTCCGCCAGCGCGAACACCGTGTCGTAATACTCCACCGAGGTGTTGTCCTTGGTGAGCGGGCCGCCGGAGGCGATTTGCCTGGCTTTGTCGTTGCGGGTGAGGTCGGGACTGATGGTCTCCCAGCTCATGCCATCGTCGCGGCTGCGCAGCACATATTGCGAAGCCACATAAATCGTATGTGGTTCGTTGGCTGGAACCAGGATCGGATACGTCCATTGGAAGCGGTGCTTGATATCAGCCGCCGCCCAACCCATGGGATTATCCGGCCAGGGATCCAGCAATCGGGATTGATTGGTGCAATGGTTCAGGCGTTCCAGCACACCGCTGTAACCGCCGCCGTAGATCACGCAGCTATCCGTAGGATCCGGCACTACCCAACCGCTCTCGCCGCCGGCCGATGGCTGCCAGTCACGCACACCGATGCTGCCACCGTCACCGCGGCTGGCGATATCGATGGTGCTGTTGTCCTGCTGGGCGCCGTAGATGCGATAGGGGAACTGATCGTCCACAGTCACGTGGTAGATCTGCGCCGTGGGCTGGTTGTCCTCGCTGCTCCAGCTGTTGCCAGCGTCATAGCTGACCGTGGCGCCGCCGTCGTTGCCCTCCACCATGATCTGCGAGTTCATGGGGTTGATCCACAGCACGTGGTTATCGCCGTGGGGTGTGTCCAGCGGTTTGAACGTGGCCCCGCCGTCTACAGACTTGAACAGTCCGTCCACCTGCGGCGCATACACCACATCGGCGTTCTTCGGATCGGCATAGATGCGCATGTAGTACCAGGCGCGCTGAGTGAGATCCGAGCCGTGGAACAGGCGCTGCCAGGTGGCGCCGTCGTCATCGGAACGGAACACGCCGCCATTCTTGGCTTCGACGATGGCGTACACGCGGTTGGCATCGGCGCCGGACACGGATACTCCGATCTTGCCCAGAATGCCGATCGGCAGCCCGGGATTCTGCGAGATGTCCTTCCAAGTCTCGCCGCCATCGGTTGATTTGTACAGGCCGCTGCCCGGTCCGCCGCTGGACATCAGCCAGGGACTGCGGGATGCCTGCCACAGGGACGCGAACAGAATGCGGGGGTTGTGCGGGTCGATAGCCACATCGATTCCGCCGATGTCGTCGTTCTTGTAAAGAACTTTCTTCCAGGTCTTGCCACCATCAGTGGATTTATAGATGCCGCGTTCCGGATTGGGGCCGAAGACATGGCCCAGTGCCGCCACATACACGGTATCGGCGTCGCGCGGATCCACCACGATCTCGCTGATGATGTGGGTGTCTTCCAGTCCCATGTGCTGCCAGGTCTTACCCGCGTCCGTGGATTTATAGATACCATCACCGGGAATCATGTCGCCACGGATGAACGACTCGCCCATGCCGGCATAGATTACGTTGGGATCCGACGGCGCCACTGCCAGTGCGCCGACCGGTGCGGTCTTGAAGAATTTATCCGAGACGTTCTGCCAGCTGTTCCCGCCATCGGTAGTCTTCCACACGCCGCCGCCGGCACCGCCGAAATAAAAAGTACGCGGTTCACTGGCCACACCCGCCACCGCCACCGAGCGGCCGCCGCGGAACGGGCCGATGAGCCGCCATTGGAAGGCGCTCAGGGAAGTATCAGTTTTGTTGGTTGTCACGGGTGCTGCAAAAGCGGGTGTCAGCAGCAGAAAAACCAACGCTGTAATCAGCAGACGGCGGAAGTGATGCATTGTTATTTCTCCGAACCTTTGAATGGATTAGAAATCTAGAACTTGTCTATACCGATTGGAGATAAAAGCACTCAGGGATGCCATAGTATATGTGGGATTCGACATGGGATAACTAAATTTAGTTGAACTATTGTGGTTCAAGTTAACTCGAGTCGCCAGTTTCATATTAAAGGATCATGCGTAGTACAGGCCGAACGGTCGCCCGAAGCAGCCGTTCATTTAAACTTTTTCAAATTCGTCTCAGAAGTAGCCACTCTTGTCTGTCTTGCAAAAGTACATCGTAATACTCCGCTGCTTTAACAAATCCATGTTTCTCTGCCAACTCACAAATTGTTGCTTTATTGTAATTAGCAATACCGGGCATATCGGACTTGTGAGAACGTCCAATCCAGTCATCGCCATGATATTCACTCTGCGACATTTTTGGTGGCACGTAACTGAGCAAAAACATTGCACCCGGTAATGTAACCTCAAATAAATTATTGAGGCACGTATCCATTTGTCTGATACTCGTATGCGTAAATATGCTTCGCGCTAAAACAAAGTCGAAGTATGTACCAGATCCATAACTGTCTCTAAACCTAAACGCATCGTTATTAGAAAAAACAGGTGATTTTATTTCTGCTATAGAACCGACCAAAGCCAACAATCCATCGCTCAACATTTTTTTATTGGGTTCGATGCCAAAATATCTCCCACGATCGAGATAATTTATTAACAAAAAACCATTTCGTAACGCACCACAACCAATGTCTAAAAAATATGATGTTGGTTTAAGCCCTATTACAATCAGCGAGTAAAAAGTGACGAGAGCGATACGCAAGAAAACATCATCTGGACCCCCAGAAAAATATTTAAAATTAGCTACCTTTTTTTCAATTTCATCAAATCTCATAGTCTACGCACTCAGTCAGTTTACAACAGGGTTGTGAATGACCGTACATGTCCGTATGCAATCTTATACGAGGCTGCTTTATGGTATCGGACAAACCCCAGTGATGATTCATGGCCAAACTAAGCTGACCCGCACTTACAGCTATACGCTAAACTAGCGTTGTCCAATCGTCTTATGCATCAAGAATTAATTCCCGGCTGGATGCCAACGCGCAGACCGGCATATGCGCCGAATTTCTGGTGTATCCGTACACGCCTTGATTGCTCATTAGAATAATACCTGCTTCACCGTGGGTGTGCGCGGACAAATAGGCGATGGCTTGCTTGGCCGCTGCCGTGGCATCCAGACCTTGCTCCACCAGATAGGCCGCATGGCGCGCGAGCGTGGTGCGCATGATGTCCTCGCCGGAGCCGGTGCAGGACACGGCGGCACGGGCATCCGCATATGTGCCGCAGCCGATCAGTGGTGTGTCGCCTACCCGGCCGGGCAATTTATCGAACATGCCGCCGGTGGAGGTGGCAGCCGCCAGCCGGCCTTCTGAGTCCAGCGCCACGGCTCCCACGGTGCCGTGTTCTTTTTCCCAGTGACGACGTTGTGCGGACACTACCAATTCACTCGGATCGCAGGTCTCGATGCCATGCTGCTTGGCGAAACGGTATGCGCCCTCGCCTGCCAATAAGATGTGTGGACTGTGCTCCATGACCGCACGTGCGAGCCGGATGGGATTGCGGATGCCGCTGACGGCGGCGACGGCGCCGGCTTTCAGGGTCGAACCATCCATGATGGCCGCATCGGTCTCCACCCGGCCTTCGCGATTCAACGTCGAGCCCAAGCCCGCATTGAACAAGGGATTGTCCTCCAGCACTTCGACCGCCGCTTGCACGGCATCCAATGCCTGGCCGCCACGTTTCAAAATTCCGGCACCGGCCTCTGCCGCATTACGGCAACCTTGCTTGCGAGCTTCGAGACTGTCCGGCGAGATATCGCCGGCGCCGCCATGCACCAGGATTGCGAACGTCATGGGACGTCATTCACCCTTGAAGATTTTCACCACCACGCGGCCACGGCTATCGATCCAGCCGCGGTACATGCCGGTGGTGTTGAAAGCGGTGGCGATGTTGCCGTTGCGGTCGAGTGCAATCAGGCCGCCGCTGTTCTTGCCGCCGAACTTGACCAGCTTGTCGTTGATCTCATAGTCCACGGCTTTTTTCAGCGACCAGCCCTTATAATCCATCAGATCCGAAACGTCCTTGGTGAGATTGAGGCGCATGTAATACTCACCGGTGCCGGTGCCGGATGCGCCGCAGGTGGCATTGTTGGCATAGGTGCCGTCACCGGTGAGCGGCGAATCCCCCACGCGCCCGTCCAGCTTGTTGGTGAGCCCGCCGGTGGAGGTACCGGCGGCGATGTTACCGTAATGGTCCAGGGCCACGGCACCCACCGTGCCGAATCCGCGCGCGCTGGTACCCGGATACTGTTCTCCCAGGGCAGTCGTTTTGTTGCCTTCATTCTTGAGCGCACGCTGCAGTTCATCCCAGCGTTTCTGCGTATAGAAGTAGCTAGCCGGCATCAGCGGCATACCCTGGCTGACGGCGAATTTCTCGGCGCCATCGGCCACCAGCAGCACGTGCGGGGTCTTGTCCATCACCAGCCGCGCCAGGGCGATGGGGTTCCTGATATGCTGCACGTCCGCCACTCCGCCGGCCTTCAGGTTGCTGCCATCCATGATGGCGGCATCCATTTCGTTCTTGCCGTCATGGGTGAATACCGAGCCCTTGCCGGCGTTGAACAGCGGCGAGTCTTCCATGACTTGGATGGCGGCCTGCACCGCATCCAGGCTGGTGCCGCCTTTCTTGAGCACCGCATAGCCGCTGGTCAGGGCCTGGCGCAAGGTCGAACGGTATTCGCTCTCCAGCGCCGGCGTCATGTCCTTGGGGCTGATGGTGCCGGCGCCGCCGTGGATCACGATGGCGATGGGCGGATGTGCGGGCGGCATGTTCGCCGCATGCAGGCTCGCGCCCGAGTACAGAATACACGCCGATAAGAAAATGCAATTGAGGATGCGCATAACGATTCTCCGATTTCCGATAATCAGCCTTGCTGTTGACCAATAAGCCAATGTAAGCATCCGTTTCATTCACCGGCGATGGTCATCTTACCCACGAGTATGGAGCCGGTGCGGATGCCCGCGCGCACATCCACATCATTGCCGATGGCGATGATGTTCCGGTACATCTCCCTGAGATTGCCGGCGATGGTGATCTCTTCCACCGGAAATGCAATCTCGCCGTTATCCACCCAGAAACCGGCGGCGCCACGTGAGTAGTCTCCGGTGACCGCGTTTACCCCCTGACCCATGAGTTCCGTGACCACCAGGCCGGTGCGCATGCACCGCAGCAGGCCGGCATAATCGTGTTCGCCGGGCTTGACGATCAGGTTGCGCACCCCGCCCGCGTGACCGGTGCTCTTGAGCTTCAGTTTACGCGCCGCATAGCTGTCCAGCAGGTAGGTGGTGGCCACGCCCTGGTCCACGATCTCGGCATCACGGGTGGCCACGCCCTCGTTGTCAAATGCGGCGCTGGCCAGCGCCTTTTTGAGATGCGGCCGTTCTGAAAGCTGCACGAATTCCGGAAAGATTTTCTCACCCACGGCGCCCAGCAGGAACGAAGACTGTCGGTATTGGGCGCCGCCGCGCATGGCAGCGAGAAAATGTCCGACGAACCCACGCGCCACTTCTGGGGTGAATAGCACCGGTGCTTCGCGGGTGCTGAGCTTGCGGGCCCCCAGTCGCGCCACGGTTCTGTGTGCGGCTTTCCTGCCCACGGACTCGGGCGATTCCATGTCGAGTGCGTCGCGCGCCGTGGTGTACCAGTAATCGCGCTGCATGCCCCCGCCCTGCTTGCCGATGACTGCGCAGGTCAGGCTGTGGGCGCTGCTGGCGTAGCCACCGAGGAAACCGTGGCTGTTGGCGTACACGCGCAGGCCCTGGTGGGAACTCACGGTAGCGCCTTCGGAATTTTCGATGCGACTGTCGAAGGCACGCGCCGCATCCTCGCAGGCGCGTGCGATCTCGATGGCGGCTTCCGGTGACAAGCCCCAAGGATAATTCAGATCCAGATCGGGAAGATCCCGGGCCATGAGCGCTTGGTCCGCGAGACCCGCACACTCATCCTCCGCCGTGTAGCGTGCGATGCTGACAGCGGCGCGCACCGTTTCTTTCACGGCCGTAGGCGCCAGATCGGCGGTGCTGGCTGAACCTTTGCGTTTGCCGAAGTACACAGTGATGCCGAGGCCGCGGTCGCGCTGGTACTCGAGGGTCTCCACCTCGCCCAGACGCACCGTCAGGGTCAGGCCCGAGTCGCTGCTGACGCCGACCTCCGCCTGGCTGGCACCGAGTTTGTGCGTCTCGCGCAGCACCTCCGCCACCAGGGTTTCGAGATCGGCCTGTTTCACGGCCGGTGTATCATGTGCGCTTTTGGCGTGCATAGTGATCAAGCTTCTGGGAAATGTGCATTGTAACCCCATGGCCTTGAACGACCACAGCCCGGATAGCCCGAGCCGCTCGCAGGAGAAGCGTGAGGCCGAAGCGCTGCAGAAGCTCGGCGAACGATTGATAAAACTCCCGAAGAAGCTGCTGGACCTGCTGCCGCTGCCGGAAAACCTGCGCGACGCCATCGAGCACGCCCGCCACATCACCCGTCACGGCGCTCTCAAACGCCAGCGCCAGTATGTCGGCCGTCTGATGCGCAACATTGATCCGGAACCGGTGCGCACCAAGCTGGATGAGTTGACCAGCGCTGACAGATTGTCCAACGCACGATTCCATCACAACGAGCATTGGCGCGACCGGCTGATCGCGGACGGCGACGCGGCGCTCAACGAATTCCTGGCACAGTATCCCCAGGCGGATAGTCAGCACCTGCGCCGCCTGATGCGCGCGGCGGCCGGCGATGCCGCCGCCGGCCGCGCACCACGGTATGCCCGGGAGCTGTTCCGCTATATCCAGAGTCTCGACTGAAGCGTTGGTTGCGGTTTCTCTGCCGCACGCCAACGGGTAGAATACGCCGATGAAGCCTCTCGTCGGTCTCATCATGGGCTCCAAATCCGATTGGCAGACCCTGGAGCACACCGCCAAAACCCTCAAACAGCTGGCGATCCCGTACGAACAGCGGGTGGTCTCGGCGCATCGCACGCCGGACCTGCTGTTCGATTATTGCGCCGGCGCCGCGGCCCGCGGCCTGGAAGTCATCATCGCCGGTGCTGGCGGTGCTGCGCACCTCCCGGGCATGGCGGCGGCTAAGACCTGCTTGCCAGTGCTGGGTGTGCCGGTGAAATCCAAGGCCCTTAAAGGCGTGGATTCGCTGCTCTCAATCGTGCAGATGCCGGCGGGTGTGCCAGTCGGCACCCTCGCCATCGGCGAGGCTGGTGCGGTGAATGCGGCGCTGCTGGCGGCCGCCATCCTCGGCAACAAATATGCCGACATCCGCAAGCGGCTGGATGCTTACCGTCGCGCCCAGACCAAAGCCGTACTCAAGAACCACGACCCTTCCAAGTAATCACACCTTAAAAATATTCCTGCATGTCATCGTTGGCACAGGTATTCATTTAGAAGTGATCTGATATGAGCCCAGCAATCATCAAGCAAGCAAACGAGAGCCCACCTGCAAAGACCATCGGCATCGTAGGCGCCGGTCAGCTGGGGCGCATGCTGGCCCTTGCCGGTTACCGGCTGGGTCTCAAGTTCGTGTTCCTGGACAAGAGCGCTGACGCCCCCGGTGGGCAGATCGGCGACATCATCCTGGGGGAATTCGGCGACTCCCGTAAGCTCTTGGAACTCGCCTCACGGGTCGATCTGCTCACCTATGACGTGGAGAACGTACCAGTAGAGGCCCTCGAAAGTCTGCCAAAAAATAAACCGTTCCTGCCGCCGATCCCAGCGCTCGCCACCGGTCAGGACCGACTACTGGAAAAAGAATTGTTCCAGACCCTCAGGATCCCGACTGCCCGCTACCGGGCCGTGGACAGCATGCCGGATCTGGAGGAAGCCATCCAGGCCATCGGTTATCCGGCGGTGCTCAAGACCCGGCGGCTGGGTTACGACGGCCGCGGCCAGCGCATCATCCACAGTCCGGCGGAACTCGGCAGCACCTTCAACGCCTTGGGCGGTGTGCCGTTGATCTTGGAGGAGTACATCGATTTCACGCGCGAGGTCTCCATCATCGGCGTGCGCAACCGGCGCGGTGAGACGGCGTTCTATCCGCTGGCGGAAAACAAGCACGTGGATGGCATCCTGCGCTTGTCGGTGGCGCCCTATCCGGACCGCAAGCTGCAGACGCAGGCGCAGCAGTACGTAAGGCGCCTCATGGCGCACTTCGATTACGCGGGCGTGCTCACCATCGAGTTCTTCCTGAAGAAGGGCAGGCTCATCGCCAACGAGACGGCGCCGCGGGTGCATAACTCCGGCCACTGGACTATCGAAGGCGCGGTCACCGGCCAGTTCGAGAACCACATGCGCGCGATCCTGAATCTACCCCTGGGTGACACTTGGGCCATCGGCTATTCCGCCATGGTGAACTTCATCGGCACGATGCCGTCCCGGGAAGCGGTGCTGGCCGTGCCCGGCTCCCATTACCACGATTATGGCAAGCAAGCGCGGCCGGGACGCAAGCTCGGTCATGCCACAGTGGTGTGCAAGACGCATAAAGAACTGATGATACGACTGAAGAATTTTCCGGGTCTCGATTCTTGAATCGGCCTGGGACTCCCTCGTGCCTAGCATCGATTATTCATAATTCAGCAATGTTGCAGCATAAAAAATGCCCCTTCCCGGTCACCCAGGAAGGGGCTGATTGCGAAGCTCTAGCTTGACTTAGTGCTGCTGGAGCATGGACGACACCACATAGGGTGGCTTCCAGCCAAACACCAAGGCCAGATCCCCGGCATTGATCGACCCTATGCCCGGGCCATTGTTATACTCATATTGATAACCACATCCATAATTACCACAGAAGAACCAGTCGTCACCATTAACGACGGCATTGAATGGGTTAGGCGGACCGGAACCATAAAGTTGTTGCATCAAATAGATGCTTGGGTTCAGGAATCCAACCCGCGAGCCCACTGCCTGGTCAATAACCGCGGTGATGCCGTTCAACTGTGGCGCCACGAAACTGGTGCCACCGTATCCGCCGGTAAAGCCGCCGAAATCAAGTGTGTCATAGACCAGATAACCAGTTTCCGGATCGGCATTAAGTGATAAATCTGGCGTATTGCGGCCCACGAAGCCAGCGGGGAAAGTGTAGTCAACACCAAATCCATCGAAAGTCTGGCCCGCAAAGCTCGTCCGTATGCCTCCCACGTATGTCTGGTAATTCGGCATTGGCCAATAGACACTTATACCGCCACCACCGCCCACGAACTCCAGATCTTCTTCCGTTAAACCAAGGCAACTGCCCCAATCAAAATAGATGTAATCCCAGCCCCACACCTGCTCTGAAGTTATATTAATATCCGAGCAACCAGTAGGGGCCGGTATGTCCGCGGCCACCGTGGTGCCGCCGGCCGCTGTGATGTAGGGATCGGACGATGGGTAATCCACCGACAGCGGGTCGTATCCATAACCCCCGAGGAAGGCATCTCGGGCGGTGTCATATGCACCCGAATCGCCGGACGCCGCGAAGATGGACTGGCCCTGGGCCGCGCCCTGCATCAGATACTGGTCGATAGCGACCAACTCACCGGTGTAGTCTGTCCCGCTATTGAACTCGGGAAAATAGAAGACTTCCGGCTCGCCCCAGCTGATAGACACGGTGTCTGCAATATTGTCGTTGACGGCATGCTTGAACACATCATTAAAACCCATGTCGGTGTTGGGGGCGATGTACACCACGACGTTCGCACCGGGCGCCAAGCCGCCGGACTGCTCCACATCCAGGGAGGTTTCATCATTTCCACAATCACACGATATCGGCGTGCCACCGTCTACAGCCACTTTTGTTATGGTACGCGTGGATTTGGGAACAAGGCCGATTCCGGCCCAATAGGCTTTGGCATCGGGTATGGAAAAGTTTGCCAAAGTCATGACGCCGACAGTCCGACCTCCACCCTTTTTCTTTGCTACGTAAAACGGATTTACCTGATAGAAATTCGCCACATCGCCCACGGAGTAATACTGCGGTTCGCCGGTGGCTGTTGGATTCCCGAGAGGTCCAGGTCCATGCAGACCGTGCCAGCGTGGCGGGGCGGGCATCTTTGCATAGGCCCCCTGGCCGAGGCGCACATTCTTGGGTTTGTAATGCCCAGTCTCGCTGTTCAGTCCCGGCATGGATAGCAGCAGGTCAGCAAACTGCGCCGGTACCACTGGTTTCATGGCTGGCTGATGGAAACGCTGGCCATTTCGAATGAAATCGTGGATCTGGATAGAAAACGCGCCGTCGAACTGGACGATGCTGCCGGTGGCAGTGAAGCCCAGGCCATCGGGGTCGATGCTACCCACCTTGATTCCATGGGAGGCCAGATACGCCACTAGCCCTTGAATTTTCTCGCTGGATGGCGCAAAGCGCTGGCGAAACTGCTCCACCGTCAGGAACTTGTGATACTGCGGATCGCCGGGCGTAACCGTCGCCTGGATGAAATCCGCGAGTTGCTGGCGCTTCTCAGCACCCATATTCAGGGTGATGGAGGTAGTGATTAAGTTTGAGGCAACCGTGGGGCCTACATCACGCGCTGCCGCGCGCCCCTTGACTGCTGCTGTTGCCGTGGGCTGATTGGCCCTGGCCGGGGCTACCACGTGGCCCATAAAGCCCGTTGCTGTGGGCGGATTGGCCGTGGCAGTGAAGGAAATCCCCACTGCTGCCAACATCAGCAGAGTAGAGGCCGTATATAAACTCAGTTTTATTTTGGGAAACATATGCTTACCCCCGAAAGTGATTAAGATGCATCAAAAATGCATGCCAACATGCACAGGAACCACGCGATCCATGCACATCAGTACACTCAATCCCTTGAGATTTTCGATCTCGCCCTTTGGATACACACCATTACACTGAAAACATGTCGCTGGGCCTAGCCATTCATCAGCCGGGTAATTACGACAGGGTTTCAAGAGTTTGATAGGTATAGCAGAGTACCTACATGGTTACCAGTCTCCCAGCAGAGTTCATCAATAGTTCATGAAGTGCCACCTACTGTTAATCCATCCACCCGCAAGGTCGGCTGGCCCACTCCCACCGGCACGCTCTGGCCCTCTTTGCCGCAGGTGCCGACACCGTCGTCCAGCTTGAGGTCATTGCCCACCATGGAGACGCGTGTGAGCACGTCCGGACCGTTACCGATAAGGGTGGCGCCGCGCACCGGCTGCGTGATCTTGCCGTCTTCGATCAGATAGGCCTCGCTCGCCGAGAACACGAACTTGCCGCTGGTGATGTCCACCTGACCGCTGCCGAAGTTCGCCGCGTACAGGCCATGCTTCACCGAGCGGATGATTTCTGCTGGATCATGCTTACCGGCGCGCATATAGGTGTTGGTCATGCGCGGCATCGGCAGGTGCGCGAAGGATTCACGCCGGCCATTGCCGGTGGGCGCCACACCCATGAGGCGCGCGTTCAGTTTGTCCTGCAGGTAGCCCTTGAGGATGCCGTTTTCGATCAGGGTGGTGCACTGGGTCGGGGTGCCTTCGTCATCCATGTTGAGCGAGCCACGGCGGTTCTTGAGGGTGCCGTCGTCCACCACGGTGCACAATTCTGAGGCTACTTTCTCTCCCATGCGGCCGGAGAAGGCCGAGGTACCCTTGCGGTTGAAGTCGCCTTCCAGGCCGTGGCCGATGGCTTCGTGCAGCAGGATGCCGGGCCAACCCGGTCCCAGTACCACGGTCATGTTGCCGGCCGGTGCGGGCTTGGCTTCCAGGTTCACCAGCGCGGTGCGTACTGCCTCGCGTGCATACTCAAGGGTACGATCCGAGGCCATGAAATACTCGTAGCCGAAACGTCCGCCGCCGCCGGCATAGCCCTGCTCGCGGCGGCCATCTTGTTCTGCGATCACGCTCACGTTGAAGCGCACCAGCGGCCGCACATCGGCGGCCAGAGTGCCATCGCTGGCAGCCACCAGTACCGTTTCATGTACGCCGGCCAGCTGCACCATCACCTGCTTGATGCGCGGATCCAGCCTCCGCGCTTCCGCATCCACGCGCATCAACAGTTTCACCTTGTCATCGTCCTTGAGCGTGGCGATTGGGTCCATCGGCAAATACAATTGTGGTGCCAGACCGCCGTGCCATGCCTGCAAACCGTTGTGTCCGCCTTGCTTGGCGATGGCGCGCGCCATATCAGCGGCGCGCGTGAGCGCGGGCAGCACGATTTCGTCGGAGTAGGCGAAGCCGGTCTTCTCACCGGAAAGCGCGCGCACCCCTACGCCCTGTTCGATGTTGTAGCTGCCCTCCTTGACGATGCCGTCCTCCAGGGACCAGGACTCATGACGGCTGGCCTGGAAATACAGATCGGCCGCATCCACTTTATAACTCAGGATGCGGTCCAGTACCTGCTGCAGTTGCCGTTCATCCATGCCGGATACGCCCAGCAGACTCTGTTTGGCGATCTGCAATGGGTTTTTGATGCTGTCGGTATCAGGCATAGGGCTTCCGTTTATGAAAAGTTATCCCGCTCGGTCAATGCAGCCGCCGGTGCTGCAGGGCCGGGAAGCGCGCCCGCAGGCGCGACTGCTGGGCGTTATCGATGACGGTCATGACCACGCCGGGATCACGGGCACGTTCCGCCAGCACTTCGCCCCATGAATCCACGATCATGGAATGCCCCCAGGTTTCGCGTCCATTGGGATGACGGCCGGTCTGTGCGGCAGCTATCACGAAGGCCAGATTTTCCACCGCGCGTGCACGGTTCAGCAACTGCCAGTGCACCGCGCCGGTTGTACGGGTAAATGCGGCTGGTACCGCAAACAGGGTCGCCCCCTGCGCCGTCAATGCGCGGAACAGTTCCGGGAAGCGAAGATCGTAGCACACGCTCAGCCCCAGCCTGCCCACCGGGGTGTCCACCACCACCGCGCGCGTCCCGGCTTCGGTGCGCGCCGACTCATTATACTTTTCGCCGGCGGCGTTCACCTGCACGTCGAACAGGTGGATCTTGTCGTAATAGGCCACGCGTTCGCCGCGTGCATCATAGACCGGTGAGCGCGCGTACACCCGCTCGCCGCCCGCCAACACCGGCAGCGTGCCGCCCACTATCCACACCTGCAGATTGCGGGCTTTCTCCGCCAGGAAATCCTGGATGGTGCCGCTGCCATCCAGCTCACCGGCCGCTACTCGCTGCGTATCATTCTCGGCCATGAGCGCAAAGTTCTCCGGCAACACGATGAGTTGCGCGCCCTGGGCCGTGGCTTTAGCCATGAGTTTGCTGGCCTCGCGCAGATTGACCGCAATCTCGGCGACCGAGGTCATCTGGATGGCCGCGACCTTATGGCTACTCACCGCTCCACCAACAGCGTCACAGAGTTCTCATCCTGGCCACTCACGCGTTTACGGATATCCGTCGAGGGAACCCCCAAGGACACCAGCCAATCCTGCACTTCACTGGCCCACAGGCTGCCCTGGTCGTCGCCGGAGTGCAGGATGACAAGCTGCGATCCCGGGTGCTGCATCCAGTCTCTGACCGCCGCCTGCACCGGCGGCATCTGCAAGATGAGCGAGCCGCTACGCGGCTGCATCCACATGTCCGCGGTGATGGTGTAGCTGCTGCCCGCGAAGGCGGCCGAAGCGCCGCCCAGGGCGGCGACCAGCACGCCTACGATCAAAATAGTTTTCAGCATTGACGATGTCATTTAGATTTGCCATTTACCGCGGGTTTCGCTGCCCCGGCCTTGGTCAGCACGGGATTATCCCACGTACCCGTGAGGTGGTAGCGTATTTCGCCGGCTGCGGTCAGCGGCTTTTTGAAAATTTCAGTGAGCGCATATATCACTGCTCCCACCCCTAAGCTGCCGGCGGCGATCGCACCGAGCACCGGTAGGCTCGCGCCCACGCTGGTATCCACGATCAAGGCTTCGTCGAAATCGTGTTTTGCAAGGCCGATGCGGCCGACCATTTGGATCTTGGCGGCAGGTCCACTCACCAACATGTTCTTCGTATAGGCATCGCCGTTTTCGATAACGAAATCCCCGCCGATGGAATCAAAGGCAAAGCCCTTGCCGAATACGTCGCTGAAATTGAGCAGCAACCGGCGCGGCAATGCGTTGATGCTCAACAGGCCGAACAGGCGCCCGGCACCGGGCTGCACTTCCTGCAAGCGACCATCTTTCAATTGAATGTGCAGTTTGCCGTTCAGGATAGGTGGTATGTTGTCGAACGGTCCGCCTGCCCAGGTGAGGCTGGTCTGCAAATCGCCTTTCTTCGCAGCGATCCCTGGTGCATAACCGAAGGCCTGCAGAGTCTTCTCGACGTCACTACTTTTGATCTGCACCTCGAGCGTTGATTGCTGCCGGCCGTCGGTTTGCATGTCCCAGCTACCACTGCTGGTGAGGCTGAAGGCCGGGTTGTTGATGGAGAACGACTTGAGATTGATGCCATCCGGCTGCCGCTCCAGCACTGCCTTGACATTCTCCAGATTCAAGTCGTTGATGCGCAGTTGCTTGACTGTAATCTGCAACGGCGACACATCGCTGGGTTTCAAGGTGGAAGGCGTGGGGTTATCTGCTAGCTTTGCGGGCTTGTGCATCCAGGTGACACGCTGCATGTCGGCGATGATCGGATGGGCGTTATCTACCGTGTAAGGCAAAGCGATCTTGCCGGCAATGGCATCGCTGGTCAGCGCCAGATTCCAGCTACTGTCAGCACGGACCAGCTGCACACGCAGTTTGTCGATCGCCTGCCCGAAACCGGTGAAATCATTGACTTCCAGATCCGCGCTCCGCAGCCACACTGGCAGCGATCGTGCGGCTGTCGAGCCGCCCTGAACGGAATAAGCTTTCCAGGCATCCAGAGAAAATTCTGGCAAGCTGCCGGTAATTACCAGCCCATGGGTGGGTGGCAGGCTCGATTGACCCGATCCAACTACAAGCTGTCCACGGTCGAACCGCCAGTCGCCGTTTACATCCTCGAAGAGCGACACACCATTCATGACGCCCACGTAGCGGAACTGCAGTAGCATCCCTTGATCAGTGGAATAACTCATGCTGGCACTCAGAGGCATCACGCTTTCGGCGGTCTTCCCCAGAGGCGGCGGCAGATCGACACCTAACCCACTTAAATCAGACTTCAGGGTCAGCGACAGGTTCTTGCTGCGCGTACCTGGATAGTTTGGAATGGCTCCGCTCAGTTGCCAGGCGGAGCTACCGCTCAGCGCTTTCTGGAAAGGCTCAGGTAGTACGCCCGCCAGGAACGATGCCTTTTCACCGCCCTCGATTTTGAGCAGGGTCATGCCTTGCTTGGCATCGGGACGCAGGTTGATTGTCACCGGCTTACCCAACAGCATGCCTTGCAACTGGTTGCTGCTGATACCGGCGCGGGTAATGCTTACGTCGCCGTTCACGCTGTTTAGCTGCAGCTTTGGCAGGCTGGCCGCGGCAACGCTCACATCCTGAAGATGGGCGATGCATTCGAGGCGGTAAGTATCCAGATGCTCTAGGGGTAATACCAGGTTCAGACTCACATCGCTGCGGCCTGTAGCTATAAGACTGTCGAGAGAATGACCGAAGTGATCTCTCAGGGCCTTGCTGCGCAGGAACTCCAGTGCTGCAGAAGCACTGCCACGGGCCGTTCCCTTGATTACCAGTATGCCCTGGCGCAAGTTGGCAATGCCGGCGGTAGTTCCACCGATGTCATCGCCCAGATATGCGCCGCGCTGCACCACGACGCTCAAACCTTGATTTTTGAATTCCACGTCTGCTTCAAGCGACTGTACCCGCGGCCAGCCGGCGGCGTAATCCAGCACGCCATTGACCAGATGGAAGCGGATATCGAACAGACCCTGCCCCTTATCGTAGGGAAAGTCATGCAGTCGGCCCCGCAAAATCAGGCTGCCGGAAGGTACTTGCCCACCGACGATCGAGCTATCCAGCCACGAGACTACTTCTTTGGGCATGATACCGACAGGTAGATACAGGGATTTACTCTTGGCGTTAACATTCTGCGCGTTGGCCTGCAAATCGATGATGGGTGAACTGCCGTCGGCCGGCAGCAGCAACGTACCTTTCGCCTGCACATGCAGGTCCGGGTTGGCAGCGGAAAAATCACCGGTGGAGATGTGCCAGCCCTGGGTATCGTGGAGGAACTGTACGTGGGCTCCCAGAGTGGTGGCGGATAGTGGGCTGCGGAACAATCGCGAGAAGTTCGCAGACGCATTTTGACCCGTTAACTTCAGACTGCCGCTGTCTTGATTGACCGTGAGCTGACCCGTCAACCCGCCAAATCCCGGGATATTGCCGTCCGCTCGCAGACCAAGATCGCTGAAACTGCCAGCCAGCGACCAGGTGTCGATGACTTTGCCATTCCATCGGGCTTGAAAATTCACATCGCGGATATCGCCGCTCGGTGCTAGACGCAGTAGACGCTGCCTGTCAGAGAAAAAATCCCCCGGCAGCCAAGAGGCCAGCGTGACTATGTCCTGCAAACGCAGGAAACTTGCATCCCCCCACCAGCTCACACTGGCATCCTCACCCTGGAGGAAACGTAGATTGAACCGGCTGGCCGGCCAGCTCTCCTGGCCTCGCTGCGCCTGCATATTGCTACCGGCCAGAACCCAGCCACTGGCGCTCCGGCTCCAGTTTACGGTGCCCGACAACAGATCGAATCCCTGTTGGCTGGCGCTATTAGCCGCGGGTGTCAACCGCTGGGCCTGCACATCAGCCTGCAGGTGTTTGATGCTTGCGCCCAGACCCGATAGGTCTGCACTCAGATCCAGTTGGCCGCTGCTGAAGCTGTTATTAAAGACCGGCCAGTAGGCAAGCCATTGCGGTACATTGAGCGCGCTGCCCTGCACATCCGCCTGCCACTGCCAGGTTTCCGGTTGAGTTGCCTGTCCCTGAATATCGCCTGCGAAAGTCAGGCTGCGCCCTAGAACCGCTGGTAACTGCAGACGGCCCGAAACCTTATGCCTGTCGGCGCTATTCTCTACATTCAATCGGATATTGCTGAATATCAGGGTTTCTGCAGACCTTTGTTTATCTATAAATGTTATTTCTCCGTCCCGCACCAGCACATCCGCGTCCTGTGCGAATAACTCCCCGGCTTCCTGTCGCCAGTTGGTTGGCACAGTTGAGGATTCGAGTCCGTGGATGCTGATGGTGCCGTTGGCGTCGCGGTCCAGACCCAGCTTTGGCTGTATCAGGATGATGCGGTTGGGGCGCGAGAAGCGTCCGTGCAGCATCGCGCCGAGGGTATAACCGAGGCGGATCTCTTGCGCCGCTATCACTACACGCTGGCCGTCATGCGAGAGGATTTCGACGTTTTCCAGTGTGGCTTCCGGGCCATACAGGCCCCACTGAGCACCGACAGCGGCGATGCGCACCGGTCGGCCCAGTGCCTGGCTGGCGCCGGCTTGGACTTGTGCACGATAACCGGGTACCAGTGGCGTGAGCAGCCGGAATAATCCTACGAGGGTCGCGAACAACAGCAGCACCGCGGCGATTAAGCCCACGGTCATTTTCCAGGTGAGATGATGCCAACGCTGCATGTTTATCTAGCGACCTCGGTGTACTTTCACATCGGCACCACGTCAAATTGCTCCTGGTTATACAGGGCCTCGGCCTGAAGGCGTATGGGTTTGCCGATCTGGCTTTCCAGATCCGCAAGGCCGCTGGATTCCTCATCCAGCAGCAGACTGATCACTTCCTGGGAAGCCAGCACGCGCAATTCCCTGGCCTCGAACTGGTGCGCTTCACGCAGGATCTCGCGGAAGATCTCATAACAAACGGTCTCCGGCGTCTTCAGCGAAGCGCGGCCCTGGCAGGTGGGACAAGGCATGCACAGCACATGTTCCAGGCTTTCGCGCGTGCGCTTGCGCGTCATCTCCACCAAACCCAGCGCCGAGATCTCGGTGACCTGGGTTTTGGCGCGGTCCGTGGCGAGCGCCTGCTGCAGCGCCTGCAAGACCAGTTGTCTGTGATTCGCATCGAGCATGTCGATGAAATCGATGATGATTATGCCGCCCAGATTCCGCAGACGCAATTGACGGGCAATCGCTTTGGCCGCTTCCAGATTGGTATTGAGAATGGTCTCTTCCATATTGCGATGCCCGACATAGGCGCCGGTATTCACGTCAATCGTGGTCATGGCCTCGGTTTGGTCGATGATGAGATAACCGCCGGATTGCAATGCTACGCTACGTTCCAGAGCCTTGCGGATCTCTTCTTCGACGCCGTACACATCGAAGATGGGCCGCGTGCCTTGGTAGTGTTCGATACGGGAACTTAGCTCCGGCACGAACATGCCAGCGAATTCGCACATGCGTGCATAGGCTTCTGCGGTATCCACTTGCACCTTGTGTATCTCGCCTCCGAATAGATCGCGCAGGATGCGCACCGAAAGCGGATGGTCTTCGTGCACCCGATTGCCGGCCGGGATATCCCCGGCCCGCGCGCGTATATTTTCCCAGAGTCTGTTCAGGAACAGCATGTCGGCGCGCAGGGCTTCTGCCGGTGCGTCCTCACCGGCAGTGCGCACAATGTAGCCACCTTTATCGACAGAGGCAGCGAAAGCCTGCAATAGATGCATGAGACGTTCGCGCTCTGCTACACCCTCGATGCGCGCTGACAGAGCCAGGCTCCCGCCCTCCGGCAGATACACCAGGTATCGGGAAGGAATGCTGATGTTGGTGGTGAGGCGTGCGCCCTTGGTACCGAGCGGATCCTTGAGCACCTGCACCAGTATCTCCTGGCCTTGGAGTAACAACGTACGGATGTCCACCGGCACTTCGCCCGGGTGAGCATCATCCGCATTAGCTGTCTTGGCGATGTCGGCGGCGTGCAAGAAGGCCGTGCGCTCCAGACCGATATCGACGAAGGCCGCTTGCATGCCCGGCAACACCCGCGCTACCTTGCCCTTGTAGATGTTGCCCACCAGCCCACGGTGATGCACACGCTCGATGTAGAGTTCTTGCAGCACACCCGCATCGAGCAGCGCCACCCGCGTCTCGCGCGGTGTGACGTTAATCAGGATCTCCTCGTTCATGGCCTAATCGCGGCCGCGAGCGCCGCACCCTTGGTTTCTAGAGAATTCGTATGCCGGCGGCGCGCAGCAGCTCGCCGGTTTCAAACAATGGCAGTCCCATGACGCCGGCATAGCTGCCTTCGATGCGCTCGATGAACAGCGCACCGCGTCCCTGGATGGCATAGCCACCGGCCTTGTCCTTGGGCTCGCCGCTCCGCCAGTAATTCGCGGCTTCCTCGGCTGTGATGGCGCGGAATTTGACCGTGCTCACGCTCAGGGCGCTATGCATGACACCGTCATGCCACAGCGTTACCGCCGATAATACCTGATGTCTGCGGTCCGACAGGCGCGCCAACATGGCTAGCCCTTCGGTCCGGTCTGCCGGCTTACCGAGAATTGTAGCGTCTACGCTCACCAGCGTATCGGCTGCGAGTATCGGTTGATTGATGCCGCTTCCCAAAACCAGCAGCGCCGCTCGCGCCTTGGCTTCCGCCAACCGCTGCACGCAAGCCGCGGGCTGTTCACCGCTGCCAACCGTTTCATCCACATGCACCTTCACCACCTGGAAGCGCACTCCCAATTGTCGCAGAAGATCTGCGCGACGCGGCGACTGGGAAACCAGATAGATGAAACGGTCCTGCATAAACCCTCATCGATTGGTAGCGCACGGCTTCATGCCGCAATGGCGAATAAATAAAATGTGTAGGAGCGGTGGTATCCGCCGCGATACGTGACCGAGCAAACCATCGCGGCCGGGCTGCTTTCGGCATCCTGTAGGAGCGGTCGTCCCGACCGCGATAATTTCGCGGCGGATACCGCCGCTCCTACCTGTATCATGTGCGATGATACGGATGGCCTTTCAATATTGTCCACGCGCGGTACAGCTGTTCAGCCACCACCACCCGCACCAAACCGTGGGGCATGGTCAGCGGTGACAGGGACCAGCTGAGCTCAGTGCGCTGCATACACTCCTCCGCCAGCCCGTCGGGTCCGCCGATCATTAACGCAAGATCACGGCCGTTCTTCAGCCAGCGGTCGAGCTGCCGCGCCAGCGCTTGGCTATTGAAACTTCGGCCATCCACGTCTAGCGCGATCAGGCAGGCATCCATGGGCATAGCGGCCAACATACGCGTGCCTTCCTCGTTGATGGCTTTGACAACATCGCCGCCACGCCGTTTGGCGCTCAATGGAATTTCCTTCAATACCAGCCTGCATTCCTTTGGCAGGCGCTCGGCGTACTGATTGAAACCGGTATTTATCCAGGCTGGCAGGCGCGTACCGGCGGCCAGTAGATGGATGCGCATGGCTCAGCGGCGCTTGCGAGCGCTGGCAACAGGCAATGTTGTCTCTGCAGCCGGTGCATTCATACCCCAAAGTTTTTCCAAATTGTAGAAATCCCGCATCTGGGGACGCATGATGTGCGCCACCACGTCGCGCAGATCCACCAGTACCCACTCACCTTCCTGCTCACCCTCGACGCCCATGGGTTTCACACCCGCAGAGCGTGCCTGATCCAACACGTTGCGAGCCAGGGATTTCACATGCCGGTCCGAGGTGCCACTGGCGACGACCATGAAATCAGTGATCGCCGTCATGCCGCGCACATCCAGTGCATGGATGTCCATCCCCTTCATATCCTGTAATGCATCGATAACCAGGTCGCGCAGTTTTTCTGCTTGCATCAGTGCTCCGGGGGTTGCATATAACAATGTGAATTAATTATCAGTTCGCGCACCGGTTCGGGCACCAGGAACCGCGAATCACCACCCGCAGCGATGGACGCGCGCACCTGTGTGGAAGATATCTCCAATTGCGTCACCGGCTGCAGCAGGATGCGTCCAGCAGATGCCGACCAAAGTTCCTTTACTGAACACGCCTGCCGCTGGTGGATGACCTCAAGCAATTCACCACCACTCTGCAAAACCCAACCCGGACGGTGTGCGACGATCACATGCGCATAGTCAAAAATCTTCCGCCACTGGTGCCAGCCCGGAAACCCCAGGAATGCATCCATACCAACCAGCAGTGCCATCAGATCACCCGGAAACGCACGCTGCAGATCGGAGAGCGTGTCCACTGTATAAGAAGGCGCGCTGCGTTTGATCTCACGGTCATCCACAATAAATCGTGGCTCTTTCTCTACGGCGACTTTGACCATCTGCAGGCGCAGGCTGGCGGAAGCT
The DNA here is from genome assembly GCA_963774895.1 of uncultured Pseudomonadota bacterium. GTDB lineage: Bacteria > Pseudomonadota > Gammaproteobacteria > Natronospirales > REEB76 > REEB76. The sequence continues at coordinate 305,631 of CAVZGN010000004.1, forward strand.
GTAGGAGCTTGTCTGAGGGGTGGCTGGCCCGCCGGTATGAAGCGGATTTCGTCCAGCGTGACTGCGTTCAGGATTTCCAGGGCTGGCCGCAAATGGCCAAAGTGGATGGGGTCGAAGCTGCCCCCGAAGATACCGATTTTTCTCATGCGCGGTGGTGGCGCTCCCTGGGTTCCTGACTGTTCATGCCGGCTGCTTATGGCCCGCCAGGCTCTGCGACAAGTTTAACAGTTCATCCCAGGGCCGACCTGCCGCCTGACCCTTGAGCACCCTGTCGGCATAGGCCGCTAATGCCAAAAGCTTTTGCCAGTCCTGATACGGATGACGGCCCAGGGCTTTCTGGACCAGGGTACGACGTTTCTCCCAGACACTCGCCAGTGCTCGTTGCAGCGGCATCCCACCCCGGATATCCCAAGCCACGCAGGTAAGGCTGCGTATTTCTCGGGTCAGCGCCCACAGAATGAACGTGGGTTCGGTACCCTCTTCCTCAAGCCCCTTGAGGATATGCGCGGTACGGCGTGGATCGCCTGCCAGGGCTGCATCCACCAGTGCGTAGGGATCGTAGCGGGCGCTGTCGGCCACGGCTTCACGGGCGGCAGCCGCGTCCACCGGACCCGGTCCATGCAGCAACAACAGCTTTTCCACTTCCTGGGCGGCCGCCAGCAGATTGCCCTCGACACGCCCCGCGATCAACGCCACCGCTTCGAGAGTGGGATCCAGGCCTGCACTCTTTAGGCGCTGCCCGATCCAGCCGGGGAGATTTTTGATATCAACCGGCCAGATGCTCAACAGCACTCCGCGTTGTTCCAGAGCCTCGGCCCAACGGCCGCCGCCGCGCTCCAGCTTGGCGCTGATCACCAATAACAGCATATCGGGCGCTGGATCTTTGGCATAAGCGATGAGCGCTTGAGCACCGTCATCGCCGGGTTTGCCGCTGGGCAGACGCACTTCCAGGATACGCCTGGAAGCGAATAAGGAGAGGTTGGCGCCGGCCGTGTTGAGCTGGTTCCAGTCGAAGCCACGTTCCGCAAACAGCACTTCGCGATCCGCATACCCGCGCGCACGTGCCGCAGCACGTATGGCGTCAGCGGCTTCCTCGCGTTGCAAAGGCTCATCGCCCGCGACCAGATACACGGATGCGAGCGTGTTCTTCAGATGGGATTCAAGCCGGTCAATCGTGAGCTTCAAGGTTTTTGACCCATGCATAAATCATCGTAGGAGCGATCATCCGATGTACAAGGATTTTGACGTAGGAGCAATCGTCCGATATACAGGGCTTTAGGCGTAGGAGCGGTCGTCCCGACCGCGATGATTTCGCGGCGAATATCGCCGCTCCTACAGAGAATCATATCAGGGCGAATGTGCCGCACCGCTTGCCTAATGCTTTCCAACCGCATGTCTGTTGGCGGCGTCGATGCGGAACATGATCAGTTCCGCCATGTTGTCCTGGAGAGCCTTGTATAGCAAGTCAGCCTGTTCAGTATCACCGATAATGCTGGTGGTGCTGTAATTATAACTACGCGTTAGCGTGAGTTGCTGTGGTTCGATAAGCGTCTTGCCGCCGGCGGTGGTAAGCGAGAACAGCACTTGAAAGGCGACCTGATATTCCAGCGGTTGACCGGTATTGCTGACTGATAACACCCGCTGGGAACGCTTGGAATCCAATATATTGAGTACCGCCGTAGCTGTGGTAGCATCAATGGTCACTGAGGTGGTGGGCGTATGCAAACTGCGGCTCAGGGCACGCACCAGTTCGGTATTATTGCCGGCATTGGCGATATAAGTCCGCTGCATGACCGCCGGCAACTTGGCGGGCTGACGCAACTGAAAACCACAGCCTGCCAGCAGCAAGCATAAAATTATAATTGGCGTTGGATTCAATCGACGCATCAGACCACCACGTTCACAAGTTTGCCCGGAACCACGATTACTTTTTTTACCGCTTTACCATCCACGAACTTCCGTACATTGGTTTCTGAAAGTGCCGCCTGTTCGAGCTGAGCGCGCCCCGCATCTGTAGGCACAGATATCCGGCCGCGCAGCTTGCCGTTCACCTGCACCACCAATTCGATGCTGTCACGTAGCAGCGCGATCTCTTCCGGCTTGGGCCAGGGCATGGACATCACCGATGCCTCATGGCCAAGCTCACGCCAGAGTGTCTCACAAATATACGGAGCCATGGGCGCCAGCATCAAAGTGACAATCTCAAAACCTTCCTGCTTCAGCGCCCGATCCTGATCGGTGGCGCCGGTGCTGTGCGTCAGGGCATTTAACAGCTCCATGATGGCCGCCACCGCTGTATTGAAAGTATAGCGGCGACCGATATCGTCACCCACCTTGGATAGGGTCTCGTGGATTTGACGGCGCAAGGTACGCTGATCGTCATTGAGTGAGGCGACTGCTAGTTTCGGTACAGGTCCAGCATTCACGTGCTCCGCCACTGCCCTCCACAGCCGCTTGAGGAAACGATGTGCGCCTTCCACTCCAGTGGCTGACCATTCCAGAGTCTGTTCCGGTGGCGCCGCAAACAGCATGAATAGCCGTAGGGTGTCAGCTCCGTACTTGTCCACCAGCGGCTGCGGATCCACGCCATTGGCTTTGGATTTGGACATGGTGCCCATGCCGCCGTATTCCACCGGTTTGCCATCCTGTCTGAAAGTCGCCCCTGTGATTTGTCCATTAGTGTCGTAAGCCGGCGTGACTTCATCCGGGTCGAAATAGCTGAGCCCGCCGGCCGAGCCCTTTCGATAGTAGATGTGATTCAGCACCATGCCTTGGGTCAGCAGGTTGGTGAAAGGCTCATCGAACTGCACCAATTTGAGGTCGCGCATCACCCGCGTCCAGAAGCGCGAATACAGCAGATGCAGGATGGCATGTTCGATGCCGCCGATATATTGGTCCACCGGCAGCCAGTAATTGACGCGCGCATCCACCATGGCCCGGACGTTATCCGGACAGGCATAACGCATGTAGTACCAGGACGAATCCACGAAGGTATCCATAGTGTCGGTTTCGCGGCGCGCTTTCGCGCCGCACATCGGGCAGATGCAGTCCACGAAAGCTGTGCATTTTGCCAACGGATTGCCGCTGCCGTCTGAGATCAGATCCTCCGGCAATACCACCGGCAGATCTTTATCCGGCACCGGCACATCGCCGCAGAGTTCGCAATGGATGATCGGAATGGGACATCCCCAGTAGCGTTGACGCGAGATGCCCCAGTCCCGCAGCCGGTACACGGTGCGTTTCTCGCCCAGCTTTTTGCTTCTGAGATCTGCCGCGATGGCATCGATGGCTGCGGCTGAAGTCAGGCCATCGTATTTAGCGGAATTCACCATGAGGCCGTAGTCGAGCAAGGCTGCCTGCATGGATACCGGATCCGGCGCCGAACCATCCTCTGGCCGCACCACGACTTTGATCGGCAGAGCATGCTTGCGGGCAAACTCGAAATCCCGCTGGTCATGGGCTGGCACCGCCATAACCGCGCCTTCGCCGTAGCCCATGAGTACGTAGTTCGCCACCCATACTGGAAGCTTGGCGTCCATCAGCGGATGGCGCACATACAGTCCTGTGGGCACACCCTTCTTCTCCTGGGTGGCGAGTTCGGCTTCGGTGATGCCTCCCTGGCGACATTCCTCGATGAAGACCGCGACTCGCGGATCATGGGCTGCGGCCTTTGCTGCCAGCGGATGCTCAGCCGCTATCGCGATATAGGTTGCGCCCATGAGGGTGTCGGCACGCGTCGTGAATACTTTGAGTACGCCGCCGTCGTAGGGGAAGCCGATCTCCACGCCCTCACTCCTGCCGATCCAGTTGGCCTGCATGGTCTTGACGCGCTCCGGCCAGCCGCTGAGCCCGTCGAGCGCGCTCAGCAGCTCCTCCGCGTAGGCGGTGATGCGCAGGTAATACATGGGGATTTCGCGCTTCTCCACCAGCGCGCCGGTGCGCCAGCCGCGGCCGTCGATTACCTGCTCGTTGGCCAACACCGTCTGGTCCACCGGATCCCAGTTCACGCTGCCGGTGGTCTTGTAGGCGATGCCCATCTCCAACATGCGCAGGAATAGCCACTGGTTCCACTCGTAGTAGTTCGGATCGCAGGTGGTGATCTCCCGCGACCAGTCGATGGCGAATCCCAACGATTGCAGCTGCTTGCGCATGTAGGCGATGTTGTCGTAGGTCCATCGGGCCGGCGGCACGCCGTTTTTGATGGCGGCATTTTCCGCCGGCAGGCCGAAGGCATCCCAGCCCATGGGCTGCAACACGCATTTGCCTTGCATGCGCTGGTAGCGGGTGATCACGTCACCGATGGTGTAATTGCGCACGTGACCCATGTGCAGCCGGCCGCTGGGGTAAGGCAGCATGCACAGGCAGTAATACTTAGCCTCGTGCTTGTGTTCCACAGCGGCGAATGAATTGTTCTCCATCCATGTTTTACGGGCATCGGCTTCCAGGGATTGTGCGCTGTATTCTGTTCGCATCATGCAACCGGTTTTGGATTTGCTTGCTGATCGGCCTGTGTATCCAACAACGCATAGAACAAAGCCATATAGATCACATACCAGGTGATCATCATGGAGTGTATAAAAATCGTGTCGGTCAGCGCATAGATTGCAAACCCGGCCACGGTCAATACACCCGCCATACCTATGGCATGCATCGCCTGAACCGGGCTGCGCGTCGCTTGCAGGAAACGCATTGCTGGAAACAAAAGTATAGCCAGCAATGCAATGAATCCAAGGATACCGCGGCTTGAGAGGGCTTCCAGATAATCATTGTGTGGATGGTCGTAAGATCCAACAAAGGGAGCGATCACACCTTTGTCTATCAGCTCATCGGTTTTAACCTGATACGCTCCTGTACCTACGCCTAATAGTGGATGACTAAGAAACAGCCGCCAAGCAGAACGCCACATTTCAAAGCGTTTACCCACTGATGTATCCGCAATGGATAAAGTATATTCACCAGGATAGTTTTCCAATGGAACTATCCAGATTTTCTCTTTGGCTGGTAAATATATTTTGACCAATGTTCCAGTTCTCCCCTTAGAGATAATTTCTTTCAAAATGTAATGTTGGGAATTGAAAACCGAACTCGTCGAATTTTGCCCATTCAATGAAATTATTCCAACACCCCGCACTAGTAATTTGCTGAATTGAGCGCTTCCATCACTGGGGATACGTGGGAAATAATACCAATCTCCTTTAGAGGCATCATTATTTGCCAATTCAACGGCGTACGCTGCTTTGCAAAAACCACCTTGAAGTAACTCCGGGTCAATAACGGTATTTCCGACCAGTGAAGAATTGAGATTTTCAGGATACGTTTTCAACCAGGTCTCCAAGAAAGCGCTTTGATTATCACAACGCTCTTGCTGATCCCGCTGAGTATTTTGATAATTGAAGGCATTCAAGCCGATAAAATAATTCCGTGTGCTGCGGACAGCGTGTTTGATGCGCCCTTGTGTATCAGTGCCCGCTATAAAATAAGATGAAGAAAACACGGCAATAATTACCGTTAATATGGCGAAGAGATACCGCCCTTTGAGAAACCCGCCTGCGGGTGTAGCCAACATAGGCATTAATATAATTATAGGCAGCCATGCGCCCCGTGTTCCGGATAGCAATGTCGCTGTAATACCGCCAGCCAAGCATAAAATCAGCAATGGTACTGAGTATCTGCGTCTCGAAGCTGCCATCAAACCAAAACCAGCCACTACACACAACACCATGGTGGTGGTTAGATCGCCAAAGATAATTGAAAGATTGGTTTGCGCATTCACCCTGATAGGTCCATGGGCCTGCATAAATTCCAAGCAAGCCATAATGCCGGCCGAAAGCGCCCCCACTGCCAGGCCGATGAATACCGTCTTTGCCGTAGGCGGGTACCGCCGGAAAGCCAGATACACTGGCACGATGAACAGAAACCGCAGGTAGCGTCCCAGAAAATGGAACCCGGTTACAGTCTGATAGCCGGCTACATAGGACAGCACGGTCACCGCGAACAGAACAGTGAAAGCCAGGCACAGTATTCCGCTATCCCGGTTCAGCCAGACATAGGCGCTATCCCGTATCCACACCCAGACACCGACGATCGCCAGCAAACCAAGCGTATAGCTGTCGCCATGATTTATGAAAAGTGTGGCGGCTGGATACGCCAGCACTAAAACTGTGACAAACAGCCGTAGCAGCTGATCAGCGCGTGTACTGAATGTATTCATTGTTTTGTTTATATCGGGGTGCGCCGAACCATTGATATCTCAGATTGCCCTTTTAACCGCCACCTTGCCCATCCTGCGGCGATCAGCAACAGCATACAGCCAATTACAACTGCTGCATTACCTATATATAGGTAAGGTGTGCCGCCTGCATACGGCACAAACACGCCCTGCAATGCGCCACGGGTATTGCGCGGCAAGCGGGATATAACTGCCCCGCTGTTGTTGATGATGCCCGTGATGCCGGTATTGGTATCCCGCAATAGATAACGCCCGGTTTCCAGGGCCCGCATGCGTGCGATCTCAAAGTGCTGTGGCAGGGCGATGGAGTCACCAAACCAGCCGTCATCACTGACATTCACCAGGAATGCGGCCTGCGGCAGGGCACGCATGATCTCATTGCCATAGGCATCCTCGTAACAGATGGATACGCCCACCGGATACCCCGCCACCTGCAACAAGGTCTGATCGGCAGGACCGGGCGTGAAGGAGGAATACGGCAGATTCATGCTCTCCAGCCAGCGCTTGGCCCACGCCGGCAATGGGAAATATTCCGACAGCGGCACCAGATGCTGCTTACGATACACGCCATCGTGACCGCCGAGAGCCACGACGCTGTTGTAGGCCTCGTCCTTAGCCGGATCCTCGATGGGCGCGCCGATCAGCAGCTCGGTGCCATGGGCACGCGCTAGTCTATCCAACGGTTCCAGATATCCGATCCATACCTGATCCGCATAGTCTGGCACTGCGGATTCCGGCCACACGATCAAGCGGCTGTCCCAGTGCTCCTCGGTCATCTGGCGGTACAGATCCAGGGTGGGCTGAAAGTTCTGTGGGTCCCATTTGATGGTCGAAGGGATATTGCCCTGCAACAGGCTGACTTGCAGTGGTTTGCCCGCAGGATGGGTCCAGGAGATGGGCGCCAGTAACCCGCCTGTCACCCACAGAGTGACTAATATCGCCAAAGAAACGAAGCGTGTACGCAGATTCGCATCGGGCGCCAGCATATTCAGCAACAAACCGGCAGACAGCACTACGGCGAGCGTCACGCCGTAAACACCCAGAACGGGTGCATAGCCTTTCAAGAAATTGTCGATCTGACCATATCCAAGACTTAACCACGGGAATCCGGTCAATAACCAGCCGCGCAGCCATTCAAGCAAAGTCCATATCGCAGGCAGCACCAGTATCCAGCGCCGCCAGTCCGCGAGCGGCATGAGCCACACGCCGAGCGCGCAGGCGAGTCCGCTGTACAACGACATTATCGCTATCAACGCGCCGATGATCAGCACCGTCAGCCACACCGGAGCGTCGGCGATACTGTGGATGCTGATGTACAGCCAATAGACCCCGAAGGCGAATTCGGCCACACCAAACAGGAAACCGCGCCACCATGCACGACGTACCGACGCGCCATTCACCAGCCAGAAGAGCGCAGCCAAGGTAAGAATCGCAAGCGGGAAAAGATTGAACGGCGCAAATGCCAGAACCGTAAGCGCGCCACAGATGAGCGCCAAACCGTCACCGATCAATCCGGCTTGCAATCGCTGATTAATGGCGCTCAGGATGCCGGAGAGATGCATGCGTGCGCCTGGGGCGGACGCGGCGCTCATGCAGTCTTATCGGATGCCGATGAAGATCTTTTACCCTTGGTGACTTCCAGCAGATGTAGCCGGCGGCTGTCGGCGCGCAGCACCTTGAAGCGTAGCTTGCCGATCAGGATCTTTTCGCCCCGCTTGGGCATATGGCCGAAGGCATGCATCACCAGTCCGCCTAGCGTGTCGAATTCGGCATCGCTGTAGGTGGTGCCGAAATAGGCGTTGAAGTCCTCGATGGGCACCAGGGCCTTCACCGTATAGCGCCGGTCGCTGTGCTTGAGAATGCGTGTTTCGTCGTCCACGTCGTATTCGTCGTCGATCTCGCCGACGATCTGCTCCAGCACATCTTCGATGGTGATCAGCCCTGCGACCCCGCCGTATTCATCCGCCACGATCGCCATATGATTGCGGCTGGCGCGGAAATTTTTAAGCAATACATTCAGGCGCATGCTTTCGGGTACGAATGGCGCGGGCCGCAAATACTCGCGCAGATTGAAAGCGGCGTCCGGATCCTCCAGAAAATGTTCCAGCAGGTCCTTGGCGAGCACGATGCCGATGATTTCGTCGCGGCTCTCGCCCACTACCGGAAAACGCGAATGGCCGGAATCCACTACCACCGCCATCACCTTCCGCAAGGACGCGTCCTTTTCCAACGCCACCATCTGGGCGCGTGGGATCATGATGTCGCGGGCCTGCATGTCCGCCACCTGCAATACGCCCTCCAGCATAGTCTGGGCGTCGCTATCGAACAGATTGCGGTTCTGGGCGTCGCGCAACAGTTCCAGGAGTTCACCACGGTCGCGGGGTTCACCGCTCAGCGCCTGGCGCAGATTCTCGAACCAGGCGCGCAGGCCGGGACTTCGGTCGGGGGAGGTGGTTTCGGAAGGCATGGAATGGTTCAAGTGTGTGGCAATGGAGTTAAGTTTACATGCTGCGGACCTAGGTCAAACATCCCGGCGGATTCCATCACAAAGGATAGGGATCCGGATACCCCAGCGAAGCAAGCATGGCGGTCTCCAACGATTCCATCTTGGCCGCCTGGCTGCCGGATTCATGCTCATAACCCAGCAGATGCAGTGTTCCATGGATGGTGAGGTGCGCCCAGTGGGCTTGCGTCTGCTTGGCTTGCTGCTGCGCTTCCCGAATCACCACCGGTGCGCACATCACCAGATCGCCCAGCAATAGACTGGTAACACCTGCCGGCACCGATGCCGGGAATGACAACACATTGGTGACTGAATCCTTGTGGCGGTAACGCCGGTTGAGTTCGATGCCCTCGTCCTCGTCCACGATGCGGATGGTTAATTCTGCTGGTTCACGCCTGCCCTCCAGGGCAATGCCTACCCAGCGATTGAAGTCCGCTATTGAAGGCAGGTTTTTCTCGCGCGTGGCTCGTTGCAAGGTCACCAGAATCCTGTCGGTCATTTGGTCATCCGGGCATTACCTGAATTGCGATTGTGACCGTTGCTACTACCAATCAGATTAATTGTAGGAGCGGTCGTACCGACCGCGATTCCCAAACCATCGCGACGGAGACCGTTCCTCCTACCAAATCTCCTACAAAAACATAAATTCTGATCATCGCGGTGGATACCACCGCTCCTACAACACCATTATCGCTTCGATTCTTCCGGCAGATCGCGCTGTTCATACGCGGCGACGATGCGTTGCACCAGCGGGTGGCGCACAACATCGGCTGCCGTAAAAAACGTGAAGCTCACACCGGGCATGCCACGCAGCAGCTCCACCGCGTCCCGCAACCCGGAACGCCGCGGCTGGGGGATATCGACCTGGGTGATATCGCCGGTAACCACCGTATGCGAGCCGAAACCGATGCGGGTCAGAAACATCTTCATCTGGTCGATGGTGGTGTTCTGGGCTTCGTCCAGGATGATGAAGGCTTCGTTCAGAGTACGGCCGCGCATGAAAGCCAGCGGTGCCACCTCGATGATGCCGCGCTCCAGCAATTTGCCGACCCGCTCGAAGCCCAGCATCTCATAGAGCGCGTCGTAGATGGGGCGTAGATACGGGTCCACCTTCTCCGTCAGGTCGCCAGGCAGAAACCCCAGACGTTCGCCGGCTTCAACCGCCGGTCTTACCAGCACCAACCGCCGCACCTGGTCGCGGTTGAGCGCCGCCACGGCGCTGGCCACCGCCAGATAGGTCTTGCCGGTACCCGCCGGACCGATGCCGAATGTCAGATCGCATGCGGCGATGTTCTGCAGATAATGCCGCTGGTTGGGGCCGCGTCCCCGCACTTGTCCTTCCTGGGTGGACACCACGATATCGTCCGATACATCTGCTTCCACCGGGTGCTCAAGCAAGGCCGCGATGCCGGATTCCTGCAGACTCATATGCACCGTCTCACGGCGGATACGCTCATGTGTTGTAGATGCGTAAAGCTGCTTGAGGATTATTGCCGCCGCCTGAGTCTGGCGCGGATCGCCGATGACGCGAAACTGGTTGCCGCGGTTATTGATCTCGACACCCAGGCGCTGTTCGATCTGGCGCAGATGCTCGTCGAACTGGCCGCAGAGATTCGCCAACCGTTTGTTATCGGCTGGCTCCAGAGCCAGATCGATGGAAACGGGCGTGGCTTCAGGCAAGGTTCTGACCAGCGACCATCGACGCTTGTGCGACACCCCACCGCGAGCCCGGATCCGGCAGCCGCCCACGCAGGGAATTCTGCTTTACCTCGGTGATCAGCACCTCCGCGAACCGGCCGATGAGGCGCGGATCGCCGGCGAAATTCACCCAGCGGTTACATTCTGTCCTGCCGGCCAGCTCGCGTGGGTTTTTGGTCGAGGGGCGCTCCACCAGTACCCGTTGTTTAGTAGCTAACAATCGCCGCATATAGGCCTGACCGAAATCATGAATTCGCGCCTGCAGGGTTTCCAGACGTCGTACTTTTTCCTCATGGGGTACATCATCCGCAAATGACGCCGCCGGCGTGCCGGGTCGCCGGCTGTAGATGAAGCTGAAGGCCTGATCGAATCTGATTTCATCCACCAGTTTCAGGGTGGCTTCGAAATCCTTATCGGTCTCGCCCGGAAAGCCCACGATAATATCCGTGGACAGGCTGATGCCGGGACGCACCTCCCGCAATTTTCTGATCTTGGCCTTGTATTCCAGTACCGTGTGATTGCGTTTCATGGCGGCCAGGATCCGGTCCGAGCCGCTCTGCACCGGCAGGTGCAGGTAGTTGGCCAGCTTGGATACCGCTGCGAATGTGTCTATCAAGCGATCCGAAAATTCCAGTGGATGCGAGGTGGTGAAGCGGATGCGTTCGATATCCTCCATGACTGCGATATATTCGATCAGCATGGCCAAATCAGCGACCGAGCCATCATGCTTCAGACCGCGGTATCCGTTGACGTTCTGTCCCAGCAACGTGACTTCCTTGACGCCCTGTTCAGCTAGCCCGGCGATTTCAGCCAGCACGTCATCGAATGGCCGGCTGACTTCCTCGCCGCGGGTATAGGGCACCACACAGAAAGTGCAGTATTTGCTGCAACCTTCCATGATGGAGACAAATGCGGTGGCGCCCAGCGCCCGCGCCGGCGGCAGATTGTCGAATTTCTCGATCTCGGGGAATGAAATATCCACCACCGGTCGGCGAGTGCGGCGGGATTCCTCCAGCATCTCCGGCAGGCGATGCAGCGTCTGAGGGCCGAACACCAGGTCCACGAACGGCGCGCGCTTCACGATACCCGCGCCTTCCTGGCTGGCCACGCAGCCGCCCACACCGATAATGACTTCCGGGTGCTGCTGCTTCAGTTCACGCCACCAGCCAAGTTGGGAGAACACCTTCTCCTCGGCCTTCTCGCGCACCGAACAGGTATTGAGCAGGATTACATCCGCTTCTTCCACCAGTTCGGTTAATTCATAACCATGGGAAGCCCGCAACACGTCCGCCATTTTGGCAGAATCGTATTCGTTCATCTGGCAACCGAAGGTTTTGATATATAACTTACTGAACGCCATGCCGCTCACTTCACGACCTGAAGATGTGGACGCAGCTGGCGTTTGTCTTGATCTTCCGAAAACACACCATGTTGGTACTCTGGAACCATGGAACGCAATACATTCAAAGCCTGCTCTTGATCCGCAATACTTATCGCCTTCCTTAGTTGCTCAAGACCGTTGGACAGGCTACCAATAGCCGTTTCACGACAACCTGCGAGCATCAATTTTGGGTGCACCGTGGTACGCAGCGTCTCATGAGAATAAAAAAGCTCTTCGTGCAGCTTCTCTCCGGGACGCAATCCGATATAGGTGATTTTAATGTCACGGCCGGGTTGCAAACCTGAAAGCTGAATGAGTTTTTCAGCCAGATCGCGGATTCGGACCGGTTCCCCCATATCCAGAACGAATATTTCTCCACCTTTGCCAATAGCACTGGCTTGCAGTATCAAACTCGCGGCTTCAGGGATGGTCATGAAAAAACGCGTGATTTCCGGATGCGTAACCGTGACCGGACCACCAGTCTCAATTTGATGTTTAAAGAGCGGTACTACAGAACCCGCGGAGCCAAGCACGTTACCAAAACGTGTGGTAATAAAATGGGTGCTGCTGGATTCATTCTGCGCCTGACAATAAAGCTCGGCAACACGTTTGGTGGTTCCCATTACATTGGTTGGATTAACGGTCTTGTCGGTCGATATTAAAACGAAGGTCTCAGCGCCATGCCGTTTTGCCATGTCTGCGACAATTTGCGTGCCAAAGACGTTATTTCGTATACCTTCGATTACATTGTCTTCTACCAATGGTACGTGTTTATAAGCCGCTGCATGAAATACAACCTGAGGTTTGGATTTGGCAAACAGGGCATTGATAGCGTGTTCATCCCTAATATCGCCGAGAAGTGTATTGAACAACATACCGGGGAAAGCAGTGCTGATTTCCTGATCAATGCGATATAGATTGTATTCGCAACTATCCAATATGATCAGCAATCCTGGATTATGTTTGGCTATTTGCCGGCATAATTCCGAACCAATGGAGCCGCCGCCGCCTGTGACCAATACGCGCTTGTCGCGCAGAAACACGTTAACGCTCTCTCGGTCCAGAATTACCGGGTCACGCCCCAGCAGGTCTTCGACTGTGACCGGACGCAACCGCGAAACCTCTACTCTGCCGTCGACCAGCTCACTTAACGACGGTAAAGTACGGCAGGTGACATCGGCCTCCGCACAGATGCTCACCACACGATTCATCACAGATCGGGATGCTGACGGCAACGCAATCAGTACCGCACTCACGTCCAGTGACCGAATGATAATGGAGATATCGTCCAGTGTTCCTCGCACGGTGACGCCATGAATGTCTTGACCCTGCTTGGATGGATCATCATCCACAAATGCAACAGGCTGAAATGGTCCGTGTCTTAACAGATCTCTGACCAGCATTTCACCACCGCGACCAGCACCAACAATCAAAGCGTTTACGCGAGTTGGGGCCACACGAAACAACACGGCGTGCTCTTTGATTATGCGGTTGAGGATGCGTGTGCCCATCACACCGGTTACCAACAAAATCGGGTACAGCACTAGAACTGACCGGGGTATCCCCTGCAAGCGGATAAGCAGAAATACGCCTAACACTGTTGCAAGGGCACCCAGGCAGACGGCTTTGAGAATGCGAACAAAATCCGGGACTGAAGCAAACCGCCACACACCGCGGTAACAACCAAAGAGCCAGAATGTGGCCGCATGGATCGGTACGGCAAAAGCCAGCAATACCAGCGCGGTTTCCAAATACCGCCGCTCTGGAAGCATGAGATTGAAACGCAATAGATAAGCAAGTGCGATAGTCACGGGCACCCACAGCACATCATGTGCAAAGATCACCCATTGCCGCCTTAAGATCCGCAATACATCCACTTCAATTCCCCAGTAAGTCCACTATTGCGCTCGATTAGTGCCCCGGAACAAAAACGCAAACAAAAGATAAATTAAGCACCAGCTACTGATCACTAGCCATTGCAGCCATTCGCGCTGTGAATACAGCGCGATTATACCAGAGGCACTGCAAGCCAACATCACCGCTGATTCAGCAATTAGAATCGGAGCATGCCGGCCATTACATAAAATTACCAACTGCTGATAATAGTGATCTCGGTGAGCCAGCCAAATGTATTCTCCCCTAAACAGACGCCGAAACACGGTTATCGTCGCGTCAACCCAGAACGGCGAAAATACCAAGGCTGGAAACCATAATGGTACCGCTGCGCGAACCGCGGCTTCCAGGCTCAAAGAGGCTGCAAGAAAGCCAAGCACGGTAGATCCCGTATCGCCCATAAATATTCGCGCTGGCGGTATATTCCATACAAGAAACCCACCGGTAGCCGCAGCAATTATCCATGCCTGTGCGCAGAGATCGTTTGCGCCTGTGCTGAGGCAGGCCAGACCTAATGCTCCAAATCCGATAACAGACATGCTGGCGGCCAAACCATCCATGCCGTCCATAAAATTGTACAGATTCGTCATCCAAACGATGGCTATTATCAAGCAAACGACAGTCATCCATCCGCAGGTAACAGATACGTCCGGCGCGAATATCAGGGTGATGTTTATATATTGAATCGCGACAAAGAATGCTGCCGCTGCATGTACGCACAATCTCAGTAATGGAGGTAACGAGCGTATGTCTTCAAATAGAGAGATGCCTGCTACCGGCAGCGCAAAATAAAATAGCGGCAAGGTTGTCGTACCTGTCAGTGTGAGACAGGCGAGTCCGGCCATTAGACCTACAATTATCGCTACCCCACCCAGCCTCGGCGTCGGCTGCAGATGCAATGATCTGGCCCCAGGATGATCTATCGCCACTTTGGAGCCATGCCAGCGGGATAATAAACCAGTCAGTATCAACGATACAAAAAACGCGAAAGCCAGTGCTGCAATCTTGGTCACCCTGCACCCTCGGCCAATAGCTGCATAAATCAATAAACTCTAGTAAGCCTTGCTTAATACTTATGGATTCATTGAACGAACATCCTCCAGCAGATGTTCCATACGTGCGGCAAGATCCGGGATAAGAAAGTGGGAAGATACGAATTGAGGTCCTGCACGTCCAAGTTCGTCGCGCTCCACGGATGACATTCTCGCCAGGCTGACTATGGCTTCAGCCAGTCGCATCGGTGATCCAGGAAGGATACGTATGCAGGCGCTGCAATCCTCATATGGATGATAACGTCCATTGCCTACAAAAAGAATCGGATGCCCCATCGCCAAGTAATCGAAGAGTTTATTTGCACTAATACCGTATCGATACAATGGCACATCCTTGAATAGAAGGATATAAGCATCGGCTTCCACGAGTATTCGTCTCACATCACGCTTGGCCACAGGCTTTTCAAAAGTCACACACGTCAGCCCCAATTCTTGTACCAAATGCCGAAGACCGGCCTTATTGGCCCCTTCACCCACAAGACGGATGTGCACCGGTATCCCATCAAAATCTCGTTCCAATATCTTTGCGGCCTGTAGCAGGTCTTCGAGATTGTTGGCAAGACCATGGCTGCCACAATACATCAGCGTAAAACGCGCATTGTTTCCAAGTGTGAATTGGGGTGCCGAAGTCCCGGTCACGCCGTTTGGCAACCATTCCACACGCACCGGGCGCACGGCGAGCTCATGGATATACTGCTCACTGTTTGGTAACACCGTTGCGACTGCGCATGCGCTACGGCACAAAGAGCGTTGCATCCTGGAAAGCAGCCATACCAGCGGATGTCTGCGGGATATCCTGCCCAGGTCCACAATGGACTCGGGCCATAGGTCCCGCACCTCAAACACGAAGGGCACATTCAGACGCCGTGCGAGTCGCTGCGCTCCAAAGGCCGCAAACGGGCTCGGGCTGGACCCAATAATCACATCTGGAATGTTGTCCACTTTAAGTCTCATCACCTTCCACATGAATTGCAGCATGTTAATGATGCGCGCCAGAGAATTGCCGCGATATGCAGAAGTGCGAAGCCACAAAAACTCTACGCCTTCAAACTGCTCGAGCAGCTTGTTCTCGCCATTTGCGAGATGCGCCTGATGGGAGGAAAAATGATCGAAACTTCCGGCAATGATGCGCACACTATGCCCGCGCTCTGCCAGCGCCTTACAGTAATCAAAGGCGCGTGTCAGGCCCGCTTGTTGCGGGAGAGTCGCATATTGATGTACAAGCCAGATGCGCATGGATATAACCGGCGGCGTTAAAGCGCCTTGTAAAAGGACTTAAGAGTCGCGGCTTCTGTAGCCCAATTGGCATTGCGCATAACATATGCCCTCGCTTTTTTGCCCAGAATTTCGCGCTTATTCGCATCTGCGAGCAGCGTGGAAACCGCCGTATAGATTGCGTCTGCATCCGATGGGTCAACTTGAATGCCGGCGGATGATTGCTGCGCGATATCGCCCCAAAACGGAAAGTCGGATAGCACTGCGGGAATGCCGGCGGCAAAATATTCGAACAACTTGGTTGGCAAAGCGGTCAGGTAATTAGGTTGCGCCGAAAGCAGACACAGACCCACCGCAGCACCCGCCAGCGCATTCGGTATATCTCTGGCAGGCAGTTCGCCGCGGTAATCGACACCACTATCCCTAATTCCATGCTCAAGCAACGGAGCTGCCTCACGATCCACGCGGCCAACGAGTGTTATCGGTTCACCGAGCCGTTTTCCCAGTTCAATCATGATGGGCAGTCCACGGTCCAGGGAAATACGGCCGACATAGATCGCTCCCCTGCGCTGCGCGCCCGGAACCGTTATAGAAAAGCGTTCCACGATGGGATAATTTCTGACCAACACAACATTATTCACCGTGCCGGCAAAGCGTTGTTGAATATCCGGCGTAGCCGCTACGATACCAGTCATGAAGCGCGACAAAGTGAGCTCCAGAAATCCAGCGAGACGGGAAAATGGTCGCCGCAAAGCAGGAACAATCCACGGCTTAGCAGCAATTTGCCGTGGCAGGTGCTCATGGGCGTCGTACACCACGCGCATGCCGCATATCCGGGCCAATAATCCCAACGGCAGCAGTTCCGGATCGTGGAGATGCACGATCCGCGGCCGCAAGCGTCTCAATATCAACAAGAACCGGTAATTTCCAAGCCAGGCGCGTCGCCAGCGACCATGAGGCCTGGGCAATCCAAGGGTAAACCAGTGGTGTCCATGGCGCCGCTCATGTTTGTCACAATGCAACCAGCACACCCGGTATCCCGCCATGATTATTGCCGGGATTTCCTTTTCCCAGATGCGTGGATCATGCATGGGATGTACGGAACTGGCAACGCAAACCAAATTGCCGTGGTTTGCTGACATCAGAAGCCCAATGTCACATCAGTCGTTATCTCCGGGGTAACATCAATGGGCACCTCCGGCGCCTGGCTGCCAGGTTGCACATTCAAGTCACTCACATTCTGTAGTTCAATTTCGCCGTTGTTCCAAGTAATTGCAATGGATTCCTGCATCACCACGCCACGGGAAATACCGTTTTTGTAGACCACAATGGTTTTTGTATTTGTCGCCCAAGTCTCGAAATATTGCAACAGGTTTCTGTCTTTCCATACCTGGATAATGGTCGATTCTACACATACAACTACAGAAGCTGGTGCTGATAAAAGCATTAAAAGTTGGAGCTCTGAAAAATTGTCATGAGTGAAGGTACGCCAGATATCTGTAGCAATAGGTTGATCGACTTTGCTCCATAGCTCTCCAATCAATGGCTGTATTGCTTTTAACAACTCAGGATCGAGTTCAGTGCGCTTGATTGCAGACGGCATATAATCAATCAGGGTCGAGCTTACCGGCACTCCTTCAAGAAATAAGGGAGGGTATCGGACTGAATAGAATATTCCATTGGACTTGCTGGCTATAAATCGGTACAGACCGGGAATGAACGAATCTTGCATGTAAGATACTGGCATTACTCCCGCGCTCATCTTAGGGAGGCTGGCGATGAGCTCTCCAGCTCTTTGCTCCCATGGCCAAGATTTCAGTTCGCCCGAGAGCTTGGAGACCAGCATGAAATAATAATTGACGGGCTGGTAGAAGCGATTGAGACTCGTGATGCTCACCATAGTGCTTTTGAGGCTGGAATATGCGAAATTTGTAAGCAATACAAACAATACCACGTGATTAAGATCTATCTTTATGCCAATCAGCGCAGCTAATAAGAAAAGTGCTGCCACTATTGCGACAAATGTAATGCCGGTCACGGCACGGCTGGTGGCAAAAATGGAATATATAGATATTCTGGCATCCAGATTTGTCCCAATTTCTCCCTCAGTAAAGGTGCGATTAATCAAGGCTTCAGCGCTTGGGCTTTTTGCTGGATTTGGCGTCAATATATAATTCAAAACATTTCTGTACTGTTCCGTTGCTTTCTGAGCAGTATCTTCTTCGGTTCGGGTATCCCTCGCGGCTTTTATGCTGTTATACGCATGCAGCCACATGGATATGACAATAATTCCGCCAAGCAACAGTGTTAACCAGGGAAATACGATCAACAGTATTACAGCGCATGCCAATAGTGTGAATACCGAGCGTACCGCACCCATGGTGATATAGGCTATGCGCTGAAGAAGAGCGCAATTTGTTGTCAGTACGCGGAGCAGCACTTCGCGCGCATTCTTCCCGGCCAGCACGCTGTCCAAGGATGGTGATCCAATACCTTTTGTAGCCAGTAACCATGAAAGTCTGCGCATACAAAATCGCTGGTATTCCACAGCCAGAATCGATTGCAATTTCTCGGCACGATACTGCGTCCAGCTCTGCAATAACAAGAGAATGACAATAACAAGGCCTACTGCTAACAGCCCCCATGGGGATGCTGGATTCCAATCGTGATGGTAGAAACGCATTGGAGAATGTTTCTGAAGACTTTCAGCGAACCGCTCTGCGACTCCCACTGCCAGCAATCCCGCACCTATCCCAAAGAAGTAAAGACCGATCGCTGGCAGCGTTAGCTTAGCTTGATGCCATAACAGGTCCTTGACGACAAGGTTAACGGTCCGTGCATAGGCTGACAATTTCACGAAACCGAACATTTAAAGCTCCTGCTTAATCGTCATGCAATCTAGCTGGCAGCGCCATCCCGATTTCAAGCGATTGATTATTTATGCCTTCTAAACAGTAAAACTCGCAACCGGCTAAATATCTGCGAAAATAACCCGCGCTTCAAGGTTGATGAAATCACGCTTACGGGATGTACGGTCTTGCCTGCATCCATGTCCTCATCAGCATTCGCGCCTCCTGTGCTCTCGCTAGGCTTTCCCTTTACCTCCTTTGTTTGCTTTAACATTGACTGGACTGTTTTCCCCGTTTTCAGCACATCCCCAGCTATAGTTTCGAGTTGAGTTCCAACCCTGTTTACAACGCCGCCTGGCCGTGAGCGAACCATGACAGAGATTTTATTTCTGCCCTCGTCGTACACGTCCCAGTGGCAAGGGTGATGCAATATCTGCAGAGACGTCACTATTGGTTGAGCTACGAATGCAGATAGCCGCTGCTTGAATTCCTCTTTAGTCATAGGTGGCGCGAGCGTGCCCTTAGGAGCGCCCGCCATAAGCTCGGCAAGCCAGCGGCTGCCGGTGTCCGCAATATCCGAATTTCGATATACAAAATAGACTTCGTACTTGAAACCGAAATCCGCTAGCCGAAGTCTATGCAATTTAACGCGCCAATTGCGGTATTCGATGCTTCGACCAATCTGATCGGGTGTTATGCGCTTCCGAATACAATCAGAGAATATCTCGTAGTTGGAATATTTCAGCTTACGTCCGAGAGGATTGCCGTGTGCGGCGGTGCCAATGAGCGGTACTCCGCTATCTGCGAAGAAATCCACTTCCCGGCGCAGTATCTCCTCCGGGTTTTTCTGCAGCATCAGGGAGAGCGAAACGACATCATTATGCAAACCGATTTCATGTCCTAGGCCGATGAATCGCCGGCATTTTTCTATCAAGTCGGGTTGATGTACGATCAGACCGCTCTCAAGTGCGCCATAGTAGTTGGATTTTTCGCCATAGCTGCCCGGTGTCAGCAAGAAATAGGTGGATTTGTAGCCTCGCTGCGCCTCCGCTTCAGCGATAAGCAACGCGGTATCAATGTCGTGATCCACATCATGACGTATGAAATACCTTGGTGGGACCTTTTCTCTTAACTCCGATATGTGAACCAGCGGGAGATTAACCAGATCAAGAAAATCATTGAAATAATCTATTCCGTCATCTCGTTTGATGACTTTCAGTGTTCTGAGTGTATGTGTCAATGTCGATTTCTTGGGTAAATTCCCTGCCCTGATATCTCTAACAGAGAGTGGTCTTTCGATGGGTGATATTTTGATTCCTGCCTCATCGAACACATCCCAATGACATGGATTCACTTGAATTTGTAAGCTATGGATATCCGCTGAATCAAGCCAAGTAAGCATTTCGCAAAATTTTTCTTTACCGAACGAATCACCTAGATAATCTTTAATCCTTCTTTCACCAATCTTGCCCACCCATTGACTACCGAAATCAGAGATGCGCGCATCTTTCTGCAGCGAAGATGCCTCATAATGAAAGCCATAATCGATTAGCTTTAGACTATGAAGTCTGATCTGCCAGCCCTCATATTCCACAATTCTGCCGCGCTCCCATCCCGGCTTGAAACAATCCTCAAATATCTCTAAATTCATGTATTCCAGCTCGTGCGCCAAACTGCTTTCATGTGATGCCGTACCGACCAGCGGAATGCCGTTTTGTACAAAGAATTCCGTTTCACGTTTCAGTATGTCGGCGGGACTTTGTTTGAATCGAAATGCGAGAGATAACACTTCATTTAGAAAACCAATTTCATGTCCTAGATCGATAAAGCGTCTGCATTTGTGAACTAGCTCCGGGTCATGTGCGATCATGCCATCCCGTAGAGTGCCATAGTAGTTAGTCTCCCCGCCGTAACTACCCGGGGTAAGCAAATAATAAGTCGATTTGTAACCGCGCTGTGACTCGGCTTCTGCCATGAGCAGAGCCGCATTGATATCATGGATAACATCGTGACGGATGGCATAGCATTGCTGAGAAGCATTCTTCATCTCCGACATGTAAATTAGCGGTAGTTTCACCAGATCAAGAAAATCATTGAAATAATCTATTCCGTCATCTCGCTTGATGACTTTCAATGTTCTAAGTTTGGACAGCATGATTATTTCCCTGAATGCAATCGTCAATCTGTCTTCGCAACGGGCGTCGATCGGACTATGGATGATATTTTAATCCCCGCTTCATCATAGACGTCCCAATGACAGGGGTGCATAAGGATTTGTAAAGAATAGACTTTCCCGAGAACAAGATTGGCAAGCCTTTCGAGAAATTTATCTTTACTGAACGAACCATTAAGCTCAGCGTTTAGTTTTATACGATAAATCCTGCCACCCCATTGACCGCCGGAATCGGATATACGCGCATCTTTCGGCAATGAGTAGGCTTCATAATGAAAACCGAAATCGATTAATTTCAGGCTATTAAGTTTCACCTGCCAGCCTTTATATTCTATAGTTCTACCGTACACCAGTTTTTTTCTGAAACAATCCTCAAATATCTCCATATTTATATAATTCAATTGGTTCGCTAAAGGACTACCATGGGCAGCTGTACCGATTAGTGGTATGCCGTTGTCCGAAAAATAATCGACTTCGCGTTTCAGGATGTCAGCAGGATGTTTTCTGAAACGTAATGCGAGGGATATTACGTCGTTATGAAACCCGATATCATGGCCGAGTTCAATGAAGCATCTGCATTTTTCAATAAGCTGCGGATTATGAGTTATGACACCATCTTTGATGGTGCCATAATAATTCGTTTCCTCACCATAACTTCCGGGTGTGAGCAGAAAATAGGTTGATTTGTATCCGCGATTCGCCTCCGCTTCGGCAACCAGGAGTGCCGTATCGATATCATGGTCCACATCATGGCGAATGGCATACCGTGGTGGTGGTGTGGTCGCAACTTCAGAAAGACGAACGAGTGGCAACTTAATAAGATCGAGATAATCCGAGAAATAATCAATACCGTCATCAGATTTGACAACTCTAAGTTTCCGATCAAGATTTTTCATTTCATGCATATGGAACTTTGCAGTGTGCTTCGTTCCATATGGATATGGTAGTATCTATGTGTGCTGATTGCTGCATATGGATGTCGACCCTATATCTATTTAGATCATGAGCCAGCTGCAAGCTGATTGCCGCGATCCAACGATAGTTGATCAATTAACAGCCAGGCGGGTCTGAACTGAGCACGTTTCTTCCATAATTTCAATCCATCTAGGCCATCTTTAAAGCCACCATAAATCAAGGTATTAACGCCGCGCGCAGCCGGATGCTCGCCTTTAAGCATCCATTCGACTATGGCAAGATGCAGACGATACATAATGCCATCACGCAGATAATCACCATGCCCGAGTATCATGCTGTAGATTCCGTAATTGCCATTTCGCCGCAGTGCCACGTACCCAAGCAGACGCCTATCCACTTGAACTGCACCCTGCATGTGTCCCGGTTCAGGCTTGAAAATCCCCCAGTACATGGAGTAATGCAAAGGGCATTCGGGCCAGCAAAATCCGATGAATCTGCCTGGAGCCCCGCCCATCTCCTCAACTGATCTCTGATAGCTTTCCCCCATCGGCCTGCCGGTACGCATGGCCTTCGAATGATTTATTTCGACCAGATCAGGTATGTACAGCCGGTGCTTAAAAGGGCCGCATACATACCCGGCTCGATCGGATTTGCGGGCTTCCCTGAATGCATTACCACTGTGTATGCGCTTGAACGCAGCAAAATATGAATCGTATGTGTATTCATGCAAAGGTAACTGTGCTGCGACGATCTGTGCCTTATCGGGATTATTGAGCATGATGTAAGTCCCGACCAGTTTATCCCGCATTGTCCTAAACTGTTCTAGGCAACCGGGCAGGCCCTTGCAGTCTGAGTGACCTGCCATCGGATCCAATTTTACGATTCCAGGTTCAATCACCTGAACCGAAGAATGTAAATACTTAGTGTTCGACAGTTCGTCCGTTGTAGACTTGGCATCAGCAGCAATAGGCTTGCGAGTCGGTATCACGGGTATAAGGAATGATTTTAATGACACGCGCACCGTGCGTGAAACTGCACCAACTATCTTATGAGTCCATGCAATTACCATACAATTGCTTTATCCAGCACGTTATTGAAATGGATTGATCTTAAATACAGCAAGCTGCAAGTCAGGTCGATCACATATCAGGCATTCTGTTAATGGTATATCCAATCAAAAAGCTGATTTTGTTATGTTAACACTCATGGCGATTTCAAAACAGATTATTTATACCAATTAAAGATATAAACATATCGTGAAGGTGTTTCTCAGTTATTCGGTTTGTGATCTGGTATTAGGGTATTTATAGCTAGTGGTCATACTTTCGATCCAATAATCCCTAGATCCGGTCTGACCTGCTGACTTCATATAATCCTACCTGTAATCCTACCTGACGAATATATTTAGAAACAGCGCACTGTCGGATGGAGCTTGTGTATGATGTGCTCGAAATTGCATAACGGCCCTATGTGGACTTTTAGCCGTAAGGCCATAGATCTATGGTTTTCTTGAACAGCAAGATGAATCCAGGCAAAGGTGTTACTTGACACAACGAGTCATCTCCGCACTACATATTCATAAAAATCATATCGTACGGTCGTCGTCGGTTATCAATAGCCAAGATGGTGACAGAAAATGCTCTTTCACAACAACTTATCATTGCTTTTCGTGTAGTAGTTTTGAATGCGGATGATTCCAGTCATTCTTGCCGGCGGTTCAGGCATGCGCCTATGGCCGTTGTCGCGTGAAGCTTTTCCAAAGCAATTTCTGCCACTCCTTGGTTCAGATGTATCCCTGCTGGAACAGACTGTTGCACGAATTTCAGGTCTCTGCGATACGGGAAAACTCGTAGTAGTGTGTAACGAAAAGCACCGTTTCATAGTTGGTGAACAGCTACATAAAACCGGATTGACCTCACCGCACATATTGCTGGAACCGGAGGGCCGCAATACGGCTCCCGCGATCGCCCTGGCGGCTATGGAGGCCCAAAGACTGATGCCCGACGCTATCTTGCTAGTACTGCCGGCGGACCACCATATAAGTAACATTCCTGCTTTTCACGTAGCTGTACGTACGGGCATTCCACCGGCCCAGGCCGGCGAGCTGGTCGTATTCGGTATCCCGCCGACACGGCCGGAAACAGGATATGGGTATATACGTACTAAAAAGATCGATAAGGCAAAAGTCAGTCCGGTACTACAATTTGTCGAGAAGCCGGACGTTGCGCATGCTGCACAGTATCTCAATGACGGTGGCTACCTTTGGAACAGTGGCATATTCTTGTTCCGTGCCGAAGCGTATTTACAGGCTTTACAAACGTATGCAAGCGATATCCTCAGATCCTGCCGGTCCGCATTTGAGTCCGCGCAGCGGGACATGGATTTCATCCGCCCCGGACGTGACGCCTTTCTTTCCTGCCGTGCTGATTCCATCGATTACGCAGTAATGGAACACACCGACCACGCTAAAGTCGTCATATTGCAAGCTGGATGGAGTGACCTGGGAACCTGGGAGGCTTTGCAGCAGGTAAGTGCGAAAGACGAAAACGGCAATGCTTTGATGGGCGATGTGCTGGAGGTGGACTGCGAAAACAGTTATATCCGCAGTGAGTCCCGGCTGGTGGCGGCATTGGGATTGAAAAATCACCTGGTGGTGGAAACACCCGATGCAGTTCTCGTGGCAGATCGCGATTATGCCCAGGCAGTCAAGGAATTGGTGGAGCAACTCAGAACATCGGGCCGCGTAGAGGGCAAGTTGCACCGGCGCATTTTTCGTCCCTGGGGATGGTTCGAGACCATCGCAGAAGGTGCACGTTTCTGTGTAAAGCGGCTGCATGTCAAACCAGGCGCTAGTCTATCGCTACAAATGCACTGGTATCGCGCCGAACACTGGGTGGTGGTATCCGGTGAGGCCGACATAGTCCGCGATAATGAACAACTGCGTCTGAGTGTGGGCCAATCTACTTACATTCCGCTTGGAGTGAAGCACCGTCTCGGTAATTCAGGCGATCAACCATTGGAAATCGTGGAAATTCAGACGGGCAGCCAGATCAGCGAAGAGGATATTGTCCGTTTCGAGGATCATTATGGCCGTATCGAGAATCCTTAGACACTATCGCAATGCAACACATGGGTAATACCCGCTGTTTCAAGGCTTACGACATACGCGGCCGTATTCCCGACGAATTGGATGCGGATTTGACGCGCCGCATTGGTGCCGGGTTTGCGGAACTATTCAATGCACGACAAGTAGTGATCGGGCGGGATGTGCGGCCATCCAGTGCCATGCTTGCGGACGCATTAACGCAGGGATTGCGTACAGCGGGAGTCGAGGTGCTGGATATCGGGCTGTGCGGCTCGGAAGAAATTTACTTCGCTACGGCACACCTGGGTACTGATGGCGGCATCATGATCACTGCCAGCCATAATCCGCCCGATTACAACGGATTGAAGTTCGTTCGTAGAGACGCGCGACCCATCAATGCCGAGAGTGGATTGAATGAGCTTGCACGCTGGGTGAAGGCAAACCCACACGCGGGTAACGGGCCTCTACATGGGTCACAACATGAAGTAAATGTACGCGCTCATTATATACAGCGGATACTCGGGCTTATTAACCCAGACATCATTAAGCCGGCTCGCATCGTAGTTAATGCGGGTAATGGCTGTGCCGGATCTGTGTTTGATGCGCTGGCGCTCAATCTGCCATTGGACGTCATTCGATTGCAGCATTCGCCTGACGGGACCTTTCCGAATGGCGTGCCGAACCCCCTGTTGCCGAAAAACCGGTCAGTAACAGCCAAGGCCGTAACGGAATCACAAGCGGATTTTGGTATTGCCTGGGATGGGGATTTCGATCGCTGTTTCTTTTTTGATGCACATGGACATTTTATCGAAGGTTATTATCTCGTGGGACTGTTAGCTGCGGTGATATTGGACCGACACCCGGGTGCCGCTGTAGTCCATGACCCGCGACTTATCTGGAATACACAGGAAGTGGTTACCGACCATGGAGGTAAATCCATAGCCAGCCAATGTGGTCATGCTTACATCAAGGAAAAAATGCGTGATACCGATGCGGTTTACGGGGGCGAGATGAGCGCGCATCATTATTTTCGCGATTTCGCGTATTCTGACAGCGGCATGATCCCATGGCTGCTGGTGCTCGAATTATTAAGCAAGAGTAATCGGTCGTTGTCTTCTCTGATCGCAGAAATGATGATGCGTTATCCAATCAGTGGCGAAATCAATAGGCGCGTGAGTGACATCACTGCTGTATTGCGAAGTGTTGAATCCAATTACACGACTGCAAGCACGGCAATTTCACACCTTGACGGGTTAAGTATGGAATTCTATAAATGGCGTTTCAATTTGCGTGCGTCAAACACCGAGCCACTGATACGACTAAACGTGGAGGCTCAACATGATCGTGCGCTCATGGAGCAAAAACGCGATGAAATTCTTGCCCTTGTTGGTGGCGAAGAAGGATGACAATATGACGACGGTCTTTGATAAGAACTGGTAACACACATTCAAATAAAAATTACATTTTGAATGGCGTGGCAATTTCAGGCACAATCGTTAAGTAGAAATCCTACAAACACGGCACAGGTTATACCGCTCGTACAATATTGGTAACCCCGCTTTTGATTTGTGCAATCGGCACTCTTGACAAAATGCGCCAAACAATGCGATGAAATCCAATGAACGTAGGCATAGTCAGTCACTGGTTTAACCGTGGGCAGGCGACTGTTGCCCGACACATCCGATCGATCTTTGATGGACTGGGGCATAAGACATTCGTGCTGGCTAGACCAACCACCGAAAGCTTTGTGTTCCCCACTTATACCTCAGATAACGATATCTGGGAGCAACAGGGTGTGACAAAGGCGAGTGCCTATAACATCAGTGAGACTGAGTATCTGGCATGGAGCAGGAAATGCAATATAGACGTTGCGTTTTTTGACCAGAACTATCAGTTTGACTGCATCAGAAAATTGCGTCAGCAGGGTCTCGTTACAATTGGGCGGTTTGTTTGGGAAAGCTTTGCTGAAAAACACGCCAAAGAAGCGCGCGAAGCATTTTCTATCATTTATTCCCTCACACTCTGCGAAAGAGAGCGGTATCATAGTTTTGGGATAGATAGCCCTTACCTGCTTTGGGGATGTCATCCGGAATTGTTATCTTTTACTCAACATCGCAGCAATCAAGGCCGTAACTTTTTCTATGCTGGCGGCTATCTGTCAGCCAGAAAACCCACCGGTGCGGTCATCAAGGCATTTGCAGATGTACCTGATGCTGCACTGCGGCTCTTGATAAAAACCCAATGTCCACTTAGTCCGTCAGATCTCACATGTCCAGCAACACTTGATGAATTGAAAGCTATACGTAAACTGGACCGCGGGCAGCCAGCACCCCCCATAGATGATCCGAGGGTTACTGTTCAGGATAAGGACGTTTCAATGGAGGACTACTACTGCCTGTTTTCTTCCAGCAATGTATCCATGGCGCCTAGCAGGTGGGAAGGCTTGGGACTTCATCTTTATGAGGCTCTGGCCTTTGGCATCCCGACCATCAGTCTGGACATCCAGCCTATAAATGAAGTGATAACCCATGGAGTAGACGGTCTGCTTGTAAAGAGTCGGCCAATCGGTGAAACCCCATCTGGTATCACTGCTTATGAGCCGGATGTCGGCGATCTTGCTAACGCAATTAGAAGTCTCACCGACCCCGTAAACGCTCAAAAGTTTGCCGACGGCACACGCCACGGCAGAAAATATCGCGATTGGGCCAAGACAGTCAGCGCATACGCACAATTGCTCGCTCACGTCACGTAGCTGCTATGGCGAACGAAGAAAAGCTTCTAACAGTTTTCGCCCAGGGCATGCGTCGCTCAGGCACGACAATCTGGTTTGACCTGATGATGGAAGATGGAACCTATGAATGTTTCTATGAGCCCTTG
This sequence comes from uncultured Pseudomonadota bacterium, assembly GCA_963774895.1. Classification (GTDB taxonomy): domain Bacteria; phylum Pseudomonadota; class Gammaproteobacteria; order Natronospirales; family REEB76; genus REEB76. The sequence goes on from CAVZGN010000004.1 coordinate 333,501, forward strand.
GCTGCGGGAAAAACGACCTTAGGAGGCGGCAGCAGTGCGCATGCTAATAAAGACCTGTTCGCCAACCTGCGTCTGGCCCGGGAGCGATTTCTAAAAGAAAACCCCCAATTACTAAAGAACTTCCCAGGATTCGTGTCAGAAAATCTTCTGAACTACGGCGCTCCGAGAAAACCCGAGTTGGAATTTGAAACCGAATTGCCGGGATATTGCAAGGAATATATCTTGTTTCTCATCAGGAGCGCGCCGAAGACTTTTCTAAAATTCACGCGCATGTATTCTAAGGTTGCTGTTCTAAAAGAACTTGTGCCAGATGCCAGGCTTCTGCATCTGGTTCGGGATCCCAGGCATGTCACCACGTCGTATATGTTTGGGAAAAACGGTAAATATAAGGACAGGTTTCCTGACGCGGATACTTTCTTTTCCAAAACATCGGCATATACCGCGTGGTCAAGCCGGGCGTTTTCTGACCTTATTCTCAAACAACCGCAATACCGGCATCTTGCCGGCTGTCCTGACTTTATGAGCATCCTGCTTATCTGGAAATATGCTTTCGAACAAACTCATGTCACAGGAAAGAAACTATTCGGTGATAATTACCTGCTTTTGCGTCATGAAGACTTGCTGATTGAGCCACATAATACCGTGAGTAAACTTGGTGCTTTCATAGGTTCACCTTTGAATCCGCGGGCCACGAATTGGGTTAAAGAAAATCTACGATCACTCTCCACCCCTTTTGCTAAGTCCGATCCCCGGTGGGAGTTGGCTTTCAAGCAATTGAAAATGTCCGATACTCTCTTGGCCGCAGGCTACTAAAAGCAGATATATCGAAAGCCATGGTCATATCGCATAAGTACAAATTTATTCTTATTAAGACTGTCAAGACTGCCGGTACGAGCATCGAAGTCTTTCTATCCCAGCACTTTCGCCGACCGCTAGCGGCAACCATTCCATTATACGCACGTATTCAAAATCCACAGCCACCCATCTAATAGCTACTGATTTAATAAAAGATATTCAATTTATATCTTTAAAGTTAAGTAATTGGAATCAGACTTATGCGTATAAAATTCATACATTTGGCTCAAATCGTATCTATTTACGGATAAGAACTAGACATCGTCTCAATTTTAAGTTTGGTTTACTCGGATTTAAGTTTACAACCTGCATTTTATTCAGTCTCGTTGCATAGTCGTCAAATCTCCAGTATTTTTTATAATGCTTGTTCTCATCCACCAGTTTCCCAAGTTCTTCGTGATCCTGATCATTATAGATCGGGCAAATAATGCATAAATCACTACAACTCTCGATTTGCTTGATCGCATGCGTCAGCCCGTCCTCAGTGACCACGTGCTGAAACATCTCCATTGCGGTGCAGATATTAAAACGTTTACGCCAGAAGGCATTCTTTCTGGGCAGGTATCTCCTGCCAAGAGAATCCCTGCTAATATCATACTTAAGGATATTTATATCGCTATACTTTGCCTTTACAAATTCCAGCGGAGCTGAAGAAATATCGGTGGCAAGAATATTCACTGGCGAGAGTCCGTAATTCTTTATAAAGAAATCGATCCAATAGCCTGTACCGCAACCCATTTCCACGAAGCTCTTTGGGCTAATCTTAAGTGCATTTATAGTCTTATGAATAAATTTTTCAAGACCTTCGTATTTCTCTTTGGCATTTGCTATATCTTCCTCAGTAACTTCTTTTGAGGTGTTATGTGCTGCCTGTGTATGGCGATCAGCATCTTTGAACTTGTTAAGTTCATTCCAGCGTTTATCCCAGAACTCCTCCGATTTATTTTTCTCATCAACCATTGAGATCACCCCACTAAGCACAATCAATAATATATATAATAAGTTTTCCGGTACAACCGTCTAAGTTCTTAACAAGCATTGGTAATCAGAAAAGACCTTATGCATTTCCCCTGATCGTCCGCTCCAGGCCGGATGCTGACCGGTACGACGAGGTTCTTATTATTCTTGTCCTTGATCAGCCATTTCCTGAGCCTTCAAACGAGTTATCAAGAAATGCAGGTTTTCAAAAAACGAATAGCGAATGATCTTGACGTTGCCGGCCTTCCAGAAAGGTACCAGGAACGACTGCACTGAATGGTGGTATTTCCCTCCGCGAAAATCCACGCTCTCGGTCTTGCGCGGACTACGGTTGAAGGGCAATTTCGCATCCTCCATGCTGGTATAGGTCCCCATAAGCCTCGGTTCTGAAGAGAATATCGAATAAAAGAGTCCTTGTAGCGAAAGTTTGCTATGCCAAGATTCGATCACCGCGATGCTTCCCGGGCGATCCATATCATGCTGGTTATAGAGTCCCGGTCCGCGGGCAAAAATCACGTCAAAATAACCATCATCAAAAGGCAAATGCTTTTCCGCATCAACCACAAGAAAATGCCCGACATCGGTATGCAGCAGTCGGCGCGCCTTTTCAATGCCGCCTTTGGAGATGTCGACACCGAATAATTCCAGGTCAGGATTAATGAGTTGCATGCCTCGCGACCAGATTCCATCGCCGCAACACAAGTCGAGTACGCGGCCACCTGCCGGCAGCTTCACGTGTGCTCGTAGCCATTTAACCACATACTCCTCTGTGTATTCGAAACCCTGTTCGGACTCGTAAAAGCGATCTGTGGCCTCAAGAGCAATTGACGGATCGCTGTATGTCTCGTGACTCATGGCGTTAGCCTCGCCCAACAAGACTACGCTCGATTAACCGGAAGCCTTTCAAATTCACACTCAATTGCGGCTGATCCTTTTGAAGGTAAATTGCGAAATCGATTCGCGAAATGCCTTCCGGTGCCCGATATGAAACTGGGTGCGTGACGCTGTGCGGTCGTAGATAAGCCAGGTTTTTCTTCATTCGCAATTCGAAGTCGTTCCCAAAGCATAACGCAATGACACGCGCCTCTCCTCGCCCTAGAACTTCTGCATCAATTAACAGCTCATAATAACGTCCAGGGTTTACTGGCCAACCCTGTTTAGAATTTATTCTGCGCCACGGACAGTGTCCTAACGTCATATATCCATGTTGACTAGGATTTACGAGCGTTAGCAGTAAAGCCTCGTCGCTTTTCTTTGCATTTAGATTAGAAATACGCAAATTGCTGTCGTTATTATTATTAAATTGCACTTCTACCAAAATAACTCCTGGCACATCTAATACGGAATTTATTGATACACCGCCAACGATTGCAGTCTTTCTGAGTATCCTGGTTGCAAACCGTAGTGGATACTGGAGAAACCGTATAATGTAATCACGCCAAGTTAAGCGCCATCGGTCATCGCTATAGAATTGATCCACCACGAACCCGCAGACCTGCCAGAAACGCCAACGCTGATAAACGTTCCACTTATTTAAAGCTGACATCTGGTTTATCTGTCCATTATTTATAGATGTTCTATGCACCGGCTCAGCAAGACGTGGGTAGAAAGCGATTCCCACACTCTGTAGTGACTTTTTAAGTTGCTCCTTGTTGGTCGCGATGTCTTCAAGGCGTATAACTACTGGACATGCAACCGATAAACGCAACATCACGTCGGCAACATAAATGCAGCATTTATCGAACTGCGGTAACCATTTCCATGTGGGTCTATTGATTTTGGGATGAAGATTATCATCCGGAGTCGTGTACCAATCCCGATTCATGATTGATCTGACTATATCGGCGGGATGACGCGCAAGTTGCACCAAGGTCGCTTCGGGGAAAAGCTGCTTTAATTCTGGGATAAACTGTTCCAGATATACATTCACCTCGGCATAGTCGCGCTTATTATGTTCGATATCCATGCGGAGATCTGCCAGCAAACTCACAACCTTTTCACGCTGTTCCAGCAGTTGTGTGAATCCGGCGCCTGTTTCCTTGCGGGTTAACATCTGTATTCCGTCAAAATAATGATTCAGCGCATATTCATGACGGGCATGCACGGAACTTGCTTCATCGAGTACTCTTGCAAGCCAAGTACTGCCAGAGCGCGCAGTGGACAGAAAGAAGTACTGGCGTGCTTTACCCAGCCAGTGCACCGGATGAAATAGGACTTGATGCCGGCCGCTCTTTAAAGTGGCGGTCATAGGGTCAGGACTGCGCAACCAGCTGCCCCCGCTATCCGTGAAATAATCATCAAATGGTACATGCATGGCATCGTATACCAGCCCGCACTCCTTCAATCCGATGCTCCACAGAGGAAAAGTTGCGCCATCTGCGCGTTGCAGTTGGTGTGAGGCAGGGTATTGCAAGGCATGCTTGGGGTCTTCGGGTGAAATGCCTTCGGCTGAAAGACCAGTCTCCCGCAAGGCAGGATCGGCCGGCTTTAAGTCGCGAAAACACCAATAATTGCTGAACTGGTATTTATAACAGGCGCGATCGCCATGCGCAGATACACCGGTGATTCGTACTCCTTGTTGTTTCAGTGGCTTAACCAGAGAGGTAATCGCATCAGCCACATCGTCAATCTCGCCTGTAAACCAGCGAGTCAACATATTGAGGTGCAGTCCTACTTCATGCCCGAAATCCTGCAACTGCAGGCATTTATCGATAAAACGAGAGTCGTTCCAGTAATCGGCAGAATGCAGAAGAAAATAGGTGGCGCGATAGCCGTATTCTGCTTCCCAATATGCCATCTCAAGCCCAATATCAAGATCATGGTCCACGTCATGCCGCAAAACCACGAGATTGGGGGCATCTTTTTTGCTGTGTAATGCGGAGACCGGCTCGGTATTTCCCAGATGGCGTAGATACTCGAAATATTCCTTGCGAATGGTCATGGAGACCCCATCAATTCCCGATAATATTCCGTCAGTTTTGTAGCCTCGATTTCCCAATTGAAATCTGTTGCTGCGCGCTTCATGTTACGACGAACATGTTCAAGAATGGCAGGATCATCGAGAACAGCACGCGCAGCGCGCGCGATATTCTCTGGCTCATCTGGGTTGAATGTCATGCCAATGCCGTAGTCTTCAACGACTTTCCTCAATTCAGGGAAATCACTAGCTATAACGGGTATGCCAGCCAATACATACTCATACACCTTGTTTGGCGAGCAGTAGTAGTAACTCAGGCATTTATTTTCAATTGGGGCGACACCAATATCCGCGCAGGCCGCATACGTAGTGACAAGATCAGAACGTACTGCTTCCAAAATATAAAGACGGTGGACAATACCTAGTAAATCTGCATGCTTCAAGAGTTCTTTCTTGTACGTCTCGCTTCCTGGTCCCATAAATACCAAAACGCACTCTGGCAGCAGTTGCATAGCAGAAATCAATTGCTTCAATCCACGATTGAAGGTAATGGCGCCCACATATATTAAAATCTTTATTTTCGCATCGATTTTAAGAATCTCACGTAATGGATCTCCGACCGGCGCATCGACAGGTCGCTGGAGTGAAGGGGTATTGCGGATAACCTTTAGCGGCGCAATATCGTAACGTTTACCAATAGCCTCAGCTATAGATTCATTGACAGTAATAGCAAGCTGGCAACGCCTTAGCAGGAAACCTTCGAGCTTGAGCCTCCACCATCTAGAAAACCGTCCGTAAGGCTTTTGCATATTGCGCTCAAGATAGTACTCGTGTGAGTCATATACGAGCTTGGCTCCGGTAGCACGCGCCATCCACCATGCTAGTGGTAAGGTATTGAGATCGTGCGCATGGTAAACGTCGAAATGTCTTTTTGTGAGCGCCCTTCTGGCTCGTAGATAATAGTCGGAAAAGCATAACGGCCGATGATACTTGAGCAACACCTTCAACAATAGCGTGTATATCCATCCTTTCAAAATCCTTAATGTGATTTTGAATCCCCTTTTCATCCTGCGCCATCCATGCACCATTGTTCGGATAAAAAAGCGCAAGACAGACATCGTGATTCGTGCGTAGAATTTAACCTGCCATGGAGAGTTGTACTCCACATCAGATCTCGGTTCTACGAAATAATAGATGCCAATCTCCCAAAACATCACTGGTATGCTTATTGGAAAAACCAGGATAAGCAATGGCCAATACCAAACTGGAAAACGCGGCTGAGTGTCGGTATTTACATTCTGTTTACCTCGTGACCTTCGAAACAATCTTCCTACAGTTGCATGCATGAGAGAATTTATCCGCAACAGCGTCCATAGTTTGATTACGGGAGTCAACAAGGCTGTCGTGCGAAAAATTCGCAAGAATCTCAAATGCACTGGATCCTTTATCACGCGTAGCACTTCAATCTCACCCAACATCTGTCTTTCCGGCAACGTTCCTTCTCGCAACGCTACTACCGTTACCGACCAACCATCAGCCAACAGCGTCTCGGCCTCTTTACGGACACGCGCATCATGGGTAAAGGTGTTGTAAACAAACATGCACACGCTGCCGCGGTGGATCGGTGCCAGCGGTGGCGTATCATGTTCCGGCACAATAGACACAGCGTTTACATCACTGACGCAAACGCGCTCACAAGATGTTGTTGATCCTCTATACGCAAATAGGGACCGGACGGTAAACTCATCACTTCATGACAGGCCTGCTCGGAGACCGGGAAATCGTCAGGTTTATATTCAAGACCGCTGTAGGCACTCAGTAAATGTAACGGTTTTGGATAATAGACAGCTGTTGGTATCCCTTGCGATTTCAGTTTCTGTTGCACGCTATCGCGTTTACCGGGAACACGTACGGTATATTGTGCCCAAGCTGACAAACAGTCTTTTGGAACACGCGGTAAAACCTTCGACAATCCAACGGCTGTAAATAATTCCGCATACCGGTCTGCCACTTGCTGTCGAAGCTGCAGCTCGCCTTCGAATTGAGGCCACTTCGCCAGCAAGATTGCCGCCTGCAATGTGTCCATGCGTGCGTTCAGTCCAATACGTACATTGTCGTATTTGTCCTCGCCCTTGCCATGTATGCGAATGGAAAGCATGGCTGCGGCCAGTGCCTCATCGTCTGTAAACACCATACCGCCGTCACCGTAACATCCAAGCGGCTTTGCCGGGAAGAAACTGGTGGTGGAAACATCGCCAAAACAACATGCAGGGCGGCCACGATATTTCGCTCCAAAAGATTGGGCTGCGTCTTCAATAAGAAATAGTCCTTCTTTCCGGCAAATGGCGGCTATGGATTCATAATTGGCCGGGACACCGAAAATATCCACGGCGATCACGGCGGCACAATTGAGTGGCTGATTCAGCCTTGGCAAGGGATAAATCGTGGAATCGTTCTCGCGCACTGCACGAATCGCAAGGCGCAATTGCTCGGGGTTTATGTTGAAAGTTTCTGGTACAACATCCACGAAGATCGGCGTTGCCCCCACAAGCGATATCATTTCGGCGGTGGCAAAAAACGTAAACGGCGTGGTAAACACGGCATCCCCGTGTCCGATTTCGCGCGCCATCAGCGGCATGAGCAGTGCGTCAGTACCGGAAGAGCAGGAAATCGCATGCCGCTTCCCCGTATATTCTGACAACGTGCGTTCCAGTTCCTCGATTTCCGGCCCCATGATGAACTTTCCATGTTCAAGCACATGTTTTATTCGTTCAAGTATGGCCTTGTGCGACAGTTCATACTGAGTTCTAAGATCGATGAATTCCATCTATATTTCCGATTTTGGGCATCAGACGCCAGACAACCGGCCGTCACGCAATATATACACCTCACCGGTCTGCGGACACAATGCTTGTCCCGTACCCTGAACTGGCAGATCTAGCCTGTTTCCAGCGCGGCTCATCCAACCGATATGACGCGCTGGCACACCCACCATCAACGCGAAATCCATGACATTACTGGTGATAACTGCGCCAGCACCTACAAATGCGTATTGGCCGATGGTTACACCACATATGATGGTGCAGTTAGCGCCCAGTGACGCACCGCGACGAACAAGCGTATCACGGTACTCGTCTTTGCGAATAACCGCGGCGCGCGGATTATAGACATTGGTGAACACCATACTAGGGCCGCAAAACACGTCATCTTCCAGCGTCACATTGTCGTATACCGATACATTATTTTGGATCTTGACGTTATTGCCGATGAGCACGCGATTTCCCACAAACACGTTTTGACCGAGCGAGCAGCGCTCGCCGATCACTGCGCCACCGCATACATGAACCCAATGCCAGATACGCGTACCTTCCCCGATTCTGGCGCCGGCATCGACGATGGCAGTTTCATGTGCGGAATAACCCATGTCACGGCATTCCTTGATCAATAGTCCAGCGGCAGGGATACTCTGCGACCATCGCGCGCCGAGATGTATATGGCAACCAGCAGCTCCAAGGAGCGCAATCCCTCGCGGCCGTCGGTCTCAGCCTCGGCTTCACCCCGCAGTGTTTTGATGACGTTCTCATAATAGAGAGCATGCCCGAAACCATAGACTGAGGTGGTGTCGTAATTGGCTTTTCTGACAAGCTCGTCGTCGGCATCAGAGTCAGCAAACTGCCAGTGTTGGATCTCATTGACTGCGACGCCCCCAACTCTCACCGTGCCTTTCTCTCCCAGTATCGTAATGGAGCCCTCAAGATTTTTGGGGTATGTAAGCATGGTGACGTTCATGGAACCCAGTGCGCCGGAGCGCCATTTGATACTCACCACACCGCTGTCTTCCACCTCGATGTTGCGTGCCAGGGTGGCTGTGAAGGCCTGAACACATTCCACCGGCCCGACCAGCCAGTCCAGCAAATCCACATAATGGCTTGCCTGGTTCATGAAGGCACCTCCATCGAATTCCCAGGTGCCACGCCATTTAGCGCTATCGTAATAGGCTTGGGGGCGGTTCCATAAGACGTTAACATTGACCATATAGATACGTCCGAAGCGCTTTTTTTCGATGGCACGCTTCAATAACTGGATGGTGGCATTGCGGCGATTCTGCTTGACGACGAATAACATCACGCCCGCTTCATCGCAGGCTTTGACGAAATCCTTGCCGTCTTCCCAGCGTGTGGCCATGGGTTTCTCCGACACCACGTGAAACCCGGCTTTGGCAATTTGTATGCCCTGGCTGGCATGTAGGCCGCTCGGTGTGGCCAGTATGACGGCATCGAAGCCCCCGGCCCCGAGCATAGATTTCAGGTCAGGGTGGCCTTTGACTTCAGTATTGCCACAAGCCGCCTTCAGAGCAGTCGCATCGGTATCACACACAGCTACCAACTCGGCATGTTCCGCGTGTTTTTGCAGGGATTCGAAGTGCTTCGCAGAAATGCGCCCACAACCCACGAGGGCAAATCGGATTTTCCGATCGCATATTGGTTTGTAATTACCAGTCATATTCATCGCATCCTTCAAGCCTTGACGACATTGTCATACTGATCGCGGTAGACACCACGACTATCCACGATCAGTTTTGCATACTTGCGAATTTTGTCATAATCAAAATCGGTATGATCTGTAGCCACCAGCACGCAATCGAAGCGCGTAAGCGACTCATCGGTCAATGCAATGCTCTTGAGGTCAAAACTATGGTCGCGCATCTTTGGGAATGACGGTACGTAAGGATCGGAGTACTCCACATGGACACCCTTGCTTCGCAGTATTTCCATAATATGCACCGAGGGTGATTCGCGCATATCGTCCACGTTTTTCTTGTATGCAATCCCCAATACTAGGATATGGCTGCCATTCAGGGCCTTACCCCGCTTGTTCAGGCCATCCACGATTTTTGATACTACCCAATCCGGCATAGCGCTGTTGACCTCACCCGCGAGTTCTATGAAGCGGGTATGCACGCCGTATTCGCGCGCCTTCCAGGTAAGGTAGAACGGATCAATGGGAATGCAATGCCCGCCCAAGCCCGGGCCCGGATAATACGGCACGAAGCCGAAGGGTTTGCTGGCAGCTGCATCAATGACTTCACGGATATCGATACCCATGCGGTCGGCAACGATTTTCATCTCATTCACCAATCCGATGTTCACAGCCCGGTGTATGTTCTCCAACAGCTTGGTCATCTCGGCCGCACGGGTGGAACTGACCGGTATTATCTTATTAACCACCTGCTCGTAAAGTGCTACGCCGATGTCACGGCAAGCTGGCGTATAACCGCCGCACACTTTTGGAATGTTGGAGGTGGTGAAATTCATATTGCCTGGATCCTCGCGCTCGGGCGAGAACACTAGAAATACATCCTTGCCAACGCGTAGACCACGACTTTCAATACGCGGTTTGAGTTCCTCGTCGGTAGTCCCGGGATAAGTAGTACTTTCCAGTGAAACTACCTGGCTGGAGCGCAGATGCGGTACCAGTGCATCCATGGTGTCGGTGACGAATGAGAGATCCGGCTCGCGATGCGAATTCAGTGGTGTAGGTACACAGATAATCAGTGCATCCGCCTCTTTGGCGCGCGCGAAATCCGTGGTGGGTTGGAATCCCGCTTTGATGGCTGCGCCGATTTTCGGATCAGCGATATGTTTAATATAGCTGCGGCCTTGCTGCAACGTCTTCACTTTGTCCGGATCGATGTCGAAACCGATGACTTTGTAACCGACTTCGGTGAAACGCAGCATCAGCGGCAATCCGACATAGCCGAGACCCACGATGCCGATCACCGCCTGGCGATCATGCAGCTTCTGTAGAAGCGCTTCTTGATGATTGTGCTTGGAATCGTTCATTTCCGACTGCATCCTGATCTCGCTAAATCTGTAAGGAATCTACACTGTCTATCTGCAACTGCCTCGCTGAATTGCGACGGAGTCCGCCGCGCCTACCACGCAATTCCATGTAGGAGTGGCCGGCGGACCACTGGTCCGCGCCGCGATTCTCAATCCCAAACCATCGCGGTGGAGACCATCGCTCGTACCAATCACATTTCTTGTAGGAGCGATCCTCCGGGTCGCGATTCTGGTTCAAAATAATCGTGGCGAGAGCAGATTATTGCTCCTGCAAAATCTGCATTTCCGCCGTCCATGGCGGTCATCGCCGCTCCTACCATAACAGCGCTATTCAAGAAAACCGGCCGACTTGATGAGCTGCATGACCCGTTCCGCCTCTTCCTCGACCGTACCCTGGCCCGTGTCCAGTATAAGTTCAGGTTTCTCCGGCGCTTCATACGGATCACTGATACCGGTAAATTCCTTGAGAACGCCGGCACGTGCTTTGGCGTAAAGCCCCTTGCGATCGCGTTGCTCGCAGATCTCAATGGGAGTCGAAATGTAGATTTCGAAAAATCCGCCTAAAGGTTGGATCATATGACGCACATCCAAGCGGGTCGCGGCATACGGCGCAATAGGGGCACAAATTGCCACGCCGCCGTTCTTGGTAATTTCGCTGGCTACATAGCCGATGCGACGAATATTGATGTCGCGATGTTCTTTTGAAAAACCTAACTCGCTGGATAAGTGCTTGCGCACCAAATCACCATCCAGCATGGTCACTGGACGGCCACCGATCTCCAGCAGCTTGACCATCAGCGCATTTGCGATGGTGGATTTTCCGGAGCCTGACAATCCGGTGAAGAACACCGTGAAGCCCTGCCGGTTGCGCGGCGGATGAGTCTTGCGCAGTTCCGCCACCACTTCCGGGTAGGAAAACCATTCAGGGATTTCTAAACCCTTCTGCAGCCGCTCACGCAAATCGGTACCGGAGATATTCATGACGGTTTCGCCGGGCTTGATCTCGTCTTCGGGCGCATAACCGCCGCGTTCCTTGACGTAGACCATCATCTGGAAAGGTACCATCTGTATACCGATTTCATTCTCATATTTTTTCAACATTTCCTGAGCATCATAGGGACCATAGAAAGGTTTGCCGCGGCTGTCCTTGCCAGGACCAGCGTGATCGCGGCCCACGATGAAATGCGTGCAGCCGTGGTTCTTGCGGATGATGGCATGCCACACCGCTTCCCTCGGTCCACCCATGCGCATGGCCAGGGGCAGCAAAGCCAGCAGCGCCGAATGTTCGGGATAATGATCGATCAGGTGTTCGTAGCAACGCACCCGGGTATAGTGGTCAATATCGCCCGGCTTGGTCATGCCCACCACCGGATTGAGTAACAGTTTGGCACCCACCTGTTCGGCTGCACGGTGCGTCAGTTCCAAATGTGCCCGGTGCATAGGATTACGAGTCTGGAATGCCACTACCTTGCTCCACCCACGTTGCTTGAACTGCTCGCGCACTTCTTGCGGTGTGAGCCGCAGTTGACGGAAATCATAATGCGTGGGTAACTCGATACCTTCGATACGCCCACCTAAATATACAGGGTTTGATATATGCAGCAGATGAGCGACACCTGGGTGCATCTCGTCTTCTGTACCAAAAACTACACGTGCTTCGCGGCGTAGGTCCGGTTCCCAGATGTCCTCCACCGTAAACAGTGCCAGTGGCACACCTTCTGCATCCCGCAGGGCGATTTTAGTTTCGGTTTTTAGCTTGCTGGCAAATTCCCGGCTCACGTCCAATGTGACAGGCATAGGCCAAAGACGGCCGTCAGTCAGACGCATCTCCTCCACCACGCGTTCGTAATCTGCGCGGTTCATGAAACTTTCGAGTGGTGAAAAACCCCCGTTGAGAAGAAGCTCGATGTCACAGAGTTGACGTTGGGTCAGATCCCACGACTGGAAGCCGATGGCATCTTGTTTAATTCGAGCTGCTGTGACGTCATCGACGTGAAGTCCATTCAATGGTTTTCCGTGCTGCTGGACAGATTTATTCATCGGTACATGTTAATAGGATGAGTAGAGTCCGCATCTTTAATCTGCCGGACGTAAGAAATTTTTATTCGGTTAGACGATACCTACTACAGGCAATACATCATCTAAAAAGGTATATCGTCGTCGCTGAAATCCGCACTCTTGGGTTCCGTGGCGGTCGTTTTAGGTGCTGGGTTCCGGGCGCTCTCTTCAGGAACTCGGTCCGGGTTGCCGGCACCGGCGCGTGAACCCAGCATCTGCATGTTGTCGGCGATGATCTCGGTCGAATAATGGGTCTGGCCTTCCTTCTCGTAGGTGCGGGTACGCAGCTTGCCTTCGATATAGACCTGCGAGCCCTTCTTCAGGAATTCGCCGGCGACTTCCGCCAGCCGGTTATAGAAGGTGACGCGGTGCCACTCGGTGCGCTCCTTCTGCTCGCCGCTCTCCTTGTCCTTCCAGGCCTCGCTGGTAGCAATACGGATATTGGTGACCGCGCTGCCGCTGGGCATATAACGGGTCTCCGGGTCAGCGCCCAGATTACCCACCAGAATGACTTTGTTTACGCCGCGTGCCATGACTGAATCCTCTTGAATTTTGTGATTTCGGGCCTGCCTTATCCTTAACAAGCCGGTATGCCATTTTACGGGTTCAGGCTTCCTGGGTCACGTATAACGCCTGTTTAAGCACATAACCCACCCCGGAAACACCACCGCCACAACGACTGACTAAACCGGCGTCCCGGCCGATCCGTTTTTACTCAGATACCAGTTTACCGTGCGCTGCAGACCGAGATCGAGCTTGACCCGCGGTTTCCACCCCAGTTGGGTGTTGATCTTGGTTATATTCATCGCATAACGCCGGTCGTGTCCTGGGCGATCGTTGACAAATTCGATCAGCGATTTGTAGCCGCCTGAACGCTTCATTGGTCGCATCTTAGTCAATATCTCACAAATACGGCCAACCAGTTCGATGTTATTGATCTCCGATTCGCCGCCGATGTTATAAGTCTCGCCAATTTTGCCATCCTGTGAGATACGGTCGAGCGCCTGACAATGGTCTTCCACATACAGCCAATCGCGGACATTCTTGCCGTCGCCGTAAACAGGAATGGCCCGGCCGGCGAGCGCTTGGTTGATCACTACCGGTATCAGCTTCTCCGGGTATTGATAAGGGCCGTAGTTATTGGAGCAATTGCTCAAGGTAACTGGCAGGCCATAGGTTCTGTGATAGGCGCGCACCAGATGATCGGAGGCCGCCTTGCTCGCAGAATACGGCGAGCTCGGATCATAGGGGGTGGTTTCAGTGAAGGCCGGTTCGTCCATGCTGAGCGAGCCATAGACCTCATCGGTGGATACGTGGTGAAAACGCGCTGGGCGTGACCAGCCTTTGTCATCCAGCCAGGCGCGCTTTGCGGCTTTCAGCAAGATGTGTGTTCCGACAATGTTGGTCTGAATGAAAGCATGCGGGCCGGATATGGAGCGGTCCACATGGGTTTCCGCCGCGAAATGCACGATGGTGTCGAATTGCTCTTCCTCAAACAGTTTATTCACCAGTAAATCGTCACAGATATTCCCATGCACGAAGCGGAACGTGGGATGCGTCTTGACTGGATCGAGGTTTTTGATATCGCCCGCATAGGTGAGCGCATCCAGCACAACGATACGATCCTGCGGGTACTGTTTGACCCAGTAGTGTACGAAATTGGTACCGATGAATCCGGCGCCGCCGGTGACCAGCAACTTACGCATGTACCAGTTCCTTCAACATGGCTCTCAGATTGACGCGCCAGTGTGCCGGAGTGATACCTGTTTCTGTCATGGTGGCGTGCTTGTCCAGTACGCTGTAAGCAGGGCGTGCGGCGGGCAATGGATACTCTTCGGTGGCAATGGGCCGGATAGGGATGGACTTGTTGAGCAGCCCCAACGCCATGGCTTCCTCCTGGATGGCTACGGCAAAATCGTACCAGCTCGCTACCCCCGCATCGCTCCAGTGATAGGTACCCTTGATGGCGGGATTCCGGGTGATTTTCCAGATCAACTTTGCCAACGACACTGCCCAGGTCGGCGTGCCCACTTGATCAGCAATCACGCTCAGGCTGTCCTTCTCGGCCATCAGATGTAGCATGGTCTTGACGAAATTGTGGCCCTCGGCGGCATACAGCCAGCCGGTGCGCAGGATTACCGCGGTGTTCCCCATCAAGGCTCGCAAGCGGATTTCACCTTCCGCCTTGCTGGCGGCGTACACCCCCAGGGGATGCATCGCGTCCTCGGGCAGGTAAGGCGAGGATTTCTTGCCGTCGAAAACGAAGTCCGTGGATATATGTATCAGGCGTGCTCCACATTCAAGCGCCACCCGGGCAAGATTTTCTGTACCGCTGGCATTAATCGCAAACGCCGGCTCGCGCTCACTCTCAGCCCGGTCCACGGCCGTGTAAGCCGCGGCATTCAAGATCACAGCCGGCCGGAATGCATGCACGGCCTTTCTCAGTGCCGCCTGATCACGGATATCCAGCTCGGTATCCTTAGCCTGGATCTCGCTATCGCCAGGCGCGGTCTTCAACAGCGAAGTACCCAGTTGGCCCGCCGCCCCTGTGATCAGAAATTTCACGGGTAGGTCTGCGCCATCCGCAGCGGCTCGCCGGCCTTGTCCTTGTCTGACAGCACCGGTGTCTGGCCCGGGGGTAACGGCCAACTGATGTTGAGGTCGGCATCGTTCCATACCAGCGTACGCTCGTGCCGAGGCGCATAGTAATCGGTACACTTGTAAACCAGATCCGCAGTCTCGCTCAGCGCCAGAAACCCATGCGCAAATCCCGGGGGTACCCACAACTGCTGTTGGTTTTCGGCGGACAGTGTGGTGCCAACCCACTGGCTGAAGGTGCGGGAACTGCGTCGCAGATCGACCACCACATCGAATACTTCACCCACGATCACCCGCACCAGCTTACCCTGGGGTTGCATGATCTGGTAATGCAGGCCCCGCAGGGTATGTTGAGCGGACCGGCTATGGTTATCCTGTACAAACTGCCACGGCAGTCCGACCTCGGCGAACTTGCGCTGCTCCCAGGTCTCCATGAAAAAACCGCGCGCATCGCCGAACACGTGGGGCTTGATCATGATTACGTCCGGGATGGCCGTAGGAATGAATTTCATCACCGTTTGCGCTCGTTGAGCAGGCGCAACAGATAATCGCCGTAAGCAGTGTTCTTCAGGGATTCCGCCAGATGCCGCAGTTGCCCGGCATCGATGAACCCATTTCCGAAAGCGATCTCTTCCGGGCAGGCCACCTTGAGACCCTGGCGGTTCTCGATGGTCTCGATAAAGTTCGAGGCTTGCAGCAGCGATTCGTGGGTGCCGGTATCCAACCATGCCACACCGCGGCCCAATAGCTCGACGCGCAAATCACCGCGCTGGAGATAGGCCTGATTAACATCCGTGATCTCCAGTTCGCCACGCGCCGAAGGGCGGATGCGCTTGGCGATGCCAACCACGTCGTTGTCATAAAAATACAGTCCGGTGACCGCATAATGGGATTTCGGTTTGGCGGGTTTTTCCTCAATCCCTTGAGCCACGCCCTGTTGATCGAAATGCACGACGCCGTAGCGCTCGGGATCTTTCACGTAATAGGCGAATACCGTGGCGCCCTGCCCGCGTCCGGCAGCCGTCTTCAACTGCCCTGACATGCCCTGGCCATAAAATATGTTGTCGCCCAACACCAATGCGACCGGATCATGGCCAATGAAGCGTTCGCCGATGATGAATGCCTGGGCGAGACCCTCCGGCTTGGGTTGCGGTGCATAACTGAATGCCATACCCCACTGGTCGCCATCGCCCAGCAGTTCCTGATAGCGCGGCAGATCCTGGGGCGTGGAGATGACCAAGACTTCGCGTACACCTGCCAGCATGAGCGTGGACAGTGGGTAGTAGATCATTGGCTTGTCGTAAACAGGCAGCAGCTGTTTGCTGATGGAACGGGTTATCGGGTACAGCCGTGTGCCCGATCCGCCTGCAAGAATGATGCCTTTATAGTGCATTGACCTGGCGCTCCCGGTTATCGTGGCGCATGGCGCACCTGACAGGCAGGCGACTCGCGGATTGCAAGTTAAAAAGGCGCCTTGTCAGTTGACTAAACCATAGCAGATTACTGTCATTCCCCTGCTTGCAAGATCATACAGGTGTAGGGTTTGGCATTCAGGATAATTTTACCTGCTGAGCGAGTGGCGGTCGCATGGCGATCGCCACCAGCAACCACAAACCGGCCAGCGACGCGCACAGGCCAAACACACCGCTGATTCCCCAGACGCCTTGCAGCCAGCCGCCCAGGGCGCCGCCCACGAAGATGCCGAAGAACTGGGAGCTGGAGTAGATGCCGAGGGCCGTGCCCTTGGCTTCGGCCGGCGCCACCCGCGAGATCAGCGACGGCAGGCTGGCTTCCAGCAGGTTGAAAGCCGTGAAGAACACCAGCAGGGCTGCGATGACCAGCAGCAACTCATCATGCCCTAGAAGCAACAGCAGCTGTGAAACACACAGCGTCGCCACGCTTGCCAGAAATATAGGTTTCATGCGGCCGCGCTCGGCCGTGATGATGAGTGGCAGCATGCAGATTACCGACACCACCAACACCGGTAGATACACGAACCACTGATCATGCAGACTGACACCCGCGCGCTTGAGTACCAACGGCACGCTCAGGAAACTGGCGGTGAGGATGGCGTGCTGCACAAAGATACCAAAATCCAAGCGCAGGAGTTCTCGGTCTGTCAGCACGCGTTTGAAAAGCGACGCTACCGGTTCTGCGTCTGCATGCACACTGCTCATGGCCGGCTTGGGTACCAGCCCATACAACACACCGATACCCAGCAATGCCAGCATTGCCGTCAGCCAGAAAATCCCCGGCACACCGATCCAGCGATTCAAAACCGGCCCGGCCACCAGTGCCAGGCTGAAGGACACGCCGATGGTCATACCGATGATGGCCATGGCCTTGGTGCGGTTATGCTCACTGGTAAGGTCCGCCGCCAGTGCCAGGGTTGCCGAGCCCACCGCGCCCGCGCCCTGCAGCAAACGGCCAAGGATGATACCGTCGATGGAATGGGAGAGCGCCGCCACTACACTGCCGGCGGCGAACACCAGAAGTCCAGAGGCGATGACACGTTTGCGTCCCAGGCGGTCAGACAGAAATCCCAGGGGTATCTGGAATAGCGCTTGGGTCAGTCCATACACACCCAATGCCAGGCCGATGGTGAACTCGCTGGCATCCGGCAGGCGCCGTGCCCACAGGGCGAACACCGGGTAGATCATAAACAGCCCCAGCATGCGCAGGGAGAAAATCCCCGCCAGTGCTATGGAGGCACGGCGTTCATCGCCGGTCATGGAATCGGTTTTCATCAGCGGATTGGCGCCTTGATGCTTGTAGGAGATGCGCCGTCGGGCCAAGCCCGGAGACGCGATTGATATTAAAGGCGCGGATTTTATCATGGTGCAGGCTTTGGCTTGTTCATCAAACCGGGTGGTCAGGTGTTTTGCACCGGACTCGTATGCCGGCGTATAGTTAACGGTTCGCAATTTTTTCAGGGTTTCAATGGACACCATCAGCATCCGCGGGGCGCGTACCCACAACCTCGCCAATATCGACGTGGACCTGCCGCGTGACCGGCTGATCGTGATCACCGGCCTGTCCGGTTCCGGTAAGTCGTCCCTGGCCTTCGATACCATTTATGCGGAGGGCCAGCGCCGCTACGTGGAATCCCTGTCGGCCTACGCGCGCCAGTTCCTCTCCATGATGGAGAAGCCGGACGTGGATCATATCGAAGGCTTGTCGCCGGCCATCTCCATCGAACAGAAATCCACTTCCCACAACCCGCGTTCCACCGTGGGCACGGTGACCGAGATCTACGATTACCTGCGTCTGCTGTATGCGCGCGCCGGCATCCCGCGCTGCCCGGACCACGGCATCGACCTTACCGCCCAGACCGTGAGCCAGATGGTGGACCAGGTACTGGCGCTGCCTGAAGACAGCAAGCTGCTGCTGCTGGCGCCGGTGGTGCAGGAGCGCAAAGGCGAACACCTGGAACTGATCGCGGAGCTGCGTGCCCAGGGATTCGTGCGCGCGCGCATCGACGGCCAAGTGCTGGAATTGGAGCAGGCGCCCAAGCTGGACCTGCGCCGCAAGCACAGCATCGAGGTGGTGGTGGACCGTTTCAAGGTGCGGCCGGACGTGGGCCAGCGCCTGGCGGAATCCTTCGAGACCGCCCTGCGGCTCGCCGACGGCAGCGCGCGGGTGGCGTATATGGATGAACCACAGCGCGAGGAGCTGGTGTTCTCGGCCAAGTTCGCCTGCCCGCTGTGCGGCTACAGCCTCGCGGAACTGGAACCACGGCTGTTCTCCTTCAACAACCCGGTTGGCGCCTGCCCCAGCTGTGATGGGTTGGGAGTGAAGCAGTTTTTCGACGCGGCGCGCATCGCCGCCCATCCGCACCTGTCGCTGGCCGGCGGCGCGGTGCGCGGCTGGGACCGGCGTAATGCCTGGTATTTCCAGCTGCTGCAGAGCCTAGCGAGGCACTACAAGTTCAACGTCGAGACGCCGTTCGACGCGCTGCCGGAAAGAATCCGCAAAGTCATCCTCTACGGCAGCGGTGATGAGGTCATCGCCTTTCGTTACGTGAACGAGCGCGGCGGTTCACTGACGCGCCGCCATCCGTTCGAGGGCGTGATCCCCAACATGCAGCGCCGCTATCACGAGACCGAATCGCCGATGGTGCGCGAGGAGCTGGCGAAATATCTGAGTAGCCGCCCCTGTCCCGATTGTGGCGGCACGCGCCTGCGGCGTGAAGCGCGCTACGTGTTCGTCGGCGGTGAGAACCTGCCGGCCATCACCGGCCGCTCCGTGGGCGAAGCGTTAAAGTTTTTCGAGAAACTCTCGTTAAGCGGCTGGCGCGGCCAGATTGCTGCCAAGATCGTCAAGGAAATCTACGCGCGCCTCTCGTTCCTGGTGAACGTGGGCCTGGATTACCTGGCGTTGGACCGCAGCTCCGAGACCCTGTCCGGCGGCGAGGCGCAGCGTATAAGGCTCGCCAGCCAGATCGGCTCAGGACTGGTGGGCGTGATGTACATCCTCGATGAACCTTCCATCGGTCTGCACCAACGCGACAATGCGCGCCTGTTGGAGACACTCACGCATCTACGCGATCTAGGCAACACGGTGATCGTGGTGGAACACGACGAGGAAGCCATCCGCCATGCGGACCATGTGCTCGACATGGGTCCCGGCGCCGGCGTGCACGGTGGCCGGGTGGTGGCCCAGGGCACGCCCCAGGACATCATCGCCAGCTCCGCCTCGCTCACCGGCCAATACCTGGCCGGCCGGCGGCGCATCGCGATCCCGGAAACGCGCGCACCGGTAGACCCCATGCGCACGCTGCACATCCGCAGAGCCCGCGGCAACAACCTCAAGGGCATCGATGTGGAGATTCCCCTGGGCCTCATGACCTGCGTCACCGGCGTGTCCGGCTCCGGCAAGTCCACGCTTATCAACGACACCCTCTACCGATTCGCGGCACGCCAACTCAACGAAGCCTCAGAGGATCCCGCCGCTTGTGACGGCATCGAAGGACTGGAACAGATCGACAAAATCATCGACATCGACCAGTCACCTATCGGGCGCACGCCACGTTCCAACCCGGCCACTTACACCGGCCTGTTCACCCCCATCCGCGAACTGTTCGCCGAGACCCCGGAGGCCCGCTCGCGCGGCTACACGCCGGGGCGTTTCAGCTTCAACGTCAAAGGTGGGCGCTGCGAAGCCTGCCAGGGTGACGGCGTCATCAAGGTGGAGATGCATTTCCTCCCGGACATCTACGTGGCCTGCGACGTGTGCAAGGGCAAGCGCTATAACCGCGAGACCCTCGACATCCGCTTCAAGGGCAAGAACATCCACGAAGTGCTGGAGATGACGGTCGAGGATGCCGCGCAATTCTTCAGCGCGGTGCCGGTGGTGTCGCATAAGCTCCAGACCCTGATGGCAGTGGGGCTCACCTACGTGCGTCTCGGCCAAAATGCCACTACGCTGTCCGGCGGCGAGGCGCAGCGGGTGAAGCTCTCGCGGGAATTGTCCAAACGTGACACCGGCAGCACTCTATATATATTGGACGAGCCCACCACCGGCCTGCATTTCCATGACATTGACCAGCTGCTCTCGGTACTGCGCCGGCTACGGGAAGGCGGCAGTACCGTGGTGGTGATTGAGCACAACCTGGATGTCATCAAGACCGCCGACTGGGTGATCGATCTCGGCCCCGAAGGCGGCGACGGCGGCGGCAGGGTGGTGACCACCGGCACACCGGAAGA
This sequence comes from uncultured Pseudomonadota bacterium, assembly GCA_963774895.1. Lineage (GTDB taxonomy): Bacteria > Pseudomonadota > Gammaproteobacteria > Natronospirales > REEB76 > REEB76. The sequence continues at coordinate 354,455 of CAVZGN010000004.1, forward strand.
CATCGCGCGCAACAAGCTTTCCTATACAGGCCGGTTTCTACGGCCGGTGTTGGAGCGCCAGGAAAATCTGGACGTTACCCCGCGCATGCAGCGTGTCGCTAAACGTTAGCCGCGATCCCTGGATGTATCGTGGCGAAGACAAATTAAAGCTCCTGCATTGCTGCATTTCCGCCTTTCAAGCCGCACTTCCTGCGCGGCTTGAAAGTCCAGGACTGCCATCCCTGGCAGCCCTTTCATCACTTTGTAATAAGAGCCTGGCGGTCATCGCCGCGACATTATCGCGGTCGGGACGACCGCTCCTACATCAAAATCCTTGTACATCGGACGACCGCTCTAACATATTCATCTTTGCCACAGGATTAAAAAAGCCGGGCTCGGCCCGGCTTTTTGTAACTGTCTCACTGTAGCGGTCAGTCTTTGGCCTTGGCTTTCTTGGCCGCCTTGGTGGCCTTCTTGGCGGTTTTCTTCTCGGCTTTGTCCGCCGAAGCTTTGGCCTTTTTGGCGGACTTCGCTGCCTTCTTTTCAGCCTTGTCAGGTTTGGCGGGCTTGTCTGCTTTGGCTTTCTTGGGCGCCTTGGCAGGTTTGTCTGCTGCTTCGGTTTCCGGCTGCGCCGTTTTGGTCTTCCTGGCCTTGGCTTGTTCATCGGCGATCACCGCCATCTGCGCTTCCCGGTCCACCAGCTGCATCACGGCCATGGGTGCTTTGTCCCCGGGCCGGAAACCGTGTTTCAGGATGCGCGTGTAGCCGCCGGGACGCGCCTGATAATGGGGGCCGAGGTCGGTGAACAGCTTGACCACGATGGCGTCATCGCGCAGGCGTGCGAATGCCAGACGGCGTTTGTGCAGGCCATCCTGCTTCGCGAGCGTGATGAGCGGCTCGACAAAACGCCGTAATTCCTTGGCCTTGGGCAGGGTGGTGTGAATAGTTTCGTAGCGCAGCAATGCCGTCGCCATGTTGTGCATCAGCGCTTCGCGGTGTGCGCTGTTGCGGCTCAGCTGCCGGCCGGTATTCTGGTGACGCATGGCAAAGTGTCCTTAGGCGGTTTTATTGAGGCTCGCCGGCGGCCAGTTCTCGATCTTCATTCCTAGTGTCAGACCGTGCTGGGCAAGCACGTCCTTGATCTCGGTGAGGGATTTCTTGCCCAAGTTCGGGGTCTTGAGCAGCTCCACCTCGGATTTCAATACCAGGTCACCGATGTAGTTGATGTTCTCGGCCTTGAGGCAGTTGGCGGAACGCACCGTCAACTCCAGTTCCTCCACCGGCTTGAGCAATACCGGATCGAAGCGCGATTCGCTGCCGGCGTGTGTTTGGTCGCGGCCTTTGAGATCCACGAACGCGGCCAGTTGTTCGCTCAGGATGGTGGCCGCGCGGCGTATGGACTCTTCCGGGTCGATGGTGCCGTTGGTCTCGATCTCCAGGATCAGTTTGTCCAGATCGGTGCGCTGTTCGACACGTGCACTCTCCACCGTGTAGGTGACGCGCCGTACCGGACTGAATGAGGCATCCAGTTGCAGCCGGCCGATGGGCCGGCTCTCCTCTTCGAAGCTCAGGCGCTGATTGGAAGGCTGATAGCCGCGGCCGCGCTTGATCTTGAGCTTCATGTTGAGAGAACCGGCGCTGTTCAGATGTGCGATCACCAGATCCTTGTTGACGATCTCCACATCGTGGTCCAGCTGGATGTCGCCGGCGGTGACAGCACCCGGCCCTTTCTTGGAAAGCGTGAGCGTGGCTTCATCGCGCGCGTGCATGCGGATGGCCAGTTGCTTGAGGCTCAGTAGGATATCGACCACGTCTTCCTGCACGCCTTCGATGGTGGTGTACTCGTGGAGCACGCCTTCGATCTCCACCTCGACTACAGCCGAGCCGGGCATGGAGGACAACAGGATACGGCGCAAGGCATTGCCGAGCGTGTGGCCGAATCCGCGTTCCAGCGGTTCCAGCACCACACGCGCCTGATGATCCGACTGCGCCTGCACGCCGACCAGGCGTGGCTTCAAAAATTCCGTAACTGAACCCTGCATGGGAGATATCCCTCGCGATTATGACCGTGACATGAATATTTACTTGGAGTAAAGCTCGACTACCAGATTCTCGTTGATCTCGGGCAGAATCTCGGTGCGTTCCGGTACTGCCTTGAACTTGCCGCTCATCTTCTGCTCATCCACCTCGACCCATTCCGGCAGGCCGACCTGCTTGGCAATGCCGATAGCTGCCTGGATGCGCAACTGTTTCTTGGCGCGCTCGCGCACCGCGATCAGGTCGTCGGCCTTCACTGGATAGGACGGGATGTTGACGACCATGCCATTCACCTCGATGGCCTTATGACCCACGAGCTGGCGCGCCTCGGCACGGGTGGCGGCGAAACCCATGCGGTACACCACATTGTCGAGACGGCATTCGAGAATCTGCAGCAGTGTCTGGCCGGTGGCGCCTTTACGGCGCGAAGCCTCCTTGTAATAACGGCGGAACTGCCGTTCCAGCACGCCGTACATGCGGCGCAGCTTCTGCTTCTCGCGCAGCTGTATGCCGTAATCCGACAGGCGGTTGCGCTTGGCACCGTGCTGACCAGGCTGGGATTCGAGTTTGCACTTGGATTCCAGCGGGCGCACGCTGCTCTTCAGGAACAGATCTGTGCCCTCACGCCGTGAGAGTTTGCATTTGGGTCCGAGATAACGAGCCATGTTAAACCCTGCGCTTCTTGGGCGGACGGCAGCCGTTGTGGGGGATCGGCGTCACGTCCGAGATATTCGCGATCTTGAAACCGATGTTGTGCAGTGAGCGCACCGCGGATTCGCGCCCCGGACCGGGGCCTTTCACCTGGACTTCCAGGTTCTTGACGCCGAATTCCTGCGCGGCAGTGCCGGCTTTCTCCGCGGCCACCTGCGCCGCAAACGGCGTGCTCTTGCGCGAGCCACGAAAACCGGAGCCACCCGAGGTAGCCCAGCACAGCACGTTGCCCTGGCGATCAGTGATGGTGACGATGGTGTTATTGAAAGACGCATGCACGTGGGCGATGGCGTCCACCACGGTCTTCTTGGGGCGCTTGCGTACTGCAGCTGCTGGCGCGGCAACCGTGCCTTCGGCTACTGCCGTTACCGGAGCTTCTTGAGTTTCTTTGGTATCTTTGGCTTCTTCCGCCATGTTATATCCTGCTACTGTTAATCCGGTTATTTAACTGCTTGCTTGCGGCGGCCCTTGCGGGTACGCGCGTTGGTGCGGGTACGCTGGCCGCGTACCGGCAAGCCGCGACGGTGGCGCAAGCCGCGATAGCAGCCGAGATCCATGAGGCGCTTGATGCTCATGGACACTTCGCGGCGCAGATCGCCTTCCACACTGAACTTGGTGACGTTCACACGCAGTGTTTCCACTTCGGCGTCGGTCAGGTCCTTCACCTTGGTCTCGGGCTTGATACCCGCGACCTGGCAGATCAACTTGGCACGGCTACGGCCGATGCCATAGATATTCTGCAAACCGATGACGGCATGCTGGTTGGATGGGATGTTGATGCCGGCGATGCGCGCCATCTTGTAGCTCTCCTCATGAGCGCCGCCTGGGGCGCGTCAAAACAGGTAATTTTGCCTACTTTTCCTAATTAAATCAATTTATAACCGCTGTTCAGCCCTGGCGCTGCTTGTGCCGGGCATCGCTGCAGATGACCCGCACTACGCCGCCACGCCGCACGATCTTACAGTTGCGGCAGATTTTCTTGACCGATGTCCGTACTTTCATGTTTCCACTCCCGCGACGCTCAGGCGTCGCCCGTCATATTGAATATTCAGCGGATGCTGGTGCCGCCGTAGCCCTTCAGGTTGGCCTTGCGCAACAGACCTTCGTACTGATGCGACATCAGGTGCGCCTGCAACTGCGCCATGAAATCCATGACCACTACCACGATGATCAGCAGCGAGGTGCCGCCGAAATAGAACGGTACGTTCCAGTACAGGATCAGGAATTCAGGCAGCAGGCACACGCCAGTCACGTAGATTGCGCCCCAGAATGTCAGCTTGGTGAGCACGCTGTCCACATAGGAAGCGGTCTGTTGTCCGGGGCGGATGCCGGGGATGAAGGCGCCGGATTTCTTCAGGTTCTCCGCGGTCTCCTTGGAATTGAACACCAAGGCGGTGTAGAAGAAACAGAAGAAGATGATCAAGCCGCCGTAAAAAATCACGTAGATCGGTTGACCCGGTGACATGGCAGCGGCGAAACGCTGCAAGGCCGTCGCCAGCCAGCCACCGGACTGCTGTCCGAACCAGTTACCGACGGTGGCCGGAAACAGGATGATCGAAGACGCAAAAATCGGCGGAATGACGCCCGACATGTTGAGCTTTAGTGGCAAATGGCTGGTCTGGGCTGCATACATGCGCCGGCCCTGCTGGCGCTTGGCGTAATTCACGGTGATGCGGCGTTGGCCGCGCTCCACGAAGATCACGAAGGCGGTCACACCCAGCACCAGCACCACAATCACGATGGCGATCAGCGGGTTCATCTGGCCGGTGCGCACCAGGTCCAGGGTGCCGCCGAAGGCTGCCGGTAGACCGGCGACGATGCCGGCGAAAATCAGCATGGAGATGCCGTTACCGATACCGCGTTCGGTCACCTGTTCGCCGAGCCACATCAGAAACAGGGTGCCGGTCACAAGGCTGACGGTGGCGGTGAATACGAAGGTGAATCCCGGCTGGATCGCCACGCCCTGGCTCTCGAGCGCCAGCGCCGCACCTAGGGACTGGAACATGGCCAGCACCACCGTACCCCAGCGCGTGTATTTGGTGATGATGCGCTGGCCGGACTGGCCTTCCTTGCGCAGTTTTTCCAGGCTCGGCACCACCACCGCCAGCATCTGCATGATGATGGAGGCCGAAATATAGGGCATGACCCCCAGCGCAAAGATGGACAGGCGCTTGAGGGCGCCGCCGGAAAACATGTTGAACATGTCCAGCAGGCCGCCGGAATGCTGGCCGAACAAGCGTTCCAGCGCCGCGGGATCGATGCCCGGCACCGGGATATGCGTGCCCACGCGGAACACCACCAGGGCGCCCACCAGGAACAGCACGCGTTTGCGTAAATCGGTGAGCTTCCCGATCTGCGACAGGGAAGACATCATGTTGTTGCCGCCGGTGCGGGACACTTAGTCCTCCACCTTGCCGCCAGCCGCTTGTATGGCTGCCAAAGCTCCCTTGGTGGCCTGCACGCCTTTGAGGGTGACTTTCTTCTTGAGCTCGCCCGCCAGGATGACCTTCACCTTGTCGGTCTGCAGCGGAACCAGCCCGGCGGCCTTGAGGGCGAGTATGTCGATGACCTCTGCCTCGACACGCGCCAACGCATCCAGACGCACTTCCGCGCGGCTGCGCTTTAGATGTGAACGAAAACCAACCTTCGGCAAACGGCGCTGCAGCGGCATTTGACCGCCCTCGAATCCCACCTTGTGATAGCCGCCCTTGCGCGCGTACTGACCCTTGTGGCCCTTGCCCGATGTTTTGCCCAGTCCGGAACCGATGCCGCGTCCCAGGCGCTTCTTGACAGTCTTGCTGCCGACCGCCGGCGAAAGCGTGTTAAGACGCATGCTCACCCTCCTCGACCCGCAGCAGGTACGATACCTTCTCGATCAGACCGCGCACCTGCGGCGTGTCTTCGAGGCTGACGCTGTGATGCAGGCGGCGCAACCCCAGGCCACGCACACACGCGCGGTGCTTGGGCAATCGTCCGAAGGTACTGTGCACCAAGGTGATCTTGAGTTGTTTGTTCTTGCTCTTGGCCATGGTGTTAGTCCCGTATCTCTTCCAATGTCTTGCCGCGTTTTGCGGCCACCTCATGCGGGGAACGCTGACCGGTGAGCGCATTCATGGTAGCGCGCACCACGTTGATGGGATTGCGCGAACCATAGCTCTTAGCCAGCACATTCTTGACGCCCGCGACCTCCAATATGGCGCGCATGGCGCCACCGGCGATGATGCCGGTACCTTCGGAAGCCGGCTGCATATACACGCGCGTGGCGCCGTGGTGTGCATGGATGGCGTAATACAGGGTGCCTTCATGCAACTGCACTTGCTTCAGGTTTTTGCGTGCATGCTCCATGGCCTTGGAGACAGCGTTCGGAACTTCGCGTGCCTTGCCGTAACCGAAGCCCACCTTGCCGGCACCATCGCCAACCACTGTGAGCGCCGTGAAACCGAACTGGCGGCCGCCTTTCACCACCTTGGCCACGCGATTGACCGACACCAGCTTTTCCTGCATGCCGTCGTTACTGGTCGGTAGGTTTTCAATCTTTTTTGCCATGCTGCACCTTAGAATTGCAAGCCGTTTTCACGCGCGGCATCTGCCAGTGCCTTGACGCGCCCGTGGTAACGGAATCCGGATCGATCGAACGCCACCGTCGTAATGCCGGCCTGTTTGGCCTTCTCGGCGATGGCCTTGCCAACGGCGGCGGCCGCGGTGATGTTGCCGGTGTGTTTCAAACCCTTCTTGACGGCGCTCTCCAGCGTGGAAGCGGCGGCCACCACCTTGTCGCCCCCGGGGGCGAGTATCTGCGCATAGATATGGCTGGGGGTGCGATGCACACACAGGCGATAGGCGCGCACTTCCCGGATCCTGGCGCGCGCGCGGCGCGCGCGCCGCAGGCGCGCGAGTTTCTTTTCCATCGGCTTCTTGTCCATTGCTCAAACCACCTGTTATTTCTTCTTGGCCTCTTTGAGGACCACGCGCTCATTGGTGTAGCGCACACCCTTGCCCTTGTAGGGCTCCGGCGGCCGGAAGCCGCGGATATCGGCAGCCACTTGGCCGACTTTCTGGCGATCACTGCCTTTGATGACGATCTCCGTCTGGCTCGGGGTTTCGACGTGGATGCCATCCGGCACCTTGTAGTTCACCGCATGCGAAAACCCGAGCGTCAGATTCAGCGTCTTGCCCTGGGTCTGGGCACGGTAGCCAACGCCTACCAGTTCGAGTTTCTTCTCGTAGCCCTTGGTCACGCCCTTCACGGCGTTGTTCAGAAGCGCGCGCATGGTGCCGGCGCTGGCGTCCGCCTCAGGGTGTCCTTCCTTGACGGCCACGCGCAGCACACCGTTGTCGTTTTTCACCACCACACTCGGATGCATCGCCAGTGTCAGGCTGGATTTCGCGGCTTTGATGGTCACCGCACTGCCGGACACCAAGGCTTCAACGCCCTTGGGTAAGGTTATCGGTAGATTGGCGATTCGAGACATGGCAAAAGTCCTTGATAACCCGTTATGAGACCAAGCACAGTACTTCGCCGCCCTGGCCGGCGGCACGCGCGGCGCGGTCGCTCATCACGCCCTTGGGCGTGGAGACGATGGCAATGCCCAAGCCACCCAGAACCTTGGGCAGCTGGTCCTTGCGCTTGTAAACCCGCAGACCTGGGCGGCTGACGCGGCGCATATGGTCAATGACCGGGCGTCCCTGATGATACTTGAGGGTCACTACAAGCTCGGACTTGCCGTCCTGTTCGCGGCGCACGAATTCCTCAATATAGCCCTCGTCCTTCAAGACGCGCGCGATCTCGCATTTGATGTTAGAGGCGGGCATGCTCACCTCCACGCGCCCCACGAGCTGGGCGTTGCGGATGCGTGTGAACATGTCGGCAATGGGATCAGTCATACTCATGTTATCGATATCCCTCGATTAAAGTTTACCAGCTGGCCTTGTGCAGCCCAGGTACGTCGCCACGCATGGCGGCTTCGCGCAATTTGCTGCGGCCCAGTCCGAATTTCCGATAGTTGCCTCGCGAGCGGCCGGTGATCGCGCAGCGGTTGCGCTGGCGACTTGGACTTGAATCGCGCGGCAGCTTAGTGAGCTTGATAACCGCGACCTGGCGTTCTTCGTCGCTGGCCTCCAAATCGCGAATCACGCGTTTCAGCTCGGCGCGCTGCTTGGCATAGCGCTTCACCTGCTTCGCGCGTTTCACTTCGCGGTTCACCATGGATGTCTTGGCCATATGCTTGTCCTCAGTTCCTGAACGGAAAGTGGAAGGCTTCCAGAAGCGCCCGGGCTTCTACATCGGATTTGGCATTGGTGGTGATGGTGATGTCCATGCCACGCAACGCATCGATTTGATCGTACTGGATTTCAGGAAATATGATCTGTTCCTTCACACCAATGCTGAAATTGCCACGGCCGTCGAATGAGCGTGCACTCACACCGCGAAAATCCCTGACGCGCGGCAGCGCAATGCTAATCAGGCGGTCGAGAAACTCATACATCCGCGCACGCCGCAGGGTCACCTTGCAGCCCACCGGATAATCCTCGCGGATCTTGAAGGTGGCGATGGATTTTTTGGCCTTGGTGACTATAGGCTTTTGACCCGCGATCTTGGTCATGTCGGCGACCGCGTTTTCCATGACCTTCTTGTCAGCGGTAGTTTCCCCCACGCCCATGTTGAGCGTGATCTTGGTGATATGCGGCACTTCCATGCTGTTCTTGTAATGGAACTTCTGGGTGAGTTGCGGCACCACCGTTTCGCGATAGAATTTTTGCAGTCTTGCCATGTGCACCGCCCTCAGACGTCCACCACTTCTTTATTGGACCGGAAGAAGCGCACTTTGCGGCCGTCTTCCAGCTTGCGGAACCCCGCGCGGTCACCTTTCTTGGTGACCGGATTGAACAGCATTACCTTGGAGATGTGGATCGGCATCTCCTTATCCACGATGCCGCCGGTGACACCGGCGTTCGGGTTCGGACGCACATGCCGCTTGGCCATGTTCACGTTCTCGACTATCACCCGGTCATTCTCCAGCACTTTGAGGATGGCGCCGCGCCGGCCCTTGTCCTTGCCGCCGGTCACCACCACTTCATCGCCTTTCTTGATCTTGCTCATAGTCTCGTACTCCCGGCGCTCACAGCACTTCCGGCGCCAGCGAAATGATGCGCATGAAACGTTCGGTGCGCAGCTCGCGCGTCACCGGCCCGAAGATACGGGTGCCGATGGGCTCCAGCTTGTTGTTGAGCAGTACCGCCGCGTTGCTGTCGAAGCGGATCACCGAGCCATCCGGGCGGCGCACGCCTTTGCGGGTACGCACCACGACCGCATCGTAGACCTCGCCCTTCTTGACTTTGCCGCGCGGGATGGCGTCACCGATGCTCACCTTGATGACATCACCGATGCGCGCATAGCGGCGCTTCGAGCCGCCCAGCACCTTGATGCACTTCAGGCTGCGTGCGCCGCTGTTGTCGGCGGCATTCAGTACGGTTCGCATCTGGATCATGACTGCACTTCCACAGTTGCGTTATTCGATCGGCGTGGGGGCCACGCCCGCGCGCGCGACAATTTCCACCAGCATCCAGGACTTGTGCCGGGAAAGCGGGCGGCATTGTGTTATGACCACGGTATCGCCTTCCTGGCAGGTATTCTGTTCATCGTGTGCCTTGATCTTGCTGCGGCGCCGCATGATCTTGCCGTAGGTCGGATGCGTGACGAAACGTTCCACCATCACCGTGATGGTCTTGTTCATCTTGTTGCTGACCACTTTTCCGGTCAGGGTACGCGTGGTTTTAATCGGTTCGTTCATTTCGTATCTTCCTTCTTGGCCCGCTCCACCATCACGGTCTTGGCGCGGGCGATGTTCTTGCGCACGTTGCGTAGCTGGTGACCACGCGGCATCTGGCCGGAGGCCTGCTGCATGCGCAGATTGAACTGTTCCTTGCGCAGCGCGATGAGTTCGTCGCGCACTTCCTTGTCGCTTTTGCTGCGTAATTGTTTCGCGTCCATCACATCACCTGCCGGCTGACGAATGCGGTAGTCACCGAAAGTTTCGCGGACGCCAGCCGGAAGGCCTCGCGCGCGATTTCCTCGGTCACACCTTCCATTTCATACAGCATCGAACCGGGCTGCACCTTGGCGACCCAGTACTCGACGTTGCCCTTGCCATTGCCCATGCGGACTTCCAGGGGTTTCTTGGTCACCGGCACGTCCGGGAACACCCGGATCCAGATCTTGCCGCCGCGTTTCACGAAATGCGTCATGGCACGGCGCGCGGCTTCGATCTCACGGGCCGTGAGCCGGCCACGGACCGCGGCCTTGAGGCCGAATTCACCGAAGGCCACGGTGTTGCCCGACTGCGCCAGGCCGCGATTGCGGCCCTTATGCTGCTTGCGGAACTTGGTGCGCTTAGGCTGCAACATCGGCTTTCACTCCGGCTTTGGCCTTGTCGGCGGCGAGTTCGCGGCCGATGCTGATCTCGCTGGCATCCAGGATCTCGCCCTTGAAGATCCACACCTTGACACCGATGATGCCGTAGGTGGTGGCGGATTCCGCGAAACCGTAATCGATGTCGGCGCGCAGGGTATGCAACGGCACGCGGCCTTCGCGATACCACTCGCTGCGTGCAATCTCCGAACCGTTCAGGCGCCCGGATACGCGCACCTTGATGCCGAGCGCGCCCAGACGCATGGTGTTCTGCACGGCGCGTTTCATGGCGCGGCGGAACATGATGCGGCGCTCTAGCTGCTGGGCGATGCCCTCAGCCACCAGATAGGCATCCAGTTCCGGCTTGCGGATCTCTTCGATGGACACGTCCACGTCGATGCCTGGCATCATCTTGACGAGCTCGGCGCGCAGCGCATCGATGTCCTCGCCCTTCTTGCCGATCACCACACCCGGCCGCGCCGTGTGTATGGTGATGTGGCATTTCTTCGCAGGCCGCTTGATCTCGATACGGCTCACTGAGGCCTGCTTGAGTTTCTGCTTTAGGAACTCGCGCACCTTTAGATCAGAGAGCAGATTCTCGGCATACGCGCCCTTGCTGGCGAACCACTTGGAGTTCCAGTCGGAGGCGATTCCTAAACGAAAACCGATCGGATTGACTTTCTGTCCCATGGGTAATCCTTATTCGTCCGCCACAGTGAGGGTGATGTGGCTCGTACGTTTCAAAATGCGGGCACCGCGGCCCTTGGCGCGGGTCATCCAGCGCTTCATGCGCGGACCATCGTCCACGCACACGCGCGAGACCTTTAATCCATCGATATCCGCGCCGTTGTTGTGTTCGGCATTGGCGATGGCGGACTCCAACACTTTCTTGAGCAGCTGCGCGGCGCGGCGCGGGCTGAACTCCAGGATCTGCAGGGCTTGGCCGACCTGTTTGCCACGGATCTGGTCCGCGACCAGGCGCGCCTTGTAAGGCGTGACGCGTGCGAATTTGTGGGTTGCTGCTACCTGCATGTTGCAATCCTCAAGTCTTGGCTTCTGCGGACTCTTCGGCGGCAACCTTGCGCTCGCCGTGACCCTTGAACACACGCGTGGCGGCAAATTCACCCAGCTTGTGGCCCACCATGTTTTCGCTCACCAGCACTGGGATATGCTGATGGCCGTTGTGCACCGCGATCGTCAAACCTACCATTTCCGGCGTCACCATCGAGCGCCGCGACCAGGTCTTGATTGGGCGCCGGTTATTGCTGGCCACGGCCGCTTCGACCTTGCGGGCCAGGTGCGGATCGATGAATGGACCTTTGCGGATCGAACGTGGCACTGCATTAACCTCGATGATAATTTTCAACGTTCAAATTAATACTACTGTCCGGTTGCATAATGCTTTACTTGGCTTTGCTGCGCCGCACGATCATATTGTCGGTGCGCTTGTTGGCACGTGTCTTGTAGCCCTTGGTGGGCTGACCCCAGGGGGAAACCGGATGCCGGCCGCCGGAAGTCTTGCCCTCGCCGCCGCCGTGCGGATGGTCGATGGGGTTCATCGCCACGCCGCGCACCGTCGGGCGGATGCCCTGCCAGCGCCGGGCGCCGGCCTTGCCGTATTGCCGCAGGTTATGCTCGCCATTGCCCACCTCGCCGATGGTGGCACGACAATCGATATGCACTTTGCGCATCTCGCCGGAACGCAGCCGCACAGTGGTATAGGCGCCTTCACGGGCCACTACCTGCACTGAGGAGCCGGCACTGCGCGCCAGCTGCGCGCCTTTGCCCGGCTGCAGTTCCACGCAGTGCACCTGGGTGCCGACCGGGATGTTCCTGAGCGGCAGGGCATTACCGGTTTTAATCGGGGCATGGCTGCCGGAAATGATTTCCTGCTGCGGTTGCATATCCTTGGGCGCAATGATGTAGCGGCGTTCCCCGTCCTTGTAGAGCACCAGCGCGATGTGCGCGGTACGATTGGGATCGTATTCGATGCGTTCCACGCGGCCACTGATACCGTCTTTGTCACGCTTGAAATCCAGCAGGCGGTAATGCTGCTTGTGCCCGCCGCCCTGATGGCGGGTGGTGATACGGCCCACGTTGTTGCGGCCGCCGCGCTGATTCTTGCGCTCCAGCAGCGCCGCATGCGGCGCACCCTTGTGCAGTCCCGGGGTAGTGACAATCACCACCGCGCGGCGTCCGGGGGATGTGGGTCTGGCTTTCTTTACTGGCATGGCGTTATCCCCGGGTGCAAGGCCTTAGGCCTTCTCACCCATGAAATTGATGGTGCTGCCCGGCGCCAGACGCACGTAGGCTTTCTTCCAGCTGCTGCGCACTCCGGCGCGCTGGCCAAAACGTTTGCTCTTGCCGCGCACGTTCACGGTCTGCACGTCGGCGACTTTCACTTCGAACATCTTTTCCACCGCACGGCGTATAAGATCCTTGTCGGCGTCGCGGCGCACGCGGAACACCACCTGGTTGTGTGCTTCACTCACCTGCGTGGCTTTTTCTGAAACGTGCGGCCCGAGCACCACGCGCATGAGTTTTTCCTGGTTGAGTTTCATGCCAGCCACTCCTCGAGTCTGCGGATGGAGGGCACGGTCATGATGACTTTTTCGTAGCCCACCAGGCTGACCGGATCGAGGCCGGTGACGTCACGCACATCCACGTTCGCCAGGTTGCGGGCCGCCAGATAAAGTTTCTCGTCCACCTGTTCGGTAACGATGAGTACGTTATCGCTCAGGCCCAGTGACTTGAGCTTGTCGACCAGCTGTTTAGTCTTGGGCGCTTCCAGGCCGAATTCCGTTAATACCACCACGCGTTGCTGGCGTACCAGCTCCGAGAGGATCACGCGCATGGCGCCCTGGTACATGCCGCGGTTGACTTTCTGGCTGAAATTCCGCGGCACCGCCGCGAAGGTCTTGCCGCCGCCGCGCCACAAAGGACTGCGGATGGAGCCGGCGCGCGCCTGCCCGGTGCCTTTCTGCGCCCAGGGCTTGCGGCCGCCACCGCGCACTTGCCGGCGGGTCTTCTGGGCCTTGGTACCGGCGCGCCCGCCTGCCATGTAGGCGGTGACCACCTGATGCACCAGGGCTTCATTGAATTCACGTCCGAAGGTCGCGTCCGATAAAGTGATGGACTGGCCGCCGGCATTGCTGTGCAATTGCAGTTCCACGCCGTCCTCCTCAACCGCGAGCCGCGGGCCGGACGATGACGTTGCCGCCCTCGGAACCGGGTACCGCGCCCTTCACCAGCAACAGATTCTTTTCCACATCCACCCTGACCACTTCCAGATACAAAGCGGTGCGGCGCTTGTTGCCCAGATGGCCGGACATCTTCTTGCCGGGGAATACGCGCCCCGGTGTCTGCCGCTGGCCGATGGAACCCGGCGCACGATGCGACAGGGAATTGCCGTGGGTAGCATCACCCATGGTGAAATGGTGGCGCTTGATGGTGCCCTGGAAACCCTTGCCAAGACTGGTGCCCGTGACACTGACTTTCTGGCCGGGCTTGAAGATATCCACTTTGATTTCTGCACCGGCTTTGAGGTCTGCACCTTCGCCATCGCCCAGAGTAAATTCACCCGATAGGCGCCCGGCGCCAGTACCGGCTTTGGCATAATGACCGGCCAGAGCTTTGGTGACCCGCGTAGCGCGCCGACTCCCGGTAGTCACCTGCACCGAGCGATAACCGTCGGCTTCCGCGGTCTTCACCTGGGTGACGCGATTGGGTTCGACTTCGATGACGGTCACGGGCACAGACACGCCTTCTTCAGAGAAAACGCGGGTCATGCCGCATTTGCGACCGATTAGTCCGATACTCATCTTGTAGTCCTCACAACAGGCCGACTGCGATTGGCCGGCGCTGGGGTAACAAACCAGCGGCCCGGCAGGGTTGCCCCATCCGGGCCGCAAAGAGCCGTTAATTATACCAGTCTTACCAAGCCCCGTAACAGAGGCCGCAGGTTACAAACCCTTAATTCAGCTTGATCTGAACGTCGACACCCGCCGGCAAATCCAGCTTCATGAGGGCATCCACGGTCTTGTCCGTGGGGTCCACGATGTCCATGAGCCGTTTGTGGGTACGAATCTCGTACTGGTCGCGAGCGTCCTTGTCCACATGCGGGGATACCAGGATAGTGAAACGTTCCATCTTCACCGGCAGGGGGATCGGACCTTTGACCTGGGCGCCGGTGCGCTTGGCGGTCTCCACGATCTCCTTGGCCGATTTGTCGATCAGCCGGTGGTCAAATGCTTTCAAACGGATGCGGATAGTCTGGGTTGCCATGGTGATTACTCGATAATCTTCGCGACCACGCCGGCGCCGACGGTGCGGCCGCCCTCGCGGATGGCGAAGCGCAGGCCGTCTTCCATGGCGATCGGGCTGATCAGGGACACCACCATCTTGATGTTGTCGCCGGGCATCACCATCTCCACGCCCTTCGGCAGATCCACGCTCCCGGTCACATCCGTGGTCCTAAAGTAGAACTGCGGCCGGTAGCCGTTGAAGAACGGCGTATGCCGTCCGCCCTCTTCCTTGGTGAGCACGTATACCTCGGCCTCGAATTTGGTGTGCGGGGTGATGGAACCGGGCTTGGCCAGCACCTGGCCACGCTCCACTTCCTCGCGCTTAGTGCCGCGCAACAGTACCCCGACGTTGTCGCCCGCCTGCCCCTGGTCGAGCAGCTTGCGGAACATCTCCACCCCCGTGACCACGGTCTTGGTGGTCGGGCGGATGCCGATGATCGCGATCTCATCGCCCACCTTGACGATGCCGCGCTCGATGCGCCCGGTCACCACTGTGCCGCGCCCGGAGATCGAAAACACGTCTTCCACCGGCATCAGGAAGTCGCCGTCGATCAGGCGCTTGGGTTCCGGGATCCAGGTATCGAGCGCGTCCACCAGCTTCTCGACGCTGGGGATGCCGAGCGGCGAGG
The DNA here is from genome assembly GCA_963774895.1 of uncultured Pseudomonadota bacterium. Lineage (GTDB taxonomy): Bacteria > Pseudomonadota > Gammaproteobacteria > Natronospirales > REEB76 > REEB76. The sequence continues at coordinate 369,523 of CAVZGN010000004.1, forward strand.
TGTCGCCTTCCAAGGCCTTCAAGGCCGAGCCGATGATGATCGGGGTCTTGTCCCCGGGAAACTTGTAGACCGTCAACAGGTCGCGCACTTCCATCTCCACCAGCTGCAGCAGCTCCTTGTCGTCCACCATGTCGGCCTTGTTCATGTACACCACGATATAGGGCACACCCACCTGGCGGGCCAAGAGGATGTGCTCGCGGGTCTGGGGCATGGGGCCGTCGGCCGCCGATACCACCAGGATGGCGCCGTCCATCTGCGCGGCCCCGGTAATCATGTTCTTGACGTAGTCGGCATGGCCCGGACAGTCCACGTGCGCATAGTGGCGCTTGGCGCTCTCGTATTCCACGTGCGAGGTCGCAATGGTAATGCCGCGCGCCTTCTCCTCCGGGGCATTGTCAATCTGGTCGTAAGCCTTGGCTTCACCGCCAAACTTCTTCGACTGAATCACGGTCAAGGCCGCCGTCAGCGTGGTCTTGCCATGGTCTACATGCCCGATGGTCCCCACATTCACGTGCGGCTTCTTACGCTCAAATTTTGCCTTGGACATTGTGTGTTCTCCTCAATTCGTCATTAACCGGTTAGGAAGCTTTTTTGATGACGGCTTCCGCCACGCTGGCGGGCGTCTCCATGTATTTCTCGAACTCCATGGAATAGGTGGCGCGCCCCTGGGTCGCGGAACGCATGGAGGTGGCGTAGCCGAACATCTCAGCCAGCGGCACTTCTGCACGCACGATACGACCAGCGGGCGCCTCTTCGGTACCTTGTACCTGGCCACGGCGGCGATGTAGGTCGCCGATGATATCCCCCATGAAGTCTTCGGGCGTGACTACTTCCACTTTCATGATGGGCTCCAGCAGCACCGGCTTGGCGCGTTTGCAGCCTTCCTTGAAGCCCATGGAACCGGCGATCTTGAATGCCATTTCGTTGGAATCCACGTCGTGGTACGAACCATCGAAGATGGTGACCTTCACATCCACCACCGGATAACCCGCGAGGATGCCGTTCTTCATCTGCTCCTGGATGCCCTTGTCCACCGCCGGAATATATTCCTTGGGCACCACGCCGCCGACGATGCCGTTGATGAATTCGTAGCCCTTGCCGGCCTGCTGCGGCTCGATCTTGAGCCATACATGCCCATACTGGCCGCGGCCGCCGGACTGGCGGATGAACTTGCCCTCGGATTCGACGCTTGCGCGGATGGTTTCTCGGTAGGCTACCTGCGGCTTGCCGACGTTGGCTTCCACCTTGAATTCGCGTTTCATGCGATCCACGATGATCTCCAGATGCAGCTCACCCATGCCGGAGATGATGGTCTGTCCGGACTCCTCATCGGTATGCACGCGGAACGAGGGATCTTCCTGCGCCAGCTTCTGCAGCGCCATGCCCATCTTTTCCTGGTCCACTTTGGTCTTGGGCTCCACCGCCACCGAGATCACCGGCTCCGGGAACTCCATCTTCTCGAGGATGATGATCTTGTCCGGATCGGTAAGCGTATCGCCGGTGGTCACGTCTTTGAGTCCCACGGCGGCGGCGATGTCGCCGGCATACACTTCCTTGAGTTCCTTGCGGTCGTTGGCATGCATCTGCAGGATGCGGCCAATGCGTTCCTTCCTACTCTTGATCGGGTTGTAGACCGTATCGCCGGATTTTAACACGCCGGAATAAACCCGGAAGAATGTCAGTGTGCCGACAAACGGGTCGGTCATGATTTTGAACGCCAGTGCTGAGAACGGTTCATCATCGCTGGGATGACGTTCCGCGGGGCTGCCGTCCTTGTCGTCGTGATGGCCCTTGACGGCGGGCACGTCCGGCGGTGCCGGCAGATAATACACTACCGCATCCAGCATCATCTGCACGCCCTTGTTCTTGAAAGCCGAGCCGCACAGCATCGGCACGATCTCGTTGCGGATGGTGCGCGCCCGCAGACCCTGATGGATCTCATCGGCGCTCAGGGTATGGCCTTCCAGGTACTTGTGCATCAGTTCATCGGAGCCCTCGGCCGCCGCTTCCACCATCTTGTCACGCCATTCCTTCGCCTGGGCCATGAGTTCGGCGGGAATCTCATGCTCCTCGAAGCGCATGCCCTGGGTGGAATCATCCCAATAGATGGCTTTCATCTTGACCAGGTCCACCACGCCCTTGAAATTCTCTTCGGCGCCGATGGGGATCTCGATGGGCACCGGGGTCGCACCCAGGCGCTCCTTGATCTGCTTGTAGACACGGAAAAAATTCGCGCCGGCGCGGTCCATCTTATTGACGAATGCCAGACGCGGCACCCCGTACTTGGTGGCCTGGCGCCACACAGTCTCGGATTGGGGCTCTACTCCGCCGACGGCGCAGAACACCGCACAGGCGCCATCCAGCACGCGCAAGGAGCGCTCCACCTCGATGGTAAAGTCCACGTGGCCGGGCGTGTCGATGATGTTGATGCGATGCTCAGGCCAGGACTGATCCATACCCTTCCAGAAACAGGTAGTGGCCGCGGAGGTGATGGTGATGCCGCGTTCCTGCTCTTGTTCCATCCAGTCCATGATGGCGGCGCCGTCGTGCACCTCGCCGATCTTGTGGGAAACGCCGGTATAGAAAAGGATGCGCTCGGTCGTGGTGGTCTTGCCCGCATCGATATGGGCCATGATGCCGATGTTGCGATAGCGCTCGATGGGGGTAGTACGGGGCACGACGAAATCCTCGGAAACTCAAATCTAAAAAATAATGGATGATTACCAGCGGTAGTGCGCGAACGCCTTGTTGGCTTCAGCCATGCGATGCACATCCTCGCGCTTCTTGACAGCGTTGCCGCGGTTCTCGGCGGCTTCCATGAGTTCGTTGGCTAGACGTACGGGCATGGACTTCTCGGTGCGCGCGCGCGCCGATTCGATGATCCAGCGCATGGCCAGCGCCTGCTGGCGGGTGCTGCGTACTTCCACCGGCACCTGGTAGGTGGCGCCGCCGACACGCCGCGATTTAACTTCCACCATGGGACGCACGTTATCCAGCGCCTTGCTCAGCACATCCATGGGGTCGCTGCCTTTCTTTCCGCCGATCTGCTCGAGAGCTCCGTATACGATGCGCTCCGCCACGGCCTTCTTGCCGCTCTTCATGACCATGTTGACAAACTTGGCCAATTTCTCGCTGCCGAACTTCGGATCCGGAAGGATGCTGCGCTTTTCAGCTTGTTTTCTGCGTGACATGAATAATTACCCGGTTCAGGATTTGGGGCGCTTGGCGCCGTATTTGGAGCGGCTGCGCTTGCGGTCATTGACGCCGGCACAATCCAGTGAGCCGCGCACCGTGTGGTAGCGCACGCCCGGCAGGTCCTTGACGCGGCCGCCGCGGATCAGCACCACCGAGTGTTCCTGCAGGTTATGGCCTTCGCCGCCGATGTAACTGATGACCTCGAAGCCGTTGGTGAGACGCACTTTCGCAACCTTGCGCAGCGCCGAGTTGGGCTTCTTGGGAGTGGTGGTGTACACGCGCGTGCACACCCCGCGCCGCTGCGGGCTGCCGCCCAGGGCTGGGACCCTGCTCTTTTCTATTCTGCGGGTACGCGGTTTGCGCACCAGCTGGTTAAAAGTCGCCATGCAACAACTCTCACTACTGGATGTATGGATTGAACCTGTGCGGCAGAAGCATTGCTCATACCCGGAAAGATGAAACAGGCCGGTCAGAACCGGCCTGTCTCGAGAATTCCGCGGTGACAGCCGTGGTTTGGCTGCCATGTGCCGCCTGTAAAGCGCTGGAATTCTAGGGATGCGGAGCCACAGTGTCAAGAAAACCGTTTCTCAACAACCATCCCCACGTGAGCCATTCCGCCCGTTTTCACCACCGGCATGCAACCTATGGCGCATTCTGCCTATATCAATGCTAAATATAGTTCCTGTAAGCGCATCACTCCTGGGACTGCTCCGCTGGCTGCACTGCGGACGGTATCTCAGCCGCAGGACTGTCGCTGGCAGCGGTGAACAGGGCTTCCGCTTCGGAGGCTGCCTGGGCGGCCGCATCCACGGGCACCTCGGCACGCTGCTTACGCCGCTGTTCGTGGTAGGCATAGCCGGTGCCCGCCGGGATCAGGCGTCCCACGATGACATTTTCCTTCAGCCCGCGCAGATCATCCTGCATTCCGCGAACCGAGGCTTCCGTCAGCACCCGCGTGGTCTCCTGGAAGGAGGCGGCGGAGATGAAGGATTCGGTGGCCAATGATGCCTTGGTGATGCCCAGCAGTACCGGCTCGAAATCAGCGGTCGCCTTGTCCTCCGCAGCCATTTTCTCATTCTCATCCAGCGCCCGGCCGCGATCCATCTGCTCGCCCCGCAGAAAACGGGTCTCTCCGGAGACCGCGATCTCAACCTTGCGCAGCATCTGGCGGATGATCACCTCGATATGCTTATCGTTGATCTTCACACCCTGCAGGCGATAGACGTCCTGGATCTCGCGAACCAGGTAATCCGCCAGCGCCGTCACACCCAGCAAGCGCAGAATGTCATGCGGATTGGGCTCGCCGTCTGCGATGATCTCGCCCTTCTCCACGCGTTCGCCTTCGAACACATTCACGGTGCGCCACTTCGGGATCAAAAGCTCATGCTGGACATTGTCGTCATCCGTGATAATGAGTCGCTGTTTGCCTTTGGTGTCCTTGCCGAAACTCACGGTACCGGAGTATTCGGCGAGAATTGCCTGTTCCTTGGGTTTGCGCGCCTCGAACAGGTCCGCGACCCGCGGCAGGCCGCCGGTTATATCGCGGGTCTTGGAGGATTCCTGCGGGATACGCGCGATCACATCGCCCACGCCCACACGCGCACCGTCTTCCACATTCACGATAGCGCCGGGTGGCAGTTGATAATGGGCCGGGATCTCGGTACCCGCCAGGAACATGTCGCGTTTCCTGTCATCCACCAGTTTCACGGTCGGGCGCAGATCCTTGCCCATGGCGCCGCGCATCTTGGGATCGGTCACCACGATGCTCGACAGGCCGGTGATTTCGTCCATCTGGCGGTTGACGGTGACGCCTTCCACGAAATCGTGGAACTGCAGCGTGCCCGCCACTTCGGTGACGATGGGATGGGTATGCGGATCCCAGGTGGCAGCCAGTTGCCCGGCCTTGGCCTTGTCGCCGTCGGCCACCATGATACTAGCGCCATAGGGGATCTTGTAACGCTCGCGCTCGCGCCCGAATTCGTCGATCACGCCCAGTTCGCCGGAACGCGAAACCGCCACCCAGTGTCCCTTGGCATGCTTCACGGTCTTGATGTTGTGTAGTTTGATGCTGCCGGCAGCCTTAATCTCGACGCTCGAAATCGAAGCCGCACGCGAGGCGGCGCCGCCGATATGGAAGGTGCGCATGGTGAGCTGGGTGCCCGGCTCGCCGATGGATTGCGCGGCGATCACGCCCACCGCTTCGCCGATGTTGACGCGGATACCGCGCGCCAGATCGCGACCGTAGCATTGCGCACACACGCCGTAACGGGTGGCGCAGGTGATCGGCGAACGCACCTTGACTTGGTCCACGCCCAACTCTTCCAGTTTCTCCACCAGATTTTCATCCAGCAGCGTGCCCGCCTGGACCAAGGTCTTCTTGGTGCCGGGTATATGGCAGGACTCAACCAATACTCGGCCGAGCACCCGCTCGCGCAGTGGTTCCACCACATCGCCGCCTTCCACGATGGGCTTCATATACAGGCCCTCCGTGGTGCCGCAATCCACTTCGGTGACCACCAGATCCTGAGCCACGTCCACCAGACGGCGCGTCAGATAGCCGGAGTTGGCGGTTTTCAGCGCAGTGTCCGCCAGACCCTTGCGGGCGCCGTGAGTCGAGATAAAGTACTGCAATACATTCAGGCCTTCCCTGAAGTTCGCAGTGATGGGTGTCTCGATGATGGAGCCATCGGGCTTGGCCATCAGGCCGCGCATACCGGCCAGCTGGCGGATCTGGGCGGCGGAACCGCGCGCCCCGGAATCAGCCATCATATAGATGGAGTTGTAGGACGGCTGGCGTGTCTTGTTGCCCTTGTGGTCAAGTACCTCTTCACTGCCGAGCTTGTCCATCATGGCTTTCGCCACCTGATCATTGGTGCGCGACCAGATATCCACCACCTTGTTATAGCGCTCGCCGTTGGTCACCAGACCGGAGGCATACTGATCCTCGATCTCCTTGACCTCGCTTTCAGCGCTCGCCAGGATCCGGCCTTTTTCTTCCGGCACCACCATGTCGTTCACGCCGATGGACACGCCGGCACGGGTCGCAAAGCTGAAGCCCGTGTACATGATCTTGTCGGCGAACACCACGGTTTCCTTCAGGCCCACGCGCCGATAGCAAGTGTTGATCAGCGAGGAGATGGCCTTCTTGGTCATGTCGCGGTTAATCAGTTCGAACGGCAGGCCCTTGGGCAGTATGTCGGACAGCAGGGCGCGGCCTACGGTGGTATCTACGCGGCGGGTACGGGTCTCGAAACCGCCGTCGTCCTGGATCAGATGATCGGTGATGCGTACCTTGATGCGCGCCTGCAGGTCAACCTGACGATTTTCCCAGGCGCGGTGCACCTCGGCCACATCCACGAAGGCCATGCCTTCACCTCTGGCATTGATGCGCTCGCGAGTCATGTAGTACAGGCCCAGCACCACGTCCTGTGAGGGCACGATGATGGGTTCACCGTTGGCGGGCGACAGGATGTTGTTGGAGGACATCATGAGGGCGCGCGCCTCCAGCTGCGCCTCGATGGATAACGGCACATGCACAGCCATCTGGTCGCCGTCGAAGTCGGCGTTGAACGCGGTACACACCAGCGGATGCAGCTGGATGGCCTTGCCTTCCACCAGCTGTGGCTCGAAGGCCTGGATACCCAGACGGTGCAGTGTGGGCGCGCGGTTGAGCATCACCGGATGTTCGCGGATGACCTCTTCCAGGATATCCCACACCTCGGGGCCTTCACGCTCCACCATCTTCTTGGCCGCCTTGATGGTGGTAGCCATGCCGCGCAGCTGCAGCTTGGAGAAGATGAACGGTTTGAAGAGTTCCAGCGCCATCTTCTTGGGCAGGCCACATTGATGCAGTTTCAGCGCCGGACCCACCACGATCACGGAACGTCCGGAATAATCCACGCGTTTGCCCAGCAGGTTCTGGCGGAAACGGCCCTGCTTGCCCTTGATCATGTCAGCCAGCGATTTCAGCGGACGCTTGTTGGAGCCGGTGATGGCGCGGCCGCGGCGGCCGTTGTCCAAGAGTGCATCCACGGATTCCTGCAGCATGCGCTTTTCGTTGCGCACGATGATGTCCGGCGCGTTCAGTTCCAGCAGCCGCTTCAGGCGATTGTTGCGGTTGATAACGCGGCGATACAGGTCGTTTAGATCCGAGGTGGCGAAACGCCCGCCATCGAGCGGCACCAGCGGGCGCAGGTCCGGTGGCAGCACCGGCAGTACGGTCATGACCATCCATTCCGGCTTGTTGCCGGACTCCAGGAACGCTTCCATGAGTTTCAAACGCTTGGCGAGCCGCTTGATCTTGGTCTCGGAGTTAGTGCCACTGATCTCCTCACGCAGCGTGGCCACTTCTTTTTCCAGATCGATGCTGCGCAGCAGCTCGAAAACCGCCTCCGCGCCCATGCGTGCGTCGAAGTCATCGCCGTGTTCCTCGATGGCTTCCAGATAGGATTCGTCCGACAGCAGCTGGCCGCGCTCCAGCGGCGTCATGCCCGGGTCCACCACCACGAACGCCTCGAAATACAGCACCCGCTCGATCTCGCGCAGGGTCATATCCAGCATCAGGCCGATGCGCGAAGGCAGCGATTTCAGGAACCATATGTGGGCCACCGGCGAGGCCAGCTCGATGTGCCCCATGCGCTCGCGGCGTACCTTGGCGACGGTGACTTCCACGCCGCATTTCTCGCAGATCACACCACGATGTTTGAGGCGCTTGTACTTGCCGCACAGACACTCGTAGTCCTTCACCGGGCCGAAGATCTTGGCGCAGAACAGGCCGTCACGTTCCGGCTTGAAGGTGCGGTAGTTGATGGTCTCGGGTTTCTTGACCTCGCCGTAAGACCAGGAGTGGATCAGCTCCGGCGACGCCAGCGCGATACGCAGCGCGTCGAAGTCCTCAACCTGGCCCTGCTGCTTCAACAATTTCAGTAGATCTTTCATGTTTGCGTCACCGTCAGTTAACTGTTTTCAACACCCCTACGTGAACAGGTTTTGATGTCAGTCCTGCTCCAGTTCGATGTTGATGGCCAGTGAACGAATTTCCTTCACCAGCACGTTGAACGATTCCGGCATGCCCGCTTCCATCCGGTGGTCGCCGTCCACGATGTTCTTGTACATCTTGGTGCGGCCGATGGTGTCGTCGGACTTGACCGTGAGCATTTCCTGCAGGGTATAGGCCGCGCCATAGGCCTCCAGCGCCCATACCTCCATCTCGCCGAAGCGCTGTCCGCCGAACTGGGCCTTGCCGCCCAATGGCTGCTGGGTAACCAGCGAATACGGCCCGGTGGAACGCGCATGCATCTTGTCATCCACCAGGTGGTTGAGCTTGAGCATGTACATGTAACCCACGGTCACCGGCCGTTCGAAAGCTTCGCCACTGCGTCCGTCGTAGAGTGTGGTCTGGCCGGTCTCCGGCAGACCGGCAAGTTTCAGCAGATGCTTGATCTCATCCTCGCGGGCGCCGTCAAATACCGGCGTGGCCACCGGCACGCCTTCGCGGAGGTTCTCTGCCAAGGTAGTGATTTCGGTCTCGCTGAAGGATGCTAGGTCCTCCTTCTTGCCGCCAGTGCGGTTATAGACCTGCTCCAGGAACTTGCGTAGCTCTTCGGCCTTGGCTTGCTCGTCCAGGAGTTTGCCGATCTTGTGTCCGATGCCTTTCGCGGCCCAGCCCAGATGGGTCTCAAGGATCTGACCAATGTTCATGCGCGAAGGCACACCCAGCGGGTTCAGTACCACGTCCACCGGCGTTCCGTCGGCGGCGTACGGCATGTCTTCCACCGGAACAATCATGGAGATCACGCCCTTGTTACCGTGCCGGCCGGCCATCTTGTCACCCGGCTGCACGCGGCGCTTGACGGCCAGAAACACCTTCACCATCTTGATGACACCCGGCGCCAGATCGTCGCCGGCGGTGATCTTGCGCTTCTTCTCCTCGTAACGCCGCTCGAACTCGTGGTGCTGCAACTTCAGGGTCACGGCCACTTTCTCCAGCTGTTCGTTGGCTTCGTCGTTTTTCAGGCGAATCTCAAACCACTTCTCGCGCGGCAGTTCTTCCAGATAGCTCTTGACGATCTTGGCGCCGGACTTGAGTCCCTTGGGACCGCCTTCCGCCACCTTGCCCAGTAGCATCTTCTCAACGCGCTGGAAGATGTCCTCTTCCAAAATACGGCGCTGGTCGTTCAGGTCCTTGCGAACCTTCTCGAGCTCGGCCTTCTCGATGCTAAGCGCGCGCTCATCCTTGTCGACACCATCGCGGGTAAAGACGCGCACGTCGATCACGGTGCCATCCATGCCCGGCGGCACACGCAGCGAGGTGTCCTTCACATCACTGGCTTTCTCGCCGAAGATGGCCCGCAAAAGTTTCTCTTCCGGCGTGAGCTGGGTCTCGCCTTTGGGCGTGACCTTGCCGACCAGGATATCGCCGGATTTGACCTCGGCACCGATATAGGCGATGCCCGCCTCATCCAGCTTGGCGAGTGCGCCTTCGCCCACGTTGGGAATATCACCAGTGATTTCCTCTGAGCCCAGCTTGGTGTCGCGGGCCACGCAGGTAAGTTCCTCGATATGGATGGTGGTGAAGCGTTCTTCCTCCACCACGCGCTCGGAAATGAGGATGGAATCCTCGAAGTTGTAGCCGTTCCAGGGCATGAAAGCCACCAGCAGGTTCTGGCCCAGCGCCAGCTCACCCAGGTCCGTGGAAGGACCGTCGGCCAGGGCATCACCGCGGGCGATCACATCCCCTGGCACTACCAGCGGACGTTGATTGATGCAGGTGTTCTGGTTAGAGCGGGTGTATTTGGTGAGGTTGTAGATATCCACACCCGGTTCACCGGCCTGGGTCTCATTATCGTTGACGCGCACCACGATACGGCCAGCGTCCACCGAATCCACCGTCCCTCCGCGCTTGGCGACCACCACCACACCGGAGTCGATGGCCACGGTACGCTCGATACCGGTGCCCACCAGCGGTTTCTCGGTGCGCAGCGTCGGCACCGCCTGGCGTTGCATGTTGGAACCCATGAGCGCGCGGTTGGCGTCGTCGTGTTCCAGGAACGGGATCAGGGCCGCGGCGATCGACACGATCTGTTTGGGCGAAACGTCGATGAAATTGATCTTGTCGGGCGTGGACAGGCCGAATTCATTCTGGTGACGGCAGCTCACCAATTCAGACACGAAGCGGTTATGGCCGTCCAGTTCCGCATTCGCCTGGGCAATCACGTACTGACCTTCCTCGATGGCGGACAGGTACACGATTTCATCGGTGACTTTGCCATTGACGACCTTGCGATAGGGCGTCTCCAGAAAACCGTAATCGTTGGTGCGTGCATACACCGATAATGAGTTGATAAGGCCGATGTTCGGACCTTCCGGTGTCTCGATGGGACACACGCGTCCGTAATGCGTCGGATGCACATCACGCACTTCGAATCCGGCGCGCTCGCGGGTCAATCCACCCGGCCCCAGCGCCGACACCCGGCGCTTGTGGGTAACTTCCGAAAGCGGATTGTTCTGGTCCATGAACTGCGACAGCTGCGATGAACCGAAGAATTCCCGGATGGCGGCCGATACCGGCTTGGCGTTGATGAGCTCCTGGGGCATAAGGCCCTCGGACTCAGCCAGGGCCAGGCGTTCCCGGACGGCGCGTTCCACGCGCACCAGGCCGATACGGAATACGTTCTCCGCCATCTCACCCACGGAGCGCACGCGGCGATTGCCGAGATGGTCGATGTCATCCACGGTGCCATTGCCATTGCGGATATCGAGCAGCACTCTCAGGGCCTCCACGATATCCGAACTCTTGCCCAGTTCCTTGTAGAGTTTCTTGCTGGCCTCGTCCTGGCGCTGCCCGAAATACATGCTGTCATAGAGCACGCCCGGGCCGGTGATGGCTGCGCGGCCCACACGCCGGTTGAATTTCATGCGCCCCACGACCGACAGGTCGTAGCGTTCGGTGGTGAAGAACAGGTTATGGAACAAGGTCTCAGCGGAGTCCTTGGTGGGCGGCTCGCCGGGACGCATCATACGGTAGATCTCCACCAGCGCCTCGAACGGCGTGCGTGTGGGGTCCACGCGCAAGGTGCTGGAAATGTACGGCCCCTTGTCCAGGTCATTGGTATAAAGAGTGCGGATCTCCTTGACACTGGACTTGATGAATTGTTCGACTTTCTCTGTCGTGAGCTCTTCATTGGCTTTGCCCAGCAGCTCGCCGGTCGGGATTTGCACCACGTCGTGTGCCAGGATTTTTCCCGCCAGATAGCTGGCTGGCACGCTCAAGGATTCCACTCCGGCCTTCTCCAATTCGCGGATGTGGCGTGCAGTCACGCGTCGGCCTTCCTCCACCAGCACTTTGTTCTTGATCTTGATGTCGAAAGCGGCGGTCTCGCCGCGCAGGCGTTCCGGCACCAGATCCAGCGTGATGCCGTCCTTGCTGAGATGGAAGGTATTGCTCTCGAAAAACAGCTCGAGGATCTGGGTGTCGTTGTAACCGAGCGCGCGCAACAGGATGGTCGCCGGCAGCTTGCGGCGGCGGTCGATGCGTACGAACACGCAGTCCTTGGGATCGAATTCGAAATCCAGCCACGAACCGCGGTAGGGAATCACGCGTGCGGAGAACAGCAGTTTCCCGGACGAATGGGTCTTGCCCTTGTCATGGTCAAAGAACACCCCGGGTGAACGATGCAGTTGCGAGACGATGACGCGTTCGGTGCCATTGATGATGAAGGTGCCATTGCCGGTCATGAGCGGCAGTTCGCCCATGTAGACTTCCTGCTCCTTGACCTCCTTGGGACGGCGGTTTTCAGGCGGTGCTTCCTTGTCAAACAGCGCCAGGCGTACCAGCACCCGCAGCGGGGCCGCGTAGGTGAGGCCGCGCATGATGCACTCTTTTTCATCGAACGGCGGTTCGCCCAGCTTATACTCTACATACTCGAGCGACGCGTTGCCCGAGTAACTGCTGATCGGGAACACCGACTTGAAAGCCGCATGCAGGCCTTGTGCGAGGCGTTCTTTCGGCAACTTGTCCACCTGCAGGAACTGGCGATAGGATTCCAGCTGGATGGCCAGGAGATAGGGCACCTCGAGTACGCTCGAGCGCTTGCCGAAATCTTTGCGGATGCGTTTCTTTTCGGTGAATGAATAAGCCATCACAGTTACCTCGACGCGCGCCGTTGCGCGGTGGTTTTGAATCCAGTGACCGCCTTGCGAGAAGGCGGCTTGGTGACGCATCAGCGCCACGCACAGACAAAAACAGGATCAGGCCGGTGGCTTGCGCCACCAGCCGATTCCATTAACGGGGCAAGCCACCCGTGTTATGCAACAACATTTCCAGAGACTTACTTAACCTCGACGGTGGCACCCGCCGCTTCCAAGTCCTTCTTGAACTTGGCCGCGTCATCTTTGGATACGCCTTCCTTGATGTTCTGGGGAGCGCCTTCCACCAGATCTTTGGCTTCCTTCAAACCCAAACCGGTGATGGTGCGCACCACCTTGATGACCTCGACTTTCTTCTCACCCACGGCCTTGAGCGCCACGGTGAACTCGGTCTTCTCTTCGGCGGGCGCGGCCGCCGCGCCAGCGGCCGGAACCGCGGCCACGGCAGCAGCCGCGGATACGCCGAATTTCTTTTCCATCGCGGAGATCAGGTCCACGACTTCCATCACGGTCATTTTGGAAATGGTCTCCAGAATGTCTTCTTTAGCAACAGCCATTTTCAGTACTCCTAAAATAATGTATTTCCGAATCGGTTGATTAAGCAGCCTGCTTCTGGTCACGTACGGCGGCTACCGTGCGCACCAACTTGGCGTGAGGCTCGGCCAGGGTACGCACGAACTTGGTGATCGGCGCCTGCATGACGCTCATGAGCATAGCGAGTGCCTGCTCACGGGTCGGCATCTTGGCCAGCCGTTCCAGATCCGCCGTCGGTAGCAACTTGCCGCTCAGGGCCAGCGCTTTGACGACCAGCAGTTCGTTGTCCTTGACGAAATCCCGCACCACCCGCGCAGCTGCACCCGGATCCTCTTTCGAGAACGCCAGGATCAGCGGTCCCTTGAGAGCATCCTTGAGGCACTCGAATTCAGTGCCCGCGATGGCTTTTTTCGCCAGGGTGTTTTTGACGACCTTGAGCCAGACACCGTCCTTGCGTGCTTTCATGCGCAAGTTGGTGATCTGCTCCACGGTTAGTCCGCGGTATTCGGCGGCGATGGCGGAATACGCCTTCGCTGCCACCGCGTTCACCTCGGCGACCAGAGCCTGTTTGTCTTGCAGTCTCATCGGCACGATGTATATCTCCTGATAGTTACCGTTACACAAGACACACTCTCCCTCGCGTGTCCATCCCGCCCACTTATGTGGGTATCACGGTGACCCAACCAGGCAATCCCGATTCGGATACCACCGTCTGCGTGAGCCGGCGTGGCCGCCATTAAGTCGCCTGTCATCCCGACAGACTTCACTCACGGTCTTTGACGTGCTGACCCCAAGCATCAGCTGCATCAAAATTTCCTGTGGGAGCGGCCGTCGTCCCGGCCGCGAGATCGCGGCGGATACCGCCGCTCCCACAAATCTTCAAATCGCCAGCGTGTTCTGATCGATCACGATGCCCGGCCCCATGGTCGAGGACACGGTGACTTTCTTCAGAAAGATGCCCTTGGCTGTCGCTGGTTTGACCTTATTCAGGTCCGCCAGCAGGGCCTGCAGATTTTCCTTCAAGGCATTCGGCTCGAAGTCCGATTTGCCGATGCTGCAATGCACGATGCCGGCCTTGTCGGCGCGATACCGCACCTGCCCGGATTTGGCATTCTTCACCGCACCCACCACATCCGGTGTCACGGTGCCGACTTTGGGGTTCGGCATCAGGCCGCGCGGTCCGAGTATCTGGCCCAACTGGCCGACGATGCGCATGGCATCGGGGCTGGCGATCACCACGTCGAAATCCAGCTGCCCGGCTTTGACCTTCTCGGCCAGGTCCTCGAAGCCGACGATGTCGGCGCCGGCCTTCTTGGCGGCTTCGGCATTATTGCCCTGGGCGAATACGGCCACTCGCACAGTCTTGCCGGTGCCGTGGGGCAGGACCGTGGAACCGCGCACTACCTGGTCGGACTTCTTGGCATCGATGCCGAGGTTGATGGCTACATCCACGGATTCGCGGAACTTCAGCTTGGAAAATTCTTTGACCAGCGAAAGGGCTTCATCCACCGTATATTGCTTGCCGGGCGTGAGCTTCTCTTTGATAGCGCGCATGCGCTTGCTGATGGTCGCCATTTACAGGCCCTCCACATCGACGCCCATGCTGCGGGCACTGCCCGCGATGGTGCGTACCGCGGCTTCCAGGTCGGCGGCCGTGATATCCGGCATCTTGATCTTGGCGATCTCTTCGAGCTGCTTGCGGGTGATCTTACCCACCTTGTTGGTATTGGGTGTGGCGCTGCCCTTTTCAAGACCGATTGCCTTGCGGATCAGTACCGAGGCCGGCGGAGTCTTGGTGATGAAGGTGAAACTGCGGTCGTTATACACCGTGATCACCACCGGTATGGGCAAACCCGTTTCCAGCTTCTGGGTCTGGGCATTGAACGCTTTGCAGAATTCCATGATGTTCACGCCCTGCTGGCCCAGAGCCGGACCTACCGGCGGACTCGGATTGGCCTGGCCTGCAGGGATCTGCAGCTTGACGAACGCCTGTACCTTCTTTGCCATGTTTCTCTCCTGTGGGTGCTAGCGCCTGTTTATCGCAGGCTCCCCTGTCTGAATATATAAGAGGCCATCCCGGCCATGATTCGTGAGTCGCGGCGCATGACGCCGCTCCATCTTCCAAATAATCAGGACTTCTCGACCTGACTGAATTCCAGTTCCACCGGTGTGGAGCGCCCAAAAATAAGCACCGCTACACGCAGCCGATTCTTCTCGTAGTTCACTTCCTCGACCACGCCGTTGAAGTCGTTGAACGGTCCGTGGGTGACGCGCACCACTTCACCCGGCTCGAACAGCACCTTGGGCCGCGGCTTCTCCGAGCCTTCCTGCACCCGGTGCAGGATCGAATCCGCTTCCTTGTCGGTGATGGGTGCAGGTTTGTCCGGCGTACCGCCGATGAAACCCATGACCTTGGGCACGCTTTTCACCAGGTGCCAAGTCTCGTCATCCAGCTCCATCTGCACCAGCACGTAGCCTGGGAAGAACTTGCGTTCACTGCGGCGCTTCTGGCCTTCGCGCATCTCCACCACTTCCTCGGTGGGCACTAGAATCTCCCCAAACTTGTCGGCCAAGCCGCTGCGTTTCACGCGCTCAGCCAGTGAGCGCTTCACCGTTGATTCGAAACCCGAATAGGCGTGCACTACATACCAACGCTGTGTCATGCCTCAGCCCCCCTGCCCGGTCAGGCCATGCAACGCCCAGAACAGGAAGATATCCAAAAGCCACATGAGCACACCGGTGAATATCACTACCACGATCACCGCAATCGTGGTCTGGAAGGTCTCCTCGCGCGTCGGCCAGACCATCTTGCGCACTTCATTGCGCGAGCTCTGGATAAAACCCCAGGTACTGTGGCCGATACGCGTCTGCCAGGCGAGCAGCACTGCCAGCGCCAGACCGATGATCACGTAGCCGGTGCGCAGGATTTCTGACTGACTGCTGTACCAGTAATACGCAAAGATGCCGGCGACCATCGCCGCGACCGCGGCCAGCAACTTGGCGGTATCCAAGCTGCTACTCTTGGTTTCCAGTGTGTCGTTCATTTACCCGCTAACCTGTTAAATACGCTGGCTCAAATGGCAGGCCAGGAGGGAATCGAACCCCCAACCTGCGGTTTTGGAGACCGCCGCTCTGCCAATTGAGCTACTGGCCTATATAAATCTCATAATGTGCAAATCAACCTCGCAGGTTGATCTGCCTGCTATTCGATAATCTTCGCGACCACGCCGGCGCCGACGGTGCGGCCGCCCTCGCGGATGGCGAAGCGCAGGCCGTCTTCCATGGCGATCGGGCTGATCAGGGACACCACCATCTTGATGTTGTCGCCGGGCATCACCATCTCCACGCCCTTCGGCAGATCCACGCTCCCGGTCACATCCGTGGTCCTAAAGTAGAACTGCGGCCGGTAGCCGTTGAAGAACGGCGTATGCCGTCCGCCCTCTTCCTTGGTGAGCACGTATACCTCGGCCTCGAATTTGGTGTGCGGGGTGATGGAACCGGGCTTGGCCAGCACCTGGCCACGCTCCACTTCCTCGCGCTTAGTGCCGCGCAACAGTACCCCGACGTTGTCGCCCGCCTGCCCCTGGTCGAGCAGCTTGCGGAACATCTCCACCCCCGTGACCACGGTCTTGGTGGTCGGGCGGATGCCGATGATCGCGATCTCATCGCCCACCTTGACGATGCCGCGCTCGATGCGCCCGGTCACCACTGTGCCGCGCCCGGAGATCGAAAACACGTCTTCCACCGGCATCAGGAAGTCGCCGTCGATCAGGCGCTTGGGTTCCGGGATCCAGGTATCGAGCGCGTCCACCAGCTTCTCGACGCTGGGGATGCCGAGCGGCGAGGTGTCGCCTTCCAAGGCCTTCAAGGCCGAGCCGATGATGATCGGGGTCTTGTCCCCGGGAAACTTGTAGACCGTCAACAGGTCGCGCACTTCCATCTCCACCAGCTGCAGCAGCTCCTTGTCGTCCACCATGTCGGCCTTGTTCATGTACACCACGATATAGGGCACACCCACCTGGCGGGCCAAGAGGATGTGCTCGCGGGTCTGGGGCATGGGGCCGTCGGCCGCCGATACCACCAGGATGGCGCCGTCCATCTGCGCGGCCCCGGTAATCATGTTCTTGACGTAGTCGGCATGGCCCGGACAGTCCACGTGCGCATAGTGGCGCTTGGCGCTCTCGTATTCCACGTGCGAGGTCGCAATGGTAATGCCGCGCGCCTTCTCCTCCGGGGCATTGTCAATCTGGTCGTAAGCCTTGGCTTCACCGCCAAACTTCTTCGACTGAATCACGGTCAAGGCCGCCGTCAGCGTGGTCTTGCCATGGTCTACATGCCCGATGGTCCCCACATTCACGTGCGGCTTCTTACGCTCAAATTTTGCCTTGGACACAGTGCTTACTCCGATTGCTGTCTGTAACTGAACTTTCTCAAACCCGATCTAACCCTATGCCTGGAGCCCATGAACGGAATCGAACCGTTGACCTCGTCCTTACCAAGGACGTGCTCTACCGACTGAGCTACATGGGCGATCATCAAACTGCCACCTCATCCACCCGCTTTATCCTGGAGCGGGTGATGGGAATCGAACCCACGTCATCAGCTTGGAAGGCTGAGGTTCTACCATTGAACTACACCCGCTGCGTCCGGGCATTGGGCGCCTGAACCGGCCGACCAGGGCTCTCGAAACTCAACTTTCTGGTGGAGGGGGAAGGATTCGAACCTTCGTAGGCGTAAAGCCAGCAGATTTACAGTCTGCCCTCGTTGGCCGCTTGAGTACCCCTCCACGGACGAAGCCGGGAATTGTCTGATATTTCACGGAGTTGTGTCAACCAGCAAAAGCACTGAAACAGTGCTACCCGCGCCCTTCCTAGCCCAAAGGATAAGCCTAAAGATCAGCACCACTCAGAGAATGGTCAAGCAGCGCAGAAACGTTGCAATAAAACTATCCCAGAACGTTGCGAATTACAGGTCATCACCCTCAACTATAAAAAAAGGCGCCGGAGGTAACTCTCCAGCGCCGTTTGTCTTCGAGGGTCGGCGTGAACGACTTGTCGCTCTTCATTCAACCTATGAAGTCAGAGAGCTAGGTTCTTCTTCCAATATGCCCGGATCGCATCCACGGAGCTCTTAGGAAGGGGGCCATAACCAAGATCCTCGGCCATCTTCTGACCGTGCTCATAGCCCCACAGGAAGAACTTGATCACTGGCTCGTTCGTCGATTTCGGCATATCCGTACGCATGATTTCCCAAGTCCCGCCTGATATCGGCCAGCTATCGGCGCCTGGCTGATTGGTTAGGATCACGTAAAAATCCTGGGCCTTGGTGAAATCTACGTTGGCAGCGGCCGCCTGGAAGGTTTTAAGATTTGGACTCACCAGTTTGCCTGCGCTGTTATACATACGTGCCCATGTCATGTGGTTTTCCTGGATATAGGCATACTCCACATAACCAATTGAGCCACGGATTTGTTGCACGAAAGCAGCAACACCGGCATTGCCTTTACCACCCACACCTGTCGGCCAACTTATCGCTGTGTTGGCTCCAACTTTCTCGGCCCATTCCGGACTGATCTTCGAGAGATAGTTCGCAAAAGTGAACGTGGTGCCAGAGCCGTCGGAACGGTGCACAACTGTGATCCCCATGTCAGGCAGACTAACACCTTTGTTCAAAGCCACGATCGCCGGATCATTCCACTTGACTATTTTGCCAAGATAAATATCGGCGACCACCGGTCCATTCAGAATGAGTCCACCAGGTTTTACGCCTGGGAGATTCACGACTAGATCTTCGCCTGCAATGGCCGTGGGGAATTGGATAAGCTTGCTAGTTCTTAGATCTTCGGGTTTCAGAGGCATATCACTCGCCCCGAATGCAACTGTACCGGCCGTGATCTGCTTGATGCCACCACCTGAACCGATAGCCTGATAATTCACTTGGACCCCATACTTAGCTTGATACGCCGTAGACCACTGAGCTATCAATGGGTATACCCAAGTACTACCTGCTCCTGTGATGGTTTGGTCGGCATATGCACTCAGACTCATCACGGCAGAGCCTGCAAGCATTAGCACAGCCAATTTCTTAATCAGTTGATTCCACATGATGTATTCCCTCCTCAGGAATGTCTTGATCGACTATTAAGGAAACATTTGGATACATTAGAATTCCGGCTTGCAACTCTAAAAGCGCTGCATGACAAAGCTATGACACTTTGTTGGCAGTTCGATGAAGGCGCCGGAAATCCACTGCTGAAATGAACGATATTGATAGCAGCCTATAAAAAGAAAGCGGGCCGAAGCCCGCTTTAACCACTCGTACAGAGTGCGGATGAACGCCGTAATTAGAACTTGACCTGAGCCCAGACACCGTATTGCCGGGTGGTTGTGGAATTAGAGTTATCGTAGAGATGCTCATACTTGTAAACGAATGCCCAAGTGATGTTCTTGTTGGCCGTCGGGAAGGAAATACCGGCATTGCCGTAGATGTCTTTCTGGGACGGGTCCACGTCCTTGCTAGGATCGGCATTGTCGTAACGGGCGAACAGCGCGGTGCCGTTATCCAATAACGTGTAGTTCCCGTAGATTGAATAGCCGCTGGCAGAATTGGTCGTTGTCGTGGTGATATAGGCGGATCCGAAATTGTTCGCATGGAAGTATTCGGCGCCTACCGTGAACGTCGAAGTCTTATAGGCGATGAGCCCATCATAGCGTGTCGCTGTATTAATCGCAGGGGTAGTCTGGGTGTTTTGACCCAGATCACCGTTATAGCCGCCCACCGCGATGATCAGCCCGTCCACCGGCATGAAGGCCACACGACCTTCCCAGTCCATGGTCTTGGTGCGGGTGGGATTCTTGTAACCGCCGCCGTTCACCAGCGCCACGTTGTAGTTCACAACGTTGCCGTCACTCGCGCCTAAAACGTGGAAGCCCCAGTCGCTGGAGTTGCCGAATCCCAAGCGGTCGATGAGGGTGTTCTCGACGAAGCGGTAGCCGTAGATACCCTCATCGAAGGGGATCCAGGGCATGTCTGTGGTACCCATCTGGAATATGAATGCATTATTTACTTTGGCCTGCACATAGGCCTTCTTCACGAACAGCTGGGTTTCCTTGTCCGCTGCAACGTAATTGAAGTCGGTGGTCAGATTGGCCGACCACACATCATCAAAGGTATGGTTGACGACCAGATAGAAACGTTTCACATCAAGGCCATAGCCCTGGTTATTGGTCGTAGTGCCATTGGTATCCTGGCTTTGGTACGACCAATCAGTGAACATGAGTCCGCCCACGGTGGTGGTCCCCGGAGGCGCATCGGCATGGGCTTGCAGCGTGAATAGCGCGGCCCCCGCCAATACTAGAGAAGCCCATTGGATCTTGCGCATGTGTGAGTACTCCTAAAATGGAACGACGATGAACGGACCACCTGATAGGTGGTTTCTGTGTGCAAGAGGTTAGGCAAGCAATATGACGGATAGATGACGGAATGTTGTAGTTTTAGTGACAGTCGGAATAATGTCACGCTTGATCTACTTTCGAATAAATTAATACTTAACTTATGTGGTTTTTTTCATACGCTGGTTTGCTTTAATTTTCTTATTTCCAAAGCTGGTTTTACAAATCACAGTTGCAAAACTCGCAAAAATGTCATCGACGTGCCACAACTGGCATGTGCGTAAGTATATATAGAAGAGTCGCATATCAATCCGCAGAATAATTCGAGGCTGCATACTTAAGGAAACTCTGATTAATTTAATTTTCCATTATGCCGGCGAAGGCCGGCATCCAATAAGCGAGTGATTTTTCTGGATTACGGCTTCCGCTGGAATGACGAAATCGGGGCATGAGTGAATAAATCAGAGCTTCCTTAAATAGATTCAGTCAAGGTTTAGCTAACAATGAACATGCACTTCCGAAAAGTGCGTGGCGTAAAAAAGCCAGCATCCAGCAAGCTCCCCTTACCGCGCGCTGGCTTAGTTTGGATATCAATATATCAAGTATGGGTAAGCATCACCCCTTCACCAATTTCCGCCCATAAACATGCGCATGATGCTTACCACAAACCCAGCACCCACCACGACACTGATTCGGCAGGCCTGCCGGGCCAAGCTGACTGGCCCCGAACACGGCGGAGCCGTACCGATGACAATTTCAAGTTTTTCTTTGGCGGCTAGTTCCTTGTCTACCTAGATAATGAATCCGAGGTAAAGAAAAACCAAGCCGAGGATAAAGACGACAATTCCACCGAATATGAGCACGCTGTCCTTGTTGCACTTTCGGTACAGCGCGATGGCGGGGCCGGGGAGGAGAAGGAGAAAGGCCCCTTTTGCAATCGTGAGCCATCCGAGGATTGTTACGAGCAATGGCAGACCGGAGGTCCAGACATTATTCATCACGACAATCACGACGCCCATGGTCAATATGAGGAAACTCCACAGCCACAGCCATCCGCGGTCCTCGGTTACCTTTTGAAGGGCGGCCGTTATGTTTTTTCTGTCGATGGCAACCGATAGGCCCATTACCGCGAAGATAATCCCCAATGCTTGCGTGATAGCGATTGAGACGTTCATTTGTTTATATTACATGATTTAATAAACTCGGCCTTTTATAATTAATAACGCCATTATGTGCCAGCGCGAATCCTCGACACTCCATAACAATTACGCATAATGACTAAAAGTTTTCAATTTCCGCAAAATATGGTTCGAGCCGATAAATGGAAAGGCTTTTTTGGCGGACTTTATCGGTGCGGCCGACCTTTTACATTGTGTCTTTATTTAAAGTGTGCCGGCAGAGAGAATCGAACTCCCGACCTTTGGTTTACAAAACCACTGCTCTACCAGCTGAGCTATGCCGGCCTGTCGTTGATGGTGCGGTAAGATTCTAGCAGGACCAGGCCTCGGCTTCAGTGGCCTGCAGAATCACAAGCCTCGCGTCCTATGTTCACATCCCCCTCATCCAGATCGGACAATGCGCTGGCGGCCAGTAGCTGGCTGTCGGCGCCATGGGCATCCAACCAGTAGCGCGGTGAATCCCGGAAACGCTCGCTCAGGAGTGGATGGTAGCCCATCTCCCGGATTTTCTTCTGGCGTGTCAGCGCGCCAAAACGATCAGTGAATACTCCCAGGGAGATGGCGTTGCGGTTCGCCTCGTCGGTCACCACATAGAGATCCTTGACACCGTGCGACTTGAGTAATTTGGCGGCGGCATCCGCCTCACGGTGTGAACCGAATGGTGGTAGATAGACCCAGTAACCCAAACGCACCTTACCCGGGACGGTACGTTGCGTAACCTGGTTGCCGGCTTTCTGCAAACGAGCAATTGCTGTCTGCGCGGCTTCGGTGCTGGGAAACGGCCCATAACTGGCACAGACTTGTTGTACATTTTGGCCGGCGGGGGCAACGGCTTGCGCCGTTACAGCCGGCGTGAGTGCAGGTGCGGTTGATTTGTTAAGCGCCTGCTTTTCCGCAGGCGTCAGTTCCGATATCAATCTCAATGACTGGACATGGGGCAGCGGCGACATTGGATGTAGTGTTTCAGCCGGCGTCCTTAACCATCCATACCAGATGAAAGCCACCACGTTGGCAAGCACCAACACCAGAAAAACTTTACGCATCACGTTTGCTGCCCTGCCAAGACTGCCAGACCTTCCAGTACCAGATGGGGTGTCAGTGTAAACTGTCCCCGCGCTATCGATTGCAGGCGCGCGGCGTCTCCGCCGGTCAACAGGAACTTAGTCTGCGCACCCTGCAGCCCCTGGATCTCCGTGGTTGCCCGCTCCAAGAAGCCGGCGGCGGCATATAGGATGCCACTGGTAACAGCGGTGCGCGTGTCGCGTGCATAAAG
Organism: uncultured Pseudomonadota bacterium; assembly: GCA_963774895.1. GTDB lineage: Bacteria > Pseudomonadota > Gammaproteobacteria > Natronospirales > REEB76 > REEB76. The sequence continues at coordinate 392,241 of CAVZGN010000004.1, forward strand.
CGAAACTGTATCGCCAGGTTCTTTGGGAATCGCCGGAGCAGCCGCCGCGAGTGCGCGCTGCATGACTCCGAGGCCCGGAGCGATCAATCCGCCCAGGTGCCGGCCTTCGCGGGTAACTGTATCCACAGTGATCGCCGTCCCGCAGCTGATAACACACGCAGGCCCGCCATATCGATGATACGCACCGATGACCGCGACCCAGCGATCCGCGCCCAATTGTGCAGGCTGGGTATAACCGTTGGTGACGCCGCAAGCCTGCGGCGTCGTTTGTATATACTCCGGATCACGCCGAAAATGCTCATGGCAGTAACGGTTGATGCTCTCGGTTAATGAAGTCCCCGCCACGTTGATAACAAGAATACGCTCAGGGGGTGGTAGTTCGGCCCAGGCAGATGCCAATACTTCCATAATAGGTCTATCTTTATATTCGAGCGCACCGTAATCGGAAATCACCTGATCGCCAGCCCGGCCCCACTTGATGCGGGAGTTGCCCACATCCACCAACAGTATCACGACTGTATCCTCAGGCTGAGATCGCCGGACACAAAGCGCCGCGTACCTGCCTCGGTATGTAGCAACAACGCCCCATCCTGGTCTACGCCCAGAGCCGTGCCGTCGATGGTCTGTTGCTGGTATAGCAGCTGTACCTGGCGTCCGGCGACCAGATCCAGCGCACGCCAATCCTGCGTGAAGGCGCCGAATCCCTGCACCGCAAACTCTTGTATCGCCGCCACCAGTGCTTCGATCATCGCGGCTGCCAGATGATTGCGATCCGGTATCTCGCCTGGAGCCAGCGTCGCGAGATCGGTCCACGGCTGATCAATATCTGTCGCCGCCTGCTTGGGCATGCGTACGTTAATACCCATGCCAATTACGGCACGCACACGGCCGGGCGGTTCTCCCTGTACCTCCACTAGGATTCCGCCCAGTTTGCTGCTTGCAACCAGCAAATCATTAGGCCATTTGATCGCCACACCTGTGATATTGACTGCACGCAAAGCACGCACCGCGGCGATAGCCGCCACCATGCCAAGCGCAGTGAAACCAGGTGGCACATCATCGAACTGCCAGCCCAGTGATAGATACAGATTCGCTGCAAACGGCGATATCCATTTTCGACCGCGACGGCCACGGCCGTTTGTCTGCCATTCCGCCAGACATACGGCTGGAAAAATGTTTGAACGAGACATGAGCCATGAATTAGTAGAGTCCACTTTATCCAGCACTTCGAATGCTTGCAGGCTTACATTACATCCCGGTGTGAGCCGCTTGCGTATCCGCGTCTCCTCCAGTAATTCCACTGCCTGCGTCAATTGATAACCCCGACCCGGTACGCATACTATTTCCAAGCCGAGTGATTCTAATTGACGTATGTGCTTCCACACCGCACTGCGACTGATATTCAACTGTTTTGCGATTTGTTCACCGGAATGGTAACCGCCATCAACCAGCATGCGTACGATGGTGTGCGTGCTCTCGGATATGGATTGCATTACGACCGCCTGATGGCTGGCGTCAGCGCTGCCGGTGCCACAGCATGACACGGGTGAAGCGATTCTCAGTACCGGCGGTGAGACGGCGAATATTACTGCGGTGCGTAAACACAATGAACAGCGCCATCGCAATTCCGAACCAGAAAAGCGGCGAGTTGAATCCAACCCCCGGTGCCAGCAGCGCATACACAGGTACTGAACAGGCTGCAAGCATCGTTGATACACTGACATAGCCACTGAGTATGAGTACCAGTACCCACACCACCAGTGCCAATATCAATGCCTGCCAAGAAAGTATCAGCAGCACACCGAGAAACGTAGCTGCACCCTTGCCGCCATGGAAACGGAAAAAGACCGGAAACACATGCCCGACGACGGCCGCAGCACCACAGAGCACGGCGGTCCATCCCGCGGTCACTAGGGAGCTATGTGCCAACGGTAATAACGGGAGCACATAAGCCGCCAGCACACCCTTGCCAACATCGATCGCCATCACCCATAGTGCGAATACCTTACCCTGGGTGCGCAGTGCGTTGGTGCTGCCGGCATTACCACTGCCGGATTTGCGGATATCCACACCGCCATGGAACTTACCTACGATCAGGCTGCCGATAAGCGAACCCAGCAGATACGCCAGAAGGATTTTAATGATCAACACTGGCATAGCCTGGCATCCCCTCCGCGAACCGGGCGGCTATTTTAGCAGGGCTTGGCATACCAAGACTTGCAGGCCGGTGGCAGGTGTTCAACAATCAGTCACTTCAATGCAGGGGAATCGAGTCGCATGAGCATGAACCCTGATCGAGTGGCCGAAGACATTGTTCTAGCCCTGCGACGCATCATGCGCAGTATGGATATAGCCAGCCGCCAGCTCATCAGTAAATATGGTATTACCACGCCGCAGCTCATCTGTTTGCAGCATATGCTTGAACATGGTCCCATGACGACGGGCATGCTTGCCCAGGCAGTCTCGCTGAGCCCCGCCACCGTGACCGGCATTCTTGACCGGATGGAGCGGCGCGGCTTGGTTACCCGTGAGCGCCGGCCTGAGGACAAACGCCGGGTGCTGGTCGCCATCACGGAATCTGGCCGGGGAGCCGCAGAAGCGGCGCCTTCGTATCTTGCTGAACGCCTGAGCCATGCACTGGAGGGTTTGCCCGAGGACGATCGCAGGAAAATCCAGCGCGTGATCCTGTATCTGGCTGACCTGGCGGATATGGGCAATGGCAGCAAATAATCTGCTGCGGGTGTTGATCGGGCATCACCATAACACGTCGGCTGTTACCTCCAGTCTGGAATTTTGATACCACGCACCTATGCATGCCGCCCTCATCATCAACCCGGCCGCTGGCCGTGGCGCGGGACAAAAACTCGGGCCGGCAATCGTCAGCTACCTCGCGCAACTCGATATCACGGTACAGAGCTTCTACAGCGACTCACCGGGGGGCGTAACCCGTCTGGCAAAACAACAACTGCAAGCTCGACCTGAGATGCTGGTCGTTGCGGGTGGTGATGGCAGTGTGCACGAAGCCGTGAACGGCTGGATGCAGGCAGGAGGCGGCGTGCCTCTGGCGGTAATTCCCATCGGTACCGGCAACGATTTCAGCAAAATGCTGGCGGCCGGATCAGACTGGCGTGCGGCCTGCCATTCCATAGCCACCGGGAATACACGGCGTGTGGATGTAGGACACTGCAATGATTTTTATTTTGCCAATAGTCTAGGTATCGGATTCGATGCACAGGTGGCCTTGACGGCCAATCGCATGCAGTGGCTCCATGGCGATCTTGTATACGGCGTTGCCGTGGCCTACACATTGTTGTTAGATCACAGGACACCAAGCGTGCGCCTGCGGCATAAGGGCGGTACGCTGGATACATCCATCACGCTGATCGCCGTAAGCAACGGCTGCTGTGAAGGTGGTGCGTTCAAGTTAGCGCCACACGCGAAAATTGATGACGGACAGTTCGATGTGATCGTGGCCCAAGGTATGGGCCGACTGGGCATACTCGCGTTGGTTCCACGGGTACTGCGCGGCAGCCATCTTGGTCGTCCTGGCATCGTGGATTTAAAAACAGATAGGTTGCTAATCGAATCTGAAGCGGGCTTGCCCGTACATGCCGACGGCGAGATACGTTATACGGATGCCAGACGCCTTGAGATCGAGATCCTTCCGCAAAGTCTTACGTTGGTTGCCTGACAGAAGTTATTGAGGTTCGTTTTATCGAGCCGAGATAGATCGCCGCCACCGCTAAAGCAGCCCCCATGATCTCGACCGTAGTAAATTGCCGGCCGAAAAATAAAACGTCCCAGGCAAACGCACAAACCGGTTGCAGCAATAACACCAGCCCGACCTGTGAAGCCCTGACTTTCGAAATGCTGTTGGAGATCAATACCCAACCCAGTACCTGGCCGAATACACCGTAGGCAACCAACCAGCCTGCATCACGCCAATTGGGAATGACAAACGAAGCCTGCTCAGGCCACATGGCGAGTGCCAGCATGCCGGCACTCAACAGTGACACCAACATCAATGTGACGAAGGAGGAGCCGCTTGTTTCAACAATCCGTGCGCGACGCAGCGCCAGTAAATAACCTGCATAACAGCAGGCCGTGAGAAGTCCCAGGATGATTCCCAAGCGATAACTGGATGAGAACGATGCCCAGTCCACACCTACCAGCAGCACCAGACCCAGTATGGCGAGCGGTACCGAAACTACCTGGAACCAGGTGAGTCGCTCGCGGAAAACCAACACACCCACAGCCGCGAGCAGGAACACTTGGAAATTGGCCAGTAGCGTAGCCAGACCTGGACCCACATACAGGATGCTGCGATGCCAGAAGGTCAGGTCCAGAGCAAAGAACATGGCTACCAGACACAACATGGCGATAGCCGTTCCTTTAAGATTCACTCGCTCGCCACGCCACCACACAACGCCAAGCAGAATCAATCCGCCGAACAGCATGCGGTAGAATGCACTGGTGGCCGGCGATACGCTGACCAGTTTCACGAATACCGCCGAGAAACTGATCATCACGGCGCCCGCAATCAGCTGCCACATAAGAATTTCTCGATTTACACTCAGGAAATTATTGAATGCTTGAAATCAAGTCATCCAGAATTTCAAAACCACACGTAATTCTGCAAATGGAGCTTACGCTGCTCTCCGAAATGCATGTACTATAAATAGCATAGCCCCTTTAATTTCATGCAGTCCTGAATCACGGACTCGTGTTACGGCAAAGTTTTTCCGGTAGATACTAATGCGTGAGTGCGGCCTCTAATTCAGCAAAGGTCCAGGCAACGCCCAGCGTGTTGAGGGGAATGCCCAATTGCCGTCCGATGCTGGTGGCCGAAAAGATTCCGCGTATAGCCGGCCCCGAAGGAGTGTGCTCGACCACGATGGCGTGCTGCCGGCCGGTGCGTTTCAGCGTTTCGATAATGTCGCCGACACGCGACTCGGCGACATCAGGCATGGAGAGCGCTTCGAGTTTGTCCCGCGGCGTCATGACGTCACGCGCCAGCACCTGGTTTCGGCTCACGGCCATTTCCTGCTGGAAGCGTAAGGGCCGCATACCCCTGATGTCATTCAAGGTAATGAGTCCCAGTAGATCCCCGGACTCGTTGAGCACGAACAACAGGCGCACACCTGCATTCTTCATACGTTCTTCGGCATTTTCGATTGGGCAGTTTGGGTCAACGCAGGCGGCAGAGATACGGCTTAGATCGGTCATGACGTCGATGGCGGGACTATTCAGGGTAACTCTTTGCGGGAGTATATGGCTTGGACGCATCAATACCGTGTCGGCTGTCGCCATGGTTATCGGTAAAATCTTGAACGCTCCGTTCATAACGTACTCCGGCTGTGCGTTTCGATGCTGCGAAAAGATTATATCGCAGCTTTGTATGCCTGGTTTTCATACACGTAAATCCGTTCGCCATTAAAGCAGCACGTGTTCTCAGAAGCTGAGAGGTATCACAACCCCGCAAGCAATGCGTTACACGAGTGCATCCTGGGGCATGCTACAATTCAAAACATATAATTCTTTGCAACTCCGCGGCTTATCTTCCATATGTCGAAGAAAATACGCATCACCAACGTGCATCTGGATCTCGGCGCAAGCCGGCGCGGCACTGACATGGGCTCTTCCGCCATGCATGTGGCTGGGGTAGTGCCGGCCCTCGAAAAGCTCGGACACAGGGTGGTCGGCATGCGTCACATCGGCCAGGTTTCCATGGAAGCAGCCGAGGTTGGGAATCCGCATGCGCGTTACCTGAAAGTCATCAATGAAGTGTGCCGTGAACTGGCTGATGAAACAGAGAAGACGCTCGCTAACGGCGAATTTCCACTGATTCTGGGTGGCGACCATTCACAAGCTATCGGCTCAATTGCAGGCATTGCGCGCTATTTCAGGAAGCGAGGCAAGGAATTGGGCGTGTTCTGGTTCGATGCGCACACCGACATGAACACGCCTGAAACCAGCAACTCGGGCAATATTCACGGCATGCCGCTTTCCACCTTGCTGGGTGTGGGTCCGAAAGAACTGACGGGAATAAGCGGGCAAGTGCCGGCTATAAAACCTGAGCATGTGGTAATTTTCGGCGTGCGTGACGTGGACAGCAAGGAAGCGGAGCTGGTGAAAAAATCCGGGGTTCGGGTATTCACCATGAGTGAAATCGATGCCCGCGGCGCCGCCAACTGTCTTGAAGAAGCCATGCAGATTCTTGGTCACGCCAGCGCCGGCATCCACCTATCCTATGACCTGGATGGCTCCGATCCTTCAGTAGCACCGGGCACGGGCACGCCGGTACCGGGCGGGCTCGACTTCCGTGAATCGCATCTGGTGTGCGAAGTCATCGCCAAGAGCGGACGGCTCACCAGCATGGAAGTGGTGGAATTGAACCCTATACTCGACATCGAAAACCGCACCGGCAAGTTTGCCGTCTGGCTTATACAGTCAGCTCTGGGCCGCACCATCCTCTGGAACTGATCTTAAAAAATAATCGTGCAGTCTGCGCGATAAACACTTCGATCAATGAACGACTGAAGTTGGAACGAGTGTTTTAATAATCTGCTGATAGCGCTCGGTGCCTTCCACTTGATTGCCATAACGACCCATGTGGCCAGCCTGCATTTCGGCGGACAACATGGCGACACGTGCCACAGGCGCTGGATGGGTGGCGAGCAGCAACTGCATGCTGTTGCTTTTGGCATTGACGGTTTCCAGAGTTTGCAATACCGCAACTAACCCATAGGGGTCATAACCGGCGCGCGCCGCCAGCACTACGCCCATGCGGTCCGCTTCGAACTCATCATCTTTGTCTAGCCCTTTGGAATACAGGTTACGGGTGGCTGCGGCAACGTCATCGAACAGCTGCGTGTTCTGACCGTGCTGTTGCAGCCCGAATTGCGCCGCCTGACCGACCAGATCGAGTTGCGCCGCCTGCTGTAAGGCCTTGAGCTGCTGCTTCAGGACCACGTGGCTGATCTCATGGCCCAAGGCGCCCGCCAGCTCCGCCTCGCTGCGCATGTGCAACAGCAATCCGCGGGTAATGAACACGTAACCACCCGGCACCGCGAAGGCATCGATGTCGTTCGAGTCAACCACCGCGAAATGCCAAGGCAGGTCCGGACGGTCGCTTTGCAGGGCAACCCACAACCCGACTTTATTCACATAATCCTGCACCGGCTGATTATTGATGGGTTTGGCGGCACCCAATAATGTGGATGCGGTGGCATAGCCGATCTGTTGTTCTTCCTGTTGATTCGCGGGCTTCACTGCCTGCTTAACGGTCTTCATGGTGTTGAAGACACTATTGATGTCCAGACTACCACCATTGGTACACGCGGCGAACGCCAATACGAGTATGCATGGCAACGGGCGCCACAAGATTTTTATGTGAGTGCGCATCTTCATTGCTGCACCCCCTTTACCTCTGGCAAATAGGCGACTTGTACGGCCTTGAGGTCCAATTGCTGCGCGAACTGGCGGGCTTGCTGTGGTGTGGCTGACCAGGCGGTGATTGCCTTGGCGGCCTGTGGATCCGGTTTGGCATTGGCGATGTCGCCAGTATTCAGTCCACGCACGCCGGTGGTGGCGGTGACACCGGTAGCACCGGAGCGTCCGCTTTCAAACAGAGATGAGAGCCAGCCGAACCCCCAGCTGCTGCCGCTACTACCGCTGCTGGTGTTATCCATGCGGATGCTGGTCATCTGCAACCAGCCGTCCTGGCCTGATTTCAGCCGTACGTGATACCAGCCGCCCTGGCGCTCAATGATCGTGATCGTGGTGCCGGCCGGCAACGTGCTGATGGCCGCCGCATCGGAATACGGCGCGCTGTTAAGCGGCGTTTCCACAACAGTCTGAGCTGTGGATTGTGACACAGCCGCATTCACCGCCAGGGTCACCAGCAGCGCCAGCAATAACAGTCCCCAACGTTTCATGGTTTCTTCTCCACCGGCTCGAACAGATGCACGGTCTGCGCCCGACCCTTTACTTTATAGGAGCCGCGATCGATAAAGTCAAAGGCGGCCCCGCAGCACTCGCGGGTGACGGCCGACACCAGCATGCGCGCCACACCTTTAGTTTGGCTCTCGATGCGGCTGGCGAGATTCACAGTATCGCCGATGGCGGTATAGTCCAGCTTGTTTTCCGAACCCATGAAGCCCACCACGGCGGAGCCAGTGTGGATGCCGATGCCGATATCGAAGCTCTCAGACAGCACCCCCAGATCCCGGCGGAAATCCTCCAGTACCCTAGCCATTTCCAAGCCGGCCTGCACTGCATGTTTGGCCTGATCCGGATCAGGCACGGGTGCGCCCCAGAAGGCCATGATGCAATCGCCGATGAACTTATCCACCGTGCCGCCGTGGTGGAAGATGACCTCCACCTGCCGAGAGAAGTAGCGGTTAAGCAGGGAAACGACTTCTTCCGGTGTGCGGGTTTCAGAGAGCGGCGTGAATCCACGGATATCGGAGAACAGTACCGTGAGTTCGCAGCTGGCGGCTTTGTCGTCCAGAAGGTTGCGCTGGCTTTTCACCAAATCGTTCACCACCCGTGGGTCCAGGAAACGGCTGAACAATCCGATGGCATACAATCGATCACGGCGCTCGCGGAAATAATCCGCAAGCCCCAGGCTGATGAAAAACAACCACGCGAACATCAATGGCTGGAACACCGGCACCAGCCAGCGTTGATTGAGCAATGCATACGCTATGACGATCAAAACCGGAGTAGCCAAAAACAACAGCGCACCGGTGGTCAGCAGTCCACGCCCCCAACGAAATAAAGCCGCCACTGCGAGTATTAATATTAATGACAGCAGTGGCCCGACAATAATGGATGGACGCCGCATCCAGTCGCCGTCCTTGAGGTTGGCGATCGCGGTGGCCACGATAAATGCACCTGGATAAAGATGGCTGATGGGCGTAGCGCGCAGATCGCCAAGCGATGTGGCATTACTGCCGATGATGACTATCTTGTGGGTAAATTCGTTACTGGGGCGCTGGTGATTGTGACGCTGAAAATCTGTGTACACGTCATAAAATGATAGATGTGGCATCGATCCTGCGGTGCCCAGCCAATTGAGCAGGATGGAGGATTGTTCTGGCACCTGCCAGCCGAGGGCTCCCGCCACCCGTGCCGGCAGTGAGGGGATACGCCAACCATAGGCATCATAGTAGAGGTAATAGCGCCGCCCTATTCCATCGTCGTCCTGAAGAAAGTTGATCACACCCACGCGTCCTGTCATGGCAAGCGGCGGCAGAGGAAATTGCAACGCCACACGCGCCTGCGGATCAGCTCCAGGGCCCGGCGTAAAACCGAATTTCGATGGGTAATCCTTAATCGGTGCATTCTTGCTGTCGTCCGCGCCCTCCAAGCGCACCATGGGGAAAAACACTTTGTTGCTGGCTGTGGCAACATCGATGAAATACTTGTCGGAGTCGGGCCGCACCAGATCTGGATCCACGAAATTGATATCGAAGACCACGGCGGAAGGTTGCTCGGCCAGAATGCCCTGCACCAGCTGGCCGTATACCGCCCGCGGCCATGGCCAACCGCCGACCTCTTTGGTCATCTCATAGAGGCTGCGTTCATCGACATTTACAACCATCACGTCGGGGTCCGGTGTCTTGCCGGTCGCATGCATACGTACGAGTTCATCCTGCAACCAGTATTCGATTGGTGTGAGCGCATGGAAGATGGAGAAATTGACGATGATTAACAGGACGAAGGTGAGCAATAGCATGCTGCGGGCGGAAAGCCTGGATTTGACCTTCATGATGACCCCCGATGCCATAGTCCCTGGACGGCTGACGTCCTTCAGCATAGCGGGTTTTGAATAATCTACCAGCGGTGATAGGCGGGGTGCCCGGGTTTCACGGCCACGAACGTGCCGCGGCAGGTATCACACAGCTTGCCGCCGGCTATCAATTCTCCTTCCACAACCGCCCGGTCGTCCGTGGACGATAGGACACGGGCGTGCAATTCAATGGGTCCGTCGGTGGGCGTGGGACACTTCAGGGAGATGGCGTATTCCGCGGTGACCGTGCATGGCGGTGAATGCGCGCCGGTTTTCTTCATCAGGTGCCAGGCGGCGGTCCAGTTGCAATGACAATCCAACAGTGTGCCGATGATACCACCGCTGAGTACACCGGGAAATGCTTCATACTGTTTGTTTGCATGCCACTCCGCGATAACTTCTTCTCCGCTTACAAAACTGCGGATATGCAGGCCCTCGGGATTGGCCGGGCCGCATCCGAAACAGGCATTGTGAGGTGCATAGGTTTCCTGCAGTGATTTTTCCGTCATGCCGCAGCCTTAGCATCCGTCCGTGGTAAAAAAATCTCCGCCAGCATGCAGCGTACGCTGCCGCCAGCACAATTTTCGATGGTATTCACCGGACTGGATACCACGCGCGTGTACTTTTTGATGATGCCGCGCTGTGTGGGTGTCAGGCAGCGTTCAGCACGCATGGACATGGCAAGCACGGAACCACCATATTGGGTACCGAGTTGCAGAACGTTGCCGGCAAATTCTCCCATCTGCTGGCCTGTTATCGGTATGATCTCATGCCCGGTTTGTTCGAGTCGCTGCTGAATGCGGCGGCGCTGGCTGACTTCTTCGATACTGGCGACGCAGAAAATCGCAAAGCGATCACCTACGCTCATCATGACATCGGTGTGATAGATAGGCTTGCCGGAACTGTCATTTGCGTGAAACGCAATTAATTCATATTCCTGCTTAGTAGCCCATTCACGTAGCAGTTTGCCATCGGTGCGCGGCGACAGGCACGCGTAAGCTATCCGGTGCGGCCGGTCTATTACCAGGCTACCAGTGCCTTCCAGAAATCGTCCCTCCAGTTCTGCGCCCGATAAATCCTCAATATGATTGACCTGATAACCGCGTTGCTTATGCAATGCTTCGATGATATCCGAGCGACGTTCCCAACGTCGATTCTGTGCGCGCATCGGATAAAGATATACGGAACCATCACCATGAAAACTCACCCAGTTGCCGGGAAATACTGCATCCGGCGTCCAGGGTTCCGTCGTATCCTCAAATACTTCCACAGTCACGCCCAACTTGCGCAAGGCCATCACCAAAACATCGAATTCCTGCAGCGCCAACGGTTGCGGGTCATTTACTTCGATGTTGGTCCGTTGAAATGTGTTGGAGGCCGCGGTCTCGGCATTGATGCTGAAACGCGCCGGCCTGATCATGAGTACAGCATCGGTAATCTGGGATTCTGTAGTTGCGGCCATGGTTCCGAGCAATGAATACGCCTACTGAAATATTACACCAAAACGGAACGCATCAGGCCTGTGAAAGCTATCCCTGCCTAAATGACCAGCCAAGTGGTAAAGTTCTTGCAGACAGATCGACTGAGAGTTTTCCATGTCCTCCGGTTTCACCCGCGGTGACCGTATACCAGATATCCAAAGACTCGATCAGCGAGGCGAGCCGCGGATGCTCTATGACCTGCAAGTGGGTCAGCCAATATTAATGATGCTATTTGATAATCCTGAAGCAGACGCTACCCGTACGGTGCTCAATATTCTGTCGCACGCTGATCCTATCTGGGAGCAGATTACCCGCGTGATTCTGATTCAGAGCACACCTGCTCAATGTAGAAACCTAACGAATGGCGCATCCGATAACCTGACGATACTGGCGGATGACGGTGCGGTAGCCAGACATCTATTGGGCTCTGTATCGACAGTATCACACCCAATCACCGCATTCGCGCTGGATGCTAATTTTCGGGTTATCGAGCGCCTCGAGCATAACAGCAGTGAGAATCTGGATGACTTTATGCAGCAGTTAAAAGCTGTTTATAAAAGCCTGGTGATGTCCAGCCCAAAAATACTACACCAACAGGCGCCGGTATTATTCATTCCGCGTGTTCTGGAAACCAGCATATGCAACGAATTAATCCAGTTTTTCAACACGGATGGCGGTCAGCCTTCGGGGACAGCACGTATCGAAGGTAACAATATCCGGTGGCAACCCGACCCGTCGGTGAAAATGCGGCGTGATGTTTATATGAAAGACAGCGCGTTATTGGAGAACATCAAGCAATTGCTGGCCAGACGCGTGTTACCGGAAATCAAACGTTGCTTCAACTTTCAGGTCACCCAGCACGAGGTATTCAAACTGGTCTGTTACGATGCCCAAACTGGCGGTTATTTCCGTCCTCACCGCGACAATGAATCACGCGATACCCAGCATCGTCGCTTTGCCATGACTTTGAATCTCAATACCGGGGATTATTCCGGAGGTCAACTGAAGTTCCCAGAATTTGGATCTGATCTCTATCAGCCTGAACGTGGCGGGGCCCTAATCTTTTCATGTGCGCTGCTGCATGAAGTTATACCGGTCACTGCCGGCACGCGTTATGTACTACTGGGTTTTTTCTTCGGTGACGCAGAAAAGATGCAAATCATGCAGCACTAGAACTACCTGCATCAAGGTAATGCGTTATCCCTATTCCTGTCTTGAGAAAAAACCCCGATGGTGTTGTGACCACCGGGGTTTCGTGTTTAGAGCCTGCCGATTTTTGCCAGGGGCTTGAAACACAGTATCAAGCGGGCATACAAGGATGTATGCCCTGGACCACAAGCACAGCAGGATGCTGCAGCGCGGTGGGTTTTGTGCCGCAAAGGGCAGCATGCCCGAAAGCAGCGACCTACTTTCGCATAGGGTGAGTCAAACGCGAAGCACAGCTTCGTGCTGGCGAACGCCCAGCCACGGATGGCTGGGCTAGGGCTAAACGGAGCATCGCGATTACGCCAGGATGGCATAAGTTGCTCTCTGTACGAGCGTGTCTCCCTATGCGCTTTCGCAAAAGAAAACCCCCTGACGTTTCCACGTCAGGGGGCTGTATTTAGAGCCTGGCGATGACCTACTTTCGCATAGGGAGACCCCACACTATCATCGGCGCTGAGCAGTTTCACTTCCGAGTTCGGGATGGGATCGGGTGGTACCCACTCGCCAATGTCGCCAGGCAAACCGTTTCACTGTTGCACATGCGATAAGGCATATGCAGTGGATTCGAAAAGTTGTTGACGCCCGTATATCGCATTCGTATTGGTTACCGGCCATCCCAAACAAACTGTTTGGGGTTATATGGCCAAGCCTCACGGTCAATTAGTACTGGTTAGCTTCACGCGTTACCGCGCTTCCACACCCAGCCTATCAACGTCGTAGTCTTCGACGGACCTTTAGGGACTTCAAGAGTCCAGGGAGATCTAATCTTGGGGTGGGCTTCGCGCTTAGATGCTTTCAGCGCTTATCCCGTCCGTATATAGCTACCCGGCAGTGCCACTGGCGTGACAACCGGTACACCAGAGATACGTCCACTCCGGTCCTCTCGTACTAGGAGCAGCTCCCCTCAAATCTCCAACGCCCATGGCAGATAGGGACCGAACTGTCTCACGACGTTCTGAACCCAGCTCGCGTACCACTTTAAATGGCGAACAGCCATACCCTTGGGACCTGCTACAGCCCCAGGATGTGATGAGCCGACATCGAGGTGCCAAACTCCATCGTCGATATGGACTCTTGGATGGAATCAGCCTGTTATCCCCAGAGTACCTTTTATCCGTTGAGCGATGACCCTTCCATACAGAATCACCGGATCACTAAGACCTGCTTTCGCACCTGCTCGACCTGTCCGTCTCGCAGTTAAGCACCCTTGTGCCTTTGCACGCCGTGCGCGATTTCCGACCGCGCTGAGGGTACCTTTGTGCTCCTCCGTTACACTTTAGGAGGAGACCGCCCCAGTCAAACTACCCACCATACACTGTTCCCGACCCGGATTACGGATCAAGGTTAGAACTCCGAACAGGCCAGGCTGGTATTTCAAGGTTGACTCCATCCGATCTAGCGACCGGACTTCATAGTCTCCCAGCTATCCTACACAAGTATGTTCAAAGTTCAGTGTAAAGTTGTAGTAAAGGTTCATGGGGTCTTTCCGTCTTGCCACGGGAACGCTGCATCTTCACAGCGATTTCAATTTCACTGAGTCCCGGGTGGAGACAGTGTAGCTATCGTTACGCCATTCGTGCAGGTCGGAACTTACCCGACAAGGAATTTCGCTCGATATCTTAGACTTAAGCAATATTAAGCCGGATACATCCATATATCCCTGCATGTCGCCATGCAGATGGGACTATATCTTCACTCAGTTTTCATAGCTGAGTGTCTGGCTTGTAGTCTCTGGGGATTCTGGCCAAAACAGCCAGTCTTTCCTGCTGATTGTCCGCACCCCACGGTTTGTCACTGTCCAAAATTCTTGGGCAGTACCGGAGGATACACCGGAGTTTCCAGCATACAGCCAAATTTTACTAAGGCAGCAAAACCTACCTTAGGACCGTTCATGATGTTGCATCAGCAATGATCACTGATACGGTTCAAGTTTTGCTTGAACCCTCCATGTCGCCATGGAGATCGGACTATATCATCGCGTGCTGTCTGTGAAGCCAGCGCACGCCTGGCGTATAGTCTCTGAGGATTTTCCCAATTCCATATTCGACATGATGTCCTGCTCGGAATATTCCCGTTTGCCGACACCACCATCGTTCATGGTTCTGCGAATCTCAAGGATTTTCTGTATCCCTTCGTTACTTAAATGTGCGCCCATCGATATTAATTCTGCAAGTTGCTTGAACTTCGCAAAATCACGTTTCTTTTTGACAGACAGAAATCCGAATCTGTCAAAGAATGGAATCACATTCTCAGTGATCGCAGTGAAATTATCGACCTCGTAGTACCAAACACCATCTTCGCGCATCCGCAATGTTCCGCACCTTAGATGCTTCTTAAAAAGCGTCAGTATCACTTTGTCACGCTGTGAAACATTGAAACAAAGCGATATCTTCCAAGGCATCGAATAATCTTTGCGTCTGCGGAAAGAGAGGTTGAAACTCCCCTCGCCATCGGTAAAACCTGCAAGGTAATAGCCGATAGTAGGCGGAATCTTTCTGGTATCGAGTGTCATAAATTTCCTTGGGAACCTTTCCTGCTGATTGTCCGCACCCCACGGTTTGTCACTGTCCAAAATTCTTGGGCAGTACCGGAGGATACACCGGAGTTTCCAGCATATGGCCAGGTTTATTTACGTAACTACAATCGGTCAAACGTCTATAGTTACGGCCGCCGTTTACCGGGGCTTCGATCAAGAGCTTCGCCTTGCGGCTGACCCCATCACTTAACCTTCCGGCACCGGGCAGGCGTCACACCCTATACGTCCACTTTCGTGTTTG
>CAVZGN010000004.1:412500-479706 GCA_963774895.1 uncultured Pseudomonadota bacterium
TCCGGGTGCTGGATCATTTCGTGGTGGGTGATGGTGAGGCGGTGTCTTTTGCAGAACGCGGTCTACTATAAGGTCATATATGGTTGCGGTTTGCGAAACTGGGCTTGGCTGCTAGAATATCCGCCCATTCGCGCAGCTGAATGCGTGTGGTTTCGTAGCACGAGGATTTAGCCATGTCGAGAGTCTGCCAGGTCACGGGCAAGGGCCCGATCACCGGGAACACGGTCTCGCACGCCAACAATAAGACCCGCCGGCGGTTTTTGCCGAACCTGCACACCCACCGGTTCTGGCTGGATAGCGAACGGCGTTTCGTGCGCCTGCGTGTGTCCTCCAAAGGCATGCGCGTCATCGACAAACTCGGCATTGAGCAAGTGGTCGCGGACTTGCGCGCCCATGGCGAAAAACTCTGAGGATTGACGCATGCGCGAAAAGATCAAACTGGTTTCCACCGCTGATACCGGCCACTATTACACGACCACCAAGAACCGCCGCCTGCACCCGGATAAGATGGAAATGCAGAAGTTCGATCCGGTGGCACGTAAACATGTGACCTATAAGGAAGCCAAGATTAAATAGCGATCCACACCTGCTTCACCTGCAAAGGTTTCGAACTAAAAACCCGCCAGATGGCGGGTTTTTAGTTTTTTGCGATCGGACGCTCTCAGGCCGGTTGTGAGGAATAGCGCCTTAGTTGCTGGGCGAACTCCCGCAAGGTGGCGATGCCTGTGGCCTCCGCCTGGGCACACCAGTCTTTGAACTGCTGCAGCAGTTTTTCGTTTGAAAGCGTGCTGTTTTCCCACAGTGCCTGCAGACGCTGGCGGAACTCATACACCGTGCGCAAAGTCTGGCTATGCGCCAAGGTTTCCTGCAAACGAGCCCGACCACGCGCGCTCAACAGGGTCTCGTCGCGAGTCAACAACAGACGAGCCTTGGCAAATAATCTTCGTGCCGCAGCTCCTGCTACACGTTTTTCCGCAGCTACCGCTGGCCAAATGACTTCATGACAATAGTCGCGCAGTACATGCATGCGATTCACGATGACTGCCTGAACTGTACCCAGGTCCACCTGGTTGGTGTCCTTGGATATAACCGGTTCGGGCGCCACTCGTAGCACGTTGGCAAGATGGAAAAATTCCAGTGCGCGAATGTACCACCAGCCCAGATCCACTTCCCAAGGCCTTTGGGAAAACTTGGCGGAACTGGGAAAAGCATGGTGGTTATTATGTAGTTCTTCACCACCGACAATAATACCCCAGGGCAATACATTGGTAGCCGCGTCCTTACACTCGAAATTACGGTAACCGGAGTAATGCCCCACACCATTGACGACGCCGGCGGCCAACACCGGGATGGCCAGCATCTGTATAGCCCAGACCGTGATGCCGGGCAGCCCCAGCAACAGTACGTCAATGATAAGCATCAGGCTCACGCCGGATATAGGGTGCCGGCTATAGAGATGGCGTTCCATCCAATCATCCACCGTGCCGCGGCCATATTTTTCAACCGTGTCTTTTTGCCTGGCTTCGATTCGATACAGCTCCGCACCCTCCAGCAGCACCTTAAGCAACCCCTTTACTTGGGGACTATGTGGGTCATCAGCCGTTTCGACACGTGCATGATGTTTACGGTGCACAGCTACCCATTCGCGCGTGACCATGCCGGTGGTCAACCACAGCCAGAAGCGGAAAAAGTGCCTGACGGCAGAATGTAACTCCAAACCACGATGCGTCTGGTCGCGATGCAGAAACAGCGTGACCGCCACGATGGTCAGATGGATAAATATCGGGGCCACGATGAACAAGGCCCAGATCGGGAGATCGAGAATACCGTGAATTAAAAACAAGTGCGTAACCTAAAAGCTAGTGCAAAAATGCTTAGTGACTATATAGGATTTAACTATATGTCGTCCATCCGAATCTGTCATACTGGCTGACGGGCTTGCAATTCAAGCCCTAGGCCGTAAAACTACCGCCTTGCTCGGGAACTTTTCCGATATTCCCGCAACTATACAATGTCGCGGTTACAGCCATGAGCGCAGCAAAAATAATTACCATCGATTTCTGTTTCTCCAGCGCCTCGGTACGGTCAACAGCATGAATGAAAATAATATCCTCGTGAAAGTCGAGAATCTGTATCGCTATTACGATGATCATTGCGCGGTGCAGGACGTAAATTTCGAATTGCGCAAAGGCGAAATCCTGGGCTTCCTGGGGCCGAACGGCGCCGGCAAGACCACCACCATGCAAATGCTGTCGGGCAATCTAGCGCCCAGCGCCGGCCAGATATTCATCAATGGCATCGATATCCTTGATCAGCCGAAGCGCGCTAAAACCTGTATCGGCTACCTGCCGGAGCAACCGCCTCTGTATGCCGATCTCACGGTGGATGAATATCTCGAGTATTGCGCCAGTCTAAACCGGGTGCCACGCAATAAACTTGAGGCAGCCCGCAACTTCTCCAAAGAGCGTTGCGGTCTCCAGGACATGGGCCACAGGCTGATCGGCAACCTATCCAAGGGCTACCGGCAACGCGTCGGCATTGCCCAGGCCATCATCCACGCCCCTGCCGTGGTGATCCTCGATGAACCCACCGTCGGACTCGATCCCATCCAGATCCGAGAGATCCGTAGCTTGATCCGCGAGCTTGGCAGGGGACATGGCGTGATCCTCTCGACCCACATCCTGCCGGAAGTACAATCGATATGCAGCCGCGTGCAGATCATTCACAAAGGGCGTCTGGTATTCAACGAATCTATCGCCGGCCTTACGCAGCGCATGCAATCCACGAGCCTGCTGCTCACTTGCCGCAAGCTGCCTGAGCTGTCTGTCATTAAGGCTGTAGCGGGCGTGGTGGCAGTCGAGTCGATAGGAGAGCGGCAACTGCGGGTGCACTTCAGTCCGAATAAAAATCCAGCCGAAGCTCTCGCAGCTGAAGTGATCAAACACGGCTGGGGGCTTCTGGAACTCACGCCCGAGCACAAATCCCTGGAACAGATTTTTGTGGATCTGACTGCCGCCGATGAAACCAGTGAACCGGCTCCCGTACAGGAACACGCGGCATGATGATCTTCACTATCGCCTGGCGCGAACTCAGGAACTTGTTTCTGTCGCCCCTCGCATGGTGTGTGCTGGCCGTAATCCAATTCATCATCGCCTGGATCTTTCTGATCCAAGTCGACAACTTCTTGAAATTCGCGCCCACCCTTGCGGGCATGGCCAATGCTCCGGGCGTGACCGATGCGATCGCATCACCGATCTTCAGCACCGCCAGTGTCATCATGCTGCTGGTGGTCCCGATCATGAGCATGCGGCTGATCGCCGAGGAGCGCCGTAGTGGGACTTTGAGCCTGCTGCAATCGGCGCCCGTGAGCATGACCGAAATCGTGGTGGGCAAATACCTCGGCTTGCTGATCTTCTTGTTCATCATGCTGGGGTTTATGACCCTCATGCCGCTGTCTTTGGCAGTCGGCACCCACCTGGACTACGGCAAACTGTTCTCCGGGGTACTGGGACTGGGTCTGTTGCTGGGCGCGTTCGCCGCAGCGGGCCTGTTTATTTCGACGCTGACTAAACAGCCGGTGGTGGCAGCCATCTCAAGCTTCGGCTTGCTGCTGATGCTGTGGATCATCAGTTGGGCAAGCAGCGGCGATGAGCGCTACAGCCCGGTTTTCCATTACTTGTCGATGCTGGATCATTATGGTTCATTGCTACGCGGTTCATTCAATTCCACGGATGTGGTGTACTACCTGCTGTTCATTACCACCTTTCTAGTACTCAGCATCCGCCGACTGGATGCCTATCGCCTACAGCACTAAATCCAGCATGCGCGTCACCCGTAAAACCCGCCTGCAGATCCGCGCCCAGAACTGGAGCTTCGTCA
Source organism: uncultured Pseudomonadota bacterium (assembly GCA_963774895.1). GTDB lineage: Bacteria > Pseudomonadota > Gammaproteobacteria > Natronospirales > REEB76 > REEB76. The sequence continues at coordinate 416,380 of CAVZGN010000004.1, forward strand.
TCCTGTTCCTGGCAGCGGTCGGTCTGGTCGCCTGGCTCAGCACTCAATATGTCTATCAGGCGGATTGGACCTACGGACACCGCAACTCTCTGTCACCCGCAAGCGTGCAACTTTTGAAGACCCTCAAGGATCCGCTCAGCTTTACTGCTTTTGTGAGCGATAACCCGCCGTTGCATGACGCCATGCGCCGTTTCGTGGGCAAGTACCAGGAAGTGAAACCCGACACCAGCCTGAATTTCGTAAATCCTAATACCAACCCGCAGGAGACGCGCAGCCAGGGGATCACCGCCGAGGGTGAAGTGGTCATCGGCTACCAGGGCCGCACGCAGACTGTGAGTCAGGTCAACGAAGTCAACGTGACCAATGCCATCGAAAGTATTGCCCGCGGCGCGGACCGTTATATCGTGTTCCTGAGCGGCGACGGCGAGCGTGATCCGCTCGGCCAGCACAACTTCGACTTGGGCGATTTCGGCAAGCAACTGCAAGACAAGGGCTTCAAGATCGAGACTCTGAATCTCGCGGCGACGCCCACCGTACCGGCGAATACCGCGGTGCTGGTGATCGCCGGCCCTCAGACCGACCTGTTGCCAGGCGTGGTCAACTTCATCCTCGACTATGTGAAGCGCGGCGGCAATCTCTTGTGGCTGGGCGATCCCGGACCAGTATATGGATTGGAGCCCTTAGCCAAAGATCTGGGCGTCAGCTTCCAGAAAGGCACCATCGTCGATCCGGATTCGCAGCTCTTCGGCATCACCAACCCGACCGTCATCCTCGTAGCTAAATATGACACTGCCAACGCCATCACCCGAGGATTCAACACAGCTACATTGTTCGCTGGCGCCACCGCTATCCATACCGATCAAAACGGCGGATGGCAGCGTGAGACATTCCTCAAGACCCTGCCACGCAGCTGGCTGGCCACCGGTAAATTACAGGGCGAAATCAAATTCGACCCGAAACAGGGCGATAAACAAGGGCCGTTGACGATTGGCATAGACCTGACACGCGAGACCAAGACTGCCGCTGATGATGCCAGGAAAAATGGTGGCACGGCCGATAAAAGCGTAGCACAGCGCGTGGTCGTGACCGGCGACGGGGATTTCCTTTCCAACGCCTATCTCAATAATGGCGGCAATCTGATGCTCGGCCTCAATATACTCAACTGGCTTTCCCACGACGACAGTTTCATCAATATCAATACCGAATCGGCCCCCGACCGGACCTTGACACTCTCACACGCGCAGCAGGCAGTGATAAGCCTGGGTTTCCTGTTCGTGCTGCCGTTGCTATTGATTGCCAGCGGACTGCTTATCTGGGCCCGCCGGCGCCGGGCTTGATGCGACTGAGACGCTCATGAAATCCCGTCTATGGCTTAACCTGGCGCTGCTGATCACCATCGCGATTCTGGCAACCTTCGTCTATTTCAAACCCGGCTTCAAAAAACCACCGCCGCCGGTGATGCTGACAAATCTTCAGGCCGTAGATATCACAGCCATCAAGATTGAGCTTGCGAATACGCCGGCCGTTGAGCTCGCGCGCACCAGCAGCGGCTGGCAGATGCTTGCGCCCCTTAAATTCCGGGCCGACCAGTTCCTGGTAAAAACTATTTTGGACGACATCCATGGCGATGTTAGCGACAGCTTCACGGCCAACTCGGCTGATCTAGCTCAATACGGACTGGATCCGCCAGCCCTGCGTCTATGGCTGAATGGCATCGAGTTCGATTTCGGTGGCACCGAACCCATCCACAACAATCGCTATGTGAAATCCGGCGATCAGATCCGTCTCACCGGCAACCTGTTGTTCTATCGCATCAACCATTCTCCCTATTGGTGGGCCAGCCGACGGCTGTTGCCGGACGACGCGCACATCATCGGCATGCAACTGCCGGATGCGACCCTGACACTCAAGGGCACTCAATGGCAGCTGATGCCCGCGAATCCGGCCATAACCTCCGATGCCATCCAGACGCTGGTCGACAACTGGCAAAACGCCCAGGCCATCAGCACGGATAAAATCGGCAGCGGCAAAGCACAGGGTGAGGTGGCCATCGAGCTGGCTGGCGATAAAACGCCCTTGCGTTTCGCGATCCTTAGTGACCCCAATTTTCTGGTACTCGCCCGCCCGGATCTGGGACTGGAATACCAGCTCGACAGCGGGCAACGCTCGGACTTGGTGGAACTGAAAACTGAAAAAGCGCCCGCGGCTTCAAATAACCCGGCCAAGTTGCCCAGCCACAAGCCTGAAGACAAGCCTCTCCATTAAACTAAGACGCTTGGGCTGATCCGCCCGTACTTTAATATAAGGCAACACTGCGTGCCCGAACTGCCGGAAGTGGAAACTGCGCGCCGCGGCATCGAACCGCACCTGCTCAAGCATGCGGTTAGCGCTGTCGTGGTGCGCAACAGAAATCTGCGCTGGCCAGTGCCGCGAGCACTAACCGATACCCTGCCAGGCCAACACATCATCGCCGTCAGCCGGCGCGGGAAATATCTGTTGCTGCATACGCCTGCCGGCACCGCGCTCCTGCATCTCGGTATGTCCGGCAGCTTGCGGGTTCTGCCGGCGGATACACTGGCGGAAAAGCATGACCACTTGGACATCGTATTAGATAGCGGCCTTGCACTGCGGTTGCGCGACCCGCGCCGTTTCGGCACGCTGCTGTGGACTATAGGCAATCCCGAGCATCACAAACTGCTGCGCACCTTGGGTACGGAACCCTTGGGTGACGAATTTGACGGTGATTACCTGTTTGCCAAGGCCCGCAGACGCAAAGTGGCCATCAAGAATTTCATCATGAACAGCCATATCGTGGTCGGTGTCGGCAACATCTACGCCAGCGAAGCCCTGTTTTTGGCGCGCATCCACCCGCAGCGCGCTGCTGGCAAGGTTTCGCGGGAAAGTTATCAGGCTCTCGCCAAAGCGATCCGCAAAGTTCTCAATGCCGCCATCAAGGCCGGCGGCACTACCTTGCGGAATTTCAGCCGTGCCGACGGCGAACCCGGCTATTTCCGCCAGCATCTGCGGGTCTACGGCCGCGAGGGCAAAGCCTGCGAACGCTGTGGCTCAACCATCCGCTCCCGCGTCACCGGCCAGCGCAGCACGTATTACTGCCCACGCTGCCAGCATTAATACTCAGCGGCAGTTACAATTCCTTACGAGCGGCTTCAAAATATAGAGCGCTGGTTTTCAGCCCTTCTCCCTCCGGGAGAAGGGTTGGGATGAGGGCCCGGTGGCGCAGAACGCCAAATCCTTGCCTGACCCTCACCCGCCCCTCTGGGGCACCCTCTCCCGAAGAGCGAGGGATAGTTGAGATGATTTCGACTGACGAATATTTGGTGTAACAACATGGGTAACCGGCTTTCAAAAATTTACACCCGCACCGGCGATGACGGCACCACCGGCTTGGGTGATGGCACGCGCGTGGCAAAAGACGATGTGCGCGTGGAAGCCTACGGCACATTGGATGAACTCAATAGTGTCATGGGTCTACTGCTGGCTGAGGACTTACCGCGTGATGTCGCGGCTGCACTGCAACCCATCCAGCATGAGCTTTTTGATTTGGGCAGCGAATTCTGCCTGCCGGGTTATAAAGCCATAACCGCGGAACATGTGCAGCGGCTGGAAGATACACTCGATAAGTTCAACGAATCACTACCGCCCCTGAAGGAGTTCATTCTGCCCGGCGGCAGCCGCCCTGCAGCTCTCTGTCACTTGGCCCGGACCGTCTGCCGTCGCGCCGAGCGCCGCGCCTGGACACTTCATAAGCAGCATCCTCAGAATCCCGAAAGCATCAAATATCTCAACCGGCTATCGGATTTACTATTTGTGCTGGCGCGAGTAATCGCGCGCCAGAGCGAGGGTCAGGAAGTGCTGTGGAAGCACGAACGTTAAAGTATTGGCTTTGCTCTAGGTGTTCCGTGTCAGCATAAGTCGTTTCGCCACGTCTCCATGCCGTTCGCGCTCATCAACTTGCATGATGAGGCATTCGGTCGGTTACCAGCTGGCTAACGACGGTCAGGATACACGGACAATCCAGCACTATCTCGGTCACAAAAATATACAACATACCGTCCGGTACACTGAGCTACCCACAAGCAGATTCAAGAATTTTTGGGTGGATTAGTCAAGGATTTAATTGTTATGGTCGCTTCAACCACTTTCTTATGAAGAACATGCATATCACAACAACGCCTCATGACCATACGAAAGTATGATTGACAATATAGAAATGTATGATATTGATATCTGTACAAGCACCATCGGCTGATTTTTTTAACTTCCAATAATCTCCCCATACCTGCATCTGATATGTTAGTTCTTGAGAATATCTTTTCTCTGCTTCATCGGATTTTGGGTGCGCGTTTAACCATTACCCGTCTTTGTTAATATCCGTATTCATGACCTTATTTTTAACAAACTGAGAATGTGCCATATATTCCATATGTACACAGAGTACAGTTTGAGGAATCAAAGGGTACAAGAATAATCTGACAACAATACAAATAATTCTAATTCCAATGTACTTCGTATGTTTTTTCACATCAGAACCTCACCTTTTCATAAAACACGTCTAGTAATTGGAATTCATTCATATAGCTTTCTTCTAAGTTAGATAACACTTGCAATGCCCTTAGATTTTATGAATGACTTTTTAATTATCATTCCAATTTCTATCTAATAGCTTGGTAAGCCGCGTAACACTCGCATTTATACTTGATGATGCCTGTTCGATAGTATGTTTATCAATTTGCCTCACCTCACCATTTACGGCAATAAAAGGTTTGTGCTTAGCCGCCGCATCTAAAAGACGCTTGGCATCTTCTATTGTGCTAGTCCAACCAGAATTAAAGCTAGCCAGAGCCTCCGTATATTGAGGAGTCCCCGGTGGCCATGGCAATGATTTCTTCGCCATTTCAGGTACTTCTTTTTCTAGTTGTATTAGACGTTCAGTTTTTACCACCTGATGAACATTATATGAGAGAAGCGCACTTTTCCAGAGTTCCTTCTCAAATTCCTGCGCGACTAAAATGCTTCCTTTAAACCAATTAATGGCCAAAGTGACATCGTGTTCAGATTCTCCGTTGAATTGCTGCCAGAATTGATCGTGCAGAGCTTTATCTATGTGACCGTTTGGCCCCAGAACTTGTTTTAGATAATAGTCTTCGTTTTGAGAATTGTTTGGTTGTGTAGGGCTTGCGTGCATATCAGAGTTGGATTGGACTAATTGCGTATCACTATTCAAATAAGCGTCCATGGCCTTGGCTATCCCCACTCGCTGCATTTCACGTGTTAGCGCCTGACCAGCCTCTACCTGTGCCGGTGTCATCGAATTCATAATTTTGCTTCGAAGCTGCGCTGCCGTGCTCAATACAATGCTATCTTTTGCGCTTGAGGCAGCCATATTAAAAAGCGCATAACCTACAATAAAGTCCTGTTGTACTCCTTCACCAGCGAAATAAAGCGTTCCAAGGGCAACTTCTGCTCTGGGATACGGTAAGTAAGCAGCCTCTCGAAACCACTTTACTGCTTGGACATAGTCCTGTGGCACTCCGGAACCATCGAGATACGCCAAGGCTAAATCGTATTGCGCTTCCGCATCTCCTTTTTCTGCTGACTTGCGATACCATGTCACCGCTTGCGCATGGTCTTTCGGTACACCTTTGCCATTGTCGTACATATCTGCAATTTCGTATTGCGCTGAGGCGTTTCCTTGTGCCGCAGACTTATTAAACCATACCATAGCTTGCGAATAGTCTTGCTTTACTCCAATGCCGCCTATGTATGCGTACCCAATAGCCAATTGGGCAAACATATCTCCTTTTTCAGCTAACTTACGATACAAAGTGAATGCTTTTGCATCATCCTGCGGTACGCCTTTTCCATCTGAGTACATTTCTCCAAGGGCATAGAGCGCATCAGTATTCCCTTGTTCAGCGGCTTTGCTATACCACTTTGCCGCTTCTTTATAATCCTGTGGCATACCTTGCCCATTGGAATAAAGAAATCCAAGCCTATCTTGTGCCTCAGCATCACCTTGAGCCGCGGCACTTGACCAATTCTTGAATGCTGTCTTGTAATCCTTGGCTGTATATGCTTGTGACGCAGCATCATCCAGCTCCCATACTGTTGCCGCAATTGCATTGAATGTGAAAAGAATAAACCCAAGTAAGAAACACAAAGTAATAGATGGTTTTGTCATAACCTTAAATACTCAGCGAGGTGGAGGGTCACTTTCAACACATTGGTTATATTCGTCTACAGCGTTGTTGTAATCATCCGTAGCACTTTGTAATTCATCGTTTGCTTCATTATAGTGGTCAACAGCGTTATTATAGTCGCCCTCTTCCATCGAACAATCTTCTCCATCACTTGTACACATGGTTAAATTGCTTTGTGCGTCTTCTACATCGGATTGTGCCGACTCAACTTCTTCTTTAGCATTAACAAGGTTTGAACGAGCCTCAGATACTTGGTCTAAGTCAGAACTACAAAGGTCTTGAGCAAAACCGTAGCACGCGAACGTCATAAATGACGTTATCAATGCGATTTTAATAAGCGTTGTCTTCATAGTAATGGCCCAGTGTTAACACACATATAAAGCGCACCGGCTAGTATTCACTCGTATAACATATATGAAACGTTATCTCGGTTTTCCACCATCGCCATATCCAGAGATGCACGCACAATTGTCACAATCTGACAATACTTGTCACTTATGCCATCTATTACACCGACATCCAACATGGTCTTTAGCAGCATCAAACACTAACAATAGGGTTTTGCCTGCTTAACAACACCCCAACGCGCGATAAAAGTATTTCAGATTCGTATCTATCCAATAATTGCCTAAATTAATACAAGCAACATGGATGCCAATGTCACAAACCATTAAGCATTGGGAGGCACATTTCTTACCGCCGACATAGCAGCACTAAGGTTGCGCTATCGTACCTGTAATTACGACCATAATATCAAATAAGAAAATAGGGAAATTCAATAAATATTAGACACGCGGCTATTGGCGCAGGAGTTCGCTATGACACTTAAAGAAATATTCGATAAAGCAAGTGATGGTTCTACTGAGAAACAGAAGGCGAAGATAACGGCGCTGTCAAATCGCTATGGCTTTGAAGAGACCAAGATACAAAAATGCTTGGCGACGGGACGTCTCCAACACCTTACAACTTATCGAAAACGAGTTTCCCACCTCTATCGCGCTTGGCTCGGAAGATCGTGATGTCAGGATTAACGATGCGGGCCTTACCAACGATGCCCTCGACGTCGGACTTCTCCATCTCGAGCCCAAGATACAGCTCCGTTATCTCTTCAGGATGGTATGGGCGCATATTCCAGGGCTCCTCATCTTTCATGATCGGAATGGCTAGGCGATATTCGCCTTCGTGCTGCCAAACCAGAGTTTTGGTGTGGATGATCCGTTCGACATTCTCCTTGATTTGGGTTTCATGATCACCCCAAAAAGTTCCAGCGATAAATTCATGAATATCTTCAAAGAACGAAGGGCGTTTTTCGCGATATATGACGGGACGAAAGAGCTGGAATTTAGAGTCCTTGGCTAAATTTGGTTGGATTCGCAAAGAAACGCCCTTGTGCTTTTCAGCATACTCGGTCCACATGCGCTCCGAGTCTTTGTGGGTAGAGACGCAAAACACGCGATAACTCTGCATGAACTCGTTGATCTCTGCGATATACGCCTGCGCTCTGTCACGGTGGTACTCGACGTCATATATCCGTTTGCCGGAGTTCATCAGTTCGGCCCGAACCAGCTCAACAGCATTTGGATTCGCTCGGCAAACCTTCTGAATGCCCCTGATTTTTTCCTTCATCGGAGAACTGCATGTGGGCTCCTCGTCAAGGTGCCGTAGGATCACGTCGGTGAAGCTCCCCACGATCTTCTTCAGTGCTTGTTCGGTGTCTTCAGGGAAGATGCTTTGAATCGTTAGGTCTTCTGTGTCGTTGAAATCAGACGGTTTTGCGTGTTTGAACGTTCTATTTCCGAGCGTCAGCCTCGCACCTGAAACGTCGAGGTACTTATAAAGCGGCGGGAGGATCATCTAAGCAAACACCATCTCGTTTGGCATCCAGCTTCGAGTGGCTAGCGACGGTATCGCGAACTGAAGCAAGGGGTCGGAAGTGGCCATCGAACAACGCTTAGCCTGAAGTCGCTTTGTGGTGCTTACGCACCTTCTCTAGATCTTCACACAGTTGCTTTCCGCCTTGCAGAATCCTTGGTGTGGCGCGCGCGAGCAGGTCGCTTGAAATACTGAACAAACTGTCCGTGCCCACTGCGCTTATCTGCGGCCAGCGCTGCCATTCCTTGAGGCGTGCGTCCGTGCCCTCATCACTACCAGTGACGATGGCCTGTGGATCGCGCGCCAATACGGATTCCAGACTCACGGGTGCTGCCAGTTCCTTAAGATCGGAGAAAATATTGTGGCCGCCGCAGAATTCGATCATGTGGCTGATGATCTGGCGGCCGCCGACGGTATACAGCGGCATGCCGGAGATCTCATAGAACACCCTCACCGGCGCGCGTCCCGCATAGTCCTGGTGCAAACCATCAAGTCCATCTAGAAATTGCTTTGCAGCTGTATGCGCTTCTACATCATGGCCGGTGATCCGCCCGATAAGTTCTAGATTTTTTGCAACGTCGGTCAATTGACCGAAACCGATGACGAGCACATTCAATCCAAGTGAGCGCAGGTGCTCGATGACTGTGGCCGGTGTCCCGCCCTGCCAGGCAAGGATGAGGTCGGGTTTGAGCGCCACCAGCCGTTCCAGATCCACACGGAAGGCATCACCGATGCGTGGCAATTGTTTGGCGGCGGCTGGGTAATTGCTGTAGCTGTCCGCACCCACCATCTGCTTGCCGGCGCCGGCGTCGTAGGCGAGCGCGGTGAGATCTGGTGCCAGGCTTACGATGCGCTGCGCTGGTGCGTCCAGGGTGAGGCTGTGATGATCTGCACCGCTGACAGTGATCGCGGCCGAAGTCGTAACTGAAAAAACGAAAAACAGCGCGCCGAGGAACAAACGAACAATATTCTGTTCAATAACCGTCGTGAGACGGAGCGAGGCAAGGCGCGCACCGGCGAGGAACCGGAGTGTACACGGCAGTACATGAGGATTCCGAGACGGCGCGCAACACCGCCGCAGCCCGTCGTAACAGGTTTGTGCGCAGAGTTTCACCAAGCCCAGCTAATCAGGATTACAAGAAAGTAAATGACCATCCAGATGATGACCGTGCGCCGCACCAATAACAGCGCCGAACGCAGACGTCCGGTGCCCGGCTCTTCGGCGCTGGCCCGCAATGCACCGAGTCCCGCACACACCAACACATCGTTGTTCACCTGAAAGAATTTCGCCGAGCAGTTGGCATAAAAAACCTTGAGATCCGAAACCGCATCCTCAAAGCCGCCCGCCAGCGCATAGCCCAGGGCCGCCAGATGTGCGGGTACCCAGGCAAGCACACCATACAGCCGGTTCACTGCGGCCGTAAATTCATCGGAGCGGACATCGGTGGCTGGGGCACGCCGCAGGAAATCGACGCTGCGATACAACACTGCGCCCGACGGCCCTAAGAGTGCGAACCAGAAGAAGATACCAAACAGGCGGTCGTTGGCTTCCGCCAGCACCGCGTGCGTGACCGCTTCCGAACGCGCGGCCGTATCCGCTGGCGGTTCGGTACCCAATATTTCACGCGCCAGGGTTACGGCTTTTTGTTCATCGCCGGACTGGGTGGCATCTATATAGTCAGCCACCTGGATATGCAGGTCCCGCGGTCCCAGAGTCAGCAGTAACAACAGCACTGCAAACACGAACCCCAGCGCGTTCCAGATATGATCCAGCAGGTGACCGATGAACAAGGTTGCCACCGTGGGCACCAATGCGATCACCAGCACGCCGGTGCCGGCCCGCCAAAAGCTCGGGCTTTGGGCTAGAAATCGCAGGCTCTCGTAATAGGCATTAAACCAGCGCGGGCCGCGCATGGGTTCCAGATGCCGCAGCGCCTGGTCCAGCAGCAGGCTGATGAGGAGTGCTATGAAACTCATGGTTGCGTAGTAAACCGGTCCGCGTGGGGTTATGCAAGCTGTGCGCGGAACTGCGCCCAGTCAAACGCCGGCCCCGGATCGGTCTTGCGTCCCGGCGCGACGTCGGAATGTCCGACGATGCGCGACTGGGTTATATCCGGATAGGCCGCCATGATGGCGTGGGCCACGGCCGCAAGCCTGGCATATTGCACAGCTGTGTAGGGCACATCATCGCAACCTTCCAGTTCGATGCTGATGGAGAAATCGTTGCAGGCCTCGCGTCCCTGAAAGCTGGATTTACCCGCATGCCAGGCGCGGCGCTGAAATGGCACGAACTGCAGCAGTTCGCCATCACGGCGTATCAATAGGTGCGCAGAGACGCGCGGATTCTTAATAGTGGCGAAATAGGGATGGGCATCCGGCGGCAGCGTGCCCAGGAACAGGCGCTCTATCCACTCGCCGCCGAATTCGCCCGGCGGCAGGCTGATGCCATGGATGACCAGCAGATCGATGCGGGTGCCCGGCGGCCGCGCATCGCAATGCGGGGAGCTTAACTGGCGCGCGCCGCTGATGAGGCCGGTGACACGGTCCACACGTGGTTGCTGATCAGCTATGCCGTCACTCGGATGTTGCATGCGGCTATGTTGCCGGGAATGATACAAATGCGCAAAATGCCGGGCACTGCCTGTCAACCTGCCTGAATCACCGGAACACACCGCATGGGCGCCAACAGCGACTTCGTCAAACGGGATCTGGCCGTCTTATGGCACCCCTGCACCCAGATGAAGGACCATGAATGGCTGCCGCTCATTCCCATCCGCCGCGGTTTGGGCGTATGGCTGGAGGATTTCGAGGGTAAGCGCTACCTGGATGCCATCAGCTCCTGGTGGGTGAACCTGTTCGGCCATGCCAACCCTCGCATCAACACCGCCCTTAACGGCCAGCTGCAGGAACTGGAACACGTGATCCTGGCAGGCTTCAGTCACGCGGCGGTGGTGAAGCTTTCGGAACGGCTGGTGGAGATCGTGCCGCCGGGATTGACGCGCTGTTTCTACGCGGACAACGGCTCTTCGGCGGTGGAAGTGGCGCTGAAGATGAGTTTTCACTACTGGCTCAACAGTGACCGCCCCAAGAAAACCAAATTCATCACTCTCACCAACAGTTACCACGGCGAGACCCTGGGGGCTTTGGCCGTAGGCGACGTGGCACTCTACAAAGAAACTTACCAACCGCTGCTCATGGACGTGATCTCGGTGCCGAGTCCGGACTGTTTCCTGCGGGAAGCGGGCGAGAGCTGGGAAACACATAGCCGGAACATGTTTGCGCACATGGAATCGGCGCTGGTGAAGCATCATGAACAAACCTGCGCGGTCATCATCGAACCACTGGTGCAATGTGCCGGCAGCATGCGCATGTACCATCCGGTGTATCTCAAACTGTTGCGCGCGGCCTGCGACCGTTACGGCGTACATCTGATCGCCGATGAGATCGCCGTGGGCTTCGGCCGCACCGGCACTTTGTTCGCCTGCGAGCAGGCCGGCATCACGCCGGACTTCATGCTGCTGTCCAAAGGACTCACCGGCGGCTATCTGCCGCTGTCGGTGGTGGTGACCCGCGAACAGATCTATCAGGCGTTCTACGACGACTACGTCAGCCTGCGCGCCTTCCTGCATTCCCACAGTTACACCGGCAACGCCCTCGCCTGCCGGGCGGCGCTGGCGACGCTGGATATCTTCCGCGAAGACCGCATCATCGAAAAAAATCGTACACTCGCGACTCACATGGGCAACAGCGTGGCTCAACTTGCCAGCCACCCACATGTGGCGGAAATCCGCCAGCACGGCATGATCCTGGCCATCGAGATGGTGAAGGATAAAAAGAAACGTGAAGCTTATCCCTGGCAGGAACGCCGCGGACTCACTGTCTATCAGCACGCGCTCAAGCGCGGCGTGCTGCTGCGGCCGGTGGGCAACGTGGTGTATTTCATGCCGCCCTATGTCATCACGGAAGCGGAGATCGATTGCATGGCGCAGGTGGCGGCCGAGGGCATCGATCTCGCCACCCGCGAGGCCTAAAGCATGCGCATTCCACGCATCTTTCACGCTCGGCCCCTCAGGGACCAACATAAAGTGGAACTGTCACCGGCGGCCGCCAGGCATTTAACCACGGTCCTGCGCCTGAAAGCCGGCGCGCCGCTGGTGCTGTTCGACGGCTCCGGCTTCGAGTTCGAAGCCGTGCTGGAAAAGGCGGACAAAAAACACACTCTGGTGAGTATCTCCCGCATGCACGGTCCGGCGGTGGAATCTTCGCTGCGTGTCACCCTCGCCCAGGGTGTCTCGCGCGGCGAGCGCATGGACTACACGGTGCAGAAAGCGGTGGAACTGGGGGTTGCAGTCATCATCCCGGTGCTCACGGACCGCAGCGTGGTGCGCATGGATGAGAAAAGCGCCCTGCGTAAACAGCAGCACTGGCAGCAAGTGGTCATGAGCGCCTGCGAGCAGAGCGGAAGAGTGCGTCTGCCTCAGGTCCAGCTACCGGTATCCCTGGATACATTCCTCGCCTCCAAGCAGCCAGCGAATCTAAAACTGCTGCTGGATCCAAAAGCGGACATGCTGGTCAGTCAATTACCTAAACCAGCGAACAATGAAGTGCTGCTGCTGGTGGGTCCGGAGGGTGGCTTGGACGATGCGGAGCGCGATGCGACCAACCATGCCGGATTTCTGGGTGTGCAGCTGGGGCCGCGCATCCTGCGCACCGAAACCGCGGCGCTGGTGGTGCTCAGTCTGTTGCAGGCCCGGTGGGGCGACCTGGGCGGCGATTAGTCAGTAACTGCGAGTTGTTATTCATAGGGATTCATGGCATAGGGACGGTCAGGCGTTGATGAACCCCAGCTTTTGTTGGGCTGCGCCTGCATCACGAAGCGCAGCACGCCGCCCGCCATGATCTCCCCCTGGGTGATATACACACGCGCCAGCGGCTTGCCGTCCAGTGTCACCGAACCCACGTAGGGATTGCTGTCGCTCAAATTTTCCGCCTCGACGGTAAAATGCCGGCCGTTGGGCAGCGTGAGCGTGGCGCGTTTCACGAACGGCCGGCCGATCACATACTCGTTGCTGGCCGGCGCCACCGGATAGAAACCCAGCGCCGTGAAAATGAACCAGGCGGACATCTGGCCGCAGTCATCGTTGCCCACCAGCCCGTCGGGCGTGGGCGCGTACTGGCTGTCCATGATCTGCTTCAGGCGCTCCTGCGTCTTCCAGGGTGCGCCGGCGTAGTCATACAGATAGGCGATATGGTGGCTGGGTTCGTTGCCGTGGGCGTAATAACCGATGAGACCGGTGATGTCCTCCACGTTGGCGAATTCCTTGGGATCCACTTTGGAATCGAACACCGCGTCCAGCTTGGCAACCAGTTTTTGATCGCCGCCCAGCTCATGGATAAGGCCGGCAATATCCTGGGGTTCGTACCATGAATACTGCCAGGCATCACCTTCGGTGTAATCACTGCCGTAGCCGGCGGCCGCTGGATCGAATGGCGTGCGGAATTTGCCATCACTGAGCCGCGCGCGCGCAAAACCGGTCTCTGGATCGAACTCGTTGCGCCAGTATGCTGCGCGTTTGTTGAACTCGGCGGCGATATCCTTGCGCCCCATAGCCGTCGCCATCTGCGAAATAGCCCAGTCATCGAACGCGTATTCCAGTGTCTTGGATGCGGCTTCCGGTTCCTTGTCGATGGGCACGTAGCCGAGTTTCATGTAGTACTCGAGCCCGCCGTAGGGGCCATAGGTGGCGGTGGCGACCATGGCTTTGAGCGCGGCATCCGCGGAATAGCCGCGTATGTCTTTCATATAGGCATCGGCGATCACCGCCACCGCGTGATAGCCGATCATGCACCAGGTCTCGAGACCCTGGTAGGACCATATGGGCAACATGCCGTACGGGCTCTCCTGCTGGAACGAAATCATGGAACGGATGATGTCGTCGGTGCGCCGCGGTGGCTGCATCAACGTCAGCAACGGATGCTCGGCACGGAAGGTATCCCATAACGAGAAGGTGGAGTAGAAATCGAAGCCTCTGGCCTGATGCACGGCGTTATCGGGTCCGCGATAGCGGCCATCCACATCCATGGATAAATTGGGAGCGATTAGGCTGTGGTACAGCGAGGTGTAGAAACTCTTCTGCATGTCGGGCGTGGCATCCACCTGGAATACCGACAGCGCCTTTGTCCAGGCGGTGCGCGCAGCCGCGCGGGTGGCGTCGAAATTCCAGCCGGGCATCTCCTTGTCCAGATTCTGGATGGCGTTATCTTCGCTCACCGAAGAAATGGACACTTTTGCAAGCAATACCGGGTCCTTCAATACGCCGAAATCGAATACGCCTACCAGTCCGCGTCCCTGTACCTGGGCACGTTCGGCAGGATCGTTGGCAGCGGGCGGCGCGAAGCCTTTGTAATCGATCGGGATTTCCCGGTCGTAGAGTTCATGGCCGGTCATGGCCTGGGAAAACCGCATGGCGAAAAACAAACGCCTGCCGGGTGCCCAGCCGCGGGTGATGCGATAACCGGTAACGGTGCCGTCGCCGCGCATGCGGATGCGGATGCGCGACCACAGCACTTTGCCCGGGTAGTCGTAGATGCTGGAACGCAGGTCCAGCAGCACGTGCGCAGGTTTATCCGCCGGGAAATGGTAGCGTTCCAGACCCGCGCGCCGGGTGGCGGTCAGCTCCACGCGGATGCCGTAGTCGGCGAGCGTCACCGCGTAGTAGCCCGGTTGCGCCGCTTCACTGGCGTGACTGAAGCTTGAGCGGTAACCGCTTTGCGGTTTGTCGACATCGCCCGGATCCAGCCGCACGTCGCCGGCGATGGGCATCACCAGCACGTCGCCCAGGTCCGAATGGCCGGTGCCGGAGAAATGCGTCTGGGAAAACCCGAGGATGGTCTGGTCCTCGTAGCGGTAACCGGCGGCCCAGCCGTAGCTCTTGTGAAAATCGAGGATCTGGGTATCGGGACTCACCTGCACCATGCCGAAGGGCACGGTGGCCCCGGGAAAGGTGTGGCCGCCTCCGGCGGTGCCGATGAAGGGGTCGACCGACGCATAGGCCTTATCGGCAGCGGCCGCCGCATGCGCGGGTTGCATCAAAATGATGGAGAGCGCGACAACGCCGGCTAACACCAGAGACTGGATCCGCCTACACATGATCGGGTCCTCTTTAGATACCGCGTCCCAGCGAGGGTTTGAAACAGGGGCTAATCATAATATAGTGCGGCGCAACCTTCAGACCCACCAGCGCACATTCACCGGAACCGTCATTGACATGAACAAAAACCGACTGGCCTTCGGCGTGGTCACGGCCGTGTTCTTCATGTGGGGCTTCATCACCGTACTCAACGACGTGCTGGTGCCGCATCTGAAGTCGGTGTTCTCACTCGATTACACCCGCATCATGCTGATCCAGTTCACGTTCTTCGGTGCCTATTTCTTGGTTTCGCTGCCGTCCGGTAAGGTGCTTTCGCTGTGCGGTTACAAGAACAGCATCATCACCGGCTTGTGCGTGACCGGCGCCGGCGCGCTGTTGTTTTATCCGGCAGCCGCGTTGCCCTCCTATCCAATATTTCTCACCGCATTGTTCGTGCTGGCGAGCGGTATCACGCTATTGCAGGTGGCCGCTAATCCCTATGTGAGTCTGCTGGGGCCGCCGCCCGGTGCTTCCAGCCGGCTGAATCTGTCCCAGGCGTTCAATTCGCTCGGCACCACGCTGGCGCCCAAGTTCGGCGGCCTGCTGATCCTGTCGGGCACCGTACTGAGCGCCGCGGAATTTGCCAAGCTCGATGCCGCACATCAATTAGCTTACCGCTCGCAGCAGGCCGGATTGGTCCAGATACCTTATATCGGCATCGCGATTACATTGTTCGTACTGGCGGTGATCGTATACCTGTTCCATCTGCCGGCGATCAGCGTGGCGGAAGATCATGCGGCTGAACCCGCGCACCCGTTTCGCGCCGCGCTCAGACATCGGCATCTGTTGTTCGGTGTGATCGGTATTTTTTTATATGTGGGCGCGGAAGTGTCCATCGGCAGTTTCATGATCAACTACATCTCACTGCCAGGCATCGGCGACATGCCGGAAGTGAAAGCCGCGGGATTTGTGTCGCTGTACTGGGGCGGCGCGATGATCGGGCGCTTCATCGGCTCGGCGCTGCTGCAACGTATCGACCCACGCAGGTTGTTGGGAGTGTTTGCCTGTGTAGCGGCGCTGCTGGTAACAACCACCATGATGTCCAGCGGGATGCTGGCGGTGTGGAGCGTAGTCGCTATCGGCCTGTTTAACTCCATCATGTTTCCCAACATCTTCACGCTCGGCATTGAAGGTTTGGGTCCGCTGACCGGCCGCGGTTCCAGCCTGCTGATCATGGCTATCGTCGGCGGCGCGGTCATTCCGGAACTGCAGGGCATGCTGGCGGATCATATCGGCGTGCATCATGCATTCATCCTGCCATTGCTGTGTTATCTGTACATCGTGTTCTATGGATTCAAGGGCTCGAAGCTCGATCTGCCAGCCCTATCAGCGACGCGGTCGTACAGCGATGCGTAGTGTGATGTGCTTCGGCGAGGCGCTGATCGATTTTCTGGCTGAGCCGGGCACGGATCGCGGGGAGCCGCAAAAGTTCGCTAGGCACGCTGGTGGGGCGCCGGCCAACGTTTCAGTGGCAGTGGCACGGCTTGGCACGCCATCAGCGTTCGTGGGCATGCTGGGCCGGGATATGTTTGGCGATTTCCTGCTGCAAAGTCTAAATGCGGCGGGCGTATCGATCGACTATGTGGTGCGTACCGACAAGGCCAATACCGCCCTGGCATTTGTTTCGCTGGACGAGCATGGCGAACGCCAATTCAGTTTCTACCGCCCGCCTTCCGCTGACCTGCTGTTCCGGCCCAATGATTTCTCTGATGCCTGTTTTGCCGACGCCGCGGTTTTTCACGCCTGCTCCAACAGCCTCACGCAGGCCGATATCGCTGACACCACGCTGGAGGGCATGCGGCGCGCACACGCGGCCGGTGCCTTGGTGAGTTTCGACATGAACCTGCGTTTGAATCTGTGGCCGACTCACGCGGACCCGCGACCGCGCATCTGGCAAGCGCTGCGCGAAGCCGAACTGGTAAAACTGAGTGCCGGCGAAATGGCATTCCTGGCCGAAGTCTCAGGCAGCAAAGCCGCTGTGATCGCAGAACTGTGGCACGGCCGCACCCAGTGGTTGTGGGTTACTGATGGCGCGGCACCACTGCACTATTTCACCCATGCGCGGCAGGGCCGCGTGCCTGCATTTGCGGTCAAGACGGTAAACACCACTGCCGCGGGTGATGCCTTCGTGGGCGGCATGCTGAGCTGGCTGGTGCGCGAAAATGTGACTCAGGAAAATCTGGAGAATTTTCTGGCAGACGATGCGCCTATGCAATCGGCATTGCGCTTCGCCGCCGCCTGCGGCGCGCTGGCGGTCACGCGGCATGGCGCGTTCGAGGCCATGCCCTCGCACACCGAAGTGGAGCATTTTTTGCGGGGGCATGCGTGAACGCGACACCGGATTTCCGTTCACCAGATTTTCTGCGCGCCCACATTATGCACACCCTGGCGTTTTATCATCCGCGTGCCATCGATCCCAACGGCGGCTTCTTCCAGTATTTCAAGGACGACGGCACGATCTATGACAAGACCCATCGGCACCTGGTGAGCAGTACGCGTTTCGTCTTCAATTACGCCATGGCGTTCCGCGAATTCGGTGATCCGGCTTATCTTGATGCCGTGCGGCACGGCGTGCGTTATCTGCGCGACGTGCATGGCGATGCGAGCAGCGGCGGTTATGCCTGGACCATCCGCGATGGCTATTCCGAGGATCGCACCCATCATTGCTACGGCGTTGCTTTCGTGTTGCTGGCCTATTCCTGCGCGCGCCTGGCCAGGATCGCAGAGGCCGCGGCCTGGATGGACGAAACCTGGGAACTCTTGGAACTGCATTTTTGGGATGCGAGTGCCGGACTATATCGCGACGAAGCCTCACCCGGCTGGGTGTTCACGGACTACCGCGGCCAGAACGCCAACATGCATATGTGCGAGGCCATGCTTACGGCTTTCGAGGTGAGTGGCGAGCGTCGCTATCTGGATCGTGCCTATACATTGGCCGATCACATAACACGGCGTCAGGCGAAGAAAGCCGGGGGACTGGTATGGGAGCACTATGACCGGCACTGGGAACCGGACTGGGAGTACAACCGCGACAACCCCAAGCACCTGTTCCGGCCGTGGGGGTTCCAGTCGGGACACCAGACCGAATGGGCCAAGCTGCTGCTTATACTGGAACGGCACCAGCCTGAAGCATGGCTGCTGCCGCGCGCGCGGGAATTGTTCGATACCGCGCTGGCGCTTGCCTGGGACGATCAATTCGAAGGCATCTATTATGGCTTCGACCCTGACGGCCAGCCCTGTGACACCGACAAATATTTCTGGGTGCAGGCGGAAAGCATCGCCGCCGCGGCACTGCTGGCAGCGCGCAGCCGCGAAGAAAAATACTGGAACTGGTATGACAAACTCTGGTCCTATGCCTGGCGTTATTTCGTAGACCACAAATACGGCGCCTGGTACCGCATCCTCGACCGCCACAACCGCAAATACAGCGAGGAGAAAAGCCCGGCCGGCAAGGTGGATTACCACACCATGGGTGCCTGTTATGAAGTGCTCAAGGCGATCACTTCGCGTTGATGCCGGCACTACCCGACGTGAGGATCAATCGCATGCATAGCTACGTCAATTTATTGATTCGCATTGCCACACTCAGTGCCCTGATCGCAGTTGCCGGTATCGCCGCGGCAGAAAGCAGGGCGCCATCGCCGGCGGCGGCGGTCAACCCTCTGATCGGCAGCGCCAACGGCGGCAACACCTTCCCCGGTGCCACGTTGCCGTTCGGCATGTTGCAATGGAGTCCCGAAAACACGCGCGGCCAGCATAACCATGTGGCTGCACCAGGCGGTTACCAATACGACGCGACTCGCATCCGCGGTTTCAGCCTCACGCACTTGTCCGGCACCGGCTGCCGCGGCGCCAGCGGCGATGTGCCGTTCATGCCGGTGACGGTGCCGATCGCCCGTTCGCCAGCCACCGACAGCACCGACCAGTACTACGCCAGCGATTTCAAGCATGCCGACGAACATGCAGCACCCGGCGATTACCGCGTGCGACTGGCCAACGGCGTGACGGTTGAACTCAGTGCTGCGCGGCACAGCGGCATGGCGCGCTTCACGTTTCCGGCCGGCAAACCCGCCAACCTGCTGATCCGGGTGTCCGATTCGGAAGTCGGCAGCAGCGCAGCAGACGTATATATCGATCAGCGCACGCGCACAGTAACCGGCTCGGTCACCAGCGGCAATTTCTGCGGTTACCTGTCCAAAGTTGACCAGCGCAGCTACTACACACTGTATTTCGTGGCCGAGTTCGACCAACCGTTCATCACGACTGGCACCTGGCAGGACGCGAGCGTGCGCAGCGGCGGCGCTTCGGCACACGGCGGCACCACATTCGGGGCCAAAGGCTTTCCGCCACTGGATAAAGGTTCAGGCGCCTGGGTCGGTTTTGCAGGTAACGGCACCCGCGCCGTAAACGTGCGGGTCGGCATTTCCTACGTGAGCCTCGCGAACGCACGTGCCAACCTGAAGGCGGAGATCCCGATTGGCACCACGCTAGCGCAAGTGCGGCAGAGTGCCTTCGATACCTGGAACCGCGCGCTTGACCAGATTAGCGTCGACGGCGACAGGCCGGATCAGCGCCAGGTGTTCTATACCGCGCTGTATCATGTGCTGTTGCAGCCGACCACGTTCAGCGATATCAACGGCGAGTATCGCGGTTTCGATCAGAAAATACATCGGATCGATGCGCATCAGCACGTGCAGTACGCCAATTTTTCCGGCTGGGACGTGTACCGTTCGCAATTCCAGCTGCTCACCTGGCTGCTGCCGCGAGTAGGCAGCGACATCGCACAATCGCTGTATAACCAGGCGCGCCAGAATCACGGCGAATGGGACCGCTGGACGCACACAGCAGGCGGCACCCACGTCATGAGCGGCGACCCTTCGGTGCCGGCACTGGCCGACATCGCCGCCTTCGGCGGCGATGATTTCGATCTGCGCGGCGCGTACGCCTCGCTCAAGCGTGCAGCCAGCATGCCGACCGAGCACGACCTCAGCGACGCAGGCTGCAACGTCGAATGCGTGGGCGAGCGCCCGTCGCTCGATCAATGGCTGAAGCTGCACTATATCGCCACCCAATCCAATGCATGGGGCGGCGCGGCCGAGACTCTGGAAGACGTCACCGATGATTTTGCCCTGGCGCAACTGGCAGAGCGCCTCGGCCAGGGTGGCGATTACCGTTATTTCCTGACGCGTGCCGGTTACTGGCGCAATCTGTTCAACCCCAAGGCGACGCCCGCTGATGGTTACATACAAAACCGCAACGCCGACGGCAGCTGGCCCCTGTTCAAGCCAGAGACGAACGATGGTTTTGTCGAGGCCAGCGCCTCCGTGTATTTATGGATGGTTCCGTTCGACGTCCAAGGTTTATTCGATCTATTGGGAGGGCATGAGCGCGCGGTCGCGCGACTGGATGCATTTTTCCACCAGGCCGACGGCAGCTGGGCGCTGACCAACGCCGGTCCGCTGCACGCCGAACTGAACAACGAACCGTCGGTCGAGACGCCGTGGCTGTACGATTATGCCGGCCAGCCGTGGAAAACCCAGCAGAGCGTGCGGGTGGTGGTCGAAACGCTATGGAAAAACACGCCGGGCGGTATTCCGGGCAACGATGATCTGGGCGAGATGTCGTCCTGGTATGTGTGGGCGGCGCTGGGACTGTATCCCGAAATTCCCGGTCGCGCAGAACTGCTGTTAGGCAGCCCGCTGTTTCCGCACCTAGTCGTGCACCGCAGTGAAGGGGACGTCGTCATCGACGCCCCGGGCGCCAGTGCAGATACCCCTTATGTGCAGGCCTTGCGGGTCGACGGCAAAAATTACGATCGTCCCTGGCTGACACCGGATTTCACGGCGCATGGGGGTCACTTGCAATTCACCCTCGGCACAAAACCTGACACCCAGTGGGGTGCAAACCCCTCCGAAGCGCCGCCATCGTTTCCGCCGCCACGAACCGCAAAGGTCACACCATGAAAGCCTCGATGATGATTACGGGACTGGTTTTGAGCGCAGCGCTGCTGCCGTTCAATGCCGGTCTTGCCGCGAATACTCATGCGCAACCGGCGGCGGTTGATGCGCCGCTCATGGCCGCGCGCGTCAAGCAGGAGTTTCTGCACGCCTGGAACAATTACGTGCGTTACGCCTGGGGCCATGACGAGCTACGGCCGCTGAGCAAAAAGCCCTTCGACTGGTATGGTCAGTCGTTGCTGATGACGCCGGTGGATGCGCTCGACACCCTGGTGCTCATGGATCTCAAACCACAGGCCGATAGCGATCGTGAGCTGATCGACAGCCAGCTGTCATTCGACAAGAACCTCTACGTCAAGGTATTCGAGGTCAACATCCGGTTGCTGGGTGGACTGCTGTCGGGTTATGAATTGACAGGAGACAAGAAACTCCTGCAACTGGCCGACGATCTCGGCACACGTTTGTTGCCGGCATTTAACTCACCGACAGGCCTGCCCTATCGGTTCGTGAACCTCAAGACCGGCCAAGTTCGCGGCGCCGCCAGCAATCCGGCCGAGACCGGTACATTGATACTTGAGTTCGGCACACTCAGCCAACTCACCGGCAATCCGGTGTTCTACGCCAAGGCCAAGCGCGCACTAGTGGCGACCTACAGACACCGTTCATCGATAGGACTGGTGGGCGATGAGATCGACGTGGAGTCCGGCAAGTGGCTGGATAGCGATTCTCATATCAGCGGCGGCATCGATTCGTATTACGAGTATCTGTGGAAATGCTGGCAACTTTTCAGGGATGAGGATTGCCATGCCATGTGGAGCACCAGCATCCCGGCGGTCAACAAATATCTCCCGGACGAAGTGAATGGCGAGCTATGGTACGGGCACGCCGACATGAATACCGGCAAAAGGACCGCTACCGAGTATGGCGCGCTGGATGCCTATTTCCCGGCAGTGCTGGCGTTCTCGGGCGATATCAACCAGGCCAAACGCCTGCAGGCGTCTTCCTACCGCCTATGGGACCTATATGGAATCGAACCGGAAGTGCTGAACTACCGGACCATGAAAGTCGAGTATCCGGGTTACGAATTGCGGCCGGAGATCATGGAATCCACCTACTATCTTTACCATTTCACACATCACCCTGAATACCAGGCACACGGCCGCGAGATGTTCGACGACTTGGTAAAATACTGCCGTACCGAGGACGGCTATGCGGCGCTCAAGAGTGTGGTGACGAAGCAGCAGCGCGATGCCATGGAAAGCTACGTATTCGCCGAGACCTTCAAGTATTTCTACCTGCTGTTCGCGCCATCCAAGACCTTGGAATTCGACACGGTGGTGTTCAACACCGAAGGCCATCCGCTGAGGCGCCTGCTGTTAACACCATAAGGTGTTGCGCTGCCCTGTCAGTCAGCGATCCTGGGGTAATGTCGGCGGCACCCTGGTGCGGCATGGTTTACAGGTCGGCAATTGCCGGCAGCGCATCAATGCTAGGCATGATGACACTGCATATACATATATATCGTGGGTAACGATTTCGAGCATCAGACGGCATTCTCTTTAGAGGCGGCAACGTGCATGGAAGCCAGCCAGCCTTCGAGCGCTGCGACTTCAAGCTGACCGGACGCCAGCTGTGCGAGGCGGTTCACTACCGCAGAACCACAGATCACGCCAGCGGCGCCGGCAGCTATCCCATCGCGCACCTGAGCTGGTTCTGAGACTCCGAATCCAAGCACCGCCGGCGGCGCATCGCGGGCTGCGAGCTGCACCAGAAGTTCGCGCGCAGGCGTGCCGGCGGCATGCTCGGTACCGGTAACGCCGCTGCGGGTGAGCACATAGGTGTAACCCGCGCCGAGTTTCGCGATGCGATCGAGGGCTGCCTGGCCGGCATTCGGCGGCGCGATGAATACCGGCAAGACGCCGGCAGCGCGCGCAGCGGCTGCGAACGGTGCGCCCTCCTCGCTAGGGACGTCGGCGATGAGCACCGAGTCGGCGCCGACGGCGGCAACCCGGGAGTAGAAACCTTCGAGCGTGCGGCTGATGACCAGGTTGGCATACACGAGCAGTCCGATCGGCAGATCCGGATGCTGTGCCCGCAGACCTGCGACCAGTTCGAGGCAGGCGCTGAACGTCGCACCGGCAGCGAGCGCGGCTGCGTTCGCACGCTGGATGGTCGGACCATCGGCCACGGGATCCGAAAACGGTATGCCGAGCTCGAGCGCATCGGCATGGCGCGCGAGAATTTCCAGGTGCCCGGCACAGACCGTGTGACTCGGAAAACCCAGCACCGTGAACGGAATGAACATTCCACGTCCCGCATGCGCGAGTTCTGCGAAATGGGTTGCATAACGGTCTGGCTTCACTGCGATCTCGCGGATAGCAGTTTGCTTACGTGCTCTAGATCCTTATCGCCGCGCCCGGACAGGCCGACCACGATTACCCTCTCGCGCTCCGCGCGTCGCGCTTCGGCGAGCGCCCAGGCAAGCGCATGCGCGGATTCCAGCGCCGGCACGATGCCTTCGGTGCGGCACAGGTCTTGGAAAGCCGCCAGCGCTTCCGCATCGGTCACCGCCACGTATTCGGCGCGCCCGGTTTCCGCGAGGTGCACGTGCTCGGGTCCGACCGCCGGATAGTCGAGGCCCGCGGATACCGAATGCGACTCGCGGATCTGCCCGTCATCATCCTGCAGGACACGGGTAAACGCGCCATGCAGGATGCCCGGTGTCCCCGCACAAACGGTCGCACCGTGACGGCCCGACTCCAAACCGTCACCGCCTGGTTCGGTACCGACCAGGCGTACATGCTCGTCACCGATAAAATCGGCGAACAGGCCGATGGCATTCGAACCGCCGCCGATACAAGCAACCACGGTGTCGGGTAACCGGCCTTCTTGAGCAAGGATCTGCGCGCGCGCCTCGCGCCCGATCACGCGCTGGAATTCGCGCACCATGGTGGGATAGGGATGCGGGCCAGCGGCGGTGCCGAGAAGATAATGGGTGTCCGGGTAACTCGCAGCCCAGTCGCGCAGCGCCTCGTTGATTGCGTCCTTGAGCGTGCCGCTGCCGTTTTCCACCGGCACCACTTTGGCGCCCAGTAACTCCATGCGGAATACGTTCGGCCTTTGGCGCTCGCAATCGCGAACGCCCATGTAGACGGTGACGGGAAGCCTGAGCAGGGCTCCGGCAAGCGCGGTCGCGACCCCGTGCTGGCCAGCACCGGTTTCGGCGATGAGGCGGCGTTTGCCCATGCGCTGGGCCAGCAATGCCTGTCCAAGCACCTGGTTGGTCTTGTGCGCACCACCATGCAGCAGATCTTCGCGTTTGAGGTAGATGCGCGCGGGAGTTCCGGCGGTGAAATTGCGGCACAGGGTGAGCGGCGTCGGACGTCCCGCATAGTCCCGCAGCAGCGCCTCGAGCTCACGCTGGAAAACAGTATCTGCGCGCGCCGATTCGAAAGCGGCCTCCAGTTCATTCAGCGGCGCGACCAGAATTTCCGGCACATAGCGCCCGCCCCAGCGGCCGAAGCGCCCCGGCTGAGCTTCAGCAACCCTGGTCATGGTTTCGCCGTCCCGGCAGTATTCGTAGCGTTGTAAACAGCGAGCGCATGCGCTCGGCACCCTTAATCCCGGGGTGAGTCTCTACACCCGAATTGACGTCCAGCGCCCAGGCGCCAAACGACGCGGCCGCCGCAACATTCCCCGGTCCGATGCCGCCGGCAAGCACACAGTTCGAGAGATCCACGCCAGCGAGTGCGCGCGCATCGAAGGTGATGCCGCTGCCGCCGAGACGACCGCCGCGGCCGGTATCCAGCAGCAGGCGTTCGGCTCCGTAATCAGCCACTGGCGGCAGTGGTGCCACCGCCGCCACTGCCTTCCAGATTTCACAGCCTGGGGGCAAACGCTCGCGCAAGGCATGCGCATAAGCCGCGTCTTCCTCACCATGCAGTTGCACGGCGGTGAGTTTCAAGGTTCGCGCCGTTGTGACAACTTCGTCCTGCGATTGATTACGGAACACACCCACCCAGGCAAGCGGTGCCGCGGTTTTAATACGTCGCGCTGTGGCAAGGTCGATGCGGCGCGGAGAATCCGCGGCGAAGATCAACCCGCCGAATACTGCACCAGCCTTCCAAGCGAACGCGGCATCTTCGGGCCGCGTGAGTCCGCAAACCTTGACGCGACCACAGGCAAGCTCGCGCGCACTGCGTGCCGGGTCGGCACTGCGCGAGAGACTCGTGCCGACCAGGAATCCATCCACCAGTGGCGCAAGTCGCAGCATATCGTGGCGCGAGACGATTCCCGACTCGCTTACGATGCGCCTCCCGGTCGGAACCAGCGGGGCCAGGCGCTCGGTAACCGACAGGTCCACCGCCAGCGTGTCGAGATCGCGATTATTGATGCCGATGATCGGTGCGCCCAGAGTAAGCGCACGCGCGAGTTCGGCATCGTCGTGTACTTCCGTGAGCGTATCCATCCCGTAGGCTTGAGCAACGTCAAAACATAACTGCCATTCGGCATCGTCGAGTATCGAAAGCATCAGCAGCACCGCATCGGCGCCGAAGGCGCGTGCCTCGGTCACTTCTTCCGGCCCGAGGATAAAATCCTTGCGCAACAGCGGGGCACGCGTCACCCCGCGCACGCGCACGAGATCTGCCAGAGTACCGCCGAAAAACTCCGGCTCGGTGAGCACCGATACCGCGTCGGCGATGCCGTCGTATCCGGCGACCAGCGCCGCCGGATCGTAGTCTGCGATCAGCATACCGGCCGAAGGTGATGCAGCCTTGCACTCCAGGATGAGGGCCGGCCACGGCTGCACAAGCGCAGTGGCCAGACTCGGGCCGGTGCGCGGCGACGCCGACGGTTGGCCACGCGGCGGCTGCGCGGCCAGCCGTCTGCGCTTGGCTGCGAGAATGGCTTCAAGCGCCATCGGCAAACGCGCGCAGGCCTGCAAGCTTGTCGGCAGCGAGTCCGTCGGCGAGCGCCGCCGCGGCCTGTTGTGTGCCCGCCCGGATATCGTGAACACGCCCGCTAACCCACAGGAGAGCGCCGGCGTTGAGCGCGATCGCGTCCCGGTAAGCGCGCGGGCCACCACCGGCGAGCGTCGCTTCCAGTACGGCGGCATTCTCCTGCGGACCACTGCCCGCGAGCGCCTCGAGCGGTTGGCGTGCAAACCCTGCCATTTCAGGCGTGATCTCGAGATGCTCGATCTCACCGTCACTGATACGTGCGGCTTGCGTGGGTGCATGCAGCGCAATCTCGTCGAGGCCGCCGCCGTGGACGACCAGCGCGCTTGCGATACCGAGTGCGGCAAGTGCTTCGGCGAGCGGCATCACATACTCGGGCGCATATACCCCGACCAACTGGCACGCTGGAGCTGCCGGGTTGACCAGCGGGCCAAGCAGATTGAACAGTGTGCGCGTTGCCAACGCGCGCCGTACCGGCATGGCATGCGCGATACCCGGATGATAGTCCGGTGCAAACAGAAAGCAGATGCCAACTTCATCGAGTGCGCGTCGTGCGGTCGCGGCGTCGACACGTACGTTTACGCCGGCCGCCTCGAAGACATCGGCCGAACCCGAACGCGACGACACCGAACGGTTACCGTGCTTGGCGACCGGCAGACCGCAGGCTGCCGCAACCAGTGCGACACCGCTCGACACATTGAGTGTGCCAAATCCATCACCACCGGTGCCACAGCAATCCGCGAACAGGTAATCGGGCCGCGGGAACGGACGCGCGGCTCTGCGCAGGGCGCGGGCGGCAGCGGCGATCTCGGAGCCGCGCTCACCCTTTAGCTTGAGCATCACCAGCAGAGCCGTGAGCACTACCGCATCGAGTTCGCCGGCTACCAGTCGTGTGAACAGCCCTTCCAGCTCTGCCGGCTCGAGGTCTTCACGCCGGTACAGCCGCTCCAGCACCGCGTTCATGGCTTCGCCCATGCGAGCACCCGCTCGATCAGCAGGCTGCCGTCCCGGGTCAGAACCGATTCGGGATGAAATTGCACGCCCAGCAGGCGGCGCTCCGGATCTTCCATCGCCATCGGCACGCGCGTGCCGTCTTCTTCGACCCAGGCGGTCAATCGGAATCCGGCTGGTAGCTCGGTCACAGCCAGTGAGTGATAGCGCCCCGCCACGAAGGGTTCGGTGAGTCCCGCAAAGATACCCTGGCTATCGTGACGGACCTCGCCCGATTTTCCATGTACGAGCCGCGGAGCGCGCCCGACGCTACCACCGAAGGCCGAAGCCAGCGCCTGATGGCCGAGGCACACCCCGAATACCGGGCGCCGGCCGGCAGCCCGCACCAGCAGTGGCATCAGCACCCCGGCATCTTCGGGACGTCCCGGCCCTGGCGAAGCCACCAGCAAATCGTGGGCATCGAGCCGCCTGTCCAGTATTTCCAGCGGCGCGTCGTTGCGCCACACTTCGACACGGCTGCCAAGCCGCAGGAATTCATCGGCCAGGCTGAAGCTGAAAGAATCATGGTTATCCAGAAACAATATCGAGACACTGCGCTCAGCCATGGGCGATCTCCGCGCCGGCACCGAGCGCCGTGAGTACGGCGCCGGCCTTGCGTCGGGTCTCGTCGGCTTCGGCGCCAGGATCCGAATCCGCGACCACGCCCGCACCAGCCTGCACGCGCGCGATGCCGTTACGCACCAATGCCGAGCGGATCACGATGGCCGTATCGAGGTCACCGTTGGCCGCAAGGTAGCCGACGGCGCCGCCGTAGGGTCCACGCCGCGTGGGTTCGTAACGGCGCAGGAGTTGCGCGGCACGCACCTTGGGTGCGCCGGTCAACGTGCCCATATTGAGTGTCGCCCGATAGGCGTGCAACGCATCGAGTCCCGGCGCAAGCTCACCTGCAACCCTTGAGACCAGATGCATGACATGTGAGTAGCGCTCGACCTGCATGAGCTCGGTGACACGCCGGCTTCCTGGTATGGCGACGCGCGCGATGTCGTTGCGAGCGAGATCCACCAGCATCACATGTTCGGCGATTTCCTTGGCCGAGAGTCTGAGTTCGAGTTCGAGGCGTGCGTCGCGCTCGCTGTCGATACCGCCGCCCGCTTTGCGTCCACGCGGGCGGGTGCCGGCGATCGGGCGGATTTCCACACGACGGCTTGCGGACTCGACCTTAAGCGCGCTTTCCGGAGAAGCGCCGAGCAGAACCGAATCATCCTCGGCGAGATAGAACATGTATGGACTCGGATTGGCCGCGCGCAGGCGCGCGTAGGCGGCGAGTGGGTTAATGCATGGCACTTCCCAGGCGCGTGATGCGACGATCTGGTACACATCTCCAGCCGCGATATGTTGGAGCGAACGTTCGACAAATGCGGCGTAGTCCGCATCGGACAGCGCCATCGATGCCGGAACCGAGGGAATTTCGCCAGCCCTATAAGCCGGCGCTTCCTGACACACACGCGTGAGCTCGCCGAGTCTGCGCCGTGCGCTGGTGCCGTCGGCGGATGGCGCGAGTACCGCAAGCGTGGTGCTTGCATGACGGTGGTCGATCGCGATGACGGCGCCGGCGAGGTGAAAGGAATAATCGGGATAGCCGGTGGGATCGGAAGCCGCAGGCGGCAAGGATTCAAACGCACCCACCAGGTCATAGGCGAAACAACCAAATCCGAAGATGCGTGCGGCATTGTCACTGTTAGACAGACCAAGGATTGCTGCGCGCAGTGGATCGAGAACGCTAGACGCGGTGAGCACTGTAGCTTGATCTTGCTCGGCTGGTAGCGGTGGCGCAAAGCGGAACACGCGCACACCATCGCGACACTCGTGTTCCCTACCGATACTTGCAGCGATCTCGGCGGCGAGTGTTTCAGCCTGCGGCTTGCGAGTGACAAGGCGCACCTCGCCGTCACGCGCAGTGATGCTCAGCCATGGATCAAGAAAAATGAAACTCTGCGCGCTCTCCTGCGTACCCGCGTCCGCGGTTTCGAACAGCGCGGTCGGACCGGCCGTGGTGTTCGCGGCGGCCGCATAGACGCTGAGCGGATCGAAGGCTCCGTCAACACGCCGGACCAGTACCGAACAGGCGTTCTTCACAGGCGTCTGCCGGAAGCTTCAACGAATGGCCGTAGTTCCCGCATCAGGCGCGCAAAGTTTTCCGGCGTCAGCGACTGGCGACCATCGGACAGTGCCTCAGCCGGTGACGGGTGCACCTCGATCAGCAGGCCATCGGCGCCCACGGCCGCAGCGGCCTTGGCGAGTGGAGCCACCAGTTCCGCCATTCCGGTCCCGTGTGAGGGATCGACCAGCACCGGCAAATGCGTGTTGCGTTTGAGCCAGGCGACCGCGTTGAGATCAAGCGTGTTGCGGGTCGCGGTCTCGAAGGTACGTATGCCCCGTTCGCACAGCACGACTCCATCGTTGCCTTCGTTGAGGATGTACTCGGCGGCCAGCAGCAGTTCCTCGACCGTCGCTGACAGCCCGCGTTTGAGCACCACCGGCATTCCGCTCTTGCCAACCGCACGCAGCAGCGAGTAGTTCTGCATGTTGCGCGCACCGATCTGAAGGGCGCCCACACATCCTGTAAAACTCGGAAGATCCGCGGCATCCAGTATTTCGGTCACGACCGGCAACCGATAACGCCTGGAAACCGTTGCCAGCAGCAGCAGTGCTTCCGGTCCGAATCCCTGGAAACTGTAGGGACTGGTGCGCGGCTTGTAGGCGCCGCCGCGCAGAGCGTGCGCACCGCCGGCCGCCACGGCCGCGGCAGCCGCATCGATCTGCGCTTCACTCTCAACCGCGCAGGGCCCGGCGATCACCACGAAACGATCACCGCCGACCGCAACGCTGCCGATCGACACCACCGTATCGTGCGGATGCAGTGCTCGGCTTGCGCGCCTATAGGGAGCCTTTTCGCGCACGACTTCTTCGACCAACGGGTGACGGTCGAGAGCCAGGCTCTCGAGTACCGAACTGGAACCTACGAGTGCAAATGCACGGCTGCCGTTGCCGGACACAGCGAGCACGGTCATATCCTGCGTACGCAGCTCCGCGAGCAGCCGTTCACGTTCGATTTCCGTCACCTCTGGTTTGAGTACGAAAAACATGCTGGTTCCACCTCAATCCGTTTTGCCAAATAAAAAGGCCCGCATCGCTGCGGGCCTTTACCAAATTCCTGACGCCAATATGCTCTAATCAGGCAGGATTAACCCGCAGCCAGTCCTCCGGGCCGCCACCACCATGCCTGATTAAAATGTTGTGCGTTCATGGGCGCAGACGGTAGCGTGTGTTCCACCATCCTGTCAAGTGCAGCGCGACGATATATTCCGATTATTTTCAGCATGCCACAGAAACATGATTCGATGGCAACCCTATGGCTATACCACATTTGCCTTCACTAAATACTCGGATAAAATTTACCGATAAATCAATATCGAGAAGCGATCAGCTCGCGGCACGCCGGTGCGGCATGGCTTCCAGGAGCTTGGCTTCGATGGCTTCCAGGTCGGGGATTACCGGCCGTTCGTTGGCCATGCGCAGGCGGTTTAATACCGGCGCGTCCTCGCCGTAGGCATTTTCCGGATCCACACTCAGCACGGTGGCATTCACGCGCACCAGATAGGGATAGCCTTGGGTCAACAGGGCGAATACCGGTGGGTCCATGTGTCCGTTGATGGTGAACATGACAGCGATGCGTGTGCGGTTCGCACGCTCGGGGATCTTGCGGCTGCACAGCCCCTCGAAGGAAATCAGCGGGATCTCCTGGCCCTGCCAGTTGATGAGCCCCAACAGCCACTCGGGAGTACCCCTTACCGGACGGGGGCGCGTGTAGCCCATGACTTCCGCCACCGACAAGCGCGGCAAGATGAGCTTGCCGCCAGCGAACGGGATCAGCAGGCTATAAACCTCTTCCAGACCCTGTGGCATGCAGCTTCACTCCCAATGAGTGCGTTGCGGGTGAAAATTACCGACTAATTCCTGGATGTTCTCCAGCAACTCGGTTTCCTGATAGGGCTTGCCCAGATATTTATTCACGCCGATCTCCATGGCATGTTTGCGGTGTTTCTCGCCGGTGCGTGAGGTGATCATGACGATGGGTATATTCTTGAAGCGCTCATCATTGCGCATGTGTTGTGCCAGTTCATAACCATCCATGCGCGGCATCTCGATATCCAGCAACATGATATTGGGTACATGATCCTGCAATAGTGCCAGCGCATCCACGCCGTCCTTGGCGGTGATTACGCGCATACCATAGCGCTCCAGCAGACGCTGGGTAACACGCCGAACGGTGATGGAATCGTCCACCACCATGGCGAAGATGCGGGTATCTTCCTTGGGCGCTTCGCGTTCCAGTACCTCGAGCGCATCTTCAGCCGTTTGCGTCATGCTGCGAGTCAGGACCGAAACATCCAGGATCAGCAGGATGCTGCCGTCGCCCAGAATCGTGGCGCCGGAGATGCCGCGGATACTGCTTACCTGTGGGCCCACGGACTTAACCACCACTTCGCGGCTGCCTTGCATGCCTTCGGTGATGAGTGCGACGTTGGCATCCGTGCCGTGTACCAGCAGCAACGGCACAGTCGTCAGTTCTTCAGGAAACTGGGGGGCGCCGATGCCGAGCAATGTGGATAGATGCTGCAACTGGTACGGGCGGCCACCGTAGAGATAAGCAGGATTTTCGCTAGCCAACAGCCGCTCTAGTTCGGTGCGCGGTATGCGTGCGATACCTTCGATGCTCGGCAAGGGGATGGCGTAAGCTTGTTCCGCCACGGTCACCAACAGCGCCTGCGTGATGGCGAGCGTAAACGGCAGACGCACGCTGAACTTGGCGCCCCGGCCGGCGGTGGAATCGATCCGCAGTGTGCCGCCAAGCTGTTTGATCTCGTTCGCCACCACATCCATACCTACACCACGGCCGGCCGATTGGGTCACTCGGTCGGCGGTCGAGAAGCCGGGTTCCAGGATCAGGGCCATGGTTTCGCGCTCACTGAGCCTAGTGTTCTTGGGCGTCAGCCCCATCTCTTCAGCCTTGCGGCGAATAGCGTGCAGGTCCAGGCCGCGGCCGTCATCCGCCACTTCCATGACCACTTCCGAACCTTCGCGACTGAGCGTGATACTGATGGTACCCTCAGCCGGTTTCTTGAGCTGTTGGCGCACTTCCGCAGTCTCAATGCCATGGACTACGGCATTACGCAGCATATGTTCGATGGGGGCCAGTACGCGTTCCAGCACTTGGCGGTCCATCTCCCCTTCTGAACCGAGGAATTTAATATCCACCTGCTTATGTGATTCGTCAGCAGTCTGGCGCACCACGCGGCGCAGGCGTTGTGCATGCCGTGAGAACGGCACCATGCGTGTCCGCATGAGACCGTCCTGGAGTTCGGTGGTGACGCGCGACTGCTGCAGTAACAGCGTCTCCGCCTCGCGCGCTTGGCTAAGCAACAGGCTTTGCAGGCTCACCAGGTCGCTGGTGGATTCACCCAGCGCGCGCGACAGCTGTTGCAGCATGGAATAACGGTCCAGCTCCAATGGATCGAAATCGGGGTTTCCGAGCTTGCCACTTTCCTGCTGGAACTGATGCAAGATCTGCGCCTCGGTCTCAATCTCCAGTTTGCGCAGTTGGTCACGCAAACGCACGACCGTCTGCTCAAGTTCCCCGAGGTTGAAATTTATGGAATGCACGTGCTGTTCCAAGCGTGAGCGATATATACCGACTTCACCGGCATAGTTGAGCGCGTTTTCCAGCAAATCCGCGCGCACCCGCACCAGCTCATGCTGGATACGTGAAGCGGTGCGGCGTTCAGCGGCGCCACCCAGGGCGGCTTCCGCCGCTGCCATGGATTCCTCAGTTTCGCTTTCCGCCTCGGCATCGGCTTCAGCCTCGGCTTGCGGTTGCGGAGGTAGTTCCCTGACAGGCGCTGAGGTCACGGACGATGGTCTTGATTGGAAGCGCTCTTCAGAGCGTTCCGGTTCCAACTCCGCATCCACTGTTCGGCCATGGACCTGGCGCAGGTTGGCCACCAGATCAGCGGCATCCACCATGGGTTTACTAGCATGGCTCTGTTCGAGCATGCGATGCAGACGGTCTACCGAGCGGTTGAGCAACGCCACGAGTTGCGTGGACACAGCGATACGGCCGTCGACCACATCCGTCAGCACGGTTTCCAGTTCATGGCTCAGGTCGCCCACTGGGGTCAAACCCGCCATGCGCGCGCCGCCCTTGAGCGTATGCAGATTGCGCTGTAGTTGCATCACCAGCTGGGGGTCATCGCGCTTCTGCGACCATTGGTTGAGTGTGTTGTCGGTGGAATCCAGCAATTCTGTGGCCTCTTCGAAAAATATTGCTGCCAGGTCCGGATCAAAATCTTTAAGATCGGAGAGTTGCACATAGCGTAACGGCTGTTCCGTACGGGTGATCACTGCGGGTTTAACACTCCCGGCTTGCTGTATTCCTACTGCCAGAGGTTGCAGTTGCAGGTTGATTCGTTTGAGCAGATTTTCATCAAGGGCTGTGACGCCGCGGGCGGTATCCAGCGTCTCAAGCATGGCGCGCGCTGATTCCAGCACCTCGCCAAGCAATGCCAGAACGCTATCAGGCATGGGAACATCCTGGGCACTCAGGTCCATAAGATAGCGCTGCACAGGTTCGGTCAGTGCCGCCATGCTTGAAATGCCCGCCATGGAAGCACTGCCAAACAAGGTGTGCATGGCACGTACCACCTCCTCGTCAGGTACGCGTTTATCCGTATGAGTGCGCGCCTGTTGCAGGAATGCCGCCAGTATTCCCAGATGGCCTTGTGCCTCTCGGCTGAAGATAGCGTGTAGACGGGAATCCACGCCGACGCCGGCGGCAGCCGGCTCCTCGGCCGCCACTGTCAAACGTTTGTTACGTTTGCGCGGCGGCGGATGTGGTTCGGTTGCATGACCTTGCTGATCCGTCATCACCGGCGGGAGCATCGGCTGCTCACCACGACTGAAGGCGATGGCCGCGGCCATGAGCGGTTGGATATCGCTGCGCGGCGTGGTACCCACCTCGAGTTGCTCCACCAGTTCCGGCAGCGCTGAGATCCCGCGCTCCAGCAATGCAAACATGCTGTCTGTGGGTTCGATGGTCTGATCGATCACCCGGTTCAACATGTTCTCGAAGGACCAGGCAAATTCGCCGATCAGACGGGCGCCGACCATGCGGCCGCTGCCTTTCAAGGTGTGCAGCGAACGCCGCGCTGTCGTGAGCGCCTCGTGATCGGCCGGATTGGAACGCCAGCGTGGAAAGTTTTCGCGCAGTGAATGCATCTCTTCCTGGGCTTCCTCCAGGAAGATTTCCAGGATTTCCGGATCGACTTCACCCAGCGGAACCACGGCCGGGCCTGCGGCTGAAGGCTGCGTAGGTTTGACAGGTGCCGCTAAAGGTAAATCTACTGGCTGCTTGGATGACGGGAGCGATGCCGGGGACTCCGCTGCGGGAATATTGGTCGCAGGCAACGCTGCAACATTATCCACGGCGACTGTGGAGGTGTGCCCGAGAACAATGTTCTCGGTCTCGGCCACCGACGAAACCAGACCGAGCGTGGACACTGCTTCATGGCTGATGCCGACTTCCGGGGTCTCGTCCGTGTAAGCCTGCCCGACGGGGAACCCCAGGTTGGCAACACAAGCCTCAGCGTTGTCGAGCATGGACAACGGGTTACCGCGGCCCTGCTGGATGGCTTCAAGATAGAATTCGACGCTGACAATGGCGTCAGCCATGCGGTCCAGTTCATTCTGCGTGGGCATGCCGTTGGCGGCCAACAAACGCTGGCGTATGTACTGACGCATGCTTTCCAGAAGCGCTACCACACGTTCCATCTGCAGGAAACGCAGACTCGCCTGGATTTCACCGATGCGTTGCGGTAAGGATTGCAGACTACCCACATTCGATGGGTCGTTCACGAAATCGACGATGGCTTCCTTGATGCGCGCCAGGTTGATGATGGACTCACGGATAACGGCATTCTGGACATCACGCAGACCGGTGCGCTCCCCGCCTCCGGGAATGCCGCTGGTCTGCTCGCTGCCTGCGGGCGTAACCAGTTCCATCATGGCTTCGTCGAGCTGGTTCTCAACCCGCACGATGCCGCTGGCAATCTCCATGGTCGCGCCTTCGTCCGGCGCGCGCCGACCCTCGAGAATCTCCTTGAGATGACCGCGCTCGGTCTCCAGCAAGACGCGCAGCTTGGGCAATCCCAATACGCTGAGAGTATCAGCCACTTTCTTGATCAATGTATCCAGTGGCGCGAGTTCAGCGGTTTCAGATTTGCCCATGCGCACAAAGATATCGAGCGTGTCTTTGATGCGCGTGATGTCTTCCTGAAGGGCGACCGATACGGTGCGCATCAGGTTGATATTGGGGCCGGAAATTTTCTCCCGGTTTTCCTCGACCTCGCTGGCCACGGGCAGTAGGTCACCGAGTTTGAAAGATTCCTTGATGGCCGCGATGCGTTGGCCGTTGGTCGTGGCGCGGCCAATGAAGTACAGCAGGTTATTGACCAGCTCCTTGGCGGGATCTTCCGTCACTTGCAATTCACCGTGATCGACCAGCCGTTTGATCTGCCGGTCAACCTGACCGAGCAATTGCTTGAGACTCACGTCTGCCTGTATGCCGCCCTCACGCAAACCCTCGATAATGCCGCCCACGATCCACCAGAGCTCAAAAACCGCGGGTGTAGTAGCGGCCTGCTCGAATTTCTCCGCGGTGTCGGCCAGGACCACCAGATATTTTTCAGTTTGCTCGCCCTTGTACCAGTTGAGTAACGCCATCTGGAACTTCGGGCGCAACCTGCCTGCGAGACTCTTGATGTCCACAACTTTGGTGGCCGCCGCATGCCCCACAACACTGGCGGAACGACCCGCCAGGTTATAGGCAAACAAGGCGCTTTCGGATAACAACGGCTGACTGCGCACCGCACGCAGATCATTGAGCAGCGTCAGCAGCGCCAACGGCATGTCGCGCCGACCACCGATGACCCGTTCCAGGTAATCCGGGAGCTGCAACATGGCGCGCATGAGTACTTCGAAGGCTGCGTCACTGCGCTGCAGTTCTCCGGATTTAAGGCCACGCACCACCGATTCCATTTCCTCGGCGAGCATCGCGGCGCCGTACACTTCGACAATGCGCAATGTGCCCTGCACCTGGTGCAAGAGCTCAAGACATTGGTTGAGTGCATCCTCGCCATCCGGACGTTCGACATAAGCTTCGAGCGCTTGGCGTGCACGCGCCAAGGTGTGATCAAGTTCGTTCTTGATCCACAGCAGCGAGTCGGAAGCGACCTGGCTCATATATGCACCATCGAAATCCTAAACATGGTTACGCCACGTCGCCTTGCATCTGCCGGGGCGGAACGATCACCATGGTCTCCTGGTTGCCGGCACCCGGCAATTTGAAGCCGGACACTGATTTGCGCATCTCCGTGGCCAGGGCCGCGAGCTTGCCAATGGACTGGGCCGTGGTCATGGTGCCCTCGGTGGTTTGGGCGGTGATCTCGCGAATCACGTTCATGGTGCGTGTCATCTCGCCGGCGGTCTGGGCTTGCTGGCGCGCGGAGTTGGAGATGCTCTGCACCAGGGTGGCGATGTTGTTGGCCACTTTCTCGATCTCATCCAGTGAAGTGCCGGCGTTCTCGGCCAGTTGCGCGCCGCTCACCACACCCGCGGTGGACTGTTCCATGGAGATCACCGCCTCATTGGTGTCGGTCTGAATGGTCTTCACCAGTGCCTCGATCTGACGTGTAGCATTGGCGGAACGCTCAGCCAGACGCTGCACTTCGTCCGCCACCACCGCGAAACCACGGCCCGCTTCACCGGCCATGGAAGCCTGGATAGCGGCGTTCAAGGCCAGGATGTTGGTCTGTTCGGCGATGTCATTGATGAGCTCCACTATGTCACCGATCTCCTGGGAGGACTCGCCCAGCCGTTTGATGCGCTTGGAGGTCTCCTGGATGGTTTCGCGGATGTTGTTCATGCCGTCGATGGTACGGCGCACCGCCTCGCCGCCCTTGTGGGCGATGTCCACGGATTGTTGCGCCACTTTCGAGGAACGGTCGGCATTCAGGGACACCTGCTCGATGGAGTGCGCCATCTGGGTAATGGAGGTGGACGCGGTATTGATCTGCTTGCTCTGGTTTTTGGAAGCTTCCGCCAGATGTGTGGCCGTGGCCTGGGTCTGGCGGGCAGCGGCGTCCACCTGCACCGCAGTGTCATTGATGGTACGCACCAGTCCGCGCAAGGCCTCGAGGGCGTAATTGATGGAATCGGCGATGGCGCCGGTGATGTCCTCGCTGACGGTCGCCTGCACCGTGAGGTCGCCATCCGCCAGTGAGCCGAGCTCGTCCAGTAGCCGCAGAATGGCTTGCTGGTTTCGTTCATTCTGATCACGCTGCATGTTCACGTTACGGCGGGCATCGCCGCCGAGCACATACTTCCATAGGATGAAAAGCAGCAGTAACAGTCCGACGATACCCAAAACATATGCCACGATCGGCCTGAAAAGACGGTTGCCGATCTGCTGCTGGTAACTGGTATCGATGGCCTGAGTGGCGGTCAACATCTGGTCAGCGAGCGAGTGGATCGTCTGGTTCGCCTTCTGCACATTCACCAGCAGATTAATCAGCGGTGTGATGGAATTGAGGTTGTTGTTGAGTTTTCCGAACTGTTCATTGATGCTGCGCAAGGGCGTCAGTAGTCCGGGATCGGTGATGGCGGTAATGCCGAGCTGCGAATTTCCGTCCAACATGCCGCGCGTGATACGCGTAAAGTCCTGAATAGTGTCCGGCAGTTCCTTGCCCACGAAGGCAATATCGCCTTGGCCGCCGGTCACCAGCAGGTTCACATCACGCCGTATGCGCTGTCCGTTATAGGCTTGTTTGGCGGCATACACCACAGCATTGCGCCCAGTGCCGCTTTTGGCAAGCTGATTGCTGAAGTCATCCCAAGCCTGGATCAGTCCAGGCATGGTCTGATTGATGCCAGCCGCTGCCTGACTAGCGACCATGATTGAATCGTGTGCGCTGAGTATGGTCTGCACCGCCGTGCGCACCTGATTCCACTGCCCCTGGAGCACATTGACCTCCGACAGGATTTCGCCGCTGGCGGCCGGCATCAGGGTCTTGGGATCACCGTTGATCATGAGATTGATGGATGCATCAAACTTGTCGCGGGTGTTAAGCAAATCCTGAAAAGCATCGTTATTGCCGGCCACAGCCTGGTCGGATGAGCGTGCTAGGGTCTGGGAAAATAATGCTTGTTGGGCGTTCAATGCCGTGAACTGGTCGTCATGACTAGCGTTGCTGGCCACGGCAAGCAAATCCCAGACCGCCAGTCCAAGCAAAATGAGTGCCAGTATCAGCAACAGATACAAGGCTTTATTGGAACGTTTCTGTATCTCAGCCATTTTAGCCACCTTAATAAAGTCTGTTTCAAATCCGGTCGCGGTGAATGCCCCTCAAACTCATCGGGCAGCGTCCAGGAACACGTGGTTTTCAACCAATCCCGGCACTCCCAGCACGCCCCAAAGCTCCTCGCCAGCGCTATAGGCACCCGCAATAAAAGGCGTCATACCCGGTAACAGTTCCGGCAATGTTTCCGCCCGCTCCGAAGGCACAAAACGCCTGAAGCCGCGCACCTCATCAACGAGTAAACCAGCAGGTATGTCGGGGTGGTTCACCATGAGCACGCGGGTCATGCGGCCGATATCCGTGGGCGCCCCGCCAAAAAAAAGATTGAGATCCGTGATCGGCAGCAATTGTCCGCGTACATTCGCAAGCCCCAGCAGCCATGGTTTAGCGCCCGGCAGTTTGGTGACGCCGGGGAATGGCAACACCTCGCGTACTTCTTCGCGCGCAGCCACCAGGTAGGTATTAGCCACGCGAAAACCGACACCCACCCATTCCTCCTGTTGTCCAGTCTCGCGGCCGCGGCCGGATGCCGCCACGCGGCTGCGGCGTTCGAGCTCCTGAAGGAGAGCAAACGGCCGGTTGCGGAGATCTGCGAGTGCCGTTGCCATAATCAGCCGTGTGTTACTTCACGAATCTTATCGATCACCTGTCTCTCGGTAACCGGTTTGGGCAGGTAAGCAACTGCGCCCTGGCGCATGCCCCATATCTTGTCGGTCTCCTGATCCTTGGTAGTCACCATCACCACCGGGATCGATGAGGTCTCGGGATCCTTGGAAAGCTGGCGCGTAGCCTGAAAACCACTCATGCCAGGCATGACTACGTCCATGATGATGGCGTCAGGTTTCTTGGTGCGCGCCTTCTGTATTCCTTCCTCGCCGCTCTCGGCAGTTAAGGTCTCAAAACCATTCTTTTCCAGCCATGTTTTAAGCACATGGATTTCAGTCGGGGAGTCATCAACTATCAGTACGGTAGCCATCTCGGGGTCTCCTGCGGATTAATCTTTACCGGATATCTGTGCGGCATCGGCATTTTTGTGCACGTGGTGATGGATCGCATCCACTAATTCGTCTTTAGTGAAGGGTTTAGTCAGATACTGTTCGGAACCAACGATGCGTCCCCGGGCGCGATCGAATAATCCATCTTTGCTTGAGAGCATGATGACCGGGGTAGTTCTGAAAGTATGATTGTGCTTGATCAATGCGCAGGTCTGATAGCCATCCAGCCGCGGCATCATGATGTCCACAAAGATAATGTCCGGCTTGTGATCGGCGATCTTGGAGAGCGCCTCGAAACCATCCACGGCTGTGAGCACTTCGCAGCCTTCTTTCGAAAGTAAGGTCTCGGCGGTACGGCGGATGGTCTTGCTATCATCGATAACAAGAACCTTCAGGCCCTTAAGATCACCATTGGTTTGTTTGCTGGCCACGCTAACCTCCACCACCCATGGACTCTTCTGCCAAGTCTGCTCTGGAGCCACCTGGCAGGGCCATATTAACCCGCTGGAACGTCCAGACCCTTCAGCCCGCGCCATTCCCGCCGGCTACCCCAGGGTCCGGTAAAATGCCGCATGCTACCCCCGCCCGGTAGCGGCCCTATCGAAGGTTTTAGCATAAAATCCATGCTTAATCCATTGAAAGCAATAGGACTTCAAGTACGCTTAACGGCCGCATTGAAGTGGAGGTAGTGAACCCAGTCATGTCCCAGGCCATCATCAAACTTGCCGTGGTCATGGACCCCATTGATTCCATCAAGCCTGCCAAAGACACGACCTTGGCCATGCTTTTGGCGGCCCAGGCACGCGGCTGGACACTGCATTACCTGCAGCAGTCTGACGTGTATTTACGTGACGGTGAAGCACGCGCACATACGCGTTTCCTCAAGGTCCGAGATACGCCCAAGGACTGGTTCTCATTCGGCGAGCAACAAGACCTGAGTCTCGGCTCAATTGACGTGATCCTGATGCGTAAGGATCCGCCATTTAACATGGAATACATCTACAGCACGTACCTGCTGGAGAGAGCCGAGCAAGCCGGCGCCCTGGTCGTCAACCGCCCACAGGCCTTACGGGACGCCAATGAAAAGGCTTATACCGCCTGGTTTCCTCAGTGCTGTCCGCCGACGCTCATGACGCATGACATGGGCCGCATCCGTCAATTTCTCGACGAACATAAGAAAATTGTGTTGAAACCCCTGGAAGGCATGGGCGGCACCCTGGTGTTCGTCATCGCACAAGGCGATCCTAATTTTTCAGTGGTGCTCGAAACGCTTACACATCACGGTACGCGCCTGACGATCGCGCAGAAATATCTTCCTGAAATCAGCGAGGGCGACAAACGCATCTTACTGATCGATGGCGAACCGGTTCCCTATGCATTGGCGCGTGTACCCGCGCCGGGTGAAGCCCGCGGCAATCTCGCGGCTGGCGGCAATGGCATAGGTGTTCCACTCACCGACTGCGACCGCTGGATCTGCGGGCAGGTCGCACCTGCATTGCGGGAAAAAGGTTTGTTGTTTGTAGGTCTGGATGTTATCGGGGATTATTTGACGGAAATCAACGTCACCAGCCCCACCTGCGCTCGCGAGCTGGACAAATTGTATGGCCTGAATGTCACTGAGCAGTTGATGGCCGTGATCGCAGGCAAAATATCCGGGAAGCGGCGCACGTGAACGCACGCATAACAAACGCGCCCCATATCAGTTCGCGCGAACGGCTGGTAACCACATTATTTTTCGCAGTGCTGGTGCATGCCATCATCATTCTCGGTATCACCTTCACGCCCGGCAGCCCGGGTGGCGGCTCCACACTGGAAGTCACCTTGGTACAGACACGCAGCGTAGTGCCGCCATCACAGGCAGATTACATCGCGCAGGCAAACCAGCAAGGCGAGGGCAATACCCGGAAACTGGTGCGGCCACAGAGCCCATTGTCGATGCCTTCAGCGGTCGACAACCCCGGACTGCCGGAAGGCGAAGATGTTTTGACCAATGCCGGCCGCGGATCAGAAATCGGCGATCACAAAGGTTTGAATACCGCTTCGGCCTCCGACCGTGATGCCGTGATTACCACGCGGGCCGAGACCGACCGGTTTGCCAATGCCCGCTCGCAACCATCGCCCCACAGTCAGAACCCGCGCGTGCTGGTGGCACGCCTGCTTACCCAAGGCGATGACTCACTGATGCCCACTGATGATCCGCTGCAGTTGCCGGAAGCCACCAATCCCACTCCGCGCGAGGCTTTTGTTTCAGTGAATGCGCGCGCTTCGCGCTATGCACAATATCTGGATGCGTGGCGGCGCAAGGTTGAGCATATCGGCAACCTCAATTTGCCGCCTCAGATCCGCGCTCAACACCTGTCCGGTTCGCTGGCGCTGGAAGTGGCCTTGAATGCCGATGGCAGCATCCGCAATCTCATTCTGCGCCAGCCCTCGCCGTATCCACTGTTGAACGACTCCGCCACCAAGATCGTGCAGCTGGCGGCGCCGTTTGCGCCATTTCCGGAAAATTTCCGCAAAGATACCGATGTGTTGCGCTTCATATACGTGTGGCGTTTCAATGCAGGCCGACTGGATACGCGCCGTGGTGGCGTCCAACTGCCTGCCGGCACAGGCTGATTCGCATGCAACTTGTACTGAACCCGGCTTCTGCGGATACTTGAACGCATGGCTCAGGATTTTCTCGTCAATCAATTTCTGGTGGCGATGCCTTCGCTCAACGATCCCAATTTCCACCAAAGCGTGGTGTATATCTGCGAGCACAATGCCCAGAGTGCACTCGGCATAATCATCAACAAACCCACCAACATGGTGTTGAATGACATATTCAAACAGCTATCCATTACGGCCGTCGATCAACGCATGCGGCAACAACCGGTATTCCAGGGCGGCCCAGTACAAATAGAACGCGGTTTCGTTATTCACGAACCTCCCGGTAACTGGGAATCAACTCTCATACTCGATGAGCAGCTGGGCGTCACCAGCTCTAGGGATGTTTTGGACTGCATGGCGCGTGGCCAGGGCCCACAGAAAATCTTCGTGGCGTTGGGTTACGCCGGCTGGGGCGCGGGACAATTGGAAACCGAGCTGGCGAATAATTCATGGCTGAGTTTGCCTGCTGACCGCAGCATCATTTTTGAGACCCCGGTGGAACAACGCTGGCAGGCAGCCGCGCAGCTAATCGGTGTAGACCTGGCGTTACTCACGGGGGATACCGGGCATGCCTGAGGCCGGCGCCTTGGGTGCGCTGGCTTTCGACTTCGGCTTGCGGCGCATTGGCGTGGCGGCAGGTCAAAGCATCACCTGCAGCGCTACGCCTGCGGGATTGATCAATGCCGTGGATGGCGTACCCGACTGGCCGGCCATCGACCGGCTGATCCAGGAATGGAGGCCGGACCTGCTGGTCGTCGGACTCCCGTATACTATGGATGGCAGCGAGCAGGAGATTTCCCGCCGCGCACGGCGCTTCGCCGGCGACCTAGAGCAACGTTATCCGCAACCCGTGCACACCGTTGATGAACGCCTGTCATCACACGAAGCACTAGCGCGGCTCAAGGAATTGCGT
This sequence comes from uncultured Pseudomonadota bacterium, assembly GCA_963774895.1. Taxonomy (GTDB): domain Bacteria; phylum Pseudomonadota; class Gammaproteobacteria; order Natronospirales; family REEB76; genus REEB76. Next base: position 459,557 of record CAVZGN010000004.1, read on the forward strand.
CAACAGGGACGACGGCGAATCCGGCCGGGGGATATCGATTGTGTCGCCGCCTGCGTGATCCTGGAAAGTTGGTTTCACAACCATAACAAGCATGCGACGCGGAAGCCTGCATGAGCCATAACCAGTTCGGCCCCAAGGGACATCTGCAGCACCTGCTGACGTTGGCTGATTTTCCACGCAAGACCCTCAACGGATTGCTTGATCGAGCCGAACAATTTCACGTGAAGCCCGGCGATCCAAGCCCTCAATACGATCTGTTGGCCGGCAAAACGGTCGTCAATCTGTTTTTCGAACCCAGCACGCGCACCCGCACCTCATTTGAGTTGGCGGCACGCAGACTCGGAGCCCAAGCCATCACACTGGACATGGCGTTTTCCTCCACCATCAAAGGCGAATCGCTGCTGGATACGTTGTATACCCTGGAAGCCATGAATGCCGATCTGTTCGTGGTACGCCACCCGGAAGCAGGCGCATTGGAAATGCTGGCACAACATGCGCTGCCTCACGTACACATCATCAATGCCGGCGAAGCCTCGGTATCGCATCCGACTCAGGGCTTATTGGATGCGCTCACCATTCGCCGGCACAAGAAGAATTTCGAAAAACTTTCAATAGCAATCGTCGGTGATATCCGGCATTCGCGCGTAGCGCGTTCCACGGTACATGCGCTTGCTGTGCTAGGTACGCGGGATATACGCTTCGCGGGTCCCGCCGAGCTGCTGCCGGATGACCTGGCCGGGGAAAAGTACACCAACCTGGATAAGGCGCTCGCAGGCGTTGACGTGATCATGATGCTGCGTATCCAGAAGGAACGCATGCAGGCAGGCTTGATCCCGGATGAGCGTGCCTACTCTAGTCGCTATGGCCTCGACAACAAGCGGCTGAACCTTGCAAAACCCGATGCACTGGTGATGCACCCGGGGCCCATGAATCGCGGCGTCGAGATCTCCTCCGGAGTCGCAGACGGGCCACGTTCCGTGATCCGTGAACAAGTGACCAACGGCGTTGCTGTACGCATGGCGGTGATGGCGATGTTGATGGGCACGCGATAAACATCTGTTGATTGCACAATGAATATCGCGACAAAAAACAGTGCCCAAGCGAAACATCATCACGGCACAATATTTCTGGAGGACGCAGAAGTTCTGGATCAGCAGCAGTTTCCTGGCCGACAATTCGTGTTGCGCCTAAAGGCACCTGAGTGCGCCTCCCGCGCCATGCCTGGCAGTTTCATCCATCTTACCTGCGATGCAGCGCTGCCCATGCGTCGCCCCATGTCCATTATGCGGGTCTCGCGACCTGAGGGCTGGGTCGAATGCCTGTACAAGGTCGTCGGTGAAGGCACACGGCTACTGTCAGAACGCCAGCCTGGCGACGTGCTCAGCTGTCTGGGCCCCATCGGCCAGCCGTTTGTGTTGCATCCAGAGAAACCACGGCTGTTATTGATCGGCGGCGGCGTGGGTATCCCGCCCATGATCTTCCTGGCCGATGCGCTGCGTCAGGATCCGCGCGCGCACTGGAAACCCCTGGTGCTCATGGGTTCGGAAATCCCGTTCCCCTTCAAGTCGCGCCCCTCCACGATCCTGCTGCCCGGAATGCCGGATGGAGTCATCGGCTGCATGCCGCTCATGGAAGACTGGAACATCCCCAGTCGCCTCGCCAGCCAACAGGGATATCCCGGCTGTTACGACGGTTTTGTAACCGACCTGGCGCGCCGCTGGCTTGAGTCGCTGGATAGAAAAGCACGGCTGGAAGTGGAGATTTTCGCCTGTGGCCCCACGCCCATGCTCAAAGCCATGGCCCATATAGCACAGGAATTTGGCGTACCCTGCCAGGTATCGCTGGAGGAATTCATGGCCTGCGCCGTGGGCGGCTGCGCCGGCTGCGCGGTGGAAGTGCGCACGCCTGATGGCCCGGCCATGAAGCGTGTATGCGTGGACGGCCCGGTGTTCGATGGCGCCAGTGTATTTCCAACTGGCTGAATCGCATTAGTTCTACGCAAACAAACAGGGCGCCTCACGGCGCCCTGTTTGCATTTACACATATATCTGTCAGTGCTGGATCGCATCGGGACCGATATTCTTGTGTAAGAACTGAAGCATGCGTGTATAAAGCTCGAAGTTGTGTTCCGGTTTGCCGAAGCCGTGGCCTTCGTTGCGCTCATACATCATTTCATATTTGATTCCGGCCTTGTCGAGCGCGGTCATCATTTCCTCAGCATTTTCCGGCACCACGGTCCTGTCCGCACCGCCATAGATCAAAAACAGCGAATCGTGGATTTTGTCTGCCTGGTTTACAGGTGACTCGGCCTTGAGAGTCGCGGTATCGGTACCCAGTACCACGTCCACGAAACGTTGTCCGGAAGCGAAATGGCCAAAAGATGCCCGGTCCGCTAGTGTCAGATCGTATAGACCCACGTAACCGATCGTACATTTATACAGGTCAGGATACAGAATGCTGTTTTCCAGCGCCGCATAACCGCCGTAACTTGCTCCGTAGATACAAACACGTTTGGGATCGACAATGCTTTGGGTTACGGTCCAATGCACAGCATCCGCAAGATCCGATTGCATGGTAGTGCCCCAGTGCCGGTATCCCATATCCTGGAAGTTCATGCCATAACCGCCGGAGCCGCGATAGTTGACTTGTAGTACCGCATATCCCCGGCTCGCAAAAAACTGCGCTTCCGGATCCCATCCCCATTCATCGCGGATACCATGCGGCCCGCCGTGTGGGTTCAGGATCAACGGCAGATTCTTGCCGCTACTACCTGGAGGCAATGTCAGATAACCGTGCAGTGTGATGCCATCACTTGCCTTGAAACTGACTGGCTGCATATTCGCCATCTTCTGTGGATCAATGTCTGGTATAAGATTGAACAGCAGCGACACTTTGCTGTCCTTGGCATTGAAAAGGTAGTAAGAGCCGGGATTGTGGTCACTATGAACGAATACCACCATGAGTGATCCATCACGTGTGTTGCTGGTGATGTCCACAATCTGGCCAGGGAAGGCATCGTATAGTGACGCCAGATACTCGGCTTTGGGTGCATCGCCATCTAGTACATGCAGAGCGGGCATGCCTGGCATGGTCATGACCGCGATGATCTTTCGGGAATTCTGCCAATCGAAGGACCAGGTCACATGATCGATGTCGAAATTAGGATCGCCATATAGCAAAGTAGTTTTGAGCGTGTCAGGGTCCAGCGCGTATAAGCCTAAGGTCGAAGACTGGGTTCGCCCCAGCCAATAGACTGTTTTATTGTCGGCAGCAAACCCCAAAGGACGCAAAGGTGAATCTGCGGGGTCATCCTGATTGTAGAGCGCACTCAGATCCTTCCAATCAACGCTGTCCCCAGTGGCGCGTATAAAAAATTTACCCACGCCTGTAAGTGTATTGGAGCCAATTGCCAACCGCACGGCGCCCGCGTTATCGGTAAGCAATGTGCCATCTGCTACGGGCAAGTGTGCGAGATTCCGCAGAGAGCCGTCATATATATTCAACGCATAAGCCTGATCTGTCTGATGCAATCCTGCGGAAGGTTGAAAGGTCTGTACCACAATCTGCTTGGTGTCCTCCGGAGGGACGAATAACAAATGCCAGAAGTAATAAATTTCGTGCCTAGATTGGATATGGGTGAATTGCTCAGAGGTATCAGGCGCGTTACCCAACAGCAACTTGAGCTGACTGCCGTCTACATTGATTCCCCATAATTTTCCATCCGGAAGCGGGCTATCCAGACTTCCGGTCTGGATAGATGTGGCCACCAGCAGGCGCTCGTTATTGGCCCACCAATATCTATAGATATCCTGATCGCCGATGGTGTGAAAACCTGCTGTCGCCTTGAGATCGCTACGGTTAATAATCGCCACACCCTTGCGATCCTGCCCGGTTTTGCTATCGGCCACCACCATGGCTAAATAGTGGCCATCCGGTGATATCTGCACATCAGATATCTGTGGGTAGGAAAAGAACGCCTGCACCGTGGGTTGTGGAGATTGTGCTGCTCGCGCACTCCCCAAAAGAACCGTCACTGACAACAACAGTAATAAATTTAATTTTACACTTTTATTATTGCTCACGTCGACCCCCTTACACGTTGCAACAAAGAATGTGTCTTTGTACGATCAACCGAAATTGATCTTGGCTTCCAGATTGGCGCGTGAGTCGGCGTAGCGCAAAGCTTCCTCAAGGGTGATCCTGCCGTCCTTGTAGAGGATATGCAGGGCCTCGTCGAAGGATTGCATGCCGGGTTCGGAACTTTCTTCCATGGCTTCGCGAATACGGTCTATCTGCCCTTTGAGGATCAGGTCGGAGATGTGCGGAGTATTCAGCATGATCTCCACCGCCGCCAGGCGCTTGCCGTTCTTGCCCATCACCAGTCGCTGCGAGACGATGGCCCGCAAGTTGATGGACAGGTCCATCAGCAGTTGCTTGTGCATCTGTTCCGGAAACATATTAATGATGCGGTCCATGGTCTGGTGGGCGTTATTGGCGTGCAGCGTGGAGATCGCAAGCTGCCCGGTGCCGGCCAGTTGGATGGAAGCTTCCATGGTCTCCCGGTCGCGGCATTCGCCGATCACGACGATATCCGGGGCTTCGCGCAGGGATTGTTTGAGGGCATTGGCATACGACAGCGTATCCTGGCCAATCTCCCGCTGGTTGATGATGGACAGGGCATTGGAATGGTTGTATTCGATCGGATCCTCGATGGTGAGGATATGTGAGGCCTCATTCTCATTGCGATGACGCATCATGGCGGCAATGGTGGTGGATTTGCCGGAACCGGTGGCGCCTACCACCAGCAGCAGCCCACGCTTGTGCATGATCAGTTCCTTGAGCACGTCAGGCAGCCCGAGTTCCGAAAGCTGCGGCACTTCGGAAGGTATGTAGCGCAGCACCATGGCCACCTGGCCGCGCTGCAGGAACACGTTGACGCGGAACCGCCCTACGCCTTCCTCGGCTATGGCGAAATCGGATTCGTGCTTGACCTCGAAGGAACGCGCTTGCTTCTCGTTCATGATGCCGTAGGCCGCTTCCCTGACCAGATCGGCTGTCAGCACGGTCTTGCCTACTGGCATCTGCCGGCCCTCGATCTTGATCTTGACCGGCGCATCACTGGTGAAATACAGGTCGGAGGCCTTTTTTTCGACCATGAGCTTGAGGTATGGGATGATTTCCATTGACTGTCCGCTTTAAATTTTTTTGACGACGACAGGGGCGATCAGAATTTCCTACCCTGACCCTGGTCGACGACGCGCAAGTCCTCGATGCCTTCGTCCACTGCACGCTTGTCCCGTTTGCTTTCCAGTTTGATGCGCAGCCGCAACTCGTTCTGCGAATCGGCATTGCGGATGGTATCCTCGTAACTGATGAGCCCCTGCTCGAAAAGTTCAAACAGCGCCTGGTCGAAGGTCTGCATCCCGAGCTGGGTGGATTTCGCCATGATCTCCTTGATCTGGGAAACCTCGGCCTTGAAGATCAGGTCCGAAATCAACGGCGAGTTGAGCATGATCTCCACTGCCGGTATGCGTCCCTTGCCGCCCTGTTTTCTCACCAGACGCTGCGATATTAGCGCCCGGATGTTGAGTGACAGGTCCATAAGCAGTTGCTGGCGGCGCTCCGGCGGGAAGAAGTTGATGATGCGGTCGAGCGCCTGGTTGGTGCTGTTGGCGTGCAACGTGGACAACACCAGGTGACCAGTCTCAGCGAAAGCCACAGCGTAGTCCATGGTATCGCGGTCGCGGATCTCGCCGATGAAGATCACATCCGGCGCCTGGCGCAGGGTGTTCTTGAGGGCCACATCCCAGGAATCGGTGTCCACGCCAATCTCGCGCTGGGTGATGACGCAGTTGATATGCGGATGCACGAACTCGATCGGATCCTCGATGGTGACTATATGATCCTTGGAGTTCTTGTTGCGGTGCCCGATCATCGAAGCGATGGAAGTGGATTTACCCGAACCGGTGGCGCCTACGAAGATCACAATGCCGCGCTTGGCCATGACCACATCTTTAAGAATCTGCGGCAGACCCAGCTTGTCGAAATCGGGGATCTCGGTATTCAAGGTGCGCAATACCGCACCCATGCGGCCCTGTTGCACGAAGGCGCTGACGCGGAAGCGTCCGATGCCTGGCGGGCTGATGGCGAACTGGCATTCCTTGGTGGAATCGAATTCCTTGGTCTGGCGGTCATTCATGATGGCGCGCACCAGCAAACCCGCCTGCTCGGCCGTGAGAGGTTTGTCGGTGGCCGCGGTGATTTGCCCATCGACCTTGATGGCGGGTGGAAATCCCGCGGTGATGAACAGGTCCGAGCCTTTGCGCGAGACCATGGCTCGCAGCAGATCCTGGATGAACTTGATGGCTTGATCTTTTTCCATTGCCTGCTCCGTGGAGCCTCATTCAGATAAAGGAATCTTTATTGACCGCATACACGCGGGCCTCGTCCTTGGTGATCATGCCTTTGCGCACGATATCAGTGAGGTTCTGATCGAGCGTAATCATACCGGAGGCCTGGCCGGTCTGGATGGCGGAATACATCTGCGCGATCTTGTTTTCGCGGATCAGGTTGCGGATGGCGGGTGTACCCAGCATGATCTCGTGCACCGCCATGCGGCCGCCGCCGACCTTCTTGCACAGCGATTGTGAAATCACCGCGCGCAATGATTCAGAAAGCATGGAGCGCACCATGTCCTTCTCGGCTGCCGGGAAAACGTCCACCACACGGTCGATGGTCTTGGCTGCCGAGCTGGTGTGCAAAGTGGCAAACACCAAGTGCCCGGTCTCGGCGCCGGTGAGCGCTAGGCGGATGGTCTCTAGATCGCGCATCTCGCCCACCAGGATGGTATCCGGATCCTCGCGCAATGCCGAACGTAAGGCTTCGTTGAAACCCAGGGTATGGCGATGAACTTCGCGCTGGTTGACCAGGCATTTCTTGCTTTCATGCACGAATTCGATCGGGTCCTCGATGGTCAGGATATGGCCGAATTCGTTTTCATTTATATAGTTGACCATGGCCGCGAGCGTCGTGGATTTGCCGGAGCCCGTGGGCCCGGTCACCAGCACCAGCCCACGCGGCTGGTTGGCGATGTCTACGAATATCTTGGGTGCATTCAATTCCTCAAGCGTCAAAATCTTTTCAGGAATGGTGCGGAACACGGCGGCCGCGCCGCGGTTCTGGTTGAAGGCGTTGACACGGAAACGCGCCAGGCTCGGGATTTCGAACGAGAAGTCGCATTCCAGGAACTCCTCGTAGTCCTTGCGCTGCTTGTCGTTCATGATGTCGTACACCATGTCGTACACGTCTTTGTGCTCCATGGCCGGCATGTTGACGCGGCGCATGTCACCGTCCACGCGGATCATGGGGGGCACGCCTGCGGACAAGTGCAGGTCGGAGGCCTTGTTCTTGACGCTGAAGGCCAGCAATTGGGAAATATCAAAAGCCATATCACTCCCCTGGATGCGGCATCTATCCGCTTTGTGGAACGGCGGCTACGGCCGCCACGGTACGCTTAAAGTAGTATAGCGAGCCTTACAGGGCTACTGTTTATAGGCCTGTCCGCTGTCCACGATACCCATACCGGCATGACCCGCGCAACTCTGGAACCTATACCCCGAAATCTGGCCGTGGTGCGTGCGCGCATCAAAGCTGCCGCAGTGCAGGCTGGCCGTGATCCCGCAAGTGTGCGGCTGTTGGCGGTCACCAAAGGCTGGCCGTCCGAGGTCATCGCCACGGCCTATGCGGCCGGGCAAATGGAATTCGGCGAAAACTACCTGCAGGAAGCGCTACCCAAGCTGCAAGCTATGAAGCATCAAGCGGGACTGATTTGGCACTTCATTGGAGCCCTGCAAGCCAATAAGACCCGGACGGTAGCCGAATATTTTTCCTGGGTGCATACCGTTGATCGGGAACGGATCGCGCAACGTCTTGCGGAGCAACGGCCGGCTAGGCATCCACCCCTGAACGTTTGCATCGAGGTACGGCTTGGCAATGAGCCTGGTAAAAGCGGCGTCATACCCGAGACGGTTGCGGCGCTGGCGAAGTACATTACGGGTTTGCCGCGCCTGCGGCTTCGAGGACTGATGTGCATACCACAACCCGCAGGAGAAGTAGCAACGCAACGTAGCAGTTTTCGCCGCTTGCATGAGCTCTTCGATGTACTTAATCACCAAGGTCATGGGCTTGATACCTTGTCCATGGGCATGTCGGGTGATTTTGAGGCCGCTATCCTGGAAGGTTCCACAATGGTCCGCTTGGGAACGGCAATTTTCGGCACGCGCCCGCATAAAGATTTGTGAACAAACAATAAACCGTTATGCTGGTGCGTAATTTTGGAGAATTTTTTGGGCACTGACACTCATATCGCGTTCATCGGCGGTGGCCATATGGCAGGCTGCCTGATAAGCGGCCTGCTGCGCACGGGCTTCGACGCAAAACATATTCGCGTCGCGGACCCGGATGCCGCCCGACTCGAACATCTGCGTCAGCGGTTTCAAGTCCATACCTGCACCGACAATCTGGACGCGGTCCGTGATGCCCAGGTGGTGATGTTCGCGGTAAAACCCCAGGTATTCCGCGATGCCGCTCGCCCATTATCCATAGCACTTGGCAAGAGCCGGCCACTCATCATCTCCATCGCTGCCGGTGTTCCCGAAAAGGACATCCGCCGCTGGCTCAGCTACCCAGCCGCGATCGTGCGTGCCATGCCCAACACGCCGGCGCTCATCGGCGCGGGTGCCGCAGCCCTGTATGCCAACTCCATGGTCAGCAGCGCGCAGCGTACGCTGGCCGAGGAAATATTCAAGGCCGTGGGGCTGGCGCTCTGGATCGACGATGAAAATCTTATGAATGCAGTCACCGCTGTTTCCGGCAGCGGCCCCGCCTATTTTTTCCTGGTCATGGAGATCATGGAAGCAGTCGCACGTGAACTGGGATTGCCGGCAGACACCGCGCGTAAGCTCGTGCAACAGACTGCTTTTGGCGCCGCCCGCATGGTGATTGAAAGTCGGGAAGATGTAGCGTTACTCAAAAAACAAGTCACTTCCCCGGGCGGAACTACGGCGGCGGCCCTCAAAATCCTGGATTCCGATAAATTGCGTGGAATATTTCTACAAGCACTGACCGCTGCGCGCGACCGCAGCGTGCAACTGTCGGACGAATTTAGCAAGGAGGCGCCATGAACGGCCGTGGACTTTATGCATTGGTGTTTCTCATCAACACCCTGTTCGGTTTATACACCGCTGCGGTCATGCTGCGATTTATTCTGCAGTGGATGCGCGCGGATTTCTATAACCCCATCTGCCAGGCCATCGTTAAAATCACCAATCCGTTATTGCTGCCTTTGCGGCGCATCATTCCCGGCTGGCGTGGAATGGATTTTGCCGCCGTGGTGCTGGTGATCATTCTGCAGCTTATCAATGTGAGCTTGGTGTTGGTCATCGTGATCGGTTTCCCCGATGTGCTGGATCTTGTATGGTGGACGCTGCTCAAGCTGATCTTCCTGCTGGTCAATCTGTACTTCGTGACCATCCTGGTGGAAGCCATCCTGAGCTGGACCAATGCCGGTCAACGCAATCCTGTTGCCGGTCTGCTGTGGAGCATCAATGCACCCCTGTTGCAACCGGTCCGCAAGCTGATCCCGCATCTAGGCGGTCTGGACCTATCGCCTTTGGTGGTTTTGATCCTGCTGCAGGTGGTGAATATCCTGCTGCCCCTGCAATGGCCGCTGCGCTGATAGTGGGATTGTTATTGACTGGTAGGCAGCAGTCGCCCTAAAAACTTTATAAACAGCATAAAAACCGGTGTTTTTTAGCGAAAACCCTCACACTTTTCCCCGGCGTGTGCTAGATTTCGCGGCGTGTTCTGCACTGCCATCCAGAGGAGACCTAAATGGCTGCGATGATTAAATCAGCTTCCAAGGCCAAGGCGCACGTAAAGACCGTCGCCAAAGCCACCAAGGCCCCGGTTATCTCGGCGAACAAACCGTTCACCAAATCGGAAACTTATGCTTATCTGGCGCACTCCACAGGTTTGAGCCGCAAACAGGTGGCAGGAATATTCGAAGGACTGGCCGAGCTCATCGGCAAGAGTCTCGGCAAGAAGGGTCCGGGTGTATATGTGGTACCGGGACTCATGAAAGTCCGCGTGGTGCGTAAGCCCGCCACCAAAGAACGCGAGGGCATAAACCCGTTCACGGGACAGCCGACCATATTCAAGGCCAAGCCGGCGCGCAACGTAGTGAAGGTCCAGGCCCTCAAGGCTATGAAGGACATGGTGAAGTAAACCGATTCGGTTCGGAGCCGCGGTAACGCGGCTCCGGTCCAGTTCTTCAATCACCGTCTGGCTTCCGGCGAACCGCCGACAGAGTTGTTACTCCGTCGCCATCGCTTTCTGTTTTGCCAGCATCAACTCCCTCAGCAGCACATACAGCAGCTCCGCCAGTTTGTGCTCCAAAGCGTCTTCTAGATAAATATAGATATCTCAGAAGCCGAAACCCAGTTTGAGGCTGTAGGTATTGTTACTTGCGATACGGTTCGCTTCGAGGGCCACGTGCACCACAACGAAGCTCATGGACAAACCGACGAACATCTCGTTGTTACCGAAACTTGTGTCACTCAGCCCAGTGGACACATCCGGGTTGCTGTTCACCCACACGCGGCCGATGCCGGCATACGGGGTGAATGGCCCGAAGCCCTTGGAGATGGAGACATCCAGACTCTTGGTATTGAAAGACAGCTGATCTACGCCAGTCAGCTGGTTAAAGGCTGCGCGGATACCGATGGCCGGTGTAACAGCGTCGCCATCCAATATCGCATAGCGGATTTGCCCGCCATACACTTTAATGTTGCTGTTAGGCACATAACTGTAGAATGCGCCGATATCGAAGCCGAACGGCAAACCCTTGCTAATGCGCACCCGTGCCATAGGCACAGTGGTGATATCAGTCCTGTTGGTGGCGATGTCCCAATCCGATGCATGCGCCACATTCGTAGCACTCGCGTCGAAGCCCAAATCAAAGCCCGTGATACCTTCCGGAGCCGCACCCTCCAACTGCTTTAAAGATATTACCGCAGCAATATCAGCCGACAAATCATTGAATTGACTCTGGGTGAGAGCCGGTAGGTTGTTGACGTCATTACTGGCAAACGCATTGACAGCCGGGACAAGCAATAGGCAGGCAAGTACGAAACGTCGCATGTGTGATACTCCCTCGGTATTTGTAAGCTTGGGCGCAAAAATGTGTTACAAAAGCTTAACAGATGCATCAAATGACATCTTTACCGGCAACGAATTGCCGTACTACCGTTTGCCGCACGTCATTTAGACGTCCGTGAAAGAAATGCCCCGCACCTTTCAGGACGGCAATCGACGGTGGCCGCTGAAGCTTACTGGCCCAGCCAAGCACGGCTTGCGGCGGCACCACTTCATCGGCATCGCCCTGGATGAGCAACCAGGGACAAACCGGTGGTTTGATCGATACAGTATCGAAACGCTCCACAGCCGGCGCCACTGTCACCAGCCGTTTGACCGCGCGTTCGCTTTGCGCGCGCAAAGCTACATAGGCGCCGAAGGAAAAGCCGCCAAGCCACAGCGGCAGGCCTGGATATTTCGCGCTCAACCAATCCATGGCCGAAAGTGCGTCGCTGGTTTCACCGATGCCGTTATCAAAACGGCCGGCGCTTTTGCCGACACCGCGGAAATTAACCCGCAGACTCACGGCGCCCAGGTCATTGAAAGCTCGCGCCAGTATGTAAGTCACTTTGTTGGTCATGGCTCCGTGTTGTAACGGATGCGGATGACACACAACGGCGACCGCGTGCGGTTCGTCTGACGGAGCATCCACAAGACCTTCCAATTGCCCGGCTGGGCCCGGAAATTTCACTGATTCACTCGTGGCCATAGTTCAAAATAATAAGGTGCTGTATTGGTAAGAAAGCGAATCAAAGCCAGCTGGTTGGACAGCATTCAGGGGTTGAATTCCATTTTGGTATGATAACGGTTTACTAAGCCACTCCACACCAGCGGAGCGCTCCCGTACCCAGAGATACTGCCATGAACAACACCATCGAGCTCGAGAATCGCTATTGCGCCCACAACTACCATCCGCTGCCGGTGGTGCTGATCCGCGGCGCAGGCGTGTACGTGTGGGACGACGCTGGCAATAAATACCTGGACATGATGAGCGCCTATTCGGCCGTGAGTCACGGCCACGCCCATCCACGCCTGGTGAAAACTCTGCAGCAGCAATCCTCGCAGCTCGCTATCTGTTCACGCGCCTTCCACACCGACAAGCTCGGCCCGTTTCTGAAGCATGTGTGCGAACTCACGGGCATGGACATGGCGCTGCCCATGAATACCGGCGCCGAAGGTGTAGAGACCGCAATCAAGGCGGCGCGTAAATGGGGCTACAAGGTCAAAGGCATTCCGGCGGACAAAGCTGAGGTCATCGCCTGCACCGGCAACTTTCACGGCCGCACCATCGCCATGGTGGCGATGTCGACTGAAGCACAATACAAGAATGGTTTCGGTCCATTTCCACTCGGTTTCAAACTCATCCCCTACGGCGATGCGACAGCGCTTGAGAAAGCCATCACCTCCAATACTGCGGCGTTTCTGGTCGAACCTATACAAGGTGAGGCGGGCATCATCGTGCCACCTGCGGGCTATCTGGCAAAATGTGCGGAGATTTGTAAGCGCAACGATATTCTGCTGATTTGTGATGAAATCCAAACCGGCCTGGGTCGCACCGGCAAGTTGCTCGCCTGCCAGCACGAGAACGTGCAACCTGACGGCCTGATCCTGGGCAAGGCCTTGGGCGGCGGACTGCTGCCGGTGTCCATGTTCCTGGCGCGCCGTGAAGTCATGGATGTGTTCACGCCCGGCGATCACGGCAGCACCTTCGGCGGCAATCCGCTGGCTGCGGCCGTGGGGCTGGAAGCGCTCAACGTGTTGATTGAAGAAAAACTCTCGGAACGCTCCGCCGAGATGGGTGCTTACCTGTTGGACAAGCTCCACGTGCTCAAGAGTCCGCTCATCAAGTCACTGCGCGGCAAAGGATTGTTCATCGGCATCGAGATCGATCCCCGCAAAGCCAAGGCGCGCGAAGTCTGCGAACGGCTAATGACTCAGGGCATTCTTAGTAAGGAAACCCACGAGACCGTAGTGCGGCTGGCACCGCCGCTGGTAATCACGCGCGAACAGATCGACTGGGCAGTGGAGCGTATTGATCTGGTGCTCAAAGAAATGAGTAAAGTGCGCGCAACTGGCTAACATTTGCTGCATTGACCGATGTGGGGACTTGATACAGAAAAATATATTAAGTCAAGAATTAACACCTATATCTCCTCCTGTCGATGTCAGTGACAAGCTAATGATGACAGAAACCGTGCGGAAATTATAATGCTTCCTCCAGTGGCCACTGGCAGAGGTCAAATCTTTTTCTATTCCGCTCCGCCTGGCTTGTAACTTGACGCTTTGCGCGTATCTCGTCTCGTTAGATGACAAATATAGCAAGGGCAACAATAGCTGATATTGGCAACCAAAAAATCGCAAGGCCTGATGCAAGCGAGCGAAGTCGGCCGACTGCATATTGGTGTACAACAAATGCAAAAGTGATGGCCATTACGAAAGCATTCAGCATGTAAACGCCGATACCAATCAGGCCAGCGAGTAACCATCCGTGGCCATCATAGATAGTAATAACCGATGCAATGATCCCAATTATGAAACTGAGTTGGAAGCAGGCCTTGAATATAGAAAACAAATCATCGCTTGTCGGTTTGTCAAGTTCTATTTTTTCTGCATCTGAAAAACTTGGGATTCCATCAACTAGTTTAGAAGATAATATTGGCAAATGTAGCGCACCGCCAACATAGCCCACCACAAATATCATAAACACAAAGAACAAAGTCATAAGCCACGCTTTATGGAAAAGGCTTGCCGCAGCTAAAATAACCATGATGCCGTAGATAGGCCTGATTACAATGTAGTCAAACTTTGCGCGGTAGCTTGAAATCACTTTCAAATCTCAAATATACACAGTTAAGCAACTGCCTGTTTAAACTGCATAGTTACCATTAACATATACCCCCTGATTGTGTTTGACTGGTTATCACCCTCGGGTGCTATTTATTTGCGCCTGTTATCTCGCCTTGTACGCCGTCCTTTTGACAATGGTTGCCTAACATTGCGTCGGCTACGGTCTCGAGCACTCGGTGCACTGCGCCCATCAGTACTCTTTTTCTTCTTTGCAGCAGGTACAAAGATTAATCCCGTAGGTAGATTCGCGGGGGGAGGTGGGCTTATCAGCGATCGTAACCATGCGAATGCTCCTACTGTGGCTTAAAAGATCGAGAATATTAGGAGAATAGAGGTTAAATGTTGGCTTAACAAATTTTGGCACATCATGCTGGCATAGGCTTAGCTTCAGTCAGATAAATAAGACCCCGGATATGGCGGTATACATACCAGACCCACACAATCAGGAAACCGACCCAGCCCACCACGAATCCGATCAGCACCAGATAACTGGCGCCGATCAGGATGCACCACAGGATGGACCACCAGAAGGTGCGGATCATCCAGGAGTGATGACTGTCCATCATCACGCCATCGTCGCCGCGTTTCACGTAATTGATGATCAGCGCCACGATACTGAGGATGCCGGTGATAGCGCCGAGGAGATGCAGGATATACGCCACGATGGTAACCCCGTTGCCTGGTTGTTTTCCGTCATGAAACTCACTCCGTTTATTAACGCTTACGTTGTTATAAGGTTAGCATCCGGGAACTCAAGCCGCACCCGGCGGTTCTGACGCCCTTTCTTTTCGATCTTGCTGACAGTCACGGCACCGATCTCACCGATATGCGCCACGTGGGTGCCACCGCAGGGTTGCAGATCCACGCCTTCGATGTTCACCAGACGCACGCGCCCCACACCCCGTGGCGGCTGCACCGACATGGTTTTCACCAGCTCCGGGTGGGCATCGAGTTCTGCATCAGTGATCCAGCGGAACGAGACCGGTGCGTCGTTGCGAATCAGGGCATTGAGTTTCTCGTTCACTTGATCTTTATCGGGTGTTTCCGGCAAATCGAAGTCCAGCCGCCCGTAGCCATCACCCACCTGGCCGCCGGTAACCGGCGCGATGATGACGGCGGATAACAGATGCAGGCAGGTGTGCATGCGCATCAGCCGGTGGCGCCGTGCCCAGTCAATCTCCAGCGTGACAGCAAGACCGGGCCGCAACCAATTAGTGACTTCTGCTGGCAGGTGCAGGATTTCTCCCGGCAACTCGCCTTTGCGGGTATTGGCGATACGCAGTTCACGACCGTCGGCGAGACGCAGCAGACCACTATCGCCGGGCTGGCCGCCGCCTTCCGGATAGAACACCGTGCGGTCCAGGCGTATGCCATGCTCATCCACACCCAAGACCGTGGCCTCGCAGGTGCGCGCATAGGCGTCGCTACGGAAAATCTCTTCGGTCATTTCTTGCCATTATCCTGCGGCTCAAACTTGAGCGCGGCGGAATTGATGCAGTAACGCAGCCCTGTGGGTGCCGGGCCGTCTTCGAACACATGCCCCAGATGCGCGTCACAACGCGCGCACACGACTTCCACCCGCTGCATCCCATGGCTGCTGTCGGTATGCCGCTCCAGGTTGGCTTCGCTGGCCGGCGCTGTGAAACTCGGCCAGCCGCAGTGGGATTCAAACTTGGCAGCGGATGTGAACACTGGATTGCCACAACATACACAGCGGTAAACACCACTGGCATGATTATGCAGATATTCACCGCTACCAGGTCGCTCGGTAGCCTGCTTACGGGTCACCGCATACTGCTCAGGGGTCAGTTCAGCGCGCCAGACAGCATCGGGTTTACGGATCTTGTCCATAGGATTTCACCACAATGGCATGGGATGCTGCTTAGACCATTGCAACATAGAAAATATTACACCGCGAGTATGCGCCAGGCTTTTGTGCCTGACATGGTGCGGTTTTTGGCCCCCGGCCGGGCTGGTGATGGGCGGAAATCCGGCAGGCAATCTGCTACTCTATGCGCCGCTTTATGCCAGATAGATTGAATGTAACCCCAGAACCAGGGAGACCTCCGATGCGGAGTCGCGTTGCTGCCAGCATATTTGCCTGCGCCATGGTCACACTGAGCTTCGCCGTGCATGCGGACGGCGATATCGCCAAGGGTAAAGTCGCGTCCCAGACTTGCCTCGGTTGCCATGGCATCCCTGATTACACCAATGTCTACCCGACTTATCGCGTGCCCAAGCTGGCAGGTCAAAACGCAGCCTATATCGTGCATGCGCTGGAGGAATACAAATCCGGCGCTCGCAGTCATAAAACCATGCATGCCCAGGCTTCTTCCCTAGGCGCACAGGATATGCAAAACATCGCCGCCTATTTCCAGAGTCTGGGTTCGCCGGATAACCAATAAAGAGGGTTGATCACCATGAAGTGCGTATCGCGGTTCGCTATTCTGGGTCTGGCAATGTTTACAACGGCGGCCCTGGCCGAGACACCAGCAAGTCCCTCGCCGCCCGCGACACCGGCCTGGGCCAGCCAGCATTTCAAGGACACTTGTGCATCCTGCCACGGTGCCGATGGCGCCCATCCCTTGCCGCTGCCGGGCAATCCGCCACCCATCATCGCCGGCCAGTACCAGGATTATCTTGTTCAGGCACTCACGGAATACCGTGATGGCCAGCGCCGGAACATCATCATGGCGCCGCAGACGAAAGACCTGACGGACGCCCAGGCGCGCGCCCTCGCGGCCTATATCTCGAGCCTGCCCACACCGCTGCACAGCTTGCCGCGTCCGGAATTCGCTCACTGAAGGGCAGCGCCGCCAAAATATGCATGCACACAGGCTGTTTTGGCTTAGCGTGAAAGTCTAAAGATTATTTTTTCCGTTAAGCGTAAGCGCAACTTTGCCGGTGTTCACTCTAAGGCTGATGGCATCCTGGCCATGACCCTGATAACTCACATGATTTCCAGCGCCGGCTTTCTCCGTATTGCCGGCCGACACACCATTGATTAGCAGTTGCGCATCACCCACACCAGCAACCAAATTCACGTCGGAGTAATTCAATGTGTGCGCCTCGGCATTGATCTTGCCGACATTAATCGAAATCTTCATGGCGCCGCTGGGTAAATCCAGCGTGACCTTGCCAACGTTCAGATTGGCCTCGACTCCGCCGCTGATGCCGCTCACCTGCAGCTTGCCCACATTGATATCACTGCTGATATGCACGCCCACCGGTACCGCCAGTGTCCAATACTCATTGACACCGCTGGCATCGGTATTGGCGGGATATTGGAGACTCAATTTGAGCGCCCCATTGGTGCTCGTCTGATTGATGACCGCTGCCTTGATCGCATCCTCGCCACCCATGCTGAATATTCCCAGGAATGAGTTGGACGGCTTCAGGCCGACGCTCACATGCACTTCGGCATCTCTGCTGGGGGTGACCGTGACCGCGCCGATATTCACGCCCAATGCCAGCGTCGCTATACCCGCGGCAGGTACCACGGTTTCGAGCGTACGCACCGGCTTTTCTTCTACTGTGCAGGCGGCCAGCGGCAACAAAATCAGCAGGCACATGGCAATACGGCGCATGGAATTCTCCAAATAATAATGTCCGGTACGACAGGTATCTAATAATCACCTGAACCAGGCAGCCTGGCAAATGCCTGCGGCTATTCGCAGCTCAGCGGCGCGCGTCCGTCTCGATGCCTTGCAGGTAATCGCTGCCGAGCTGCTGCATCTGATCCAGGATCCAGGCCTGGCGGCGCAACAGATAACCCGAGGGATCCACTACATCGGAGCGGTCGGGCGACGGCAAGGCCGCAGCCAGTAGCGCGGCTTCATCCGGATCAAGCTGTGCTGGTGATATATTGAAAAGACGTCGCGCGGCGGCGCCTACGCCAAACACATTGCTGTCGAATTGGGCGGTGTTCAGATACATCTCCAGAATCCGTTGCTTGGGCCATGCAGTATCCAGCAACACGGTGAAATAGGCTTCCACCAGTTTGCGGAAATAGCTGCGTCCCGACCACAAGTACAGGTTCTTGGCGGTCTGCTGGGTGATGGTACTGGCGCCGCGGATATAACGACTCATGTGGTTATGCTGCAGCGCCTCTTCAATGGCCAGCCAGTCGAACCCATCGTTCGAAGGGAAGGTCTGGTCTTCCGAAGCCACCACCGCAAGGCGCATGGCGGGCGCGATGGCCCCGTAATCCACCCAGTGGTAATCAATATGCGCATGCAACACACCATGGGCATGCAGGTATAAAAGACGTTGCTGCATGAAAGCGGTGGTGGAGGGCGCCACCACGCCGCGGAATCCCACACCGACCAATGTCCCCAGAAACGATAGCCAGGCGATCGTCAGCAAGCGCCAACCCAGTCGCCATGGGCGTCCGGATGTTGACGAATGCAGAATGCTAGACATCAGCAATACCGCGTTGCGTCAGTAGATACACGGCGAAGCTCGGCAGCCAATGGCTGCCCGCATACAGGTCAGCATGAATACCCGCTAGCCCCGCTTGCGCGTGGGCTGCCGCTGCAGCCAGAAGCGCGCTACGGCGTACGTCATCATCCGGTAGTGCATCTGCAATGCCATCGCACATCCAGGCACGGCTGAGGTTCAAACCGTCCAGATGCGACAATTTGCCGTCGGCAGGATCATTTGAGACTACGGGTCGCAGCCACTTCGAATCGGAGGTGTGCGGAATCTGCGGCAGGAATGTGCCCAACCAAGCAGCAAATTCCGCTTGCGGCAACACGCGCCGCATCAGGTCGGCTTCCGCAAGTACCGGTGACAGAAAATCGTGGCCCGAAGGCTCATAGGCAAGTGGAGCATTGTTGTCTTGCAGGTAGAAATCCCGGCTGCGGCTTTCCACCAGTCCCGCTAACTGTGTGTCATCCGTGATACGCGCGCAGTCATGCATGAGCCCCAGTGCGAACGCAGTCTGGGCATGTTCGCCGCTGCGCACCGGGTGCGTAAGCTTTGGCAACCATTCGGCAAACCGCGCCTTTGCCACAGTCTCCAGTGGCGTCAAAGCCGCCTGCCAACGC
This sequence comes from uncultured Pseudomonadota bacterium, assembly GCA_963774895.1. Taxonomy (GTDB): domain Bacteria; phylum Pseudomonadota; class Gammaproteobacteria; order Natronospirales; family REEB76; genus REEB76. The sequence goes on from CAVZGN010000004.1 coordinate 478,645, forward strand.
CTAGCTTCTAGCGAACGCCATTCGTGCAGTTCTGCCGCGAGCAGCAGCAGCCAGGCGAGCCCATACGGGCGTTCGTAGCCGGCGCGATTGGGCTGATCAAAATAAGCGCGCTCCACCGCCAGCTTTTCCGCCGTCAGCTGTCTATCCAGCAGACTGCGGATAGGGGGAGCGAACAACGCTTGCGGGAACCGGCGCAATATCCGCACTAGCAACCAGTGGCTGTGGACTGAAGAATGCCAGTCATAGCAGCCGAAGAACACCGGATGCAGCTGACGCGGTGTCAGGGCATCCGCATCGCCGTTCAGCAGGTGCATGATGTGATTCGGGTATTCGCGTTCCACGTTCTGCATGACCATGCGTGTGAAGCGCGCACCCGTTCTTTCATCCAAAACGAGGCGAACGATACTCATAGATTCACCAGTTCCACATCCTGTGGGTTGATGGGCGCGCCTAGAAACAGGCTGCCGACGCGTGCAAAACGTTCGGCGCCATCGGTAGCCAGGTAACGGACATCGCCGTGGCCGCCGGTGCGAGCCAGCATGGACGCGCTCAGAATCTTTTCAACGGCCAGCGCCACGCTCTCGCTGGAATCCACCAACACCACATCCGGGCCGGCCACATGCGCGATGGTATCTTTGAGCAGCGGGAAATGCGTACAACCCAGTACCACGCAATCCAGGCCCTCGCTTTTCTTTTCCGCCAGCATCGGCTGCAAATATTCACGCGTTACCGCTTCCACCAAAGGGCCTTGGGTCCAGCCCTCTTCCGCCAGCGCCACAAACAGTGAACAGGCCTGCGAGAACACCCGCGCGTCGGACCGGCGTGATTTGATGGCGCGCTCGTAGGCGCCTCCACGTACCGTGCTCTCGGTAGCCAGCACGGCGATGTGTCCGCACTTGGAGGCATCCACCGCGGCTTCGGCGCTGGCTTCCACCACGCCGATCACAGGCAAGGGCGTGAATCTCCGGCTGAGCGTCGGCAAGGCTGCGGCGGAAGCCGTGTTGCAGGCGATTACCAGCAATTTGATACCGCGTGTCACCAGATGGGATGCGGCTTGCACGG